>NZ_JAUTAM010000004.1:1625000-4703873 GCF_030818595.1 Siphonobacter sp. SORGH_AS_1065
AAACAGCGGAGCATGCAGGTAACAAATTCCAGCTTTCTCTAACTGTCGTCGCAGACGGTCGTAATCATTGGTAAATTCGTAGCCCAGTTTTTCGATTACCGTGGATGAACCGACCGAGGATGAAACCCCGTGGTTTCCGTGTTTAGCTACTGTTTGACCCGCTCCCGCAATAACAAAGGCCGAAGTTGTTGATATATTAAAGGTATTCTTGCCATCCCCTCCCGTTCCGCATACATCCATGGGATCGAATTCGGTAAAATCGACGGAAACGCATAATTCAAGCATGGCCTGACGAAAACCGTTTACTTCTTCAACCGTCAGGCCTTTCATGGCATAAGCCGTCAGGAAAGCGGCGGTCTGGGATGGATTAACTTCGCCTTGACCAATGGAGAGCAGAGCCTGATAGGCCTGCTCGGTAGTTAACGTTTGGCTGGCTAATAACTGGCAGAGTAATTCTTTCATGCGTAATAATGGAGGTTTTGGCCTGGGTTTGTATTCGGTAATCTCAACCTTATTACTTCAGCCAGTTTATTAACATTTCCTTGCCGTATTCGGTCAAGTAAGCTTCCGGGTGAAACTGCACGCCCCGAACATCATACTTTGTGTGAGCTTCCGCTAGTACAAATCCCTTTTCATCCACAGCCGTTACTTTGAGCTCCTCGGGCATGGTTTCAGGAATTACCGTCCAGGAGTGATAGCGGCACACCTCAATGGACTCGGGCAAGCCCTGGAAAAGCTTCTCCGTTTCATCCTTTATAATACAAGTCGTAGTTACGCCGTGTAGAACATCGCCCATGTTATGCAACTTGGCACCAAACGCTTCGCCGATGGCCTGATGACCGAGACAAACACCGAAAATGGATTTAGTCGGAGCGTATTCCTTAATAAGGTCTAGCATAATACCCGCTTCTTCGGGAATACCGGGGCCGGGTGAGAGTAATATTTTATCGTATTTGGCGACTTCTTCCAACGAAATTTTATCATTCCGAAATACATCTACTTCATGGCCCAGTTCCTTTAATAGATAGACCAGATTATAAACAAAGGAATCGTAGTTATCGAGTACTAATATTTTGTAAGGCATCTTTTTGCTTTAGTTGTTGGTTATTAGTTGTTCGTTGATGAATCTCATTTCCTGAAAACTATCAATCGAAAACTCACAACTGATTAGATTTCTTCGGCCATTTCCATGGCTTTGCGTAAAGCAGCTAGTTTGCTGTGAATTTCCTGTAATTCACTTTCCACGTTTGATTTAGCAACCACACCCATGCCCGCCTGATAAAAAAGCGTGTTATGCTTGCTCAGGAAGGTACGGATCGCGATGGCGTGGTTAAAATCACCGTTGAAACTCAAATGGCCAATGGCACCGCCGTATATGCTGCGGTTCGTCGTTTCGTAGCGATTAATCAACGTCATGGCGTTGTGCTTGGGAGCACCCGAGAGCGTTCCGGCAGGGAATGTATCCGCAACTAACTGCAAGGGATTTGTTCCGGCTGTCATTTTACCCACCACTTTTGAGACCAGGTGAATGACGTGACTATAATATTGGACTTCTTTGAACGTCTCTACTTTTACCTCATCACTGCTTCGGCTTAAATCATTGCGGGCTAAATCGACCAACATGACGTGCTCGGCAGACTCTTTAGGATCGGCCAGTAACTCGCGTGCCAGCTCGGCGTCACGTTCATCGTCACCCGTTCGACGGAAGGTTCCAGCAATAGGGTGAATTTCGGCCTGACCATTTTTAATAAAAATCTGCTTTTCAGGAGAAGAACCAAAGATATGATAGCTGCCGAAATCAAAGTAAAATAAGTAAGGAGAAGGGTTAATGGAACGCAGTGCCCGGTAAACCTGAAAATCATCCCCAGTGAACTCGCGGGAAAAACGACGCGAAGGCACAATTTGGAATACATCTCCCCGCAGACAGTGACTGATGCATTTATTTATTACTTCCCGCATTTCCTCATCGGTGCGATTGGTTACTTCTTCGCCGCTTAGCTTAAATGTATTGGAAGACGATTTAGGCGTTTGAATCAGAAATTCCAGTTGGCTCAGGCCTTCGGTATTCTTGTTTTTGGTATCTCCGTACTGATGTTCAAACAGAAATACTTCGTTTTTGAAATGGTTGAAAACGATTACGTAGCGATAGACATAATAAACAATCTGCGGAATGGCTGATTCTTCGCTTTTGGGTTGAATTTCGATGTCTTCAAAATACTCAACCGAATCATACGTCATGTGACCAAATAACCCATTCGTTGGGAAAGGGTAACCCGAGTTACTTTCCGTGAAACTAGCCGCAAAAGCCCGTAGCGTATCTACAGCGTCTTTTCGGTTTTCCAGCTTAAACTGCTCGGTTATGCCATCGGGAAACTTTTGAGTAACGACGTCTTCATCCAGAATAAAACTTGCCACGGGATCACAGCCAATGAAACTCAAACTATTTTGCATGGCGTGGTAATCGGCACTTTCCAGTAAAACAGTATTCGGAAACTGGCGGCGTAAGCGTTGGTAAGCACTCACTGGCGTTAACATATCGGCTAGTAATCGCCGGGAATGAGTGGTAATCGGGTAATTTTTCACGTTTGTTCTGGTCTTATAAGTCCAAATGAAATGAGTTAAAACGACAACGCCCCCTGTTCGGTTGAACAGCGGGCGTTGTCGTTAATGCTATAGTTATCGCTTATCTGACGCAAAAAGAGGCTGTTCAACCGAGGAATCCCAGTTGCCACCACCATGCTTTTGCGAATGAAACGTTCATATTCTGATCTGATTAATTTCGGCAAACTTAAAAACAATTTCAGAGTTTGGCTAAAGTGTTACCTTTTTTTTTGTTTTTCACGCCAGCAAACGGAATTTTGATTCATGAAAACAAGACTAATGACTGCTTCGCTTCTCTTTATATCCAAGAATATCAAGCCCTTCGGCACATTACTTTTTCTTACTTTAACCATCGCCTCGTGTACGCATAAACCCGATTTACAGGGATTTCCGATAGAAAAATGGAAGGCAGACAAAGGTGGATGCAAAGGTGAACGGAAAACGTTACTCGCCGATTTCAAGAAAATCCGGCAAAATCTGAAAGGTACTTCATCAAATGATTTCGTGGATATTTTTGGCCGACCCGATATTAACCAAATTGCTGACCGCAATCAGGAATATTACGTGTACTTCCTGGAAGCCGGGCCGCATTGCGAAGACATCACTAAAAAATCAGAAGCGGCTTCCGTAGCCATCCGCTTTTCTTCCGTAGGCCTGGCCGCCGAAATTACTTTCCAAAACGGAACGCCAGTACAATGATTTTAAATTTTGAATGACCGAGGGCATGAATGATCGAATGACATCATCTTTTTATTACTTCAGCTCTCATCTCGAACGTAGCGATAGCCTTTCCGTAGGCCTAGACCAGACTTAGAAAAGGCTCATTGACTTTCATTCAAAGACGTTACCTTAAATCCTAAGTAAGGTTCTTCGCTACGCTCTGAATGACAGAAGAGAGGTGTTAGTAGTTAAACGCTTCACTCATTCAAAACTAAAAATGAGTGAACAGGTATAAAATCACCTATTCACTCATTCTATTCATTCGCTCATTCGAAATTAACTATGAGCCCAGCGTCCAGCCTTTGCGGTATTCGCGTTTAACGAACTGGTTCGCGTCTTCGAAGTTGGTGATCCGCATCGCGTTACCATCCCAAAGTAGTTTTTTACGACCCGGATACGCAAAGCCCTTACCCTCGGCATTAGGCTTACGAATGTTATAGCTACGAATCGCCAGGTTACCCATTAATACGGTTTCCGTTAATGGTCCAGCATAATCGAACGATGACGTTAATTTTTTGTGAGTTTCTGATCCGAAGCCTTCTTTACATGCCCGTACCCAAGCCGTCTGGTGACCGCTTTCTGGCATTTTTTGAAGTTCCGTTTCGGTCCATTTATACTTAGCCAGATCCTGTTCGCTCACTTTTTTCTTCTCGAAGAACAATTTGGGGGCATTTCCATAAGTTCCGCAGGTCATAATACCTTTTGAACCAATCAGGATTACCCCGTTTGAGCTGTCGGGATCGCCCAGGGGCTCGTCGGCAGGAATCAGATCCGGGTGGAAGGCACGAATACCACCATCTGACCAGTTCATAGTCACGGCTGACTTATTCTTCTTCGTAGCCGGGAATTTGATTTGAACCGAGCTTGATGGAGGACATCCTTCAGGAATGTACTCGGGCGTCCAGTCCTTAATAAATACCGAACCCACTGAACATTCTACTTCCGTTGGATACCCCAGGCCTAATACCCGGAACGCAGGGTCAATCAGGTGGCAACCCATGTCACCCAAAGCTCCAGTACCGAAATTCCACCAACCCCGCCATTTGAAGGGGTGATAGGCAGGCGTGTAATCTACCCAATCTGAAGGACCAATAAATTGATCCCAGGCGATGCCATCGGGAATATCTTTCTGACCCGTTGGCACCGGAATACCCTGAGGCCAAACGGGACGGTTTGTCCAGATGTGTACTTCGTCTACTGTTCCAATCAGCCCCGCATTGAACCAGTTTACCATCTGCCAGCTACCCACACTGGAAGCTCCCTGGTTACCCATCTGGGATACAATTTTATACTTACGAGCCGCTTCAGTCATCATACGGGCTTCGTAGATGTCGTGCGAAAGCGGCTTCTGAACGTATACGTGCTTACCCGCCTGCATAGCAGCCATTGCGATTACGGCGTGCGTATGGTCGGGGGTTGAGATGGTTATTGCATCAATATTCTTGCCTTCCTTATCCAGCATTTCCTTGTAATTCTGGTAACGCTTGGCATTAGGGAAACGCTTTACGGACGCGTCAGCTACCTTCCAGTCTACGTCGCAAAGAGCAACTACGTTTTCAGCTCCGTTATTATAGGCATTCCAGATGTCACTAGCACCTTTGCCACCAGCTCCGATAGCCGCCAAATTCAGCTTATCTGAAGGGGCGGTAAACCCTTTACCTAATACGTGGCGAGGAACGATGTAAAAGGCCGCGGCCGAAAGGGCTCCCTTCTTGATAAACTCGCGGCGAGAGGGGGATTGTTCTTTCATAGTAGGATTAGAAGTCTGAGTGACTCTAACGGTATATTGAAATGTAAAAAGTTAAGTGTTATGCCTGAGAAGCGTAGCGTTCCAGTAACTGCTTCGTTTTCTTAATTCCTTCGTATTCACCGAGCGTATCGCCTTCGTATTCAATACCGATGATTCCTTTGAAACCCGATTTTTTCACAATTCCCATCATGCGGTCATAGTCGGTTTCTACGCAGTTGCCTTTCGCATCGAAATCGAAGGTTTTGGCAGAAATTCCTTTTGCATAAGGTAGTAACTCCTGCGTGCCTTTGTAGCGGTCATACTCGTCTTCGCACTCGTGGTAACTACCCGCCTTACGCTTGATACAGAAATTTCCGAAATCGGGCAAGGTTCCGCAGTTTTTTAGACCTACGCCTTTTATTACCTCACTCAGCCATTGCCCGTTAGAGGAATAACCGCCGTGATTTTCTACGATAACGTTTATACCCGTTTTAGCCGCAAATTCGCTCAGTGAGTGTAAGCCGTCCGTCGCACTTTTCTTGACTTCCTCCGCCGAACCCTCACCTGCTGCATTCACGCGAATGGTTTTGCAACCCAGGAATTTCGCTGCTTCCACCCATTTGTAGTGATTCTCAACGGCTTGTTTCCGCTTGGCGGCATCCTTATTACCGATTTCGCCTTCCCCATCAATCATTATTAAATGGTTCTTTACGCCGTTGTCTTTACAGCGTTGTAGCAAATCCTTGAGGTAAGCAGAATCTTCCGCTTTGTCCTTGAAAAACTGGTTCACGTATTCCACTACGCTAATACCAAATTCTTTTTTGGCAAGGGCCGGAAAGTCAAGATTGTCTATTTTTTTGGATCGCAGAGCTCGGTGTAAAGACCACTCGGCTAGCGAAATTTCGAAGAAAGGCTTTTGCCCCAGGGTTCCCGCCCCAAAGGTCAGCTGCCGGAAGGGTAGCCGCAGCTGCCAGGCCCAGATTCCGCAGAAAGGAACGTCGGTTCTGTTGCATATTTATAAGGTTTAGAGCTGTCGCTTTTCGGGTTGAAAAGTACAGAAGATTTTTTGAAAAATAATGCGTTCACGATGAAACGAAGGAAAAGGCCTACGGCTCTTCACTATGCGTCTAGAACGTCAGGATAGTGTCCCTTCTGTAGTTCCTGAATATTTAAGTGGTAAGCCATTCTTTTTATAGTTACTTTTGAAGGACGAAAAAGTGGATAATAAGTTCATTTTCAGTTTTTTGACGCCCCTGTTATACCTAATCAATACATAGTTTATAGTATTTGGAAAGTTTTTCCCTAAGAAAATACAAATTACGAAAACTGTTTATTGATAAACTTGTTCTTTATTAAGGAAATGAGCAGTACCGTTCATGCGTTGCCTCAAAAGACAACGAAATTTAAGAAAATGAAATCGTTTCAAATTCCCGATACGTTTAAGAGTCCAGTTATCGGTGCGATCAAGGAATATCGCCGGAAGCAGGATAAAATGAAGAAGGATTTTAGTCCGACCCTGCTTGATTTTGGGCCGGTACGGTTTCTTATTGCCCGTCATTTTGGCTTCTGCTATGGGGTAGAAAATGCGGTAGAAACGGCTTATCAGATTATTAAGGACTATTCTTCCAAAAAGATATACTTACTGAGCGAAATGATCCATAATCCCGAAGTAAACCGGGATTTACTCGATCAGGGCGTTCGTTTTATCATGGATACCTCTGGTCGTCAACTGATTCCCTGGGAAGAGTTAACGGCAGATGATATTGTGATTATTCCGGCTTTTGGAACGACGCTTGAAATTCAGGCTAAGTTATCCACAATCGGAATCCAAACTGAACAGTATGATACTACTTGTCCTTTCGTAGAAAAAGTCTGGAAACGGGCTTCTTCCATTGGCCAGAGTGATTATACGATTGTGATCCACGGAAAACCCGCCTCACGAAGAAACAAGGGCTACGTTTTCTCACGCCCGTCAGAACGCTCCTACGGTGATTGTTAAAGACATGAGGGAAGCTCAGAAACTGGCGGCGTATATGAAAGGAGAAAAGTCGGCGGAGTTATTCTACGAAGAATTCAAAGGTCAATACTCCGAAGGTTTTAGCGTAGAGGAAGATTTAAAACGCATTGGAGTCGTGAACCAGACAACGATGCTGGCTTCTGACACCCAAGCTATCGCGGATTATCTGAAACAGGTAATGGTTGAAACCTACGCTTCTGAAGGTTCAGACATTACAGCCCATTTTGCTGATACGCGGGACACCCTTTGTTATGCTACCAATGATAACCAGTCGGCAACGTATGGTTTGCTGGAACAAGCAGCGGACTTGTGCGTAGTAGCGGGAGGTTATAACTCCTCGAATACTTCGCACCTGGTTGAGTTGTGCGAGGCAAAGTTACCGACCTACTTTATTGAAAATGCGGCTAAAATTCTGGATCGTGACTTAATCCGGCATTATGACCTGCACGAGAAAGTGGAGAAAGTAACTGAACATTACCTGCCTGACTCCTCACCCGTAACGATCATGCTCACGTGCGGTGCTTCCTGCCCGGATAAAGTGGTAGAAGATATTCTGATTCGCCTCTTATCCTTTTACCCCGAATCGAAACCTCTGGACGAAACCATGGAAGCCTTTGTGTAAGCTTTTAGGGCGATAGTTAACTACTAATAATTCTTTCCTGTCTTTCAGAGCGTAGCGAAGAACCTTACTTAGGGTTACAGGTAACGTTTCTGAAGGATAATTAATATAGAATGATCGTTTTTAAGTAATATCCTTCTGAATAAACAAAAAACGAGCCGAATATTCGGCTCGTTTTTTTGTGCTTTTATTTCATTAAGGCACTGCTCTTCAGCTTTATTTCGGTTAATTTTCGCTTAGTATCCAGCGTAAAATCACCCTGCATCATCCAGTCGTAATAACTTGGTTCGCGTTTGAAGATTTCCTGAACGGGCTTACCGGTGTGTTTACCAAAATTAAAGACGACGACACCGTCATTGTTATATTTCATCCGCTGGGCAAAATCAACTAATTGACCGGACGTTAACTCATGCAGAGCATCCATATCATTTTTTATGGGAGCCCAGGTTTCTTCTTTATTCTTTTCGATCTCAACTCCTTCGTACCGCTTCACCATTGCATCTAATACCTCCAGCGTAGCCAGTGTATCTGCTTCGGCAGAGTGGGCATCTTTCAGGCTTTTTCCGCAATAAAATTTATACGCAGCTGAAAGATTACGCGGTTCCATCATGTGGTAAATCCGCTGAGCATCAATCAGGCGACGGTTTTTGGTGTCAAAATCAATGCCCGCCCGAAGAAATTCTTCCACCAGCATGGGAACATCAAAACGATTGGAGTTAAAACCCGCCAGATCACAGCCTTCCAGAAACTGAGCCAGTGACTTAGCTAACTGTTTAAAGGGAGGTTTATCGGCTACATCTTCATCATATAGACCATGAATCAAGCTAGTTTCCAGCGGAATAGGCATTTCAGGATTAATCCGTTCCGTCCGTACCTGTACCGAACCGTCAGGCATAGCTTTAGCAATGGATATTTCGACGATACGATCCCGAATTAAATTGATGCCGGTAGTTTCCAGATCAAAAAAAGCGAGTGGCTTACGGAGTTTCAGACTATGTTGCACGGTGTTCCTCTATTTACTGATTATTCAAAAATACACCAATTTCCCCGGAAATGGTTCAATGCCTTTTTGATAAAGCGAAAACATCAGGAGTCATTCACACTCAGAATCAAGCGTTTATTAACTTTATATTAAATCAATAAATGTTTTTCGTTCCTCATAAAAAAAGAGTATCTTTGTCCGGCAAATAAGAATAGCACTGTTATTTGCCATGTTGGACTCCTCCAAGTTTCTCTTTGAAGCACTTACTTACGATGATGTGCTTCTGCTCCCTGCCTATTCGGAAGTTCTCCCCCGCGAAACTAGCACCGAATCATTTCTGACAAAAAACATACGCTTAAACATGCCCCTGGTCTCGGCAGCTATGGATACGGTTACCGAATCCGAAATGGCTATTGCGATGGCTCAGGAAGGCGGTATTGGCATGATTCACAAGAACATGTCGATTGACCGTCAGGCGGAAGAAGTTCGTAAGGTAAAACGTTCAGAATCAGGGATGATTCTCGATCCTATTACTCTTACAGAAGGCGATACCCTGGCGGATGCTCATCGTCTGATGCGGGAAAATAAAATCGGCGGTATTCCCGTCGTTGACGCTACGAACAAGCTGATCGGAATTCTGACTAACCGTGACATTCGTTTTCAAACGAAATTAAGTCAGCCTGTTACGGAGATTATGACGCAGGGTAAACTTATTACGGCTCGTGCAGGCATTGATCTTCAGGCTGCTGAGGCTGTTTTACAGGAATATCGCATTGAAAAACTTCCCATCGTGGATGAAAATCAGAAGCTGGTCGGTCTGATTACCTATAAAGATATCCTCAAGAAGAAAAATCACCCGAACGCCTGTAAAGATTCTCGCGGTCGTTTACGTGTAGGAGCTGCCGTTGGTGTTACGCCTGATTTACTGGATCGCGTAGCTGCTCTGGTAAAGGCAGGAGTGGATGTCATCAGTATTGATACCGCTCACGGCCATTCCTTAGGAGTTATCAACGCTTTGAAATCAGTAAAAGCCGCTTTCCCAAATCTGGACGTTATCGTTGGTAACGTGGCTACGGGTGAAGGTGCCAAGGCTCTGGCCGATGCTGGTGCAGATGCCGTTAAAGTAGGCGTTGGTCCGGGTTCGATCTGTACAACTCGGGTCATTGCAGGGGTAGGTATGCCTCAGCTTTCTGCCGTATATGAAGCAGCAAAAGCCGTAGCGGGTACGGGTGTTCCTATCATTGCGGATGGCGGTATTCGTTACTCGGGTGATATTGTAAAAGCCATTGCAGGTGGAGCCAGCTCTATCATGATGGGTTCCTTACTGGCTGGTACGGACGAAGCTCCAGGTGAGATTATCATCGCTGAAGGACGTCGTTTCAAGAGTTACCGGGGTATGGGTTCTGTAGAAGCCATGGAAGAGGGATCAAAAGATCGTTATTTCCAGGATGCCGAAGACGACATCAAAAAGCTGGTTCCCGAAGGTATCGTAGGCCGTATTTCTTACAAAGGCCGTGTAGGTGATATTCTGTACCAAATGGTTGGTGGTCTGAAAGCCGGAATGGGTTATTGCGGAGCTAAAAATATCGAAGCGATGCAACAGGCGAAATTTGTAAAAATTACCGCTGCTGGTGTTCGCGAAAGCCACCCCCACGATGTAGTTATTTCGAAAGAAGCTCCTAACTATAGCGTGAAATAAGGTTGTTTGTTGATGGTTATTAGTTCTTAGATTACTATTTGATACTAAAAAAGGTCGCTTGAAAGGCGACCTTTTTTAGTATCAAATAGCCTGGTTAGAACCGATACGCTCCCGTAAGTCCTACACTGGATGAATTAAATCCGGCGTTGAATCGGTAAATGCTCGTTACGTTTCCAAAAGAACCACTCACCTCAATGGACGGGATTAATTCACCACTGACATACCATCGGGGATTAAAATTGTATTGAGCTCCTAAAACAAACCCTATTCCTACTGAAGGCGTTACGATGATCAGATTAGAGCCTTCATAAATAGTTGATCCCGTTCCATTGCCATTATCTACCGTAATGGACCCTGAAGTTAAGGTAATCAAACCTATTCCTGCTATTAACTCTGTTCCGTAGATCAATTGCAATTTGTCGTTGATGCTCCGACGTTTTTCTTTCCCCGTTGCTCCGCCCGCCGAGAACCCAACCGAAGTATTATTTCCCGCGAAATTCAATCCTAAACTTCCAAAGGCCAGCCGATGCCGACGATAGACGTTTTCCTTGATTTTTTTCTTATAGATAAATCCGAAACTGTTAAGAGAGCTAGTTCTAATACCAAGTTCACGGCGAAGAGTGTCTTGAGCAAACACAGGAGAACACATACATAATCCAATGACTAAGAGGAAGGTAGATAAAATTTTCATGCATTTAAACGGATCATACTCCGTGAGTTTATAGTGAAAACCGGGGAATTTAGACAGAAAACGTATAGATCGTTTGTTAAATAAACTTAAGCCTTATCAGCATAATCAAAAAGAGACCACTCCGAACACCATGTCGCGTTCGGAGCGGTCTCTTTACTCTTTAGTCAATAACTATTTCTTTCGGAAGAACATCGTTAACGGCACCCCGTCAAAGCCAAAGTGAGCCCGGAATTTGTTTTCCAGGTAACGCTCGTAGCTTTCTTTGATGTACTGAGGATAGTTACAGAATAATACAAACGTTGGACTTGGCGTGGGTAACTGTGTCAGGTATTTGATCTTCACGTATTTACCGTTAATTGCTGGGGGTGGGTACGCTTCAATTTCCGGCAGAATCAAGTCGTTCAGTTGCGAAGTTGGAATTCGGCGACGACGTTGTTCGTATACCTCAGATACCTTCTCTACCACTTTAAAAATCCGCGTTTTTTCGGTTACCGAAGTGAAGATGATCGGAGCATAATCGATGGGGGCCATTCGTTGGCGTAACTCCTTCTCTAAAGCAGGAGCCGTGCGGGAATCTTTCTGAATTAAATCCCACTTATTCACCATGATGACAATACCCTTTTTTGCCCGGTGAGCCATCCCAATGATGTTCATGTCCTGAGCCTCCAGACCACGTTCGGCGTCCAGAATAATAACGGCTACATCACATTCATCCAAAGCCCGCATCGACCGCAGGGTCGAATAAAACTCAATGTTATCATTTACCCGAGCTTTCCGACGCATTCCGGCGGTATCGGTAATGATAAAGTCATTGCCATACAGCGAGTAACGCGTATGAATGGCATCGCGAGTAGTTCCGGCAATGTCCGTTACGATACTCCGCTCACGACCTAATAAAGCATTCAGGAAAGAAGATTTTCCAACGTTCGGACGGCCCAGGATAGCAATCCGGGGAATACCTGCTTCGGGATCTTCTACACCCTCGTCTTCAAAATGAGACACTACGGCATCTAGGAAATCACCCGTGTTATTACCGTTTTCTGCGGAAATAGGGAACGGCTCGCCTAAGCCTAAGGCATAAAACTCAGCCGCAGCGTGCATCTTCTCAGTCGTATCAGCCTTGTTAGCCACTAAAATTACTGGCTTTTTAGAACGACGAAGCACGTTAGCAAAGTCCTCATCCAGGCCCGTCAGACCTGCAATACAGTCTACTACGAAGATAACAACCGTTGCTTCATCCATAGCAATCTGCACCTGCTCGCGGATGGCTTCTTCAAAAATATCTTCGGAGCCAACCACGTAACCACCCGTATCAATCACGGTAAAAAATTTACCAGTCCAGTCCGCATATCCATAGTGACGGTCACGGGTAACCCCCGAAACGTTGTCCATAATGGCTTTTTTCTGCTCGATGATCCGGTTAAACAATGTGGATTTACCTACGTTAGGCCGCCCCACAATAGCAACAATATTTGACATAATGATTTTCGCTGGCATAAACCCGCCAGCATCGGTTTGACCAGCCGTTTCTCGGCCGCTTCATTGAAAAATAAATAATAGTATCCGTTCCGACCGATACAATCACTACCCTCCATGAATGAGCCTTTCACCTGTGTATGAGGCGTATTCATGCGTTGAGAGTCCTTTCGAAACAGCTATTACTCTTGAATGTACCCGAACTCCCGGAGCTTATTTGCTTTACTCCGCCAGTCGGATTCTACGCGAACGTAGGTTTCCAGGTGAATTTGTTTTCCAAAAAAGGCTTCCATTTCCTTACGGGATTCAATTCCCACTTTCTTGATGGAAGCTCCTTTATGGCCTAGTAAAATAGCCCGTTGGCTGGAGCGTTCTACATAAATCTCCGCCAGAATCCGAATGATGTCATCGGTTTCCTTGAAAGAAGTAATGACCACTTCCGAGCTATAGGGGATTTCCTTTTTGTAATTGAGAAATATTTTTTCCCGGACGATCTCCGCCGCAAAAAAGCGTTCGGGCCGATCCGTCAGCGAATCCTTATCAAAAAACGGCGGATGTGTAGGTATAGCTTTGACAATCAGGCTGAATAATTCTTCCAGACCCAGTTTATGCAAAGCAGAGATGGGTAAAATCGTTTGGGTAGGGAAACGGTTCCGCCAGTGAGCGATTTTTTCTTCAACCTGCTCCTGAGTAGCTAAGTCTACCTTATTGATCAATAGAATAACCGGTGTATGATCAATTCGGGCTAGCTTTTCAATGACATCATCCTCGTCGTAAGCTTCAAAAATATCCGTTACGAACAAAATCACATCGGCATCTTCCAGCGAACCCCGTACGAAATTCATCATCGACTGGTGTAACTGATACTGAGGCTTGATAATCCCCGGCGTATCTGAATAAACCAGTTGAAACGGGATACCATCCTGCACCCCATTCACAATCCCCATGATCCGATGCCGGGTGGTTTGAGCCTTCGAAGTAATGATTGAAAGCCGCTCGCCTACCATGGCATTCATCAGCGTTGATTTGCCCACATTGGGCTTTCCAACAATACTGACGTATCCCGTTTTATGATTATCCATCGTGTAATTCAAAAAAATTATAAAAATATTTTTTAGCTATTTCACTGAAAATCAGCAATAATTAAAAAATAATTTATAGTACTCCCTTTATTTTTACACAAAGGTATTGATTTTAATTGAAATGCCCGTATATTTGCAGTCCAATAACACGCCGCGGGATGGAGCAGTTGGCAGCTCGTTGGGCTCATAACCCAAAGGTCACAGGTTCGAGTCCTGTTCCCGCTACTACAAAGCCGTCAGCAATGGCGGCTTTTTTTCAGGTCTCGTAGTACAACGGATAGTATGTGAGCCTCCGGAGCTCAAGATTTAGGTTCGATTCCTAACGAGACCACTTTAAAACAGTTAAGGCCCTGATTTTCAGGGCTTTTTTGTTGCCCCATAGTTAACCCTTCAGTAACCAAAAACAGAGATTTGCTTTTAGATACCTGGCAGGTTACCAATCTTATCTGGTTATTCATCACAGAAAAATTCAATTAATTGCGTTTCGAAATCTTTTTAAAAGTGTACTTTTTTGAAAAGTTTTGGAAATTATCTTACTACAGTACTACAAGCCTATAACTATCTCAATCATAGAAGCTTAAGTGTAGTAATTTACTTTTTTCATGCTACTACAATTCAGCTTTTACCCTACTACAAATCCTTGCTTTCCTATAGGTGTAGTAAGTTGTAGTAAAATGTAGTAACTTCTTATCTTGTTAATCTTACTACACTTAATTAATTAATAATCAGTTAATTGTATCATTTTTGTAGTAAGTAGTAACTTAAATGGTCAATTATTTCTAAAAGTGTACTGCCTTACCCAATAGCCTTTTCTCGGAAAAATACTATTTGTACGATCTGTTGTTTGGGGAAACCTTAAAAAGGCTAAAGCCCGGCCAAAGGTCACGGGGTTAAGTTTGTGCGAATGAGCGGTTAGATAGGACAGTTTTTCCATCATTTCCGATGAAGTAAGAAACTCTGCTTCTGGATGGCCTTTCTCTTCGGGAACGAAGTACCGGGTAATTAACTCGGTCTCGGGGTTTGATCGCTGGAAACTTCGATTCACCTTCTCTGACTGCTCTATTTCTTCCCGGTTCATTTCGTACATGAATCCGCTTTTGAGCAATCCATACGCCTGCGACCAGACCTGATCCATATCGATGTCATGCTGATAGCCCCCCGGCCCCCCATTGTTGTGAATGAAACCTTGCACTTCGAAGATCAGCCACCGGACGTTACCAGTAGTATCGGTCAGGAACTCACTCTCGTTTGTTGAAGCCACAAATGAAGCTCGCCGGATGCCATCTGACTCCCGTTTGGCGTAAGGCAATCGTACCCGAATGATATGATCCGTGAAAAAGGACTTGGCTTTATTAATATCCGTCTTGGAAAGCGTCGCTAATTCGTCCAGATTGATCAGAAAGTTTCTGCACAGGGCAATTCGGCCATCTTTATTTTCAAAGTCTACGTTCTCTTTATAGTAAGATTTGAGCGTTCCTGAAGCCAGAAACCGTAAGAACGACGTTTTACCGTCGTTCTGAGAGCCTACCAATGTAAGGCACTGTTTATTGAAAGGGCTTGCTCCAATGCCACAGGCTACAGCTCTCACCAGCCACTTACGGAACATCGCAGTAAACCATTCAGGATCGGGCGTTTTGACGTAGGTACACAGTTTGGCAATGTAATCTGGATCTCCTTGCTCCCACCTGGGCAGTGATTCAAAATAATGGGTGATGGGATCGTAGCGTTCAACCTGACTAGATAGTAACAAGGCTTCGAGTCTCTTCTCGAAGCCGTTGAAATTTCTGTCGTAAAGTTCACATTTAAGGTCATTATCATTCAGCACAGTATACTCATTGCTGCCCTTCGAACGAGCCTCTAAATCATTAGAAATAACATTCAGTCGAATTTCGTATCGATCAAACAGGTATTGTTTCAGTCGCTGATAAGGGTTTTGTTCCCCTTCCGACTTAGCATTAGTACGGGCCATTAACGAGTAGGTTTGCAGGTAATAGGATTATAGACGGGGGGTGCGGATCGGGAAGGGCTTTCCTGACGGTATGGGTCTGGTTCGCTTACGTCCTTCAGCACGACCGCCTTTCCAGCAGGTAATTAATTGCTTCCTTAACGCCCGTAGATAAGGATCATTAATACCATCGATGGACATAAGCAATTGCTCATTCTTTCTAGGAGAATGAGCAAAACTGACCTGCTGAGCATCCCTATTAATAGGCTTTCTTTCGATAGGCGGTTCTGCTTCAAAGCGGGCAATCAGCGTAGAAAGATCATTGAGTGGGAATGGTAACCGGAACTGATCGGCATCAGGACTATTCCCAGAAGACAAGGAAGGTGCAGCACTTGCAAAAGTGCTGATTACGTGTAATTTTGCCATTGAGTTTTAAGTGATTAAAATTCGTTTAGTGGGTTACGATCTCCATTAAACTTTTACATGGGTTGGATATTCTTAAGGGGTTGGGTGACCTTACAAAAGAATTTGAAGCTTAGCGTAGCCACACGCTAGGCTTTTTTTATGAACTGTTCTTCTTTTTTGCTTTAGCCTCAGAAACGGCCCGTGCTACGGTTTCAGGCTTCAGCCGAGCATACAGGCTCAGCGTTGTTTTGCTGTTGCTATGTCCCAAGCTGGCAGCCACCACGTCCGGGGGAATCCCGTATTCATTGAGCATCAAATCTGCGTGGCTATCTCGGGCGGTCTTTGTAGTTAAGGGAAAGCTTAAATCAATGCTCCGGGCTAAGTACTTCAGTACCCGGTTTCGATGCTGGTTTTCATTGACGGGCAGCAGCCGTCCAGTTCGGCGTACTTTGGGATGATCCCGGTAGCGTTCAATCGTCTCCAGACACTCATCATCCAGAATCGGGAAAGCCTGCACACCTGATTTCTGCCGCCGTATATCCAGATAAGTCAGGCCATCGGGCGTTTTCTTCACCTGTTCTTCAGTCAGATTAGCCAAATCAATGTGGCTCAGGCCCGTAATGATCTGGAAAAGAAAAATGTCTCGTTCCAAACGTTCCGAGTCATCGAGGCCTTTGAGTGTACGTAGCCTTTCCAGATCAGCCAGCGTGAGGTATTCTTTCGGTTTGGACGTACTGGTGTGGGTGAAGGTTTCCAGCGGATTACGTTCCAAATGTCCATCCAGAACGGATAATTGCAGAACGGCCCGTAGCTCTTTTATGTGCCGGGCCATTACATCCGGGGCAAAGGCCCGAATCTTTCCGAAGTAATGCTCCAGATCGTAAATGATACTGGGTTTTACTTCGGTCACTCGTAGATCAGGCTGCTTCCAGTTGATGAAGTCAACTAAATTACCGAGCCGTTTTCGAACGGCCCGGTCGGTACTGTGTCGGATTACTTTTGCCATGAACGCTTGGTTTTACCTTCCACAAAGGGAGCATATCGCACCTGATAATGCCTCTCGATTGCTTCCAGGAGCGTAGGCGGCTGGGGTCGGTCTCTCCCACTCACTTCGTTACGAACCTGTTTCAAATCAATCGGCAATCCGGCTACTTCAAGCCGGGTTACTATCGCTACAATCTGGCCCCTGATCTGCCGGAGCCGTTCGGTTTTCAGGCAGTCGCCATCTACCTCGAAGCGATCCGGGATCAGTTGCCCGGCTTCAACTTCAATTCCGGTTGACAACTGCACTGTATCCTGATCGGGATAGCTAATCTTTAAGTAAATGCTACCCTTCTGGCCCCGGTTATAAGCGGAAATGCTTACGCCCATCTTTCGACGTTTATCCTTATTCGGTAGCGATGTCTGAGCCTGTTGAAGCTTGGTTTCAAACTTTCGGGAGGCATTTTCTTTGGAAGGTCTTTTCATTACTCGGGTCTATCATTTAAGTACTCATTCTCAAGGTTTTTAGTGGCAATGCTGACCCGATCTGGAATAGGTATCCCCTGAATTTTCATCCAGTCTAATCCTTGCAGAAACCGTAGCCAGTCATTTTCATGAACACCAGAGATCATGCAGAGCTGCTTTCTAACTTCCTCCATTTTTCGATTCAGCAGCATATTTTCTCTGAACAGTGCAGAAATCTGAGCTGCGGTTTCGTAAGAGCAGCCATTAATGACCTGACCCACCAAAGCCGATGCTCGCTCACATTTTTGAAAGATGGCCTCGGGGGTCAAATCGTTAAAATTTGTTACATAGGTCTCATTCGTGCAGAATGCCTTGAAATCGTCTCCGTTGTTGTTTACTTTTGAAGTGTTCATAATTGTTGAGTTTTTAACAATTATTCCCCCGGCTGGTCTCGACTACCTCCGGGGGATTTTTTTTGATACCTGATTAAAGAATGCTTTACAAGTGAGTAGGTTGCTCCAATTGTCTTTCGTTCATAATTGTTTGATGGTTAAGTAACTACGGTCTCGACCCCGCAGAAACTGGGTTAGATTAAATCCCGGATATCACATTCCAGAAATGTACTGAGAGCCTTCAGCTCATTGGGGCGGGGCTGTGCCCGCCCAGTACGAAGTTTCCAGAAACGCAATTGTGCAATGCCTAACTGGCTGTGGAAGCGATCATCCAACTTAACCGAAACTCCCTTGCGAGTTTGAAAAGCTTCGAAGGCTTTTTGGATTGGCGGCTTATCCGTTCGAATAGCCGAAACTACAGATGCCATATACAAATATGTTAATCATTTTGTGCAAACATACAATAAAGTTGTTCAAATAAACAAATCCATATTAACATTTTCGATAAAAATTATTATTCGAATTGTTAATAACATTGTATAAAAATAGAAAAGCATGTCACTTTCTGATAAAATAAGAGCGGCGAGGGAATCACAGAGGGTGTCGCAATCTGAATTAGCTAAAAGACTAGAAATCGATCCGCCAGCATATCACAGACTCGAAAAGCGAGGAGAAAAGCTGAGCATCGAGCAAGTAGAGAAGATAGCTAGTGCCTTGAGTATGAGCTATATTGAGTTATTGACTTATGGTGAAACACCTAAAGGTTCTACTGATCAGGGAGAAGTAGCGAAACTGGCTGAAGAAAATCAGCGGCTGAATCAGTGGTTGAAGGAAAGAGGCGAATTGCTGGATACGTATAAGGGTAAGTATACGCAGGCAGTTGAAGCAGTGGAAAGCGTGATAGAGAGTATCTATCTTAATACACTAATAAAACATCCTGACCGCATTGAAACTAAAGTAACTGATGTAGATGACGAGGGAAAACCAAAAAGCGGTTACAATATTAGATTAGATTGCTCAGAAGAAACAAAACAGGAAGTGTTGGAAGAAATAGTATCTAAGCATTACGTAAGAGAGCTTCTAAATACAGGACTAATAGAAAAAGACGAATACTTCAAACCTTTTTATGATGCTTTAGAGAAATATTATTATGCACAAAAGAAAGAAAACGCATTAAAGTTAGGTTTTGCTTCTGCTGAAGAATGGGATGAGCTGGATAGAGAAGCTAAAGAGAAAGGATTTAATGATTGGTTTGTTTATTATAAGTATTTGGCTGAGCAGAATAAAACCTCTAAATAAATACACTAAATTTTAACCCTACACCTTATGAATTTAATTACCCAAACTCAAATTTCTTCAATCCTAGATGATACCTCAAAACCTGTGGCATACTCGAACAGAGGTTTTCCTCTAAACGATCTAGATGATAGAGCATTTGAAATACTTACATATTCATTATTCAAAGACCGAATTAATAATCATGATGATGAATTAAACAGTTATAAAGATGCTATAGTTATGCAAGGGGTGGGTGAAAAAGGCATGGATGTTGCACTACTTGATCACTCAAATGAAATAAGAGCTATTATCCAGTGCAAAAAGTACAAAAGAAATATTAGCCCTGAAATAATTATAGAGGAATTAATAAAGGTTTCTATACATTCAACAATAAATTCCTTTCCTTTAAAATTATCTTCTAATCAACTATTTTACTATTTTGGTACATCTACGGGATATACTTCAAATTCTCAAAAACTAATCCAAGATTTAAAAAGGAAGGTTTATACATCTAAAGAAGATATAACTCCAACTATAAATAAAGTATTAGGCAAATACGAAGAGTTTAAAAAAACTAAGCTTGAAGATATAATTAATAAAGTTAAATTATTTTTAGATAGTTTAGAATATATTTTCATAACTCCTACAGATTACAACAAGTGGATTAATTCATACAGTGATACATTAGAAATATTTTTTGAAGTCAAAAAAGTAACTGACAACAACTTAATTAAAGAAACAGGAAAAGAAATAATCAGTAAAATAGAAAGTATATTTTCAGGTGAAGAAGAGAAAGATATAACAACTTTTATAAGCTCTTACTCAAAAGTATCAAGCAATAAATTGAATAGTATTAATTTTATTGGGTTTGATCTGCATAGAAATAGACAAAAGCCAACAGATATTCTTTTGACAGATTTATTTGTCAAACCTAATTTTAAAAAAAATTCGGACTCTAAAATCACTAAAACTGCTAGAATAATAAATAGTAAAACTGCATATATTGAAGAATTCAGAAATGATGACTTAAGTATTAATGACATATTTAATAGCAAGAAAAATATTATAATATTAGGTGATCCAGGAGCGGGTAAATCTTTATTAGTGAAATATATAATATTACAAATATTATTAAATAATATTGATGAAGAACCCTTAGTTCACTTCAAAGGTTGGATTCCCTTTAGAATTGAGTTAAGAAAGTACAATGAAGTTAGGGAAGAAAAAAATATTATTGAATATTTATCCTTTGTTTTAAGCAAAGAATACCAAACAAACATATCAATAAAGTTATTGACAGCCATAATAGAAAAACATAATTCAATAATTTTTTTTGACGGTTTAGATGAAATATTTAATGTAAATCATAAGAACAAAACTAAGGAAGCTTTAGAAGCATTTATTAATCTATACCCGAAAACTAAATGTGTTGTCACTTCAAGATTTATTGGTTATCATGATATTAAATTCAATAAAAGCAAATTCGATGAATTCAGTATTTGTAACTTTAATTCCAAACAAATAAATCTGCTTATAGATAAGTTTTACATATCTCAAATAAATAACCAAGAAAAAAGGAAAAAAGCTATAGAGCAATGTTCTAATCAGATACATAGTGATGTAAGTACTGACTTAAAGAGTAATCCATTAATACTAACTCTAATCTTAATTCTCGCTTCAAATAACATAGTAATTCCAGAATCAAAATTAGAGATATACGAAGCCTGTACTAATACATTAGTAGAAAGTTTAGATACTAAGGATAAAGAATTGATATTTAATTTGAGGGTTAAAAATAAGCGGGCGACTTTCGCTCATTTAGCTTATTGGCAATATGAATCTTCCAGTAAAGAAAACATGGTATCTTATGAAAAAGCATTAAAACTAATATCAGAATTTCTTTTAAAAAGAGAAGAAGTCAACGAATATAGTGAGGCTGAAGAAATTTCAAAAAGTTTTCTTGACTATGCGGAAAGAAGATCTATTTACTTTGACAACAATTTTACACATAAAACCTTCCTAGAATATTACACATCAGATTATTTATATATAAATTATTACACAAAACTTAGTGATAACGCTAGACAAAATTTAATGAATATCATTAAACAATATATTGACAATTCATTTTGGTCAATAATATTTGAATTATTCTTTTTTAGAATTGATCCTATTCAAGGAGACAATGAAGTTCTGGACACAATTTTTAGAGAACTCATTGATTTAAATAAACTTCAAGTTTCTTATTTTTTAATCAGTATTCTTAATAATATATCAAATATAAGCGGTTCTGTAAGAAGAAAAATAATAGAACAAACTGTAAACTTTTGCATTGATACAGACTCCTTACCAGATAATATGATTAGTTTTTTTTCAAATGAAGATATACTTTATAAGATAAATACTTTGCAAAATCATAAAGCTAACTTTGATTTACTTCAAGATATAATATATACTATCGAAGATAAGGAATTAGATCAAAATAGATTAATAAAGTTTTATAAACTCTATTATTTATTAAATGATTCCTTTCCATTAAAACCCGCAGTTAAAAATAATATAGAAATAAAAAAGATCCATATTGATGATTTATGTAAAAAAGATTTTGAATTATTTATGCATCACGCATCTTACAATAACTTAATAGCTCCTGGAATTGAACACGAAGCCGGGGATTATTTTGGTAATAATATAATATTTGAGCGAGTACAGTATAGTATTAGAAGAAATTTTTTCAAACAAAGTTTATTCCACATATTCATAAATAAAGCTTTTAAAGAACAAAACCCAGCTTTTATAGATAGCTTACAAATGTTTTTAAAAAACCGAAAGATTCCTAGATCACTATATCTTTCCAACATAAAAAAGATACATTTTTGGGGTAAAATAGAAGACAAAAATCATTCACTAGTTTTTAATTTATTTATTGCATGTACAAAAAAAGATTCAAAAAAATTCATAATTAATATTTTAAAGAGCATAAAGAATATTGAAGGTATTTATAGTAAGTATAGGGAGAAAAATGATGGAAATAGCGAACTAGATAAGACCTTAAATTTTATTGGTAAATAAAATTTTGTATCGATACTTAATTTATATTGAGTATCGATACAAAAATAGTTTTCACACATATTTCTTTATTCGCAAAGTCTTTAGATATTTAACTTTATGTGGATTTCAAGATAGGTTTATCATCTATTTCAAACCCATAATGCTCACTCTCTTCCCCTGACATTGCTACTCGATACATGATGTTCTTTGGAATAATAATAATGGCTGTAATTATACGCTCATGTTGCTCAGGATCAGTCTTTAACCATACGGGCTGTCCAATCTGAAATTCCAGCTCAATTATTAATGGTGTCGTTTTCATCGGAAGGTTTGGTGGTTGCATTAGATGTAGACTCGTTTTCTGGTTTTGGCGGCTCCGCGTTACCTGATTTAATTTCGATCAGGGAGGCCAGCTCGGGCAGTGTAGGTAAAAGCGGCTCTTTGGTAGCCGGCGTTTCCTCTTTCGGTTCACTCAGTTTTAGGTAGGCCCAGATGCCATAAAGCAATAGCAGGAAGCCTATAATAAATAGCCAGCCATTACTGCTGGTATTGTCATCATCCTGCTTGGGAATGGAGTAGTACCCAAAAGAGTTGCTGCGGGGAATGAATTGAATCTTTGCCATATATGATTAGCTGAGTTGAGTGTGAAACGCCTGTATTAATCCAATCACTATCTCCGGCATATCCTGAACGGTAATCTCCTTCACCTGCCCTTCAATCACTAAATCCATCTGATGACCTCTCACCTGGGCGAATAAGGTTTGTAGCTCTACTGATTCATATTGAGCCAAACGGGCTTTGAGCTGCTGCACCAGCTCAGATTCATTGCTCTGCTTCTGAGTACCTATCTGAGCTTTATACTCTTCGATGGCTCGATGAGCCGCTTCCTGTCTAACCTTATCAAGATTCTGGCCCGCCAGCTCCTGAGCCTTTTCCAGAGCCTGCTGGAAGGTAGTTTTCTCCTGTCCGCTTTGCCACTGAAGATTATGCAGGTTCTCTTCCAGCACGGCCACTCGTTCCGTGACATTTGTGTAATCATCCAGCCGTGCTAAAATCAGCTCGGATAAAGAAGTACCTAAAGCCTGAGCTTCTTTCAATAGGTTTGATTTACGCTCCGGGCTCACCCGGACGCTAACGGTAGTAGTAAGGGCCTGACTCATTTTGATCGGGATTTTCCGGCAAACGCCGGGATTATTAGTTTTTGTCACACGTTGTAAGACATCGTATGATGAATGAGGTTTTTCTGTTTATCGGTGTTTACCGAGGCTGTAAACAGTGTCTCACAAACCGGGATTCATCGGGCATTTCCCGGTATTCTCCCGGATAAAAGGGCATTTTAATGGTGATTTTACCTGCCCCGGTAAATGCCGGGAATGTATGACATCGTATGACGCGGTATGGCGATGTGTTACACAGTCGGACATTCCCGGATTATAGCCGGGGTTTACCGAGGCAAGGCTTCATCCTGATTTTCGCTGCTCAGCGTATAACCGACCATCAAACCAGCCAGAAAGAAACCGGGGCCGCCCAGCAGGCAGGGTAAAAGCGGCATGGTTACTTTCAGAGCCTGACGAATGATAGGCGTAATTTCCTTTTTGAGAGCTGGAGCTTTGGTAAAAGGTAAGGGTATGGGAGGGGCTGCCGAAGCAGAATCATCCGTAACGGAAGGTATTTGAATAGAGGAAAACGGTAGCCCGGAAACGGACTTTAGGTTTGGCTGCTGCCGTGGAAAACGTATCATGTCTTTTTATGAGGGGTTGGATAAAAATGAGCGTTTACTGATGGTGTTACAGACGTTCGCTTTGTCACACGTTTGTAATACCATGCAGTAAACGCCTGCAAATTGTAGCTTTTGGCTGTACGCCTTTGAACGGTTTCGTACGCTTCTGAACGTTTACGAAAGCGTTCTGTGCATTACCTTAAAAATGAACCGTCTTATATTTGAACTTCTTGATTTATACTGCTCCTATCTTTTATTATTCGTATGGCTACAATCCCCGAAACAGAGTTCCCTCTCATATTACGTACTGACTTTTCTAATAATGATTTAGTCAATATGCTCTATGAGGAAGCACTAAAAGGTAATCAAGAGGATGAATACACTCCATATGTGGAAGTTCTGAATGATCAATCCTTTGAAGGTTTCACCCCGCAAGATCTTCTAAAATTAATACCTAAAGATTACGCTCACGATTTCATGTTTATCTTGGATAGCTTGACTATTCAACACCCTGAACACCCATTTATTTGCCTATCTCTGAGTGAATTTACATTCGGAGAAACATTGCGTTTCATTCCTAAGGAACTATACATATTAGAAAGTAATCTATTTACTGCTAATATGCTCTTTGAGGAATTTATTGACAAGACAGACATTGATGGCATTTTTCGAGCAACAGGCTGGTATTCTTAACTTCCTTTTAGGAGCTTAACGTTCTCAGGAATTCCTGTATGTCATTTTCAGGAAAATCGTGATAGTTACAAAAGTCTCTGAGGCGTACCTTTCCGTGCAGATGAGCGGAAGCAGGATAGAGTATTTTAATCAGGCGGCTAACCTCAAAAGCTGATGTACGCCCACACCGTAATACAAGCTGGATTTCTTCGGTAGTAATGAGGAAACGGGGCTGCTGCATAACGCTAGATCAAAGGAATATATCGGCTATTAGGGCGAGCCGTTAGTAATTCGTTGAAGTCCTTATACCCCTGATAAAGAAAGGAACCGTCAACTACGGAGAAGCCCATTTCTTCAAAACGACTCAGTGCCCTATGACCTTCGTTGTCATTATCGAGGAAGCAATTGAGCTGCGTACATTTCCACTCCTGAAGCACCGGCAAAACCGCCCGCAGATGCGACGTAGAATTTAATACGATGGTAGGATAGCGGGGACGATCCAGATCATAGTAAGCCAGAGCCGAAAGGAAATCGAAAAAGCCTTCGAATACGCATACTTTTCCTTTCAGACTACCTTCGAATGTGGTAAATCCCGCAGGTTTGGTCTGAAATTTAAAACCCGCCCCATTGCGAAGAGCGTAGCCTCCCAGATCATTAGCGAACCCGAGAGCGAAATAGCGTTTCCCTTCCCTTTGATAATGAACTTCCTGCACATACTGATCCGCTAAGCCCAAAGGAATACCCCGGCTTTCTACGTACCGGATCAACACCGGATGTTGCAGGGGTATAGCACACAATACTTCAAGTTGACTTTCTCTATTAACCTTTAGGCCGCTAAAAGAAAAAGCAAGGGTAAAAGGGCTATTTTCAAAGCTTAGAAGCTGCTCGACCGCCTTTCTGAAGCTAATTCGTTCCAGGAGCTGACACAACCGAATTATATCGCCCTTCTCTCCTTCTCCACCAAAATCAGCAAATACGTTTTTAGTGAGGTTTACGAAAAAAGAGGGTGTCGATTCCTGCCGGATCGGTGAACAGTAAAGCAACTCATTCCCTATTTGCTTGGCAGGTAAGATGCCCTTTTGTTGCAGGTATTGAGGTATTGAAACACTTTTGGCCCGCTCAATCAAGTCAGTTGATATAGTTTGCATCTTCTTTCTTTTAGCGGCTTAAGGTTTGGACAAAAATGAAACTGGTAACCTGCAATAGTTGGTAACCTATAGGCTGGTAGTAAGTAAAAGCCCACAAAAAGACTTTTACAAAGAATAAAGAGAGATGATACTTTAGAAATTGAGAAACCCTATTTACTGAATTAGAAGAAAATTGGCTAGTTACAGCCTGATTATGAACATATTGTAGAGAGAGTTCGAGGCCTAACGAGACCACTTTAAAGGCCTGACTATTCACTAGTCAGGCCTTTATCTTTAACACCATTGTCGGTTTGTATTTATAGACCTTAGCATAAAAAAGCGGCTACTGATTTTAAAATCAGTAGCCGCTTTTTTATGCTAAGGTATGTTATTTCAGAAAAGGCAGTTTCACTACTACCGCTTTCAGGTACTTATTACGAATGTTAATGTAAATCTCAGAACCTACTTTGCTGTATTCGGCCTGAACATAACCCATACCGATACCTTTGTTCAAACTGGGTGACTGCGTTCCAGAAGTTACTTCACCGATGATTTGTCCGGCAGCCGTCATGATTTCGTAATGCTGACGGGGAATGCCACGGTCAATCATTTCAAAACCAACCAGCTTACGGGTAACGCCGTTTTCTTTCAGCTTTTTGTGGAAATCACTGTACGTGAATTCTTTATTGAATTTCGTGATCCAGCCTAAGCCTGCTTCAATGGGCGAAGTCGTATCGTCAATATCATTACCGTATAAGCAATAACCCATTT
This sequence comes from Siphonobacter sp. SORGH_AS_1065, assembly GCF_030818595.1. NCBI lineage: Bacteria > Pseudomonadati > Bacteroidota > Cytophagia > Cytophagales > Cytophagaceae > Siphonobacter > Siphonobacter sp. SORGH_AS_1065. Next base: position 1,651,424 of record NZ_JAUTAM010000004.1, read on the forward strand.
CGGTACGTAAGGTATCACGAGCACCCAGGCCTACGGGAACGATGTTAAACTCCGCTCCGGCTTCCATGATCGCGTCCCACATAGCTTTGGCCTGATGATTGGGTACGTATACTTCCATTCCACCCGCTCCGGTGTAACCCGTTGTAGCAATCAGAATATCGTCAAAACCAGCCACGGTTCCTTCCTTGAAAGAATAGTAAGGCATTTCTTCCAGATTTAGGTCGGTTAGCTTTTGCATAGTCGCTACACCTTTAGGTCCCTGAACGGCAAAAAGTGAATAGTCGTCTGATACGTTTTCCAGCTCAACGCCTTCAATGATGAATTTCTGTAACCAATTCCAGTCTTTCTCAATGTTGGAAGCATTAACTACCACAAAGTAATCGTTTTCGCTGCGACGGTAAATCAGCAAATCGTCCACGATACCACCCATTTCGTTGGTCAGACAGGAATACTGCACTTTTCCGTCGTACAGAGCCGCTACATCATTCGTCGTGACGCTTTGTAAAAACTCAAGAGCTTTTTCGCCCTTCACGCGGAATTCTCCCATGTGAGAAACATCAAAAATACCCACCGAGTTACGAACGGCGTGGTGTTCCTGGATTAATCCGGTATAAGAAACGGGCATTTCAAAGCCAGCAAAAGGAACAATTTTTGCTCCCAGAGCTACGTGTACGTCGTGTAACTGAACTTGACGAAGTGAATCTGACATGTACAAAAGGATCTATTGTAGGAACAGCAAAAATAGTGGAAAAATAAGCTTTCCCACCAGTAAATGCGTTCTTACTCAAAAAGGAATCCAATTAACCTACCAACAAGGCAGAGGCTTCCCATAGATTGGTCCGTAAAGCTTCGGCTTTAGACTGAGTACCAGGGCTGGCGATGCGAATGGTGCGAACGCCCGCTTTTTTGCCCGCCTGCACGTCTCGCTCCTGATCTCCAATCATCCAGGATTGAGTCGGATCGATCCGGTGCTTAGCCATCGCCTTCTCGATCATCAGTGAATCGGGCTTGCGTAACAAAGAATTCGTATCAAAATCGGGGTGATGAGGACAGAAATACAAATCGTCTATCACATTACCGCACTTTTCCTGCAAGAATTCGTGGCATTTCACCACATCCTCTTTTTTATATAACCCTTTGGCAATTCCTGCCTGATTAGTAATCACAATGAGCATGTAGCCAGCCTCCTTCAAAAGCCGTAAGGCTTGTACCGTCTCGTCGGTAATGATCAGATCATCCGTGCAATATAAATACCCCGGACTATCTTGATTTAATACACCGTCCCGGTCCAGAAAAATGCATTTGTTCATAAGGTTCCTTGCTTGTAGGTTCTAGTGATGAGGCCACACGAATAGTATTATGCAAATAATTATTTGCATATAATGCTAATATAGGGATTGAAATGAATCGGTCGAACTTTGTTTTTAAAAAATTTTCTTAAAAAAAAGCCTGCCACCTTTAGCAGGTAACAGGCTTCTTCACAGAAAGTAAACGCTTTTCCAGGAGCGTTCTTTATTTCTATACATTATCCTTCATTACCCAGAGACAGACGGTTCCAGGGAATACGGCTAAGCATGAGGATCAAAGCAATGCCGAAGAAGATCAATGAGCTTTTATGCTTTACCGCGTCAGAGGTCGCTTTTTTGGCTTTGCTATACCCTACGTGCACCAGTGCAATGGCAACAATCATGACAAAAATGTGCTCAACTGCGAAATAACGGATCGTCGTATCCTTCATCGGGTTGATCCCTTCAATCTGGAATGCTTTGATGCCATATAAAGGACTCAGAACAAAGTACAGGATTAATCCTACCAATAACTGGACATCGCAGGAAATCATAAAGAACAGACCTGTTTTGCGATCGGCATCGGTATACAGACTATGAGAGGATAGGCCACGTGCTGCCCGAATTAATGCCAGAACAGCCAGTACCAACACTACCCAGCGGAGCCAGGAGTGAATGGTAAGAAAGGCGGGGTAAAGAGATTCCATTTCGTTTGCTTCGTTAAAATAGTAGGCTCACGGGAAAGGATGAGCTGGAATGTTCGTTAATGAGCAGGCAAACAAACAGCCCAGCCGTTAAATCACCAAATACCCAAAGCGATTAAAATGAAAAATGTTGCTCATCGCTCGTTCCAGAAAATGCTCAGCCCGTCTTTTCCCGCAGTAATTAGTTCGGGATAACCGTCTTTATCTAAATCCTGTACAACCATATAAATCCCGGTTCCTTTGGTTTCTCCGGCGGGTCCATAGGTAATGATGTTTTTTTCAAATTTCTGACCGTTCCACGTGAAGTAATACATTCCGTAGGAGTCAGCTGCTCCGGCATCATTGTCATTATGAGCCCGGTAACGCTTGCCTGTAATTAGCTCTGGTTTTCCATCCCCATCAATGTCCCGCCAATGCATTTCGTGATACTGGGAGTTCTCCGTATCTATGGTTCGTTTCTCCCAGACAATCCGATTGCCGTCTTTTTTATGTTCATACCAGAACAAACCGTAATCGTGAGCCTGCCCAGCAATGAGGTCGTTTTTTCCATCCCCATTCACATCGACTACCAAAATCGGGATGCTTGCCTGGCCTAAATTCAGTTCATCGTGAAAAATCCAGGGCTCCTCAAAGGGTTTCTCGGGTGCCTCCAGCCAGCCATCAGCCAACACGAAGTCGCCCCGGCCATCGCCGTTTACATCGCCAAAACCCAGACCATGCCCCTGAATGGGATGTAAGGTGTAAACCTTAAATGTTCCTTTTTTTCCTTTTTCAAGGCGGTATACTCGCAACGGATTATTGGGCGTATTAGGGACAATTTCGGGCACGCCGTCACCGTCGATATCCCAAGCTCGGGTGGTTTCTACGTTCCCACAACTGTCAATGACATGTTCAGACCATTCCTTGGAAGAATGGCCGGGATTCTCACGCCAGCGAACGGTATTTCCCCACCAGCCGCCAGTGATAAAATCCATTCGACCGTCTCGATTTACATCCAATGGAATGGTTGAAAAATCATCATAATATTCTCCCTGAGCTTTTACCTCTCCTATCCGATGCCGTTTTTTGAAATTCGGTCCTTCATACCACCAGGCACCCGAAACCAGATCTGGCTTTTTATCTCCATTTACATCAAATACCCCCACCGACTCGTAGCGTTCGTCGCTGATTTTCTGCTGGCGAAATTTTCCTTTGTCAGGATATGCCACCATTACGACAAGCACAAGCAGGCCTCCATAAATGGTTTTCATAATTGAATTAGTTGGTGAATCAAATACGCGGCTAGTTAACCTCCAGGCTATCTTTTCCAGGAAGTATCGGGAAAGCTGCGTGTGGTTCTGTTTGATACCAAAAAATCGTACTGGCTACATCCGAACGTTGTTGCAGGTAACGTCCTTCACTTCGCCAGCCCAGATCCTGAATGGTTACTTTTAGGTCTTTTTCAAAACGAATAGGGTCTAGTAAGTGCCAGCGGTAGAGTCCGAATCGTTGCTGAGAACGATACGTCCCGTCAGGGCGGATTACCTGCGGTAAGCCCGCGTAAGGCGTAGAAAATTCTACGTATTTTCCTCCCCGGTCAAAATTATAACTGCCGCAGAAGTAATCTTCCGTTCCTGTGCCCGCAATGGTAGGATAGTCTTTGTCACCATCCATAAAGAACTTTATCTCCCCTTCTCCCCACCAGCCCGTATTATGTACACCCCAGGCCAGGTACGTTCCAACGTAATGGCCTTTTCCCTTGATGCCGTCAACAAGGGTAATAGCCTGCTTAGGATCATGACCATTGGCTCTGCGAAATTGAGCATGGAAATAAGCCGCATCTTCGGGTACTTCAGTCAAGGTATAGTCAACCTGATAATACAGCCGCATTTCGTGCTCGTCGAGGTTCTCCATTGTAATGCGACATTTTTTTCGAAATGGCATGGGCCAATAACAATTGAAAGCACTACCGGGATTTACGGTAACAGCCAAAGAATTCAATGGAGCGTATTCGCCCCAACCCATTCCAAAGAAATCTCCTACGGGTACCTCAACCGAGGGCGTTTTTTCACCATCCCAATAAAATCGAAGAATGCTGTATCGCCAGTTACCCGTTGGTGTCATCCAGATGTGCTGAATTTGCCCGGAACCCGAAATTTCGGCCAGCGTAAAGGTTTGCTTTGGTTTTATTTTTATAAAAGGATTTACTTTCCAGCCCTTCCCCAAATCGCGGGCTTCCCGACGAGCATTAGACTGATTCTCCCGATGATCAGAGGTATCGGCCCTGCCGCCTTTGCCGCGTTCTCCCGTAAAATTTTCCGGACTGATGGAGCGGGTTTGGGCATTCGAAAGACGGTAAATATTGGAAAGCCCTACATCAAGGCCATTCCAGGGTTTGATTTGAGCGTGCGAAGAAAGGAAGCTCAGCATCAGGCTTCCGAGTAATACGTATTTCATAGTGGTAATTAGAAAGAGGTTACGAGCGAAAGATCGGAATTCCCCCACTTTTATTAAGGTAAATTCACAAAAAGAGCCCTCTGAAAACAGGGGCTCACGGTAATATTCACAAAAATCTATTTTCAGAATTGATATAGGGCTCTGATTCGCAAACCAGCGGGGGCTTTTTCCTGCCGGAAAGAGCATTTTTTCAGATTTGGAGCCAGGTACGTTTCAGCCTGCACAACCAAATGATTCCATTGCTTTTCAATTCCCACACCCGCATTCACGTTATTGAAAACAGAAGCTTGCCAGGGTTTGGCAATCACTTGATCTCTAATGGGATTATTATTCCATTTTTCGAGGTCAAACTTAAATTTCTCTTCTACTTTCAGATCAAACGTTGTTCCCGCAGAAGCATAGAATGTCCAGGATTTTTGCAATGGGACCCGATAATTCACGGCTACGGGCATTCGAACGACCTCTGCTTCCGTAGAAATATTTTTGACCACAAAAATCGGAATGGGTGGAATATGAGGAACATACCGTCTCTTGAAATCAAATCGATTTCGTTCCATAAATACCCGCTCGTCTTTATACTGCTGACCCTGAATGACTCCTTTACTCAACCCTAATGAAAGTCCCCAGTGCTTGCCGAAATTTACCCCCGCTAGTAAGGATTTTCCAACGTAATTTTTTTCAAGATCCAAACCAACTCCCGCCCGAACATTAATGCTATTCTCTTTGGGTAGACGAATTTTAGGAGCTTTCGCTACTTTTTCGGAAGTTACCGTAGAGGAGGAAGAACCTGCCGCCCAATTGTAGAACTTACGTTTGACCGGAATTTTGGCGAACGCTGGCACCCCACCCGGAAAAGCTTCAAAGGATAGTTTGGGGGCTAATGTTTTAGTAGTAACGGCTGATAAAACTTCAACGGCTGATCGATTCTGAGCCTCTACCAAACTAGCGTTTAGCTCCTCCGAAGACGTTTCTCCAACTGCTCGTTTCTTCGAGTTACCTGAATGGCTACGCTTATCTTTAGGACTAGCAAAACGTTCATTACTGAACTGATTAGAGCCAGCCCTGACGCTTTTACGTTCCTGAATAAGCTCTTGATTGCTATAGCGAGGTTCAGTATCTGACTCTTTAGTAACCCGTTCTTCCGTTACATTACCCTTTACTTCCGTAGAAATAGTACCTTTCCTAATTACTGAAGGCCGATCTTCAGCAATCGCGACAGATTCATTTTTCTCAGCTTCTATGATTGGACGTTGTGATTTTTGTACGGGAGCACTTCGCTTTTCAGTTGAAGTAACAGCTTCCGTTTTTTCCAACTTGTCAATCACCAATGCTTCTTCTGCCGGATGATTTTCCACTGAAGAACCCGATGGACTTCGTTTCTCAACGGAAGGATGAGGTAAAGTTGATTCATTCGAAGGGGTTTGAAGGGTATAAGATTCGGGTACTCGCGTTTGAGCGGCTTGCTGCTTTACTTCCTGCTGCAATTGGGCAACCGTCTGTTTTAACTCTTTATTCTGCTGATATTGAATAATGTTGGTAATAATCAAGACGGAAGCTACCAAACCGGAAGCTCCGTAGCCAACCCATTTGGCTCCGGTTTTGGCCCACCACGAGACGGGCATCTGCTGCTTGGAAAAAGCCTGGAATGCAGACCAATCCTTTTCTTCGAAAGGAGGCTCAATCCCTTCCAACTTTCGTCGGATGGCTTCATTGAAACGATCCGTTTTCATGGCAAAGACGTATTCCCCCAGTTTTTTTGTACCACATCAGGATAGGATTCCATAACCATTTGCTGAAGAATCACGCGGGCTCGGGCAAAGTGTGAGCGTACGGTTCCTTCCTTTACATTTAGCTGATCAGCAATTTCCCGTAACTGATATCCATCCACGACGTGCATGAGAAAAATAGATCGGTAAATGGGACGTAACTGCTGAACCAGTTCTAATATTTCTTCTGCGGAAATCTGATCCACAATTCCTTCGTCCAAAGCCGGCTCAGTGATGGCTTCAAAACCAATTTCACTATGAAATTTCTGATTTTTACGGAAATGACTAATCGCAGAATTAACCATTATCGTACGTAACCAAGCCTTGAAAGGTAATTGTGTATCGTAATTAGGCAGGCTTTTAAATACCTTAAAGAACCCCTCATTCAAAATCTCTTCCGCCTCTTCCACATTTGAAGAATACCTCAGACAAATACTTTTGGCATAACTGAAAAACTGCTGGAAAAGCACCCGCTGGGCCCGCTGGTCTTCCAACAAGCAGGCCTGAATGACCCCTTCGAGGTCATCATCAGAAAAGGATGATTTTTTCCGGAAAAACAAAATGATCGTGGTTAAGGTCCTTTGTTATGCCTTTACGCAGCCGTAGCCCCTGGCGTTGCAAGCCACCACAAACTTTTTTACTGCCCTTACTCGAGCTACTACTAAACTGTGGCGATTCGTCTGCTAATATATCTGATTGACAGATGATTACTCTCTTGTCTGATTTAATTTTCATTAAAAAAATAAAACTATTCCGAGGCTTTGCAACGCAGTTCCGAAAACCTGCGTATTCGCTATCAAACACATTTTACCCCTTAATAACTTATGAAAAACTATTGGATTGCTTTAGTAATACTGATCGGGACTTGCCTGATGAGTTGTAATCGTGAAGACCTAGCGACCTCTACGTCAACGGAAGAAGCGGCGGAAGTGATGACACTTTCGGCTGCCCGGGTTGCCGTTGCTGCGGACTCGGTTACCAAACAGAAATGCAAAGGAAAACTAACGGCAGTTGATATTTCGACTTTGCCTTCAGCTATTACCACGTACATTCAGCAGACTTACCCAACCGCAACGATTAAACTGGCCGCCAGCGACGAAAAAGGTAATCTGATTGTGGGTATTACAGTAGATAATAAGCCCAAAGCATTACTATTTACTGCTGCGGGAGTCTTCGTTCAGGAATTAAGTCATTACCAGAAGAAGGCGAAACTTACGGAAGTGGCTCTGGCTGATTTACCCACCAGCATTACTACTTATATCACTGCCCATTACGCCGGTGCTACGCTTGAGAAAGCAGGTAAAAATGCGGATGGCGTCTATTTCGTAGCCATTAAAAGTGGTAACTCTATCAAAGTATTACGTTTTGACGCAAGCGGAACTTTCGTGGAAGAACTCGCAAAAGAAGCTCGTCCGAAGAAACGTCATTAATAGTTACCCGGTAGAGAACCTACCGGGTTTTTCATTCACGCATAACTCCCGCTCTCATGGAATCATTACTGGAAAGCAAACCCAAGGCAACCAAAGAACAGACTCAAGACTGGAAGGAAGCCGAAAATTCAACATTACCCCTTTCGGAGTGGCTGATTGAAATGGTAGTAATGAGTATGACTATTCTCATAGCATACGCTATTCTGTAGAGCGGTGGAGGCATCAAAAAGAAACCCCACGCTCCTAAAAGGAATGTGGGGTTAATGTAGATCATGTGACTCCACCGCCTTGGTGTCACGTTACTGAATATGTACTTTATAAGACTCAAGTCGCCACTTGTCCTTATTGTCAATTCAAAGGTAACGTAACCATAGTGACCACGAAGGCTTCTTCGACGGATTGTAGATTTCAGGCTTTATTTGGGTAATAACCTTAGATTTCCTGTTAGTATCCAATCGTAAAGCGTTTTTGTACAAATTGTGGCTTTTCTAATTCATCCACAATAGCCACAGCCAGGTCTTCTACCGAGATTCGGCTTTTGCCTTTTTCATCGAAAACGGGGCTTTCCAATTCCGTACGATATTGTCCTGTACGTTCGCCAGGAACGAGTTCGATGGCTGGGCTTAGAAACGTCCAGTCAATCGTTGATTCTTTTTTAATTACATTCAGAAAGTCACGGGCAGAAGTAGCTCCGGCTTTCCATTCTGCGGGGAATTGAGGCGTATCTACTAATTGTACTCCTGGAGCAGCATACAAACTTCCGGCCCCGCCCACAACGATCAGACGCGAGACGCCCGCTTCTTTCGTTCCGTCCAGGATGGCTTGTGATCCTTTGAGAAAATCCTCGTATAGGTTTGGGTTAGTCCAGCCCGCGTTGTAAGAACTCACAACGGCATCATGACCTGCTACCAGTGATTTTACTTCTTCTTTGGTCTGAACATCACCCGCTTTCACCGTTAAAAATTCGGACGTATTCGTGATTTTATCGGTATTCCGAGCGATGGCCGTTACTTCATGACCGCGGTTTAAAGCTTCGTTTAAAACGGCGGTTCCTACAAATCCAGTAGCTCCAATGAGTGCAATTTTCATTTTATTAGTTATTTTTGTTTCCTTGGTTACTTTTAATAACTCAAAAGTAAATCAATGGTTTAAGCCTTACAAGAAGGCATTTTTCGATAACTAAGGCACATGGAAGTAACTATTGTTGATACTCAGGAAAATCCGGTTCAGGAAAAAATAGAAAAAATTTTCAGTAACACCGATGGACTCGGCGTCTGCCCCGTTCGTGGCATTCTTGACCGGATTGGGGATAAGTGGTCATTCCTAACGATTATCCACTTAGGCAATGCCGGAACGCTGCGTTTTAATGAGTTAAAGGCTCAGATTGGTGACGTTTCCCAACGAATGCTGACCGTTACGTTGAGAAGTCTGGAAGAAGACGGGCTGGTTCAGCGACAGGTATATGCCGAAGTTCCGCCTCGGGTGGAATATCAGTTGACTGCTTTAGGTAGAAGCCTGCTGCAACGAATGATTGACCTCGCCGAATGGGCCAATATGTACAAGGCAGAGATTGTGAAGGCTCGGCAGAAATACTCGGAGAACTAGCGGCAGAGATGGACATCCCGAAAGGTAACGTGCACCAGTGCACAACTTTCGGGATGTTTATAAGAAAATATTAAGATTTAAATCTGCTTTTTACCTCCTGAATTTCTTTAAAGTATTCTTCCTTCTTGAAATATTTTGGTGCAGCCGGATGAGCCCAGTAACAGAAATGCGTTTCACCGATTACCTTATTTTTTAGTGCATCCTGTACGTACCAGCTTAATTCCTTTCCTAAAACGATCACAATCTCAGGCTTGAGCGTAGTTAACGTTTCGAAAAACAATGCTTGAGCTTGGACCCACATCTCATCGCTAGGCCGAATTCTTGCTCCTGTTCCTACTAACTCCTGGATGTAGTTATAAAAGGCAACGCTGTGCCAGAATTCACTTCGCTTCTCGTCTTCCATCCAGCCGGAATGACCAGTAATGGTATTAGCAATCGTAGTAAAAAAACGAAGACGGTTTGCTGGCTTCACAGCATACTCATTTACTACCCATTGAGTAAAGTCGTTCGAATAATCTTCAGGTTGTCCGTAATGCGATTCACCTAAAATCAGAATACGGGGCTTACTTTCAAAATACTTATCTCCCACCCAGGGGAGAAAACCGACTTGAGACATGGAATAAAGATGTAGGTTCTATAAAAAATCCGCTGATGAACATTTCACCAGCGGACTCAAAAATAGAATAATAACTACAACATCTTCTTCAAACTCAGCATTTCATCCCGAAGCTTGGCAGCATTCATAAAGTCGAGTTCTTTAGCGGCCTGCTCCATTTCTTTCTGCACCTGTTTGATGCGTTCGTTAATAGCATCTTTATCCATATAGGCCATCACAGGGTCGGCAGCCAGCGAGATCTCCTGAGGTTCCACATAATAGTTTCGTGAGGGCTTGCCCATGACATCCGCAATACTGGTTTGCTCCAGAATTACGTCTTTCGATTTACGTACCGTTCTCGGAGTTATCCCATTATCGGCGTTATACTCCATTTGTAAGGCCCGGCGACGAGCCGTTTCACTAATGGCTTTTTCCATGGATCCCGTAATGCGGTCGGCGTACATCAATACCTTACCGCGATCATTCCGGGCCGCCCGACCAATCGTCTGAATCAGTGAACGAATATCCCGCAGGAACCCTTCTTTATCAGCATCCATAATCGCAACCAGCGAAACTTCCGGTAAATCCAAGCCTTCCCGCAGGAGGTTAACCCCCACCAGTACATCAAAGATACCCAAACGTAACTCCCGCAAAATTTCGACCCGTTCGAGCGTTTTTACTTCCGAGTGAATATACCGGCACTTCACGCCTACCCGATCCAGGTATTTGGAAAGCTCTTCGGCCATTCGCTTGGTCAGAGTGGTTACCAGCACCCGCTCCTCACGTTTAATGCGATCGTGAATTTCATCCAGTAAATCATCAATCTGGTTAATGCTGGGGCGAACTTCAATTTCCGGATCTAATAGACCCGTTGGGCGAATGATTTGTTCAACAACAACCCCTTCGCTCCGGCGTAATTCATAATCAGCGGGCGTAGCAGAAACGTAGAGCGTTTGTAAGGCCATACTTTCGAATTCCTGGAAAGTCAAAGGACGGTTATCCAGAGCACTAGGTAAGCGGAACCCATAATCAACCAGAGCTTCCTTACGCGAACGGTCACCGCCCCACATCGCCCGAATCTGCGGAACAGTTACGTGACTTTCGTCAATCACCATGAGGTAATCTTCGGGGAAAAAGTCCAGCAGGCAGAAAGGTCGCTGGCCGGGTAATCGGTTATCAAAATAACGGGAATAGTTCTCAATACCCGAGCAATACCCTAACTCCCGCATCATTTCCATGTCGAATTCCGTCCGTTGCTTAATTCGGTCGGCTTCCTGCAAACGCAGTTCTTTTTCGAAAAATTTGATCTGTTCTACCAGATCATCCTGAATTTCGTGCATGGCCCGGGCCAGCGTATCGCGACCCGTTACAAACAGATTGGCCGGGAAAATGGCTACGCGGTTTTCTTCGCCAATCTTCTTACCCGATGCCGGATCAATCCGATGAATGGCTTCGATTTCATCCCCAAAAAAGATGAAACGATACCCAAACTCTGCATAGGGTAAGTGAACATCAACGGTGTCCCCTTTCACCCGGAACGTTCCCCGGGCGAAATCGGCTTCCGTTCTCGAATATAAAATCTCAACCAGGCGATACAGGAACTGGTTTCGAGAGTATAACTCTCCGACCCCCACCCGCATAATGCTCTTACGGAATTCGTCGGGGTTACCCATACCGTAGATACACGAAACCGAAGCCACCACAATCACATCCCGCCGACCAGACATCAACGCTGAAGTGGCTGAAAGTCGAAGTTTGTCGATTTCCTGATTAATGGCAAGATCTTTCTCGATGTACGTATTCGTCGTGGCGATATACGCCTCGGGCTGGTAGTAATCGTAGTAACTAATGAAGTACTCGACGGCATTATTGGGGAAGAACTGCTTGAATTCGCCGTACAATTGAGCCGCCAGCGTTTTGTTATGGCTGAGAATCAGCGTCGGACGATTAATTTCTTTAATAACATTAGCTACCGTAAAGGTTTTACCCGAGCCGGTTACCCCCAGCAAGACCTGAGCCGGTTCATTTCGGTTAATTCCTTCAACAAGCTGCTGAATGGCTTTGGGCTGGTCGCCCGTGGGCTGATATTCAGAGGTTAATTCAAAATTCATGGCGTTCGGTTCAGCTTCTTTACACAAAAAAATCGAAAGGACAATCAGCCCTTTTCGAATGAGTGAAACTACTAAAAAATGGTCAGAAAGATACGATTCGGGCCATCCAGACAGTAACGCTTAAAAAAGCCTTTCCATTCCAACTTTTTGAAAAAACTTGGGGTCTTTCGCGTAGTTGATGTAATCCATTAGTTACCCTGCACCTATCCTTATGAAATGCCTTTATTACTTCTGCTTTTTCTGTATTGTGACGGTATATTTGACTAGCTGCCAAACGGTACGTAATTACCGACTCGGAGCTGGACTTCATGCTCATGATCTGATTTATCAACCTAAACCCTTCGCTCCTAAAGACAGCGGTGTTCATTCAGCATGGTATGTGGGTGGCGTTTATACCGTGGGCGATGGTTACAATAGAGCTACTAACGCATCAAAAAATGGCTATAAATTTGGGTTAGCACAAGTAAGCAGAGCTCATAGCTGGAGAAATGCAAGTATCTCTTACGGAACTTTTGGCTTTATTGGAACGTATGCCATTGGTCCTTATACCTTTTCAGAATACGATACCACGAGTCATACATCTAGCCCCAGCTATGGGAGATTATTCAGTCAATACGCGGGAACGTATCACTTTTACGGTTGGGGCATGAGGGGTAGTGCTCACCTAAATGCATGTATTGGCGGGGGAAAAAATGTCAATTGGCGGTACCTAGGAATTGAATGGGCTTACAGTCAGGAATATGGCTCATTGTATGATATTCGCCAGAAAATACCTAACAAGACCATTTATCACTCTCGTTACGTAGGCTTAGGCTCAAGAGAATATACGGATAACTGGATCGTTGCTTCTTCCCGAGGGTTAACAACGCTGGCTTTATCGAGTGAATTGGTTTTCAATCATTTCCCCGACAACGAAGGAGCTATGATTCTAAAAGCTACCTGGGGAAAAACCATTACGAAAGATTATACCGGCCCTCAATGGTTTAATACTTCAAATATCATGCTGGCCTTTCAGGTTGAAAGGCATTTGGCATCTTGTACAATAGGTAATAACGCCCGCAAGCCCGCTATCCAGTTCGGTTATATTTATCGACTAGGAGAATTTCGAACAAAGAAAAAGCGAGCCAGTAATTACTAGCCCGCTCTTTCTTCATTAGTAATAACTTTATACTAACTCATTTGTATTCAGATATTCAGCGATCTGAACGGCGTTCGTGGCTGCTCCTTTACGCAGGTTGTCAGCTACGATCCATAAGTTCAGGGTGTTCGGCTGAGATTCGTCCCGACGGATGCGACCCACGAAGGTTTCATCTTTGCCATGAGCCGTTAATGGCATCGGATATACCTGATTTTTCGGATCATCCTGAACCACTACACCGGGAGCTTTTTCCAGAATAGCCCGTACTTCTTCCAGATCGAAGTCGTTTTCAAATTCGATGTTAACCGCCTCTGAGTGACCACCAATCGTAGGAATACGTACCGTAGTAGCCGTTACCGCGATGGTTTCATCCCCCATGATTTTCTTGGTTTCATTCACCATTTTCATTTCCTCTTTCGTATAGCCGTTATCCAGGAATACGTCGATGTGAGGAAGTACGTTCAGGTCTATGGGGTGAGGATATACTTTTTTCACCGTATCATCGCCTTTACGCTCGGCAAATAACTGGTCGACCGCCGCTTTACCCGTACCTGTTACAGACTGATACGTCGAAACGACTACGCGTTTGATTTTATATTGCTGATGCAGCGGGTTCAACACCACCACCATCTGAATCGTTGAACAGTTGGGGTTTGCAATGATTTTATCTTCTTTCGTCAGCGTGTGAGCGTTGATTTCGGGTACTACGAGTTTTTTCGTAGGGTCCATCCGCCAGGCTGAAGAGTTATCAATTACAAAAATGCCTGCTTCTGCAAACTTGGGAGCCAGCTCCAGAGAAGTGCTACCGCCCGCTGAGAAAATGGCGATTGCTGGTTTAGCAGCAATGGCATCTTCAAAACTAACTACGGTATATTCCTGTCCCTTGAAGCTTACTTTTTTACCCACAGAACGCTCAGAAGCGACCGGAATGAGTTCGGTGATGGGGAAGTTACGTTCTTCCAATACTTTTAACATCTCACCACCCACGAGGCCGGTGGCTCCAACTACAGCAACTTTCATTGTTTTGTAACGAAGAAATTATAGTGAATAAATAGACTCTTGTTTTCGTAATATGCTCATATTCAACAGCAATTTTCGTACCAGTGTTGAGGTATGGACATAAAAAAATTCGTCACCGTGAAGGAGAGAAAACCGACAAAACAATTCTGGCAAACGAGGGTCGAGGCCCCGCTCACTCCGAAGGTTCTATTTAATTTTCTTTGTGTTCACTGTGACGAATTGTCGAATTGGCCGCAAAGTAAGGGGTTTCTCGGCGATTGAAAAACAGTTACCCCGTTTTTTTATTTTCTTTTGAAAAGTATTCCCAAACAAAGGCTAGCTCAGTGCATAAAATGCCAAATCTCCTGCGGAGTAATGCAGGCCGTTAAAGGCACATCATCTGAGGTAATATCCGTAATGAGCGGTACTGGCTCGAAAAATGAAACGCCAATCTTCTGGACCTCCTGCCGACAACGGGATAAAAACCGATCGTAAAAGCCCATGCCGTACCCTACCCGATTTCCAGCCAGATCGAAAGCCATTAACGGAATCAGGACTGCATCAATTTCAGCATCCGCAATTTCCGGCGAAGTTCCCGGTACGGGCTCAGGAATTCCCCATTGGTTTTCCACAATTTCAGTAGTTGCGGTTAGTAAATAGTGGGTTAACCGTCTGGTATCTGGATTAGACCGTGAAACCACTATATTGATCTGTGGATAACTCTCTTGAACTCTGTGGATAACTTCATACATATCCACCTCTTTCTTCTTTCGAATGGGCAAAAAAACGTGTAAGGTGTGAATAGAGGTTACCAGCGACGAAAGAATTAAATGTTGAGCAATCGCCTGACTGTGGATAACTAGTTCCTCATCGGTTAATCCCTGCCGTTTCTGACGGAATTCTTTTCGTAGTTCTGCTTTAGTCATAACGCTGTTTTTCGGTCTCAAGCCATTCTTATCTGCGATTTCAACCTTTCTTCCCGCTTATTGACCATTACTACTGATATCATTCACCTTCTTCCAGGCTTGCACATCTGCTAATTGAATTCGAAAGTAAAGAATTCCTGTTAAAAGAACCTTCTAAATAGACATAGCCATGAAACGCTCCTTAATTGCCATCGCCGCTTTATCCACCTTTGCTTCGGTAGCTTTTGGACAAGCCCCTGCTGATACGTTACCCACCTTACCTACCAAACCAGTTAAGGTATTAAGCTGGATTCCTGCTGTGACCCACGGTATGGATTTCTCTTTCGGACTCAATGCTCTGAACGTAAAAAACTCGAATGGCATCTCAGGTTATGACCTTCGTCCACTGGGAAGTCGCTTCGTATCCATCGGTTCTTCTCACCGTTTTCGCTTATACAAAGGCAACAAAGCCGCCTTCGCGTTGAAAACGGGCGTGGAAGTTAGTTGGAATAACTTCATGTTTCAGGAAAACAACGTAGTTAATGCGGCCAATGGACAGGTTACTTTCCCCGAAGCGGGTCGTCCTCTACAGAAAAGTAAATTAACTGCCGCTTACCTTAATATTCCAGTAATGCCCACAGTAGTGTTCCGCGAAGGAGTGGTTTCTCAGGTCAGTTTCGGGGGTTATGCGGGTATGAGACTGGACAGTTACACGAAAATCAAAGATCAGGATGGTAACAAAAGTCGCGATCATGGTCGCTTTTACATGAATAACATACGTTACGGCGTAGCTCTTGACATTGCCTTCCGCAAAGCGGGTTCCTTCTTTGTTCAATATGATTTAAATAATGTTTTCCAAACCAATAAAGGTCCCGAAATGAGTGCGATTAATTTTGGAATTCGTTTATAATATAGTTCCATACTTCCCTCTTAATCGGGCTTTTAAAAGCGATAAATCGTTGCTTTTAAAAGCCCGATTAACATTTAAATTAATTCTTAATATTTATATATTTACAAAGTCCATAATCAATTAAAATATTAATTCCAAAACTAACCTTGTCCATGAGAAAATTATTCCTTTTCCTATCTTTATTACTATTCGCATTATCATCTCTTCAAGCTCAAAATCTAGATAGCTTAAAGCTTGAACATGAAAAAATTGAAAAATCTCTTCGCTATCAGACTGGTGTTATTAAGCTGGAAGAAGGCAATGCTACGCTCACGGTTCCGGCAGGCTTTCAATTTCTCGACAAGAAACAAAGCCAGTATGTCTTAACGGACTTATGGGGTAATCCAGCCGATGAATCTATTCTGGGATTACTTGTTCCTGTCAATCACGGTGTCTTAGGAGAAAAAAGCTGGGTCTTTACCATTAGCTATGATGCTATGGGTTATGTCAAAGACGATGATGCCCAAGACATCAATTACGATGATCTTTTAAAAGAACAACAGGAAGAAATTGACGAGGCTAATCCTGAAAGAATTAAGCAGGGTTATCCCCCATTCGAGTTAGTTAAATGGGCTTCTGTACCTTATTATGATAGTAATAAAAAAGTACTTCACTGGGCTAAGGAATTGAAATTTGGAGATAGTGATGAACATACGTTAAACTATAATCTTCGAATTTTAGGAAGAAAAGGAATTTTCATGCTTAATGCTGTTGCATCTATGAGCGAACTTCCTGAAGTAAAAGCAAATATCGACAAAGTTTTAGGCAGTATTACTTTTAATCCCGGCAGTACATACGCTGACTATCTTCCCGATGTGGATAATGTTGCGGCCTGGACCATTGGAAGTTTGGTAGCAGGTAAGATTCTGACTAAAGTAGGATTCCTAGCACTGATATTGAAGTTTTGGAAAGCCATCATCGTAGCTATTGCTGCGGGCTGGGGAGTTATAAAGAGATTCTTCTTAGGTCGTAAAAAAGAAGAACTGGTTCCAGAAATTGAAGAAGATCCCACCTCTTCAACTGAAGCTTAGTTACAACCACTTTACTAGTTAAATAAAAGAGCTCGGTAGGACCGAGCTCTTTTATTTAACTAGTAAATCTATTCTTCGTTATCATTCCTTCCACTGAATCGCACAACCCACCGATTTGGTTACGTTCAACATGACGGGTTTACCCTGAATGAGGTTATTAACGGCATCTTCTACATATCTCCGGGTTACGCCAGAGGGGTCCTGTGAATTATCATCCAGAGCACCCATGTACTGAACGGTAAATTTATCGCCTTCCCGAACCAGAATATAAACCTGAGGCGTACGACTCGCTCCAAAGTTCTTTGCCACTTTCTGGGTATCATCAAACAGATACGGAAAGGGGTAACGCTTGGCATTGGCTCTTACTTTCATGTTTTCATAGGAATCTTCTTCATAAGCCGAAGGATCATTGGGATTAATGGCCAATACCGGAAAACCCTGCGATTTATACTTGGCGTCCAGAGCAATAATGCGGTCTTCATAGGCTTTCGCGTAGGGGCAGTGATTCGTTGTGAATACCACAATGACTCCTTTGCTGGCCCTAAATTCGGACAGACCCAACATTCGGCCATCTACATTTTTCAGCACGAAATTGGCAACGGTTTCTCCAATATTATATCCCCGCTGATCAGTCGGATGATCGGCAGCCTTCAGCGTACTCCAGGCTAGCAGACCTATCCAGAGGCAGGTTCTATAAATTCTCGTATTCATAGTAGTCGGTAATAATTTTTGAGCTTTGTACTTCCCGGATTAGATAAGACGGCTCTGGCGGATTTATTTTTCTTTCACAAGATTATTCCTCAATCGGTTAATAACGAATACTCGTGAATATTTATTTATTACCTGCCGTAAAACTATATGATTATCAAAGACAAATGTAAAAGGGCGGCTCTGGATGCAGAGCCGCCCTTTAAGGTATATCATAGCTGTAAGAAGTGCTTATTCTTCACCAGCTCCGGGACGTTGAAGTTTACTCCGACGAACGCTATAACCAAAATAGATCACCAAACCCAGGGCCATCCATACGATCAGACGAAGCCAGTTTTCCTGACCTAGTCCATAGATCATTAACAGACAGGTAACTGCACCCAAAATAGGCACTACGGGTGAGAAAGGTGTTCTGAAGGGACGAGGTACATTCGGATCCGTTTTACGCATGATTACCACGCCGAGTGATACCAGAACGAAGGCGAATAATGTACCAATACTGGTCATATCACCTACCACGTCACCAGGAACGAAAGCAGCGAAAATACCTACGAAAACAAAAAACAACATGTTCGAACGGTAAGGCGTGCGGAATTTAGGGTGTAACTGGCTGAATACTTTAGGTACCAGACCATCGTTTGCCATTGAATAGAACACCCGAGACTGACCTAACAACATCACCAGAATTACGGATGAGAAACCTGCCAAAATAGCCACGGTGATCAAAGTGCCTAACCACTGGTAATCGTGCATATATTTCTGAATGGCATACACCACCGATGCTTCTTTACCTGCCGTACGGAATTCCGTATAGTTAGCAATTCCCGTTAATACGTGACCAAAAAGAATATAAAGAATGGTACAAATCACGAGCGAAACGAGGATACCAATCGGCATGTCACGGCTAGGATTTTTCGCTTCCTGAGCTGCGGTTGAAACGGCATCAAAACCAATGAAAGCGAAGAATACGGTACCTGCACCGCCCACAATTCCCCAGAACCCACCAAAGTCTCGGGTTACACCTGCGGAATCAGTCACTCGCGTTGCTTCAGGAATGTAAGGCATGTGGTTGGCAGGGTTAATGTACTGCCAGCCCAGAGCAATAAAGAGAACGACGATCGCTACTTTCAGTACAACGATAACTGCATTAACGGTCGCTGATTCCTGAACGCCACGGATTAACAACAAGGTTATACAGAAGAGAATAAATACGGCCGGAATATTCATAATTCCATGCGTACCCAACTCTGAAACCTGAAAGGGTGAATGACACCACTGATAAGGGATCTCAGTCCCAAAGATCGTGGCCAGAAGCTTGTTCAGATATTCGGACCAGGCAATGGAAACCGTTGCGGCACCCAAAGCGTACTCTAATACTAAATCCCAACCAATGGTCCAGGCTACAAACTCACCCATAGTTGCATACGAATACGTATAAGCAGAACCCGCGATGGGGATCATGGAAGCAAATTCAGCGTAGCATAAACCAGCCAGGGCACAACCCACAGCGGCCAGAATGAAAGAAATCGTTACAGAAGGACCGGCACTATCAGCAGCGGCGGCAGCCGTACGTACGAAAAGACCCGCCCCAATGATCGCTCCAATCCCCAGAGCAATCAGGTTTCCAGCGGTAAGTGTTCGTTTTAATGAGCCTTCACCTGTGGCTTCCGCCTCGTTTAGTAACTGTTTCAGGGGCTTCTTTACCCAAATGTTCGCCATACAAATGTTCCGTTAGGAGTAAAATTTAAAATGTTGTCTAGGTTATCAATGAAGCGGCAAAATATTATTCTTCAAATATGCAAAAAAACAGAGCGTTACCGCAAACGTGTCTGCTTTTTTAACTGAAGCTATTCAAGAAATGAAACTGGATCAATCTTCTGTTATATGCCGTTTCGGGACATTGAAAAGAAGTGACCCTAAAACGGGCACGACAAAAAGAACGACCGTTGCAATGGATACGTACAAGTCCGCTTCTTCGCCCTCCAGAAACGTGCAAATGGCGGTTTCCTTGAAGAAATGACACGCCGCGGAAGACATAAGCTTCAATCCTAAAAGCCCAATGACCAGAAAAGCAACTCCTTCCAGAAAAGGAAATTTCTCCATGAGTTTCACGAAAGACTGAGCCACAAAACGCATCGCCAGAATTCCGATGAAGACGCCCGTGCAGATCAGATAGATATTATCGGTGAAAGCAACGGCGGCAAAAACGTTGTCAATGGAAAAGGCCAGATCCATCACTTCGACCAGAGCAACGGTTGCCCAGAACTTGCCAAGCAAACCAATGGTATTCCGGTAAAACCAGGAATCTTTTTTCTGGATTTCGTGCTCTTCTTCGGGCTGAGAGCCTTTGAAAAAGTAGCTGAAACAGAGATACAGCAGATAAATTCCGCCGATGGGTTTTAGCCACCAGATTTTTACGAGCCAGGTAGCCGCCAGCAGACAAAGCCCCCGAAATAAGTAAGCACCAATTATACCGTATTTCAGAGCTTTGTTACGCTGTTCAGGCGATAGGTCCATGACCATCGTAGCCAATACAGCGGCGTTATCTACGGACAGTAAACTTTCAATCAGGATCAAATTCAGGATAACAAAGCCGGCGGCTTCCAGGTCATTCCCGAGTATTTGGTGTAGAAAATCCATTCTGATTTATCAAAGAAAATTGGGAGAGTGTAGGCCCATACCCAGCAAATTTAAGGCATGGAGGGCTAAAAGCTTCATTTTAATGCGATCCTCCGGCAATTATTTACTATAAATCGTTGGATAAGCAGGATTAACACACTTCCTTTTCAAAAACTAAACTATCCTGATTTATTTTGCGTTGCCGACTAATATCAGTGCATAGATGACGCAGGACGGAGGAATCTGCTCATTGGTTTTCCCCATTCATCGTCCTCGACTCATTCAACATTCATGAAAAAGTTACTAGTATTATCTCTCTGGGTATGGACGGCCATCGCGGCTCAGGCCCAGGTGGTCAAGCCTTACGCCCTGAAGTTCTCCCTTTCCAAAAACGAAGTTAAGGTGGGCGAAACGGTAGACGTGATTGTAGAAGTTGATGTAAACAGCGGATGGCATATCTTCTCTCCCGATCAGGATCCCGACGTGGGACCTCTGCCAACGGTAATCAAGTTGAAGAAAAGTGATGCGTACGAAACCGTAGGCAAATTCCGCACGACGAGTAAGCCCATTGAAAAAATGGACGAAATCTTCGACGGGAAAGTTCGCTTTTTTGAAGGGAAGCCTGCCTTTCGCCAAACCGTCAAGATTCTGAAAGAAGGAGCTAAAATTGAAGGAAACATTGGCGGTCAGGTTTGCCAGGACGATGGCTTATGCATTCCCATTAATGATGGTGATTTTAATCTCACCAAACTGAAAGTAATTGCGGCGGCAACGCCCGTTACGGAAGCTCCCAAAACCGAAGAAGCAAAAACGCCCGCTGTAACCAGCACGCCTGCTGATACGGCCAACTCCACAGTAGTTGCACCAACCACGGAAGATACGGATACTATAGCGACGGGATGGGCACCAGTAACGGAGGCCGCTGTAACTCCAGAAGAGGCTAAAGATCAGAAAAGTGGGGTTGGCTTCGGCGATGTTGTATTAGCCTTTCTAGCGGGGTTAGCGGCAGTAGCAATGCCCTGCGTCTATCCTATGATTCCGATGACGGTGGCCATGTTTACTAAACGCGTCGATTCGCGGATGGAAGGCATGACGAAAGCCCTGTTCTACGGTGTTTCGATCATTCTGATTTTCGCTTTTTTCGGAACGCTGATTTCCGCCGTCTTTGGTAGCGGATTTGTGAATTTTATAAGTACGCACTGGATTCCCAACGTATTTATTTTCCTGATTTTCGTTCTCTTTTCCCTGTCGTTCCTCGGAGCTTTCGAGCTGAATTTACCCAGTGCCTTTGTAAATAAAGTAGACGCTCAGGCCGATAAAGGTGGTTGGGGCGGTATTTTCTTTATGGCTTTTGCTCAGGCTCTGGTTTCATTCTCGTGTACGGCTCCGATTGTAGGTACAGCAGCCATTCTGGCGGCCAAAGGCAGTATCTGGGATTCGGCTTTACTAAACATCAGTTTCGGTACGGCCTTCGCCTTACCTTTCGTGATTGCAGCCTTTATTCCGAGCTTTTTGAAAACCATGCCTAAGTCGGGTGGCTGGCTAAACACGTTGAAAGTTCAGTTGGGTTTTCTGGAATTGGCTATTGCGTTAAAATTCCTGAGTGTTCCTGATCAAACCTATCACTGGGGCTTACTGAACCGTGAAGTATATCTCTCCCTCTGGATTGTCATTTTTGCACTGATGGGCTTCAATCTATTGGGCAAAGTATTAATGTCTCACGATAGCCCGGTAGATCGCGTTTCGATTCCCCGTACGTTGTTCGCCATTGTAATTTTCTCCTTTGTGGTCTATCTGATTCCCGGCTTATTTGGAGCTCCGCTAAAACCACTTTCGGGTTTATTACCTCCCGAAACTTCGCAGGAATTTAACCTGCATCACAATGCTCCTACTGCACAACAGGGAACAGGCAGCACCTTACCGGCGGGACGGAAGTACGCCGATTTTCTGAAGTTACCTCACGGACTGGAAGGTTTCTTTGATTACAAAGAGGGCATTGCCTATGCAAAACAGGTGGGCAAACCTGTCTTTATTGACTTTACGGGTCACGGTTGCGTGAATTGCCGGAAGATGGAAGAAACGGTTTGGAGTCAGCCGGAAGTACTGAAACGTTTACGCGAAGATTACATCATCATTTCGCTGTACGTGGATGACAAAACCGAGCTTCCCGAAAGTGAACATTACGTTTCGAAAGTGGACGGCAAACCCAAAACCGCCATCGGCGATCAGAACCTGGACTTTGAAATTTCAAAGTATAACTTTAACGCACAGCCCCTATACGTGTTAATCGACCCTAATAATGATGCAACACCACTGGTAAAAGCGGTTGCTTACGAGCCTAATGTGGAGAAGTTTATCAGCTATCTCGACGAAGGAAAAGCAAAATTCAGTCAGCAGAAGTAATGATGAAAAGCCATCCCTTTAACAGGATGGCTTTTTTCTTTCTGGAGTAATGAAGCCAGACTTGGGGTTTGAATTTGGCCCCAAGTCTGGCTTCCATAGCGAAACGAAGGAACTTATCGGGAATTGAACATAACTCGCCTTCTTCAGACTCCGCTTACATTCACAAGTAAGGTCTTTCTCTTTGTTCAAGATGACAGCTTAAACTTGTGCCCTAAAGCCTAACGAACGTAAATTTTAGCCAGCCCTTTATGTTTCTTTAATGACAGCCGATTTACCTTTGAATCTAAAAAGAAGGTTTTGAGAACAATCAGTAGGATACAACATCCAACTCAAAACCTCGAAACTCAAACTCTGAAAGATGCAACTAGTCGTCGCAACCAATAACCGTCATAAGCTGGACGAAATTCAGACTTTTTTGGGCTCTAGCTTTGAATTAAAAACGTTAGCTGATATTGATTGTACCGAAGAACTTCCCGAAACCGGACGGACGCTGGAAGCCAATTCACTCCAAAAAACCAAGTACCTCGCTGATTACTACAATGTTGATTGTTTCGGCGATGATACCGGACTAGAGATTACGGCTTTGAATGGCGAACCCGGTGTGGACTCCGCTTTTTATTCGGGTTCACGGGATGCTCAGGCGAATATGCAGAAGGTATTAACTCAGTTGGAAGGAGTTACCGATCGCTCAGCTCGTTTTCGTACGGTTATCACGCTGATTATTCAAGAAGAGATTTATCAGTTTGAAGGAATCGTGGAAGGAACCATACTAGAGGCTCCCCGTGGCGATCACGGCTTTGGATACGACCCTATTTTTCAGCCCGAAGGTTTTGATCGTAGTTTTGGTGAAATGACCATGGAAGAAAAAAACGCCATCAACCACCGCACCCGAGCAGTTACGAAAATGGTAGAGTTTTTGACGACTGTCTAAGGATCACTTTAAGTATCGCTGCCAGCTTTTTCGCTGGCAGCATTATAGGCTTGAATCAAAATTAGTTTACCCCTTGCTTGCGGTTATTTCATAAAAAAGCTGCCAGCAGAAAAGCTGGCAGCGACCTTCTAAAGGCTATTCTATTAACTACAGATCAACTAACAACTATTTCTCCCCATTCCCCAGCGTATCGCCAGCGGCTTTTTTGCCTTTCTTCCCTCCTCCAAAAACAGAGAAATGAACGTAACGTTTGGGTTGCTGGCGAAGGTCAACGAGCAGTTTATCCAAATCCCGAATCGACTGATTCATGTTGGTGTATAACTGATCATCCTTCAGCAATTTTCCAGCGGTTCCCTGACCTTCTTTCAACGCCTGCAACATGGCCTGTAATTCAGCTACGGTCTGGTTCGCTTTTGCTACGGTCTGACCTAAACGAAGGGCATTCAGCGAATCCGTGAAGGTATTGGCCTTGGCCATAATGGGCTTAATGCTTTTTTCCGTTTCTACCAGTTGAGCAGATAACTTACTCAGGTTGGTAGTAATACCCGTCAGGTTTTTGCGGTTTTCATTGATCGTAGCCCGCAGAGCCAGCCCGGTTTCATCCACATTGGCCAGTAACTGATTCAGCACGTCGCCCGTTTGCTTGAAACGAGAAACGACTACATTCAGATTACGAATCAGTGAATCCGCGTCAGTCATAATGGGCAAAGCTTTATCCTGTAAAGCCGCCGTTAAGCCCGCCTGTTTATTTCCTTTAAGTGTATCGCCAGCAGCGATGGCCGAGCCTTTGCCAATTTGCAATTGAATTACTTTCCCCCCAATGAGCCCGTTATCACCTAACAGAGCTACCGTGTTGGTAGTGAGGGGAATGTCTTGGTCCAGCGTGAGGGTTACCAGAATTTTATTATTATGTTCCGTGAGAATACGGGTTTCTTTAACTCGACCTACCGCTACGCCATTGAGCATAATCTGATTGGAGGAGGTTAGTCCATCTACACTATCATACAGCACATAATAATCTCGGGAACTGGAAAACAGATCGGACCCTTTCAGAAAGTTGAATCCGAAGTACAAGACAAGCCCTGAAACCAGGGTCATTATTCCAACTTTTATTTCTTTTGACATGGCTTTTCAAACGTTCATTGAACAATAGTCAGTACTCAGGCAGAAGGTATTGGTATGCGATACTGACTATTTAGACAGAAAACTCCCAAAAGTAGCCCATAACCGGGAAATTGCAGAATAGGATTCTAAAAACACTGAGCCAGACCTTAGGATTTGGCAAGCTTAGGTTTCCGGTGTACCTTTGTCTTTCTGTGTTAGTTAGGCCTTTTCTGGAAAGCCAATAAACTGACAATCAGATTAATTTAGCGAAAAAATCTACCATTTACATAACCTGCTTTATAGCCATGTCAACGGTTACCGCTTCCCGCATTGAACGCGACACCCAACTTTTCGATCTCATTGAGAAAGAAGCTCATCGCCAGGAATATGGCATTGAATTGATCGCTTCTGAAAACTTCACGTCTAAGCAAGTGATGGAAGCTCAAGGCAGTGTATTAACGAATAAATACGCTGAAGGTCTTCCCGGTAAACGTTATTACGGCGGCTGCGAAGTGGTTGACCAAGTGGAACAACTGGCTATTGACCGGGCGAAAGAATTATTCGGAGCTAGCTGGGCAAACGTTCAGCCTCACTCGGGAGCTCAGGCAAACGCAGCCGTTTTTCTGTCATTCCTGAACCCTGGTGATAAAATCCTCGGTTTCAGTCTGGCTCACGGGGGTCACCTTTCACACGGTTCTCCTGTAAACTTCTCGGGTAAATATTTCCAGCCTTTCTTCTACGGTGTAGAACAGGAAACGGGTCTGATCGATTGGGATAAAGTAGAAGAAATCGCTCTACGTGAGCGTCCCCGCCTGCTGATTTGCGGTGCTTCAGCCTATTCTCGTGACTGGGATTACGTTCGTCTGCGTGCCATCGCTGATCAAATCGGAGCTTTATTATTAGCGGATATTTCTCACCCTTCGGCTCTGATTGCCAAAGGGTTGTTGAATAACCCCATGGAACACTGCCACATCGTAACGACAACGACGCACAAAACGCTGCGTGGTCCTCGTGGTGGTTTGATTCTGGTGGGTAAAGATTTCGAAAATCCTTTCGGTATTACCACGCCTAAAGGGGACATTCGTACCATGACCAGCCTGCTGGATTCTGCCGTATTCCCCGGCACGCAAGGTGGCCCGCTGGAACACGTGATTGCGGCTAAAGCCGTAGCATTCGGTGAAGCTCTGACGGAAGAATTCGGCGAATATGCCATTCAGGTAAAGAAAAACGCTCAGGTAATGGCTCAGGCCTTTATCGATAAAGGGTATCAAATCAGCTCTGGCGGAACGGATAACCACCTGATGCTTATTGACCTCCGCCCCAAAGGCTGGACAGGTAAATTAGCTGAAAACACGCTGATCAAAGCTGACATCACGGTGAACAAAAACATGGTTCCTTTTGACGATAAGTCTCCCTTCGTTACTTCCGGTATGCGGGTAGGAACGGCTGCTATGACGACACGTGGTTTGAAAGAGAATGATATGCTACAAATTGTAGAGTGGATTGACGACGTGTTAACGCACAACGAAAATGAAAGCTACATCGCAGAAGTGAAGAAAAAGGTAAATGCCTGGACTGAAAACTTCCCGCTGTACCGCTAATTAAATAATTATAAGGTTGAAGATCGTTTGAAACAGTTTAAAAGCTTTGAAGTTTACTCTTCAAATCAACTGCTTCAAACGATCTTTTTTATTGAAGAGCAAAAAATGGATAGTCAAAGGTTGAAACGTTCGGCTCTGATCTATTAATTTACTCTTTTGAACATCAGTATAGCCGAAATTTTTATTCATATTTAACATTTATACAATGCCTCTGGATCAACATTGGGACGAAAATGAAGAAGAAACGGGCGGTGAAATGACCTTCATTGAACACTTGGAGGAACTTCGCTGGCACATCATCCGGGCACTCGCGGCCATTATCGTCTTTACCGTTCTGGCGTTTGCTTTTCATAACGAAATCTGGAATGGCATTATCCTGGCTCCCAGCCGACCCGATTTCTGGACCTATCGCAAGCTTTGCGATTTAGCCCAGATCGTGAATGCTCCTGATTTATGCGTTCAGAAAATTGACTTCATTCTGATTAACCGGGAAATGACGGGTCAATTCATGATGGCCATTACCTATTCCTTTTTCATTGGTTTATCACTAGCCTTTCCGTATGCCTTCTGGGAATTATGGCGATTCATTAAACCAGGTCTTCGGGATGTGGAAATTAGTGCTTCCCGGGGGTCAGTATTTTGGGTAACGCTCTTGTTTTTCTGCGGGGTAACCTTCGGTTATTTTGTGGTCAGTCCCCTAGCCATTAATTTCCTTGCTGATTTTAAGATTGATGAATCCATTCAAAATCAGGTAGATATTTCTTCTTATGTGAGTTTGCTGGTAATGATGGTTCTGGCCTGCGGTCTGACGTTTCAGTTACCGATGATCATTTTCGTGTTATCGCAGGTGGGGATTATGACTCCTAAGTTTATGCGGGACTATCGGAAACACGCCTTCATTGTTATCCTGATTATCGCGGCGGTTATTACTCCTTCACCCGACGTATTTAGTCAGATGCTGGTAACGGCTCCTTTATTATTACTTTATGAAATCAGTATTTTCGTTTCGGCAAGAGTGAATAATAAACGGGAAAAAGCCCGACTTGCCAGCGAAATTGCAGAAGAAAACGAAGCTCGATTTAGAGAAAATAACTAACAAAAAAGCCTCTGAGAAATCAGGGGCTTTTTTGTTAGTTACCGATTTGCCATTATTCCCACAGTCGAAGTTTCACTGTTGATAACAGGCGTATATTCCTTAACTGATCTCTCAAAAGAATGGAGAGATCAGGGGAAACTTTTAGATTATGAACGGTACCTCATGACCTAATAAATTAGAAGAAGATAATAAGGTCCTTCGCTTCGCTCTGGATGAAGGAAAGAAGTTGATAACCTACTGAAACGTATCATCATCTTTTTGACCAGAAGTGACAAATCGCGTCTCTACTTTAAGGTGCCTTGCCAAATAATAATAATCAACGCATTACCCGTCGAAACCTGCAACATCACCCCTACTTTTAACGTATCGTATTTTGAATAGTAACCCCGCAAGAAATGAAAAAATATATACTGGTATTACTAGGATCATTGGTCTTCTATCCTGCCCTGGCCCAAAAACCTCTTTCACTTTATTCACAGAAACAAACGCAATTATTGGAAAAGGCGGCTCGCCAGTTGGCCGATCAGGAAAAGACCTCCTATACGAAAGCTCTGGATCTTGTCAATAAACGCGGCTGGTTTGTCGAGCGGCTGTATGCCAATGGTCGTCGTATTAAACTTCAAGGGCTTGATGCTCACGGAGAACCGGTATATATAACTACTTTTTCGAACGTAATTGCCGCCGCAACAACCCGCACAAATACGCTTCAAAAGGGAGGAAGTCTGGGATTAAGTCTTACGGGTGGAAGCTCCGTTATGAATGGCCGTTTAGGCGTATGGGACGGTGGGGCCGTTCGCCCAGATCACGTGGAATTTTCAGGTCGGGTAACGCAGGTAGATAACGTCACGAGTAATAACTCACACGCTACGCACGTGGCCGGAACAATGATTGCCAGTGGAGTTAACCCATTAGCCAAAGGTATGTCTACGGGAGCTTCGCTTCGGGCCTGGGATTTTAACAATGATATTTCAGAAATAACCAGTGCTGCTTCGGGTTTGTTAATCTCCAATCACTCCTACGGACAATTGGCGGGCTGGCAACTGGACGAAGACGGCACGACCTGGCGTTGGTACGGCACCGATGCCGTCAGCGAAACAGAAGATTATAAATTTGGCTATTATAGCTCCAATGCTCAATCGCTGGATCGCATTGCCGTTAACTCACCCAATTACCTGATCTGTTTTGCGGCGGGTAATGACCGCGATGCCAATGGAACCAACAAACCCGCCGACGGAGCTTCGTATAGCATCGGTTCGGGTTCTACAACCAGTACGAAAGTCCGCAAGAGCAATGGAGCTTTTGATAATATTCCAACCTATGCTACGGCAAAAAATATCCTGACCGTTGGAGCAGTGTATGGCTTACCTCAGGGTTATAACTATGCTTCAGATGTGCAGCTAGGCTCATTCAGCAGCACTGGACCTACCGACGATGGGCGTATTAAGCCTGATATCGTTGGCGATGGAGTCAATGTTCTTTCTTCTACTTCGTCGGCTCGCGATGCGTATGCTACGCTTTCAGGCACTTCGATGGCATCCCCTAACGTTTCGGGAAGTCTGTTTTTGCTACAGGAGCTTTACAGTCAGCAGAATAACAACCAGTTCATGCGTTCTTCCACGCTGAAAGGATTAGTAATCCATACCGCAGATGAGGCCGGAAACAAGGGGCCAGATTATACCTACGGCTGGGGATTACTGAACATGGAGAAAGCCGCCAAGGCTATTCTTAATCAGGATAAGAGTTACTCCATCGCTGAACGCGAATTAAGCTCAGGGCAAACCTACACGCAACAAGTGATTGCTTCCGGTAAAGGTCCGCTAGTCGTAACCATCGCCTGGATTGATCCCGAAGCAACGCCCTTAACCGTCAATGCGGCGGCTTTGAATAACCGTACGCCCCGATTGGTGAATGACCTGGATATTCGAATTTCAGACGGAACAACGACCAGCCTTCCCTACATTCTCGATCCTGAAAATCCTTCCACTCTGGCCACTCGTGGAGATAATATCCGGGATAATGTTGAGCAGGTTGTCATTGAGAATCCCGTTCCCGGCCGGACTTATACCATTACCGTTTCTCACAAAAACAGCTTATCCGCCCCTCAGGCTTATAGTTTAATCATGAGCGGTATTGGCGGAACGGCTTACTGCTCGGCTCTGGCAACCAATACGAATGTCAGTAAAATCAGTAAAGTCGTTTTCGGTACCATCAATAATGCCTTACCCGAAGGTTGTTCAACAAATCTCGTATTTGCAGACCAAATCGCTGAAGTATCCACAGGCCAAACCATTAATTATGAAATTACCGTAGCAAACTGTAACGGAACCAGCACCAGCAAAACGGTAAAACTCTTTGCCGACTGGAATCTGGACGGTGATTTCGAAGATGCGAATGAAACGCTGGGAACTTCATCCGTTTTGCAAAGTGGAGGCCTATTCAGCGGAACCGTTACTATTCCTTCGGGCGTCACTACCGGGCAATTCATTCCCTTACGAATCATTACTCAAGAAGGCTCAACAGCTATTACGGCGTGCGGTAACTATACTGCCGGACAAACGCAGCAATACGCATTGAAAATTGTTACGCCTGCCAAAGACGTAGGCATAACCGCATTGCTTTCGCCCGAAGCGAATTTCTGTTCCGGCGGCAGTACTTCTGTGCAGGTAACGGTGAAGAATTTTGGTACAGAAAATCAGTCTTCTATCCCCATTACGGCTCAAATAAAAGAGGGATCTACCACAGTAGCCACCTTTTCCGGCCAGACCAGTATTAATGCCTTTCAGCAGAAAAACGTGTGGTTGACGGGATCGTTTACACCCGAAGCTACCAAAACGTATACCATTACTGTTACCACAGCCTTACCGGGAGATCAACAATCCAGCAATGATGGATTAACGCAAACGCGGACGAGTGCAGCCCTGGTTACTCCCGTCGCTACCGCTCAAACCTGCGGAACAGATACGAAGGTAACCTTGCGAAACTCTGCTTCCGGCACTGCTTTCTGGTACGATTCGCCCAGTGGAGGTAACTTACTCGCCATTGGTAATGCCACTTCTATTACTCAGAAACCCGCCTCTGGTATGATCTATGCCAGCCTGAACGAATTCAGCGGCACGGTAGGCCCGGCTAATAAATCGGTTTATCCGGGTGGTGGATATAACCAGTTTACACCTGCGATTACTGTACATGCCGATATTCCGGTAGTACTGGAAAGTGCCCGATTATACATTGGCAATAGCGGTACGATTACTTTTTCGGTTGTTAATGCTTCGGGAAATATATTCTCCAGTGTAACGCTGGATGTAACGGCTACCAGAAATCCGGCGGCAACGGGTGCCAGTACGGACGACGCTAGTGATAATGGAGCCATTTACCCACTCGGACTGAACATTCCAGCGGGAGATTATCAAATTCAGATTGCATACGGCAATGGAGCTACGATTTACCGAAACCTGAGCAGTAGTACCAAGCCTTATCCATTCAGTATCAGTAATATCTTTTCGATTACAGGGAATGGAGCTGGTAGTGCCGCTTATACCTACTATTATTACTTCTACGATCTGAAAGTAAAAGCCAGCGGTTGTTCCAGTAATCGGGTTGCAGTGCCCGTAACAGTAGGAACGGTTACCTCGCCTGCCCGCATTACCGCCGGAGATAGTGCCCTGGTGTGCCAGAACGGAACCCTCACCTTACAGGCTAACACTGGAACTGGATTTATCTATCAATGGTACAAAGAAAACCAGACGATTTCTGGGGCCACTTCTTCGACGTATACGCTCAACCAGGCTGGAAGTTATACAGTAAAAGTTTCGGAACCTTCGGGTTGTGAGACGACCTCTTCCGCTACAGTGGTACGCAGTCAGGCTGTAACGATTCCGACCATTAACCGTCAGGACTTACAGCTAACTTCTTCCACAGCAACGGCGTATCAATGGTATCGGGATAGTACGCTGATTTCGGGAGCCTCATCTCAAACCTATCTGGTTGGGCAATCGGGTTCTTACCAGGTGGAAACTACGCAATCGGCTGGTTGTAAAGCCCGTTCGCAGGCCGTTACCGTGGTTATTACATCGGTGGAACCCGTTCAGAAGGCAACTATTTTCAAGGTATCACCGAACCCGGCTCAGGAACGTATTCGCATTGAATATGATAACCCTACCGCTTCCAATGTCTCGGCAACTATTTTGAGTAGTGATGGGAAAACGCTTCTAACGCAGCAGATGTCTCCGTTAGGAACGGGTTATTACCTTGACGTAGACGTTTCCCGCTGGAGTAACGGATTATATCTTGTGCAGATTACCGACGAACATGAACGGGTAAGTCAACGGTTTATCAAGAATTAAGTCCGTAGAGACCTCAATTAATCTGTTTAGCCTAATCAAATTCGGTTGCAGTAAACAGATTAATTGAAATGGGAAGCATGAAACGTGATCAATCAACGTCTCTACGGGAATAAAAGGAAAATGCGACTCGCTGAAACGAGTCGCATTTTTTATGGTGGTCTATTCCTTCGCCTGTCATCTCGAACGCAGAGAGACCTTCTGTAGGCATGGGACTATTTTTGGAAAAGGCTCATTAATTTCAATCAGAAACTATTACTCGCAACTCATAAGTAAGGTTCTTCGCTACGCTCTGAATGACAGGAAAGAATTATTAGTAGTTAACCACAGTACAACCTCTAGTTTCCTCTAAAGAACTGAAGAATAACGATAACCAATGTCGAATAAAAGGTACTGGCTATAATCTTAATCAACGTCGGAGCAATCAAAGCCAGGCTTAAAGATTCGAGACTGAAAAGTAACGCATGATGCAGTAATGCGGCAATGAATGTATAGCGAATCACCCACCAGAGATTCATCACTTCTAATGTAGGTTCGTTACGTTCTTCGTATCCTCGGGCAGGTGTTAATAACCTCAGAATACCGGGACGGGCAAAAGCCAGAAAAACCGTACAGGCCGCGTGTAATCCTAACGTATTATAATAGAAATCGACAAAGAAGCCGGAGACGAAAGCCAACAACAACACCCAGGTTCTGGGAGTATCAAAAGGCAAAGAAAGAACGCTGGCAATGTATATAAAGCAAAAGGCATGATCGAAAAGGATCATGCTTCGAAAGAAAAAGACCTGAAGCAATAAGTAAAGAACTACCCAAAAGGCAATACCTAAAATATTTCGATTCATGGGGTTAAATGCGGTTTGGGTTTAGGGTTTTTATGTTTGGAGTTTGGAGTTCGTTATTAACTCTAAACCCTAAACTCAAACCGCTAAACTCTTTTACTTGACGGTACTTTCGAGTTGTTCCTGCTCTTTCTGAAGGCGATTATTAATGATATACACGTAGGACAGGTTACGTAAATCCGTCGCAAGTTTTACATCAATATCCCAGAACGTCTGGTCTGAACTAACCCCTAATTTTTTAACGGTTCCCACCATAATTCCCGCCGGGAAAACGGAGTTAAAATGCGAAGTAACAATAGTATCCCCCATTTTTACCGACTTATAACGCGACACATCGAAGAGCTTCACGATCTCGGTATTTTGTCCTTCCCAACGGCTGGAACCAATTTCTCCGCTACGTCGTACCTCCGAAGAAACCCGCATGGGCGGATCAATGTGCAGAATAGAAGTTACCAGAGAAAAATGCTCGGAGCAGCCTTTAACGATACCCACTACACCCGTGGGAGAAATAACACCCATTCCCGGCTGAACGCCATCCGCTGTGCCCTTGTCGAGGGTGAGGTAGTTATTCTGAGCCACAACGATGGAGTTTTTCACCACTTTGGCTACCACCGGCTGGAACCGCGTAGCAACCGCTGAATCCGCTTTGTAGTTAATAACGCTAGGCACCTGTTTATTCTGGAGCTTGGTTAACTCCGCATTCAAACGGGCGTTTTCAGCCGCCAAGCCCGCATTTACCTGCCCCAGATTCAAATATTGCGTGACGGAAGCCTGTAACTGAAGGCTTTTGGCCACGTAATAATTGGACGTGTGGAAATAAATCGAGCTTGGGTAGTTGTTAAACTTGAAGTAAAACCACAAGCTTAAAACTTCGAGCAGGATGAATAAAATAAAGGCCCGCTGCCGGGCTATAAAAGCAAAAAGCGAATTCATGCAACGGGAAGCAAAAATGAGAACGTAAGTAACCGAGTCAGTTGATGACTGGGTTACTTACGTTTTACGCTGTCCTGAAATTAACTAATAAGAACGGCCTTAAATTTATCCAGATCTTTCAATACTTCGCCCGTTCCACGAACGACAGCCCGCAGAGGATCATCGGCGATGTGAATCGGAAGTTTTGTTTTTGCACCCAGACGTTTGTCCAATCCATGTAATAAGGCACCGCCACCCGTCAGGTGAATACCGTTGTGGTAAATATCCGCCGAAAGCTCTGGAGGTGACGTTTCAAGAGCCTTCATGGTAGCTTCCTCAATTTTCGAGATCGATTTATCAAGGGCATATGCAATCTCCGAATACGTTACTTTAATTTCTTTCGGAATACCCGTCATCAAATCCCGACCACGGATTTCGAAATCCGCGGGTGGGTTTTCCAGTTCGGGTAAGGCTGCTCCTACTTCGATTTTAATCATCTCAGCCGAACGCTCGCCAATCAGGAGGTTATGTTCCCGACGCATGTAATCCACAATATCACGGGTAAAGACATCCCCGGCAATGCGAACGGATGCTTCACAAACGATACCCGAAAGTGCGATCACGGCAATCTCCGTTGTTCCCCCTCCGATATCCACAATCATGGAACCGTTGGGTTGCTGAATATCGATACCGATACCCAAGGCTGCGGCGATGGGTTCGTGTACCATGTACACCTCTTTTGCACCGGCATGCTCGCACGAATCTTTTACAGCTCGTTTCTCCACTTCGGTAATACCGGAAGGAATACAAACTACCATGCGGTGAGAAGCGGTGAAGAAACGCATGCCTTTGCGTTCGTCAATCATTTTAATCATCCCCCGAATCATCAACTCGGCTGCCGTAAAGTCGGCAATAACGCCATCCTTAAGGGGACGTATCGTTTTGATGTTTTCGTTGGTTTTTTCGTGCATTTGCATGGCTCGATGACCAATGGCCAGTACTTTGCCAGTGGTTTTATCGAGGGCGATAATAGAGGGTTCGTCCACTACTATTCTGCCTTTATGAATAATGAGCGTGTTGGCCGTGCCCAAATCGATCGCTATGTCGCTGGTTAGGAAATCGAATAATGCCATTGGAAGCCTCTGAGCGTCAGTTTTTTTAGTTCAATTCTTAGGAATGTGCAAAATTAGGCAATCTTCGAAGAAATATCTTCGAAACGTTTTTTAAATAATACAACTTTAACTTTAGTTGTTATTTGCCGGTAGTATAGGTATTTCCAATCTGTATGTAATAAATTCCAACGCAGAACCAATTCACTCAACCATCTGTTAATCAGTACGTAACGATATAATTTACATGAAAAAAAATTCAAAAGAAAATCATACAGTCACGAAAGAAGAACGTTTCCTCAATCAACTTAAAGCCGAAATTCACTCTTTTTTTGATATTAATTACAAAGAAGCCTTCACTATTTCGGAGTTATGCGATCAGATGGATGTACGGGGAAAGTCCCTGCGGGAGATTTATCGCCTCATGATCGAAGAGCTCAATGAAGAAGGAAAATTACTTTTTGCTCAAGGTAAGTATCAGGTAGATACGGGCTTACGTTACCGCACGGGCCGGGTGGAACACACCAACAAAAATTTTGCGTTTGTTGTGCTGGACGACGCCAAACCCGACGAGCCTGACGTATATGTTCCAACGGATAACCTGAATTCTGCCATGGATGGCGATCAGGTACGGATTTCGATCTGGAAAGGCAGTAAGCGTTCTGGCTATCGTCCCGAAGGCGAGGTGCAGGAGGTTCTTCACCGAACCCGGCAGGAAGTTGTAGGAACTTTCGAACAGATGAGTCCAAAATATGGATTCGTTTATCCCGACAATCGCCGGATTTATACGAATTTTTTCATTCGAAGTGAAGATTTTAATGGCGTAGAAGACGGTCAGAAAGTAATCGCCGAGATTACTAAATTCCCCGTAGAAGGGCAGCGGGCCGAAGGTAGGGTTAAAACTGTACTAGGAAATGCGGGTGATAATAACACCGAAATGCACGCAATTCTGGCCGAATTTGGTTTACCCAATGAATTTCCAGAACACATCACGGCGGCGGCAGAAGCCATTCCGGAGAAGATCACCCCGAAAGAAGTTAAAAAGCGTCGGGATTTCCGCCCCATTACTACGTTCACGATTGACCCCGCCGATGCCAAAGATTTCGATGATGCTCTTTCCATAGAGTATCTCGAAAATGGTAATATCCGCGTAGGCGTTCACATTGCCGACGTAACCCATTACATTCAGCCGGGAACGGAGTTGGAGAAAGAAGCCTACGCCCGAGCTACATCGGTTTACCTGGTTGACCGGACCGTGCCGATGTTACCCGAAAAGCTTTCCAATAACCTTTGTTCGCTTCGGCCTAATGAAGATAAGCTGACCTTTTCAGCCGTCTTTGAACTCGATGATAAGGCCCGAATTATCAATGAATGGTTTGGCCGAACCATCATTCACTCGGATAAACGCTTTAGTTACGAGGAAGCTCAGGAGTTACTGGAAGCTGAATTAACAGAAAGTGAAACGCCTGCCACGCCAGAAGCTACGGACAAGCCCAAAGGCCGAAAGAGAAAGGTAGAGGCCACCGTTAATTTCCAGAAAGATTTGCACGTGTTGAATGATCTGGCCAAAACACTACGGGCTGAGCGTTTCCGTAAAGGAGCGGTCAATTTTGAAACGGTTGAAGTTAAATTCCGTCTGGATGAAAATGGGAAGCCTCTCGATGTATATCAGAAAGTTCGGAAAGACGCTCACAAGCTGATCGAAGAATTCATGTTGCTGGCCAATAAGCGAGTAGCGGAATTTGTCTTTAATCTCAAGAAAGACGAGCCTCGTAATACGATGGTATACCGAATTCACGAAGCTCCCGATAAAGATCGCTTGAAGACCTTTGCGGATTTTGCTCTTCGTTTCGGCTATCAGGTCAATGTAGAGGGGAACATCGCCAGCTCGCTCAACCGCATGATGACGGCAGTGGAAGGTAAGCCCGAGCAAAACCTAATCGAGAACCTGGCCGTACGAACGATGGCCAAAGCTCGCTATTCGACGGAAGAGATTGGTCACTTTGGTTTGGCTTTTGCTCATTATTCGCACTTCACCTCTCCCATTCGTCGCTACCCGGATATGATGGCTCACCGTTTGCTTCAACATTACCTGGACGGCGGCAATTCAGAAAACCGGAACGAATACGAAGGTCGCTGTAAGCACAGCTCCGAACGCGAGAAAATGGCCGCCGAAGCTGAACGGGCCAGTATTAAATACAAACAGGTTGAGTTCATGCAGTCGCATCAAGGCGAAGTCTTCGACGGTATGGTTTCAGGTGTTACCGAGTTTGGTCTATTCGTGGAAATCAAAGAAACCGCCAGTGAAGGTATGATTCGTCTGAGTGATTTGAAAGATGATTATTATGATCTGGATGCTGCTAATTTCCGATTAGTAGGCCAGAATTCAGGACGTATTATCAACTTTGGAGATAACGTTCGGGTGAAGGTAAAAGAAGCCAACTTAAGTCGCCGGATCATTGATCTGGAATTATTAGGCATCTTGACTACGGGCGAGTCTCCCCGACTCAAACCCATTCCATCCTCAGGTAACAGGGGTGGTAATCGAGGCGGTGGTAACCGAAATCGTAAGCCTTCCAGCTCTTCGCCAAGAGATAAAAATCGGAATAGTTCTTCTCGAAAAAAACGCTAATTACTAAATTAATGATTATGTAAGAACCGGGTCGATAAGATCTGGTTCTTTTTGTTTAGAAGATGAGAGGTAATCCCAAAATGACATTTTACCAATCAGAGAGTCCATTACCTCTTTTTTTGAACGAAGCAATAGACCTTGGCTTTTAGGTTGATAATGGTACCCATGACTCCATAAGTTAGAAGAAGGTAATAAGGTCCTTCGCTTCGCTCTGGATGACAGGCCCTGAGGATATGATGTCCCCACAGGTGTGCGATAATTATAAATACCAACCAGTGTCCCCGAATTTCATCCGGGTCCATCCAGACCGGGGAAGTAACATTCAAAGAAACCTTCCCAAGGCCAAGTAAGCTCTACACCCGCTCGTACGAAGGGAAAAGCCTACTTACTTTTATTTAAATTTCATTGACAGATTGTCTCTAAGGTATTTATATGATTATCAAACAATTAATAAACGAAAACCGAAGCTTTTACCGGTTATTAATAAATTTTTTGTAACTTAAATCGTTTAAAATACACGACTGATCTATACTTCGGTATACGCTTCATACAGCATTTACTCTAAAGGCCTCTGTACTCTTATGCAACACTCTCCAATCTCTACTCTATTAGGGCAACTGGACGAATACAAGCGAAAGTTTTATACCAACTTGCTGTTAAAGGGTATTCTCTTTTCGGCAGCCGTGGTGCTTTCGGCTTATTTGCTTTTGAATACCCTCGAATATTTCGGCCATTTCGGCACCATCTTCCGCACGGTTCTCTTCTTTGGTTTTGTTGCCGTCTTTCTGTTTTCCATCATCTTCTGGGTAATCAAACCATTGGTGTATTTATACGGAAAACAGAAGCCCCTTTCCAATGAACAAGCCGCTCAGCAGATTGGACGTTTTTTCCCGGAAGTGGGTGATCGATTACTAAACACGCTTCAACTCGTTGGACTGAATCATAACCAGAACGAGTTAATCCTGGCTTCTATTGAGCAGAAGTCACAGCAACTGACGCTGGTCAAATTTGCGGATGCGGTTAAGCTCAATGAGAATAAAAGATACATCAAGTTCGTAGCGATACCGGCTTTGGTCATAGCAGCCATTCTCCTTGTCTGGCCGCAGTTTTTTACCAAATCCACGACGCGGATTGTCTATTTCACCAATGAATTTGCGGAAGAGGCTCCCTTTACTTTCCTGCTTGAAAACAAAGAATTACAAGCTTTTAGAAACGAGGACTATACCGTCCAATTAAGGCTTCAGGGCGAAGCCATTCCCGAAGCCGTGTATCTGACTTTCGAAGGACGACGCTTCAAAATGGAATCGACCGATCAGCGGCATTACCAATACACCTTCCGCAAAGTGCAACAGGATATTGATTTTAAGTTTGAAGCAGCGGGTTATACCTCTCATGCGTACGAAATTGATCTCATTGCCCGACCTAATCTGACAGGCTTTGCGGTGAATCTCCATTACCCGGCTTATCTTAATAAACCTACTGAATCCGTAGAAAATACGGGTAACCTTTCCGTTCCTGAAGGAACCCGTATTGAATGGGAATTTGACGCGTCTGAAACAGATGCCGTTAACCTGGCTTTTGAAGGAGAAACCGGACAGCAGATTGCAAAAAAGGCCATGATTGGAGGATTTTCTTTTGTTAAACAAGCTCGTAAATCCGGCGAGTATCAGGTTTTTCTGAAAAATAAATACGCTAACAATCGCGAGCCGGTTAGCTTTTTCCTGAACGTAATTCCCGATAAGTATCCTACCATTTCACTCGAACAATACCGCGATTCTACTTTATATAACTATCTGGTGTTAGGTGGAAACATTGGGGATGACTATGGGGTATCGAATCTCAAACTTTTTTATCGCATCCAGCGGGAAGGCAAGCCTGAGCCTAAAGCATATGCTTCTCTGGGTATCCCCTTCTCTAAAGGCCAAACCATTCAGAGTTTTTATTACCAATGGTCTACTGATAGTCTTAAACTGGCCCCGGGCGATAAGATTGAATACTTCGTTCAGGTATGGGATAATGATGGCGTCAATGGAGCAAAAGCAGCCAAGACGGGCGTAATGAACTATTCCATCCCCTCTAAAAAAGCGATTGACAAAGAAATTGAACAGGCCATTGATAAAACCGAGCATCAGATGGACCGCTCTTTGAGTAAAGCTCAGCAACTCAAAAAGGAACTCGAAGCTCTGGAAACTCGCCTGAAGAACAAACGTGATCTGGATTATCAGGATAAAAAACAGGTAGAAGAACTGCTGAAAAAGCGGCAGGAACTACAGGATGAAATCCGGCAGTTACAGGAATTGAACCAAAGCTTAACCGAAAAGCAGCAACGTTTCAGTGAACAGAAACCCGAGTTAGCTAAGAAGTTCGAGCAGCTCCAGAAGCTCATGAATGAGTTAATGAAAAACGACTCGGATAAACTCTATGAGCAGCTCAAGGAAATGCTGGAAAAAAATCAGGACGAACGCATGCTGGACTTACTGGATCGCCTGAAGTCAAAGGAGCGTAATGCCGAGAAAGATCTGGATCGGGCGATGCAGTTATTCAAGCGTCTGCAACGCGAACAAAAGCTGGATAAGTCTATCGAAGAGTTAAAAAAACTGGCTGAAAATCAGGAACAATTAGCTCAGAAAACGGATCCGGGTAAAGATCAGAAATCAGATAAAAATCAGCCGAACGATTCAAATAACAAAGACTCCAAGGATCCTAAAAATGGGAAGAACGAAACGGATTCCTTGAAAAATCAGAACACCGACCAGAAAGATCAGGATTCTAAAGAGAGTCAAAAGGCCGATGAAAATGCCTCTCCCCTTCAGCAGGAACAGCAGAAACTACAGGATGACATGAAGAATGTCAAGGAAGAGCTGAAGCAGGTGGAAGAACTAAATAAAGAGCTCAAAGACATGGAAAACATGGACATGGGCAAGCAAGAGCAGGAAGACATCTCCAAACAGCAGGAACAGAGCATGCAGGATATGAAGCAGGGCAATCAGAAATCAGCCGCTAAAAAGCAGAAGCAGGCCGCCCAGCAAATGCAGAAACTGGCTCAGAAACTGTCGGACATGAAACAGGAAGCGGAGATGGAAGAGAATCAGGAAAACATGGATCACCTACGCGATATTCTGGAAAATCTGGTTCATCTGAGTTTTGATCAGGAACGCTTAATGAAGGAGTTCCGGGGCATTCAACTGGCTGATCCTCGCTTCGTAAAACTGGCTCAGGAGCAAATCAAAATGCAGGATGATGCCAAGATCATTGAAGACAGTTTATACTCCCTGGCGAAACGCGTCATGCAAATTGAAGCATTTGTTACCCGCGAAGTAGGCAGTATGAAGAAAAACATGGACGATGCTGCCAAGTCGATCCGTGAGCGGAAACTGTCACAAGCCACCGCTCGCCAGCAATTTGCCATGACGAACATGAATAACCTGGCCCTGATGCTCTCGGACGTGCTCAAGCAAATGCAGGATAACGCCATGAATATGATGGCTTCCGGCAAAGGAAAAGGCAAAAAACAAAAAGGCAACGCCCCCGGCATGAGTAAACAGCAGGAGAAAATGAATCAACAAATGCAGCAGATGCAGCAGGGTGGTAATAAACAGGGTCGACAATTCTCCGAGCAAATGGCACAGATGGCTGCTCAACAGGCGGCTATTCGCAAACAATTGCAGGAAGCTATGGAACGGCTGAAAGGAACAGAGGCAGGTAAGAAATTGCAAAACGAAGCGAATGATCTTATGAAAAAGATGGATCAGACGGAAGAAGATTTGGTTAATAAGCGGCTTACTCCAAATACCATTAACCGTAATAAGGATATTCTGACCCGCTTACTGGAGTCTGAAAAGGCGATTCAGCAACAGGAAGAGGACGAAAAAAGGAAATCAGAAACGGCAAAACCCCTGCCTCCCAAAGTCCCCCCTGCCTTTGAACAGTACGTAAAGGAGAAGCAAAAGCAGACCGAGTTATTACGAACGGTTCCGCCCTCTCTGGCTCCGTTCTATAAAAAGGAAGTGGATCAGTACTTTAAAAAACTTCGTTAATCCTATCAAAAGCTGAATCGAAAGGTTCAGCTTTTTTCTTGTTCCAGATTCGTGATCGCTATGATTATTAGATTGCAGTACCCATTTGTACGTTATTAATAGTCAGGTCGTTAGTTATGCACGATCTTATCCACTGGGTTTTCCACAGAGTTATC
Organism: Siphonobacter sp. SORGH_AS_1065; assembly: GCF_030818595.1. NCBI lineage: Bacteria > Pseudomonadati > Bacteroidota > Cytophagia > Cytophagales > Cytophagaceae > Siphonobacter > Siphonobacter sp. SORGH_AS_1065. Next base: position 1,692,865 of record NZ_JAUTAM010000004.1, read on the forward strand.
CACCGTTTCATTTTCAGGCTTCTATCCTACTTGAATTCGCCTTATCTTTGTGATTCTCAATTTGTTTCTGAATGATTCGCTATTTCATAGAGGACGTAGAATTTAAAGTCCCATTTCCACAAAAAACTCGTCGCTGGCTTAATACGGTTGCCTTGGCTGAAGGATTTAAAATCCATGAGTTAAATTATATTTTCTGCTCTGACGAGTATCTACACAAGATCAATGTTGAGTATCTGAATCATGATACGTATACAGATATCATTACGTTTGATAACTCAGAAGAAGAGAGTCTATTAAGCGGAGATATTTTTGTAAGCGTGGAACGAGTTGAAGACAATGCCCGTTCACTCAATACTCTTTTTTACGACGAGCTTTGTCGGGTACTCGTGCATGGCGTCTTACACCTTTCGGGGTATCTGGATAAGACGGATGAAGAGGAAGCTGAAATGCGTCGTTTAGAGTCTCACTATCTGGCTTTAAGACCTTAATATTTTCACGTGAAACATTACTTTTTGATAAAAAAATAAGTTTCCACGTGAAACATTCAAAAATTACAAAAATTCACACAGCCCTAACGTTTATTCATAAAAAGCACTAAGTGCTGAAAATGAGTAACATACAAAAAGATGTTTAACGAGTACGATGTCATAGTAGTGGGAGCCGGCCATGCCGGATGTGAAGCGGCTCATGCGGCGGCTCAAATGGGATCGAAGGTATTGCTCATTACGATGAACATGAATACCATTGCCCAGATGTCCTGCAACCCAGCCATGGGTGGAGTAGCCAAAGGTCAGATTGTGCGGGAGGTAGATGCCCTCGGGGGTATGTCAGGTATTATCTCTGATAAAACCATGATTCAGTTCCGCATGCTCAACCGTTCGAAAGGTCCAGCCATGTGGTCTCCCCGATGCCAATCCGACCGGATGCGTTTTGCGGAAGAATGGCGTCTGGCTTTGGAACAAAACAAGAACGTCGATTTCTGGCAGGAAATGGTTTCGGGACTTCTGGTGGAAGAGGGTAAAGTAACCGGCGTTCGCACCCAGCTGGGTATTGAAATCAAATCCAAATCTGTCGTACTAACCAACGGAACATTCCTGAATGGATTAATTCATATTGGTGAAAAACAGTTTGGAGGAGGACGTACCGCTGAACGAGCAGCGACTGGCATTACGGAACAACTCGTTCAATTAGGTTTTGAAGCCGGACGAATGAAAACCGGAACGCCGCCACGCGTGGATGCTCGCAGTCTGGATTATTCTAAAATGGAAGAACAACTGGGAGATGAGCTACCAGGTAAATTTTCTTACCTGGATACGCCCGTATTGCAAGAACAACGCAGTTGCTGGATTACGTATACCAATCACGAAGTCCACGAAATTCTGCGGACTGGGTTTGAGAAATCGCCCATGTTTGCGGGTCGGATTAAAGGATTAGGTCCTCGCTACTGCCCTTCCGTTGAAGATAAAATCAACCGTTTTGCGGATAAAGATCGTCACCAGATTTTCGTAGAACCTGAAGGATGGAATACCGTTGAAGTGTACGTCAATGGGTTTTCAACGTCTCTGCCAGAAGATGTGCAGTATGCTGCTTTGAAAAAAATTCCCGGTTTTGAACAGGTACGTATGTTCCGCCCGGGGTATGCTATTGAGTATGACTTCTTCCCTCCGACCCAGTTAAAGTCTACGCTGGAGACCCAACTGATTCAGGGGTTATTCTTTGCCGGACAGATTAATGGAACGACAGGTTATGAAGAAGCCGCTTGCCAGGGACTCATGGCAGGTATCAATGCACACAATCAGGTTCACGGAAAAGAGCCTTTTGTGTTGCATCGCTCAGAAGCTTACATCGGGGTATTAATTGATGACCTAATTAATAAAGGTACGGAAGAGCCCTACCGGATGTTTACTTCCCGGGCCGAATACAGAACCCTGCTTCGTCAGGATAATGCGGATCTTCGCTTAACTGAAAAAGGCTATCAACTGGGGCTGGCTTCGGAAGAACGCTACCAAAAGGTGCAGGAAAAGCGGATGATGACCGCCCGATTGATCGATGACCTCAAAAAAATGAAGGTTACCCCCGAAGAGGCAAATGTGGGTCTGGAGCGTCAGAACTCAGCTTTATTGCGGGAAAAAACCAATTTATACCAACTTTTAAAGCGTCCAGAATTGGATATTCACGGACTTCTCGACCTGAGCACTGCTACAGCGGAACTACGGAGCCAATATTCGGACGAAATTCTGGAGCAGGCGGAGATCAATGTGAAGTATGAAGACTACATGGAACGGGAGCGAAGTCAGGTGGAAAAACTGAGTCGCCTTGAAAATCTGGTCATTCATCCTAACTTCGACTATAGCAAACTGACGGCCTTATCTATTGAAAGTCGGCAGAAGTTAACCCGTATTCGTCCCGAAACGCTGGGCCAGGCTTCACGCATCAGTGGGGTATCTCCCTCGGATATTTCAATCCTGATGGTGCATCTGGGCCGATAATCCATCCAGACTTTCTTATGAAAACCCCTTCCTCCGCGAAGGGGTTTTTTATTAGCCTTAAGCATATTTAACGAAGTCATGAAAGATGCTCGACCGATATGCTCAGGGAATCAAAACTCATCGGCTATTTTTGAAGCATGAAAATGGAAACCCTCAGTTGTTGCCCGGTGTGCAAAGGGGAGCGACGTACCCCCTACCTGGTTTGCAAGGATTATACCGTTAGTCAGGAAGAATTCACACTGGAGCAATGCCAGTCCTGCGGCTTTGTTTTTACAAATCCACGTCCCGAAGAAAATGAAATTGGAGCCTATTACCAGTCGACCGATTATATCTCTCACAGTAATACCAAACAGGGATTAGTCGCCAAAGCCTATCACAGTGTTCGGAAGATTACGCTTCAAAGCAAGCTCAAACTGGTGAATGAATTAAGCCCTAAAAAAGGTCGCTTACTCGATGTGGGTTGTGGAACGGGCATGTTTCTATCAGTATGTAAAGAGGACGGCTGGCAAGTAGCAGGCATTGAACCCGATGCCGGAGCCCGCCAAATTGCAGTCGAACAAACGGCTGAGCATATTCAGTCTTCCATTCTTGAAAGTTATGCAGGGGAGACCTTTCAGGTGATTACGATGTGGCATGTGTTAGAGCACATTCATCAACTCGAGGCAACCCTAAACTGGCTGAAAGATCGGGTAGCGAATCAGGGTCATCTGGTCATTGCGGTTCCCAATTTGCAGTCTTTCGATGCTCAGGAATACGGTAAATACTGGGCCGCTTACGACGTGCCCCGCCACCTGTATCACTTCTCACAAAAGGCCATTCAACAATTAGTATCAGAAAAAGGATTTACGCTGACGCAAACCTTACCCATGCCTTTCGATTCGTTTTACGTGAGTATGCTCAGCACGAAATACCGGGATGGTAAAATCAATTATGTGGAAGCCGTACGGAAAGGGCTTCGCTCGAATCAGTGGGCCAAAAGCCATCAGAACAATTACTCCAGCCTTATTTATGTATTCAAAAAAGCGTAACCATTTCACCGCACTATGCTGGGCCATCATAGGGATGATCGGGCTGGCGGGTTGTGCCCAGCAGAGTTCGCCGTCAGGTGGGCCCAAAGACTTAACGCCCCCGAAAGTGGTTCGCCAGGTACCTGAAAATCTAACGACGAACTTTAAAGGGAAAATCGTTGAGCTGGATTTTGATGAGTATATCAACATCGATAACCTGAATCAACAGTTACTCATTACCCCCGCCATTGAAGGAACGTTTGACTTTAAAACTTACCCCAAAGGCGTGCGGATTACTTTCGAAAAAGACTTCCGCCCCAACACCACTTACACCTTAAACTTTCGGAATGCATTCAAGGATGTAACCGAACGCAACCCTGCCCGGAACGTTAAACTGGTTTTCAGTACAGGTACTCAACTTGACTCGCTTCGCTTGCAGGGAACGGTGAAGGAGTTACTTACTGACCGTCCGGTGTATGATGCTCTGGTCGGATTATACCAGGTAAGTGACACCCTGAAGTTTTCCAAAAACAAACCTTATTACCTGACGAAGACCGACAGCTCCGGTCGATTTAATCTGGAAAATATGGCTCCGGGACGGTACTGGCTGGCGGCTTTGAAAGACGTTAACAATAACCTTTTATATAATACCGAAAAAGAAGCCATCGCTTTTCACCCCAACCCTATTACCATACCCGGCTTCACGGATTCGCCCATTCTTAAAATTACAAATGCTGACCAGTCGCCGCAGCGAACCCCCAAGACGCTGGCAACATCCCGGACTTTTTCTCTGATTTATCCCAGAGGCATTACTTCGGTTAAGGTTAAATTTGCGGGTGACAGCTTGCCTTACGCTCTGATGGAATCCAACCAAATCCGGTTTTATAATACCATCAATTCTACGGATACCTTACGGGCCAGTGTTACCGTTCAGGATTCTCTAGGTCGCAATTTTACCAGCGATCAAAAAATTCGTTTCCGCGAAAAAGGCAAACGCGATGCGGATACCCGCGAATCTCTGGAAGTAAAACAAACGCCGAAAAGTGGAGAAGACATAGACGAGGTTTTTAAAATGCAGATGGTATTCAACAAACCCATCACCCGCTTTAATCCGCTATTGGTCCGTATTCAGGAAGATACTATTCGCGATGTTAATTTCACTGCTAACGATTTCGAGTGGAATGCCTATCGAACGGAATTCAAGATCGAAAAGGAATTAAAATTCAAACGCGACGTTCGCAGCCTTTTTCCGAAAGGCACTTTCATTTCCATTGAAGAAGATACCGTGCAGACCGTAAAAAATTTGAATCCATTACGTGATCCCGAAAAGTACGGGACCATCAGTGGCGAAGTTCGAAACGTCCAGTCGAATTATATGGTCGAGTTATTAAGTGCAGCCGATTTCAAAGTGATCCGCAGCATTCCTAATAAGAGCCCTTATACTTTTACTGCCGTCCCTCCGGGAACCTATAAGTTAAGGCTCATTCTGGATCTGAATAAAAATGGTAAATGGGATGCGGGTAATCCTGATGAATTCATTCCGCCTGAGCCCGTCATCGTCTTTCCGAATGATATTAAGCTAAAGGCCAATTTCGAGTTATTAGGTAACGACTTTTCATTGTAGCCATTTGCTTATCCACATCAAAAGCCTGTCCCACTCGGACGGGCTTTTTTATGCCTCAGAAGACCGATAGAAGGCCTTTTTACTATGTGGAAAAGTCCGGTGGAAAAAGTCATTTTGGGTCCTAAAATAGAGGACTACGGAAAAGCTACATTCTAAATTAAAAATGTCCAAACTTTCTGTGGATAAGAACGTTGATAAACTGGCTTTTTGCTGTGGATACTGGGGAAAAAGCCTGTGGACTATTCATAGGGCTATCCACAATCCAATCCCTAAAGACTGAAAATGAAAGTTATCCGTTGAAAACTCCCGAGTAATCCCCGAATCATGAACTAGTTATTAACCGTTTTCCAGGGGTAAAAATTATCCACTTTTCCACGGTGTATAACTCTTCAAAATGTGGGTAAATAGAATTTAATTGTAAATCAGTATATTAGATGTGCACAAAGATGTGGGTAAGTGTGGACAAGCCGTGATTTAATCAACGATGATCCAATCAAGTGTTTTTTGAAAAAAAATTTATTCACTTTTCCACCGGCTTTATAACAACCATTAAAAAAGATTTTAAAAAAGAATTTCTTAATAAATGTAAATGGTGAAGAAACTGTTCAGACTGTTCTTTTGCGGAGCTCTTCTGATTTCGTTTGGGAGTAATGCTCAGATTATGCCCGCTCAGGTGGAGACGCCAGAAGTTCAATTGGGGAAAGAATACCTTCGCAATGGGGAATATGAAAAAGCCCGTGCTACCCTTGAGAAACTGGCTAAAGAGAAAAGCCTGCTGGCGGAAGTATACGAGCCTTACCTCGAAAGTCTGGTTAAGTTGAAAGACTGGAATCAGGCTGAAAAATTTTTGAAAAAGCAGATGAAGGAAGAGCCCGAGAATCCCTTCTACTCACTGGACTATGCCCGCATGCTCGAAAGTCAGGGAAAAGTCAAAGAAGCTGATAAGTGGTATAACGAAGCTTTGGTAAAAGGACAGCGAAAAGAAGAATGGACGTATCGGCTCGGAAAGAACCTGGCCGATAAAGATCAGCTCGATTGGGCCCTAAAACTCTTCCAGGAGGCTCGAAAAGCTCAGCGTGACCCATCACGCTATTCTTTGCAGATCGCTCGTCTGCATCGACTTTTGGGCCAATCGGAAGCCATGATCGAGGAATATCTCGTCTTTGGATCGAATGAAAGTAATACCGATCTGGTGCAGGGCATTTTGCAGGATGAAATGAAAGACGAGAAAATCGTACTGGCACTGGAGAAAACGCTTTACCGCAAAGTACAGGAATTGCCCAATGAGAAGTATTACGGGGAAATGCTGATTTGGTACCTGCTCCAGCAGAAAGAATTTGGGAAGGCCTTCATCCAGGCCCGTGCTCTGGATCGGCGGTTAAAGCAGGAAGGTCAGAAAGTTACGGAAATTGGCTTCCTCGCCATGCAGAACAAAGACTACGAAGCCGCGGGGAAAGTTTTTGAGTATTTGGTGAAAGAATACCCCAAAAGTACCAACTATCCCGTTTATCGCCGCTTGTTAATCAATGCCAAGGAAGAAGTGGTTAAGACCACTTATCCCGTGAAACAGGAAGATATCCGGGTACTGATTAACGAATACGGTCGCTTGTTAGCGGAATTGGGTGAAAACCCCCGCACGCTGGAAGCCCTGCGTAACTCGGCTCACCTCTACGCGTTTTACCTCGACGAGAAAGATACAGCCGCCACCATTCTCCAGAAAGCCATTCAGGCGGGTGGAATGGATCAGGATTTTGTGAATAAGTGCAAGCTGGAGTTAGGTGACGTTTTCCTGTTGAAAGGCGAACCCTGGGAATCCACACTACTTTACTCGCAAGTGGAAAAGTCAGCGAAAGACAGTCCGATGGGTTACGATGCCAAGTTGAAAAACGCGAAGTTGTCGTATTACAAAGGGGATTTTGAGCTGGCCAAAGATGTACTGGATATTCTCAAAAAGGCCACTACTCGCGAAATCTCCAACGATGCTATTGAGCTGAGTTTATTAATTCAGGACAATACGGGCATGGATACCACCGAAACGGCCATGAAAGCCTACGCGGCGGTAGATCTGTTACTTTTCCAGAACCGGACGGATGAAGCTCTGGCTTCGCTCAATGACCTATACCAGAAATACAAAGATCATTCGCTGGCCGATGAGATTCTCTGGCGAAGAGCCAATACGCTGATCAAGGAAAACCGGACGGATGAAGCCATTGAAGATCTGGATAAAATCATCAAAACCCACCCTCAGGACATTCTGGGTGACGATGCTTTGTTTTTGATGGCAAAGCTTCAGCAGGAGAATAAAAATGACAAGGAAACGGCAATGAAGCTGTATCAAGAAATCCTGACGAAGTATCCCGGTAGTATTTACACCGCTGAAGCCCGCAAACGTTTTAGAAATCTTCGGGGTGATGCAATAAATTAATCAATCTTTTCGATTGTTAAGTTAGAGTTCGTGGCTCGTGGAAATACCGTTGAAAAACGGACGTGGGCCGCAACTGGATGAGCCACGAACTTCCATCCCCCTCTTTTCGTTGTGGAAAAGTCATTCCTATTGTTAATAACCCAACAAAGTTATCCACATGTCTACTTTAAGCCGTCTTGTCAAGCAGGGCCTTTTCTGCGGTTTGGTGTTTCTGTGCGGACCCGCTTTTTCTCAAAATTCTTCTGATAATCAGGAAGATAAGTTTCCAACTTGGAGTTATGGCTCGCAAAAACTACAAAAAGGGCCTTGCGACGTATATCTATTTAAGTCTAATCAACATGCCGAAGGCGTTGTGGATAACATTCTGAAGTCGGCGGGCATGGGTTTTGGGAAGCGAAACTTTCAGGTGGTCGAATGTCCCAATACCGATAACTGTTATGCTACCATTATCAACGGAGTTCGCTACGTAGTTTATGACAATGCCTTTTTAAAGCAGGTAGAAAACCGCACCCGCACGGATTGGTCGGCTACTAGTATTATGGCTCACGAGATTGGTCACCACATTTTGGGTCATACATCGGACGGTACCGGCAGTCGTCCTGATAAGGAGCTACAGGCTGATTACTTCTCTGGTTTTGTTATCCACAATCTGGGGGGAACTTTGGAAAACGCCCAAATTGCGATTCAGCTTTTACAGAACGACGAAGGCGACGCGACGCACCCTGCCAAACGTGATCGATTATCCGCAATTGAGAAAGGATGGCGTGAAGCGGATAATTTTTACCCACGTATAGCGAATAAAGTTCCAGATTCCTCCCCTACCCCATCGGCTCCCGTTGAAACCAAAGCCCCGGTAATAGCCGCAGAAGCTCCTGCCCGCACGGGTTGTGTTACCGGCAACTGTTCGGAAGGCATGGGTTCCTATGTCAATCGGAAGACACTGGAGAAATACGAAGGGCAATGGAAAAATAATCGGCCTAACGGGGTCGGTACACAATTTTACGCCAATGGCAAAAAGAAATACGAAGGTGATTTCTTGAACGGTCGTTTTGAAGGCAAGGGAACGCTCTGGTATACCAACGGAGCGGTGTATTCCGGAGACTTTTACGCCGGAGTTTGTCAGGGTGTGGGTATGCTTAAATTCAAGAATGGCGACCGCTATATTGGCGAATTTAAAAACGGTTACCGACATGGCCGAGGTAAATACGTTTATTCCAGTGGATACGAAGAAGTTCTGTACTACATCAAAGATGCTCGACAGGACAAAAAATAACGATTTATTTTTCAAATGAGAAGGCCGGTAATCCGGCCTTTTTTTATGTATACTCGTAACTGTTTTCGGACTATTCTTTATTAAGTATAACTTAGACTTGAAATCTGAATACTTAGCCACAAACCACATTATAATGCAAGTAATAACCTCCTCATTTCCCAGCGAAGCGAAAGAGTACCCGTATAAGCGAGTTTTTGAAGTATTAACCCGATTCGTTCAGGAAACGAATAGCCAGGAAGCTCTAGCCTCGAAAAAGAATGGTGTATGGGAAAAAATACCGGCGGCTGAGTTTCTTCGTCAAGCCAATCTGGTGAGTTTAGGTTTGTTGAAAGCGGGTATTCGGAAAGATGATAAGATTGCAATTGTGTCGAATAACCGTCCGGAATGGCATTTCTTTGATTTCGGAATTCAGCAAATCGGAGCGGTATCGGTTCCCTTATACCCTACCATTACCGTTGACGATTACCGTTACATTCTTAATGATGCCGGAGTAAAAATTGTATTTGTGTCCAATGAAGCTCTGTATGGTAAGGTATCTGAAGCGGTCAATAGCCTTTCCGAAGTACCTCAAATCTATTCCATTGATTCCATTACAGGCGTAAAGAACTGGAAGGAGCTAACGGATCTGGCGAATGAAGCAGACATCCCATCGCTGGAGGAAATCAGAGAAACCGTTCAGCCTGAGGATTTATTAACCTTGATTTATACGTCAGGTACGACCGGAACGCCCAAAGGAGTCATGTTAACGCACCGAAATGTGATCTCTAATATTGAAGGCGTAAAACCTTACATGCCCATGAAACCTCACGAGCGGGGGCTGAGTTTCCTGCCTTTGAGCCACGTATATGAGCGGACCATTCTCTACGTGTATATGCGATACGGAGTATCGGTTTTCTACGCTGAAAGCATGGATACCATTGCGGATAACCTCAAGGAGGTAAAGCCCACTGTATTCACGACGGTGCCGCGTCTTTTGGAAAAAGTGTACGATAAGATTGTGGCCAAAGGGTATGAATTAAAGGGAATCAAGAAGCAGTTATTCTTCTGGGCTTTAAAGCTAGGGCTTCGGTATGATCCCGCCGTTGATCAGGGTTTTTGTTATAATACGCAGTTGAAACTGGCCCGCAAACTCATCTTTAGTAAATGGAAAGAGGCTTTAGGCGGGAACATCAAAATCGTTTGTACCGGATCGGCGGCCTTGCAGCCCCGTTTGTCCCGCGTGTTTTGGGCGGCGGAAATCCCCGTAGCCGAAGGCTATGGCCTGACCGAAACTTCGCCCGTGGTCTCCGTAGGCCGGGTGAATCCGCCTGACCTGCGGGTAGGTTGCGTAGGTAGTGTGTTGCCCGAAGTAACCGTCAAAATTGCGGATGATGGTGAAATTCTGGTCAAGGGTCCCAATATTATGAAGGGGTATTATAACCAGCCGGAACTGACGGCTCAGGCTATTGACGCCGAAGGCTGGTTTCATACGGGTGATATTGGCGAAGCCGTCGAAGGCCGTTTTCTAAAGATTACGGATCGAAAGAAAGAAATGTTCAAGACCTCGGGAGGTAAATACGTAGCCCCTCAGTTGATTGAAAACAAGCTTAAAGAATCGAAGTACATTGAACAAATCATCGTGGTGGGTGAAGGTCAGAAATTCCCATCGGCCATTATTGTTCCCAACTTCGAGGCCTTGAAGGTGTATTGTAACCTTAATCAGATTGAATACTCTACGCCCGAGAAGATGATAAAAAACGAACAGGTACTGGAAAAACTGCACCTGGAAATCGAAAAGTTAAACGAAAGTTTTGCCCAGTTCGAACGCGTGAAGAAGTATACATTACTCAGCAAACTCTTTACCATCGACGCCGGAGAATTAACTCCAACGCTGAAAATCAAACGCAAAGTAGTGGTTCAGAAGTATAAGGATTTGATCGAAAGCATGTATAGTTAGTTGATAGTGGTTGGTTATTAGTTGTTTGTTTTTTCTTTCTAATAACTAATAACCAACCACTCAAATTACTAAACTGTCGCCCGCTTTCGCCAGATGGCGTAAAACGGTAAGCCCGTGGCCATTAATAACAAACCTATCAAAGCTTCTGTTGTACGGTTGAAAAGGGTGTTGATCACTAGAAAGGCACAGAAAATCAGGAAGAGGGCGGGTACTACAGGGTACCCAATCACCTTGTAGGGACGATTGACATCTGGCATTTTCCGGCGTAAAATGAACACGCCCAGCGTTGTAGCTCCGTAAAAAATGAACGAAGCGAAAATAAGCATATCGGTTAACTGATCGAACGTTCCTGATAAAATCAGTACCGAAGACCAGATGCCCTGCATCCACAATGCTTTAGAAGGCGTATTAAAAACCGGGTGAATATAATTCGCTGATTTAAAGAACAAACCGTCCTTCGCCATCGCGTAAAACAAACGCGAAGCCATCAAAATCGTACTGCTGGTACAGTTGAATGTCGTAACTAGAATCAGCAAAGAAATGGCTAATCCACCCCCTGCTCCCAGAAAATGCTTCACGGCTACCACCGCTGCGATACCATTTTGTGACTTATGCACATTAATAATCTCGTCAATGGGTAATACGTAGAAGTACACGAAGTTCATCAGTAGATAAATTGTCATGATAATCAGTGTACCGATGGTTAAAGCCCAGGGGAGATTTCGTTGCGGATTTTCAATTTCTCCACCGATATACCCCAGATTATTCCAGCCTTCATAAGCCCAGAACGCACTTAAACAGGCCAAAGCTAAGGCACTCAGAAGCGTTCCTCCTGACATGGCTTCAGCGTTAAAATCAATCGAAGGTTGCTGAATATTAGCCCAGCTTCCAGTGGATGAAGTTAACCCCAGAATAATGATAACCAGCATGGTTCCAATCATGGTTACCGTCAGAATCCGGCTGATGGTTTCACCCATTTTTAATCCTCGGGCATTGAGAAAAGTCAGAGCTAACACCAGTCCAATGGCAACGGCCTTAACACTGAGGTTATCCAGCGGGTGCAATCCCAGAAGGTTAATATTCGCCAGAGAGGCGGGCGTGGCGGGTAGGGTAATGAGTGAGCCTAACGATTGAGCGAATACGTAAGAAATGGAAGCAATCGATGCCGTTCTGATGACCGCGAAGTTGGTCCAGCCGAGCAGAAAGGCAAAAAAGCGATTGTAGATGGTTCGAAAATAGACGTATTCCCCACCCGAATCCACAAGCATACTGGCAACCTCTGCATTACTGAGCGTTCCGGCCAGACTAATTAATCCTGCCAATAACCAGGCCGCCAGCACCAGGCCCGGCGATTGTAGCTCAGCCGACATGGGGGCCACTTTTTTAAAAACGCCCGTCCCGATAACCGCACTGATAACAAACACAATCCCGGATACCAGGCCAATAGACCGACGAAGATGACCCTGTGATTCAGGCATAAGAATAGTTTATGTAGGTAATTTAATGAAATATGAAAGCAAATTCGGAAAAAATAGGCATTACTGGGTGTTTGTTTGGAATTAATATTCGTAGAGACGTCGATTTATCGCGTCTAATTCCGCGTATCTATTTCAAATAAATAGGAATCAGATAAAAAGAAGACGCGATAAATCGACGTCTCTACGGATTAGGCCTAGCAGAATCGCTATTCTTCACAAAATCAGGGTAACTTTGTCTTTTACGAAGCAAATTAGTATGGCTCTCACTACCTTAACCGCTATCTCTCCCGTAGATGGCCGCTATCGCCGGGCGACGGAATCCCTGGCTCCCTTTTTCTCAGAGTTCGGGTTAATTCACTATCGGGTTCGGATTGAAATCGAATACTTTATTGCCCTTTGCGAATTGCCGCTTCCCCAACTGGCTCAGTTTGATACGGCTCTTTTTGGAAAGTTACGCTCCATTTATACAGAGTTTTCAGAAACGGACGCCCTCCGAATCAAAGAAATTGAGAAAACGACCAATCACGATGTGAAGGCCGTTGAATACTTTATCAAGGAAAAACTTAAAGATCTGGACATTGAGCAGTATCTGGAGTTTATCCACTTTGGCTTAACGTCTCAGGACGTAAACAATACGGCTATCCCATTATCGCTAAAAGAAGCGATGGAGGCAGTCATTAGTCCTGCCTTTGAGGAAGTTATCCACAAGTTAACCGAACGGTCTGAAAGCTGGAAAGACGTGGCTCTGCTGGCACGTACGCACGGTCAGCCCGCTTCTCCAACCCGTTTGGGCAAGGAGATTCTGGTATTCATCGAACGTATTAAACAGCAGCAGGCCCTGTTAACCGCTATTCCACACGCGGCTAAGTTCGGTGGAGCAACGGGTAACTTCAATGCCCACTGGGTCGCTTACCCCGCTTTTAACTGGCCTGAGTTTGGGAATACGTTTGTGGATAACTTGGGATTAACCCGTAGTAAGTACACCACTCAGATTGAACACTACGACCATCTGGCGGCTTTACTGGATACCTTGAAACGCCTGAACACCATTCTCATTGATTTTTCTCGGGATGTGTGGACGTACGTTTCCATGAATTACTTCAAGCAAAAAATCAAAGCGGGGGAAGTCGGTTCTTCGGCGATGCCTCATAAGGTTAACCCCATTGATTTTGAAAATGCCGAAGGAAACTTCGGAGTGGCGAATGCCTTATACGAACACCTGTCGGCCAAGTTACCTATTTCCCGTTTGCAACGCGATCTGACTGATTCAACGGTACTGCGGAATTTAGGTATGCCTTTGGCTCACACACTGATCGCTCTGAAATCTTTACTTCGCGGCATTGACAAATTGGAATTAAATCAGGCGGCCATCGATGCCGACCTAGAGGCCAACTGGGCCGTAGTAGCCGAAGCAATTCAGACGGTATTACGTCGCGAAAGTTATCCACAACCTTATGAAGCTCTCAAAGCCCTGACCCGGAAGAACGAAGCGATCACTGAAAAAACGATTGCTGAGTTTATTGAGACTCTGGATGTGTCAGAAGCCATAAAAGCCGAATTGAGAGCTATTTCGCCCTTTAACTACCTCGGTGTACTCGAGTAAGGTTAAAAATCAGGTTTCGTTCGATTTGTGGACAACAATTTTGAGTGTGGAAAAATATGTGGATAAGTTGTTGATTTTCAAAATTAAGGGTGGATAAATAATCGGTTTTAAGGCTCTGAGAATTGAATAAAAATTTAGAGTCGGGCAGTTGAGCATACGTATCAAATTCTCAGTGACCCATTTTTCCACCGAGTCATAAGATTTTGGAAGCATCCCCGTTTGGTAGCTGTACCATTCGGGGATTTTTTCTAAGCGATTGTTTTATTTTTGAAGAATGAAGATTTTGCACACAGCCGACTGGCATTTAGGAAAGAGACTTTACCAAACGGACTTGCTTGAAGACAGCCGTCGGTTTGTGGACTGGTTGTTGCAGACCATCGAAGAACGGCAAATTGATGTGTTACTCGTTGCGGGGGATATTTTCGACACGGCTAACCCTTCTACGGAAGCGATGCAGGTGTATTACGATTTTCTCAGAAAATTAATACGTCTGAAATGTCGGCTGATTATTACGGGTGGTAACCACGACTCGGCGGCGGTCCTCAATGGCCCCCGCGAGTTACTGGCCTTATTGGATGTACACGTCATTGGCGGAGCCTGTGATGATTGTCACGAAGAAGTCCTTCCCCTACTCGACCGCCATGGAAAACTTCAGGCTGCCGTCGCCGCCGTTCCTTTCCTGCGGGATCGGGATTTGAAACGTTCCGTGGAAGGTGAAACCTTTGAAGATCGCCGCATGGCCGTTCGGGCGGGTATTCAGCGTCGATACGACCAGGTGCATGCTCATGGCCGAAAAACCTACGCTGATGTACCCCTTTTAGGCATGGGTCATTTGTTTGTGAATGGCTCTGCTACGTCCGACAACGACGAAAAACTGCATAGCATTGGTACACTCGATTTGTTTGAGGTAAGTCTTTTCCCTGCTTTCGATTACCTGGCTTTGGGACATATCCACAGACCTCAAATGTTAGGGAAAAAGGAATATGTTCGTTACTCGGGCTCGCCCGTAGCTCTCAGCTTTAGCGAAAGACTGGATGAGAAATTAGTTATCCACATCGAGATAAAGAATAATAAGGTTATTGATATTCAGGAAATTAACGTTCCTAAATTTCGTCAGCTACGCCGATTCAGGGGGGCATTCACCGAGATAGAAACGCTATTGAATAGTTATCAACATTCGGATGAGTTATCCACATTAGCTGAAATAGAAATCCACGAAGAGCATCGCGATCCGGCATTGATTGATCAGGCAAAGGCTTATTTTTTGAAACTGAACCATTCTCATCTTTCCGTGTTGAACTGGCGATTCAAATTCCAGCAACAGCTCAAAACGACTGATGAATTATTCGGTGAAACCATGGCTTTGCCCGAGCTGGCTCCTGCTCAGGTATTTGAGCAGTGGTTGCAGGAAAATGCTAGTTCTGACGAATCCAAAGTCTTATTAACGGAAGCTTTCCACGAGTTGATGAATTCGGTGCAGTAAAGCCTGAATTCATTCCCTGATGATCCAACATCCGAATGCGTATTTTAAAAGTTAGTTTCGAGAATATTAACTCCTTACGGGGCCAGCATACCATTGATTTTCAGAATGAAGCTGCGTTTCGCAACTCCAATCTTTTTGCCATTACCGGCCCCACCGGAGCGGGGAAAACCACAATTCTCGACGTAATTACCCTGGCTTTGTATCACCGAACGCCTCGATTGGGAGAGGTCAATAGTAATCTGCTGGAAAAACTGGGAGGTATTCTCACCCGGGATACCAATCAGGCTTATGCGGAAGTTAGCTTTACCACGCCACGAGGGTCGTACCGGGCCAAGTGGAGTTTACAGCGGGAAATCATCAGCCGGGGAGCTAATAAAGGACAGGCCCGACTGGATGAATACGCTGAAATTGCTGATTTAGAAAGTAATACCATTCTGGCCTCGAAGAAAAAGAAGGAAGTTCAGGAAGAAATCCGAAAACGGGTTGGGCTGGATTATGAACAATTTGTCAAAGCCATCTTGCTTTCGCAGGGCGACTTTGCGGCTTTTCTCAAAGCCAGACGCGAAGAACGGGCGGAGTTACTCGAACGGATTACGGGTACGGAGATCTACCGGAAACTCGGTATGGAAGCTTTTTCCCGCTGGCACGATCACCATAAAAAAGAAATCGAAAGCAAACAACAAAGCCTTGATCTTCAGAAAATTCTTACGGAAGAAGAGCTAAAAGTCTTGCTGGAAGAAATAGAAAAGCACGAAGAGTTATACCGGGTATCTGAAACAAAACGAAAATCGCTGGAAGTACAGGTGCAGCGAAAAAAGCGGATTCGGGAAATTCAGACTGCTCTCGACGTACTGCATCAGAGAGAATACCCACGTTGGAATGTGGATAAACAAACCTTTGATACGCAGGATGCTCTGGTCCTGGAACGGCATGAACGAGTCCAGCAATTTTCAGAACCGCTTACGAACTATCAGCTACAGGAGCAAAGCCTGAAAAGCACTAAGCTTCAGTGGGAACGGATTACCAAAGAGCAGGCACTGGCTCAGCAAAACCAGAAGCAGTTACTATCAGACATTGCAGGATTAGTAACGGAATTAGTGACGGCCCAGTCAGCTCAGCGAAGTATTGAGGTTTTTCGGGAAAAAGTGAGCCAGAGTTACACGGACCAGCAGATGGCTAGCCAGAACTGGGGAACGGCTAAAAATCAGGCGTTTGAGTTATTAACCAAAACCCAGTCGCCCGAAATTCAGTCCTTCTGGAGCCGTGGAGCGTACGCCGATTGTCTCAGTATTTCCCGCGAAGCCTGGCAGGAAATTAATCAACGCAAAACGGAACTTCAGCAGTTATACCAACTAGACAAGAACACCGATGTCCAAACGCTTCGCCAAGAGTCGATGCAACGGCGGGAAGCGTATCAACAACTGGAAATTCAGGTTCGACATTACGAAAATCTCCGAAAGCGATTAACGGATTATGATCGGCAAGTGGAAGAACAACGAAAGTTAATCCACGAACAATTACCACTTATCCACAAATCCACACAAGAGGTAACAGAAGCCAGAAATCTACTCCAAATCGCTCAGGAAGAACAACTTAACTTTATTAGGGAAACATCAATCCCCCGGTTACGCACAGAGTTATCCACAGAACAGCCTTGTCCAGTGTGTGGATCAACACACCATCCCGTTTTGTTGAAAACGGATGAAGAAGATCACTTCAGTGTGGATACCTATTTGCGGGAACTGGAAAATTTAAAGGCCCGTTTCGAAGCCCGGGAAAGAAATCTGGCGACCCTGGAAACCCGTTTGCGTCAACTGGAAAATGATAAAAAAGGGATTGAGGTAAAGATTCAGACCTTAGAGGCAGAGAAAGCCAATGCTCAAACGGAAGAAAAACCCATTATTCAGGTGATCAGTAAGTGGAAAGCTGATTTAAAGATTGAAAAAATTGGCAAGTCCGAAGAAGTCCGGGATTGGTTGCAAAAAGAAACCGAGCGTTTCCAGCACTTGGAAGAATTACTAAAAATTCAGGAGAAGAGCGAAAGTCTGGCTCAATTTGGCCGCCATCTGAAAGAAGGACTGTCTTACTTCCAGAAACACCAGGAACTAACGGACGCGTTAAAAAAGCTTTACGTAAAAGACATCAAGTTTCTGGCGGGCGATTGTGACGGGTTACTCCAGAAACTGGTGCATAAGTCCTATTCTCCTGAACAATATACACAGGAGTTAGAAGAATGTCAGCAAAGTTATACACAGGCTGAAATAGCATTTAAAAGCCTGAAAGATAAGTTATTAACAGAGTTATCCACATTTGGATTTAGTTCAGTGGAAGAAGCCAAAGCCGCGTTACTTTCACCGGATAACCACCGAAAATTAACGCAACAAAAAGAACAACTTGTTCAACGAAAAACGCAGCTCGATACCCAACTGGATACCTTAACTCAGGAAATAACGCTTCTTCAGGAACAGGATGAGGCAGCCATTGAGATTTCCACTTTACTAACGGAAATTGAAACGCACAGCATGGTTGAACGGGAGTATCTGCAAAAAATAGGAGGCTGGAAGCAATCGCTGAAAGATAACGAAGTCAGTCGGACTGAGCACGCCAAAAGGCTTGAAGAGATTGCAGAACTGGAACAACGTTATAAAAAATGGCGGTTATTAGCCGAAGGTCTGGGGGATCGGGAAGGGAAAAAATTCAATCAGTTTGCTCAGAAATTAACGCTGGCTAATCTGGCTCGTTCGGCCAATAGTCGACTGAAAGATTTATCGGATCGATACCTATTGTTGCCGCCCGAAGGAGACGAAGAAAACCTTTGGGTGCTGGATCGAAACTTTGACGAACGCCGGGCCGTTTCTACCCTATCCGGGGGCGAAACCTTTCTGGTGAGTCTGGCTCTGGCTTTGGGACTTAGCGATATGGTATCGAAAAACGTTCGGATTGAAAGTTTATTCATCGACGAAGGCTTTGGTACACTAGACCCCGATACGCTGGAAATTGCTCTGGGAACACTCGAAAAACTCCAGGCGGAATCGAACCGCATGATCGGGATTATCTCGCACGTAGAGGCCTTAAAAGAACGCATTACAACGCAGATTCAGTTGCGGAAACAAGCCAGTGGATTTAGCGAAATGGAAATCGTAGGATAAACTAAAACCCTTTGGCTAAGGTTGTTACTAGTAAGATTTAAAATTAATACCATATGTCGATTACATCGCAGGCAGAAATGGCCGGAATGAAGGAGGTAAGTCAGGCCGTAGCTCTTACCCTGAAGGAAATGCGGACATACGCAAAACCGGGTATGACGACGAAGGAACTGGATAATTTTGGTGGAAAAATCTTAAAGGAACTCGGAGCTAAATCGGCTCCCAGGGCTTCTTACGGTTTCCCAGGCTGGACTTGCATCAGTGTGAATAATGAGGTGGCTCACGGCATTCCTTCGGCTAAGAAAATACTCCGCGAAGGCGATCTCGTCAACGTAGATGTATCGGCTGAGTTGAATGGTTTTTGGGCGGATAATGGCGGTTCGTTTGTATTAGGAAACGATGCCAGGAATCACCAGCGGTTAGTAGATACTTCGAAGCAAATCCTCCATAAAGCGATTCACCAGATCAAAACGGGTGTTCGGATTGCAGACATTGGCTTATTGATTGAAACAGAAGCTAAAAAAGCGGGTTACCGGGTTATTAAAAACCTGGCGGGGCATGGCATTGGCCGCAAATTACACGAAGAACCCAGCGAGATTCTGAACTGTTATAATCCGCATAACAAATCCCGATTCAAGAAAAATGCGGTAGTAGCTATCGAAACGTTTATCTCCACGCATTCCATTTACGCCGATGAGGCCGGAGACGGTTGGACTTTACTCGGCAATCGCGGTGGTTATGTGGCTCAACACGAGCATACCATTGTGGTAACAGACGATAAGCCCGTGATTCTGACAGAAGCTAACGAAATCTGGAGCTGATTTTAAGATAATTAATGGATGCCAGCTTTTCGCTGGCATCCATACTTCTCAAAAGTTGTAAAATGGGGCACGCTGCTTTTTGGAAAGCTATAAGAGTACAATACTGATAACCGTTTACTGGCGTTTCAATAACGCTTTCTGTAGATAATCAACGGAAAAAGTGGTAACGGGCTGAACACTTCCTTTTTTCCCGGAAGTAACTTCAAAAACTAACTCGTCGCCCTTTAGTTCATACGTTGACGTCAACGTAATTCCTTCGGTTTCAAAAAGGCTAAATAGTTTATTTTCAAAACGATAGGAAGGTAATGCAGTACCATCTCCTTCATCAATGACGTAATGACCTTTGCTCTCGTCAACTATCTTCAATGTATAGTCTTTAACTGCGGGATGTTTGGTGGATAAGTATTCCGTTTTCCACAACCAGACCTGAGGGTCCTGCGTTTCGGCTACGGTTAACTGAATCTTGACGCTATCTTTCCGCTGCCCTTTCTGATACATCCGCATCATACCTTCCCACTTTCCAAGACACGCTTTACCAAATGAAACCTGAGCTTTTACGGAGCTTAGCGAAGCCATAATCAAGAAAAGTAAAAGTCTGATTTTCATAAGGTTGTAGAGATTTCTTAGGTAAAGACGCGATTCATCGCGTCTGGCTTAACAAGGGTAATAAATAGCTATAGAGCATTCAACTATAGCCGAGTGACGGCGTGTTTGGGTATCATAAAGCCGCTGCCCGTCGGATACGGTCATTAATGGCTACACCTAAATCCTGCTCGGGTAATAATTCGGCGTAAATATGATCCAAGTCCAGGGCATCGAGTCTTCGCATGGCCGCAAATAGCTGGCGGGCCGCTTCGGCGTAATCACCCGCAGGCGAAAGAATTTCCTGATGGATAAAGCCATAATCGGTTTGAAAACCAAGGATTCCAATTCGATCTGACGGCGGTAGCGTTTCCAGTTCTTCGTGAATTGAAAGCGGCGTGCGAGGGGCATAATGACTTTTCAACATCCCCGGAGCCTGTGGATTAGAGCTGGAATGGGCCCTCACCTCGACAGTTCCAATCAAAGCCTCAATCGCTTCAATGGGTGTTCCTCCTTTTCGGTACACTATAACGTCATCGCCTTCAAAACCGACAATGGTAGATTCTACCCCAATTTCGCAAGGGCCACCGTCTAAAATATACGGAATCTTATCGCCTAACTGCTGCTCGACGTGCTCAGCCGTCGTTGGACTTATGTAGCCGAAGGGATTCGCACTGGGAGCGGCCAGGGGAAAAGGTAACTGTTCGAGCAAAGAACGAGTCAATGCATGCTGAGGAATGCGGACGGCCACGGTATCCAGCCCACTAGTTACCAAATCCGGGATTTGCGGGGCTTTGGGTAAAAGGAAAGTAAGCGGACCGGGTGTTAATTTTTCAGCTAGTAACAGAGCTTTCTCGGGAATGTCGCGAACAAACTCCTGTAAACGTTCAAATGAATTGGTGTGGATAATAAGCGGATCAAAAGCCGGACGATTTTTTACCCGGAAAATGGAAAGTACGGCCTCTTCATTCAAAGCATTACCTGCCAGTCCGTAGACTGTTTCCGTTGGAATACCCACCAATGCTCCTGCTTCCAGAAGCTCTTTCGCCCGTTGCAAATCCGTCCCGATCATTTTCTTAGTTTACTGTTTTCTGTCTCGGGTTTTCAGTTTTCAGGCTGTTTATACCCTCTAATCATTACAAAAATACGGCAAAGCATTTTCATTTTATAAAGAAAAACGACCTGCGTCAGAGCAGGTCGTTTAAGTACTTAAGTAAATCAGTATTATTTAATTCGGAATATAACCTGAATGCGAGAGGTAAACTTCACCTTTTGGTATTCCAGATCGCTATCAGCAACCTCAGCGGTACTTGCATCTGCTTTCATTAGAGCCATCCGAGGCATAGCCATGTATTGTGGATAAATATCGCCGTCTTCAACTTCGTGAATTTCCAGCACTTCACCCAATTTTCCGCCTAAAGCCTCCACCATGTACGTGGCTTTCTCGCGGGCCTCTTGCAGAGCTTTGATTTTGTTATCCTTACGTAACTGCTCTTTTTTCGAGTAGTCTACCCGGCTGATGCGGGTGCTGCTTACACCACGGGAATCTACTTTTGAGAGCAAGTTATCCACATTATATAATTTCGAAAGTTTCAGTTGATACTGTTTGCTTTCCAGGAACTGAGCGGGGTTTTTCTTTTTGCCCACGCTGCTCTGATAACCTGAAATTCCCTGAATACTCAGAGCCTCTTTAGGCAAGCCTGCTGCCTGAACGGACTGAGCCAACTGTTTTTCGAGAATATCAATGGTCACTTTATCTTTTTGATTTTTCTCGTCGTTGTAATATTCCTTAAGAGTAATGCTCAAATAAAACTCATCGGGGTCCACTTCAACTTCGGAAGTGCCCGTGATCTCGATTTTACGAACGGGTTCTTTATCCACATTTTGAGCGAAAAGGGTGGTACTGAATAATAAGGTTCCGGCAAGCAAAAGAATGTTTTTCATGACTTTGTGTAATTAATTGGTTTTTGAATCATTTCACCCTTTGGATGCAAGCGACTCAAAAATTCCATAAAAGAAGGTTGTTAATGAAAGTTAAAGAAAATAGTACTCTGATAATCAATTAAATAATAACAAAAATAATTTCAAATTCTGTTAACCACAGAGTTATCCACACATTGATTTAATAACTCCTGCTGAGTTAGGCTGAGTGAAGGATGCATAAAATCCGGGGCGATCTCAGCGAGCGGAGCCAGCGTAAACCGACGCTCGGGAATGTACGGATGTGGCACCTTCAACTGAGGCAAGTCTAAAATTTCTGAGCCATAATACAGTAAGTCAATATCCAGTAAACGAGCTCCCCATTTCTCCTTCCGAACCCGCCCCATTTCAATTTCAATGGCCTGCGTCTGGGCTAGTACCTCCAATGGTTGTAATGCCGTTGAAAGTAATAAAACCTGATTCAGAAAATTAGGCTGATCCGTCAAGCCCCAGGCCGCCGTTTCCCACAGACTGGATTGTAAAGCAACCGTTCCAACCCGTTCGGAAAGCAGCTCAATAGCCCGCCGAAAAGTCTCCTGACGATCCCCCAAATTAGCCCCCAAAAGCAAAAAAATATCCAAATTACTAACGAGAAATTAAGGTGAGAACAAAATAACCAACGGAAAACTGCAAACTAAAAACGGACCACTCATCTAGCTTCCCCAGTTCTCCCGATCCAGACTTCGATACTGAATCGCCTCAGCTAAATGTTCAATTTTGATTTCTTCCGACCCCGCCAGATCCGCAATGGTTCGCGAAACGCGAAGAATACGATCGAAAGCCCGGGCGGAAAGCTGCAATTTATTCATTGCCGTCTTTAATAACATCTTGCCCGCTTCGCTTAGTGCACAAACTTGCCGAACCATCTCAGAAGACATCATGGCGTTGCAATAAATGCCCGGATTATCCTTGAACCGTTCCGTCTGAATATCGCGGGCTTTAATCACCCGATCCCGAATCTGAGCACTGGGTTCCGATTTTCGGGTGGAGGAAAGCTGGTCGAAATTGACGGGTGTTACCTCTACGTGCAGATCAATGCGATCTAACAGAGGACCTGAAATTTTACTTAAATACTTACCCACACTTCCCGGTGGACAACTGCATTCTTTTTCCGGGTGGTTGTAATAGCCACAGGGACAGGGATTCATACTGGCAATGAGCATAAAATTTGCCGGAAATTCTACCGCCCAACGAGCCCTTGAAATACTCACCGTTCGTTCTTCCAGGGGTTGTCGCATGACTTCCAGAGCCGAGCGTTTGAACTCGGGTAACTCATCCAGAAATAAAACGCCATTATGAGCCAGTGAAATTTCGCCGGGTTGAGGCATGCCCCCGCCTCCTACCAAAGCTGCATCAGAAATCGTGTGGTGGGGATTACGGTAGGGTCTTCGGGCAATGAGAGTCGCTTTCGTCCCGAGTTTACCCGCTACTGAATGAATTTTGGTGGTTTCCAGAGCTTCTTGCAAAGACAAGGGAGGCAGAATGCTCGGCAAACGCTTCGCCAGCATGGTTTTTCCAGCTCCCGGCGGACCAATCATGATAACGTTGTGTCCACCGGCGGCGGCAATCTCCAAGGAGCGTTTGATGTTTTCCTGACCTTGCACATCGGCAAAATCCGTTTCATATTCATTCAGTGTACTCAGGAAAATATCCCGTGTATCCGAAATCGTAGGTTCGATCTCCAATGTGCCTTTGAGGAAATCTACGGCTTCCTGAAGCGTCGTTACACCGATGACATCGAGGTTATTCACAATCGAAGCTTCCGAGGCATTTTCTTTCGGTAGAATAAACCCCTTGAATTTATTCCTACGGGCCTCAATCGCGATGGGCAATACGCCCTTAATGGGCCGAAGTTTACCATCGAGGGATAACTCTCCCATAATCATAAACTCCTCCAGTTTCTTCAGGTTGGCCTGTTCTGAAGAATGAATAATGCATAAAGCAATGGGCAAATCGTACGCCGAGCCTTCCTTACGCACGTCAGCCGGGGCGAGGTTAATGACCGTTTTGTTACGGGGATAGAAGTAATCCTGATATTTAATGGCCGCCTCTACCCGTTGCACGCTTTCCTTGACGGCACTGTCGGGCAAACCGACCAGATAAGTGTTGTTCCCCTGCCCCACGGTAACTTCAATGGTTACCATCGTTGCATTTACCCCAAAAATGGCCGCTCCGTACGTTTTTGCCAGCATAATCAATCAATGAGAAAATAAACAACAAACTTAAGGTCTTTCCTCCGACAAATGGAGCCGATAAGTAATTGGGAGTAGTCTGAACACAGAAAACCCCTCGAAAGGCATCTTCCGAGGGGTTTTCTGTGCGTTAATCAGATTAAAAGCTGGCTTCCAATAACTCTTTTACCTTTAGTTCGAGTGGAGATAAAGCCGTTGTATCGTCTGCACTTTTCACGGGAACATCCAGTCCATCACAGTATTTCCACAGCTTTTCCGATTCGTAGGCCGAAATGATTTTGGGGTGAACGTAATATTTTTTGCTCACTGCCCGCGTATTACCCAGAGCTTCGGCTACCAGGTCGTAACAGCGATTGATATTTTTCTTGCAGGCTGTTGGGGTATCGAACAAACCTAAAGCCTGGAAAGCTTCGAAGGCTCCTAAGGTACCACGCCAGGTTCGGAAATCTTTGGCGGTGAATTCTTCGCCAGTAATGTTTTTCAGGTAGGCATTGATATCGCCTGACCCTACGCTTTTATGATTACCGTCGTTATCGATGTATTGAAAAAGCTCTTCACCGGGCACGTCTTTGCACCGCTGAACGAGCTTGGCTAGCTTTCGGTCTTTCAGGCTGATCTCGTGATAAACGCCCTTTTTTCCTTTAAACCGAAACGTCACTTTCGACCCTTCGATATCGGCATGTTTATCCTGCATGGTGGTTAGTCCATACGAGCCGTTCTGCTTTTTGTACTCTTCGTTACCAATGCGAATGCTGGTTTTTTCCATCAATTGCACGATCAGTGCAAGTACTTTTTCATAAGGCAAGCCTGGCCGCCGTAAGTCCTGTTGCACTTGCTGGCGAATCTTGGGTAATAACTCAGCAAACTGAATAATGCGGGAGAATTTAGTTTCGTTTCGAACTTCGTTCCAGTCGGGGTGATAACGGTATTGTTTACGTCCCTTGGTATCATAACCTGTCGCCTGTAAGTGTCCATTTTCCAACGGACTTATCCACACTTTTTCCCAGGCTGGGGGGATCACCAGCGAGCGGATTCGGCGTAGGGTTTCCACGTCGCGAATGGGCTTTTTATCCGCATCAACGTATCGAAAAGACTTACTGTGCCTAAGTCGAAGAATACCCGGCTGGTCGTCGGTCGTATAGATCAGACCCGCCACTTTCGCGGAACGCTTGGGATCTTTCGACCACAGACGAGTTCGACGACGACGGGCCGGTTTTAGAGGCAAAGGAGGTACAACACTCATATATAATCAATTTTGGGTTGGAACAGTAAGTAATTCATCGGTAATGAATCACTTACTAATTCTCTTTTTCAGGATCGGGAGCTTCATTGTGTTCCTGGTGACGAGCGTCGTCCTGCTGATGGCGATCAGCTCGATCAATGTTTCCTTTCTCCCGCAGACTTGGTTCGGTTTCAATATCGGTTCGGTCGAACTCTCCTTTTTCTTCCTCGAAAGACTGTTCATAGTTTTCAAAACCAGCATCAGCGTTAGCTTCCAGTTCTGATGGATTAAGTCCTACATACAAGCGATTAGGCTCTTTTTTATCCGTATTTTCAGCGTTTGGTGTCGTTTTCATGGCTTATTCTATGTTAAATAGAGTAGTACATGAAAAAACAGTTCCTTCGCTTACATTCCCCTGTAGGCACTTAGGAATTGTAGAAATTATTACCTAGTGAAGAGACAATAACAGTTACGTGTAAGTAATCCGTACTTACACAAAAACTTATTTACGTATTTAAGTAAAATATTATTTAAAATGTACAGGATTGGGAAAGCGGAAAGAATAGGAAAGAATGCGTTGAAGTTTTTCGCTGGAAATGATTTTGAAAGAAAGTGGTTCTTTCGGTACCTCAAAGACAGGCGGTTGCCAGTGGTGATCTTTGGCATTTTGTTCGTACACATCCCGTCGGATGGGGTGTTCGGGGCAGACTACATTGAAAACCTCACCCCAGCTATTCTGCTCCATGATGCTTTCCACGATGTGGATAACATCGTCCCGGTGAACAAAGTTGACGGGAACATCGCCCGTATGAACCGTCTTGCCAATAAAGTACTTCCCCGCAATTCGATCATAACCCATTAATCCGCCACAACGCAGAATAGTAACTGGAAAGGGATTTTCCTGAAGTAAGTTTTCCACCTCAACCAACGGATGATCAGAAATAACCGGGCCGTTTTCATCGATGATACCATTGGTATCTGGATAGACTGAGGTCGAAGAAATGTAGATAATACGACCTTGAAAAGAAGTTAAGCTTTTAAGTAAATACTTAATTTGTTGAGGATGGAAAGCATCCCCTTGTTTACCAGCCCTTGGAGGGATACTAATAATCAAGACATCCGCGTCTAGCAAAGCGTAGAGATCACCTTCTATTTCTGGTTTGAAATTCAGTAATACGGGTTGAATACGAACCTCCTGCAAAGCGGGAATTTTCTCAGGAGTAGTAGTTGTTCCGGTAACGATATACCCCTTCGTTGCAAGAAAAGCTCCCAACGGTAACCCCAGCCAGCCGCAACCCAGAATACTGATTTTCATTTGTTTAATGTTGAGTAAATAAGTAAATACTTACAGGTAAAATTTCTTCCAGCGGATGTACGTCTCTACCTCTTCCGAGACCATATAACGAATGGTTCGTTCGGCTTTGATCTGGGCTCGAATAAAGGTGGCAGAAATGTCGAGTAAAGGAGCCTCTACCATTCGAACATTGGGATGATGCTCTAACTCACTCGGCTCGGAATTGGGCCTTGGATATACGTATAAGCCAAAATCATTCAGGATTTTTTCGTGTTCTTTCCAGTTCGGAAATTGGCCGAGGTTATCGCCACCGATGATTAACCGGAAGGTATGCTGCGGGAATTTTTCCTGAAGTTTAGTTAACGTATCAACGGTATAACTGGGCCGGGGCATGGAAAACTCTACGTCCGTTACGCGAAGTTTTGAGTTATTCTGAATGGCCAGTTCCACGAGCTTATAGCGATCTTCTTCGTGAAGTAACTGCTTATTTTTCTTGAAGGGATTTTGCGGCGAGACCACAAACCAAACCTGATCCAGATCGGTGGTTTCGGCCATTACATTCGCCACAATCAAATGCCCAATGTGAATCGGATTAAAAGAACCAAAAAATAGACCAATATTCATTGTCCTGAGTTTAGGGTTTTAAGGTTTAGAGTTTAGGGTTTTATAACTCAAAACGCCAAACCCTAAACTCAAAACTGCACGTTATTCTTCCGCCTGATCGAGCCAGGATTTGGGTAGGTCCTTGGTGGAGCGGGCTCCGAGGGCTTTGATTTTCTCGGCGGTGCGGAGCATATTCCCTTTGCCTTCGGCCAGCTTCTTGACGGCTTCATCGTAGGCGTTTTGGGAAGATTT
This sequence comes from Siphonobacter sp. SORGH_AS_1065, assembly GCF_030818595.1. NCBI lineage: Bacteria > Pseudomonadati > Bacteroidota > Cytophagia > Cytophagales > Cytophagaceae > Siphonobacter > Siphonobacter sp. SORGH_AS_1065. The sequence continues at coordinate 1,720,275 of NZ_JAUTAM010000004.1, forward strand.
GAGGGTATCTCCTACTTTTTGCAAATCCCGGATGAAGCCTTCAAACTTGTCGTATAACTCTCCGCTGAGGCGGGCAATCTCGAGCGAATTCTTACTCTGCTTTTCAAATTTCCAGATGCTGGAAACCGTTCGTAACGTTGCCAGTAAAGTGGTGGGGCTTACCAATACAATCCGCCGTTCCCAGGCAAAATTGAATAGCTCAGCATCCGACTGGATCGCCAGACTAAAGGCGGGTTCAATGGGCATGAATAAGAGCACAAAGTCGGGCGTTAGTAAGCCCTGAGCCGTTTCGTACTTTTTCTCCGCTAATAGTCGGATATGGCTTCGCACGGAACTCAAATGAGCCGTCAGGTATTTCCCGCGTTCCATCTCATCATCGCAGCCCATGCAACGTTCGTAGGCTAACAGAGAAACTTTCGCATCCACAATCAGGTGTTTGTTGTCGGGCAGGTAAATAACCACGTCCGGCCTAATCAGAGCGTTATCCACATTCTGGGTTAATACCTGGGTATTATACTCAGCTCCTTTCATCAGGCCTGAGCGTTCCAGTACTTTTTCCAGAATCACCTCACCCCAGTTTCCCTGTTGTCTGGTATCACCTTTGAGGGCTTTAGCCAGATTATCGGCATCCTGACTGAGTCGCTGACTCAAATCATGGAGCTTACGAACTTCGGCCAGCAGGCTCACCTTATCGCGAAGTTCTTCTTTGTAGTTCTCCTCAATTTTTCGCTCGAAGGCTTGAATTTTTTCACCCAGGGGATGCAGCAACTGATTCAGGTTAAGCTGATTCTGTTCGGTGAAACGCCGGGATTTTTCTTCGAGTAAGTCATTGGCCAGGTGCCGAAATTGCGAAGAAAGTTCTTCTTGCTGGAAATGAAGCTTATCCTCCAGATTGCGGTAATCTGCTTCCAGAGCGGCTAACTGACGATTCAAATCCAGGGTATTCTGACGCTCTTTTTCCAGCGTTGAGCGAAGCTGACTAGTCTCGTTCTGGAGCGACTGAAAGGAATGCTCAGCCACTCGGAGCTGTGAGCCCTTCTGGCCTTTGGTAGCCATCCAGGTTGCTACAGCTCCGATGAGCAAGCCGGTAAAGAGAAAGAGAAAATCGCTCAAGAATGAAATGATTAAGAACTCAATTCAAATGCTGATCCAGAATGTTCGACAAACGAACATTGGCTTCTTCTTTCAGGATGGGAAAAGCATGAAGTAACTCGGCAGAAGTAACCACCAAATGCTGCTTTTCTTCCATTTCAATAGATGTTACAAAAGATAAACGATCTAATAACTGCTTCATAAAAACAGCCTGATCATCAGGAATTTCAATCGTAATTTTCATGACTTTTAATAGAGTTTGGGAAGGTTTGAAAGTTAGAGATGGTTTGAAGTCTGATGTACGTTTTCAAACCTCAAACCCTATTAACCTTTCAAACGAATTCCAACCATAATCAACTAATTACTAAACAGCTCCTTCTTTCAGACGCTCGGCGTTTTCGGCGATGCGTAACTGTTCGATGAAGTCACCAATTTCTCCATCCATAACAGCGGGAAGGTTATAAACCGTAAGACCAATGCGGTGATCGGTCACCCGTGATTGTGGATAATTGTACGTTCGGATTTTATCGGAGCGGTCACCCGAACCAACCATGCTCTTGCGGGCACCGGAGATTTCGGCTTGTTGTTTCGCTAATTCCATTTCGTACAAGCGTGAACGAAGAACAGTCATCGCTTTCTCAAAGTTCTTGATCTGCGAACGTTCGTCCTGGCATTGTACCACCAGTCCGGTAGGTAAGTGCGTGACCCGAACGGCAGAGTACGTGGTGTTAACAGATTGTCCACCGGCCCCTGACGAACAGAAGGTATCTTTCCGAATGTCGTTCATGTTAATCTGAACGTCCACTTCTTCGGCTTCGGGTAATACGGCTACCGAGGCGGCAGAGGTGTGAATCCGGCCCTGCGTTTCCGTCGCGGGCACGCGTTGTACGCGGTGCACACCCGACTCAAACTTCAGCTTTCCGTATACGTCTTCTCCCTGCACGGAAGCAATAATCTCTTTGAAACCACCGGAACTACCTTCGGTCTGGTCCATGATCTGGAACTGCCAGCCCTGATTCTGGGCAAAACGCTGGTACATGCGAAAGATGTCACCGGCGAAAATAGCCGCTTCGTCTCCACCCGTACCGCCGCGAACTTCCAGAATGATGTTTCGGCTGTCGTTAGGATCTTTCGGAATCAGTAACTCTTTTAATTCCTGTTCTATTTCGTCCTGTTTGGGTTCGAGTTCGTCGAGTTCGGCTTTTGCCATTTCCCGAAAATCTTCGTCTTTTTCTGTGGATAATACTTCTTTGGCAGAAGCGATCTGTCCGAGCAGCAACTCGTATTCCTCGTACTTTTTAACGATTTTTTCCAGATCTTTATATTCTTTACTAAGGGCTTTATATCGCTTTACATCGCTTGCCACTTCGGGCTGCACGATTTGTTGGGATACTTCCTGAAAGCGTTCGCGTATGGCTTCTAATTGCTCAAGCATGGTCGTGAGAATGAATCATTTTCCTTCGATTTCATTTTTGAAGGATAAAATTTCTGCAAAGATAATTATTATAAGAGGTTCCAACGAAAGAACCTATAGCAAAGCGTTGATGTTAGGAGTAATAGAAGATTTATCCATCGGAAAACCAGTTATTCTAATTATCCGTAATTTTACTGCGTGAAAGTTATTCCATCCTTCATCGTTCTTTTTCTGGTGCTGACGGCTACGGCTGTTCAGGCCATTGATATTCCCTTGTTCGGAAAAACCCGAAAAGCGGTGATCAATGGACAGGTAGTACGTGTGAAACGGGCCACTATTATTTTAAAGGTAAGTCCTGAAATTCGTCTTTCTACGTTCAACACTCCCTGGGGCCGTCGGCAGTTTGATCGCCTGAGTGAAACATTCAATATGGACTTTCTTCGTCCTGGTCGAGTTTTTGCACCTCCTACGTATCTGCGGATTAAAAGTGCATCCTTACCTTCGCCGAATATCTATCGGAACGAGACTGGATTATTGATCTCCTCCAGTCCGAGTCTGGTTATTCTTTAACATTATCTTTCTATGAAAATACAGGGATGCATACTTATCTTGGGTATGGTGGTTTGTAACGCCTGCGAATTCAAGCGGCTGGATACGGCTAAAATGAAGCAGGACATGGAGAATCAGCAGATTAAGCACGTAACCAGCTCTCAGCTTTCTGCATTTTCCAGTGAAAAGGGCGAAGAACTGGCTGGCGTTTTACAGCAACAACCCGTCAGAGCTTTACGTAATACCACCTTCGTGGATTCGCTGGCAAAAGCTTCGGCTTCTCGTATCGTCTTCGTCCCCACGCAGGACCTGAGTAAGCCCCAAACGGATACCAAAACGAAGGAAGTATTTGCCGCCTATCAGTACAGTGCAGAAAAGCACTTACCTCAGGAAACGAATATTCAGCAAATTGGTGACGGCAGCGAGTGGTTGTACACCGTTCCCATTGTGATGACTAAAGAAATAGAAGCGGCACTGGTAAACAAAAGTATCCGTAATCCAGTCATTCAATCGGTACCGCAAAACGACTTGCTGGGCCTGTGGGCTATTTACCTGAGTCGAAAGGAATTGATTCGGCAGATTGATCCTAAAAAACTGGAGAAAAAGAATTTATAAGCACCACAAAGAAACGTTTCTACGTTGTTGCCTTGATCGAATATATCTTATAGAACCCTATGGAAAACCATTCAGATAAAAATATCCGAAACAGTTCTTCTACCGTTCGGCTGCCTTTGTTACTGGCCATTACCATGGCTGGCGGCATTCTGATTGGTGCTACGTTCTTTGGGGGGCGGCCCAAGTATTCGGGTGACTTGGTGCGTAACCTGAATAAATTTCGGGAAATCATTTCCTGGATTGATAATGCCTACGTTGATTCAGTCAATACCGATACGTTGGTGGATTATGGTCTGGAAAAAATGATGACCCGCCTTGATCCCCACAGTGTATACATCCCGAAAAAGGAAGTTGCTGCGGCCAAGGCTCAGCTTGAATCGGGATTTGATGGTATTGGGGTAGAATTTAATATTTTCAACGATACCGTTTTTGTCATTAATGCTATTCCCGGAGGTCCGGCAGCAGCAGCGGGCTTACGCTCGGGGGACCGCATGATTAAAGCCGACGGTACTTTACTGACGGGTAAGAACATAGACAATAAACTCATCTTTAGTAAACTTCGCGGACCGGGTGGAACGCCCGTCAAGCTGGACATTCAGCGTCGCGGTGAGAAAAACCTGCTTCCTTTTACGGTCACTCGCGGTCGCATCCCAACGTATTCGATCTCGGCGGCTTATATGATTGATCCCCAAACGGGTTATATCAAAATTGATCGCTTCGCTGAGTCTACTTATACCGAATTCCGCAATACGCTGGCTTCGCTGAAAAAAGAAGGTATGACCCGCCTGATGCTGGATTTACGCGGCAACGGCGGCGGTTTCAAAGACCGGGCAACGAATATTGTTGATGAATTATTGGGAGGTAATAAACTGATTGTCAAGACTAATGGGAAAAGTCCCCAGTTTGACGAGGAAACTTTTGCAAACAAAGAAGGACTTTTCGAAAAAGGAGCTGTGGTCTTATTAATCGATGAGAATTCGGCTTCGGCATCCGAGATTGTGGCAGGTGCCTTGCAGGATCATGATCGGGCGTTGTTGGTGGGTCGTCGCACGTTTGGCAAGGGATTGGTGCAGACGCCCATTGATCTTTCGGATGGTTCGCAGATTCGCATTACCGTTTCGCGGTATTATACTCCCAGTGGCCGTTGTATTCAGAAACCTTACGCCGTTTACGAATCCGATGATCGGTATAAAGACGGCGAATTGTTCGTGGCAGATAGTGTGAAATTCGATAAAAAACAGGCCTTTAAAACCGATCATGGTCGTCCTGTGTACGGCGGTGGCGGTATTATTCCTGACGTTTTCGTACCCATTGATACTACTTACCGAACGCGTTATTTATACCAGTTAGCGGGCAAAAATGTGATTGCAGAATATGCCTTCCGTTATGCTCTGGATAACAAAGCCCGGCTAAGCGGACAGACGTTTAAAGAGTATCTGCAGAAATTTAACGTAACCGATGCCATGTTGAATGAAGTCGTAGCTATGGCGGCGGCTTCAGGAATCAAGCGAAATGAGGCCGAGTTTAACCGTTCAAAGGGGTATGTGCGGGATCAGATTAAAGCTCTGGTAGCTAGTTATGTCTGGGAAAAACGGGCTACGACCGCCGGACTTCGCAATGAGCTTTATCAGGTTTTAAACGCCAATGATCCCCTGTATAAGAAAGCCTTGAGTGGTTTTCCACAGGCTGATCAAATGGCGGTTAACCAGCTTAAGTAACAACGTATTTCGATTTTGAAAAGGTGAGTAGGCTGAAATCCTATTCACCTTTTTCTTTGGTTTTTCTCAATTGCCAGGACACACCAAGCCAGGTGCGGAAATTCCCCGATTTAAAATCCTGACGTGAATAAGGGGTGATTTCGAAAGCAATGCCCAGTTGTGGGACTTTTTCCAGCGGATACACCCGCGTTCCGACGCTCAGGAGGTAACCCTGAATGAGACGGCTACGGGAATCCACAATCTTACCAACGATACCCATGTTAGCTCCTACCCCGGCGTAAAACAAATGCTGAGGCTTGCGAACGAAAGTTACCATCGGAACCACTTCCGTATTTAAGGAAGAAAAGATGGAATTCGTCTGAAAACGGGCATCTACCCAAATTCGATTTTTAGGATTGCTGCTTATGTTCAGAATGCTGTTAAAAGGGTAATAACCCACCGCCGCCTGGGCAAAAAGCGACTGAGCAGAGGTGAAGAAGAACAGCAAAACGAGGAAGTAAAGAAATTTCATGGGAGAAAGTTTTGCTCAAAAGTACGATTCTCTCGCTCTCATTGCTCACCGCTTTGGTAATTTGCCCCCTGGCTGCTATACCTTTGCGGCGAAGTTGCTACCGATCATACTGATCAGACGTTTCGCAATGAGCGTACATTTTTCACATGGGTGCTTTAAAGAAATTAGCCAGTGACACGGCTTTATATGGTGTCAGCAGCATTTTAGGTAGGGTAATTGGCTATCTTCTGGTTCCCTTACATACCTCCGTATTCCGACCCGGCGTCATGGCCGAGCAGGTTACCTATTTTCTTTGGGTGGCTCTGTTGAACGTGATTTATGTATTTGGGATGGAGACTACCTTTTTCCGGTTTGCGTCCCGTGAGAAAGATCGTTTTCAGGAATTTTACAACCTTTCCATTACGGCCATTCTGACCGTAAGTGCCATTTGTTCAGGCTTAATCATTCTTTTTTCTTCGTCCATTGCGGAGGAATTTGGTTATCCTGGTCGGGGGCAACTGGTTAGCTGGCTCGCCATCATCATGGTTATTGATGCTCTGGTAGCCATTCCCTATGCCCGTATTCGCCTCGAAAAACGACCCCGAAAGTTCGTAGCCATTCGCGTGTCTAACATCATGCTGAACGTAGGGCTGAATTTTTACTTTCTCTGGTTTTGTAAAGGCATTCACGACGGACATTTTCTGACGTTTCTGCAAGGAACCTGGTTATTCAATTATAATCCTGAACTAGGCGTAGGTTACATTGTATTTGCCAATCTGATTGCTAACCTGGCAACGATCCCGATGTTATGGACGGAGTTTCGGGATTTTCGCTTTCGCTGGGACTGGAACGCTTTCAAACCCATGTGGATTTATGCGTACCCGATATTAATTTTAGGATTGGCAGGAAACTTCAATCAGCTCTTTGACCGTCTTGTACTTGAACGCTGGTTACCCGAAGGTTTCTACCCCGGTCGCACTTCCAAAGAAGCTCTGGGTATTTATGGAAACGTATACAAACTTTCCATATTTATGAGTCTGGTCATTCAGTCGTTCCGATACGCAGCTGAGCCTTTTTTCTTTTCGAAGGCTGAAGATAAAAATGCCCCCGGCGTATTTGCCGATGTAATGAAATGGTTTATCATCGTCTCGGTATTAATCTGGGTAGCCGTTTCGATTAATCTGGATTTAGTAGCCGAGTTATTTCTCCGCCAGAAAGAATACTGGGAAGGGCTGGACGTGGTGCCGGTGCTCTTACTAGCGAATTTATTCCTGGGTATTTATTACAACCTCACCATCTGGTTCAAGCTTTCAGACCGCACCCAGTATGGTACCTTACTAACCTTCATTGGGGCCGCAGTAACGCTGGTTGCTAACTTTATACTCATTCCCTATTTGGGTTATCTGGGTTGTGCCATTGCTTTCGCGGTCTCCTGCTTTATAATGATGGTTACCTGTTATGGATTGGGCGAAAAATATTACCCTATTCCCTACTATGTTTCGTCGGCGGTGGGTTATCTGTTGGTGGGCGGTGGATTAATCGTTATTTCTTCTTTTATAAAAATTGAAAACCTTTGGCTTTCGACTTTCGTACATGGTCTGCTGTTGTTAGGCTTTATGATAGGTATATTAGTGAAGGAACAAAATTCGTTACCACTGGCCCTTCGCCGAAAATTGGGAGTTTTTTTACCATTAAATAAATAAAGGTCTATATAATGAATTTATTGTACTATAATTGTGATTCCTCACAAGAAGATGATAGTACTGTAAAACTGATTTTATTCAAAAGAACCTTTGCTGAAAAAGCCTGATTGGTTAAAAATTACCATCGTGCTTGTTAAAATCTGTTAAATATGTCATCTAGAAGCTTCGTTTGACTGAATCATTTTTGGTTATTTGCGTAAGCTCATTAATTTTGATTATTACAAATTCTTATAAAAAAAACCGGATAGGAGATACTACATGCAGCACCGCTCTACGTTAACTAAACTGGAAAGTAAATGGCAAAAGTCCAATTTAGCGACAGTGAGCTGGTTTCGCTATATATCCGTGGTAATGAGCGTGCCTTTGAGCATTTAGTAAACAGATATAAATCAAAGGTTTACACAACCATTTACCTTATCGTTAAGGACTCGTTTGTGGCAGAAGATTTGACTCAGGATACCTTCATCAAGGCCGTCGATACGCTGCAATCAGGACGATATAACGAAGAAGGTAAATTTCTTCCCTGGATCGTACGAATTGCTCACAACCTCGCAATTGATTTTTTCCGCCGAGAGAGACGCTACCCCGAAGTGGTGTTCGAAGACGGAAGCAATGTGTTTAATACGTTAGAATTTGCGGACGACTCCATCGAGGCGACGACGATTCGTAACGAAACGTATGAACACCTGAAAGATCTCATTACGCGGCTCCCTGAACCGCAGCGTGAAGTACTGGTTATGCGGCACTACGAAGACATGAGCTTTCAGGAAATTGCTGATGCAACGGGCGTTAGTATCAACACCGCGTTAGGTCGTATGCGTTATGCTCTCATCAATTTACGGAAGATGATGAGTAAAAACGTACGTACGCATGATACAAACCTTTACACAAAATGACATTCTTCGTTACGCTTACGAAGAAACCACTACGGAAGAAAACCAGCAGATCGAAGAACTGCTCATGCACGACCATGAGTTACTCCTGTTCTATCTCGATGTCATGGATTTGAAAGCTGGTCTGAATAAAATTGAGCTGGAGCCATCCACCCGCGTAATTGATACAATTCTGAACTACTCGAAAGAGAAGCGTCAGCAAAGCCAGTCCCGTCAGCAGTATCACTGAAACGGGATTGGTTTTTTGTTTATATTCGCGTACCCCTCTCCATTGACGAGACGGGGTTTTTTTGCTTATGACTAAGAAAGAACGTTACGCAGGCCTGATTGCCTACTTTACCGAATATTTTCCCGAACCCGAGACCGAGCTGATTTATCGAAATCCGTATGAATTACTGGTGTCGGTTATTCTTTCTGCCCAGTGTACGGATAAACGGGTTAATATGGTCACGCCTAAATTGTTCGAGCGTTTCCCAACGCCTGAATTATTGCAATTGGCTAGCCCTGATGAGGTTTTTGAGTACATTCGCTCGATCTCCTACCCCAATAATAAGGCGAAGCATCTGGTTGGAATGGCCAAAATTCTGGTTAACGAATTCGGTTCGGAAGTTCCTGCCAAAGTCGAAGATTTGCAGAAAATGCCGGGTGTAGGCAGAAAAACGGCAAACGTAATTGCTTCGGTGATTTACAATCAGCCAACAATGGCCGTCGATACGCACGTCTTTCGGGTTTCGCATCGTATGGGGCTGGTTAATAAAACGGCAACGACCCCGCTAGCCGTTGAGAAGGAATTGATGAAATACATTCCCAAAGAAAAGGTACCCAGAGCTCACCATTGGTTGATTCTACACGGACGATACGTCTGCCTGGCCCGGTCGCCAAAGTGTCAGGAATGTCAGCTAACGGAATTCTGTCAGTACTGGCAGAAAAATTTAGTAGCTATTCCTCTAAAAAAGAGCTGAAAAGCCTGTAGTACCCGTTCTATAAAAAAGTATAACCTGATATGTTCAATCTTACGCCTGCGGTTCGAATTATATTGATTGTGAATGTGGCCATGTACGCCATGCAACGACTGGTTTTTCCTCAGATTACGGATTTGCTAGCTCTGCATAGTGTGAGTTCTAGCTTATTCAATCCCATTCAGTTTGTCACATACATGTTTCTGCATGCCGTTAATGATTTCGGGCATATTTTCAGTAATATGTTTGCCCTGATCATCTTCGGGCCCAATTTGGAGAATCTTTGGGGCACCAAGCGATTTACATTCTTTTACTTTTTTACGGGTATCGGAGCAGGTCTATTGTATTCGGGAATTAATTATTATGAATACAATCAATTATATCAATCAGCCCTTGCGTTTATTCAAGACCCTGATCCTACAAATCTCGTAGGTTTCATCAATGACCATGCTCCATTTCTGAATTCAGAGCCATGGGTGGGTCAATACCTAAGAAATCCAGATAACACATTTTTGCAAAATCAGTGTATTGCTTTGACTAAACAATACCTGGGAATGGTGGTCGACACCCCCATGGTGGGAGCGTCTGGAGCTATTTTTGGATTGTTGATGGCTTTCGGAATGTTATTTCCTAACACGGAGCTGTTTTTGTTCCTGATACCGTTTCCAATCAAGGCTAAATATTTTGTAGCTTTATATGGTATATTCGAGTTGTATTCTGGTTTACACCGCAATCCGGGAGATAACGTGGCACACTTCGCCCACATTGGCGGGATGTTGTTTGCGTATATTCTGATCAGATACTGGGCCCGGCAACGGAAAAATTTTTATTAATCAGGCATTATTTTTTTAGAACCCAAACCTAGCCGTACCCGTTATACTAGTATAGCTATTTGTATGGCCATTAGGAGCAGTATTAACATTATAATCGGGTTATGAGCGGCTTTGTAGACGACATAAAAGAGGCCTTTTCCAGACGGGACAACGGGTTGATTCAGTTAATCCTGATCAACGTATTTGTATTTTTACTCTTACTGGTGTTACAGGTAAGTTTTAGTCTTGCCGGAAAAGCGGGTATTTACGACATCATTCTGAATCAGGTGGCTTTAAAATCCAACCTGGCTCATGTGCTTTACAAACCTTGGACTTTACTAACCTACTGTTTTGTACATCAGAACGTCCTGCATATTCTTTTCAATATGCTTTTTCTGTTTTGGTTTGGGCAGTTGGTGCAGGAATATCTCGGTAGCCGACGGCTGGTTAGCATTTACCTGTTGGGAGGCATTTTCGGGGGCTTTGTCTTCATTGCCCTTTACAATCTGGTTCCTTTGTATCAGAGTCAACTGGATGTATTAAATCTGGGAGCTTCGGGAGCCGTCTATGCCGTTATGTTAGGGGCAGCAACGCTTTTGCCCAATTATACTTTCCATGTATTGATCATTGGTCCGGTTCGAATTAAGTACATTGCTGCTTTCTGGGTTATTGTTTCTTTCGCTCAGATTCCGGGAACTAACGCGGGAGGTAATATCGCTCACTTGAGTGGAGCCTTATTTGGCTATATGTACATTCGGATGTTACGTCGGGGCATTGATTTAGGCCAGCCCGTGGAAGCGGTCCTGGATTTTTTCAAACGTTTATTTGCCCGTCAGCCTCGTCCCACCATGCAGGTGAAATATCGTTCTCAAACACGGACGACTTATACGACTTACAGCACGGCTACTGCCGAGGACTATCCGGGAGATGAAGAAATTGATGCTATTCTGGACAAAATCTCAAAATCAGGCTACGAAAGCCTGACTCGGGAGGAAAAACAGAAGCTTTACAAAGCCAGTCAGAAAAACTAAGCGAACGGCCCCTCGATCTTCGAGGGGCTTTTCTGTGGAATACATACTCTATTAAATCGTACACGTAAGTTATTTTACAGTAACTTTGTGCCTCATTTCCTAAATGATCCTGCTGAAACGTTGAAACATTTAATGACTTTCAGCTGTTTAGGATAAACTACGACTAATTGACTGAGTAAATTACAACGAGTCACTCATTCAGTTTTTGAATCTCTTATGCAATGCTTATTACGCCTGGTCCTTTGTTAGCTCAAATTGACACCCCTGACGAGCTGCGAAAACTTGATAAATCGCAGTTGGTTCAGGTCTGCCAGGAGTTACGTCAGTTTATCATAGATAATGTCTCGGTATACGGCGGGCATTTCGGAGCTAGTTTGGGAGTGGTTGAACTTACCGTAGCTCTGCATTACGTGTTAAATACGCCTGAAGACCAGATGGTTTTTGACGTAGGTCACCAGGCTTATGGTCATAAAATCCTTACCGGTCGGCGGAATCGTTTTCATACCAATCGCTTTTATGGTGGACTTTCGGGCTTTCCCAAACGGAAAGAAAGCCCTTATGATGCCTTTGGCGTAGGGCACTCCTCTACTTCAATTTCGGCGGCTTTAGGTATGTCGGTAGGGGCTTTGCGTAAGGGTAATACCAAGCAACAGCACGTAGCCATTATTGGCGACGGAGCCATGACGGGTGGTATGGCCTTCGAAGCCATGAACCATGCGGGATCGTTGAAAGACAGCAATTTGCTGATTGTTCTCAATGATAACTGTATGAGTATCGACCCCAACGTGGGGGCTTTGAAAGATTACCTGACGGACATCACTACGTCTCATACCTATAATCGGGTGAAAGACGAAGTATGGAATCTGCTGGGTAAGATGAGTAACTTCGGTCGGACGGCACAGGAAATTGTCTCCAAAATTGAGAATGGCCTGAAGGCCACGTTACTGCATCAGAGTAACTTATTTGAATCCCTGAATCTGCGTTATTTCGGCCCCGTTGATGGCCATGATATTGATCATCTGGTTGAAATTTTCTCCGATCTGAAAGATATTCCCGGTCCTAAAATTCTGCATTGCGTTACCGTCAAAGGAAAAGGCTACGCTCCTGCGGAGAAAGATCAGACCAAATGGCATGCTCCCGGCAAGTTCGATAAGATTACTGGCGAGATTTTCAAGAAGGTTTACGAGAAGCCCCAGCCTCCTAAGTATCAGGAAGTGTTTGGAAACACACTCGTGGAACTGGCCGAACAAAATAGTAGTATCGTAGGCGTTACCCCCGCCATGCCGAGTGGTTCATCCATGAATATCATGATGAAAGCCATGCCGGATCGGGCGTTTGATGTGGGTATTGCCGAACAACACGCGGTAACCTTTTCTGCCGGAATGGCTACGCAGGGGCTGACGGTATTCTGTAATATTTACAGCACCTTCATGCAACGAGCGTATGATCAGGTTATACATGACGTGTGTATTCAGGAATTACCCGTTATTTTCTGTCTGGATCGGGCTGGTTTTGCTGGTGCCGACGGTCCGACGCACCATGGAGCCTATGACATTGCTTTCATGCGATGCATTCCGAACATGGTGGTGGCTTCCCCGATGGACGAGCGTGAGTTGCGTAATTTAATGTTCACCGCTCAAAGTGAAGGTTTCCAGTCTGGTACCCAGTCCATGACCATTCGTTATCCTCGAGGCGAAGGTATAATGCCGGAATGGCGTACGCCTTTTGAGTTAATGGAAATTGGCAAAGGCCGAAAAGTTCAGGAGGGAGAAGACGTAGCTATCTTAACCATCGGCCACATTGGTAACTACGTTCCCAAGGCCTGTCAGTTACTGGAAAAAGAAGGCTTACACCCGGCTCATTATGACCTGCGTTTCGTAAAACCCCTGGATGAAGCCTTATTACACGAAGTTTTCCAGAAATTTGATAAAGTCATTACTGTAGAAGATGGCTGTCTGATGGGTGGTATGGGTTCGGCGGTAGTTGAATTCATGACCGAACATGGGTATACTGCCAAAATCAAACGTCTAGGTATTCCTGACCGAATTGTGGAACACGGCGAGCAAATAGACCTACATCACGAATGTGGTTTTGATCCCGAGGGCATTGCCCGGGCCGTTCGTGAACTGGCAGTCGTAACGCTGGTTTCCTAGGTTTTAAATAGCATTGTATTGAATAGAAAAGCCCATTTCTTAACGAATGGGCTTTTTTCTTGAAAAAAGAAACTACCAGCAAGTCGCTGGGCACGATTCTAGCAGTAGAATCGTTGAACACAAGCTATATTTGATTTAAAACTTAGCAAACATGGAATCGGCTTCTGACGATAAATTAGACCGGATCATTGAAGCTCGGATGAAGCTGAAAGATCGGTTTGAAGAACGCATGAAAGGCACGCCTTCGATTGCGGATGAAACCCCACAGGGAAGGGGACCTATCAATCGGCATGGGATGCCACAAACGCCCGTTGGCCAGACCTTAACCCAGAAGTGGCCGGTGTTAGATTTGGGCTATCACCCCAACGTTTCACTGGACCGCTGGCGATTAACCATTGATGGAGAAGTGGAAAATCCGGTCATTCTGAAGTGGGATGACTTCATGAATCTACCTCAGGTAGAAGACATTTCTGATTTTCACTGCGTAACAACCTGGTCTAAACTGGATATGGTTTGGAAAGGCGTGCGATTGATGGATCTGGCGGCACTGGTTCAGCCGAAAGAAACCGCTACTCACATCATGTGTTATGGATATGATACTTACAGTACCAACGTTTTGCTGGAAGAGGCCTTGAAACCTGATGTATTATTGGCCCATACCGTCTATGACGAACCCTTACCCGTAGAGCATGGCGGTCCGGTTCGAATGATTACGCCTCAGCTATACGCCTGGAAAGGCTCCAAATGGATCAAACGGATTCAGTTTTTACCCGAAAATAAACTTGGTTTCTGGGAGGAAAGAGGCTATTCTAATACGGCCTATCCCTGGCGTAATGATCGCTATAGCTGATGATAGTTCTGGTATGGATAAGTACTTTTTTGCTCGGGCTAATACCCGGGCAAAAGCCCGCCAAACTGGTTTTTGCGGAGGGAAAAAGTCGGGAAATTCGATTGGGACAGAAGGAAGAAAAGAATAACTGGCAATCGGCATTGAGTGATTCCAGTGTGGTGCGTATTACCAGCGTTTATCAAAAACCTGTGCGATCAGATTTGATCGGTGAACGAGTGTACACGGTAAAAGGAGTGAAGAAAGGGAGTACCCTCTGGATTTTGACGGATTATTCTGTAAAACCAGCCCGAACGGTGCAGTATCTCATCGTGGTTCGATAAAGGCCAAGTTACTACGGCGAGTGATTTTTTCGTACCTTGCGGCTTCAATGACGCTGATATTCCTGTACAGCATTGACGATCAGTAGGTCTACCGTCATTCTTTAACACTCACCGATCGCGAACATTTATATTTTTTTTATGACCATCCACCGAGAAGGTATTGCTACGTTGTCCCTGGCATTGGCCATTTTACTAGCGATTAATGCTACTATTGCCTATGTCTTTCCTGAACAAACGTTGGTAAGGCAGCTAGCCATTATAGGTAGCATTATCATATACCTGATTATACTTCAGTTTTTTAGAAATCCCCGTCGTAAAACGGTTCAACACCCTAAACAAATCATTGCTCCGGCGGATGGTAAAGTAGTGGTAATTGAAGAAACAGTGGAGACAGAATACTTCAACGGCCCTCGTCGGCAGGTAAGTATCTTCATGTCGCCCGTGAATGTGCACATAAACCGGAATCCTATATCAGGCGTAGTGTCGTTTTTCAAGTACCATCCCGGAAAATATCTGGTAGCCTGGCACCCCAAATCTTCGACTGAAAACGAGCGTACAACCATTGTTGTTCGTCATGAATCAGGGGTGGAGGTAATGTTTCGGCAGATTGCCGGAGCTCTGGCCCGACGGATTTGCTGGTACGTGAAAGAAGGCGATGTAGTTAATCAGGGAGAAGAATTTGGCTTCATTAAATTTGGTAGCCGTGTAGATATTTTTTTACCGCTTGATGCAAAAATTCTGGTTAATCTAGGCGATAAACCCGTTTCTGGAAAAACGATTATTGCTGAATTAGCGTAAAAGTAATAAACCGTAGAAATAAAAAGCAGAGCCTCAAAAGGGCTCTGTTTTTGCGTTTTGGAGCCTTAACGATTTTTAACAGCAGTATTTTTTGAAAAAATAGTTTCTCTTTCCAACTTTCTGACTTTCACCAGTGTCTTCTGCTTGTCTTTCCTGTAAAAGCTCAATAACTATGAAACGTATCCTCGCTCTGGGAAGCTTACTGTTGGTTTTAATCTCCTGCGAGAAAGAAAAGGTAATCGTAGGTGATTCGGAGCGATTACGCTTCATGGAGCAGGAAATCCTGGCCTTGATTCAGGACAAGGCCTGCCAGGGGAGAGCGGGTATGTGGGAACATTGCCTTTGGAAGCAAGCCCTGCGGCGGCCCCTGGAAATACCTGATTTATTCACTTACGCCGACAGACGTAGAAGTGCTCAAGGAAAAAGTCGAGGATTACAATCTGCTGGAAGCAGAAGTAAATAGTCGGGAAGGCAAAATTTCAGATTGCGTCGCAGTAACCCCACCGGCAGTTACTTGTCTGGATGGCACCTGTGGACCAATGAAGTAAAGATTCTAGGTCGCATTCTTCTCGTTACCCATACAATTTTAAGTGAATGACAACTGGTTATGCCTATGCATAACCCTGGCTTTGCTTTGCCTTTTTTACGAATTGCCTTTAACATCCAAACACCTTTTTCTATGAAAAAATCACTACTCGTACTGGCTGTCGCTTTGCTGGGTCTGACTTCCTGTAAGGACCAGTGCCATCAGACAAACGTTTCCCGAAATCTAATTAGTAAGCAAATTTCTACTGCCGACTTACGTAACAATGGCGTTGCTATTGCAGGAGCTAAATCGCTCGAAAAGCCGGGTAAAATCTACGTAAAGGGCAGTTATCTGTTCATCAATGAAATCAAAAAAGGAATCCATATCATTGATAACAGCGATCCGAATAACCCTAAAAACCTTTCTTTCCTGAGCATTTTAGGTAATGCGGATATGGCCGTAAAAGGGAATATGCTCTATGCCGATAGTTACACCGATTTCCTGGTTTTTGACCTGTCGGACCCTACTCAGCCCAAACTTTTAAAACGGATTGAAAATGCTTTCACCAGCGGCATGGTAGAGGGCGTTAGCTGGTTTAGTAACGCCAATGGAATGAATCCTGCGATGGCTCCCACGCAAATTACAGACTATGATGTAGAACTAATTACCAGTGTGATTGAAACGGATTGTGAGGGGAACATGAATCCCTGGAGTAATCCCTGGCTAGTATTCGACAGCTTTTTTAATGCCTCCAGCTCGTTTTCTGCTTCGTTATCGTCCAGTTCATCACCAAATCAGGGCAGCGGAACGGGTGGCTCGATGGCTCGTTTTGCGATTGTGAATAATACGCTTTACGCCGTTACCAATCAGAATATGCAGTTGTTTGACATCAGCCAGCCACAAAATCCGCAGAAGGGCAACGTGGTTACCCTGGGATGGGGCATCGAAACCATCTTCCCGTATCAGGATCGGCTGTATGTAGGTTCGACAACGGGCGTACATATCCTTTCCAACGCCGACCCGAATAATCCCGTTCGAGTGGCTACGCTGAGTCACGTACGGGCCTGCGATCCGGTAGTAGTGCATGAAAACCATGCCTACGTTACGCTTCGGCAGCAAACGATCTGTGGTGGCTCGCCTAGTAACCAGCTTGATCTGATTGATGTGAAAGATATGTATGATCCCAAATTATTAAAATCCTTTCCCATGGAAGGCCCTTATGGTTTGGGCGTCGATCATCCAACTTTATTTGTGTGTGAAGGTAGTCACGGACTAAAAATGTTTGACGTTAGTAATCCGCTGGAGCTAGACAAGCACTTACTGAACCATTTTAAAAACATGGATGCATATGATGTTATCCCGCTGAGTACAAAGCTGTTATTACTGATCGGTAAAGACGGTTTTTATCAGTATGATTACACCGATCGTAATAATCCTCGACTACTAAGCAAAATCCCCGTAACCCGTCCTGAAGCCTAATCTTTTCGTATGAAATCAACTCTATTACTAGCAATGCTGTGTCTGAGCGGGTTCTGCTATGGCCAGGTTAATCAGAAGAAAGGGTATACTAATACTAGCGAAATGGGTGTGCTTTTAGGGCAGGTGGGTCCAAATAATAGTTCTCCGGTTAGTAAAACCAGTTTTACCGCTTCCAGCTTCAATGGTTATCGCCTGATGCACTGGCTGGCAGCGGGGATCACCGTGGGACTGGATAGTTATAAAGGCAACCTTATGGTCCCCATTTCTTTAGGTTTGCGGGGAGATATACTGAAAAATAAAACAGTAACCCCTTTTTATGCTTTGGACATCGGTAAAGGTATGACCTGGCTTGCCAGGGACCCATCGCTGGATTTTAAGCGGGGTGGTCTGCACCTGAATCCGGCAATAGGCCTGCGTTTTGCTACTAATAGCGGAACGGCTATTACCTGGAGCGTGGGCTACAAACGGCAGATTTTAGAAAGCGGTCGATACTTTGGGGAAGACCAGGGTACCTACTACGATTATGCCTACAATCGAATCAGTATTAAAATGGGAATGAGTTTCTAAAACACGTGTTTCCAGCAACGAGTCCTATGATCACCGTTCTGGTTGATTAATAGGACTCGTTACTCTTTAATGAGTTAATGAATCTGATTTCTGAAGGTTCACATGGACATTAGAACTGAAATGCCGCAAGACGAGTAAAGTATTAATAAAAGTGTAAATACTTGCTTGATGATTGAGGACGAAACCTAAATAGCCAAGAGAATGAATACTGAATGTTAATCAGAATTTTAACCCAATAAATCCCGAAGGGTATCTCAGTACCTTTAGAAAAACTAAATAGAAAAGTTAAGTATATCTATAAAAATCAAATTAAGGCTTGGTATTTTATGGATATAGAGAGAAAAATTTTTGTTCGTATGAAATACTATTCATAACAATGTCTCGTATTTGATGATTAACTTACTAATCACTCTAGGTGATTTCTGATTTTAAGCCTCTAATGCCATGACCAAATCTTTGTTTTTATTGAGCTTGATAGGTGTTTCACTGATGGCCTGTGATAAAGAAGAGAAAGCGGATCAAATGCAGGCCCGTACGCTAATTCAGAACGAGCAACCTCCGGTGGGATCAGAAGATTTTTATATTAATTCTGTTCAGCGGGAAGGTAATGTGTTGAAAGTAAACGTCAAGCACGGCGGAGCCTGCTCTCCTACCCCCCAATTTGATTTGTACGAAGTAGGTGGGGAAGATCCCTGTTCGATGCCCGTTACCGTTCAGGTCGTTTTCAAAAATCCGGCGGAAGAATGTGTGCAGGAAAAAGAATCGGAGTTGTATTTTGACATTTCGGCTCTGAAAAAAAATACAGCGAATTGCCAGGATAAATTACAGGTTCTGGGTTACGAGGAATGGGTAGATTTATAGTCTTAATCTTCTACAAAAAAGCGGCTGCTTTCTTAGAAAGCAGCCGCTTTTTTGTAAGGTATAGGTAACTTACCAACGCCACTCGTTTCCTAATACCAGTTCATCTTTCAGGCCTTGTTTGATGAGAAAATCTTTGGTCTGTTCGTTGCTAAGCCGTTGAGTGGGTAGTTCTTTTGCGTTAGCAAGGGCATACAACAGCATGCTGGTATAACGAACCGTATTTCGTAGTCCTTCTTTGTTGACCTTATCGAAAGTGTCCAGATTGGTATGATACGTCATGCCAATCGTCGGTGGAAGATGGCCCAGGGGCGTTAATGTGGGAATCCCTTCCAACATAAAAGGTTGATGGTCTGAATGCAGGCCGGCCCGGTTCATGATTACGTTTTTATAGTTTGGGTCCAACGATTGCATGTGATTGCCCACTTCCTGGAAAAATCTTTCCATGTTATTCCAGCCAGAGATGTTCACGCCTGAAGGCTGGTTCGTCATGTCCAGATTAATCATATACTTGATTCTGCCGAGCGATTTACGATTCTGCCGGATGTAGGCCTTCGAACCCAATAAGCCCTGCTCCTCGCCCATGAAAAGCACAAATTCGATGGTACGGCGGGGTTTCAGTCCCAGTTTTTGAAACGTGCGGGCAATGTCTATCACAGCGAATGATCCCAGTCCGTTATCAATGGCTCCAGTGGCCAGATCCCAACTGTCGAGGTGAGCTCCAATAACAATTTTATCCCGGCTTTTGCCTTTGATGGTAGCAATGACGTTGCGGCTGGTGGATTTTTTGCTGGTATTTCGCATATCCACCAAAGCCATGAGTTTTTCTTCCTTCATCCATTCCCGGATTTGCTGTCCATTTTCCAACGAAATACAAACAGCCGGAATACCAATCAGAGAGCCCGTTACCGAAGCCGTTCCCGTTAGCAGCACATTTCCGGGAACAGTATTCACCATTACGATGCCTGAAGCTCCATACCGAATAGCCAGAGCCGTTTTTTCGGAACGATGCAGATTTTTAGCTCCTGAAGGAGCCGCCAGTAAACCCAGATTGGCTAAAGCGATACGTCCCTTAAGGCGGTCTTTATTGGCTTCGAAATCTGCCTCTAGCCCATTGCCTACGTCTACCAGGTCTGCACTGACATTTGCTTCCAGTGGAGAATGAGCCAAAGCAACGACCGGAATATCATGAAAATTATCACTCTTGCGAGGGGCGATGGCCAGCGTAACCGTATCTCGAGCCCAGGTTTCTACCGAAAAAGGCTGGTAGGCTACGTCCTGAATGCCATAGCTTTTTAATAAATCATACGCATACGTCTCCGCTTTTTCGCCATTCGTGCTACCCGTTAGGCGGTGGCCAATGGTACGTGTAGCTTCACCCAGCTTTTCGTAAGCCTGAGAATTTTGTTGTACTTCAGAGGAAATGCGGGAAAAAACAGCGTCCAGATCATCTTGATCTGCGGCGGCAGTAAGACCAACTAAAACCACTACGAAAAAGACGTAGCGGTACCTAGGGGATTTCATTGTGGGTATAAAGTTCAATCGTTAAATGTATGGCTTGGTAGAAAATATCGTGCTCGACTTAAAAATCAGACACTTAATAGGCGTGAATTAGCGAATTATAGACAAAAATACACAAAGCCTGAACGTAATAGGATACCTCTTACAGATTTCTCGCAAAGGAATTTCTCAAAAAAATAAAAAAACACTTGACAAGGGCTGTTTTTTGGCTACTTTTGCAATCCCAAACGGGAAGTTACTACAGTAAACCGAAGTGGTGGAATTGGTAGACACGCACGTTTCAGGGGCGTGTGTCTTCACGGACATGCGGGTTCGAGTCCCGCCTTCGGTACAGCAAAGGCCTTGTAAGTTTCTGACTTGCAAGGCCTTTTTGTTTTATCGGCTACAAAAAGCTTAAAAGACTATTTTTCCTTCGGTGGAATTATGCTGAAAGCTGAATAATTCAATATCTCTTTTGAATGGTAATGCCGCTAGATTTCTCCAATGGCTTAGGTACTATTAGTAAATAGAGCGATAGTACCTAACTACAACCGAAATGGGTTTTCTTTTATAACGTATTCTCCTATTATTCCTGATACTCATCCAACCTCTTCTGTCACTCATAGTCGTCGGAATTGGTGAAACGGTAAGCTCAGCCAGATTTCTTATGAAACTAATATAGACTACTATCATTTCTTATTAATACTACGAAGGTTAACGGCTTTATACTGGCTTCATTATTCTAAAATAAAAAAGCTCCCGATCCTACGACCGGGAGCTCTCTATCTATTTAATAAGCACTATTCAGCTTTAACCGTTTCCAGTTTTAATACTCGGCTGGTCCATGCTCTTGATTTTTCTACTAATTCAGGCTCTTTCGCTAAGGGTTTACCATACGAAGGAATCATTTGCTTGAGCTTGTTTTTCCAGGCTTCTGAATTTGACTTTTCGGCGAAACAACGCTTTAACAAATCAAGCATGATAGCCACAGAAGTTGAGGCTCCTGGAGAAGCTCCTAATAAAGCGGCGATAGAGCCGTCAGAGGCACTTACTACCTCGGTACCGAACTCCAGAATACCCCCTTTTTTTGGATCTTTCTTGATAACCTGAACGCGTTGTCCGGCGATTTCCAGTTTCCAGTCCTCTAGCTGAGCCGTTGGCATGTATTCTTTCAGGGCATCCAGACGATCCTGCGGAGACTGACGTACCTGATCAATCAGATATTTAGTTAAGGGAATGTTCTGAATTCCCGCCGCCATCATCGGCCCAATGTTATTGAGCTTGATGGATTTGGGCAAATCCATGAATGATCCATTTTTCAGGAATTTTGTAGTAAAACCGGCATAAGGTCCGAAAAGCAGAGCTTTCTTACCGTCAATAATCCGGGTATCCAGGTGAGGAACGGACATTGGAGGTGAACCTACGGATGCTTTACCGTACACTTTTGCCTGATGCCGTTCAATAATAGCAGGATTTGTACAAACCAGCCACTGACCGCTCACGGGGAAACCGCCGAAGCCTTTGCCTTCTTTAATGCCTGATTTCTCAAGGAGTGGCAAAGATCCGCCGCCTGCTCCGATGAAGATGAAGGGAGTAACCAACTGGCGTTTTTTCCCGCTTTTCCGGTTCTTTACTTCCAGTTTCCAGCGACCATCTTTCTGACGATCAATATCACGCACTTCGTGATTCAGGTGAAGGTTAACGCCAGGCAGGGATTTCAGGTGATCAAAAATGCGGCGGGTTAACTCTCCGAAATTCACGTCTGTGCCAATATTCATGCGGGTAGCCGCTATTTTTTGGGAAGAATCGCGGCCATCCGTAATGAGCGGTGCCCATTCCTGAATTTGCTTGAGATCCTCCGAATATTGCATGCCCTTGAACAAGTGATTTTTGGTCAAGGCGGTATGACGTTTCTTCAGGTAATCTACGTTATCATTACCCCAAACAAAGCTCATGTGAGGTGTGTCCACAATGAATTCTTCGGGGTCTGAAATGATGTTATTCTCAACCAGATAAGCCCAGAATTCCCGCGAAAGCTCGAAGGATTCTGCAATTTTAATGGCCTTGTTGATCTCAACCGATCCGTCGGCTTTCTGGGGGGTATAATTTAATTCGCAAAAGGCGGAGTGTCCGGTTCCGGCGTTATTCCAGGCATCAGAACTTTCGGCAGTTACTACATCCAGGCGTTCAAAAATTTCGATGGTCAGGTCGGGCTGCAACTCCTTGAGCATCATACCCAGGGTAGCACTCATGATCCCGGCACCGATCAATATAACGTCAGGGTCTTCCTTTACAGATTTTTTACTGGTATTCATAAGGAAAAAGATTACTTACAACGAATGGAGTGCGGGACCTGGATTCGTTTTTTCAAGGTATCAATTCCCTTGCCATCCGATTCCCAGACGATTGATCTGGGTAAAGCCCGCCCGGAGTAAAAACTGTAAAATTGCCGGGCCACCTTTGCACTCAAAATTGGTGTTCAAAAATAGTGGGTAATCGATAGAACTTTAAGCCTTTCACCACAGGATGTTGGTATTTTATTATAGCTTCCCATAGAAAAGGGTTTCTTCAAACCATTTTTCAGTATAAGACACTGTTTTTCGGAAAAGAAAAATCAATGTAAAAACTACGGAAAGGGGATTCCGGTTTTCAGACCGTTTGAGAATACCCTTTTGAAGACGCTTTTTCTTCGAAAAACACCCTAAGTATCACAATTTCAGGCAACAGAAAGTTCCGGTTTATCCTATAGTTTTCTATTCAATATGTAGAAGCGGTGGATTGCGTCTATTAATAGCTATATCAAATAGATGGAAAGGAAAAAGATGGAGGAGATACAAAAAAACTCCCTTTCAAAGAAGCCTCTGAAAGGGAGTTTTTAGGAACGAAAAAGAATCTTATAAGTCGATTGCTTCGCCGTACGCAGCTTCCGTAGCACCTTTCACGGCCTCAGACATGGTTGGGTGAGGGTGAACGGTACGCAGGATTTCGTGAGCCGTCGTTTCCAGTTTACGGGCCGCTACTACTTCAGCGATCATTTCCGTAACGTTGAAACCGATCATGTGAGCTCCTAACCACTCGCCGTATTTCGCGTCGTAGATTACTTTCACGAAACCATCACGAGCTCCAGCTGCCGTAGCTTTACCAGAAGCAGCGAAGGGGAATTTACCCACTTTCACGTCGTAGCCCATTTCTTTCGCTTTTTTCTCAGTCAAGCCGACCGAGGCGATTTCAGGAGAGCAGTACGTACAGCCGGGAATGTTACCGTAATCCAGAGCTTCGGTATGATGGCCTGCGATATGCTCGGCACAGATGATACCCTCAGCCGTAGCTACGTGAGCTAAAGCCTGGCCAGGTACGCAATCACCAATGGCATAGAATCCAGGAACGTTAGTTTCATACCACTGATTAACCACGATCTTGCCACGGTCAGTAGCGATACCTACGTCTTCCAGACCAATGTTTTCGATGTTGGCAACCACACCTGCTGCGGACAGTACTACGTCTACGTCAAAGCTTTTTTCTCCATCTGGAGTTTTTACTTTCACTTTGCAGCCTTCACCACTCGTATCTACTGATTCAACAGAAGAGTTCGTGTAAATGTCGATGCCTAATTTTTTGTATTGTTTGGCCAGTTCTTTCGAAACGTCCTCATCCTCTACGGGAACTACGTTCGGCATGAACTCTACGATGGTTACTTTCGTACCCATGCTGGCATATACATAAGCAAACTCTACGCCGATAGCACCTGAACCAATCACTAACAGCGACTTGGGTTGCTTTTCGAGCGACATGGCTTTGCGGTATTCAATTACCTTCTCGCCATCGATTTTGATATTGGGCAATTCGCGAGCCCGGCCACCCGTAGCGATCACTACACCTTTGGTTGCCGTGTAATCCGTTTTTGCACCGTCAGCTGCGGTTACTTCAACGGTTTTATTCGCTTTTACTTTACCGTAACCCATGATGACGTCGATTTTATTCTTCTTCATCAGGAAAGCTACGCCTTTGCTCATGGAGGTAGCTACACCGCGTGAACGGCCAATGACGGCACTGAAATCAGCGTTATAAGCACCATCCTGGATAGTAATACCGTAATCCTTAGCGTGTTTGATATATTCAAAAACCTGAGCTGATTTTAAAAGGGCTTTCGTCGGAATACATCCCCAGTTGAGGCAGATACCTCCGAGGCTTTCTTTCTCGACAATTGCGACTTTCATGCCCAGCTGGGAAGCACGTATGGCAGTAGGATAACCACCGGGGCCGCTTCCTACTACGATCAAATCATACTGTTGAGCCATTGTTGCGAAATCTTTTTAAATGGTTTGGGCCGAAGCCACACAAAAATAGAAGAAAACCCGCTGGAAAGAGAACTTCCGGTTTGAAGTTTCCAATTAGAGGTAGGTTATGTTCATTAAATAGAGGAATTTCCGGGGTAATACACCCTATTTAACGCACAGAAAGTCAACAAGTAACGAGTACAAAAAGGTTTCCTTAAAATACGTAGTTGACTGCTTTTAAAGTGTTATCCGAGGAGACTTTAAAAGTTTGACCCTACTGGGGTTGAAAAAGGCATAACTCTAACCCCGGAGGGGTTAAATATGGGTGGCCCAGGGTGCAACCCGGGGAAATGGGGAGAAAATCAAATATTGGGTTTCCTCCCCGGATTATCATCCGGGGCTATTAAAAGTTTAACCCCGCTGGGGTTGAAAAAGAAATGACTCTAACCCCGGAGGGGTTGAACACGAATAGCCCCGGGTGCAACCCGGGGAAAATGGGGAAGAAAATCAAATATTGGGTCTCCCCCGGATTGTCATCCGGGGCTATTAAAAAGTTTAACCCCGCTGGGGTTGAAAAAAGAAATGGATCTAACCCCGGAGGAGTTGAATATGGATAGCCCCGGGTGCAACCCGGGGAAAACTAAAACTTCGGACAGGCCAGTTCTTTTTTACGTTTTCGCGGAAAGGGCTTTGGATCAAACAAAGCCTCGAGTGTGTAGGAAATAGATAGCTCATGAGCCCCGCCTGAGGCCATACTCAGTGTTGAAATAGTAGCGTCGTAGCTGTAACCGATGGAGAAATTATCCTGTCGATATCCCACCAGAAAAACCAAAGCATCGTGGTTATTCAGTCCCCGATCGTACTGTTTAATGGGAATGCCGCGGTACCAGATGCCCAGCGTCAGCGGGTCGTAAGTCATGTAAAGTCCTACATCCAACTGATCAAATTTTCCCTGTTTTTTATAAAGAATAGCCGGTGAAAGACTTCGTTCACGCCCCATATCGGCCCCGAGGCCATTTCCTAACTCCCAGCCCATCAAAGGAATTTTGAAACCTCCTTGCAGACTAATTTTCATGGGTAATCGCTCGGGATTGGCCGAGAAAGATTGATCCGGACGGTTGAGGTGATGCACTGAAATGCCTCCCCAGAATCGGTCGGAATAGGCTAACAAACCACCCGAAAAATCAAGGTAATTGATGCGTGGACCCGCATCAACGACGGGATCATTATAAATGGGCGTGACATTTCCGGGGCTGGTTACGTCGTAGTTAAAAACCAGATCATAATAATTTACACTCCGATTCACGTAAGAAGCCTGAATCCCTGCCCTTAGTCGAACCTCCTCGCTCAGACGGGCTTGGTAGGAATACTGCAAACCCACATCCAGCGTGCGAAGGTTACTGAACTGAGCGTCGTTCATGACCATAAAACCCAGACCCGAATTAATTTTATCGATGTACGTGTCAACGCTGGCAATGGTTGTGACGTAATTAGCATTAAGAGCAGGCCATTGGTTGCGGTAGTTAAGCGTAGCTCTGGTAGCCAGAGCCGAGCCCGCAAAGGCTGGATTCAGATAAAGCGGAGCGGCATAAAACTGCGAAAGCTGCGGATCCTGAGCCCGAAGGTCAAGGCCCATGCACAACAAGGCAGCGAAAAGAAATAAATGTTTTAGCATGGCAGACAACCAGAAATCGGATGCATTGGATTAACGATTCATTCAACAACTCCGATCAATCATGACATTCTTGTGAACGCATTTTTTAGAAATATATTCGTTCCGCCGGGGTTTTTGCAAAAGTTCAGCAAGTTGCACAAACCTTCACAAAATTTGTAGCCCAAGTTTCCGTTAATTTTCAGGAAATTGCTCCTTCTTAATTCACGAACGTTCGAACTACCCATGTTTAAACGGTGTCTTAGCGAGGGATTACCGCCAGTAACAGTGAATAACTCAGCGTAGTAGTCTGGTGTTTGCCTCTGAATCCAATCCAGCCCAGAGACTTTCCCCGACCTACGTCGTCTAAAACGTATAAAAAGCTTCATCGGGTATGATTCGAAAGATATATTTTACATTACTTTTCTGGATGGCCTGTTGGGGAATTGCCGAAGCCCAGACCATTAAGGTAACCGGGCGAAAATGCGAGCCTGAGCAGGGTTGTAATGGCGACTCTACCCGGTTTGAGCTTACTGGCGTTACGGCTTCTAGCTGGAACTGGACGTTTCAAGATCCCAATTCTCCCGATCCGCAGGCCAATAGGTCAACGAAAGCAAAACCGGCTCACCTGTACCTGCAACCAGGTTCGTACAATGTTAAGGTTACTGGAAATTTAAGGGCAGGCGGTACTTATTCTAAAGACACTACCATCCGAATTTCGGCTTTACCACCTGCTTTCGAGTTTTTTCAGGGAAAAGAAGATACGACCATTTGTAAGGATAACCCACTGGTTCTAGACCCTTATGATTCCAAATCTTTTCAGGGAACCCCTCCTGCGGAAGGGACAGTTAAGTATCTATGGTACCCAACGGGTGATACTACCCGAACCATTACGGTAACGGAAAAAGGATGTTACTCAGTCGAAGTAATGAATGCCGATAGTTGCACCGTAACGGATCGTATTAATGTCAAAATATGCGGCGAGTCGGATCAGCAGGCCTCGAAATGGTACTTCGGATCTAACGCGGGTATCAATTTTGAAGGAGGACAGCCTTCGGCTATAACGGATGGAAAAATCAATACGCCGGAAGGAACCTCGTCTATTTCCAATCGAAAAGGTGATTTACTTTTTTATACGGACGGAATAACGATTTATGATGCCGAGGGTAACCCCATGCCCTCCCGTGACCCTTCGGATACTACTAGTTTGAACGGGAGTCGAGGTTCTACGCAGGCCGCTCTGATTGTTCCTCAGCCGAGTTGTCGAGGATGTGAAACCATTTATTATGTGTTTACCACCCGCGATGTAAACGATTCCATTCGATGTCTGGAATACACCCGGGTAGATATGCGGGGAAATGGCGGGAAAGGAATTATTCTCGATAAAAATAACCAGACGGGTGAATGTAATGTCAGCGAGCGTTTAACCTCGATTCAAAACCCGGCTGATTCATCGTACTGGGTATTAAGTCACGAAAACGGAACCAGTAAATTTATTCTCAAACGTCTGACCAAGAGCGGGCTGGAAGATGCGAATTCTCCTTCGATTGGGCTTCCCCATACCACTAAATACCAGGGGGAAGGCCAGATTAAATTTGCTACTTCAGGCGGGAAAATGGGCGTAGTTATTCCCGGCCCCGCCCGGAATTACGTCGAGATTTATAACTTCAATGATTCTACCGGAGCCATTACTCCCCCACCCATTACGCTCGATTTAGGGCCGGCTCCGCCCTCTGCCTATGGGTTGGAATTCTCCCCGGATGGCAAAAAAGTTTATGTCAGTTTGCGAGGGAATGACAGCACAGAATCTGTTTTGTACCAATATGACCTCACTGGAGCGGACTCAACCACCATTGCTTCTACCCGCATTGAGGTAGCTCGTTCTGAGAAAGAGTTTGGAGCCTTGCAATACGCTCCCGATGGCAAGATTTACATGGCTATCAAAGACAGCGAATACCTCGGAGTCATTACCCCTTCCAGCGGCGATTCAACGAAAGTAGATTTTCAACTGGATGGTTTTTATCTGGCCGGAAAACGGAGTCAACTAGGTTTACCCAACTTCGTTCAGAGTATTATTGAGCCTCCGTCGGGGCCGGGTATTAGTGCCGAAGATGTCTGCTTTGGAGAACCCGTGGAATTAACCACAGGGGCCATCTGTGATCCATTGAAAGATAAATATGAGTGGGATTTTGGGGATGGTTCGGCCAAGGGAACCAAGCAGTCCGAGACGCACTTATACGCGGCTCCGGGAACGTATACGGTTACGTTAAGGCAGTATAATGATTGTAAGGATACAACGATGACTCAGCAGGTCAAGGTCAACCCACAGCCCATTGCAAACCTTGGTCAGGATCTGAATGTATGTTCACGGACGGTAACGCTAGATAGCAAAAACCCCTACCCGAATAGCAAATATTTGTGGTTCAGAAATGGTCGGCAATTAGCTGTCGATAGTACGGCTTCCAAAATTCAGATCGATTCATCAGGACGTTATGTAGTGGGGGTATTAATTGGCGATTGTTATTCGCTGGATACGATTAATGTCATCCTCGAACGACCGCCGTTATATAGCTTAGGCCCCGATAAAAAGCTGTGTACGAATGATACCCTTCAACTGGATGCTCTGCCAGGAGGAGCATCGTATCTATGGAATACGGGTCAGAATACGCAGGTAATAGACGTAACGCAGGCTGGTAATTATTCTGTAGTGGTAATGATTCCCCGAACAAATGGCATTACCTGCGAAGTTACCGATACCGTACGCGTGGATTTATTACCTCTTCCAAACGTCACCGTTCAGCCGGAGGCTTCCCTTTGTCAGCCTAATAATCAGTCGATTATGCTGAGTGCGGGGAACAACATGAATTACCAGTATCGATGGCTACCGGGGAATGAATCCACGCGAACCATTACGGTCAACCGAGTCGGCGTTTATACCGTTGAAATCAGCACTAGCGACGGGTGCACGGAAGCTCATGCGATCAAAGTAATAGATTTGTGTGAACCCCAAATCTTTGTCCCGGATGCCTTCTCGCCCAATGGTGACGGTCAGAACGATCAGTTACAGGTCATTACCAATCATATTTCCGATCAGGATTACGAATTCCGGGTGTATGACCGTTGGGGTGAACTGATTTTCCGCACCACCAATCGTAACGAAATGTGGGACGGCACCTATAAAGGCCGGACATTCCCGCCACAGACGTATGCCTGGACCGTTCAGTATCGAAGCACGTATTTCCCGGAACGCGGCGTCGAAACGAAGCGAGGGGCGGTATTAATTGCTAAATAAGTATTTTCAAGGCTGCTCGTCTGAAGACCAGCAGCTTTATCTTTACTATCCTGTTAACCTCAATTCTATGATTCGCCCCTTTTTGTTACTTGGCAGCGTTATTACGTGCCTCTCCTTTCACCCTCCCCAAAAATATAAACTCGTCTGGGCTGATGAATTCAATACCAATGGTGAGCCCAATCCGAAAAACTGGACTTTCGAAAAAGGGTTTGTCCGCAATGGAGAATTGCAATGGTATCAATCGGAAAATGCTCGCTGTGAAAATGGTTTCTTAATCATAGAAGCCCGAAAAGAATCCCGGCCTAATCCGCTTTATGAGGAAGGAAGTATGGACTGGCGGAAGAGTCGTAAGACAATTGATTATACCTCTTCAAGTCTGTTAACCAGAGATTTACACGCGTGGCAATACGGTCGTTTTGAAATGCGGGCGAAGCTCAACGTTCAGCCCGGCATGTGGCCTGCCTTCTGGACGCTGGGCATAAAGGGTCAGTGGCCTTCCAACGGTGAAATTGACATCATGGAGTATTACCAGAACACAATTTTGGCTAATACCGCCTGGGGCACTGACCAGGCATATAAAGCAAAATGGAATACCGTAAAAACACCCTTGTCGACGTTTAATGACCCCGAATGGGCCGATAAATTTCACGTCTGGCGAATGGATTGGGACGAAAAAGAGATTCGTTTATACGTGGATGATCAGTTACTAAACACCACGGAATTAAGTAAGACGTTGAATGCTGACGGCTCTAATCCATTCCACCAACCGCATTATGTGTTAGTTAACCTCGCTCTGGGTGGCGATAACGGTGGCGATCCAAGTGCCAGCAAATTCCCTGCCCGTTACGAAATTGATTACGTGCGGGTATATCAGAGAGGAAAATAATCAATAAGTTAGAAGGCCAGATAGAGATTGCTTTGCAACCTATCCGGCCTTCTAACTTATTGATTACTAAAAGCCTGTGATTATCCAAACGAATTTGGTCAGGAAAATCAGGCATGTAAAAAACTACTGCACGGGTACATCATAAGCATTCAGGTTAGCCTTAGAGGTAGTGCCCAGTTTAGCTCCATACCCAGCGGCAACAATACCAACCAGTAATCCGAAGAAGCCCATGATGGCTCCTTTGGAAGCGGCTGAAGCAGCCTTATCCGCAGCCTCGCGGGCTTTTTCTGCGGTCTCACGTTTCGTTTGCTCAAATTTAGCCGCGGCCTGTTTGTAGGTGTTAATCCAGTTATCCACAATCTGCTCAGATTCTGCCCGGCTTTTGTTAGTGCGTTTCATAACGACGTTAACGGCATCTTCGCGATCTACCTGATTAACCGTAGCCTGACCCTGACGGAACAGACGATCAAATAAACCATTAGCAATATCGTCGGTAGCTTGCGGATTTTCAGCCGCCTGACCAGCAGAGGCCTTAAGATCTTTACCAGCCTGATCTGCTTTACGTTCCAGCGTATTAGGATTCAGAGCTGGATTTCCAGTCTGACGTAAAAGGGTATTTACTTCGCTACGCAGATCTTTGAGGTCCAGATCGTTGATATTAATTCCATTTTCAGCTAGGGTTCCTTTGACTGCTTCTCCCAACTGAGGACCTGCTGCGGAGGCTACCGAACCAGCAGCTGAACCCGCCGTGCGAACAATGCCCCCTACGAGCCGACTGGCTCCCCCAATCAGGCTACCAACCGTAGTGGTTAGAAAATAGATGGTCAGAAGCGTCATCAGACTCCAGGTTAGCACACCGTGAATAATACCGTCAAACAAGCGGGGAGTACTTGCCAGCCGACCTGCCACCCATCCTCCGGCCAGTAAGGAAAGCAGGCTGCTGATGATATACCAGATTGCCGTTCCGATGCCCAGTCCGGCGGTAGGATTCTGTTCTTCCACGGGATCAATCGTAGAAAGGCCGATCCCTAACCCTAGTAGACTTAATAACAATTGAGAGACTACTGCAATCAAAACCCCAGCAAATACAGCACTCCAGGAAATCCGTTTAACGGGTGCTAATGACTTGGCGTATACAATTTCACGTTCCATAAAAGTTGAATAGTTTAAGTTTTATTTTACTCAATCAGAGTGAGTAGGTGCTTAAACTAAAATTTCATACCAATTATTTATTAACGTTACATTTTGCTTAGCAAAAGCCCCTTTATGTGTGATTTGTTACCTACCCTTTACAAGAGACGTTTGGGTAGTAGAACTTCCCGAACGCTTTTTAGAAGTTTGGAAATACGAGCTAATAAAAAATTGGAATGCTCTTAAAACCTGGTTTACTGCTCTATCCTTATCATTGGTAATAGGTAGCTGTTCAAATCCGTCTCCTGAAAAAAGACCAGATGATTTTAGCTTTTAATTTCCTCAGATTTTAGTGAGTATAACTCAGATAGTCAGCTATTGCAGGGGGCATTGAAAGATACAGTGTAACCCTTTCTACGGCTGAATTAGATCGATTATATAAGGCGTTTCAAAACATAGAGTTTACAGATTTCCCTAAACACTTTATTGATTTCCCTTTTCTTGAAACGCTCCCCTGATCAAGGATGGCTATTGAATATTCAGCCAATCATGAGAGCAATAGGTCTGAATACAGCAATTGCTTTACCCCTACACTTCAGTAGAGGCAGGAAAAGCGATTCCATGAGATAAGTACTTTTATTAGTGATGTGATTACTATAAATCAGAAGTGAGTAAGACGATCGAATTCATTGGACCAATTATAGTAGAATAACTTACCGAATCTGATATACATCCACCAGTTGTTTTACCTCTTCCAAGGTCCGGGTAGGTTTTTCCAAACCTTCGGGAATAGGTCGTTTGGAGAGGGTCTGGAAGTATAATACGCAAGCATCCCGCCACCAAAGGGCTTCGCGGTGCTGAATGCTGAGTTTCCCTTTTACATTCTCAAAAATCTCAGGATCAATCTGATTTTTAACGCCCTCCCATTGTTGTTGCATCCGAGTTACTCCGGCTACACCTGCGTAATAGCGGTGGCAAAGTTCATCCCAAAGAATCCTTCCCGAAGGCATGGGATGCGTCCAGGGTACGTGATGAAACCAGAGTAAATATTCAGGTGGGCAGGAAGGGGCATCCCATTGTTTCTGCACTTCAGGAGCATACAAATGCAGGGCTTTACTGCCCGATTCAGTACGATCAAAGCCAATACCATTTTCATCGGCTTTGTGGTAATACACGGAAGTCCAGTCGGGCCGGACGTTTTTAGCAAGCCAGGGGTTGGGCCCATAATGCAGGTTATTACCCATGATGTGATGCAAGCCCAGCGGCGTCATGTAATTCACCAGCGTTTCGCGGGAATTGACTAGCATGTTCTGAATAGTCGCAACCGCTTTGGTATCATTCGTAAGCGTCATACGAATCCATTCTTCGGCGATTTTTTCCGAGGAAAGCGTATAATCCCAAGCCAGACGACCAAAGGCATACCAGTTAGCCTGCCCCATCGGATGGCCCGTCCAGTTACGATCAGACCCTGTATTAGCGACGCCCGCCATGCCCGTTTTCTGATAACCGTGTACCGAGCCATCAATAACTTTAGCAACTGTAGAACCCTTACCCTTCGCATAGGTATCCGAATCCAGACATTCCTTGAACAGAGGAGCCATATAAGCCAGATGGGTAGCAAAACCCAGGTATTCCTGAGTAAGCTGAAATTCCATCATCAGAGGGGTTTGGGGCATGGCCCCGAAAAGCGGATGAAAGGGCTCGCGGGGCTGAAAATCAATTGGTCCATTTTTGACCTGAACCAGTACATTTGAATCAAATTTTCCGTCCAGCGGCTTGAATTCTTCATACCCTGCCTTGAATCGATCCCCGTTGGGATCAGCTTTATAGACAAACGAACGCCACATAACAATTCCTTGAGGATAAGGAGCTAAAGCTTCAGATAACATCCGGGCACCGTCGGCGTGGGTACGGTCATAATCCTGTGGGCCGGGCTCACCTTCGGAGTTCGCCTTTACCAGATAACCACCGAAATCAGGAATCAGCGTATAAATTTCTTTCGTTTTTTCGGCCCACCAACGCTTCACTTCCGGATCGAGTGGATCAGAGGTTTTAAGTCCACCAAGCGTTTTCGGAGCTGCAAAAAACACGGATAGGTACACCTTAATACCATACGGACGAAAAACGTCGGCCAGAGCAGCTACCTTTTTGAGGTATTCCGGCGTAAGAAAGCGGGCACTGGCATTCACATTGTTCAGAACGGTTCCGTTAATACCAATCGAAGCATTCGCCCGGGCGTAATCATGGTAACGCGGGTCGATCACGTCGGGTAAGTCAAACCAGTGCCAGAGTGTAGACCCGGCATACCCCCGCTCAATAGTGCCGTTGTTATTATCCCAATGGTTTAAAAGTCGATACTGAACTTTCGGACTGCTGGTAACATTCAATTTTTCTAACGGCTGTAACGTCTGAATTTCCCGTAACAAAGCAAAGGTTCCATAGAGTAACCCCGTTTCTGTTTTAGCCGAAATGATAAGGTTTTTCGAGGATTGCGAAAGGTGATAACCCTCCGCATTGACAAGCTCAGCGGGATTGATCTTTAGGAGAATACTTCCTGCATTAGTAGTCTTTTGAATGGCCAGGGTTTTTCCGGTTAACCCCTTAATGGCGGTTTGTAATTCTTTCGCCGCCACTTTCATCGTCGGCGAATCATTGGGAATGGTAATACTTTGAAGATGGTTGAGAATAGGTTGAACCTTACTCAAACGATCATATTTTAACCATAAGCGATAGCCATCATCTGCTCGTGCGTGGGTGACAAAAAGTAGAAGCGTAACGAATAAAGCCTGCGAGAATCTTTGAAAAGCAATAGACTTACGAAAACGAAAGAAAAATGCCATGATCAGTCTTTGATTGGATAATACAAAAGAATGATTTTTTTGGCTTTTATAACGACTGTTCGACTTATTATTCATCGTAAATCCAATCAGGAAGAGATGAACTAGAGAATGACCAACGCTCAACTAGTGATGACAGCTACGAGCAGGGTTCAGATTGGGATAATCCATTAAACGCTGCTGCTAGCGTGGCCCGGCCCGGCCAGCTTTTCGCTGGCAGCATAATTTTTGGGCTTGGACAATTAAAAGGCAGAATAGAAATGGCTTGCTGCCAGCGAAAAAGCTGGCAGCGGAAGGGAAAACCTATTAGCCAGCAACTACAATCTCTTACACTAAATACCGTTGTAAACAAAAAACTACCAACCAATAACTATCAACCAGATACAAGACCTATTGAACATTTTTGAAAAAGGTAGGCGAGTTCCCGTATAAAGGCGTCTTACCGTCCCATTTTTCAATAAACTGCTGCTGAATCAATAGAGGAGATAAGGTACGTTGACGCAATTCATTGGCTTTGGCATCTGCCTCGGCTTCTACGATCTTCTTCCGAGCCTGAGCTTCGGCTACGCGTAACTCGTTTTCCACCTGCATCGCCTGCTGAACAGCTTCGTTTTTAGCATTAATTGCTCTAACTATACTCTCGGGGTAACCCAGGCCACTGGTCAATTGCTCCAGTAAAAAACCGTCGGCTTTAAAGGAAGAATCGAGCGTATGTTGTACGTCATTTTCGAATTGTTGACGGTTGGAAATTAGCTCATCCGTCGTGTATTTATTCATCTGAATACGGAAGGCATCTTTCACATAATTAAGTAAAGTGGTCTTCGTAATTTCAGGAATATCTTTTCGATACTTGGTAAAAATATGCGGACTTTTTCCGGCCTGAACGCGGAAAGAAATCGTAGGATCTACGGTAAAAACACTACCATCTTTTGCGTTAACGGTAAATGCTTCGTAATCCGCCGTTTGCATGTACAAAGGCGATTGATACACATCCTCTGTAAAAGGATTATACCAAACTCGACCTGTTACTAATACCACATCTTGTACCCCTTTATCGGACCCATATTGTTTGACCCGAATCCCTTCATGTCCGGCATCAATGCGGGTACAGGAGTATAGGAATAAACTAAAAAGAGCGGCAATGATTAAGGTAAATTTTTTCACGATTTTAAAAAGGTTAAGGTGAATTTAAAAAGTAAATAATTGATAAGTAATAAACCACTGAATCCAATAATTCCGAGCAAAACGAAAGCGTTGGACGCTTTAGAAAGCCATTCAAAAATCCAGGTAATTGCGTATAGGTCTAACGCGATGATAAGGGGTGCTAAGATAAGTAAATAGGTTTTCCTGTCCATATGATGTTGCCTCTATCAACTTGGTTTATAGAAGTTTATGCAAATATACATCGGGACTAAAAGAGCAGAGGAACTATTGTGATGAATGTAAAAAGAAAGAATCTGTTCGGTAAATAGATGGGATGAGATAGAATAGTATACTAAAAATGAAATAGTTATTGCATATATAATAAATGTTGATGTCCTCAAGTAGAAAAACAGGACGTCAGAGTAAAAAACTTAACCAATTTTCAGATCATATTTACGCAGCAATCCTACCAGACCTTCCGTAGAAAATCTAGCTTTTTTAATCAAATTATTTTCGGGATCAATGGTATAATTATAAGCGGTTAAAAAGTTAACCTGATCCAGTTTGGTTTGTGAAAAAACGGCGTTTTCCAGATTACAATGCTGGAAGTTACTACCCGTTAATACGCACGATGAAAAATCTACACTTTTCAATGAACAATCATCAAAGAGTGTCTTTATCATTTTTTTATTAGTAAAAAGGCTAAAGTCTAACTTACACTTTTTAAAACTTACGCTAAAAAATCCATTTTCGCAGGTGTTGAAGTGCACCCCAATTAACTTACAATCATTGAAGGTAACGTTGTTTAGTACGGAACGGTTAAGCGGTAACATAGCCATGTTACAACTTACAAAGGTACAATCCGTAAAGCGATTGGATGAAAAGTTACTCTCAGAAAAATTGCATTGCTTAAAAACACAGTTTTCGAACTCTTTATGGCGAATTTGCTCCCCCGAGTAACTCACTTTATCAAAAATCTCGTCCTGATAAAAATCTAAGTCCATTTTCAAAAAAAAATTTTGAAGCTTCGCTTCATAGTGATCCCATAAAAAACCCGCAGCTCATTGCCGCGGGTTTTAGTATAGAGCAGGAGGGTGTCCTAGAAATCTTCGTCTAACGCAAATTTGTTAGCGTCTTTTTCCTGCTGGTTAGCCATAACGCCGGCTTTCTGATATTCACCCACGCGTTTTTCAAAGAAGTTGGTTTTGCCTTGCAGCGAAATCATTTCCATGAAATCAAATGGGTTCGTAGCGTTGAACTGTTTCTCCAAACCGAGGGACACTAAGAGACGGTCAGCAACGAATTCGATGTATTGACTCATCAGAACGGCATTCATACCGATCAGAGAAACGGGCAGAGCGTCCGTTACGAATTCTTTTTCAATGGCAACGGCATCCAGAATGATCTGATACACTCGCTCTTTCGGCAGTTTGTTTACGATGTGGCTAGTGTACAGCATACAAGCAAAATCACAGTGCAGTCCTTCATCGCGGGAAATCAGCTCGTTTGAAAACGACAGACCGGGCATCAGACCCCGTTTTTTCAGCCAGAAGATCGAGCAGAACGAACCAGAGAAGAAAATACCTTCTACGGCCGCAAAAGCGATCAGACGTTCGGCGAAGTTGTCGCTATCGATCCAACGCAGAGCCCATTCGGCTTTTTTCTGCACACATTCAATCGTATCAATTGCCCGCAACATCCGGTCTTTTTCAACGGGATTTTTGATATACGTGTCAATCAGAAGAGAATAGGTTTCTGAGTGAATATTTTCCATCATTACCTGAAAACCGTAGAAGCATTTGGCTTCGGCGTATTGCACTTCACTAAGGAAGTTCACGGCCAGGTTTTCGTTCACGATACCATCTGAAGCGGCGAAAAATGCCAGTACGTGCGAGATAAAGTGGCGTTCGCCATCGTTGAGATTTTCCCAGTCTTTCAGATCCTGGCCCAGGTCAATCTCCTCGGCTGTCCAGAAAGAGGCTTCGTGCTTTTTGTACATTTCCCAGATGTCGTGATGCTTGATGGGAAAGAGAACAAATCGCATCGGATCTTCTATCAATAGCGGTTCATTTCCAATGTGCTCCTGAGCCATAACGGATTATAATTTTTTGGTTATGATTTAAAGTGGGACTCCGTGCCTGCTGCCCCAAAGAAGGGGTAACTAGCTGAAAACCAAATTCGAATATAGGGCAATAAAAACGGCCCGACCGGGGCCGTTTTCTTTTACTCTCTTTAATTTTGAGAGGGTACTTCAACAAAATTAAGCGTTTCGACGGGTGATACAAGGAATTTTTTGAAAGAAGAAAACGGGCTTTTAGGGAACCTTTTTATAACATCCGTCAGGCGTGGCATTTAAGCCAAAATAACCTTTGATAAATTTTAAATGCGAGTGAACTTTCCCTCCGTATGGTAGCCCTTCATTTGAAAATTTTGATCAAAGAGGATGAAACTGGCCTCGTAACCTGCCCCGAGTCGGCCCAGCGTATGATCTTTTCCAATGATTTGAGCGGGGTAAAGCGAGGCCATTCGCAAAGCTTCCTCCAGTGGAATGCCAACCTCATTAACGCAATTCTTCACCGCTTCAATAAGCGTCAGCGAAGAGCCGGATAAAGTACCGTTTTCATCTTCAAAACGTCTGCGTTCTGGGTTGATCGTGAATCTGTATTC
This sequence comes from Siphonobacter sp. SORGH_AS_1065, assembly GCF_030818595.1. Lineage (NCBI taxonomy): Bacteria > Pseudomonadati > Bacteroidota > Cytophagia > Cytophagales > Cytophagaceae > Siphonobacter > Siphonobacter sp. SORGH_AS_1065. The sequence goes on from NZ_JAUTAM010000004.1 coordinate 1,758,486, forward strand.
GCCACGGGTGTCTTCAGTGACGGCATCGGTAATGAGGAAGAGCCGATCTCCCATCATTTTCTTGGCAATTCGAACGCTGGCAAAGTCTACATGAATACCGTCGGCGATGATACTGGCCCGAACCGACGAATCCAGCGTAGCTCCCAGTAGTCCCGGCTCGCGGCTGTTGAAAGGCGACATGGCATTAAATAAATGAGTAACTAGTCCAATGCCCCGATCAAAGGCCTGGATGGCTTCGGTATACGTCGCGTTTGAATGCCCGGCGGAGAGAAGAATGGGACTGGACAGCAACCATTCCAGCACTTCAGGGTCGGCTTCTTCGGGAGCAAGAGTCAGGTAAAGGGGTAAATCATCCGCAGCTTCAACTAATGCTGTCAGCTCAGCGATAGTCGCTTTTCGGATGTAGGAAAGCAAATGTGCTCCTTTCTTGACGGGATTAAAGTAAGGCCCTTCCAGATGCAGCCCTACCAGTCCGGCTCCACCCTGCTGTCGATAACTCCGACAAGCCTGAATAGCGGCCAGCATTCCGCTTAATGGCCCTGTATGGTAAGTAATCTGAAAATGGGTAGTACCGCCCTTGAGGTGTTCTTCGTAGGTTTTCTGGATGGTTTCTGGTGTAGGCTCGGTGGTAAACAAAGCCCCCTTCCCTCCATAAACTTGAAGTTCAATCAAGCCCGGAGCAATGATGCTATCGGAGCAATCGATTACTTGTGCTCCTTCGGGAGCATTCTCCTGAATACCTATGATGGTTTTACCATCGGTCAGCAGGTATTGATGGTCGATAAATTCTAAACCCGTAAAGATGCGGGCATTTTTAAAAGCAAAGAGGCTCATAACGTATGACGTTGAGCCTCAAAGAAAACTATTGTTGATGACTTATGTGTCAGTATTAGAAAATAATAGAAACTAGCCAGGTTATGAAAGTAACCCACAGTAATGCTCCCATAGGTAAAGCAACAAACCAAACCAGGGTATTTAACCGATCGTATTTGACGGGTTTTTTAGCTTTGGCAATCTTCTTAGTTGTTCTGGCAACCTGAGTAGAATCAAAGTTAATGTAGCTGACAGGAGCGGATATCATAATTAACGTTTTTTGAGGTGAGTTAAACTCAAACTTGATAGAACAAGATTAACACCATTTCTGAACAAGGTACCTTGCCATTCGATAGATGGTATGTTTTTCCCGGTAAATGTCAAAATAGCCAGACGAATGGATTTGTTTTGACTATTCGCTGATTTAATAGTAAATAAACGAGTTTTTCTTGATAATTAGTATAGTTTTTTGTGTTTGATAATTGATAATAAATCTATAAATATGACAAAATAAAGGGAAAAGTTCTTATTTGATTGATAGTATTGTACTAAGAGTAGATACGCCAGTTTCATTAAAAGTCTCAATAGCGAAAAAATAATTTACATCTACGCTCAATGCCCTTAATTCCAGGTAGGATGGCTGATCTGACCAGACCTGATAGGTTTGGTAAAGTTTGTCGGGAGCAATGCCCCAGCGAATGTTATAACCTACGGCACCGGGCACTTTTTCCCAGCGGATATCCGCATTTCGCTGATCTTTCTGCCGAACCACTTTCAATGCGGTAGGGGTATCAGGCACTTTTCCGGGCGTATTCCCGAAGATCCGAACATCGCTAATCGCCAGATGTGGACCAGCCGTATAGATATGTTCGTACCGGATGTAACGCGTACGTACAGGCTTTGAAAACGCTACATACGCACAGGCCCGATCTCGCCTGGGTTCGTTGGATAAGTCCGTGACTACTTCCCAGCGTTTCCCGTCTTTCGAATGCAGAATTTTAAACTGTGTATAAACCGTGGAATCGCTATTATATACATTGTTTTCATAATCGGTATAATTGACTTGAACGGCTTTTACTTCGCTTTCATGCTGAAGGTCGACCGTCAGCCATTCACCCGGTTGGTTATGCTGGGCAACCCAGAAGGTTCGTGGGTTTTCATCGGTAACTAAACTGGCTCTGAGCGTGTCTTTTGTGGAAGAAGCGGTAACCGGTTTCTGATAAGACAACAGCATCCAGCCCGTAAAAAGCTCGTCTTTATTTTGCCATTTTTTTGTAGGCAGGTAATGCGGAAAATCGCCAAAGCGGGTGTTCGCATACATCTGATCGTCTTGGTCAAAGCCAGCAGGGAACATCGCCAGTCGTCGTTCCATGCCCCAGTTTACGCCAATCCAGGGCGTACCTGTATTCCAGTAATTACCGTAAATATCCTGAAACGTATTCCCATGTCCGGCTCCGTTCATAAAGCCGCCTGGTTTGTAGGAAATAGGGTTATAAGGAGCATATTCCCAGGGGCCAAGCGGGTCTTTGCCCACGTAAGTGCCGGTGGCGTACACGTTATATTCGGTGCCTGGAGCTCCGTATTGCAGGTAATATTTTTTGTTATGCTTGGTCATCCACGCTCCTTCCACGAAAGGTTTCATCAGGTCGGCGTGATTCGGGCCGAAGCGTTCCCAACCGTGTTTCCAAGGGTCGAGCCAGAACATGGACTGGTAAGGACCCGCATAGGTGAGGCGTCGTTTATGGTCCAGCTCCGCTCCGAAAATGGGATAGACGTTGGAAGAGCCCCAGTACATAAACCAGCGGTCGGTATCGTCATCGTGAAAAATGGCCGGGTCCCAGGGACCAATGTCTTTGGGTAATCGCGGTAACCAGCGATTGTAGAACTGCAATTTGCCCTTTTCCGGCTCTACCGAATAAAGAATGGGTCGTTGTTCAAACGTAGACTGAAAAAGAAAAAGCGTATCGTTTACCGAAAGGGCCGCCGGAGCACACATATCCTCGAAGGGCCATTTGTCAGGAGTAATAAACTTCCAGTTGGAAAGGTCTTTGGAATGCCAGTAACCCCCGGAAATCGTTACAAAAAGGTAATACTCCCCCTTGTGATTGACAATAACCGGATCGGCCCCAGAACGGTAGGAAATCTTTTCATTCATCTGCTCAAAATTATACCGATACCCAATGTCCATGGGGTTACAGTAGGTTAATTGGGCAAATGAGGTAATACTGCTGATGAGCAGTAAAGTAATGACGAGGCAAGCGTTCAGGAATCTCGTTTTCATAGCATTCATGGCTGGTTTGCTTAGCGTAAAAGGAGTACAAAATTGGGATTTTAGAGGGCTGTTGCAAGCGTCCAGATGTGAAGTTCTTTACAACCGTGTTCAAGCAATACCTCCGCACAGGTTTCGAGGGTTGATCCCGTAGTAATAACGTCATCAATCAGGGCAATTCGTTGATTTTCAATGCCATTTTTTTCAATAACCTGAAAGGCATTCGCTACATTCTGAAAACGCTCCATTCGACTTTTGTTGGTTTGACTGGTCGTCGCCTTTACTTTTTGCAGCACATCACTTCTCCACGGGATTCCCGTTACCTCTGAAATGCCTTTGGCGATGGAATCGCTTTGGTTATACCCCCGTTGCCGCAGTCGACTTTCGTGTAGGGGCACGGGTAATAAAAGGTCGGCAGTAAGCCCGGCGGTTTTGATTTCCGAACCGAATAGCCGCCCCAGCCATTCGCCTACCTCAGGCTGGTTGTTATACTTCAGTTGATGAAGCAAATGCTGAACTTTTCCGCCCTTCTGAAACTTCAGATAAGCGTGGGCACTGGTAATCTTTATCTTTCCGGCAAATTTTTCTTCGATGGTCGAGTGGCCCGTCAGGCAGCTTTGCGTGCGGGGTAAGTTATAGTGACAAGTAGTGCAAAGAAGGTATTCTCCTTCGGCAAGGGCCTGCTGGCAACTCAGACAAATACGCGGAAAAAGAAGGGCCCAGAAGGCCTCCCAGTAGCTTTTCATGGTTAGGGTAAGTTTTTGGCTAACTTCGCTGTGAAAACGGAAAGTGAGATTACCATTGACTAAGTAATCCGAACCGGAAAATAGATAAGGCTGTGTTTCAGCGTTTACTTCATACTAGCTATTAACAACAAATGTCACTCGTAGAACAATTCGACGAATACCGGAGCCGAATGAATGAACGCATTTTGGGCTCTGATAACCTGGTTATCAAACGTTTATTTAATCTTGACACGAATACATATTCAGAAGGAGCTGTTTCCAGCAAAACCAAGGAAATGATCGGCTTGGCCTGTTCAATGGTGTTGCGTTGCGACGATTGCGTGAAATACCACCTGGGTAAATGCCACGAGCTGGGGGTTACGGAATCCGAAATGCAGGAAGTTTTTTCCATTGCAACCGTCATTGGCGGAACCATCGTGATTCCTCACCTGCGGCGGGCGGTGGAATATTGGGACGAATTGCAGAGTAGTAAAACCGAAGCCTAATGAAAGAAAAAGATCAGGAATGGGAAAGTTTGCTCGATCGGCTGGAAAGCATGATTGGGAAACGCCCCAACGATTTAAACGGTGTTCTGTTTCTCATCGGCGTGCAGGAACTGGGTAAAGGCCACCAGTTTTTTACCAAAGAACAGAAGCAGGACCTGATGCACATCGCCGTTTGTAAAGTATTGAGCTACAGTGGTTATTATGAACTTGAAGGACTCGATGCTGAAGGTTGGCCGCACTGGAAACTAGCTAAACCGCTGCCTTTCGTCGATTTATTAAGTCAGGAAGAATTGCTGAAACAGCATGTATTAGAATATTTCGAAAGAGAACAGATTTAATCATTAAAGCCCTGTCGTCGTTCAGGCGGCAGGTTTCCTTTTCCCTATTGTTTGCTATGAAACTGATTACCTACAACGTAAACGGCATTCGCTCGGCCATGACCAAGGGTTTTGCGGAATGGCTGGAAAGTACCAATGCCGATGTTGTTGCTCTACAAGAGGTAAAGTCGGATCAGAATCAGTTTGATAATACCATTTTCGAAAAGATGGGTTATCAACTGTATTGGCATCCGGCAGTGAAGAAAGGGTATTCGGGGGTCGCCTTATTAACGAAACACACGCCTAAACACGTAGCATACGGTTGTGGTAACGAAATTTACGACCACGAAGGGCGGATCTTACGGGCTGATTTCGAAGATTTTTCCTTCATCAGTTTATACCTGCCTTCGGGTTCGAGTGGCGAGTTACGTCAGGCTTTCAAGATGGAATTTCTGCGTGATTTTCAGGATTATATCAATGAACTAAAAAAGGAAATCCCCAATCTGATTATTTCCGGCGATTACAATATCTGTCATCAGCCCATTGATATTCATAACCCCAAATCCAACGCGAACTCCTCGGGCTTTTTACCGGAAGAACGGGCCTGGATGGGTAGCTTCCTCGAAAGCGGATTTATCGATTCTTTCCGCCATTTTCATCCAGAACCGCATCAATACACCTGGTGGAGTTTCCGGGCCGGGGCACGGGGTAAAAACCTGGGCTGGCGAATTGATTACCATCTGGTTTCAGAGCCCTTACGTGACCGATTAAAAGATGCCGCGATCTGGTCGGAGGTGAAGCATTCAGATCATTGCCCGGTTATGCTGGAGATTGATTAATAACTCGTGGACGAAAAATACGATTGCAGGTATACTGCCGCCGAATACGCCAGAGCAAGGGTAAAACCGATGATTCCTATGCCGCCGAGTAATCCAGTGATGAACCGTAAAGGATTGGTGCTGGTTCGCCACTGCCAGGATTGGGTAAGGCTATCGACGATTAAAGGAATGAGTAACAGAATGGCTGCGTAAGATACCCAGGACCAGAAAAACAAAGCCAGCACTATACCTGACCCATAGCCTAGGTACAAACCCGTGCAGCGGGCACAGACGGGAAATGGCTTTCCTTGCCAGAAAAAAGAGCGGTCGGGACGACGGTGACAGGCGAACATACCGAAAGGGATGAGTTAAACGTTTAGCAATGAATTACGCATGAAATAGGCTTTTTTATCAAATTTTTCTGATAAAAACGTCGGTAAGTACTAAATTAATGCTGAAAAAGCTCTATATCGCTGAAGAATCTCATCCTTCTTTGCTATGAATCGTGCCGCTTTTTTAGAACAGCTTTCGGCAGAGCCTTTTGATGTGTGTATCATTGGCGGAGGGGCTACAGGAGCCGGTTGTGCTCTGGATGCCGCTTTGCGAGGGCTAAAGGTCTGCCTGATTGAAAAGGAGGATTTTGCCGCCCAAACATCATCGAAATCAACCAAGCTTATTCACGGCGGTGTTCGGTATCTGGAGCAGGCCGTGAAGCAATTGAGTCCCGATCAGTTTCGTATGGTGCGGAAAGCTCTGCACGAACGCCGGACATTACTTCAAAACGCTCCTCACCTCACGCGTCCGCTGGCTTTATTGACGCCTTGCCATAACTGGTGGGAAGGGTTGTATTATACCATTGGTTTGAAGATGTACGACTGGCTGGCTGGTGGCCGGAATATTCAGCCGAGCCGCTGGTTATCGAAATCGAAGGTAATAGAGTTAATTCCTCAGTTACAGACCCAGCATTTGCACAGTGCCGTTCTGTATTACGATGGACAGTTGGATGATGCTCGTTTTGCTCTGGCTTTGATTAAGTCGGCGGCTAAGGAAGGAGCAGTGGTAATAAATCATACGAAAGCTCTGGAGTTTGGGTATTCCAAGTCGGGGAAGCTTCGTAAACTGGAAGTGCAGGATACTTTAACGGGTAAAAATTATAGCTTGACCGCCAAGGTCTTTGTCAATGCCACCGGGCCGTTTGCGGATCATATCCGTACGATGGCTTCTAGCAAAGCTCAACCCCGCATGCGGGTCAGTCGAGGTTCGCACATTGTATTGCAGAAAGAACATTTGCCGGGTAATACGGCCATTCTGGTCCCTAAAACGGATGATGGACGCGTACTGTTTCTTATTCCCTGGAAAGAGCAGGTATTAGTCGGAACTACCGATCTGGAAGATCAACTCAACGAACGGCCCCTGCCAACGGAAGCAGAAAAGCAGTATCTCATTGACTACGTAAATCGGTATTTACAGAAGCCGATTACGGAAGTAGAAGTAAAAGCAGGTTTTACCGGACAGCGACCCCTGATTGAAGCCACGTTTGCCAGAGAAACCAAATCGCTGGTACGGGATCACGAAGTAGAAATTGATGATAAAACGAAGTTAATCAGCATTCTGGGCGGAAAATGGACTACTTATCGACTCATGGCGAGTGATACCATTGATGCCGTTTGTGAGGTATTAAAAATCCGAAATCGGGATTGTGTAACGGAAAAATACCTCTTGTCGGGGGCTGAAAATTATACACCAGACTTATTTCTGAAACTTCAGGAAGAATATCAATTCACGGAAGAAATTGCCCGGCATCTGGCCCGAACTTACGGAACGGAAGCCCGGAACGTCGCTGATTTAACGCGTGAAAATTCCGCTTTGAAGGAGCTTTTAGTGGAGAATCACCCCTTTATTCGGGCTGAAGTCGTTTTTGCCCGGCAACAGGAAATGGCCTGCACGCCCGAAGATATTCTGTATCGTCGATTAGGACTGGGCCTGATGGATGAAAAAGCCACCCAACAGACGTACGCACAGGTAGAAAAGCTATTACAAGCCTAATAAAAAAGGCCCGAATTAATTCGGGCCTGACCAAGAGCTTAATAATCAGCGAAGATCAATATTCGTCTTCGTTGAAGAAGAAGTCATCTTTTGTCGGATAATCCGGCCAGATTTCTTCAATGCTTTCGTAAGGTTGACCGTCGTCTTCAAGTTCCTGAAGGTTTTCAACTACTTCCAGGGGAGCACCCGTGCGGATAGCGTAGTCAATAAGTTCATCTTTAGTTGCAGGCCACGGAGCATCCTCCAAGTAGGAAGCAAGTTCAAGGGTCCAATACATGCGTTTTCCCTCCTAATGATATAATGGGTCCAGAAAAATGACTGCAAAAGTAAGTCTTTTTTGTTTTCGTAACTGACTTACCCCTATTTTTCGCCCGAATAAAATAAAAAACGTTCCAAAAAGTATCGTTCCTTTCTAAAAAAAAAGAGCGTTCTCTCCAAAAGAACTATAAATTATTGATTATGAGCGAAATGCATTCGTTTGAAAATAGTAAACTACGGAAGGTAGAAGTTTGTTCGTTCAGTTTAGAGTCTTGTCTTGCTGCAGAAAGGGCCGGTGCAGACCGAATTGAGTTATGTGCCTCGCCGTTTGAAGGAGGAACCACTCCCTCCATGGGATTGACTCTTAAAGTCTTACAGTCGGTGAGTTTAAAGGTTAACGCGATCTTACGGCCCCGAGGCGGTGATTTTTGTTACGATGATTTAGAATATGAAGTCATAAAATCGGATATCGAAGCCTTTAAAAAAGCGGGAGTTCATGGCCTGGTGCTGGGCATTCTGTTACCCGACGGTCAGGTGGATGTAGCCCGTACGAAGGAACTAGTAGAGCTGGCGGCCCCGCTTCCCGTCACTTTTCACCGGGCGTTTGATTTTGTGAAGGACCCCATTCAGGCTCTGGAAGACGTGATTGCTACGGGCTGTAAACTGATTTTAACCTCAGGCTGTCAGGATAAAGCTCCCGATGGGGCTGAATTGATCAGACAATTGGTAACGCAGGCGGCGGGCCGAATTGAAATCATGGCCGGAAGCGGCGTTAATGCCGCCAATGCTCAGGCCTTACTGGATACGGGAGTGGATGCCCTGCATTTATCGGGCAAGGTAAGCCGCGATAGCCGGATGATGTACCGCAAAGAAGGAATTGCCCTGGGAGGAGTGCCATCCGTGCCAGAATATGACGTTTCTTATACCGATTGGGAACGGGTACAGGCGGTAGTAAAACAGGTTCATGCTCCCACTAACTAAGGTCGAAAGTAGGGCTACACACGAGCAATTTAAAAGCTTCAAGGCTATTTCCAGCCAAAGTTCGTACTTTTGAAAAAGCATCAGGCATAGACCCAGCCAGGTCTCTGAGCAATTATTCCATGGAACGTGTCGAGGCAATAGATTACCCTTCAACCGCGTTCGTGTTTAACTGAATACGCACTCTCATGATAAAACCGATTCTTAATCAGTTTATTACGTTTCGGGAACAAGGTCGAAAGGCATTTGCTGTATTGATTGATCCAGACGATGTACGGATGGATGAATTTCCTTCATTGCTGAAGCGTGCTCAGGAAGAGCAAGTTGATTTTTTCTTTCTGGGTGGTAGCCTGATTACGCAGTTTCAGATGGGTGAAATCATCGCTCTCATTCGGGAATACACGAAAATTCCAGTGGTATTGTTTCTGGGGAGTAACATGCACGTGCATCCCTCAGCCGATGCCGTTTTGTTTTTATCGTTAATTTCGGGTCGGAATCCTGAATATCTGATTGGGCAGCAGGTGGTAGCGGCTCCGATGCTGAAAAAATCAGGACTCGAAATTCTTCCCACAGGGTACCTGCTCATCGACGCGGGCCAGCAGACGACGGCGTCGTATATGTCGCACACTACGCCGATTCCTAATAATAAACCCGCAGTAGCAGCCTGTACGGCTATGGCCGGAGAAATGCTGGGTTTACGATTAACGTATATGGATGCCGGAAGTGGAGCTTTGAAAAGTATTACGCCCGAAATGATCGCCGCCGTTCGCCAGAGTGTAGAAACGCCTTTGATTATTGGCGGTGGCATTGACTCCGCTCAGAAGGCAAAAATTGCCCTGCAAGCCGGAGCCGACGTAGTCGTGGTAGGAAATGGAATCGAAAAAAATCCAGACTTACTACCCGAAATTGCAGCCACCGTTCGGGCTATGAATGAAAAACTAGCGGTTAATCTGTAAGTAATAAAAAGTAAAAGCCTGAGTCCGAACGACTCAGGCTTTTACTTTTATATCAGAAAAGGCTTAAACGCCTTCCGCTTCTACCAGTTTCACTTCAGGAACCATGCGGGTTAGTAAAGTTTCAATACCTGCTTTCAGGGTCATGGTGGAAGAGGGGCAACCGCTGCATGAACCTTGTAATAATAACTTCACTAGCCCCGTTTCCTCCTGGAATGAAGAGAAGCTAATAGCTCCACCATCCATTTCAACGGCTGGTTTTACGTATTGATCCAGAACGGCTTTGATTTTGACAATGGTATCAGAATCCTGCTCACCATTAATAACGTCGTGTTGCGTTTCGGCGGCGGCACGGGTTAATACGGGCTTACCCGTATCCATGTATCGTTTAATGAGTTGCTTCGTTTCAAATAACACTTCTTCCCATTCGGTCTCTTCGTCTTTCGTTACGGTAACGAAGTTATAGGAAATAAATACCCGTTGAACCCAGTCATTGCCGAATAATTCAACGGCTAAAGGAGAGTTTTTTTCGGGAGAGATGGCTTCTTCAGGAGAAGCAAAATCGAAGGAAACGCCTTCAGGAACCAGTTCGAAGTTGATGACAAACTTCATGGAATTCGGGTTCGGCGTCGTTTCTGTATAGACAAGTACCTGTGGTCGGAGCATAACGCTGGGAATATCTGTAGTTATAGGTGTTTATCCAACACGAATTTACAGATTTCGGTTTCAGGTTATCCGTTTTTAGTAATGAAAATCAAATGTATAAACGCGACTTCATTGCGGCTACCGGGCTGAGGAACTGGTAGCATCATTCCCAATAGCACTCCATTTCTAACCCAGATGCGATGAAGTCGCGTTTCTACCAATGATAACAAACGAAAAATCCCGTTTGAATCACATTCAAACGGGATTTTCAATGCTTGGTGTAATCGGGTTTTTAGTAAACGGAAAACAGCTCACTAAAAACGGATAACCGACTAAGCTTCTGCTTCTACGGGAAGAACGCTAACGAAAGAACGTCCTTTCAGACCTTTCTTGAATTCTACAACACCGTCAGTTAAAGCGAAAAGTGTGTGGTCTTTACCGATACCTACGTTGCGGCCAGGATTGTGCTGAGTTCCGCGTTGACGAACTAATACGTTGCCAGCAATGGCTGCTTGTCCGCCGAAGATTTTTACGCCGAGACGTTTACTTTCCGATTCCCGGCCGTTTTTGGAGCTACCGACCCCTTTCTTGTGTGCCATGATCTTGTTTGGTTTTTAGTTAATAGTTTATAGTTGAGCTTATTGAAAAACGTTCCAACCTCCTCAACTCTTCGCTACAACCAATTACAATGAAATTTCTTCGATTAAGATTTTCGTCAGGTCTTGACGGTGGCCGTTTTGCTTCTGATACCCCTTGCGGCGTTTCTTACGGAAGACAATGACCTTCTCACCACGAACGTGGCTTAGGATCTTAGCTTTAACGCTAGCACCTGAAACGACAGGAGCACCAACGGTAATGGCACCATCATTGTCCACCAATAGAACCTTATCCAGCACAAGGGCAGCACCTTCCTCACCCGCTAAACGGTGCGTGTAGAGGTATTGGTTTTGTTCGACTTTAAATTGCTGACCTGCGATCTCGACAATTGCGTACATTTTAAATTATGTTTGGTCCTGAAAATGGACTGCAAAGGTAGTGAAATCTTTTGACAATCAGCAAGTCGCGGGGAAAATTTGTTGTTGGTTATTGGTTATTAGTTGTTTGAAATAATTCATAGATGTTCTTACATCCATTTGCTAACCACTAACAACCCCTACCTAACCCCTCAAAATCTACTCCAGAATCCGCTGAATATCATTCGCGTCTTTTAGATAACCCTGAAAACGGTCGTAACTATCGGACAACATTAATCCCTTGAATTTCAATAGGTTATTGATGTATTCATCCAGTACATCCAGAATGTTCTCCCGGTTTTGACGGAAAATAGGAATCCAGGTTTCGGGTGAACTTTTCGCCAGACGAACCGTACTGGCAAAACCGGAACTGGCTAATTCAAAAATCCGGTTCGCTTCTTTTTCTTTTTCCAGCGTGGTTAGGGCCAGAGCAAAGGAACAGATGTGTGAAATGTGTGAGATATAGGCGGTATGTACGTCATGGGAGACGGAATCGAATTCCGTAATCTTCATGCCTATCGATTCATAAAGCTCTTTTACCGTTGCAACAGCGTCCGAATCTGAGTCGGCAGCATCGCAAATCACATTGTATTTTCCGGTGAATAAGCCCCGAACGGCTGCTTCAGGCCCGGAATACTCCGTACCCGCCATCGGGTGCGTTGCCACAAACCGGCGACGGTTCGGATGATTCTTTACTGCTTCGACAATCGGACGTTTCGTCGATCCTACATCGATAACAATTTGTTTATCAATCCGGTCCAGTACGTATGGTAGTAGTGTGAGCAGCCCGTCAACGGGTACGGCCAGTATAATAAGGTCTGATTGGTTAATGGCATCGTCGAGCAATGCCATTTTATCTACTAATTTCAGTTCAAGAGCCTTCACGACGTGCTCAACCTGCTTATCCACCCCAATGATGGTATCTGCAAAGCCTGATTCTTTGAGGGCCAGGGCCATCGAGCCGCCAATTAAGCCAATCCCAACAATTCCTACAGTCATGTTCGTAGTTTTCAGTTTATGGTTTTCCGTTGACAATGGGACTTAGCAAATGCCTCGGGTTTGCCGAATTCGTAAGATAGAAGCTTCAAAAACAGATACTTCTGCACACAGCGAAATCCGAATGTAACCATTGCCTTGCGACCCAAAAATGCCGCCTGGGGTAATGAATACGTTGGCATTATAAAGAATTTCGTCGGACAACGCATACCCATCTGCATACGTCGAAGGAATCTTAGCCCAGACGAACATACCCGTCTGTTGGGGATCATAACTACAATCCAGCAGGTCGAGTAACTCAAATACTTTTTTCTGACGCTCGGCGTAGATGGCATTCAGTTCATCGTACCACGATTCGGGGTTATTCAACGCTTCAATGGCGGCTTCCTGCAAAGGTAAAAACATGCCCGAATCCATGTTGGATTTGAAGCGAACGACGTTTGCCAGATGCTCCGCACCACCGGCCAGCATGCCCATTCGCCAACCCGCCATGTTATGCGACTTGGAAAGCGAATTTAATTCCAGAGCCACTTCCTTCGCTCCGGGCACCGAGAGGATGCTGTTGTACTCGTTATTTAAAATAAAGCTATAAGGATTATCATTAACAATCAGAATACTGTGCTCTTTACCAAATGCTACTAACTCTTCGTATAAGGCAGGTGTCGCTTTTGCTCCCGTAGGCATGTGAGGGTAATTTACCCACATGACTTTCACGTTGGATAAGTCCGTTTGAGCTAAGGCTTTCAGATCGGGTAACCAGCCATTTTCTTCCGAAAGATCGTATTCCCGAACTTCCGCTCCGGTCAGTAATGACGCGGCCTTGTACGTAGGATAACCTGGATTAGGAACGAGCGTAACGGTGCCCGGTTCCAGGTAACTCATGGCAATGTGCATGATTCCTTCTTTTGAACCAATCAAGGGCAGAATTTCATTCGCTGGATTAAGTCCCACGTGAAAATAGGTTTGGTACCAGGTCGCAAATGCCTGACGCAGAGCGGGCAAACCTACATAACTTTGATAGGCATGGTTGCGGGGGTTCTGAGCAGACGTGCTCAGAGCGTCGATGGTTTGAGACGAAGGAGGCAGGTCGGGGCTGCCGATACCAAGGTTAATCACGTCGAGGCCACGGCTCTTCATTTCGGCGATTTCCTTGAGTTTCGTCGAAAAGTAGTATTCCTGTACCAAACTGAGCCGCTGAGCGGGCTGAATCGTTGCCATGTTATTGGGTATAAAAACAAAAAACCGACTCCATACGGGCCGGCTGCGGAATGATGCAATGCTTTTTGAAAAGACAATTTCCTACCCGGCTCTACGCATTGGCGTAGTAGTAATAATAAGAAGCCGTGTACAGAATCGTTGCCATAGTTGTAATTAGACCGAGCAAAAGTATTGGGGATTTTTTAAATCGCCAAGGAAATGTACTGGAAATGTTAAGGGTAACTGTAAAATCACGTAGAGACATGATTCGCCGCTTCTGAGCTCCGGTAGTGCCTCTTGCAACTTCCCGAAAGGCAGCGTGCCTCGGTTTACAATAGGACTGGAAACGCTGGCAAATTTTTTTGGTAAATTATCAAGCATTAACTTCTAATTTCAGAACGGTTATGGCTACCCTTCAACGCACGTTTATTAGTCAGGAAGAATACCTGCAAACTGAACGAACCGCTACAGTAAAAAGCGAATATTTCAATGGTCAGATGATTACCATGACTGATCTTAATGAACTTACTTCCGAAAATCAGGGGGGTAAGTATCACAACTTAATTCAGGAAAACCTGTCAAGAGCCATTGACGAGCATTTGCAGGAACAGGGGCTCGGTCACAGCTTTACGGGCGATCAGCGAATTTTTGTAGCTGAGACCAATTATTATACCTATCCCGATCTGGCCATTACCGTAGGCGAACCCGAATTTTCGGATAGCCAGGTAGATACGTTACTCAACCCGGCAGTGATCATTGAGGTCATGTCTGCGAAAAGCAGCAATTATGACCGGGGTAGTAAATTCGAAAATTACCGTGCACTCGAATCCCTACAGGAATATCTGGTAATTGATTCTCGCCGGTTTTATGCAGAGTTATGGCGGAAGAATGAATCAGGTCAATGGGTATTAACCGATCAGGCTCAGCACGGTTCGGATATGCTGCATCTGAAAACCATCGATTTATTTATCCTGATGGATGACGCCTACGAACAGACCGAAGGCTTACCCGAAGAAGAGTTCTCCATTCGGTAAGAATTTAGTGATCCTGCAAGTCAAAAGCCTCGCTTTCTCTGTGTAAAAAGCGAGGCTTTTACGTAGGTGAAATACTAAAATGAAAGTCAGGCCACTAGCTTAAAAGGGCATCTGAATCTTTAACGATCCCTACACTCAATCGAAAATCCGTTCGTAACTTCACGGCATGGAAGACAAGCAGTTTGTGGTTTCGGCCCGAAAATACCGTCCGGTGACTTTCGATTCAGTGGTGGGGCAGTCGCACATTACGACGACGCTAAAAAACGCCATTCGGACGAATCACCTGGCTCAGGCGTTTTTATTTTGTGGACCTCGTGGAGTGGGTAAAACGACTTGTGCCCGAATTCTGGCTAAAACGATTAACTGCCTGCGGCTGGATAACCGCGTGGAACCCTGCGGTGAATGCGAAAACTGCGTAGCTTTTCAGAACAACGCTTCGCTGAACGTACATGAGCTGGATGCGGCTTCCAATAACTCCGTGGAAGACATTCGTAACCTGATTGATCAGGTGCGTTACCCGCCCCAGATGGGTAGCAAAAAGGTGTACATCATTGATGAGGTGCACATGCTTTCGACGAGTGCTTTCAATGCCTTCCTGAAAACGCTGGAAGAACCGCCAAGTTATGCCATTTTCATTCTGGCGACGACGGAAAAACATAAGATTCTGCCTACAATCCTGAGTCGTTGTCAGATCTTTGATTTCAACCGAATTCAGATCCGGGATATGGCTGACCATCTGGCTCATATTGCAGATAATGAAGGAATCAAGGCCGACTACGACGCTTTGGAGTTAATTGCCCAGAAAGCCGACGGTGGTCTACGGGATGCGTTGTCGATGTTTGATTTGAACGTTACTTTTTCTAAAGACGGTCAGATTCATTACCACGACGTTCTGAGTAATCTTCATATCCTTGACTACGATTATTACTTCCGTCTGACGGAGGCTTTGCTGGCTGAAAGCGTCCCACAAGCCTGGTTATTGTTCGACGAAATCCTGCGGAAAGGCTTTGATGGTCATCAGTTTGTGGTCGGCTTACTCGAACACTTCCGAAACCTGATGGTCTGCAAAGATCCCGCTACGGTTAGCTTATTACAGGTATCAGAGTCGGTGCAGAATCGCTATCTGGAACAATCGGCAAAAGCGTCGCTGTCCTTTCTGCTCTCTGCGATGAGTCTGGGCAGCCAGTGTGATATCACCTATAAACAGGCCAAGCAGCAGCGGTTACACGTGGAGATTACCCTCTCCAAGATGGCTCACCTGCCTTCGGTATTACACCTGGCCGGGTTACCCGCTCAGGGAAATGGGGAGGTGCCCGAAAAAAAAAAGTTAACGCCTGAGCCTGTTGCTGAAAAATCAGTAACTCCTCCGCCTGTGGCTACTCCGGCACCCGTGGTAGCACCCGTAGTTACACCTCCGGTACCCCCCACGCCAGCGGTAGCCGTAACGCCCGCTCCGACGGTTGTGGAAGAACCAGTGGTTACTTCGGTTGCTGCTCCGCCACGTCCGGCTAAGCCCGCTACGTCCCGCTTAAGGGCCACGATTGATCTTAATAATTTTGAAGAAAAATCGGATGTAACAACGGAACAGAAAGAGTCCATTGTCCGGCAGAATACGCCTTATACCGAAGAAGAACTGCACAAAGCCTGGCACGAATTCGTGGAAATCCGGCGGCAGGGCGGCTCGATGAGCGAAGTAGTCATGCTTGATCGAGTCTTTACTATAGAAGGGAACGTGATTCAACTGGGGGTGGATAACCCGGTGCAGCTGGATTTGTTAAACGATCTTAAATCGGACTTATTAATGTATCTCCGGCAAACGCTGAAGAACGGTCAGATTCAGATTCATGCCTTTGTGCTGGAGCAGCAAACCAGCCGTCAACCTTACACCCAGGCTGAAAAGTTTAATTACCTGGCCGATAAAAATCCGGCTTTACTAGATTTGAAAAATACGCTGGGACTGGATTTTGACTGGTAATATACAAGAGCCCGTTCGCTCTTGTGCCCTCATTCTCTTATCTTTGCGACCCCAAACCAATACCTTTACCAAATACATGGTTCGGGTATTAGCGAATAGCCCTTCATGAAACAAATTGACGTTTGTCTGACTCCCGAGCTGCTCTATCAGCATAAAATTGATAATTCCATAGTAGTCGTTGTTGACATTTTTCGGGCTACGTCCTGCATGGTAACAGGCTTTGCTTATGGAGTGCAGTCCATCATTCCCGTGGCCAGTATTGAAGAATGCGTTCAACTACGCGACCAGGGGTATTACGCCGCTGCCGAACGGAATGGCATGACGCCCGAGGGGTTTGATCTGGACAATTCGCCGTTTAGTTACATGAACGAGAAGTTTTCGGGTTCAACCATTGCCGTAACTACTACCAATGGAACGCTGGCGATTACCAAATCGCGGGCGGCTGTAAAGGTAATGATCGGATCTTTTCTGAATCTGGAAGCCTTGACGCAATACCTTCGCAATCAGCAATACGACATTCTGGTGTTATGTGCGGGCTGGAAAGGCAAACCTAATCTGGAAGACACCTTATTTGCCGGGGCTCTGGTAGATCGTCTGCAAAACGAATTTATGATTTCGGAAGACGCCGCCATGATGGCACAGCGGCTTTATGTCGGAGCAAAAGACGATTTGTTAGGTTTCGTGGCGAACTCTTCGCACGTGCGTCGTCTGCACCGCTTAGGCATTCATAAAGACATTTCTTACTGCTTACAACACGATCTCTACGATGTATTACCCGTTTTACGGGGGAATCAACTCGTGGCGATGTAAACCGTTCATAGGAAAATAATTTCGAACGCAGGTAAGGTTTATGACTTTATCTGCGTTTTTTCATTCAGAAATTACCATCAAAAACGCATGAAATACCTTCCCTACCTGATTTTATTCATCACTCTGAGCGTGCCAACCTTTGCTCAGAAAGCCAAAAAGCCTGTTAAGAAAAAGGGTAAAGTAACCGTAAAAACGCCCGCTTCCCAGACCGCTCTTGATGCTCATTTGCTTCAACCTGGTCAAGCCTTTGCGTATGACATTGTGAAGGGAAATCTCGGAAAAACCGACCCTCAGGATGCTGATAAGAGTTATTACGATATCTATACCCTGAGCTTGAAAGAAGGCGAAGAACTACGGTTGGAAGCAGCAACGGATTGGTATCGCATTGCCATTTCATTGGAAAGCCCTGATAAGCAGGTGCAGACGAAAAAAGATACCGATGAATTTCCGGGTTTTAGTATCCAGAAATTGAGCTATAAAGTTCCAGTCACGGGTACGTATCAGCTCAAAGTATTCTCCACCGATCCTAACAGTGCGGGTGATTACGTGATTCGGAAATACCTGCTACCCGCCGAAGTAATCCTTCCAACGGAGCAGGCGGATTTCTGCGAGCGGGTTAACTTTCTGCTTTCTCAACATCAGGATCATTTCAGTCGGATCAAGGGTAAGAAGACCAAAACCGATAAAAAAGCAGGCATTACGGATCACTTTCAGACTTCGTTCGCTTTTCTGCCCGGAAAAAATTCTGAAATTATTTTTGAGACCGAACAGGAGAAAACAAAATATCAGGCCGTTTTGGGAGAATTCTCAACGAAAGATCAGGCTAAACAACTCTTCTCCCAACACGTCAATCAGTTGAAAAGCTGTTTACAGGGCTGGGAACCAGACGAATTATCCGGTGAAAAATTCGAACAGTTTGGCGTGTCGAGTTATACCGATTTTATATCCCTGACGGTGAAAGAAATAGGTAAGAAAAAGTTTCAGGTAATCTTAGGCTTAGATTAAAAGCTGGCTTAGTCAAGTTACCGCCTGACCTAACCAGCTCGAAAAGGTCATAAGATCATTCGCTTCGCTCTGAATGACGGATGCTGTTATGAAAGTAATGATGTTTGCTTCAGGTATGAAATGTGCCCTCGCAGTCGCTCGGCTCTAGCCGAGTGACGCTGTAGTCTGGTAGGCCCCTGGCCGATGTTAACAAGCCTGTTTTGGTTGGGGAAAAATTGTTGGCTGATCCTCTACTGGTTCGCCTTCTACCGGCCAGAGGCCTAGAGCTAGGTAGTCACTCGGCTAGAGCCGAGCGACTGCGGGTGTGATTAACCCTTAACTGACCTCTCGAACGTAGAGAGACCTTCTGTGGAATGGGAAGAGACGGGGCTAGGCAGGTTACTGCCTGACCCAACCAGCTCGAAAAAGGCCCTAAGATCCTTCGCTTCGCTCTGAATGACAGATCTTGAAGATTAAGTAATGATGTATCCTTTAGATATAAAATAAGCTATCATTACCAACCGTGTCTGTCCCCGGATAAAATCTGGGGGCTCGATAACAGATGGCTGCATAAACTCTACTTCCAATGGTCCCCCGAATTAAGCAGAGACTTACTCCTTTTGGTTAACTCTTATTTGTTAGACAGTTGCTAAACACTTAAAATAAAAAAAGGCCTTAATAAACTAATTATCTCTAAGTTTAGTTATATACGTAAGAACTCTTTTTAGAGTGAACTTGGCGGAACACTCTGAAAACATTATATATGAACTCCTGCGGCTCTGCGGCAGGAGTTCTTTTTTGTATATAGCTTAGTAATCTCTTAGGGTTTGATCACAATAATTCTTCTTTTCTACTAGTCTGAAATACAACCTTTTTCGTGCGTTTGGCGTCCTGTATAAAAATCGCTGACCCATGAAAAAATCACTACTGACGATTGTTCTGTTTTTTAGCTTGGCTAACCTAAGCTTTGCTCAGTGGAAAACCCGCCTTGGAGCCAATGTACTCTTGTTACCCCTTCGTACGCTGGAAGTCACCGCAGAATTTCAAAAGCATCCGGCCTACAGTTTAACTCTTCATTCAGGCTACGTACATCGATCGGGTTATATAGGTTTGAGTGGCCTGAAGTTTGATGATATGATTGATGAAAGAGCTACTTCCGGTTGGTTTGGGAAGGTCGGAGGGCGATTATACCTGCTAAGTGTAACCGGGAAAGAACCTGCTACCAATATTTTCATTGGGGCTCAAGTGATTGCCTCTGGTTATAATCAGAGCGGCGTCCGGCGAGACGATATGAATAATAGCAGCGAAGATATTAAGGCTAGTGGATTACTGGTGGGAGGGGCCTTAACTGGCGGGTTAACCTTTAAGCTTTCGAAACGTTTCCGGCTAGAAACGGGCGTACAGTATGGTTTTCAACCCCAACGGAATAACTATGTAGGTAGTATCGTTCGCAACTATCAGCCAGGTTTTGGCGTAAGCCGGGGTGGCGAACCTGTAAGAAGCATTCAGGGATTCATTGTACTAAGTTTTTTGCTTTGACCGATACCTCCGCTGCGGTTAGAGTAAAGAAGCCGAGTAACCCTTCTTCTAATAAAAAAGCACTTACCAACAATAGATACAAGGCAGGAGTGAGTGTATTAAATGGCAAAAACACCTAGTCCGATTTCAAAAGCTGTTTAGGCAGATAGCCAAACTTCCGTTTGAAGGCCGCCGTAAAATGCTGCGGGTTTTTGTAGCCTACCAATGCGGCCACTTCGGCAATGGTCTCGTATCGGCCACTAGCGAGGAACTCCTGAGCCCGCTCCATCCGCTGGTCGGTGATGTAGCCGAAAATGGTGGTACCGAAAAGTTGTTTAAAGCCTTCCTGTAAGTTGGTTCGATTGATGCCCACGGTTTTCGATAGCGTCTCGATGGAACAGGGCGTATCCAGATGGGTAAGTAGTAAGGTTCTGACTTCCTGTAGTTTATCCTGCGTTTTCTTCTTCAATATGGGCTGGGTGTCTCGGGCCGACAAAATCTGATCAATCTGAAGCGTGAGCAGCTCCACAATTTTTGCTTCCACGAACATTCGTTTCAAAGAACCCACGTACTGACAATTCCGAATCTCGGACAGCACCTGAATCATACGGGGCGTTATCGGGTAACTCTGTTGGCCCAGCAAAGCGGGTTGGGCTTGTTCAAGCCGACGGCCAAACGTACCCAGTTGTTCGAGGTCGTTATTGAATAACTTACGCATAAAATCCAGCGATAATTCAATTTCAACGCTCGAGCCACCGGGCGTTTTCAGGTACGTTAAGGGGCCTTTCAGTGCGGGGTAAAACAGCAGGGCATGCTGTCCTTTGGTGATGAGCGTATGCGGTTCGAAGTCACCTTTGGGCTGGTACAGACAACCTTGCGTGGTTAATTCGAAATGCATTTGCAGGTACGGAAAATCGCTTTCAATGTAGTGGGTGAACGAGAAATCGTGCCGTGACTGAAAAAAACCGGCAATAACTCCATCAATGGAAAACCGTTGAGCCTGGGAGTGGATACCCGCATACCTGAATTCTGTGGTGACTTCCCGAATGCCAGTGGAGCTTCCAGCCTTAAACCCTTCGGAATACTCCTTTACAAAGTTATGTTCCCGGATGTCGTCGGAGCTAAATACAATTTTCATAAAAGGCTGTCTATGGCGGCATTAATACTGCATCTCGCGTTACCAGGGTGGCTTTATCGAACCCTACTTTTGTCGCTATTAAGAATAAGTCTTAATAAGCGAATGTACAGATAAATGTGTAAAAGGCTACTATTTCTGCTGGCCTTTCTTGCTTCCTGGATGGTGAACGGACAATCCGTCCCCTGGCTATTCAAAGGAAGCGTAAAGGATGTGAAAGGATCGGTCTTGCCGGGTGCTACGGTAAGCCTGATCGAGCTAAAGAAATACACGACAACAAATTCCGACGGTCAGTTTGCGTTTTCCGCTCTTCCGCAAGGAACGTATCAGGTGCAGGTGACGCACCTCGGCTACCAGTCGTCGACGCAGGTGGTTCGTTCCGGCAATCAGCCCGTTGTGGAGCTTACGTTCACGCTGCAGGAAGATGCTCGCCAGCTTTCGGAAGTGCAGGTAACAGGTAAAACCGAAACCCAGCAGGCCAAACTGCAACCGATTAAGGCAGAGGTTATTAACACCAAGGCGGTACAGGAGCAACCCGCTACGCTGGTTGAGCTAATGAACCGTTCGGCGGGGATTCGCATCCGGCAAACGGGCGGATTGGGCTCTGACGCGGGTTTGATGATGAATGGGTTTCAGGGACGGGCCATCAAGAATTTCAAAGACGGCATTCCGATGGATTATCTGGGGACTGGCTATAACATCTCGCTTGTGCCAGTCAATATGCTGGAACGGGTAGAGGTATACAAAGGCGTGTTACCCACCAGTTTAGGAGCCGATGCCCTGGGCGGTGCGGTGAATCTGATTACTAAAAAATCGCTTTACCGGTATGCCGAAGGGTCGTACGAAATCGGTTCGTTCAATACCCATCGCCTGTCGTTGAATGCACTGTATACTGATACCACCCGACGATTCTTCGTCGGGGTCGATGCTTTCCTCAACCGCTCTGACAACAACTATCCGGTAACGGTCAACGTAACGGATCAGGAAACGGCCACTCAGCGACCCGCTACGGTGCGGCTGTTTCATAACCGATTTACGAACTATTACGCTGAAATTTATGGCGGACTGACTCACCTACGCTGGGCGGATGAACTGCGAATTGGCGTGACGGGCTTCGATATTGATCGGCAGAACCAATACGGTGCCACGATGTCGCAGCCCTTTGGGGCCAGCGTGAGTCGACAGTATTCCATCATCCCGACGCTACGTTACCGGAAAACGGTGGGTAAACTCAGCATCGATCAGTTCCTGACGACCAACACGATTCGCGTTACTCAAACCGATACGGCCCGAGGTACCTACGACTGGTACGGGAACTTCATTCCCAGTCCATCCCGTCAGGGCGAAATTTCTGTGCGGGGAACGTTGTCAACGCTCGATTTTTCATACCACACCTCCCGTACAAATCTGGCTTATACGTTCAACGATCAACACCGACTGGAATTCAATCTCGTTTCGTCCAACATGACCCGCGTGGGCCGCGATCCGCTGGGCGTTACGTTTCGGGAGTCGGGGCGGGACATCTTGACCGTGAAGGCGAACTATAACAAAGCCGTTGCCGCACTGGGCTTAGCCTCGACGTTGCTCAAAGAACGTCTATCCAACCAGCTGATTGTCAAGTTTTATCATTACGACACCCACGCGATTGATGCCGATTATTACGGAACGGAACAGCCCCGTTCGGCTTCGATCCAACGCTGGGGAATTGCCGAAGCCCTTAAATTTTCATTGACTTCATCAACGTTTCTACGGGCATCGGCTGAACTGGCCACGCGGCTGCCGGAACAGGACGAACTCTTCGGCGATGGGAACTTTAACCGCTCTAATTTTCAGCTTCTCCCCGAGCGGAGTACGAACGTCAATCTGGGCTTTCGGACCGAAAAAACGGGACGTTATACCCTCGAAGTCAATTCCTTTTACCGGATTACGCACGACATGATTCTGCGAGTTCCAGTCGATTTTCTGTTCAGCCAGAACCAGAACGTAACGAACGTACGAGGCTTGGGCGTGGAGTCGGACCTAACCGTTTCTCTGTGGAAATGGCTGCGAGCCAACGGGAATTTCACGTATCAGAATTTCCGGCTGTTCGATACCGGCAACCGCATTGCCGAAGGTTCCCGGCTTCGCAATACGCCTTATTTCTTTGCCAATCTTGGGCTTACGGGCACGTGTTCGCACGTACTGTCCTCACGCGATAAACTCCATCTGTATTACTACTACCTGTTTGTGCGGGAGTATTACCTGGACTACGTACCGAAGGCACAGGAACCAAGCGGATTACTGGGCCTTTGGGGCAAGGCCCGGTTCGATGCTCCCAACATCATCCCCAATCAGTCGCTCCACACGGTTGGGTTTACCTATAACCCCGTCAGTCCCTGGTTTTCGGTGGGGGTTCAGGTTAAAAACCTGCTGAATACGCCCGTTTACGACAATTTCCGCATTCAGAATGCGGGCCGCAGTATCCATCTGAAAGTGAACTATCTCCTTTATTAATCAAGTTTGTATGAAAACGTCTTTTTCCCAGTTTATTCTTTCCTGCCTGACCATCGCCCTGCTCGCTGGGTGTAGCAAAGACAGTGCTGATAACCCAACGCCAACCCCGACTGCCAACGCAAAATATGTGCTAATGACCGATGTGACCAAGTTTCAGTCACCGGGTTATCTGACGGCGTTCACTAGTATACCGACCGGGACCGTAAACCCCATTACGTCGAAAGCGTTGCAAGTCAAATCCGCCTTTGGCTTTCGGGCTTTCGGAAAGTGGTTTTTCAACCGTAGCAATGCGGCTGGTGATGTAGGGCTGCAAAAGTATACCGTAGCCGACGATGGTAGTATTGTCGATGGAGGCTTTCTGGCGGGTTCTACTCAATACGTGATTGCTACGGAAACCAGCGGCTATTACCTGGACGAAACGAGGGGAACGCTCAAGATCCAGAAGTTCAACCCGACCACCATGCAGCGAACCGGGGAGATCGACCTGTCGTCCCTGCAAAAATCCGGGGTGGAATATCAGGTTATTGGCAAGCATACGCTGGCAACGAAGGAAGGTAAACTGTACGCCGGTATTACCTATGGCACCAAAAAGGCACTGGGTTACGGTGACGATATTTATAACTACATTGAGTTTGCCGTGATCGATATGGCGACGGATAAACTGGATAAAACGATCAAGTATGAGGGGCTGAAAGGCGTGGGCTGGGGTTCCTCGGCTAATAAGATGTGGAGTCTCGGCGATGATGGGGCCCTGTATTTCTACAGCACAGCACTGGGGACGGGCTTTACTAGCTCTTCGGTGATTCGGATCAAGAAAGGCGAAACCGATTTTGATCGTAACTGGATACTGAAAGCCAATGACTTACAAAACGGAGCTTCCATTGCTACTGCCTTGGTAAAAGGCGGGAAGATCTACATTGAGTTACCTTCTACTCCGCTGGCGGCTAACTTCTCCAACCTAACCAGCCCAATTTTTGAATATTACGTGGTCGATATGGCTACGGGCCAGAAAACGAAAATTGAAGGGATGCCGCAGCATGATTACTCCTATGCCAACGATTATGGGATTACCGAAATAGATGGAAAAATCTATTTCTGGGTTCGGAATCCAAGCCAGAAAGTTGACGGCTATTACGTACTGGATGGCACCAAAGCCACACAGGTATTCAACGTAGCCCATGAGGGCAGCCTCTGGGGCTTTGCAAAGTTACAATAGGTTTTTATGCGACAGGATTAACAGGATTCACAAGATTGATTCTGTAAAATCCTGTGAATCCGCCCGGCGACCCGGCTGTCAGAAAATAATCGAATACGTATGAGCACGACCAAACAGGTAAAAACCTGGTTTCAGATTCACAAGTGGACCAGTCTGATCTGCACGGCTTTTCTGCTGATGCTGTGCGTGACGGGCTTACCTCTGGTTTTTCATGAGGAAATTGAGGGATTGGAACCCAAGCTGGCTCCCACCTTGCCCGCCAATACCCCCAAAGTAAGCCTGAATAAACTCGTGGAAACCGGGCTGCAAGCCAATCCCAGCAAAGTAATCCGGTTTCTGTACTGGGATGATCACCAGCCTCATACCGTAACGCTGAGTTTATCCGATTCGCTAACGGCTCCTCCCACTAATTTCAAAACGGTCATTATGGATGAGCGAACGGGAAAAGTACTGGAAGAGCCCCATGATCAGGAGGGTTTTATGTACGTCATGCTTCAACTACATACCGACATGTTCATGGGAATGGGCGGTAAACTGTTTCTGGGGCTGATGGGAATGCTGTTCGTGCTGGCGATCATATCGGGGCTGATGCTGTATGGACCCATCATGAAACGATTTGATTTCGGGATGATTCGTACTGAGAAGTCTTCCCGGCTGAAATGGCTGGATTTACACAATCTGCTCGGCGTCGTAACGGTGGCTTGGGCCGTTGTGGTCGGTTTTACGGGCGTCATCAATACCCTCTCGGAAGTGGTGCTGGGTTTATGGCAAGTAGGTCAACTGGCGGAGATGACAGCTCCCTACAAAAACGCGGCTCCCCTGACGGGGAAACTCAGTTCGCTGGATCAGGCCTTCGAGGTTACCCGCCGGGCCGCCCCCGAGATGGAACCGTATCTGGTGGCTTATCCGGGAACGATGTTCTCCAGTAAGCACCACTACGCCGTATTTGCCAAGGGTAAAACACCCCTTACCGAACGATTGATCAAACCGGCACTGGTTGATGCCAAAACGGGAAAACTGACCGACATGCGGGACATGCCCTGGTTTGTCAATGCCTTATTTCTTTCGCAGCCGCTCCATTTTGGCGACTACGGGGGACTCCCGCTAAAAATAATCTGGGCACTTTTCGATCTAGTAACCATTGTGGTCTTAATCAGCGGTTTGTATTTGTGGTTTGCTCGCAACAAAGCAACCAAAGCTCAGATTGCCCGCATGGGACAGTCGAAGGCAAAACAGATCGAGAACGCTGAAATTTTAACCCTTAATTCGCCCGCAACTGATGACTAATCGATTCTGGCATATCTGGACAATCCCGTTGTTACTGGCTATCGTCAGCCTCAGCGGCCTTATTTCGGCCCTGGTCGGTAATGACCTCTGGGACGTGTTATCCTGGCTTACCCTAAGCATTTCCCTACTGGTTATCGGGCGGTTTTGGTTATGGCCGCAGGGAAATAAGAAAGCTGTAAAGTAGATTCATCTGCTCATTACCCTAAAAAACGACACGATTGTATTCAGCTCGTCCGCAATACAATCATGGACGAGCTGAATACAATCGTGTTCGGAATGTGGGTGTCATGCAGTCATGCAGCAAACGTTCAATATGCATCTGTTTGGCCTAAACGGACGATTGGCACTGAACCCGCGTTTGCATCTCATTGGCGTATACTAGAGTAACACCGCTTATATAACGTCCGACTAGCCAGAGAATATCGCCTGCTGTCGTATATGTATGTAGCCTTTAACGAGAGCCTGAACCCACCGATCACTTCAGGCAACAGCAGCCTCGTGGCAAGTTGACGTTCGTTCGGCAATTGTTAAGAATAATGGACGGGCCTTATTCTTGTTGTCACCTTTACCGTAGGTTGTACCCGAAACAAAAAGCTCAAAGCCGGAACATGCGATAAATGCACTAACTCACCAATTTCTGAGTGATCTCCAGCGATTGGTTCTGAATTACTAGCTCTTGATAAGTTAAAAGGAATCATGTAGTTTCACAACCGTTAATAAATCTAAAATAATGTGTACTCATGGCCCTTACGATAAATCCACGCTCGACGCCGTTGCCCGGGGATATGGCTACTCGTTGCATGAGTTTACCGATGAGGATGCAAACGATATCATTGCAGTAGATTTCCAGCGTAAAGCCAACGATTTTCTTTCCAAACATTGCTCGGGCTTCTTCAGCATATACAACGGCAGGATATACGTCGAAGTGGCTTTTGTTGAGCCTGGTCCCGAGAAAATATTGGGAATCGAGATTTTGGTGGTGCCTGTGGATAACTCAACGGTACATTGTTTCGCGATTTTTATATCGATCAAGGCACTCGTCGGTATTTCGAGTCTCTTTGCTTCGCTCAGTCTCGGCCCTGAACGTATCAACAGTGAGGAAAAAAGTCGGTTCATAAACGAGCGGTTTGCTTCGGAGCTGTTTCCCAAAATAATAGCTGCACTCACGTTCATCTTCTTCCACGAACTGGCTCATATCTTGCGTGGTCATCTGCCTTACTTTTTAAAGGATGAATATTGGACCAATGGAGGTGATAGGAAAGTTGCTTTCCACCTAATCAATGAAGATGTTGAACCGAATTGGACAAAACGAGCAACGATCCGGGCGTTGGAAATGGATGCTGATTTAGTGGCATTTGGTCTGTTTTTGGAACTGTTTAATCATCCCGAGCTGATCAACACGGAACTGGTTCCACCTGAACTTTTCCGGAACATATCCCTGGCTGGAGAAGCCGTCTATGTACTGATCCGGCTGCTGGAGGTTTGGAGAAGGGAAAGTAGTCAAGAGCCGTATGATCCGGACAACACGCCGCACCCCCATCCTGACATCCGGCAAATTTTCTACGAATCGTGGCTTAGAGCCAGGAAAAAAGACAAAAGCTTCAGCCCCGAACTGCTTCAGGCATTCATGGCGGGCAGCAACCGTGCTCAGCAGATTCTGGAAATGTTTGGGCATGACATTCTACCAAACATGGAGTATTTGATTGACGAAGGCACTGAAAACGTAATCAGTGAATATGACATCTTAGTGAGTTGTCTGGAAGGGAAAGTACGTCCGGAATTGAAACGCTTTTCCGTGCAAAAGCCGTAAGGAATCAAGTGATAGTCTGGCGAAACAGGACAACCCACTGCTTGCTCCTGAAATAGTGGGCGGTCAAATCCATAGCACGTTGCAGGTCGACGACTACTTGGGGTAAATCGTCAATTGTTTCGATATTTCTTCCGTTCGGAAAGCCGATACGTTCCCAAGCTCCCTCGGCCATGTCAGCGTATCGTTCGACTAAATCCCCGGCGACTTCAGGATCATATCCGTCACGATCCGCCATGATTGTTCCCAGAAATGCCATCAAAAAGGTAATTCGGGTGATGGGAGCCGGATGAGAACCCTTCACATCGATCATATACTGCTGCTGGCCGAGTAGTAGAAAAACCAGATATACGGCATACAGCATTCGACCATACAAACCGATTGGATCGTTCTGGCAACGCAGATAATGCATGAATTTGCCCCGGTGTTTGGCCGTACCGATCACGTAGCTATACAAAAATCCCATTGCCGTCTGGTCAGCCTGGATTTCGAAAGCATGACTGAGCCATCGGCCTATGGGGCGTGCCTCATCCATCTCCCCGTTGAATCTGACTTCCTGAATCGTATGCATTGAACGGAGTCCCATAATATCTGTATGGCCACAAACCAGATGCCCAATCTCGTGAGCGATACAAAAGCAAATGGCTAGTTCGGTAAATTTGCTGGACATCATTCGTTTCCATCGCTCGTCGGGAATTGTATCCTTGATAATCGATTCAATCTCAGACCGTAAGGCTTCGTTTTCAAAGAAGTTGGTCAGTAGTCGATCCGGAAAAATGTAGTCTTGCTCATCTTGAGAATCTGCTACAGAGTCATCTTCGTAAAAACTTGCCAGCGGATTGGTAAACGAGAAAAGATTATGAAATAGGGCCTGTAACAGGGCTGGCAGGGCCGCAGAGATACCGATGAAGTAGTAGTTCTGTTGTTTTGTCGCAAAAGCCCGAAAACGGCTATCATGCACGTAGTCAATGACACAGTTTAGGATCATATCTTCTTTGCCAATACGGACCAGAAAGCTTTTTAGCATTTCGTAGCCTACTTCCTGTGCAACCAGATAGATCCCTTGGAGATTTGATTCGATCAGTTCATAGTTAAAAACCGGTGTATTACATGCAGCAGTATAATCCTTGAAGGCGGTTAAAGCAGCCTGCCCGGCAAAGGAGTGCGAAATGGAGTTGGTGCTGAATGCCCCGGAAGTATCGTTGACTGTTTTCACGATGAGTTTTTCATTAGTTGACAATTCACAAGAAGTGGTCGGAAACAGATTGTCTACGGATAAGCCTAACTAATTCTTCGTGAACGCAAAAAAATCCTCTACGTTTTTTTCACCACGCCGAATGTGATCCAGCACTTGCTCATCGGTTGGACCGTCGGACTCGCTAAACCCAAAACTTGGCTTTCGAAACGGCCAGGCCCCTTTACGCTTAACAGATGACGTTTCCAACAGGCAAACATTTTCACTATTGTCCATGATATTCATCTCCAGTGTATCTTGTCGTTTAATACGTAGCTGTAACTGAACATCAGCCAAGTCAAGGCGGGGGACATCCGTTTCAGCCTCTAAAACAATGCTTGCCCCGCCTTTAGCTGAGCCGAAGATCAGGGTAGATTTGGCGATGTAGACAGCCGTTACCAATACCCACTGTCTCTGCCAGATCCCAGCTTTATAGAGTTCAAGAATCTTCTGTCCAAGTAAAATTTGGTTTTCTATTTCGTGAATTCGAATATCAGTGGCACTAAAAAAGATGGCGTTCTCTTTTTGCAGATTAATCTCCAGACCAGCGTGAGCCAGACCTGCATCTCCTTTTGCCAGGGAGCGGACTTCGGTTTTGCCTTCTGTGGCAAGGTAGAATCGATTGTCAGTTTGGGCGGAAAGCTTTGATAGCCTATGCTTAACGGTCAAGCCAGTGAGTGCACTTAGGTGATCCTGTCTCTTGAATAGTTTGTTTTCTAGGAGTCCAACATCGCCGATCGTGAGGTCCTTCATAGGTGGGTAATGAACCATCAGACCAAACTTCTTATGGAGCTGTTTGGCGTAATTCAAATGAAGTGCGGACGGCATACGTTGCGGGTCTAAGGTACAACCCGAATATAACGTATATTTACTGTAGCAAAGCTCTCCTTATGCCGTTTCGTATTGATTTTTTTCGGATGATACGGCAGTTTGAGCTCTTCGCGTGGCGTAGTAGATCAGGAGTGTAGCGATACCGATCAGGAGCCAGCTTACATCGGTTCCAAATACGTATGGCTTGCCTTCGTTCAGAGAACGCCAGAGCCAGTCGCCGGTTCGAAGGCCATTTGCCACAGGAACCAATACTGAAAAAACGCCACCCAGCAGCAGAAACAAGCGGGTTTGCCGGGCTTCTGTTTTCAGCCCTAGTCCGACCAGGGCCAGAGCCAGCCAGGACAAAAAGAACATGGCGTTTACCTGCATGGCATGGGATTCGGTTTGACCCGGCACGGCCAGTTCGGCGATGAATAGCAACGGAACGGCCGGAAACAGACTCAGGCAAATGGCAAGGTAAATCATCGTGACCCGATGGTGAAATCGCTTTTGCTGATCAGTGTAGTTTTTCTTGTTGCGGGCTTCTTTCCAGAGCAAAATGCCACTGATGATGACGAAACAGGTAAATAGGGCCAGCAGGAAATAGATTCCTTTGAGCAACAGGCCGCCAAAGCGGGCAAAATGGAGTCGGGCAATGCCATCGACCACGGATTGAACGTACGTCTTACGACCCGGAAGAACCTCAACCGCTTTCCGGCCGTCTTTCATGTAAACCGCAACCAGGCCATCGCCCGTAAACGACGTTTGATCCGCGAGTCGGGCAGAGGCCAGGGCGTCAGTCCGGTTCAGGTTCCTGATTTCCAGAACCGTGGCCGTGTAGCCTGGGTAGTCGGTCGCGAGCTTGTCTACAATCGTGGCGATGGAGGGATTCCCCTTCGTAACGGGAGCCTTCTCCGCTAGTTGAACGGTTTCATTGGGTCGAATGAGTCCATAGATTTTTTGTTGATCGCCCCCGTACAGGATCATTACCGCCGGTACAAGAATCAGGATCAGTAACAGATAAAACGCTCCGGTAATGGCGTACATGAGCTGGAAGGGAAGCCCGATCAGGCCGAAAACCGTGTGGGCATTCGTCCAGAGTTGCTTTGGGGAGCCTTTCAGTGAAAAACCGTAGAATTTAGTCAGGATGTTCCGCCAGTGAATAAGTACACCCGTTACGCTGGCAAATAGAAAAAACAGGGCAACCAGTCCCGCAATCCAGCGTCCGGCGTAGGGCACCTGATCCAGATAGTGCAGCCGAAATAAGGTTTCGCCCACCGTGGTCGGCGGAGAATCCGTCGATTGGAGTTGTCGGGTAACGGGATTGTACAGAAAACCCACGAATTCCGATTGGCCTTTGGGTTTCGCCAGCGTTCCAAGAATCGAAAGCAGGGGCTTTTCTTCAGTAGGAAGGATGATGCGTATTCGCTTGCTTTCTTCGAAGTTGGGATGAAGCTGTTTAATCTGGTGAATAACACCGTCGTAGTCCATGCTTTTGGCCATCGGAATACGGGCCGAAGGGTTCTCCCACTGATAGAATTCATCCCTGAAAAGCGTAAAAGCCCCGGCAAAAAAAATGATGTACAAAGCGACGCTAATTACGATTCCGGATACCGTATGGGTATGGAACACAATGTTATACGTCCGATTCCCTAATCCGTTCAGTTTCATCGTTGTTTATCGGGCGAAATAGATAATTCCAGAGAATACGACACTACTCATCAAGTAAATACCCCAGATTTTCCAGCCGTTTCGAGCCAGAAAAGCCAGGATCATCAGCCCTACCCAACTCGGAAAAAACGTGAAGGTAGATGATAACAGCACTTGTTCCCGGAAGGGGGTAACAACGGCTAGCAGGAGGTGAAAGGCCGTCGCCAGCAGGTACCCGCCAACGATACCTGCCGATAGTTTCAGGGCTCGCTGGCCTGGTGTGGAGAGGTATTCCTTTCGGGCTGGCATCAGAAAAATAAGTCAAGGAGTAGCAAACCATGCATCAGCCCAATCAGGCTGTAAAAATATGTCTTCCCTAAAACAGCCGTGAGCGGCACCAGCATCAACGCCAGACTGAGTGCACACAGGCCGATCAGGCACCCACTAACCCAACCTTCGGTCCTGATCAGTAAGCCCGTTGCCAGAGCAATTAGTAATGCTGCCAGCCACGACGACCAGGCGGCTGTAAACCGATACAGACTTGCTGGAAAGCACTTGGACTTAGAATAATACAAGTAGGTTCCAGACATAATTAAGTAGAGTGCCAGCATAAATTTTTTCACAAAATTATATTTAATTAGATTAATTACAAATAATTTTGCAGAGAAAATTCTACACTTATTCTGACAAAGTCGTGTCTATGAAACGATTGGTACTCCTGGCGTTTTTAGTCGTAATTGTAAACCCCTTGTTTGCCCAGCGTTTTTCCCTGAGAGGACGGGTGGACGATGAGCAGGGCAAGCCGTTATCGCTCGTAACGGTTTATTTGAAAAATACAAAACACATTACGCAGAGTGATAGCACCGGGCAGTTTCTGCTTCCCAACGTAGCGTCGGGAAACTATCGGCTGGTTATGAGCCACCTGGGGTTTAATTCGGTTGAGCAGGAGGTAGTAATCCGGCAGTCTACCACGCTTGATCCCATCGTGCTCACGAGTACGGCAAAAAACCTGGACGAAGTGGCCGTAAAGGCTGAAAAGCAGACCAAAATTCAGGAGACGAAGCCGATTACGATCAGTAGTGTCCAGATCAAGGAAGTGGCTGCCCAGAATGTGCTGCTCACCGATGTGGTAGACCGCTTATCGGGCGTTCGGATACGCCGGTCGAGTTCCTTGGGGGATGCCTCGGACATTTCAATCAATGGGATTCGAGGAACGGCTGTTCGGGTGTATATCAACGGATTACCGATGGAATTTATCTATCCACGCTTCGATATTTCGACCCTGCCCCTGGGCAATGTCAAGCGGATTGATGTCTACAAAGGGGTACTACCGGTGGAGGTAGGGACCGATGCCATGGGCGGAGGAATCAACCTGATTACGGAACAGAAAACCTACAATTCGCTGCGAGCCTCCTACAACGTGGGTTCCTTCAACACCCATCTGGCGGATTTTACGCTGGGGCTGGCAAATGCAAAAAACTACTTTATCACGGTATCGGGAGCTTACAATTATTCGGCGAATGATTACCGGATGAAGGCCCTGGTGTTCGAGAAAAATAAGACCGAGGAGGTCCGGCGTTTTCACGACAAATACCAGATGCTTTTTGGCAGCGTTACGGTGGGCGTTCATAGCAAGCCCTGGGCCGATGAAATTTCGTTAACGATCAACCAGTCAGGTGGTTACAAGGAACTCATGAATGGTGCCCGCGTGGCCAGTACCGCCATCGGTGAGGCGATCTACCATGCTAATAATCTTTCTTCGACGCTGAAATACGAGAAGGCCTTTCTGGGCGAAAAAGTCCGGTTCAGCACCGTAGGGAACTACAGCCGAGAACACATGAACTATGTCGATACGACCCGAAATGTGTATAGCTGGAGCGGAGCTATTGTGGGCCGGAGAAGCTATCCTGGCGAGTATAGTTATGGCTACTCGGACACCTATACTGACAGTTGGGTTAACCGAAGTACGGCCTCGGTGAGGCTAACCCCAAACCATACGCTGCTCGTTTCCAATCTGTACGCCAAGCAAAAAATAGCCGGCGAAAATCATCTTGAATCGCCCGAGGAGGATTACCTACGGATTCCCCAGCATTTGACTAAAAACATCGTGGGCCTACAGTATGAGGGTCAGTTTACGAAGCTCACGTTCACTACCGCCCTGAAACGGTTTGACTATACACTGGATGGAGCTGAAAACTACACGTTCCAGCTGATTCATAAAAAAGGGGGCTTCTGGGGATGGAATACGGGCCTGAAATACACGATCAGTCCCGCTCTCTTTCTGCGAGCCTCGTTCGAGAAAGGCTACCTGATTCCGCAGTTCAGTCAGTTTGTAGGCAACGGAGCCGACATCCTGCGAAATACCGATCTCATTCCCGAAAGCAGTGACAACCTGAATTTGGGCGTCACCGTAGACTGTCCGGTATCGCCTACGTTCCGAATCGCGAGTGCCCTCAACGGCTTTTATCGTAAACAACGCGATGTCATTTTTCTGGGAAATACGGTGTTCCGGCGGTACGAAAATGCGGATGAAGTACGAACAATCGGGGTGGAAGGCGACGTAGTGCTAACGCATCACAAAGGCTTTTCGCTCAAGACGAACGTGACGTTCATGCGGAAAAACTTCACCAAAGTGAAGGGGACCGAGAATCAGTTTCTGGTTGGAGCGGCCTTTCCAAACAATCCTAACTTCTTCGCTAATACGGAGTTGTCGTGGCAAAAAAAGGGCCTCTTCAACGCGAACGGTGAGTTCAGAGCATACCTGTTTTATAATTATATCGCTCCCTTCAATTACATCCAGGTGGGTAACGACAATAGCCCCCGCAAAACGCCGTCTGCTTACGTGCCAGTGCAGCACCGCACCGATGTCGGTGTTTCCTACAAGCTGCTCAAGTCCGGGCTGACTACCTCACTCAATGTGCTGAATATTTTCAACGCCGAATTGTTCGACAACTTCCTGGTACCCAGGGCTGGAACGAGCGTCAACGTCAAACTCATCTACGAAATCGCTAATTTTTAATTGAACCATGAAGAACCGTTTATCCATTGCCGTACTCGTTACGGGAGCCCTTTTGTCGTGCTCAAAACCGGCGGATCCTACCCCCGGCAATGATTCCAAATACCAGGAGGAAGGCTATGTAATGGCCTCTATTTCCCAGACATCGGCTGGTGAGACGTATTACGCTGGTTATTTTTCGACGCTGCCTTCGGGATCGGTTGACCTGACCGCCAAAGCCACCTATTCGAACTTTGTTCCGCGTACGGCCTGGAAAAATTATCTGTTTGGTCCTCCGCTGGTGAGCGACAAGAAGTTGGCTAAAATGGCCGTTGTGAAGGCCACTGGTGCTATCGAAGAGGTAGCCAGTATTCCGCTGGTCGATTATTTGCAGTCCGTCATTATTATCAACGATCAACTGGGGGTTTATTCAACGGGAGGTAACCGCACATTGTTCATGTTTAACCCGTCGACGATGGAATCGTTGGGGCAGATCGATATGTCATCGGCCCAGAATTTTCCGAATAATGAGATTAACAACTACGCTTATCTGACGTATCGGGCCAGTGATAACCGCCTGTTTGCGGCACTTTACACCAACAGCTACAAAACCGGCCAGTATTATGATGCCCAGAATGTGTACGTGGAGGTCATCAACCTGACGACCCGAAAATGGGAAAAAACGACCATCTACGAGCAGGCGACTTACCCATTCACCCGGGGGGCCAACAACGGCATTGTTGATGAAGCAGGCAATGTTTACATCATCACGCAGGGGCAATACGGGCTGGACGGGCAGCTCGGACCGAATGCGGCCAAACGGTCTAAACCTCAGATTTTAAAAATACCGGCGGGCAGCACGGATTTCGACAAGTCGTATAGCTTTACCCCTGTTACGGCAACGGGCTTGCCCAATCTGATGTTCCAACTGTTGCTCGGTGGGGTTTACGATGCTAATGGCATCATGTACGCCTGTCTGTCGGGTCAACCGGACTCGGCCCGTTTGTTGGAACTGATTGCCAAACTGGCGACCAATTCGATTACGTCGTCGGAATACCAGGAGCTTTCGAATCTGGCCTTTTACGACCCCAATCAGCGTTGGGCCAAACTAGATCTGAATGCCCAAACGGCAACGTTTATTTCGGATATGCCCCTGACGGCGGGCTATGCCTACCCGATTACGTATAAGTACGACGGCAAAATTTACATGCCGGTCTACAACACGTCGTTGAAGCAAAACGGCTTGTACAGCTACGACCCGGCCACGGGTAAGTCAACGTCCCTGAACACGCTAGCCGCCGGCGGTATGATCACCCATTTCTTCAAATTGACGAAGTAGAAGGGGGCATTTTTCCTGTCATTGTAGCCAGGTAGTGGCTTCGCCTAAAAAGTAAATCGGCACGGAAGCAATTCGGTGCCGATTTGCTTTTTGTATTGTCCCGTTTGTCCACGATTGTATCGCGGACGAGTGTGAGTCTCCACGTTAATAAGTTAGTTTTGTAGCACCCCATAAGCACAGGCAGATATGCTGAAAGCAATAAAAATACCACAAGACGGAGTGATTACGTAGCGGCCATGGTTATCAGGCTTAACGAACGATCAGGCAGAATGGAATACCTAAAAATTGAGCCGGCAGATCACTTGAAACCTTATGTTCAGTGGTTTGGGCTATTGCGAAACCAACGGAGTGAGGCACTGACGCATACCTTCAGGATCGTTTCGGATGGCTGCCCGGGGCTGGTCTTTCAGCAAACGGCGGATTCTTTTTACACTATTGACGGAAAACCTTTCCCGCATCTATACCTGCACGGTCCGGCAACGGCCCATTCGCAAAATACGGCCTTTGTAACGTACGATATGATCTTTGTGCATTTCCAGCCGCAGGCCTTAAAAGCTATTTGGGGGATGGACGCCCACGAGCTTACCGATGGCTATACCGCATTGGACAGCGTGCTGAAAAATGACCTGTGCGACAGACTTCTTAGCTCAGAAGATACCAACGAAAAAATAGCCCTGATTAGCGATTTTCTTACCCAGCAACTGATTCGCAACCATTATAAAGCCGACGGCAGAGTCGCTTCTTTTATCCGGCAGATGGCCAATAATCCATGTAGTTTGAAGGAAATACAGTCGCAACTAAACCTCTCCGAACGTTCGCTGGAACGGCTGATCAAAACGAATATCGGTCTTTCTCCCAAACGATTCATGCGAATCAACCGGTTTCAGTCGGCCCTTCGGTTACTGGATACGCAGCCTGCCCAATTGCTGACTTATATCGCTTACGAAAACGACTATTTTGACCAATCGCATTACATCCGTGACTTTCGGGAGTTTGCGGGTGCAACGCCCAAAGAGTTCTTGGCGAGAGCAAACGGTCCATTGGTTAACTTCCCCGAATGGACCTAATTACGGCTGTCGGGTTTGTACAATTTCTGGCTATTGGTCGCTCCTACATTTGACTGGTCAATTAAAAACAGTGAAATGGAACAAGCTAGAAAAATTACCGTATTTGGAGCCACTGGTAAAATAGGGTCTGATTTGATCCAATTGTTCTCGGATGCCAAAATACCCGTTACGGCGGTAACGCGTAACCTGAAACGAGCCATCCCGTTACCTTTTGTGCAATGGCATCAGGCCGACATGGCCCATGAGGAGCAACTGATTCCTGCCATAGCTGAAGGTGGTGGCGTTTTCCTGACCTCAGGCCCCAGTCCAGATTTTATACAGGAGCAAACGAATGTGATCCGGGCCGCCCAAAGAGCAGGGGCCGCCCATCTCGTTAAATTATCTTCCGGGGAGGCCGATGCCTCCTCTCCGCTCTTTATTCCCCGGATGCATGGTCTGGTCGAAACGACCTTAACCCAAGCGGACATTCCCTATACCATCCTAAGGTCTAACGGCATGATGCAGAACTGGCTGGGCGATCTGGCCGAAAGCGTGCGTAAGGAACGCAAATTCCACGAATCAACGGGCGATGGGAAAAGAGCCTACGTAGACAAAAGGGACGTTGCCGAAGTGG
This sequence comes from Siphonobacter sp. SORGH_AS_1065, assembly GCF_030818595.1. Lineage (NCBI taxonomy): Bacteria > Pseudomonadati > Bacteroidota > Cytophagia > Cytophagales > Cytophagaceae > Siphonobacter > Siphonobacter sp. SORGH_AS_1065. The sequence goes on from NZ_JAUTAM010000004.1 coordinate 1,795,987, forward strand.
CTTTCAACTGCTTGACAAAGCCGAAAAATCACTACGCTAAAACCTATTTCCTGACGGGTGGCGAGGCTGTAAATTATAATGATGTTGCCGCAGCGATTTCCAGCGTGATTCAACAGCCAGTGGCGTATGTGCCTATTTCTTTGGAGGAAGCACGCCGGGAGATGGAGCAGCAAAATCTGCCTCCCGCTCTGATCGAAACCTTTATTGCGTATGACACCGCACAACGTAACGGCGAAAAAGCGTTGGTTACCGATTGGGTGAGCAAACTACTGGGTCGCCTACCGCGAACGATAGACCAGTTTTTTGCCGATCATGCCGATTGTTTTCGGTAGTCATTACTGGGTTTTATATACTTTAGGAAGCACTGACCATCAAGGAAATGACCGCATTTAGATTAGGCTGGTCGTTATGCTCTTCGAGCATTTCTTTTTTGCTGTCGTAACCTACGCTCGTACGGCTCCATCATTTTATCAAGTGAATTGAAATAAACATTTACGCCATTTCCCTTTCCCACTTTTCCTCAAATAGTTTTTTCAGTTTCTCTAACTCATTTTTATACATGGTATTCTTTCTTGTGCCGAAATAAAGGGTGTTTTCCCACGGTTGATTTCCCTGCCAAACCAATTTGATTTTTCCAGTATCCAGTGCTTCGTGGCAAAGAAAATCCGGCACAATAGAGAACCCCTCGTTATCACTAAGGCAACGAATAATAGAGCTGATATTGGGTACAATGTAGTTGGGGCTAAAATCGGGATGCTCATTAAAATTCTTCGACCAAAAGTTTTTCAGGTGTTCCATATCGCCTGCCGTACTGTACCAGAGTTGTTGTTTGAGGAAAGCCCTTGCCTTATCAATAGCTCCGCTCTTCAACAACGGTATCAGTTCGGAAATATCCGTGTTGCTTCCGGCAATTAATACAATCCTTTCTTTGGAAAAGGGTTCATAAACCAGATTTTGCTGATTACCCTTCTGCGGGGTGACAATCATATCCAGTAAACCGCTATCCAAATCTGCCTGCATCTGAGGGTAAAGACCAAACTTGATAATCAGGTTAAAAGGCAGGCTTGCTACGTGTTCTTCCAAGGTATATTGGAAGGTTTCAAAGCACATCCCTACACTGATGGTCGCCCGCTCTGGTTGCGAACGGCGATGAAAATGCTGTTCGGCACTCTCCAGCTTTTTGAGCGGTTCGAGGATAAAGTTGTAAAGGATTTTGCCCTTTTCGGTCGGGACTATTTTCCGTGGCGAACGGTCAAACAACTTATATCCCACATAGGCTTCCAATGAATTGAGGTGCAAGCTTACTCCCGGTTGTGAAATAAACAGTTCCTGTGCTGCGGCAGACAAGGTGCCTGTTTCATAAATGGCTTTGAAAGTTCTAAGCCATTCCAAGTTCCATTGCATATCTATCAGATTTATGATACAAAGGTATTATTTAAGTTATTTGTACAATATAAAAAGGTGATAGAAATTTGCAGTATCAATCATTAAAGTTATAAATATATGTTGTTTGAACCTTATTATTTAAAAGATATCCCTCTGAAAAACAGGGTTGTCATGCCGCCGATGACACGCTCACGGGCAGGTCAAGGAGAGGTACCAACAAAGCTGATGGCGGAATATTACGCTCAACGGGCATCTGCCGGATTGATTATCACAGAGGGCACGCCAATCAGTATACAAGCAAGAGGCTATGCCTGGACACCGGGCATTTATACGCAAGAACAAATCACCGGATGGAAAAAAGTAACCGATGCCGTTCACGCAAAGGGAGGTAAGATTGTTGTTCAGCTTTGGCATGTCGGCCGGGTTTCCCATACTTCGTTACAGGAAAAGAACCAAAGTCCCGTTGCTCCATCGGCTATTCTCGCCCAAGGGGTAAACGTATTTCTTGCCAAAGACGGTTCGGATGCCGCTACGGGGCAGGGGGAAATGGTCCAACATTCCATGCCAAGAGAATTGACCGGATCAGAAATCCGACAAATCATCAATGACTTTGTACAGGGGGCAAAAAATGCGATGATCGCAGGATTTGACGGTGTGGAATTGCATGGAGCCAATGGCTACCTGATTGAACAGTTTATAGACAGCCAAACGAACAAACGTACCGATGCATATGGGGGCTCGCTGGAAAACCGTTTACGATTCCTGAAAGAAGTAACAACTTCCGTAGCCAATGCCATAGGTGCAGAAAAAGTAGGCGTACGCCAGGCCCCTCTTACCACCTTGATGGGTGCGACGGACGACAACCCCGAGGAAACGTACATAGCTGCCGCAAAAACCCTGAATGAAATAGGTATCGCCTACATCCACATTGCCGAAGCTGATTGGGATGATGCTCCTGTCATGTCCATAGACTTTAAAGAGGCCTACCGAAAGGCCTATGAAGGCACCTTGATTTATTCGGGGAAATATACGGCTGAAAAGGCTGAAACAGCTTTACAGGAAGGTTGGGCCGATCTAATCGGCTTCGGTCGCCCGTTTATTGCCAATCCCGATTTACCCTACCGATTGCAAAATGGCTTACCCTTAAATGAACCCATCAGAGAAAAATTCTTTGGTGGAGGTGAAGCGGGTTATACCGATTACCCATTCATCGATCATTAAGAACGATCAATGAATGCATACCTGTCACCCCGAAGTATCGGGACATTTGGTTGGGGAGGTGCGTTCAGCACACATGGCTGGCTGACCCAAAAGAGGGAATCATAGCACTCCTGTTTACGCAGGAATAGGTATCTCCGTAGTCTTCCATCGGCGAAGCATTTCAGACATCAATCTTTCAGACTAGTGCCGATTAGCCCTTTTTGATGCACGGGAAAAAATCAAATAACATGAATTAATGCGATATAGATATGAACATTTTTCTAACAGGAGCAACTGGATATATAGGTAGCTCCGTTGCAACACAGGTAATAAGCAAGGGCCATCAGGTGTATGGTTTGCTAAGAGACAAGGGCAAAGCAGATGCGGTCAAAGCATTGGGCATCATTCCGGTTGTTAGGAACCTTGGATGATAAGGAATTACTTACCGAGTACGCACAAAAAACAGATGCGGTAATCCATACAGCCGATTCAGACCATCGTTTTGCAGTGGATACATTTATCGGTGCCTTAACCGGAACGGGAAAAACGTTTATACACACTTCGGGGTCAAGCGTGGTAGGCGATGATGTCATGGGTGAAACGGAAAACCCACAGGTGTTTGATGAGGAAACCCTGTTTACTCCCATTGAGGTAAGACAGGAAAGAGTAACTATTAACAACGACATACGCATTGCAGGTATTAGCAAAGGCATAAGAAGCATCGTTATCGTTCCCTCCATGATCTATGGTGATAGCTTGGGGCTGAATGTCGAAAGTGACCAGTTGCCAGTGGTTTTCAGAAAATCAAAAGAGATGAAGGCAGGTGTTTATCTGGGCAAAGGGCTGAACAGGTGGTCAAATGTGCATATAAAAGATCTGGTCGACCTCTATGCTTTGGCTTTGGAAAAAGCCCCGACCGCCTCTTACTTCTATGCTGAAAACGGAGAAGCATCTTACGGAGAAATTGCTGTTTATGTAAGTCAGGCGTTGGGATTTAACGGAAAGGTTATTTCCTGGGATGCCAATGAGGCACTGATGGAATTGGGCGATTGGGCAAAATATGCCTGGGGTTCAAATAGTCGTGTAAGAGCCGTTCATGCCCGGAATTTATTGGGATGGAAACCCAATGGCATTTCTTTGAACGAGTGGATAGGATCAAAAGCAAATCGCTAAAAACAGGAGGATATGAAAGCAGTACTATTGGAGTGCTTTGGAGCAGCTGACAAAGCATTCAGAACAATAGAATTCCCTACCCCTGAAATCAATGACGAGGAAATCCTGATAAAGGTAAAAGCAACATCCATAAATCCCATTGACTACAAAATAAGAAGCGGGTATTTGCCGCACTTGGTTCCAGCTTTTCCGGCTATTCTGCATGGAGATGTTTCAGGTATTGTAGCGTGCTTAGGAAAGAACGTAAAGGGATTTCAAATTGGTGACTATGTGTATGGGTGTATTGGTGGTGTAATGGGTATCGGCGGGGCTTCAGCGGAATATACAAAAGCTGATTATCGATTATTATCCAAAATTCCTGAAAATATAGATGTTTACGATGCTGCTACTATTCCGTTGGCGGGCATTACTGCTTATGAAGCCATTTTCCAAAGAGCCCCTATACAGCCTGGTCAGAAAGTACTGATTTATGGCGGTGTCGGCGGCGTCGGGCACTTTGCTGTACAGTTTGCCAAAGTGTTGGGAGCCGAAGTATATGCCACTGTTTCCAGCGAACAACAAGCGGTGATAGCCCAAAAATTAGGTGCAGACCATACGATCAACTACAAGAAAGAAACCGTAGCTGATTTCAAAGCACGGTATACCAACGGAAAAGGTTTTGACTTTGTATTTGATACGATTGGAAACCAAAACCTAAAAAACAGCTTTGAAGCTGTCCGTATCAAAGGAACGGTAGTAACCACCGTATCACTGGATACAATAGACCTATCACCCATACACGAAAAAGCATTGGCATTTCATACGGTGTATATGATTATCCCTATCCTTTACAATGATCAAACAGGAAAAACAGAACACGGTAGAATACTGCACCAGATAGGCGAGCTGATTACTCAAGGAAAAGTGAAACCGTTGATAGATGAAAAGAAATTTTCACTAAATGAAATAGCAAAAGCCCATGAATATGCAGAAAAGGCAAGGAATATGGGGAAAATAGTAGTAACGATAAATGGATAAAATATGAAAGTCAATTTAACGGTATTGATCAAAAGCAAAGCTGAATACACCGATGAAATCAGGGAAATGCTAAAAAAGATGGTGGTGCAGTCAAAACAAGAAACCGCCTGCCTGCAATACGATTTACATCAGAGTATAGATCAGCCGCACACATTCATCTTTCACGAAGTATGGCAGGATGAAAAAGGTCTTGCCTTGCACAATGAACAACCCTATATCAAGTCGTTTAGGGAAATCATAGAGGAGAAATTGCAGGAAGCACCTGTTATTTATAAAACGATCAACGTTTAAAAGTATTAAAATGGAATACAGAAAATTAGGTAATTCGGGATTAAAAGTACCCGTCCTAAGTTTAGGTACGGGTACGTTCGGAGGCACAAACGAATTCTTCGGGCGTTGGGGTCAAACGGATGTAAAAGAAGCTTCACGGCTGATTGATATTAGTTTGGAAAGGGGTGTAAATTTCTTTGACACCGCGAATGTGTATTCAAATGGAGCTTCGGAAGAAATCTTGGGAAAAGCGGTACAAGGAAAAAGACATCATACCATCATTGCAACGAAAGGCTCATTTACCATGAGTGAGGATGTGAACGATAGAGGCTCCTCTCGTTTTCACCTCACCAATGCCGTAAATGACAGTCTGAAACGCTTGGGTACAGACTACATTGATGTGTATTTCATGCACGGCTTTGACAGTCATACGCCCGTAGAAGAAACCTTGCGGACGTTGGATAACCTGGTATCAAGTGGAAAGGTCAGGTATATTGGCTGTTCCAACTTTGCGGCATGGCAACTGATGAAATCATTGTCCATTTCTGAAAAATATAACCTGGAAAAATATGTGATCTATCAGGGGTATTACTCACTGATTGGTCGGGATTATGAGCAGGAACTAAAACCATTGCTAAAAGACCAGGGATTAGGACTAATGGTATGGAGTCCGCTTGGTTGGGGCAGGCTTACGGGAAAGATAAAACGCAATCAACCCATTGCCAAAGGTCGGATACAGTCAGGCGGAGCGGTTGGCTCTCCACCCGTTGATGATGAATTTCTGTATACCGTAGTTGATACGTTGGAACGGATAGCCCATGAAACAGGCAAGACTATATCGCAGGTTGCTCTTAATTGGCTGCTGCAACAGGAAACCGTTTCAAACATTGTCGTAGGTGCAAGGAATGAACAGCAACTCATCGAAAATTTAGATACAGTAGGTTGGTCTTTATCAGCAGAACATAGTACCGAACTAAATACGGTTACTACCCAAACGCTTATGTATCCGCATTGGGTTGGAGAACGTTGAGGTTTACTAATGACAAAGCCTAAACAGTTAAGTTTAGGCTTTCTCTGTATAATCTCGGTAAACCGTGCCTTATGGCGAAACTTTGTCAGGTTGAAGCAATTCCCTTCTTTCCAGGTATTGGCGTAAAACGATCATTGTAAAAGCAAGCATACCAAATACAACGGTGATCCAAGGCGTGAACTGCACCCCTTTAGAAACAATGATCCAACCTCCCACGGTCGTTCCCACGGTTACACCCAAGTTGCCAAATGACGTAGCCAGGCTGTTGGCAAATGCCATGGCTTCCGGTGCGGAGGAAATCATGTAGGTAGAAGCATTCAGAAAACTGGGCGAATACAGAAACCCCCACAAGGCGATTACCAGGATGGTAGCCATCGTGTTGCCTCCTGAAACATGCAACAGTATAGGCACGATGATGGTCCCTGAAAGAAAAAAAGCGACGGTATAGGGGATGTTTTTATTCAGCATTTTACCGGCCGTCCAGTTGGCAAGCACACCGATAATGCCAAATACAAACAACATATAACTAATCATTGTGCTATCCATATCTTTGGCTTTATTCAGGTAATCGGCAAAGTAACTATAGGTGGAAAACCACGCCGAAATCATAAAGAAATTCATCGCAGTGCTGACCATGAACGTTGGTTTGGTCAGTATTTGCAACTGGCTTCCGTAGGACTTTTTTTGGTTTACGGGCATAGGTGGCAATACGAAATAGATAGCCAGCAAAGCCACCACGCTGATCATGGCCTGCACCATGAACGAATATTCCCAGGAAAAACGGCTAGTTATATACGTAGCGAATGGAACGGTGGTTACCATGGCAATGGCGACACCACTGAATACGATACTCATCAGTTCGTTCTCGTTCTGTTTATTGCCTTGCGAAACCGCTACGGATAAAGCCGTTGCAATATAAACCGGCTGTAAAAAGGCTGGCAGTATTCTGACGAACATCAACAACCAAAAGGGCGGTGAAAAAGAAGAGACAACGCCCGTAACGAGAAAAATAAAAATAGCCGTCAGCATCACTTTCCTGCGGTCAAAGCCTGAGGCCAGCAAGGTCATAAAAGGTCCCGTAAGGGCGATGACCAATGCAAAAGCACCCAATAAATACCCTGCTGTATCGATGCTGATCTGGTAATGTGCTGCCACTTGCGGCAAAATACCGATGATGCCAAATTCGGTAGTAATGACCGCTAAAAACCCCAATGCTCCTATGTATGCGTATTTTTTCATTGCTTATTGAGTACGGGCTCAAGTTCAATACGTTGAGCTGCATGTATCTAATTGATGTTGCATCAGTCGTCTAGTGAAGCATAGATGACATTCTTGAACAAGTGGCCTATGTCTTCAGAATAGGCATCGTACTGCTGGGTATAAACCAAGCCGATCAGGTGCTGCTGCTGATCAACCCAATAATGGGTATTGAAAATACCTCCCCAATAGAATGACCCTACAGAAGGCGATTGCAGGTACTTGTTGTGGTCGGTAACCAGGGCAACCCCAAGGCCGAATTGTAACCCGGCAGGTCTTTTGATCTCATCCGGGAGTTGGTTGGTCAATAGAAGTGCCAACGTTTTTGAACCAATCACTCGCTTGTTGCGTGCGTATCCTTTGTTGAGGAAGAGGCTCAAAAATTTGGCATAATCAGCCGTGGTAGAAACTAAGCCAGCTCCCCCGGAGCGGTAAATACCGTCAGCTAATGGATAAGCCGGATCATTGCCCTCATAGATGGGGGCACTTACCTCGCTAAATTTTCCATCTTTATCTTTTACCGACAGTCCAACCAATCGCTTGGCTTTTGATTGGGGGAGGTGGAAATACGTGTCCCTCATTCCCAGCGGCTCAAAAATTCGTGATTGAAGAAATGTATCCAGTGACATACCGCTCCAGACCTCTATCAGGTAACCCAGCACATCATCATTCAAACCGTAGGTAAATGATACGCCCGGTTGATGAAATAGGGGTTGTTTAGCGAGCAACAACATTTGATCTTTTAAAATACCCTTGCTGCCGATGCCAGTCCCAATGCCTGCTTTGGCATACACGGCATTAATGATGCGATTGCCCGAAAATACAGGGTAGGCTATACCTGAAGTGTGGCGGAACAAATCCCGAATGGTGATTTCCCTTTGTGCCGGAACGGTCGTGTAACTACTGTCGGCGGGATTGAATTGGCCCAGTACTTTGGGATTTTTGAACGCCGGGATGTATTTGGATAAGGGGTCGTCCAACAGGAATTTTCCCTCTTCCCAAAGCATCAGTGCGGCAAGGCTGGTGATGGCTTTGGTTTGCGATGCAATGCGAAAAATATGGTCGGTCTGTAAGGGCTGTTTGGTTGATACATTGGCATAACCAAAGGCTTTATTGTATAAAACGTTGCCGTCCTGCATCAGCAACACATTCATTCCCACGACTTCTTTGTTTGCTATAAGTCGATTGGACAAGTCGTCTAGTTTCTTTTCTAACAAAGTCGTTTGAGCCGAACTGCTTAGGATTACTAGACTGGCGATGAAAGTAAGAACCTGTTTGTGCATCATTAACTTATTTGAATTGACCCCACAAACCTATCGAGCAACCACTATTTTTGCATAGTATACAGCTATTTGTATGGTACAGACAAATTTGTAAGTAATGGGTAAAAGAAAAGAAACGTCAACCAATTTGTTAAATGAAAACTACATCGTTGAAAGCTGTGATTTGACCTACGCCGTTTGTATGATTGGCGGGCGATGGAAATTGCTGATTCTTTGCAAGCTTGAAAATGGGAAATTGCGTTTCAGTGAGCTCCGGGACAGGATTAACGGGATTACAGAACGAATGCTTACGCTACAGTTGAGAGAGCTTGAAAAGGAAGGTTTGGTAAAGCGTACCGTACATGCGGAAGTGCCTCCCAGAGTAGATTATGAACTAACAAGTATTGCTAAAGAGTTAGTGCCTATTTGGTCACAATTGAGTAATTGGGGAGGGAAGCATAGAAAATTGATGAACAAACCAAGGTAATACCTAGACTGCTCTTGCTTATTGAACTACTGTAAATCAGGGTTATTCTTGAAGCGTTCCAGTTCATTTTTTATAATCCGAAGAACGTATGCCTTAGTCTGATTATGAATGAGTGTGAAGAAAAAATTAGCAGTGATTTTAAGGACTGGAAAATTTGATAGTTGTCTGTGATGAAAAAAGTGGTTACAGATATTCCAAAATACGACCTGAAAAAGTTTAAATCCGTTCATCGGGAAGATGATGGAATGGCATCATTCGGGTACAATCATATTGAAAAAACTAAAACGATTGAGGGCTTTGAAATCTATTCCAGCGAAGGTCTGATTCGGTCTATCGGTCCTTTAAAATCTGATTTTTACAGGGTGAGTATTACCGTGCAAGGCTCACTGGATATGCAAATTGGGTTGGACCGTTTTCCTAACAAGTCCCGGACGCTGGCGTTCACATTTCCTAACCAGATTTTTTCGAAAAGCAATTTTTCTGCCGATACGTTCGGTTACTATATCCTATTCAATGCTGATTTTCTGAACGATCTGATTCCATCCATAAAAATAACAGATGAATTCCCGTTCTACAGTCTTTCGGGAACACCTGTTTTTCAGGTTTCAGCCGATGAGTTGGAGGTAATGATTGAGCTGTTGATGAAAATGAATGCCGAACTACAAAGCAAAAAAACAGGTCGGGAGAAGGCCATCCGAATGTATCTGTATCTCTTGCTTTTAGAGGCAAAAAGAAGCTACGAAAAGCAAACTATTAGTGATGAAAGTGAAGATAAACCGGAAAGTTACCGGTTGGTCAGCCGTTTTAGAAAATTGGTATCCATACATTATTTAACCAAAAGACAAGTGTCGGATTATGCGGAAATGTTGGGTGTAAGTGCCAATCATCTCAATAAAACCGTAAAGGAACATTCCGGCCATACCGCTTCCGAAGCCATCAGGGAAATGCTTTTGCAGGAAGCGAAATCACTGTTACGGTACACCGATCATTCAGTGGCGGAGATTGCCTATAAACTTGATTTTTCAGAACCGGCTTCGTTCAACCGTTTCTTCAAAAGCTATACAGGAGAAACACCGCTCACGTTCCGGAAGATGAATAATTGAGTATATAAAAGGCCGTATCAGGTCAATGTTTTAGCATGGTTGGGGTAGCAATTTTGTTCCAACTTTTAAAAGCAAAAATGATGACTTTAGAGCACAAAAAAATCGTTATTGCCGGAGGTACGTCCGGTATTGGATTATCCACTGCGTTGTTGTTTCTGAACAAAGGGGCAAGCGTTACGGTAACGGGAAGAGATGCAGAGAAACGGAGATCCGCATCCGCAAAAGGATTACAAACCGCCGGAGTAGACAGCACTAACCCTGAAGCATTGCAGGCATTTTTTCAATCCTTGGGAAATATCGACCATTTGGTTATCTCTTTAGGCAGCAACAAAGGCTTGGGAAACTTTATGGAACTTTCGCTGGACGATTTACGGAAAGGTTTTGAAGAAAAATACTGGCCGCATCTCAACACCTTGAAATCAGCCATTCCGTTTATGAATCCGGCAGGAAGCATTACACTGGTTACTGCTATTACCGCTACGGCAAAGTTTCCCGGCACGTCAGGAATTGGTTCGGTAAATGGGGCGTTGGAAATGATGGTGCCCATTATTGCCAAAGAAATTGCACCTGTCCGCATCAATGCCGTTTCGCCCGGAGTAGTGGACACGCCCTGGTGGGATTTTATGCCAGCAGATAGTAAGCAACAGGCTTTTGAAGGCTATGCCTCACAAATTGCAGTCGGCAGAATTGGAAGACCGGAAGATATTGCCCACGCTATTCTTTTTCTCGCCCGGAACGACTATATGACCGGGAAAATTTTGCCCTGCGATGGCGGACTTTCCTGACAGGTCAACACGGCCGATACCCGAAAAGATCAGCAATGATGGCTTGGGGTTCTAATGAGTCAATCCTTCGCATCTTCTAAGGATATTCAATCTCGTATGCGGCCATCAGTTTTTTACCATAGTCGATAAGTGTTTCTACTACGGGAAGGGCTTCTTTTCCCTTTTCGGTAATGCTATATTCCACTTTCGGAGGCACTTCCGCATATACTTCTCGCTGGATTAATCCATGGGCTTCTAAATCTTTTAGTTGGCTGGACAGCATCTTGTGGGTGATATGCGGAATGTCTTTCTTTAGTTCACCATAACGCATCGTCTTGGTTCTCAAACGCCACAGAATAGGCATTTTCCACGTCCCGCCTATATGAGACAAGGCAAACTCTATGGGATTGTAATACAGTTTTCCGTCGTGCTTGAACTCTGGCATATCGATGACTTTGCAACACTTCCATAAAAGTAAGTATAGCACAAAAAAGTGTGTGATGACTTTTTACGTACCTCGTGAGCAAATTTGCACAAAATGGTACCACAGACAACTAAATTATGGAAAAGTTGAACGTAACAGAATCCCGGAAGGCATTGGTGGATGCAGCCCGTCAATGGGCAACAAAAGAACAAGTTCCGATAAACTTTGTTGTCAATCAGTCTATTGATGAAACGTTGCAAGTCAGGATTTACAGAAATAACGAAGCCGTATATGCACTACCGGTACTTATTTTTTTGCACGGTGGAGGTTGGTTACGAGGAGATTTAGATACGCATGATGATGTTTGCAGGCGTTTGGCTTCGGATGGTAGTTTTATGGTCATTGCCGTAGATTATCGTCTTGCACCGGAGCATGTATTCCCGGCTGCGGTGGATGATGCTTTCACAGCTTTTCAATGGATATTGGATAACGCCAAAGCCATTAATGCCGATGCTCAAAATATTGCGGTTTGCGGGGATAGTTCTGGCGGGAATCTTGCTTTGGCATTAGCTCAAAAAGCAAAAGAAAACAACAGGATGCTGAAAGGCATAGCGGTTGCCTACCCGCCCTTGAACTATGATTTTGAAACGTCATCTTATCAGCAATTTGCTGATGGCTATGGGCTCACAAAAGACCTGATGAAATGGCTCTGGGACGAATATCTTGGAGACGCTGCTACTGGCGAAAACCGTTTTGCGTCTGTTCTGAAAAATAATTTTGAGCATTATCCCCCGACCTTAATCATTGCTTCTGATGAAGATCCCTTGCGTGATGACGGAAGACAGTTATTTAAAAAGATGCTGACGGCATCGGTTGCTGTAACTTACTCTTTCTACCCCAACACACGCCACGCCTTTTTACTACAAACGGCCGTAGAAAAATCAGCCAAAGTTGCCCAGCAGGAGATTATAGACTTTCTAAAAAATAAGGTTTTTATTGCGTAAAAAATTTATTCTTTACCAATGGTTTAGCTAAAAAAGGATTGTCTTTATTGAATGATTTGAAAGGCAAAATTGGTTCTTTGGTAGTTTGTTCGATGCAAATCTTTAACCATATACAGTAAGATAGCAAGGCAGAAAGGCCAAAGTTATCCCAGGAGTATTTTAATTCGCTCGCAGGTCTTTATCATTTCTTCCTGATGGAACCGGTATGTTGGGCCTGCCACGCCTATCACAGCCAGAATACGTCCTTTACACAGATAAGGCACAGCCACGCAGTTTAACTCTTTCTCGTATTCTTCAAAATCGAGGGCATAGCCATTTTTTCTGATGCCCATCAGCTCCTCCTGGAAAGCCGCCATATTTCCATCGTACATTTCTTCCAGGAAAACCCTGGAAAGATGTGGCGAATATGCCATAAATACCTTGCCGATGGCGGTGTGCTTCATTTCAAATTCCCTGCCCAATTCCAGGGAGATGCGTACAGATTTGTTGGGTTCACATTTGTATTCATACCGGAAATGGCTTCCCAACTGAACCGCTAAATAGGCGGTTTCATCCGTATCTGCACTTAATTTTTCGATAAGCGGTTTCAGCTCCCTTTTAATCTGGTACAGCGGTTTATCGGGAAGGTACAGCTCGCTGATTTTAGACGTAATCCGATAACGGGGCGAACGTTCGTCCTGCTCCACATAGCCCAGTTCTTTCAGGGTATTCAGGAAATTGTGTACGGTCGTATTCTGTAAACCGACAGCTTCCGCTATATCGTTCAGTCTTACCAGATTACCGTTGGCAGCGATATAATTCAATATCTCAAATGTTCTTTTTACCGATTGAATCATAATTATTCAATATTGATGAATAAATAGAGATTTTACATCGATTGTCTCTTAATTAGTTCAAAATTAATACAGATTTACGCTCTAAAAAGATGGAAAATGAAAAGAAAAGTGATTATCACGGGAGCAGCCGGAGGTATCGGCAAAGGAATTGCCGCTGTATTTGCTCAAAAAGAGTACGAGCTGGTTATCGTAGACCGTAATAATGAACAGTTGCAGCAGACCCAAGCCGAATTTATCGCCTTAAATCCGGCATTGGGCATCCAAACGGTCGTCACCGATTTATCAACCCCGGAAGGTAAGGAATACCTGTATACACAGGTTCCCGAAACGGACGTATTGGTCAATAACGTGGGTTATTACGAAAACATAGATTTCTTTGACTTGCAGGAAGTCCATTGGCAAAAGATGATAGACCTCAATTTTATGATCGGCATGCAGCTTTCCCAAGTCTATTTCCGGAAGATGCTGGACAAGAAAAAAGGCAGGCTCATCTTTATTTCATCCGAGTCTGCGATCAATCCCGACAGCGAGAAAATCCATTACTGCGTGGCAAAGACTATGCTGCTGAGCCTTTCCCGCAACCTGGCAGAGCTGACCAAAAATACGGAAGTCACCGTCAACTGCATTCTTCCCGGCCCTGCACTGACCACCGGAACCGAAAAATTCGTTACCGAACGTTACAGCCCCGATTTAAAAGAGGCAGAAAGAAAATTTATGGCAAGCCGACCCACTTCCATTATCGGCAGGCTGATACGCCCCGAAGAAATTGGGAATGCCGCAGTCTTTCTGGCGGATGAAAACAGCGGGGCCATCAACGGAAGCAATCTTCGGGTAGAGGGCGGTATCGTAACCAGCATTATCTAACTTTAAGAACATCCTACAATGACAACATTTCAGACTAGCAATATCAGTCTCGAAACGGCGAACAGGCTGATAGACAGAGCGATTGGAGAGGCTTTAAAGGGTGATTTTGCCATCGTCGCTTCCGTGGTGAACAAAGACGGAATACTGATCGCTCTCAAAAAAATGGATCATTCGGTAACAGGTCCGGTTGAAGTGTCTATCAAAAAAGCAAGAACGGCAGCACTCTTCGGTTTCAATTCCCAGGAGTTTGGCAAAATCGCACAGCCGGGACAGCCCATTTACAGCATCGAAAATACTAATGGCGGAATGATCAGTTTCGGTGGTGGTGTAACGCTGCTAAAAGACGGCAAGGTTATCGGAGCGTTGGGCGTTGCGGGTGCTTCTGTGGAGGATGATGAGCGGATTGCACTGTTGGCTGCGGGGAGTGGGCAGTTTTCATAAGGGTGAGAATATATTAAGATATGCCCCAGACGGCGGGTTCCGCCTACGCCATTACGTACAAGTACGACGGCAAAATTTACATAGCTGTCTGTAGTACGTCGTTGAGGCAAAACGGTCTATACAGTTACGACTCGGATAATGAAGGTAACCGTCCCTGAGCATACAAACCGATGGGGGCATAATCACTCATTTCTTTGAACTGACGAAGAAAGAAAAGGCTTGGCCCATTCGGGCCGGTTTCAATTCAATTTGCTGAATACTTCCCTATCGTAAAAAATTAAAAAATAATACTGAGAAGTTCATGGATAGAGGTATGGCCTTCATCTCAACAATTTCAATGCTAATTTCAAAAGCAAGTACAAAGCGATTGCGTTAGCCAGCTCACCGCGAAAAATTGACCCGTTTTATCCGTCATGCCGACTGTTTTCGGTAGGTAGTACTGGATTTAGGAATCTGGGTAGAAAGCACCGATTCCCTTTTTTGATTCCCCACAGCTAGCGGGCAAATGATGTCTGTCGGCTTCAATCTAGCGTAATTAGAAGAAACGTTACAGTCTTTTTCTTTTTTGATCTACATCAAGGTTTCAGCGGGCGGACTTCGGCACTTTTGCAGGGTCAATTATCGAAAACTTGTACCCATGAAGAATTATTTCAAGTACATCAACACCCTGTTTGTGGTGATCCCAATGACGCTGATCATGGCATTTGTCGGCCTGATGCGTAACTATGGCTTTGGTCCCGACTGGGGCATGAAGTTTCTAAAGGCTTGGAGTGTCATGCTCCCCGTGGCGTATGGAGCTGCCTTCCTGATTATTCCTAACGCCCGTAAACTCGCGGAAAAAGTAACGAACAAATGGTAACTTAAGTAACACGGAGTGAATGCACGAACAACTAAGTCAGTACATTACCAGTCAGATCAAGGTCAACGAAGAGGAACTAAGGACGATTCTCTCGTATTTCAAGCCCCTGACCCTAACCAAAAACGAACTCGTGGTAACCCACGGACAAACCAGCCAACGGACCTACTTCGTTGGCAAAGGTTGTTTACGCGTGTGCTTTATCGACGAAAAAGGACAGGAAGCCACCCGCTATTTTGCTTTCGAAAACCAGTTTGCCACGGCTCTGGTCAGTTTTATTACTAGCGAACCTTCCGAAGAATTCATACAGGCGGTTGAACCCACGGAACTGCTTTACATTAGCCATACAGATTTCCATCAATTACTGGATACAATTCCGCAGTGGGAGAAATTTTATCGCTACTATCTGGAGAAGGCGTATGTGAACAACACCAAACGGCTGATGTCTTTTCTGATTCAGGATGCCGCCGAAAAGTATCGGCTGTTACTGGCCGAGAATCCAGTCATCGTCAGACGTCTTTCCAATAAACTAGTAGCCTCTTACCTCAATATTTCGCAGGAAACGCTCAGCAGGCTGAAAGCCAGAGTGAAATGAGGATAGTAACCAATCGTTTTCTCCGTCACGTCCGCCTTTTTAATCGTTAATGGTCCCCGTTTGGTTCGTTCAATCGTCATTGGGTAAATTCATAAACTTTATTGATCATGAAAGAATTTGCATTAATCTTCCGACTAAACGATATTGCTGATTTCAAGCCCTCTCCTGAGCAAATGCAGGAGCGGATGAACTGGTTAGCGAGCATTGCTGCCCAAAACAAGCTGGTTGATAAGGGCAATACCCTTTTGCCGCTTCCGGGAAGTGCTAAAGTCGTTAGGGCGGATCACGTAGTGACGGACGGGCCCTATACCGAAATCAAGGAATTTATCAGCGGGTATATTGTGCTCAAAGCAGAAACTATCGATGAAGCGGTAGCGATATCGAAAGAAAACCCGATCTTTAAAATAGGTGGCAGTATCGAAATCAGAGAAGTCTTAAAACGAGAATAATTATTTTATAACCACTGTATCGCCCCTATAGAACGTTGAAATGAGCTTCTTTAATCTTGAAAGATACCATAAAGAAAGGCAGTTAACCAGATCTGATGTAGTGATTGGGAGCATTTTGTCGGCTATACTGCTTACCCTATTTGCTTTAGGCAGTTCAGGAATGAGCCTGATCGCTACATTTATTCCTGGTATTTTATTCGCCTGGCTTTTGTTCGTTTTCATGTATTTCAAAGAAATCGAATTGCCGGATTATACCATTTTCCTGCCCCAGTATTTCTTAGCCTTAGGTTGGCAGTTTATTCATTTTGCAGAAGAATTTATAACAAATTTTAGGGAGCTATTCCCCGTAACCTATGGTGGTCAACCCTATGCTGCCAACAGCTTTGTTGCTTTTAACATGCTCTCGTATTTTGTCTTTATAGGGGCTCCTATCTTGGTTTATTTTAGAGGGTTGAAGTTTTTGTTTATACCTGTCTTGTTTTTTATAGTTTACGGGGTTATGGGAAATGCGATTGCCCATAGTTGGTGGAGTGCTTATTTAGGGGCTTACTTTCCCGGTTTATATACTTCTTTGGCGTATTGGCTGTTGGGACCAATGGTTTTAGCAACCATAGTCAGATCAAAAAAAATTGCCTTGATTTATATCCTATTACTTACCGCTATTCTGATAGTTACGTTAACTTTATTAATGGCCTAACGGTGAATGAAGGGTTGCCAAATCAAGAAATTTTACCGCACCTGTTTCGGCAGGAGTATACCAAACTGACGGCTCTGTTGTGTCGTCAGTTTGGCTTGCCCTACATCGAAATAGCCGAGGATATTGCCAGTGATACGTTTCTGAGAGCTTCCGAGTACTGGTCCATCAACGGCATGCCGGATAACCCTACGGCGTGGCTATACACCGTTGCCCGAAACAAAGCCAAAGACTATCTCAAACGCGATTCACGTTTCAAAAATCAGCTAAAAGAGACTGAAACAGAACAGCAGACCTGGCCGGAACTGGTGATTGAACTGGATAATCAGCTGATTGCCGACAGCCAGTTAGCCATGATTTTTGCGGTTTGTAATCCGGCCAATTCCCCCGAAAGCCAAATCGCTTTAGCCCTGCAAATTTTCTGTGGTTTTAGCGTGGAAGAAATAGCGAATGCTTTTCTCACCAAGACCGAAACGATCAAAAAACGTCTGCTTAGGGCAAGAACCAATCTGCGGAACGACAACTTTCAAATCAGGTTTTTGCGTAAACCCGAAGTCGAATCAAGGGTAGACGCCGTTCTAAAAACCTTGTATTTACTTTTTAACGAGGGTTATTTTTCTAAAACCAGTCATCAGCAGATCCGAAAAGACTTTTGTTGGGAAGCAATGAGACTGACGGTAATTCTGACGGAACATGCATTGACCCATACACCCCAAACCAATGCTCTACTGGCTTTGATGTGTTTTCAAAGTTCCCGACTCGAAGCCCGAACAAACAGCGATGGCGAAGCCGTTTTATTTGAGGCACAGGACAAACATTTGTGGGACCAGACATTGATTGAAAAAGGCAACTACTTTTTGGTAAATGCCTGTACCAATCATGAAATTTCAACATATCATCTGGAAGCAGGTATTGCTTATTGGCATACCACGTCGGCAGACGGAGATAAATGGCGGCACATTTTACAACTTTATAATCAGCTGATTCTGATCGCGTATTCGCCCCTAACTGCTCTGAACCGAACCGTTGCGTTTGCTAAAGTTTACGGTAATGAGAAAGCAATCCCTGAAGCCCGGAAGCTTGATCTGTCCGATAATAGCCATTACCACGCCTTATTAGGGTATTTGTATGCTGAAGTCGAAGTAGATACCGCAATAGAGCACTACCAAAAAGCCATCGCATTGACCCCGTCAGAGGTAGAGAGAAATACGTTCACCCGACAGATCGAACGTCTGAGGACAAGGTAATACCAGTAGAATTACGGCTATGCAATCGTTTTCGAACAGCTCCAGGGTGTTTGTTACCCTATCCGCGGTTTATTCTACAACCTTTATCCGCTTGTTTCTCTCAGCGGTTTCCCTGCCCCAGCGTGCTACGGCTTCGAGCAAGGGGATAAGCGTTTTGCCGAAATCGGTCAGTTCATATTCTACCTTCAGGGGCGGTTTGCCGGTATGGACCGTCCGTTTAACCAAACCGTCTTCTTCCATTTCTTTGAGTTGCAGGCTTAAGGTCCGCTCTGTAATCACCTTACATGCTTTTCTTAGCTCACTATATCGTTTTTTTTCGATTAAGTGAATCAGGATTACTGCTTTCCATTTGCCGCCTATGTATTTCATTGTCAGGCTGGTAGTACAAGGGAATTCCTTATCGTCTATACAATACATCAGTTACTATCGTTTTTGACCATTATTGCGAAGGTATGACACTATACTTAGTTTTGCAACTATAAAAAGTATAGTTAAGTCAAAAATCGAAAACAATGCATTTTTTAGGACTTGCCAAAACCAGGTACACCACCAAAAATTATGATCCGAACCAGAAAATTTCGGACAGTAACGTGCAGCAGTTAAAAGAAATTTTACGGTTAAGCCCTTCATCCATTAACAGTCAACCGTGGAGATTCTTTTTTATTGAAGACGAAAAAACAAAAAATGAACTGGCCGATGCTTCGTACTGGAACGCCCAACGAATTAAGGACGCAAGCCATCTGGTTGTATTTACCGCAATCGATGCTATTGAAAAATTTGAGCAGCAGATTAATGAAAATTTGCCGGTAGGTTCGGTCAATTACTACAACAATTTCCTGAAACCATTACCCGAAACGGAAATTAGATCCTGGCTACAGCATCAGGTCTACCTTTCACTCGGCTTTTTCCTATCGGCCTGTGCCAGTATGGAAATTGACAGTACCCCGATGGAGGGTATTCAAAATGAAGAATACGACAGGATACTTCAACTGAACGGTTACAAAACGTTGTTTTCCGTTGCTGTGGGTTACAGAAATCCCGAAGACAGTAACCAGCCATCGCTGAGTCCGAAATCGCGTTTGCCCTTAGAGCAGATCATTCAATCTATTTAAAAACGTGAAGAAGTATGTGTTAGTTCTTAGCGTGCTGATCCCTTGGTAATCCTGCATTCAGAGTAGTGAAATAGGATGTTAAACGTAAAACAATAACATTTTTAAATGAAGCATGCCAAGGTAGATAGTATAACTAGAGATAGGTAAGGGAAGAATTGGACGGGGTGACCAGATAATCTACCGATACATACATTTAAATTGGTAAATTTTGCAATTTAAATCTTCAATCCATCATTTACAGTGAGCCACATTTTACGCCGGCACATCGAAGCGATTACTCCCATCAGCGATAAAGAGTTTGACTATGTATTATCGCATTTTCAAACAAAAAAGCTCAAAAAACATCAATTTCTGGTGCAGGAAGGGGATGACGTGGTCAATGATTATTTCGTGGTTTCCGGCCTTTTGAAAGCGTATTTCGTCAACCCTGATGATGGAAAAGAACACATCATGCAATTTGCCTGGGAAGACTGGTGGATTACGGATTATCAGGCCTATTTTAACGAAGCGACCGCCACGCTGACTATTGATTGCATCGAAAATGTGGAAGTCCTGTGCCTTTCCCTCCACAACCGGGATAAAATCTGTGCGGAACTGCATCAAATGGAGCACTTCTTCCGCCGGAAATCCAATGCCGGATACGTAGCCTTACAACGCCGGATTTTGTCGCTGCTCACCAGCTCTGCCAGGGAACGCTATGAGCAGATGCTCAAAAGTTACCCCTCACTTTTCCAGCGGGTTCCCAAATCGTATATCGCTTCTTACCTCGGGGTTTCCAGGGAAACCCTGAGCAGGCTTCGTACTTCGTCTTAAATTATTTGCTCAAAAACTCGCCTTTTTCGCTAACCACCTTATTGCCCCATTCCGTAATGGCTTCCAAAACGGGAGTAAACGATTTCCCGAAATCAGTCAGGCTATAAACAACCTTGACCGGTGGTTTTTGGCCATAGACTTTCCTGGATAGTAACCCGTCTTTCTCGAGTTGTTTTAACTGTAAACTTAGGGTCATTTCGGTAACCGAGGGTATTTCCTTACGAAGTTCACTATATCGTTTGGGTTCATTCCGCAAATGGTATAGGATAACTACTTTCCATTTTCCCCCCACCAAATCCATCGTGAGACTAACCGTACAGGGATAGGTTTTCTCCTTCAGCTTCACATAATCACCAAGACATTCTGTTTTCATCACGTATCCTTTTTTGCACCTATCCATTTCGATAGATATTGTAAAAGTAGGGTGCTCAAAATAGTTTTGCAACTATACTAATTATAGTTCAAATGGAAACTAGAGCAATGGAGTCAAACGTAACAGGCTTGCAGGAACCACATGACAAGCCGCTCATTACGGTCGTTGGGGTTTTGGGAAAACAGGGACAGAGTGCTGCACACGCGTTGCTGGAGAGCGGGCGGTACCGTGTACGTGGCATTACCCGCCGTATTCATTCGTCGGAGGCACTCAAATTGGCAGAAAAGGGCGTTGAACTCATCAGTTTGCCCCTCGACCTCGGATATCAGGACAAGTTTGTGCAGGCATTCAGAGGCTCTGCTGGCGTTTTCCTGATGACTCCAAACATCGCCCCGCCAGCGACGCACGAATTTGAGTTGGGCAAACAGCTGGCCGATGCTGCCGTTGAAGCAGGGGTACAGCATATTGTTTTCAGCAGCCTGGAAAACGTCGATGAAATATCCGGTGGAAAACTGTTCGCTCCCCATTTTACAGACAAAGCCCGAGTAGAAGCCTATATCCGAACCCTGCCCTTAACCAGTTCATTCATCTATATGGCTTTCTTTTTCACCAACCTGATCGAGTTTTATACGCCCCGGTTAACAGGTGATACGCTTGTATTTCCAATCTATCTGCCCAAAGATTTCCGTGCACCGTTTGTTGATCCGCTTACGGCAACCGGACCTGCTGTTTTGGAAATGTTTTCCAATCCTGATCAATATTCTGGTAAGTCCTTACCCGTCATCGGTGATCTAATTTCCCCAGAGGAACTAGTGGAAACCTTTACTAAAGTTACCGGACAAAAAGCGGAATATAGCTCTGCTTATTCACGGGAAGAAATGCTCCGTCATTTCCCCGAGTTTGGTTCAAATGAGGCTTTAGTACAGGAAATTTTGGGGATGACTGCCTATGCGGTTGAATATGGATATTTTGGCAAAAACCGCGACCTGGAATGGAGTCGGCAGATGAATCCCCAAAGTCTTACCTGGGAGCAGTTTCTTCGACATACAGGCTGGACGGGTCAAAAATGGATGTATTGATGAGGATCATAAGGTCCATGATTACGATCAGAACCAGCAGTTAGTGTGATGTAGATCACACCAAATCTGTGATTTACCTCCTGTGCTGAATTTTCCATTTTGCTGAATTTTGTCCGGTCAGTAAGGTCAATGAAAATGAAAGGATTCACCATTTCAGCGGTTTTAACGGCGTTCAGTGTTTTGGCATTTTCAAATCACTTGCAGGCCCAAAACAACCATTCAGTACGTATGGAAAAGAAAGTTTTATTTGTGGTTACGAGCCACGACAAGAAAGGCGACACCGGCCAGCCCACCGGTTATTATCTGGGTGAAGTATCGCATCCCTGGGACGTATTGCATGCTGCGGGTTACGAGATCGATTTTGTGAGCCCGAAAGGGGGTAAAGCACCCGTAGATGGCCTTAACCTGGACGATGCCGTGAACAGAAAGTTCTGGGAAGATGAAAAGTACCACCATAAAATTGAACATACCTTAACGCCTTCAGAAGTAAAACCTGAAGATTACGCAGCCATTTTCTACGCCGGCGGACACGGAACCATGTGGGATTTCCCCGAAAATGAAGCCCTGGCAGCAATTGGGCGGAAGATCTACGAAAACGGCGGTGTGGTGAGTGCCGTTTGTCACGGGCCATCGGCCCTGGTGAACGTTACGTTAAGTAATGGAAACTACTTGGTGGATGGAAAAAAAGTCAATGCGTTTACCAGTGAAGAAGAAGTGGCCGTAAAGCTGGACAAAGTGGTTCCGTTTCTCCTGGAGGAAAAGCTGAAAGAGCGAGGAGCTCTATTTGAAAAATCAGGGCTTTGGCAACCGCACGTGACCGTTGACCAGCGGCTGGTTACGGGACAAAACCCGCAGTCGGCGAAAGGGGTGGGGGAAGCGGTTTTGGCGGAATTGGAAAAACAATGATGATCCTTACCACAAACTATTTCGTGACCATGTCGGGCGATTGCCCGTACATGGTCTGTTTGTTATATTATCCTAACGTTTCGATAAAACTGAGGTACCCCGGAATGCTCTGCTCTACCCATTCCTTGGTTGCGTTGTGTTCCATCCCATAATAGGCGTAGAAAGACCGGTAATCGGCTTTTACATAGTCAAAAGTCAGTTCAAAAGGTCGGGTTAGTTCCTCCAGCGTATATTTATATTTTTTCGTTGGCATAAATTCATCTTCAGCTATTCCGGCAGATATGGCCAACGCAATTCTTTTCCCAGCCATTTTATAGCCGCTTTTGCTTCCGTAGGCCCAGCCACGGATTAATACCTCGTCAAACCATTTTTTCAGGAGCGGTGGCGAACTAAACCAATAGAGTGGAAATTGAAATATGATTTTATCATATTGCTCTATTCGTTGTTGTTCCGCCCGTACATCAATCTTTTCGTCCGGGTATGCGTCGTATAGTTTATGGATAGTATATTTTTCCGGTTGTTTCTCTAATGCTTCTATCCACCTTTTATTAATGACCGAATGGGTAAGATCAGGGTGGATCACAATAATCAATGTTTTCATGAAGTAATCGTGTTAGTCAATAGAAAATTTGCTGCCGATCACATCAAGGTAATCGTCAATAGTATGGTTGGATCGAAGCTGTAAGATCTCGGCGGTATCGCTGCCCACGGGATTACGAAACGCGTTAATCTCACCAATCGCTAGTTTATAAATGGTCTCCACAACATCCGTTATTGCCGTATGGGGCGAATGCGGATCGGTCAACTTGGTTGCCAGAACCTTACTCAGGTTGGCGTTTATGCTGTTGTAGACCGGGTCTTTATCGGTCGGAAACAGGATGGCATTATCAACTAGGGAAGACTTGAAACCGCCCGGTTCTACCAGATGAATATCAATACCCAATGCTTTCAGTTCAAAGAAAACTCCCTCTGTTAGCCCCTCCAAGGCAAATTTGGACATGGCATACACCGAAGCCAGTGGTATATCAACGGCCAGTCCCGACAAAGAACTTACGTTGATAATCCGGCCTTTTCCCCGTTTTCTATAGTAGGGGACGAGGGCTTGCAGCATCCTGATCACGCCCAGCACATTTACCTCAAAGATTTGCTGCACCGCGTCTATCGTGGTGTCTTCTAATGAGCCTAACACAGCTCTGCCAGCATTATTGATCACCAGATCAATTGTTGACGCGGACTGGTGCAGCTCCTTAAAGAGTGCAGTTACGCTTGCTGCATTGGTGACATCCAGTGGTTTTTCAGACACATTTTCGTAATCTTTCCACATTCCTTTCGGCTTCCGGCTCGTAGCGATGACCTGCCAGTTGTGATGGGCAAAATGTTGCACCAGTTCCTTGCCCAACCCTGAACTTGTGCCCGTAATCAATACCGTGGGGTTCATATCACTAATTTTCTTACAAAGGAAAATCAGCAACAGCTACTTCCGTATATTGACGACTAATTGTAAGGTACATACAAAAATGTTAGTGATGAGTAAGATCAAAGAAAGCTCTACCAATTTTCAGAACAAACAGCTTTTAACGGATGAATGTGACGAGATCTATTCCGTAAGCCTCATTGGTGGCCAATGGACACTGGCTATCTGCTGCCATCTTGCCAACGGAAAACTACGCTTTGGCGAACTGAAAAAAAGAATCCCGAACATCACCGAACGGATGCTCACGTTGCAGCTCAGGAAAATGGAAGAAAATAAACTGGTGACGCGTACCGTATATGCAGATGTTCCTCCATGTGTTGAATACGAGCTTACGCCTATTGCCCAACAGCTCATTCCTATCATAAACCAACTGGCAATGTGGGGAAAGGAACATAAACAAAGCATTTCCATGGGAGTGTAGCGAAATGCCATTTGTATGACTATTCATAATAGCAGACCATATGCAAGGAACAAACGAAAAATATGAAAACGTACCGAATGATGAGTTGAAGATTAAAATTAACTCCAACGACAATCCTTATCCTACTTCTGACATTCAGCAAAAATTTCTCCAACCTCGTAGGTTAACTTCTTATTTTGTCGTTTTAATAGACTGCGGTTCTGTTACTTATAAATTAGACTTACAGGACATTACGGTCACTAGTGGCCAATTGCTTTTTGCAATGCCAAATCAGATTTTTGAACCCCCTACGGTAACAGGTAATCTTAAATACTTCAAGGTGTTATTCGATGAAAATACCTTGTCATTGTTGCCCCAATACTTTCCATTTTTAGTGAATCCATTGCATACACAAATTATCAATTTTGATGCTCCTGCAAGAGGAAGAATAAAAAAGGTTTTGAAATTATAAATCAGATACTTTCTATAGATAGACATTCAACAGACTCAGAAATAAAACTAGCCTACTTGAGTTTACTGTTGTCAGAATTAAATAGTGCGTATTTTAAATATGAACCAGTTACTGTTGTAAATACCAATTTGTTAAAGTTTGTTGAGTTTAAATTAATGGTGGAAACGCACCTGATAGAACAACCATCTATTCATACCATTGCTGAGAAATTAGCTTTAAGTACAAACAGCTTATACCGGCTCGTAAAAGAATATTCTGGAACATCGCCCAAGGATTTTTTTACAAACCGTTTAATGATAGAAGCCCAGCGGAAACTACGTTATTCTAATCTTTCTGTAAAAGAAGTAGCGTATGAACTAGGATTTAATGATCCTGATTACTTTTCAAGACTTTTTAAAAAATGCACGGGGAAAAGCGTAAGTGCGTTTTTAGCCCGGCAAGATTCGTCAAGATCATAAATGGATTTGTCCAGCTTTCCTGTTTTTTAGCTATCTACTTTTGCTTTGTTAATTTAAAAGCAAAGAAATGAAATCAGCATTAGTAACAGGAGCTAACAAAGGCATTGGCTTTGAAGTGGCAAGGCAACTTGCTCAAAAAGGAATGTATGTTTATCTCGGCAGTCGCCAAGTAGAAAATGGTTTAGAAGCCATTGATCAATTGAAAGCGGAAGGGATAAATAATGTAGAAGCTATTCAACTTGACATAACAAATGAGGAATCGGTAAAAGAAGCCCGTATAGAAATAGGCAAGAAAACAAAATCATTGGATATTCTTATTAACAATGCCGGAATCTACGGTGGCTATCCGCAATCTGCATTTGATGCAACTATAGAGCAGTTTAAAGAGGCATACAATGTCAATGTGTATGGAGTAGTAAGGGTTACACAAGCATTTATTGATTTGCTGAAAAAATCTTCTGAACCTCGTATTGTCAATGTTAGTTCAAGTCAAGGTTCAATTACCTTACACAGCGACCCCTCTTACAAGTATTATGACTACAAAGGTGTCGTTTATCTTTCTTCAAAAGCGGCCTTGAATATGTATACCGTTGTATTGGCATACGAACTGAAAGATACCAATTTCAAAATAAATGCCGTTTGCCCTGGATATACGAAGACCGATTTCAACGGCCACCGAGGTCCGGGTAATGTGGAAGATGCAGGAAAGCGAATTGTAAAATATGCGTTAATGGATAGGGATGGACCTACGGGGAAATTTTTTAGCGAAGAAAATAATCCTGAAACGGGAGAAATTCCTTGGTGACAATCAGAGCTCTAGTCAATCGTAGCCCCAGAAAATGGGGCTTTTGTTGTTAGATCAAAGTATTTTGTCAGAAGTCTACCTACGGAATGTGGGCCGTTGAGTTGCGTAACGTCAAGCCGATGCTGCCAGCCGTGTTTTCGGTGTCAGCCTTCAGGTCGCTCATAGTTTGCCATTTCTGCCATCCCATCACCAGTTCTCCAAACATTGCGATTTACCAATTCGCTAATCCTCCAATTAGTGCCAATTTTGATAGCTTGTGCGGTCAATACTGCCCCAGCAAGGAAGTGTTTGTTATGAAGTGGCGAATTTTTATCATCGCCTGCCCACAAATGCATGGCTGTTAAATTGGCTCGTAAGGTTGCTGTGTGGTCATGAATGTCGATGATGTAGTCTGTAATGACATGATGTGTCGCTTTAAATCGGGCGAAACTTTTTCGATGTCCATCAAGTATGTTATCGTGTCCAGTCGTGACTGAACCGTTCGGTCTTAAAATTTTTGCGTCTTCGGTAAAGGTAGTTTCTACAGTAGTTTTATCCAGTTTCTTGTCATCTATTGCTCCGAAATAGTTGGTCAGCAAATGGCTGATTTGAGCTTTTTGAATCAATATGCTTAGTTGGTCTTCCATTTTTGTAGTGAGTGTTCAGTGCGTCAGCGTTGCCGGTAAAATGATTGGTAAAGTCGGTAAGGGACAGCATGCATTTATTAATCGTCCTTATTTGTTCAGGATCATCTCATCTTTTCCAAACCGCCCGGCGGCCCAGTTTGGAAAAGATGGGATGGGAAGATGAATTCACGGATCAATAATAGCCTATGGAATGTCCTTCTTTAATTGACGCGTTCCCCAATCTTTTAAATGTTCAATAAATGGGGTAAGTTCTCCGCCCGTTTCAGTGAGAGCGTATTCCACTTTGGGCGGGATTTCGTGGTACACTTTCCGAGTGATAAGCCCATCATCTTCTAATTCTCTAAGCGTTTGCGTTAACATTTTGGGTGTTACGTCAAAAAGCGATTTTCGGAGCTCACCGTATCGCATGATGGTATTTAAATGCAGGTACCAGAGTATTCTGCCTTTGTATTTTCCGCCAATTCTACGAAAAGCGTAGTCAACCGGACAGGAAGGTTCATTAATAAATTTTTTGCTCATTTGTAAATTTAATTAATTGGTTTTCAATGTTGGTATATTTTTAGTTCGTAGGTTACAAAATAGTGCATACTTGTCACAAGTATACTGGTAAATTAGTTTTGCCTCACTAATTATTAAAAACCAGACGATGAAAGCATTTATTTTACAAGAGGCAGGAAGTGTGGATAAACTTATGGCCTCAGAAGTTGAAACTCCTATCATCAAAAGCGACGAGGTTTTGGTAAAAGTAGTAGCAATTAGTATAAATCCTGTAGATGTAAAGGCAAGAGCTAACGAAGGTATTTTAGATTGGATTTTTGGAAAAAATAGACCCGTTATCTTAGGTTGGGATATTTCTGGTATCGTTAGTGAAACAGGAATTAATGTGAAAAATTTCAAACCGGGAGATGAAGTTTTTGGAATGGTGAATTTTTTCGGAAACGGTAAAGCCTATGCCGAATATGTGGCTTCGCCAGCAACTCATTTGACGTTGAAACCCGGTAATGTAACCCACCAACAAGCGGTAGCTATTTCAATGGTTGCTTCCACCGCTTATCAAGCCTTGGTAGACGTTGCCCAAGTAAGAAAAGGCGATAACGTATTGATTCACGGAGCTTCGGGAGGTGTAGGGCATTTAGCTGTGCAAATTGCCAAACATTTTGGAGCTTATGTTATCGCAACTTCGTCTGCCAAGAATAAAGAATTTTTACTCAATATGGGTGCAGATAAGCATATCGATTATACCCAGGAAAAGTTTGAAGAAGTAGTAAAAGATGTCGATATTATTCTTGATACTGTAGGCGGAGAAACGTTGATGAACTCGATACATAGTATCAAAGATAGCGGTGTCATAGTTACTTTACCTTCGCCTGAAATACCCCAGGAATTACTTGAAGAAGCATCAAAAAAAAGAGCAAAACTTATTTTTCACATGGTAGAATCTCGAAAAGACACCATGGATGCAATCGCTTCCCTTCTAGAAAAGGGTGTATTAAAGCCTCATATTTACAAAACTTTTTCGTTTGAAGAAATAAGAGAAGCTCATTTGGAAGTAGAAACAAACCGCGTAGTTGGAAAAGTGGTGGTAACTATTTAAAAGTAAAAGCGAATAGCCTTTTGTACCAATGATTTATTTTTATTAGGATGATTTAAAATTGAAAAGGCGTTACCTACTTTTTTTGCTGAAAACTAGGTAACGCCTTTTTTGAAACTTATAACAAGAGAGAAGAAGAGTTAATATATTTTGAATTATTAATCCCTATCAAATAAACACAGTAATCCAGTTTTCTAAACAAAAGTAGCTTTCAATGAATCCTATTAATGTGTTTTTTTGATCTCTTCTGCGGAGAAATTTACTGCCTTGCCTAGTGGAAAAAATTGTTAAGCTCAATTGCCGGACTTTTACCCCTTTGCTACGCCCGCAGCTCTGCTAAAACTTTACAGTAACAGTTCTGGTGCCCTCAAAATGACTAATAGCCTCGTTTGGTAAATGGGCCTGGGTCTCGATTTACATAGCTATTTCATCTACTTCTTTCTAGTTAGCCAGCCCATGTAAATGGATGACTGAAAAAAGCGGAGGGGCGGTTCAAAGCCTGCTTCCTGACATAAGGCCGAGAGCCGTTCTTCTGAAACGGCATACAGTTCCTTTTCTATTCGGTTCAGACGACTGCTGACTTGTTCCTGCTCTAAACCGTCTGGCAAGAGAAGCCGGAGCACTTGTAGATTTCGTTTGATCTGGTTTCTGTCGCCCGTAATGTCCAGCAATACGAAGGGTGCTCCCGGAATTAATCGGTCCGCAATGTCTTTCAGCAGGTTTAGTTTATTGCCGTTGTCGTCCAGAAAATGTAAAACCAGCAAAAGCGTGGCCGCATCGTATTTCTTGTCGGTGGGAAGATCAGAAACCAAACCTTCCCGTAGCGTTACGTTGTCGTAGGTTTGAAGTTTTTCGCTGGCTTGTTTGATCATGTCCGGCGAGGGATCAACGCCAGTTAGGTTCCACCGTTTGGGTGCCTGGACAAATTTTTCGATCTCGTTCCCCGTTCCACAACCAACCACCAACAAATCGTAGCCCTTTGTTTCGCTGAGTAGCTTGGGCAAACGCTCCAGGAAATAACTATAGTTGGGTATCCAGGTTTCTACAAACTGGTTGTAGCCTGTTGCTCTTTCGTTTTCAAATAGTTCTATATGATTCATGCGTTTCTTTAGGTAGGAGTGTGTGGTTTATAGCTATGGTACTCCCTAAGGCGGGAAAATTCAACACTGAAGTTCAATTGAGAAATTGCTATTGAACTTTCGTCTGCCTAACTAAAAAGCCTCATTAGACGTAGCTTTTATTTCAAATTCCATTTTATCCAAATACTGATCAAGAGTCAGCTCTCCCTTCACCTTCTTTAATGCCACATCGATAGATATTGTTGCAGATGCAAGAGCGTTTCTATTGTCATCAACTATACTTATCCTAGTTTTCTTAAAGTTATCTTTAACAAACTTATCGTCGTAAATAGCACATGAAAGCCGGTCTAAACATTCCGAAGCATGTATTAAAGAAGATTTCACGTCATGCTTATTGTTTCCTTTAACATTTAGACAAAAAATATCATTCAGTTCTTCATTTGATACAAATTCAAAGCCTACTATTTGCATATTATGAATTATATGAAGAAGTGAGGATTCAAAGCGAATATTCATATTTTCTGTGCCGCCCAACTCGGTGACTATTTCTTCAATATAGTTTAATTCTGTCAGTACTTGTCCAAATCGAATTACTCGATAAATGTCTTGAGTCCAATGAACGATTTTGTAAAAATCGTTATACGATAGTGCAAGTGATTGTATATTTTTTCTTCCATAGTCCACAACTATATCTTTTTTATTAATAGTAAAGGATTTGTGTGCTGCTATGTTTCTCCACTGATTTGTAGAGATGGAAAAGAATGGATCTTCAAGAAATAGAACAGTATCGCTTTTTACCTGATCAGGAAAATCTCTAATTAGCTTCCCAAAGTCAAAACCTGAGTTGTCACGCGTATTGCCATACAATTTGTAATTAACAAGTTTGTCTAATAACTTGAAACGAGGTTTAAAAACACCTTCCAATGTTTCATCTATAATTTTGAAATAATAATTTATTTTGTCTCTTTCTGAAAATTCTTTTTCGTCTGGCTGCGTCAATACATTTGTCATCCATTTCATGTCTGTATTTGAAATGCCGTTAAATGACTCCGTCAAAACCTTGATGATCCTTTGTTTATCTAAATTAATGCAATCTTTATAAAGGTTAAATGTCCATTCAAATAGTTTGAAATATTCAGGCTTAGTGAAAAGTACTATAAAATTAATAATTTCTGTCCTTAAAACCTCTTTATTATTTTCCAAAACTGTTTCATCTGAGAAGTACTTTCCTAGTTTTAGTTTTACCAATGCATTCCAATCTTCTACCGAAAAATCGGAAGTGAAAGGTAAATCTTCATACATTTTATCTCGTTTCATAAGTGTCGTTAGTATGAATATTTAACCCCCAAGATACGAAAATTTTGCCGTTTCTCTACTGTTTATTTGAACTATTGTATGTGTGGGTTGATGTATTTAGGTTCATCTTTCTACCTACTTTTCCCTACCAACCATTGATCTCTAACCGCGAGACAAAATGAATATTACGCTACCGTTCAGAAAACACCAAAGCCCATCGCTGTACAACCTTCCACCCAGCGACGGGCTCTGACGATGATTTACTGATCACTTATCAGCTACTAATCTCAGAAACCATTACCCGATCTTTCCCCGCCCTCAACTCTTTAAAACTCTTCAATAGTATCCCCAACGTCATCAAAATAACCACAACATCGATCAGGGTGCTGCCCCAATAGATGGCCCGGACGCCGAAAAAGCGGGGGAAGAAAAGCATCACGGGTAGGTAAAAAATCACCTGCCGGAGTAGGGCGATCAGCGAGGTCTGTTTGGCTTTTTCGATGGAAGGCAACGTAACCAGAACCATGAACACGATGGGAAGGAAAGGCAGCACCGCCAGATACACCCGAAAATCGGTCATTTGCTGCGTCGAAACGGCAATACCGGGCAGAATGCTGTGGATGGTCGATAAGGGAAATAGCGTCATAAAAAGCCAGACGGGTACAATCAACCCGGCACCGCAGGCGGTAAATAGCCAGTACGAACGCCTTACCCGATCATGACGACCGGCTCCGTAGTTCATGCCCACCACGGGTTGGAGGGCCCGCATCAGGCCAATCATGGGCGTCATCAGAAACAGCAGAATACGGTTGCAGGCGGTGTAGAAAGGCAAATCGGCGTCGGTACCGTAGTGGGTGATGGCGTGTAGCACGACTATGCTTTGAATAACCGTCATCAGCGTCAGGATCATGCCCGGCAGGCCCGATTTGAGAATGGACCCGAGCAGGTCTTTCGGCAACCGTAGCGTTTTCCAGTCGGAGGCAAACGAAGCCCGTCCCGTCGCGAAGTACCAGAGCCCCACCAGCGAGTAGACCAGCATACCCGTGTTGGTGGCCCAGGCGGCCCCGTCTACGCCCCAGCCGAACGTCTGGATGAAAATGGGTTTCAGAGCTACATCGACGATCAGACCTACGGCAATCATCCAGGCGGCTGTTTTCATTTTCCCTTCGCCCCGCACCATCATGTTCAGGGCCAGCCCGTGAATCCAGAAAAACGATCCGAGAATCGTTACCCGAAAATAACTGGTGCCATACCCCAGCACGGCCCCGCGGGCTCCCAAGGCCCGCACCAGCGGTTCGGCCAACCCGTACAAGGGCAAACAAACCACCACGGCCAACAACAGGCAAAGCAGGTTGACCGTGCCCAGTAGTTGGCTCAGCCTGGCTTTTTCGTTGGCTCCCAGCCAGATACTGAGTACGGTGCCCGCTCCCATACCGACCAGACTACCCAGCCCCAGCGTAATTTGCGACAGAGGGTAAGCCATGCCGACGCCAGCCAGAGCGTCCTGATTCATCAATTGGCCGACAAAAACGCCGTCCAGAAAACTGTTCAGTCCGTATAAAACCATTGCCAGTACGGCAGGCCACGCCAATTGCCACAGTACGGTGGTTAATACTCCGTTTAGGATCAGTTGCTTCTCTTTTTCAATCATGGATAAGGCTTATTTTTCTTCGAAAAGTCTGGTTAATAAGGCCCGATTGCCCACGGAGGCCCGGAGCTGGTCATAAAACACCGTGGCTGGAATCGGCTTTGGCGACAGCCTGGCCTGTTGCAAAAACTGACCGATGAGTCGATTCAGTCGGGGTTTGCCCACCGTTTTACTCAACTCATACAAGGCAGCTCCTCCCTTTTCATTGAATACGTAGTCGGCCTCTTCGTCGCATTGCAGCAACGAGGGTTCTTCGTTCGTCTCCTTCGCCCGACCTTTCAGGTATTGATCGCGGCTTTTGGTCAGATGGTGCTGAACCGCTTCGGAACCGTGTGTTTGCTCAAGCTGACACAGGGCCAGATAGTACGGAATGGATCGGGTAATGAATGGATAGCCCTGCGTTCGGCTGACGTTGGCCTGTTGCATAAACTGCTGGGCGATGAGTCGCGTAACGACAAAGTGCAGGTAATCCAGATCACTGGGTGAACGTACGTCGGCAATCCAGCCGTGATTTTCGGGTAACACTAGTACGTTGTCCTCGGCAAACAGTTCTTCATCGTAACGGGGGCGTTCGGCGATCCGTAGCGTCGTGTAGGGATAAGGCCCCAGCCACCGACTCAACGTATCGAGGGCTTGTCGGGCGGTTGTTAGCAGATGGCTGGTGTTATAGGGGTGCCCCGGATGATAATACAACTCAATGGCAACGGGCTTGCCAGCTATCCGATCCGTTGCTTTTTTGACGGCATAGCGAGCCGATAGCAGATGAAAAGCGAAGGTGGTCGGCTGCTCCGACCGAAACCGGTAGTAGCGTCGCCCTTGCTGTTGCCATTCCTTTTCCAGTTTTCCCGGAGCCACAATCCGTTGGTCGTCAGTCGTGCTGATGGTCAGGGTGTAGTCGGGACGTAACGCCTGCGTCGAGGCAAAAAGCTGCTGCGAAGCCCGTTGGTCGGTTGGGGCGGGTAGTCGATGGGTCAGTTTAGCCAAGCCGTAATCGGGGCGATACTGGTTTCCCTTGAGTTCGCGACCCGGATCGTAGCCAAAATAAGGCAGGATGCCGGAGGGCAGAAAACTACCGTTGAAGGTTAGCTCCGGTTGCGGATCGCCGTTGGTGTAGCCCGTATGCTGCAAGGTACCGACGGCCGTAACAATCAGGGAGTCATTGGGCAAAAGAGGCCGAGGTAGTCGGTATAGGGCATGACGTAGCGTTGTATCCTGACGAAGCAAAGAAAGTGGCTTGCCGTTGACCGACAGGCTGCGAAGTGCCGAAAAATCCATCCATTCCACATGAAGCGTATCCATCGGCAGTAAGGTGCGGTTCTGCACATGAAGCTGCGTGGTGTAGCTTACGTTTCGCTCGGCAGGGTAAAAATCAAGTTGAAGGTTGAAATGGGAAATAGTGGGTTGTGGGCTGTAACGATATATACTATACGTCTTTTCATACAGGGCCGCTTCGATTCGGGCTTCTTCGTTTGTTTGAAAATGATTGTCAACGTTTACGGCCTGGTAAATGCGTTGGCCGCAGAATCCAAAGCCAAGCAACCCACCCACAAAAAGAACCAGCGTAACCGGACTGACTTGTTTTTTGAGATGGGCCAGCCGTTTGCCCAGGGGCGTCAGCGTACCGCGTTGCCAGAGCCAGAGTCCGACCAGGCACAGACTTACCGCCAGCGAAAACCAGTACAGCATATACCAGCCGTGAGCCAGGGTAAACAGGCCGTTCCCGTTCATGTCGGTGTTCATTTTCGTGCCCGGCGAAAACATGAAGTTCAGCCGGTTCTGCTCGATGACATCGGTTTCGTGCAGAATGAGGCTAAAGAGCAGGAACAGAATGGTAATCCAGTGGGTCGCGTACCGATTGGCCGTTAATCCAGCCACAAACACGGTTAGTAAAATGTAGAGGACGTATTTCGGTAACCAACGGATGAACAGGTCTTCGCCATACACCATCCAGTCGAAATCGTAATAGCCTTTGGCCGCCTGTACGCCCACCCCGAACAGGGTAAAGTTGACCAGAATCAGGAAGGCTACGCCCGTCATGGCTCCGATCTTCGAGAGTAGACTCACCCACGTAGGTACGGGTAAGGCGTCGCCAATCTGCCAGAATCCGGTGCTACTGTTCTTAAATAATAGTTCGGTCGTATTGACAATCAGGAACATCAGGATGTAAAACGCCATCGGCAAGGTAACCGACGTGATCTCGACCGTTACCGGGAGCGTTGGGGCGGCTGAGTAATACTGTTGCTGCCAGACGGCGGTGTAGCCGACGTACATCACCAGGAGAAGGGTGAGAAAAATTCGGAAGCCCAGCGGTCGAACGGTGGTTTTGAACTCCAGCCAGGCCAGCGAAAACACCTTGTTCCAATCCGAAGCGGGCGAAAAATGCTGGCGGGTTTTTCGGGTGGGCAAGTCAGTCCGTACGGCAACCATTGGGTGATGGTTGTCGGGGTTGGTTTTGCTGACCGGTTCGGTTCGGGAGATAAAGGATCGGAATGAAAACCGTCGCCACGCCAGCCCTAACGCCAGCATCCCAAGGGTTATCCAGATCACACGGTTCCAAAGCAGAAGTCCCGCGAAATCAGGGCTAAAGCTGTTTTTCTCGGCGGGTGATAAATGCTCCAACTGGCTGTGCAGGACCGAAAATGCCGTTGGGTCGAGCAGCACCGTTTGCGGATTACTGTCGAAGGTCGTTTCGCCGAAAATCATCAATAACAACGTCAGCAGGGCCACCATGTAAGCCAGCTTCGGATTGCGGAACAGCACCGAAATACCAAAGCAAAGGGTATAAATGATAAAAACGTTCGGCAGAAAAATTAGCAGAATACCCCGCAGAAAAGCACCCCACGCCACCGGACCCAGATTATCTATGGGGAGGTAATTATACAGCATGATGCCTAACAGGTAGCCGCCATACAACAGCAGTAACACCACCAGCGACCCCAAATAACGGGCCGCAAAAAAGGTATTTTCCGTGGCCCGAGTGGTGTAGAGAAACGAAGCGGTTTTGTATTCCAGATCTTTTCCCAGAACCAGACTTCCGAAAATTCCCGCCACAATGAATCCCAGGTAACCCATCCCCGCCAGCACCGTATACACGATGGCCGGAGCGTTGGCAAAGGTGCGGTCGGCACTGTAAAACGCACCGGAATGGTGCATGTAATACACGCCCTGAGCCATCATCAAAAACAGAAATACCCAGGTAAATACCTTTTTGAGGTGCTGCCGGACTTCGAAGCGATAAATCGTGCTGAACATGGCTTAAACGGGTTGCGGGGTGGTTTGCGACAGTCGTTTGAAGTAGGCGTCTTCGAGCGTAGGTATTTTTCGCCAGAAACCGGGGTCGGGCATGGTTTCCTGATAGACCGTAATGATCAGTTTACCCGCGTGAAAGCGATTCGAAATCACCTCGAACTGTTGCTGATACTGCCCCAGCAGGTGTTTGTCGATCTGTTTTTCCCATAGGCAGCCGTCCAGTGCCGTTTCAATATCGGTTGGTTTACCGGCCTGCAACACCGTTCCGTTGCCAATGATTGCCATGTCGTTGCAGAGCGTGCTGACGTCTTCTACAATGTGCGTCGATAGAATAACGATGGTGTTTTCGCCAATTTCGCTGAGCAGATTATAGAAGCGGTTGCGTTCGAGCGGGTCGAGGCCTGCCGTCGGCTCATCGACAATCACGATGCGAGGTTCGCCGAGCAAGGCCTGAGCAATGCCAAACCGCTGTTTCATCCCGCCCGAATAGGTGCTGAGCTTTTTGTGCCGCACTTCGTACAGATTCACCCGATGCAGTAGCGTTTCAACCGATTCTTTCTTCTCGGCTGCGTGGGTAATGCCTTTCATTTCGGCGATGTAGAGGAGCATTTCCTCCGCCGATACATTGGGATAGACGCCAAAATCCTGCGGCAGATAACCGAGTACTTTTCGCATTTCGGCGGGTTGATTCAGTACGTCAATATCATCCAGAAAGATGCTGCCCGTGTCGGCGTCCTGCAACGTAGCGATGGTCCGCATAAGGGTCGATTTACCCGCTCCGTTCTGCCCCAGCAGGCCAAACATGCCGTTTTGAATGGTCAGGGTAATATGCTTAAGAGCCTGTTTCCCATTGGGATAGGTCTTGGAAAGATTCGTGATCCGTAATTCCATAATGATTTTTCTTTTTGACAGCCCGGCTGTCGAAAACAACGTTTAAAAACCAGCTTTCAACGTAACGCCTATGGTGCGGGGAGCCCCCTGTGCGACAGGCGATTGAGCTTTTACCGTAGTGGCATAGGCAAACGTCAGGTAGCGAACATCGCCCATATTTTTACCCCAGATGCTGATTTCGACCGGGCCGTATTTTACCCCTGCGTTGAGATTGATCAGGCTAAACGGCTGCTGGATCAGGTCGTTGTAGTAGTTCATGTACTGCAAGCCCAGATACTTCCATTCGGGGGTCACGAAGAGAGCGGCTTTCTGGCCCAGCGTGTGCCGATACGTAGCGGCCAGACTGGTGCTGAGTTTGGGAGTGAAAATCTGGTGGTTACCCGCGTAGTCTTTGTTTTTGCCCGCTCCGTCAGATAGAATCAACGACTGGTACTTCGTATCGACCATGCCCAGATTGTAGTTCACCTCCAGTCCTTTCAGGGGAAGAGCGGTCAGTTCCAGTTCGAGGCCCTTGTTTTGCAGTTTTCCCACATTATCCGTGATCAGATCAGGGAAGGCCACGCTTTGCTGCTGATCTTTCCAGGCAACGTAGAACAGGGCCAGATTGGCTCGCAGGCGACGATTCAGCCACTCCGACTTGACGCCTACTTCGAAATTATCGGTGAACTCAGGCTTATAATTCAGCTTGTTAGCCTGTGCGGTATACTGGTTAAAGCCCCCCGACCGATAGCCGCGTGAGTAGGTGGCGTAGGCCATCAGATCGGAAGTGGCTTTCAGCGAAAAGCCAAGCTTGGGCGACACGGCATCGTTATGCCCGTCAATGGTTTTGTCGGGAGCAATCACCGTCGGCGTTTCGCCCGGTTTGGCCATTTCGGTTCGATGCGTCAGCGTCCGGTTTTCGTAATCATACCGTAAGCCCGCAATCAGATCCAGTTTGCTGGTCAACGCGTAGGTCGCGTGTACGTAAGCCGCTAGACCCTGTATTTTTTTGTCGGAGTAGATGAAGCTCGAATAGGGTGCCCCCGGATAATAGGTAGCTGCATCGGCTCCGTAACGGTAAACGGTTTCGGCTTTTTTTCGGTCCATAAAGCCAAACAGCCCCGCCGTAAACCGAAGCTTTTCGTGCTGATTACTAACCAGCTTAAACTCCTGCGTAAGGGTGTTTTGCGGCTGGAAAGGCATTTCGTAAAGCATGAAGTCGGCAGGCGAATAATCGACGTCATAATCCTGGTACGTATCGCTCATAAACGTATGGCCTGTCAGCGACGACAGTTCCATGCCCTTGAGTTGATACACCGCCTGCAAAGACGTCGTCACCAGCTTTCGCGTCTCCCGATTAGTACCGTTCTGGTTGATCGTCAGCGGCTGTTGCTCCGCCATCGACGCAAAGGTATAGGGGAAGGTTCCAGCGATGTGGTTGTACTCGCCCCGCGAATGAAGCGTAAAGGATAAGCGGTCCGAAGCCAGGTATCGCAGATTCAGGCTGCCGCTGTAGGTTTCGGGTTTGTCAAACTTTCTGCCCGTGTAGAGATTCGTAAAGAAACCGTTTCGGGTATCATAAATCCCTGAAAATCCAGCAAATAACTTGTTTTTGACGAGGGGCCCCGACAACCCTGCCGCGTAGCGTTGTCGGCTAAAATTACCCAGTGTAAGCTCCCCAAAACCGTGGGTCACATTGCCCGGTTTACTGGTAATGATATTGATTACCCCACCCAAAGCATTACGTCCATAGAGCGTACTTTGTGGACCCCTCAGCACTTCTACCCGCTCGATATTCTGAATCTGCACCGAACTGGAATACCCGTCGAACATCGGAATGCCATCGACATAAATCCCGACGACCGGATTCTGCGAAAACGTGTTTATGCCCCGAATGGAAGTCATTGTCAATGTTGGTGAACCCACGTTCATACTCATCAGGTTAGGTACCGACATGAGCATATCGCCCATCTCCTGAATCCGGCGTTCCTGAATCTGCCGACTGCTGAGCGACGAAACCGACAGAGCCGTCCGCTGCTGCGTATTCGCGTATTTTTCAGCCGTAATGGTTACGGGACTTAGCTGTAACGTTTTGGTCGTAGCCGTCAGCACAACCGTAACTGTTTGGCCGTCGGCAACCGCAACTAGCTTGTGGTCAAACTGATAGTTCAGGCTGCTGGCGTGCAATTCGTAAGAGCCGGCGGGTATATTGGTGAACGTAAAACGCCCCTGTTCGTTAGACGTCGTGCTGCGATGGACGGGTTTCAGTTCGATGGTAACGTCGGTGATGGGTTGGCCATTTTCCTCTTCCACCCGTCCGCGAATCGTAGCCCCCCGCTGAGCTAGCACTAGGCTAACATTCAACAGAAACAATCCAAGAAAATAAATAAGTCTGCCCATGTAATGTAGAATAATTCTAAATAAGTAAGTAGTTTCGGCAAAACTACGGACTCGGGGCAGAGGGGGCGGTACGTCAGCCGGAGTGAAACATACGTGAAAAGGAATTTTATGCATCTGAAGATACACCTTCGCGATCTGGAAGAAATCCTCCTGGAGCAAACCGTTGACAGAGCGATGCTGGTATCCAATGAGCCTGTCATAGAACGGGTTACCACCATTGATCTGGCTTCAAGCCGGGGAACGTACCGAGAAATACTGCTCGACGGCATCCACATCGGCTACGGCGATCTACAGCTCAAACAAACCACGCTGCTGCAATTTGAAAGTGATTTTGAGACGGTTGAAATGCATTTCGATCTGTGTGGGCAGAGTGAAGCTGCGTTCCGGGAACCGGGGGTAACTCCCTATCAGTTTAGCAGTAATACGCATAATCTGATTTACGTGCCCGGTACGAAAGGAACGATGCACCTGAACGCTTCGCATGCCCGGATTCTGGAAATCAATATTCGTCCGAGCGTATTTGAACACTACCTGTCAGGCTCCGATCACCACCGCCTTGCCGCCTTCCAAAAGCACATGCAGCACCAGCAACACAGCTTGCTGGGCCGGCATAATCTGCCCATCAGTCCAGCCATGCACCACGTGATCGAGGCCATTGTTAACTGTTCAAAAACGGGCGTCTATAAAAAGCTATTTCTGGAAGCCAAAGTGATCGAACTCCTGATGCTGCAACTGGAGCAACTGCTGGAGCACAATTGTGAGGGATGTCCGCATCTAAGGCCGCAGGACTACGAAAAGATGCATCACGCCAAAGCCATCCTGCTCACCCACCTGGACGACCCCTATTCCCTGACGGATCTGGCCCGGCAGGTGGGCACCAATGAATTTACGCTCAAAAAAGGCTTCAAGGAACTGTTTGGCACGTCTGTATTCGGCATGCTGGGCGACGAACGCATGAAAAAAGCCCAGGCCCTGCTCCTCAACACCACCAAAAGCGTCGCCGAAATCAGTCAGGAAATTGGCTACAAGTACCCCCATCACTTCAATGCCGCCTTTAAGAAAAAGTTTGGCGTACCGCCGGGAAGATATAAGCGTTTTGACTGATCTTTATTCCTTGAAGGCCTTTCGACTTCTTCTAAAGACATCCGCTGGAGGAATGAAGAGGAAATGGCAAAGCCGCAATGAAGAACCTCAATGATTAAATCAATCTTTTACTAACATCTATACAACTAAATTTGAGCTTATTTATATAGAATTTCCTGAATAGTAGTGACATAGCCCCTGTCATCAGGAAATCTTCTTTCAGAATCAGGCCAGACACATTGTAATACAGGAAAGTCAAAACCTTCGTAGTAAGTAATAGCTCTACCTAAAAACTCCTCATAATTGCTTTGAGTTACCGTTTTAAAAAGGCAAGGATAGTCATCTAGGATATCGTTGTAAAAGGTGTCTGGTTCTCGGATCATATTATTTTCTATGTCGTTGCCAATATTATTTAAGATCACGTGAGCTGATTTGTGCTCTATACCAGAAATGATTATTTCAGGATGGCCGAATGTCTTAAAAAGACCTACCGTATAAGAAAAGGGAGGTAAGGTATCATCGACAATGTTAAAAACAATCCACTTATATTTTTCGACTCTATCGAGCAATTCTTGACGTATATTTTCAGCCATCTGTAGGAATCAACTTTCAATTTGAGCTTCTTGGTGCAATTTAAAAGGATCGATGAAAATAAGAGCCATACATTTGCCCTAATACAAAGAGTAACAATATTAATAAATTGGTTTACAGGCAGATATGTTTTTATAAACATCCCATTTTAAAATATGGAAGAGATAAGGACTATTAATTAGCTATAGTAACTCTTTTTCAGAGTAACGATGATTGAAGAGGATGCCAAAGAAATATACTGAACTAACCCACGAAGCCTAGTAACAGGTTTCGTGGGTTAGTTTAGTTACAGGACTTCCCATTCATTAAACAGCCCCGCATTTTTGTAACACGCGTCTGTCTTATTTTATGAAATTCCCTTTAAAATGATTCGCCTGATAATGATAAATACCCGGTGCCAGAGTGGAGACGTTAATGACTTTTTGATCGGCTTGATCCAATGGGGATTGAAAAACGGTTCGTCCAACTGCATCAATAATAACAAGCTGCCCGGTTAGTTTATTTCCATTAAAATCGAGCGTCAGAAAATCCTTTACGGGGTTAGGATACACCTTCACAGATGTCGGCATTACCTGTTCCACCGCTCTGATCACGGAATACTGATACGTTCCGTCCAGATCCACTTGTTTAAGCTGGTAATAGTTACTGCCCTCCAAGGGAGACGAATCAACCATTCGATAATTCAGCTCCCGTACGCTAGTCCCATTGCCGGGAACGAAACCAATTTTTTCGAACGTTTTCCCATCTTTACTTCTCAGAATATCAAATCCAAAGTTATTTTTCTCAGAATAGGTAGTCCAATCGAGCTGTATCCCATTTTCGACCGATTTGGCCGTAAATCTGCCTAAGCTGACGGGTAATGCTTGCTCGATTAATTGCAATTCTAAACTTGCTGCCGTGGTTGGTAAGCCAGGGGTTAGGTAGGCGTTGAAGGATTGCAGGGAAGGTTGACCCGCACTGGTAACCCGACTGAATGAGGCTGTTCCATTGATAGTGGTTAGGTAGTAACTGCCTAAGGGGGCCGGAATACCCACATACACCCCCGTGCTTATGCCTGACTCTACCGCAAGTGTCAGCCATTGCTGTTGTTGGTTAGGGGCAGTATTAACGGACTGCTGCTTCGAGGAGGCAATCGCTCCAGAGCCTTCAAAAACTACGGTTCCGGCTCCGTTGACCAGAACGGGGGTATTGGCAGGAATTTTTCCAGTGGTAATAGCTCTTCCGACTACTTTCGAATCAGCAAAATCCAACGTATAGGCTTTGACGCCCTCTGGAATAGTAGCTTCGAAGGGTAAAACCAGCATTCTTGCTCCGTCTAACGTACTACGATATACTGCTGAAGTGGCCGTGAAACCCTGAGGTGCATAAAAATCGCCTCCTCCTTCGCTAAGTTCAAGTTTTGTGCAGTTCTGTCCGTTGATTACGTTGGTTTTGTCACTCACCGTGCTGGTTTGTACATAATACAAACCATTCTTATTGGCCGCCGCCGCGTGCCAGTTGGTTTGGGCGGGAATATTGGTCACATTGGTAAGGTCAAGGGAAGTATACGTAACGTCATCCAGGCAATCCATTAAATAACTATCCGCTGCACTGTACACGCCGGAAAACTTGTACCCCCGTTCATTACCAATGGCAACGTACACATCTTTGAATTTAAACGTTAGCCGGGAAGCCGCGTTCCCACTGGTCATACCAATGATTCCGATACAACCATCGGTCAGTACGTCCTCGGAGATATTCAGAACCCAGTTGAAGTCGTTTCTTTTGTCAAAAACAATACTGCCGTAATTTTTTGATTTGGTCTCTCCCTGCTTGTTTACGTAGTAAAGCGTGGTATTGCTCGAAGAGTAGTTGTAACTAGAGGAAAGGCTTTCTACTTGAAATACCAGGCGGTTAAACTTTCCACCCAGTGGGAGATATCCGTTAGTCGCGTTTGTATTGGCACTAAACAGGGGCGATGAATTCAGGAAGGTAAAGGTTTTGCCGCTGAGCTTATATCCGGTACCAAATGCTTGCGAGGTTGGCGTTTTGTTATCAAGCTTCTCGTAGTTGACGAGTTCACTAGTCATTTGTGATGGTTCGAAATCCCCACTCTTGGTAAAAACGAGTGTGGTCACACTAGAGGCCTTGATGGTTACCTTGGGTCGGTTGGTTTGCTGGGGAAAATCCACGTTGCTTTCAACCATGCTTTCGGTCTGAGTCGTACTAATGACTTTGCCTTCATTCGAGAGAAAGGGTAAATCCACGGACAGATTATAAGTGTTCGAGGAAGGATTAATGACCTGAACTACAATTTTATCGCCCGTTTCGGAAAGGTAAGCAGACCCTCTTAACTCACTCGTATTGTCATTCCAGCTATTTTGAATGCGGGTATAACCCGTGACATACTTGGCGTAATGCGAAAGAATACTGCCTCGTTTGGTCATTACCCCGGCAGTACTTCCAAACATGCCATCTCCGAGAGGTCCGTAATACCGCTTGGTTGCATAATGAATCCAGGCATTGACATTAGACAGCAGGGCCTGATTCACGGCGTTTGCGAAAGAAAAACCATCAATGGACCAGTTGAAGTCCCGGGAGCCACCGTCGGAATTCCAGTTAATGAGAAACTCGGTCATCCACACTTCTTTTCCCTGAGCCTGTACATTGAGCAAGCCCGACTGAATTGCCCCATACTGATGACCGCCGAATATATCAAAGTGCGGAAGTACCTCGGGATTCACAAAAGCACTGGCGTAATTATCCGTGATGCCCACACTCTCGGGTGCGATGATCTTGCAATCGATTAAATCACCATAGCTTTTAATAAAGGAGGCCATTTGGGCAGGGGTCCAGATGCATCCGGCATAATCTACCTGATAGTCAGGTTCATTCTGTAGTGAAATAGCCTCTAGTGTAACGCCATTTTGCCGTAAATAGGTGACAAAGTCGTTGAGGTAATTGGCGTAGTCAGCGTAATTTTCCTGCTTTAGGTATACGGGTTGCCATACGCCGTTTGCATCCTGATAACGGGAGGCAATGGTATTGTACGTTTTCCATTCCGCCGGCATTGACCAGGGAGAAGCGAAAATCTTAATATTCAGGGATTGTGCTAATTGGGCTGTTGTTAGCACCTGTCCCCAGTTATCCTTGCCAGTAGGTATGTAGATACGCATGATGTTGTAGCCTGCTTCACTGCCTGCCCCCCACATCTTGCGTATTTCGGCTTCGGTCATGTGGTTATACCCAAACTGAGGGCTATTGACGAACCCCCCAAAGCCCGTAATTTTCTGGTACTTCTGGTCTTTGTTCACTTTGACGGTTGCCGTTCTCTCCTGAGCCTGAACGGTAGGGTGAAGTACGGCTGCCAGAGCCAGCATAATCACCG
Source organism: Siphonobacter sp. SORGH_AS_1065 (assembly GCF_030818595.1). Taxonomy (NCBI): domain Bacteria; kingdom Pseudomonadati; phylum Bacteroidota; class Cytophagia; order Cytophagales; family Cytophagaceae; genus Siphonobacter; species Siphonobacter sp. SORGH_AS_1065. The sequence continues at coordinate 1,840,038 of NZ_JAUTAM010000004.1, forward strand.
ATTTCATAAGGATAAGTAATTGTTTTTTCATAGGTGTATTAGATTGTTTTGTAATCGGGAAACAAAACTTCAACGGGATTGAATGATACCTTACCGACCATTCCTGTCACTAAGAATGATCTTAGGCTCTGATACATGATCCAATTATTTGATGGAAATACGAACTACTAACAGCAAGCTATGTGGCTTTCTAAATCCCTTTGCAAACCCGCTTACCTACAACCAACTTCTACATACTTGCCATCGGTAATTATTCTATAAAATATTTATTAATTGATTAATAATCAGTGATATAATGTCTATGGGTCGTATGACCTCGACCGTCTTGTTCATAACAATCTATGGGAATGCGGAGGCTTTAGGAGTAAAATAAAATATGTATTAATCGATATATAATATGATTATTCCACTGCAAATGTATGGCATTGGAAAGAGGAAGAGCGGATACAAATCGTCATATCTCTTGAACTAATGTTCAATCCCTATGAAAATTTGCTAGACTGATCGTAAAACCTCAGGTAGTTGCTCGGTAACTTGCCCATTTTAAAGGCATAGGGAGGCTTGAAGAAGTTGTGTAGAAGGGTACATTTACCCTCACTTCCTTTCGTTAGGGTAATCCTGAGCATCCCTGACGGAGTGGTAAAAGAGATGCTTATACAGACCTGAATCCATCATGAGCTGGCTGATGTCTACTTTGGTTTCGTATTTCTCTTCATAGTCAGGTTGTAGTAGTGCTACCTTCTGCTTCCTATCGTCTATTGATACTAGATGGATCGCACTTCGAAATCACTTACTGACTATTCATTTACTATTTCTTATCTTGGGCATCAAGCTTTTATAGTAACACCCTTATTTAATTCAGGCCTAATTGATAGGCAAATGAGTTACTTACAGCTTTAGCTCTATTAAATGGCAACCTTTTAGCTTTGATTTATGGTATGGAAAGACCTCGTAATAAAACCACTCTAAGAAATTCTTTACTGATCGCCAGTCTACTGGGTTTGATCTTGACTAGCATTTTTCTCAATCGCCGTAGTGTACATCAGATTCAGGAGGCTTCAGCTTCCATCTACAAAGATCGTTTAGTGCCAACGGCTATTATTGCTAAGTTGACTTCACAAGTTTATAGCAAACGGCTCTTGCTGGAGTCCTACGTACTAAGCAATACGAAGCTACCACTGAGCCAGGTAGCCTTCGCTCTGGATCGTTCCAATCGACAAATCGATTCGTTGATAACCAGTTTCGAAGAAACCAGTCTAACCCTTCGAGAAGCAGATCAATTTAATGCACTCAAACAACGGCTGGAAACGTATAATAAATTAGAAGGAGAGGTAATGAAGAACCCTAAAGATCTGTCACAGGCTCGACAGGTTCTTTTAACCGGAACTGGAAATATTGCGTTCAGTGAGGTGATCCAAACCCTAACGGAATTGTCGGCTCTGCAATTGGCGGTTGGCCAGGAGTTACTCAATCAATCCAATGGTCAGTCGAATTACATTTATGTATTAACTGCCTTGCAGCTTGGTCTTGTATTATTAATATCATTAGTGCTATTCTGGAAGCTTTAATCCAGCAAGCAGGTCCGCTTTAGAACATTCAAGGTTCATAAGGGGTCACGTCAACCCCTGGAAAGAGTACACAAATTTGTCCTGTATCATAAGCCTTTAGGACGGAAATGAAGCAAGCCTGGCTTTTATTTTTGATAAGAGATTCTCAAAAACTGGTTTGGAAGTTAGTTTCTGCAACTGTGAGCATAACGCATACATTTCATGGCACAGCAAGCGGTCATCCTGGCCATAATCCCAGATAGGATTAAGATGTTCCAGGACTAGTGCCTCAAAACTAACTTCCGGTACAACCAATAGGATAGCACCCTGCGGATCGCGTATCAACAGTTCCGGATGATGTTGGGACCGGTATAAAAATAGTGATGACAACGCACGCAAACTAATGATAGCCGTACCGGGGTCGTTTACGCCCGTACTGAGGGCTTTTAAGGTAATTTCTCTTAATTGGCTAAACCCGTATAAAAAATTACCCTGGATCGTTTGGATCAGGGGAATGAACATGAATTCAAGTAGTTGGTGCTGTAACTCCTCCGGCAAGGATTTGCTGGTTGCCAATACAGGAGTACCGGGTAATACAAACGTTCCAGGGGTGAGGAGAACTTTAATTTGAATCGAATGCTCTAGACAAAAGGCCTTTAACCCTTCTAGCTCAACTCCTTCAAAGATACCCGACTTCACCGCTTTCACGTGGAAGGGGGTTGTAGGCGACACCTCAAGTGAAGAAGGCTGCTGGTGGGCACACGCCTTTTTCATCGAGGCTAACGTATCATCAAATACCTTCTGTATAATAACCTCATATTTAACAGACTGCGTAATGTAATGAAGAAAATAGATAAATAGGAAAATATCGAAAATAGTAATGAAAATCAACAAATAGGTACTGAGTGCTGGTATATAAATCCCTGATTCTACATCCCTGATCGTGCTAAGTAGAAAGAAAGCGTAGATAATGGTTCCGATGTAAGTACCTAAAACAGACTGCTGAAATTTGTTGCCGATTAATTGCCCAAGCACCCGGTTACTCATTTGAGAAGCGGCTTGGTTCAGCACGATCATAACCATTGAAAAGCTAAACACCGTTAATGATAAAATGCCAGCGGCAATGGCCCCAATGATACTTCTTGCCGTCGAAGCATCTTTCAGACGAAGCCAATCAAGCTGGCTTTTAATCAGCTTTCCTGGTTCTGAATAGTCTAAGGTGATCATTAAGCCACCTAAGGCGAGAAATCCCAGAGCAATGATGGCAGGTAAGAACGCAATACTGTTGACGGTTTTTTGATATTTTCTTTTAAAAAAGTTATTCACACTCATTCGCCTGTTTATTAAGTTAAAAACTTCCTCTTAGTAACCCAATCTCTTCGCACCGTTTCCATGGGTCAAGGCATCATCAGAAAAGGAGCATACCATCGATTTCGATGGGCAGTTTTCATCTAAAAGTAACGATGCTGTCAATAGGTGAATGATCTAACGCATACCTCTGTTTTGCAATCCCATCATTTCAAGCTTAAATGGATCTACGATTCCCTTGCCTGAGATAGTCATGCAGCTCAGCTATTATGAACTGATGTTATCTGTTATAATAGCTGAAGCTATGGAAACGCCTTCATTTGGATTGCATGCTGAACCGTTGGGCTAGTAATGAAGTCAAGCACGGCTTCATTTTTCAAATTTTTAGCTTTTCATACCACATACCACCCAGCATTTTCAGCCGAAACAGACACAGAGCTCTACACCCCGGTACTCGGGGTGTAGAGCTCTGTACAAGGTATTTTATTAATCCTGCTTGTATGGGAGGTGGAGGTGTAACAAAGGTTATTTTTTATTTCTGGCGGTGAAAAATGGTAATGCCTGTAGATACCCAAGCTGGACACATGAAAAAATGCTTTATGCATCGTCGGCAACGATAATAACGTTTGGGAAAAAGCACGTTGCGAACATAGGAAGGACGGCGTGTCCGTTCAACATCTTTGGAGCGGCAATAGGGGCATTGCTTGGTTAAGGATAGCATTAGGCGTTTATTAGGTATGGGATAATGCTTTGAATTTAATTATTTTCATAGAAATTAACTATACTAAGTAAAGCAAAAATTAACTTTTTTAACATAAGTTATCTTGTTCAGTTGACTGAACTATGGAGGAATTCTATTGAAAGACCACTGGCTTCAAAAGAAAATCTATTCCTTTTGGTAATAAGGGGTTAAATTCAATGGTGCAGCTTCTCCCAACTTGAGTTATCTAAAGAAGGGCCAACTGATAGGATAGTTTAGACGGGCATGAACTGTAATGGGGCATCGATGCTGTAGTTTCAGACCTTTTTACTGAAATCACATCCTAAGGAATGATCAGATTTAACGTTTCAGACGCTGGAATTAGTTAAGACCTTTCGAGCTGCGAGTTAACTAAACCTTTTCCGTATAAACCAGACAAACACTCCTCATCGAAGTGGTCATTTTTTTGCTGGTCATTAACCTCAGATCACAGCGGGGCTTTCTGAAATAGTTTTTTTATTTTGGTAAACTTTATTGTGCTGGAGCTATAGGGTTTACATAACGATTGATTATAGAACAACCCTTTCCAACGAAAAGGATTGTAATGGGGTCTCATTTATTGAAACACCAACGGTCTATATGGGCTATGAGAAAGTTCATTTGGGTAAGCTTGCTTTTCGCGATGGGCTGCCGCGATAAATCAGATGTTATCATTTCCATGACATCTGATCAACTAATCGGTACTTGGAAAGACACTTCGCCTAAGATCCAATTGGGAAAACGATTGACATTTACTCATACCCAGGCTTATAGAGCTATCGACTCACTAGCCAGTTGCCGGCCTGTTGAACCAAACAATGCTTTACGTTATAGGTATACCATCGATAAAGGAGCCATTGTGTTCACACCTGATGGAATAACGATTGGAATGGATGCTCCCAGGCAAGAACGTTTATCCATAGTTTCGTTCGACTCTACCCACCTAGTAATCCGAACTCCTCTGAGAGAACAAATAGAGTTTGAAAAGTGTAAGTAAGGTTATCCAACTCCTAGAATCGTTTACAAAGGATTCTAGACGGTATTTCAAAATATTGAAGTTACTTGACATACAGATACTTATACAACTAAATTAAGTAGTTGCTTATGCTTTCTCTTAAACAGAAGTTCTTTCTTATACTGGGTACTATATCCTTGCTGTTCTTTGTTTATTTACTATGGCTGGTAAGTGCATTCATGGGAGGGGGAGCGGACTATTATGTAGATCTACCTAACGGATACTTGTTTCGGGGAGGAGATGGCGACGGAATAATAACCTATGATACCACGAGAAAAAGCATCTATGGAAAGGTTACAGAAATAGCCTTCAACGATGACTTTATCATTGCCAAACAAGTACCAGATTCTATGTCTCATGAATCAGAAATCGAAAATCATCTGAAAAGACGCAATCCACAAAAGAATTCAGATTTAAAGGCTTTGGCTGATAGTATCCTGTCTGCTGATCCTTACTACAAACGGATCTTTTCTGCCCAAGAAAACTACTGGATCCTGAATCACCATGGAAAAGGACTACTCTACGGCCCCTTTACTAAAATAGAATTTGAGCGAAAAAAACAGGAGTTGCAAGTTCCTGCTTCATTAGTTTTGAAGAATGCTTGGGATTTATAGCTTATAACATTTTACAAACGACCCTCTCGAAAATATAGATCCTAGCGGGGCGTTTTGTTTATAATATTACTCTCTTGAAATTTAAACCCTTTGATTGATTCTTGGCAGATTCTCAGAAAACTCCGTAGAGGCGTTTAAATTCTTTCAATCATCTTACTCATACTAGCAGTGGGATACCAATCAATCCTGAGCCAAAAGAAGGCACAGATTCGGGGGTTCGTGAGAGAGCCAGGAGAATACTAGGGCTTACCCATTCAAAGCTATGGCAAGACTCAGGCCTTTTCAGGATTGCTTTCTTCGACTGGTTACACTCAAGATTTCGAAGGCTGGAAGGGGGGCCGCGGAACCGGGGGATGGCTTTTCTTTACTTTTCGTCTCTGAGAGCAATAGGTATTGATTAAAAAAACAGTTCGACGCAAAGGCGTGAAAACGCCCTTTTAGTGTTTTAATGTTTTTACTGTTTATATAGTTTTTATTTGGTTGGGTATCCTTCGGGTTATCCTTCCGGTGTACCTGCGGGGTATCCTCCGGGTTTTATCGGCAGGTAGACCCGCAGGTTAAATCAAGTCTTCACGGTAGCTCTGTAATCATTACAAAAGACCCGATGTACCGTCCCCTATTAAGAAACCGCTTCACTTTCTCCTCTTTTTTAGATAAACCTTCTACGCTCCAGTTTATCTGCCAGTCTGGGTTAGCCGGATGAATAATAGGAAGCTTAAGCGTTCTAGTTTTCGACTGAAACGTAAGGTTCCATTGCCAGGCTGGATCATACTTTCTTGCTTCATGCGGTTCTTGGCTCCAGAGATTAACAACCTCCTTCGCAGTTACCTTCTTAGCAGGTTTCAAATGAGGTACAATAATCTTATACATCTTAGATCCCTCATCACTTCTTCTGTTTGTACTCTGCATAACCTCTGGAAAACGAATAAAGCCTAATCTCTTCCAGGCCTTTTCCGATGCGGCCGGCACGCATCGCAACCACAACGCTACGGTTCCCTGAGCAACCAGATACTGACAAAGCTCCTCAAACAGATGCTTCAGGTACCCTCTTCTACGGTAATCTGGATGTATCTCTGCGATATCAATGCCTGCACTAGAATCCTCTCCTCCTCCATGCCAGGTTATGAACCCGATGGCTTTTCCACTAACTAGTATAATTACCCCTTGATCTTTTTGGCAAGAATCTTGGATATAGTCCCAGTTACAATAGAAACCTTCTTTTTTATTCTCATCTTCCTGCCTTAGCCATTCACGAATTTGCTCTAACGAATGTTCAGAAGGTTTGAAAGATATTTTCACGTCTTCGATCATAGCTATAAGTGGATGAATTGAGAATCATGCGAATTTATAAAGTCATATATGGCCATTAAAATACCATTTTGGAGACGGCTTCGATATACCCATGTTTTTATAAAAACCTATATTTCACAGGTATTTCAGTGGAAATACAGTGGTATTTCAGCGTTATGTTGTAGATATAAGCTCTACAATTTCCTACATTTGTAGTAAAATAAAATAAAGCCCCACCGGCAGCAAACCGATGAGGCTTTAGGGCTTTTACTTGATTACCAGTGGTGCAACACTGATAGCATTGAAAGTAAAAGTCCGATCACCGAAGTGATTACTTTGATTACCGATCGATACCGAATGCAAAACCGTATCAATCGGGCACTTAGGGAGTCTTCCATATGCTGGATTTTAACTCCTCCGCAAAACGACCTGCCCTGTGTAGGTCGTTTTTTTTTACTAACTACTCAGAGCAGCAATGGATGGAAGTCATACCGACGATTCTTGGAGTGTGATGACTTCCTAATCCAAAGTTAAGTTATTGATTTGGCTCAGAAAGTAAGGAAATATTACTTTTTATAAAAAAGTAATAGAATAGCGATAGTAAGGAATGGGAAATCGCCTTTGACGAGAATGTTAGGCAAACTGTTAGGCAAAAAAAGAAAAAGCCACTTACGAATGAACGTAAGTGGCTGACTACTAGGCTCCCGAAGCTGGGCTCGAACCAGCGACCCTCTGATTAACAGTCGTTAGGCTGTGCTTATCCTATTATATCATATCTTTTCCTTTTTTATCATATATAACTGTATTACAGGAGTATATAAATATAAGATTAGCATAATTTTGCATATTTAATCCGAATATATCTATGTTTGTTGGCGAGTTAGCTGGCGAGTTGTTGGCAGTGCAAAAGCAGATTTGATTATGCACTGGTTTTGCACTTCAAGTGCAAAAACGAAAATATTCTAAGTTTATATGGATGTAAGTAAAGCAGAGGTCCGGTTAGCACATGACCCTACCAAGACAGATAAGGTATCAGTAAAGCTTCGGGTGATCTATCAACGTGATAGTCGGCGGTACGGCTTACCTATTAAGGACGGTGTATTTGTTACGCGGGAAGAATTCACTCGGCTTGTCAAATGTCATAGTGGTAATTATGCCAAGTCCGCCGAACGCATCCGGTTGCTTTATGATAGTATACGTCCGCACATTCAACGAGCTAAATCAGTAATTGAGAAGTTGCCAGTATTCAGCTTCGAAAGCTTCAAAGAGGAGTTTTACAAACAGGATCAGGAAACCGCTACGGATGAACTGGATTTACTCCAGGCCATTTCTAAAAAGGCTCAACTGATGAAAAAGCAGGGGCGGATTGGAAATGCTTCTAACTATGAGCTAGCTGGAAAGTCTCTTGCTCGTTATGTAAACTCATTATCCAAAGAAGAACGGAAGGACATAGGGCTCCCTCCCCTCCCTCGAACTCCCTCCCCGGTAATTATTCTACTATTCACTCAAGTAAATGCCGCATTACTGGCAGACTATGAGGCGTGGATGAGAAAGTACGGTAAATCTCCGCAGAAGAAAGGTGCTGAACCTGGACCCGCTACTGCAACAACCATTGGTATTTATCTACGCCACGTACGAGCTGTTTTTAACGATGCCATTGAGCAGGGAATTATTGGAAAAGAAAATTATCCTTTTGGTAAGAAGAAATATGCAATACCAGCCAGTCGGAATAAGAAGAAAGCTTTAAGCCGGGATGAAATGGATCTACTTAAGCAATACAAGCCATCCCCTAATCCATTTGAACAACGGAGCTACGATCTTTTTTTCTTCAGCTACTATTGTAATGGTATGAATATGACCGATATTGTTAACCTCCGCTGGAAAGACGTTGATGCAAAGGCGGGTGTCTTTCACTTCGTTAGGGAAAAAACGCAGCGTACGAAGAAAGAGAACCAGACTCATATTACAGTACAATTACGACCTGCTACCTGGGAGATCATTGAACGCTGGAGCGAGGGCGATCGAAGAGGTGATCAATACGTTTTCCCCTTCTTGGAGTCAGGTTTATCTCCTGAGAAGGAAAAAAGCACGATCAGTCAGTTGGTTAAGGTGACTAATAAACACATGCGTAAGATCGCCCAAAAGTTGGGTATACAATCCGACATTGTAACCTATTCAGCTCGACACACCTTTGCTACTACGCTACTCCGTAGTGAAGCTCCATTAGGCTTCATTTCTCAAACGTTAGGCCATAGCGATATTAAAACTACACAGGCCTATTTAGGTAGTTTTGATGACGAGCAGACAAAAAAGTATTTAGACAATTTATAATTATAAGCTTTTGGTTTACAGTGATATACAAATTTTATGAAAAAAGTTTATGAAAAAAATACGGTAAAAGCTTGCAAGTTTTTTCTTAATTTTTCCTACTTTAGCGAAAGTTCTTCTGGGGGTCGTATAGGCCTCAACGCACTTTTTTTCAAATAGCGTTTCAAGCGTTATTACTTCGATTACCCGGATCTCCCTGAGATCGATGAAAAGCCAGACCGCGAGGCGATGGCACCCTAGTCATCTAACAAATCAACGTAGTTGTTAGATGAAATTTGTTCAACACCTTAATGACACTTTTGGTAAAGGACACTCAAGTCGAAGATTTTTTCGACCGTGTTCGTCAAGTAGTTCGCGAAGAAATCGCGAACAATCAAAACTCAAAAACAGAGTCGAATCCTTACGATGAATGGGGTGGTAAGGAAGTCGCTCGAGAGGTTACAGGTTGGTCCGACTCTACGATTTACAAGAAACTTAGTCGCATTCCTCATGCAAAACAGGGGGGTAAGCTCTTTTTCAACCGCGGCCAATTGCTTGATTTCATAAAAAATGGTCAACGCACGAAAGGGGGTAAAAGATGAACGCCTTGCAAATTCTCAACGATTTGTCTTTCGAGGCGACTCGACGAGCACACCCTTCAGTACCAGATTACGCGATACCAAAGCCTCGTTTTTCGGACAAAACACCGAACGAACTGACTAGGGCTATCATTTCTTGCATACATCTGCACAACTTCCAAGCCGAACGCATCTCCGTCGAAGGCAGAGTCATCGATACTCGAAAAACTTTTACGGACGTAATCGGTAGGCGACGTATAATAGGATCCGTTACAAGAATTAAGTCCTCAGGACAAAAGGGATCAGCGGATGTTTCGGCTACAATCAAAGGGCGTTCCGTCAAAATCGAGGTAAAAATAGGTCGCGATCGTCAGAGTGCAGATCAGATCAAATATCAATCCGAGATCGAGGCCGCTGGAGGTGTCTACTTGATTATCAAAGATTTTGAGAGTTTTTTCGATTGGTTCAAAGGTTTTATCAAATAATAAATAAGAGACCCGCATTGCGAGCCGTCCTATTTATAAAAACACTGAACCGATGACAAAGCAAAAATCGCTTCCGTTTTCGGTTATCGAGGAGGAAACCGGAAGTAAAAACGTTGATTTTCAGGCGATTGACCACCGCCAATTGTTCGATAAATTTTTGAAGCAGGTCGGTCCGATTGACTTTCGTAAACTGCTCGGTTTGAAGGCTGACGCGACGCTACGGTCCAAGCACTTTGTCGTAGGAACTGTCAGGCAAGTGCTAATAATTGCCAAAAATTGCGGATGCAACTTTTGCAAATTTGGTGAGAAGTTACATTTCTACAATGGCGTGTTTTGGAAGGTAGTTGACCTGGACATCTTGCAATCATTTTTGGGGGCCGCGGCTGCTTTGATGGGTGTCGATGGCCATGATGCGGAGTTTTGGCGATTTCGCGAGGAATTACTAAAACAATTCCTCGCCTCGGCTGTCCTTCCTGAATTTGAACGACTAAGTGGAGGGGGGCCAGTGCTAATTAATGTTCAAAACGGCACTCTTGAAGTGCACAATAATGGCAATTGTAAACTACGAGAACCCGAAGCTGCTGATTTTTTGACCTACGTACTGCCATTTGCCTATGACGATCAAGCAGTGGCTCCCAAATGGCAAAAATTCCTCGACTGGGCACTGCCTGATACCGCTTTGCAAGATGTTTTACAAGAATACTTGGGCTACGTCTTCGCAAAAAATTTGAAGCTGGAAAAGTGCCTCCTGTGCTACGGAAGCGGTAGAAACGGCAAATCCGTCGTTTTTGACACGATCAATGCCTTGTTGGGCCGTGACCTCATCGCGAACTTTTCATACGCTGAATTGTCGTACGAGCATAATCGAGCGGAGCTCGAGGGTAAACTTTTGTGTTACACCTCGGAACTGGGAGCAGGCCGCCTCACTACTGACGACTTTAAGAAATTGGTCTCGGGCGAACCAATACTCGTGCGTCGGAAGTTCGGCCATCCTAAATTCATGTACGATTATTCGAAACTCATTTTCAATACAAATTCGCTTCCAAAAGAGGTGGAAATTACCGACGCGTTCTTCAGAAGGATTCTTATTTTGCCCTTCGAGTCTAAAATTTCAGACGAGGAGAAGGACCCCAATCTGGCTCAGAAAATCATTGCAAGTGAATTATCAGGCGTTTTGAACTGGATTTTAGCAGGCCTTAAAAGGTTATTGGTTCAGCAAAATTTCACGAGAGCGGAAGCCGCGGAGAAAGCCATGGAACGTTACCGAATCGATTCTGACTCAGTTCAAACCTTCCTGATCGATGAAGGGTACGAAGCTTCCGCAACTGGTCGAACAGAATCCAGGGGATTTTATTTGGAGTATCGGCAAAAATGCATCGATGACGGATGCAAGCCCCTTGGTCGTAAAAATTTCAACAAACGTTTGGAGCAGCTTGGTATAGATTACCGCATCCGATCAAACGGCCAGGATTTCGTAGGAGTTGAAAAAACGGAGGCACCATGAGCAGTGACGAACTCCCCGAACTGATTTTCGATAAGCAGCGAAAAAAGGTCAAAGAATGTCCGTGCGGGAAATCTAACCGGGACGGTAAGTTCACTCCCTATGTTGGCCACGACTGCTATGGGTATTGCCACGCGTGTGGGGAAACGTTCTTGCCTCCGATCGAACGCGATAAGCAGCAAATGGATGCGAAACCCGTCAAACCCGTAGCAAGGAAACCAAAGCCCCCGGAACCGCCCCCTTCCGTCCATCCCCCGGAAATGATGCGGGATACGATGCGTAACTACGAACAAAACAATTTTGCTACGTTTTTAGAATCCCTGTTTGGGCCCGTTTTAACAGCAACACTATTGTTGATATACCGGATCGGGACCGCCAAAGGCTACCGGGTAGTTTTCTGGCAGTGTACAGCTCATGGTGAAGTCCGGGCGGGAAAAGTGATGGTTTATGACCCTAAAACCGGGAAACGCTCGAAAACGGAGCATCCGAACTGGGTGCACAGTTTATTGAAACTGGAAAATTTTAACCTCCGCCAGTGCCTGTTTGGCGAACACCTGCTAACCGATGGTAGCCGCCCGGTTTGCATCGTCGAAAGCGAGAAAACCGCAATCCTGGCCTCTGCCTATTTTCCGAAATCCATCTGGCTAGCTACTGGTGGGAGTAATGGGCCTGGACTCACCCGCCCGGAAGTATTGGACTCTTTACGAGGTCGTCAAATTACTTTGTTTCCCGATGTTGGAGCCTACGACAAATGGGTTGAGAAATCCAAAGAAATGCAGTTAGCAGGCCTAATAGTCAGGGTTTCTGATCTTTTGGAGGGTAATGAAAGGCCGAATAACTGGGATCTTGCAGACGAAATTTTAGAGTATCGGGAGCCGGTTGTACTTGAAAATGGTGACACGGTCAACTGGGCACTTTCGGACCTTGACGGATACCCGGTTTTCTGGGACCATAGAATTAAGAATCAAGATCATAAACTCAAAAATTGATGCAAAAATCAATCATCAAACGGTATTGGTTTCCTCTCATCTGTCTCTGGGAGCTAACCGAAGAACTTGAACTAGACGCCGATTTCTTCATCAATAAATTTGGAATATGGGGGCTGGATGAGCAGGTATTAAACGATTTGGCTAACGGCAATTCAGCACGTTACGTCGAGGAATTCAGGCAAAAACGTATCGAGCAGGTAGACTCTGAGTGGTTTCAAAACCATTGCCAGGATGGTACCAACGAAATGGACGTACAGGCCTTCTTTGATGAGTTTCACGACAACTACGAGACGTTGATTCGTACAGGTCTCCTTTTTGAATTTATGGTTTTCATTAAAACCTACAAAGATGGCTACAGTCGGGTGAAAGTATTGCCGCCCGCTTTTATGTTGAATTAACCGCAAGAAAATGGCACGCAAAACAACCCCGGCCCCAAAGTCAGAGGAGACCAGAGCCACGCTCACCGCTAGAAAAAAAGAAAATATGCTCAATGCACTGGAAAAAACGATGGGGGTTGTTGCACCCGCTTGCAAGCGTTTACAGATGCACCGCCGCACTCACTACCGTTGGTGCGAAGAGGATCCTGAATACAAAGAGAAAGTGGATTCAATTAAAGACCTTGCCCTGGACTTTGTAGAGTCTAAGCTTTTAAAACGCATCAGCGAAAACTCAGATACCATGATTATGTACTATTTAAACAATCATGGTGCATCGCGTGGCTACGGAAATAAGCCTGTTAATCCCAATACAGAACCAGAAATAGTGGTTCGGATTATCCGTGAAGAGCGAAAAAGGGACGAATAAAGCCACCGTGGCAGATGTTTCAAAATGAGTTGAGTTTATTTTCTCAGGTTTTGACGGCTAACACAGCACTATTACTCATTGCTCCTTTTCTCGCCTACGGAAAAGTTAGACCTAAAATCAGGAATCAAAAAAAGCAAAATGTCACACTTTGTCACACTATAAAAAAAGGGGTCAAATCCCCGGTTTTAATCATTACAAAACGCACAAACGATGATCGATTTTTCAAGTAAAATCTCAGGCCCTTCGATGGCCTTCAAGCAGTGCGATACAAAGGAGTTCGCTTTCCGCTCATTAGGCGTTGACTATTATAAGCATACCCACCGGGGCTTTAGTATGACCTATGCCAAGTGGTTTGATTATTCCGCCTTATCGGAATATCACGACACCTGGCAATTGACGGAAATTGATGTAAACGAGTTCTTCCGGGTGGAACGAGATAGTGTAGCCCGCATCCGGGCCCTGGTGGCCAATGGTCAAAATGAAGAGGCTTTAGAAATGATCGATGAACTTGCCATGTACCAAATGCTCATGGAAGTACGCCGAAACCTCAAACACCCGGAATCTTTGTACCGCGAAGCCAGCGTTTTCTATTTTGATGAGAGTGAAGACCCGGCCAAATATGACGAAATCTACGCTCAGGAAAAGATAGCCCGGTGGATTCAGGATAAAGAACTCATTAACGACAAGCAGCTTTTTTTTTCGCCAATCAGTGCTTTGTTACCATTAGACGGGTTGTCGATGAATACGGAAGAGCTGCAACAGACGATCATCCAGCTAACCAACCAGATACAGACGGGAACCACCGCCGCCGTATTGACTTCCGAGAAAGCCCTGACGCTTGGAAAATTGAGCAACACCGGCGATTCTACGCTGAAAAATATGCACTTGCGTCTGGAAATACTGAAGGAATACGAACACTTGAGCGGCTTACTATTCAGGAATACCTCGATTTTAGACGGGAATGGAGCCAGCAAAAGCAGCGACAACTAGAAGCCGCTAAAAAGCAAAGCTCACCAGGTTCAAAATCTGATTTTTAATTAGCCCTTTGCCATGGATAAAATTCAGCAGTTACTCAAAAAGCAAATTCAACTATCGCAAGCCATCAACACCGAGTTGGATCAGTTGCGAGAAGATTACCAGGCATTACTGCAAAAAAACGAAGGCAAGCCGGGTAGTTTCAGGCCTCAACAGATGATTGGGGCTCCTGTGGGAGCGGCCCCTGTGGCAACGGTCAACGTAGTAGCCGCCGCCAATTTTGATCTACGGGTAATCAACACTAGTCTACAAGCCGAATTGCAATCAAAGCAGGCCGAAATTATTCATTTAGAGATGGAAAATGAGCGGCTTCGTTTTTTGTTGTCTGCTTACACCTCCACCAATTAAGCTTTATTCTTATAAAGCAAAAATCAATTACCTGGCTGCGATTTTCCGTAGCAACGCAATAAGTACCGGCGGGACCTATAGGGTTCTGCGATGAAAGTTCAAAATAGAATCATCGATGGATGAGGATATCAGATTACGCTTACAGGCCGTCATGGAAGGCGGCAAGGCCGTAGAAGAGCAATTACGTGCCATTCTTACCATTGAAAAGCAGCTGATTGAAGCCGCTAAGCGTCAAGAGGAGGCCGCTAAGGCTCGAACAGAAGCCGCCAAAGCTCGGGCCAAAGCTCAGCAGGACGAAGCCAGCCGGGAAAAGGGAATTTTAGAGAGCCTGCAAGCTAAGTACGCTGAATTACAAAAAGCCAGACAGCGGGCGATGTCGATGAAAGAAGTCCGGGAGCTGAATCAGCAACTCTCCCAGCTGGAGCGGCAAATGCAACAAGTAACGGCCACAACAGTAACGCTGGGAAAGAATACGGCCAGTCTTTCGGGTCAATTCCGCTCGCTTCAGACGCTTGCCGCCGCCGCTTTC
Source organism: Siphonobacter sp. SORGH_AS_1065 (assembly GCF_030818595.1). Classification (NCBI taxonomy): domain Bacteria; kingdom Pseudomonadati; phylum Bacteroidota; class Cytophagia; order Cytophagales; family Cytophagaceae; genus Siphonobacter; species Siphonobacter sp. SORGH_AS_1065. The sequence continues at coordinate 1,855,127 of NZ_JAUTAM010000004.1, forward strand.
TCCATTACCGCCCTGAGTCAATTTGCCAGCAAAATCAAAGACGTGACCAGTAATAATGAGTCATTTCAGATTAGTCTGGAAACCATGCTGGACTCCAAGGCAAAGGCCGATAGCCTCAACCGGGAAATCATTGATCTGGCTAAGCGTACCCCGTTTACGCTGGGAGAAGTACAGGAGCAAACCAATAAGCTCTTAGCCTACGGAATTGCCTCCGAGGACGTAACCAAGACCATTGAGGAGCTAGGCAACATTGCCGCCGGCGTTGGAAAAGAGAAATTGCCCTTCCTTACCCTTGCCTATGGCCAGGTACGAAGCTTAGGCCGTTTGACGGGTCAGGAGGTTCGCCAGTTCACCGAAGCCGGAGTGCCTCTTTTGGAGCTACTAGCGAAACAATCCGGGAAAACGACCGCTCAGATTCAGAAAGATGTATCTGACGGGGCCGTTTCCTTTGAAATGGTCAAACAGGCTATTGCCTCCACGAGCGTAGAAGGGGGCAAGTTCTTTAACTTGATGGAAAAGCAGTCTACCACGATTCAGGGGCGGCTTTCCAACTTTTCTGATAACGTGGATCAGGGCCTCATCCGCGTAGGCAATCGTTTTAAAGATACAGGCCTCTCTATCGTTTCTACGGTCGCGGGATGGGTGGAGGGCCTGATTGGTAGCGAGTCCGCGGTAAGCAAAACCATTGCTTCGATTGAAGCCATCATTACCGCTTACCTTTCCTACCGGGCTACACTCATTGCCGTTACCATTCAGAGCCGACTCAATCAGGCCGCCGATTTGGGACTCGTAGGAACGCAGCGGCTCCTGCTCGTGGCTACTGGACAACTCAACACGGCCCAAAAAGGTCTTTGGGCTACCATGCGGGCGAATCCGATTGGCCTGATTACCGCCGCGATCGGTATTGCGGTAACGGCGTATCAGGCCTGGCAGGCTTCCAGCGTCGAGGTGACTTCCAGCCTGGGAGAAGAGGAGAAAAAAATCAGAGCCGAACGAGATACGCTCATCGGTCTGGTGAGTGCCATTAAGGATTCTAACATTAGCAATGACACCCGGACACTCCTCATCAAAAAACTCAAGAAAGAGTACCCGGATTTACTCAAAGGGCTCAATACGGAGGTTATTTCCAATCAGGCTCTGGATACGGCTTTAAAACAGGTGATCGCTGGCTATAACGAACGGATCCGTTTGGCCCGGATTGCCTACGCCGTCGAGCAGAACCAGGGCAAACGCAAAGGGCTTTTTGATCAGGAAAACGAATCCATTGAAAAGCTGAAAAAAGAATTCCCGCAGGCTAAAATCACGGCCCTGGATTTGGCCGGGGCGATTGCTCAGGTTCGTTCTCAGGTTAGGGATACTTCTGCCGCCTTTGAGGATGAGAACGGGGTGCTCATCAAGCGGGTGGATCGTCTCACCAAGTATGAAAACCAGCTACGGGGTATTCAGGGCGAAATGCAGAAGCTTACCGACGTAGAAATCGAGGCCTCTGCTCAGCAGGCCAAAATCGAAGCCGAAGCCGAAAAGCGGCGGGATTTAAGCTACCAGCAGAACCTCAAACGCCGCAAGGAATTACAAGGCCTGATTTCAGGAGCCAAGGATAAGGTTTCCATTGGGGACCATCAGGAGCTCGTTTTGATTGATCGGGAAATCAAGGCGTATGAGGAGGCTCACCGGGTTAAAAAAGTGATCGGTACCAAAACCGACAAAGACAAAAAGAAGTGGCACAATGACGAACTCACTCGGGAATTGGCAGAACGTAAAGCCATGGATGAAAGCCTGCAAAAGGCCTTGCTCATCAACAACACGGAGGAACGCATTGCGGAATCAAAGGCGGTTTTCGAGGAAAAAACCGCCGCCGAAATCGAATTAATTCACGCCGAATACGAGGAAAAGCGGCTCAAGATCATCGAGACGTACCGCAAAAAGCGTCAGGATGTAGTAGATGACGAGCGGAAACGCATTTCGGACGGCCTGGACAAAGTAGCGGAACACGAGCTGAAGATTCAGCAGGACATTACCGAAGCCAAACGCAAGGAAATTGAGAAACAGACCAAATTGGATTTGGAGTACCAGAAACTACTTGGGCAACAGGCCCGCGTTCGTCAGGAAATCACGCTCGAAAGCCGAAGAGCTACGGAACTGGAGAACGCGAAATCATTTCAGCAGCAACTAGCCATCGAACGCAAATATGACAACGATCTAACCGCTATTCGGGTGAGTTCGCTCAATGAGCAAATCCTGAGAGAAACGTTTCGGGTGAACACCCTCAAAAGCAAAGGCCTTTTAACGGTTGCTCAGGAAAAGGAATCCCGGAATAAAATCTTACAGCTGGAGATTGAAATCGATGAAGCCAAAGAGCAGTTCAATAAAAAGGACGCGGACCGCCAGAAACAAGCCGCCGACCGCCGCCGCCAGGTAGAACGGGAAACGGCTCAAATGATCATTCAGCTATTGGGGCAATCCGAGAACGCCTACATGAAGGGTTTCGCGAGTATTCTGGTTGCTCATCAGCAATACAAGGACAAGGTAGACAAGAGAGAGGCCAAAACGCAGGATGCCATCATTTTGGGAATTACAGCCATGTCCGCTGCCAGCAGTGCCTTTTTCTCCGCTGAGAAGCAGAAGTATGAAGAGCTTGCCCAGGCCGCCGCTGATCGTCATGCCGCCGAAATGAAGGCTTTGGATGAAAAAAATCAGGCTGATTTGAACGGGTTTGTTGGTAATGAGGCCCAAAAGAAGCAATTGCAGGCAAGGCAGGATAAGGAGAAAAAGCAGTTGCAGGAAAAACAGAATAAGGAGCTGGCTAAGCTCAAACTGCAAGCCTGGAAAGCAGATCAGGCCGCCGCGATTTCTCAAACGCTGACGGCTGGACTCATTGCCGGAGTGCAGGCCTATGTAGCTGCTACCGGGGACCCGATCAGAGGTTCTATTTATGCTGGGATTATTGGCACCATTACGGGGATAGCCGTCGGTAAAATCGCCAAACAGAAGCCGCCTAAGTTTTACCGAACGGGAACCGAGTTTGTGGACGATAAGCGGGAGTATCCCCGAGGTATCGATACGGTACCTGCGATGCTCACTAGGGGGGAATCGGTGATGACCGTTGAGGAAAACGAGCGAAAACGAGCCTTAGGACTCACTAACCCCGAACTATTGGCCTTAGCCGAACGCCGGATGGAGTGGGAACGGGAACGCAAACGGATGATCGAGCGGATGAACTCAGACGAATTCCGGCAATACCAGCCCGTGGTATCGTATCATCATTTTGCTCTTGAGGGTAAACCTTACACCAAACCCGTCAATCCTAACCGTAGAACGGAGGAGTTGCTTGAGACAGTGAGTCGAAAGCTTGATAAGCTGGACAATATCCAACAGACGAACCTTCATCTGGACAGAAGTGGTTTTACCCTTTATATCCTGGATAGATTAAGAAAACTAACCATCCACGATAATCGCTACAACCCAAAGCGATAACAACCATGACTACAGAACCAGATAATTTCGTATTCATTGAGCCGCTAGCAGGCACGAACCAGGTAGAAATAAAAATGACCCTCCACCCGAAAGTAGAACCGGTATTACAGCAGTGTTTTCTGCCAGATCTGGAGCCTGAAATTTCCATGGGTAGCCGCCAGATACTCGAAAGCGGAAAGATCGAATACCAATTTCGCATGAGCCTTTTACGGGCTACACTGGTAGAGGGCTTGTTTACGCCGCTGCCACGGTGGCCCGGTTACTGGAATTACCTGCTCAATTAATAAACCGGCCTCATGCGTAGCAAGTGGTAATAGCTGCCATGATACGGATGAGGCCATCGTGGTAACCACTACACTTAAAAGCTGTATGTACACACTCCACTATAGTTCAAACTTTGAATCCGTTGTTCAGATTTTCCTCGATGACCTCAACAAGCTGGAAGCCGAATTGCCTCAAATTCTGACGGGTGCGGCCCTGGATCACGTAGCCGTCGTCAAACAACGCATTCAAAATCAGGGAATAGGTAGCTCTGGTCAGAGCTTGACTACCAAAGCTGCCAAGCGTTTGGGAGCCTACTCGAAAGCCTACAGCCGCCGCCGCCAAAAATACGGACGTCAAACGGCAAAGGTCGATTTGACCATGAGCGGTGATCTGATGCGAAGTTTTCAGGTCATGCCTGCTCAGCAGTTAGGGAGTTCCGTTATTGTCGAGGCTGGTTTTACCGATGCTGCCAAGGTAGAAATAGCCAGGGGCTTAGAAGATTACTATGGAAAAGCCTTTTATCCCACCATTCAGGAAAGGCGAGTTATTGTACAGGGAGTAGTTGAAGCCATTCGGCAACGGATCCGGCAAGGGCGGTTGTAGAAAACCTTAAACCTGGACACCTCAGCCGGGAAACCTGGACACTTAATCTGGACACCTAGAAAAGGCGAACCCCGTATAAGGATGTTCGCCTTTTTTGGCGTTATGCGATTTCGCATAGCGGCCTGAGCATAATCCAATAGGCTCATCCGCCTAGCGACTGGCTACTGATCTGTCCTGAATCCATCGGTGAGATTTTCTCACCGATGAAAAGAACCTTTACACGTTAGCCTGATCTGGAAAGATTACCCCTCTAATGTTGGCAGGTAGAAGGCTTGTGTTTCAATTGTGAGATTTTCTTACCTCACTTTCAAATACGGGAAAATCCCGCAATTGAAAGTGAGGTCTGGCATAGGGAAACCGCCGTAAACAGTCCGAAAATCGGATAGTTTAACTACCGGGGATAATGGTAGTTTGCCTATGGGATTTTCCCATAGGTAGATAAGGTAATCCTGAGTTACCTTTTGATGGATGCCTTTCTTTGGCCCGGTAGCAGGCTCAAACTATGCTCTTGATATCTAAGTAGAGGTCTGGATTTGATACAAGGGCGTAGGAAAGACTTTTCATCTATCCGATTATCGGATAGATAGATTTTCGACCTATCCGATAATCAGACAGGTATGGTTTCGACCGTTCGGGGAATCCTCCGAACGAAATCCAAATGACCGATTTTCGGACAATTGGATTTTGATGTCAAGAAACGCTCCAAGTTTTACAAAGAGAACGGGTCTATTCATTGTCTAGTTTTTTTATTCAATAAAAAACTTTTTCATCCTTTCGCTTGTTTTCACTAAGCAAAGCCTACTAACTTTGTGGTCAATAAGCCTTCCATGCCTCTCTCTGATGCACACTTGGAGGGCCTTTTTCATTTATAGCCCTACCCATGCTTTATTCTAAACCTGCTTTACCTGTATCTAATCAGATTGCCATGTTGCAATCAAGGGGTATGATTATTAATGATATTCCTTACGCAACGAGTCACTTGCTTAATATCAGTTATTACCGCCTGAGTGCTTACATGCTCCCCTTTCAGTCTGCTGCTAACGATCCTAATCATACCTATAAAGCCAATGTACATTTTGAAGATGTCATGGATTTATACGTTTTTGATCGCGAATTGCGTCTACTCGTCTTTGATGCCATCGAACGTATTGAAGTGTCTTTTCGCACGCAGCTGATCTATCAAATGGCCTTGAAGTACGGCAGCCATTGGCACGAAGACCCCAAGCATTTTAGTAGTTCCTCCACCTATCACGAGCTCCAGAAACACATCAACGAACACAAGGGAAAGTCCAATCGTGAAGTGTTCATGGATCATTACTGGAACAAATACACCAATCCAGTAAATCCCCCCTCCTGGATGTCTTTGGAGATCATTACCATGGGAACCGTATCTTTCATTTTCAAAGGGCTTTCCAAGGACGATAAGAAAGATCTAGCCGCGTTTTATAAACTGCATCCTAAGGTGTTAGAGTCCTGGGTACACGCCCTGGCTTACGTTAGAAACATTTGTGCACATCATGCCCGGTTATGGAACCGGGATTTCGGTGTTCAACCTTTATTAATTCAAAAACCTCGCTTGCCCTGGATTGATCTTACTTTCAATAACAACAGGCGTTCCTACTATTTTCTTTGTCTATTGCAGTACCTGCTAACAACCATTAATCCGGGCGGTCATCTAAAGCAGCGTATCAAGGAATTGCTAGCCAATCATCCCGCCGTTCCCAAACAATACATGGGATTTCAAAAAGACTGGGATGCTCAACCTTTGTGGCTGTAAATCATTATCGATCTTTTATTAACCTTCTTTGAACTGAGAGCCTGAAAAATTACAGCCAATACTAGTCACCTCTACTGGCCGACCTTAACCCGTAGGTTAAGATATTTTGACTATAAATTCAAGTAAGTATACGTACGCTACATTAGATGCCCTGCCATATAGTTAGGATAAGAGGGATGCATTCTTGTATTCCTATATCACGTCTAACAACAACTTCATGGCAGAGATCATCATCCCAGAGTTATCCCAACTAATTACTGAGGTGCGAGCGATCCGTACCCAAATGGACCGGATAGAAGCCTTATTGAACGAAAAGGAAGGTAAAGAGTATTTGGCACTAACTCACGTCGCTAAAGAGCTTAAGTTTTCGGATGCAACGATTAAAACCTGGTGCGTACAAGGCCGCCGCCATCCTGTTTCAAGAAAATTGATTGTACTTAAAACCTATAAGTCGGAAGGGGGGCGTTACCGAGTTTTACGGAAAGATCTGGAAGCATTTAAAGAAATTTTTACCACTAAATGAATACACATCTCATGTATCTGGAATTTAAAGAAATAAAGACTCTTCAGGATCTGGTGATGATTATGACTGAAGTGCAAACGGAGCTTAGAGAGATTAAAGTAATACTCTCTGGCCAAGTTGATAGGCATCATTTGACGGTTTCGGACATAGCTAAAGAAATGGGTTACAGTGATTTTGCGATCAAGGGCTGGATCAATAAAGGACGCAAACACCCTTTTTTCCCGGGAAGTAATTAAGCTAAAAGCGTATTTAACTGAAGGGAAGCATTACAGGGTAATGAGGTCCGATCTGGAAGAATTTAAGAAGATGTTTATGTCGAACAGTCCAGTTTCTTAGATAGTACACTCAAACTAGATAGACTATGACTTTTGAATTTCACGAATTGAAGTCTCTTCAGCAGATGTTCAACCTTATGCAAGAAGTGAATCATCGGATGATCAATCTTGAACAGATGATCATGGAGAAAGATGGCAAGCATCATCTATCCGCTCAAGATGTAGCTAAAGAAATGAGTTGTGCTCTTAATACAGTAAAGGCGTGGATTAATACCGGTCGCAAACATCCGCTTACCAGAAAGCCAGTGTATTTGAAAGCTTTTCGATTAGAAGGAGGGCATTACCGTATCGCCCGAAGAGATTTGGAAGAATTTAAGAATATATTTACCACTAACCATAAAGCCATTCTATAAGTTTGAGAAGCTATTTTAAATTAGCTCTTATTGACCCTAATCCTGTCGACGTAATTGTGTAATTGTAATAATGAAATTATAATTAACTGTTAATCAGATATTTATTTAAAAAATAATTATCATTTTACTTGTATAATATTATACAAAAGATGATATTTGAACCATGAAAGCATTCAGTACTATTCAGGAAGCATTTGACTTTTGGTTAGAAAACATTTATCCGTCTTTGCCACCCGATGTAAAAAAGGGTAAGCTAACAACCGCTTGGCGTAACTATAAACACCATGGAAGCCTATCGGAAACTCGAATGCGTGAGATTTTAATTGAACAAGGGACTTTTAAAATTAAAACCACTATCGTATACGAACCTTAAACTTTCTTACTTCTTTAGGGACATTCTCAGTCTCTTTTTTTACTTAATTATTGTATAAAATTATACAAAACCAAACCAATCAATCGCTATGAACACGAACAACACCAACACCCAATCAAAAGAAAATGAAGCAAAACACCTGAAAGACGTTTTTGGAGGCCAATTACCCGAGATTGCCGACGATCTGTCAATGCTTCTGACCATGGCCGTAGGTTCGGAGGCGTTTACGGAAGCTCATGCCTCCGAACGCATTGATTTGACCTTTCGGACGCTGGAATTAATTAAAACGTTCCGAGCAGCCAGTTAGCTGAATCTTTTCCGTACAAGCCAGATAAACACTCCTCTTCGGGGTGTTTATTTCTTTTGGTCATTACACCAGATCGCAAAGGCAGGAGATAGCCAGCGGGCGAATTCTAAGGCTACGTCTTCGTGCATCCAGGTACCCGGATTACTACCGCCGTTGATTGTTTTTATTAAAGTGTCACTGTGTAAATTTCTCACAGTGGCTGGTTCGTTACCACTACCAGAAAATCTGGTAGTGGTGTTTTCCGTACGGGGAATTCCCCGTACGCAAGCAAGTTCTTGTAGAAATGCCTTAGTTGATGGTAGTGCAGACCAATCGTTTGGACGTTTCCCGAAAGGCTTTGCCATCTCTGTAGGTTTGACCACAGACTTATTTTAACATTTCATCATTAAAAATTATGAAACAAGAGCAGCAATCCGATGCTTCAAAACTAGAAAGAGCTCTGAGTCTTTCTAATCTAGCAATATTTACTATTGAACTTCAGCATAGACGGTTACAAACCGCTGAAGCAGAAGACGAAGAATTTATCTTCCGTTGGATGTCTGATTTGGAATTTTTGATAATAGCTCTCATCCGTCTGCAAAAGGCCGCATTTATAGCCGCTAGTGTTCCGTCTGTTAAGAAAAAGATCAATCGTGCTATTGCTGAGTTTAATCAGTCCTTACCTGATTTAAAGAAAATGCGTGATGTAATCGCCCATATAGATGACTACGCTCTCAATAAAGAACGCCGTACCCACAATGTTGGAAGAACAGAACTTCAGGTAGGCCAATGGAATGGCTCTATTTATAAATGGATTGGAGGCGAGCTTGACGTTGATAAAGCTGTAATAGAAGCTATAAAATTATTTAAAACAGTTTGTGAAGTACATGATGGCTATCCATCACCATCATAATCGCTACAATTAAAGTAGCTTTAAGCTTAATATAACCTGTAATATTTTAGAAAGTAGGCTTCATTCTGCACTGAAAGTGCAAAATCAAATCCCGTTTTGCACTGTTTTACTCTCCATTTTGCACTGTTTTTTTGACGTAAATAAATGGTAAAACTTTAATAATCAGATACTTATATTCTATATATATTACTTAAAGTGCAAAAAGTGCAAAATAAATATATATTATTATAGATTTTTTTAGGGAGTATAGGGAATAAAGCTCGCAGAAGAAAAAAGTAATTAATAATAAAAACGTTTTGCACTTTATGCACTTTGGGGCTTTTGAAGGGCTTGAGCAGACCATACATGAAAGATGTTGGCGAGTTTGCTGGCGAGTTAAAAGAAAAAGCCACTTACGAATGAACGTAAGTGGCTGACTACTAGGCTCCCGAAGCTGGGCTCGAACCAGCGACCCTCTGATTAACAGTCAGATGCTCTAACCGACTGAGCTATTCGGGATTGCGTTGAAAGCGAGTGCAAAACTAAGGCATCAAACAGCCTAACGCAAGTGTTTTGTAATATTTTTTTTAATTAAATGATCCGCGAGTTTGGGTGTACTGATCGTACTGCTCCTGGTATTTTCTTCTAAAGCCCAGAGGATCAGAGATTCGCTTATACACTTGACTCGTTTCTCCCGTTCCGTGAATGGAGATCGTTCCGAAGCCAAACATACGGCCCCAAACGCTTTGTTCCACCTGAATGCTCTCTACCTTATTTAGATTGAGCTCAACCGTGTCCCGTGAAATGAATCCGGTTTTCACGACCAGTCGCTTGTTGGTAATAACAAATTCATCGGACGATCGTTTGATCCAGGCGGCAATCGTCAGTGTAAATAGCGAAGCCCAGGTGAAAAAGATGGTCCAATGATACGTGGTTTCAAAAACGACGTGTTCGTCTTTGATAAGATGGTTATTAACGTAGCTACCCATAAGTGTTTTATCGTTGCAGTAATGAGGAAAATGCCTAGCAAAAATAAGCCTTCCGCACGTCTCTCGTCATTCTCTCTCTAAAAATGTGCCACTAAAAAGGGACATGGACTACTTTTTTCGTTTCAAAGAACTCTTCAGTAAAATAATCCGAGAGTTCGTAGACTTTTGTCTTTCTTCCAAGCTCTTTAAGTTCCTCTTCTAAATCCCCGCCTTTTAGGTAAAGAATGCCGTTTTTAAGGTCGTTAAACTGATTTTTGTGAACCTTGGTCTTCACCCAGCTGTAAAAGGGCGTCAGACGCGTTACGGCTCGGCTTACTACAAAATCGTAGGCCTCGGCTGTTACCAACTCTGCACGCTTTTGTTCAGCCCGCACATTTGTAAGTCCTAAGCCTTTCGCGACTTCCTGTACAACCCGAATTTTCTTGCCAATGCTATCTACTAAATGAAATTGGCATTCAGGGAATAAAATGGCCAGCGGAATGCCGGGAAAGCCACCACCTGTGCCCACGTCCAGAATTTCGGTCATGGGTTTAAACTGCATCACCTTCGCAATGCCCAGCGAATGCAGCACATGACGTTCGTAGAGGTTATCTACATCCTGACGGGAAATCACGTTAACCTGTTCGTTGAGGGTGCGATATAACTCGCCGAGTTTACTGAATTGTTCTTCCTGCGTGGGAGTCAGGTCGGGAAAATATTTTTTAATAATGTCCATCGAGTATTGAATTTAATGTTTGGGTTTACCGCCAGCTCATTTTTTTACTGGGAAAGGCTGATACCACCGCCATACTGAGTAAATACAGCGTTAATGTTAAATCGAAAATTGGGAACTGATAGCCGGGAATGGGATGTGCCAGCTTCCGGCTGGCTTTGTACCAGATGATCCAGGTCATAAAAAAACGGACGAGAAAAATGCCGATACTCCAGCCCATCCATTCGTAAGGGTTTGTGGTGACCGAATACCAAAGAATGCCCCACAAAAATAGCCAGCTTGTTACGTGTGAGGCCGCTAGCAGCCCTAATAAAAACTGATCTTTTTTCCGGTAATAGCTGCCCACCGAAACGTGCCGCCGTTTTTGATGCCACCATTCGGCCCAGGTAACTTTGGGAACGGAATACATCAGGCTTTCGGGATGCAGGCAAACGGCTGTATTAGCAGCGTTCGCAACTTTGTTAATGAATAAATCGTCGTCGCCGCCCAGAATGTGCATGAATTCCTGTAGTCCGTTTTGATGAAGAAACAGTGATTTGCGGTATAGCAGATTTCTTCCCACTCCCATGTACGGATTACCGACCAAAGCAAAGGAAATATATTGCAATGCCGTATAAAACGTTTCAAACTGGATAAAGGCGTTTACGGATGAATCCTTTCTGAAATAAGGCGAAACCCCTAATACAATATCTTTAGTGGGGCTTAGCTGAGCCACCATGCGTTGAATCCAGCGGCTGGAATGAGGGCGACAGTCGGCGTCGGTCAGTAAGATGACTTCGTACTGAGCCGCATCAATTCCCTGTGTGAGAGCGAATTTTTTGGAAGAAACGCCTAAGGGCGTTTCTAAAATGGGAATCACTTTTAACCGGGAATAGTGCTGAAGAGCTTCTTGCAAAAAAGTTGAACTTCCATCGGTCGATTTATCGTTGACAATAATGATTTCAAATGTTTCGTACTCTTGTTTTTCGAGTAAAGGAATTAACTCCCGAAGGTTTTGCAGCTCATTCCAGGCACAGACGATCACCGAAACTCCCGGAAGTAGTTGGGGAGTAGACGAGGGTACCGAAACGAAAGCCGTTCGGACAAATACCAATAGATACAGAAGCTGAATACCGCAGACGATACTTAGCAGAAGGAATTCAGTCACGACAGGGTTTGAAATTCAGGCCGCAAAAATAAGCGTTTGTTGCTGAAATATAGGCGTTCTGACCTGCGACCCCTCGATTGTCCTTACCTTTGCAATCTTTTAGAAGAGAACCATGCAATTTGATTTAATAAAACAGGACGCCCAGAGTAAAGCCAGAGCCGGGCGTATCCAGACCGATCATGGAGTGATTGAAACTCCAATTTTTATGCCCGTAGGAACGGTTGCCTCCGTAAAGGCCGTACACCAGCGGGAGTTGAAAGAAGACATTAATGCTCAGATTATTCTGGGAAATACGTACCATTTGTACCTGCGTCCGGGACTTGATATTCTGGAAAAAGCCGGAGGTTTACACAAATTTAACGGCTGGGATCGCCCGATCCTGACGGATTCAGGCGGTTTCCAGGTTTACTCGCTGGCGGGTACAGGTCGTAAGATCGATGAAACGGGCGTAAAGTTCCGCTCGCATATTGATGGCTCAACGCACACCTTTACGCCCGAAGGTGTCATGGACATTCAGCGAACCATTGGGGCTGATTTTGTGATGGCTTTTGATGAATGTACGCCTTATCCCTGCGATTATGGCTATGCCCGTCGTTCAATGGAAATGACCCACCGCTGGTTACAACGTTGCTGCGACCGATTCGACGCCACTGAGCCAAAATATGGCCACTCGCAGTCACTTTTTCCGATAGTACAGGGGAGTACCTATCCAGATTTACGTCGTCAGTCGGCTGAATTCATCGCGTCGATGGGTCGGGAAGGAAATGCCATTGGCGGACTTTCTGTAGGCGAACCCGCCGAGGATATGTACGAAATGACGGATCTGGTTTGCTCGATTCTTCCTTACGATAAACCTCGTTATTTAATGGGAGTAGGCACGCCTGCTAACATTCTTGAAAGCATTGCTCTGGGCGTGGACATGTTCGATTGTGTATTGCCTACCCGGAATGCCCGGCATGGAATTTTGTACACCACGCAAGGTATTATCAACATTAAAAACGAAAAATGGAAAGATGATTTTTCGCCAGTTGATGAATTTTTAGGAGGGTATGTAAGTACTTTTTATAGTAAAGCTTACCTGCGTCATTTATTTAAATCTGAAGAATTACTCGGCCCACAAATTGCGAGTGTTCACAATCTAACCTTTTATTTGTGGTTAGTTAAAGAAGCTCGTCAGCAAATCCTGAATGGCACTTACGGCACCTGGAAAGATCAAATGATTAGACAGGTCATGCATCGATTATAGGAAAATCTCCGAAAATCTTTGCGGTCGTCCAAACAGGAAGTTTTTTTTCGTCGTATATCTGAAACCTGGGATTCTGCTTCGCATACAAATAGGGTTTATGCATGAATTAACCTCTATTTTTGTGCAACCTGTTTCCAACTGTCAACCTGGGAATTGAATTTCAATTCCAGTCCCTTTAAAAAAGAGCTTATGAGAATTGTACGCTGTCTGTCTTTTTTAGTACTCGCAGGAATGATGGCCGGAAAAGCCGGTGCTCAAACCAAACCCTATCAGCCTAACGCATTATATGAAGGTCCTAATGCCTTAAATACCTGGTCGATTTCGGTTCGGGGTGGGTCACCTCAGTTTCTGGGAGATTTACGGGAGTACGATTTCTGGCCCGCTCCTCATCCCAAAGAATATGCTCCTGCTTCTGAGCGTGGAGCTATTGGTTTTGGGCTGGATGTGAACAAACAACTTTCCCACTTATTCGGAGCCAGCCTGAAGCTCGACGCCGGTAACCTTCGGGGAGCAAAGAGCCGCATTTATAACTCTTATTTTCGGGCGGAATATTATCAGGCTGCTCTGGTAGGAAGTACAAACCTGAAAAGCTTACTATTTGGCCCTAGAAAGCTGAACCGCTGGAAATTTGATTTACACGCGGGCGTTGGGGTCATATTTTTTAACTCTACGGCCTATGAAATTGGAACGGGTCGCGTAAAACGCAAGTCAAACATTACGCAGGAGTTTGTCAATGAAAGCGGCATTACGGGTCTTCAGGTTTCTTCCCGGAAAATGACTCGTGAAGTAGTTTTCCCCGTAGGACTGGCGATTCAGTATGAGTTATCTCCCCGTTTTGACATTGGTCTGGACATGGTGCTGAATAACGTGAATACTGAAAAACTGGATGCAACCGTAGGGGGTGATAACTCCAGCATGTATGATTTCGGTGGTAACCGGGGCGATATCAGCGATTACAAACGCGGTAATTCAGCCCTTGATAAATACGTAACGCCTTACATTTCTGTGACTTACAAGTTTGGTAAAAATGCAATCAAAGTAGGTCGGGATAAAACCTGGGACGCTTCGAAAGGAACCTATAACCTACGTTATACCGATCCTCGTTTGTTGTACGTACCAGAAAAAATCCTATCCATGTCTGAGATTGATTCGATTGCAAAAGCGAACCGTCCGAAAGATATTGATCCTCGTTTATTACTGGATTCGGATAACGATGGCGTTTCTGATTACTTCGACAAACAACCAGAAACACCTGCCGGAAGCATTGTTTCTGGAGCTGGGGTAGCCATTGATTTTGAACAGGTAGTGAACTCAATCATTCCGGGTCAGGCTTGTCTGGAAGTGTTTGCGAACATTAACTTTGAAACCAATCAAAGCACGATTAAGCCCGAATACGAAGAAATGCTGTCGCGGATTGTTGAGTTACTGAACCGTACCAACTGCCGTCTGCAATTAACGGGTCACGCCGACCGTCGCTCTTCGGATCGTCATAATATTGCTCTTTCTGAACGCCGCGTACAGGCCGTGAAGAAATATCTGGTGAACGCCGGGGTAACGAACCCCAGCCGAATCCTGACGGAAGCCTACGGCTCTTTCAAACCCATCGGAGATAACACTTCGAAAGCAGGCCAGGAGAAAAACCGTCGCGTAGAGTTGCGATTCCTGCCTTAAGTTTAGTAAATGCCCGAGCACAAAAAAAGGAAGCCTTTTGGCTTCCTTTTTTTGTGCTCGGGTCTTCCGTCATCGCAATCGCGGACGAATAAATTTTACTCTTTTAGATTTTGTCGAATCCACAATAAGGCACCAGCACTTTTGGAATGTTGATACCTTCAGGCGTCTGATTGTTCTCCAGTAAAGCCGCCAGGATACGCGGTAAAGCCAGAGCAGAGCCATTCAGCGTGTGCAGTAACTGGGTTTTACCATCAACCTTATACCGAAGCTTCAGACGGTTCGCCTGATAATTTTCGAAGTTAGAAACAGAGCTACATTCCAGCCACCGCTGTTGAGCCGCAGACCATACTTCAAAATCGTACGTTAAAGCAGACGTAAAGCTCATATCGCCGCCGCACAGACGGATGATACGGAAGGGTAACTCCAGTTTCTGTAATAACCCTTTCACGTGTTCTACCATCTCTTCTAGAGCCTGATAGGAGTTCTCGGGCTTCTGAATCTGAACCAGTTCTACTTTATCAAACTGATGCAAACGGTTCAGACCCCGCACGTGAGCACCCCAACTACCTGCTTCCCGACGGAAACAAGGCGTATAGGCCGTATGCTTAATCGGTAAATCCTGATCCGCTACGATAACATCACGGTAAATATTCGTTACCGGAACTTCCGCCGTTGGAATCAGGTATAAATCATCTTCGCTGGCGTAATACATCTGGCCTTCTTTGTCGGGTAATTGTCCCGTGCCAAAGCCAGAATCTTTATTGATCAGAATTGGTGGCTGAATTTCCATGTAACCGGCCTCTACGGCTTCGTTCAGGAAGAAGTTAATCATCGCCCGTTGCAGACGAGCCGCTTTGCCTTTATACACCGGAAAACCCGCACCCGTGATTTTGTTTCCTAGTTCAAAATCAATGATGTCGTATTTTTTAATTAATTCCCAGTGAGGCTGAGCGTCTTCGGCCAGCGTGGGTTTGTCGCCCCACAGGTAGATTTCTACGTTTTCCTCGGGCGTACGTCCTTCTGGAACGCTTTCGTGGGGAAGGTTAGGAAGTTTTACCAATTCGTCCTGTAAAACAGATTCGATCTGACGAAGCTGCTCTTCCAATTCCTTGGAACGGCTTTTCAGTAAAGCGGTTTCGGCTTTGGCAGTATCGGCTTCCTCTTTTTTGCCTTCTTTCATTAAGCCGCCAATTTGTTTGGCCAGGGCGTTAGACTGAGCCAGCGTCGTGTCGAGCTCGACCTGCGTTTCGCGGCGTTTCTGATCCAGTGTCAGCAATTGTTCGATGGCCTCTTCGGGTTGTTTGAAGTATTTCTTCTTTAAACCGGCCAGCGTTAATTCTTTATTTTCCCGGATGAAGTTGAGTTGTAGCATGGGTAATCAGGGCTTTTGAAAGCCAGCTAATGAGTCGTCAGATAGAAAAAGAACGCGGATTTCTTCTGATACAGTCGAGAATCCGCGTTCAAAAATAGCTTCTCGTTATAGAAATCAGGGAGCTGTGAAAATGTCTTTCATGGTGTCTTCGTAGTGGAACAGACGCTCATTCAAGGCATTCAAGGCTTCGTTTTTGGCAGAACCATCCACTAAAATGGAAATGTTATGCTCCGAACCACCGTACGAAATCATCCGAATCGGAATATTTTTCATTGCGTCGAGTACTTTCAGAGCTACGCCTTTTTTATCAGCGGAGAAATTACCTACAATACAGATAATCGTCTGATTGTAATCGTGGTCTTCCAGATCGGCAAACTGCTTCAGTTCAGCCGTGATTTTCTCCAGGTTTTCTGGATTATCAATGGTAACCGAGACGGATACTTCCGAAGTAGTTATCATATCCACGGGTGTTTTGTACTTTTCAAACACCTCGAATACGCGACGCAAAAAGCCGTAGGCATTCAGCATACGCGTCGAGTGAATATAAATAGCCGTGATACCATCTTTGGCCGCGATAGCCTTGATTTCCCGTTCGCTCGATTTCGTCGCAATCAGTGTACCAAAAGCTTCAGGTTCCATCGTATTCTTCAGACGCACGGGTACGCCGCGTAATTTAGCGGGAGTAATCGTGCTGGGGTGAAGAATTTTCGCTCCGAAATACGCCAGTTCAGCGGCTTCCTCGAAGGTTAACTCACGAATCGGGAAGGTTTTCTTCACGATGCGGGGGTCGTTATTGTGCATGCCATCGATGTCCGTCCAGATCTGAATTTCTTCCGCCCGAATGGCTCCACCGATTAGTGATGCAGTATAGTCCGAACCGCCACGTTTGAGGTTATCCACCTCGCCGCGGGGATTCCGGCAGATGAAGCCCTGAGTAATGATGATTTGCTTGTCTTCGTGCTGCTCCAGCATCTGACCCAGGGTTTCTTCCGTGAACGAAAGAACGGGTTCATTGTCGGCATCAATCAGCATGAAGTCCAGAGCGGGGAATAAGACCGAGCTTTCTCCCTGCTCCCGCAGATAGGCTTCAAACATCTGCGTAGACAGAATTTCTCCTTCAGCTACGAGCTCTTTTTCCTGCTTAAGTGTAAAAGGACGAATAGAGGTTACAGACTGAATAAACGAAAACTCTTTCTCTACGATTTGCTGTCCTTCTGCCAGTCCTTCGGACGTTTGATACAGCTCGGGTAGGAAAGCATCATAATGGGCCCGTAACTCGGCAATTTTCTGGGTAAGTTCTTCATCATTACCTGCTTTCGCTAACTCACCCATGGCAAGCAGGGCATTCGTAGAGCCGGATAACGCGGAGAGAACAACAATTTTTTTGCCGCTGTCGGCGGTAATCAGGTTTCGAATGGAGTGCATCCGCTCGGGTTTCCCAACGGAAGTACCACCAAATTTCCAGACTTGCATGAGAAGGATGGTATTGATTAAAGTTTGAATATGTAGAGAGGTTTGAGGGCGTTTGAAAGTTTAAGAAGGTTTGAATAAGTTTGACGGGTACAGGGCATTTACCTAGCCTTCTCAAACTTTCAAACGGTATTAAACTTCAAACCAGACTCAAACGCTAAAAAGAAACACCTAACATTTTAATGGCGGTAATGGCGGCTTCGTCGCCTTTGTTACCGTGAATGCCACCCGCACGATCCAGAGCCTGCTGCTGGGTGTTGGGCGTTAGTACCCCGAAAATTACGGGTTTATTATACTGTAAACTTACGTTGGTAAGCCCCTGAGCTACGGCGTGATTGATGTAGTCATTATGCTTGGTTTCACCCTGAATAACGCAGCCAATGCAAATAACCGCATCGATGTGCGAAGCCTGAGCCGCCAGAGCTGCTCCGAAGCTTAACTCATAACTGCCCGGAACGCTGCGTACGTGAATGAACTCTTCGTTGGCTCCGTATTTCACCAGCGTTTCGTAGGCTCCGGTAAAAAGGGGACCAGTAACTTCGCTGTTCCATTCTGCTACGATGATAGCAAAGTGTTTTTCAGAAATATCAGGAAGGTTTTCAGTGCTGAAAACGCTTAGGTTTTTAAGTGCAGAAGCCATGATTTAGCTACAGACGAACTACGATGAAACAAAAAAAGGGATGTGACCGTGTGGCCTCATCCCTTTCATTTTTAGTGCTTTAAGCCCTAAACTACTCGGAAGCTGGCCCTTCAAGAATGGCCTTGTATTTCTTTGCAGATACATACTCAGCCGATTGAGGGTATTCCTCAATAATCTTGGAGTACGAATCGATGGCTTCCTTGTTTTGCTTGGCTACTTCGTAAGCCGTAGCCAGCTTCAACAGGTACGTAGGGGTAAAGAATTTATTGGGTTTGTAATCAACCGCTTTTTTGTAGTAGCTGATTGCATTTTCAGTATCTTTTTTCTCCAGATAAGCATCACCAATCAGGGCGTAGGCACGAGCCTGCACCAATAAATCATTGCTGCTGAAATCTTTCAAATGCTCGATGGCATCGTCAAACTTACCCTGCTTCAATAAAGCAACACCAGCGTAGAAGTTCGCCAGTTTCCCTGATTTCGTAGAACCGTATTCATCGGCAATAGAAACCAGTCCTTCAACGCCAGGGCCTCCTTTCAGAGCTTTGTTGAGAGAATCAGCTTCAAATTCGTTTACTGCCGGAAACAATGCCGCAGAAGCGTCTGCGTTTTGAGAATCCTGCCAGGCCTGGTAGCCAAAGAAACCTGCTACAACGATAATCGCCGCAGCAATGATGCCGTATACAACTTTCTGATTTTTATCAAAAAAAGACTGGGCTTTTCCGAACTCGCCCGCTAATCCTTCGGGGCTTTCCAAGAACTCTAAGCCGCTGTTTTTCTTCGCCATTGTTAGGTGCTATTGAAATTGGAACGCAAAAGTAAGCAACCCTAAGGACAGCTCAAACGATTACGCCTAAACTTTTAGGCGTATATCCAAAATAGTTCCAGATTGTTTTAACAAATTAGCGTTTAGTACTTTCCATACTCGTGTTACCATAGGCCGGACAATTGTTTTTCCGTGCACACGAGGCCAGTGATAATACGGCCAAAAGAGCGATCAGGTAAGCAGACTTTTTCATGAATATTTTCGAGTAGTTTTAGTGTCCTCTTTCTTATACCTCAGCAAGTTACCACTTTTTTAACGAAAAAGGGAATAAGTCCTTTTTTCGGACCCATTCCCTTTCCTGGTTGTTTATTTTTCCTGTTCTTCAGCTACAGAAGCTTCCTGCTCATTGATAGCGGCTTCTTCCTGGGCCTGAGCCTGGATATTCGCGGACTCATTCACTCCTTCTTTGGGGTTCGAGCCCATAGCCCAGAATCTGTAACATGCTTTCGTGCGTTTGCTGGGGAGCAAACAGACGAGTGGTGATGTTTCCTTCTTCGTCCAGATCGACAATAACGTGTTTCGGAGCGGGAATCAGGCAGTGCTGAATACCGCCGTAACCGCCCAGAGACTCCTGATACGCTCCCGTATGGAAGAAACCGATGTACTGATCTTCGTTTTCAATGTCAAAGCTCGGTACGTATAAATCCTCCGAATGGGCTTCGGTATTATAGAAATCCTGCGAGTCACAGGTTAATCCGCCGAGGTTTACTTTCTCGTAGGGCAGATCCCAGTTATTGACTGGCAGCATGATGTATTTCTGGCCAATACCCCAGGAATCAGGCAACTGCGTAATGAAGCTGCCGTCAATCATGTACCAAAGCTCGCGGTCGTTCTGCTGCTTTTTGTCGATTACCTTATAAATAACGGCACCACTTTCACCGACGGTATAACTACCAAATTCAGTGAGAATATTGGGAACCGGAACATTATTCTTATTACAAATCCATTGAATGTTTTCAATGATTTCGTCGATCATCGCCTGATAATCGTATTTGAAGAATACTGAAGTCTGGATGGGTAACCCCCCGCCGATATCAATCGAGTCCAGATCAGGGCAAACTTTCTTCATCTCGCAATATTTGAACATAAAGCGAGTCAGCTCCGACCAGTAATAAGCGTTATCCTTGATACCCGAGTTAATGAAGAAGTGAAGCATTTTCAACTTCAGCTTCGGATTTGGCTCAATTTTATTCTTGAACAAATCCATAATATCGGAATAACGAATCCCCAGGCGTGAGGTGTAGAACGAGAAGTTGGGTTCCTCATCCGTCGCAATACGAATCGCCA
This sequence comes from Siphonobacter sp. SORGH_AS_1065, assembly GCF_030818595.1. Classification (NCBI taxonomy): domain Bacteria; kingdom Pseudomonadati; phylum Bacteroidota; class Cytophagia; order Cytophagales; family Cytophagaceae; genus Siphonobacter; species Siphonobacter sp. SORGH_AS_1065. The sequence goes on from NZ_JAUTAM010000004.1 coordinate 1,875,364, forward strand.
GGTTAACTGTTTCTGCGTGGGTGTTCTCGATGTAATAATCGATTTCCTTTAAGTTATCTAGTACCGGAATACAGTTAAACCCATCGTTGATCAGGTTGGTAATGTATTTTTGGTATTGAGGTAACTTATAGCCGTTACAGATGATGAATGTATTTTTAGTCAGTTTTTCCTGACGATACAATTCCCGAATAATGGCAATGTCATAAGCCGAAGAAGTTTCCAGGTGGCAGTTATTACTCAGAACTTCTTCGAGAATAAATTGAAAATGTGAAGACTTCGTACAGTAACAATACGTATAACTTCCCTTATAATTGAATTTCTTCATGGCATTACGGAACAGCAAACGAGCGTGTTCAATATGCTCTTCAATTTTGGGTAAGTACGTAAGTTTGAGCGGGGTACCGTACTGACGGATGATATCCATCAGGGGTACGTTGTTGAAGAGGAGCGTGTTTTTCTCGTCAACACCGAACTCCCGGGTTGGGAATTCAAAAGTTTGCTCAATGAGATCAATGTAGTTTTTCATCCTTTGGGACGGAAATACATTTTAAGGGTGAATTTTCGTAAAAAAACTTGTTTTTCGTCGAAAAGGCTGTTGACAACTGAAGTTATCCACTGACCTATTCATAAACGAGCGTGCGAATTTGCACGGAAATTATAACCTTTGCAACCGAAAAACTCCTGCAATAATTGCAGGCTCGGTTATTTTTTTTCTCTGTTTTCTCAATTAATAGTGAGGAGGACGGAAAGCCTGAAAATTAATTTTTTTAAAAGCTGATTTTGAATGACTTCGCCCAACGAAATAATCAAGTCTCAACGCATACATTTTATTGCCATCGGTGGAGCAGCCATGCACAACCTGGCTCTCGTCCTGAACCAGAAGGGAATTACGGTAACGGGTTCAGACGATGAAATTTATGAGCCTTCCAAAACTCGCCTGGATCAGGCGGGTCTGTTGCCCGAACAGATGGGTTGGTTTCCCGAAAAAATTACGCCAGAGCTGGACGCTGTGATTCTCGGCATGCACGCCCGGGCGGATAACCCGGAGCTACTGAAAGCTCAGGAATTAGGCATTCGGGTATTCTCCTATCCTGAATTTGTCTTTGAACAAAGTCGTAATAAACAACGCGTAGTTATTGCAGGAAGTCATGGTAAAACCACGACTACAGCCATCATCCTGCACGTTCTGAAATATTTCAACCGGAAATTTGATTACCTCGTTGGAGCCCGCGTCGCTGGTTTTGACACGATGGTGAAATTATCGGATGACGCTCCGCTGATCGTGATTGAAGGCGATGAATATTTCTCTTCACCCATTGATCGTCAGCCTAAATTCCTGCATTATCATCCCCACATTACCCTGATTTCGGGTATTGCCTGGGATCATATTAATGTCTACCCCGAATTTGAGGCCTACGTACATCAGTTTGAATTATTGGCCGAAAGCTCGCCCAAAGGTGGAATGCTGATCTACGACGATACTGACGATGTGGTGTCCGTGATTTCCAAGAAAGAACGGGCGGATGTACAGCCTTTCGGATACACTGAACACCCCCACGTGATTCGTGAAGGAGTGACTTACTTGTTAAAACCGAATGGTGAAGAAGTGCCACTGAAGATTTTTGGTGGGCACAATATGAAGAACCTGAACGGAGCCAAAACGGTACTCGAGAAAATCGGTATCGAAGACTTTATGTTCTACGAAGCGATTCAGTCTTTTACCGGAGCGGCCAATCGTTTGGAGCGGGCGGGGGAAAATGAATCAACGGCGATTTTCCGTGATTTCGCTCATGCTCCCTCTAAACTGGAAGCGACGGCTAAAGCGGTGAAAAATCAATTCCCTGAACGCAAGCTGGTAGCCGTTGTGGAATTACATACGTTCAGCAGCCTCAATAAATATTTCCTGCCTCAGTATAAAGGTAAATTCAACACGCCCGATGTGGCCGCGGTTTATTACAGTCCGCATACCATTGAGCAGAAGAAATTAACGCCCATTTCGCCAGAAGATATTACTGAAGCCTTTGGTAATCCTAATCTGAAAGTGTTTACGGATAATCAGAAACTACGGGAGTTTTTATTGGCTCAGGAATGGAATAACGCTAATTTATTACTCATGTCCTCCGGTACGTTCGACGGATTGAACCTGCCCGAACTGGCTACGGATATTCTGAAGTAAGTGGTGAGTTTGGGGTTTTGTGTTTAGCGGTATTTGGAGACTAGACTTAGAAATATTCAATAAAATAACCCCATCGGGGTTAAATATGGGTAGCCCCGTATGAAATGCGGGGTTAGGTGGGGAATAAAACCCTGACCGAGTTAATAGACCTGAGTGATTACGAAATAAAACAACCCCATTGGGGTTAAATATGAGTAGCCCCGTGTGCAATGCAGGGTTGCGGAGCGGATAACAAAATCCCTGCCCGGGTGATGATCCACCTGGGCTATTATGAAATTTAACCCTGATAGGGTTGTTTGTTATAATTAGAACTAACTCAAAATACTAAACCCAAAACTTCAAACCCGACAAGCGGATATCGAATGGTGTCCGCTTTTTATCTTTCTGTATATGAGAATGTTAACGATTTTATCCGTACTTTTGTGCCTCGTTTTTCAAAGTGAAGCCCAGAAAACGTCGCTTACTTCGGGAATAGTGGGTCAGGTAACCTGGAAATCAGGTAATCAAATGCCCTCGCCCGATCGGCCCATAAAAGCTGCGAAAGGTATTAAGCGGGAAGTCTGGATTTATGAATTAACACCACAGAGCCAGACTGAGCAACTGGATGGTTTTTACCAACGCATCCGAACCAAACGGGTAGCAAAAGTAGTTACCAATCGCCAGGGCAAATTCAAAGTGAAACTGGCTCCCGGAACGTATTCCATCTTCACCAAAGAACAGCGGGGACTCTGGGCAAACATCTCGGACGGCGACGGTAATGTGTATCCCATTACGGTTGAAGCCGGAAAGTATACGCCGGTGCAGTTTGAGATTAACTACGCAGCCGCATTTTAGACCATTAAAGAAGCAGAACCCCTCGACGAGCCGTTGGGTCTCTTGTCTTACTAGTCAATGAAAACCAAAACATTACGCAAGAATAAAGTCAATATCGTGACGCTGGGTTGTTCTAAAAACCTGGTAGATTCGGAGAACCTTTTTACCCAGCTCAAAGGCAACGGGTATAACGTCGCTCACGAGTCAGAGAAGGACGATTCGCAAATTGTGGTGATTAATACCTGCGGCTTTATTGATAATGCCAAGCAGGAATCCATCGATACCATCCTCCGCTACGTAGACGCGAAAGCCGAAGGTATCGTCGAGAAAGTATACGTAACGGGCTGTTTGTCGCACCGCTATAAAGACGAACTGGAGCTTGAAATTCCAGAAGTTGATGCCTGGTTTGGAAGTAACGAAATGCCTCGCTTGCTTAAAACCTTAAAGGCGGATTACAAGCATGAATTGGTCGGGGAACGCCTGTTGACTACGCCTGCTCATTATGCTTATCTGAAAATCGCCGAAGGTTGCGACCGTCCCTGTAGTTTCTGTGCGATTCCGTTAATGCGGGGTAAGCACGTGTCCCGGACGATTGAAGATCTGGAAACGGAAGTGCGTTCCTTGGCTCGTCGCGGCACGAAAGAGCTGATTCTCATTGCTCAGGATTTGACGTATTACGGACTGGATATTTACAAAAAACGGAATCTGGCAGAGTTAATGGATCGCATTTCGGACGTAGAAGGCATCGATTGGATTCGTCTGCAATATGCGTATCCTTCCGGTTTTCCAATGGACGTGCTGGATGTAATGAACGCCAAGCCAAATATCTGTAAGTATCTGGATATGCCCTTGCAAACGGGTTCGACAGAATTGCTAAAAGTCATGCGTCGTGGCATTACTCGTGAAAAAACGGAAGAACTCATTCATTCCATTCGTGATAAAGTCCCTGGTATCGCTTTGCGAACGACGTTGATCGTCGGTCACCCCGGCGAAACAGAAGAGTTATTCGAAGAGACCTACCGTTTCGTAGAAAACTCCCGCTTTGATCGTTTGGGTGTGTTCCAGTATTCACACGAAGATTCGACGCATTCGGCCACGATGGAAGACACTATCCCAGCCGAAGAAAAACAGCAACGGGCCGACGACATTATGGAATTACAACAGGGCATTTCTCTGGAGTTGAATCAAGCCAAAATAGGCAATACCTACAAAGTATTGTTTGATCGAAAAGAAGGCGGTTACTTCATCGGTCGTACGGAATTCGATTCTCCTGAAGTAGATAACGAAGTATTAATTCCCGCTACTCAATACGTAAGTCAGGGTGATTTCGCTCAGGTGCGTATTACTTCTGCGGAAGAATTTGATTTATACGGAGAGTTAGTGTAAAAGCAATGCTAGTTAATAACAGAAAAAAGGATTGAAAGTCAGCTTTCAATCCTTTTTTCGTAGAGACATGATGAGTCGCGTCTGGATGCGAATGGTACTCGTTTAAACGTGAACAAGTGAATTAGTGAAGCTTAGAGGCGATGAATCGCATCTTTACGAACGGGGGTGAAATATATGAAAAGCACCAACCTGAAAACTTTTTGAACTAAGCCAGACCTGATACAGTTTGTTTGCCAGTCCCGTTTTACGAACTTCGGGCTCGAAATCCCGGTATTATGCAGGTTAGCTGTATCTCTTTAGCCCACACGCGGCAGTTTTCTTCGCTTTTTCAAGAGTTTATTTCTGGTCAGGAAAAACTGAAACCTTTTTATGGAGAGTTTCCTGATTTAGAAGGATTTAGAAAGCAAATTGAGCAGAAAAAAATCGATGTTGAGAAGCGAAAAACGCTCGTTTCTGTCCTCGAAAAACAATATGCAACCATTGAGAATAAACCCGACTTTAGCGTTTTACTCAATGACAAAACCTTTACGGTAACTTCAGGCCATCAGCTTAATATTTTCACGGGTCCGCTCTACGTAATTTTCAAGTTAGTAACGGCAATTAATCTGGCGAAACGGCTCAAGCAGGAATTCCCGGAATATACCTTCGTTCCCGTCTATTGGATGGCTACGGAAGATCATGATTTTGAGGAAATCAATCATTTTCGCCTTTCGGGCAAAACCTATACCTGGCATACCGAGCAAAAAGGAGCGGTGGGCCGGATGAACCCGAAGGAGTTAGCCACTTTACTAAAAGAAATTCCCGAACGATTGCCACTCTTTGAGCAGGCATATCTACAACACGAAACATTGGCAGATGCCGTTCGGTATTACATCCACGAATTATTTGGGGCCGAGGGATTGATTTCGCTGGATGCGGACGATCAGGCTCTGAAAGCCGAATTTCGTCCAGTTATTGAAGATGATATTTTCAATCATACGGCATTTACGCTCGTACAGGAAGCTTCCGAAAAACTGGAGCAACTGGGGTATAAACAGCAGGTAACACCGCGTGAAATTAACTTTTTCTATCTGGAAAATGGCCTGCGTGAACGGCTGATTCCTGAAGAAAACGGTGTTAGTGTGAATGAAACCAATCTTACTTTTTCGGAAGCGGAAGTACGAAGAATGCTGAAGGAAAGCCCTGAAGTTTTTAGTCCGAATGTCATTCTGCGTCCGGTGTATCAGGAGGTGATTCTGCCTAACCTGGCTTACCTGGGCGGGCCGGGCGAGCTGGCGTACTGGTTACAACTCAAACCCGTTTTCGATCACTACCACATTCCCTTCCCGATTCTGATGCCTCGTAATTTTGCGATGGTTATTAGTCCGGCGACGCAGCGACGCATTACTAATCTGGAATTGGAAATTGGCGATTTATTTGAAAACGAAGCAGTATTACGGAGGCAGTACGTAGAAAAACACGCCGCGTATTCGCTCGACATTACTCCTGAAATCCAGCAAATTTTAGCGGCGATGGAAGGCATTCGGAAGAAAGCTTTGGTGGTTAATCCAACGCTGGACGGGCATATCAAAGCCGAAGAACAGAAGCTCAAAAATTGGTCCGATCGACTGGATCGACGAATTTTTGCCTCCGAAGCTCAAAATCAGGAAACGGATATGCGTCATTTAAGTGAACTGAAGGCCCACCTATTCCCCGGTGGCGGCTTGCAGGAACGCACCGATAACTTCCTGAATTTCTATCTGGCCAATCCTAAATTCATTACCCAGTTGCTGGATACATTCGATCCACTGCGGTATGAATTTTATATCCTGAATGAAGAATAATAGGAGCGGCCTGATAATCTTACCAGGCCGTTCTTGTTTTATAATAGAATAGTGCGATGATCTCTGTAGAGACGTGACGTCATCGCGTCTGGGTAAGAGGCAAATTTTGTTACCCTTGCCTTATTTTTTCCGCCATGGCTGGTGTCCTCACCAGCCACTATGCTTTTATTGATGGCTGGTGAGGACACCAGCCATGGTGAGAGATTTTCATTTCCCAGTCAGCCGCGATGAAGTCGCGTCTCGCTGGAATCTGTTGGTTATTTTTCGGATAATAGGTCTGGCTCATCCGCCATGGCTGGTGTCCTCACCAACCACTATGCTTTTATTAATGGCTGGTGAGGACACCAGCCATGGTGAGAGATTTTCATTTCCCAGTCAGCCGCGATGAAGTCGCGGCTCTAGGATCTGTTGGTTATTTCCCCGGATAATACGTCTGGCTCAGGGTATAATACGGAACCAGCAAATGGTGAATAAATATATTCTTAGAGCTATCGGGATACTGTTGCCGATAAGCATCGTTAGGCTGTAAAATAATTGGCGAACCTGCCCGCATGTAGTTATTGCCCTTCTCATAATCCGGTTGAGGCAAGTCCTTTTTGTATTTCTTGATTTGCGAATACATCATCTTTCCTAAATTCTTACGAAAACGTTTTTCCGCAATTCGCGTGGCCCGATCCATCCGATTAAAAATCCGGCTCAGTACGATACGGGCAATGAAAGGCTGTTTTTTTAAAGTAGGCCTAATACTTTCGAAAGGGTTAACCTTATTGAAATCTGAAAGCGTCTGAATGGAAAAAGGCGTTTCCGGAACCCAGTCCGAAGCATTTAAAACGGTGTAACTCCACCCATCGCGAGTCAAAAACTCATAATCATAGGCGAAGTATAAATTACCCGGTTTAGGAGCTGCACTGCAATAGGTCTTGAAGCGAATATCCTGAGGTATTTCCTTGCGATTAACTAAATCGGCCAGATACGCACGTGTTAAGTACGCTAAAGCACCGCCCTGACTGTGTCCCATGATTAGAAATTCGCGGGTACCCGTTTTGTATAACTCCTGAATTTTTTCAACGATGGTCGGAGCTAGATCCGACAGCCCGATTGTCCAGCCGACATGAACCATTGCCCTGGGGTTTTGAGCCAGTTGATACCGAAAAACTCTATCGTTACCCAGTTTCAGTTCGCCCGTAGCCGGAATCATGGCGGCGTAGAAATTCTCTAGCCAGCTAGGGGTTTCCTGAACAGTTCCACGAATACAGATTACACCAACGCCATCCGTTCGCTTCCATAACTCCCAAAGATTCTTTAATTCCGATTCAGGGCTGCGGTACAAACGTTCGTAACGGACGGGCTTGGGAATAATGTTAGTTTTGGCGGTATCTACCTGTTGATGAAATAATTGAATCATTTCCCGGTACTCGTCGCCATCAAAACCAGGTTTTAGTTTTTGAGCAAAAGCCGAAGAAAGGCTTACTCCCCATAGAAGAAAAAGTAAAAAGGGTTTCATAAATACAGGTTGGAAAAGGTGAATTTTTTAAAAGGAATAGGTTTTTGCACAAAAGAATAAATTAAAGTCAGCTTGTTACCGAACTTACGAAAAAATTAGAACAAAATCTTATGCGTTTTGCCACGAAAGCCATTCATGCCGGCGTTGAACCCGATCCCTCTACGGGAGCGATTATGACGCCTATCTATCAGACTTCTACCTACGTTCAGGAGGCTCCGGGCGTACATAAAGGATACGAATATTCCCGAACCCATAACCCCACCCGAACGGCTTTGCAACAGGCTTTGGCTGCTCTGGAAAATGCGAAACATGGCATTTGCTATGCTTCCGGCTTGGCGGCTACGGATGCTCTACTGAAGTTATTTAAACCCGGCGATGAGATTATTGCTACCAATGATTTATACGGGGGAACGTACCGAATTTTCGTTCGAATTTTCGAAGACTTTGGCCTTAAATTTAAGTTCATCGATCTGAGCGATCCGGCAGTAGTTGATTCGGTTTTTACTGAAAATACAAAAATGCTCTGGCTGGAAACGCCGACAAATCCCTTACTTCGAATTCTGGATATTAAGACTTTAGCAGAGAAAGCCAAAAGTCGCGGAGTGCTGACAGTGGTGGATAATACGTTTGCTTCGCCTTACTTGCAGAATCCACTGGATCTAGGAGCCGACATCGTCATGCACTCGGTTACCAAATACCTCGGTGGTCACTCCGATACCGTTATGGGAGCTTTGATGCTGAATGATGACGAGCTCGCCAGCCGTCTTCGTTTTATTCAGAACGCTTGTGGTGCCGTGCCCGGTCCACAGGATTGTTTTCTGGTATTGCGGGGAATCAAGACCTTACACATTCGCATGAAGCAGCATTGCGAGAATGCCCGGCAGGTAGCGGAATTTCTGGTGAATCACCCCAAAGTAGGGCAAGTCTATTACCCCGGTTTGAAAAATCACCCCGGTCACGAGCTGGCAGCTACGCAAATGCGGGATTTTGGCGGAATGCTTTCTTTCGAACTCAAAGGCGATGATTACGAAGAAGCCATTCGGGTAATGTCGAGCTTTAACGTATTCTCTCTGGGCGAATCGCTGGGTGGCGTGGAGTCCTTATGCACGCATCCGGCAAGTATGACGCACGCCAGTATTCCTAAGTCCGAACGTGAGAAGTCAGGGCTAAAGGATACCCTGATCCGGCTAAGCGTGGGTATTGAAGATGTAGAGGACTTGATTGAAGATTTAACCCAGGCGATTGGGTAATCAACAAAAAAGCTCGACCCATGACGGTCGAGCTTTTTGTTACTGAAAGAATCAGGCTTAAGCCGTAATTCGAACCCTCACCTGTACGGGAATGATGGTTGCTCCGTTATCCAGCGTTACCAGGAACATGAAGGCAATTTCACCACCTGCTACAACCAGGGCACGGTTTGCCGCTGATTTTGATTTAAACTGAGACAGACTGGTTGTGAATTTAGCCATGGTTCCAGTAGCTGCAATAGGAGCGGAGATATAAGTTGCCGTAGCTACTCCACCTGCGTTGATACTGGTGCTTCCAGCAGAAACTTTCGTGATTTCTTTAATTGTACGGCCACTACTTTCGGGGATCGAAAGCGTAAATTCTAAGGCAGTAGTCGAATCCTTGATAGACTTAGTAATGTATGGATTGAAACCGTACGTTGTTGTCCCTGGAAACGTTACAGGCACCTCCGGCCGGTTGTCTTCGTAGAATGTTCCGTAGTCACTTTTGCAGGACGTAAAAGCGACGGCCATGCACAAGCTTAGGATGAGAAATATATTTTTCATTTGTGTCAATGATTAGAATTGAAACTAGTTAACGTCCCACCAAACCCGCACGTTCTGTAAAACGTTGTTGGGGAAATTAGGGTTACGAGCAATTTCCTGATCAATGTAACGAGCACGTACCGGACGAGTACCATCCACGCCAACAGCGTTTTGGTGCTGGGCTAACGTTGGGTAACCGGTTCTTCTCCAGTCATTCCATTGCTCTAAGCCGTTACCATACTGAGAAATGTATTTCTGCGTAATGATTTGCTTTATTTTATTGTCGTTACTACCTGAAAGCGTCACTACTGTTGGGTTCGCTGCGAAATAAGCGGTAATGTCAGCGTCTGAAATACCTGCTGAGCTCATGGAAGCCTTGATGCCTTCTTCGTATAATTTCTGAGCATCACCAGCGGTTCCTAAACGGATTACTGCTTCTGCCAGAATAAAGGCACGCTGCCAGTTAGTAATCAGACGAACGGGGCCTACGCCATTTTCTCCAGTTACGTATGTACTGAACATAGAGCGGGAAGTTGCTGGTGGTGGTGAACCAGCAAAGCCGTTATCGATGGTTACGTAACTACCACTAGGTCTGGTAACGAAAATCGGCAGGCGAGGATCGTTCAGACCCTGAAGCAGGTTCACAAAACGAGTACTGATCAACTGATCCGTGCTAAACGATGAGTTATACGTATAGGTATAAATCGGACTTTGGCTACCTACCTGACCCCCAAATTTAACGCCCAGATTCTGGTCATTGGTGGTAATGTAGTTATTGCCCTGAAGTACTTCGTTAATGATGGTTTTTGCCCGATCAGGATTAACGCTGCTGATTTGCATAGCCAACTTCAATAACAAAGTATTACCCGCTTTTTTCCAGTTATCCATCGTACCTCCGTACACCAGGTCATCAGAACCCGGTTTGGTGGTGCTGGTTTTTTCTAGATCTGCTAATCCTTCTTTTACTAAGTCGAAAAGGCTTTGGATGCCTTTTTCGCTGTTACCTAAGTAAATATCCTGCTGTGAGTCCAGACGAGGTTGCGTATTCGCTTCACCTTTCAGAGCCTCTGAATAAGGAATATCTCCCCAGGTATCCGTTGTCAACGCAAATGTATAGGCCTTCATGATTTTGGCAATTCCAATGTAGGCATTGGAGTTGGTCGTCTGTGCAGCTTCAATCAGTTTGTCGTAATTAATTAGGGCACCTGCATAGATCTCAAAACGCCACTGGTTACCGAAATCAGAACCATCTGTATTGTACCGGTCCCAGGTAGCAGGGCTACCATTGGCTCCGGCAGTTACACTCATGATGACGCTGGCAAAACGGTTCAGATCGTTGGCATTAGCGAAAGCAGAACCCACCAGACCACTAGGCAGCAAGGTCGCTGGAGTAACGGTGGTTGGGTTATTCGGCGTTTGGTTAATATCCAAAAAATCAGAACACGAAGATAAAGTGGCTAGCGAGCAGGCAAAAGTCAGCCCGGTAACCCATTTTTTATGTCTTGATAAGAATGTCATGTGAATCATAATTAGAATGTTACACGAAGGTTAACTCCATAATTGCGAGTTGTAGGAATCCCGTTCAAATCCAGACCCTGGATATTACCAGCACCTTGTGTGTTGATTTCAGGATCGCTGGGGAAACCAGGAGCAAACATCCATAAGTTTCTGCCACTCACGCCAACACTAATATTTCCAAATGGAGTACGACTCAGAAGCGTTTTAGGAAGAGCATAGCTTAAAGAAACCTCCCGTAAGCGGTAGGCGGTAGCATCAAATACGGCTCCTTCGGAAGCCAAACCACCTAAGCCCGCCCAGTACGTTTGTGCCGATACCTGGATATTGTTAGGACGAGTCGTTCCGTCAGCGTTTTGAATAACACCGGGCAGAATACGAGGCTGATCGCGATCAATACCCGTGATCTCTGTTTGTCCGGCACTTCTCATGTCAACTTGAGAGAAGGAATAAATCTGACCCCCTTTATTGATGTCAAACAGAGCCGACAATGTAATTCCTTTGAAAGAGAAGTTGTTCGTTAAGCCAGCAATCCAGTCTTTTTGTGGGTTTGAAATAACCTGACCAGCAATACCGGGCAGGAAACCACCCGTGTTAGGGTTAATCAGTAACTCACCACTTTCTGAACGGGCATTAGCCGTTCCGATGATTACACCATAAGGATAGCCTTCCGCAATGGATGGAGAGATACCTACGAAGCCATCACCGTTGATAGTTGAGTTAGTAACGCCTGGAGCAATCGAGATAACTTTATTGCGAATACGAGTAAAGTTCAGCATCAAATCCCATTTGAATGATTTGGTGTGAACCGGAGTGGCTGATACCTGCAATTCAATACCACGGTTACGCATTTCTCCGATGTTCGTAGTACGCGTGTCGTATCCACTGGAGTTAGAAATGGCTACGTCAAAAATCTGGCTGGTACTTTTGGTATTGAAGAAGGTAAAGTCAATACCTAAACGGTTGTTGAAGAAACCTAAATTCAGACCTGCTTCGTAAGAGGTAACAAATTCAGGCTTCAGGTTCATAGAACCAATTCGATTGCTGATTTGGAAACCAGGAATACTGCTGCCGCCTACACTTAAAGGGAAGGTTACGTCAGCCACGTTATTACCAAACGCAGCCGTGGTGTATACCGATTGCAAGAGATAGGGATCAGCATCACGACCTACCCGGGCAATGTTACCACGTACTTTGGCATACGAAATAACGTCTGATTCAACTTTGAAAGCCTCCAAAGGAACGAAGCTTAACGCTGCTGAAGGGTAGAAGTAAGCGTTCTGTCCTTTAGGTAAGGTAGATGACTGATCTACGCGGCCGGATAACTCCAGGAATAAATAAGATTTATAATCCAGCGATAACTGACCATAGTGACCAACCAGTCTTCTTCTGGTTGAAGATTCGTAAGAGCTCGTAAATACCGAACCGTTGCTTACGTTATCAAAACCAGGAATCGTTAATGCCTCTGCACCTACGCCTGACTGTTTGAATGAACGCTGGTTGAGGTTTTGACCTAATAACAACGTAGCATTCAGCCCTTGCACGAATAAATCTTTCTTATTCGCATTGATTAATAAGTCACCGTTTAATTCTGAACGGAACCGTAAATCTTCATCGATTTGTCCCTGGGGGGCACGAGCCGCTCCAATGCGTAAAACTTGTTTTCTATTATCAGTATACGTATCAGCCGTTACTCGGTAACTAACGTTTAACCAATTGGTGATGTCATAACCAACCGACAAGTTTCCGAAGACACGATCAACGTTGCTTTTATAGAATTCGTTTTCCAAACTCCATAAAGGGTGGTTCTGACCGTTTACGAAGTAGATACTTTTACCTGTAGCATCCTGGTAAGGACGTCCTACTAAATCAAAGCTTCTGGGAATACGGGTGATCTGCCCAAAGGCACTACCCCCATTACCCATGATTGTACCAGTCTGAGCTGACTTCACGTAAGTGATAGTTCCTCCTAACTTAACCCCATTTTTCAGTTTTGAGTTACCCCCTACCTGAACACTATGGCGGTCGAATCCACTACGGCGTACTACCCCATCTTGAATGGTACTTGAAATGGTTGCGGCAAAGTTATTGTCCTGATCCCCACCCGCAATGTTCAGCGAGTTTTGAAACATAGTTCCTGTTTGGTAGAAATCACGAACGTTATTCGGATAGGCCTGATAAGGAACGGTTTCGCCCCACGCTGTCTGTACGTTATCAAAACCAGGCGTTCCAAAAGCAGGTCCCCAGGAGGCCGTAGAGTTGTTTACATAGTTGTTCTGCGTACCTTGGCCATACCGGTTTTGGAACTTAGGCAAGTAAGCTACATTTTGCCAGTTAACGGAGGAATTAAACGTCACTTCTGTTTTACCGTTCAAACCTTTACCACTTTTCGTAGTGATAACGATTACCCCGGCAGAAGCCCGTGAACCATACAATACCGAAGCCGCGGGGCCTTTCAGTACGTTGATCGACTCAATACTCTCAGGGCTGATGTCTGAAAGACGGCTGGAAGGCTGCGATCCGAAAAGCGTATTTTGAGAGTTATCTACATCGTTACTGAAGATAATACCATCCACAACGATCAAAGGCTGGTTGTTACCGTTGAAAGAGGTAATACCCCGGATGTTGATGTTGGTAGAAGCCCCCGGAGCTCCCGAAGAACTCGTGATGTTTACCCCGGCTACTTTACCCTGTAAGGTGTTAAGTACGTTAGGCTCAGAACGTTGAGCTAAAGCACTGCCATTTACATTTTGAGTGGCGTAACCCAGCGAACGAGTATCCCGCTCGATTCCCTGAGCCGTTACTACGACTTCATTAAGGGATTCTGAGGTAGGTTGTAATACTACGTCAATGGTTGTTCTGCCGTTAATGGCTTCTTCAACCCGACTAAGACCAATGGAGCTGAAAACCAGCGAGGTAGCGTTATCAGAAATGGTTATACGATAATTACCGTTAGCATCGGAAGTAGTTCCCTTAGTAGTGCCTTTCACTACAATGCTCACACCAGGAATTGGTGAGCCGTCATCACTGGAAGTTACTCTACCAGTCACAACGCGATCCTGAGCCTGGGCCGTCCACCCGAAAAGCAGCAGGAACGTGAAGAATAAAAGTTTCTTCATGGTTTGTGGATGAATAGTTGGTTAAGAATGAAAATACAAATTGGGTACGCGTAAAATCCTGAAATAGCTCCTGGAAAACCAGAGCTTAATTAGGTAAGCAAAAGACAATTGCTGGAAAATGGAATGAATGCTGAATGAAGAAAGGATAGATATTGCATAGGCTCATAAAATGATGAAGTTGGAATAAAATTACTTACTATATCATTTATTAAAATGAGCATAAATTACTAAAAAAGTAAATGATTTGATGCTCGTTTTTAAAATGGGCTACAAAAATAGTGGTTTTAAATAAATGGCAAAATTTTATTTGGATAAAAATTGCCGAAGAAAGATTTTAATAAGCTATGAAGCGAGGTAGCCAATTTTTAGAAATGTATAAATAGAGGCTTTAAAGGGTGGTTTTTTATTAAAAATGAAAAAAATAGCCTTTATAAATCCCAAATATTAAATTTTCAGATGATGAAAATATTTTTTCTAATTTCTGCTTTCGTTTCAGGATATTCCAAAAAGAAGCAGAATCATATCCCTCAATGTGGGTTGAGTATTAAATACTATGTATCTCTATTTTATGCTTAATTTAGTGAGTAAGAAAAAATATAAAATAGACCGGGAAATTTATAGATTAGATAAAACGACATAAAAAAACGACTAGCCTTATGAGCTAGTCGTTTGAGTAGGATTGAGTGTATAATTTAATCGTCCTTAGTTGTCCTTCATTAGTGGATTCAGTGACAGTTCAGAAGCTGCAATCGGCCAGATGTAACCTGGTTCAGAAGGAGCTTTAGCAGAAATAGTTCCTTTGGCTGGGATGGTTTGTAGCAGACGCATTAAATCATTATTGCGTAAGCCTTCGCCTAAGAATTCTATTCTTCTTTCCAGCAAAATCGCATTAATAAGTTCCGTTGCGTTGGCAAAACTTGTTGTAGTAAATGTAGTAGTCGCATCAGAACGTGTACGTACGGCATTTAATAGGGCCACCGCCTGAGGGTCTACGCTATTTGACGTGCGAACTCTTGCTTCCGCTAAGTTCAGTAATACTTCAGAATAACGCATAACTGGGACATAATCAGAGAAAGTAGTTCCTATCTTATATTTAGTAAGCCAGCTTTTGTTTGCGGCCGTTCCAATAAACGATCTCCTTTTATCCGTCGATTTCCAAGTGGTATTTGCAATAATACCATTTGGATTTAATGAATACTCGCGGTTACCAACAGTCGGCGAATAGTAATAGGCTAACTGGTTTTGAGTACCAGGGTTATCACCTGACGTTGCAGTCATAGGCATTGATAAAATAGACTCTGTGGTATTAAAAGTGCTAAATACTGTAGAAATATCTGCCTGTAAAGCATTGGCCACACCAGTAGGGGCTGTAAAAGGAGCTGTAGAGTTGACTATTTTGTTCGCTTCCGTTATCACGTCAGCATAACTTTGCATGGTTAAATACACTCTTGTTTTTAAAGCGATAGCCGTATTTTTATGAGCACGTGTTGTATTTAACTCTGGAGTGCTATAGTTCGAGGGAAGAGAGGCTTCAGCTTCATTCAGATCCTTAAGAATCTGGGTATATACTTCAGCAACGCTACTACGAGCAAGCTGTAGATTGCCAGTAGCATTAACAATGCCGCTCAGACGTAAAGGTAAACCGGGACTTCCTCCATTGTTTTCAGCATAAGGACGAGCATAGTACTGAAGCAGACTGTAATAGCTAATCGCACGAATAAACTTTGCTTCAGCGATATAGCGAGCAGCGACATCGTTACCAACTACAGATGTTCCTTGACTAGCCATACCATCCAGAAAGATATTGCACTTATTAATCGTCAGATAGGCATACTGCCAGAGACGTTCAACAGCTGTAGCACTGTTAGTTGGATTTAATGACCAAACGTCAGAACCAGTAACCAGGTTAGAAGTTTCGTTAATAAATTCTTCTCCACGAATATCACCGTAAATAACGAAACGGCCTCCATAGAAGTTACCATGCTTCATAGCTTCATATAAAGACAGCAGCTGATTGGTAACTCGTTGCTCCGTTGCAAAACCGCTTTCGGCAGGAACCGAAGTTTCGGGTACAGGAGAAAGGTAATCTCTATTGCATGAACTAATCCCTAAGGCAGTCATGCAGAAAATGGATGCGTATATGAAATGCTTTTTCATGAATGTCCTTCTTTAGTAATTAGAATCCAGCTTTTAAACCGACCGTAAATGTACGGGTGTTACCAACAGTGTTACGATCAACCCCCTGACTTGAGTTGCTCAGGCCATTAGAAGATACTTCTGGGTCTGGGCCGGGGTACTTAGTTAATACAGCTAAGTTTTGTCCGCTTACATAAACCCGAAGATTACTCATTTTAACCTTTGTCAAAAGAGAACTAGGCAGAGTATAGCCAAAAGTAACGTTGCGTAGTTTCAGGAAATCTCCTCTGAATACATTGATGTCTAAAGGCATGGCTGAGCCATTCGACACGTTATCGTTGAATACAGGTTTCGCATATTTTTTACCTGTATCGCCTTCTTGCATCCACGCTTCTGTTAAGACATCACGGGCATTATTCCACCAACGCTGATCGTGCAAACCAGCATTAGTACCATAATAAACGTTGAAGCCTAATTGATAGGTCAGCATTACTCCTAAGTCAAAGTTTTTGAATTTGAAGTTGTTATCCCAGCCACCATATTGCTTTGGGATTACGTTTGCATACATTACTGCATCATCTGCTTGCGTAATAGATGTTCCACCCGTTGGGCTTACATATCTCGTTCTTCCGTCTGGAGTAGTTGAATAATTGTATTGGCCCGAAGGAACATAATATTGGTAATACACATTTTGGCCCTGTGAGTTAACAAAGATACGTTTACCCGTGGTAGGATCAACGCCAGCTGTACGGACTACCCAAAGTTGACCTAAGGAATAACCCGGAGCACTTTGGTTAACCGTTTCCAGACCGCTGGTTCCTGTTTGGAGTACGTTCATGCCCGGAGCCAGAGAGCTAACTTCATTTTTATTAAAAGTAATATTGAAATTTGAAGTCCACTGGAAGTTATTCGTCTGAATGATTCGGGCATTCAGAGCTAATTCAAGGCCTTTGTTAAACATGGTCCCAACGTTTTGCGGAGGGTTCGATGGTAAGCCTGCCGAAGGAGCCTGAGCAACGTATAAAATTAAGTTATTAATGTTATTGTAGTAGTAGGCAACTTCTCCCGTAATACGGTCATTGAAAAGACCGAAATTAAGGCCAACATCTGTTTTAGTACTGGTCTCCCATTTAAGTGTAGGATTTCCAACCGTAGAGAACCCGAGAGTAGCTAAACCACCGTAGTAGCCAGAGCCATACAAAGAATAAGGAGAGTAGTCATTAACTCCACCAATGTTACCTACTTTACCATAACTACCACGAATTTTGAAGCTACTGAAGATATTATTCAACTTCGCATTTTTCCAGAAGTTTTCCTGAGTAATTTCCCAACCAGCGGACGCTCCCCAGAATACCCCTTTTTTCTCCCCCAATGCCGAATATTCATCCTGACGTAAGTTACCACTTAGGTAGTATTTTTCTTTGTAGTTATAGTTAAGACGACCGAAGACGGAAAGTAAATAGTTTTCTCCGTAGACTAAGTTAGTTGGGTTATTATTGTTCCAGCCTGCTTGCAATTCAGTATACTGTCTATCAGCAATGCTTTGACGATTCAGACCAAAACCTCTGGATGTATTACGTTGTTGTTCCTGACCAATCAGCAGGCTAAAGTTATGAGCTCCACCGAAAGAACGATCATACTGAGCTGTATTTGTCCAAAGCCATGTTTTATACTTGCCAAAAATACCCGAAGCATTACCGTTAGTAGAGAAACCGTCGCCAGTCAAAGGTGACCAAAAGATATCATTGTCAACTAGCATGTAATCAATACCGTAGGAACTCTTCAACGTTAATCCTTTGACTGGGTTTAGTTGAATGTAAGCATTGGATTGAATGTGACTTACTTCAGAGTTTGAACGGTTTAGATTTAACAGAGCAACCGGATTATAATAAGAAAGGTTGGTGATGCTCATGTTGTTTGACGAGCCGATTGCGGCGTTCCCTGCATTAATGTTTAAGGAACCATCATTATTATACGGAGCAAGGATTGGAGGGAGAACTATGGCCAAGCGACCTAAACCTGCACTGCTAAATGCTTCCCCGCTTAACGAGCCAGATGAAGTTGCTGCTAGGTTTTTCTCATTTGAGTAAGAAATTTTACCACCAATAGTAATAGCCTTGCTTAATTTACTGTCCACGTTAAATAACGCATTGAGACGCTCGAAGTCGTTTCTACGAATAATACCCTGTTGATTGGTATACCCCGTAGAGAAGTAGTAATTCGTGGTCTCGCTACCGCCAGATACATTTAAGTTATGGCTATGAGATACGCCCTGACGATATACCTGATCTTGCCATTTCGTATCGATAGGATTGCCATTGGCATCGTTCGTTTGAGTTAATGTCGTCGTGCGGGCATTGGGATTGTTAGCGATGGCCATACGCTTGAAAGTCAGATATTCCTGAGCATTTAACAATTCAGGCATACGGTACGTATTGGAAATACCGGCCCATCCATCGTAGCTTACACGTACTTTACCCGATTTACCTCTTTTGGTAGTAATGAATACTACCCCGTTAGCGGCCCGGCTACCATAGATGGCGGTTGCTGCGGCATCTTTCGCTACGTCAATGCTCTCAATATCATTAGGATTGATACTGGCAAGTGGGTTACTGGAAGCATTTCCCGCACTGTAGTTCCCTGTAAAGGTAGGAACACCGTCTACGATAACCAGCGGATAGGAACTTAAAGAGATGGAGTTCGTACCGCGAATACGGAATACTGGAGGAGCGTTTAATACACCACTGGGAACCGTGATCTGAACTCCAGGCGTACGACCTGCCAGGCCTGATTCGAAGCTTTGATTAGGCATTTGAGCAAGCTTTGCTCCGGAAACCGAACCAATGCTACCCGTAGCATCACGCTTACTTTGTGTACCATACCCAATAACCACAACTTCCGAAAGTTCGCTGGAATCGTTAATCAGTTTAACATCAATGACGCTTTTGTTGGCTACCTCGATTTCCTGCTTTTGAAATCCAATGGAAGTGAAAACAAGCACTACATTTCCGGAAGGAACACTGATTCGATACTTCCCATCCGCATCAGTGGTTGCTCCCCGGCTGGTTCCTTTAATGCTCACACTAACACCGGGAACGGTACTTCCATCGTCAGATGTAGTAACCACTCCAGTCACTACCCGATCCTGTCCATAAGCAGCTACTGCCGCTGTCAGAAACAGAATGTTTAGAAAGAGTATTAATCTCTTCATGTTTAAAGAATTGGTTAAGAATTAAGAATGAAATCAGAGTATATATTTATAGAAGAAAATGGGACAACTACAGAATACCCTAGCGAAAGGATATGCCGGAACAGCAACCAGAAAGGTTGATGGTACTGCTTCGAAAAAAGTGATTAACTAAACCAGAAAAGGAGGAGACAGTTTTCCCAAAATGAGCGTAGATTTATACATGATATTGATGAAGTTTTAGTTAAGGGAATATTACAATAGACTACAAATGTAATAGGAATCTAATATCAAGCAAATCAAATGTTAATTTTTAACAAAACTCCGTATACTTCATAGGTTTTACTGATAATTAGATAAATATACCCTCTGAATTAAGGATTTTAACGGAATATGATTCTGATAGTATAAGGCAATAAGCTCTTCTGAGAGGATCTGACTCCTATGAATAGTGCTATTTAAATGTTGAAATCGGTTCTTCCGAATATTCCTATACCCTCCGGTAATTGCGAATGAATAACCAGAGCAAGCCTGGAACATACCGCTTTAAGTAAGCTCCCATTACTTCTGTAAAACCGCCAATCCACACTTCTTTTTTCCCTTTCTTCAGGGCTTTTACAATTGCTTCGGCACAGCTTTCGGCAGAAAGTCCTTTGGAGGAGTGGTTATCAAGTTGATTGTGAGCTTTTCCGCTGGAATTCAGGGCGTTCAGTGAAAGTGCGGTTCGGACATAACCCGGACAAACGAGGGTTACCCACACGCCTTTTTTCCAGATTTCGGCCCGAAGAGCATCAAAAAAGCCTCGTAGGGCAAATTTAGAAGCAGCATAAGCCGTGCGTTCCGGCGTGGCTACGTAACCCGCCAGACTACAGATAGGAACGATGAGCCCTGTACGTTGCTGAATGAAATGCGGTAAGACGGCTTTGGTTAGGGCAATGACGCCAAAATAATTTACTTCCATTAGTCGGCGATCAATGTCAAGCGGGCTTTCCAGAGCGGAGCCTCGCTGACTGATGCCGGCGTTTTGAATTAGAATATCAAGGCGGCCAAAGGTTTGGAGAACCGTATGAATTGCTTCGGGAAAGGCTTCGATATGGGTGATGTCCAGTGGTAGAATGCATACGTTTTCTGTCGGAACGGGTAATGCTTTTTTTACCCGTACCAGCTCGGCTTCCCGCCGGGCGGACAAAACCAGCCGACAGCCTTCGCGGGCCAAAGCGTGAGCCAGGGCCTCCCCGATGCCGGAGGACGCTCCGGTAATCCAGACCACTTTATTAGGGTAGAAGGCCATAAGAACGAAGAAAGATTGTCTTGCAAAATACGCGGATTGGCCTAAAATAAAGAACCGTCGCTTCAATGAAACGACGGTTGCTCTCACCCCAAAACTTAAACTACCCACAAGGGGATTTCTTTATAGCGATTCGCCGTGGCGATTACTTTTTCTATGAATTCAGAGAAATGAACAAGCTTGAAAAAGGAATAACAGACTCAAGCCCGCAGAACTTTAATCAAATAACTCAAAAGATATTTTACTAATTTCGGGAAATATACTCTTCTCGATTTTTTGCCGATCATATCGAATAAAAGCGAGATAAGATGGGATTAAAACCGCAAGCTATTCCACTTTTCCGGCATTAATGGCTTTGAATAACGCTTCGCCGTAAGACTCGCTGATGGGAATATGAACCTGTCCAATTTTAATTCGCAGGTTGCGAATGGACTCGATTTTATCAAAAGCGATAATGAATGATTTATGGACCCGCAGGAAAGGTCCGCTGGGAAGCTTTTCTTCCATGGCCTTCATCGTTAAACGGGTAATCACCGGACGGGTTTGCCCTTCGAGATAAATCTTGACGTAGTCTTTTAAGCCTTCCACGTAAAGAATTTCCGAAATGCGGATTTTTACCAGTGAATAATCTGCATTGACGAATAAGTATTCTTGCGGAACTGCGGGTATTTCAGGAACGGATGCAGTGCTAACTTCCTGATTTTTAAGATTATATAAATCGTAAGCTTTATTGACGGCTTTGAGAAAACGCTCGAAAGAGACGGGTTTTAGCAAGTAATCAATCACGTCGAGGTTAAAGCCTTCGAGGGCGAATTCCTCGTAAGCTGTTACAAAAATTACCATCGGTGAATTTTTCAGGCTCTGCACAAATTGCACGCCACTGATACCCGGCATCTGAATATCCAGAAACAGTAAGTCAATTTGTTGCTGCTGCATTACTTCCTGGGCTTCAAACGCATTTTTACAACGTTTAACCAGATTCAGAAAAGGAACTTTGCGGATGTTATCTTCTAGTAAATCAAGAGCCAACGATTCATCGTCAACGGCCAGACAATTGATCATAGTTTCAGTCGTTTTGGGTAACTAACTAATTGATTAATAATCTAAAAATACATTTCTCAACCGTTAATGGCTTCGGTCAAAGATCGGTCTTTTAACGGATGGTCTCCATTAAAATGCAGTGAAAGCTGGACTTCATACCATTCTCCGGTTTCACTGATGGTTAATTCGTGCGATTCAGGGTATAATAAACTTAAACGACGCTGAACGTTAGGTAACCCAATACCTGAACTGCTGTCTTTCACCTCTTTAAAGCGGCGATTTACTTTGTTTCTTACCTTGAAAATGAGCGTTTTCCCTTGTGCCTGCAACATAATGTCAATGACAGGATCACTGATAATGCCGACGCCGTGTTTAAAGGCGTTTTCCACAAACGGAATCAGCAGCATGGGTTCGATAGGCTGATGTGAAAGGCGGTTGTCTGCTTCAAAATTAATTTTTACGTCGTTACCGAACCGAATTCGCTGTAAATCAATATAGTTATTAAGGTACTTGATTTCTTTTTCTAACGAAACCCGCGTGCCGTTAGACTCATACAGCATGTAACGCATCAGGTCCGAAAGCTGAATAACGACGGGCTCAACCATATCCGATTTTTTCCGGGAAAGGGAAACGATGCTGTTCAAAACGTTGAACATAAAATGGGGGCTGATCTGCGAACGTAGAAAGCTTAACTCAGATTTAAGTTGCTCATTTTCCAATTCTTTCCGTTGCTGTTCGTCGGCTAGATAGTCACTCAACAGACGATAGGTGGTACTAACGGCGAGGATGAAGAAAACGGGAAAAAGGGTATAAATCGTGATTCGGGCTGAGGGTAATTCGGGGAAGAAAACGTAATTGCGTAAGCTTAGATTAATGGAAAGAACAGCTGTCATTGACAGCAGAATATAAGCCACATAAAACCAAACTCCCTGGCGTTTTAAGACTCTGGGAATGAATATATTAGCATTTATATAAAACAAGGGAATGGTCAACATATTCAGCAAAATGATTACCTCATCGGGTACTTTTACGCGAGGCGTACCCGGGGGATTCTGAGGTGATCTGAGCAGAAAAGGCAGGGACAGAAAAAATGCCCAGAAAGCCAAGTGCATCAGAACAGTCAGGCTTTGACTGAATTTTTTAAATTTCAAATCTCGCACAAGTCGTCCGTGTGTTGTTCTACAACTAAAGTAATTAAGCCTAAAAATTTTAAATTTTCAATGCGTCGAACTTCCTGATTACCGGGATAAAGCTTCCATTTCGAGCGATCTTCAAAGGCCTGCTTTAGGCCAGGGGTAAGCGAAGCGTAAAGGTGCTGCCCTGATGAAGCTCACTTTGAACGGAAACAGAGCCGTCGTGCCACTCAGCAATGCGTTGACTTACGGCCAGCCCGATGCCATAACCCGTGTAACGAATCGCATTATTTCCCCGGAAAAATGCCCCGAAAATCCGTTCCTGATCTTTTTCGGCAATACCAATACCCTGATCCTTTACGTGAATAAAACAGTTGGACTGCTGGCGTTCGATGGTAATGTAAACCGGATGCCCATTTGAATATTTGCAGGCATTGTCCATGAGGTTGGTTAATAGGGTTTTCAACAAAGACTCATCGCCCGTTACCTGAATATCATCCGGTTTCATTTCAAAAATTGCCGGGTCGAAACAGATGTCAGTTACTTTCTGGGTTGCTCCCATGTGCGACTGAATATCAAGTAATAAATCAACGACGGATAGGGTATTTCGCCTCAGCACTTTATCGAGCGGACGAGCCAGTTGTAATAATCCGTTCGTTAATCCGATAAGACGTTGGGTATCCTGAAACAAGTCCCGCAGAATTTCCCGATATTCTTCGGCGGACAACGTTTCTTCCAGTCCCGACTGAATATCCGTCTTCATGGCCGTAAGCGGCGTTCGCAACTCGTGAGAGGCATGGGAAACGAAGCTTTTCTGTTGCTCAAAAGACATATCCAGCCGATTTAGCATCTGATTGAAATTAATGGCTAGCTGAGCAATTTCGTCCTTTCCATTTCCTTCCGAAAGACGTTCTTTGAGGTTTTGAGCCGTAATGTGCTGTATTTTTTCATTGATTGTCGCCACTGGTCGCAGGAAATAAGCGGACAACCAGCCACTAGCCAATACGGTTAGCCCAACACCAACGAACCAGCAGATGAGGAGCGTATTCCGTAGGTTGCGAAGTTTATATTTTCCGAATTTATCGTAGGCCGAAGCTAATACCACGTATTCACCCTTGGAGCTATCAATTTTAGAAGGGAAAGCCAGCCCAATCTGGTCATAAACGCCCTCGGTATACTCAACAATTTTTTCCTCCCGAACTTCTGCAATTAACCTACGGCTGTATTTAACGGGTTTGTCATCGATACTGGAATAAACGAGCTTGTTTCGGGGATCAAAAACCAGTACTAGCTCCTCGTCCAGAGCCGTCAGGGAGTTTTGGTCTATAATTCTAAGTAGCTCATTATTAATCTCTTTGACATCAATCAGATACCGGGCTGTCGTTCGGGCTTTATTTTCCAGTCGTCCCAGAAAAACTTCATCCCGGTGCCGCGACGAATCTTCGTAAATGACGTATGAAAACAAGGTGAGTAAGCTCGCAACGATGAGCGTAAAAAGCAGAGCAAGCTTGTAACGAATCCGCATGAATCAACGAGTAATGAATTAATGTTCAGGACGTAAGACATACCCCTGTCCCGCCTTGGTCTGGATTAATTTAGGCTCAAAATTGCGATCTACTTTTTTACGGAGGTAAGCAATGTAGACTTCAACGATGTTCGTACCAGGATCAAAATTCAATCCCCAGACTTCTTTCAAAAGCTCGGCTTTGGTAATCAGTCGGTTTTGATGGAGTAGTAAATATTCCAGTAGGGCGTATTCTTTCGCGGTTAATTCCAGCTTTTCTCCATCCCGGATAACGGCCTTATTCAGCAAATTCATTTCCAGATTCGCAATCCATAGTTTCGTTTGCGTCTGGGATTCTTCAATAAATTCATTTCTGCGAAGCAAGGCCTGCATGCGGGCGTGTAACTCCCGGATGTCAAATGGCTTAGCCAAGTAGTCGTCCGTGCCCTGTTCAAATCCTTTCAAACGGTCTTCGGTATCATCCAGAGCAGTTAACATCAAAATAGGCAGGCGGGGCTTCTGGCGACGCAATTCTCCGCAAATGGCGTATCCATCCAGTCCGGGTAAAACCACATCCAAAATCACCAGATCAAAACTGGAGTCCAGAGCTTTTTGTAAACCAGCGGTTCCGTCAAAAACCGGAGAAACCTCGTATCCTTTTCGACCCAGGGTTCGGGAAATACTCTCCGATAACCGCTGATCGTCTTCAACCAATAAAATTTGCTTTGCCTGCATATCGTTCAACTACTTGGAATGCTACTTAGGTACTAAAGATACGGGATTAACTACTGCTAAGGGACGATTAGAATGCAGTTTAACCCATTAAAACCCGAAAACATCCTTTGGAAACCGTTTGGTCGGGGTAATGAATTGTATCTTTGCCACCCATTTCTTATTTAGCGTCTATGGATCAGCGGTTACGAAAAACGGAGCGATTGAAGAGTAAAAAAGTCATTGATCAACTTTTTGCCCGCAATGGTAAAGATATCCTGGCTTTGTTTAGTTATCCGCTCAAGGTAAATGCTTTGGCGGGTGCTTCGACGGCTTTACCACAAGTAATGGTTTCGGTTTCTAAACGCAATTTCAAAAGAGCAGTTGACCGGAATTTACTCAAACGCCGCCTGCGGGAAGCTTACCGTTTACATAAAGAGATCCTGTTAACCAACGATCAGTGGCCCGCCAGCATTGCCATCGTTTACGTGGCAAAAGATATTTTACCCTTCGCTGATATTGAAAAGAAGATGAAGTTTATGCTCAAGCAACTCGGGAAAGCCAGTAACTCGGCCTCCGCTTCACTTACCAAGGAGGAATAATCGGGTTCGAAACGACAAATCTCATCTTTCCATAATCCAAAATTGAAATTTTTCCTCTAAATTGTTCTGAAATCGCATTTATAAAGCCAGCCATAGATTCATGAAACACACCGCTCTGAAAGTTGGCCTTCTTACCACATGTCTGGTGGGAGGGCTCGGATTATTCTCCTTTACTGATCCAGGAGAGCGGACATTCGAGATCATGAAGAATCTCGACATTTTTGCGACGCTTTTCAAAGAGCTTAATACGTATTACGTAGATGACGTAAACCCTAATAAAACCATACGTACGGGGATTGACGCTATGCTTAAAAACCTCGATCCGTATACCGTTTATTACCCCGAAGACGACATTGAGGATTACATGACCATGACCACCGGGAAGTATAACGGAATCGGTATCCTGACTCAGCAGCGGCAGGATAAATTCTTGGTTATCATGGTGTATGAAGGAACGCCTGCCGAAAAAGCAGGCATTCGCATTGGGGATGAGATTTTAAAAATTGATGGACTGGACGTGAAGAAGCCGGGCATCAATGTGGATAAGTTAATGAAGGGGCAGACGGGCAGTGCCGTAAAATTGAGCCTTCGTCGGTTTGGTCAGGATAATACGGAGGAGATCAGTGTTACTCGCGACGTAGTGAAGATGTCCAACGTGCCTTATTTCGGCATGATTAATGATGAAATTGGATACATCGATCTTAAGGATTTCACCGGAACGGCATCCAAAGAAGTACGTCAGGCTTTTACCGATTTGAAAGGAAAAGGGATGAAAAAAGTAATTCTGGATTTACGTGATAACCCCGGCGGTCTGCTAAATATGGCAGTAGATATTTCGAATATCTTTGTAAATAAGGATTCCGAGATTGTTAGTACCAAAGGCAAAGTAAGCGAGTGGAATAAAACCTACACGGCCCTGAATCCGGCTATGGATGCGGAAATTCCGCTGGTAGTATTAACCAACAGCCGTAGTGCTTCGGCAGCTGAGATTGTAGCAGGCGTTATTCAGGATTATGATCGGGGTGTACTCATTGGTCAGAAAAGTTTCGGAAAAGGGCTGGTTCAGATTACCCGTGATTTGAGTTATAACAGCAAGCTG
Source organism: Siphonobacter sp. SORGH_AS_1065 (assembly GCF_030818595.1). Taxonomy (NCBI): domain Bacteria; kingdom Pseudomonadati; phylum Bacteroidota; class Cytophagia; order Cytophagales; family Cytophagaceae; genus Siphonobacter; species Siphonobacter sp. SORGH_AS_1065. The sequence continues at coordinate 1,902,173 of NZ_JAUTAM010000004.1, forward strand.
AAAATAACGACGGCCAAATATTACATTCCCTCTGGACGCTGCATTCAGGCGATTGATTATGGACACCGGAATGCGGATGGCTCGGTAGGTAAAATCCCGGATTCGTTACAGACAGCGTTCAAAACCCGAAAAAGTGGACGTACCGTTTATGACGGCGGTGGTATTGCTCCTGATATTTCGGTAGATCACCCGGCTCAGTCGGCTATTTTGACGAGCTTATACCGGAAAGGCTATATTTTCGAGTATGCTAATAAGTATCGCCACGATCATGCTTCAATTAAGCCGGGTCGTGAATTTAGTCTGTCAGACGCTGAATACCAGGAATTTGTTAAATGGCTAGGCGATAAAGATTACGATTATACGACCGATGTTGAGCGTAAATTTGAAGAACTGGAAGCTTCTGCCAAAAAGGAAAAATATTACGATGTTGTTCAGGAACAGCTCAAAGTTTTAAAAACGAAATTTGCTCACAGCAAAGACTCTGATTTATTGAAGTTTAAAGACGAAATCCGGTACATGCTGGAGCAGGAAATCATTCTTCGCTATTATCTACAAAAAGGCCTTCGAGAGCATTCTTTTAGTAAAGATCCCGAGATTATGGCTTCGCTAAAAGTTTTTCAGGATATGAACCGCTATCAGAGTATTCTTAAAAACGGGGCTTCAAAATAATCCTCATAAAAAGAGTTCAGCTTCTGCAAACTGAACTCTTTTTATGAAGCAGGCAAATTAATAGTATCCTCAGTATCAAAGATTAGCTTCTGTTTTTTGGGCTAAAGGTTTGTAATCAAAGGTCTAATTTGCTTAGTATTGTTACTTGTTTCGTATTAACATTAGCAAAGATGAAGCCATCTTTTGAACACATAGATGCTTTGCCCGATAGCTCATTTACCTTCCGAGAGCATATTTTAGAGGCCTTTGATGCTCCGTATCATTTTCACCCCGAAGTGGAATTAACGCTGATTCTTTCTAGCCGGGGAAAGCGATTTGTGGGAACGAACGTATCAAATTTTGAAGCAGGCGATTTAGTATTAATGGGACCTAATATGCCCCATTACTGGAAAAATGAAAATAATACTGATCCTGCTCACTCGATAGTTATTCAGTTCAAAGAAGAGTTTTTAGGCCCTGATTTCTTCAAAAAACCAGAATTCTTACCCATTGCCCGCTTACTTCAAAAAGCAAAATCAGGGCTACATTTCTACGGAAAAACGGCTGAATTAGCTAGCAAAGAACTTCAGTATTTATTAAAAGCCAGTCACTTTCACCGATTACTAGGGCTTTTGGATTTATTACACACCCTAACGGAAAGTAAGGAGGTGAACGTTCTGGATACCAGTCAGTTTTTCGCTCAGTTACCCAAAACAGATTACGAACGGCTGAATAAGATTTATGCGTATATGTCTGAGAATTTCCGTCAGGAAATCCGGCTAGAGACGATCTCTGAGTTAATTAACATGACACCGCAATCCTTTTGTCGGTATTATAAGAAGGTAACTAAAAAAACCTTTGTGGATTCGCTCAATGAGTACCGCATTCGCTATGCCAGTCAGTTACTGGTTTCTGATGGGGATTTAACGGTTTCAGAAGTATGCTTTCAAAGTGGCTTTGGAAATATATCTCATTTCAATCGCCAATTCCGGCAAACCACAGGCTTAGCTCCACTTCAGTATCGGAATGAATTCCTGAAGACAGGCTTATAATCATTTTGGAAAGATAAAACTTGTAGAGCCGGGACTTTATGGCGTGTGGGTAAGCGGTGTTTTTTTACGCCGTGGTTGGTGTCTCACCAACCTTCCGGCCAGAGGCGATCAAGTCGCGTCTAAAGTAAGAGGGGCGTTCATGAAAAACCCCGGCTCATCATATGTGAGCCGGGGTTTTTCACGTGTATCCTCCTTCAAGGAATGCCTTATTTTTTCTCCAGCAACTGGAAGAACTCATCCAGACGTGGAGTGAGGATAATCTCGGTTCTGCGGTTGACTTTACGTCCGGCCGCACTCTTGTTAGAGTCCTTGGGTTCGTACTCACCCTTGCCGGCGGCGGTCAAACGAGCGGGATCGACCTTGAACTTGCTTTGCAGCAAGCGTACCACGGAAGTGGCCCGGCGTACGCTTAGGTCCCAGTTATCCTTGTTGACTTCGGTAGCGATGGGGACAGCATCGGTGTGGCCTTCCACCATGACTTCGAGCTCGCTGTGATCGTTGATGACCCGGGCTACTTTTCCTAAGACTTCCTCAGCCCGGGCATTGACATTGGACTGACCGGTAGCAAAGAGGAGTTTATCGGAGATGGAAACGTAAACGACTCCTTTTTTCACTTGTACTTCCACGTCCTCATCATTGACATTGGCCAGGGACCGCTTGAGGTTCATGACCAGGGTCATGTTGAGAGAGTCCTTGCGTTGAATGGAAGAGTTGAGGCTCTGGATGTATTTACTCTGCTGATCGATGGCTTCCAGGGAACGTTTGATGGACTCGGCCCCCTGTTTGGAAACGATGGAGAGATCGGCCATGCGGTCGAGGAGCCCGGCGTTGGTTCGTTTGAGGTAGTCGAGTTGATCTTCGACTTCTTTGACGCGGGCAGATTTAGCCGAGAGTTCGGAGTTTTTGGAATCGAGTTGAGCCTGCAGGGAAGCGGACTTTTGCTGGCAGTCGCCGAGTTCGACGCGGATGCGTTCAGCCAGGCGGGCGTTTTCGGCCTGGAGGTCGTTGACCTGGGTTTGCAGGGCCCGGGCTTTTTTCTTGCTCACGCAGGAGCTGGTCATTACGGCTGTGGACAGAGCCAGCATTACCCAAATTTTTCTCATAATGTGGATACTAGTTTTAAAGGGGATTTAGCAAATTCAGTTTTCAAGTGCAAATATACCAGACTGTTGATGAGTATACCATGCAAACATATACGGTATTTTAACGAAGGACGGTTCTAAAATAGCCGAATTTGCCAAGGATTTATTAAATAGGGAGATACCCGCCCTCGCTTTCAAAATCAAGGCCTATTTTTTGAAAAAAACCGTATTCTTACGTTTCTGAGGGGATTTACAAAAAACTGACCGGGACAAAATTTTCCCGGTCAGTCCATTCCCAATTTTCTTTAGTACTAGTAAAGAACCTTAAAATTCCGCAATTTCAGTAACAATTGTAGCCTGAATACAATTAGAATTTTGTTAGAATTTTCAGGAGCTATTTAGGAGAGCAGGGGTGAGGCCTCAGCCAGTGGATAAGCCCTAGCTCCCATTTCAGGTGTAGAAGGGATGGAGCAATTATGCTAATGTAGTTAAGTGTTTAACGAATAATAAACAATTGGTAGCAATAACTACGAAACCATCCTAATAGAAAGAATGAATGCTAGTCAAAGTTATTGGGTTACAATTTTAGATGCCTAGTTTCTTTAGGCTTAACAAGCAGATAACTCTCTAATTTTCTTAGTCTTAAATGCCAGATTATACTTTTCCTGCCCGTTAAAGTCATCAGGAAACACCATTAATAACTAATTACTAAACAATGTTGAGAAAAATCAGGTGCTAGCCATAGAGACAAAAAAGAAAAGGTTCAGCTTTTTACAAAGCCGAACCTTTTCTTTTTACTCCTACTTTACTATTCTTCTTCAGAACTAGTAGCTGCCGTACGAGGAGATTTTTCTTTTAATGATAATTCATATCCGCTGATACCTTCTTCTTCATAAGTGAAAGGTTTGATATCAAACGTATAGTCAAACGTTTTGTAATCCAGGCCAATTCTATCGAAAATTGCTCCTAAGGCAATACCATGACCACGACCACTTTTTGCAATTGGGAAAGCATCTGTATCTGCTTCATCTGCCTTCACTAAAAAGAAGGAACCCACGCCTCTTTTTCTTTCTTCTGTACCTACTTTGAATGAGCTGGTTGCAGGGTCTGCTTCCAATAATTCAAGTACAGCAGGAGATAACAACAGCTTTCCTTTTTTGGAAATAGAAGTAGTTGGGGCCTCTTTCGTTTTGGCTGACTTTTTCTTTTCCTCTACATTGTCGTTAGGAGAAAAGAAAAGAATTGATTTTTTTTTCATGAATTGATAAATAATTAATTGTGCTGCTTGTGTATAATAACGAAACAAATATCTGATTTATGATTTAAAAAACAAATCATTGGTATCATAAATCAGTAGGTATGGCTTTTTTAGAAGCAAAGTTGGATAAAATAGGACCTTAAATTCACTTCATTATTCTAATTACGTAACTCCATTAAGTTGACGTTTGTTTTTAAAAAAGAGTTTTAGATGGGGTGTTATCTAATAAATACCTGTTCAGACGAACTGCCAAATTAGACTAAATATGTACAAATAGATTTAAGCTTGTTGAAACTAATAGTACATAATTTCTAATTTATTTAGCTAATAAAAATTTGTTTTATTGCTATTTATGAGGGTGCACTGACTCAAAAATATACTTTTAAAACGTAATGTAAACATGTTTTACATTAAGGTAAATACTCATTGACTAATCTTTAGGTACCTTATTTTAGACGTGTTAGATTATGTATTTTAGGCACAAAAAAATATTCTATTAAGGTATTTGCCAAAAGAGTGTTTGGGTAGGTTAGTAGGTTATAATGCTCAAATATTAGGAACTTTGTAAAGGTTTTATTTGTTTTTTATAAACACAGAATCTGATTAAGTGTTAATTTGAGTGGCTAATTACTAGGGAGTTACGGATATTTTTTCGTTATCTTCGGCTTGTCTAGGCCATTCTTCTTTTAATCGGCAGTTTTCTTTACCAAATCCATGAAAAAAACTCATTTATTGCATTATTCTTCCCAAGCCTTGTTGTGTTTGATTACTTTTTTCGTGCTGGCTTGCGGAAAAGATCCCGAACCAAATCCAGCAGAAGTTGCCGATAAGTATTTAGTTAAAGTTGAAACTATTGATTCTCTATCCGTTGATAAGGTAAAATCTTTGGTCGCTACTTCTAATCCCTTATATGGAACCCTGGTTTCTTACGGTGTTAAAGCCTATCGGATTACCTATAAAACGAAGAATACCGATAATCAGGAAATTGAAGCTTCAGGAGCCATCGTCATTCCTGCGTTAAGTGCCAATGCAAGTGCCGTTCCAATGGTTAGCTATCAGCATGGAACAATTTCGACGGAAGCCCAGGCTCCTTCTAATCTAAATCCCAGTGCTGGTAACGATGCACAGTTGGTAATTCTGTTGGCAGCCCAGGGGTATGTCGCTGTTGCTCCCGATTATATTGGTTACGGAGCGTCGAAAAATCTGGCACATACGTATGAACATCGTCAGGGTTTATCGCAGGCGAGCCTGGATTTGCTTCGGGCAGCAAAGGAATATTTTGCGAAGAAAGATACCCGTTATTGGGATAAGCGTTTGTACCTGACAGGTTACTCCGAGGGCGGATACGCTACGATGTCCTTATTGAAGAAAATAGAAGAAGAAGCGGCTTCAGAGTTTAATTTAAGAGCAGTTTCGGTGGGCTCAGGAGCTTACAACAAGACTGAGTTCATGAAGTATATCGTTAATAATCAGGCTACCACGACCGAAAGTTACAATCGCTTATATGCCTGGGTATTATTGACTTATAATCGAATTTATGGATTAAACCGCCCGGCTAGCTATTATTTTAAAGAGCCTTATGCTTCGCAAATTCCACCGGAAGTGAAACATCAGTCGGATTTATCTTCCCTGGTTATTAATACCAGCATTAGCAATACGTTTACGGATTCGTTTAAAAAAGGGTTGAATGATGGAACGGATACGGGTTTTCTGAATGCGGTGAAGGATAACGACGTTTATGACTGGAAGCCCAATACTACGCTCTGGATGTATCACGGAACGGCTGACGATCTGGTACCGGTTCTGAATTCTCAAACGGCGTTTGCTGCAATGAAAGCAAAAGGAGCTGCAAAAGTGCAGTATTTTCCCGTGAGTGGTGCAAATCATACTTCCGCTGTCTTGCAATATGCGTTGGGAACACTGACCATGATAGGATCTAATCCTTAAGACTGAGATGAACAGCCATAAAAAATGCCGAATGAACTTCATTCGGCATTTTTTATTAAGGCATCTTTTTAAGTCCTTCCCATTTTACTTTCCAGTGCCTGGGTAAACCGGGGTTTTCTTTGATACTTCCATCGAAACCGGCACACAAAAGAGCGGCAGCGGCCAACAACCCGCCACTGCCGGGCAGGTAAATGCGTAAACGTCCGTCCTGGAAATTATGATCGTTAGGTAAATACGTATTTTTCTGGACGGGCATTAACAATGCGTCAATTGCTTTTTCGGGCTGATAGAGTCGGGTAGCCGTCATGGCCGTCATCGGAAAATCCCAGCCCCAGGTGTGGTCCCAGTTCCATTTTTCCCAGATCAAATCCAGCGTTCGGTGCATGATCGTTGAATCCATTCCAGTTTGCTGGGGCATTACGCCTAAAGCCCCTAATACGGCTGGGTGATCAGTCATCCAGTTGGGATTGGTATAGGAATCTGGAGCACTTTCGGTAGCCAGGTAAACGCCGTCTTTTTGAGGCAAAGGCGAAAGTTTCTGAAGTACATCGTCCCATTCTTTTTTACGACCTAGCTTTTGCCGTTCCCGCCATTGCTGGGCTGTTTCCAGAGCCCAACGCCAGTAGGTTAGTTCGAATGTAGGGTTAAAGGTTTCTTCCTGATGAAAACATTCCTGAGCGGGAATCAAGCCTTTGCCCAAGACATAACGGTTTCCTTCAAGGGTGGTATAGGAGGCCATAAAATCAGCCGTAGCTTCGACCAGATCAGCATATTTTTTCAAAACTTTGGCAGTGTATAGTTTTCGGGATTGGGCAAACTATGCCAGCCCCATTCCGACTGCGTCCCCAGGGGAACGCCCTGAGCGTAATAGGCTGTAAACGTCTGTAAACCCGTTGCATCAACGGTAAAGACAAAACGGCCACTACCTATCGAGACCGAGGCCAGCGTATCCATTTGGGTAGTAACAACCGAATGACGCTCTACCAGTGCCTGTCGGTTAATCCGTTGGGCAAATAATAGATGGGGTAAGAGTACCAAAGTCCAGAGGTATTTTCTCATCGATTTAACGAGTAAGTTATCGAAGAGACGGTGGAGAGGCGAGATAGCCCTGTAGGAAATGAAAAAAGGCAGACGCTGCCGTCTGCCTTTTGATTTATTTATGCTTGGAATGAAAGCTTAAGCCATATTTTCTAATTTCCTCATGGGCTAAAGCTAACTTTTCGGAAATAAAACCTTTCCCTGAATTGCTCATCAAGTTCAGGATTTTCCTTGACCTTGAGTTGGGCGAGCTGCTTAAGAGTTAACGGAGTCGTTTTCATAGCGGAATACAATGCGTATTATTTTATAGAAAGAACTTACAAAGGAGTTTTAGGTCCTATACAGAAAAAATAAAACCCGCCTTAAAGCGGGTTTTATAAAGCTCATCTATACTAAATATCGCGATTACGATCCACACATCTCGCAACCTTCAGGATCATCCAGCGAGCAGGCAATAGCTGCCTTTGCATCTTCTTCTGACCACTTGATAGGCTCCACTTCTTTCGCCATCACAGGTGTTGAGAGAGCAGCTTGTGCTTCAGGCGTTGCTAAGTAGTTCATTGCCTTCTCGTGCACAGTGGCCGTACTGGGCTGAATGGCTACCTGAGCCTGCGTTTCTACCGTGAACTTGATGGCATCGGCAGCGGCTTTGGTACGCAGGTAATACATACCTGTTTTCAGTCCCCGCTCCCAGGCGTGGAAGTGCATGGAAGTGATTTTACCGAAATTGGCATCCGTCATGTGAATGTTCAGCGACTGGCTCTGGCAAATGAATGCACCGCGGTCAGCTGACATATCAATGATGGTTTTCTGCTTGATTTCCCAAACCGTCTTGTACAGTTCCTTCAGGTTGGCAGGAATTTCAGCAATGTTCTGTACGGAACCGTTGGCTGCGATGAGTTTATTTTTCATCGTTTCGTTCCATAAGCCCATTTTCACAAGGTCACGCAGCAGGTACTTGTTCACTACTACGAATTCGCCGGAAAGTACCCGACGTACGTAGATGTTTGAAGTAAAAGGCTCGAAACACTCGTTATTACCCAAAATCTGGCTCGTCGAAGCCGTTGGCATCGGAGCTACCAGCAGGGAGTTACGTACCCCGTGGGTTTTTACTTTTTCACGCAACGATTCCCAGTCCCAACGGTTCGAAGTAGGTTTCACACCCCACATGTCGAACTGGAAGATACCCTGAGAAATGGGACTTCCGGCCCAGGTTTCGTACGTGCCGTATTTCTGAGCTTCTTCCATCGAAGCCTCCATGGCTCCAAAATAGATCGTCTCGAAAATATCTTTATTTAACTGGCGGGCCTCTTCGCTTTCGAAGGGCATGCGTAGCAATACAAACGTATCTGCCAGACCCTGTACTCCTAAGCCAATCGGACGGTGACGTTTGTTCGAACGTTCCGCTTCAGGGACGGGGTAATAGTTAATATCAATGATCTTGTTGAGGTTACGCGTAGCTACTTTCGTAATCTCATACAGTTTTTCGTGGTTGAAACGTAGGAATCCATCCTCACCTTTTTCCACGAACTTAGGCAGAGCTAAAGAAGCGAGGTTACAAACGGCTACCTCATCAGCTGCGGTGTATTCAATGATTTCAGTACACAGATTCGAAGACTTGATCGTACCCAGGTTTTTCTGGTTCGACTTGCGGTTCGCGTGGTCTTTGAACAGCATGTAAGGAGTACCCGTCTCGATTTGCGATTCCATGATCTCGAACCATAGATCCTGAGCTTTTACCGTACGGCGGGCTTTACCTTCACGCTCGTATTTTTCGTATAAAGCTTCGAATTCATCACCGTATACATCCGATAAACCAGGGCATTCATGGGGGCACATTAATGACCAAACGTCATTGTCTTTCACCCGCTTCATGAATAAATCAGGTACCCAGAGGGCGAAAAATAAATCGCGGGCCCGGAGTTCCTCTTTACCGTGGTTTTTCTTTAACTGAAGGAATTCAAACACATCGGCATGCCATGGTTCAATGTACATGGCAAAGGAGCCTTTGCGTTTTCCACCCCCCTGATCTACGTAACGAGCCGTGTCGTTAAACACGCGAAGCATAGGAACGATACCATTGGAAGTACCATTCGTGCCTTTGATGTAACTACCCGTAGCCCGGATGTTATGAATGCTCAGACCGATACCGCCCGCCGACTGCGAAATCAGGGCACACTGTTTCAGCGTGTCATAGATACCGTTAATGCTGTCGTCCTGCATGGTTAACAGGAAGCAGGAAGATAACTGAGGTTTCGGCGTACCGGCGTTGAATAACGTTGGTGTCGCGTGCGTAAACCAGCGTTCTGAAAGCAGGTTATAGGTTTCAATAGCCGACTCAATGTCGCTGCCATGAATACCAATCGCTACCCGCATCAGCATGTGCTGAGGACGCTCGGCAATTTTACCGTTTACTTTAAGTAGATATGATTTCTCAAGCGTTTTGAAGCCAAAGTAGTCGTAACCGAAATCACGATCATAGATGATAGTAGAATCCAGTAATCCAGCATTTTTCTTTACTACATCGTACGTATCCTTAGAAATCAAAGAAGCATTTTCATTCGTCTTGGGATCGACGTAATGATACAATTGCTTCATCGTCGCCGAGAATGACTTCTGCGTATTTTTATGCAGGTTAGAAATGGCGATACGAGCTGCCAGGGTCGCATAGTCGGGGTGGCGAGTCGTTAAGGAGGCCGCTGTTTCTGCTGCCAGGTTATCCAGTTCTACGGTGTTCACACCATCGTAGATACCAGAAACTACTTTCATTGCCACTTCAACGGGTTGAACGAAAGCCGGGTCAAGTCCGTAGCAAAGCCGCTCGATGCGGGCGGTTATTTTGTCGAATTTTACCGATTCGCGTCGGCCGTCTCGTTTAATAACATGCATATTTTCAGCGAGTTAGAATATTTCGGGAATAACTTAAAAACTTGGGTTGAGGTAAAGATGCTCACTAAGGGAGCGGGTAAGTATTAAGCAAACATGAAAAGCCGAACTGCATATCTTTTACAATCGTTCCCATCGAACCTTAACTTTTCAAATGTGAAATTAATGTTAAGAACGTGGACTTGCAACTGCCTGAAAGTTCAGGTAACTTACTAAAATTCCGTGCCGCGAAGGCTTCTCGAACGCATTGAATTCAGAGACAAAAAGTTACGACTCGAATGATTATTCGCCCACTGGAGCGATAGAATTGAAGAAACTTTAAAAAGTCCAATAAAAAGATTTTCAGTGGGATAGCTAATAAAAAACATTCTAGTAAAATTTTGTAACATTCCCAAAAGATGATTATTTTTGCGGCCCGTTCATAAAGAATCGTAACTGACTAACTATCAATATAATGGCGAAAGCAGACATTCATCCTGGGTACCGCGAGGTAGTATTCTGGGACCTTTCAAGCGACTATAAATTCCTGACCCGTTCAACTTCAGACACGAAAGAGACGGTAGAATTCGAAGGAAAGACGTATCCTGTAGTGAAAGTTGAGGTTTCTTCACAATCTCACCCTTTCTACACTGGTAAAAACGTACTCCTCGATACGGCTGGACGTGTTGATAAATTCAACAAACGTTACGGTAAGAAATAGTCCGTTTTTAACGAACTCCAAAAGAGGCGGTTACCTGTTCGGGTAACCGCCTCTTTTTATTATGCGACTGGAAAATGGGTATATGTTACTAATGCACTCGCGTCTATTTCCAACCATCATTTTTAAGCAAGTATTAGTAGGATACACAATCTTTTCTTCCAGTGAGCTAATCACGAAAAGATAATATAACTGCCTCGGTAATATTCAAAATTAAGTACCTAAATATGCAGGGTATAAAATACACTCACCTTTATACTTATAATTTTCATGAAGCATTTTTTACCTATGCTATTAGTCCTTTTATGGACTTTTTCTTCTCATGCCCAGACGTGTGGATGTGACTATACGGTGACAAGTAGTGGCTATTATGGCCCCGGCAATTTACCAGTCCAACCCGGCCAAACCGTTTGTATTCAGGCAGGTCAATATACAAATCTTCAGTTTTCTAATCTCTCTGGAACACCAGCAAACCCAATTATCTTTAAAAACTGTGGAGGTGTAGTCGAAATAGAAAATAATACCTCTACGGATGCCTTGGCCTTTGCTAATTGTAAATACTTCAAAGTTACGGGTACTGGAAGCTCTCAACAAACCTATGGGATTCACGTCAAAGGGACTGGAAGTGGCCGAATGGGATTATCGGTTATGGATAAAAGTACTAATTGTGAAATCGACCATTTAGAAATTAACAACGCAGGCTTTGCTGGAATTATGACCAAAACGGATCCTTGGTGCGATCCTGCCACTTGGCGTGAAAATTTTACCATGTATAATGTCAATATTCACGACAATTACATTCACGACTGCGGTGGCGAAGGAATTTATGCCGGGAACTCGTTTTGGGGTGGAGGATCAACCATCAATTGTAATGGAACAAGCATTACGGTTTATCCACATAAAATAGTGGGTTTAACTATTCATCATAATCTAGTAGAACGTACAGGAGCTGAAGGAATTCAATATGGTTGTTCTCCAGATGCGAAAGTGCATGATAATATTGTTAATTCACCAGGTATTTCTCCTTTCGCTAATTATCAAAATAATGGCATCCAAATTGGGGATGGATCTGGCGGTGAACTTTATAATAATACGATTAAAGATGCCCCAGGAGTAGGGATTATTTTTTTAAGTTTTGCTGCTAATCAGAAAATATACAACAACTTAATTGTACGTTCTGGAAGTACAGGCCTATTTGCAGATAAACGCGTTGGGTCCTTCCCGGAATCTACACTGAAAGTATATAATAACACCTTTATTTCTCCGGGAGGGGATGCTATTCTTTTATATAGTACAGAGAATGCTCATTATATTACTAATAACGCTTTAATAGCCCCAGCATCAGGACAATACATTAAAACGGCAGCGGGCGTAAATACTCAGAATAACAATAACTTTATGGGTGGGGTTGCCGCGGCCTCATTTGTAGGAGCTAATGATTTTCATCCTACATCTATATCGCCATTATTAAACCAGGGTTTATCGATTCCTGACCTTACGTTTGATCGGGATGGGAATGTACGTCCCCTGCAAAATGCTTTTGATATTGGCTGTTATGAAGTTGTATCAACACTTAATACTGATACAACAGCCTGTCATGCAACAATCACTACCAGCGGCTATTATTCAGCTAGTACGCTAAATGTACAACCCGGACAACGCGTCTGTATCCAGGCAGGATCTTATACCAATCTTTATCTGGCTAACTTTAGTGGAACTGCTTCCGCTCCCATTACTTTTAAAAATTTTGGTGGCAAGGTAAGCATTTCTAATACGAACAATGACGGAATCGTTTTTAATAACTGTAAGAATATCGTCTTTACAGGCTCAGGTGTTGACTCTATAGCCTATGGAATAGTAGTAAATAAAACAGGCTCTGGCCGTATGGGAATGCTCATAAGCTCTCTAAGTACAGATGTAGAAGTTGATCATGTAGAAATTGGGAATGCAGGCTATGTGGGAATCATGGCTAAAACGGACCCAACCTGTGATCCATCTACCCAGAGAGGTCAATTTGTGATGAAAGGAATTAAGTTACACGATAATTACATTCATGACACTGGTGGCCCGGGCATTTTTGCAGGTCATACTTCCTATGGGGCTGGAGTGACTGTTACCTGCTCTGGAGCTAGTCAAAACGTATACCCTCATCTCATGCAAGGCTTAAAGGTTTTTCGGAATGTATTAAGCCGAACCGGAACAACGGGTATTTTATATGCCAGTGCTGCCGATGCTGAAGTTTACGGAAATACTATAACTCAGGCCGGGTATCAAAACTATAATATGGGTATTCAGATTGGGGATGGGACCGGTGGATACTGCTACAACAATAAAATCAGGCAAACTACTGGAAGTGGAATTTACATCACAAGTATGGTAGCTGATCTTTCCGTATATAATAATTTAGTAGTTGAAAATAGTGCTTACGGAATCGTGTCTACCTCTGGGGCTGGAGGAGTTAACGGTACCAAGCTACGTATACTAAATAATACTGTCGTACCTACGGGGCAGGCTGCCATTCATTTAACAAATACGTTACCAAGAGTTCAGGTATACAATAATGCAATGGCTAGCCCTAACGGTCAATATTTACAGTATGCGTCTGGTGTTAATCTATTACAAGCGGGTAATTATCAAAATACAATCCCAAATACGAAGTTTGAGAATTTGCAAGATTACCTGCCTAAGGATGATTCTCCTCTGGTTAACAGTGGTATAAAAATTGATTCTCTGGGCATAGTAACTGACTTATTGGGCACAGCTAGACCTCAGCAAGGTTCCTACGATATTGGCTGTTACGAAAAGATTATCGCCACTTCACTTTCTTTTGTAAAACAAAGTGAGCTTATAGAAAGTGATGCAACAAGTACGCTCAGTATTTCTCCTAATCCTTTCTCTAATAAAGTATCGGTGAGTGTGCCAGACGGTCATTTACAGTATTTATATGTGTATGACATGCAGTCCCACCTATTACGTACCCAGAATTTAGTAGGCACTAAGGTATCTTTAGACTTACAAGAATTGCCTGTCGGTATGTATATGATCTCTATACCAACACAGAACGGGGTCTTAACCCAAAAAGTAATTAAGTATTAATTACTTAGATATTTACTAAACGCTATACCTGCCCCCAAATAGTAGGGTAAGCATAGTGAATTTCAAATACTGTTTCCTATAAGAGCTAACAAAAAAAATATAGTAGCTCTTATAGGAAATTTTTGTTTACTCTATAATTATTTTCGCTTGATATAGAAATACTTACCTAGTAATATCATCGTATGTATATGCTAGCCTGAATGGCTGGTTTTGCAATTTCCTTATAGTCTGAAATGATTTTATTAATTATAAAACTGCTTAAGTATTAGATTGATTGAGTATACGAGTAATTGAAGCAAATGAACATTAATCACTCACTCCGGCAAACGCCCGCTTGCTCGTTTCATGCAGAAGCGATAACCTTGTTCCCTCATTTATGCTGCCAGCAGGACTCAGGTCTAATAAAGCGTACAGTTTGGATTAGCACCGGTTCTGCTTTAGCCTGATTCTAAACAGCTTCATGGGTTCACTAGCGGTTTTACCGCATTACTTCTGCTCTCCTTTCCATTTAAATACCTGAATAACGCCCGGCCCTTTTTTGCCTTCACTGGAAATATATAAGGTACCGTCAGGGCTAAAGCAAAGGCCTTCGGGCTGCTCTAATGCTTTCGGATTTAGTTTTTCTACGTGGATAAAGTTACCGCCCTTGCGATCTAGTACTAGTAGCTTCTGACCGGAAGCAGCTAAAATGTACACCTCTTGGGTAATCGGATGCACCGCGATGGCAGAGGGCCGAAATTTGGCGTCTTCACCTGTAAACCCCACGCTCTCGAAACTACGCTTCCGTAAAACCAATCCCCGGCGGGATTCTTTTTGTACAGGATCGTAGAAATAGACGTAACGACTGTCTTTATCCACGCCTTCGCGTTTGGTTTCTTTGGCGGCAATGAAAAAGTTTTTTGTTTTGGGATCAAAGCAAAGACCTTCGAGTTCATTTTTGTCGGGCAAACTAAGATCCAGCATTTGAATATGGGTAGACTTATTCGTCAGAAAACCGCCGGGCTGCGAAGTTTGCCCGAGGGTGAAAATGAATAAACGACCGTCACTTCGGAGCACATAAAATTTACCTTCGTGATAGGTAATATCTTCGTAATCTCCCTTCGTCCCCCACATTCGCTGATCGGTCACTTTTCCGGTTTGGGCGTCGATGAGAAATAAATCGCCCTCTTCGTCATTAATTGCCGCCAACTGACCCGCCTTTACATAAGTAATGCCAGAGATTTCCTTAAGCGAAGCGGGCATTTTAAAAGTCTGAATGGGGTTTTGCAGATCGTAACTCAGGGGTTCGAGCGTACGCAACTCCGTTACTATTTTAACTTTTGTTTTCTGAGGCTCCTGCTTCGTTTCAGCAGTTTGACAACTTAAAAAGCACCAACTTAAACTGGTTATCAACAGATACTTCTTCATAAAGGCTGAGTGGTTAGTAAGTATGGAAATTCTTGTAATAAATAACAGACGGTTGTAAAGTATTGAATATCAGTTGATAGTTTGGCAATCGCAGCGGCTAAAAACCATCAACTATTAATCAGGCTTTCTTGTCGGAATGACCGAGGGGTTTTTCGGGAGCAATCAGGTCGCGGACCTGCTGTTTTAGTTCTTTTATTTCGGGAAAACCGCCCGCTCGTTTCCGGTCAAAAATTTCTTCGTCATTGATGTAAATCTTGAATCGACCGGAAACTTCGGCGGGCCTCAGGGCGACTTCCCCCAGTTCTTCGGTAAAGGTGGTCAATAACTCCTGTGCCAGCCAGGCCGAGCGTAATAGCCAGCCGCATTTGGGGCAATATTCAATGGTTAATCGGGGTTTCATGAAGCCAATCGTTGGGTTTACCTTCAAATCTTGCCATCTTTCCTTTACGTTCCACCAACCTATCCTAAATTTTGTGTTAACCACGACTCAATTAGGCCAAAAAGGCGAAGCACTGGCGGCTCAGATCCTGCAAGCTAAAGGTTATGAAATCATTCACCAGAATTATCGGGCTGGGCGGGCCGAGATTGACCTGATCGCTCGAAAAGACGACTGGATTTTGTTTGTCGAAGTAAAAACCCGAACCAATCTTTCCTACGGTTATCCTGAGTCGTTTGTCTCGCCTAAAAAAATAGAACGCATCAAAAAAGCGGCGGATCAATTTGTCTACGAAACCAACTGGCGGGGAAATATCCGGTTTGATGTCATTGCCATCAGTATGAGTCGAACAAAAACTGAAATCGAACATTTTGAAGATGCCTTATAGAAAACATTAATCCTCAGAGTAGGAATTCTATTTCGTACTCTTTTGTACGTACATCTCTATTCCTCTAAACACATGAAAAAAATCTTCTTATCGCTTTTACTCCTCTGTTCGATGGAAGCTTTTGCCCAGAAAAAATACGAAGCCAACTGGGCTTCTATCGACTCCCGGCCCATTCCCGGCTGGTTTGAGGATTCCAAATTTGGAATTTTTATTCACTGGGGTTTATTCTCGGTGCCCTCTTTTGCTCCCACCGCCCGTGACATTGACGGCGTTTACGACCAGTATTCTGAATGGTACTGGTGGAAATGGCAGGATAAGAAAGGCCGGACGTCTCCTATTTTCCAAAAATTTCATGATCGGGTATACGGAGCGGATTTCAAGTATCAGGATTTTGTGAAAGATTTTAAGGCCGAGTTATTTAAACCGAATGAGTGGGCGAAAATCATTGAGCAATCGGGAGCCAAATATGTGGTCTTGACTTCCAAGCACCATGAGGGTTTTGCCCTTTGGCCCAGTGCCCAGTCCTGGAACTGGAATGCCGTAGATGTCGGCCCTCACCGCGATTTGCTGGGGGATCTAACGGCAGCGGTAAAAGAGAAAGGTTTGCATATGGGTTACTACTATTCGCTGTATGAATGGTATAACCCCTTGTATAGAAAAGATGTGGATAAGTATGTGGATAACCACATGATTCCGCAGTTAAAAGACTTAGTGACTACCTATAAGCCCGATGTGGTTTGGACGGATGGGGAGTGGGATCATCCATCAGAGGTGTGGAAAAGTACGGAGTTCCTAGCTTGGCTTTATAATGAGTCGCCTGTGAAGGAAACGGTAGTGGTAAATGACCGCTGGGGCAAGGAAACGCGTTCTAAGCACGGAGGCTTCTACACTACAGAGTACGATTTAGTGCACGAGGGTAATGCAGATAACATGAAATTCAGCCGTCCCTGGGAAGAATGCCGGGGCATTGGGGGTTCATTTGGGTATAACCGGGCGGAGATTTTAGAAGATTATTCGTCTTCCGCTCAACTTATCCACATACTTGTGGAAAAAGTAGCTCGGGGAGGAAATTTACTACTGAATA
This sequence comes from Siphonobacter sp. SORGH_AS_1065, assembly GCF_030818595.1. Lineage (NCBI taxonomy): Bacteria > Pseudomonadati > Bacteroidota > Cytophagia > Cytophagales > Cytophagaceae > Siphonobacter > Siphonobacter sp. SORGH_AS_1065. The sequence goes on from NZ_JAUTAM010000004.1 coordinate 1,919,192, forward strand.
TTGGCCCCACCGCCGATGGACGAATTCCAGTCATTATGCAGCAACGGCTCAAAGATATGGGCGATTGGATGAAAGTGAATGACCAGGCGATCTACGGTACGCGTGCCTGGGCACAGGCTCCAGCCTTCAGGAAGGGTAACAAAGTTTTCTTCACCCAAAAAGGAAAAGATATTTATGTACTGACGACAGAATGGATGGATACCATTCCCGTAGAAAACATTAACACGCCGAAACGCGTAACGCTGCTAGGGTATAAAGGCGAAGTTAAAACCAGTATGAAGGGTAGCAAACTAAGCATTACGGCACCTAGCCTGACCCCAGTGACGATACCTTGTCAGTATGCCTGGGTATATAAGCTCGAAGGAGCGGCGAAGTAATAACTAAAAAGGCAACTGACTCAAGCAGTTGCCTTTTTAGTTATAGGGATCTTCGAAGTCGTACCCTTCGGTCTAACCAGGTCTTGGGGTGATTTTTCCAATAGGATTCCAGCCCGGCGAAAACGACTAAAGTGGTTACTGTTCCGATGATGGAGCCGACGTAAATGTCAACCACAAAATGCTGAAATAAATAGACCCGGGAGTACGCTCCCAAGACGGCTATTCCCAGAAAAAGCCAACCCCAGTTTTTGTTGGTAACCAGAAGCGTTAATAAGCAGCAAAGAGCAAAAACCGAGGTAGAATGGCCCGAGGGAAAGCTGTTAACGCTGTGCAGGTTCAATCCTTCAACCGTGTGAAAAGCCCAGCCCGAATTTTTGTAAAAAGCACTGGGGCGTAATTCGCCTTCGTAAAAAACGTGTTTAAGAAGTTGCGTAAACTCGCCCGCCAGCAGGAAAGATAAACCCGCCGCTAAAGCCCATCGGAAGCGGACGAATAATAAACCCACGGCTACACCAAAACCAGTGGCTCCATCGGCCAGATCGGTCAGGTAATAGAAAAAACGATCCCAGAACGGATGATTATACCCGTTTATCCATCGCATGAGTACGGTTCGGTCCAGTTGCGACAGCATACTTCCCACCACAATCAGAAGGATTACATAAGGCAGAAAAAACGAATAATTCTGACGAATCAGTCGGAGAAGCATTTGGGTGAAGTTGTAAGTGGATGGTTATTCGTTGTTGGGTGAATCGTTGATAATCAGAGTAGTGACTGGTAACTCGATTGAACAAGTAGCCTCATCACGCAAAGTAGTAGGTGGTTACTAACAACCCAAAACTAACAACTAACCTAGTTATCCATATCATTTTTATACTGTTCGAAGGCCTGGAAAATGGCTTTTGAGAGTTTATCCTGACCGTCTTCGCTGGCTAAAAAGGCTTCTTCCGTAGGGTTAGATAAATACCCCGTTTCGATCAGTACGGACGGAGTAGCCGTTTCCCACAGAACCAGGAATCCAGCCTGTTTTACGCCGCGGCTAATGCGATCTGCTCGTTTGAAATAACGTTCTACTTTCGAGGCAAAATTAAGGCTACTTGACAGATAAGCATTCTGATAGTTTTCGAGCATGATTGCTCCCAACGGCGAAGAAGGGTCGAAGCCGTTATACTTCTTCTGATAGTTGGCTTCCTGAAGAATTACGGCGTTTTCTCGCCTTGCTACGGCCAGGTTTTGTTCGGATTTGTGCAAACCCATTACGTAGGTTTCCGTTCCGTAATAATCCCGGCGAGTGAGGGCGTTGGCGTGAATGGAAATAAACAGATCCGCCTTATTTCGGTTAGAAATAGCACTACGTTCGTGTAACTCTACAAAAACGTCGCTTTTTCGGGTATAAATAACTTTGACGTTGGGGTAATGATCTTTAATCATCTGCCCAACACCCAGAGCAATGGCCAGTACGACGTTCTTTTCACGGGTTCCATTTTTGCCGATAGCCCCCGGATCTTTACCGCCATGACCCGCGTCAATCACTACCGTCCGCAGGTTTTCTTCACTGGGAGCTGTATGGGTAGGGATGGGTCTTTCGGACGATTGATTCGCCTGAAAACTAAAGAGAAAGATTACTAAACCCAGAAGGGGCCATACATTAACACACTTTAACTGGCTTTTTTCACGCATGCTGCAAAAGGTTGGAAGAGTTACTCTGTATTTTTGCCCGACAAATTTAAAGGAAAAAGCTATTACATGACCGGCAAAGCCAAAGTCAGTGTCTTATCTTCGCTTTTATTTTAGTTGGGAATTCTCAATGATTTATTAAGTGTCAACGGAAAATTCTTTAGAAAGTTTTCCAATCCCCTGTCTAAAAAACGGGCTCATTGAATGGTTATTAAATTTCAGAAACGTTGAAGAACAGTTTTCTTTTGATCTTTTTTGTGTTGCTCGGTTTGCAGGCCTGGGGACAACGTCCGGGATCAAAACGTATGGCTTTGCCTTTTGGAGGTGTTCGACGACCCGTAGCCGCCGATTCTTTAAAACCGCTTACTCCCGCCGACTCCGCGAAGATTGCCAAACCTGATTCGCTGGCTGATGATAGTGATTTACAGGCTAAAGTCGAATACTCTGCCCGGGATTCCACGGTTTCGCTGTTCGATGAAAGGATTGTCGAACTTTTTGGGGATGCCAAAGTGGATTATCAGGACATTCACCTCAAAGCGGATTATATCAGGCTTAACTGGGAAACGAATGAGGTTTACGCCATTGGCCGAAAAGATTCGACTGGGAAAGTTATCGGTGAACCTATTTTCGAGCAGGGAGCCGACACCTACAATACCAGCGAAATCCGTTACAATTTCAAGACCAAACGAGCCGCCATTAAAACCATCGTAACCAAGCAGGGCGAAGGAAACGTGCGGGGGCGAATTGTCAAAAAAGATAGCTCTAATAACTTCTTCCTGAGGGGAGCCTTTTATACCACCTGCGACTTATTACATCCGCACTACGGCATTCAGGCTCCGAGGATCAAGCTTGTGCAGGGGAAAGGCGATAATAGGCAGGTCATATCCGGGCCTTTCAACTTAGTTATTGCGGGAATTCAGCTACCGCTGGGATTACCGTTTGGCTTCTTCCCTTTTTCCGAAAAACGTAAATCTGGTTTTATTCTGGGAAACTACGGCGAGGAACCGCAAAACCGGGGGTTTTATCTTCGGGACTTCGGGTATTACTGGGCGGCTAATGATAACCTGGGGCTAAGGTTTACGGGCCAGCTTTATTCCAAAGGAGGCTGGGGAGCTGGTTCGCAGGGGAATTACATCAAAAAATACAGATACAGCGGTAACTTCAGTCTGATTTATAACCATAACAAGTCAGGAGATGAGATCGGTCCAAACCGTACGATTTCGAATGACTTCAGCGTGCAATGGTCTCACACCCCACAAACGCTAGGTCGGCCCTATAGTTTTTCGGCTTCGGTTAACATTGCCAGTAGTAACTATACCCGTAACAACGAACAAAACCTGACGACTTCGACCGGTTTGGGGCGTTACCAGCAGAACGTCTTCGGGTCTTCCGTTCAGTATTCCCATAATTTTGGTCAGTTCATTCAAACCAGTGCCAACTTCCGGGTAAACCAGAACGTAACAACGCGGGAACTGACGGCAGGGGTAGGGGTGAATGCAGCAGTTACCCAGTTCCAGCCTTTTCGCCGTAAGAAAGCCATCACTCCGGCCTGGTATGAATCGTTTCGTTTAGGATTGAACTTGTCTAGTAATGTGGATATCACGAATCGCATTCAGCCTCAGATTGTGAGTAATAGCTCCTTTGGCAACGAATTCCGAATTGCGAACTACTTCCCTAATACGATAAATACTACGACTACTTCCTCCGTAGCTCCAACGACTCTAGTAGTAGGTAATATACCGTTCAATCTGGAAAACCTGCCTAAGATTCTGAGAAACAGCCAGGTAACTACTACGTTTTCCATTCCTATTTCCTTGCCTAACTTCAAAATAGCTCGTTACATCAACGTAACGCCAGGCGTAAGTTTGCAGGGTAACCTTTATACCAAGCAGTTTAGTTATCGTTATATCAAACCCGGAGGAATTATCTACAAAGGAATGGTATCAGACAGTGGTGGGGTATTTGTGGATACGCTGAACCGAGTTGCTCCTGCGTATAGTTATTCTACTTCGTTGGGCATTAATACACGGGTGTATGGCACCTATTACTTCAAAAATCTAGGTCGTTTGGAGGCCATTCGCCATACCTTTGCTCCTTCCATTAGTTTGAGTTATACGCCAGATTTATCAAGTAAATTTTATCAGAAAGTACAGATTAACGAACGGGGCGATACGCGTCTATTATCCAAATTTAGTAACTACAGTGGGGGGGTAGGTCAGGCGGCTTCGGCCAGCTTTAGTTTGACCAACCAGCTGGAAATGAAAGTTCGGGCCAAATCAGATACGGCCAAAGAGGCTTTCCAGAAAGTGAACCTGCTGGATAACTTCGGCCTTTCGGGGAGTTATAACTTCCTGGCGGACTCCTTTAATCTCTCGAATCTGTCGTTGGTGGCAAATACCGTTATCCTTAAAAAGTATAATGTGAACTTTGCTTCCAGTTTTGACCCTTACGACGTTGTTCAGGATGAATACCTGTTGAGTGGGCGAAGGGTGAACCGATTGAGAGTAGCGAGTGGTAAAGGACTGGCCGCTTTGCAAACCATGAATATTGGTTTCAGCACGGGTTTTAAAGGGGGCCAGAAGAAAAATAAAGATAATAAAGACCAGCAAAAGAAGAAACCCGAAGGCGTTAGTGATGCCGAAATGCGGTTTATTCAGAGTAATCCACAGTTGTATATTGACTGGGATGTCCCCTGGAATGTCAACGTGAGTTACAACTTTAGCTATACCAAATACGGTTTGGCTCGGGCTCAGAAGTTCCAGACGCTGAGTATGAACGGCGATATTAAACTGACGGAAAACTGGGCCATGACGTTTACTACGGGCTGGGATTTCGTGCAGAACGCTCCGTCATTAACCAACATCGGTCTGACCCGTAACCTGCACTGCTGGGAAGCCTCCTTCAACTGGACGCCTATTGCCCAAAACCTGCGGGGGGGGAACTATAACTTCGAATTACGCGTACGTTCGGCCATGCTGAAAGACCTGAAGCTATCCCGCCGCCGGAGTTTCTACGATCAGGGCGGCTTCTAATAGCCTTGAATACAAAGAAAAATCCCCGATTAGCCCTAGGCTGATCGGGGATTTTTCTTTGTAAAGAACTTCGCTTACAGATTCATCAGCGATTCCCGACGACGCATTTTGCCCGCAGGAATGCCAAACATCATTTTGAAGCGACGGCAAAAATACGCGGTGTCTTTGTAGCCTACTTCCGCACCGATAGCCCGAATGCTCTTCTTCGAAGTGCGTAACAGGTTTACGGCAGCTTCCATGCGTTGATACTCAATGTAATCCTGAGGGTTAATACCCGTCAGCATCTTGAAGTACTGACCTACGTAATCTTCCGATACGTTAGCTACGTTTGCTAGTACCTTATTAGACAGATCGCCGCCGATGTTGTCTTTGATGTACGTGAAAATATCGATCAGACGAGGATCTTTGAAGTACGTACTGTTGGTGGCTAATTGCTCTACAAACAGACGGTGCTTCAGGATGTAACGAATGATATTGATAACGATTTCTTCCGTCTTGATCTTGATGATCCGGCCCCGGCCTGCTTCGTCACGGAAATCCTCCGCGAGAATTTCTTTCAGAGCGTGAGCCAGTGACTCCTCGCCTTTGATGAGAAAGGGAGGTACATCTAAGGACGTAAAAAAGTTAACCGAGTCGAAAACCTTAGCTTCAAATGCCACCAGACCAAAGGAATGGGGGATTTTCCCGATTTCAGCAGGGTCACGACGGGAGTCGAAATAGCGTTCCCGGAAGGTCAGAAACTCTTCGTTGGAAATGCTTTTAGGGTTTTCGCTGCTGCCGTAAGTAATGCTTAAAGCTTTACCCCCAGGAATGAAGAGCATATCGCCAGGCTCTGCCCGGATACCATCTTCTCCAAATGACACCTCTCCGTCGTATAGAATCAACAGGGAGTTTTCGATGTCATAAAAGTTTTTGATACGGATGGCTTGTTGCATCCGAATGTGCCGGGCCTTGATAAATCGGACGCCCAGCGACTCAATGATTTTATTGTAATCTTCCATTGCGATGGGGTAAGGCCTGGTGAATTTCGAAAGTGTGGCCTTTCTGAATATAGGACAAAACTAATAATTGTATTTTTAAAAGCAAATTGGACAAAAAAAATAAATGCATTTAGAAATCTGCGTTTATTTTAAAATAATGCCTATTTGTAAAACAGAAAATAGAATAAGGACCTTACAAGACCCTAACGTTTTATTGCATTTCTAAGGTTCCCTGAAGACATTCAAGGTAATAGAACGCAATAACGTGAAATTTATTTACTAGACTATACGTCTTAATGAGACGAGTTTTTTATCTATTAAAAAATTGTTAATTGTTGACTGCACCCGTTGATGACCTTACCGGCCCTTAGCTATTAGAGAGGATTAGCTAATACGAACATACGCCTACTCACATACTCACTCCCGTAGCTTTTTATTGCAAGGCCTGATGTTGTGGAAACAGAAGTAGATGGCTGACAAGAAAAGCTTGCTCCATGGGAAATGTATGCTTGCATACATTTTTTTAGGCTATCTGATTATAAAGCAATGCTTTAGCAAAAAGTACTTTACAATTTAGTAATGAATGGGAGAGGAAAATTATGCAATCATTTTTCAAAAAAGAGGTATTACTTTTCAGTAAAAGGTCTGAAACAAAGCGATTTATAATAGAGTATATCTCTCATTATCTTTGGTACAAATTGCCCTCTTTGATTATGCACCAGTATACTCCTTCTGACAGCCTTATCAACTTGTTGTTTGAGAACGGATTTCGTGAAGTGACGGAACAATATTTTCCCCACAGTCACGTCCGTCTTGAACTGAAAGGAGAAGCCTATCATCCCGCGTATTTCCAGCGAGCGTTTCGTCATGGAACGGGAACGGCTCTAATCATTCTCAATTACCTCACCATTCGGGTTCTTTATCGTACCTACGTACTGGTTGAAAGCCGTCGCCTGGCTGAAGATGAAGCACAAGCCATTGTTACATTCTGCAAGTTACCTGCCAAGCAGCAGGGAATTCTAGCTGGAAAAATCTCCAATCTTTCGGAACTGATGGCTGCGGTAGATCCTGCTAAAAAAATAGAAGCTCCGGTTTCCAAGAGCTTCTATGCCATTAAATCGTAAGGATGAGTGACTAGTTTGCCGCTAGTCCTAGTTTTGACTTGCAGTACCTGCCCCAGCATTGAATTGAATTTGATGCTGGGGTTTTATCGTTACGTTCGTTTTACGGGTAGGAATACATCTAAATAGGGTAAGAATCAGGAGTAATAAATAAGAAATAATATGGTAATAGTGGTCAGGTATAGGCTTTATGAAAACTGATAAAAGAAATTAGGCAAGTCTGAAAATCTGCTCTTCTGGAAGAAGGGGGAAACGATTGAAACGTAAGTAAAGCTGAGCCAAAACAACGACGTCCTCCCGGCAATATTCAGCGATTGCGGTAAGGCCGTTTTGCTGGTAATAGGTTGCATTAACCTGGTCGCCGGAAAGATTTTCTTTGCTGGAAGGAATTTCAAATAAAGCCGCTAGTAACTCCAGGCTGGTGAAGTTTTTATAATCGCCAAACTTCCAGAACTCCATTGTGTCCAGATGGGGGTTATCATAACGTTTCCAGTTCGGATTCCACAGTGGTTTGGGAATTTTCAAGCCTTGCACCATCAATCGGCGGCATAGGTAAGGGTAATCAAATTCGCGGCCATTGTGGGCACAAAGGGTCAGTTTGGGTGAGTAACGCTTCTCAATCAGATCACAGAATTGTTGCAAAACTTCGGCCTCCTCATGACCGTGAAATGTGCGGACACGGAAGGTGAGTTCGTCGTTTTCATCCCAATGAAAAAAGCCCAGGCCGATGACAATGATTTTGCCAAACTCGGCGTAAATCGCGGCCCGTTCCGGGTAAAGCTCGGCTTCGGTACGCTCTTCATCGTTTTTTAGCCTTCCGGCTTTTCGAATCCATTCTTTCTGGAGGCGTTCAGGAAGTTCGGTAAAATCGGCTTTCCCGGCAACAGTTTCAATATCGATGAATAATAACTGTTTGGTAAAGGCCCGAAACTCAAGGGGAGACATAGCGTAGGGTGTAGGTGGCTTTTAAATCATGCTCCGAAATAACGAAGAAGCCCCTCTATTGTAAAACCTATTTAGTAACTAGTTGATAGTTATTGGTTGATCGATTGATAGTCAGTACTTTACAGCCAAATTATAGATTATGAAATCATTACAAGATCTTAAATAAATAGCGGTTCTACCTCAAAAGCGGCTCTTAATTTGAATAAGAGCCGCTTTTAGAGATTGTCTAAAAATAAGATATAAATAAATGCTGCTTCTCTGGATGAAATCCGGGGACACGATTGTGTATTTAAATCCATTTCATACCTGAAGGACACATCATTACTTATCACCAGCGTCTGTCATTCCGAGCGAAACGAAGAACCTTATGACCTTTTGCGAGCTTGTTGAGTTAGGCGGTAACTTTATTAAGTCAGCTCCGCCCCATTCCACCCAAAGTCTCTCCCTGCATTTGACAGGACAGTTGAGGGTTAATCACTGGTGCGAAATTTCATCTCGTTCCCACGACAAGGAAGAGTTTACCTGCCGTTATCCATCAAAGTTTCAGAAGCCTTGATTCGCATGAAGGTCTTCCATTATAAATTTTAGATAGCTTGCTAGGTATAAGCAATAAGATTAATCGTGAAGGACGCCTTCGCGTTGCAATTGGGTAATGGAAATCAGATGTTGTTCGTCGAGGCTACCCGGAACGAAAATGAAACGCTTGTCATAAATCTGATTATCAATAAAGTAACTTACCCAGTATTCGTTCGTTAAATGAAAAACGGCGGGGTCAATTAACTCGACTGCCTGATGCCCATTCGCGGGAATTTCTTTATAAAAATGCCGTAAAGTAGAGGTTTGCTGAGGTGCTTCGCCCAGCTGATCGGAATTGCTATAACCCCGGGAAGTGACGAAAACATTGGTAATGGGAACCTCATTTTTGTTAATCAGATACACCCGCCATTCGGCTGCATTGGCCTCGTTAACATCGCGGGTGATGGCTACTTTTACTCCTTCAACGGGTAAAAAAGGAATGTCTTTTTTCATTGGGAAACGTATTTTTTCAAGGCATCCAATCTCACATTTCTGCGAACGATAAGCCCATTCCTGGAAGGACTTATGCGTGTGCCTTGGATTCGATAATAGTCATTTCAAATAACTCGGCCAAGTGCGTTTTTACGCGTTGAGCAACTTCGTTGAAATCAAGCTCATGGCCTACTTCCTTCGCCAACGAGGTAACGGCTTTATCTTCAATGCCGCAGGGAACGATGTAATCAAAGAAAGCGAGTTCAGTATTTACGTTCAGGGCGAAACCGTGCATGGTTACCCAGCGGCTGGCTTTCACGCCCATCGCACAGATTTTCCTTGGATTTTTCTGTTCCAAATAATCCAGCCAGACGCCGGTCAGGCCATCAATGCGACCTGCGGCAAGACCGTAGTCGGCACAGGTACGGATGATGGCTTCTTCCAGCGTCCGCATGTACCAATGAATGTCGGGTTTGAAATTATCCAGGTCGAGAATGGGGTAACCTACCAGTTGGCCCGGCCCGTGGAAGGTAATGTCTCCACCCCGATTAATTTTATAGTAATGAATGCCTTTGCTTTCCAGCTCGGGCTCGGTTTGTAACAAGTGCTCAGGTTTACCGCTTTTGCCTAAGGTAAAAACAGGCGGATGTTGCACAAAAAACAGGTAATTCGACGTAGGCACCTGTTCCGCTTCGGGTAACTTTCGGTTCTCTACTTTTCGGGCTACTACTGCTGCTAAGGTGCGTTCCTGCTCGTCCCAGGAGGACTGATAATCCCGTAGGCCCCAGTCCTGAAAGAATACTTCTTTATTCATGATCTTCTTTGCCTTCCATCAATCTGCAAATGTAGCATTCCTGATAAAACGGTTCCGATTCTGGAAAGGTTCGGCGTAAAAAGAATAGGCAGCCGGGATTCCCGACTGCCTGGTGTATTCAAAAATTTCGTAAAATGTTACGAAAATAAGTTACCGTTTTTCAGGAAATCCTGCCATTCGGCGTCGTTACTTCGATACCCATAACGAACGACTTCTCCCAGAACAATCACTGCTGGATTAGATAGCTTGTGTTCTAATGCCAGCCGGGGTAACTCCTGAGCCGTGCGGAGAGCCGTTCGTTGCTCGGCCGTGGTGCCGTTTTGCAGAATGGCAGCGGGTAAATCAGCTTTACCCATTTTGCAGCAAAGCTCAGCGATTTCTTCCAGCTTATTCATGCCCATCAGTACCACTACGGTTGCGGTGGTGCATAAGGCCAGGCAAAGATCACGAGAAAGCGAACCATCGGTTTTTGTGCCAGTAATGACCCAGAAACTCTCGCTTACGCCCCGGGCGGTCATGGGAATTCCGGCAGTTCCGGCCACGGCCAGAGCCGAAGAAATGCCGGGAACATAATCCGTTTCAATCCCAAACTGACGGGCGTATTCGATTTCCTCCTGACCCCGACCAAAAACGAAAGGATCGCCGCCTTTGAGCCGCACGACGTGACCCGACGCATAGGCTTTCTCCACAATCAGATCATTGATACGTTCCTGTGAAAAACTCTGTCCGGGGCGTTTGCCAACGTAAATCTTCTCCGTATCGGGAGAACAATGGTCGAGTAATACGGGATCAATCAGGGCATCGTAAAGTACTACCTGAGCCTGTTGCAGGACTTTCACCGCTTTCAGGGTGATGAGATCAGGGTCTCCCGGCCCTGCTCCAACGACGGTCAGTTTAGGGTTTATTTTTTTGCTCATTCGTATAAACTCAGGCCTTGGTAGCGACGGCTTCTTCGCGTACGCTACGGGCCCGTTGAATAAATTCAAGTGCTTCGGCCAGGAAACGGGCTGCGAATTCTGCCGAGGGTTCATTCTGGTTGATTTGCAGCGTCTTTTCGGTAAACGTTTTACCACCAAAGGTAAATTCTCCGGTTTCTACGTACTGCTTATCAAATTCCTTAATCACCGCGTGCTGCGTGCTAACGTTTACGCTTTTATCGAGCAATAAAGCTTTCGCTCCCGAAACAAAGACGCTGTAGCTGTGGTAAATTGAATCGGCGTAACGACCTTCTTCAAAAGCGGCCTTGGCCCAGTCGTATTTTTCTTCCGCTTCAAAAATCAGCGTTGCTACCAGGTCAATAATGACGCTGGCACATTCTCCAACTCCAATTTCGGTGGCAAATGCACCCGTCTGGCCCCAGTCAACGAAATCGCTGTCAACTACGGTAGTCAGATCGGTCAGGGGTTTGAGTAAGCCGTAGAAGTACTTTTCGCCCTGACGGTCATAATAATTGTGGAAATATTCTCCTTCTTCGGCGTTGGCATCGTAATCGCTCAGCAACCAACGCAGGGCCTGAGGACCGCGTTTGGATGGAATCTTGATGACTTTGTCAGCCACCCGACCTTGTCCATCGCCAAGCGTCGCACCGCCGAGTAATACTTGCAGAGCCGGTAATACCCGTTTGTCAGGAGCTTTCATCGAGCTGCCATGCAGACCGATGTGAGCCATACTGTGTTGACCACAGGCATTCATACAACCCGAAATCTTGATTAACAGGTCGTTATTAAAAATCAGATCAGGGAATTCGTTCTGAATGACTTTTTCCAGTTCCAGTGAAATCGAAGTCGAATCTGAAATAGCCAGGTTACAAGTATCCGTTCCGGGGCAGGCGGTGATATTGGCTGTACTGTTGGCTCCTGCCTGAGCAAAACCATGAGCCGCAAGGATGGCATAAACCGTTTGTAAATCTTCACCTTTCACAAAGCGAAGTAACAAGCCCTGATTAATCGTAACGCGAACGTCATCAGCCACGTAAGGACTCAGTTGTTCAATCAGACTACGGCTTACTTCGGAACGAATATTACCCAGGGGTACGCGAACAAATACGCCATAATAACCCGCCTGTTTTTGAGCAAATACGTTGGATTGATACCAGTTGGTCAATTCAACCGAATCGAAGGCAGGTTCCGTCGTCGCTAAAGGAGCCACTTCGTTTTCTGGGGCTTCAATTTCAAAAGTTTTGGATTTCAGGGCCGTCCATTCTTCTTCCACCAGACGCTTGAATTCATCCAGACCAATTTTAGCGAGCAGGAATTTTAGACGGGCCTTATGACGGCTATTCCGCTCGCCATGACGATCAAAAATTCGTAAAACCGCTTCAATTGTTGGAATTAACTGATTAGCTGGCAGGAATTCATAATACAGATGAGCCAGAGCTGGTTGAGCACCCAATCCGCCGCCTACATATACCTTGAAGCCCCGCTGCCCATCCTGAATTTTAGGAATAAAGCCTAGGTCATGCATGTAAGCTAAAGCCGTATCCTGGTCTGTGCTGGAGAAGGACATCTTAAACTTACGGCCCATTTCCTGGCAAATCGGATTACGCAGGAAATAACGAAAAGTAGCATCCGCGTAAGGGGTTACGTCAAAAGGCTCCTGGGGATCGATACCCGCGGTTGGAGAAGCCGTTACGTTTCGAACCGTGTTTCCACAAGCTTCTCGGAGGGTAATATCATCTTTCTCCAGGTTAGCCCATAGTTCAGGCGTACGATCCAGACTTACGAAGTGAATCTGAATATCCTGGCGAGTGGTCAGGTGAAGATTGCCCGTTGAATATTCATCCGAAATATCAGCAATCCGTTTCCACTGTTTGAAAGTCATTTTGCCGTAGGGCAACTTAATCCGTACCATCTGAACGCCCTGCTGTCGCTGTCCATAGACACCACGAGCCAGCCGCAGACTTCTGAATTTTTCTTCATGAATCTGGCCCTCCCGGAAAAGACGGATTTTACGCTCTAAATCAACGATATCTTTTTCAACCAGGGGATTTTCAAGTTCAGTGCGAAAACTTTGCATATGCAATAAGGCTTTTATTCTATCGAATAAATAGAATTATCTTACAAACGTAGGACTCTTACTCGTAAAGCCCAAACCCTAGTACGAATATTTTAGTGCGGAATAAGGAAAGTATTTTCTTAAAATCAGACGATTAAGAAGGGGGAGGTTAGGGTTTTGAGTTGTGGGTTTAAAGTTTTGAGTTGTTATGTTGTTTATAACTCGAAGTAAATGATAATAATATACAGCACATGTATGGGATACCATAATCTACTAACTAACGAAACCCTAAACTCCAAACCCACAACCCTAAACCTCAAACTCATCCCTCATCTACTCAAAACAACTTTTCATCGATGAATTATTGAAACGGGTCATAATCCGTTTTTGAGCCTAGTAAACCTAAACAGCCCTTCCCTATCAGAGAGTCAATTCAGTAGCAAAAAAGCCTTCTATGATACACCCCTGGTGTTAAACAATGAAAACGAAATCCTATCTCTACTTACTTATAATCAGTCTGAATTTCACGGCTGCTATGGCTCAGCAAGGAGCTATTTCGGGCCGCGTAACGCAGCCTTCCAGCAAACCCGTTGCCGAAGCTAAGGTAGTTCTCATCCAGCCCGCAGACACGACCAAGCGGCTGGCAAGTCAGACAGACACTTCCGGTAAATTTCTATTCAGAGGACTCGAATACGGGCCAGCTTACCGCTTGCGGGTAGCTAAGGCGGGTTTTCAAGCCAAAGAAGTAGAGGTAGCCCCTTTGCGGGTACCTACGGATGTCGGCGTGATTCCCTTAACCACGGTGGGCGGCAGCGTTACTACAGATACGATTAAACCAGCTTCCACTCCGGTATCGGCCGTGCCTTCCAACACGCCTGCGGTTCCGGTAACGTCCGCTCCTGCGAATGTAGCCCGTCAAACGGCTCCCCGAGATACCACGCCTACGCCCGACGCCACTACGCCGCCTCCGACGGTTCCGGCCCGAACGACGACCCCTGCAACGGCTGGGCAGGGCATTGAATTGAGAGGTCGGGTGACGGATAAAAATGATAACTCTTCGCTTTTCGGAGTAACGGTTTTATTAATAAATGCCCGCGATTCTACGCAACGCAGTGGCACAACGACGGATGCCGATGGCCGATTTGCCTTCCCCAATCTGAGCCGTGGAGCGTATCGCTTACGACTTTCCTACATTGGGTATAACACCGAACAGGTTCAGATTCGTCCTTTTAACAGCGTGCAGGATTTGGGAACTTTACAACTTTCTTCCAACTCCAGAAACCTGAAAGAAGTAACGGTCAAAGGCATGCAGGAACGCGTGGAACAAAAAGCCGATACGCTGATTTACAACGCTGATGCCTATAAGGTAACCAAGGATGCAAACGTGGAGGATTTGGTAACAAAAATGCCCGGCATTACCATTGAAAACGGTACAATCAAAGCTCAGGGGCAGGATGTGAAACGGGTATTGGTGGACGGTCGGGAATTTTTTGGTGATGATGCTTCGCTGGCCTTGAAGAACTTACCTTCCGAAGTTGTCGATAAAATTCAGGTCTTCGACCGCCTGAGCGACCAATCCCAGTTTACGGGTTTTGATGACGGTAATGCTGAACGGACGATTAACATTACTACGCGTACGGGTAAGAACAACGGCCAGTTTGGAAAAGTATACGGCGGGTATGGAACCGACAACCGTTACTCGGCGGGGGGAAATATCAACTTCTTCAGTGGAGCTCGCCGGATTTCTCTGATTGGCTTGAGTAACAACGTAAACCAGCAAAACTTCGCCATGCAGGACTTACTCGGTGCTCTGGGTTCCAGTGGTGGTGGCGGTCGTCCTGGCGGTGGTGGAAATTTTGGTGGTAATCGCGGCGGTGGTGGCAACCCTGGTGGTGGCGGAGGAGGATTTGGCGGTAACTCCGCCGGTAACTTCCTGACGGGTCAACAGGGTGGTATTACCTCTACGAATGCTCTGGGCTTGAACTATACCGACAACTGGGGTAAAAAAATCAAGGTAACGGGTAGTTACTTTTTCAATCAGGCCCGGAATACTACGGAAAGTGTGTTGCAACGGACGTATTTTTCAACGGCTAACAGAGGCCAGATTTACGATCAGTCGAGCTTTTCTTCCAATAATAACCAGAACCACCGGGCTAACTTGCGGCTGGAATATCAAATCAATTCCCGTAGCTCGTTAATCTGGACGCCGCGTATCAGTATTCAGAATAATAACAGCAACAGCAATGTAAGCGGGATAAATACCGAAAGCGAAACCGGAGCTAAGTTAACGGAAACGAATACCAATACTTCGGCTCATAGCAATGGCTACAATTTCTCGCAAAACCTCTTATACCGCTATCGTTTTGCTAAGCCCGGACGTACGATTTCAATTGGGGTAGGAACAACGCTGAACACGAATAACCGGAACGGTTTCCAGCTTTCACAGAACCGTTATTATATCAACGACTCACTCGCCACGATTAATCAACAATCGGAAACGCATACGAACAGTAATAACTGGTCGGCTAATGTGAATTATACCGAGCCGATTTCCAAATCGAGCCAGTTACAATTCAGTTATAACGGTTCAATTACCAATAGTAAGAGTAACAAAGAAACGTTTGACTATAACGAACAAGCACAGTCCTATTCCAATCTCAACACGATTTTAAGTAACCGCTTCGATAACCAATACACGACCAATCGAGGTGGAATTTCGTATCGGTTACGCACAAGCAAAGCGTTCCTGACCTTGGGTGGCGATTATCAAATGGCAGATTTGTCAGGTAATCAGGTGTATCCACGAGAATTTTCGGTGAATAAAACGTTCCAGAATTTCCTACCAAATGCGGATCTGAACTACAAGTTTACGCAAACGAAAAACCTGCGTTTTAACTACCGTACTTCGACCAACGCTCCTTCCATTACGCAGTTACAAAACGTGTATGACATCACGAACCCGCTCTTTATTTCCAGTGGCAACCCTGAGCTGAAACAGGAGTACAGCAATAACTTATCGCTGCGTTACAACAGCACGAACGTCGCTAAATCGGTGAACTTCTTTGGCGGTTTGTTTGCCACGTTTACGCAGAATAACATCACTAACTCCACCTTTATTGCCAATCGGGATACGACGCTGGCCGAGGGCGTTCTGTTAACGCGTGGGTCCCAGTACTCGCGTCCGGTAAACTTGCAGGGCTATCGCAGTATGCGGGCCTTTATGAACCTGGGCTTACCCATTCAGTCCATCAAAAGTAACCTGAACCTGAACGGTGGCGTAAATTATACCCGCACGCCCGGTTTAATCAATCAGGTATCAAACATTTCAAATAATTACGCCTTCAATGCTGGAACGGTGCTGAGCAGTAACATTAGCGAAAACCTGGATTTTTCGGTATCGTATAATGGTTCTTATAACATTGTTCGTTACTCCATTCAGCCGCAGCAGAACAGTAACTACTTCTCACACACGGCTCGTTTCCGTCTAAACTGGATTTCTCGCAAGGGCTTTACCGTTAATCCTGACGTTACCAATACCCTTTACAAAGGGCTGGGAGCAGGGTACGACCGTAGCTTTACGCTGGTTAATCTGGGGGTTGGACAGAAGATTCTTAAAGATCAACGCGGTGAAATCCGTCTGACGATTTTCGATTTACTGAAACAGAACAACAGCATTAGTCGTAACATTACCGCGTCCTACGTAGAAGATAATCGCACGCTGGTGCTGAGTCGCTACTTTATGCTGACGTTCACGTATAACCTGCGAAATTTCAGAGGAAGTAATGCCTCGAAAAATTAATTTAAGTCATCAACCCAAAGGCCGCTGAAGAAATTTAGCGGCCTTTTTTATTACTCTGGTAGAGACGCAATGAAGTCGCGTCTGGGAAAGAGGCGGTTTTATTACCTTTCAATTATTTTCATTTCCCAGCTAAGACGCTATAAATGGACGTCTCTACAGGCTGTTAAAAACAGAGTTCAATAAAATATAAACTTCTTTAAAGTAATTTCTCCCCGCCTTCGTCTTCTCCTTTGTAACCGACTATTCAAGCGGACTGATTCATGGCTGAAACCTCCACGCGTACTGTTCTTTCGACCGTAAAACAATACGGCGGAAAACTGCTGGGGTTTATCCGTGGGCAGGTGCGTAACGACGAAGATGCGGAAGATTTATTACAGGAAGTCTGGTATCAGCTAAGTAAGGTGGTAAATCTGGATGAAATCGAAAGTATCAGCGGTTGGCTCTTTCAGGTAGCTCGTAACAAAATTACGGACTCGTACCGAAAGAAAAAAGAAGAACCCCTTTCCATGTACGAAGAGGACGAAGATGACCACCGCATTCGGCAGGTTTTACTGACGGAACCTCAGACGCCGGAAGACCAGTTTTTCAGAGATCTTTTCTGGGAAGAATTAATGCAGGCTTTGGATGAGCTTCCCGAAAAACAGCGACAGGTTTTTATCTGGAATGAACTGGAAGATCAAACCTTACAGGAAATTGCCGATGAAACAGGCGAAAACCTGAAAACGATTATTTCCCGGAAACGATACGCCGTACAGCATTTACGGAAACGACTGGAAAAGCTTTATAACGAACTGAATCAACTATAAGTCATGGGACGCCGACGCCTTTTCTTTCCCCTGTTTTTCGTAGCCGCTTTTTTCGGACTTTCTTTCCTAGTGCAGACGCTTTGGAATCATATTCTGGTGGATGTAACCACAGTGAAAACCCTGACGTATCCACAGGCCATGGGGATTTTGGTATTAAGTAAAATTCTATTCGGGGGCTTCGGGCCGCGACCTCAACGTACGCCGTTTGGTGGCCACCAGCGTTGGCGGGAGAAGTGGAAAAACATGGATGAGGATGAACGGACTCGTTTCCGAAGCGAATGGAAAAGGCGGTTTGGAAGAGATGAATAAAAAATCAACATCAGTTAAAGTAATTCTTTCGCAGGTTCGTCCTCCCCTTTGAAAACAAATGATACCATGAATAACACCATCTTAAAATCTATTCTGGCGGGAATATTACTGGGCGGTGCCCTGTTTGTCCTACCTTTTTTTCTGCTGAGAATCGCTCTCTTTTTCTTATTCATCGGAGCCATTTTCAGACTCTTTCGTGGCCCTCGTCACTGGGGACATCGCAGACCGTGGCGTAGTGACTTTACCGACCGGATTCGCCAGATGAGCGATGAAGAATATGCCGAGTTTAAACAACGAGGATTTTGCCGTCCCTTTGCAACTACCAATCCACAACCCAACGCATGAAACGTAACCTGAATCCCTGGATTGTCGCTGTAGTGGCTATCCTTACTTTCGGTGGATTAACGGCCGTAACAGGCCCCCGCCGATTCGAATCTTTCCGTCAACAAGGCATGTTTCATGATACCTGCCACGAAGGGTATTACGGACATCCATCGCCGGGAGATTTACCCCAAGATAAGTAACTACATTGAGTCTTTCAAAAGCCATGAAAACAAACGGGACTCTGCGTTAACGCAGAGTCCCGTTGCTATGAATTGCCACCGCAATTCTAATCCTTCGCTGTCATTTGGAGAAGAACGTTTACTAAACTCTGGTCGTAGTATTAGAATGGTTTTGTTGCTGATGAATTTCTTGCGTAAGGCGGCCAGAGGCCTTCAGCTAGGTCGTCACTCGGCAGAGCCGAGCGACTGCGGAGGGAAGTATTGCTGCTAGCTTTTTCGCTGGCAGCAATAAAACCATCTTTATTCAACTCATGACTGTCATTTAGAGCGAAGCAAATAGTCTTACCCTAGGATTAGGGAATGGCTTTTGCACTCGCCGCAGTCGCTCGGCTCTGCCGAGTGACGACCTAAGGGTAGACCTCTGGCCAGTCACAAGCAAGCACATTACTGATTAACCAAACTACACTTCGCAGTCGCTCGGCTCTGTCGAGTGACGACCTAGCTGAAGGCCTCTGGCCGGTCACAAGCAAGCACATTATTGATAACCAAACTATACTTCGCAGTCTCTCGGCTCTGCCGAGTGACGACCTAAGGGTAGGCCTCTGGCCGGTTACAAGCAAGTACATTATTGATAACCAAACTATATAGGTAATACTTTTATAGGACTCATCGGATGAGCACTACTGAGATAATAATGACTCGGATCAGTGACAATACCTGCTGCGACAGGATTCAAGTGAATGTAATCCATCTTTTGTCGGGTCACTTGAGGCGTGTATAAGGCAATAGGGTGGTTAGTTTTTTGCCAAAAAACATACTGCTCGTTTTGAGACGTATACTTTGCCCAATATCGTAATTGATTTAGAAGCCAGTCTCTTCTACTCTCCTGTTGATTTTCTTCAATAAGCTTTAAAATTCTTTTCGCTGTATAACTTTTGAAATCTCTTAAGACCTCACTAAGGTTGCCTTCCTTTCTACTGGCAATCAAATGAATGTGGCTACTCATCACGACATAGGCATAAATCTGTAATCCTTTGTTGGCCTGACAATAACGCAGACTTTTTAATAATTCTTCTACGTACGAAGGCCGAATGAATACGTCAATCCAGCCTTGTACTGAAATGCTTAGGAAGAATAAGCCTTCAGGGTAAGTTTTTCTTAATTCTGACATTTACTAGTGTAAGTTGGGGCTGGTAAATGTAGAGCTAAAAAGTGCTTTCGGATATGCCGTTTACGAATTGAATCATTCTCCTTTTTTAGTATTCGGCTTTGGCTAATGATCGACTTCTGGCCGGATTTGTGATTCGTTACCTAATATAGACTTCTTGCGTAAGACGGCCGGAGGCCTACAGCTAAGTCGTCACTCGGCAGAGCCGAGCGACTGCGAAGTATGATGAAAAACTCGTTTTTAGAAACGAAAAAAGACAAGCTGATTCAAGAATATCACACCCAAAAATAGTAGAAAACCGCCTGCAGTAAACCAAAGGAACCTACGGATTCTAATGTCCTTTTCTTGCTCGGTTAATCGCGTGGAAATATTTTTTGAAATGTGCGGACTGATAAAAAGCATATAGACTAGCAATAGCCCTATAATACTTACGAAGCAAAAGATACTATATAGAGGATAATTGGACAGAATGATTCCTTGATGATAAAGTAACCCTGTAATGAGTAATTGAATAGCCACGTAGTAGAATATGAGCATAGCCCCTATCGCAGTGTTAATTTGAGATTTTAATATAGTAGCAGTGGTGTACTTTCTCCAAAAGAAAAAGCAACCGTCTTTCACCTCATTTAGATACGTATAAAGTTTCATAGGTAATGGATTAGCTTTTATAAGTCATTTCCCCAAAGTCACTCGGCTCTGCCCAGTGAAGAATCTTACTTTAAAATGGCGGTATGGTTTCTTCCTGGAAATTAACTAGCCTATGCCGAGTAACTAAACTATGACCGGAGTATTAGAATGGTTATTTGTTACCTGGTAAGTTTCTTGTATGAGACGGCCGGAGGCCTACAGCTAGGTCGTCACTCGGCAGAGCCGAGCGACTGCGGCGAATCTTACTTTAAAATGGTAGGATGGGTTCTTTCTGGAAATTAACTAGCCTCTGCCGAGTGACTGCAAAGTTTTTATACGCCTTCTCGCACCGCCAGTACCGTATGATCCTGCACTAATGTATTGAGGAAAACCCAGTCGTCGAGATCCGTTTGAATGCTGGTTACCTGCTTCACCTGTTCGGCGGTTTGAGCTAACAGATCGAAAGTATGGTGTTGCTGCGTTTTTCGAATCACTTTTCTAATGGTGGTAATATCACGGTCAGACAGAAGCAATGCCTGCGGGAACGTAACTTCATAATCTGGGTACTCGTTTTGAGTAGGCAGCAGATCACCCAGCTTGACAGGAGCTCGAAGCTTCACCACTGCCGTCTTGGCTGCCCGGTCGCCGAGACGTTGACCACTGAAAATGGCCATGGTAACCAGCCCAATCATCCCTGAAAGCACCCAAACATCCACGAGGCGTAACAACCAGCGAAGCAGATAATCGCTGATGGTAGTCGGCGTTCCATCCACCCGAACCACCCGTAGCCCCAATACTTTCTTGCCAATGGATTGTCCATTCATGAAAACCTCCGAAAGGAGACTGTAAAACATAACGGGTAAAGCAATGAATAGAAGATACAGGCTGATGGTCAGATTGCTGTCCATAATCTCACCGCCGATCAATTTCCCAATCAGTAAAGAACCCAGCAACACCCAGGCTCCCATGATGAGCGAGTCAAGAAGAAAGGCCAGTATGCGGTCGCCGATGCTGGCGGGAAGAAATTCCAGGGTAACGTTCTGATTCGTCTGAAAAGCAATGGTCGGATTCATGGGGAGCGTTGAGCGTTTGGGATTTAGAGCAGAGAGTTAATGATGATCTCTCTATGGTTTAAGTACACTTTCCTTTGTTTAACAATTTATACTGAACGCTAAACACAAAATGCAAAACTCTAAACAGTATCACTGAGCGAAGAGCGAATTACGAAAAAGTTTTTGCTAATTTGGCTCGAAGGCCAAATACTTTACTCTTATCACAGGTCTTTCGCTGGATTCTTATGCGGGAAGCAGTTTTTATCAAACAGAATACGGAAAAGTGGAAACACTACGAAGAAGATCGTACCCAGAATCCTGATGAGCTGGCCGAGCAGTTCATTGAGTTAACAGACGATCTGTCATATGCCCGTACCTTCTACCCGGACTCGCCGGTGACGCGTTACCTCAACACGCTGGCAACGCGGTTTCATCAGAAAATTTACGCCAATCGGAAGGAAAAGAGTAATCGCCTGTTTCGCTTCTGGGCCTATGAACTGCCTTTCCTATTCTATAACTCCCAGCGACAACTGCTCTATGCTTTCCTGTTTTTCTTTGCAGCGACAATTCTGGGTACGGTTTCGAGTTTATACGACGAAAGTTTTGTTCGTCTGATTTTGGGGGATGGGTATGTTAATATGACCCTCGATAATATTCAGAAGGGCGACCCGATGGCCGTCTATAAGTCCCAGCAAATGACGGTTTCGTTTCTGACCATCACGATCAATAACATTCGGGTGGCGTTTGCGGCTTTTGTGTACGGT
The DNA here is from genome assembly GCF_030818595.1 of Siphonobacter sp. SORGH_AS_1065. Lineage (NCBI taxonomy): Bacteria > Pseudomonadati > Bacteroidota > Cytophagia > Cytophagales > Cytophagaceae > Siphonobacter > Siphonobacter sp. SORGH_AS_1065. Next base: position 1,941,165 of record NZ_JAUTAM010000004.1, read on the forward strand.
ATCGTGTTTTCGGTAGGAACGGTTTACGTTTTATTTCAAAATGGAGTAATGCTCGGGGCTTTTTTTACTTTTCTGTTTCAGCAAGGCGTGATTCGGGATGCCTTATTAACCGTCTGGATTCACGGAACGCTGGAAATCTCGGCTATTATCATTGCGGGCTGTGCCGGGTTAACCATCGGTAACAGCATCCTTTTCCCGAAAACGTATTCCCGCTGGGAGTCTTTTCAGCGGGGAGCCCGACAGGGAATGAAAATTGCCATTGGCCTGATGCCGATTTTCATAACCGCGGGCTTTCTTGAAGGCTTTGTTACTCGGCAACCTTTATATCCCTTGGTTAGCATTCTGATCATAACCCTTTCGGCTTGCTTTATACTTTGGTATTTTGTCTGGTATCCCATTCAGCTGAACCGCAAGGCTCAGGTAAACCGATAATCCTCTACCTTAATTACCTACCTGAAACATGCGTCCGATCCGACTTCGCGAAGAGCGAGATTTTAGTGAAATTATCAACATTACGTTCCAGTTTACTTTTCAAAACCTGCGTACGCTGGGACCCGTTTTGCTTTACTTTGCGGCTCCGTTTTCTCTGATTTCGGGCATTGCTACGGGCTTGTTTCAGTCCCAGCTTTTCAGCCTGGCGAGTGATCGCTACGGCATGGCTTCCTCCTTCAGTACGGCGGGCTGGGGGATAGAATACCTGCTGAGTATGCTTTTCAATCTACTGGCACACATCGTGATGTCGCTGGTGGTGAGCACGTACCTCGTTCAATACCTCAGCACGGACGGCCCCATTGAGCCCGCTGACATCTGGCGGGTAGTTTCCCGTAAACTACTTCCTGCCTTAGGAATGTATATTCTATATGGCTTGAGTCTGTTGCTGGGAGCCATTCTCTGCTTTCTACCCGTGGCCTATCCCTATACCGTCTTCAGTATGGGAACGATCAGTATGGTGCAGGAAGACTTATCGCCCATTGGGTCCTTGCAGCGTTCGCAGGAACTGGCTCAACTTAGCTGGAGCGATGGACTGTCGACGTTCGGAATTCGGATTCTGGTAACCATTGCCGCGAGTTTTCTGGGAGCGATTTTATCCGTTCCTATGTACTTGATTATGTTTCTTCAGGGATTGAAAGTATTGGGAGAGAACCTGCAATGGATTATGATGTTAACGTCCATTATTTCGGTTGGCGGTGCAGCTATTCTGGGCGGATTAGTAGATGTTGCTCTCGGTTTTCAATATTTCTCTTTGGTGGAGAAGAAAGAAGGCATTGGCTTAATGGAAGAAATCAGTCAGATCGGTATCCAAACCAGACGCGATGAAGAAGAGTAATATTCAGTTTACGGTTTTCAATGGAGGTTAGGTGCTGTATATCCTATGGATTAACCGCAGAGTTGCACGGAGTTCGGCACAAGTTACGCTAGGGTTAATGCTCAACTGAATAACCGTAAACTGAAAACAGATAATTGAACAAATGAGACGTTTAATACTATTTTTTATAATCGTTACTCAGTCCGTTTGGGCTCAGTCGGGCAGCGATTCACTGGGGGTTGGAAAGAAAGTCCTTCCGGTAGAAGCGGCTCGTCCGGCTTTGCGTCAGCCGAATGCTGAAATCTGGAAAGACATTACTACCTCCCGCGATTACAAATACAGCTATGATCCTGAACCACCGACGGGTTTTCTGGATGAAATCTGGCAGCGTTTTCTGAGTTGGTTATTTGACTTTCTTTATAGTTCTACTACCCGCACCGGTCGCGAATGGATTCAGATAGCCTTTATTGCTGCTATCGTTGTTTTTGTAATCTATAAATTGATCGGCATGGATAAAAATGGGGCTTTTCAAACGAAAATCCGACGGTGTTGCTTTGCCGTATGATACGCTTTACGAGGACATTCACGCCATTAATTTTCAGGAAGCCATTGAAGAAGCCAGTAGCCAGCGAAATTTCCGGCTGGCCGTGCGATTATTATACCTGCGTGCCCTCAAAATCCTGACAGATCAGGAGTTAATTGGCTGGCAGATCAACAAGACGAACCGCACTTACGTCTACGAAATAACGGAACCTTCCGTACGCAGTCGCTTCGAGCAGTTAACCTCTTCGTTTGAGTACGTTTGGTACGGCGACTTTCCCATTAATGAAGAACGGTATCAGGAAATAAAGCGGGAGTTTGATTCCTTCAAACCCGTAACTCAGTAAGAATGATGAAACTGAAAAATTCCAAATTTAGCCTCATTCTGCTGGGCATTGTGGCTCTGTTCATCGCAGTAGAATATTTCCGCCCTCGCCCCATTGACTGGACGCGTACGTACCGTAATGACCAGAAAACACCCTTTGCTGCCGAAGCTATTTTTGATTTATTACCCGGTCTTTTTCCCAGCCAGCCGGTTAAATCAGTACGGGTTCCTTTTTATAATTTGGAAAAGGAAAACGAGTGGCCGCTGCGAAGTACCTATCTGTATATCAATGAGAATTCTACGTTTGAAACGCCCGATATTCGAGCTTTATTCCGATTTATCAAGCGGGGTAATGTCGTGTTTTTATCGGCGAATAGTTTCCCGAAAGCCATTCTGGATACACTTCATCTGAAAACGGGAACGCATAACCTAATCGACTTCAATCGGGCGTATCAGAGCCAGCAGGAGGCAGAAGAAAGTCAGGAGTCCTTTTACAATCGGTTTCGGCTGGATACGATGACCATTAATTTTCTAAACCCGGCGTTCGCTCAGGCAGGGCAGGGGTATGTCATGGAAAAAGAAACGGCTGAAAACCATTTTATTACTACGGACTCTACTCAAATGGGAACGGCTTTGGGGGTAAACCAGCACGGGCAGTATAACTTTCTGCATTTTCGGCTGGGAAAGGGCGAGCTATTCCTGCATTCGGCTCCTGAAGTCTTTACGAACTATTATGTATTAAAACAGGGTTCGGATAATTACGCTTTTAGAGCTTTGTCGTATTTACCTAACCTGCCGATTTATTACGATGAATACAGTAAACAGGGCCGCGAAGGTGAACAGAGTTTGCTACGTTTTCTCTTCACCACCCCAAGCCTGACCTGGGCTTATTACCTCACGCTGGCAGGGCTGGGATTATTCATGATTTTTGAAAGTAAACGCCGCCAACGGGTCATTCCGGTGATTGAACCCGTCAAAAATAAATCGCTGGAATTTGTAGAGACGGTGGGTCAGTTATATTACCAGCAGGCCGATCACGCCTCGATTGCGGAGAAAAAAATTCAGTACTGGCTGGCGTATGTAAGACAGCGATTCAACATATCTACTACCGAACTGGATGAAGAATTTAAAGAAACCCTAACGGCCAAAAGTGGACTGGAGCGGTCCGAAATTGACCGTCTGTTGGGACGGATTGGTCAGGTACGATACTTTTCGGGAAATCTTCCTGAAAATCAGTTAGTAGACCTCAGCAATCAGATTGAACAATTTTATCAGCGTACGAAGTAATGACAGACATTGAGGAGAAAATTAAGCGTATTCAGCAGATTGCTCAGTATTTACAAACACTGGAAGCAGACGATGCGGCTTTATTTTCCCGATTGAATGAAATTCCAAAAGCTACCGTTGAGGAGTTACTGGAAGATTATAAACAGGTTACCCAGAATTTTCAGCCCATTAACCTTTTACGTTACGAAGTATTAAATCAGCTTCAGGAAGAGCGTCCGCCGCTGAGTGCTCAGGACGTGGATTTTTACCGCGAACGAATCGAGCGGAAAGACACGGATTACTTTCTGAAATACGGCGTTAATGTCGTGGATGGTCTGGCTAATCATACCAAGAAAGATTCCTTTAGTCTGTACCGCAAACAGGGAAAGCATTTATACTTTCGATTATTATACACGCTCTTTTACCGGCGAATTGAGTCCCAAAAAATTCACCAGACTCTACAGGACATTGCCGAAACGATTGCTGACGAGCTAGGGATAGAGAAATATAAAACCCACCACGTCGATTTTAGGGGCAGTACCAACATGGGTACGCTCAACTGCTGGTTAGCGTTGTTTCCTAAAAACTGTTCTTCGCACCGGCATTGTCACCATTTGTTTATTACTATCGAAGCAGAGGGACTAAAAGCAGGCTTATGGTCAGGAGAACAGAATAAACCTTCCTTTGATGGATCTGTGCAGCGTTTTCATACCTACGAAACAGCTTTGGCCTTTCTGAAGCGTCTGAAAAGCGACTATTATGCCTGGAATCAGCGGGAGCTTCAGCTTCAGGAAAAAGTAGCTTCGGTTCCGATGGAGGTAATCCAGCCAGCAGTAGTAGAAGAACCCGACGTTCCCTATGAAATACCGGCGTATACCCAGTCCGATGCTCAGGCTGAGTTATTTCTTTCGGACGAACGTTTCCGGGAGTTGCTGGAAGCCTTGCATTACAAGCAGAATGTAATCCTGCAAGGGCCGCCCGGAGTAGGTAAAACCTTCGTTGCCAAGCGGCTGGCTTATACCTTACTGGAACAAAAAGACGAAAGCCGAATCGAAACGATTCAGTTTCATCAGTCCTACGCTTACGAAGATTTTCTACAGGGCATTCGCCCGGACGGCGGCGGAAATTTCTATTTGCGTAATGGCGTTTTTTATGAATTCTGCCAGCGAGCCCGTCAGTCAACGCAACCTTTTGTCTTCATCATTGATGAGATTAATCGAGGCAATCTGAGTCGGATTTTTGGTGAAGTATTTCAACTCATCGAAAGCGACAAACGAGGCCCCGAAAATGCCATTACTCTGACTTATTCGGAAGAGCGTTTCTACGTTCCGGCAAATGTATACTTGATTGGCACCATGAATACCGCCGATCGTTCACTGGCGTTGGTGGATTATGCCTTACGTCGTCGTTTTGCCTTTGCAGACTTATCCCCAGAGTTTGGGGCTGATTTTCAGAAGCATTTGGAAAATCAGAACGTATCTACAGGAGTTATCCACAAATTAGTGGATAAAGTAAAAGTTATCAACGAAGTTATCCACAATGATCGGCAGTTGGGCGGTGGATATCTCATTGGGCATAGCTACTTCACTCATCCGCAGGAGCCTTTTCAGGAATGGTATAAGCGGATTATTAAACTAGAAATCGCTCCGTTACTACGGGAATACTGGTTTGATCAGCCTGAATTGGCGGAAGAATACATCCAGTTTTTGTTGAAGGAATAGCTAGGCTATGTCGCTGCTTTCGAAAGCGATCTGTAAGGGATTTATACTTTCGAAAAGCAACGATAACCACCTCTTACCCAGACGTGATGAAGTCGCGTCTCTACATTACAGAAAAAACATCTACCCGCAGTCGCTTGGCTCTGCCAAGCGATTGCTACCATAAGCTACCGTGCCAAGCACAGACCTTCGATCGCATTCGTGCACGAACAAGAAATAGCGGTTGTAACTAGCTTGACCCACTCCCGATATCCCCAGGTTTCGGAGTTATCCACAGTTAGTATGCTTGGTGGTTTCATTAAAAAACCAAACTCTATTTGGCAAGCCCGAGGGAAAACTCGAATTTTGCGGCTCTAATACTAAAATAGTTACTGGTTTCAGTGGAAAGTCTTTCGATGAAAGCTGCTGCGAGTTGAGTTCCGACCCCAATTACTTAGGACTTAGACTTCCACTGATTATGAAAAGCAAACTCGGATGAATCTGTATTCCACCAAACACCAGAGTCCAGACGTTAGTCTTGAAGAGGCTGTTTTCCGGGGACTTCCCCCCGATAATGGTCTATATATGCCCGACCATATTCCCACGCTTCCTCTTTCGTTTTTTGAGAATATTCAGAATCTGTCTTTAACCGAGATTGCTCTGGAGGTTTCAAAAGCATTAATTGGTGATGATATCCCGGAAGCGGATTTAAAGCGAATCATTGACCAGTCCATTACCTTTGATGCTCCCGTCGTTGCGGTGGAACCTGACACCTATGTGCTGGAATTATTCCACGGTCCTTCCATGGCGTTCAAGGATTTTGGTGGTCGCTTTATGGCTTCACTGATGTCATACTTCCTGGAAAAATCAGCGAAGGAAATTCATATTCTGGTGGCTACTTCGGGTGATACGGGTGGTGCTGTTGCTCAGGGTTTTTACCAAACACCCGGTATCAAAGTAACGATTCTTTACCCCAGTGGAAAGGTTTCCGACATTCAGGAGAAGCAGTTAACTACGCTTGGAGCCAACGTAACGGCTCTGGAAGTAGACGGTACGTTTGATGATTGCCAGCGACTGGTAAAAGAAGCATTTCTGGACGCTGATTTACGAGCGAAGTTCAATCTGGCTTCGGCTAATTCCATTAATATTAGCCGCTTGATTCCTCAGTCGTTTTATTACTTCAATGCCTACGCCCGTCTGAAACATTTGGGTAAACCCTTAGTGTTCAGTGTGCCTAGTGGTAATTTTGGTAACCTTTCGGCGGGGATTATTGCGTATCGGATGGGTCTGCCCGTTCGCAAATTTATTGCCGCTACGAATAGCAATCACATCGTTCCTGACTATCTGGCAACGGGTACCTTTGAACCAAAACCTTCGCAGGAAACGATTTCTAACGCGATGGACGTGGGTAACCCCAGTAACTTCCCCCGTTTATTACTCTTGGGGGGTGGCGATTGGGAAAGCGTAAAAGATCTGGTTACGGGTGTGTGGTATGACGATGCGAAAACGCAGGATACCATTCGTCGGGTGTACGAAAACACGGCTTACCTCGTTTGTCCGCACACTGCCATTGCTTACCAGGGACTGAAAGACGTGGTTGCTGAAATGAATGAGGACGTAACGGGTGTGTTCCTGTCGACTGCTCATTACGCTAAATTCCTTCCAACGATGGAAGCAACCTTAGGAACGACTTTACCCGTACCAGAGCGTCTGGCGGAGTTACTGGACAAACCTAAAGTAGCCACACCGATGACTACCACTTTCGCCGATTTTAAGGCGTATTTGTTGCAATAACCCTTTCCCAATGTATAGTGAAGAGCCGGGCGAAAGTCCGGCTCTTTCGTTTGTATTAAGTAGTAACAGCTCTGGGAAATTGAGTCTTGACCGTGTATAGCATTCAACGAAAAGTAAGTTAAGGTAATAAATAGAAAGAAAAGTGGGAAATTTTTCCCCAAAAAGCACCTTGTTATTCGTTTGGTATCACTTTTTGATTTTAATAACCTGTTCGTCAACCTGAGACAAAACTTAAAATTTATCACCACGTTCAACCAATCATTTATTCAGTACTTCAACCTACAATTGAAATTTATAATCCAACCTACGTTTTATTAATTATTAAAATTATCTTTTCAACCTGTCATTATCATTCAATCCAACCTACGTTATTTTTTGCCATGAAAAAGAGTTTGATGACCATTAGTGCTGCTTTGCTAGTAAGTGCTTTTACACTCACTTCCTGCGAAGAAAAACCAAAAAGTGCTCGTGAAGATTTAGCCGAAGCTCAGGAAGACGCCCGTGAAGAAAAGGCTGAAATTAACAAAGATCTGGCAGAGGCAGAAAATGATGCAGCAGCCAAGAAAGCGGAAGTAAATGCTGAATTGAAAGGCGAGGAGCGGGAATTCATGGCTCGTATGGAAGCTCAACGAGATAACATTGATGCCGAGCTGAAACAGATTAACGCAAGAATTGATGAAACCAAGGGCGAAGAGAAAGCTCGCTGGGAAGCCCGAAAAGACCGTCTCGAAAAACGTAAAGACAAAATCGAAGACGATATGGACGAACTCAAAGGCGGTTTGAAACGCGACTGGAAATCGTTCAAATCAGACGTTGAAAAGACGTTTGATGATGTAAAGAAAGACTTGAAAAACTAAACATATCATTCGAGTTAATTCAAGGTAAAACCATTCAACCATGGCTAAAAACAGTTTATTAGGATACGCAGCTGCCGGAGCGGTAGGCGTACTGATTGGAATCGTAGTTGCTCCTGAAAAAGGCAGTAAAAATTTCAAAAGCGTAAAGCGTTTCATTAACGATTGGGCAACCAAGATGCTGGATGAAATTCAGGCTGGTAAAGACAACCTGGAAGATTACGCAGATGAAGCTCGCGACAAAGCATTTGAACTGAAAGGAAAAGCACAGGCGAAAGCTGAGGATTTTGCTGATGATGTTCGTCATACGTACGCTGACGCAAAATCGGATGTTAACAAATCTTTCTCTTAAGAGAGGCTGTTTATCCAATCCATAAAAAAACCGGTAGGCTTGCTTACCGGTTTTTTTTATGGATTGGATAAATGGATGTTAGAACTTGATTCCTATTGCCGCCAGGAAGTTAAATCCGGCTTGTGGATAGTAATAGTTTTCAGTAGTAAACTGTCCTTCTGATGTATAGCTGAACGTATAGCCATTCGATTCATAAAGTCTATTGAAAACGTTATTGAGCAGTAAACTCAGGTTTATTTCCTTCACAAATTTGGGCTTAATGCTATAAATCGCCCGAATATCGTTTGTGAAGTAACTGGTTAACTTACGGTTTTCATCCTGCGTATTATCCAGGTATTGTTTTCCTACGTACTTCGCCAGCCAGCCTAATTCCAGGTTTGTAACGGGCTTCCACAGTAACTGTCCACCGGCAATGACATTAGGAGAAAATGAGATGTCCGTATTATTGAAAGTAGCCTGCGTTTGGGTAGGACGACCCAATGCGTCGTACACATCGTAATTATCGTAATAAGCCGTAAACGTCTTGATTTTATTCCGGCTAAAAGTTGCGTTTGCATTCAGCGTAAGTGTTTTCGTGAATTGAAACGCTCCTTCTACTTCAATACCAGAGCGGTAACTCTTGCCCGCGTTCGTTCGCGTGGGGCTTCCTACGTCATTCAGCTTTCCAGTTAATACAAGCTGATCGCGGTAATTCATGTAATAGCCATTTACATTCAAAGCCAGCTTCCCGGACTGGTATCGATACCCAGCTTCCCAATCTTGCAACCCTTCCGCTTTGGGGCGACTCTGGATCGTAGATTGCGTATAATCTTCGCGGTTAGGTTCCCGGTGAGCTACGCTAAAGGAGGCATAAGCGGAGTGATGCTCATTGATCTGATAATTCAGTCCAAGTTTAGGATTGAAGAAACGAAGAGCCGCCTGCTGCTGCGTGTTTTGACTGAGGCTTCCAATCCCGTAAAAATCATAGTCTACTTTTCGGAATTGAGCATCCGCAAAGACATTGAGTTTTTCGGTTAACTGGTAGTACGCTTTAGCGTAAAAATTAAGATCGGTTTTACTAGCATCGTCTTCGTAATAACGCGTACGAATGTTAGAGTTACTCGCGAAACGAGCCCAGATGACTTCCCCAAAATGTTTGCCAGTGTACTTATTCCAGCCCCCACCAATGTTCACTTTCAGCTTTTTGAAGGAATCATAATCAAAGGAGAAGACCGTCCCGTAGAAATCATTATCCAGCCATTTCCGACGAATTAACGTCGTAGTGTCTATCGTAACTCCACCAATGACTACGGGTAATAAGCGGTACTCGCTTAGTTTCTGCTTAGGCTTGTATTCCTCGAAATACCCACGGCCTTTGGTGTAATGCAGGTTGAAATTGAATGTCCAGTTACGGCTCAACTGATGGGAGCTTAGCAACTGATAGTTATCCTGCTGATAGTTATCCGTCTGATTATCGTAAGTAAATTCGTTATACGTCCGATTGGTTTTTAGCAACGTTTCGGGTACGCCATTCCAGGCCTGATAGGTTTTTTCAATACCGGAGAAAACATTCAGACGAACGAACGATTTCTTGCCAAAGTAAGCCCCTGACAGATAAAACGATTTGAGATTAGAACCCGCCCGGTCAATGTATCCATCGGAAGTAAGTCGGGATAAACGAGCATCAACGGTAAACTTGCCGTTAATCAGGCCGGAACCAACCAGAACATTATTTTTGATGGTATGAAAAGAACCGACACTGTGGTTCGTTTCAGCATAAGCTTCCTTGCGAAATTCATTGGTTTGTACGTTTACGGTCGCCCCGAAAGCACCTGCTCCGTTAGTAGAAGTTCCCACCCCCCGCTGAATCTGAATGCTGGTGGTACTACTGGCAAAATCGGGCATGTTTACCCAGAACAAACCCTGACTTTCGGCATCATTATAAGGAATGCCATTCAAGGTTACGTTAATGCGGGTGGCATCCGAACCGCGAATGCGAAAGCCCGTATAGCCAATACCCGCTCCAGCTTCACTTGTACTGACCAGGGAAGGCTGAAAGTTCAATAATACGGGTAAATCCTGTCCTAAGTTCTGCTTCTGAATCTCTTCTCCACCGACGTTGGTGAAAGCCATACCCGTCCGCTGATTGGCCCGTGTGGCTGAAACCACGACTTCATCGGCCATGTACGAACTACGAACCAATGCAATCTGAAGTGGTTGTGACGGATCCAGATTAACGCGTTGTTTTTCGTAACCAAGGTAACTAACCTCCAGCGTTTGAGCAGTAGCGGGAAGATTACTTAAGGAGAAAGTACCGTCGGACTTCGTTGTTATGCCTCGCTGGGTTCCAATGACCCGAACACTAGCACCGGGTAAAGGCTGTCGGTCGGCAGCATCGATAACCGTTCCGGTACTGTTTTTCTGGGCATAAGTGGTGAAGGAAAGAAAGAAAAGACCGCACAGCAGGACTCTAAAGAAGGCCGTTGTGCTTCTTGCGGAAGTAATAAAAGTCGCATGCATAGGATGTAACGCCAAGCGACAGGTAAAGGGGCTGAATCCCGTCTGGGTTCAGTAATACTAGTAAATGAAACGATGGATGATGTGAAAAATTCGGCGGACTATTGACAGTACATGCTGAATTTTCAACGCTTTCCCTTCGACGGCATTATCCGTATCAGGTTCAATGGGTATGATCTCAGCCCGTTGGGTAGGGCACCCCTTTATGCGATCAGTAGAACAAAGGTAGGCGTTTGTGTTTAGTTCAAAGGGTTACAACCAATTTATTTTATAGGGTAATCGCCTGCGTTCCAACCTTTGGAAAGAATCTGGGGTCTTTAGATGGTCCTTCCATAACCTTACCTACCATGAAAGTTTTCACCATGCTTTGCTTTATGGGCATAGCAGCCTTCCTGGGTATGACGCTCGCCTCTACCCAAAAACAGGTTCAACCTATTAATGCTGTCATTGGCGACGAGAGTTACCTCGAAACGTTTGGCCGTCGCCCGGATAACCAGACTTCGGAAACCTTTCGAATTGAAACCCATCTGGCTTACGTGACCACAAAACTGCGTTCCCGTAATGTCAGTTACCTGCCTGAAAATCTCCAAAAAAAGCGAAAGCAGATGCTGGAATTGTTACAGCAGTATCGGGATGAAGGGAGGTTCCCTAAAAACTACGATCATCCTGACGAACGTCGCCCCTGTTTTATTGATCGCGACGGAGCCATCTGTGCGGTAGGGTATCTGATTGAGCAAACCGCGGGCCGGGAAGTAGCCGAGCGAATAAACGCCCGGCATCAATATGATTATATTCAGGACATGGATATGCCGGAAGTGAAAGAATGGATTCAGCAATCAGGATTAACGGAAGAGGAATGTGCGATGATTCAGCCGAGTTATTTTAGTTATGGTTCCAGTGAGTACGTATCTCGAAATCGTATTTCAACTGCGTACGGAATTAGTTCCGGGATTGCAGGGGGGCTAAGTCTGGGAATAAGTGCTTTGAATATACATCAGCTTCAAACAGGAAGTAATGATAAATGGATACCAACAATAGGAATGTTATCTGGAGCAGGGGAAATAGTATTAGGATTAATCAATCGGCCAGAGCCTTTAGGTACAGCTTATAAAATTGATGGTAAGTATGTGGATATGAAGAATATGATTTGCGGGGGCTGCTATGGTACACTCACCGAAGTATACTACACAAATCGGCATCAGGAAATACTCTCTTGGGCAAACGTAAGTTTAGGGGCCTTAACTATGGCTTTAAGTTCCTGGAATCTATTTCATAAGAAAGAAGAGAATCAGAAGCACTTTCAAACAAGTACCCGGTACGGGGTAACCGCTTTACCTAAGTCTGGGATTCGAATAACGATGTTGAAAAGTTTCTAATTCCCTCTGTAGAGACGCGACTTTATCGCGTCTGGCCGGGAGAAGAAGATAAATAAAAGGGTAACAAGACCGCTTCTTAACCAGACGCAATGGATGCTCGTCTGGCTGGTAGGTGAGAATGAATGAGAGGTAAGAAAAACCGCCTCTTACCCAGAGGCGGTAAAGTTGCGTCTGAATAAGAGGAGCGGTCATAAAAAACCCCGGCTCACATATGATGAGCCGGGGTTTTCACGTGTATCCTCCTTCAAGGAATGCCTTATTTTTTCTCCAGCAACTGGAAGAACTCATCCAGACGTGGAGTGAGGATAATCTCGGTTCTGCGGTTGACTTTACGTCCGGCCGCACTCTTGTTAGAGTCCTTGGGTTCGTACTCACCCTTGCCGGCGGCGGTCAAACGAGCGGGATCGACCTTGAACTTGCTTTGCAGCAAGCGTACCACGGAAGTGGCCCGGCGTACGCTCAAGTCCCAGTTATCCTTGTTGACTTCGGTAGCGATGGGGACAGCATCGGTGTGGCCTTCCACCATGACTTCGAGCTCACTGTGATCGTTGATGACCCGAGCTACTTTTCCTAAGACTTCCTCAGCCCGGGCATTGACATTGGACTGACCGGTAGCAAAGAGAAGTTTATCGGAGATCGAAACGTAAACGACTCCTTTTTTCACTTGTACTTCCACGTCCTCATCATTGACATTGGCCAGGGACCGCTTGAGGTTCATGACCAGGGTCATGTTGAGAGAGTCCTTGCGTTGAATGGAAGAGTTGAGGCTCTGGATGTATTTACTCTGCTGATCGATGGCTTCCAGGGAACGTTTGATGGACTCGGCCCCCTGTTTGGAAACGATGGAGAGATCGGCCATGCGGTCGAGGAGCCCGGCGTTGGTTCGTTTGAGGTAGTCGAGTTGATCTTCGACTTCTTTGACGCGGGCGGCTTTAGCCGAGAGTTCGGAGTTTTTGGAATCGAGTTGAGCCTGCAGGGAAGCGGACTTTTGCTGGCAGTCGCCGAGTTCGACGCGGATGCGTTCAGCCAGGCGAGCGTTTTCGGCCTGGAGGTCGTTGACCTGGGTTTGCAGGGCCCGGGCTTTTTTCTTGCTCACGCAGGAGCTGGTCATTACGGCTGTGGACAGAGCCAGCATTACCCAAATTTTTCTCATAATTGTGTGGTAAGGTTTAGCGAAATGGATTCACTGTTGTAAAAAGACTCGCAAAAAAGATAAAAAAATGCTACGATGTCAAACCCTTTCATGTTAAGGACTTGTTAAAGTAGCCTAAATACCCTTACCCCGAAAAGTTGGAAGGTAAGTGACTGGTAAATAAAATTATACAGAATGGGAATGATCTGAAGGGCCTTCGCGTTATTACTATAATGACCCCCAGCGTATCTGCAATGTCCCGGCTCAATGCCCGAAAATCAGTATTTCGGGCAGAAATAAAAGTTAACTTCCAATGAGCCAAAAAATTACCTTGAATTAGCACTAGTATTTTTCTAATAATTCGTCTATTTTTGCACCCCGATTGCCGGACTGTAAAATTTCGTTAGTTCTCGAAATTCCCGGCAGCCAAGGGATCCGTACGGAAACAAACACAATCAAAAACCAATAATGGCAAGAGATTTAAAATTCACTCGAAACATTGGTATTGCCGCCCACATTGATGCCGGGAAAACGACCACTACGGAGCGTATTCTTTACTATGCGGGTGTTAGCCACAAAATCGGTGAAGTACACGATGGTGCTGCTACCATGGACTGGATGGAGCAGGAGCAGGAGCGTGGTATTACCATTACTTCCGCTGCTACGACAGTAAACTGGAAGTATCGTGATAACTCTTATCACATCAACATCATCGATACTCCGGGTCACGTTGACTTTACGGTAGAAGTAAACCGTTCATTACGTGTACTCGATGGTCTGGTATTCCTTTTCAGCTCAGTTGACGGCGTTGAGCCTCAGTCTGAGACGAACTGGCGTCTGGCCGATAACTACAAAGTTCCCCGGATCGGTTTCGTTAACAAAATGGACCGTTCAGGTGCTGACTTCCTGAATGTAGTGAAGCAAGTAAAAGAAATGCTGGGTAGCAATGCAGTACCTCTGCAATTGCCTATCGGTGCGGAAGATGGTTTCCGTGGCGTAGTTGACCTGGTAAACTTCCGTGGTATCATCTGGAATGAAGCTGACAAAGGTATGACCTTCGAAGTGGTCCCCATTCCTGAAGATATGCTGGAAGAAGCTACTGAATACCGCGAGAAATTACTCGAAGCAGTAGCTGAATACGACGAAACGCTGATGGAAAAATACTTCGAAGATCCTGAGTCGATCTCTGAAGATGAAATCCTGGCTGCTCTTCGTGCCGCTACGATCGAAATGAAAATCGTACCTATGTTGTGCGGTTCTTCATTCAAAAATAAAGGGGTACAAACGATGCTTGACTACGTGATGGCTCTGATGCCTTCTCCGCTGGACAAAGAAGCAATCGTTGGTACAAACCCTAACACGGATGCTGAAGTAGTTCGTCACCCAACGGAAGCGGATCCTTTCGCAGGTTTAGCATTCAAAATTGCTACGGATCCCTACGTAGGTCGTCTGTGTTTCGTACGTGCTTACTCTGGTGTATTGGAGGCTGGTTCTTACGTTCTGAACACGCGTTCAGGAAACAAAGAGCGTATCTCTCGTATCTTCCAGATGCACGCTAACAAGCAAAACTCAATCGATCGTTTAGCGGCTGGTGATATTGGTGCAGTAGTTGGTTTCAAAGACATCAAAACGGGAGATACCCTTTCTGATGAGAAGAACCCAATCATTCTGGAATCCATGGATTTTCCCAGATCCCGTTATCGGTTATGCCATCGAGCCTAAGAAATCGGCTGATCAGGATAACTTCTCTAAAGCGATCACAAAACTGATCGAAGAAGATCCTACGTTGAAAGTTGAAACCAACGAAGAAACAGGTCAGACGATTATGCGTGGTATGGGTGAGCTTCACTTGGAGATCATCATTGACCGTATGCGTCGTGAGTTCAAAGTGGAAGTAAACCAGGGTGCTCCTCAGGTAGCTTACAAAGAAGCTCTGACGAAGAGTGCTGAACACCGTGAGGTTTACAAGAAACAAACGGGTGGTCGTGGTAAATTCGCCGATATCGTATTCGAAATCGGGCCACGGGAAGATGGTAAGCCAGGTCTGGAATTTGTGAACGAAATCGTGGGTGGTACGATCCCCCGGGAATTCATTCCTGCGATCCAGAAAGGTTTCGAAGAGGCTATGAAAAATGGTCCTCTGGCTGGTTACCAAATGGATTCTATGCGAGTTCGTCTGTACCACGGTTCTTTCCACGATGTCGATTCAGATTCGCTGTCATTCGAAATGGCTGCTCGTCTGGGTTACAAAGAGGCAGCTCGTTCCGCTGGTGCGAAACTGATGGAACCTATCATGGCCGTTGAAGTATTGACTCCAGATGAGTACACCGGACCTATCACGGGTGACTTGAACCGTCGTCGTGGTATCATGAAAGGTATGGATACTCGTAACGGTGCTCAGGTAATCAAAGGCGATGTACCTCTGTCAGAACTGTTCGGTTATGTAACAGATCTGCGTACGATGTCATCCGGTCGTGCCACGGCTAACTTGACCTTCTCTCACTACGAATTCGTTCCACAAAACATTGCGGAAGAAGTAGTGAAGAAAGCAAAAGGCTTATAATTTTTAGTTGTTTGTTATTAGTTGATAGTACTAAAATCTAAAAACTAATAACAAACAACCAAACCAAGACTTCCCTGCCGGAGTAAATGGTTCTTTCGGCGAAGGGTTTGCGGAAACGCATTTTTTAACGAACCAGTTATTAACTCTGATGAGCCAAAAAATTCGCATTAAGCTCAAGTCATTTGACCACAATTTAGTGGACAAGTCGGCTGAACGCATCGTGAAAGCCGTTAAGGCTACGGGTGCTGTGGTAAGTGGTCCTATCCCCTTGCCTACTGATAAGCAAATCTATACCGTACTGCGTTCACCTCACGTTAACAAAAAAGCTCGCGAGCAATTCCAGCTTTGTACGTACAAACGTTTAGTTGATATCTACTCGACTTCAGCTAAAACGGTAGACGCCCTGATGAAGTTAGAACTTCCTTCAGGTGTTGACGTAGAGATCAAAGTTTAAGTAGCTTAAGTACTAAAAAAGCCCGTCTTCGAAAGGAAACGGGCTTTTTTAGTTTTACAGAAAAGCTAATAATACCATTGGATTGAGTTTAATAGTCATTCTTTATGCACATCTTTAAACTTAATCATATCTAGTAGCCGTTCTTCTTTTTCTGGATCGAAACCGCAGGAGGTCTTGAATTCTTTGGGATTTTCATACGTGCCGAAAAGCAAATCCCACCAGACAATATCGCCGTAATTATTGGTGTGCTTATTATACTCATGATGGATGCGATGCATTTCGGGTCTTTGAAAAACATAACCAATCCACTGAGGCGTTCGGACGTTGGTGTGATAAAAAAATTCTCCTAAAGCCGTACAAAGCGTATAAATAGCTCCTGCTTCCATCGAAAGCCCCAGAAAAGTATATACCAATAAACTACCAATAATAGAATTGACGGTCATCTCCAGCGGATGTTTGTAAAAGGAAGTAATTACCTCCAGCCGTTGAGGACTGTGATGGATTTGATGGAAATGCAGCCACAGAAAATCATTGGTATGTCGCCAGCGATGCCACCAGTAAAATACGAATGTTGCAATAAAATAAGCCAAGATACCGCCTCCAACATTGCCGATGTAAGACGATACATGTAGAACACTCCAAGCAGATAACCACTTTTCCCAGGTATACCCTGCCAGAGTTACAATACCGAGTTGAATAAAGTTAACCCCTAGTACCCGAACGGTCCAGGTAGGAACCTCTGGAAGCTTCCAGCCAGGGAGCATTCTTTCCAGAATAAAACAAAAACCAAATACTAAAAAGATGTAGACTAGCATGAAGGTAGAGCGTTATTGAACGACTCAAAACTCATGCTTAGGGGGGTACAATCCTTTTACAAATGTTAAATAGTTAATAATGCTTATTTAACTATATCTACTCTACTGACATGAGGAGGCATTTCTCGATAGGGTAATCGATAAGAAGGGTAAGAATACTCGTAGATTCGCCAGAACTGCCAGGGTTTGATTTGAAAGTTTCGGTAAAGAACGGTATCCTCAGGATGGCGTTTTTTGTAGGTTTCAAATTGGGAAACGATATCTTCGTATCCATTTCTGCCCCAAACAGAAAAGCCTCCTTTTTCGCTAATAAAATGATGATCTGGACCCTTGAAAGTGAGATTACCTGTAAAAAAAAGAGATAAAAAAACTGACGATGGGAATATTGGAAACTGCGATAATAAGTAGCACAGTAACAGTACAAACAATAACTTTTTTCTTATGCATCGTAATTGTTAATAGTACCTCAGCGGCTAAAATCTAACCGCTGAGATATGGATTACTATTTAACTATGTCCACTTTACTGACATTAGGAGGCATCGGCTGGTAAGGGAGTCTATATGATATTTCAGTATATTCGTAGATTCTCCAGAATTGCCAGGGCTTAATTTGAAAGTTTCTGTAGAGAACGGTATCCTCAGGATGCCGTTTTTTGTAGGCTTCAAATTGCGATAAAACATCTTCAGAACCTGTCCTACTCCAGACTGAAAACCCACCTTTCTGGCTGATATAATGATAATCAAGATTCATCATGCTTAGGTTATCCGTAAAGAAAGAGATAAAAAAACTAACGATGGGAATATTGGAAACTGCGACAATAAGTAGCACAGTAACAGTCCAAAGAGTAACTTTTTTCTTTTGCATGACGATAGGCTAGAAATGATAGGTCATCCACCGGCTAGTGTTGTTTATAGTCGATGGATGAGACACCTGTTGTTATTTAACTATATCCACTCTACTGACATCAGGAGGCATTTCTCGATAGGGTAATCGATAAGGAGGGTCAGAATATTCGTAGATTCGCCAGAATTGCCAGGGCTTGATTTGAAAGTTTCTGTAGAGAACGGTATCCTCAGGATGCCGTTTTTTATAGGCTTCAAATTGAGAAACAATGTCTTCGTATCCATTTCTTGCCCAGACAGAAAAGCCTCCTTTCTCACTAATGAAGTGAAAACTTGCCCGTTTAAAGTAGATGTTACCGGTATAGACAGAAATAAAGAGGCTGATAATAGGAATATTACAAATGCCCACGAAGAGTATAAGAATGATACTCCAGATAATAACTTTTTTCTTTTTCATCGTAATAATCGATAGTACCTCAGCTAACCGCTGAGGTATGGATTACTATTTAACTATATCCACTTTACTGACATTAGGAGGCATTTCTTGATAGGGTAATCGATAAGAAGGGTAAGAATACTCGTAGATTCTCCAGAATTGCCAGGGCTTGATTTGAAAGTTTCTGTAGAGAACGGTATCTTCAGGGTACCGTTTTTTGTAGGCTTCAAATTGGGCAACGATATCTTCGTAGCCATTGCTTCCCCACACAGAAAAACCTCCTTTTTGACTGGTATAATGATAATCTGAATTCATCATACTTAGATTACCCGTAAAGAAAGAGATAAAAAAACTGACGATGGGAATATTGGAAACTGCGATAATAAGTAGTACAGTAACAGTCCAAACAATAACTTTTTTCTTTTGCATGACGATAGGCTAGAAATGATAGGTCATCCACCGGCTAGTGTTGTTTATAGTCGATGGATGAGACACCTGTTGTTATTTGATTATATCATCTGCAGGCACGTTAGGAGGCATTTCTCGATAGGGAAGTCTGTAATATGGATTTGTATATTCGTAGATTCGCCAGAATTGCCAGGGCTTGATTTGAAAGTTTCTGTAGAGAACAGTATCCTCAGGATGGCGTTTTTTGTAGGATTCAAAATGAGATACAATGTCTTCGTACCCATCCCTAGCCCAAACAGAAAAGCCTCCTTTCTCACTAGTGAAGTGAAAACTTGCTTCTTTTAAATATAGGTTACCAGTGAAGAAAGAAATAAAAAGGCTGATAATAGGAATATTGGAAACGCCCACGAGGAGTATAAGGATAAGGTTCCAGATAATAACTTTTTTCTTTTGCATCGTAATTGTTAGTAGTATCTCAGCGGCTAAAATCTAACCGCTGAGGTATGGATGATTATTTAATAACATCATCTACACTGACATTAGGAGGCATCGGCTGGTAAGGCAATCTATAGCAAGAGTCCGTGTATTCATAAATACGCCAGAATTGCCAGGGCTTAATTTGAAAGTTTCTGTAAAGAACAGTATCCTCAGGATGCCGTTTTTTATAGGATTCAAATTGCGATAAAACATCTTCAGAACCTTTTCGTCCCCAAATAGAAAACCCACCTTTCTGGCTGGTATAATGATAATCAGGATTCATCATGCTTAGATTACCCGTAAAGAAAGAGATAAAAAAACTAACAATAGGAATATTGGAAACGGCGACAATAAGTAGTACAGTGACAGTCCAAAGAATAACTTTTTTCTTTTGCATAGCTAATAGCAGTTAGTAGTAGAAGGAGATGTTAATCCGTCGCCTGTAGTAAGTTTATTACCATAAACGGAGGTTTTTTCTCTCAAATCTTCTCCCAAATCGGCTGGGTTTTTACCTTGCCCTAGAGGACCTATCCAGCCAGAACCTGCGGGTAACGAGATATACGGAGAAAGCAAATGACAGGCAAACGTTGTGCAGTTATTGTCAACTAAGTTATAGGTAGGTGTATCTAGATTTTTGAGAAAATAAATGACGTCTTTAAACTGACTGGCTGTCATATCTACTTTAAGCGAAACATCGTACTCGCTGTTTCCGTCGTCTCCCCAAGCTCCTGCGGTATAAATACCTGTCATAGCCGTTAATTCACTCTGCACATAAAAACCAGCTACTACTCTTATAACTTCACCGGTGTTAGAGTCAAGCCTTTCTAAACCAAAATACGTGTGGCCAGGTCTACGAGGAATATTTGCTAATTCATGTTTCACAATATCTCTTGTACCAGCTTGGGGTTGATCTACATATAACGTAACGGAATATTTATAATTACTACCTGAAGGGATTGTTCCAAAGCAATTTAGCTTTTGTTTCAGGTTCAAAGGTTTACCAGGGCCTAGTACTTTGTATTGTTTTAGAAATCTTTGTTCTTCTGGATTGGGAATGGGATCAGAATCACCTCCTCCATTACTGCTACTTCCGCCGGGGCCACTAGAAGTTCCAGAATTCGTATAACCTCCCGATCCGCTTGAGGAATCGTTAGTGTCGGTTTCCACACATACCGTAGTGGACTCACTGCCATTATAGGTCCATTCGGAACAGTAACCACCTGCACAAGCCTGATAATAATAATCAATGCTATAAGTAGTACAGGTAACCACTCTGCGGCCTCCTTTATCTATTGGTTTAATGGTCGCAACGAGCTTCCCGTTCTTATAAATCTTACCTGAAAGAAGATTTTCGTTCCAGTCATACAAAAGAATTCGTCCTCTGAAACCCTCAGGAATTTGCTTATAAAACAAATGCTGTTTCAAGAGAAAGTTTTCTGATTTTTTGAAGTATTCACCTCCCGCTGAAATTTTCATGACGAAAGATTGGTAAGGTTTACCAGCGGGCTTGATAATAACCAGTTTAGTTAACAGTGAGAGCTGCGGGTTAGCTTTAATAGTCTTTAGGGGTTCCTCATCACCATGTTGTAAGGAAAGGGTCATTCCGGTATTTTTTTCATACGTGAGCGGAATTTCAAGAATTAGCGTATCCCCTAGCGTATAGGTAGTTGCTTTCGCCCATTCGGTCAGTTTGGTAAAAATGTTAAATCCTTTGTTGAGGGGTCTTGTTGCCTGGTGCTGGTTTTGTTCAAACCAATCTTTGGCTTCCTGAACAGGTTTTTCGAGTGTGGATAAATTAGGATCAGCTTCTTTCTGGCAGGCCAAGGGCATAAAAAGTAAGCCTAGAAGCAGAGCTAGGTAGAAAATACGGGTAGTCATCATAAAGTTTTGAAGGGTGATTTAAACGCTTCAAAATTCTATGATGACTCCGACCAATCCTTTTACAAATGTTAAATAATCACTGCCGAAACTCCGCTCGTATGCGGCTAAGGGTTACCTGGGTAATGCCCAGGTAAGAAGCAATGTAACGGAGTGAAACCCGTTGCAGAATATCGGGAAACTGACGAAGTAGAATTTCATATCGCTGTTCGGCGGTATGAAAGGCGAAAAGCTTCATGCGTTCATCCAGACGAAGGTAATTTTCCGTAATCATCAGACGGCCCAGCCGCTCGGTTTCTGGGAAATGGGTGAATAACCAGTCAATATCCGTATTGCAAATCGAACAGATCTGGGCGTCTTCCAGTATTTCAATCCAGTAATCCGTTGGCTTTCCGGTGAAAAAACTATCAATGGCACTGATGATCTGACCTTCGAAGCCTAGCCAGGCGGTTATTTCCTGTTCATTATGGTAATAATAGACCCGGCCGACGCCTTTTTCAATGAAATGGAAATAAGGGCAGATGTCACCCGCTCGCTGAAGAATCGTTCGTTTAGGGATGTTTCGTCGCCAGGCTATCTGGTCAATGGCCTGTACAGATTCGGCAGATAAAGGCATGAACGCTGACGCGTAGTCCAGAAATGATTTCATGATAGGTGGATGGGTATAAAAAAAGCCTCACCCCTTCACGGGCAAGGCTCTAATTTAAGTTACGAAAGGATAGGGATTAATACCCACCCCGGAATTTATACGTATCGGCTACTTTCTTAATGGCTACCATATACGCCGCAATTCGCATGGAAACATTGTATTCCTGTGACGTAGCATATACTTTATCAAAAGCATCTTTCATGGCACGATCCGACCGACGGTTAATCCGATCAAGCGTCCACTTATAACCGATGCGGTTTTGTACCCATTCGAAGTAAGAAACGGTTACTCCACCCGCATTTGCCAGAATATCAGGGACTACCATGATGCCTTTATCATTGATAATTTCATCAGCACTGGCAGAAGTCGGGCCGTTGGCTCCTTCCACAATCAATTTGGCCTGAATGCTACCAGCATTATCATCGGTGATTACGTCTTCTTTGGCGGCTGGAACGAGTACATCCACAGGAAGAGCCAGTAACTCTTCATTGGAAATTTTTGTAGCCCCTTCAAAGCCCTCAAGTTGTCCTTTATGCTGGTCGCGGTATTGCATGGCTTTCTCAATGTCCAGCCCATTTTCGTTATAATACGCTCCAGTTACATCACTGATGGCTACTACTTTGACACCGCGTTCCTGTAATAAAGCAGCCGCATGTGAACCTACATTCCCAAAACCCTGCACCGCGGCTGTGGCCCGGTAGGGGTTAATGCGAAGTTTTTCCATGGCCGAAATAGCGGCAGTCATTACGCCACGGCCCGTGGCTTCCTTGCGGCCCAGCGAACCACCCAGTACCAGCGGTTTGCCCGTTACAACGCCGTTTACGGTCATGCCGTAGGCTTTGGAATATTCATCCATCAGCCAGGCCATCTCGCGTTCACTCGTGCCCATGTCGGGGGCGGGGATATCGCGGTCGGGGCCGAAAACGTCGAGCATGGCTCCGGTATAGGCCCGCATCAGCCGCTCGATTTCTCCGGCTGACATCTCGCGGGGGTTACAGCGAATACCACCTTTGGCTCCGCCGTAAGGAATATCAACCACGGCACATTTCCAGGTCATCCAGGCAGCTAAGGCCTTTACCTCATCCATCGTAACCCCCATATCGAAGCGAATGCCGCCTTTGGATGGACCTAAAATGGTAGAGTGAACCACGCGGATGCCTTCGAACACTTTAACGGAACCGTCATCCATGGTAACGGGTAAGCCCACAACCACTTGTTTACGGGGCACCATCAGAATATCATACATCTCCGGAGAGATATTGAGCAATTTAAAGGCCACATCGAACCGTTGCATCATGGATTCAAGTGGATTTTCCTGTTGCAAGGGTGCTGGCTCTATATAAGTCATGGCTATGTTAATTTTGTTATTAAATAGGACTATAATAATATTTGCCCCATTGGTCGCAAACTTAGCAGGATTATTCTTAGAAAAACAAAAAACTCTACCAATGGTTAGGCGAGCGATTTGGCAACCTGTAAAGCAAATGAATTAAATTTCAAAGGGTAATTTTGATAAAAGTCATTCAAGCCAAAGAAATAATGCTTTTCTAAGATAAAAGGGCTAAATAATTTTTTAAACTATTTGCTTAAATCGCTTAAAAAGTTATTTTTGTTACCTTCTTTTCGGAGAGGTAAGGGGCTTTACTAAATGAGTATTCCTAACGTGAGGCTGCCCTAGAATAGAAACTATTTATCGCTAAAGTTCGTTTATATTCCCAACAAACCCCGTGAAATATGTCCCCAGTAGAAGAGAAGACCCGCTATTCTGAAGAAGAATTAAAAGAGTTTGAAGAGATCATCCAGAAAAAACTTGGGGATACCAGGACAGAATTGAATTACATTCGTGAAGCCCTGAGTAAGAAAAATGACCCTGGTACGGATTCAACTTCAAGCAGTAACAAGTCGTTAGAAGACGGTGCGGATACCAGTGAACGTGAGAACCTTAGCCAGCTAGCCGCTCGTTTACAGAAGTATGCGACTCAGTTGGAGAATGCTCTGATTCGTATCAAAAATGGTACTTACGGCATTTGTGTAGACACGGGAAAACTGATCCCTAAAGAGCGTCTGCGGGTAGTGCCTCACACGCAGCAGACCATTGAAGCTAAGTTACGGAAACAGAGTTAATCAGAGTATTGATCGCTTTTCTTTTCCCCTTGCATATACACACTATTTGTTAGTGTTCAGAAAGGCCAGCATGCTGGCCTTTTTTGTTACTGTTTTTCTATAAATTCGGCCCATTTGCACCGTAATTGTACGGAAAAAAGGCATCCTTCGTTTTAGCTTCATCCGTTCGTTCGTTCCTTTAATTTTTCTTCATGCGAATTCTTCTTACGCTCTTTACCTTATTACTTACCAGCAGCACTTACGCTCAATTGTCGCTTACGCCTACTCGCATTTTTGCATCAGGGGTAAACATTAGGGCCGAAGTAACCCCAGCGGCAAAAATGAACGATACCGCAAGGCTGGGTTACTCCCGGTTCAACATCCAGGGCATTGTTCCTATTCGCGGGGGGGCGGGGGTGAAGTTTAATAACTTCAATCTTCGCAAAATTGACGTAGAGATTAAT
This sequence comes from Siphonobacter sp. SORGH_AS_1065, assembly GCF_030818595.1. Lineage (NCBI taxonomy): Bacteria > Pseudomonadati > Bacteroidota > Cytophagia > Cytophagales > Cytophagaceae > Siphonobacter > Siphonobacter sp. SORGH_AS_1065. The sequence continues at coordinate 1,965,393 of NZ_JAUTAM010000004.1, forward strand.
CAGATGTTTCTGGTGGTAAATGCGGGCTATCGGCAACCGAATTTTTCATTCGATAAAAATGATCAGGGCATTTATACGGGTTCGTTGGTATTAACGGGGATTCACGCCAGTTTGCGGGATAAAATTTGGTTGTATGCGGCGGGCTTGGGTGTAAGCGAAACCGATGAGTTACTGAATTTCAGCAAAGCCCGTCCGTACGGAATGGGTGGAGCCGTTCGGGTACGCATCGCGGGCCCGCGAACGCAATGGTTTTATGGTGGGGCCGTAGTTTTTGAACCCGGTCGCATTACGCCTATCCCCATTGCCGGAATCAATACCCGCATTGCTAAAGGGACTCGTCTGATGCTGGTATTGCCCTTACAGGCTTCAGTTTCTCAGAAAATAACGAAGAAAGTTTGGGGAGAAGTAGGCGTTGCTGCGGGTGGTTTTAACGCCGGATACCTGACGCCTAACCTGAACCCTAATGCCCTGCGACTGGCGTACCGACAGGCAAAAGCGAGTTTTACAGTTAACTACAGTCCCATTAAACCCGTACAATTGTCTTTTGAAGCAGGTATGACAGGCCTGCGAACGCTAAAGACCATGCGAGCGGGGGATGTGCTGGAAAAGTTTACTATCAATAGCAGTCCTTTCATGGCCGTTTCCTGCTATTTCAATCTCTCCAAATCCATCCTGGATTCAAGAGGTTTCGGATCAGTTTTGTAAAGAGTTTCGGGTTTTGAGTCTAGAGTTTTGAGTTTTTGACCAATTTTGGAAGATAGTATTAGAACCAGAATCATAAGAGTTGTCGATACATAACCCTCAACTCCAAACACAAAACTCTAAACTCTCTTGGAAACGCTTCACCTGTCTTCACATGATGCTGTTTCGTTTGAAATTCATGCCATGTCATGGATTGATCATGAACGGCATGTACATACCGAAAGTCCGCACCGCCATGATTATTACGTGATCATTGGCGTAACCGAGGGCACGGGAACGCATATTGTCGATTTTCAGACCTATGAGGTTAAACCCGGAAGCTGGTGGTTTCTATCGCCCGGTCAGGCTCATCAGTTGCAAATGAATGGTCCGCATGAAGGTTGGGTCGTCAGCTTTACACCGGATTTTTTCTGCGTTTCGGAAGCTAACCGCGAGTTACTCATCAATACCGGACTTTTTCATAACCTGCTGGAGTTCAAACCCTACTTCATTCCGCCCGAGCAACTGGATTTACTGGAGCCTTCCCTGCAATCGATCCAGGGCGAATACGAGGCGAAGCGGCCCCTGCGGGAACATATGCTGCGAGCCTGGTTACAACTTTTTCTGGTTCAGGCCTCCCGAACGTTCGACCATCAATTACTCATGGTGGCGGAAACTTCAAAAACGGTCTGTTTGGCTCGTCAGTTTCAGGAGTTGGTAGAACGCGATTTTACTCACAAGACCAAAGTTTCCGATTACGCCGAGTTACTGCACATCACGCCCAGTCATTTAAATGATTCGGTGAAGAAAGTAACCGGGCAGCCCGCTTCCGAGCATATCAAGCAGCGTGTGGTTCTGGAAGCGAAGCGAAAAGCCTTCTTCGGAACGACTTCGGCGAAAGAAATTGCCTTTGATTTAGGCTTTGAAGATGAAGCTCATTTCTCTAAATACTTTAAAGCTAATACGGGTCAAACCTTCACAGAATACCGAAAAACCATCCGTAATAAGTAAAGTTAACCCGCTGGAATACTTTTGTTGAGAAGCTTTCTGGTCTCAATCCGTAATTCTGACAAGGAATTCCGTGGTTTAGACAATGATAAAATATATGTATATACATACATTTGTATCATCAAACATTCACAAAGCTATGTCAACTCCAGCCAAATGGGTCATCGACCCCACTCACTCAGAAGTACAATTCAAAGTAAAGCACCTCGTTATCACAACGGTAACGGGCCAGTTCAATGAATTTAGCGGCGAAGCAACGGCGAGTGATGATTTTTCAGACGCTCAAGTTTCCTTCGAAGCGAAAATTGATTCGATCTCGACGAATAACGAAGCTCGGGATGGTCACCTGAAAAGCGAAGAATTCTTTGCGGCTGATCAATACCCAACGCTGAAATTCGTCTCCACAGGCATTACTAAAAAAGACGAAGATTCTTTCGTGCTGAACGGCGATCTGACGCTACGTGGCGTGACCAAGCCCGTTGCTCTTGAGGTAGAATACGGCGGAACAGTTGTTGATCCTTACGGACAAACGAAAGCAGGTTTCGAGTTGAAAGGAAAAATCAACCGTAAAGATTTCGGATTAACCTGGAGTGCCGTTACCGAAGCGGGCGGTGCCGTCGTAAGCGATGAAGTTCGTCTGATTGCTAACGTGCAATTTGTAAAACAAGCCTAATTACACTTCATAAAAGAAAAAAGGGTTGCCTTCGGAAGAGGGTAACCCTTTTTTCTTTTTTAGATTATGATATCCTCTTCCTTCGTCATTTGATCCAATGGGATAATCTTAACTCTCCTTGAAGAGACCCAGCAGGGTCAAACATGGATAGTCCCAGACTGGATAGTCCCAGACTGGATAGTCTCGAATTTCATCTGGGGGAATGAAAAGACAACCCCCCTTTCGAGCTATTCATATTAGACCTCTTCAGGGTTATCAGGGGAAAATTGATTCGAAGCTGGCCCGAATTTTTAGCATTAGTTCCTACACTCAACCTTAATTACAAAGTATATGAGTAGTTCAAGAAAAGAAGCAATATATGCGGCACTGCGGGCTGCAACGGAGGCTGCCCTGAATGATTTGGTAGGCCAGATGGAGACGATTCGTTCAAGCGTTATGGACGATCAGGATGAAGCCATGAGCGAATCTTATGAGTCTAATAGCGAAATGTTGATGAATGATCGTCGGGATCTGGAAGGTCATGCCGACACCATACGTCGTGATCTGGTAACGCTGGATCAGTTCGGTACCGAAGAACAGCACGATACCGTACAAGTTGGAGCTGTGGTGTTAACCGATCAACGAAATTTTTACATTGCGATCAGTCGCAATTTCGAAGTAGACGGCGTAGAATACACGGGTATTTCTACTTCCGCTCCTATTTACGAAGTATTGGAAGGTAAGAAGGCTGGTGATACCGTCAAATTTGCCGATCAGACCTATAAAATCTCCGAAGTTTTCTAAAAAATAGGTTTCTATATAGATCAAAAGGGTTCTGGATTGGTTACATCCAGAACCCTTTTTTGTTTTCCTCTATAACAAAACCGTTAGATGCACCTGAAGGCGTTGTTTGGCCTTGCTATCACCATTGGCTAGCTCCTGAGCCAGGGGTTGCTGAACGTTAACTCCCGCCACAAACCTTCCCCAATAAGCTTCCACACCCGCCGTGGCTAACGTAGCATAACCACCCGTCTGGGCGTTGCGAACGCCGTTTTTTAAATCCTTTGCGGAGTATTCTGCGGTGAGTCCTGCATTAGGCATCAGCGTCAGATTCTTTCCGGCACTGGTTACATAAAAGACCGAAGTGGAACCACTGAGACGATTACCGAAGCGATAATGATCAGAATTGGTAGTAGAGATGCGGTAACTGACATCCGAGTTCCAGCCCCAGGATTGATAGCGTAAGGTATAAATGGCATTTATCAGAAAATCCGTACTTCCCGTACCCAACTGAAAATTGGCATTCGCTCCGAGCGATCCATCGTCCACAAAGTTAGAGCGACCCGTTGCCAGCTTTACGCCTCCACCCAGCAGTAAGGTATGATTGAAAGCCCGATCCAGCGTATCCATGTTGGTATTTAGTACATTGTAATTAGCTAGAATCGTAACGTCACCCAATCCGTTCAGTCGGGCGGAAGTAGCTGCATCCTGCTGAAAGTTGAAATTATAAGGTACAAAAGCCAGCATCTGAATTCGTTTGGTTGGATAGAACCGTCCCCATAACTCCGTCGTCTGAAAGGTTTCTTTGGTGCGAAGCAATTGTGAATTCAGGTGTGAATCGTAAGTACGATAGCGATAGCGAACGCCAATGAAATTGCGGTACGATTGAGGCATGATGCCATAATAAGCATTCCCCACGCCACAGCCGCAAATGTCGCAGGCCCGGCCCGGAAGGCTTATGGAAAAGAGCAGAAGAAATAAGAGTCGTTTCATTTACTCAGCGGCAAAGCGTTTATTTTTGAGAAATTCTTCGTCGGTTAACGTTTTCAGGAAAGCCACGATCTGCTGGCGTTCCTGCGAAGTAAGAGCAATACCCCGGGTATTATTCTGGCGTAAAAGCGGGTCCAAATTTTGGGTATCCTGAACGCCTTCTGCATAATGATCCAACACGGCTTCAAGCGTATAAAAACGACCATCGTGCATGTAAGGACCGGTCACTGCCACGTTTCGCAAACTGGGTACACGGAAGGTATACTTATCTTTTTCCAGTTCAGTTACCCGGGCTCGACCCACGTCTTTTACCCCCTGAATGAACAGGCCATTATTACGAAAACTATGGTCAGTGAATAAGGCTCCTTGGTGGCAGGAAGAACATTTTTGTTCGAATAACTTCAGCCCCGCCTGCTCGTCAGCCGTCAGGTTTTCGCCTTCCTTGCGGATGAATTTATCGTACCGGGAATTGGCCGAAACCAGCGTAAGCATGAACTGGGAAAAAGCCTTGAGGAAACGCTCGGTTGTAATTTCTTCGGAACCAAACGCTTTCTTAAACAGCAAAGGATACTTCTTCGTCGCTCGTAACTTATCCAGTACATTTTTCGTGTTTTCGCCCAACTCTACTTCGTTCGTAATCGGAGCAATCGGTACTAAATCCAGATCGAAAACACCACCATCCCAGAAGAAACTAGATTCCCAGGCCAGATTCTGAAGGGGTAAGGAGTTTCGCGTACCCATCAGATTATTAATGCCGTGACTTACATCATGGCCGTGGTGCGTAAACCCATACGGCTGCGAATGGCATTCGGCACAGGCGAAGGTATTATCCCGCGAAAGCAAAGGTTCATTGAATAGGGCTTTCCCAAGTTCTACGCCAGCGGTAGTCATTGGATTACGTTCAAACGGGTACACGGGTTCCGGGAAATTAGCCGGAACCGTAAAGCTTACTTCTGGGTTAGATTCGTTCGGCGAAGAACAGCCCCACACCAGAAGTAAGCTTACGGAAAGAAGCCCCATTCTAATCATTATGCGTATGGTCAACCGTGAACATATTCACATAATTGTTTGCCAGCGGCACGGCGGCAGCGGGCATGTGAATGGCTGGTGTATCGGCAATTTTAACCGTAGTCTTGCCCGAGAAAAGCTTTTGAAGATTGGTGATGACGTGTATCGTTGGAGCAATGTTCTTCCGCACCGTAGCTAACTGATTCTGCGGGAAGGGAAGGGTAACCGTACGAAGATTATTGACGGTGGCACCAGTCATGCCGCCAAAACCACCTACGTGGAACTGAAAGCGACGGATACCCGCACCGTTCGCGGGAGCTGTGGGTGAAGTACCCTCCAGTTTCAGAAAAATGTAGCCTGAATTCCAGCCCCAGTACATACCGTCCTCACCGTACGACCCTTCGTCCAGCACGCCCGTACGTTCAGCCACGGGTGAAACACTCTTCGCACTGTCTACACCAATGGTGAAGGTAACCTCCTGGTAATCTCCCGCCGGAACGTTCTTCAACACAGGTTCCCAGGTTTTATTATCGACCTGACGAATCAGGAAATATTGATTGGGGAATTTGATGCTTGAACCGTCCGTTTTTTTCAAAGAAACGTTACTAATAAAGTAATTGAAGGTACTGACTGTAAACGATTCCCCCGTGCCGGTCTGATACGTAGTTTCGCCCAATACTAGCTTCTGAGCCCCGACGCGGTTATCAAATTCCAGAATTACGTCGTTGGTATCACCCGCGGTAACAGGCGATGGATTTTCTTTCGTGCAAGAGCTTAGCACGGAAATAAGAGAAGCAAAAGTGATGAAGAGAAAAGAATGGAATTTCATGTGAATATGAGATAAAGTCTCACCGAACCGGAAAGCCCGGAGGTTCGGCAAAACGCTGATTTTTCAAAAATTCAGGATCACTAAGGGTACGTAGAAAAGCGATGATTTTCTGCTTTTCATCGGCGGTCAATGGAATGCCCAGTTTGCCATTTTGCTTGAGTAAAGGATCAAGAGTAGGTGTATCCTGTACCCCGGACGAATAATGTTCGAGCATTTCGTCCAGATTTATAAAGCGACCATCGTGCGTGTAGGGTAAGCTTTCGGCGATGTTTCGCAAACTGGGAACCTTGAATTTGAAGCGGTCGCTTTCCTGCTTCGTGACGGCATACCGGCCCTCGTCGACCACCATTTGAAGGGTCGGTTTGCCGTTGACGTACACAATTTTGGTTCGTTCGTATTTGGGTAAGCCGTTATTTCGGAAGCTACCGTCGGTGAATAGTTCTCCCGCGTGGCAACTTTTGCAGCCTTTACTTTCGAAGAGCTTCAGGCCCTCAAGTTCGGTTGCTGTCAACGTTTCGCCTTCCTTGCGAATGTACTTATCATACCGGGAGTTAGCTGAAACGAAGGTTAACATGAACTGGGTGAGGGCATCCAGCATTTTTTCAGCCGTAATGTCTTCCGTTCCGTAAGCCTCCTTGAATAACGGTGGGTAACCCTTCGTCCGCTTTAGTTTATTGACTACGTTTTCCATGGTATCATCCATTTCATCGGGATGCGTAATGGGTACGATGGCCTGTTTATTCAGATCTTCGACGGCTCCGTCCCACATGTAATGCTTTTGCCAGGCCAGATTCTGAAGAGCCAGCGAATTCCGCAGGCCAATCCGGTTATCAATGCCGTGACTTAACTCATGCAAGTGGTGGGTGAAGGCGTAATACTGCCGGTGACATTCGCCACAGGCAATGGTGCTGTCCCGCGAGAGAATACCGTCGTAGAAAAGCTGTTTCCCTAAAGCGACACCTGCTTCCGACAGTGGTTTCTGGTCAATCGGATAAACGGGTGCCGGAAAGTTTTTAGGTACTGAAAACAGGGGCATAGGTTCTGAAGGCGAAGTCCCTTTGGAACAAGCCGACAGAATGAGGAAAAGCAGGAATACTTTTCTCATAGTCAAGAAAATAAAGAGGTGAACGAACCTTCGAGACGCAGCAAATCAGGAAAAACGAACGTTTTTCATTCAAAGTCAGAGCAGTAACGAAAGCTTATGCTTGGGGAGGACGGAAACAGGCCGACAGGAAGGAAGAATAAGCCGGGAGCTGATAAGGGGGAAGGTCGGAACGTAACTCAGCAAAAACGGCGGGCTCAAAACGGATTTCCAGCGAAGCAATCGATGCCGGAAGTTCCAGCAATTGCTGCACGAGACGGGAGCCTGCTTCTCGTTCTTGGTGCTCCTGAGTGGCTTTTAACTTTTTAGCCAGGTAACACTTGCCATCACAATGTAACTCGGGATGAGAACGGTTTTCGCAGAGGTAGTGAGCGATGTAATCCCTCCTTAACTCGAAGTCAACCAAAATAACGGGGACTACGAGCGTGCGTAACATCAGAAGCGATGTCAGCAAGTACACACTGAGTTTCCGTAACGTTGAATTCATGGGTACAAAACTATAGCAGGAAAAATGAAAGGCTGGAATTTTTGTGAAAAAACTCGGAGGAGGTAGTTACTTTTAATAACCTCGATGGGGTTATAATATGGGGTTATGATTTCGAACAGGAAAATAAATTCTATTGAATTACATCTGGGGCCGTCCAGACCACATAAATACCTTACTAACGAATTTTAGGGGTCAAGTAATCCAAGTATTCAGCGGGGTTATTCATGAGACATAACCATCGGGTCAGGGTCTGTCAACCGATCCAGTTCCCGAATCATTAGCGATTTAATGCGGGGACGAGCGGTCCACATAATGCCGTGTCGCTGGTTCGCCAGGTAAATCACTTCCACCTGTGGCGACTGCGTCAACTGCCGGGCTGCCCAAATAGGATTCTCAGGATATAACAACCGATCTTCCAACCCATGCACCATCGTAACTGGAATGTGAATCTTTTTCCAGAGGGGAACCATGCTTACTAAATGCGGGTAATGATTCTGCTTTTCGTCGTCGGCTACGTGAATAAATCCGGGAATCCAGGCGGAGAAAATGGGAACAAGTTTAGAGATCGGATAAATGCGTTCGGCTCCGGGTTTGTACGAACCACAAACGAGTAATAAGCGATCAAAGTAATCGGGATGATCCATTGCCACGCGGGCCGCTACCGTCGCTCCGTACGAAGTTCCGAACAGTAGCGTCGGACGTTTATCCTGAATTTGCCAGAGCATTTTAGTTAATACCGCCGATTGTTGCCCAATGAACTTCTCTCCCCAGCCATAATCCGATTCTCCGTACCCTGGTCGGTCGGGAGCAATGAGCTGCGTACTTTTCTGTAAATCGGGGTCGTTCAGATACGAACGTAAGCCTTCCAGTGAACTGGGCGAACCGTGCATCAATACCATCTTCCGGGGTAAGGTATCCGAGCCGATTTTCAGGTAGCGAATGGTCCGTCCCAGCGTATCGTAATACACGATTTTTACCGGAATGCCTTTCTCAATCAAATCTTTACGAATTTCCCGCCGGGAGTAACGTCGGTGTTCGAAACAACCTGAAAGGAGAAAAAGGAATGGTATACCTACTACTATTCGAAGCAAAAACAAACGGAACAATAGGATCACTGGGTCAGAGTTTTGTTCATAAAAAAAGGGTATAAAATGCAGAACATTCTATACCCTTTTTATAACGTATCCACCTAGAAAACGTTTACGCCCGAAGTATTACTTTTTCATTAACTTAAAGACATACACCGGGCTTTCCTTTACTTTCTTACGGAAAGAATCTGACAGCGTTACGGTTTTGTCTTTCGATTTCAAAGATTCTTTAGAGCCCAGTAACTGAATCGACTGTCCTTTTTCCAGTACGGGAATCTCCAGTGAAGCGGGTAATTTCTCGCCTTCTTCGGCCCGGTACAATGCATACATCGTTGAGCCCTTCTGCGTATACGCCCACTTGCCAGACTGATACGGAGACACGGCTGTAGTTTCGTAGATCGCTTCGCCGTTTACGTTCATCCATTTTCCAATCTCTTCAAGCCGCTGATAGGCTTCTTCGTGCCATTCGCCGTCGGGGCCGGGGGCTACGTTCAGCAAGAGGTTACCACCTTTCGAGACGATGTCTACCAATGTATGAATTAGCTTGCGAGTGGATTTGAAATTTTCTTTTGGAATATAACTCCAGGAATCGCCCATGGTCATGCAACTCTCCCAGGGGAAAGGAAGAGCCTTGTCAGGAATGGATTGCTCAGGGGTAACGTAATTCTCATATTCGCCCGTTACCGTCCGATCCACCACTAACAATCCGGGTTGGTGACTGCGAGCCATTTTCGCAATATTGGCCATGTCAATGTCCTGATCGAACGGAATGGATTTCTGCCAGCTAACGGTCGAATCAATCGTGCTAAAGGGTCTTACCCAACCGCCATCCAGCCAGAGAATGTCCATTTTACCGTAATCAGACATTAACTCTTCGATCTGATTGTACGTGAATTGCTTGAACTTATTCCACTTTTCAGGATACTTTTTAGGGGCGTAACTGGAATTGCGATCTTTCGGGGGGAAGTAACTCCACCAGTAATCATCCGTATGCCAGTCGGGTTTGGAAAAATACGCCCCTACCATAAATCCCTGATCGCGGAAAGATTTAAAAACTTCCTTCGCTACGTTCGCTTTAGGATTTGTGCCGAAAGGCGTGTTAGTAATCTTGTAATCCGTCTGTTTAGTATCAAACATACAGAATCCGTCGTGATGCTTGGTGGTGAACACCACGTATTTCATCCCGGCATTTTTAGCCGCCGTTGCCCAGCGATCAGGGTTGAATTTAACGGGGTTAAACTGCTGCGGAATGGCTTCGTAAGCTTTTTTATACTCGTACCAGTCTTTAGAATAGGGTCCTTTACGTTCGCACCACCCTTCGTCTTCCGGGCATAATGACCAGGATTCCACAATGCCCCATTGGCTATAGGTACCCCAGTGCATCAGTAAGCCAAACTTAATTCCCTGCCATTGCTTTAGTTTTTGCTGAACGGCGGGATCCTTGGGAGCGACGTAACCGAAGCTTTGCTCGGAATGTTGCTGGGCTAGTAAGGGAGTGGTAGCGGCCAGCAAAAGAGTGGTAATCAAACGTTTCATCTGGAAGAAAGAGAAAAATGCCGTCCGAATTCTCCTGAGAAAATCCGAACGGCGGGGGATAAAGGGTTATATTGTAGCCAGTAACTGATCCATCACGTAGATGTGAATGCCAATCCATTTGGCCCTTTCGCCAAGCTGGGAAATTTCAATACTTAAATCATTTCTGAAATCGCTCAGGCAATATTTATTGATCGCCTGACCAATCGGATTAGTAATAAACTGATCGGCTTTTACCACAATTCCGTCTACAATCACAATCTCGGGATTGAATAAGTGAACAGCCATGGAAAGGCCTTTGCCTAACACCGTGCCCACATCAAAAAGAATATCGATGGCAAAAGCATCTCCCTCCAGAGCGGCTTCAATAATCATCTCGATATCAATGTCTTCGATATGATCCATATACGCGGAAAGCTTCGAAACTCGTCCTTCGTTCAGTCCGCGTTGCACCCGGCGAATGAGCGAACGGGCCGAAGTAATGGTATCGAGGCAACCTACTTTACCGCAGTGGCATAATTCGCCATCGGGATCCATCTGAATGTGACCTAGCTCGCCCGCAAAACCGGAAGCTCCCTGGAAAATTTCACCGTTCAGAATGATACCTAAGCCAACGCCCCAGTCGATGTTAATGGCCAGTACGTGTTTTTTGCCGCGAGCCAGCCCGAATCGGTGTTCACCCAAAACGGTGGCTTTGGTATCATTAATCACGAAAACGGGCAGATTAAACTCTTCAGAGATCAGGGTACTGAGCGGTTTTTCTTCCTGATTAATTCGCCGATAAGTCATGTTCGTGCCCGTCTGAAACTGAATCAGACCGGGCATGGAAATGCCAATGGCTACAAAATGAGAGGCTTCGACCTGCGATTCTTCGAGGGCTTGGCGGGTGAATTCCAACAACGCTTTGGCAAAACGAGGGTTATCTTCCAGACCTAATTTGATGTCTTTCCTGAAGATAACTTCCCGCTGAAGATTCATGATGACCACTTTGGTATCATGCGTGCTGATGTCTAGGGCAACGACGTATTTATCCTGAACATTAAGTCCGAACAGAACCGGGCGGCGACCGTGATTCCCTACGGCAGTGCCGAAAGTGCTAACCCACTTTTCGTTTACCAGTTCTTCAACAATATTGGTAATGGAAGGAACGCTGCTGTGCAGGCTTTTGGCTAGCTGAGCCAGTGTAGAAACTTCCGATTGATACAATTCAGCCAAAACGCCCCGGCGGGAAACGCTTTTCTTGTAATCAACTACACTTTTTTTGGATTCAATTTCTTCATCGGGTGGAGACACATACATCACAGTAATGATTTAGAGCGATAGATTTCAAATAATTTTGTTGGAAACCAGTGGGACGATAGTAATAGACTACTTTTTAAAAATTTATTGTAAATAAACACTTGTTTTATAAAAATATTAACAAATTATTTACAATGTGGTCGATTTTATAGGAAATGTCAGAAAAGTATTCTTCATCTTCACATTAAAATTTCACACGGTAACCATCGGCATCCATCAATTTCCATAAAACGAATCTATAAAATTTACGCTATAGATTGTTTAAAGATTTTGTTTTTGGCTGATTTACAGAATTTTATAACATTTCACTGTACACTCTATCACTTCTCTACACCACATGACAACGCGTCGTTCCTTTCTTCGCTGGTCTACTTTAGCCGTATCCTTAAGTCCAGTACGTTCTTTATTTGCCTTGCCTAAAGCGGCTGCCGTTAAACCCATCGTCGTTTCAACCTGGGACAGCGGATTAGCGGTTAATGCAGTGGCCTGGAAAGTGCTTAAACCCGGTGGGTATGCTCTGGATGCCGTAGAAGAATCGGCTAAATCCATCGAAAAAGAAATCAGTTGTTGCGTGGGTCTGGGCGGCAATCCCGACCGCGAGGGGCATGTCACGCTGGATGCCTGCATCATGAATGAAAAGTAGTACGATTGCGGATCAGTAGCGGGTCTGGAGCGAATTCTTCATCCCATCTCAGTTGCTCGTAAAGTGATGGAAACGACGCCACACGTCATGCTGATTGGAGAGGGAGCCCAGCAATTTGCCGTAGCAAATGGCTTTAAACTTGAAGAAGATAAACTCTCGGCTGATGCAGATAAATCGTACAAAGAATGGCTGAAAAAATCGGAGTATAAGCCGCTGATGAATATTGAGCAGCAACAGGGGAAAACCCCCAAGCGTGCTGCCGGAGGGCCCTTCGCTCCGAATCAGTTTGAAGATGGTTCGTTTAATCATGATACAATGGGAACCGTTGCCATGGATGCCAAAGGCCGTCTTTCTGGCTCTTGCACGACCAGCGGTATGGCCTTCAAAATGCGGGGTCGCATTGGTGATTCACCCATTATTGGTGCGGGCTTATATGTGGATGGTGAAGTCGGTGCGGCGACCTCGTCCGGGCAGGGTGAAGAAGTAATCCGCCTGGGAGGTACTCACCTCGTGGTGGAGTTCATGCGAAATGGAGCAACGCCGATGGAAGCCTGCAAGAAAGCCGTGGAGCGTTTGGTGAAGATTAATCCTAAAAAGGCCAAAGATTTCCAGGTAGGTTTTATTGCCATTAACCTTCAGGGAGAGGTAGGAGCTTACTCCGTGAACAAGGGATTCAGCTATGCTGTCACCAAAGCCGATGATGGTGGAAAAGTATTTATGGCGGAGAGCTATTACAAATAAGGTAAAAATTGTGCAACCGTTTGTTCTGCTTAGTACAATCGTTTGCTCAGGGTTAACCTAAAAATACTTCATCAACCTCGACTTATTCATCACTTATCTTGATGGTCAAAAGCCCTGCCGAGCAGGGAAAGAAACCTCTTTTTCATGAAACGTTTTATTCTTTCAGCCTTTTTGGCGGCGGCCAGCCTAACCTCTTTTGGTCAGTCCATTATTCCCCAGCCCGTTTCTCTGCAACAGGGATCGGGTAAGTTTCAGTTTACGAATCAAACGCAGGTGGTAGCTTCTACGCCCGAAGCAAAACGTCTGGCGGGTTTGCTTAATCAATACCTGAAGAAACGGACGGGTGCTGAATTGAAAATCGTCAGTAAAGCTCCCGCTTCAAATTATATAGCCTTTATTGAAAAGACGGGTTTACCCGCTGAAGGCTATGAGCTAAAAGCTACCCCACAGAGTGTACAGATTTCGGGTAAAGATGCGGGCTTGTTTTACGGATTACAGTCGGTAATGCAATTGATTACGGGTGACGCTAAACCCGAAATAGCATCTGTTACCATCGAAGATCATCCGCGTTTCGGGTACCGGGGATTAATGATGGATGTGGGTCGCCATTACATGCCGCTTTCGTTTATCAAGCAGATGATTGATGAAATGGCAATGCTGAAATTCAACCGTTTTCACTGGCATTTAACCGAAGACCAAGGCTGGAGATTAGAAATCAAAAAATACCCGAAACTAACTCAGGTCGGAGCTTACCGGGATGAAACCCTCATTGGAGGGTACGGAGACCGCATGCCTCAGCAATTTGATGGGATTAAATACGGCGGTTTTTACACGCAGGATGAAGCCCGTGAGGTGGTAAAATACGCGGCAGAACGACACATTACCGTCATTCCTGAGATTGAGTTGCCCGGTCACGCGACGGCGGCTTTGGCGGCTTATCCCGAATTAGGCTGCACGCCCGGCCCGTTCAAAGTTCAGACGACCTGGGGGGTGCATAAAGACGTGTTCTGCCCGAAAGAAGAAACCTTCCAGTTTCTGGAAAATGTTTTAACAGAAGTAATGGACATCTTCCCTTCGCCCTACATTCACATTGGTGGGGATGAATGTCCGAAGGATCGCTGGAAGGAATCGGAGTTTTGTCAGAATCTGATCAAGAAAGAAAACCTGAAAGACGAGCACGGCTTACAGAGTTATTTTATTCGCCGGATCGAGAAATTCCTAAATTCAAAAGGTCGTAACATCATTGGCTGGGACGAAATTCTGGAAGGAGGGTTGGCCCCCAACGCAACGGTGATGAGCTGGCGGGGTGAAGAAGGTGGAATTGCGGCAGCGAAGGAAAATCACGACGTAATCATGTCACCCAATGGTTATGTGTACATCGATCATTACCAAAGCAAAGATCGCAAACAGGAGCCACTGGCCATTGGCGGATTTTTACCGCTGGAAAAAGTATATTCTTATAACCCAACGCCAAAAGAGCTGACGGCTGAGCAGCAGAAGCACATCAAAGGCGTTCAGGCTAATTTATGGACAGAATATATTCCAACGGCGGGTAAAGCTCAGTATATGTATTTCCCCCGAGCGATGGCTCTGGCCGAAGTAGCCTGGTCTCCCTTAAATCGTAAGGATTTCACGGAGTTTTCAGAACAACGCTTACCCGTCTATTTACGCAAGCTGGAGAAACGGAATTTATACTTCCGGGTACCGGAGGCGATTGGAATGCCGAAAGAGGATACGCTTCGGGGAAGTCAGTTTACGATTAACCTGAAAGCTCCCGTAGAAGGAGCCAAAATTTACTACACGATTGACGGGTATATGCCCAGTGAAGCGACGTATCCCTATTCAAAGCCCATTTCATTAACGATTCCGCAGAATCGCCGGGTTGATTTGAAAACGATTGTGGTAACGCCCGCAGGCCATCGCAGCATCGTTTCGACTACGACTCTGGTCAATGGTACCCCCATGCCGGACAAGCAACCGAAGAAGTAATACAGTTCTGGCATAAAAAAATCCCGACCGTCAAGGTCGGGATTTTTTGTTACCCATGTTTCCGGCGTTTCAGAGCCAGGTCGTGAGCGGTATCGTAATAGCTTCTGAGGTTTTTCCAGTCAAATACTTCGGAAATGCTTTCGGTACGGTTTCGCTGCATGATCCGGTCGCGGCGGGAGGTACGTACAAATTTGAACAGTAACTCGGAAAGCGTTTCTGCGGCCTGATGAAAATCCTGATGGCTGCGGTTTAGCACATAAACACCCCAGTTTTCCGGATCGGCCATGATTTGGTTCATATAATCCCCAAAACCGGATAAATCACTGGTAATGGTAGGAACGCCCCGCACGACGCATTCCAGTGGTGTATAACCCCAGGGCTCGTAATAACTTGGGAAAATTCCCAGGTGACAACCCCGCACGAAATGGCTGTAATCCATCCCAAATAGGGGGTTGGTTGAGGCAATGAAATCAGGGTGATAGACAATCTTCACGCGGTCACTTTCGTGGTTCTGCATGTTCGATTTCCGAAGGAAATCAACGATAGCATCTTCCTGTTTCAGGTAATGCGTTACCGTTTTAGGTAACTGATGGGTCTTCCACGACTGAATAGTTCGGCGTAAACGCAACTGCCAGTATTCATCCACAAACTGATTCAGATCGGGCATCTTTAGCTCATTACTCGTGGCTGAAGCCATGAATAACTGCTCACCAATCTGTCGCTCAATCGCTTCGCAGGTCTGCCGGATTTCGGCCATTACGGCCCGCGTTTGCAACACATCGGCATCCATCGAATACACCGGATTTTTAGTGACGATGAACATCACCACCGTCATGTCCGAATTGGTTGCCTGCAATTTGGCATTCAGTCGGCTCAGGGCTTCGAGTGTTAAGTCGTAGCCCTTGTTATTATATTCAAATCGACCTGAAGTAAAGAAATATAAGGTACGATCCAGATCGAAGGAATAATTCTGGAAGAAGTGACCCATCACAAACTGATGGATTTTTGCCTTATACTGAACGTGCAGGTTCTGGAACTCATGCGTTGCCGTGAATCGGGTAACATTCAGGCCGTTAGGTAAGGTTAGATCGCATTTACGACCTAGCAAAAACTCGCATTCCTTAGCCGTAACGTCCGAAACCGTCGTCATGACGTGACAGTTCTGAGCCGCCAGGTATTCAATCGTTGCCTGCGTTGCAATGCCAAAATGCTGAGCTTGTTCCCGCCAGTTGAACGTCGGTAACAACTCGTAGAAATTAGGAACGTTGGGAGCCATGTAGCGTCCCAGCATGGTAGCATGCGTGGTGAAAACCGTCGCTAATTTCGGAGATTCATGAGCAATATAGGGAAGGGCCGTAGCGGCCATCCATTCGTGAAAATGAGCGGTTATGTCATATCGACCACTATGATCACGAGATAGCTCATTGAGGAAAATACGGGTGCATTCTCCAAAAGCAATGACCTGATTAACCAGATCTTCCGCGTTAAGCGTAGAAAGCTGATGCTTTTCCCAGAGGTCGTACTTTAACTGATCCAGCTGATTAAACAGCGTGTAAAAATTAAAAAGCACAATGCGGGGCTTTCCGGTGACGAGCCAGTAACCATACTGCACATCGAAGCCCATTTCCCGCATTTTTCGTACGGTTTTACCCAACGCTGAATCGTCGAGATCCGATATGGGTTCGAACTCAGCCAAGGCTTTTTCCGGGAAGTAAGGCCCAAGTAAAAAATAATCATCGCCCCATTTTTCGACCATTGCCGGAACCTTGGAGCGGATTACTGTATAAATACCCCCAACCTGATTGCATACTTCCCAGGCTATTTCAATCAGTAGGCGAGGTCGTATCTTGGGCTTAATGGGTTCAACTTCGAAAGCCATAGCCGAGTATTAATGTAAACAATGTGAATTGAAAGTTCTTTGTGCCTAAACTACTTTGAGCTACCAAATATAGAATGGTATTTTTCAAGGGAATTATTCGTCTAAAATAATCTTAAAGTTTTATGCCAAAAGAGTAGGATTTTTTTTGATACACCATACTCTGGCTCATTTTTATTTATTAAAAGGCTATTAATGAACTACGGACGACTAGCTAAAAAAGACTGTAAAATGATAGTAGCCGAAACGCGATCAATAACGCCTTTATCCCGACGATCTTTCTTAGTAGTTCCCATCGCGATTAAAGACTGCATAGCCATGACGGAAGTAAATCGCTCATCGTGTTCGTGCACTGGAATTTCCGGAAAGGTTTTCTTCAGAATTCGTAAAAATTATTCCCCGCACGTGTGGCGTATTGGAAGTGTCCGAACCATCCAGATTAGTGGGCATTCCTACTACGAAAGCTTCTACCGCTTCCCGCTGGCAGTAGTCCTTCAGAAAAGGGATGACCTGCGTTGAATGCACGGTATCCAGAGCCGTTGCAATGAGTTGCAGAGGATCCGTCACGGCGAGCCCTACGCGTTTGGTTCCATAGTCTATAGCAAGAATTCGTGCCAATAGTTTAAAAAATTAAGGGATTATTTAGTAAACGGTAATGAAAAACCAGATAAAATAACCTCCGGGATTTAACGTAAAAAATTGACTAATAATTAATTAACCCAACAATTCGGATTACCTAAAATAAATAGCTTCAGGGTTTTTGCTGGGAACCGTTTGAAAGTGTGAAAAGGTAAGAAAGTTTATAAGTATTACAAGTATCTTAAACCCACTATCTCATATCTTTCTTCCAGTCTTTGTAACCAACTAGGCAAAGAGCCAGATAAATGGCGTATAAAAGAACCGTCCAGTATAAACTTTTATACGCGTAAACGAAGACGTAGATGCCGTCTACGAACAACCATAACCACCAGTTTTCCAGAAATTTTCGTCCCAGCATCCACTGGGCAATCAAACTGATGGTAGTGGTAAACGAGTCGACCAGGGGCAGACTGGCATCGGTAAACCGACTTAGTAGCCAGTTCAGAAAGGCCGTACCGCTCAGCGTAATTAGCACCAGCCAGCCGATGAGATTTCGAGGCAAGGTGCGAACCTGGAGTTCCGTATGGCCCTCTCCGCCGTATAGCCACTGGTAAAGTCCATAAATGCTCAGGATGGCAAAAACGATCTGTAAACCCATGTCACCATAGAGCCGGGCTTCCCAGAAAATGACTGCGTAAATCACGACGCTGATGATGCCCCAGAAAAATCCCCATATATTTTGACGGGTATTATACCAGACACAAATGACGCCGGTAATTAAGCCGGCCAGTTCAAGCCAGTTGGTTTTTATGTAGGCTAGAAATACGTCCATTCAGTAGGGCTAATTTGATAAAAATCTGAACTTTGCTCCGGGTCTCAGAGTTTTCTAATAGTCTCCCTGTCGGTACCGAGAAATTCGGCTTACGGCGGGGTTTACTGCGTTCTGTTGCGTTTGAAAACCCATGCATACGATTCATAAACGCAGGAACCGGGGGTCCATTTCCAGACAAAGTTGTGTGAAAACCCGGTAGCAAAAAGCGAATTTTTAAAATAAACTCGATGCTAGTTAAAGATTTGTTAACGCTGTATCGCAATGATCCGTTTATCCGTCTCATTAGCGAACGAATTCAAAGTAAACAGCCTAATGATTACCATCTTCAGATCAAAGGATTAGCCGGAAGTCTGGATTCGGTTCTGGTGGCATCCCTCTATCAGCATCAGCCGGCGTCTTCTTTGCTGGTTTTGTCGGATAAAGAAGAAGCGGCCTATTTCTATAATGACCTTCAGAATTTGCTGGGCGAAGACCACGTCCTGTTTTTTTCCAATGTCTTATAAAAAGCCCTACGAATACGAAGAGATTGATAATGCGAACGTATTGATGCGGGCCGAAGTTCTGAACCGGTTGAATGAAAAGGGACATCCGTTATTAATCGTCACCTATCCAGAAGCTCTGAGTGAAAAGGTTATCAACCGGAAGTCACTCGTGAAGAATACATTTACGGTTTCGGTGGGCGAAAAAATTGATACTGAATTCCTGACTGAATTTTTAATTAGCCAGGATTTTGAGGGAACCGATTTTGTGTACGAAGCGGGTCAGTTTGCCCTGCGGGGGGGAATTATTGACGTATATAGCTACGCTAACGAATTCCCCTACCGGATTGACCTTTTCGGTGATGAGGTAGAATCCATCCGAACGTTTGATCCCGATACGCAGCTTTCCAAAGAATCCGTTTCCCAGATTAATATCGTTCCCGACGTTCAGACCAAGCTTATTCAGGAGACCCGGGAATCGTTTTTCAGCTTTTTTGGCAAAGAAACCCGACTCTGGTTTAAGGATGTGGAGTTAACCCTTGAACTGATCGGAATCTGTTTTGAGAATGTTGAGAAAAGCTTCAACGAAATTGTAGAGCGGAGCGGCGGTATCAAGGTGATTCATGAACCTTCCCAGTTGTTTGAAACCCGTCGCAGTTTCCTCAATCATATCAAGGAATATCCGAGCGTAGAATTTGGGAAACGGTTTTATTTCAAAGCCGCCGACGGGGCAACCGAATCACCAGCAGACCTTCGCGTTAATTATACTTCGAAACCCCAGCCCAGCTTCAATAAAGATTTCAATCGACTGATTGAAACCCTTCATGAACAACAATACCGGGGGTATACGAACATTATTGTTGCTGAAACCCAGAAGCAACTGGAACGATTAAATACCATCGTAGGAGAATCCAATGACTCGGTTCGTTTTCAGGCCGTGAATGTTTCCCTGCGGGAAGGGTATATTGATGATACCCTGAAAATCGCCTGTTTCACCGATCACCAAATTTTTGATCGGTTTTATCGGTATCGCGTTCGGGATAAGTACAGTAAGTCCAAAGCCCTTACGCTTCGCGAACTCAAAACACTGGCTCCGGGCGATTTTGTTACCCACATCGACCACGGCATTGGCCGTTTCGCCGGACTCGTGAAGATTGATGTAGGTGATCACAAACAGGAAGGAATTCGCCTGGTTTTCAGGGATAATGATACCGTTGTAGTGAATGTGCAGAGTTTGCACAAAATCGCTAAGTACACGGGTAAGGAAGGCACCCAACCCTCGTTGAGTAAGTTAGGGTCACCGGAGTGGGAAAACAAAAAGGCGAAGGTAAAGCGGCAGGTCAAAGACATCGCGGCGGAGCTGATCGAGCTGTACGCCAAGCGGAAATTTGCTCCGGGTTATGCCTATTCGCGGGATAGTTTCTTACAAGTCGAGATGGAGTCTTCGTTCCTTTACGAAGATACCCCCGACCAGGCTTCTTCAACGGCGGCGGTAAAAGAAGATATGGAAAAACCGCACCCTATGGATCGTCTGGTTTGTGGGGATGTTGGGTTTGGTAAGACGGAAGTAGCGATGCGAGCCGCTTTCAAAGCCGCTGCGGATAATAAGCAGGTGGCGGTGCTGGTGCCAACCACGGTATTAGCCATGCAGCATTACCGTACCTTTCGTGACCGTTTTGAGCGTTTTCCGGTGAAAGTCGAATACATTAACCGATTCAAAACCACGCAGCAGATTAAGGAAACGCTGAAGCGGGTGCAGTCTGGCGAAACGAGTATTCTCATTGGAACGCACCGGATTGTAGGAAAGGACGTGAAGTTTAAAGATCTGGGTCTGCTCATCGTTGATGAGGAACAGAAGTTTGGCGTGAAGGTCAAAGATCGGTTGAAGGAATTTAAGCTTAATGTGGACGTATTAACCCTCACGGCGACGCCTATTCCCCGAACGCTTCATTTCTCGTTAATGGGAGCCCGTGACTTGTCCGTTATTGCTACGCCACCGCCGAATCGTCAGCCCGTTACGACGCAATTAATGGTATTCGACGAACTAAAAATCCGCGATGCCGTCATGCTTGAACTGAAACGCGGCGGGCAGGTTTTCTTTGTCCATAACCGGATTGGTGATCTGGAAACGCTGGGTAATATGATTCTGAAATTGGTGCCAGACGCTAAAATTGGTATTGCCCACGGCCAGATGGATGGCGATCGTCTGGAAAAGGTAATGATGAAATTTATTGAAGGAGAATATGACGTTCTGATTTCAACGAATATCATCGAAGCCGGACTGGACATCCCGAATGCCAATACGATTCTGATTAATCAGGCCCATTTATTTGGCTTGAGCGATCTTCACCAGATGCGGGGAAGGGTTGGCCGATCCAATAAAAAGGCGTATTGTTACCTGCTTACCCCTGCTCTTTCGTTATTAACCAGTGATTCCCGTAAACGCCTTCAGGCTCTGGAAGAATTCACGGAATTGGGCGATGGATTCAAGGTAGCCATGCGGGATTTGGACATTCGTGGAGCAGGAAATTTGCTTGGAGCTGAACAAAGTGGCTTCATAAACGATTTAGGCTTTGAAACCTATCATAAAATCCTCGACGAAGCCGTCCAGGAGCTGAAGGAAACGAAGTTTAAAGACCTCTTTGCGGACGAATTAGCCAAAGCCGCTAAAAATCTGCGGGTGGAATGTCAGATTGAAACGGATTTGCCCGTCCTGATTCCTGAAAATTACGTATCTAACATATCCGAACGGCTCAGTTTGTATAACCGTCTGGATAACCTGAAAGAGGAAGCCGAGTTACAGAAATTTCAGGCCGAAGTAACGGATCGATTTGGTCCGGCTCCAGAAGAAGTTCGTGATTTGATTGGTTTGGTGAAGGTTCGTTGGAAAGCAGAACAAATTGGTTTTGAAAAATTAACGCTTAAACAAAATACATTGAAAGGAACTTTCGTTTCAGGTGAGCATGAAGCTTACTTCCAATCCGAAAGATTTGGCCGAGTACTTGATTTTGTAAAGGCTCAACCCAAACGCGTGGCTCTGCGGGATGTCAAAGGGAAGTTATTACTACAGGCCGAAAATATCCGGCAGGTAAAAGACCTCGATGAGTTATTGGGCCACATGGTCGCCTCGCCCGAAAAAATGAAAGCCTAACGAAGGCCGATTTGAGTATTTAAACCGATTTTCAAAGATTAGGTAATAGGAATGACTGAACGGTTATGAAGTAATTCCAGCCAATCTTCTATTTTTGTACGATTTTGTAAGCGATTTTAAGTGAACGTCCACCTCTAAAGCAGAATTGGACGTTCACTTAAAACAGAAACCAAAAGCGATATTCCAAACCATATACATAGCAATGATGAGAATTGCGTCAGTTTATTATTTGTTGGGGGCGATGGTGCTACTGACAACGGCTTGCAAAAAGAACAAAACGCCCGATAGTGCCCATATCGGGAAGAATAGTACGGCAACAGGCATTGCGTATAACACGAAAGAAGGTTTTTCAACGCCTAAGAGCTTTAAAGGGCAGCCAACGGGCCCTAACCTGGTGTACGTCGAAGGCGGTCGTTTTGTGATGGGTTCGCTGGAAGAAGACGTAGCGGGTGTTCACGATAACGTAGAGCGTACAGTAACGGTACAATCCTTCTTTATGGATGAAACCGAAATTGCTAACGTTCACTACCTCGAATATCTGCACGCCATTCAGAAAGACTCGACTCAGGAGTTTTACGAAGCGGCTTTACCCGATACCACTGTATGGGCGGGCGAAATGGCCTTCAACGATACCTACGTAGATCAATATCTGCGTTACCCTGGTTTCCGTATGTATCCGGTTGTGGGTGTTTCCTGGGTACAGGCACAGGATTACTCAGCCTGGCGTACAGGAGCCGTAAACAATGATCTGGCTCGTAAAGCAACCAGTGGCGGTAAGAAAAAAGGCAAGAAAGGGGAAGAGGCGACAGCAGAAGCTTCTAGCCAGCAATATACCGGAGGCCGGGCTGCCATTGAAACGGGCTTCGTACTGCCGAATTACCGTCTGCCAACAGAAGCAGAATGGGAATACGCAGCGAAAGCTTTGATCGGTACGCAATACCTGGACGAAAACCAGTCGAATCAGCGGATTTATCCCTGGGATGGTTCTTCGATGCGTAAAAGCTCAGGTAAGAAGAAAGGTACGATGTTAGCTAACTACAAACGGGGCCGTGGGGATTATGCGGGTATTGCCGGTAAAACGAACGACGGTGCCATCATCACGGATGAAGTGTATTCATATCCTCCTAACGATTTTGGTCTGTATAACATGGCTGGAAACGTAAATGAGTGGGTATGGGACGTATACCGCCCCACCACCTTCCAGACGTTCAGCGATTTGAACCCTGTTCGTCGGGATGGTTACCTGGATGATGAGAAAAACTACGGTAAAAAAGATAACAACTCCATGTTGGACAACCGTACGCGGGTGTATAAAGGTGGCTCCTGGGCAGATATTGCTTACTGGTTAGCTCCCGGAACTCGTCGTTACCTAGATCAGGATTCATCAACGGCTACCATCGGTTTCCGTTGCTCGATGATCGCTTCAGGAAGAAAGAGATAATTTAATTTCCAGTTTAGTTGAAAAGAAGCTGCCCACTTGGGTGGCTTTTTTTTGTTTGACGTGGGTTAGTTGGATTGTTTGAAGTGGTTAGAGAAGGTTTGAGGTGAGAGAATTCTAAAAGCTACGCAGTCGCTCGGCTCTGCCGAGTGACCCTATAGTTGTAGGCCTCTGGCCGTCTGAGGCCAAGCAATAGGAAGATAGCAAGTTACTTGCTAACCTCAAAGTGTTTTTGTTACTACCGGCCAGAGGCCTATAGCTATACCGTCACTCGGCAGAGCCGAGCGACTGCGGGAGTAGATGCTTTCATTTAGAGGAACATTCACGAATGCTAAATAAGGTCCTTCGCTTCGCTCTGCATGACAGTTAATAGACAATAGCCTTTATCTTACCGCTGCCAGCATGGCCCGGCCAACGTGGGGTCCGACTAGCTTTTTCGCTGGCAGCCCCCAGCACTAGGTCATCCCCCTCGCTACGCAGTCGCTCGGCTCTGCCGAGTGACAGTATAGTTGTAGGCCTCTGGCCGTCTGACTCAGAGCAATCAAAGTAGCGAAGTGCAGCTTATTTAGCTCAAAGTGTTTGGCCTACCGTCGACCAGAGGCCTGGTCTCCAGTGCGTCACTCGGCAGAGCCGAGCGACTGTGAGAAATAAGGTCCTTCGCTTCGCTCTAAATGACAGGCTGAATAGGTTTGAAATCATTGCTTTTGCAATGATTTCAAACCTATTCAAACGAAAAAAGAGTTGCAAACCCGAAAGTCTGCAACTCTTTTCTTGAGAATATATTCCTCAGAACTATACGCGGAAGTGAGAGAAAGCTTTGTTAGCTTCAGCCATCCGGTGCGTATCGTCTTTCTTCTTCACCGCAGCACCTTCGCCTTTAGCAGCTGCTACGATTTCGCTAGCCAGACGCTCTACCATGGTCTTCTCGTTACGACCACGAGCATATTTAATCAGCCATTTCATGCCTACTGACTGTTTACGCTCGGGACGAACTTCAGTTGGAACCTGGAAGGTAGCACCACCTACACGGCGGCTCTTTACTTCTACCGTAGGCATAACGTTGTTCAACGCCTTTTTGAAAGTCTCCAGACCATTTTCTTTGGTGCGGTTCTCTACTAATTCCAGAGCACCGTAGAAGATGTTATAAGCAGTAGACTTTTTGCCCTCGTACATGAGGTTGTTTACAAATTTCGTTACGAGCGTCTCCTTGAATTTAGGATCCGGTAATACGTACCGTTTTTTTGGTTTTGCCTTACGCATGACTAAGTTACGTTTGAATGTTGATGAGAACGCGTCGCTTCTGCCCGTAACAGTGGCTTACTGCATTCTCGGATGTGTTAAGCCCTCAGTCTTTCGAACTGACGACGATGGATCAGAAAAAGATTACTTCTTCTTACCTTTTGCAGGAGCTGCGGGAGCCTGACCGGGTTTAGGACGTTTCGCACCGTATTTAGAACGAGCTTGCATACGACCTTTAACACCTGCAGTATCCAGAGCACCACGGATGATGTGGTAACGAACCCCAGGAAGATCTTTCACACGACCACCACGGATCAGTACGATAGAGTGTTCCTGTAAGTTGTGGCCTTCTCCGGGGATATAGGCGTTAACTTCTTTACCATGTGACAAACGCACACGAGCTACTTTACGAAGAGCAGAGTTAGGCTTCTTCGGTGTAGTTGTGTATACACGAGTACACACACCACGTTTTTGAGGGCAAGCGTCAAGAGCTGGAGACTTTGATTTCCAAGTCACACGCTCACGACCCTTACGTACTAGTTGTGAAATAGTTGGCATGATGTAAAAAAATAAAAAATGTTCGTCTTGAAAAACGGACTGCAAAAGTACTCTCTTTTCGTAAAAAAGACAAGCTTGTTTTCGTTTTTTTAGTTCCGGGGCGGATTTAATTAGTCAGACTACCAGACGATTAAGGTAGTGTTTGGGGTTTTGAGTTTGGAATTTGAAGTTTAGCGTTGAGGGTTTGGGGTTAATTTAGTTCGGGCAGAGAATGATTTTAAAGAAGAAATAAAACCCCAAAGGTGGATCCGTATGAATAACGTGGACCTAGCCTAGGGTAACGGTTTCAAATTACGAATCATTAATCCCTTGTGAAGCTGTCTTTCTTTTTTCAAAGATTCCGATCAACTTTGGCTGTACTGTGTTATTACATCAAATACAATTTCAATAGACCTATGACTTATTTCCTCGAAAATGATTATCTCAAAGTAGCCATCCGCCAGAAAGGGGCGGAATTGGTAAGCCTTTATCATAAAGAAACGCATCTGGAATACCTCTGGAGCGGGGATCCCGCTTTATGGGCCAAACATTCCCCCATTTTATTTCCAATCGTAGGAGCTTTGAAAAACAACGAGTATCACTACGAAGGGAACTCGTACAAGCTGAGCAGACACGGTTTTGCCCGGGATATGGAGTTTGAACTGGAAGCCGAAGGTGAATCTGACCTGACGTTTTTATTGAAGAGTAATGCCGAAACGATGGCGGTTTATCCCTTTGAATTTCGGCTGCGGGTGATCTATACGTTGCGTCAGAATGAATTATCCGTTCAGTACAAGGTAACCAATCACGATTCAAAGGATTTATTTTTCTCCGTGGGTGGACATCCGGCGTTCCGCGTTCCTTTCACAGACGAAACGCAATACACGGATTATTACCTGGAGTTTAATGAAACAGAAGACTTCCATCGTTGGCCGCTGGCCGAAGGGGGTCTGATTGACGTAACCCCCGAACCTGTCGTAGAAAATAGTAACCGCATTGCTTTATCTCATGAGCTTTTTGCGGAAGATGCTTTGGTGTTTAAGCATCTGAAATCTACTTCGGTAACCCTGAAATCAGATCAGGTTCCTTATCAGTTGAAATTTGATTTTGAGGACTTTCCTTACCTCGGCATTTGGGCCGCTCCGAAGGCCCCTTTTGTTTGTATCGAACCCTGGTGCGGTATTGCCGATAGCGTTACACACGATCAGAATTTAGAAACGAAGGAGGGGATTAATCGTCTGGCTGCCGGAGAAGTATTCGAACGCACCTGGAAAGTAACTCTTTCTTAAAAAATGGAGAAGTAAGAGAATCCCAAAAGAATTGAAAATGAATAACTCAGCGTCATGAACCCGGGTTTTCGCAATGGGATGATACAAAAATTGCCAGCCGAGAAGCTGGCAATTTTCATTAAGGGCGTAACGTTAATTCCTTTCCCGCAATGTCCTCCCAGCGGTATAAGTGAAAGGTTCGATCCGTACTCATGACGACAAACAAGCCGTGTTTAAAGTCATTATTCAAAGGCACGGAAACCATTTCCGAGCCATCACTTTCCATGGCCCGCACGTCCACAATTTTAACCAGCTTATGTTCAAAAGGGTTATCCGGCGTTCCTTCGCGGCTGAAAATTTGGAAGCGATTCGCTCCCTGATCCGATACCAGGATATAACCCGTGCTGTCGGTTAGTTCATAAATCGAAATGCCTTCGTGATCGACTTTGAAGTTTTCGGTTGCAAATAAGGCTAACTCTTCATTACCCTTTTCAGGATCCGCATAGTATTGGCGAACGCCTTTGCCTTCGTCCGAATAATACACATAACCCAGCTTGTCATCCACTACGATGGATTCAATTTCCTTCAGCCCGCTATAAGCACCGAATTTCCGAACTAACGTGGCTTTAATTTGGCCCCTTCCGTCATCGTCAAGGCGGTACTGCCAGAGGTAACCTCCCGTAGTAGGACCCGTCTTTCTACCTACAATGGCATAGATTACGCCTGCTTTGTTTTTATACATCGAAATGCCCATTAAATCGCGGTATTCTGGCTGGGTTTCTCCTTCAAAAACTTCGATACCGCCGTTATCCACGGGTTTCAGGTCGGGTAAAGAAAAAATTCGCAGTTGGTGCGTCATGCGTTCGGTGGTAACGGCAATGTCCGTGGCCTTTCCGTTCAGCATCAAACCGTATTCAATGTCAACGTTATTGGGACGCTTCAGTCCTCCTATTTTTTGCTGAATTTTTCCCTGAAGGTTGAAGACATACAGTCCTCCCTCTACGTCTTTATCCGTCCCGACAATCAGACTTTTGGCCGGGTCCTGAGGGTTAATCCACACGGCCGGGTCATCAGAATCGTGAGCCAGTTTTTCGGTAATGTACAGCGGTTTCACCGCCTGACGGGAAATCGTATGCCGCTGGCAACTGGTGAACAGAGCCAGTCCGGTTAATAATAACGCACTCGTTTTCAGTAACATCCTTTTATATAGATACAGAAAGTCCCCACGAAAGGCCGGCTGACATGGGGACTAGTGATGACTTATTTCGTCCCCAACGCTCCGATGTAAGAACCGGGAGCGGGTGACGTATAGGTTACCCCATTTACACTTAGACCGTTTGCATATAGACGGGTAAAGTCTGTTTTGCCTTTGCCTAACGCTGGAGAGCCCGTTTGTAAGTGAAAATCCCAGGAGGAGTCGTAGCTGGAATTCATGCTGGACGTAGACAGGGGGTAATTCACCAGCTTAGGATCATTTTCTCCCGCTTTCGTACTCAGAATATCATTCGTTCCTTTTACGATTTCGGTTGAAGGCTGAAATTGATCCACGCCCGTCTGCGTGTACCCGTAATAGAAGTTATTTGCAATGACGGAACGGGTATCTTCAGGGGCACCTTTGTCCCGCTTAATACCGAAACGGTCGTTCACCAGTAAGGTATTGTAAACGTCCGCACGAACCGTTTTTTCTAACCAAATAGAACCGCCTTTGATGGTTGGACGTCTCCAGCCTGCGTTCACAATCGTGTTGTTGTAAGCCACGATGTAAGCCTGAGGCGTTTTGTCACCCGCGTTGGAAAGCTTCAGAGCGTTTGTGTTGGGGCTATAGATGACATTGAAAGCTACCTCAGCCTGTACCCCTGACTTGATGTTAATGGCTTCGCCACCCGAAACGCCGGTAGTGTGGAAGGTGTTGTTCATGATTAACACTTTACCACCTTCGAGGTAAAAACCGTCTTCGTTGAAGTGACGAATGGTGCTGTTGGCCACGACAATTTTAGAGCCTGTGTTTGAAGTGTATAATACCGGAACGTGCTCGCCCGCTTTCGCTTTGTATAACTGAGCCTTAACCGAAGGAGATTCTTCCGTAGTGACAGCTCCACCGTATTCAAGGACGGTGTTTGAAAGGACTAATTCCGTATTGGTGGGGCCAGCAATCAAACCACCCCAAAGGTTACCGAAGTTATTAGCCGCCGTTTTCCAGGCATCAGGCACGGTGAATTTTACGGGGTTGGCCGTCGTTCCCATGCTGTAGAGGTTCCCTTTGATGAGGATCTCAGGCTTCACAATCGAATCGCTCATCAGAACGGTTACGCCTTCTTCAATGGTCAGGGATTTGCCTTCGGCAATCTGGAGGTGTCCCGTCACTTTGTAGGTATTCCCTTTTTTCCAAACGCCTTCCACGTTACCGCTTACGCTTTCTTCGGTAGGGGCTGGGGTAACCTGCGTTTCTTCGGAATTTTTGCTACAACTGGTTAAAAAGGCCATTGCCAGACCGGTTGCAATAAACAGTTTGTTCATGATTGTTTCTGGATAATAAAGATTTTGTGAAAGCTTGAATGCTAGAGTTTAAAGCGTAACCCGAAGACGTAGCTACGCTGGTAATAATCCCGACGGATGAGGGTTTTGCCCGCTTCGGTTTGATAGGGCAATCCTTCGTTAACTGACTCAGCGTTTTTGATGTACACTTCCAGCGGCGTGTTGAGCAGGTTATTGGCTTTCGCAAAAACGACCCAACGATGACCTATGGCTTTTTCCAGCGAAGCATCCATTTGAATGAAGGCTTTTTGCCAGAGGTCGTTATTGAGGAATTGAGAAACCGTATTAATTCGCTCGCCGGTGTAACTACCCGCTACCTGAGCGTCCCAACCGTCATTTCTGTACAGTACAGTCAGGTTACCAATGTGGGCAGACTGACCATACAGAGGACGCGTTTGGTGGACGTACATGGGTACTAAATCCCCGTTTTCGTCACGGGTTCGGATAAATTTGGCGGAGGTAATTCGGGACAGCGTATAGGTATAATTGGCCTTAATTCCCCACTTGCTGAAATACTTGATGTAGTCTAGTTCAAGCCCGGCGTTCTGAGCATTCCCGAAGTTACCCGGCGTGTAAATGATAGACTGCCCACGAACGGGATCCCGTTGTAACGTATACTCGATGGGATTTTGAAGGTATTTGTAGAACAGTCCCACCATGAACTGATCGGTGTGAGTGGGGAAGTGTTCATAACGCAAGTCGATGTTATCCGCAATTGCCCGCTTCAAATCGGGGTTACCCCGCTCCTGATATTCTTCCTGAACGACGTTATAGGGAACGATCTCGAAGAAGCCCGGACGGTTTAGCGAACGGAAGTACGAGGCCCGCCAGTTGGTCTGTCCATTCGGCATGTATTTCAGGTGCAGGCTGGGTAATACATCCGTGTAAATCTGATGACCCGTCGGACGATCTTCTCCCATCTGATTTTTCAGTTCATATCCCTGATCCGTATGCTCTACTCGCACGCCGCCCAGAATTTCCCAGTGTAGAGGCGTTGCCTTGGCTTGTAGATAACCTGAAGCCGTTTTCTCGGAAGCATCGTAGGTCATCGCACTACCGACCGAACCTCGCGGGTTCTGAATCGTCCAGTTAATCTGATCGTAGGACGTGAAGTCTTCGCCGTAACGGGCAAACAGGTTGGAGGGACGAAGCTGGTAGTTATTATAGAAATTACTCCGGTTTTTCGTGCGATAAAGCCCACCCGCCTTCCATTCTAAGGGCGTTTGACCCAAATGAGAACGATAACTAAAGTTCAGGTAAGCCGCCAGATCGGTGTCTGAATTATGCTCCCAGCGACGGTACGCATCCTGTACGGTTGTTCGGGTTTCGATGAAGTTTTTACGTTCGCCTAGTAACGGAACCTGCGTTTGATCGGGCTGTTGGTTCGTTGCCTTCGAATACACTGCTGACCACTGCACCTCAAACGGATCGCTGATCTGGTGTTTACCCTGCAAGGTGCTCGTCAGAATCTGCTGCTGCGTCAAGCGGCTCCGGGTGTCATACCCCAGCGTCGCATTTCCGGCAATCGGATCGTACCCGCCAATGGTTAACTGTGTTGATTTGGTATCCCGAATCTGGCTGTTGCTCAGGTTAATAAAGGCATTATATAAGGAGAGTTTATGTCGATCATTCAGCCGGTAATCCAGCTTCGTGTGAACTCCGTAGCGTAACTGCTGCTCGGAATACTGACGCTCGCTTAACTTGGTAAGGGTTACCCCTTTTTGAGTGTTAACGGTTTCAGAGTCAAAGAACAAACTATTACTTCCGCGATAGGTGTTTTGGTAACTTCCGGCTACGATAATGCCTAGTTTTTGATTGAAAAAGCGGTTACCCCAGGAAAATCCGCCCAGTACATTCGGTGGCGGCGACTGCTTTCTATAGGTCGAAGTAACTTTCGAAAAATCGGCTGGCGTGGCATTGTACTGATTACCGTTGCGTTCGTAGGGCGATTTTTTAGTAACAGACTTCCAGTCATAACTCATGAAAGGCCGATTCATGAATAATTCACTGTAACCCGTTGAAACGTTAGCGGTGAACAAATGTTGGTTCGGAGCGTCTTTCATAACCAGATTGACGGCTCCGCCAATCGCGTCGCCTTCCATGCTTGGGGTGAGAGCTTTGTAAACTTCAAGCCGATCCAAAAGGTCGGAAGGAAAAATGTCGAGTGGAACGTAGCGGTAGCGGTTATCCGGGCTTGGGATTTTCACGCCATTGACCAGCGTGTAATTATACCGCTTGTCCATCCCCCGAACGATGGCGTACTGACCGTCGCCGTTGCTATTTCGTTCGATGGATACCCCCGAAACCCGTTGGATAACGTTGGCAACGGTAAGGTCGGGAGATAACTGGATGGATCGTCCCGAAACGATATTCATCACCTGATCCGCCGAACGTTCCAGGTGACGGGCGGTTTGATCCGTCGCTCCTTCACGGCCCGTCTTTACGACTACTTCCTGTAAATTTTGTTTGTGGGAAGGTTCTAGGAATGCATCAAGAACAACGGTTTCAGTGCCGGAAATTTTAACTTCTTTAGTAATAGACTGAAAGGTGATAAAACTGATAGTAACCCGGTAGGTTCCGGCTGGTAAGTTTTTAATCGTATAGCTGCCATCATATCCCGAAAGATCATGATACATCGTATTTTCTACGCGAATAACGGCTCCAGTAATGGGTTCACCGGAAGATAATTCAGAAACTTTCCCTTTAATAGATCCAGCCCAACTGTAAAATGAAATAAGGCTGATAAAAACAATAATACTATAAATCTTTCCCATCGAATGAGTACTGATTGAGTAAGAAAAATCAGCACGAGAATCAGCTTGGTATTCTTACTGATTTTCGTTTGATGGGACGAAGGTGCAGGATGAAAAATTAGGAGTCAAGGAACTGGAAAGCCGAAAGAAGTTCGGTGACTGGAGCCTCCGTTAGCACGAAAGCAACAGTGTTAACAAAAAGTAGTTAAATTATTGATTTTTAAATATTTATACCGTTACAAAACCGCCATTAAGTTTGCGTTATGGCAATATTACCAAAATGTTAAGCCTCTAAATTCCCTGAATAAAGGCTGTGAGGCTTTCACCCGCGGCCAGGTTAAGTTTTTTCCGCAGACGATACCGAGTAACGCGTAAACTGTCCTGCGAGATACCTAATAAAGTGGAAATATCAGATGAAGTCAGATTCATTTTTAATAAGGCTACCAATCGTAAATCAGAAATAGATAATTGATCCGAATGAAGCCTTAACTTTTCAAAAAAAGATTGGTGTACCTGCTCAAAGGTGCTGCTGAATTCGAGCCAGTATTGATCATGGCTAAAACTATCATTAATCTGCTGAACAATTTTCTTAATCTGCTTTTTGTGATCACGTTTATCGTCTTTTATTAGTTTATCTAAGTTGCCTTTCAAATCTTCCAATGCCTGATTTTTCTGAATAATATGTAAAATGTGAGTGGATAATTCTTTCGAACGAATAGCAAGTTCATTCTTTAACTGTTCTTCCTGCAACTGCTGATTCCGTAACTCCGATTGCATGAGTTCCCGCTGCGTTTCGTATACCAATTGATTTTGTCGACTGAGCGTCTGCTCATTTCGAACTTTCATTTTTTGCCGATTATAAGCCAGGCTCACCAGACCAATCAGTAGCAAAAGACCGATAATTACCGCGATGGTCATGAGTTGGTTGAACTGACGTTCATTAGTCAGTCGCTCAATCTCATTATTCTTCTTTTCCGTATCGAAAAGCGTTTGGGTCAGGGCCAGTTGCTGGCTACTTTCGAGTGAATAAATTTCGGCTTCGTAAGCCCGACTCAAGGATACGTAATGGTAGGCACTGTCGTTCAGACCCATCAGGTGATAGGCTTTTCCAATGTCATTGGTCGAACCACTCAGGTAATGGCGTTCATGCGTTTGCAGGGCTAGTTCGTAGGCTTTTCGGCTATAAATTAGGCTTTTCTGAAAGTGACCCGTTTTGCGAAGAATGTCGCCGAGGTTATTATAGATTTCAATGCGGAGTAGCGAATCTTTCGTCTGAAGATTAACTTTTAGTGCCCGCTGAAAGTAAACCTGGGCCGAGTCGTAGCGTTCAAGATCCTCAAAAATGCTCCCCATGTTTTCGTAAATCTTGGCCGTTCCCTCCCGATTGTGAGCGGAGAGATACTGATGGAGTGCCTGCTGCTGATAATAAAAAGCACTGTCGTAGAGTTGTCTTTTTTCGTACAAATGTCCGATGTTTCCGTAGGTAGTCGCTATACCCGAGGCATCCGATACTGTTTTGAAAAGTAGTAAGGCCTGTTCGTATTGAAGTCGGGCCTGCTGGGGTTGCTTGCTGTAGTAGTAAAGTTCACCGAGTGCATTATGATTTTCAGCGAGCCATTTCTTTTCTCCCAACTGCTCTAGTTTTTGACCTGCCTGAGCATAATAACTGAGCGACTGCGGGTATTGCCCGGCGTGAAAATAAAGTCGTCCGAGCGATTGAAGTGCCTTCGCTGCTACCAGTGGTTTTTCGGACTGAAGAGCTATTGCATATTCTTCCTTCGCCTGGATGAATGTTGAGTCTGATCGGCCTTGATTTGAACGTATATTTTGTCCAAATCCTGAACCATAAGACAACAAAATTAGTAATAAGCCGCTACGCCAAAGGGCTGAAATCATGGTTCATAGGGATCGTTTGAATCTGGAAGTTAAGACTTTTGAATGGCCGTAGAGATTAACAAATTGTTAAGGGATGGAATGCTGGGCGAATAAGAAGTATATTCAAAAAAGGGTAAATCAGAGATTTTTGAATCAATAACAAAGAATTTGTCTATTTTATTTGTATTTGTTAATTCTAGTTGCCATTTTTGATACACGATATGAGTAAAAAATAAAGTCAATCGTTTCCGCCTATTCCAAACGCCACGATTATGCAGAAGAACTTGGTTCGTAGCAAGGAAGATTACCTTCGCCACATTTTATCGACCAGCTTGCAGCACGAGGAAGAAAGCCCAGGGTGTTCGGTACCCGAATGGTTACCCATTCCTAAACCGGAACAGTATCCCTGTATCGCCATCACCTCCGATCCGGTTCGGGAGGGAACGGCTTTATTCTTCGAAGTAGAGCTGATTTACTTTACTGATTTTCTGAATCAGAATTAATAGGCATTAACCTTTACCTAAGAGCATTTCCCGTACGAAGCCACCATGATCGCAGCCCGTGTTTCATCAGAAACACGGGCTAATTTTTATTTTAACATGGTTTCCTGCAGCCGCTTGGCTGAGCGACTACTGCGGAGTGGGCGAAGGAACTAGTGCTAAGGCTGCCCGCATGGTCCGACCAACGTGGTCCGACCAGCTTTTTCGCTGGCAGCAGTAAGATAAAGGATGTTGTCAACTCACTAACTGTCATCCAGAGCGAAGGACCTTACTTTCCATTAGTGAATATTCCTTGAAGACAAGTCGTAAATTTCCGCAGTCACTCGGCAGAGCCAAGCGACTGCGGAGCGGGGTATGAGCTGGATTTGTTTGAGTCCCTTAACAATAATTTGAGAAGGTTTGATAAGTTTGAATTTCTTTGAACGTGGCTTCCTTGATAAAGGATGTGCCGACGAAATCAGATGAATCTGATCAAGTTACTTTAAACCTGACCAAACGAATTCAAACCCCAAATTCAATACATGCAAGACTTACGCTATCCTATTGGCCTGTTCGTTTACGAAGGCCCTTACTCGCCTGAGCAGCGAAGCGAGTTAATCAAGTCCATCCTTCACGTACCGAGTCAATATCGTCAGGCTTTGGAAGGGTTATCGGAGCAGCAATTGAATATGCCCTACCGTGAAGGCGGCTGGACGGTTCGGCAAGTGGTGCATCACGTAGCGGATAGTCACATGAACGGTTATGTTCGTACCAAATTGGCTTTGACCGAAGCCAATCCAAGCATCAAGCCTTATGAAGAAGCCCGCTGGGCCGATCTGGGCGATACTTTCGAAACACCACTGGACGTTTCGCTGTCGCTGCTGGAAGCCTTGCACGTTCGCTGGGTCAATGTATTCAAAACCATGCAGGAGGCTGATTATCAGAAAACCTTCTTCCACCCCGGCTCACAGCAAAGCGTAACGCTGGACTATCAGTTGGGGAATTACGACTGGCATAGCCGACATCATCTGGCTCATGTTACCCGTCTGAAAGAGCGGATGGGCTGGTAATAAACAAACCGGGGCGGGTCATTTGACCCGCCCCGGTTTGTTTAAAAACCAAAATGAGCACTGGCTTTAATCGCAAAATTTTGCGAACGGTTATCCCGGTAAGTTAATCGGTGGAGGGCCGTTATCTTGATGAATTTGAAGATATTGTCAATGCCGTACCCAATTTCCATGTAAGGGATGCTTGGATTGAGAGAGCCATAGTCATAGTGTGTACGGGATGGAAGTTTATGGTGATCGATGAATTCGTGGTTTTGAAGACTTTGCTGACCTACTAAGGCATTGAAAAGCATAAAACTTCTCAGTTTTAACTTCTGAATAACTGGAATACGGTTGGTGAGAAGCCCTTCGAAGGAATGGTTAAACTGTAGAGAAACATAGCGATCGGAGACGAATTCAAAAAAGTCCATCAGGTTAAAGGCATTCCGGTTGAACAGCCAGGTTGGATTACCCAAATGAGGAAATAGCAACATGGGAGGGACAACCGATGGCGTATAACCCATCGAAAAGGAATAATTAGATCGTCCCCATAATCCCATTTGTAATGTCTGGTAGGCTGATAACTGGAAGCGGTGGTAATTAAAATTGCCATGCACTAAGCCCGCAAAACCCCTTACGTACCGGAACGAAATCACTGGAATTCGTTTGGTGCCCAGTGTGATCCGTTCGTTGCCATCCATTAAGTATTGCTCATTTTTGGCATAACGGGCTTCCAGGGTAACAAAGGTATCGTAGAAGTTGGTTTGGCGGGGTGATTTTTCACCCAGATGCGGGGCAGTTTTATAGAAGAAAGGAAATTGTGGCTCGTACTTACGATTGTCTATGGAACCCGAAAGCGTAAGATTACGAATAACATCGGACTTGAAAAAGAGCTCATAATCGGTTTGCATATAAGAGCCACGGACTTTCCCAAAACGTGTAAATGCATAAAACAGCTTGTTGTCGCCAATTTTATCAGGTGTTAAACCGATGCGTTCAAGGTCGTGGTAATAGCGAATTCCGGCAACGGTCCATCTTTTTCGTGAGAACAGATAGTTCACCTCTCCGCTATACTTAAATCGCTGATCGAGCGTACCGTAGGCCAGATGGCCCCGTAAAATCCAGTGCTTACTGAAATCAGAATTGGTGCGGACGCCCATTCGTAACCGCAGGCCTTCAATTCGGTTCCAGGCAGCGGAATACAGGTAAGGGCCAAATTCCACGTAAGGATACTTTTTCCAGCCCGTGGCAATAAGCTCTGCTACATCCACATACGTTCGGACGATGGGCAGATTCTGAAGGGTATCAATCAGTTTTCTAGCGAGGAGATCCTCCGAACTAAGGTTTTCAGGGCGGGTTTTGGCCCAGAATTCAGGCGTCACTTCCTTGAAATCTTCGGCTACTTCCAGATTTGGATTGTAGAAACTGAGCGGATGTTTCTTGTTAAGGACAAAATCCTGATTGTACAGGTCAAACTTAGCCAGCATCCCCGCGGATTTATTGGTAAGCTGAGCAATGTCAATCATAAAGCGGGTTTTGTTAGGTAACCACGTGGAGTCAGCCCCGTTGACCACCATCGTTAATTCCTGATCTATTTTTAATTTGTCAATAAAATTCAGGTTAGCTTCTTTGCCAATGGTAGCTTCCACTTCCCGC
The DNA here is from genome assembly GCF_030818595.1 of Siphonobacter sp. SORGH_AS_1065. NCBI lineage: Bacteria > Pseudomonadati > Bacteroidota > Cytophagia > Cytophagales > Cytophagaceae > Siphonobacter > Siphonobacter sp. SORGH_AS_1065. Next base: position 2,001,966 of record NZ_JAUTAM010000004.1, read on the forward strand.
AAGGCATAACGTGTAGTATCAATGTAGATCTTCCCCGTGAAGGCCAGGTCAGAGCTGCGTCGGGGTTTGAACTCAATGGCGTAGCATACTTCATTACCCACCGCCAGGGTATCTTCCAGGTAAAAGTCATACGTACTTTTCCAGTGTTCACCCATGGGGGAAAGCAAGTCCTTTCCTAAAAACGTAATGTAGTTATGTGTGAAATTTAAACTCTGAAGAAAGTTCCCGCCGGTGATTTGTGAAATGAAATTTCCGTCCTTAACACCCACCCCTTTCGTAGCTGTTTTAAGGATATGTTCTTTGCGTAACTCCGGCGAATGCAGGTAGTAAAAACGTGAAAAAGTTTCAGAAACAAACATGGGTAAGATGGGCTGACCGTCCTCGCCTGCCAGAAACTCGGCCTGCTCAATTGCCTCGGTCATCTTGCGGACTATTCTACGCTTACGAAACTTCTCGGAGACATTGTCTACATCCAGTTCGATTTTGGTGTAACTGGTATACTCATAAGCTTCAACGGGTTGCCGATGTTTGAACTGCCTACGAGCGTTTCGAATGATGGCGTAGGCCGGATTTTCGCCAGCATGAATCACTACTTCTCTTAACTGAGCCGTGCCGGGTTCTAGCTGAATATTAATCTCCTGTTCGGTTGCCTGAGCCTGTAAAGCTTTCGAACGCATGCGATAGCCGATGTTCGTGGCAATCAGAGAATCACTCAACTGACTGGTTTTGAATGAATAGTAGCCTTCAAAATTGGTAGTTGTACCAATGGCTTTCCCTCGTAGAGCCACATTGGCAAAAGGGATAGGATCTCCCGTCGATGCGTCTGTAACCCGACCTTTGATGAGGTACTGTCCAAAAACAACGGAGGGTATGCAGAAGGCACACAGAATGAATATTCCTTTTGAGAATAAAGAAAACATAAACTCTGATTGATAAAGTAATGGGGTGTCTTATATAGGTAATTTTAACTAAAAATACACTATATAAATGAGCAGCCAATTTACTAATAAATTAACTTGAATGTAGATTTTTAACATTAATTGACAATTAAATACTACCAAGTAGTAGGATTGAGCGGTATGTATTTTATTATGTTTAACGAATGTATTTCTAAGAATTTTTACTCTTATTCTGCTCAAATCAGTTTAGATAGGCAGGGTAGAATAAGCCTTTAAAAAATACATGATTTATAGCTTGAATGAATGAGACGATCCATTAAAATTCGATTGAAAAGCTGGGGGCGAAGTGGTGCCTTTAAGGAAGGCTTTGCGGAGGGAATATTAGCTTAATCTCGCAGAATTAAGTAACTAGCCGAACCTATTAGCCGAAGTAATCAAACTCCTCTGAACACTATGAAAAAATTTCTCTTCCTGGGCTTGTTGGTTCTAACCAGCACTGTCGCGATAGCTCAGAAACCCGTTCGCGTGGCCGTAGCAGGTATTACCCACGGACACGTGCCCTGGATTTTGGGTCGAAAACCTGTGGGCGATATTGAACTCGTCGGTATTGCTGAAAGTAATCAGGAGTTATCTCAGCGGTACGCGTCCCGGTATAAGCTCGACCCGAAGCTGTTTTATAAAGACCTGACAACTATGCTCGATCAGACGAAGCCCGAAGCGGTGGTAGCCTTTGGGTCGATTTATGAACATAAAGCCGTTGTGGAAGCTTGTGCTCCGCGAGGTATTCATGTCATGGTAGAGAAACCGCTTTCAACGAACGTGAAAGATGCTGAGCGAATGGCGGAGTTATCAAGAAAACATCACACCTTATTACTCACTAATTACGAAACCTCGTGGTACCCAAGCATTGAGAAAACGTATCAACTAGTGATGGACAGCACAGCGATTGGGAAATTCAAAAAAATGGTGGTACATACGGGGCACGAAGGGCCCAAAGAAATCAACGTTAATCCAGAGTTTTTTGAATGGCTAACCGACCCCGTGCAAAACGGCGGTGGGGCCCTCATTGATTTTGGTTGTTATGGAGCCAATTTGATGACTTACTTCATGAAGAATGAAAAGCCGCTTTCGGTAACAGCCGTTACGCATCAATTCAAACCTCATATGTATCCCAAAGTAGACGACGATGCCACCATTGTGATTGAATACCCCCATGCCCAATGCATCGTGCAGGCCTCCTGGAACTGGCCGTATAGCCGTAAAGACCTGGAAGTATACGGCGATGGTGGGTATGTAATTACCGAAAATCAGGAGAAATATAAAGTCAGAAGTGGTAAAAAGAAGGAGGAAAAACGGAATATTACCAAGCAGGAACTACCCGTTTACGACGATCCTTTCGCCTATTTTGCGGACTTAATTCGCGGCAAAATAAAGCCTCATCCTTTGTATTCGCTGGAGAATAATCTCATAGTCGTACGCATTCTGGAAGCCGCCCGGGAATCGGCCAAGACAGGGAAAATGGTGAAATTGTGAAATTATCTATTCCCTGTCATCCAGAGCGAAGCGAAGGACCTTACTGGCTTTGCGTACGTACTTAGTCATGAGATAACTCTACTAATTCCAACATTGTCCCTTTTATCAGAAGGTCTTTCGTTCCTACTCTAAAGGCAGGTTCCTACCTGCCATTTCTTGTAGATAAGTTTTCTACCGCAGTAGCTCGGCTCTGCCGAGTGAGGAAATGGAATTCAATGCTAGGTATTTCAAAGTAGGTCAGCCCGTCGTTTTCTATTAGATTTCTTTGCCTGAAATGGCCAGAGGCCTACAACTAGGTGGTTACTCGGCAGAGCCGAGCAACTGCGAGTATTGGTTATTAATTTATTCAAAGGCGGTGTACCTCCCTTAGTGCGTTTTAAAAACGCGGATACGTGAGAAAAGCGTTTATAATGCTGAGCGTCGCAGACGCTTTCCTCAGGCATCCACGACACAGCCGCGGACGAACAGTTGCGATTTACGTTTTCCTGTTTCCATCATTAGTGGTATTTATCGAAACGTCACTAACGAATTTAGGCACATACATGGCTGACCATTTCAGCCGAAGAGCAGATGAAAACCACTCAAAAGCCAGTGCCAGTTGCGTTTTGGGCAATAACAGAGGGTCCGCTGCTGACTTCAATATGGTAGACATTCATTGCTACGTTGCGGGCATTTTGTAGAACTAATCCCGTACGGGCGTTGATGTGCAGGTTTGACAACGTCAGGTTCTGAAGCAGGCTGTTCGTCAATCCCACCAGACTACCCGCGTTTTTGGCACCCGTTACCGTCAATTGCTCAATAGTTAGGCCCGATACCGATGGTATATCATTGGGATACCCATTATTACTGTTGAGTGAATACGCCAGGTCGATAATCAGCGGATTGGGCACGTCGGTCATGGTAATCTGCTTATAAGACAGGCTCTGAATAGACCCACCGAGTCCTGACTGCGATTTAATGCGAATACCATTGGTCGTTCCGGTGAACGTACAATTCGTCACCGATACACCCGTTACGCCGCTAGAGGTTTCACTCCCTATTGACAAGCCGTGCCCATGCAGGAACTGACAATTTCGAATCTGAATGTCCTGACAGGGCTGGATGATCTGTCCATTGCTGCGTCCACCTTTGATGGCAATATTGTCGTCGCCATTGTCAATGGTACAGTGCTGAATCAGCACGTGTGTGCAGTTAGCCGGGTCGATGCCGTCTGTATTGGGTGAGTCAGGCGGAGCGGTGATGGTCAGATTCTGAATCGTTACATACCGACACTGGCTAGGAACCAGGTGAAATGACGGTGAATTAATGAGCGTGAGCCCGTCAATCAATAGGTTTGTAGAGCGGGTTATGTAAATCAGGCGGGGGCGGCTAAGGGTTTTACCACTGTCCCGAAACCGTTGCCACCAGATGGCCCCGTTCCCGTCGATGGTGCCTTGTCCCTTCAGGCTCACATCGGTCAATGAATCGCCATTGATCAGGTTGGGGAGTTTATTGGTGTAGTCAGCAGCGTTGGTGCTGGCCAGCAGCGTAGCCCCAGATTCCAGTTGCAGAGTTACCCGGCTACGTAGAATGATGGGACTGATCAGATACTTTCCGGCGGGCAAAATTAGCGTACCGCCCCCGATTGCTCCGCAGGAGTCAATAGCCCTTTGTAGGGGCTTAGCCTGGTCGGTAACGCCATCGGCTAGCAACTGGAGGATTACCGATGGGTTCGTGGGATGGGGCTGATCCTGCGGCTTACAGGCTAAGAATATCCCTAACAGACTACTAATGATGAGCGTAGGAAACAGGGCAATTAAACTGTTTCGGTTGTTCATTACTTATTTGCTTTTTGAATCCTTCGCAGTGCCCTTATCTAACAAGGGAAGTAAATAGGGCACGTTTGATGATCGTTCCTCAGGTCGTGGTATGACTCATCAGCTAGTCATTGGTTTAGTAACCATGAACACAGATTTAGAGGGTATGCATTGCTGACAAAAAGCAAAGAAGAGTTATTAATCTTTGGATGACTTTAGACGGGTCCGGGTATTCATTTCGAAGAGCATTCCATGCCAGGTATCACTCGACATGGTCGATGCATTTAGTTACCAGTTGTAAACGCTCACGGCTCTAAAATTTAAGGGGCTCCTATTTAGAGTTAATACTTGAATTAGATCGGATGTTATATAGACAGTTTTTAAATTTATCTTACTAGCATTTGACTTTACCTGATTTTAATAGCTCTAAAATAGTTTAGCTTTTGTCTCCGTTTTATATAAGACACAAGTTTTAAGTCTTTCGTTATTGATTAACAACGGGTGCTCAAATTCATATTGTTTTTCTAGACCTATTTTTACAATAATACGTTCTGATTTTGTATTGATTTTTGGTGTAACTGAATATATGTTTTCAATTTTTAATTCATTTAAAGCATATTGAAGGCATTTCTTCGCCCCTTCTGTTGCGAAACCTTTATTCCATTCACTCCTTCTTATTCTCCAGCCGATATCAATACAGGGAGTGAATTCAGCTTCATACGTTTGCTCACAAAGTCCTATAAAACCAATAAATTCATTATCCTCAAGTTTATCCACTGCAAAGTAGCAAAATCCTTTATCGTCAAATTGCTTTTTCATTCGACCAACAAATTCAGTGGTCTGTTCTTTTGTTGGAATACCTGGGAAAAATTCCATTACTTTTTCATCTGAATTTATTTCGTGCATTTTGTCAATGTCTGCCAGTTCCCAATTCCTAAATCCAAGTCGTTCGGATGTGAATAGGTATTTCTTGTCGTGTTCCATTTTTTAGTATAGGTTAGTTTGAACTAAGGTCTAGCTGTTGAACATATACAAGCCCAAACAAATAGCTTTACTGGCTTTGGTGAATAAGAGTTAACTGTAAGGATTTATTATTTCCTTAGATACGCTAACACTCTATTCTGAATATATTCCCGCTCTGTTGGCCTGGCATCATTATCCATATCATTGTGCTTAATAGGGGTGAACTGAATCCTAATACCGAGTTGTTGAGCTTCTGTATCTGTAGGTAACACCCCATCATCGGCAGGATAATCCGCGGATCGTAAGGTAAATAGTTGAGGTTTAGATGTTCTGGGTAATCCCATTCTTCGATTGTCCAGGGTAATAACCTTGCTCACAAAATCGGGATATAGATGAGCAAATAAAGCCGTCATATCGCCTCCATTGGAATGACCCATTAGTGCTAATTTAGCATAATTCAATGTCGGATATTTGGTTTTCATTTCCTGTAAGACGAAATGAATATTCTGAACTCCTCTTTCCCAGTTGGATCGTCTAACTAGTTGCGGTTTTCCAGTGCTCGGTAGAAGACTATCCGTTGGTAACTCATGCTGGACGCTAATGATGAAATATCCCTTTGATGCTAAGAATTCAGTCAGGTACGAATATTCTAAATACGCTCCACCCTTATTCTGCCCATACCCATGACTGAAGATTATAGGAATACCATTTAGGTTACTTTTAGGCTGATATATAGCAATCGGAATACTTCTGTTTCTGCTCGTATCGAATAGAGTTAATGTATCAAGTTGAACGTTTTTTGTGGTCTTAATAAAGGGTCTTTGTTTGCTGCATTGAGCGAAAATAAAAAGAGTAAGGGCTATGATAAAATATCTCATTTCTAAATAAAGAATCAGGAAAAGTATACGTATTGCCAAAGATAATAGAGTGGGTAAACTCTTCAAAGCCCGTGAAACATCAGGCTTACTAAATGATTTAATGATCGTACAAAAATCAGAATAGCTTCATCGAAGATTCATTAACCTGTCCTCTCGAACGAAGACCTTCTGTAGAATCAGGCGACTTCAGCATTACTAAAGTTCCCTCATGATCAAGTACGTTCGAAAAGTAAGTAAGTTCCTTTGCTTCGCTCTGGATGACAGGTACAATAAAAAGCATCTGGGGCAGGAGATCGAAGCAACCTATTCGACAAAACAGACATCTTCGGACAAACTAACAACTTGATAAGCATGAAGTTCATCACCTGTATCTTACTTATGATGAGTCTGGCAACGGTTGGAGGCCTAGCTCAGAGCCATCCTACGGCGAGTGTGGTTCGTATGCAGACTTTACTCCAGCAAACCTCGGATACTGCAAAAGTCTATGTACCTGAAAAGCAGTATGCGGTGCAGATCAACCAGTGGATTATTCCGCTGGATGAAACGACGTTAATGGATTGGAAAAAGCAGGATGGAGCGTATGCTGTCCAGTTTTTTCTGCAAAAAGGGACGGCTATAACAATGGAACAGGACCCGGGCTTTCGACGAGCTTATGGTGAGGTAAAGCTGGCTTCCAAACAAGCGTGTCAGGAATTCATCCGTTTGTTTGATCGACTACGGGTGGAAAGAAAACGATCCTGATAACGTTAATGAAATTTTATAGAAAAGGTCCTTCGCTTTGCTCTGTATACCAACTAGCAGGTCAGGGAAATGAATAGCAACAAAAAAGCTCTTCCATTCGAAGAGCTTTTTTGTTGCTATTGGATGAGTGATTAAGCTAACTCCATCTTTAGGAACTTCGCCGTGTGGCTACCTTTTACTTTGGCTACGGTTTCGGGTGTTCCTTCGGCGATGATCTGGCCGCCACCGTTACCACCTTCGGGGCCTAAGTCAATCACCCAGTCGGAAACCTTAATTACGTCTAGGTTATGTTCGATAATAAGGACGGTGTTTCCTTTCGTAACCAGCTTTTGAAGCACGTTGAGCAAATGCTCGATGTCTTTAAAGTGCAAGCCCGTGGTAGGTTCGTCGAGGATATACAGCGTCTTGCCCGTGTCTTTTTTCGATAACTCTTCGGCCAGCTTCACTCGTTGAGCTTCACCGCCGGAAAGGGTAGTCGCTTGCTGCCCGAGCGTCAGGTAACCCAAGCCTACTTCGTTCAGGGTCTGAACTTTACGGAGGATCTTGGGCTGGTTTTCAAAAAACTCTACGGCCTGTTCTACGGTCATGTCCAGCACGTCGGAAATGGATTTACCTTTGAAACGTACTTCCAGGGTTTCGCGGTTAAAACGTTTGCCTTTACACACTTCGCAAGGGACGTAAACATCCGGCAGAAACTCCATTTCGATCTTTTTCATTCCGGCTCCTTCGCAACCTTCGCAGCGACCGCCTTTGACGTTAAAACTGAAGCGACCGGCTTTGTATCCTCGAATTTTTGCTTCGGGTAACTCCGAAAACAAAGTACGAATGTCGCTGAACATACCTGTATACGTAGCAGGGTTCGAACGCGGTGTACGACCGATAGGCGACTGATCTACTTCAATAACTTTATCCAGATGCTCCAGTCCTTCAACGGATTTGTAGACCATCGGTTCGCGTTTGGAGCGGTAAAAATGTTGATTCAGAATCGGGAATAAGGTTTCGTGAATCAGCGTACTTTTCCCCGAACCCGAAACACCCGTGATGGAGATCATCGTGCCGAGCGGCAACTTGAGGGTTACATTTTTCAGGTTATTACCGTTCGCTCCGCTAATCTTCAGCGTTTTGCCGTTTCCTTTTCGACGTTCCGCCGGAATCTCAATGCTCCGGCGTCCGCTCAGGTAGTCGGAAGTAGTGGAATGATTTTCGAGGAATTGTTGTGGTGTGCCTTGTCCAACGACTGAGCCGCCGTGGCGACCGGCACCGGGTCCAATATCAACCAGATAATCCGATTCGAGCATCATGTCTTTGTCGTGTTCGACGACCAGAACCGTATTACCCAAATCGCGTAAATCTTTAAGCGACTGAATCAGTTTGACGTTATCCCGCTGGTGAAGGCCAATGCTGGGTTCATCCATAATGTACAGAACACCAACGAGTTGAGTGCCGATTTGCGTGGCCAGACGAATCCGCTGAGCCTCGCCACCCGACAAGCTTCGCAGGGGACGATTCAGCGTCAGGTAATCCAGCCCGATGTTGAGCAGAAAGCCAATTCGTTTGCGAATCTCTTTCAATACTTCTTTACCGATTACCTGCTGACGATCACTGATGCGGTCTTCCAGCCCCATGGTCCAGGACGCCAGCTCTGAAATTTGCATGTTTGCCAGTTCGGCAATGTTTTTGTTATCAATCTTGAACCAAAGGGCTTCTTTCTTCAGTCGGGCACCGTTACATTCCGGGCAGGATTTAATCACCAGAAAGTCTTTGAGCCAGTCCTGAATCTTGTCCGAACCACTTTCCTGTTGACGTTTCAGGAAGTTAATGATTCCTTCGTACTTAGTATTCCACTCGGTTCCTTCGTACTTTTTAGATGGTACGGGTACGGGTTCATCCGTTCCATACATCATCATTTCCAGAGCTTCGGGCGGGAATTTTTCAATGGGTGTCGTCAAACCAACCTTGAAGGGCTTCAGTAACACTTCCAGTTGTTTGAAAATCCAGAGTTCCCGGTATTCGCCAATGGGAGCGATGGCTCCACGACTGATACTCAGTTTTTTATCGGGAATGATCGAATCAATGGTAATTTCTTCAATCACGCCCAGACCCTGACACGTCGGGCACCAGCCGTAAGGGGAGTTAAACGAGAAAGCATTTGGAGCAGGCTCATCATAACTGATGCCTGAAACGGGGTCCATCAGGTTTTTCGAGAACCAGCGGGTTTGATCCTGGTCATCCTGAAGCAACATCAAACCTTTACCCATTTGCAGAGCTTTTCCTACGGACTGACTCAGCCGGAAGCGGTCTTCGTCTTTGGGAATAATGCGGTCAATTACTACTTCAATGTCGTGGATTTTGAAGCGGTCAAGCTGCATTTTCGGTACGATGTCCTGAATTTCGCCATCGACCCGAACTTTGGTATAACCCTGTTTGGCAATCTGAACAAATAGCTCGCGGTAATGTCCTTTCCGGCCCCGAATGACGGGAGCCAGTAAGATCGTTTTACGGTTCTCGTATTCTCTCAAAATCTGATCAATGACCTGATCCTGTGAAAACTGCACCATTTTATCGCCCGTTACATAACTAAAGGCTTCACCCGCACGGGCGTAAAGCAGACGCAGAAAATCGTAAATTTCCGTCGTGGTTCCTACCGTTGACCGTGGGTTTTTGGAAGTCGTTTTCTGTTCAATGGAAATAACGGGGGAGAGGCCTTCAATTTTGTCAACATCGGGCCGCTCCATCGAGCCAATAAATCCCCGGGCATAGGCCGAGAAGCTTTCCATGTACCGACGCTGGCCTTCCGCGTAGATGGTATCAAATGCCAGCGAAGATTTTCCTGAACCACTGATGCCCGTAATGACCACCAGTTTGTTTCGGGGAATGGTTAAATCAACGTTTTTGAGATTGTGCTCGCGGGCACCTAAAATTTCGATAAGTTCCTGACCGTTGGATTCGGTGGATATTGTGGGAAGAGTGGTTTCTGCCATGAGGTCCTAACAACGTAAAAACAAGTAAAGTTACCGCTTTTAAGTATTTTTTTCAGTGTCCAAACCGAAACGAATTCGGGTAAATAGATACCTTCGTAGATTAATAAAATTTTTTATTATTGGATAGAGTCTGAAACGCCACCTTTGCTCTTCTAATCATAAAAAAGCGATGCTTCACTGCTTAGCCCACTATTCCTCCAAGAACGAATGAAAAAGCTCGTCATACCTATTCTAGGCTGTTTTTTGAGCCTCAGCAGTCTTGCCCAGCAAGCCCCTAAACCCTACGGAGCCGTCCCTTCTGCCCGTCAATTGAAATGGCACGAGACGGAAGTCTACAACATCGTCCACTTTACGCCCACAACTTTTGAGGACAAAGAATGGGGCTATGGGGATGCCAATCCTACTATCTTTAATCCTACGAATTTCGATGCTGAGCAAATTGTTCGTTCGGCTAAAGCAGGGGGATCTAAAGGAATTGTCTTTGTAGCGAAACACCACGACGGTTTTTGTCTCTGGCCTACCAAAACGACGGACTATAACATCTCAAAAAGTCCGTTCCGCAACGGAAAGGGTGATATGGTCCGGGAAATGATGCTGGCTTGTCAAAAATATGGTATGAAGCTGGGCCTGTATTGCTCGCCCTGGGATCGGAATAATGCGGCTTATGGAACAGATCAATACCTCGCTATTTATCAGGCTCAACTGAAGGAATTATATACGAACTATGGTCCGCTCTTTATGTCCTGGCACGATGGAGCGAACGGGGGGGACGGCTATTACGGCGGTGCCCGCGAATCCCGGAAAATTAATAACCTGACGTATTACGATTGGGATAATACCTGGCAGATTACTCGGAAACTACAGCCTAATGCCAACATTTTCAGCGATGTAGGCTGGGATGTTCGCTGGGTGGGCAACGAAAAAGGTTTTGCCAACGAAACGTCATGGGCAACGTTTACGCCTACTTCTGCCGATGGTAAAAGCAAAGGCGTACCCGGCAACGCTAACGACTACGATGCTCCCACAGGAACGCGGAATGGTGAGAAATGGATTCCGGCTGAATGTGACGTTCCCCTGCGTCCGGGCTGGTTTTATCATGCCAGTCAGGATGGGAAATCCAAAACGCCTCAGCAGTTACTTGAACTGTATTACAAAAGTGTAGGTCGCGGAGCGGCTTTGGATTTAGGGTTATCGCCTGATAAAACCGGACAACTGCATAATGACGATGTAGTTATTCTGAAAGCTTTCGGTGATATACTTCGCAAAACCTTCGCAACAAATCTGGCGAAAACGGCTCAGGTTTCGGCTACAGAAGGTCGCGGAGCGGCTTTCCCTACGAAAAATATTCTCGATAATAACCGTCAGACCTATTGGGCCAGCAAAGACCAGGGAACCACACCGGAAATCATCCTGACCTGGAAAACACCCGTTACATTCAATATTTTGAGTCTTCGGGAGGCGATTGCTTTAGGGCAGCGAATCGAGGAGTTTAAGCTGGATGTTTGGGAAAACGGACAGTGGAAAGAAATACATACCGGAACAAGCGTGGGTGCTTTACGACTAGTGCGTTTGTCGAAGTATTACTCCACGGAAAAAGTCCGCGTTCGTGTGACGAAATCACCCGTTGCCGTAACGATTAGTGAATTAGGCGTTTACGCAGAACCCGAACAGTTAGTAGCTCCGGTCATTCAGCGTAATCAGAAAGGGATGGTGAGTATTGAATCACCCGTTTCGGTGCGTGAAATTCGGTATACGCTGGACGGTTCAGAGCCCAGGGCTAGTTCGGCTTTATACACGGAGAGCTTCTTATTACCGCAGGCGGCAACGGTCAAAGCCCGAGCGTTTGGTAAGGCTCAGAGCGGTCCGGTAGCCTCGATTGATTTTGACATTCCTTCGACGAAATGGAGCATTGATCAAAAAGCAGATCGGGCCATTGATGGAGATGTGAAGACCATCTGGGTTTCGGATAAAAATGAAAAATATCCCCATACCCTAACGCTGAATCTGGGAGAAAAAATGACGCTGAAAGGTTTCACGTACACGCCGGATGCTTCGGATCATCGTCGCGGTACCGTGTATAAATATCAGGTTTTCCTGTCGGATGATGGACAAAACTGGGGGCAGGCGGTAGCGGAAGGACGTTTCGACAATATTCAGAATAACCCGCTGGAACAACGCGTGTTATTTAAAAAAGCTCATTCGGCACAATACCTGCGTTTTGTAGCGGTTGAAGCCACAAATACCAGCGAGACGGTAGCCAACGTAGCTGAACTCGGCGTTATTACTAAGTAGTTAGGAGGGGATCGTTAAGGATCGCCGGGAAATGATCCTTAACGATCTGAGTTTGAAAAGGGGCTTCCGAACTATATTTCCTGAAACTCTAAACGGAAAACAGTCAACTTAATCATGAATCGTAGAGATTTTATACAAAACACGGCTCTGGCCGGAGCGGGTCTAATGCTTCCCCTGTCGGGTATGGCCGCGAGTTTCCCCGAAGTGCGGGTTCCGGCTTCCAAGCGGAATTTCACGAGTAAAGCAGTAGAAGCCACTATTCAACGGGTACAAAAAATGATTGCCGATGAAGAACTGGCCTGGTTGTTCGGCAACTGCTTTCCTAATACGCTGGACACTACGGTTCATTACAGCGAGAAAAACGGCAAGCCCGATACGTTCGTCATCACGGGTGACATCGATGCCATGTGGCTGCGGGATAGTACGGCTCAGGTGTGGCCTTACCTTTCACTGGTGAAAGACGATGAGCCTCTGAAAAAACTGATTGAAGGGGTAGTTCGTCGGCAAACGAAGTGTATCCTGATTGATCCTTACGCGAACGCCTTTTACAACGGTCCTGGGCATAGTGAGTGGTATTCGGATAACACCAAAATGAAGCCCGAACTGCACGAGCGGAAATGGGAAATTGATTCGCTGTGTTACCCCATTCGGCTGGCGTACGGGTATTGGAAAACGACGGGCGATACCAGTCCGTTTGATAATGAGTGGAAACAGGCGATTCGACTGATCGTTCAGACGTTCAAAGAACAGCAACGCAAGGAAAATCGCGGACCTTATAGTTTCACCCGTAAAACGGCCTGGGCTACGGATACTGTTCCTGGAGATGGATGGGGTAACCCAACGAAGCCTGTAGGATTGATTACCAGTATTTTCCGTCCTTCGGATGACGCTACGACGTTTCCTTTCCTGGTGCCTTCTAACTTTTTCGCGGTAGCATCCTTACGTCAGGCAGCCGAAATTAGCCAGAAAATTGGTGACGCGGCATTGGCAAAAGAATGTAAGACGCTGGCGGATGAAGTGGATCAGGCTCTGAAGAAATATGCTATTGTGGAGCACCCGAAATTCGGTAAGGTGTATCCTTTCGAAGTAGATGGTTTTGGTAACGCCCTGTTCATGGACGACGCAAATGTGCCTAGTTTACTGGCCTTACCTTACCTGGATTCGGTTTCGGTAAAAGATCCGATTTATCAGAATACGCGTAAACTGATTTTAAGCGATTCAAACCCTTACTTCGCGAAAGGGAAAGCAGGTGAAGGAATTGGTAGCCCTCACACGCTGGTAGACAGCATCTGGCCGATTGCGGTAACGATGCGTGCGTTAACTTCAACAAGTGATACGGAGATTCGCGATCAGTTACGCCAACAAAAAGCGACGCATGCCGGAACGGGCTTTATGCACGAATCATTCAATAAAGATGATGCCGCTAAGTTCACCCGGAAGTGGTTTGCCTGGTCAAACACGCTGTTCGGTGAGATGGTATTGAAAGTAGCCAACGAACGCCCTGCGATTTTGAAAGGGAAGTTATAGTTGGTAATGGTGTAATCATTTCATTAAACCCTTCCGGGATTAGGTGTAGGCCTGATTTTGGGAGGGTTTTTGATTTGGGGATACTAACTACTAACCCTGGAGGGGGTAATTTGGGTAGCCTCGATCTGGATAGCACTGGATGATAAACCGGTGAGGGAATAGCTGGATTCATATCGGGAGAGTCGAGAGTCCCCGGGTTAGCACCCGGGGCTATTCGTATTTGACCCCGCTGGGGTCTTTTGCCAAATATGAAGATATAAAATTGAGTATAATTGCTTATTTTTTGGTTAATTTTAATATCTTGCGTTAACCTTCAATCAAAAAATAATGCATACTTATACGCAGACCTTATATCAGATTGTATTTTGTACTAAGCATAGAGAACCTACACTTCTTAAAGAAAATCGGCGTAGTCTATTTTCTTATATGTGGGGAGTGCTGAAAAAGTATAACTGCCATGTGTACCGAATCAATGGTGTTGAAGATCATTTACACTTAGCTATTAATCTTCACCCCTCCGTTGCATTAGCAGCATTGGTCAAGAACTTAAAACTCTCCAGTTCAAGCTATATTAAAGAACAAAATCTATTCAAAGATTTTCGGGGCTGGCAGGTGGGTTACGGAGCTTTTACCTATTCTCAAACAGAGAAATGGATTTTAATCGAATACATTAAAAATCAGGAAGAACACCATCAGGGAAAAACTTTCACGGATGAATATAAGGAGTTACTAAAAATCCACGGAATTGACTTTGACGAAAAATACCTGCTATAAAGCCCAGATGGGTGGAATATGAATAGCCCCAGTATGGATGGATTTGCATGATACCAAGGGAAAACAGCCACGATATTCAGGATAAACCCATTTAAACTTATTTATGCAACAAGACCCCAGCGGGGTCAAATATGAATAGCCCCGGGTGTTAACCCGGGGAAATAGGAGTCCCCAAATTATCATCCGGGGCTACCCAAATTCACCCCGCTGGAATTAGCATGCTCCAGTTAAAAAAGACTACACAGCTAATCATCAATTCCAGACCAAACTCAATCCACGATCTTCACCCGAATGCTATGCGGAGCAGGGCGATTGCCGCCAAAGTATAAACCCGTCTTATATGCAAACTTCTTGTTATGCGTAAAGCGTACAGGTTCGCCTTCCATGACGCGGTATTCTTTCTTGTGATAATCAATCTTGATACTCAAATGAACGGGCTGGTTAATCGCAGTTTCACCTACCTTGAAAGCCGTCCGTTGGCCGTCTACATAGGCATAGCAGGCCAGATCAATTTTCTGCGTTTCCGGATTCCACCGCCAGCCTACGCGAGCTCCATCCACTTGATGGGGTGCTGAACCTAAACTCTGATTTTTAGAACCTACAAAGCCCAACCCAATGACCTTATTCCAGTCGTTTTGATCTACGCTTTGCAAATCATAAATGCAGGAACTATCAAACGTAACCGTAGCAGAAACCTCCCGCGGGCTGATCAAAACCCCCGTTTTTCGCTTGAAAGTAGGTTCATGATTAAAGGCTTCAATCACTACCCAGTCTGGATTAGACAATAGAAAGTCAGGGACGCAGGACTGGAAAAGCAGTCCTATCCCCAGAAAGAAGCTCAGATACAGGGCAAAAGATGGAAAACGCATAGAAGGTCGGTTGAAGTAATGTAACGCTAAAAGCGGGCATTTATGTTTTCAAGACCGTAAGCACAAATTCATTCTTTCTCCTTTTCGCAGAAAAACCCTCTTTTCCTCATTCCTGAAAACGATTAGTCGATAAGTAATGACCAAAATACATCAGCAATTTCTTCGGTTCAGTTTGTTCATCTATGCAAGAATTGTATTTCCGCTGGCTGCTTAGAAATGGTACCCCATTCAATTAGCCAAAGAGAACTGGCATAACGAATTACCGACCCGACGGCGAAGAATTTGTCATCATAAACGGCACCCGCCAAGGTACATGTGGCCTTCTCTTTTTTCTACCGGAGCCGTCCATTCACCTCGATTGCATCTAAAAACGGTTGAAGTAATGGATGGTGAAAAAGCAGGAGAATTCAATGGAAAGGAAATGGAAGGCGGAGCCACAACGATTCTGGATCTACCGCTAAACCCTGCGAAAACTTTGAAGGAACTGAGGTTAACCGCTCTGGCGAATGACGTATTGATTGGGTTAGTGAGCGTGACTTTGATCAGGGCTGAGTAACCATTCAAAACGGGTTCAGGTACTCGGACCACTGCATGGATTCCGGTAAGGGGCTGTTACTACATTCAATGTGAATGACCCGACGTCGTTGCTGATTCGTTGTTCGGCTGGAGGCGTGTAGTAACAGGGGTTTCATGAACATAACGGCTCCTGCGGAAACCGAACAAACTGCTTCGGTTTCCTGAGTCCAGTCAATGGTATCTGGCCGATAAATTCCTTTCAAATGCGAACCCGGAATTACTTTCAAGGCTCCGTTTTGCTCGTGAGTATCGTCCAGATGAATGCGGATGGTGAAGTTGTTTTCCAGAATAGTCAGGGGCGGTTGTACCGCAAACTGGTTCTGTTTCACCGTCCAGGGGCCAAACCCTTTTTCCTCTACTTTCCGATCTACTGAAATCGTTAAATCCTGATGATAGGCAACAAACCAGTTGGATTGCTCGGGCTTATCGAAGTAAATGGATTTAACGATGAAAAAATCCTTGCCGAAAGTTTGTGCTACTAACGTCTTTAATTTTTCATTGAAAACGGTTGCCAGGGTTTCGGGAGCCTCTTTAAAAAACTGACGAATCGCAAATAAATCATTCGTCTTACGAAATGTCGATTTATCGGTGTCTAATTCTGCAATTTGTTCTAAAAGCGTATGAATTTCCGAGGGTTCAAAAATCGGTTCAGTAACGGCAAAGCCCTCATGGGCAATCTGTTTCTGTAAGGTATCCATACGGTTTATTATTTCTGCGAAAGCGTCGTTTTTTCGATGGCCTCATAAGCCGCATCCATAATCCGGCGACGGATGCGAAGGCTGGTAATGAGGTTATTATTCGCATTAGGATGCACCCGATTGGAGAGAAATATAACGACTAGTTCCTGAGCCGGATCAGCCCAAACGAGTGTACCCGTAAAACCGGAGTGTCCGAAACTGCGATTGGATGCGTACGAAGAAATATAGGCATTCCCATTCCCATCGGGGTTTCGATCCCAGCCCAGGCCACGGTAACTGCGTAGGGTATAGTTGTAGGAAAACATCGGAACCGTGTTGGGCAGGAAATAGCGGCGACCTCCGTAATATCCATTTTGCAGGTTCATCTGCATCAAAATGGCGAGATCATTGGCGGTACTGAACAAACCCGCGTGACCGGAAACACCGCCCTGAATGGCGGCATTCTGATCGTGAACGGTGCCGCGAAGAAGCGTCTCCCGAAAAACCCGATCATCTTCGGTTGGAGCAATTTTCCAGTCAATGACTCCGTGCATCAACGGACTGAAGAGGGTATTATACATGCCCAGCGGCTCGTAAAAATTCTGCTGTACAAATGCATCAAGGGGCTGATTAGAAATTTTTTCAACCAGACGACGCAGCATAATCAGACCCAAATCCGAGTAAATGTATTTGTATCGACCACTGCGATCCCGCTGAGTAGTCATGGGGCTTTGCACGACCCATTTCCAGACGGAATCAATGGTGGCGGGTTTGGTCCACAGGTCGCGGGCAACCATTAAGGTATAGTTCAGCGTATCAACCCGTAAATCAAAATCAGGACTAAAAATGCCTTCGGGTTTCGTTTTTTCCCAGAAAGGTAAATACGCCAGCAAGCCTGACTGGTGCATTAATACGTCGCGAACGATGAGGTTTTCTTTCGTCGTCCCTTTCAAATCAGGCAGGTAATACGAAAGCTTTTGATTTAAATCCAGATCCCCGTTTTCGTTCAGCAGCATAAGGGCTTGCAGGGTCGCTGCCACTTTAGTGACGGACGCGAGATCGTATAGCGTGGTGTCTCGCACGGGTTCGAACGGCGTGAGAGCGTAGGTGAGTTTTCCGTAATTTTTTTCCCAAACGACCCGGCCTTTTCGAGCGATCACCACCTGCCCGCCGGGAAAAGCCCCCTTTCGGATGGACTCGTTCATAATGTTATCAATCGTCTGAAGCTTGCCACTATTCATGCCTACCTCCTCCGGTAGGCCATAGGTAAGTCGCCCGATGGCCTGCGTCGTTAATCCATGCCCAACCGGGAAAAGTCCTTCCACCGAAACGGGTAACTTACCCAGGGCGGGTAAAGCTCCGAACACTACTTCTGCGGTGGCTTTCTGAGCGAAGGGATCGCCTTCATAACCGCAGAGTAAGGTAGGCACTTCCGGGAAATTTTTCAGGCTATAAGGGTTACCAAACGCACAAACAATAACCTGATTACCTCGCTTGACTAGTTTCTTCACAAAGTCAACAGAAGCCCAGGATACGCCGTAATTCTGAGCTACTTTCTGCCGCATTTCGTGCAGACTCACAATCACAACCTCACTGGAATCAAGCTTGCTAAGCATTTCGGCGTAAAAACGTTCGTCGGTTTTGGTGCCGTTGGTATAACACTTCACGTTGGCATATTTACGTAAGGTGTTCTGAAAAACGTTGTTTTCGCTTTCACCCACCGCAACCGCACTAATTTTCAAAGTATCTAACTGAACCAGCGGTACCAGCTTTCGGTCATTTTTAACCAGCGTGATGGCATTTTCGTACAAGCGTTCCCGTAGGGCTTCCGACTGCGGCGTTTTCAATTCCTTCACCAGGTTTTTGTCCACAGGAATGGTCTGGAAAGGAACGAGTCCGGCGTTGTATTTGGCGTAAAGAATTTTCTGAACGCGGCGATTAATCTCGTCTTCCGTAATCTGTCCGCTGGTAATAGCCTGCTTGATTTTCACAATGGAAGCACCCACACTTTCTGGTTGTAACAAAAGATCATTACCCGCCAGTAGGGCCTGTAAATTGGCATCGGGAGCTGGTTTTCCTTTCGTAACACCCCGCATGTTCATGGCATCGGTAACGACTAAGCCATTGAATTTGAGCTGGTTTTTTAGTAAATCAGTTACAATAGGAGCAGAGAGCGTAGAAGCAATAGGCCGGGATTCATACGCCGGAACTTCCAGGTGAGCTACCAGAATGCTGGCAACCCCATCGTCAATCAAAGCTTTAAAAGGCGGTAATTCAAACTGATTCAGACGAGTCTGATCGTGCCCAACCTTGGGTAAGGTGCGGTGCGAATCGGTCTGCGTATCGCCGTGACCAGGAAAGTGTTTGGCACAAGCCAGTACACCTGCCGCCTGCAATCCCCGGGCATACGCTTTCCCTTTTTCGGCAACGTTATTCGGATCTTCTCCGAAGGAACGATACCCGATAATCGGATTAAGGGGGTTAGAATTTACATCTACCACCGGAGCAAAATTCATCTGAACGCCAATGCGTTTGCACTGACGACCAATTTCCATGCCCATGTCATAGATCAGGTTATTATCCTGAATCGCTCCGAGCGTCATCTGGTGCGGAAAAGAGGTGCCCAGAGCTAACCGCATGCCCAGCCCATTCTCAGCATCCAGAGAGACCAGTAGAGGTACTTTGGAAAGGTTCTGGTAACGATTGCTCAGCTCCGCCTGCGAGTAAGGATCGCCCTGAAAGAAAATGACGCCACCGATATGATAAGCCTTAATCAATCGATCAATGCTGGTATAATACGATTCATAACGATTGGAGTAAGTCCCAATCACAAAAAACTGGCCGATTTTTTCGTCCAGGTTCATGCCGGCAAGCGTACTATCTACCCACAACTGAGCCGCAGAAACTTTGGTGACATCCGCGTTCGAGCGAACTTCATGGGTAGAGTCGGCAAGCGTTACTTCACTAAAACTAGAGGTATCTATCGGAGATTTCCAGGCTGTCAGAGCCAGCAGGCCACACATTCCCAGAAAAACTAACTTATTCTTCAACATCCTGATCATCAATACGTACTACGAGAACGCGAAATTATCTCTAAACAATTGCATCAAAACATATATATTTAAAAAAATAGGCTCGCTTTTCCGGGGGATTTGGGCGAAATTCGCGTTCCTACATTATCCAACACGCCCGGTTTAGAATTTATTCAGATTCTTACCGAAGAAATAAGTTTAAATCGGAATTCGTTTTTATAGACTCCGAACACACTTTCATGCAAGATATTATTCAACTCCTACCCGACTCCATTGCGAATCAGATTGCGGCTGGCGAGGTCGTTCAGCGACCGGCTTCGGTGGTGAAGGAGTTGCTTGAAAATTCCATTGATGCCCAGGCTACGCAGATTCAACTGCTGGTAAAAGACGCAGGGCGAACGCTGATTCAGGTCATTGATAACGGGCTTGGCATGTCAGAAACCGATGCCCGTATGTGTTTTGAGCGACATGCGACTTCTAAAATTCGCACGGCTGAAGACCTTTTCAAAATTCGTACCATGGGTTTTCGCGGTGAAGCCATGGCTTCCATCGCTGCCGTGGCTCAGGTAGAGTTACGGACGCGTCGGGAAGCCGACGAATTGGGAACACACCTGAAAATTGAAGCTTCTGAACTCAAACTCCATGAACCCTGCCAGACGCTGACGGGGACGAATATTTGCGTAAAGAATTTATTTTTTAACGTTCCGGCTCGACGTAACTTTCTGAAATCCAATCCTGTTGAAATGCGTCATATTCTCGACGAATTTCAACGCGTAGCTCTTTCGTACCCTGATGTAACCTTTACGCTGCATCACGGGGAAACGGAAGTGTATAACTTACCTGCCGGGAAAATGTCCCGACGGATTGTTGATTTATTCGGAAAAAATTACCGTGAGCAACTGGCCGATACCCGCGAAGAAACACCCTTTGTGAAGGTGAGCGGATTTATTGGTAAGCCTGAGTTTGCCAAAAAGGTGAGGGGAGAGCAGTTTTTCTTCGTGAACCAGCGGTTCATCCGTCATGCTTATTTACACCACGCCGTTCTGAGTGGTTTTGAAGGACTGATTCCCGATGGAAGCCATCCGTTTTATGTTTTAAATATTGAAATTGATCCGGCCCATATTGATATTAACGTTCACCCCACAAAAACAGAAATTAAGTTTGATGATGAACGTTCGGTCTATGCCATCGTTCGGGCGGCGGTGAAACGGGCGACGGGAGTGTACGGACTTGCTCCGGCAATTGATTTCGAGATGGACGTAAATTTGCTGAGCCCGGCAAAGTCACTTTCGTTTGAGAAAAAAGATTACGCCGTTCATTTCGAAGCCTCTGCTAATGAAAATCGGAAGGTAACTGACGAGGAAAATGAGCATTCTCCCCGTGATACCTACCACGCTCGATCGGCGGCTCCGAAGCGGAATATTAACAGTTGGGAAAAGCTATTTGAAGGACTGGAAGGCCCGGTCAAAAATGAACGTCACAGTATTTTTGACCTTCCCGAAGAGGTATTACCTACGGTGAAACCTTTCACGCCGCCCGTTTCCGAAGAAGCAGAAACATTGCCAGCGACGTCTAGCATTACCTTTCAGAGTAAAGCTAATCGCATCCAGACGGAGGAAACTTTTCCGGAAGAATCGCCTACGCCAGAATCTGAACCGCAGGAAACGGTTAGCTTAGGACAGACATTTAGTTCGAAAGCCATTCCATCCAAAGCATCAGCGAAACCTTCTTTGCTGGATTACGAACGAATGCTGTTTCAGGTACATAACCGCTACGTACTCTCGCAGGTAAAGTCAGGATTAATGGTCATTGATCAGAAAGCGGCTTATGAACGCATTCTGTACGATAAATACCGGGTTTCGCTGGATAAACGTAACGCGGCTTCCCAGCAGCTATTATTCCCGAAAACGGTTAGTCTAAATCCCGTTGATTTTCAGTTGGTGCTTGAAATTGAGCACGAGATTAAAGCACTGGGTTTTGACTTTGCGGAGATTGGTAAAGATGCTTTTATCCTTTATGGCATTCCGGCGGATGTCACGGATGAAAACGAAGAGGACTTATTCGAAGGACTATTGTCTCAGTTTCGTCAGCATTACTCAGAATTGAAATTGGATCGCCCCGAAGCATTGGCTCGTTCGTTTGCCAAACGTTCGGCGGCTCGTTACTTAACCCGACTATCAGCGGAAGAAATGAGTGCTCTGGTTGATCAGTTATTTGCATCCAGTAATCCGTCTTACACACCCAGCGGCGACCCTACTTTTACGATTTTAGGCTTGGATAAAATCGCGGGATTATTACGGTAATACATTACCTGTCAAATATTTACAAAAGACCTCTTTGCCAAAAGAGGTCTTTTTTTAGGTATATGTAAAAGGTTAAAAGTCCGAAGAGTAGTTTCAGACAACAATGTAGAGACGCGATGTCGCCTCTGGGTAAGAGGTGATTTTTAGTAGTAGCTAACCCCACCACCCAAATGTTGATCCACGACGCAATCGTGGATGCTGGAAAAAGTGTTTTTAACGCTTTAGCGTCGCAGACGCTATTCCCAAAATCCGCGTTGAAAACGCGGACTAACTATTTCTAAAAACTTAAAACCCCAGGGGGGGGGAACTTATGTATTAGCCCCGGGTGACAACCCGGGGATGGCTATGTATTAACTCCGGTCTGGATGGACCCGGTCTGGATGGACCCGGTCTGGATGGACCCGGTCTGGATGGACCCGGTCTGGATGGACCCGGTCTGGATGGACCCGGTCTGGATGATAACCCAGAGCATTTTGATGATGATAATCTGCGAAATTCTCAGAAGTAAGTCTTACAAAGAAAATAGGAAACATTAAATCTTATTATTTGCAACTATGTTGCAAATAATGAATATATTTGTCTTCAGAATTGAGAAGCAACTCCAGAAGGCTGGAGCATCTGTAAAAATGACAAAGGCATGAAACGTACGTATTGGCTTTATCTTCCTTTATTGGCACTGGTCACTTTATCTTCCTGTAAAAAAGATAACAAAGATCCAGAACCCGATGAAAATGAGTTGATTACTACTGTAGAATTAACGCTAAAGGCAGGTAATGAAACAGCAAAGGTATTTACCTGGAATGATCCCGATGGTGATGGTGGTAATGCTCCGGTTATTACTCCCATCAGTTTAGATAAGGGCAAAACCTATACCTATTCGCTGCGATTCCTGGATGAATCAAAATCACCGATAGAAGATATTACTGAAGAAATTCAGGAGAAAAAAGATGAACACCTGGTAATTTTTACACCTACACCCTCCAGCTTATTAACGGTTACGATTACCGATAAAGACAGCAAAAACCTGAATGTCGGTTTAGCCGGAACGATTCAGACGCAGTCTTCTGCTGGTACTGGAAAACTAAAGATACAATTGCGTCACCAACCCGGAACTAAAGACGGCACTGCTACGCCAGGTTCGGATGATGCAAATATTGATTTTGATGTGGAAATCAAATAATCAGAATGATTGGCACGAACCCTTAAGGTTCTGATTAAAAACGTTAGAAACAGCGGCTTCTCTGGGGCTGCTGTTTTTTTGTTTCGAAGCGTATTCATTAACCGTCAAAACGTACCTTTGTCGAACTTTCTTATTGAATAGATCGTATACTTTTAGTACCGAAGCCTGTGATTTTCAGGCTCTATAAAATTTTGACTGACGTGGTCTTACCGTATAAAGAAGAACAGAATAGCAGTAAAAAGGAACAGGTTGCCAAAATGTTCGATAACATTTCGCACCGCTATGATTTCCTGAATCACTTTCTGAGCATGGGTATTGATATTCTCTGGCGGAAAAAAGCAATTCGCTTATTGAAAGCCGAGAAACCTCAAACCATTCTTGATATTGCGACCGGAACGGGTGATTTTGCTCTGGAGGCCCTGGCTCTGAAGCCTAAAAAAATTATCGGTGTTGATATTTCGGAAGGAATGTTGGCTCATGGCCGTGAGAAGATCAAGAAGATGGGGCTTGAAGGAATCATTGAGTTGCAGAAAGGAGATTCAGAAAAGCTTCCCTTCTCGGACAATTCCTTTGATGCGGTGATCGTTTCATTCGGAGTACGGAATTTCGAGAATCTTGAAAAAGGCCTGACGGACATGAACCGCGTGTTAAAACCGGGCGGAACCTGCGTGGTTCTGGAGTTTTCTAAACCCCGTGGTTTTTTCTTTAAGCATTTGTATAGTTTTTATTCCAACCGTATTCTGCCGGTAATTGGCTCCTGGTTTTCCAAAGACAATTCAGCGTATACGTATTTACCCGAGTCTGTTCAGGCTTTTCCCGATGGCGATGATTTCCTGGCCGTTTACAAAAAGGCAGGGTTTAGTCAGACCCGGGCGATTCCATTAACCTTCGGCATCAGTTCCATTTATATCGGTAAGAAATAGTAACGTATGAAGCGTAAGCTACAAGCGAATAACTTTTTGAAGTCAACGGATGTCCAATCTGTGGTTTTATACATCAGTAAAGCCGTACCCAATCCTCAGAAGCTTCCGCTCTGGATTGCTCTGTTGGGGTGTACGCTAATGGTTCAGAAAACCTTCGCTCAGAATACGCTTTACAAGCGGAAGCACCTGGAGTTTTATGACGACAAAATGGTGCATTACGGTTTCTTTTTTGGCGTACCGAATACACGTTTTCAAATTAAACATAACGAGGCTTATAATAGCCCTCCTCAGGATTCAATCCGTTCGATGAATACACCCAACTCGATTGGCTTTCGAATGGGTTTCCTGATGAACGTTTACATGAGCCCCCGGCTGGATTTTCGTTTTTCACCCTTAACGATTTCCATTTACAGCCGTCCGGTTGACTATACGTTTGTTAGTGGGAAGGAACAGGAACTCATTCGGGAATCGACTTGGGTTGAGTTTCCGTTTATGTTAAAGTATAAATCCATTCGTCGGGGGAATACACGAATGTATGCGGTAGCCGGGTTTCGGGCGGGGCTGGAAGCCAACGTGCGGAGAAAACAGAATATCAACCGGGGTAATGGACAAATGTCAACGAAGTCGGCTGATTTTGCTGTGGAATATGGAGTAGGGTTGGAACGCTTTTTCGAATACTTCAAATTTACGCCGGAGTTACATTTCTCGCATGGCATTGCCAATATGATTCAGCCCAGTAATTCCATTTATAACGCCGGAATCCGCCGCATGACTACGCATACCGTAACACTTTACCTGATGTTCGAATAAGAGCTGTTAAAAAAAAGCCATACAAAAAAGACCCCTCAGAAAGCTTTCTGAGGGGTCTTTTTTGTATGGCTTTTGATGACTAATCGTTCAGATTGTAATGATTAACTTTTTCACCTCGTAAAATAACGGCCAGATCAGCCAGAGGGATATTTTGCCGAATGTACGCGGGCGTTTCCAGATCCGTTTCCCAACCCTGATCGTGATGATCCAGTTTGGTAATGAATTCCTGAATCATGCGGGCATTCGTAACCGAAGTATCTTCTTCCCGCCAGATTTCCTTTTCCAGCGTCTTTACGTCTTCTTCCAGCGTAGTGGGTTCGGGAAACTCGAAAATGGTTTCCGCTTCCGTCAGGGCTTCACTTTCGGCTTCGGTTGAACCAGCAGTAACGGGATTATTAAAAGAAGCCTGAGGGGTTTTATCCTGTAAGTAACTTCCGTAGCCGTACGAAGGTGAACTATTGGTAATGGGTGTAGCTGGCTTGGCAGAGCTACCCTGCGAACTACCTGGCGTCGATGGACGTGACGCAGGTTGTTGAATCAAAGGCTCATCAATGGGACGCTGATAAACCGAGTTGCCGGGTAAATCAAAACCTGCCGCAATGATGGTGAAACGCATGGCTTTACCCAGGCTTTCATCAGGGATAGGGCTGATTTTCAGCAGTCGGGCTTTTCCTCCAATTTTATCCTCAATGTACTTCGTAATAGCCTTCTGCTCCATCATCCGCATCGGATTGTCTTTGCTATACGAAATGGTAATCAGGATGCGTTTCGCACCTTTGATATCGCGATTATCAAGCAAAGGTGAACTTAACGCTTCTTCTACGCAGGTGACGGCACGATCTTCTCCTTCGGCACTGTACAGACCAATTACGGCTTGTCCGGCACCTTTGAGGATCGTTTTCACGTCATTCATATCGGAGTTGATCTTACCAGACTTGGTAACGATCTCAGAGATACAGCGAGCGGCGTTGGCTAAGACGTCATCGGCTTTTGCGTAGGCGTCGTCAACGGTCATGTCAGGATACAGCTCAAGTAATTTTTCGTTAAGAATCACTACTACCGTATCGCAATACTTTTGCAGTTCACGAATCCCTTCGCGAGCCTGCTCAATTTTATCTTCTCCTTCATCATCAAAAGGAGCCGTAACAATGGCTACTGTCAGGATGTTCAGATCATTGGCAATACGGGCAATAACCGGAGCGGCTCCCGTACCGGTGCCTCCGCCCATACCCGCAGTAATGAATAACATCTCGGTGTTATCTTCGAGTACTTTCCGAATTTCGGCTTCACTTTCTTCTGCTGCTGCCCGACCCTGAGCGGCATCCATACCAGCTCCAATTCCTTTTTGGTTAACCGTTTGATTACCCAATTGAATTTTATAGTCAATAGGACTTTCGTCGAGAGACTGACGGTCGGTATTACAAACAATGAAGTCTACGTCTCCAATATTTTGGTTAAACATGTGACGGACTGCATTACAGCCACCACCGCCTACACCAAAAACTTTGATGTACGAACGAAAGTGCTTAACGGAGCTAAAGGAATAATTATGGTCAAGAAGCATATTTTAAGGTTGGTTACGTAAAACTGAGTAAGGCAGACTCAGTTTCGTACTAAGTTAGCTTGAGGACTTATAGTAAAAATGAGTATAAGCTTAGGTATAAAGTATAGGTGGGGAAAAAGAGAAACTCAAACGGCTTATAAATGGGCCGTTTGAGTTTTTATTATACTGTTTTGGGTTCCCAGCTATCAGGTCGCTGGCCACCCCTTGATTCAAATTCGTCTCTGAAAATGGCTTTATACCAGGAATTCAGGTCCATTCGTAAACGCCACCATTTCCACTCCTGCTCGTTTTCTGGCTGATCCTGCTCTTTCGAGGGTTCCTGAGGGGCTACGGGTTCAGGCGTTTGGGGTCTGGGTGGGTTGGGATAACTACCACCACCATTGGAGTACCCGCCATTGTTCGTGCCGTTATTAGCTGGTTGTGGGCTATGATGCTGGCTCGTAGAGTAGGTATGTGGAATATGCTGAACCGGAGGCTGGACAGGACTTGGCACTGACACCAGCGATTCATACAATTCATCACGAGGATCGAGTGAACGGAAGCCTAAACGAACCAGACCCAGAGCCGTCGCATACGACAGGTTATTGGTTGCCTCCGGTTTCTGTTTATTGAAACCCTGATTAGGCCGGCCTACCTGTACGTGCATACCGGTAACTGAGCGGAATACGTCCTGAATACTATCCAGACGTGCACCACCACCCGTTAATACTATACCCGTTTTAATTTTGCGTTCGTAACCTGCGTGGCGAACCACAGCTGCTACGAACGTAGCAATATCTTTTACGCGAGCCTCAATAATGACGGCTACGTTTTTCAGAGATACATTTTTGGGAGGAAGGCTTTCCAGTACATTCGGTACGGCAACGACCTCATTGATGCGAACTTCTTTGTGCGTGGCTGTTCCAAATCGTAACTTCAGATCTTCCGCTACGTTTTCTGAAACGTCACAACCCACTTCAATATCCTTCGTGATGGATTTACCACCAACGGGGAATGAAGCTACGTAACGAACGAGTTCGCCCTGAACAATAACCACGTCGGTTTTACCGGCTCCAATGTCCACCAGAACGGCTCCGTGCTCTTTTTCCTCATCGCTCAGAACGGCCATAGTAGAGGCCAGAGAAGACAGGTAAACGTTTTTGGGAGGAACGTGTAAGCCCGCCCAGTCCAAACTTTTCAGTAAGGTACTGAGGGGTTTTAAGGGCATGGTAATCACCTGAAATTTACCCCGCAGGTGCGTTCCCGTTACCCCAACAATGTGATAATGTTCTTCCGAGTCGCCGTCAACGCTGTATTCCTGAGGTAGTACGTGGAGAATAGCTGAGCCATCAATTTTGGTACGGCCTACACTACCCAGCAAACGTTGTAAATCGTCATGACGAACCTCATCTCCCTCCGATACGTAATCGCGGGAAATATCGCTGACTTTAGGTATACAGGTAACCTGATGACTGGCTACACTGATGAAATATTGATTGGGAGTAACACCAGCCTGCTCAATAGCCTCGGCTAATGCTTTCTTTATAAACTTACTGACAAAATCAGGGTTAAGGATAGCTCCTTTGGTGACAAGATTTTTGAATTTCTTGTCCTTGAACTCAACCCGACTTACGCCACGTACGTCCAGCTTGTCGTCGTGATCTTTCTGACCGATCACCACGCAGACTTTTGTCGTTCCTACATCAATCCCGCAAACAATCTTTTTCTCCATACGGCACAGCTTTAGGGTTGATTGGTGATAGTATTCATCAACTTAGCCTAACTATTATTGGTATCCATAAAAGGATGTAAATCCGATTATAGTTTAAAGTAATAAAAAAAATCGGGCATTGACTAGTAGAAAGCTTTCCTTATTACTCAGAAATAAGAAAATAGTTGCCTAAAAGACAGACCACTAAAATAAAAAAGCTTTCTAAAATTAGTCAAAATAAATTTACTACTAGCAAATATTAGCAAAGCCTTCTAAGGGGTGGCTGTTGCGAGGCTGTCTGCTGTTGCCCGCGTGCAGACTACCTGATTTTTATATTTTACGCTTACTCTGGAAAAGCTATTCCAGCCCCGTAAGGGTAAAATATTCCGGAAGAATAAATTTATCTTCTGGAATTTAATGTCTCTTGAACTTGCTGAGCCAAATTCAATGGGCGTATCACCTACTTGCGGCCACATCGTAATTTCACCCTTTTGGTCTACCTCGACCCATTCAATCTGGGCTTTCCACAGAGAATCCTGATCAATGGCTCTGACCAGGTTCAGAAGAGCCGTGTCCTGACGAGCCTGTAAATGATTTTTTCGATCAAAATAAGGACCCGAAATTAATAACACACGAGCTGTATATCGCTCCGACAAAGGCATAAAACGACCTTCTTCGTTCAAATACTTATCTAAGCCGTTGTCCGGTAAATCAGGCTGAACCAGGCGGGCAACGGGCCGATGCGTTTCTACGCGTACTTCTAGCCAACCCCGCAGGTTTCGGGAAATCTGGCAGTCTTTTACTAAAGGACTAGATTCTACCCGATTTTCCAGAAAGTTCAGATCAATCTGATCGAACGGTCTTCCTTCCAGCGGCTTTTTGCCTGACTCTGATAATAAATTACGTATATCCTGCTGTGCTAACAAAGGCAATTGCTTCTGCTCATCATTGAACACAATACTAACCTTTTTACAGGATTGGGAAGCATACCATTTTTCGGCGAAAATCACCAGAAGAACCATAACTATGATTCCCAAAACAGCCTTCACCCAGTTTCTTAACCGAAAGATAGAAAACTTCTCCAAGTCCTTAGGGCCTGATTTTCAAAATTTATCGTGCGGTGCAGCGATTAGGCCCTTTCGGGCGTTTGCTGACCTTTATTTCAATGAGAAATAGATCATTTCCCGGTAATCTGACCTTCCAGATAGAATCGTATGGGGTCAATCAGGGTATCTATATCTCCCGCTCCAATCGTTACCAGAATTTCAATCGGAAGAGTCTTCAGTACCTCTAAAACATTGTCTTTCTGACAACGAATTTTTTCAGCACTGGAGATCTTTTCAAAGATAATTTCCGAGGTAATACCAGGAATGGGTAACTCCCGGGCTGGATAAATATCGAGCAATACAACCCGGTCTGCCAGCGATAACGATTCGGCGAAACCTTCCTGAAAATCCCGGGTACGAGTGAATAGGTGTGGCTGGAAAATGGCAGTCACGTTTTTCCCCGGATATAATGCCTTTACTGATTTCAGAAACGCATCCACTTCCGTAGGATGGTGGGCATAATCGTCAATGTAAACGGCTTCAGGATGCTGTAAATGATATTCGAATCTTCGTTTTACGCCCCGGTACGAATTAATACCCTTCCGAATCTCTTCCGGGGAAAGCCCAGCTTTTAAACAAACGGCAAAAGCCGCTACTGCGTTTTCGGCATTATGAAAACCAGGTACCAGCAGGGCAATGTCTTCACAAATTCCTTCTGGATAAACAATTGAGAACTTGAACCGATTGTCAGCGATTCGACAGTTTTCAACGTGAAAGGCTCCGGCCTCGAAACTGTATGTACGAATCTGAGCCCTGGTTTGATTGCTCAGCGACAAACCATTTCTCAAAAATAAAGTCCCTTCGGGCTTAATCTGACTTACAAAATCACCAAAAGACTTTAACACTTCTTCGCCGGAGCCGTAAATATCCAGGTGATCCGCATCCGTTGAGGTAACGATTGCCAGATCGGGATGGAGTGTTAAGAAACTACGATCAAACTCATCCGCCTCCACCACGCACAAAACGTCGCGTAAATGTTCAGTGGGGTCGTTTAGTAAAAAATTAGTATGGTAATTCTGGGTTATTCCACCTAAAAAAGCTGCTACATTTCGTCCGCTATGCTTCAGAATATGAGCAACCATAGAAGAAGTGGTCGTCTTTCCGTGCGTTCCTGCTACGGCAATCAGGAACATTTCTTCGGTTAATAAACCCAGTACCTGCGAACGCTTCAAAATGGTAAATCCATGTTCGCGGAAATAGGCCCACTCGGTATGATCCTTAGGAATAGCGGGCGTTAATACTACCAGCGTATCTTCTGAATTTCTATAGGTATCGTCAATTTGCGAAACGTCGTCCGTAAAATGAATGGCAATGCCTTCCTGCTCTAAAGTGGCCGTAAGTCGGGTCGCTGTTTTATCGTAACCCGCTACCTGGTAGCCATTTACATGGAACCACCGGGCGATGGCACTCATTCCAATTCCTCCAATACCGAGGAAGTAAATAGACTTATACGAGCGAATCGGCTTAGACTGGGTCATGTAATGAACTGAAATAACCTTTAAAAGAGACTCTGAGATTTAGTTTTTGTTTACACTAATTTAAAAAAAAACTCAAAGTACTGATTAACAGATAGGTAATAGAATTTATTGAGAAAATAACTTCAAAACTTCCTGAGCGATTTGCCTGGCAGCCTGCGGTTTAGCGAGCGTTTTAATGCGGTGGCTCATGATCTGAAGTTTTTCGGGATTCTTTACGAGCTCCAGCGTTGTGGGAATCAGGGTTTGACGAGCTTCGGAGTCTTTCACCAGAAGACCCGCATTTTCCCGAACCAGAGCTAGAGCATTTTGGGTTTGATGATCTTCAGCGGCAGTTGGTAAGGGAACAAAGATGGCTGGTTTTCCTACCAGACATAACTCTGAAATAGATAACGCCCCTGCTCGTGAAATGACTACACTCGAAGCAGCATAAGCGTAAGGCATCTGGTTGATAAAATCAGAAACCCAGATGCGGTTTGAACCGATAGACTTGACCCGTTGTCGGGCCTGGTCGATGTATAACTTGCCGGTTTGCCAGATAATTTGATACCCCGCCGAGAGTAATTGCTCCAGCCCGGCATCAATGCTCTCATTGATCGTACGGGCTCCCTGGCTGCCGCCAATGATTAATAACGTAGGAACCTGTGGAGAGAGGCCTGCAAAATACTCCCAAACCTTCGGATCGTCTGAAGAAATACTACCAATATCGCTTCGTACCGGATTTCCCGTCATAACCAGTTTGTCAGCCTGGAAAAACGATTGCATCGAAGGGTAGGCTACACAGATTTTACTGGCTTTTTTGGCCAGAAATTTATTGGTAATCCCTGCGTATGAATTTTGCTCCTGAATCAGGTAAGGGATACCAGCCATACTGGCGGCCAGCAATAACGGACCACTGGCATAACCGCCGACCCCAACGGCAGCATTAGGCTTGAAATCCCGGATAATCTGACGTGCAGCCAGAAGGCTTTTCGCTAATTTCAGTGGAAAACCAAGGTTAGCAATCGGATTTGAACGATTGATTCCCGCAATATCCAACCCCACAATCTGGTAACCTGCCTGCGGCACTTTTTCCATTTCCATGCGGCCATTCGCTCCGACGAAAAGAATTTCTGTCGAGGGATCATTCTCCTTTAAAGCGTTGGCAATAGCAATGGCCGGGAAAATATGCCCGCCTGTTCCACCTCCACTGATGATGATGCGTTTTGACACGTCGTTTAACTGCTAATAATTACTAAAAAAAGACTTATTGATAATAGATAATCGTTCAGCCTCAGTAAAATTCTCACAAAAAAACAACGTGACGCCTGATAAGTCAATAGGAATTAAGCGGCAAGAGCTTCTTTTCCAATGACTTTTGCTGAATTCGCTTCTGCCGCTTCCCGACTAACGCTTAAAATAGCTCCGATGGAGATACCCGTAAAGAGGAGCGAAGAGCCACCCCAACTAATCAGTGGAAGGTTTTGACCCGTTACCGGAATGAGCTGGACGGATACGGCCATGTGTACCAACGCCTGTATGACCAAACTGAAGGCAAGACCCGCCGCCAGAAAATAACCAAAGGCCTGGCCACTTTCAATCTCTGCTTTTTTCAGCTTTCGGAATGCCACGTATCGAACGCTGCGATACAGTAAAAACAGATAAAGTATTAGCGTGAAAACGCCGCCCAGAAAGCCCCATTCTTCAATCAGAATGGCATAAGCAAAATCCGAGTAAGCCTGCGTCATAAAGTTTCTCTGAAGACTGTTACCGAGGCCACGACCTACCCAGCCGCCCGAAGCCACAGCAACCAGACTGTATTCTTCCTGCGAATCAATGCGACGATCTTCGGGGGTCAGACGCTCGGGAGGCCTGATTTTCTGAATCATTTGAGACACCACGTTGGTCGGACGACTAAAACGGCCTTCCCAGGTTGTTCCCCGGGAACCCAACGCATACGCGACACCAAGGGCAATCGCTCCAGCTAGGGTGAGGTAAAATAGGTAACGAAGGGGTACTTGGCCAATGAACATTAATAACCAGCAGGGAGCCATCAATAACAAGGCCGCACTACCGGAGTTCAGGGCTAGTAAAAAACTTAGGAATCCGCTCCAGAAAATGGGGGGGACGAACACCAATGGGTCCCGATAATTTGCCTTTAAACGCTTGGCTAGCATGGAAGCCAGATTCGCAATTAGAGCGAATTTGGCTAAATCGGAAGGCATGAAACCCGAAAAAAACGGAATAGGCAAAGCCCGCTTGGCTCCCCCACTTTCAATGCCCCAGAATTGCACCAGAATTAACAACAGAACGGAGAGATACAGCAAAAATCTGGAAAGGCCGGAATACATACCAAAGGGGAGGCGATGGCAAACCAGAATGATTCCCAAACAAAGGGTTAAACTCCCTAAATGTTTGAATAAGAATGACTCTCGACCGGGAAGGTGTTGAAACGCATAGGTTCCCCGGGCGGAAAAAACGACGATAGTACCAATGGCCAGCAGGGCAAATACAATGTTCCAGATGGCACGGTCACCTTCCAGACGAAAAAAAGCACGGATTCGTTCGAGTGTCATAAGTACTACAGAGGAAGGCTGAATGATGATTTGTTTACAAATGTAAATTATTTACAATTGGAAATAAAAATATAATGTATAAAAAAAGCTTCAACCTTGAATTTCACAAGATTGAAGCAAAAAATAGGTAGAAATGTTTTAGCCCTTGATTAATACCTGTTCCTGATGGTAAATCTTCGTGTAAGGTTTAATGCTATGGGTTAACCAGACATTACCTCCCACAATGCTATGATGGCCAATCACGGTTTCGCCGCCCAGAATTGTCGCACCGGAATAGATAACTACGTCGTTTTCAACCGTTGGATGGCGTTTTTGGGAAGCCAGTTCTTTACTTACGCTTAATGCTCCAAGGGTAACGCCCTGATATAACTTTACATTTCTGCCGATTACGGTCGTTTCTCCAATCACGATGCCGGTGCCGTGGTCGATGAAAAGATATTCATCAATTTCGGCGGAAGGGTGAATGTCGATACCCGTGCGGGAGTGGGCAAATTCCGTTAATACCCGAGGTAACAGCGGAATATTCAGATCATAAAATGCATGAGCAATGCGATAAAAAGCAACCGCATAGAAGCCAGGATAAGCCCGTACGATTTCGTATTCGCTCGTGGCAGCCGGATCTCCTGAAAGAATCGCTGAAACATCGGTGCGGAGCAAATGATAAATTTCTGGAATCTTCTCGATAAACTGAGCGGACACATTCGACGGAGAATCAGGCAAATGACTGTGCATGGATTGAAGCATATCCGTTAAATCCCTTTCCAGGCGGATGAAAGCTTCTCCCAGTTTATCGACTGAGTGATAATGAATCTTGGTTTGTTCGGGAAACAGTAGCAGAATCAGGCGGGTAACTAAACGGGCTACCGCTGACGTAGGCGGAAACGAATCCGTAGTAGAGTGAATCTTATGCAAAGTTTCCAGAAAGTCGCGGGGTAACATGTAAAGCTCGTTTATACAAGTGTAGCAATCAATAACTTTTGAAATCTATTAGACTATTCTAAAACGCATGAATAGGTTCCTTAGCGTCGGGTTATTTTGTAGATTTTACCTTTTTCATTCGTAACTAATAAATCATGATTGGTTACGAAAACCAGTGCTTCTACCTGACCACGTCCAATTTTCAGACACGAAAGTGGATGTTTAAAATCAATTTTTTTCTCTTCAATCGCAAAGAAAAATACTTTTCCGTAGGTAAGCACTGCGAACGTTTGCTGGTCAGGACTGATATCGGCGGCCGTAATCATTCCATTCAGTCGAATGCTGTCTTTGAGTACTGCCGTATAATCACCCGCCCGGGCGGGTAGAGTATAAAGTTTGGAGGTAGGTTTTCCCCAGTTTTTGGAAAAGAGATACAAGCTGTCGTTGGCAAAGAAAAAAGCTTCGCAGTCAAAGTTTTTTTCGGACTTCTGCGGCGGAAAATCCTTTTGGTCAGGGTAATGGTATGTGATTTTTTCAGCTTTAGTTGAGGAATGAGAATCGGAGACTTTATAAATGCATAAATCCTTACGCGTGTTGGTATTATTACCCGTATCACCGATGTAAATATTTCCCTGCGGGTCACGACTCAGTTCCTCCCAGTCTTTGTTCTGAAGATCGGGTAGAGCCCATGTGTAGAGTAAATTACCTACCGAATCTACCTCATAGAGTTCAGGTTTTCCGCCAGAATCATTATGCGTCCAGAATGTGGGTTTACCCGAAGCCGTTGCCAGACCGGAATTTTCATTAGCCACGGCTGGCATATGGCCTACCTGCTCGATGCGATACTGTCGTTTGGCTCGCGAGAATCCATGGCGATGGCGGTCGGGCTGGCAGGAGCAAAGACTCGTTTTTAACCCAAAAAGAAACAAAAACAATTTTGTAAGCATACCTAAAATAAGAGTTCAACCTTTTGAAGTACGAATGTACTATGAATTCAGAATCTACTTTCCCTTATCCGATTCGATTAGCCGCTAGTCTGATTTGCGTCTTACTGATTATCTACGGGTTATACGCCCTGCAAGGCATCGTTACGCTGATGCTGTATTCGCTGCTACTGGCGATGTTACTCTTTCCCTTATGCCGTAAGCTGGAAAGCTGGAAACTGCCACGGGTCGCGGCCATTTTCGTTTGTCTGGTAGTACTGATCGGTGTACTGGCCGGAATCGTCTGGCTGGTTTCCATGCAGATGGCTAATTTTACAGACGATTTCCCCAAGTTTCAGGATAAAATGAATGCGGTGATTGATCGGGCTCAACGCATGGCTGACGATCAGTTTGGACTGGATAAAACGCGTCAGAATAACGAAATCAAACGGATTACGAATGACGTCTTGCACAACAGCGGAAGCTACATCGGTACGTTTCTATCTTCAACGACTTCAACCCTGGCCGATTTATCACTCGTTCCCATTTTCGTTTTCTTTATTCTTTTATATCGCGATTTCTTCCGAAGCTTTCTCTATAAGCTTTTTTCCAAAACCCGTCGCCATCGTCTGGATGATGTCCTGGGAAAAATTTATGTGGTGGTGCAGGGCTATCTAACGGGTTTGGTACTGGTAATTGGCATCGTCGCAGGATTGAATACGGCTGGGTTACTAATTCTCGGCATTGACTACGCCTGGTTCTTTGGAACGTTAGCAGCGGTGCTATTATTAATTCCGTATATCGGTATTTTGGTAGGCTCATTACTACCCACCATTTATGCCCTGGTCACCAAGGATTCTCCCATGTATGCCGTTGGCGTTATTGGGGTCTTTAGCTTCGTGCAAATTCTGGAAGGGAACTTCATTACGCCCAACGTAGTCGGTTCGAAGGTAAGCGTTAATCCGCTGGCAGCGATGGTCGTATTGATTATGGGGGGGCAGTTATGGGGAATTTCAGGACTGGTATTAGCCTTGCCGGTAACGGCTATTATGAAGGTCATTTGTGATCACGTAGACGGGCTGAAACCTTACGGTTTTCTGCTGGGAGACCCAGAATACAGCCGGGAATTAAAACCAACGACCCGGTTACCCACACTAGACAGTTTGCGAAAACGAAAAGACAAAGTAGAAAAAGCTCTGGCTAACGAAGAGCAACCTCAAAATCAGGAAGATACTAGAAATTAAGCGGATCAAAATTTTTAAAATGGCCGTTCAGCCGGATGCGTTCTTTGGTTCGTTCCAGTTCGTCCATAATCGGCATAATGCGGTTTAAATGCCGAAGAATGAATTCCTGACGGGCTACTTCCGAAGGTATTTGAATAAGCTGGTATTCTTCGGCAATGGACAATCCGATTTTGTGACCAATTTGAAAAGAAAAATTGAGCGGAAGCTGATCGAACTCAAAGGAAAGTTGCAGGTGATGGTATAATTCCCTCAGGCGTTCAACCAGGCCGGGAAGGATAACGTGGTTGGGCATGGCCTGCAAAAACTCAACTTCGCCGCCTGCGTACAGTTTGTCCTGAACCGGATTTTGAAACGTAGTAATTCTGAAAACGTCAAGTCCCTGCGTTTGAATGTCCATCCGGCCATCGTCGTATTGCTTTACCAGTTGAACGATTTGGATTGAAGTGCCATAATGCATCACATGATTCGGCAGATAAACCGGAATTCCGAAGGGCTGATTCGAAGCGAGGCATTCGCTAATGAGCTGAATATATCTTGGCTCAAAAATGTGCAGATTTAACGCTTCGCCCGGAAAAGCGACCAGATTCAGGGGAAATAACGGAAGGAAAGGCATAGGTTCAGGGTACGGGGCTTGGGTGGACAAAGGAAGTGAACCTTTCCTGAATTTCAGGGATTGGTTTCTACGGTAAGTCCCACATTCTGAATTTCAGGCAGTGGATCCTGACGCATGTACTGTTCTACCTTAAATGTGTACGAACCCGCTTTGGGGAAACGTAAGTTTTTGATAGCTAAAAACTTATGGTCATAAATATCTCCCAATCCGTTTCCGGTCGGTTTGCCCGTCGTCGGATTTGCCAGTATTAACTCATCCAGATTATGTTCAATCGTTTTTCCATCAGGCCCCGTCAGTGTACGGGTAACGTAAAGGTTGTAATAGGGATAGGATTTTGTATTACGAAGGTTATAGTACAGGTTATAAGTCTTCGTAGTATCCTTAATTTCAAAGGTAAAGCTAGGAACCGTCTTAATGGGCCATTTCGCGTCCTGTAGATCAATATTGTCCTTGAAAACGGCATTCGTTTCACAGGCAGTCAAGGAGACCAGAGCGAGAAAAAAGAGAAAGATTCGCATAAGAATGAAAGTCCCGGAGACGATTCATCTCCGGGAGCAAAATCATTTTTGAGAACGTCCCTGATTGGAGTTACCTCCGCCACCAGAACGCTTTTTCTTATTTTTAGGAGCAGGACGATTCTGTGCCTGGAATTTCTTATCCATTCGCACCAGATCGCTATTAATGCCCGAGGATTTGGGTTCGGCCACTGGTATTAATTCCAGTTCTTCAAAATTGGCTGGAATAATTCCACGGTTATTCAAAGCTACAATTTTCATTACCTGCGGAATGGCAACCGGATACCAGTTGTCATCGCCCCGGAAGCTAAACCACATGATCTTACGGAAAATATCCGTTTTAATCAGATTGGCTTCGCCTTTCTGAACTCTTAACGGCGTTTCCAGCGTAGGAATATCCCGCAGAGCGTCGATGTAGGTCTCCAGCTCATAGTTGAGACAACATTTTAACCGTCCGCACTGACCGGAAAGTTTAACTGGATTGAGCGAAAGGTTCTGATAACGAGCAGCTGAGGTAGTTACGTTTTTGAAATCTGTCAACCACGTAGAGCAGCAGAGTTCCCGACCACAAACGCCAATACCACCGATACGAGCGGCTTCCTGACGCAGACTGATCTGCTTCATTTCAATCCGCACCTTGAACTCACTAGCCAGAACTTTAATAAGCTCCCGAAAGTCTACGCGTTCATCCGAAGAGTAATAAAACGTAGCTTTCGTTCCGTCAGCCTGAAACTCCACATCCGATAACTTCATGTTGAGTTTCAGCTCTTTCACAATCTCGCGGGCCCGGTACATTGTAGGCAAATCACGAGCAACACTCTGCTCATGTTTTTCGATATCCTTTGGGGTAGCCTTGCGGTACACCTGACGAATCTCGGGGTCTTTAATGCCTCGTTTGACAATCTGTAAACGAACCAGCTCGCCCTGAAGCGAAACAAAACCCAGGTGATGACCGCTTTGCATTTCAACTACTACCGGATCGCCCGTGTAGAGTTCAACCTGAGCCGTATTACGGAAATATTCCTTCCGACCCCCTTTGAACTTCACTTCAACCAGGTTACTCCGTTGATTCATTGGCAAACCTAAGCCCGGAGCTTCCATATCCGACAGCCAGTCGAATACGTTCATTTTATTACAGCCACCCGTTCCACAGGCTCCATTGTTTTGACAACCTGATACGGAAGTGGCATCTTTATTCCCCTTGGTACGGATGCTTCCACAGCCACCCGTTCCACATGATGCACATCCCATTTTTGTATGTAGAATTTTTGAATGATAGAAAGTTTGAACGCGACTCCCGAGAGAGCTTTCATTCATTCAGGTATTCTACCATCCAAAATTATAAAAGATCGAGGCCGATGTCCCGTCGGAAGTACTTGCCTTCGTATTGAACCGCAGCCGCCGCCATTTGCGAACGCTGGCGGGCTTCAGCAATGGACGTGCCCAGAGCCGTAACGGCCAGTACACGACCACCATTAGTTACTACCGCACCCGTTTCGGAATGCTTGGTTCCGGCGTGGAAAATAGTAGTATAATTTTGTTTTTCAGGTACTTGGATAATGTCACCCTTTCCATATTCACCCGGGTAACCACCCGCTACAACAACGGTAGTAACGGCTGTTTTGTTGGAAACGGCGAAGTTTACATATTTCAATTTGCCTTCTGCAGCGGCTTTTAAAATCACCAGCAGATCTGAATCAATCCGGGGTAACACTACTTCCGTTTCCGGATCGCCCATGCGGCAGTTATACTCAATGACGTAAGGGTCTCCATTAACGTTCATCAGACCAATAAAAATAAAGCCAACGTAACGAATCCCTTCCGCTTTCAGTCCAGCCATGGTAGGACGAACAATTCGTTCCTCTACTTTTTTCTGGAAAGCATCGTCTGAGAAAGGTACGGGAGAAACGGCCCCCATGCCTCCGGTATTAGGGCCCGTGTCGCCTTCACCAATGCGTTTATAATCTTTGGCCTCGGGCAGAATATGGTAATGTTCGCCATCGGTCAACACGAATACCGACAACTCGATTCCGTGCAGGTATTCTTCGATTACTACTTTGTGAGAAGCGTCACCAAACTTGGCTTCCACGAGCATCTCGCGGAGCGTAGTCTGAGCTTCTGCTACGTCAGCAGCAATGATAACGCCTTTGCCAGCAGCTAAGCCATCGGCTTTCAGAACCAGCGGAAACTGTTGTTGGGTGATATAGTCTAGCCCTTCTTCCAGCGTTTCTTTCACGAAAGTCCGTGAAGCTGCCGTTGGAATCTGGTTCTTAACCATGAAGTTTTTAGAAAAATCTTTCGATCCCTCTAATTGAGCCCCTTTACTATCAGGACCCAGTACTAACACTTTTTTGAGGTCTTCACGACTCTCAAAATAATCTCGGATGCCCCGAACCAGCGGTTCTTCGGGACCCACAATCACCAGTGAGATATTGTTTTCGAGAACAGCAGCAGCAATGGCTTCAAAGTCATTGACACCGATGGATAAATTGGTTGCTAATTGAGCCGTCCCGGCGTTTCCGGGAGCGACAAATAACTTTTGACACAAAGGACTCTGGGCGATTTTCCAGGCAAAAGCGTGCTCGCGGCCGCCAGATCCTACGATGAGAATGTTCATCGGATAATTTTATTGCTGCTGTTGTTAATAACTTAGACCGAAGCCCAACTCATCAGAAGCGTTAACGTAAATATGTAAAAATGAACAGAAAACAAGATCAGATTAATGACCTAACTCGCTGTGGAATTTGATACGCATCAACCGAAGTTCTTCTTCTGAATATTCGCCGCTTAACTCTTGTAAGGCTACACTCATCGAATCGGTTTCGGCACTCATGAAGTACTCATAAATCTCATCCTGACGATCATCATCCATTAACTGATTAATGTAATAATCCAGATTGAGCTTCGTACCTGAATAACAGATGTGCTCGATTTCCTCAATCAGCTCCGTCATGCCGAGGTCTTTAGCCTCTGCAATTTCTTCCAGATTGATTTTTCGGTCAATTTGCTGAATAATGAAAATCTTAACTTTCGACTTGTTCGTGGTAGTCTTTACTACTACTTCGGTTGCCGTTTCGATTTCATTTTCTTCAACGTATCGGGTAATGACTTCAATGAACTGCTTTCCGAATTTGACGGCCTTACCCATGCCTACGCCCGTAATCTGAGCTAACTCCTGAACGGTAGAAGGATAGGTAGTGGCCATTTCCTCCATCGAAGGATCCTGGAAAATTACATACGGAGGAATGTTCTTTTCCTTGGCAATCTTCTTTCGAAGATTTTTAAGCATCTCAAAAAGAGCTTCGTCGTAAGCTTTCGCATTCGAGCTAATCTCTTCCTTGTCGTCTTCTTTCTCTTCGGGCTGATGGGTGTAATCGTGATCTTTCGATAAAGAAACGACATAGGGAGCTTCCAGGAACTGAATCGCTTTTTCGCTGATTTTTAGAGTTCCGTAATTCTCGATGTCTTTATCCAGAAAACCTAAAATCGTTAGTTGCTTGATAATCGAATGCCAGAACTCGGGCGTTTGCAGGCCGTCGTCTTTTTTATCCGTAGCCTTCGTTTTCGCTTTTACGATTACGTTACCGTCTTCGTCTTCTTCTTCGGCATCATCATCGTCCTGATCGTTCTCGTAACCCAGCTTGTATTTGCCTTTGCCGAAAACGTCCAGCTTATTATGGCCGTGGCTAACGACATAAGGATTTTCAACGCCTAGTAATATATCCGCAATGTGGTTACAGTCGAATCGACTCCCCGTCAGTTGAACGGCCTTCAGAATCCATTCCACCTCATCCTGCATTTTGAATTTTGGCGTAGGTTTCAGGCAGTTATCGCAGAAACCGCAATCTTTGGGGAAGTATTCACCAAAATAACCCAGTAACTGACGACGGCGGCAGAGCCCGATGTTTGAGTAACTCACCATCTCCATTAACAGAGCTTTGGCGTTATCTCGTTCCGTAACGGGTTTGTCTTTGTTGAATTTATCCAGCTTGACGATATCGTCGTAGCTATAGAACATCACGCAGTTACCCTCCAGTCCGTCGCGACCAGCCCGACCCGTTTCCTGGTAATAGCCCTCGAGGGATTTAGGAGCGTCGTAGTGAAGAACAAACCGAACGTCTGGCTTGTCAATGCCCATGCCGAAAGCAATCGTTGCGACAATGACTTCCGCTTCTTCGTTCAAAAAGGCATCCTGGTTACCCATCCGCGTGTGCGGATCGAGTCCGGCATGATAGGGCAGGGCTTTTACGCCGTTTACGTTCAGTAACTCCGCAATTTCTTCAACTGTCTTCCGGCTCAGGCAATAAATAATGCCCGATTTCCCAGCCTGACTCTTGATGTATTTAATCAATTGCTTGTTAACATCCTTCGTCTTCGGGCGGATTTCGTAGTATAAGTTTTTCCGGTTAAAAGAAGACTTAAAAACGCAGGCATCCTCCATTTGCAGGTTCTTGATAACATCCTGCTGAACTTTGGGCGTCGCCGTAGCGGTCAAAGCAATGAGTGGTAATTCCGGGTTTATCGTCTCAACGATGTGCCGAATCCGGCGATATTCAGGTCGGAAATCATGCCCCCACTCCGAGATACAGTGAGCTTCATCAATGGCAACAAAGGAAATATTAGCTTTTTGTAAAAAAGCCAAGTTTTCTTCCTTCGTCAGCGATTCAGGAGCTACGTATAGAAGTTTTATTTCGCCATTCAGTACATCCTTTTTGACTTGAGTCATTTCAGATTTACTGAGCGTAGAGTTTAGAAATTGAGCATTTACCCCCACCGCATTAAGCTGATCGACCTGATTTTTCATCAAAGCAATCAATGGAGAGATAATAACCGCAGTTCCTTCACTAACGACGGCTGGTAGCTGGTAACACATGGACTTACCAGCCCCGGTAGGCATAATAACGAAGGTATGGTTTCCTGCCAGGAGATTACAAATAATGTCTTCCTGCTCACCCCGGAACTGTGAGAAGCCGAAAACCTCTTTCAACTTCGTCTTGAGGGTTTCCTTCAACGACGCATCAACGAGCATGGCCATTCGTACTTTTCTTCAACATCAATTGATGGTTAGATGCTATTAAGGGGAAATATATCCTGACGCTATACGTCGGGAATCAGAATTGAAATTAATAAAAAAACTCTGGACAGACCCAAAATCTTTTTCTATTAGGAAAGAAAATGAGGCAGTAAAGCCTTACGCCTCGTCAGTAATTGACTTACTAGCGAAGACGTTCGAAGGCATCTTTCACTTTTCTTTCATCAATTCGGATGAAGCGATTGGCTGCTACATTGGCAAGAAGAGCCACAGCAATGGCAAAAAAGCCTATTTTAAAGCTACCGGGCGTTTCAGGATTAAATAAGCCATTTGCTTTAATGTGAGATTCGTATGTAGAAAGACCCAGCAGGGCAATCATTACCAATGTATTTACCAGATTCAAGAGCATTTGCCGAACGCGGTTCGTAAACTGAACCAGCGAAAACAAAGCCAGACCCGCCGCAAGAATGGCTAAAGCCGCTAGATACCACTTGGATTCTTCTACAACCTGACTTGCTGCGTTGGTATAAGTTAGAGAAAAAGCACTTAAAGTAGCGGACTGTCCTCCGACGGTTTTTTCCCAAACGGGAAAACCAAGAAACAGACCCATAGAAACAATAATCAGAGCTAGAAATAAAGTTTGGGGACGTTGAAGCATATACTTTTCAAATGGGAGTTATTAAACATCGATAAAGGATCATCACAAAAACCTCCCAACTCGCTTAGGTGATGAGTGTGTAAAGTTAAATGGAGAATTAATGAAATGACTAGTATCAAAGTTAAATAGATTTTTTAAAAATATTTTCAAGAAATAAGTTATTGATTTTTAGATATTTATTGGCTTGAGAAATAACTTGAGTAAAAAAAACCGTAACTTTTTTTACTCTACTCTTGACAAACCCCTTTTTTCGAGCGTACATTTGCATTCCCAAACGACGGGTAACACAGTAAAAATAATAACAAGCGAAAGTAGCTCAGCTGGTAGAGCGCGACCTTGCCAAGGTCGAGGTCGCGGGTTCGAACCCCGTCTTTCGCTCAGCATAAAGGCTCCGCAGGTCGGAGCTTTTTTTGTGAGGCCCGGGTGGTGGAATGGTAGACACGAAGGACTTAAAATCCTTTGGGCAGTGATGCCTGTACGAGTTCGAGTCTCGTCCCGGGTACAAAAGCCTGATAAGCAATCGCTTGTCAGGCTTTTTCTTTATATATCCTTTTGGTTTGAAAGAGGTCTGATCATCGGGTTTCATTCTCTATCCTGCTTTTTCGTGAGCTTCGTTTTTGAAAGAGATGTATTAACTTTCCTTCTCAATACAAATCTTTACCTAATACTCATGCGTATTCTGATTATTCTTGCTCTTTCCGCTTTCTCGTTGGGAATAACGCAAGGCCAGACTATCAAAAAGCCGCCTCTAGAAGTGAGTCAGCTTCAGAAAGATGTCTATGTTCACGTTACTTATGGCATCTATCAGAATCAGGCGATTCCTTCCAATGGACTGATCGTAAACACAAAAGAGGGTGTCGTATTAATCGATACTGGCTGGGATACGAAAGCAGATACCGATAATACCCGACAAATTCTGCACTGGGTTGACCAGCATTTGCATCAGCCTGTAAAGCTCTGCATCGTGACGCACTCGCATGACGATCGGGTAGGGGGCATAAGCGAATTAAAGAAAGCGGGCGTTCGTGTTATTAGCACGCCCCTGACGGCTCAGAAATCAATCAAAGAAGGTTATGAGTCACCTGAGGCCATTTTGCCGTCTGATACGAGCTTTACCATCGGAAAAGTACCTTTCCGGTGTTATTTTCCCGGAGAAGGCCATACCAGCGACAACATAGTGGTTTGGTTACCCAGCTATAAAATTCTGCACGGAGGATGTCTGGTGAAAAGCGTAGCCACTTTCGGCATGGGTAACATCGCGGATGCGAACCTGAAAGAATGGGGAAAGTCGATGAAACGACTGATGCAAGCATTTGGCTCTCCCAGGTGGGTCATTCCAGGACATGATACCTGGGGAGACCATAAAGCCCTGGAGCATACGTTCCATTTGGTGGAAAAATTCAGTGCTTCCAAGCCTTAAACAGGCATTCATGCACACAAAAAAGAGGCTGTTTCATTAGGGTGAAACAGCCTCTTTTTATACAGCTTTATTTAAGCTACTGCCTTGAAAATAGCCTGATAAGCTTTAAATGCTTTCTTCGCTCCTTCTACAATGGCAGGCTCATGTCCTGCTGCATTTGTTATCAGATAGGTACCAAAAGACTTCCAGCGTTCGCCTGTATTTTTACCGTATCCATTATAAAACTTTGATTCTCCGGCATATGT
This sequence comes from Siphonobacter sp. SORGH_AS_1065, assembly GCF_030818595.1. NCBI lineage: Bacteria > Pseudomonadati > Bacteroidota > Cytophagia > Cytophagales > Cytophagaceae > Siphonobacter > Siphonobacter sp. SORGH_AS_1065. The sequence goes on from NZ_JAUTAM010000004.1 coordinate 2,046,678, forward strand.
CCCTAATTCAGGATGAGCCTGTAACCAGCGTTTAATGACTTGTCCACCTAGCATGGAGCCTTCCGCTACGTAAGCGGCCCCCAGTAATTCTGATGTATTCCATCCTTCGAAAACGGTGCTAGGAGCGGTCTTGGGAGATGCTTGTATGGCCGTTAAATCGGCTTCAATCCAGGCGGCTTTCCGGCGTTCTTCCAGTGGATAGTTATCAATTGTACTTAAGGCAACTTCTAGAGCTTTATGAAAGGCCAGATGAGCCTGTAATAAATGCTTATATTGATCGGTAGTTAAAGTTCCGCCTTTCAAAGCATCGGTATAAAACAATTGTTCGGTTTGTTCATGTAACTCCCGAGTCTGTTCTTTAAGCTGACTTAAAATTTCTCCCATGAATAATTATTGATTGGCTTTTTGAGCGAGCCAGAAATCCAGAGCCCGTTGCAACATATCGCTTACCTCGCGGTAACCTCCGGGTTTCACCAGATAGGCATTCGCCCCCAGATCGAAAGCTTCCCGCATATCCTTAGGGTTGTCTGAAGTACTGTAAACGACGATCGGCAGATAACGTCCTTTGGCATTGGAACGAATCTGCTGTAAAACTTCAAAACCGTTATTACCAGGTAGATTTAGGTCAAGTAATAACATTTTAGGAAGAATAGCTTCCTCTGTTTGGTAGTTACCCCGGCTCAACACGTAATCAACGGCTTCATTACCGGTCGTAATAACTTTATAAGTAGGAGGCTGATTTATTTTTCCAATAACCCGTTTGAAGATGTCAACATCATCTGGGTTGTCTTCTACATACAATACATCAATCATACCTGTATTAAGTTTAGGCTAGGGGAAATGAAACATAAAAGGTAGTCTCACGGCCCGGCTCACTAAAGAACCATACTTTACCATGATGCCTTTGCATGATCCGTTTAACGATGGCCAGCCCTACGCCATGCCCTTCATATTCCTTTGCATTATCTAACCGTTTAAATAAATCAAAAACCTTACCACTTTGATTCATATCAATACCAATGCCATTATCCGTGACGGAATAAATAACCTCCTCGTTCGTTTGAATGCCCTTAACAGTAACGCAAGGATGTTCGGCCGTTTGAGAATACTTAATGGCATTAGTCAATAAATTGGTGAAAACCTGCATAATCATGGTTTTATCGCCCTTGATCGGTGGGGTCTCTCCAATGTCAATGGTTAGTAATTCATTTTTGTTAGTAACTAACAGTTCTTCCCTTAAGTTATATAATAAATCTTTCATAGGAAGAGGCTCCGCCGACATTTCCGTGCGACCACTACGAGCATAATGTAAAATTTCCCGGATGAGATCACTCATCTTATTACTGGCAGAAACAATTTTCTCAAAAAGGGGAATTGTTTCCTCATCGAGCCGATCACCATAATCCATCAGAAATACTTCTGAATAGGTCTTGATCGAAGCCAGCGGCGTCCGTAAGTCGTGCGAAACAGTATAACTGAACGTGTCTAGCTCTTCGTAAGCTAACTTTAACTGCTCATTTAAAATGCGAATCTGATTGGCTTTTTGAGTAACAATCTGAAGAATATCCTCTCGAATTTTCAAGGCCGTATTGATTTCAGCCTGCTTCCATGATTCGGAGGTATTTCTAACCAATTGCGTCCATTTCGCGAAACTCTTCCGTGGGCTCAGGCGGTTTCTTCCAGCTTCGTCCGTCCATACCTGTTTATCATCTGGATTTCCCCCCCAAGCCACTTGTTGCATAACCTCCGGCTTAAACCAGATTAGGTATTCTTCCAACTGCCGTGAAATCACAATAGCCATCATGCCCGATGCGTCGTCGCGGTAGTCGATGGCGGGGCCGAAAACTTTGGAAAACTGATGGGTGTGAAAGATGGTATCTACCTTATTATTTTTTAGCCAATCAGCTATTTTTAAAATCTGGCTTTCAGACGGCGTTTTTCCAACGGTATGTACCTTCCCTTCAAAGAGCAAAGCCGCTCCAGAGGCTAGCGATATATCCAGAACTGTAGTGGCCTTTTGGGTTAAGCCCTGAACGACATTCCAGTCGCGTTGCATTTGCTCGAAAAGTATCTGTTCATTCCGCCAGAGGCGATTAACCATGCTTAGGTCTTCCTCATCCTTGCGGAATTCCAAGGCCGCTGAAAGAAGCTGACTAATCATTTTCCCAGACATTCGGGAGTTATAGTCAACCAGACGTGGATCATCGTAATGATGGCAGGAAATCAGCCCCCAGAGTTCCCCTTTGTATAAAAGCGAGAAACTCATGCTGGAGCGAACGCCCATATTTTTCAGATACTCAATATGAACGGGAGAAACGGCCCGCAGAATAGACTGACTCAGGTCCAGAGGCTGCCGGGTTTCCATATTCATGCCCGGATAAATGGCAACCGAGCGAGCTTGGGAATCAATGATCGTACGAACAAAGTTCGTTTTATATAACTCACGTGCCTGTTTAGGAATGTCAGAGGCAGGATAATGCAGGCCCAGAAAAGTTTCCAGATGGTCTTCTTTGGCCTCCGCCGCTACTTCGCCGTTCCAATCTTCGTCGAAACGGTAAATCATGACCCGGTCATACTGCGTGATAGCCTTCATTTCCACCACTACCCGCTCCAGTAGCTCCTGAATGCTTTTGCTTTGCTGCATACTGGACATGACCCGGCTGACCAAAACCTGCAAAGTACCTGGAAAAAGAACCTCATTTTTGGGTTCAAATTCCAGCATATATAAATCATCCATGAGATGAATAACCAGGTAATATTCCCGGCCATCAATATGGACGTTAAAGGGCGTCATGCCTTCAAAAGAGCCCTGCTTTTGGGCAATCTGAATTAACTGAACCAGCTCTCCTCCTTTTAATTCCTTCATTGAAAGCGATTGGAGCGGCTGGTTAATAATATTTTCGGCTGTACTGGCGAGTAATTCTTCTAAGTTAGTACTGAGCTGACGAACTCGAAAAGAGGCATCAACGGCTAATAAATAACCATGAGCCTGAATATGTCCCAAATGCCGGATGGGTTCGTGTTCGCAAGCCTGAATATCTATATTTTGCATATCTTTGGGATACTGTTCAATCAGTGCTGGCCAGTATTAAAGCCAGGATAAATTAAAAGCCGGGAGAAAGTTCATACTTAACACCAGACAAAAGCATGGAGTTTTAAAATTACGATTTTATTTCAGGACAGACGAGGAAATTAAACCGGATCCAAAAGATTGAATCTTAATTTGTTGGCTCATAAAATAGAGGTTTAAGTAATTATCATCTGATAAAACACTTGACTACTTATGCTGGTTAGGTAATTAATCGGGTAGGTTGGATTCCTTAGTATTGTGCTGGAAACTGCCCCCATTTGATTAGGAATTAATTAAGGTATGAATCACTCAGATACGAAGGAGACCGCTGGCTTCATCACTGTATCTTCTTCCGGAATGATCTTAGATTTCAGTTATCATCTGCTACAGATAACCGGGCTTTCAGCTATTCATATTCTTGACCAACCCTTAGATCTTTTTCTGCTACAAACAACCTGGGAACGCTTACAGGCCCAACCTACGGGAACATTGACTTTGTTAAACCCGGAAATGACATGGATTGAGTTTCATTACCAGATTCATGAAACCCGGTTGGCTAATCAGAAGACCTTTCAGATTACTCTAAAGCCCAAAGATGAAGAGCGGCAACCTGCTTCGTTTACTTCGTTGGATAACGACTGGTTATTAATGAATAAAATCTTTGCTCACGACCTGCGAGAGCCTCTGCGTAAGATTTTACTCTATATAGATATGATTCGGGGGAATACCCAAAATCAGATTACTGCCGAAAGCCGAATGTTACTTCAGGTAACTAACGATCAAAGCTACCAGGCTCTGCAATTGCTGGATTCCATTCGCCAATACACGTCTTTTGCAACCAATGAAAAACGGACGTTGAAATCTATAGATCTCAACGAAATGGTAGAAAAAAGCTGGCTACGTGTAAGTGATGAAAACGGACTTAACACAACGGTATTGGAGAAAACCCAGTTACCCGTTATTAAGGGGCAGCGAACGATGATTCAGACCCTTTTCTATCAACTTTTTGATAATTCCGCCAAATTCGCACACCCCAGTCGGCCTTTGCAAATCAGAATTGAAGCCGAATTACATTCCCAATCTGTTGAAATTCGAATTCTGGATAATGGTATCGGTTTTGATGACCGATACAAGGAAGATATTTTCCGGTTATTCAATCAGCTCAACCGCAATTCGCCGGGTTACGGAGCGGGTTTAGCCTTCTGTAAAAAGATTGTAGAAAGTCATCGGGGAAAAATAGTCGCCCATTCCATCCCGCAAAAAGGAACGGTGTTGACGATAACCCTCCCCCTTCATTCCCGTTGAAAGCCAGCGGAAAAGCTTTTCTTTACCCATATATTATTTTTCTGTGTCCGCTCCGTTATTGTAAAGTAAAAACGTTAACTTGCTTAGCGTCAAAACTCTCGCAATACCATGGGCAGAAAAGTATTAGTGCTGAATCAGGATTACTCAGCCTTGACGATATGCTCGGTCGCCAAAGCTTTTTTACTAGTTTACCTTAAAAAGGCCGATTTGATTTCAGAGTCTCAAACGGAAAACCTTCGGAGCATTTCTCAATCTTTTCCCTTGCCGACGGTTATTCGCCTGCACAAGTACGTATACTTGCCTTATCGGGGAGTGATGTTAACGCGTCAGAATATTTTTAGACGCGATGGCCATCAGTGTCAATACTGTGGAACGTCGGATGATTTGACGCTGGACCACGTATTACCTAAATCGAGAAGCGGTAAATCCAGTTGGGACAACCTTACTACGGCCTGCAAACGCTGTAACTCCCGCAAAGGTGATTTCACCCCTGAGGAAGCCGGAATGGTGCTGCGGCAGCGACCTTATAAGCCTTCATTTATTATGTTCATCCGGGACTTTTCGGGTATTAACGATGAAAGCTGGTTACCCTTTCTAACTCGAAAAGAGAAGAAATTTGTCAATTAAGCTACGAAAGCTTGAGCCGAGTGCATGTAAACAGTGGCCTACTGATTTTCTTCGAAATCCTGCGGATAATTCAGGGTCATTTTTGACATTCCATCCGGGAATTGGCTTTTGCCGCACAGAATCTGCTAAATTTGACTAGTAGATATTAAACTGTGACTGAAGCATGCGGGAAGATTATTTGAAAGGGGACAGAGAAACCCTATCGAAAGATGATCGGGAAGTAGAAAGAGCCCTTCGGCCTTTAAGTTTTGGCGATTTTACGGGCCAGGATAAGATTCTTGAAAACCTGAAAATATTCGTTTCGGCGGCAAAAATGCGGGAAGAAGCCCTGGACCATGTGTTGTTACACGGCCCTCCGGGTTTGGGAAAAACGACCTTATCCAACATTATTGCGAATGAACTCGGGGCGGGTATTAAAATTACGTCAGGGCCCGTGTTGGATAAACCGAGTGATCTGGCGGGTTTGCTGACCAACCTGCAACCGCACGATGTTCTTTTTATTGACGAAATTCACCGACTGAATCCCATCGTGGAGGAATACCTGTATTCTGCGATGGAAGATTATAAAATCGATATTCTGCTGGATTCAGGGCCGAATGCTCGAAGTGTACAAATTGGACTGAATCCCTTTACGCTGATTGGAGCAACTACGCGGGCGGGCTTATTAACCTCACCTTTGCGAGCTCGTTTTGGAATTAATGCCCGACTTGAATATTATGATGCGAAGTTACTAACGTCCATTATCAAGCGTTCCTGTAGTATTCTTAACATGCCAGTGGAAGAACAGGCAGCCTTTGAAATTGCCCGGCGGAGTCGCGGAACACCACGGATTGCTAATAACCTCCTGCGACGCACGCGGGATTTTGCTCAGGTAAAAGGCGGCGGGCGTATCACCGTTGACATCGCTGAAATGGCCCTGGCGGCTCTGGATGTCGATCATAATGGTCTGGACGATATGGATAATCGTATCTTGAGCACCATCATCGAGAAATTCAAAGGGGGACCTGTGGGTTTATCTACCATTGCCACGGCCGTAGGAGAAGAGGCAGAAACGATTGAAGAGGTATATGAGCCTTTTCTGATTCAGGAAGGTTATCTCAAGCGTACCTCCCGAGGTAGAGAAGCGACGGAAAAGGCGTATAGTCATTTGGGGATTTTGCCAAAATACCGGACAGGGGAGCTTTTTTAAAGTTCAATGGCTCATTTTACTAGATTTTATGAGAATATTTTATTGAATTATGGCAAGAATTTTTTGTTTTATTCGATAATTTATTAATTTTGAATTCATAGTTAAGAAAGAAAGTAAGCAAGAAGCACCATTCAGTATATTTATACTCGACTGGAACAATGATTACTTTTTAGCGGAATTACTGGAGTTGAATAATGCACCACCTAAATCCCTAGTGAAATGAAAAATTTGAACCATTATCGGCTCTTGCAGTGGATCATTTTTTCACCGATTCTGATTCCAATCTGTATCCTGACGGGAGCATGGGAAGGAATTCAGCATACGTTTGGAAAAGTAATCCAGCAAATCAAGACAGACGTGACAACAGATGTTGCCTAACTTGTCTTCCTCTTCCGATTGATATCAACCTTAATTGATAAACATATTTTCTTAAAAAGCTCTGGATCAACATCCAGGGCTTTTTTTATGGGTTCTGTTGAGCTAGAAATTCTGCTGTTTTTTCGATCATGTGATTATGACCCGAGTTGAGAATGAATCGCTGGGCTGTGGGAATCTTAGTGGTAAGGGGTAGAACAGAATCGGGAGGCATCATCCGGTCAAATTCACCCATATAAAATTGAATGGGTAAAGCATGCCGATTAAAAAGGGTGATGAGGGAGGGCAACGAAAAATGGAAATGCCGAAACGAAACCCAGGATAAAAAAATCCGCTTCCGTTTCTCAGGAGAATCCAGCATCCAGTGTACAAAACGGGACATGCTCGGATGAATGATTTTCATACGTTCGCCAACGCCCGTCCATTTCATGACCAGAGAAGGGTTGAACGTAACGTATTTGAAAATTCGCCGGGTCAATCGATTTCGAACGGCGAAGGTATAGTAAGGATTCTTTAGAATGCCGTCGGGAGCCAGCAGGTATAGCTTGTTAACCTGATCAGGCAGCATTTCAACCGTAGTCAGGGCAAATCGCCCACCCATGCTGAAACCCACTACGCTAAAGCGGACAATGCCTTCTTTTTTCAGAAAGTCCGAAATTTGCTGTTTCCATTGAGTTTTATCGAGCGTAATCGGATGAACCTGCCGTTTGGTATTCATGCCGTGAAAAGGTAAATCGAAGGCGTAAATCGTATATCGGTCTCCCAAAAGCTTCACCCAAGGTTCGTAAGCGGTATGATCCTGCCCAATGCCATGAAAAGCCAGCAAAGGTTCCGGGCCATTTCCTGACTTGGTATATGTTACTAACTGCATACAAATAAAGTCGCGATGATTATAATGGCTTAAAAAAGAGCCTATTAAAGATATATTTTCTACACTACTCTTTGATCAGCTATTGCAAATGCCAAGTAATGATGACAACAAAGTCTAAGTTTCCCTCCTGGCATTACCCGTACTATTTTACTAATGCTAATGAATGATGGCCATAAGGCTTGCATGGATCTACCCTATACAAATTTAGTGATCTACATCTTTAGAAGAGAAGCCTAATACTTCATTGAGGATTATTTTCAGAGCAGCTAACACAACAATATGCAGTAGTATTACAGAAGAAGAGGCTACTTCTTATACGCAAAGTATAACATAGGTATAAGCTCAAGCCTTGGATGTAAGTATTCTAATTCGATAAAAAGATGGGCCGAAAGTAACACTGCTAATGTTTTTTCTACCTATAGGCTACAGGTTCTGATGGGTAAGATATGCTATATGATGCCATTATTCGGTGGGACGATAAGATCTTATATTGGGATGAAGAGGCAATTCCAGGGAATCCTAATCCTCCTTTTAACGAGCATTGGGCAAGATCAAAAGAATTTTCCACTGGTAAAGCAATTATTACTATAGAGCCCATGCAAAGGAGATAAATTCTAATGGCTATTTCCAGCTAAGGCATTCTAGAAAATAGATAGTCGATGTTTTACGACCAGCATTTTTGTAGAATGCCTTAGCTTATTTTTATTTATACTAAATAGATATAAATTTTATATACTACCTTTGGAGTCATACCTCTAGAGAGTCGCTTACTAGATTCTTAATGCGTACTTCCACAAAGTATAGTTTTCTCATAACTAATTAGTCAAATCTAGCCATGACTTTTAAGAAAGCCATCGGACAAGTTCACCTCTGGCTCGGCCTGGCCTCGGGAATTATTGTATTTATTGTCAGTATTACGGGTTGTATTTACGTCTTCCAGGAAGAAATCCGTGATATGACCGAAAGCTGGCGTTTTGTTGAAGAGCAACCTAAATCCTATCTGGTTCCTTCACAATTAATAGCCATTGCTGAGAAGAAATTAGAAGGGAAGAAAGCTACTTCGCTAACCTATACAAAGCCGAACGAAGCAGCCGTTGTGGGTCAGTTTGATCGCAAAAAACGCGGTAGCAAATTCACTTCAGTATATATAAATCCTTATACAGGCGAGGTGCTGAAGGTAAAATCCATTGCTCGTGGGGGAAACGATGGAGACTTTGACTTTTTCCGTTTTATACTCAATGGCCACCGGGCCTTATGGATGCCTTATGACATTGGCCGGCCCGTTGTTGGTGTCGCTGTCCTGATTTTTGTTATCCTTTTAATTAGTGGAATGATTCTCTGGTGGCCTAAAAAGTGGAATAAGGCCAATCGGGATAAAAGCTTCAAGGTCAAATGGGATGGAACCTTCAAAAGGATGAATTATGATTTACATAATGTTTGGGGATTTTACAGTACCTTTTTCCTACTCATTATTTCCTTAACGGGTCTGGTATACAGTTTCCAGTGGTTTAGTAAGGGGTTATATTGGGTAACTACAGGTGGTCGCAATTTGTCGTTTGAACGGAATACAGCCCTGTCTGATACAACCCAAAACCTTCCGGTTACTATTACTAGTGTTGATAAAGTATGGCTGAATCTGACGGATCAGGGAAAAGCACAGAAGGCCATGTTTGTGAACCTGCCGCAAACGCCCAAGGATGCCATTAGTGTCACGGTATATCTTAAGCCGGGGACTTATTATAAAACGGATGTTTATACGTACGATCAATTCACTCTCAAACCACTAAAGGCGACGGGACCTTTCAGTGGAAAATACGAAGATGCGGACGGTGGCGATAAACTCCGTCGGATGAATTATGATCTGCATGTGGGAGCTGTGATGGGCTTACCTACGAAGATCCTGGCTTTCCTAGCCAGTTTGATTTCAGCTAGTTTGCCCGTTACCGGATTCCTGATTTGGTGGGGGAGAAGAAAAAAAGGCGGCAAGAAGGAAGAAGGTAATAAGCCCGTTCAAAGAAGAACAGCGGTTGATTCTCCCCGTAGATCGGCTCCGGTAGTGCGTCGCAAGGTAGCTCAACCCCTGGCAGTTACGGATGAAGTAACGGTAATAAAACCAGAAGTAGAGTAAAAGAGTGTTCAAACAGGTAAAAAGTAAAAGGGACAAAGCCGTTTGGTTTTGTCCCTTTTTATGTTACTCCGAGCTTAGCTCTGCTCTTCGCTTACGTCCGACATTAAGTATGCTTTGATGAAATCATTGATTTCTCCGTCCAGCACCGCGTCAGTGTTTGAAGTCTGGTGATTCGTGCGGTGATCTTTCACGCGGCGATCATCAAGTACATAACTGCGAATCTGGCTACCCCACTCAATTTTTCGCTTGGTTGCGTCCAATTCAGCTTTAGCTGCCAGCCGTTTTTCCAGCTCCATTTGATAAAGTCGAGATTTCAGCAATCGCATCGCCACTTCCTTATTTTGAAGCTGGCTGCGTTCCTGCTGACACTCGATAATAATTCCCGAAGGTTTGTGTTTCAAACGTACAGCTGTTTCTACCTTATTCACGTTCTGGCCACCGGCTCCACCGCTTCGGAACGTATCCCAGTCAATATCGGCCGGGTTAATTTCAATCTCGATGGTATCATCCACCAAAGGATAGGCAAAGACTGAAGCAAAGGACGTATGACGACGGGCATTAGAGTCGAATGGAGAGATCCGAACTAGACGGTGCACGCCAATTTCTGCTTTCAGGTTACCGTAAGCATATTCACCCAAAATCTCAATCGTTGCTGATTTAACACCCGCGACATCGCCATCGGCCACGTTCACGACGTTAATCTTGAAGTTATTTTTTTGAGCCCACATGGTGTACATTCGCAACAGCATGTTCGCCCAATCCTGCGATTCAGTTCCGCCCGCTCCGGCATTAATTTCCAGCACGGCATCCATGTTATCGCCTTCATCCGACATCATTTTCCGGAACTCTACTTCAGCCAATTTAGCTTCCAGCTTGGCCGCTTCGGCATCTACATCAGCTTCTGAAGCTTCGCCTAACTCCTGAAATTCCATCATGGTTTCGGTATCGCCCAAAAGCTGATTGAGCTGATCGAAACCATCCGTCCAGAATTTTAGCCCACGAATTTCTCTGAGAATTTTTTCCGCCCGTTCCCGTTCATTCCAGAATTCAGGATCAAGCGTTTTTTGTTCTAATTCTTCTATCTGGTACTTTTTCCCATCGTAGTCAAAGATACCCCCTCAAGGCCTCTATGCTGGCCTTCAAGTCTTTCAACTTGTCTTGTGTCATAATGGATTGGATGCTGGGCCAGAGGCCTTTCATCGTTAGTGATTAGAGATACAAAAGTAAAGAGCAAGGCTCTAAAAAGCGAAAACCTGACCGAAGCCAGGTTTTCAGTGCTTTCGTCTCCGTAGAGATTAAAAATATTTAGCCCGGTAATCTTTCACATTCGCTTTCTCACGAACGGCTTCGTTTACGAAGTAACCTGAGCGTTGTAATTCCGTTTGCAGGGCGGTCTTTTTGTATTGGCTGTAATCAGCAATGGCAGGAGCATCCATTTTCTTCAAGGTTTCCATGATGAATACACCACTTTCACCTTTGAAGGGCTGCGATTTCTGACCAGCTTTCATCCCAAATGCTTTACCTAAGGCGGTAGGATCAGCACCTGCGGAGTTCAGTAAGCCGCTGTTCAGAGTCAGGTCATTTGCTGTTTCAACTAAAGCACCGGCACCGTACTTCTGAGCAATTTGCTCCAGACTACCTGCACCAGCTAAGCCGCTTAACTTTTTCAGAATTTCTTCGCCTTTCTTCTGATTACGAACTTTCGCAGTTAACTCATCGCGGAAGTCGTCTACTTTTACTTCGTCTTCAGAGGTTTTACCCGTCAGGGCAGCTACGATATAGGCATCGTTTACTTCAAAAACCTGAGAAACATCACCTACATCCGTTTTGTCTTCAAAAGCCCAACGAATCACAGGCTGAGCGTTTTGCATCATGTTCAGGTTTGTAGAACCTTCGGGAACACGGTTTGCTTTCAAAAGAACGATAGATTTATCTTTCTTGGCAGCGGCTTCCATTTGCTCCAGCGTTTTATTAGCGGCAGCAAATTCATCAGCTTTGCGATAAACCTCATCACGAGTAGCCTGGCTGGGTCCGAGTTGTTTCGAAACAGCGACTACGCGGTATTGAACGTTATTTTTAGGCTCTGTTACTTTAATGATGTGGAAACCGAAATCCGTTTCAACCAGATTTGGTAATAGGCCCGTGCCATTGTAAGCAAATACGGCGGTTTCGAAAGGCTTCACCATCGAACCGTTGTTCTGGAAGTAACCCAAGTCGCCTCCACGTTGAGCGGTACCGTCTGTGCCATACTGAGCGGCCATTGCTGAGAAATCAGCTCCGCCTTTCAATTCTTTCAGAATGTTCTCTGCACGAACGCGAGCCGAAGCTTTTGCCGAATCGGACTGATTGGTAGGACGAATCAGAATGTGGCTGGCCTTAACGGTATAAAGCGAGTCACGTTTCATACCTGTATACTTATAGATAGTATAGGTATTGTCGGTACGGAAAGGACCTGCAATCTGACCGGGGAAGAAGCCTTTTACCGCTTCTTTCAATTGATCGTCCATGTCACGCAGACTCCAGTACAGCGGATGCGGTACGTCAGAATTCATACGTGCAAACGAAGAATCGTTTGTAGCTTTAGCCAAATCTTTGGCTAATTGCGTTAATGTATTCTTAAGAGCAAGGCTATCGGCTTTCGAAGGAACAACTCCAAAAGCGACATAATCCAGACTACGAGTATTGGCACCCTTATACTCATCTTTGTGAGCGTTTAGGTAATCTTTCAATTCAGAATCCGTAACCTTGATGGTTGAATCCGCCATTGAGTAGAAAGGAACATACAAGTATTTCGCGTCAACTTTTGCCGTTTGTGCTTCGTAATCCTTCTTCGCTTCTGCTGTAGTTACGTAACTGGACATGCGGATCAGGTTCACGTAACGAGTCATCAGGTGTTGACGCTGAATGTCACGCACAAACGCCTGCCAGCCCAACTGCTGGATAGAACCCGCAGGTAATTGCTGAATTTGAGCACGCTGTTGTTTTACCCGATTGATATCGAAAATGCCCGTCTGAGGATCGGTGAAGCTCTGACGAACGGCGGGATCAATGTATTTACCAAAGAACATGTCCTGCTTTTCATCTTCTGAAAGCGTCAGTCCCAGGGCATCAAATTCTTTTTGATACGCATAATCAATTAACAGATCATTCCAAACCTTCTCGCGAAGCTGAGCGATCACCTGATCGTTCGCGGATTGACCGGACTGAGCTTCGTATTCCATACGAGCCTGGTCTAATTTTTTCTGGAAATCCTGGGCCAGAATGCTATTTCCGGCAATTTCACCTACTTTCTGAGTCTTCCCTCCAAAAAGTCCCCGTGATCCGAGGAGGTCACCGCCCACAATAAATAAGATGAGGGAGATGGCAATAATGGTAATTGCAATTCCTGAACGTTCTCTGATTTTGTTAACTAAAGCCATACGACCATTTTATTAGAACCGCAAAATAAGGGTTTTTTTCGATGATTCCCAAACGAATGCAAAGGCCTTTTGTTTGATATTTACATTGAAAAAAAGTTAGAAATTAAAAAGTATTCTACGTTTTTGTCCACCGAATGGGCGTGTTTTAAAGGAGATGCCGTATTTTCACCGACTTGAAATAGGAAACCTGTCGTGTAGTTAGCGTTGTATACTGAGCGTATGAAGCCTTGAAATTCGGGATTACTCCGTCTTTTCATGAGCTTAATTCTTTTGAATGACCCTCTTTAACGTCTGGCATTGAACATTTTTTGATAGCCGCATTGAACGAAGCAAATAAAAATACTACAACCATCACGGTTATTGGTGGAGGTAGCTGGGCAACGGCCATTATCCGCATTCTTTCAGAAAACGAAGTCAAGATTCGCTGGTGGTTGCGAAATCGGAAAGATGCCGAGCATATTCGTAAGTTTCACAGCAACCCCCGCTACTTGAGCGGCGTAGTGCTGCATCCCAAACGGGTGAAGCCCTTTACTCGTTTACACGAAGCTATGAAGGGAAGTCAGGTAGTGATTCTGGCGGTTCCTGCTGCATTTATTACAGAAGCCCTTGCCGAATTAAGGCCGGAAGATTTTGTGGGAAAGACAGTCGTATCCGCCATCAAGGGCATGGTTCCCGGAGAAAACTTGCTGGTAACGGATTGGCTGGAAAAAAACTACGGCGTTTCGCAGGATCAATTCTGTGTCATTGCGGGTCCCTGTCATGCCGAAGAAGTGGCTTTGGAGAAACAGTCATATCTGACCATTGCCTCGCCCGAAATCCAGCGGGCAACGGCCTTTGCCGATTTAATGACTTGTCGCTTTGTAAGTACCCAGCCCTTAACGGATTTATACGGAGTGGAATATTGTGCGGTAATGAAGAACATTATCGCTCTGGCCTGTGGCATTTGTCACGGAATTGGGTATGGCGATAACTTTCAGGCCGTACTGGTGTCAAATGCCATGCAGGAAATTAAGCGGTTTCTGGATGTAATCTATCCTTATTATCGGGATCTGATGGGCTCGGCGTATCTGGGGGATTTATTAGTAACGTCTTATTCGCAGTTCAGCCGAAACCGAACCTTTGGCAGCATGATTGGCCGGGGGTACAGTGTTACCTCCGCTCAAATGGAAATGAACATGGTTGCTGAAGGGTATTATGCTGTTAAATCCATTTACGAAATCAATCGGCAATATGAAGTTGATATGCCCATAGTGAATGCCGTTTATTCAATCTTATACGAACGCTCTTCACCAGTGATTGAAGTGGAGATATTGAAGAATTTGTTGAGGTAAATAAGCTAAAAGAGGAAGCCTTTGACTAGGCTTCCTCTTTTAGCTATTCTTTCTTAGTTTTTGAGATGTATTTAATCTTCATAAACTGCCCTGCTTCCACTTTATATTCTACCGTAGGCGTAATAGAAATTCTTTTAATAAGCCCTCGCCATCCTGAATTTCGAGACAAATCAACTTCATAGGTGTGATATTGTCCATCATTAATAAGATTAACATTCTGGGAATACGAGTCATGCTCTAATCCACTAGTTCTGGCTGTCTCCCAGAAGATATTCATTTTTGTTCCGCTACCTTTATAAGCAATTCTGAAGTATAACTTAGGAACATCCGTTGCTTTCCAGCTTACCAATGGTCCCCATATATTCGTAATATGTTTGTCCAAATTGATAGACCATTCTCCTTTGAAAGGAACACCTCCATCGTCAACGGGTTCGTAGAAAGTCCAGTGCTGACGATCAGTAGAGAAATCAAAGTCGGGTTGTATCAACTCATTTCGATGGTCATACGCGTATTTACGAACCTCATTGACATTACCTAAAATGATCGCCACTTTACTTTCATAACGGATGTTCTTATCAAGGACGGCCGTAGTGTTTCCTCCTGAAATAGAAGTATTGTAGTCAAATTCTCCACCATTTTTAGTTTTTCCTACAAATCTCGAAGCAAACATATGAGAGGTAGGAACAAATAAACCAACCCCTTGGCCATTATCTCCATGAAGGAAAGTCCAGGACTCTGGTGTATAGGCTTCGATAATTTTTACCCCATAAGAATCAGGAACGCCAACGGGTGGATTCATCAGATCAAATTCAGTGATTGCATCATTACTGAAAGGTTTGTCGCCCCAGTAAGTCTTGAACCCATTAAATTGAGGGGTATAGTAACCTACCTGTAGCTCCTGGCCTCGAGCAAGAGGAGTAAAAGAGTCAGTACGGTTATTTTGCAGAACATGGCGTAATTCTAGTACATTATCAGTCAGTTTTGCGTAAGTCTCTACGTAACATTCACAAGGCATATTGTTATAACCCCATTGCTTTGGAATTGCTTTAAAATAAAGTTCATTCCCATTTTGACGTTGTTCTACTACCTGCGAACCATTCCCATAAACATCGCCTGCCTGAATGGGATCCCAGCCAATAGCTGTCCAAGCGGGGTGAGGCACATTACCATTAGGAAGATAGCCGTCTACAGGAAAAGAATAGTAAGCATACTGCAACTGACGGCCTAAATCGTAATTGTTAATCAAATTAGGTCCATCTCCCGATAGATGCGTAATAGCTCCCCCATAAAGCATATTAAATCCAACTCTTAGTTTAGAGGAGGATAGATATACTATTGATGAAGGTCTGATGACTGGAGGATGAGGAACTCCTTCGCTACCACCACTTCCACCACTGATGTGACCCGAATTAGGTTTTTTAGAAGTGAGAAACTTAAAATCATCACAACTAGCTATGAAAAAGGGAAGAATCAAGATAATGGCAATTCGGGAAAAAGAATAAAATGAGTGTTTCATAAGCAACAAATTAGTGGGACTTATATCAAAATAAAGCATTATGTCAGCGAAAACTTAATTAACAGCCGAAAATTATATGCAAGTAGGATGTTTTAGGATAGGATGAATACATTATCTGGGTTCTAGGTAATGTAGTGGAATCTGTGGCTAATAACGAATATGTAAATTGTAACTTCTAAGCTGCCTGATTGCATAGTATTTCGGATATTTGTAGCGTAAGATACCTTCCTCCTAACTATGCCAGCCTTAAAATCCGTAGATGTCGCTATACAAGTATATGGCAAACCCTTAATGACCGGAGTAGCCATTAGCTCTTTATTAGAGCATTCTGGTAAATGGATTGATAGAATCTATTTGATTGAAGAGAAAATCCAGCCTAATAATTCTGATTTTTCTTATTTGTCCAGGCATTTTAAAGATCGAATTATTCATGTGAAGCCTCGTTTTTATATGGGGCTCAAGGCTAGCCGTAAATCCTTGCATTGGTTTACTCCCTACCGAAGATCGATTCGTTATCAATATGCTTTTGAGAAGAGTAAAAATCCCTACCTCTTCACCATTCATAATGACATGCTTTTTCATGGAGATATCCTGGAAGCATATTTAGCACAAATGAAATCGGGACATTTTGCGGGTGTAGGGCCTATCGGACAATGCTGGAATTGCCCGGCTTTTTACGCTAAAAAATGTACTCCAGATACGTATGGCGACTACAAACCTGATTGGAAGGAATTGGGAGAGCTAAGCGAGCAGTTCTATGCTCCGCGGAAGGAAATCTACCAGCACTTTGCTGCTAATAATCAATCCTGGCCTTTACCCGAGTGTCGATTGAATGAATGGGCAGCTTTGATTGATTTAAAGCAGGTAAGGCCTTATGTGCGTAAGCTCATTTTTGGTCAAATGGATTTAGACATTGCAACGAGATGGTTTAGTATTCTTAATCACAAAGGCCTGCGATTTAAGAATAGCTCTATCGATCCTTATGCTACTCATGTGTGGACGGGTGTAGAGGGGGAAGAAAACTCAGGACTGAGTACGCAAAACAATATCAATTTATATGAAAGAGCAGAAATGCAGTCTTATCAGAAGTTAGTAAACGAATACAGATTTAGTGAGGAGGAGCTAGAAGCTACCATGTCTACAAAAGACGCTCTAGTTTAAAGGGAAACTAGGAGCCAGGAAAGGATGATTTTAAAATTACCTCATTAAATTTTCGCCTTGAGTATACTCTGTATATGTCAAACTCCTAATTTTGCACGAATTTTGCCCGGCCACTTCCGGGATGTTGATCGTTATTTAGTCCGTGTTAATGATGTCCGCGTTGAAAATCAACGAATTATCATTGATAATGGCTTGTTAACAGATACCTGAAAAAATGCCCAAAAATCCCGACATCAAATCCGTCCTGATCATTGGCTCTGGTCCCATTATCATCGGTCAGGCTTGCGAGTTCGACTATTCTGGCTCTCAGGCAGCCCGCTCACTCTCAAAGAAGAGGGCATCGAGGTCATTCTGATCAACTCCAATCCCGCTACTATCATGACGGACCCCATTAGTGCCGATCATGTGTATCTAAAGCCGTTGGAGCGAAAGTCCATCATTGAGATTCTTGAAAAACACAAGGTTGACGCCGTTTTGCCGACAATGGGAGGCCAGACGGCGTTAAATTTAGCTATCGACTGTGACAAGGCCGGTATCTGGAAAAAGTACGGGGTGGAAATCATTGGGGTTGACATTGACGCCATTGAGACGACCGAAGACCGCGAAAAATTCCGCCTGAAAATGCTGGAATTGGGCGTTGGTGTTTGTAAAGGACGTACCGCCCGTTCGTTCCTGGAAGGA
This sequence comes from Siphonobacter sp. SORGH_AS_1065, assembly GCF_030818595.1. Lineage (NCBI taxonomy): Bacteria > Pseudomonadati > Bacteroidota > Cytophagia > Cytophagales > Cytophagaceae > Siphonobacter > Siphonobacter sp. SORGH_AS_1065. Next base: position 2,064,351 of record NZ_JAUTAM010000004.1, read on the forward strand.
AAAGAAATCGCTCAGGAGGTAGGTTTTCCTCTGGTAATCCGCCCTTCATTTACCCTTGGTGGAACAGGTGGTGGTTTCGTGAATGACCCCAAGGAATTTGATGAAATGCTGAATCGGGGCTTGCACGCTTCGCCAACGCATGAAGTACTGATTGAGCAATCGATTCTGGGATGGAAGGAATACGAGCTGGAGTTACTCCGCGATGGTGATGGTAACTTCATCATTGTTTGCTCGATTGAAAACTTTGACCCGATGGGAGTTCACACTGGCGATTCTGTAACGGTGGCTCCTGCCATGACGCTGCCTGATACCCTGTATCAGAAAATGCGTGACATGGCTATCATGATGATGGATGGCATCGGGAAATTTGCGGGTGGATGTAACGTTCAGTTCTCGGTTAACCCCGAAAACGACGCTATCATCGCCATTGAGATTAACCCTCGCGTCTCACGTTCGTCGGCTCTGGCTTCAAAAGCGACCGGTTATCCTATCGCGAAAATTGCTGCGAAAATGGCCATCGGTTACCGTTTGCACGAACTGATCAACCCCGTTACGGGCAGCACGTCAGCGTTCTTCGAGCCTGCCATTGACTACGTGATCGTTAAAGTACCCCGCTGGAACTTCGATAAATTCAAAGGTTCAGATCGTCGTCTAGGACTTCAAATGAAGTCGGTAGGCGAAGCCATGGGTATTGGCCGCAACTTCCAGGAGGCTCTTCAAAAAGCATGTCAGTCGCTGGAGATCAAGCGAAATGGCATGGGTGCTGATGGGAAAGAACTGACGGATCAGAATGCCATCCTGCACTCCCTGGCTAATCCTTCCTGGAATCGTCTGTTCCATATTTATGATGCCTTCCGTTTAGGAATTTCGTTCAAGAAAATTCAGCAATTAACAAAGATTGACCGCTGGTTCTTATATCAGGTGGAAGATCTGGTTCGTCTGGAGAAGGAAATCGAGAAACATACACTCGATACGATTTCGAAAGATTTATTGGAAGAAGCCAAGGTAAAAGGCTTCGCCGACCGTCAGATTGCTCACATGATCGACTGTCTGGAAAGCCAGGTGTATGAGAAACGTAATGAGCTGGGTATCAAACGGGTCTACAAATGCGTAGATACCTGTGCGGCTGAGTTCGAAGCGAAAACGCCTTACTTCTACTCAACGTTTGCTAGTGGTTCACAGGCAGAAGATAACGAGTCTGTTGTTTCGAATAAGAAAAAAGTAGTCATCTTAGGTTCAGGACCGAACCGGATTGGTCAGGGGATCGAATTCGATTATTCCTGCGTTCACGGCGTGTTAGCGGCGAAAGAAGCAGGGTACGAAACGATCATGATTAACTCGAACCCTGAAACGGTATCGACGGACCCTGACATTGCTGATAAATTATACTTTGAACCCGTATTCTGGGAGCATGTGTACGACATTATTCAACACGAAAAACCTGAAGGGGTAATCGTTCAGTTGGGTGGTCAGACGGCTCTGAAACTGGCAGAGAAACTTTCCAAATACGGTATCAAAATCATCGGAACGAGCTTCGAAGCTCTGGATTTAGCCGAAGATCGCGGAGCATTCTCAAGCTTGCTTCGTGAACTGGATGTGCCTTATCCATTATTCGATACGGTTGAATCCGCTGATCATGCGGTGGAAGTAGCTCGCACGCTGGGTTACCCGCTACTGGTACGTCCTAGCTACGTATTAGGAGGACAGTCGATGAAGATTGTGATTAACGAAGAAGAACTGGAACAACACGTGGTGAATACGCTCCGTGACATTCCAGGCAATAAAATTCTTCTGGATCACTTCCTGGAAAACGCAATCGAAGCGGAATCTGATTCCATCTGTGACGGTGAAAATGTATACATCATCGGAATTATGGAGCACATCGAGCCCGCAGGTATTCACTCGGGAGATTCTCACGCGGTATTACCAACCTTTGATTTGAGCGAAAACGTACTCAAGCAAATTGAGGAATACACTAAGAAAATCGCGGTTGCTCTGAAAACCAAAGGCTTACTGAATATTCAGTTTGCCATTAAGGATGAAAAAGTGTACATCATTGAGGCTAACCCCCGGGCGTCTCGTACGGTGCCTTTCATCTGTAAAGCTTACCAGGAACCTTACGTTAATTACGCAACGAAGGTAATGTTGGGTGAGAATAAGGTAACGGACTTCAAGTTCAATCCGGTGAAAAACGGGTATGCGATTAAGATTCCGGTATTCTCATTTAACAAATTCCCCGGAGTAAATAAAGAACTCGGGCCTGAAATGAAGTCAACGGGTGAAGCCATTTACTTCATTGATGATCTGACGGATGAAGTCTTCCAGAAGATTTACGCCGAGCGTAACTTATATCTGAGTCGATAAATAATTCCGCTTTTCTTACGAGCCTCGCTTCTTCTGGAGCGAGGCTTTTTTATGAATCAACTTATCATGATTTGAGATAATATTTCCCAGGGTATGAACTGATACTCTGAACATTGGGGATTCTGTTCATCAACTTTTATAAGGCTCATTTTCCTCTGCGAGGGAACGTCTTTTTTCTGATAATAGCCGTATTATGTACCATCGACCATTGTTTTGGTCTCAACTCACCTATGTATGGCTTATATTGAAACCGCTCCCGGTGTTCAGGTCTTTGTAGAAGACTGGGGACAAGGACAACCTGTCGTTTTTCTTCACGGCTGGCCTTTAAATCATAAAATGTTTGAATATCAGGTTAATCAGATCGCAAATCATTATCGCTGTATTCTGATTGACCGTCGCGGCTTCGGGGATTCTGATAAACCCTGGCAGGGTTATGATTACGATACCTTATCGGACGACCTGGCTGCTGTGCTGGACGCTCTGGATCTGTACGATGTAACATTGGTTGGGTTTTCGCAGGGAGGTGCTGAAGCTATTCATTACATGGCCCGTCATCAAGGCAGACGCGTATCAAAGCTCGTATTGTTAGGAGCTGCTGCTCCTCATATGCTGAAAACGGAAGACTTTCCCGATGGCGTGGACAAAAGTACGTTCGATGACATGATTGAGAAGTCACTTCAGGACCGGGCGGCTTTCATTGAAGATTTCTCAAAGCAGTTCTTTGGGGTTAGTTTACTCAATAACCCGGTAAGCAGCAAATTAGCCGATTGGTTCCACAGCCTTGCTATGGAAGCTTCGCCCAAGGCAACGGTAGAAAACGTACTTACTTTCAGCCAGGCGGATCTTCGGGCCGACTTGCCAGGTATTACTGTGCCAACGCTCATTATTCATGGTACAAGTGACCAAGTAGTGCCTTTTGAAATCTCTGGTAAGTTACTTTCAGAGAATATTCCTAATTCGCAATTGATAGCTTACGAAGGAGCTCCTCATGGATTCTTCTATACCGAATGGCCTCGACTGAATCAGGATTTACTTGATTTTTTTGCCACTCCGGTATTAACAGAAACAATCACGACTACGACTACCTGGTAGTAAAGAATAGATGATTAACAGAAAAAGGAAGACTTAAGTCTTCCTTTTTCTGTTTCATTAAGGTCGGATAAAAAGAAAAGGGACTGTAAAGCCCCTTTTCTTTTTATAAAAGTAAGTTTCTCCCTATTAAGCAAGGAACGATTTAGCGATGCTTAATACCTGATCTTTACCCAGGGGCTCATCGAAACCTTCGCTAAGCGTATTTTTATCTTGACCAGCAATTTTGCCTACCAGTTCAACACCGCCTTGCTCAGTATTCAATTCACCTTCGTAAATAGCAGGAACCGCAGGAGCCATGCCATTTTCCATGCCATTCCCTACAATCCAGCCTTTCTGGCCACGGATGCTGCGAACAACTGCCGCGTGACGAGCTTCAACCGCATGGATCTGAAGAGCAACCTGTAATAAATCAGGAGATTCCATCAAGTTTTTAGCTTCGTTTTTATACGCCCGTACACCTAAGTCTTCAAAAGATTGCGATACAACCAGGAAGGTTTGATAATTGGTGAATACGTCTGGATAAGCTGCGTAAGTAAACTTAGGTTTCTTAGCATCGGCAGACAAGCCTAACGCACCTTCCAATAAACGAACGTGTGCCGTTTCGTGTTTGCTGATGGTTTCAAAGACTTCACGCTGATTCTGAGGAATGATGCCGCTTTGAACACCCTTCATGTAGTAATCTGCTTCGAGGTATTCTAACGTTAATGCGTACTCGAGTACACCGCGGGTTTGAGTGGGTAAATCAGCACCATAAGCTTTATTAACTACGGATGCGAAAAGAGTAGGTAGTGCCGCCAGAGCAGTAGCTTTAGCTCCATTTTTCAGGATGTGACGGCGATTATAGAAGGATAAACGTTCACCTGATTCAGGATCAAGTTCATCAATTTTTGCGAAAAGTTCAAACAAGTTCATAATAGCAAATAGGGTTAGTTATTTAGGTAAGTTTACACCAGAAATTTTGGTTTTGATAAACGTTTGAGCGATAGGCAATACTTCTGCGAAGGTCATTGCTTTATCTAAACCATTGGCATCAACTTGGCCGCCTGTAAACTGACCATTGAAACCCTCCAGTAAAGTACTGATGATGGCTGCGTGACGAGCTTCCACCGAAACGATTTTACCAGCAAGAAGCAGGTAAACAGGTGTTTTCAGAAATTTACCTGCTCCGTTATAGGCAGCTACACCCAGGTTTTCGAATGCTTTTGCTGTTGCCAAAACACTGGCACGGCTTGTGAAATCGATGGCTGAGAAATTAACCTCCAGTGAAGGAATAACCATGCTTGGAGCAGCAGCGGAAATCGCAGTTTTAAAGAAATCGCGGTGAGCTACTTCATGGTTCTTGAGGTCAGTCATGACGGTCAGTTCCTGTGAAGTGATACCCGAATACGGGGTAGCTACGATTTGCGTATAAAAAGCGGCTTCCAATTGTTCCAGTGCATAAGCGTAGTTAAGAATTCCTACGTCTCCTGAACCTAAATCAACCGTACCGTCTGGAATGGGGTTACCATTGTGATCCGTACAAGAAGAAGCATAGATAGCAGCAGCAGAGAGAGAGGCTAAGCTAGCAGATTTGAGGAAGGTCCGGCGACCTAAAGCCGCTTTGTTTTCCGAAGTCGTACCGGAAGAAGTAGACTTGTTTGATGAACTGATCATAAATTTTATTGAAAAAGGATTAGTAAATATAGATTAATACCTTGGGTGATAGTAATTGTACTTAATGAATGAAAACGTCTTTACTAGATATTATCGATCAAAATCTTTCAATTAACAAAAGTCAATTATGATCGCAAAGATATACGTTGTTATTAAGTACTTAGATTGGCGGTTTAGAAAAAAAATAGAAATTATTTTAACTCATTTACTAAAAGTGAACTATTGATAATAAATAGTATACTTTCAATAGAATGGACTCTAATTAGTACTTAACTATTGGTAGGTTACGAGAAATTGCCAAATCTTCATGTAAAAAACCTTACCAAAGGCTTATAAATACATTTTGAATAGAAATGAGTAATTTATTTCTTACTTACCATTTTTCCACGTTTTGGATAAAGACAGAAATGCCCCAATGCGGGAATGATATAAATCACCTTGGTCGTAAGCAACTTTACCTGCTATGGAAAGGCCATGTAGATATTTAGGACTAGTCTTTAGCAGTAAGAGAGAAGAAAACTGATGGGCCGGGGTAGGAAAAGGAAAACTGTACGTACCTCGATTGAGGGTATAGGTTAATCGGGCCTGGAGAATTATTTTCCCCAGCAGTAACCCATCACCTGCCAAATGAAATCCAGTTACCCGATTGACTGGAAAATAATTTTCAGTGTGCGGTAAATTTTCGTTAGCTAATTCCCGATGCAAGGGTAGTAAGGGGGTTCCAATGGCCTTATCATAATAAGACCAGCCCTGTACATACTGGGAGTGATTGAAGTAATTATCCCCTCCCTGAAAACGAGCGGTAATATCAAAAGTTGATCCGGCTTGGTCGTTCGTGGTCAGAAATTCAAAAAGTAATTTATTGAGCCGGGTAGACTTATCATAAGTATGCGGAAGGCTCCAGCTTAATCCGTATAATCCGTCAAAGTGATTAAGAAATAATAAACCCGAAAGATCTTCGAAAATATGCTGGTGGTAGAATAACAATGATTGTCTTTCTCCTTTCACCGTCAAGGCAATGTCATAATTTCCTAAATGGTTGCCTACCCGGTTTTCGCCGTCAAAGCCCGTAAACCGATCGTTTTCGCGTTCCTGAGAAAGTTGCCCAAGTAAGATGCCCCATAAGAAATCTTTGGGAGCCGTAGTCAGGTGTCCATTTACAGCTACGGGGGAGTTTTTCAGATACTCTGCATGCCCACCCCACTGCACCATGTGATTAATGCCGAAGTAGAAGGCAACTTTGCCGCCGGGTTTTCCGAAACGGCCATGCAGTGATTTGTAGTGCAGGTAAGCTCCCTGGATATAAGGAACGTCAAACCAGCCGTGAGCAAAACTTCCTTTTAAAGCAACGAAGTTATTGAGGAATTTCAGAGGAATAAATCCGGCTGTTCCGATCTGAATTTTAGGAATGGGTAACGCATTATTTGACCAGACGATAGAACCGGAAGTAAGGGTGGTATCAGTAATGCCAATGAATTCTTTCCGGCGACCTCCCCAGAGTTCTACTCTTCCGTAACGCAACTTGGCATAAGCTTCGGGTAATACAAACTGTTTTTCAGGTCCGGTAATCTGAACGCCTTCTACGCCTAAACCCCAATCAAGTTTACGACGATTAGCTTTATTTGAATCGGGTAAGGCGGTGGCAAAATTCAGCGAGGCTCCAGCCCGGAAGATACCCGCTGGGCCTTTGAGGGGTATTAGCCCAAATTCATTGGCTCTTAACCAGAAAGGAGTTTGTTGATCTCCGCCCGTTAAGCCATCGGCCTGAATGTGAATTTCATAGGGTTTTCTGAATTGAGCAGACAAGCTGCCCGTTGCCCCCAAAAGCAATCCGCAGCTAAAAAGAAATAATTCTAAGGGGTGGGGGCGGAGGGCCATGTTATAATATAGAGGAATAAAATAATTACCTAAAGGCAGTAATACTAACAGAATAAATAAAAAGTTGTTTATGAATTTTCCGTGAACTCTTTAGGTCGCCTTCTATTTTTGTAGATATATTCCTCTTCCAAACAGCTATGAGTAAACTACTTGAAATCGCTAAAAGGCTTAACGCACTGGCTCAGGCAGGGTTAACCTATTCGCCTAATGCGTATGATTTGGAGCGTTTTTCGGAGATTCGGGAAATCAGTGTGGAACTGCTCCATGAATTGACGGATGAACCCATTGAAAAAATAGCTCCGCTTTTTGCTAGTGGAATAGGAGAATACCCAACGCCCAAAGTTGATGTTCGAGCAGTTGTGTTTCGGGGAGAAGATGAGTTATTAATGGTTCAGGAAAAAATTGACCATTTACGCTGGACCTTACCGGGTGGCTGGGACGATGTGGGGTACACGCCCTCGGAAATTGCCGTTAAAGAAACCGAAGAAGAAACGGGCCTGATCGTTAAACCTGTTCGCCTCCTGGCCGTCTTGGATAAACGCCAGCATCCCCATCCACCACAGCCCTGGTACGTTTATAAATTTTTTATTCGTTGTGAAGTAGTTAGTGGCGAAATTCGTAGCGATGGACACGACATTGGGCAAGTTCGCTGGGTTCGCCGAACGGAATTACCGGAGCTTTCGTTGTCAGAAGACCGTGTCACGGCTTCACAGCTCGAAATGCTATTTACATTTGTAACAAATCCCGATGCTCCGGCGTTGTGTGATTAAGGTGTCGTTAAAAATTTAGACTTAACGAAATGATATTCAAGATCTTTTTGGTCATCATGGCCATTGGTTTCATATTTCCCCGCATCGTGCGTTGGGTATTCCGTTTATTTTTGAAAGAACAATTTTCCCGTGTTGAACGGGAGTTTCGTCAGGATCAGCAGCGATCCAGCCAGTCGCGTCCCCGCGAAGGAAAAATCAATGTAGATTATGCACCTCCCCGAAAAGAGGGTTATAAAGGGGGCGATTACATTGATTATGAGGAGGTGAAGAACTAGTTTATGACCGCCCAGGTACTCTTTCGTCAGCTTACCCAACCGCTTTCTGAACTCTACGATACCAACGAAGCCAAATCCATTGCTTATCTGGTTTTGGAGGGGCGTTATGGCCTTACCCGAACGCAGGTTTTAATGGACCTACCCGTGACTGCACCAGTTACGGATATAGAAGGCATTATCGAACGCCTGAAAAACCAGGAACCCGTGCAGTATGTATTGGGTGAAGGCCATTTCTACGGGCGAACCTTCACCGTAGCTCCCGGCGTATTAATTCCCAGACCCGAAACTGAGGAATTGGTTCACTGGGCTTTACAGGAATTGAAAACGAGGAAAACTCCACAGTTACTGGATATTGGAACGGGCTCGGGCTGTATTGCTCTGACCCTGGCCGCCGAACGCCCGGATGCTCAGGTAACGGCTTTTGATATTTCGGAAGAAGCTTTGACTATTGCCCGGGAAAATGCTCAGCGGCTAGCTGTTACGGTAGCGTTTCAGCAGGGGAATGCATTAGACCCTGAAGAGTTACCCGCTTCGCTTTTCGACGCCATTCTTTCAAACCCACCTTACGTAAAAGCATCAGAATCGCAGGAAATGTCGGCACACGTGCTGGAACATGAACCTCATCTGGCTTTATTTGTAGAAGATAACGATCCGCTTATTTTCTACCGGACTATTGCTCAGTACGCTTTTTCACATTTGACCAGCAAGGGCTTCTGTGCAGTAGAAATCAATCAGGCTTTGGGATTGGAAACGGTTGAGGAGTTTAAAAAAGCAGGTTTTTCAAACGTGGAGTTACGGCAGGATTTATCGGGTCGGGATCGGATGGTTATGGCCCGGCTTTAAACGGAATTTTCATTAAATATTTTACCTGAATTAGTTAAATACGTCTATGGCCGATTTGCAACATGCCCGGAAAATCAAGCAGATGTTTGCTGAAATGAGCAAAGTCGTGGTAGGACAGGAACGTCTGCTTAATCGCCTGCTGATTGGTTTATTTACGGGTGGCCATATTTTGCTGGAAGGAGTACCCGGACTAGCAAAGACATTAACGATTAATACACTGGCGAAAGTGCTGGATCTGGATTTCCACCGAATTCAGTTTACGCCCGATTTATTACCCGCCGATTTGGTCGGGACGATGATTTTTGACCGAAAACTGGATGATTTTCGGGTTCGGAAAGGCCCTGTCTTTGCCAACCTGATTCTGGCAGATGAGGTGAATCGGGCTCCTGCTAAAGTACAGTCGGCCCTTTTGGAAGCCATGCAGGAAAAGCAGGTAACCATTGGAGATCAGACTTTTCCGCTAGATAAGCCTTTTTTCGTCATGGCGACGCAAAACCCCGTGGAACAGGAGGGAACCTATCCGCTTCCCGAAGCCCAGGTAGACCGTTTTATGATGAAAGTATTCGTAGACTATCTGGATAAGCAGGACGAGCTGGAAGTTATGCGACGGATGACCAATATGGAGGCCGTCTACGAAGTACAGCCCATTTTGAGTAAGGAAGAAATCTTCGCGATTCGGAAAGAAATTAACCAGATTGCCATTTCAGAAACCCTTGAACATTACATCATCGAGTTGGTTTTTGCAACGCGTAGGCCGCTCCAATATGGTTTGAAAGAAGAAGCCCGTTACATTCAGTTTGGAGCGTCTCCCCGGGCCAGTATTGCTCTGAATTTGGGAGCCAAAGTGCTGGCTTACTTTGATGAACGCGATTACGTTTTACCCGAAGATATCAAGGAAATAGCCCCGGATGTATTGAACCATCGGGTTATTCTAAACTACGAAGCCGAAGCCGACGGCATTTCCAGTTTGCAGGTAATTGATTCCATTCTACGAAGAGTAGCCATCGGTCGATAACTCAATATTCCTCCAATCGTTTACGATAAAGAGCGGCATTATCCGCCTCAAAACAAACGAAAATTACCCGCTCGAAAGCGTCTGGATGCTGGTTAATAAAACTCCGAACGGTTTCAACGGCGACTTCCGCAGCAGCAGCTTTGGGGTAACCGTACACTCCGGTACTAATGTTTGGGAAAGCAATGGTTTTCAAGTTGTTCTGAACGGCTAGTTTCAAACTGGAAGTATAACAGTTAGCCAACGTTTCTGACTCTTTTTGCTTGCCTTCGTGCCAGATAGGCCCTACCGTATGAATTACTTTCTGAGCGGGTAACTTTCCGGCTGTAGTGATAACTGCCTGCCCCGGCATACAGCCGCCCTGTAAAGCACGGATGGCTCTACATTCTTCCAGAATGGCTGGTCCTCCAGCCCGGTGAATGGCACCGTCAACGCCACCTCCGCCGAGTAAGGAAGAATTGGCTGCATTAACAAGGACATCGACTGCCAGTTTAGTAATGTCTCCCTGAATAACTTCTATCATTTGAGTGGTTGGTTAGTCGTTGTTGGAATGGATAAATATATATACCATTCGGATTGATTACCCTAGTAAACGAAGCATCCCGAAAGCTCTAAAACTTTCGGGATGTTAAATTTATAACAACTAGTAACCAGCAACGATCAACTACTTACTAATCTCCAACATGGCCTTTACGGCTTTCAGAGCTTTCACGCGGGTTTCTTCGGGAACCTGAATTTCGGGCATTTCGTAATACATGCAGTTATAAAGCTTTTCAACCGTATTCATCTTCATGTAGGGACATTCCGAACAGGCACAGAAGTTATTTTCATTGGCCGGAGCTGGGATAATCAGCTTGTCGGGATTGGCAATTTTCATCTTGTGCATAATGCCCGCTTCCGTTGCTACGATAAACTCCTTATTCGGCGAAGTTTGCACATAAGCCAATAAACCCGTGGTACTTCCCACGTAATCGGCTTCCATCAGAATATCTTCTTTACATTCGGGGTGAGCGACTAATAAAGCGTTCGGATGTTCGGCCCGGAGTTTAGCCAGTTTCTCCCGGGAAATATCGATATGAACAATGCAGGCACCGTCCCAGAGAATCAGGTCACGTCCTGTTTTCTTCGCTACAAAACGGCCCAGGTTTGCATCAGGAGCAAAGATGATTTGACGATCTTTTGGAATGGATTCAACGATTTTCAGAGCGTTCGACGATGTACAGATAATATCCGTCATGGCTTTGATATCGGCAGTACAGTTGATGTAACTCACCACCAAAGCTTCGGGATATTGAGCTTTGAAGGCTGCGAAATCTTCTTTGGGAGCCGAATCGGCCAGCGAGCAACCCGCGTTGAAATCAGGAATTACGACTTTCTTATTCGGATTGAGGATTTTGGCCGTTTCACCCATGAAGTGAACCCCACAAAAGACGATCATATCGGCAGTAGTTTCCTCGGCAGCCTGAGCCAGACCAAGACTATCCCCCACAAAATCGGCTAAATCCTGAATTTCACCGTCAACGTAATAATGGGCCAGAATAACCGCATTTTTCTCCTTCTTCATCCGAAGGATTTCGGCCTTTAAATCAACATTTTTAGGGACAGAGCGACTGATATAGCCAATTCGATTGACTTCCTCCTCAGGGCTCATGGGAAATACAGCAGGCATAAATTCTTTTAGTTTGGAGTTTTGGAAGTTTTGAGTTTTGAGTTGAGGGTTGTAGCGTTCTATTAACTCCTAACCCCAAACACAAAACTCTAAACCCAAAACATTTTTCTCGTTGTTACCAGGCTTTCAGGCTTAAGTCTAGGCTTTTGACCTGATGCGTTAATGCTCCTACCGACACGTAATCTACGCCGCATTCGGCATAAGTGCGGATGGTTTGTTCATTGATGCCACCGGAAGCTTCCGTGGGGTATTTTCTATTGACCCGACGAACGGCTTCCCGCATGTCTTCAAAGCTGAAGTTATCGAACATAATCCGGTGCAGCGACTGCGTTTCACCTACGCGTAAAACCTCATCCAGCTCCTTCAGGTTTCGTACTTCAATCTCAATTTGCAGATTTTTACCCGTTTCTTTCAGGTAGTTATTCGCCTTGGTAATGGCGGCCTCGATACCTCCGGCGTAATCCACGTGATTATCCTTAATCAGAATCATATCGTATAAGGCGTACCGATGATTTACCGCTCCACCAATACGGGTTGCCCATTTTTCGCAAATGCGGAAATTTGGCGTGGTTTTACGGGTATCGAGCAACTTACAGGGTAAATCTGCAATCAAATCAGCAAGGCTTCGGGTGTAGGTGGCAATACCGCTCATGCGTTGCATGCAGTTCAATACCAGCCGCTCCGCTTTCAAAATGGATTGGGAACGACCTTCTACCGTTAAGACAATGTCGCCTTTCTGAATAGCCGTACCGTCGTTCAGTAATAATTCTACTTTTAGCTCTGGATCTACTTCGGCAAAGATGAGCTGAGCCAGTTCTACACCAGCCACAATTCCGGTATCTTTTACCAGCAACCGAGCCCGGCCCGTGGCCTCAGCGGGAATGGTTGAAAGCGAAGTATGATCGCCATCGCCAACGTCTTCCTGAAGAGCCAGGCGTATAAATTCGTGAATATCTTGTCCGTACATAATGAATCGTGAGTGGTTCAATACAGCCTCGTTTCCGGGGCGAAAATAATGGATTTCGTAAAGAGTAAGTCCTTCCAGGCCTTTTATCCTATAATGGTTTCAGAAGCCATTTATAATTCGTTCTTTGAAAATTAATGACAAACGCTAACCCGCTGTTGTTATGAAAATACTTCGTTCTAAACGCCATCTGTACCATTTCTGGGGGATATTATTAGTCATGGCTGTACTAATGGTGGGTGGATGACTAGTCCTATGTTATTCTTTTTCTACGCATGAGAGCACTCAAAAAACTACCACAGCACAAAAGGCAGCTCTGATTTTTGGGATAGGTTTCATCATTTCTTACATCTATGTGGCCTGGTTCATCTGGGAGCAGGCACCGAGTTGGATTATGGATGCTGAAAAACTAATATATAATAGCAGCGACGTATTCTACTAGAAGGATCTTGAACGTCTGGACTTAACGGGTAAATATCATTCCAAACGTCTCTGGAAAACCGGAGAAGGAACACGAATCATCTTTAAAGACAATAATGAGCTAATCATCTTTGACGAAATGTATCAAAATAGTAGATTGATGAAGCTGTTTCTGGAGCAAATGTTACCGGAAAAACAATCAGCGATTCGTAGGCCGGTTATAGATGAAAGAGAAGTAATAACTGACGATCTGGTAAATTACAAAGGGAGTGTGTGGCGAGCTTTCCTATTTTATGCTCTTTTGGTATACGCTTTTGGTTTTCCGTTCATCTTTATTAATTCAGTTAATCGGGTGCCATTCGGTTTTTTAATGTATGCAGGTCTTGTTTTTATTTTTTGGCGATTAGCTGTCCATACGCTGCATAACTTTAGCTTGTCGGACGAGGAATTCATGATCAAAAATTCACTTTGGCCCGGTTATCAGAAAGTCATTCCTTTGAGGAAGGTACGCGAGGTTATTTATGAAATAAAGGGTAAGGGTATGCACGCATTAACCCTGGTTAGAGAAGACTTTCAAAAACAATCATTCATTGCGGAAGGATTAAGCGAGCAGGAATGGCTCGACTTACGCGAACAACTTTGGCAGAAAGGGCTGAACGTGAGAAATGAATGCATTCATCCGGGAGAAAACCAACGAAAGGAATCAGTTGAGTAAAGTATTTTTGAAGAAATCAGGGAAAGATGCTTTGCCTTTCCAAGGAAATTGTTATTTTCGTCCCCCAAATGAAAAAATCACGTTCCATAGCACGGGTATTCAGCTTGTTTCTGGCAAGTGTGTTACTGATTGCTTCGGTTGCAGTGAAAGGAGTGTCGGCAAGACCTTTGCCGCTTCCCGCCGCTCAGACTGAAAAATCAGACCATACTTCCGGTACGCCTAAAGCAACCGTGCAGGCACTTTCCCCGATGGCGACAGTCACGGTGGCCGATTTTTCATTTACGCAGGACTTCTATCTGCTGCCACCAGCGGTTTATAGTTTTGAAACGGTAAAACCGCAACCGACGTCGATTGGAATTACCCAATTCCGACTTCCTTATCATGAGGTGCTTTTTGAGCATGTCATATCTCCGAACGCTCCGTAGTTTCGGGTGAATGGGCAGCCTGTTTCGCTTTCCTTTTCCTCCTTCATTAGTAACCCCCTTTTCCCTTTTATTTATACTCCAATGACTTTTCGTAATTGCGAATAGTCAAAAGCTCAATTCTCCATGCAAAATCGTGGTGTTATAGTGGCTTTAACCGGCGTATTTGCCGCGTTATGCCTCTACTACCTCTCTTTCACGTTCGTGTCGCAGGATTACAAGAAAAAAGCGATCGAATACGCTACTGACCTCAAAACGGGTGAAGTAGACAAAGCTAAAAAACAACGCTACATTGACTCTCTGTGGAAAGAAGATGTATGGTTGGGAAGTACGCTTCAACAAGTTACCGAGCGTGAACTGAACCTGGGTCTTGACCTCCAGGGCGGTATGCACGTGATGCTGGAAGTTTCTCCGGCGGACATCATCAAGTCCCTTTCAGGTAATAGCCGTGATCCTAAATTTCTGGAAGCTTTGGCCGCTACTCAGAAAGAACAGGGTAACTCACAGTCTAACTTCGTGGATGCCTTTGCGAGTAACTTCAAACGTCTGAATCCAGACAAAAAACTGGCTGACATTTTTGCAAACGCCACGAACCGTGCGACAATCAACTTCCAGACTTCTGATGCAGACGTAGTGAAGATGATCAAAACGGAAATGGATGGTGCCGTGGATCGTGCCTTCCGCGTTATTCAGCAACGTGTGGATAAATTCGGGGTATCTAACCCTAACATCCAGCGTATTCCTAACTCAGGTCGTATTCAGGTTGAATTAGCTGGGGTAGACGATCCTGCCCGGGTGCGTAAACTGTTGACGGGTTCTGCGAAACTGGAATTCTGCGAAGTATACGAATTACAGGAATATGCTCCTGCTTTAGACGGACTGGGCAACATCTTACTGGAAGAAGAGCGTGAGCAAAGTGCGGCCCTGAAAAGCCCCGCTACGCAAAAGTCTTCTGCTGATACGGCTGCGAAAGCAAATGGGGGATTAGCTTCTGCTTTAACGAAAAAAGATTCAGGTACTGCTAAAACGGATACCGCGAAGTCAGCTAATGCGGGTACGGCTTTAACGAAACTGTTCATCCCTATGCAGGATGGACTGGGTGTGGCGGTAAAAGATACGCCTCGCGTGAATGCTCTTTTAGCTCGTAACGACGTTCGTGCCTTATTCCCCTCGGATCTGAACTTTGCGTATGAGTCTAAGCCTCGTAACATCAACAATAAGGACATTATGGCTTTGGTGGCGGTAAAACGCGGCCCGAACGGTGAGGTCCCTTTAGATGGTTCAGTAATCACCAACGCAACGCAGGATTACGATCAGAGTGGTCGCGTGGACGTTTCCATGCAAATGAACGCCGAAGGTGCTCGTAAATGGAAAAACCTGACGGGTGCTAACGTAGGTCGTCGTATTGCTATTTTGCTGGATGGTTATGTACAATCAGCTCCCGTAGTAAACGGCGAGATTCCTAACGGTAACTCTAGCATCTCGGGTAACTTCACGCTGGAAGAAGGTAAAGATTTAGCAACGGTACTGAAAGCGGGTAAACTGCCTGCTCCAACCACTATTGTAGAAGAGGCCGTTATTGGTTCTACTCTGGGCTCTGAAGCTGTTAACGCGGGTATTATTTCATCGGTAATTGGTCTGGTAGTAGTGCTGTTGTTCATGATCGCTTACTATAACCGATCAGGATTTATTGCCGATATCGCTCTGTTAATTAACTTATTCTTCCTGCTGGGTATCATGGCCTCTTTAGGCTCGGTATTGACCCTGCCTGGTATTGCTGGTATCGTGTTATCGATTGCGATGGCGGTGGATGCGAACGTACTGGTGTTCGAGCGGATTAAGGAAGAATTGGCTCTCGGAAAGCCCATGAAGCTGGCCGTAGCGGATGGATTCAAAAACGCTACGTCCTCAATCATTGACTCCAATGCTACGACGATGTTATCCGGTCTGATTCTGTTATTCTTCGGAACGGGTCTGATCTTAGGCTTCGCCGTAACGCTGGTAATTGGTATCATTACTTCGCTGTTCGCTGTATTCCTCGTGAGCCGCGTATTGATGGATACCTGGGTAGATAAAGGCTGGAAAATCAACTTCGTTTCTAATCTGACGAAAAACTGGTTCAAAGATTCATCTTTCGACTTCGTATCGAAACGTCGTCTGTACTACACCATTTCTTCGGTAATCATCGCGGCGGGTATTATTTCTGTAGTAATCAAAGGATTTGGTTTAGGCGTAGACTTTAAAGGTGGTCGTACGTACGTGGTACGTTTCGACAAGAGTGTAAGCACGGATGAAGTTCGTGATGCCCTGACTGCTCCTCTGGATGGTGCTCCTGAAGTAAAAACGTACGGTGGTAGCGGTATCGGTGGTAATCAGGTATTAGTTACAACGGATTACCTCGTAGATCAGACGACTGTTGAGTCTGATCGTGAAGCTCAGAACAAGTTGCTTCAGGGTGTTAGCAAAATTGGTAAAGCAGAAGTATTGAGTTCATCCAAAGTTGGCCCTACGATTGCCAACGACATGATTTTCTCATCGCTGTACTCCATCCTGGCGGGTATTGCTGTTGTATTTGCGTACATCCTCCTTCGCTTCAAGAAGCTGGCCTTCGGTTATGGAGCAATGGTGGCCGTATCGCACGACGTTCTGATTATCCTGGCGATCTTCTCGATCTTCAATGGCTTCCTGCCTTTCTCACTGGACGTAGATCAGTCGTTCGTAGGAGCCTTGCTGACGATTATGGGTTACTCCATGAACGATACGGTCGTTGTATTTGACCGGGTTCGTGAATACCTGCGGGAAGGCAGTGCGAAAAACGAGTCGATCCCAACGATTATTAACAACGCCCTGAACTCTACGCTGAGCCGTACGGCCGTAACGGGTCTTTCGACGATGCTGGTACTGATCGTACTATTCTTCTTCGGTGGTGAAACCATTCGTGGTTTCTCGTTCGCGATGTTGATTGGGGTTATCGTAGGTACGTATTCTTCGCTCTTCGTAGCAACGCCAATCGTGGTTGACTTCCTGAAAAAAGATCAGGAGAAAAACGCTCTGGCCGCTAATGAAGTGAAAGTGGTAAAACCTGTGGATAAATTTGCAGTTCCTTCTCCTGAAGATTTCCTGATCGAAGGTGAAGAGCAGCAGGTTCCCGAGGAAAAAGCGAAGAAAGAGAAAAAGGATCGCATCATTAAGCCGAAACTTTAAGAGTTTTGAGTTTAGGGTTTTGAGTTTATTTAACTCAGAACCCTAAACTCAAAACGCCAAACCCAACTATACAAAACAGGCCTGCCGAAGTTCGGTAGGCCTGTTTGCTTTCTGAACGAATCGTAATACATGTATTAAAACTCTACGGGTAATACGTACCGGAAATGAAAGAAATAGCGGCTCTGGCAAAGGAGAACCAGAGGAGAAACGAATGCTAACTGCGTCCAGCACTACTTCAGGTTGCGGCCTGAAATCAATAGGAAATGAATAGATAATCTTGCATAACTGCTGATTGCGGCAAGAGAACAGTTATACGAAAACAGGAGTAATTAATGCTGCGAAACAGATTTCTAAAGTAAAAAAGCTACCCCAAACGAAGCTTGACTACTTACGAACGAAGGTAACAAAAGAATAAGCTACGGAATGCTTTTCGTCAGCGGGATGATCCTCTCGCTTAATTAACTCAAAATCAGCCGGATCGAATGCCGGGAAATAAGCATCGCCTTTGAATGCTCCGTGAATGAAGGTTAACTCCAGTTGATCGGCCTTGGGTAAGGTTTCAGTATAAATTTGAGCTCCCCCCAAAACGATGACCTCTGCTTCATCACGGTATCGTTCTAATGCTTCTTCAATACTGCTTACTACTTCGAAACCCGGATCTACCTCGTAATTTGGTTGACTGGTAACCACAATATTGCCTACTTCCGACCAGAGACGATCAGGGGTATCATAGCTCTTTCGTCCCATGATGGTTTTCTTTCCGCGGATCAGTTGCTCAACGTGGGCGTGATCGTTTGGTAAAGAAGGCCAGGGAAGTATCCCATGATTGCCAATTAGGCGATTGGAATCCATCGCAGCTACGAGTGTAATTTTCATGCCAAGTATATCGAGGTAAAAGATAGGCTTCTACTTCAAAAATAGTAAGCTCTTGGTTAAGTATCCAAACTAAAACTGCCAGCAAAGAGCCGGCAGTTCAGTACATTGGGGTATGATTTTGAAATCAGGCCGCCATGCTGAAATGGTCAGCAGTTTCGTCGGGGCTGATTTTCAGAACGTTGGCAAGCGTTAAGGTAATGAGCGTTTTGGAGGCCATCCAAAGTGGAATTCGGGCAATTTGCGAGAAAAGATCAACGGTAATATCAGCATGTTCGCCCAGATATTTCATTAATACTTCCTCTTTCCGACCGTATTTGAACTTGATGTCCTGCACACGGTCTTCCCATTTCAGAATTTGCCGAACTTCCTTACTAGCCTGAATCGAACGGTCATTGACCCGGACGTAGGTTTTCTTTTCCTGTTTGGCAGCATCCAAACTTACATAATGCGGACGTTGCTGACTGCGGGGAATACGAAAGACCAGCACTTCGCGGTCATTTTCGACGTAAACTCGTTCGAGGGTATATTCAATCTCAGGGAAGCAATACTTTTCAATGGCCCGACAGAGGATAAACTCATCGTCGTCGGCGAATTTCAAACCGGGAACGGATTTGTCGTCGCCTACTCCGACTAATAGGAGCCCCCCCTGTGTATTCGCGAAAGCGACAATCTCGCGGATAATTTTTTCGGGATGGTTTGCTTTGAGCTTGAATTCCAGCCGTTCGCTTTCACCTTTCTTCACCAATTCTTTCAGGGCTCGAAGATCCATCGTGCCACGTACACTGCGGGTTGCGGTTTTCTCCGCCATTCCCGACCAGCCATCCTTCATGACCATCGTAGTTAGAGGGTTTCTCAAATTTACTTAATCGATTCAAAGAAAAAAGCCTTCTCTTTGAAATATTTTTTACTTCTGAAAAAGGATTTTCTTCCCGAAAAATTCCAAACATTTCGACCTAATTTGTCGTTTCATTTCAGGTATCATTCGATCACATTATGGAGCTGTTCTGGAATATTTTAATTGCTATCGGAACGTTTTTTCTCATGGAAGCTGTAGCCTGGTCTACGCATAAATACATTATGCATGGCTGGCTGTGGTCCTGGCACGAAGACCACCATAATCATCATCCCGGCTTTTTTGAAAAAAACGATTATTTCGCCGTGGTGTTTGCTACCGTAGCGATTTCTTTGATTATTGCTGGATTACAAGTCCCCGGTTTGGGTTTTCTTTTATGGATGGGGGTTGGAGTAACGGGCTACGGCATCTTCTACTTTATCTTTCATGACGTAATCGTACATCGTCGCATCAAGATCAAATTTGTAGCCAGATCCCGCTATATGAAACGTATGATGCGGGCTCATTATATTCATCATAAAGTTCATACCAAGCGGGGAGCCCAAGCCTTCGGCTTTCTATATGCCCCTAAGAAGTTTGAGAAGATGAAAATGTAAGGGTTCTGAGTTTAGGGTTTTGAGTGAATAACTTTCAAAAGAAAAGACCTTCCAGTTTTGATTGGAAGGTCTTCTTTGTTATTGAAGTAATCTGAAAAACTCAAAACCCTAAACACCAAACTCAAAACTTACTTTTTGAGCATATTCATGTTAGGCAGTTTCATTTTGCCGTCCTGGACTTTGTTCATGGTTTTCATCATTTTCCGCATCTCTTCGAATTGCTTCATGAGGTTGTTCACCTGCTGAATGCTCGTTCCTGAACCTGCGGCAATCCGGCGGCGACGTGAACCGTCAATTAAATCCGGGTTTTTACGTTCTTTCAACGTCATTGAGCTAATAATGGCTTCGATGGGTTTGAAAGAATCATTGCTGATATCCACATCTTTAATCGCTCCACCCAGACCCGGAATCATGCCCATCAAATCTTTGATGTTACCCATCTTCTTGATCTGTTGCAACTGCGAGTAGAAATCTTCGAAGTTGAACTGGTTCTGACGAATCTGCTTGTTAATGCGGTTGGCTTCGTCTTCGTCAAAGGCTTGTTGAGCCCGTTCTACCAGCGAAAGCACATCCCCCATGCCAAGGATACGGCTTGCCATACGATCAGGGTAGAAGATGTCCAAATCTTCCATTTTCTCACCCGTCGACATGTATTTGATGGGCTTATTAACCACCTGACGAATCGAAAGGGCCGCACCCCCGCGAGAATCCCCATCTAACTTAGTTAATACGACGCCGTCAAAATTCAGACGATCGTTGAAGGTCTTGGCCGTATTAACGGCATCCTGACCCGTCATCGAATCCACTACGAAAAGCGTTTCGGTGGGTTCAATGGCTTTCTTCACGTTCTCAACCTCCTGCATCATGGCCTCATCAATTGCCAGACGACCGGCGGTATCGATGATGACTACATTTTTGGAGTTCTTCTTCGCGTATTCAACGGCATTGCGGGCAATTTCAACGGCGTTTTTATTATCAGGCTCTGCGTAAACTTCTACACCGATTTGCTCTCCCAGGGTTTGAAGCTGGGCAATAGCCGCCGGACGATAAATATCGCAAGCAGCAACGATTACCTGGCGGCCTTGTTTCTTGATGCTATTAGCTAGCTTTCCAGTAAAGGTAGTTTTACCCGAACCTTGCAGACCGGCAATCAGAACAATGGCAGGAGAACCTTTCAGATTGACACTTTCAGCCTGACCGCCCATCAGAGCCGTCAGTTTATCGTGAACAATCTTTACCAGCATCTGGCCGGGTTCTACCGCGATCATGATTTTCTGACCGATGGCTTCTTCCCGGATCTGGTCCGTAATATCTTTAGCTACTTTAAAGTTAACGTCGGCGTCTGTCAGGGCCCGGCGAATTTCTTTAACGGTCGAGGCCACGTTTACATCCGTAATCTTGCCGCTACCTTTCAGCGTACGGATGGCTTTATTGAGCTTGTCCTGTAAATTATCAAACATGGTGAATAAGGAAATGCTGTAAAGTGTGGCCTAATGAGAGCCTTGCGTAAGCTTTAGAATCCCTCTACAGATCGTATTTTTTGTATTTTCCTGCAAAGTTACCATTCCCAATTGAGTAATTGAATAGATAAAATGGTATAAACTGTTTTTTTTTAGCTTCATTTCCCTGTCCTGCTTACCTTTGGGGTTCAATTCATTACCTGACTCTTTCCGACGTCTAATCATGCAGAAAATTAAAGTAGCGAACCCAGTCGTTGAACTCGATGGGGACGAAATGACCCGAATCATCTGGAAGTTTATCAAGGAAAAGCTTATTCTTCCCTATGTTGATGTCGATATTAAATATTACGATTTAGGAATCGAATACCGTGACGAGACGAATGATCAGGTGACGGTAGATGCAGCAAACGCTATCAAAAAATACGGCGTTGGTATTAAATGTGCCACAATTACTCCAGATGAAGCTCGGGTGAAAGAATTCAACCTGAAGCAAATGTGGAAATCACCTAACGGAACGATCCGTAACATCCTGGATGGTACTGTATTCCGTGAGCCTATCGTTATGCAGAATGTTCCTCGTCTGGTAACGACCTGGACTTCTCCTATCATCGTAGGCCGTCACGCTTTTGGTGATCAATACCGTGCAACGGATTTCGTAGTTCCCGGAAAAGGGAAGCTGACGATGAAATTCGAAGGCGAAGACGGAACGGTACAGGAATATGAAGTATTTAACTTCCCCGGTGCTGGTGTTGCCATGGGTATGTATAACCTGGACGAGTCAATTGCTGGTTTTGCTCGTTCTTGCTTCCAGGTAGGTCTGCAAAAAGGCTGGCCTGTATACCTGTCTACGAAAAACACCATCCTGAAAAAATACGATGGTCGTTTCAAAGACGTATTCCAGGCTGTATTCGATGCTGAATTCGCTGAGAAATTCAAAGAAGCAGGCATTACTTACGAACACCGCCTGATCGATGACATGGTTGCCGCAGCTCTGAAATGGAACGGTAGCTATGTTTGGGCTTGTAAAAACTACGATGGCGACGTTCAGTCTGATACCGTAGCTCAAGGTTTCGGTTCTTTAGGTCTGATGACTTCTGTACTGTTAACGCCCGATGGTTCTGTAATGGAAGCAGAGGCTGCTCACGGTACGGTAACTCGTCACTACCGCGAACACCAAAAAGGTAACCGTACGTCTACGAACCCCATCGCTTCGATCTACGCTTGGACGCGTGGTCTGGCGTTCCGCGGTAAACTGGATGGTAACGAAGAACTGATTCGTTTCGCAACGGCACTGGAAGAAGTTTGCGTTGAAACCGTTGAAGCAGGTAAAATGACTAAAGACTTAGCCATTACCATCCACGGTAACAAAGTAAACCACGGTGAGCACTATCTTTACACCGAAGAATTCCTGGATGAGCTGGACAAAGGCTTGCAGGTAAAACTGGCGAAGTAATTAGAGATCGTCTGAGCTAATAAAAAGGCACTTATCCACAGGGGTAAGTGCCTTTTTTATGCAAGAAAGCGTAAGATTACATATCGTCTAATTCTTCTTCTTCGAAGTCGTCCGTGTCTTCATATTCATAGTCCTGCTCCGCTGTGAATTCGTCCATCTCTTCGGCAGGGTCCATGATATCTCCGCTTTCGTCCATGGGTTCATCAAAAAATTCGAAATCGTCTTCTGGTATGTTCATAAGTTTTAGGTGTTAGATTATACTCAAATGTAAACGTAATGAAATCAATGATAAAAGACTCAAAAGGCCTTTTATTGTTTTATGAAATTTAAGAAAGGAACAGTCTGGCTGAAAAAGTCTGTAAAAATAGTTGATGAATTAATGATTGTATTTGCATAATATTAAGGCAAGTCTATCCCCACGCCTAATTTTTGCTTTACTTTGGCAGCAAATCCTAACACGGTCTTATGATTAATTATGTACTGTTTGATGGCCCGGAAGTTCGTCCCCATTTACTGCCACTGGTTTTTACCCGGCCCATGGCTGAATTAAGGATAGGCATTCGAACCATTACCGAAAAATGGACAGACTGGCTGGGAGTACAACCCACGCATTATACGCAGTCCTATTTACAGGAAAAGTACCCTTACAAGAAAGGTTCTGATACTATTTATATCCACGGTGGCCTCTGCCCCAGTGAGCGGCTCATTCGTTCCCTGGAAGAGCTAGAACCCGGCGAAGCCTTATTACAAGGTCCCATTCTGCTGGCGGTACGGGGAAAACACCTGCCTCTGGAAAGTTTAATACATGATAATCCTGCTTTTCATAAGCAATATTACTGGGATAAAGTAACCGTAGTTCAACGCCTGCCCGATCTGGTGGCTTATAATGGCGAACAAATAGCGGCGGATTTTGAACGCATTACGGAAGGCCGAACCAGCCAGCCCATTACGGATCGATTTACGGCCTATTACAATGAATCAAAGATATTTATTGAAGAAGGCGTAGAGTTACGTTCGGCGATTCTGAATGCTGAAAACGGACCGATTTATCTGGGCAAAGACGTTCAGGTACAGGACGGTGTAATCATCCAGGGACCCTTTGCTGCTTTAGAAGGAGCCGTTATTAATCTGGGTGGGAAGATGCGAAAAAGTACCACCATTGGTCCGCATT
This sequence comes from Siphonobacter sp. SORGH_AS_1065, assembly GCF_030818595.1. NCBI lineage: Bacteria > Pseudomonadati > Bacteroidota > Cytophagia > Cytophagales > Cytophagaceae > Siphonobacter > Siphonobacter sp. SORGH_AS_1065. The sequence continues at coordinate 2,088,041 of NZ_JAUTAM010000004.1, forward strand.
GCAAGGTAGGGGGAGAGATCAGCATGAGTATTCTCATGGGGTACTCGAATAAAGGCCACGACGGTTTTTTAGGGAACTCCTATCTGGCCGAATGGTGTAACCTCGGAGCGAATACCAATAACTCCAATCTGAAGAACGACTACGGTAACGTAAAACTCTACGATTATACCACCAAGCAACTCGAAGACACGGGTCGCCAGTTTGTGGGATTGTTCATGGGAGATTACTCCAAAGCGGGAATTTCCACTATGTTTAATACCGGAACCGTCGTGGGCGTTAATGTCAACGTTTTCGGAGCGGGTTTCCCTCCTAAGCATATTCCTTCGTTTAGCTGGGGCGGAGCTGATACGGGTTTTGAACCCTATCGGTTTACCAAAGCGGTAGATGTAGCCCGCAATACGATGGACCGTCGCGGTAAGCTCTTTACCGAAATTGAAGAGGACATTTGGAGAACCATTTTTGCTCTGGAGCAAACGGTATCCATTCATTATACCGACGACGACGAAAGCGATCGTTAATACCGTTGTAAATCATTCGATTCAATGATATGCTGGCCAGGGACTTCCTGGCTGGCTATATCTAACATCGCCGAGGCTACCTTACTGGCCTGAATACCCTTGTATTTTCGCAAGGGTGGAACGAGTAAAGTGATGGGAGATAAGACCAGATCTACTACTTTTCCGAGTTCTTCACCCAAACGGAACTGCTTCCGTTTTCCCAATAACATGGACGGTCTGAAAATAGTATAGTTTGGATAACCCAAAGCGGCAATCTGAGCTTCGACTTCGCCTTTGGTTTTACTATAAAAAATGGAAGACTGAGCGTTGGCTCCGATGGAGGAAACGAGTAAGTATTGCTTGGCTCCAGCTTCTAAAGCTAGTTTCCCAATTTTTACCGGATAGATTAAATCTACTTTCCGAAAAGCCTCTTTCGAACCTGCCTGCTTGATTGTTGTGCCCAGACAGCAAAACACGTCATCAGCTCCAGCAACGTCCTCAGAGCTAAGTTGATCAAAATCTACTACCCGTTCGTCGAGCTTGGGATGTTTCAAATGCATCGGCCTGCGGACCAACGTGATTACCTTTTCGTACCGATCCGATTGCAGGAGTTTAAAAACCAGATAATTTCCCACCAGGCCCGAAGCTCCGATCAACAGAGCAGTTTTAGAAGAATGCATAGCTATACGTGATAAGACAGATAAAAGGTTTAAAAATCCGTACGAAGAAGCATGAGTCGAAAACTATCTGAATTTATAGCCTTCGGACCTTAATAGCGAATCATAGATTCTGAAACCTTCGCCAATTGAGAATATTGGTGTATAAAGTAACTCTTTCAAACGGTTCCCTCGAATGCATGAAAGATAATGCTCATGATTTGCTATCTTCTTTCCTGAGGGAGAGTGAATGGGAGGCTAACTCTTTCGCTTTGCTCTGAATGACAGGCTCCTGGGTCAACGATTATTTCGAAGATAGGAGGGGATGAGCTCACGCTATCCTTAGTTTATTTAAAATGTCATTTCAGGCAGGCTCTAAGAAAATTTTAAGCCTCTGAAAAGTTCAAAACCCACATTTCCAGAAAATAAAAGGGAGTACCTATACCTATTCACCCAAAAATATTAGCAGGGAAATTGCCGAACTGGTCTTAGCTTTCTACTTTTACGCCGGATTTTTCTGTTCTTTGCCAGAACAGCCACATTCTTTCCGAACTGGCCACTGCAAATCCCATCTCTATGAGTGTATTAGTTAACAAAGATTCAAAAATCATTGTACAAGGCTTTACGGGTTCGGAAGGTACCTTCCATGCCCAGCAAATGATTGAATATGGTACCCAGGTTGTTGGCGGTGTAACGCCCGGTAAAGGCGGCCAGAAACACCTGGACAGACCCGTATTTAACACGGTAGCAGATGCCGTGAAAGAAACGGGTGCTGACGTATCCATCATTTTTGTTCCCCCCGCTTTTGCTGCTGACGCCATCATGGAAGCCGCCGACGGAGGTATCAAAGTTATTGTAACCATCACAGAGGGTATCCCCGTGAAAGACATGGTTGCTGTGAAAGAATATGTACAGGGTAAAGATATTCGCCTCATTGGCCCTAACTGCCCCGGTATTATCACGGCTGAAGAATGTAAAGTAGGTATTATGCCTGGCTTCATCTTCAAAAAAGGAACCATTGGTCTGGTATCAAAATCAGGTACGCTGACATACGAAGCCGTAGATCAGTTAACGAAAGCTGGTTTAGGCCAGACGACGGCTATCGGTATCGGTGGTGACCCAATCATCGGAACGACAACGAAAGAAGCCGTTGAGTTACTGATGAACGATCCTGAAACGGAAGCAATCGTAATGATCGGTGAGATCGGTGGCGGCATGGAAGCCGAAGCTGCTCACTGGATCAAAGCAACCGGTAACAAAAAACCAGTAGTAGGTTTCATCGCTGGTCAGACGGCTCCTAAAGGACGCCGGATGGGTCACGCAGGTGCCATCGTAGGTGGTGCAGACGATACTGCTGAAGCTAAAATGAGAATCATGCGTGAATGCGGCTTATACGTTGCAGAATCGCCTGCCGTTATTGGTGAAACCATGCTGAAAGCTTTAGCTGACCGCAAGGCAAACGCGTAAGAGATTATTCTGTAATAGTTCTGGTTCTTTGATCTGATCATTGAATGCAGACTTACTGAGAGCGAGATTTGGTGGATTCTAATTTCACTTTTTCGACAGCACGAAAGCCTGTGGGTAGTTTTCTAACCCACAGGCTTCACTGTTTTTGGATTTTTATCCTGTTCGCCCTTGCCGGGACTTCTGCCTTCGCTCAGACAACGGGGCCAGAGGACGGTTACTTCCTTGTTCATGACTTTCGCAACGACTGGCGAGTGTATGATGAACAAGCGAAAACCTATGTCCCTTACATTCGGGAAATGCACCAGCAATACGGCTCTTACAGCGTTATTCTGGACATCGCTCAAAATCGGCATTATTACCTTTTGTATCGATCCGATCAGGAAAACTACCTGTTTATCAATGGCTCACTGCAAAAAAAATTACCCGAAAAGACCTGGACTATTTTTAAGCTGGATAGCCTCTATAAAGTCTCTCCAGATCGGCGGGTCTTGCTTACCCTTTATGGCCCACAGCCAGGTATAGATCAGAAGACCTTACAGATTGGCCATAAAATAGGGGTAGGGCAGAAGCCTATTTATGTATCCGAATCCTTCCTCCAGGCTAGACCCAGAGACGACTCCCCATTTGAAGATTTTTATGTGTTAGGAGCCTTGTTGTTGTTATTAGCCTATGCCTCTATTTACCGTAGATTCCCGAGGGATTTTATACGGTATTTAAGCATTAAGGATTTACTAACCATTCACCCCAGAGAAGGAGCTCCACTCGTAACCCGAGGGCTTCTGGAAATCGCTAACCTACTATTTTTATTACTCATCAGTTTTGTATTATCCTTTCTGTATCAGTTAATTAGATACCGAGGGATTGATTTATTTAAAACTCAGGCTCTCTTTCAGCAGGAAGAGACGATGGGGCAGTTATTTTTCTACTTTATTTTCATTGGTATTCTGATTTTCATCGTATTTCTATTGAAATATGTGATGGTTAATGTATTAGGTCATATCTATAAATTTGATAAAATAGTTAATATACATTTCTTTAAATCGATGCAGTCCTCTGCCATCTTTTATACCGGAATTAGTGTATTAATGCTCTTCATGTTAAACACTTTTCCATCCTTAACCTTTCACTGGGACAATCTACTGCTAATACCCATCACAGGCTTTTACATAGGACGGTTACTGTTATTGTACTTTTCCATTAATAAATTGTCTGACGCTAAAAATCTGTACTTATTTTCTTACCTTTGCATCGTTGAACTAGTTCCATTCATCATCGGCCTGAAGTTTGCCTTGTGAAAGCAAAGCAGCTCAAAAGGCGTAGTTTGATTGACACCGAAACATTTAGGTAGTTTCCAGGTTATCTATACGTTATCAGGTTTTACCATCACATCTTGTACATATTTTTTTGAATCTGAATGAGTGAAACGACGAACAAGGCGGACGAACGGCTCACGAAAGTTTCCAGCATTCTAGTGACCCAAGCTCGTCCTGCTGACGATAAATCTCCCTATTTTGATCTGGCACGGGAATACGATATCAAGATTGATTTCCGACCCTTCATTGAGGTAAATGGCGTATCGTACAAAGACTTCCGCAAGCAGAAACTAGATATTCTGGCACATACGGCTATCATTTTTACGAGCCGTAATGCAGTAGACCATTTTTTCCGGATCTGCAAAGAGGCAAAAATGGAAATGCCTCCCGAGATGAAATATTTCTGCGTAACGGAGCAAACGGCTAATTACCTACAGAAATACATTGTCATTCGGAAGCGTAAGATTTTCGTGGGTCAGAAAACAGCTGCTGATTTGCTGGATTTGATTAAGAAACACAAAACTGAAAAATTCCTTTTTCCCTGTTCGGATAAGCGTCGTAACGACATTCCCGGTTTTATGGTCTCTAATGACATTCATTTGAGCGAAGCCGTAATGTACGAAACGGGATCAGCGGATTTATCGGACCTGGAAAACGTATTCTACGATATCATCTGTTTCTTCAGCCCTTCTGGTATCAAGTCGTTGTTTGATAATTTCCCTGATTTCAAACAAAACAAAACCCGTATTGCTGCCCTGGGGCCTACCACGGCCAAAGCGGTAACGGAAGCTGGATTAATCCTTGATATTGAAGCTCCCATGCCTAATGCTCCCTCCATGACCGGAGCTTTAGATTTATACATTAAAAAGGCAAATGGCTTGAAATAATAATACTTTAATAGAAAGAAAACCTCTGACTCAATTCGTCGGAGGTTTTTTTTATGTTGCTGTAACAATCTGTCTGTTCTGGCGTTTGGTACTATGCCGGGGAAATCCAACAGAAATGTCGATTTACCAAAATAGTTTCATAGTTTTATGATTGTGAATGTTTCGCCATGCAAAAAACGCTATACTTCATTATAGTACTCTTCTTGGTTTCTTCTGGTGCATTGAGGGCTCAACAGGATCCTCAGTTCAGTCAGTACATGTATAACCAATCGTTTTTTAATCCTGCGGCGGTAGGTTATGAAGGAGTAACTCGCTTTCAATTGATTCATCGTCAGCAATATATGGGTTATCAGAGCAGTTTCTCCGATGATGGAGGAGCCCCTACAACCCAGCTTTTCTCATTTCAGTTACCACTTCCAGGAATCAAGTCAGCCGTTGGTCTGAATGTATTCAATGACCAGGCCGGTCCGCAGCGAAACCAAGAAGTACAGTTGGCCTATGCATACCGCATCCCCCTAGGAGGAGAACGAACGCTGGCTTTTGGAGCCCAGGGTGGGTTATTAATTCGATCCATTGATTTTGATAAACTCAGAGCCCGCGATCCCAATGATCCTTTAATTGGTAGCGGAAAAGTTAACGAATCCAATCCAGATGTTGCGGCAGGGGTACATTATTCAACACCAACGTATTACATCGGAGCTTCTATGATTCACCTGAACGGAGCTCGTTATTCCTTTGGTCAGGAAGGAGCCGTTAATCAGGCTCAAAAAACCTTTTTTATTAATGGAGGTTACAAGTATTATGTGAACGAAGATGTAGAATTAAATCCGGCTGCAATTTTAAAGTCAGATATAAATACGTTTTCGATTGAAGCTTCGTTGTTAGCCATGTGGCGTAATTTCGTGTGGGTAGGAGCAGGCTGGCGGCAGGGAGACGGTATTCCCGTTTTTGCCGGAGTAAACTGGAATCGATTCCGTCTGGGAGCCTCCTACGATATTATTCTGGGGGGGGTAAGTGCAAAATCGCCCGGATCTTATTCCATATTATTGAGTTATGCTTTACCAGCACCAAAGCCTAACAAAAGAATTCCCGTACGGACTCCACGTTTCCGTTTTTAAGACCAACATTAATCCAACATGAAGTTTATACTTCTTCAAGAGTAAGGACAGGCTATTTACAGGGTAGGGCATTTTGAATAAAAATCAAATTTTCTGAAAACGCCAACCCTGTGGATTAACGTAAGTTTAGCGAACGGAAGAAAGCACCAGAAATAAATTTTTTATTTTTGCCAGCTAAGTTAAATACGATATCAGCGTATTTATCGTTTTTTTGCGGCATCGTAGTCTCTGGTAAACGTAACCATTTGGTAATAATTCACAAATAGCGATTGAATAAGAAAAACAACTATATGATTATGAATGAGCGGTATATGAGTAAACGCCTCATTTGGAGTCTTTTGATTCTCTTCCCAATGTTGATCATGCAGAGTTGCGGTAAAAAAGGCAACAATGCTAGCAATGGAGGAAAAGGTGGAAAAGGCAGTCGCAAAGGAGATGTTGGTGTCTACAATGGAGAAATTGTTGCCGATGCCCGAAAAGGCTGGAAACAACCGACCCCTTATGGAATGGTATTGATTCCATCGGGTTCTTATCTGATGGGACAGGCGGATGAAGATGTTGCTACCGCTCAGGTGAACTTTAACAAGCGGGTAACAATCAGCCAGTTTTTCATGGATGATACGGAGATTACCAATAACGAATACCGTCAGTATGTAAATGCAATGTTGACGGATTCTGTTTCGGTGCTTGGAGAAGAATATATCATGAGTAAGGTATATCCAGATACCACCGTATGGAAAAAAGACTTTACCTACCACAATGGTGACCCCATGACGGAGTATTATTACTCTAGTCCTGCATTTGACCGTTATCCGGTGGTTGGCGTAAGCTGGGATGCCGCTCGTGACTTTTGCCGCTGGCGTACCTCAGTACTGAACGATTACCGGGCCAATGAAAATCAGGCTGCCATGCCTCGGTTTGAGTTACCTACGGAATCTCAGTGGGAATGGGCTGCCCGCGGTGGTAAGGCTGGTGCCAAGTATCCTTGGGGTAATCCTTATGTAGCCAATGGCAAAGGTTGTATGTTGGCCAACTTCAAACCACAGCGTGGTAACTACGACGCGGATGGTTATGCTTATACTGCTCCTGCTAACATGTACAACCCTAATGAATATGGATTGTATAACATGGCTGGTAACGTAGCTGAATGGTGTCTGGATGCCTGGGCTGATAACGCTGCCGTAGTTACCTGGGATTTGAACTCCGATAATATCAACGATGACGAGCCTCGCAAAGTAATTCGCGGCGGTTCATGGAAAGACGTAGCTTACTTCCTTGAAACGGGTACCCGTAGCTGGGAGTATAAAGATGCTCGTCGCTCTTACATTGGCTTCCGTTGTGTGATGCAACACCTGGGTATGTCTTCAGGAAGAGAATTCCGTTAGAATTTCATAAAAGCATCTATTTCATAGTTTCTTGAGATAGATGCTTTTCTATGCGTTTAAAACCGCTATCCCTTTACCACCTCTTAAAAAGAGCTGTTTTTTTAAGATTTAATCCAGTCCTTTTCACGTTTAAACCTTTTTATTTACTCATGGCGGCGAAACGTAGCGTCTTCTTCGACAAAATTCTTCCAGTAATTTATAGCGTTGGGGCCGCTGTTGTAATTCTGGGGGCCCTTTTTAAAATCCAACACCGTGAAGGTGCCGATACGATGCTGACCATCGGAATGGGTACTGAAGCTGTTATCTTCTTCCTCTTCGCTTTTCAGCAATTTGTTGCCCCCGACAACTCGTATCAGTGGGAAAAAGTATATCCTGAATTAGATGACAACTATAAAGGCGAATTACCTACGCGTAGTGCTGCTGCTCCCGTAGCCGTTTCTCCTAACCTGGGATTGATGTCAAAAATGGATGACATGCTGGCAAACGCGAAAGTGACGCCGGACGTATTTAATAACTTAGGTACAGGCTTACGCAGCCTGACGGACACCGTTGGTAAAATTGGTCAGTTAACCGATGCTACGGTAGCTACTAACGAATACGCGAAAAACGTGAAGATTGCTGCGGGTTCATTACAGGAAATGAACAAGTCTTACGGAACAGCTGTAACGGCTATGTCTGATATGGCTTCAGCAACCATGGATGCTAAAGAATACCGCGTGAAATTCCAGCAAATCACGCAGACAATGGGTGCTTTGAATGCAGTATATGAGCTTGAATTACAGGATACTCAGAAACACCTGAAAGCAATGAATGCTTTCTACGGTAACCTGGCTTCAGCTATGGATAATATGCAGGAAGCTTCTAAAGATGCCCAGCAATTCAAGAATGAAATGGGCCGTCTGACCAACAATTTACAGTCGCTGAATAATATTTATGGCGGTATGTTGTCGGCCATGAAAGGCGTACAATAGTCAGTGATTCTCCTACACTGATGCTCATTTTTTCTGACACTGAAAAACTAAATAAGGAATATGGCAGGTGCCAAAGAAACACCCCGGCAGCGAATGATCGGGATGATGTACCTGGTACTAACGGCAATGCTGGCTTTGCAGGTAAGTTCGGCTTTAATTGACAAATTCGTTTTGTTAAACCGAAGTCTGGAGTCCGCCAATAGTACCGCTAGTGCTACGAATCAACAATCAGTTAAGGGCATTAAGGATAAAGCAGCAGAAAGCGGAAGCCTTTATGCCGATGTGATGGCAAAAGCAGACGCGGTTCGCAAAATTTCTTCTGCCATTTATAATGATCTGGACGCCTTGAAAATGCAACTGATTGAAGCGGGCGGCGGATATGACAACCAGGGAAATTTAGTTAACCCTAAAGAAGAAGACAAAGTTGCTATCCTAATGGTAGGAACAAACGAAGATGGTAAGGCGTACGAGTTGAAAAATAAACTTAACAAGTACGTAACAGATCTTCAGGCTTATGCTGATAAAGGAACACAGTTTGGACCTTTAGCTCTGGATGCCAAAGATGATCCTATTACCAGCAAAAGCTCTGAGCAACGGAATAAGGATTTTGCTGAGTTGAATTTCGCTCAAACCCCAGTTCCTGCGGCTTTGGCGGTATTAAGCCAGAAACAGTCTGAAGTATTACGTTACGAGAATACGGTTCTGGACCAGTTAGCTGCGAAAGTGGGTTTGAAAGAAATCAAGTTTGATAAGATTTTCCCAGTTATCTCTGCTAAGTCCAGTACGGTTGTGGCAGGTATGAAGTACGAAGCTGAAATGTACGTAGCTGCTACTTCTTCAGCCATTACTCCTCGCATGAGCTTTAACGGAGCGGCGGTACCCATGAAAGATGGTCGCGGTCAGATTCAGTTTACGGCTCAGGGCGGTGCTTATGGTCCTGATGGATTAGCCAAGAAATCGTACACAGCTACGGTTAACTATCCTGATCCAACGGGTGCGATGAAAACCTTCACGGTTACGGGTGAATATTTTGTAGCGAAACCTTCTTACAGCATTCAATCGGCTTCATTACCTCCTCTGTATCTGGGTTGTGCAAACCGTTTGCAATTTGTAAGCCCTCAAATGGGAGCCATGTGGAATCCATCCTTTAATGCACAAGGAGCGGAAACCATTGCGGGCGGACAAGGAAAAGTTACCATTGTTCCGAACAGTCGTCAGGTAAGTCTGAACGTAGTAAACATGGGTAATACCTTAGGTACTGAAAAATTTAATGTTCGTCGTGTACCAGCTCCTCAGTTAGTTCCGTTTGGTAATGGAGCGAAGCTAGATGTTCGTAAGGGCATTGGAGCCAGCCAGTTACGTGTACTGGAAGTAAGAGCCATTGCGGATGAAGATTTTGCTGCTTCTAATCCTGAAGATGCTAAATTCCGGGTAAGTGATGTTCAAATTTCCTTAGCCCGTGGTTCGAAGCGAGTAGCTGGTCCTGTGGGTCAGGGTAACATTGCTTCTCTGGCTGCAACGGCTCAACCCGGAGATCGTTACGTGATTGAAGTAAAAGGCTATCAACGTCAGAATTTCCAGGGTAAAGTTTCGACTACAGCGATTAACGAACCTATTACTGTTCCATTAAACTAACGGCGTAAAATTCACGTTGCCATGACAAAATTGAAAGGAATTGGGGGTCTGATGCTGTCACTGGTGGTGGCAGGGGCGACCTATGCTCAAGAGCCTACCCCTATGCCAGAGCAAGCCCCTCCGGCCAATTTACAGCCTGCTCCAAATACGCAAAATCAAGTATTAAGAGGGGGGCAAGGAGCTTCGATGAATAGCCAGCGGGCTTCAATGGCGGAACGTAACCGTACCTCAGAATCTCTCCGTCCGATTGATGATGAGGATATTATGTTCAAAACAACGCTTTGGCGTCGGATGGACTTACAAGAGATTCAAAACCAGCCTTTTTTCTCAACCAACAACGAGGTAACTCGTTACCTGATTGATGGAATGAAAGCGGGTGTATTGAAAGCCTATAAAAATGATTCATTAGTTACGGAGCTGACTCCTGAACAATTTCAGGCTAACCTGAGAATGGAAGGGATCGGTGCAGGACTTTCAGACGAGGAAAAAGCAGCCGGTTTTGGTGATCCTGCTCCGGCTGGTGGTGACGATGGCTGGGGCGATGCTGCGAATAAAAAGCAACCCGCTGCTGCTAAAAAGCCTGCGGCTCCCGCTGGGGGTGTAGATGATGGCTGGGGTGGTAGTACACCTGCAAAAACCGACTCTAACGGTTTTGATCAGCCTTCTTTCGCGAATGATAACTCGGCTTATGAATACTTTCCAACGGACATCACCGTGCTGGAATTGAAAGAAGATTACGTATTTGACAAACGTCGTTCACGTCAGTACTATGACATGAAGTCCATTACGTTAATTATTCCAGCGGCTAAAACTTCTACGGGTCTGGATCGTGAAGTTGCTACGTTCCGTTATCGGGATGTAGATCAGTACTTCCGTAGCAATCCAACCAAATTCATCTGGTATAATAACCAGAATAATGCCAGACACCTGAACATGGCTGATGCATTCGACCTGAGATTATTCTCTTCTCGAATTCTGAAGCAGTCAAATTCTAAAAACGCTTACTTGTCACAGATTTATGGTGGTGAGAAAGAAGGTCTGGTGAAAGCTCAGCAACTGGAATATAAACTCATGGAGTGGGAACACAACCTGTGGGAATATTAATCAGCAGATCAAGTAAAACGAGAAAACCCGCCGATGAAGCGGGTTTTCTCGTTTTAGAACAATCGTGGACAAATGATTCGTTGACGATTATTCAGCATAATCCCGATTACTATTTCATGCGTGCCCCGAGATACATTTCGAAGATTTGACATCGTAAAGTCATACGAATAACCCAGATTGATCTGATAGTTAATATTAACGCCAACAAGACCTACAATGGCATCTTTGTGGCGATAGGAAAGCCCGGCCCAAATCCGATCCTGATAGGAAAACTTGGCATTAACATCGTACGAAAGAGGAACGGGTCTAACCGACTTAACTAATAGGGAGGGTAGGAATGCCCAATCTTCAGTAACATCAAAGCGATAACCCGCCGTTAGAAAGTAATGATTATAGAGGGTGCCTAACCACTCATAGGCTGATTGACCTGAAGTACGATAATGGATATTTTTGAACAGTAGCTGGCTTGCTGACAGGCCCACGTAAAAATGAGGATCATAGAGCAATACCCCAGCCGATAGATCAGGCATTAGTACACTTTGTTTCCCATATTGTAAAACGGGATCGGAAGGGTCTAGCAGATGCAGGCGATCAAAATCAATGGTATGCTGGGTAACGCCAGTGCCCAGGCCAGCAGATAATTTGATTCGATTATTCAATGGAATATGACGGGCATAACTAATAGTTAACGTAGTACGGTAAGTAGGGCCCATTTCATCGTAAAGAACCATCCCTCCAATGCCATGATGCCCCGGAGCGGCGGGTTGTGATCGAAAAACCCGGGGTCGGGGAAGTGGCCTGCCATTAGGCCCGCGAACGGCTAAGGAACTGGTTCGGTCGGCCTTATCAAGGGCTCCGTGAGCCGTAGCATAAAACGTTTTGGGAGCTCCCTCCAAACCGCTCCACTGATTACGATATCCCACTTTGGCATCAATAAAATCTTCAAGTCCACTTACGGCTGGGTTAATCACGAAAGCATTCAGCATATACTGACTATACTGAGCCCGTTGTTGGGCCTGAGCGATTCCATTCCCCAGAAGTAAGAGCAAAAACCAGTAAGAATGCTTCATATAAGGTCCTTTGAAAAAAGTAACGTACGAAAATCATTTACATTCTTTAGTTACCTGAAAAATTAGCCTGATTAATTGAGGTGGCATAGATGTATTAACTGTAAAAATACTCAGATATTAGTCTGAAATTGAGCTTTCAAAAATGACGATGATTTCTATGAATTGGTCGCGGGACTCTTCCCTTTTGTACAATATTATTTTTATTTCATCCTTGATAATCAGGATTTAATCTCCAAAATGCCTCCCGTAGGTTGATCTATGAACTACAACCTTTCGTCGAGTTTACATCAGTAATCAGATTGTTATCAACATTTTTGGACGAATAATCCTGGCACAACTGGATTAATAAACTGAGTAAACCTCCTAGTATTTTCTGTTAGAGTAACCACACCTTATCCATTTGGATACGCACAGCTATGAACCTATTTTTTAAACGAGCCATGATTAAGTATCTATTTTTTCTCTTTTCCATTTTTTCCATAGGATCGGCGTTTGCCCAGATTCCTGGAACCCCACAACCGGGACAACAGCCTCAAGCTATTCCGGGAACGGCTCAGGATCAGACTCCTAAAGGTAATGCCAAGATTACGGGTTTCATCGTAGATTCGACCGTTACCAGTGCAGTGGAATTCGCCAGTGTGGCCTTATACAGCAAGGCTACTAATAAGCCTATAGACGGATCTGTAGCGGATGATAAAGGGAAATTTACCCTGAATCGCGTGGCAGACGGTACTTATAAACTGGTTTTTACTTTCATCGGGTTTAATTCAAAAACGATTGATAATGTAACTGTTGCAGGAGGTAAAGACCTGGATATGGGAGTAGTTAAGTTAACACCCACCACGAGAACTTTACAGGAAGTAACCGTAACGGGTCAGCGGGAACTGGTAGAGGAGAAAGTGGATCGTCTGGTGTATAATGCCGAAAAAGATATTACCTCCCGGGGGAGCGATGCTACGGAAATTCTTCGAAAAGTACCGATGCTATCCGTTGACCTGGATGGTAACGTACAGTTACGGGGTAATTCGAACGTACGTGTACTTATCAACGGTAAGCCTTCGACCATCATGGCTCAGAACATTGGAGATGCCCTAAAGCAAATTCCTTCTGACCTAATTAAGACTGTTGAAGTGATTACTTCTCCTTCGGCAAAATATGATGCAGAAGGTTCGGGCGGGATCATCAACATCATTACCAAGAAAAATACTTTACAGGGTTTAACGCTCAACATTGATTCAGGTGTGGGTAACCGGGGAGCTAACTTAGGGCTGAATGGCAGTTACCGCAAAGGCAAGCTTGGAATTACCCTGAACGGCTTTGGCCGCTCGAATTATAACATAAAAGGCAAAAACGAAAATAACCAGACGGCTACGCGTAATGGCGTAGAAACGCTGACGAGTCAGACGGCCAATACCTTGGATCGTAACCTGTTTGGTAATTACTCTTTAGGCCTGGATTATGATATTTCTAAAAATTCATCGCTGACTGGTAATATCCGTTTCGGTACTCGCAATGGCTGGAACACGCAGGATCTGCTGACGAATGTGTATCGGGGTGGTGTATTAGCAACGACCAACCGCCGGGAAATTGATTCAAAGGATGAATCGGGAACCCTGGATGCGAACATAGACTATACCAAAATCTTCAAGCCTCAACAAGAGCTGAGTATTTCGGGACAGTTTAGCCGTAACAACCGAACTAATAATTACATCGCGGATTCACTTAATGCCGAAGGACTGGTAGGGACGCGTCAGAGAAACGACAACGATAGTTACAACCAGGAATCGACAATTCAGATCGATTACCAGATGCCTACGGGTAAAAACCAGTTGTTTGAAGTAGGAGCGAAAACAATTCTGCGTCAGGTACAGAGTAACTACGAATATTTTATCGCTCAGGGTGAAAACGGAGCCTACCGTACGGATACTAGCCGGACCAACAACCAGTTGAATTATGATCAGAACGTAGCGGCGGGTTATGCGACCTACCAATATTCAACGAACAATAAGTGGTATTTTAAAGCGGGTGCCCGGTATGAATATACCTCCATTACGGGTAATTTCAGTACAGGTTTTGACGCTCTGAATATTCCAAATTACTCCAATCTGGTTCCTAGTATCAACCTGTCTAAAACGCTTGGAAACAGTACGTTGAAATGGGGCTATAACCGTCGTCTGCAACGTCCGGGTATTCAGTCGCTGAACCCTAACCTAAATCTGGCGAACCCGCTGAACATCAGCCTGGGTAACCCTTATCTGCGACCAGAATTGACGGATAACTACGAAATGACCTGGAGTACGTCCATCAATAAAACGTATTTGAACTTTAGCGGTTTCTATCGATACACGGGTAATTCCATTACTTCTGTTCGTTCCAATGCCTCTGATATTCGGACCATCTTTGCAGGAACTGATTACGGTAATATCCTGAACACAGCCTTAACAAACGTATCAAGCGACGCGATTGTAACGACTTCAAGTAACATTGGTCGGGAAGAATCGGTGGGCCTGAACATCTTCGGAAACATTAACTTTACCTCTAAATTCTCTATTGGTGGTAGCCTGGACATGCAGTATAAAATGCTGAGTAACGGCAGTAATACCACCTTAAGTACTTCTAATTCGGGCATGGTGATTGGGGGCCGTTTCAACGTCTCACTCACGATGAAGAACAACTGGGCCATGCAGGGCTTCGGCTTTATTCGCGGCCGGGATATCGATTTGCAGGGTAGCCGCGGTGGAATGGCCTTCTATAACCTGGGGATTCGGAAAGAATTCAACGACAAAAAAGCCAGCTTAGGTTTTGGTTTCGAGAACTTCCTGAATTTCGGTGGTTTCAAGGTTCGCAGCAGCTATACCTCACCCGTATTTACCCAACAAACCCTTAATATTCGTTACAACACGGGTGTTCGGGTAACGTTTAGCTATCGCATCGGTAAAATGAGCTTCAACCAACAACCCCGTCGCAAGGGCCGTGGTGTGAACAACGACGATATCAAAGGCGGTGATGGAAATGAAGGGGGTGGAATGCCCGGTGGCCAGCCACAAGGAACCCCGCAAAACAACAGCGGTACTCCTGGAAACCGTCCAGGTGGTGGCCAACGCAATTAAGTCCAAAGACCATTTCAAGTCAAAAGAGCCTTCCTTGTGAAGGCTCTTTTGGTTTACTACAAAAAAGCCACTTCCAGGTAGAAGTGGCCTGAGTTGTGAAGTGTAATAGACTAAGCGTGGGTAAGTAAAGTACTAAGAATGATGCCCACGTGAATAAGAAAACTCGTGGCAAAAATAGGCAGTATAATTTTCGTTGATAAAGCCGAAAGATTAGGCACTACTACGCTGAAGATAGAAATAACAGCGACGAGTAAATAACCATCTCCGAGGCCGAAATGATTAATGGTCCAAAGTAAAAGAGGAGTTAGGATACAACCCTGAATGGCTACGGTTGCTCCGGCCCAAAGCCAGTGATTTTCGACTTCCTGACTATCGCAAAAAGCGATGAAACGATTCCAGAGACTGGGGGAAGTAGGGTTAAGATTAATACCCTGTGCTGTATGATTGAGTTCTGTGCGTACCATTTTGATTACCAGTTTGATAACACAAAACTACAGCCGCTCCATGAGCTTACTAATGACAAAAGTCAGTTCCAGAAATGAGATTAATAAGTCTGGGATTATGCCTTTTTTTCTAAACTAACAAAAGCCAGTTGTAGAGCGTAACTCCATAACTGGCTTTTCTGGGGCTCTCTAAGATTTATAAGTCGAACACTAATGTCAATTCTGGTTCGCTCTTAGGGTGTAAAGGTACTTCTTCCGCTGTCATCTCGAACGAAGAAAGAGGCCTTCTGTGGTAGGAGACGGCTGTGAAGCGGTAAAGACTCCCTCATGTTCAAGTAAGTTCACAAAGGAATTTCGCTATGGATGCCAACCTTGTGGGTATAAAGGCAGGCAAGAATCTGCCTGATTGAAGGAACGAAATGGAATCTCGCTCCAGGGGGTCGTAGTTCGTCTCTATGTTTTAAACCAAAATCCTTGATGAAGTGATGAAGCCGCCTGCCTCACAAGTTCCCAAGTAGAGACGCGACTTCATCGAGTCTGGGGAAGAGGCGGTTTTCTGTTACTTCTGTATGGCTTTCATCTTTCTACCCTTTCAAAACCAAATTTTTGGGTCAAACGGCTTTTACTACCTTACATAGTCTCCTGCAGTCGCTGGTTCTAGCGGAGCGACTGCGAAAGAATGAAAGGGAGAAATCCATATACTTCAGCCTAGCCGATGCCAGCTTTTTCGCTGGCATCATTCGTCTAACATCCAATTGTTGACACCCTCCCGCAGTCGCTCAGCTTTAGCCGATTGACACTATAGTCTGGTAGGCCTCTGGCCGAGGGTAGTAAGTATGTTTTGTTGACTGAAGGTTGTTTTCTGACCAAGTTCGGATTTGCATCCTATCGGCCAGAGGCCTGGAGCTAGGTGGTCACTCGGCTAGAGCCGAGCGACTGCGGGAACATAGGAAAAGCCCTGTCTACTAGCTTTCTCTTTCTCGTTAGGCGACATCTTAAGTTTAGTCAAAAATCAGGCTTTCATAGTGTCGAAATGATGTTTGATTTTTTGGGCTTTATCCTTACCCATTACTTTCTCAATATCTTCAAACGACGCCTCTTTTAAAGCCTTGATGGTTTTGAAGTGTTTAAGCAGCTTGGTAGCCGTGATTTTTCCAATACCTTCAATATCCTCCAGCTCGCTTACCAGGAAAGTTTTGCTGCGACGGTCACGGTGGTGCGTAATACCAAAACGGTGAGCTTCATCTCGCAGTCGCTGAATTAGCTTCAGACTTTCGGAGCGTTTGTCGATGTATAAAGGAATAGAGTCTTCCGGGAAATAAATTTCTTCCAGCCGTTTAGCGATGCCCACAATAGGAACTTTACCATATAGTTTCAACTCCTTTAACGCTTCACAGGCCGCCGAAAGCTGTCCTTTGCCTCCATCGACAATAATTAGATCGGGGAGTGGGGCTTCTTCTTCCAGCAAACGATGGTAACGCCGTCCTACTACTTCCTTCATCGTGGCAAAGTCGTTCGGGCCCTCAACGGTTTTGGGAATAAAATGTCGGTAATCTTTCTTGGAAGGCATGCCATCCATAAAACAAACCATTGCCGAAACGGGGTTTGTGCCTTGAATGTTCGAGTTATCGAAACACTCGATGTGGCGGGGAATTGT
Source organism: Siphonobacter sp. SORGH_AS_1065 (assembly GCF_030818595.1). Taxonomy (NCBI): domain Bacteria; kingdom Pseudomonadati; phylum Bacteroidota; class Cytophagia; order Cytophagales; family Cytophagaceae; genus Siphonobacter; species Siphonobacter sp. SORGH_AS_1065. The sequence goes on from NZ_JAUTAM010000004.1 coordinate 2,105,354, forward strand.
CTTGAGCTGAAGATCATTTTTCAGCGTCATTAATACCCGCATTTTGGGGTTACCTGCCGTGTCTTCAGCTACCTTACGATCATTCTTTTCTTTTCGGAAGAATAATACATTTTTCAGCGAAACGTCCAGTAACTTCCGCTTATCGCCGATTTGGGGGACGGTATTGGTAATACCTTTCAGCTCAATCGTAAGTGGTAAATTGGAAATAATCTCTTTCGATTCGGATTGATACTGCGTGCGTAACTCCCAGGCCCACATGGTAAGAATATCAGCGTCGGTTTCGTCGAGTTTTTTCTTAACTTCAACTGTTTGGGTCAGGGTAATAAAACCATTGGTTACCCGCATGAAGTTAAGAAAAGCCGTAGTTTCATCCGATACAATCGTACAGACATCGACATTCCCGATGTTTGGATTAACAACCGTACTACGGCTCTGGAAACTCTCAATTCGATCCAGCTTTTCTTTCCACTCCTGAGCTTCCTCAAAATCAAGCCGACCGGCAGCAGAAGCCATCTGTTCCTGAAAAAACTGCTTGGGAATCTGAAGGTTACCTTTCAGGATATGTTTAATTTGCTCAATGTTACGGTTGTAATTTTCCTCCGTTTCCAGTCCTTCACAAGGGCCTTTGCAACGCCCGATATGGTATTCCAGACAAACCTTAAATTTTCGGTTTTCGATATTACTGGGCGTTAGGGCATAACTACAGGTACGAATGGTGTAGAGTTGTCCAAACATATCCAGCAGACTGTGCATGGCCTTCACGTTAGCGTAAGGGCCGAAAAACGTACCCAATTTTCGATCAACCCGGCGAAGGGTAATGATGCGGGGAAAACGTTCATTGGTGATGCAAATGAACGGATACATTTTATCATCCCGCAGAAGAATATTAAAGCGGGGCTGATATTGCTTAATCAGTGAATTTTCGAGTAATAGAGCATCAAATTCCGTAGGAACAATCGTGAATTCGATCTTACGGATGTACGAAACCAGCCGTTTGGTTTTACGGTCATGATCGCGGGAATTCTGGAAGTAACTACTCACCCGATTTCTCAGATCTTTCGCTTTACCGACGTAAATGACGGTTCCTTCCTCATCAAAGTACCGATACACGCCCGGTTGATGAGGAATCTTGGTGAGTTCGGTTTTATAATCGAATGCCATGAATGATCAAGTCAATTTTTTCCAATACAATACAAATGAACGGCCCAGAAGCTGGCTTCCCGGAGTCGCTCGGCGGCGGTTTGCAAAGCTTCCTCCAAAGGCACGGGTGAACGGAGGATAGAGGCCGCATAACTTAGCCCCAGGGCTTTTAGTTGCGAAGGCTGGGCTGCTAGCGTTCCGCAAAGGGCCAGTACGGGAATATTCCGTTGCTGGGCTGTTTCACAAATTCGTCCAATCAGCTTGCCCTGTAAACTTTGCTCGTCGAGTTTACCTTCCCCGGTTAGAATCAGGTCAGCATTAGATAACACTTCCTGAAAGCCGGTAAGTTCCATCACTAACGCTGCTCCGGGACGAATCTTTGCTCCAGCAAAAGCCATTAATCCAAAGCCTAAACCACCGGCAGCTCCCGCTCCCGGAACCTCTGCTAAAGAACTTATGCCAAGTCCTTTTTTAGCTACTTTTTGGGCCAGATTCTGCAATCCTTTGTCGAGTAATGCGACTTCTTCGGGTGAAGCTCCTTTCTGCGGACCGTACACCTGAGCTGCTCCGGTTACCCCGAACAGTGGAGCCGTAACGTCCGAGGCAATGAGTAACTCCACTTCCGGAAGAAAGGAAGGGGGTTCGATGCGATGGATCAGGATTAATGAAGCTCCCGTAGGTTCAAGTAACTGATCTTTTTCGTCAAAAAACTGCCAGCCTAAGGCTTGAGCCATACCCATACCGCCATCGGTCGTGGCCGAGCCACCAATGCCTAGGATTACTTTACTAACTCCGGTCTGGATAGCTGCTTTTAGGAGTTCCCCCGTTCCGTAGGTACTGGTTTGAGTGGCCTGGTATTCGTTCGGGTTCAGTAAAGCCAGGCCCGAAACCGTAGCCATTTCAATAAAGGCGGTTTGCCTATCGCCTGAAATACCGTAAGAGGCAGATAGATTTCGCATCAGGGGGTCATGTGCCTGAACATCGTGAAAAGTACCTTGCGTAGCCTGAACAAGCGTTTCCAGAAAGCCTTCACCACCGTCTGATAAAGGAAGGGATTGAATGATCGCCTCGGGGCATGCTTCCCGAACCCCAGCGACCATCGCCTCGCAAGCTTGTGAAGCCGTCAGCGAACCACGAAATTTATCAGGAGCCAGAATAATCTTCATGTATCAATGGATTTAGAGGAATTTGCTCGGAACGCGGAGTTCGGAACGCGGAGTTCGAAATGCGAAGGTACAGCAGAGAGGCGATTCATAGCGTCTCACACCTTGTGTATACATGTTAAGACCCAACAAAGCCCCCAGAACGGATGCAAAGGTTTATTCATTGTTTATCTGGCTTTTTAGGCGGGGAAAGCAGCCCTTTAATTACGTTTTTTAAGCCCGGAGTGGTAAATTGCGAAAGTAACATTTTCCCCTCCCGCATGAAATATTGGATTTTCGGTATGCTAATGCTGTTCGTCGTTGCCTGTCAGCGTTCGGAACGCAAGCGGCCTTACGAGGCTCCCGACGATCCCCTCTTCGTGGGTGTTTCCGTGAACAAAACGGGCCTTGATTTTCAAAACCAGCTTCCTAATCTGGACAGCCTATATCTTGACATCCCCGCCGATTCTGTTCAACGAGAAAATTTTCTGAGATTAGCCGAACGTCTTCTGGGAGCCGGTGGCGTTGCGGCTGGTGATTTAAATAATGACGGCTTACCCGACCTTTTCTTTACGGCTTCTTCAGGTAAAAACAAGTTATACCTCAATCGGGGGGGCTGGCGGTTCGAGAACGTTACTGAAGCGGCAGGCCTGTTAGGTAATAAGCAGTGGTCTGCTGGAGTGTCTATGGCCGATGTGAATGGGGACGGCTGGCTGGATTTATACGTCTGTCACTTCGGCCCAAAAGCTGAGAATGAGTTATTCATTCATTCCGGGAAACTGACCGAAAATGGAATTCCTCAATTTACCGAACAAGCTCAGGCCCTGGGCTTAACTAATAATCGTCAGGCTGTTCAGTCCGTTTTCTTCGATTATGATCTGGATGGCGATCTGGATTGTTTCGTAGTGAATAACCAAATCAAAGCTCTTCAGCCCGACTCGCTGCAAAGTTGGCCAAACGGCTCCAATCGCCTGTATCGAAACGATAAAGGGCTTTTCATAGACGTATCACTGAAAGCAGGATTAGCCGAAAGCCTGACCACAACGGGCGTAGCCATTGCCGATTTTAATGGTGACCAATGGCCAGATATTGCCCTTTCTCGGGATTTCCCGGAAACAGATGTGATTTACCTGAATCAACAAAAAGGACTTTTTCAGGAAACCCGGCCTTTTCTGCACACGCCCCAACGAAGTTTGAGTATCGTAGCGGGTGATTTGGATAATGACGCTCAAACCGATGTACTGGCTACTTCTGCTTTATCGGATGACGCTATTCGGAGCCGGACGCAGGTCAAGTTTGGCGATAATCGAAGCCTTTTTCCAACGGTTCCGCATAATACACTTCAGCAGAATCGGGGTGACGGTAATTATTCAGACCGGGCCTGGATGGCGGGTGTCGCCGCAACGGATATTAGTCATGGGGCTTTAGTGTTTGATATGGATGCTGACGGCTGGAAGGATATATTTATTCCGAATGGGAACAACCGGGACGTTCGGGATTTGGATTTTCTGGAAAAACTAATAACCGACAAATCCACCTCACGACTGACGATGCGGCAGTTACTGGATGCCATGCCGACGACGCCTCAGTCGAATTTTGCCTTCTTAAACCAGAAAGCGTTCACGTTCGACAATCAGGCCTTAAGGCTGGGCTTAGCCGAACCAGGTTATTCCAACGGAGCCGCCTACGCTGATCTGGATAATGATGGCGACTGGGATCTGATCGTGAATCAGATGGGAAAGCCGGCCCGTATGTTCCGCAATGAATATGAACAGGAGAAAGAAATTCAATCCCTGAAAATCAAATTCAAGGGTCCGGCAGGTAACCCCTTTGGTTACGGCACAGAAGTTCGGATTTATGCGGGTAATACTCAGCAGAAAATGGTAATGCAACCCAACCAGGGGTATCAATCCAGTCAGGAACCCGTGTTACTGGTGGGTTTGGAGAAAGAAACCCAGGCTGATTCCATCGTAATTAACTGGCCGGGATTTACCACGCAAACTTTACGGAATGTTCCGGCCAAACAAACGCTGGAGGTAATAGCCGCTCAGGCCGTTCCGAAGAAAACCGTGGTTTCGAATCCTCAGATAGTGAAGCTATTCAGCGATGTTTCGGCGGAGTTACTGAAGCAGGAAGTGCGGCATGAGGAAGATACCTTCAACGATTTAGCTCTGCAACCGTATTTACCCCGAACGTTGTCAAAAGAAGGACCTAAAATGGCGGTTGGCGACGTGAACGGCGACGGGCTGGAGGATCTTTTCATTACCGGAGTGAAGAATCAGGCGGGGCAGTTATTACTGCAAACGAAAACCGGAAAATGGCTTCCCAGCACACAGAAGGCTTTTCTGGAGAATAAGTATTCGGAAGAAGTAGCCGCCGTTTTCGTGGACATAGATCAGGATCATGATTTGGATTTAATCGTGGCGTCGGGAGGAAATCAGTCGGCGGATAGCTCTTTTGTTCGGCTGTACCTGAATGATGGAAAGGGGACGTTTACGTTTGAAAAAGAACGAATGCCGGATATTTCCCTAAACGCTTCCTGTCTGGCAGTGGCGGATGTGGATAAAGATGGCGATATGGATGTCTTCGTAGGGGCCAGAAGCGTACCCGGTACGTATGGAGTTACCCCCAAAAGTTATCTGCTGAAAAATGAGAAAGGCTTTTTCAAAGCAGCAACGCCCGAAGTTTTAAGCAAAATTGGTTTGATTACAGATGCCATTTGGCAGGATTTGGATGGAAATGGATACCCCGATTTAGTAGTGGTGGGGGAATGGATGCCGATTTCTATTTTCTATAACCGAGGTGGAAAATTTACGTATTCAGATAACCAGACCATCCCTAATTCGGAAGGCTGGTGGACGGCTCTTAAAAAGGCCGACCTGGATGGGGATGGAGACATGGATTTTGTGGTGGGTAACTGGGGCCTGAATTCCGAATACAAAGCTTCTCTGGAGCAACCCATGTATCTGCAAGTCAACGATTTTGATCGAAATGGTAGTTTGGATGCCTTATTAACCAGGGCCGATGCGGATGGAGAGCAATACCCGGTGGCGACGCGGCAGGAGTGGAAACAACAGTTACCCAACTGGAATACGCCTTTGTTGAGTAATAAAAAGTTCGCCGAGAAATCCTTTCATCAGCTCATTACGGCTTCACAACGCCGGGGAACTCTGGAAAAGAAAGCGGTTGAATTCAGAACGAGTTTACTGATTAATGAAGGCAATGGGAATTTCCGGTTGCAGGCCCTGCCCGGTAACGCTCAGAACAGCCCGATTTTCGGTATTGCGATTCATGATTTTACGAAAGACGGAAAACCGGATATTTTATTAGGGGGGAACCTTTGGGGGATGCCCATAGATCGTGGGCGACTGGATGGAAACCGAGGGACACTGTTGATTAATGAATCAAGGTTGAAATTTAGTGAATATAAACCTCCGCGGGGCTTGCTAACGGGACAGATTCGGGATTTTGCTCTGGTACCTTACTTAAGCCAATATCGACTATTTGTGGGCCGAAATAATGGAAGATTACTCATTTATGCTCTTGATTAGCAACACTAGCGAATAAGAGAGATAAGTCGCAAAATCTGAGGGCTTTATTGAAATAAGTATATAAAAAATTTAATATTATTTTGAAATGGTCGAGGGACTGGATAAAATTGTGTGATTTTTGAACAGAACCTGACAATGACTACCATTCGATGAACAGCATTGAATAGTTACAGAAAAAGGCAGCGAATAGCTGCCTTTTTTGTGATTAATTAGAGTAATTCGCCGTCAGCGGGCCGCTTTTCGTTTGGAATCACGATGGTCGAATCTCCATAAGAGCGATCCCCAAAGGGGTTGTCGCAAATCTTATCGTTAGCGGGTTTTTTGAAAGGTATTTTCTTCAACCCAATGGACTGATCGGCATAGACACGATTCATGTACTTTGCCCAGGCAGGCAAAGCCATACGTCCACCCTGACCTAGGGCACCCGTGCGGAAGTGAATGGAACGCTCGTCGCCACCTACCCAAACACCCGTTACCAGTCCCTGCGTAACCCCCATGAACCAGCCATCTGAGTAATTGGAAGTAGTTCCGGTTTTGCCACCAATCTGGTTATTCTGTCCGCAAGGTTCGCGGTTCAGACGAACGGATGTGCCACCGGGTTCCTGCGTGGCTCCCTGTAACATATAAACCATCCGCCAGGCCGTTTCCGGACTTAAGGCATCGTGCGTAGTGGTTTCAAACTTCCGTAAAACATTACCGTACCGATCTTCGATACTAATGAGCGTTTGAGGTTCATTCCAGGCCACGCCGCCGTTAACGAACGTACAATACGAGTTTACCATTTCGAATAAATTCACGTCAGGTGTACCCAGACAGATGGTTACATCCTTCGGGATTTCGGATTGAACCCCCAGCCGGTGAGCGTATTCGATGATAGTTTCCGGCCCGAATTTCTTCATTAACTGTACTGAAATCGTATTGACGGACTTGGCAATGGCCTGTCGCAACGTCATGCTATTCCCCGAAGCTCCCCCCTCGTAGTTATTGGGACACCAGTTCCCAATACAGGTTGGTTCGTCTCTCACAATATCACAGGGAGTATAGCCTTTATCAATCGCCGTAGCATAAACGAAAGGCTTGAACGAAGAACCAGGCTGACGTCGGGCCTGACGTACGTGATCGTACTTGAAATACTTGAAGTTAATACCACCTACCCAGGCCTTTACCTGACCCGTATTAGGGTCTTCCGACATCATGGCAATGTGCAGGAAGCGTTTGTAATACCGAATGGAATCCATCGGGGTCATGGTGGTGTCACGCTCGCCCCGATACGTAAAGATTCGCATTTTAACGGGCGTATTCATGCCCTTCATAATCTTCTCTTTGTCATCTCCGAAACTCTGTTTCAGTGTTCGGTACCGCTCGGTGCGGGGGGCAATCCGGTTTTCAATGAAGCCCCGTAACTCCCGACCATTTTCGTCAATCCAGGGATTACGGCCCTTCCAGTGTGCATTGAAGAGGCGTTGCTGTTCTTTAATATGTTCCATGCAGGCCTCTTCGGCGTGGCGTTGCATCCGCGAGTCAATCGTTACGTGAATTTTCAGACCGCTGGTGTATAAATCCAGAGGATCGTCGCTGGAACGCTGGCGGTTGAGTTCTTCAATTTCTTTCAACAGGCGATCCCGCATGACAGCCACGAAGTAAGGAGCCTGATTGCTATTATGATTCAGGGACTTAAGCTTTAGGGCAATCGCATCATTTTGATAAGCTTCGAACTGGGAAGCACTCAAAAACCCGTAATGCACCATTTGCTGCATTACGATATTCCGGCGGGTTTTGGAAGCTTCGGGGTGCATGCGAGGATTAAAACGATCCGGGTTCTGACACATCCCCACTAAAACTGCTGCTTCTTCAACCGAAAGTTGCGAGGGCTCTTTACTGAAATAATGCAGTGAAGCCGTTCGAATTCCATACGCATTATCACTGAATTCGACCGTGTTCAGGTACATCTGCATAATTTCCTGCTTCGTGTACCGGCGTTCCAACCGAATAGCTGTAATCCATTCTTTAGTCTTGATGATGAGCAATTTAATCAGCGGAACATCACCCAGAAACCCTTTGTAACGTTCACTGCGGGCTTCAAAAAGGTTTTTTACTAACTGCTGTGTCAGCGTACTACCGCCCCCTGCTTTCCCCATCCCGGCTACGGAACGGCCAATGCTTCGGGGGTCAATACCTGAATGTTTAACAAAACGAACGTCTTCGGTAGCGATAAGGGCATTAATAACGTTGGGTGAAATATCCTGCAATTCAACCGGACTACGGTTTTCCAGAAAGTAACTACCCAGAACTACCCCGTCGGAAGAGATAACCTCGGAAGCTAGTTCATTACGAGGGTTATCCAGCTGTTTAAGACTGGGCATTCCTCCAAAGAGGTTGAACAGATTGAAATAAACAGCCAGAATATAAAGCAGAAAGGAACTTAAGCCAAACAAAGTAAACCGCCAGATCTGACGGATCATTTGCTTGTAAGGACCCGGGAGAAATTGAAACATAGCTACTAATAAAGGTGTATAAATGCAAAGGTGCAAAGGAACCAGCGGAAGACCAAAGCAGACCTTATGGCTTCAACGATACGGCTTACGTAAGATTGTATTCCAGAAAGAATATTAGCGAATAAGGGACTACTTCACTGGATTATTCCCAGTCCTAACGACTATTGGCTTTTCTGGCTTCAAAGTAGAAATTTAATAACGGCCCGAAATGTTTAGGTTGGGAAGAAAATAAAAAATCCCTTCTTCACAGAAAAAGGGATTTTTGAACAAAACCTAATACAATTACTTCTATTTACAAGAGTGGAGTTTTTTAAATTTATACTCACTTACCTCAAAAAAAATGTCGAAAAAAGAGAAGTTTTTTTGAAAAATTTCATTTAATACTTGTTTCGTACAAGCCTTACTCTTTTCCACTACTAAAATTCAGCTCTTTTTAGTAATATCGCCTCAACCTAACCTTTGGTCTACTTTATGCGATTACGAATCTTCCCTCTGCTGCTGGGTAGTTTATGCCTGGTTTATGCCTTCGTGGCCGACGATCCCTTAACCCGGATTATTAGTCAGTTTGACCGTTATCATCAGCAATTTCCTCAAGAAAAAGTCTATCTCCATTGCGACCGTTCGTACTATGCCCTCGGCGAATCGATCTGGTTTAAAGGTTACCTCTTTGATGCTTCCAGCCACCAGTCCGATACCGTTAGTAAAGTTCTTTACGTGGATTTGATTAATGCGACAGAAGGCAAAATTCTTCTTCAAAAACGGTTACTGCCCCAGAGTGGAACGGCAGAAGGTGATTTTTATCTGGCGGATACCCTGAAAGAAGGGGTCTATCAACTGCGGGCCTATACCAACTGGATGCGAAATTTTGACGAAGATTTCTTCTTTACCAAAGAGTTTCGCGTCTATCAGCCTTCCGTCACGGACCGACCTGTAGTACAAATAAATCGCACGGTTTCGCTTACGTTTTTCCCCGAAGGCGGAACGTTGGTTAATGATATAGAGTCACGCGTAGCTTTTAAAGCCGTCGATGCTCTAGGACAGGGCGTGGACGTAGAAGGCGTTATTTTGGAGAATGATCGGGATACGGTTACCGTTTTTCAATCCGAACATTTGGGCATGGGCCGAATTAGCCTTCAGCCTAAACCGGGTAAAACGTATACTGCCGTTTTAAAAGATACGCAGCAACGAATACCTCTGCCAGCTGCTCAACCCGAGGGGCACGTGCTGATTGTGGATAACCTTTCCAACAAAGAATTTATCCGAATTTTTGTTTTCAACCAGTTACCCAAAAGTCCACCCAAACCCTTGTATGTGCTTGCTCAGATGCGGGGAGAAGTGATGGCTACGGCGAAAGGGAATACCGAAAAAAGTATGTTCGTCGCCAATATTCCCCGGAATAAATCTTCGGAAGGAGGCATTGTGCATCTTACCTTATTCGATGAAAAGGGGGAGCCGCTAGCCGAGCGTCTGGTTTACCTGAATAATCCTGGTAATAGCCTTGATTTGAGTATTAAACCTACGAAAACCCAGTACAAGCCCCGCGAAAAAGTTACGCTTGAACTGGAAGCAAAAGATCGAACGGGGCGGCCTGTGCTGGGAGAATTCTCATTGGCAGTGACTGACGCAGGTCAGGTGGTACCGGATTCTTCGGATGAAACGCTGGTGTCGTACTTACTCATGAGTTCTGATCTGAAAGGCCGCATTGAGCAGCCAGGGTATTATTTCAATCCTACCAATCCCAATGCGATTTACCATCTAGATTTATTACTGATGACTCAGGGCTGGCGACGATTTGTCTGGAAGCAGGTGAACGCAGGCGAAGCTCTGCCAACCCCTCATCTGATCGAACGGGGCTTTTCGCTGGAAGGTAAAGTAACCCGGCCCCGGGGGCAGATTATTGAGAAAAAATCAATTGCCGTAACCTTATTAATGAGAAGGCCGAATCAGGAAACCTTGCTACGGGTAGAAAGTGCCGAAGCGGATGGTTCTTATGGATTTCATCAACTGAGTTTTGGCGATTCTACCCGCGTTATGATTCAGGCTGTGGCCGGGAAAAATGACCGTAATCTTAGTGTTACCCTCAATCCTTTCCCGCAACCCACGGTTCGAATCACGAAAACCCCTTTTCAGTCCGTAGAAATGAAGGCGGATGAGTTTATGGAATACTTAAATCGAGCCAACCAGTCGCTGGACATTGCTCGCCAATTGCGTCTGAATAAGGCCAAACTTTTGAAGGAAATTACAGTAAAAGCTAAAAAAGTAAAGGAAAGCGATAGCCGAAAAATTTACGGTACTCCTGATAATACCGTCAAATTTGATGACATGAATACCGCAGGAGCCATTTCCATTTTTCAGGTACTTCAGGGCAGAGTACCGGGAATGGTAGTAACGGGGAGTGGGTTCAATTATACGGTTCAAATTCGGGGGGCGGCTAATTTTAATGGAGCAGTGGAACCACTATTCGTACTGGATGGAATGCCGGTAGACAAAGAAATTGTGAATAGTATTAACCCCCGGGATGTAGATTATGTGGATGTGCTGAAAGGAGCTGCTGCGGCCATTTATGGTTCAAGAGGAGGGGGTGGAGTCATATCTATTCTGACCAAACGTGGAAGCAGTAGCTACGATCCCTCAAAAGAAGTGGTACCAGGGCAGTTGATTCGAACGATCAATGGGTATGCCAAAGTTCGTGAGTTTTATAGCCCCGATTATAGCCAAGACAATCCCGAAAACTACCGCCCCGATTACCGCCCTACGTTGTACTGGAACCCCCGGATCAAAACCGACGAAAACGGCAAGGCCACCGTTACCTTCTGGAATTCTGATCACGAGACTCACATTCAGGCTCGTCTGGAAGGGACTTCCGGGGATGGAAGAGTGGGCACTACCCGGATGACTTACCTGGTGAAGTGAGTTAGTCCCAGCATTCCATTAATAGCAAGTCACCGGAAGTATAGGAAATTTTGACGAGGCCGTCCTGGGCGGCCTCGTTACTACTGCCGGTTCGGTACCCGATTTGCAGGGATTCATCCGAAAGATTATAGGTCAAGCCAGACGTTCTAATGCCTGATACCGTCCCAACCGGAATGAGCGACAGAGGCGTCTTCGCCGGATACCATTTTTCGTACGTATGGTCGAGCAGGAAAATGCGGGAGTGGTCATCCAGCACAACGATTTTAATCTTGTCCCGAAAACGAACGATATTAGTAATGTTCGTAATGGTATGATCCGCTCTCCGGCCCGTAGCCCATACGACATTAACTGCCTGATGCCCGCGTTCGATGAGAAAGTCGCAGGCTTTTTCAAGATCTGTTTTTTCCTGATCGGGCGTGTGAACGAACTCAATGGGATGCTGAGCCTGCCGTATTTCTTCGTGATTCAGGCTACTATCAAAATCGCCGAGTAAAACGTCAATTTTAATACCCAGCTCCAGTACCCGATTAATGGCTCCGTCAAGCACTACAATGAAGGGCGACCATTCCAACAATTGGGCCAGCAAATCCCAGCTACAGGCTTCGCCATTGGCAATAATCAGTGCAGGTTCCTGTTTATCTCGAATAATATGATGAGAAGACACGGCTTTTATTTTGAGTTTCGGGTTTCTATTTTGAAGTTCGCAGGCTCATTGCGAAGGGCAAAGATGACTAACAAAGCTTAAAGTTGAAATTAGAAAAGTACGCCATAGCGGTAGATCTGGGTAATACCTACGCTAAAACGGGCCTATTCAATGCCGCCGGAATCCTGCAGGAGACGCATGGAAGCTTCACTGTTGCCGAATTAATAAATTATGTCAGGGCCAAGCAACCTGAACGGCTCATTATATCATCTACTGGACATTCGGAAGAAATCGTCCGTTCGTGGTTTGCTTTTCTGCCCGCTACGATTGTGTGGTTAACCCCTCAAACCCCCGTACCCTTAACTAAGTTGTACGATACGCCTCAGACGTTAGGGGCAGATCGTGTAGCGGCGGCGGCGGGAGCCCGGGGTCTATTTCCGGATCAGAATAGTTTGATCATTGACATGGGTACCTGCATTACCTATGATTATGTGGATAAGCAGGATAATTTTCATGGTGGGCTGATTTCTCCGGGTCTTCGTATGCGATTCAAGGCGATGCATTCGTTTACACAACGATTACCCCTGATTGAACCTTCTCAAGAATTCCCGTCTCTGGTTGGCAAGAGCACCACCCACGCCATGCAAAGCGGCGTAATGAATGGATTAATCGCAGAACTACAGGGTATTATCGAGCAATACCGTAGGATTTATCCTGATTTTCAAGTCATTTTATGCGGTGGTGATGCCCCTTTGTTTGAATCTCGGCTGAAAGAACCGATATTTGCAGCCCCCGAACTGGTCCTTTGGGGCCTATACCGAATTTTAAACTATAATGTGTAAAAAGTCAATCTTTACCCGTCTTCAGTCGTCAGTTTCCCGCCGGGTCTATGCGATGGTGGTTATTTCTGGACTCTGTTCGCTGAACGCGGTGGGACAAGGGTTAGGTAACACGCCTTACTCAACCTACGGTATTGGGGAAACCTACAGTGGAGCAGTAGCCGCTCAGCAAATGATGGGCGGAACGGGAGTTAGTTATGCCAATGGTTTGTTTATTAATGGGTTAAATCCAGCTTTAATAGCCCGAAACCGTATTACCACCCTGGAAGTAGGCACATTGATTCAAACCAAACAACTGCGTGAGGGCAATCTGAGCCAGCAGGTAGTGGGTGGGACGCTGAATTACCTGGCAATGGCTTTTCCGCTGAATAGCCGTTGGACAATCAGTGCTAACTACGCACCCCATAGTTATCTGGATTATCAGAGTCAAACCACGGGCCAGATTCCCGGAGACATTTATCCTTACGTCACCGAATACAAAGGCTCTGGCGGAACCAACCGAGTGTCGCTGGTGAATGGCGTTCGAGTGTATAAAAACTTGTACGCTGGCGTTTCGGCTTCTTTCCTGTTTGGAAACCTGACCCGCGAAGCATCCACCCGTACCGTGAAAGATGGTACTAATGATTACACGCTTCTGTTGACTGATAATGACCAGCACCGTGACTTTTTACTGAAAGGCGGCCTGGCTTATCGATTCAAGTTAAACGATAAACGTTACCTGAACGTAGGCGGTACTTATGACTTACCTGCCCGTCTGCGTACTACCCGCGTTCGTACACTTGGAACGCTGATTGGCGATATACCCGTCGTGAATGGTACGGATACACTGAGTTTTAACAGTCAAGGTCGCATTACCGTACCCGGCGGTTATAAAGTAGGAGTAACTTTCGAAAATCCGTATAAACTCGCTGTTTCTGTTGATTTCGGAATGGAACAATGGTCACAATTCCGGGATTTTGACCGGAGTAACCAGAACCTGAAAGATAGTTATCATATTAAAGCAGGTTTAGAGTATACGCCTTCCTGGAACTCTTCGTCTTTCTGGAACCGAATCCCTTATCGTTTTGGTTTAAGTTATGGTCAGTTACCCTATACGATTGCTGGCCAGCGAATTACAGAAGCCAGTATTTCAGCGGGTTTAGGTTTGCCCTTAACCAAAGTGGGTCTTTCAGATGCTAACCTTGGCGTAACCGTAGGTCAGCGTGGTCGGGATGCCATCGGGGTAATCAAGGAACAATTCTTCCGCTTTAATCTTGGATTTACCATTAGTGACCGCTGGTTCTATCGCCAGGTGGTTGACTAATCGTCATAACCCATGAAGCTATTTAAATATTTCATACTCACGGGCTTAATGCTTGTGAGTATGCTCTTTTTAGGGTCTTGCGAAGAAGAAAAACAAAGCAAGCCTGCGACCTACCTGGGTCCGCAGCAGGAAACCTATGACATCCAGATGATTTACAGTGACTCAGGACACAAGGTCATTCGTATGTTAACGCCCGTTCAACTGGACATGCTCAACGGTGATCGCGTTTTTACGAAGGAGGTCAAATTATATTTTTATGATAAAGCCGGAACGGAACATACCTGGCTGCGAGCCGATTCAGGTCGTTACATTCGTATGCAGAATATTTATCGCATGATTGGTAACGTGCGAATTGAAAACCGAATCAAGCAGGAAACGCTCGAAACCGACGAACTTTTCTGGAGCCCCGATCAGAAACGAATTTATACAGATCGGCCCGTCACAAGCCGCACGCCAACGGGCGTTACCCACGGCACAGGTCTGGTAGCTACACAAGATTTCAAACAGTATGGTTTAGGAAAAGTGCGTAACAGCCAGATGCAGGTGAATGATCTGCCCGAATAATTAGGGACACTTCGCCAGAGCTTTTTCCACTTCCTGTACATCCGTGATTTTCTTCTCCTTACCCCATTCGTTGTATAAAAACGTAGTTAATACTGCAATATCCAGGGCTTTCAGAGCGGCGTTACCCGGCATCGTCTGGTGATAAACCTGGCCATTGACGGTCAACGGTTGCTGGAATCCGTGACGAATGCCACAGATTACCAAAGCTTTATTCTTCTCCGTAAGAAAATCAGCATTCGCCAGGGGCGGATATAGTTTGGCCATTCCCTCGCCCTGAGCCTGATGGCAGTTCATGCAACTGTTTTTATATAACTCGAAGCCCTCCGCCACGTATTGCTGGCGTTTTACTTCTTCTTCGGACTGGCAGGAAAACAGCGAAAACGAGCTTACTAAGCTCAGGCCAATCAGAAATTTATGAATGCTCGTGTAGTTACTCATGGTAGAAGTTACTTCAGAAAGGCGGCAAGTTAACTAAAAAGCACCGCTGACGGGAGGATTGATTGGGCCTCAGCGTATCAAAAAAACGACCGTACTCGGATTATTTATTAGAACAAAAGCAAGGGCGAGCGGTTGGATTTAGAAGTAACTGTAAGGTATCTATGTACTTTTGTGCATAACTTCCCTGAAATTGGTCTGAAAATCCGCCCATCGCATTGCTAACCTTTGGTGTTTACCCATGAAAACATATCTAAGACTTCTGCAGTATGCCCAACCTTTAGGACGTTTTATAGCTCCCTATCTGGTTTTTTCGTTGTTGGGAAGCATTTTTGGTATTCTTAATTTTGCCCTGATTGGTCCTTTGTTAGGCGTACTTTTCGATGTTAAACCTGCTGAGGTAGTCGCCAAGCCCGAATTCCATTTCAACCCCGAATACTTCATCGAACTGTTCAAGTATCAATTGTACGATTCAACCGTCAATCACAGCAAAATGGCGGCTCTGCAATTTGTCTGCATCGTTATTATCAGTTCCGTTTTTTTATCAAATATCTTTCGTTACCTCTCCAGTCGCATTATTGAGAAGATGAGAGGAGCTACCATTCGAAATTTGCGTTCTTCTGTATTTGATCGGATTATTCGGCTGCACCTGGGCTTTTTTAATAACGAACGAAAAGGGGATTTAATGGCCCGCCTCACAACGGATATCCTGGAAGTAGAAGGCTCCATTGGTCGGGCTTTCGGGGCCATTTTCAAAGAAATCATACTCTTGATTGGTTACTTCATTACGCTTTTTTACCTCTCGGTAGAACTAACGTTTTTCTCACTGATTGTTATTCCTTTGTCAGGAGCCATTATTGGCTTATTAAGTAAACGCCTGAAAGAACACGCTGCCGATGTGCAATTAACAATGGCAAACATCCTGAGCGTCATTGAAGAATCGTTCGGGGGCATTCGGGTGGTGAAAGGGTTTAATGCAGAACCATTCATCGCGGAAAAGTTTAATAAAGAGAATACTCGCTATTACCGGGTCTGGCGGAATATGATTTATCGCCAGGAACTGGCTTCTCCCATGTCCGAGTTTTTGGGCGTCTTTGTCGTAGCAGGAGTTTTGTTATACGGTGGTAGCCTGGTGTTATCAGGCAGCGGCGGGATGGATGCCAAAGATTTCATTGCTTACATCGTGCTGTTTTCACAGGTAACTCGTCCGGCAAAGGAGATTTCCAATTCTATTTCGGGTATGCAGCGGGGAAAGGCCTCCGCCGACCGGATTTTTGCTTTGATGGATACGCCGATGGCTGTGGAGGATGCTCCGAATGCAGGAGTGATCAAAGATTTCAAACAGGGGATTGAACTGCGGAATATTTCCTTTGAGTATCAGCCCGGCATTGAAGTACTGAAAAACATTTCCCTGACTATTCCTAAAGGACAAACCGTTGCTCTGGTGGGTTCATCGGGTAGCGGAAAGTCAACCATTGCCGATCTGATCCCGCGATTTTTTGATGTAACCAAAGGAGAAATTCTGATTGACGGGGTTAACATCCGAACCGTTACCCAGCATTCCCTGCGTGATTTGATGGGGATTGTTACGCAGGAATCCATTCTCTTTAATGATACGATTTTTAACAACATCGCTTTTGGAAGTAAGGCCACGCAGGAGGAAGTAGAGGAAGCGGCCCGTATTGCGAACGCTCATGAGTTTATTACCCAGACTTCGCATGGGTATCAGACTTTCATTGGAGATCGGGGTGGAAAGCTTTCGGGTGGACAGCGGCAGCGGATTTCCATTGCCCGGGCCATTTTAAAAAATCCACCGATTCTGATTCTGGATGAAGCCACTTCGGCTCTGGATACGGAATCGGAAAAGCTGGTGCAGGAAGCCTTGACCCGTCTGATGAAAAATCGGACCACCTTGGTCATTGCCCACCGCTTAAGTACCATTCAGCATGCCGACCAGATTTTAGTACTTCAGCAGGGCCGAATCATTGAAAAAGGTACGCATGCCGAGTTACTGGGTCAGCAAGAAGGGATGTATCGAAAACTGAGTATGATGCAGGGCGTTTAACAAACCAGAGCTACCAAAAGAGAGGGCGTGGAATATTCGATTCCACGCCCTCTCTTTTGGTATTGATCTCATACGTACATCCAAAGGCAAGTAAGCTCCTTCGCTGTGGGTAAAATAAACGCCACCCTACCTGTCATCTTAAAGGAAAGGAAATCCTTTTAGATAGTCTCTAAACGTTATTTTCCAGGTCGGAGGTTACTTCTTCGTCAGCCGCATCCATTGCCATTTGCAGGGGACTTACGATGACTTTAGGAGTAAGATTACAGCTCAGGTACTTGATGCTGAATCCCTGATCGTAAAATAAGGCTTCGTACTTGGTTTTAATTCCAAAGTGACGCATGTTCAGATCCGATTCGTACAAATCCCACGTGTGAGTCAGGTTTTCACAGCCAAACGGCTCCAGCGTTTCTAAGGTATATTCAAAGAGACTATCGCTGTCCGTTTTCAGGTGAAATAAGCCGTCTTTTTTTAACATGGAAGCATACATGTTCAGAAAACGGGGGTGTGTTAACCGACGCTTGATGTCACGGTTACGCGGACGCGGGTCGGGAAAGGTAACCCAGATTTCATCTACTTCGTCTTCCGCAAAAAACTGATAAATATCCTGAACCCGAGTGCGGAGAAAGGCGACATTCGTAAGGCCCGCATTAATTGCGACTTTACTGCCCCGGGCAAGGCGATCGCCTCGCATGTCTACCCCTACAAAATTCTTTTCTGGAAAGAGTTTTCCCAGGCCATTACTGTATTCGCCTTTTCCACAACCAATCTCAACGACGATGGGATTGTTGTTTTTGAAATAGCGTTCATTCCACTGTCCTTTAATTTCCTGGAAGATGGGTTTGGGAGCTTCCAGCACATTATCTGCCTGGATGTTATGAGCAAAAAATTGAAGTTTCTGACGTGCCACGACCACTGTAAGTTTAATGCTGCAAAGATACATGGTCTTCACAGTATTCACGTACAGTGGTCAGGTTGTGAGAAGTAAAATCCCTGATTTCTATGCTAATAAGGTTAGCACGTCTTCCCGGGACAAGGACTTTACGAAGGTATCCTCGGTGGTAATGAGTTCGCTGGCCAGTCGTTGTTTGGAATGCTGCAAGGCCAGAATTTTCTCTTCAACGGTATTTTGCGAAATGAATTTATAGGTGAAAACGGTCTTATCCTGCCCAATGCGGTGAGCCCGGTCTACGGCCTGAGCTTCGATGGCAGGATTCCACCAGGGATCGAGAATGAAAACGTAGTCGGCAGCAGTTAAGTTAAGTCCCAAACCCCCCGCTTTTAGCGAAATCAGGAAAATGGGAATTTCTTCGTTATTCTGAAATAATTCCACTTGTCCCTGGCGATCCTGCGTGTTCCCGTCCAGATAAGCGTACGAAAATCCGCGTTCTTCCAGCTCGGTTCGAATGATATCCAGGTGTTTAACGAATTGACTAAAAATGAGAATCTTATGCTTTTCGCCCACTACAGTCTCAATTTTGGCCAATACTTCTTCGAGCTTCCCGGAGCTAAATTCGTATTCACCATCAATCATTCGCGGGTGATTGGCTAATTGCCGCAATCGGGTTAAGCCCTGTAATACTACCATTTGTGACTTCGCAATCCCCTCTTCTTCAATGTGTTGCAAAATCATGTTTCGATAATAGGATTTTGCTTCTTCGTAAGCTTTTTCCTGCTCTTCCGTCATTTCGCAATACTGAATTGATTCGACTTTTTCGGGTAACTCCGTCGCCACCTGCGATTTGTGTCTTCGCAGCATGAAAGGTTTGATAATGCTGTACAACCGCTGACGCTTTTTATCGTCGCCTTTTTTCTCAATTGGAATTTGAAACTCGTTTCTGAAAAAAGACTGACTGCCCAATAAGCCCGGATTAACGAAGTTCATTTGACTCCATAAATCCATCGTACTGTTTTCCAGGGGCGTTCCGCTTAAAATAAGCCGATGACGGCTCTGAAGCTGGCTAAGGGCTTTAGAAATATTAGATCCAGGGTTTTTAATCGCCTGAGATTCGTCCAGAATGATGTAATGGAAATGATAATGCTTTAATAAATCGACATCAATCCGAACAATGCCATAAGAGGTTAATATAATGTCGTATTGATTGAATAACTCTGTATTTTTTTCCCGGTACGTGCCCGTATAACCCAGCACTCGTAACTGGGGCGTAAACTTCTGAACTTCGAGTTGCCAGTTATAAAGCAGCGACGTAGGCATCACAATTAAGGTTGCTTCACGGGCTCCGTTCTCGTGCTGGGATTGCAATAAGGAAAGCGTTTGCAGGGTTTTGCCTAAACCCATATCATCCGCCAGGCAGCCGCCAAACTGGTACTGATTCAGGAATCGAAGCCAGTCATACCCGGCTTTCTGGTAAGGACGCAAAGTTCCATTAAGGCCGGAAGGTGTGGGGTATTCTTCAATTTCTTCGAAATCCCGTAGTTTTTCCAGTTTACGATTAATAATGGTGTCAGCCAGACTTTCTTCCTGTAACTCCTGCACCAGCGAGATGTGGTGTTTCTGGAGAATGAGGTGGGTCTGGTCTTCATGATCGTTAGCAAAAGCAAAAAGCTCGGAATACTGGGTAAACCAGGAATCGGGGATTACTGCGATTTCGCCGTTTGGTAAGCTGAATTCGCGTTTTTTATCCAGAATAAGCTGTTTTAACTGCAAAAAAGGAATCTCAAATTCCCCAAAACGAACCACCGCGAAAATGTCAAACCAGTCGCGATTTTCATTGATGGACAGTTGCAACGAAGAGTAACCCAGAAAATAACGCTTATGATCCGTCGGGTTCTGACTAATCACGAATCCCTGTTCTTTCAAAGGTTCATAATGATCCTGAATCCAGGTAAACGCTTCGGATTTAGGGAGAACAACTTGACCGTTTTTAAGGTGAAGGTTACGCTCGCGAAGCATACGAACGGTTTCCTTTTCCTTGAGGATATCCCGTTTGATTTTATGAAAAATGTATTCATTCCCCTGCGTTTCCATACTTACGTTGGAAGTATGCGAGAAGTTATCCAGCCGGAAACTGTAATCGCCATACTGAAAGGACAAAGTCAGGGTAACGTCGTTATCAGTAGCCACAGCGGCCCCATTCGCCGCAGCTACCGAATCTACACTTGAAACAGCTTCGCTGAGGTTAAGTAAAGGGGTAGGGCGGAAGACTTCCGAACGGATTTCAAACCCTTTGGCATATACGTCAAAAAGCGTGATTAAAGAAGACACAAACTTGCGGTAATAGTCTTCTTCGATGCTTTTCGGAATAACAATAAACTTCTTATGGAAAAAGGGTTTAAGCTTCTTTCCATCAACGGCTGGCTTGAAATGATAGAGTTTAGAATCCAGTAATAACCACGCCGGGTCTTCCCCGAGTAAGATAGCATCCCGGTGCTGAAACTCTACCTTTACACCCTGATGGCGAATCGTAGGGTAATAATGGGTGTTATCCGCGTTTCGCATCACATGAAAACGAACACTGGCGGGTTCGGCTAAAATCTCGACTTCTTCACGAATCGGGTTGCCATCGTTACCCATCACAAAAACCCGCTTGCCGGGTAATAGCGGACATATCCTGGCCCGGTGATGTTCGATGTAATGGCAGATGGAGTCCTGAAGATTTTTATCGCCTTTATGCTTGTCAAATACCTTAAGGAAAAAATCCGTTGGCGTAGTCTTCTTCGAACTGAACCTCTTGATAACCACTTCCTGTTGAATGGCGTCGATCAGTCGAACGAGCTCAAAATCAGCTTCGTCGAGTCGTTCCGCAAATTCATCAATATTTTTAGAGGAGATGGACTGATGAAGCAAGGTCAGTTCATTCCGGTCATTTAATTGCACAATAAAGGGTTCCCACAGATAGCCCAGGTACTCGTGTTGATAGAGCGAATAAATGAGGCAGAAGGGTTGGGAGGTAGCGACTTTCATAGGTTTAAAGCGGGAAGGACCGCCAGATCAATCAGTGAACGGGAGAACTAGTAAAA
Source organism: Siphonobacter sp. SORGH_AS_1065 (assembly GCF_030818595.1). Taxonomy (NCBI): domain Bacteria; kingdom Pseudomonadati; phylum Bacteroidota; class Cytophagia; order Cytophagales; family Cytophagaceae; genus Siphonobacter; species Siphonobacter sp. SORGH_AS_1065. The sequence goes on from NZ_JAUTAM010000004.1 coordinate 2,126,422, forward strand.
ATTCATCCTGTTTTGAGGTTTAAAAATGATTGATATTCGGTTTTCAGGAGAGAAAAAATGCGGTTAAACCCCCTGATACCGTGCTTATTTCAAAGGCAAACGAATGGCAATTTTATGATTGCCGGGGAAAAAACCTAATTTTTCAATCGTTAAGTTTTGTAGAAAAATGATTAGGTATAATGCTTTTCAGGATTACTAAAAATTGCTTAAATTTATGGTTTTTGCCTGCCGGGAAAGCATAGCTAATTCAAACGTATTAATGCCGTTGGAAACATTTGTATACGAAAAAAGCGACCTGGACTTTCGCCAGATCGCTTCGGTAAATTCTTATTTTTAATACGTTAAATTATTACTTTTTATCTTCTGAGAGTAACTTAAGTAATACGCCGTTTGTCCAGCCAAAGCCGTCCTGAAGAGGGTATTCACCGCCGCCGCCCAAGAGCAAAATATCGTATACATTATACTTTTCCACCATACGACCCGTCGCTTTATAGACCCGGATATTTTCTTCTACCCAAACATCCTTGACCTTTTCGGCGAATTCTTTTTGGCCGTAATTACGCAAACCCACAATGGCCATCCAATGTAAAGGAGCCCAACCGTTGGGAGCGTCCCACTGCTGACCCGTAGTCATTAACGTAGTCGTTAACCCGCCGGGTTGCAGAAATTCGTCTTTCAGCCGCTGAGTTACTTTCTGAGCTTGTTCGTCAGTGGCAATTTTAAAGAAAAGGGGATAGACCGCTGCTAACGAAAGGATAGGGGTTTGCTTTTCCTCAACGAAGTCATAATCATGGAAAAACCCGTCCTCCTGATTCCAGAAATATTGTAAAATGGCTTTTTTACGCTTTTCAGCCAGATTCTTGAAACTCTGACTGTGCTGCTGATCTTCCATCAGAGCATAAGCCTCCGAAAGCGTCATTTCAAGCTCATACAACAAGCAATTCAAATCTACCGGAATAATGTCCGTTGTGTGAATACTGGTCAGCGACTTGCCGTCACGTAACCAGCGGGAAGAAAAATCCCAACCGGATTCAGCACCCGCCCGAATGTCCCGGTAAACATCTTCGGCTTTACGCCCTGTATGCTGAGCTACAGAGACGTCTTCTTTGTAAGCCTCCGGGCGTGGCGTCGGACTATCATCATAGTAACGATTCAGATTATACCCCCCTGAAAGACGAACCACCCGCCGATAGGCTTCACCTGGTTTGAGGTCATTTGTCTTTTTCAGATCATCCTCATTGGCTGCACCCATCCAGAAGTAATATTCTTTCAGCATTTCGGGTAAATACTGAACCACGATTTGATCATTATTCCGAGTTTCGGCCAGCAACTTCACCATTAAAGAGAAGTAGGGAGGCTGCGAACGACTCAGGTAATAACTTCGGTTTCCGTTGGGAATATGCCCCTGGTAACGAATCAGATGGGCAAAGTTGGAAACCATCCCTTCTATGAGCGAATCTTTCTCCGAAACCTGAAGTCCCAGCATAGTAAAGTAACTGTCCCAGTAATAAATCTCGCCGAAACGTCCACCAGGCACTACATAACTGCGGGGAAGGGACAAAAGCGACCCTTTCACATCACCCGTAGGCTTGCGAGTCAGAATAGGCCATAGGGCGTTAATATGAGCTTCGGGTGAAAGAGAGGTATCCGAAACAAAGTGACTATTGGGAGCATCAGGAAAACGGAAGTACTGATTCACGAAGGCTCGCAAATCAAAACCGTCTTTCGTTTTTTCCTCTTCGTAAGCCTTCAGAATCTGCTTGGCAGGAATCAGAGGCTCGGCATCCGCAAAGGTCTTGGAGTCAGGGAATAACTCCTTCATTTGAACATCCACAAAGAGTTGTCCAAGTTCTTCATCAGGGCTCGGGGGAGTCTGAAGTTCTGCCGGTGTACATTCTAGTAGTAACAAGGGAATAGCCAAAATAAGTACTAAACAACGATGAGGTATAAAGGGCATAAGGCTAAATAATAATGCTTAATTGATTCCAGGAAACTTTCTGACTTTCAGATTAATGATAGTAGAGCTTCATCTACATTGAGGAGAAGAATGGGGAAAAATGACCAGACTTCTTTAGCAAAGCAAAGGTAGACATCCCTTGGAGTTGAGTCAATTTCAGGAAAGCCTGTTATTAAAATCTACGTAAAGTTTTTAGCACTGGTAAATAAATCTCATAAGGTTTAACAAATTGTTGTACTTTCGCTCTCTAAATTCTATTTTCGGGTATCCGGAAATTTTTTGTTTAAACTCGTTTAAACTTCTGATAGTCAATGAAATTTATTGTCTCCTCTTCGGCATTGTTGAAACAATTGGCGGCTATCAACGGGGTCGTAGCATCCAATCCGATCGTTCCGATTCTGGAAAACTTCCTGTTTCAGCTCGAAGGGACTATACTGACCGTAACGGCCTCGGATTTACAAACCGTTATGATTACTGAAATAGAGGTAGAATCTTCCGATAAAGGCTCTATTGCAGTTCCTGCCAAATTATTGCTCGATACCCTCCGTGGTTTACCGGAACAACCCATTACCTTCAAAATTGATGCCGAGACCTTCGGTACAGAAATCATTTCTGAAAATGGGCGTTACAAACTTTCCGGTGAGAATCCGATTGATTTCCCGAAAGTTCCAGCAGTTAATAAAACCTTATCCATCGAAGTAGCGGCTGAAGTACTAGGCAAGGCAATTGCGAACACAAGCTTTGCAGCAAGTACAGACGATCTGCGTCCGAACATGACAGGAATGTTCCTGCAACTGGGTGAGGCTAATGCTACTTTCGTGGCTACGGATGGTCACCGTCTGGTGCGTTACCGTCGTCAGGATCTGAAATCGTCGAATACCAGTACGATGATTATCCCCCGGAAGGCTTTAAACCTGCTAAAGTCGACCCTACCTTCGGATGATACTTTGGTGAAGGCAGACTTCAGTCAGTCCAATGCGTTTTTCACGTTTGGTAATATCAAAATGATTTGCCGATTGATCGATGAGCGTTTCCCGGACTATGAAAATGCAATCCCCGTCAATAATCCTAACATTCTGACCATTAACCGTCTGGAGTTATTAGGTTCTTTACGCCGGATTTCGATTTACGCCAACAAAACGACGCATCAGATTCGTTTGCGGATTTCTAAAGATGAGCTGGTAATTTCTGCCGAAGATTTAGATTACTCCAACGAAGCATCGGAACGTTTAACTTGCGAATACGACGCAGATGATCTGGAAATTGGCTTTAACGCTAAGTTCCTGATTGAGATGCTAAGCAACTTAAGCACAAATCAGTTACAACTTCGTTTATCTGCACCCAATCGGGCCGGAATTCTGGTTCCGAACGAGCAGGACGAAAACGAGGATATTCTGATGCTGGTGATGCCGGTAATGCTTAATACTTACGCATAAAGAAGTTTAGTAACAAATAAAAAGAGCCTTTCGGAAGAAAGGCTCTTTTTATTTGTTAATTAGTTGGACAAAAGACTTTTCCCAGCGAACTTCACGTTATTAATTCTGATAAATCCCTTCTTGTTTTATACTATGAAAACACTTCGACTTGTAGTAATCCTGCTACTGACCGGACTGACCTTCCAAACTAGTGCTTCGGATGAGCCCAAGAAAGAGGGTATCCAATTCTTTCACGGCACCTGGAAACAAGCTTTAGCGAAAGCCAAGGCTGAAAACAAAATGATCTTCCTGGATGCGTATACGACCTGGTGTGGTCCCTGCAAATGGATGCAAACGAAATCATTCCCCAATAAACAATTGGGAGAGTTTTATAATAGCAATTTCATTAATGTGAAGATGGATATGGAATCGGGAGAGGGTCCAAGGCTATTGGATCGTTATCCCGTAAGAGGTTATCCCACGTTGTTCTTCATTGATTTTGAAGGAGAAGTGGTATTAACCGAAGCTGGAGCAAAAACGCCTGAACAATTGATCGCAATGGCTAAAGAAGCCATTGCTCAATAAGAATAGGTTTATAGACGCTAGTGAATCGGTAAGGGTGCGAAAGCAGGCTTACCGATTTTTTTATAACTATACCTTACTAAGTCATACGAACAATGATTTGGGTACTAGCCAGAGTAGTACGGATTAGCAACGTATACAGCGTATAATCGACCACCTTTTCACTAAAGAGTAGGCCTATTGATAAGGTCATCAATAAATAGAAAATAGCCGTAAGGCGAACATAAAGTCAATACATTGAAACTGAGAAAATTACTACTTTAAGACGCTAGTAGATAATTTTTCAGATGGAAGAATTTTAAGAAAAAGAAGGGAATAGAGACGTTTCAAAAATATTTGTAAAAACTTTAGGTAAATACTTGTTTATCAAACAGAAACGCTGTTATTTTGCAACTCTGTTTAGGAATCGAACAAAAAGCTATTTGCTCAGAGTGGTTGGCAGAACTGCCTGAGTTACTGATTATCAAGCGATTGTTGTTCGATTCAACGTTAAAATTCGGCAATTTCCCGATTTTGAACGTCAGGACTGTTACTGGCTCTAATCATTGAATGCCCAATTATTTAGAGTTGAGTAGTAAGCTGACAGGATGCTTTCCCTGGCAAAGGGAATGAGGTGCGTGTCTCTATAGTACTGTAGAAATCTTCTGACGCACTCCATAGGCAAGTCTCCTCTCTGCTTTCTTTTCTCGGTACATTACTGGTTTTCAAAAAAATATAAGGGATTTTCTGTCTTGATACGGGAAACAGCGGAAAAAGTGCTACTTTTGCAGTCCGTTTTCTGAGGCCCCCGGGTGGGAGAGCTGATAACCAATTAAAAATCAAGAAGATGTCTGGTATTATTGGGAAGAAAATTGGCATGACCAGCCTCTACAATGCTGACGGTTCTGCCGTTGCTTGTACGCTGATTGAAGCCGGTCCCTGCGTCGTGACGCAAGTAAAGACCGTCGAAACGGATGGCTACCAAGCTGTTCAATTAGGTTTCGGCGACAAAAAAGAAAAAAATACCTCTAAGCCCTTGGCTGGCCACTTCAAAAAGGCCGGAACTACACCCAAGCGGAAATTGGTAGAGTTCAAAACGTTCGAACAATCTCTGGATTTAGGAGCAACGATTGACGCCACTTTATTCGCTGAAGGCGAATTCGTTGACGCTATCGGAACGGCTAAAGGTCGTGGCTTCCAGGGTGTAGTAAAACGTCATGGTTTTGGTGGAGTTGGTGGCCAGACTCACGGTCAGCACAACCGTCAACGTCACCCAGGTTCTATCGGAGCTTGCTCATTCCCTTCACGAGTATTCAAGGGTCTTCGCATGGCAGGTCGTATGGGTAACAACCGCGTTAAAATCCAAAACCTGCAAGTACTTAAAGTGTATCCTGAGCAAAACCTGATCGTTATCAGCGGTTCAGTTCCGGGTGCAAAAAATTCGTTCGTAATTCTTGAGAAATAGGATTAACGTGAATCCTCACCTTAATCTACTCTCATAGTAGCACTTGACAAGAAAATGGAACTGTCCGTATTTAATATTCAAGGCCAAGACACGGGAAAGAAAGTAACGCTTTCAGACGGAGTGTTCGGAATCGAACCTAATGAGCACGTAATGTGGCTCGACGTTAAGCAGTACTTGGCTAATCAGCGTCAGGGTACGCACAAGTCTAAAGAACGTTGGGAGGTAGCTCGCTCAACCCGCAAACTGATGCGTCAGAAGGGTACCGGCGGAGCTCGTCACGGTTCTTTCAAAGCTAACATTTTTAAAGGTGGTGCTCGTGTATTTGGTCCTAAGCCCCGCGATTACTCCTTTAAATTGAACAAAAAAGTGAAGAGTCTGGCTCGTAAGTCTGCTTTGGCTTCTAAAGCGAAAGAAGGCGTAGTGACAGTCGTAGAAAACTTCACTTTTGAAGGACCTAAAACCAAGCAATACATTTCAGTTCTGAATGCACTTCAGATTGCTGAAGCGAAAACTTTGCTGGTTTTGCCAACGGCTGACAACAATGTATTCCTGTCGGCTCGTAACCTGCCTAAAGCTAATGTGCTTCCCGCAGATCAGTTGACAACCTACGCATTACTGAATGCTGATCGTGTGATCATTGCTGAAGGTGCAGTAGAAAAAATCGAAGCATTATTGAACTAATCCGTTGGTCCGAAAGGTACCTAACGATTGACGACAAAAAATTATGAGCATCATCATTCGCCCCTTGCTGACTGAAAAGTCTACGGCTCAGAACGAGCAGGGTAAGTATGGCTTCGAAGTGGCTCTTAAGGCCAATAAGGTCGAAATTAAGAAGGCCATCGAAAAGATGTATGGTGTGAAAGTTGAGTCTGTGAACACGATCCGTCAAATCGGGAAGAAAAAATCTCGTAGCACGCGTACTCGTATCACGACTGGTCAAACTTCCACCATCAAGAGAGCGATCATTACTGTTGCCGAAGGTGAAGTAATCGATTTCTATCAAGGTATTTAATAAACATCCCCATCCTCCAGGATGCGTTTTGAACAGGTTAGGCTGGCATAGGAGGACATAGCCTGACCGTAGCAAATAATCCCAATGGCAATCAAGAAGTTGAAGCCTGTTACGCCGGGAACCCGTTTTCGTTCGGCCCCGACGTTCAATGAGATTACGGCTAGCAAACCTGAAAAGAGTCTCTTAGAGCCTCTGAAAAAATCAGGTGGTCGTAATGATCAGGGTCGCCGAGCCATGCGTTATATCGGTGGTGGCCACAAGCGTAAATACCGTATTATCGATTTCAAACGCGATAAACAAGGTGTAGCCGCAGAAGTAAAGACAATCGAGTATGATCCTAACCGTTCAGCTCGTATCGCTTTAGTTCAATATACCGACGGAGAAAAACGCTATATCATCGCTCCTCAAGGTTTGACCGTAGGTCAGACGATCTTGTCTGGCGAAGGTGTTGCTCCTGAAGTAGGAAATGCATCCGTACTTTCTGCATTACCAATCGGTACGATTGTTCACAATATTGAGTTAAAGCCTGGCAAAGGTGGCCAATTGGCTCGTAGTGCCGGAACATACGCTCAGATTGTAGGTCGTGATGGAAAATATGTAATTCTGCGATTGCCTTCAGGCGAGACTCGCATGGTGTTAGGCAATGGTGTTGCAACCGTAGGTTCAGTATCTAACGCCGATCACATGAACGAAAGCCTGGGTAAAGCCGGTCGTAAGCGTTGGTTAGGTCGTCGTCCTCGTGTACGTGGTGTAGCAATGAACCCAGTTGATCACCCCATGGGTGGTGGTGAAGGCCGGGCCTCAGGAGGTCACCCTCGTTCACGTACGGGTCTCTTAGCGAAAGGTAAGAAAACTCGCGACAAGAAGAAGGCATCCAACAAGTTAATCATTAGCAAGCGGAAGAAATAATGGCACGTTCACTTAAAAAAGGCCCCTATATTGATTTTCGCCTCTCCAACAAAGTGGAGGTAATGAATGAAGCAGGAAAGAAATCGGTTATCAAAACCTGGTCGCGTCGTTCGATGATTTCTCCTGACTTCGTGGGTCACACTTTCGCCGTGCATAACGGTAATAAGTTTATCCCTGTGTACGTGACGGAAAACATGGTGGGTCATAAACTGGGCGAATTCGCTCCGACTCGTAATTTCCGTGGCCACGTCGCTAAAAAGGACAAAGGAAAACGATAAACCAGTTTACAGTTGGCAGTCTTCAGTTGACGGATGCTTAATCACTGGTTACTGAAAACTAAGAACCAAAAACTGACAACTAAGTAATGGAAGCAATCGCAAAACTTAATAACGTCCCGACGTCGCCTCAGAAAATGCGTCTGGTTGCCGATTTAATTCGTGGCCAGAAAGTAAATAAAGCGTTGGCGATTTTAAAATATCAGCCTAAGTCGGGCTCTCCGCGTCTGGAAAAGTTGCTGCTGTCGGCAATTGCAAACTGGCAGGAGAAATTCGGCGAAGAAGTAAAGCTGGAAGATGCTGATCTCTACGTAAAAACTATTTTCGTAGATGGTGGAGCATTCCTGAAACGTCTTCGTCCGGCTCCACAAGGTCGTGCATATCGGGTACGTAAGCGTTCTAATCACGTAACGCTTGTAGTAGCTAGTAAAGCCAAGGCAGAAGAAACTAAAACCGAAAACACGGAAGCGTAACACACCATGGGACAAAAGGTAAACCCTGTAGGTCTTCGTCTAGGTATTGTACGTGGTTGGGAATCCAACTGGTACGGTGGAAAGAACTTCGCTGAAAAGCTGGTAGAAGACGAAACGATTCGTAAATACATTGCCGCTCGTATTCCAAAAGGTGCGATCTCGAAAGTAATCATCGAGCGTACGCTGAAGCGGGTAACTTTAACGATCAACACGGCTCGTCCAGGTGTTGTCATCGGTAAAGGTGGTAATGAAGTTGATAAAATTAAAGAAGAGCTCAAGAAATTGACTGGCAAAGATGTTCAGATCAATATCTTCGAGATCAAGCGTCCTGAAGTCGATGCGAAACTGGTAGGCGAAACGATCGCTCAACAGTTAGAAGCTCGTATCTCTTTCCGTCGTGCGATGAAGCAAGCAATCGCTTCAGCCATGCGTGTAGGAGCACAAGGTATCAAAGTTCGCTTGTCAGGCCGTTTAGGTGGAGCCGAAATGGCTCGTACGGAAGAGTACAAAGAAGGACGTGTCCCTCTGCATACTTTACGTGCTGACATCGACTACGCTATTTCAGAAGCTCAAACTGTATACGGAAAGATCGGTATCAAGATCTGGGTCTTCAAAGGAGAGGTATACGGCAAACGTGATCTTTCAGTAGTTAACGCTGGCTTAAACGCTGGTAACGCTGAAGCTCGTGGAGGTTCTGATCGTGGTGATCGTCGTGGCGGACGCGGTGGTGATGATCGTGATGGTGGAAATCGTCGCGGTCGTGGTGAAGGTGGTGGCGACCGTGGACGCGGTAACAACAACCGTGGCGGCAATAACAACAACCGTGGCGGTGGAAACAATCGCGGTGGCCAGGGTGGTGGAAACCGTGGCGGTGGCCAGGGAGGACGTCGCTAATTAGGTTGTAAGTCATAAGTTATTATGGCTTCAGACTCTAAAGAACTCAACGATCATGTTACAACCTAGAAGAACCAAATTCCGCAAACAGCAGAAAGGTCGGATCAAGGGTCTTGCAACGCGGGGCCACGAAATTTCCTTCGGCTCGTTTGCAATCAAATCGCTGGAGCCCGGCCGTATTACGGCTCGCCAGATTGAAGCGGCTCGTATCGCCGTTACCCGTGCGATGAAACGGGAAGGCCAAGTATGGATTCGTATTTTCCCTGATAAGCCTATCACTAAGAAACCAGCAGAGGTTCGGATGGGTAAAGGGAAAGGTGCTCCCGAGTATTGGGTAGCAAACGTAAAACCCGGAACTATTCTTTTTGAATCAACGGGTGTTCCCTTAGAATTGGCTCAGGAAGCTCTCCGGTTAGCCGCTCAAAAATTACCTCTTCGTACGAAATTCGTAGTACGTCGGGATTATCAGGAAGCAGCTAACTAGTGATTCGTTAACTGTTATCCGACATATGGAAAACAGCCCAGTAGATAACTGATAACGTAATTACATTAAGACAATGAAAATTCAAGACATTCGGGCGTTAAGCACGGAGGATCTCCGTCAACAAATTGCCCAGGAAAAAGAAGCACTGAGCCGCTTACAATTTGCTCATGCTATTTCTCCAATCGAAAACCCGATGCGTATTCGGACTTCCCGTAAGCTTATCGCCCGGATGACGACCGAACTAAACGCTCGCTAGAACTGCCTTCAATAGGCATAAAGCAAATTCCACAATGGAAGTAGAACGTAAGCTCAGAAAAGTCAGATTTGGTCGGGTGGTATCCAGCAGCATGGATAAGTCGGTGGTAATTACCGTCGAGCGGAAAGTGAAGCACCCAATCTACGGTAAATTCCAAAAGAAAACGACCAAATTGATGGTACACGACGAAAACAATGATTGTGGCGTCGGCGATACTATCAAAGTGATGGAAACCCGTCCCTTGTCTAAAAACAAACGGTGGCGTTTGGTTGAAATCATCGAAAAAGCCAAGTAATCAGGCAGTTTTTCAGTTTGCAGGATAGGGCATACTTCTAGTAGCCAAACTGGAAACTGAAAAACTGAAATCTCAGCAAAGACATGCTTCAGCAAGAATCTAGATGTAGCGTAGCGGACAATAGTGGTGCCAAAGAGGTACTGGTAATCCGTGTGTTGGGCGGTACGGGCAAGCGTTATGCATCCATCGGCGATAAAGTCGTGGTAACCGTAAAGCAGGCCCTCTCTTCTTCAAACATGAAAAAGGGAACGGTGTCTAAAGCCGTTGTGGTTCGTACGAAAAAAGAAATACGCCGGAAAGATGGATCTTATATCCGTTTCGAAGATAACGCCGTTGTACTTCTTAATAACCAGGACGAACCTCGGGGTACCCGGATCTTCGGACCGGTTGCTCGCGAATTGCGTGAAAAGCAATTCATGAAAATTGTTTCGCTGGCTCCTGAAGTGCTCTAATCACTCAGGATAATCGTACGAAATCAAACAATGGAAAAGCAAAAGCAAGTGAAGCTTCACGTCCGCAGTGGTGATACGGTTCTAGTAATCGCCGGTGATGCCAAAGGAAAACAAGGCGTTATCAAATCTGTAGACCGCGAAAAGCAACGGGCTATCATTGAAGGTGTTAACTTGGTTAAGAAACACGTGAAACCTTCAGCGACTAACCCTCAGGGAGAAATCAAGGAAATCGAAAGTCCTATCCACATCAGTAACCTGAAAGTGGTAGACCCGAAGACTGGAGAAGCTTCCCGCACGGGCCGCAAGCTGAACGAAAAGGGTAAAACCCAACGTTACAGCAAGAAAAGCGGTAACCTTATTTAATTAGCTAAGAATCGGATTCAACCGGTTTTTAGTTTCCATTTCAAATCGTGGGTCGGAAATCCACAAACCATTCGCATCAATGGCAACTCCCAGATTAAAAGAAAAGTACTTTGACGAAGTAGTTCCTGCGTTGAAGGAGAAATTCCAGTACCAATCGGTGATGCAAGTACCGAAACTGGAAAAAATTGTGATCAATAAAGGTATCGGTGCTGCTGTAGCTGACAAGAAACTGGTAGACGTAGGTGTAGAAGAGCTTACGATTATCTCAGGTCAGAAAGCCGTAGCAACGATCTCTAAGAAAGCAATTTCGAACTTCAAACTTCGCGAGAACATGCCTATCGGAGCAAAAGTTACGCTTCGTGGCGAAAAAATGTACGAATTCCTGGATCGTCTGACCGCAATCGCTCTGCCCCGCGTTCGTGACTTCAAAGGAATTAGCGACAAAGGTTTTGATGGTCGTGGTAACTACACTTTAGGTGTAAAAGAACAAATCATCTTCCCTGAAATCTCAATCGATAAGGTTCAGAAAATCTCAGGTATGGATATCACGTTCGTTACTACAGCTAACTCTGATGCTGAAAGCTTAGAACTGCTGAAGGCTTTAGGAATGCCCTTTGCTGGACAAAAAAAGTAATTATTGATCCCCCGTTACTTCAATTCTGAAAAGGACGGGGACCAATTATAAGCAAACAAAATGGCAAAAGAATCAGTCAAAGCAAGAGAGCGGAAACGCGAGCGTCTGGTAGCTAAGTATGCAGCGAAACGCAAAGCTCTTAAGGAGGCCGGCGATTACGAAGGTCTCGATAAACTTCCCCGTAACGCTTCCCCCGTACGTTTGCACAATCGTTGCAAACTGACCGGTCGTCCAAGAGGTTACATGCGGAAGTTTGGTATCAGCCGTGTTACGTTCCGTCAAATGGCTTCTGATGGAAAAATTCCGGGCGTAACAAAATCCAGCTGGTAATTTTTTGGTGTATCCATTTTGATTCTCTAATTTTGCGAGCCGTTTGAGCGGCCCGTAGCAAAATCATATTCTTTCATGGATCCGATTGCAGATTACTTGACCCGTCTGAGGAATGCCATCAAGGCTCGCCACAGAATCGTCGAGATCCCGGCTTCCAATCTCAAGAAAGAGATTACAAAAGTTCTTTTTGAGAAAGGCTATATTCAAAGTTACAAATTCGACGATGAGGCTTCCGTGCAAGGAACCATCAAAGTTGCCTTAAAATACAATCCCCTGACGAAACAGTCGGCCATTGTGAAGTTAACCCGGATCAGTAAGCCAGGTCTTCGCAAGTACTCTGGTTCGAAAGAGCTTCCTCGGGTGTTGAATGGTTTAGGCATCGCTATTCTTTCAACGTCGAAAGGTGTTATGACGGACAAAGAAGCTCGTACCCTGAATGTGGGTGGCGAAGTACTTTGCTACGTTTATTAATTAACATTTGAATTAGCGGAGGGTAATCTTACCACTGAAAACCTCCGCTAATTCATTTTAAAAGAAAGATACCATGTCACGCATTGGTAAAAAAATCATTACTCTGCCCGCTGGCGTAACGGTAAATGTTGACAAAAGCCTGGTTACGGTTAAAGGACCTAAAGGTGAACTGTCACAAGCTATCGACCCAGACATCACGGTAGAAATCGAAGGAAGCGAGTTACAAGTGGTTCGCCCTACCGAGCAAAAACGCCACAAGGCACTTCACGGTCTGTACCGTGCCCTGATCAACAATATGGTAATCGGTGTGAGCACTGGCTACCGTACGGAAATGGAAATCGTTGGGGTAGGTTATAAGGCTTCTAACCAAGGTAACATCCTTGAATTAGCTTTAGGTTACTCACACAGCATTTTCGTTGCTATTCCTTCTGAATTGAAGGTTTCTACAGCAATGGAAAAAGGTCAAAACCCTAAAGTGGTTTTGGAAGGTATTGATAAGCAACTAATCGGCCAGGTCGCTGCCAAAATTAAGTCTCTGCGTAAAGTTGAGCCTTACAAAGGCAAAGGTATTCGCTTCACTGGTGAATTCGTGCGTCGTAAAGCTGGTAAAGCGGCTGGTAAGAAATAAATTATTAATAAAAAGCTTTAAACGCTTCATAGAAGTTTTTAAAGCTTTTTATTTCAACGTAAGTGGGTCGGTAATCCACAAAATCATAGTAAACAATGGCAACTACAAAAGACTCTCGGCGGTTACGCATCAAGCGTAGCATCCGTAGTAAAATAGCCGGTACACCTGAGCGTCCACGTTTAACGGTATTTCGTTCTAACAAAGGTGTTTATGCTCAAATCATTGACGATGAAGCTGGTAAAACCATTGCCGCTTTCTCTTCTTTTGAATTAGGTGTAGCTGGAAATAATGTTGAAGCGGCTAAGCAAGTAGGCGTGAAAGTAGCTGAAAAAGCAAAAGCTGCAGGTATTGAAGCTGTAATCTTTGACCGGAACGGTTACCTGTATCACGGAAAAGTTAAAGCAGTAGCTGATGGAGCCCGTGAAGGAGGACTTCAATTCTAATTTCAAAGAATCATGCAAACGAACAGACCTACTAAGTATAACGAGTCAGATTTGAAGGAACGCGTTGTTGCTATCAACCGTGTAGCCAAAGTAGTAAAAGGCGGTCGTCGCTTTAGCTTCTCTGCTATCGTAGTGGTTGGTGATGGCAAAGGCGTTGTGGGTTACGGTTTAGGTAAAGCTAATGAAGTAACAGACGCAATTGCAAAAGGAATCGAAGATGCTAAGAAAAACATCGTTCAGGTTCCTCTGCTGAAGCATACGGTACCTCATGACATGGAAGGTAAGTTTTCAGGTGGATTCGTTCTTCTGAAGCCTGCTGCTCCTGGTACGGGTGTTATCGCTGGTGGTGCCATGCGTGCCGTACTGGAAAGTGCTGGTGTCCGCGACGTATTAGCGAAATCTAAGGGATCTTCAAATCCTCACAACGTAGTTAAAGCTACGGTAGATGCTTTACTTAAGATGCGTGCTCCTCATGAGGTAGCTCGTCAGCGTGGAGTGAAGCTCGCAACAGTATTCAATGGATAAGTCATAGAGTTCCTTAATTCTTTATTCCTGAAACTTTTAGGAATAAAGAATTAAAGACAGAGAACTTTAAAGAAATGGCAAAGGTTAAACTTACTCAGGTTCGCAGCACGATTGAACGTCCTGAAAACCAAAAGCGTACTATCAAAGCCCTGGGTTTGGGCAAAATCAATCGGAGTGTGGAAGTAGAGCTGAATGATGCCATTGCTGGTATGATTCGTAAAGTGAACCACCTCATTCAAGTAGAAGAAATCTAAGAACTCAGTGGGTAAACTTCGTTTTACTCTTTGAATCAATACTAAAATGAATCTTAGCAATTTGAAACCAGCCCCCGGCTCTACGAAAGTAGGTAAGCGTGTGGGTCGTGGACAAGGCTCTGGTAAAGGAGCTACTGCTGCTCGCGGTCACAAAGGAGCTCAGTCTCGTTCTGGCTATAGCCGTAAAAGAGGTTTCGAAGGTGGTCAAATGCCTTTACAACGTCGCGTACCTAAGTTTGGTTTTAACAACCTGAATCGTGTTGAATACAAAGGTATCAACCTTGATGCTATTCAATCGCTGGTTGAAAAAACAAACGCTACCGTTGTTGACATCGAACTGCTCTACAATAACGGTCTGGTTGGTAAAAACGACCTCGTTAAAGTTTTGAGCCGTGGAGAAGTGAAATCAGCTTTAGAAATTAAAGCTCACGCTTTTTCAAAAACTGCTGCTGAAGCTATCGAAAAAGTTGGTGGTAAAGCAGTTACGGTTTAATATCCGGTTGAACGACAGGTGAATTTGAATCCTCGCGGGAATGAACAAGTTTATAACTACACTCAAGAACATTTGGTCCATTGAGGAGCTCCGTACTCGGATCCTCAACACTCTGTTGTTCATTACTGTTTATCGTATAGGGTCATACATTGTCCTGCCTGGTATCGATCCAGCTCGACTTCCCAAAGGCCAGGGAAATGGATTGCTTGATTTGATTAATACCTTCTCAGGGGGTGCTTTTCAAAATGCATCAATTTTCGCCCTTGGGATTATGCCTTATATCTCGGCGTCTATTGCAATTCAGCTGTTGACCATTGCATTACCCTATTTCCAGAAAATGCAGAAAGACGGAGAATCAGGACGGCGTAAGCTTAACCAGATTACTCGGGTTTTAACCATTTTCGTGACGACAGCCCAGGCTATTGCTTATACCCAGTCACAAATTCCAGCTGAAGCTCTGATGATCGAGCGTAGTTGGTTTACTATTTACTCTACTATTATCCTGATTTCTGGTACTATCTTCTGTATGTGGATGGGCGAGCGTATCACTGATAAAGGTATTGGAAATGGTATCTCTCTGTTGATTATGATTGGTATTGTAGCTCGTTTCCCTGTAGCCTTATTACAGGAAGCTGGCTCAAGAGGAACCGGTGGTGCTTTGATTTTCGTTGTTGAACTTGTGGCTCTTTACTTTGTAGTAATGGGTGCAGTTTTAATCACGCAGGCTACCCGTCGAATTCCAGTTCAATATGCGAAGCAGGTTGTTGGAAATAAAGTAGTAGGTGGACAGCGTCAATACATTCCATTAAAGCTGAATGCAGCAGGTGTAATGCCTATCATTTTCGCACAGGCTTTGATGTTCGTTCCCGGTTTAGTAGCAGGATATTTTGCTGAAAAAAGTGACACCGCTCAGTCGATTGCTCAGGCATTCAACAGCTATGATCACTGGCAGTATAACGTTCTATTCGGTTTCCTGATCATTATTTTCACGTATTTCTATACGGCGATCTCAGTCAATCCTCAACAAATTGCTGATGATATGAAGAGAAGTGGTGGCTTCATTCCTGGTGTAAAACCTGGTTTCGAAACATCAGAATACATTGGTCAGATTCTGGATCGTATTACTCTTCCAGGAGCTATCATGCTAGCTTTAGTAGCCGTAATGCCTTCTATTGCTCGCTTGTTTGGTATCTCTCAAGGTTTTGCTCAATTCTTTGGTGGTACTTCTCTGCTGATTCTGGTAGGGGTAGTATTAGATACCTTACAACAAATTGAAAGTTATCTGCTCATGCGTCGCTATGAGGGATTAATGAAATCAGGTCGCGTTCAAGGTAGAACTACCGAAAGCGTATCGACTATTTAATTCTTTAGAAGATGATTTATCTCAAAACTGACGAGGAGATTGAATTAATCAAAATCAGTGCTCAGGTTTTGGGTAAGGCTCACGCGGAAGTAGCTAAACTGATTAATCCAGGAGTTACCACAAAAGAACTCGATAAAGTAGCGGAGGAATTTATTCGCGACCATAAGGGTTCTCCTTCTTTCAAAGGATATAACGGCTTTCCTGCAGCACTTTGCATTTCAGTAAATGAAGTAGTCGTGCACGGTTTCCCCAGCGGATACCGATTAAAGGAAGGCGATATCATCTCAGTTGATTGTGGTGTCTTTTTGAATGATTACCATTCGGACAGTGCTTTTACCTATCCCGTAGGAGAAGTAAAACCTGAAGTCAAGGCCCTCTTGAAAAGAACGTATGAGTCTCTTTTTCAGGGAATAGACAAAGCCGTTGCTGGCAACCGGATTGGTGATATTGGTTTTGCAGTACAAAGTTATGTGGAGCAGTTTGGTTACGGAGTGGTCCGGGAGTTAGTCGGACATGGTGTAGGCAAATTTCTTCATGAAGGCCCGGAAGTCCCCAATTATGGAAGACGTGGTCAGGGACCTCAATTGAAAGAAGGTATGACCTTAGCAATTGAGCCTATGATTACCCTGGGTAAACGTAGTGTAGTACAAGAAAAAGATGGATGGACTATCCGCACAAGTGATCGCCTGCCCGCAGTTCATTTTGAGCATACGGTAGCGGTTCGTAAAGGAAAAGCTGAGATCTTAACTACCTTCGAATACATTGAGCAAGTCCTGGCTGAAAGAAGTATGGCCATCGCATAAACATTAGGATAGGGCGAGTACTTCTTAACATTATTATCCCTATCCTAAGCCAAAAACATGGCAAAGCAAAGCTCTATAACTACTGACGGAATCATTTTAGAAGCATTATCCAATGCAATGTTTCGGGTTCAGCTCGAAAACAAGCACGAAGTAATCGCTCACATTTCTGGAAAGATGCGGATGCACTACATCAAAATCCTTCCCGGAGATAAGGTGAGATTGGAAATGTCTCCTTATGATTTGTCCAAGGCTCGTATTACCTACCGTTACAAGTAATCAAATTGGTTTCCATTTTTCAGGAGTTAACTGAAATCTGAAGACTGAAAAACTTGAATAAAATGAAAGTTAAAGCTTCGATCAAAAAGCGTAGTGCTGATTGCAAAGTAATTCGTCGCAAAGGAAAGCTCTTCGTGATCAACAAGAAAAACCCTAAGTTCAAACAACGTCAAGGTTAATTCCGCTCGATTTTGAGCGTACAAACTTATCCGACCAAATATGGCTCGTATTGCAGGGGTAGACATTCCCGACAAAAAGCGAGGAGAAATCGCTCTCACGTACATCTTCGGCATCGGCCGTAGCTTGTCTCGCACTATTTTAGCTAAAGCTGGCGTTAGCGTTGATAAAAAAGCTGGCGAATGGAATGATGAAGAATCAACCGCGATTCGTAACGTCATTAGTTCTGAATACAAGACGGAAGGTCCTTTGCGTTCAGAAATCCAATTAAACATCAAACGTTTGATGGATATCGGATGTTACCGTGGTCTTCGTCACCGTAAAGGATTACCACTCCGTGGTCAGAAAACGAAGAACAACTCTCGTACTCGGAAAGGTAAGCGTAAGACGGTTGCTAACAAGAAGAAAGCAACGAAATAATTAGTTTAAGTTTAAAGTTTGAGTAATCAGGCTTTAAACTTAAAACTCAAACAACACCATCAGAAATGGCTCAGGCAAAACGGAAAGACAAAGCCAAAAAGCGGGTCGTAGTGGTAGAACCTGTTGGACAGGTTCACATCAGAGCTACGTTTAACAACATTATCATTTCAATTACCAACAACCAAGGTCAGGTAATTTCATGGGCTTCGGCTGGTAAAATGGGCTTCAAGGGTTCTAAAAAGAACACTCCTTATGCGGCTCAAGTTGCTGCTGCCAACTGTGCTCAGGTTGCTCATGAAGCTGGTATGCGTAAAGCTGAGGTTTTCGTAAAAGGACCCGGTTCAGGACGTGAATCAGCAATCCGTACGATCCAAGGTTCAGGTATTGAGGTAACGTTGATTAAAGACATTACTCCCCTGCCACACAACGGCTGTCGTCCTCCTAAGCGTCGTCGCGTTTAGTTAACGACGAGTACGCTTACTCTATTTAGGTTCCACTGGTTGGTGATTATCAGTATCGGGCCGAACAATTAATCAAACAATCACCTTGTCTTTTTGACAACTCAAAAGATACAGGAAACAGGATAGATTCCAGGAGTATAACTTCAGAAGTATCCGATCCAACACATTTTCATGGCACGTTACACAGGTCCCAAGGCAAAAATCTCTCGTCGTTTCGGCGATGCAGCCGTTCTCGGTGGAGGTAAAGCTGTTTCTCGCAAGAACTATGGTCCCGGCCAACATGGCAAGGGCAAGCGGGGTAAAAAGTCCGAATACTCTCTCCAATTGCAAGAAAAGCAAAAGGTGAAATATACTTACGGTATCTTGGAAAGACAATTCGAAAATCTTTTCCATAAAGCAGCCGTACGTGAAGGTATCACAGGTGAAAACCTGCTGAAATTATGCGAAGCTCGTCTGGATAACACGGTTTACCGTTTAGGTATTGCTCCTACGCGTCGTGCGGCCCGTCAGTTAGTAGTTCACAAACACATCGTTGTTGACGGTGAAATTGTAAACGTACCTTCTTATTCTCTGCGTCCTGGTCAATTGATCTCAGTACGTGAGAAATCAAAATCTCTTGAAGCAGTTCAGAATAGCTTAGCCGGCCGTAACACAAAACGTTACAACTGGTTAGAGTGGGAAAATTCTGAATTACAAGGTAAGTTTGTAACTTACCCAGAACGCGACCAGATTCCTGAGAGCTTCAACGAGCAGGCAATCGTCGAATTGTACTCGAAGTAATTAGGGTCGAATATATTTCCTCTGGAGTTCTCCAGAGCCTTGTTATCGACCATGGAGGATTGGAAGATGGATTGGTCCATCTTTCAATCCTTTGCGTCGTCAAGGTTAACCATCCAAGTATTACGCTAAAAACCCAATCCGTATGTCAATACTCGCGTTCCAAATGCCCGACAAAGTCGTAATGGAAAAAGCCAACGACTTTCACGGTGTATTTGAGTTTAAGCCTTTGGAAAAGGGCTACGGTGTCACGATTGGCAATGCCCTCCGTCGGATCCTGCTCTCCTCTCTGGAAGGTTACGCCATCACAAGCGTAAAGTTCTCAGGGGTGCTGCATGAGTTCTCTTCCATTGAAGGTGTAATGGAAGATGTAACTGATATTATTCTGAATCTGAAGCAGGTTCGTTTCAAAGCGGCCTCTGAAGTATTGGATAATAAGATTAACGTGAAGGTGAAAAACCAAAAGGTTCTGACTGCCGGAGACATCCAGAAGTTCACTCCTTACTTCACCATTCTTAATCCCGAATTAGAACTTCTCCATATCGACGAGTCTAAGGAATTAGACATTGAATTGATCCTGGAAAAAGGTCGTGGATACGTTCCTGCGGACGAGCCTCGTACAACGGAATTATCTTTCGGTCATATTGCTATTGATGCTATTTATACGCCCATTAAAAACGTAAAATATAGCATCGAAAACTTCCGCGTTGAACAACGGACGGATTACGAGAAACTGATCATTGAAGTAATGACTGATGGCTCGATCCACCCCGAAGACGCATTGAAAGGTGCCGCTTACATCCTGATCCAACACTTCATGTTGTTCAGTGATCAAACGATGACTTTCGAAACGGTTAAACCAGAAGAAGAAAATGTAGTGGATGAGGAATTCCTGCACATGCGGAAATTACTCAAAACTCCTCTGCAAGATCTGGATCTTTCGGTTCGTGCGTACAACTGTTTAAAATCAGCTGACGTTCGTTCCTTAGGTGATCTGGTGAAACTGGAAATCTCTGATATGATGAAGTTCCGCAACTTCGGTAAGAAATCTCTTACGGAGTTGGAGCAACTAGTAGCAGATAAAAATCTTCACTTCGGAATGGACGTGGCTAAGTACCGTCTGGAAGAAGAATAGTAGATTTGCAATTGGTTAGGGATGTTAGCGTTGGCTAACCATTTCTAACCAATTTTTATAAACATCGAACGGGCAGCACTCGATAGTTTTTTCAATCAATTCGTAATAGGTGGGGCAGTAGATCGCTGCAAACTGGTGTCCTGACCGCAACTTACGACTCCCATGAGACACGGGAAAAAATTTAACCACTTAGGCCGTCAGGCTTCACATCGTAGCTCTTTATTAGCTAACCTGACTATTTCTTTAATTCTTCACAAACGTATCGAGACTACTTTAGCTAAAGCGAAAGAACTTCGTAAATATGCTGAGCCTCTGATCAACCGTGCTAAAGAAGATACTACACACAACCGTCGTACGGTATTTAGCTATCTTCAAAGCAAAGAAGCCGTTAAAGAATTGTTCAGTGCCGTAGCTGAGAAAGTAGCGGATCGTCCTGGTGGATACACGCGTATCATCAAGTTGGGTAACCGTTTAGGTGATAACGCTGAAGTAGCTTTGATTGAGCTGGTTGATTTCAACGAAATCTACAGTGCGAAAGAAGTGGAAGAAAAGAAAACGACTCGTCGTAGCCGTCGTGGTACAGGTGCTAAAAAAACAACTGAAGATACGCCTTCTGCTGAAGTAGTAGAAACAATCCCAGTTGCAGCAGCTGCTGAAGAAGCTCCTGCTACGGAAGAGCAAGCTCCTGAAGCTCCTGCTTCAGAAGAAGAAAAGAAAAACGAAGAGTAATCTTTTGGAGTTCAAATGAAACAAGAGAGCTGGCTGGTTAGTCAGCTCTCTTGTTTTAGCAAGATGCTAATGTGTTATTCTTCTGAATTGATAGAACAGACGTTCAAGTAGCCGTAAATCCTCAGTAATGATTTCTGCCGAAGCTTTCATCCCAATTTTGTAGGAAAGATTTTTTTGTTGATCGGTTCGTAGTCCTTGAGGTAATGTAACTACTGCGATAAAATACTGATTGTCAGAAGAGGGGAGATTTGCAATAGTAGAAACTACACCAGGGACAGAACCGAATTCTTCGAATGGATAGCCTTGAAATTTAATCAATACTTTTTGCCTAACCTGCACCTTGCCAAAGTTATCCTGAGGAATCCTTACTTCACCCATAAACGAGTAGTTATCTTTTCCAATATACATCAATTCTACGCTAGCTTTAATAACTTGTTTCTCTTGCAGGATAGCAGGAAAATAAACGTAGCCGCTTGTAGGGGCAACTAATAAATATCTATTTTTCCATGTTTCAATATTGCTTTGTAAACTGAGTAAAGCTTGTTTAAAATTTTCTTTTTGTTCAATAACTGTTTGTTCCCACTCTAATAGTTCTCTTTGGCTACTATTAATTTGCAATGCATTATTTACCATAGAAGACTCTATGTTTTTTAACGGTATTTTTTTTGATAATGCTTTACTTTCTTCGTGGTTTAGGTCTAAAGGGGCAATAACTTGGTCAGAAAAGAGCTTTTCATTAATCTGGAATTCTTTTTCTGCTAATTCTGCATCACGTGCATAAATTTTGTATTGATCCTGGAGGTGTTGATTTAGGTGTTGAGACCCCTGTATATTCTTTAAAATGTTATTTTTCCGATTTAAGTAGTAGCCATTCGAAAATAAAGCTACTATATGAACATAGCTTTGCTGGAAAGTTTGATATAAATTTTGAACTTCTCCAAGATGTTCGAAATTAGAAACTGGGAAGAGATTTATTCGTACATAATCATTTTGCTCAACGAGTTTTTGAAGTTGGTTTAGTTGTCTCTCTAATCTTAATACTTCAGCGTGTTTTGCGGTACTTTCTAAATACGCAAGTACTTGATCTGCCTTTACAAATTGATTTTCCTTCACAAAAAGCTTTTCGAGACGACCTTCTATTTTAGGGATAATGGCTTTAGGAGAATTTGTTGATGTAAGAGTAAAGTCGGCTCTTACAATGCTAGGATAATGAATGAACCAGCCTAACCAGCCTACGGCTAGTAGTATAACGGCCAGCATAGCAATACCCCAACGAAGAGTCCAGTGTGGGATTTCCTCCAGATAATCCCGGATCATTTCACTTTGTATTTCCTCTTCCATCAGACGCCAAGCTCTAGTTGGTTTTTAACTAACGAGAAATAATATCCTTGCCTCTCTACTAAATCATTATGAGTACCTATTTCCACAATTTCTCCATTATTTAATACAACAATTTGGTGAGCATTTTTTACGGTACTTAGGCGGTGAGCTACAACAACTACTGTTCTGTTTTTAAAGAAATTCTCTAGGTTATTTATAATTACGGCTTCATTGTTGGCATCAAGAGCACTGGTGGCTTCATCGAAAAAAATAAACTCTGGTTTTTTATAAACAGCTCGAGCAATTAGGATACGCTGTTTTTGTCCACCACTAATGCCTATTCCACTTGACCCAATTCTAGTATTATAACCATTAGGTAATTCTTCTATGAAGGAGCTGATATTGGCTATTCGAACCGATTCTTGTAGCGTAATCCGATCAATGGAACCATTACTATCCGATTCGCTAATGTTACGAGCAATGGAATCAGCAAAAATGTATCCTTCTTGCATAACAACCCCGCATTGGCTCCGCCAAAAGGAATAGCTCAAGTTTTTCAGATCAGTATTACCTATCTGAATTTGGCCTGACGTTGGTTCATGAAATTTTAAAAGCAACTTTAATAAGGTTGTTTTTCCACTTCCACTAGCTCCTACTATCGCTGTTGTTTTACCTTCTGGAATGTGAAGACTAATATTTTTAAGAATCCATTCAGAGCTGCTACTACCATAGCGAAAACTTACGTTCTCAAGATGAATAGATTTTTGTTTAGGTAAATCAGAAATTGAAAGAAGCTCTTTACCTTCCTCATCGGGTTTGTTATGGATTTCGGACAAGCGTGCAATGCTTAGTTGGGCATCCTGATACGTACGGATAAAGGTTAGAAAATTAGCTATAGGGACATTCATCTGACCAATGATGTATTGAATTGATAACATTGATCCCAGCGTCATATCACCATTAATAACTGCTCGGGCAGCAAAAAAGCTGATGAAAATATTTTTGATCTGGTTAAGAAAATTTCCTCCTTCGTTTTGAGCCTGTGAAATGGATAAGCTACGAATGTTAAGTTTAAATAAGCGAGCTTGAATAGCTTCCCATTCCCAGCGACGACGTTTTTCGGAACCATTGATTTTAATTTCCTGCATTCCATTAATGAGCTGAATAGTACTGCTCTGATTGCCAGAGGCCTGATCAAAGTATTTGTAATCTATTTCAGCTCTTTTTCTCATGAAAATTAAAATCCATAGAATATATAAGGAAGACCCGGCGAAAAAAAGGATGAATATCGGAATGCTGAAATACAAGAGAATAGAGCCGAATAAAGTTAGGGTAACAAAGGAAAATAGGGCATCTAGAGTGGTAGCAGAAAGAAAGGTTTGGACGCGATTATGATCCTGAATACGTTGCAGAATATCACCCGAAGTTTTTGAATCAAAAAAAGCGATGGGTAAGTTCATGAGTTTAATCAAAAAATCTGAAAGCATTCTCAGATTCATTCGGCTGGTGATGTGTAATAGAATCCAGCTCCGTATAATGGAAATACCGCTTTGTGAGAGAAAAAGAACTAATTGGGCAATCAGAATCAAAGAAATGAAATTCAGATTGCGTGTATTAATGCCAGTGTCTACAATTTGTTGAGTCAAAAAAGGGAATGCCAATTGTAATAAACTGGCTATAAATAAACCTAAGATTAATTGAAACAGATAGCTCTGATAAGGACGGAAGTAACGCTTAAGAAAAGAAGTTAATGAGGACTTTTGGGGATTAGCAGAAGGCTCTGATTCATAGAAAAGAGGAGTTGTTTCAAATAGCAAAACGATTCCTTCGGCCTCTTCCTGTAGGGCTTTATTAGGAATCCAGCCTTTCAGAAAATCTTGTTTACTATAGGTAATCAGTCCGTACCCAGGATCTCCAACAATTACTTTACTGGCAGTAGCCTGATAGACTACTACATAATGTCGTTGCCTCCAATGAGCAATACAGGGAAGAGGAAAGCTTTCAGAAATATCCTGGTATTTAACGCTTAATGCGAGCGTGCTGAATCCAATTTTTTCAGCGGCATCAGCCAGACCTCCCAGAGTAGTACCACTACTAGCTAAATGGGAAATTTCTCTTAGATAGGTAATATCGTAAGACTTCCCGTAATACTTGCTAATCATCCGAAGACAGGTCGGGCCACAATCCTTCTGATCATATTGACGATAAAATGGAAACTTCCGGCTCATTTTACTTCTACAGATTTTTTCAGATCTTCTAGAGTTCCAAATAATTTCTGATTATAGAGTGGCCAGGCCGTGAAGATTTTTTCAACGATTAAGTTATGTTTCGTAATCAAATCATAAATGGCTTTGCCTCGGCTACCTGCTGAATAAATTCGTCCATCGGTTCGGAAAAACAGTAAGTCTCCAGTCCAGAGCAGTTTTTCCTTTGGAAAGTAGTACACCAAATGCTCGTCAGTGTGCCCGTTTTCTTTTCCAATTTCATAAGCCGTTACACCAAATGTTTCGAATGTCTTTGCTCCATTAAGCGGAACGAATTCCATCTTCAGGGAAGGCTTTATCTTTGCTGAATCAGTAGACCAGGAATGATTGGTATGGAGTAATTTAGTAAAATAGAGCTGGTTACCCTGCGTAGTAACCAAGGTAACCGGAAGGGAACCATAAACATAAATACCACCAGCATGATCAGGATGATGATGCGTGACAAAGAGATGACTAAGGTTTTGGTACGGATAATGCTGCCGAATTTCTTTTAAAATCTGTTGATTTAAAGGAATACCCGCGGGAGTTTCAAACAGAGCTAACCGGCCTTCTGAATGTGCTATTAATACCTTATTATTCTGTGATTCAATCTTTACCAGATCCAGGTTGGGGGTAAGTGATTCCCAGGTTATTTTTTCGTGGGGAGTAACTGGTTCGGGTAAAGTAGAGGTAAAACTTTCGGGTAATTTTTTTAGAGCTATTACATCTGTTTTTACACTATACTGTACAGATTCGTAGGTTAGTTCCCGTTCTTTTATTCCATATTCCCAATCAATTCTCTGTTTAGGGTAACCTTCTTTCGTATAGTTATTATATTCTGTAATCCGATAGGTATTACCATAAATACGGTCATAGAAAGGCTGAGATACTTTTACTACTTGGTGACTAATAGAATTAATGTAAAGTGTAACGACATCATCCCCTTTATAACTGAAAGAAATTACGTCATTCTTTCCTTCTTTGCAGATCCATTGCAATGATTTTTTATTTTTCCACGCAAAAGCCAGTAATTGATCTGGCCAGGCTTTAGCTAATTGAAAAGTAAACTCTTCGGTTTCCGACTTCCCTGATAATTTATATTTATTTTCATAATACCCTTTTTCACACAAGCTGTCCTGTTTAGTTACTGCTCCGTGTGTAAAAGTAGTTCCATTTAATTGAATTGTACTGTTTAAATAATTCACCTGTTCTTTTGGAAAATACCCATAGGTATCTTCAATAGGGATTTCTATTGTTTTTTCAGGAATATTATAGTGTCCTAAATTAAATATAGTTCCTTTCGCTTTAACCAAACATGAAACAGAAAATGTGTGCGGTAAATTATTTAATACTCGGATTGCTTTCTCATTAGAATTCTGAGCTGTACTAATAAATGAATGAACCAACAACAGAAATATACTTGCACGCTTAATAGAGGGAAGTATGTATTTTAGAATTTGCCAGAATAAATAAATCATGTTGATATGTATAAGGTTGATTGGAATAGTTTAAGCCTGCTATTTGGTTAGCATATTTATTGACTATGTATGTATAGCCTAACTGAAACTGATGATGATAATCCATTCCCTGTTCGGTTAGTATAGCCGGATTATTTAGGTTGATGAGATCAAGCTGAAATTTGCTTAAATAAAAGCCTAAACGGCCTAAGGCTTCTATTTTATCCAGCTCATGGTTATCTGTACTTAACACCGTATCTAGCGAATATAAAATGGTGGTATACGTAAATAAGCCATGAAAGGCTCCATACACATTTCGCCTATCATAGCTATTACCCGTAAATTTATTTAATGGATAATCTTTTGGAACTTTTAAAAAATCATTACTTTTCAAAGTAAGAACATTGAAGATGATATGCCCACATTGGTGAGAAATATCGTCAATAAAAAAAATTGGAGTTTGTAGTTTACCTTCTGTGTTAAAATAAGCAGTTCCGTGATGTATTATACTCGCGAATGAATTTTTATTAGTGCTATTAAAGACTACAAATTCATTGGTTACCAGTTCAATTAAATGCCAAAAAATGGGCAAATATTCTTGCAGAAATATAACGGATTTATTTAATACATTTATGTTTTTATTAATCGTTAATTCAGGAGATTCACTTAGGTTTATTTTGTTTCCGATAGATAATTGATTTGAACAGTCTAAACAAATACGTATTTTACTATTAAAAATGAATTGATTTGGGATAAGTGAGGAAGAGACATCTAGATGGCTATATAATGAATTATTCTTTTGATTGTATCTTATATAGCCTAAGTTAGGTATATTAATTAATCCATATCTGTCAGATGTAAGCTGAATAGGAAAAGTAAATTTATTTGGAAAAATATAACCTATTAATGACTGGAATATGGATATCTTATCCTCAGTATTAGACATGAAATAATAGAAAATAGAAGGCTCTAAAAAGATAGACCTGTTATTGTAATCTAAATTAGATATCTTAGGATATTGTTCATATATATTGTTTCTGATTATATCAGAAAGTATAATATTATTATTAATAATATTGTCTGTTTTGATTATAAATTGTATTAAATTCATGTTAAAATAAATGTTAATAGGTTATAAGTACTGTGAATAAATATTGAAAAATAAACCCCATATTTGATTCTTATATAACTAAGGATAATTCCATTTAATGTCTGAGGTAAAGTAATGATCGGTATTATGTAAATATTTTCAAAAGATATTTTATAATTATTTATATGAAAAATGCCGAATAGAATAGAATATAGTACAGTTGTTATTTTTCTGTATTTTTTGAAAAATGAATATATTTTATTGTTTGAAATTTTATTGTTTGAAATTTTATTGTTTGAAATTTTATTGTTTGAATAATATACGCAGAGTGAAATTATGAAAATATAATAAAAAAAATCACTGTAAGTGTTTGATTTTAATAATTTTGATATCACATAGTATGTGATGAATATAGTAGATAATAAAAATTTTTCAATAGTAAAGATAAGGGGAAGTCTAAATGCAATTTCTTCCCAGATAGGACCTAAAATAACTACTATTAAAAAAAAAGTTATTTTATTGTCTTGGTATTTTATAGGTATACTATATTCCAATGAACTATTTATACCTATTATTGATAATATATTTGATATTAAAATACTACTAATAATACCAGTAATGAGTATTAGACAAATTAACTTGATAATTAAAAATAAATAATTGAGCATCTATTTATATTATTAATTTAGTGATATTTTGTATTTGGAAATGATATATGTTGAAAGTCATTGTTGTTATCGTAATAAACGGGTAGAATGCCGGATTCTTACATGATTTTGTATAAAAATGAATAATTGAATTTATATGTATTATAAGTATTTACTAAGAGAATATTTTAATTTATTTACAATGAAGCTATTATTATTTGTGTATTATGGTATTGAATGTAAGAAGTATACGCATTACTTAGAGATTAAATCAACGCAGAGTAATGCATATACTTCTTAATTATCACACTTAATAGAATGATATATTATTCAACATAGCAACATAAATCTGAAAAAAATAATGCAATGTTAGTATCTAAGATACTAAATACACTATTTCTCGGTTAGAAGATTATAAGTCTACCATTGAATAAATGATCATAGGCTGCGTTATACATATCTCTTAAGAGGTGGCAATCTGCTAAATCTCCTCCCTTAATTGATTCCAGGGTGATATCTCCTTTCTCATGAGTGCTTAATTTTTTCTGATTAACATCAGCTTTCAGAGCTTCCAATGATAATTTTTTCATATAATATTTGACTTAGTGTTCTGCAATCTCCCGTACTGAACCAGACAGAACCTTGGATTGCTTAAGCAAAGTAAGCTAAGGGCTATTGTATCAAACATCAAATAAGCGGTATATATTATTTAATATTTAATAATATTAATCTGATATTAATTTGTTTATAACAGAAATATTTTGCATGAAAAAGCTATAAGTATGGACTGTATTCAATTTAGTTAAACAACTAAACCGATAGTTATTATTCGGTTTTTAGATAACTAAAATATTGAGTTTTTTTACGTAAGTTTTATAATAAAAAATAAGTATGCTAATTGATATTGGTAGTATATTGATTAAAGCCCGGCGTCAACTTCGGTTGTCACAACAGGAAGTAGCAGAAAGTTTAGGGGTTTCTCAAAGCACGTATAGCAGTTGGGAGGCTGGAAAAGCCTTTCCTTCCTTGGAACAACGAATTATACTGGCTGAACTATTAAGAATTCCTACTGAATCTCTATTGGGTGAAGAAATGTGGAAACGGATACAATCGCTGATTGGTAAGAAAAAGGAATAAAAAATCCGCATCGTTAAACGCGGATTTTTATTTACGAATATCAGAGAGATTACTTCGTCACGACGGCATTTTTCCGGAAATCCAAAGGAGGTTTCATCTCGAATCCAATCAGAGGTTTGTACTGAAATTCTGCCCCACGGCGTTTGGATAGTTCTTCTTTCGCCTGTTTAATAATAGCAGGGTTACTAAACAGTTGAGCTCCTGAGAGGGCAATAATTTTAGCAGCATTACTCATTCCTTTAAAGCCAATACTCATTCCGTCGGCAGCAGTGGCCTGCCAGGTATGAGCAGCCGTTCCCGGTACCCAGGTGGCCGTTGACAACCCTGCTGTTGGTACTAGCCAGCTAACGTCTCCTACGTCGGTAGAGGCAGGAAAGTAACCCATTTTGAAGGGTTGAACCGTGGCTGCTTCGGAAAGGGGGGCAACTTTTCCCTCGAAAGATTCTCGCAGCTTGGTGGCAAATTCCATTTCAGCAGGGGTATAGATCACACCACCGACTTTCTGCAAACTGGCATCCATTACTTTGGACAGGGTTTCGTTGGGTAATAAATTGAAAAGTCCTGATTGTACTTCTACCTCCATTCGAGTGCCGGTTCCCTGGGCTGCCCCTTTGGCTGCTTCCACCACACGATCCCAGATTTTCTCCGTTTCCTCTACATCAGGATGACGAACCACGTACTCTACTTCCGCATAATCGGGAACAACGTTAGCAGCTAAACCACCTTTGGTAATGACATAATGAATCCGTGATTTTTCGGGAACGTGTTCCCGCATCAGGTTCACCATGTAATTCATCGCTTCTACGCCATCCAGAGCCGAACGGCCCCGGTCGGGAGCGGCGGCGGCGTGAGCCGTTTTTCCGTAAAAACGAAACAGTCCTGATTTTACCGCCAGACAGGTGGTAGCCGAAGCATTATTACTAGTGCCTGGATGCCAATGCAAAATTGCGTCTACGTCATCGAAAAGACCACTACGGGCCATGAACACTTTTCCTCCACCCCCTTCTTCGGCAGGTGTTCCGTATAGGCGAATTGTGCCAGCCTGTTTGGTCTGAATCATCCAATCTTTCAAGGCTATGGCCGCAGCTACCGAAGCCGTTCCGAATAAATTATGGCCGCAACCGTGTCCCGATGCCCCTTCTTTTAATGGTTTTTGAACCGGTACGGAATCCTGGGACAAGCCTGGTAAGGCATCGTACTCAGCTAAAATGCCAATAATGGGTTTGCCGCTACCGTATGAAGCTACGAAAGCCGTTGGAATATTTGCGGCATTGGATTGAATCTGAAATCCAGATTTCTGTAACGTTTCTTTAAGCAAAGCGGAGCTTTTCGATTCCTGATAACCCAGTTCAGCGAAACCCCAGATTTGTCGGGCCACCTGGCAATAATCCTGGTACTTTTTGTCAATCTGATTTAGAAGATACTGCTGGCTATTGTCTTTCTGAGCCTGTGCAGCCCAACTGCCTAGCAGTAAAACTGCGAGATAGAAGTATTTTTTCATGCAAAAATTGATTAGTTAAGGGATGAAATAGGTACTGATTATGTTACTTCCGGTAATCCAAAGCGGGCTTACGATCACCCAGTAACGCTTCGTATTTAAAGTTTTTACCCCGCAATTCCTCCCATTCTTCTTTCGCTTTTTTCACTAAAGAAGGATCATTATAGAGATCAATTGCGGTTAATGCGAGGGTTTTTGCTGCGACCATCATTCCTTTCACGCCAATGCTGGTACCACCAGCAGCTACCGCCTGCCAGCTATGAGCCGCCGTTCCCGGAACCCAGGTAGCGGTCGTTAACCCTACGGTTGGTACCACCCAGCTGACATCCCCGACATCAGTAGAGGCAGACCCTAATAAACTGGCGGCCGAGTAAGGAGCGATTTGCTGAGCCGTGCCGCGTTTAGGCAGGGAGCCAAAAGAAGCTCCGAACGTTTCTGAAATCTTATCGGCAAATTGCTGTTCAGCAGGGGTGTAGGTAAAGCCCCCAACAGCTTCCAGATTTTTGTGCATAACGCTGGATAAAGCGTCTACGGAAAGCAGGTTATACACCCCACCAATTACTTCCAGCTCCATTTGTGTTTCTGTACCCAGAGCGGCTCCTTCGGCAGCTTTGGTAATGCGTTTCCAAACGTTTTGTAAGATACTCCGGTCCTTATGACGGGCATAATAATAGACTTCAGCAAAATCGGGCACTACGTTAGGGGCTTCACCGCCCTTGGTAATGATGTAATGAATTCGGGTGTCCTGTGGAATGTGTTCCCGCATCATGTTCACCATGTCATTCATGGCTTCTACACCATCCAGAGCGGAACGACCGCGTTCGGGAGCCGCAGCGGCGTGAGCGGCAATACCTTTAAATCTGAATTTGCCCGAAATATTAGCTAGTGAAGAAGAAGGATTAGCGGCATTCGCATCGCCCGGATGCCAGTGCAATGCCACGTCGGTATCATTGAAAATTCCATCCCGAACCAGGTATACTTTACCCGAACCTCCTTCTTCTGCGGGTGTTCCGATGAGTTTTATGGTTCCAGTTTTGCCGGATTGTTTAAGCCAGTCTTTTACCGCAATGGCAGCTGCGGATGAACCCGTTCCGAACAAATGGTGACCGCAGGCATGACCCGCCCGCTGACCTTCAATGACCTTGCGTTCGGGGGTAGCTTCCTGAGCCAGTCCGGGTAAGGCGTCGTATTCAGCTAGAATGCTAATGACAGGCTTTCCGCTTCCGTAGGTGGCAATGAAGGCCGTCGGAATACCCGCCACGCCTGATTCAATGCTAAACCCAGCCTTTTTTAACTCCGCCTGCAAAAGAGCGGAGCTTTTCGTTTCCTGGTAACCTACTTCGGCGTAATCCCAGACTTTTTTGGATATAGCCCCGTAGTAATCCGTTTTGTCCTGCAGATTGGAAATAACTTTCTGCTTGTCGGCTTGAGCCTGAGAAAAGCCTATGGTAAGGGCAAGCATACCGAAACTAAGGAGGATTTGCTTATTCATAAAAGAAATAAAAATGAAATTTAGTCAATAGGGTATAGAAAGTTTAGCTTGTCTGTCCCTCACATTATCAGGAATGCGTATAGCAGAAAATCGAATAAATCGCTAGTATCTGCTATTTGATGCTACTAATCAACTGCTAAACATAAAAATACATATTGTTCATTCTTTGCAATTGTATATATATGAAATATTATTCTGGCTATATGGCCTTTAGTGGTTTTATTCAATTCCATATTTGAATAGTTGTAATTAGGGTCTAATTCCAATTAAACTGAACTATTTTTCTCAAAAGTTTATTTTTTAAGGAGCTTAGCTTTGAAGCTTTTCAGCTAGAAGAAGTATCTTTGTCCAATTTGTGGAGTAAATAACTAATCGCACATAATGCCCTTGTTAGTCTTTTCGGCTCGCAAGGGCTTCTTTACGAACCAGGCATGAGCAATCAAACCAAGGAAGCCCTCCTTTTATTAGAAGACGGCACAACTTTTCGGGGTACCGCATTAGGCAAAATTGGCACACACGGTGGCGAAATTTGCTTTAACACGGGCATGACCGGCTATCAGGAGATCTATACCGATCCATCCTATTTCGGTCAGGTGGTTGTCAATACCAATGCACATATCGGAAATTACGGCGTATTGCTGGATACGGAAGAGGAGTCGAATAGCGTGAAAATTTCAGGTATGATCTGTAATTCCTTTTCGCCCATTCATTCCCGGAACGTCGCCGATTCGTCTTTGCAGGAGTATTTTGAAAAAGCTGGCATCGTGGGAATTAGCGACGTGGATACGCGTCAGTTAGTACGTATCATCCGCGAACGTGGAGCGATGAACTGCATTATTTCTTCGGAAATTCTTGATCCTGAAGAATTAATGGTTGAGCTGAAAAAGCTGCCTTCGATGGAAGGTCTGGAGCTTTCTTCAGTGGTAAGTACGAAAGAACCTTATTTCGTAGGGAATGAGGACGCGAAATATCGCGTGGCAGTAATGGATTATGGTACGAAGAAAAGCATTCTTAATAACTTCGCTACCCGTGATTGTTACAGTAAAGTATTCCCTGCTAAAACACCAATCGAAGAAGTATTAGCCTGGAATCCAGACGGTTTCTTTATCTCCAACGGCCCTGGCGATCCAGCGGCGATGGACTATGCGGTTGATACCGTGAAAGAGATGGTAGAAACCGGAAAGCCTCTGTTTGGGATTTGCCTGGGTCACCAGCTACTGGCAGAAGCGAGCGGTATTTCGACGTATAAAATGCACCACGGCCACCGTGGTCTGAACCACCCTGTTCAAAACCTGATTACGGGTCTGTGTGAAATTACTTCTCAGAACCACGGTTTTGCGGTTAATGCTGAGGAAGTAAAAAATCACCCTAACGTCGAGATCACGCACGTAAACCTGAACGATAAGACAATCGAAGGCATTCGCCGTACGGATAAGCCTGCGTTCTCGGTACAGTATCACCCCGAAGCCGCTCCTGGTCCTCACGATTCTCGTTACCTGTTCGATCAGTTTGTGAACATGTTAGCTCAGGTAGAAGCTTAAGATCATTCGTGATTCACAATCACTTGCGATAGAAAAGCCGATTCTGTATTGAATCGGCTTTTTCGTTTACTAGATATAGTCCTAAAATATAAGTTGGCACAAAAAAGCCTCAGAGCATATCTCCAAGGCTATACCTAGTAGCTAATAACTGTCAATTTATGCTAGGACGAGGGCCATTAAGGTACCGTTTGCCTTCGTTGGTATACGGCTCCAAACACCCCTAATCCATTCCTGATGTTAGAAGGTACCAGCGAAGGCTCCGCAAAGGGATTATTTCCATTTTGCTTTTGAAGCTGCGAAGCTTTCAGGAAGTTATAGGCATTTACGTCAAATTGCATCAGTAATAAATCCGTACTTCTCGGATTTCGTATGGTAGAATCCCGCCCGGAAATTCGTCCCATAAAAGTTCGAGCATAAAGCTGGTTGTTACGAATGACATCATCCGTTTCAAAATGATCCCAGACGGTCTGAATTCCGTTAAAAACTGAATCCTGTCCGCTGGTGGTTTGAAGGGTATCGGCGTAGGCCCACTGCCGTCCCAATGCAAAATATTGCCGCTCGGTTGGAATGTTTCCACCCCACACTAACAAATAGTTATTATAAACCCGATAGCCCCGGTTATCCTGAATGTACTCAATG
Source organism: Siphonobacter sp. SORGH_AS_1065 (assembly GCF_030818595.1). Classification (NCBI taxonomy): domain Bacteria; kingdom Pseudomonadati; phylum Bacteroidota; class Cytophagia; order Cytophagales; family Cytophagaceae; genus Siphonobacter; species Siphonobacter sp. SORGH_AS_1065. The sequence continues at coordinate 2,160,216 of NZ_JAUTAM010000004.1, forward strand.
CCATCGATTCGCCAGCGTAAGTTAGACGCCCGGGTAGGAATGGTGCAAGTGGCTTCAATAGATTCGTAACCCGGAGCGGAAGCTTTAAGGGTATAAGTAGTACCGGCTCGCAGACGTATTTTGGCGTTAGTGAGCGTTCCAATCCAGTAGTCATCTCCGTGAAAAGGTAAAGTAACCGTTTGCTGGCCGTCGCTAATGGTAACCGTTGCATCGGTAATGATACTGGCGTCAGAAGAGCCCACCATGGGTTCGTTCGTACGTAGCGAAACCCGGATAGTTGCCTCGGTGGGGTTAAGGTAAGACTCCACTACCATTTTGGGGGTATAAGGAATCGGAATGGAATCAACAGGCTCCTGGCAGGCCCATAAGCCCGCGAAGCATAACAGCAGTAGTAGAGGTAGTAATGTCTTCATGGCTCAAAACTTGAAACTATACGACACGCTGGGAATAATAGGAAATAACGAAACCTGCGTCAGCACCCGGTTGTTACGGGTTGGCGTGCTTTGGGAATCATCGATGTAATAGAAAAACGGATTTTTACGACTATACGCATTGTAGAGGCTCACTTCCCAAGTACGGCTGAAACGTTTTTTCTTTTTGTGAAACTGAATGCCTACGTCCAGGCGATGATAAGGAGCCGCACGAAAACTGTTTCGCTGGCCGTAATCAGAAATGCGGGTAGGAAACGAAGGCACAAATCCTGGCTGCGTGGGTCCACTGATTTCAAACGTGCTCTGAGGTAGTGAAATCGCCTGCCCCGTACCGTATACCCACGTAGACGAGAGGGTAATGGTTGGTTTCAGGTGATAAATTCCCACCACTGAGATGTCATGACGACGGTCATAACGAGCCCAGAATTTTTTGCCGCCATTGAGTTCCGCAAACTGATTCTGAATCCAGGAGAGCGTATACCCCACCCAGCCAGTCAGGCGACCCGTTTTTTTCTGGACAAAAAATTCGCTGCCGTAACTCCAGCCTTGCCCAGCCGTAATCTGTTCTTCCCAGGAACGTGAATCAGAAGCTTCCGTGAGTGACTCCAGGCCCGTGCTAGCCAGAAAGCTGGAGCCTTCTTTATAGGAGAGAATGTTATCCATCTTCTTATAAAAACCTTCTATCGTAACTGAAAACTGGGAGTAATCTTTAGCAACGCCCAAGGCAATCTGCTGCGATTGTTGAGGAGCCACGTTTCGGGTGGTCGGCACCCATAAGTCCGTTGGCAAGCCTACGCTGGAGTTAGAAAGCAGATGGATGTACTGATTCATCGTTGCGTAGGAAGCTTTCAATGCCCAGTGACGAGGAAAAGTGTAAGACAAAGCCAGCCGAGGCTCTGGGCGGCTGTAGGTTCGTCCCTCAGTAGCGAAGTAACTCATGCGAAGACCCGCATTAATCCGAAGAGCTGAGAAAGGGTGATAGGTATCTTCCAGGTAGATGCCTCCTTCATAGCTATCCAGCGGCTGAATTTGGGATACATTCTGAGAAATAATGGAATTCTCCAGTGTGATGGTATTGGGCAGAAACCGGTGAGAGGTTACCGATAAACCCGTCTTAATACTATGCTGAGGAATGGGCGACCAATCGAAATCTGTTTTAGAAGTAAAGTCCCGAATGGTCGATGAATTTTGTAAATTAAACTGACTCGTAAGGTTATTAAAAGTTTGCGAACTCTGAGCATTCACCTGAAAGGCATAATGACTGAAAAGCAGAGTAGTATTAGCAAATAAGCGATTGCTGAATAAATGATTCCAGCGAAGGCTGGCCGTTTTATTACCCCAGTCAAGCCCGCCGCCCTGCTGGTTATTCCTGATTTGAGACCGGAATGAAAATCGGTCCTGCCCTAAGTAACCACTCAGGTATACTTTGTCCTTTCGTCCAAAGTCGTAGTTCAGTTTCGCATTCAGATCATAGAAGTAATAGCTTCCCTGGTTTTCCGCCGGTAATAAGGGTTTTAGTAAAATGTCAACGTAGGTTCGACGACCAGAGATGATGAAGGAAGATTTATTTTTTTGAATGGGTCCCTGCAAAACAAGTCTACTGGAAATCAGACCGATGCCCCCTTCGCCGTGGAATTCTTCCTTATGGCCTTCCTTCATTTGCATTTCAATAACGGAAGATAATCTCCCTCCGTAACGGGCCGGAAATCCGCCTTTGATCAGTTCAACGGATTTTAAGGCGTCGCCGTTGAAAATGGAGAAGAAACCAAACAAGTGAAAGGCATTATAAACCGGAGCTTCGTCGAGAATTAAGAGATTCTGATCGGGCCCGCCGCCCCGAATATAAAGTCCCGAATTCCCTTCGGAGCCTTTTTGGACCCCCGGTAACAGTTGTAAGACTTTCAGCATGTCTTTTTCTCCCAGTAGAGCCGGAACATCTTTCATTTGCTCGATAGGTACGGAAATGGCTGACATCTGCACTTTCTGCGATTCGCGAGTCTGATAATTTCCGGAGACTACCACTTCCTTCAATTCGGCATTACTGACCAGAAGTTGCCAGTTCATTTCGAGATTCCTCGTCAGGGCCAGTTTTCGGGACTGACTTTGAAATCCAATGCTGGAGACAACGACTTCCAGGGTATCACTCAGGGGTAAGGTTAAGGAGTAGAAGCCGTACGTATTAGTGGTGGTTCCTTTCTGAACAGCCGGAACGGATACGGTAACACCGGGCAAGGATTCGCCCGAGCCGCTTTCGCGAACATAACCGCTAATAGTGACGCGTCCAGACTGAGCCTTGGTAAAAAACGTAAGAAGTAATAAACCCAGGGTAACATATACTCTCATGCAAATACGAGGCAGGGCAACAGTAATAGGTTTAGAAATGTAAACGAAAAACGCTTGTACCGCAAACTTGTTATAAAATATTGACTTTCAGCCAAGGAAATGAGTTCTCTAGGGCTAAAACGCGAATTGGAGTCAAACTAAAACAAGAGTGGCTACGGTCAAAAGATCGTAGCCACTGAATGAGGTTAACAATAAAGTGGGTTGGTGAATACAGCCGCCCTAAAAGCGAAATCAGGAAAGGTGGAGGGTTGAACGTAGAAGTCTTTAAAGTAAGCAGCACATTTGCTTCTTTTAATGCTACAAAATAAGAGGATTAGAACGGAAGGAAATTTGCGAAAACGCAAAAAAGGAGTTGCGTTTTCGCAACAAATGTATGTACAGCTATTTTTAGACCTTGCTTAATTGGGTACGGATACGGCTGATCTGGAAATAACTCATGTTGAGATAACTGGCCAGAACACTCTGAGGGAGTCTTCCCCGAAGGTTCGCGTATTTGGAATCGAAGAGCTTATATCTTTCGACGGGCGAACGCGTACAAAGCAGTTGTAAACGAATGTTATTATAAATGAGATATTCTTCCGTAAAGCGAAGAATGAAATGAACGTAATCAGGATAATTCAAACGAAGCTCTAAAAAATCCTGGTAATGCAGGCGGTATACAATGCTTTCTTCCAGTACTTCCAGATATAGATCGGAGGGGGTTTGACGGTAAAAACTTTCCGTGGCCATTCCAACCCCTCCTTCCGCTACGATCCAGGCCGTTACTTCTTTACCTTCTTCCAGATAATACCCTCGCATTAAGCCCTTTTCAATAAAATAAAAATATTCACTCCGTTGTCCGGGTGTTAAAATCAACGAACCTTTAGAGTAGATACAGGGCCTAAGAACCTGCAATAACGCTTCTTTCGTTAGATCCGAAAGAGGATATAACTGGGTTAAGGCTTCTGCTAATGGGCTGGCTTTTTCGGACTTGGATACCATATGTTATACGATACGAGTCGTCAATGTTACAAATATATGCTGATAATCTAGCACATGAATTTGATATTATTGTACAAGAGTAGTGATTCGGAAGGGCTTGGGATCTCCAATAAATAGTTGTTGAAAACCCTCTATTTGATAAGAGCTCAGGCGTCCATCCGTGCTCTCCAGCGTGAGTATTTTTTCGGATTCAAACAGATAATTTTTCTCCAGCATGGTTGCTTTTATCTTACTAGGACGGTTCTGTTCGTCCCGGATAACTTCCAGAAACTGAATCGGTAAATGCTCACCCTGACGAAGTCGGTAAGAAACGGTATTAGCCGATAAAGTATCTATGAAATAGCTCTGAGTATAAGCGGGTTTGTTAATATCTGCCTGAAGAAAAAGTTCTAGTTCTTTCGTCCAGTCGATTTTAGGAGTTACCAATGTTTCTGATTCTTCATTCACACTAACCTCTTTACGAACCACCGGATTTGTCTTTTTTAGCATGGCAATCTGAGACTCAACGTAGCCTTTCAGATCAAAGTAAGTCTGGGGTTTGGAGCTGGACTGTTTGGGACTATTCTGACAGCCCACCGTAATCAATAAAAGTCCGAATAATAGTTTTTTCATGCCTAGAAAATAAAGAAGGAGAATTGAGAATAGATGAACAGAAAAAAAGCTTTTTCCATTCAAAGTTTCTCAATTCTCCGGCGTATTACTAACCGTTTTTAGAAACGGCCTGTTGTTTTATTTTAATACGTAACTCAGTTGTTCTGCGTTTTCTTCTAGCCACTCGTGCACTTCTTCCACGATTTGGCGGATGGAAATTTCGGGTTTCCAGCCCGTCATTTCTGTTACTTTGGTATTATCAGTAATGTATAATGGAATATCTGCCGTACGACCTTCAGTAATGGGTTTAATCGGAATGGTTTTACCCGTAACTTCCTGACAAATTTTAGTTAATTCCACGAGCGAAGTACTGACTTCAACGCCGCCTCCTACGTTTAAAATCTCGCCATTAACCTGATCAATATGGTGTAACTGCCAGTCTACCAAACGGTATAAATCGGCTACGTGGAGCATATCGCGGGTTTGCTTACCCGTACCATTAAAGCCAATATACGCCAGTTGTTGTTCGTAAAAGTGTTTAGCAACCCAAAGCACCATAACGCCCTGATCGGCCTTACCCATTTGCCAGGGACCCGTCAGTACGCCGCAACGGTTAATAACGGTTTTCAAGCCGTAAAATTCGTTGTATTCGTGAATCATCAATTCCGAAGCCAGTTTGGTTGCTCCGTACAAGGAACGGGCTCCCTCAAGGGGGAAATACTCACTGATCCCTTTGGCATTGGCTCCGGGCAAAGGCTGTTCTTCAGTTAAGGCAAAGCGGGTTTCTTCTTCCTGATAAGTCAGTTTTTCCAGCGGTTTAATCGGGTAAATCCGGCTGGTGGACAGAAAAACAAAAGTGGCTTTGTGCTTTAAGGCGAAGTTCAGACAGTTAATCGTTCCAACAAGGTTGGTATTGATCAGGTAATCGGGAGAACCATTCAGACCCGCTAAAACCGAAGGCTCGGCTGAAGCTTCAATAACTGCATCCACGGCAGGAATAACGTCGAAATCTTCTTTGGAGCGAATGTCGCCGTGAACAAACTCAATACCCGCTGATTTCAGACGGTTAATGTTCAGTTCGGAGCCTCTTCTTTTCAGGTTGTCAAGGGCATAAATTTCGTAAGAAGGATAATTCTTCTTAAGGTTGAGGGCCAGAGAGGAACCCACAAAACCGGCTCCTCCGGTAATTAAGATTTTCATAAGTAGTAATAAATCAGCTAAATTTTATGGGAAGAATAGGTCATCAGAAGGTGACATTCTTCCCATAAAATTTAGTATAGGGATGGTTTCTAATCCGTAACTCTTTTTAAATTAAATGTTTGGGCGGGGCGGATAATAAGCGGTACTTTTTCAATCTTAACCGCCGAACTATCCAGACCAAACCAGCGGTCTTCGGAAGTCGTAAACGTTTTGATGTAGAAGTAAGCCTGCATGGTCATGCGTTCCCAGAAGGGAAGATCGTTTTCGAACGACAGGAATTTTTCCAACACAACGAAACGGAAATCACCAATGACGTTCTGTTTACTTAACGACTCGTAACGGCTGGTAATATCCACTTCCTTATTTTTTACCATATCCTGAATCACGCGGCGGAAATAGAGATTAATCCGTTGTTCGACCCGGAAGCCCAGTCGGAAAGTCACTTTAATGACATCGTCGGGAGCAATTACGTTTACCTTATATTCCATCGTATACGGATCATCTACGGTATCAACGTGCACAAACCAGTAAATATCCGCCCGTTTGGGTCGTTTCTGGAAGATAGAGTAAATCACTTTCGATTCAATTTCACTCACTCGTGACGCATTAGACATGAAAATCAGGTGGGTAGCATACTTAGGAATCGACATATCCCGACTCAGTTCTTTCAATGGGTCGATATAATCAGAAAGTTTGACGTATTCGGTCAGACGGGCTTTGATATTAAAGGCTCGCAGCCAGATAATCATGACTATCGCAATGGTCGAACCGATGAGCAGAGATACCCAGCCGCCGTGCGTAAACTTCAGCAGGTTTGCAACCAGGAACGAAGACTCGATAGTTAGGTAAACGACCAAAAAGAGAATAACTCCGTAGAACATGAACCGATGCGTATAGAGGTAGTACGCCATCAGCATGGTAGTCATTAACATGGTCAGGGTAATGGCCAGACCATAGGCCGCTTCCATATTGGTGGACTCACGGAAGTATAAAACGACGGCCATACAACCCGCCCAAAGTAACCAGTTGACACTAGGGACGTATAACTGACCTTTTTCATTGGAAGGGTAACGCAACTTTACTTTAGGCCAGAAGTTCAACCGGATGGCTTCAGAAATCAGCGTAAATGAACCCGTAATCAAGGCCTGACTGGCAATAATTGCCGCCATTGTGGCGATGGTAATACCCGGTAATAAAAACCAGTCGGGCATCATTTCGTAAATGGGTTTCCGCCCGCGAAGAAATTCGCCGTTATGAGCCATTAACCAGGCTCCCTGGCCGAAGTATTGCAACATGAGGCAGGCCTTTACGAACACCCAGGAGACCCGAATGTTTCCACGGCCACAGTGACCCATGTCCGAGTACAAAGCTTCCGCCCCAGTAGAACAAAGGAAAACCGAACCTAATAACCAGAAACCAGAAGGCTCATGAGCCAGCATGTCGTAGGCATAATAGGGATTGACGGCCCGGAGAATCGTCCAGTCTTGTGCAATCCAGATAATACCGAAAAAGGCCAGCATGCTGAACCAGATGAACATCATCGGTCCGAACGAGCGGCCTACCAATTGCGTGCCCAGGGCCTGAATCAGGAACAGAACCGTGATAATGGCCAGAATGATGTAGATAATGTAATGATCCAGATGAGGATACCGCATTTCCAATCCTTCCACAGCCGAAGCTACCGACATGGGTGGGGTAATGATACCATCGGCTAACAGAGCCGCTCCGCCAATAATTGCGGGAATGGTTAACCAGCGGGCGTGCTTCCGAACCAGCGTGTACAAGGCAAAAACACCGCCTTCACCTCGGTTATCGGCCCGTAAAATAAGCACTACGTATTTCACGGTGGTCAGTAAGGTAAGCGTCCAGAGCACGCAGGAGACGGCTCCTAAAACCAGACGTTCTGAAATGGGCTTATCGCCCATAATCGCTTGCATTACATACAAGGGAGAGGTACCAATATCTCCGTAAATGATGCCCAGGGCAATCAAAAGCCCGGCGGCACTCACCTTATCCAGGTGTTTATGATCCATGTGGAAATTGACTAAAGAACCGCAAAGTTAAAGTATTAATGCGATGAGCTGTTTCGCTCAATCATAGAAAAGCCGACTTGAACGGTTACGTAACGAATCGGCCTGGGGGTTATAGGATTTTTTCTACATCTCTTCGTAAACTGGCTTCATCCCGTAAACCAATCATCCGGTCAACAGGCTTTCCGTCTTTGAATAATAACAGTGTAGGAATAGCATCCACTTTGTACTGCTTCGCGACATCAGGATCACGATCGGCGTCGATTTTTAGAATCGTTACCTTCCCGGCCCAGTCATGTTTTAGTTTTTCCAGAATAGGAGCCTGTTGCTTGCAGGGTCCGCACCAAACGGCATAAAAATCAACCAGCACTACTTTGTTATCCTTGAGGGTCTGAGCTAATACGTCTTTGCCCTTGGGAGCAGGCATCATCGCCGGACGTTCGGTTGGAGCAATAACGGATTTGTTGGCGTTTGTCCATTTCAGGTAGCCACCGTCGAGGTTATATACTTCCTTGAAACCCGCCTTGGCGAGGTATTCGGCGGCCTGACCGCTACGTCCGCCGGAGTAACAATACACCAGTACGGGTTTATTTTTATCAAGTTTGGCAACTTGCTCAGCGAAGGCGTCCTGTTTTTTCCAGTCGATATTTTGAGCGTTGGGTAAATAACCCCGCTCATACTCAGAAGCCGTCCGAACGTCAAGTACCTGGGGTTTGCTGCTGAGTTTTCCTTCGAAAGCATTCACATCCAGGTTGGTCTGAGCAAAGGCCGAAAGGCTGCAAAGCCAGCCCAGCCCCATCAAGATTCTGAATTTAGTTAAAGAAAGCATGGAGATACGTTTTTAGATACTAGTACGAGGAAAGTTTGGGGTTTTGAGTTTAGGGTTGGAAGTTACAGAAGTGCTTTGGTTAAGAGTATCAACGTCAGCATAACTCAAAACCCCAAACTCGAAACTCACTTGATATTATCCAAATTATAATGCAGCCCTACATTTTCGCGGCGGGACATGGCCATTTTTATCACAAGATACGAAACGTTAATCATGTTACGTAATTCACAAATAGGAACGGAAACTTTCGATTCACGGTATAGCTGCTCGTGCTCCCGGTAGAGTAACTCGACGCGTTCGTAAGCCCGGCGTAAACGGCGGTTGGTTCGCACAATACCCACGTAATTAGCCATGATGCTGTTCAATTCCCGCGTCATTTCGGTGACCAGTACCTGTTCTTCGGGATGAGTCGTACCTGAATCATCCCAGTCGGGAACGTTGGCGGGAATTACCGCTTTGTGTAAATGCTCAATGGTACTTAAAAAGGCCCGGTGACCGAAAACGACGGCTTCCAGTAAAGAGTTGGAAGCAAGTCGATTCGCTCCGTGTAAGCCCGTGCAGGAGCACTCGCCTGCGGCGTACAGAAAAAGAATATTCGTCTGCCCGTGTTCATTCACCCGAACGCCACCACAGAGGTAATGCTGAGCTGGAACGACGGGAATCATGTCCGTTCGAATGTCAATGCCCAGATCAAGACAATGTTGGGTAATGTTTGGAAAGTGTTCCAGAAATTTCTCATAATCCGTATCCCGAACGTCCAGATAGACATGATCGGTACCGTTTCGCTTCATTTCGGAGTCAATAGCCCGAGCCGTAATGTCGCGGGGAGCCAGCGATAATCGTGGATCGTAGTTTTCCATGAAGGTCGAACCGTCCGCATTTTTCAGCACGCCGCCAAAGCCCCGAACGGCTTCCGAAATCAGGAACGAAGGTTTTTTGCCGGGTTGGTATAAACTGGTCGGATGGAACTGAATAAACTCCATGTTATCACAAATGCCCTTAGCCCGATAGGCCATCGCAATGCCGTCTCCCGTAGCGATGGTGGGATTGGTGGTGCTCTGGTAAATATTACCGATGCCGCCCGTGGCCAGCATGGTGGTTTTCGCCAGAAACTTATCTACTTCGCCCGTTTGAGTATTTAAAACGTAAGCTCCGAAACATTTAATGTCCTGTCGGTAGCGATAAACCGTTTCGCCCAAATGGTGCTGGGTGATTAACTCAACGGCGTAATAGTGCGTGAAAATGGTAATGCTGTCGTGCCGCTGTACCTCTTCCAGCAAGGCCCGCTCAATTTCGGCTCCGGTGATGTCTTTGAAATGCAGAATCCGGTGGTCGGAGTGACCGCCTTCCCGGGCCAGATCGTATTCTTCGCCATGGCGATCAAAGCGGGTGCCGTAGTCGATTAACTCCTGAATGCGGGCGGGAGCTTCAGTAACGACGATTTCCACAATCTTGCGATTGCTAATCCCGTCTCCGGCATCCATCGTGTCGTCAATGTGTTTATCAAAAGAATCTTCCTTCGACCAAACGGCGGCAATACCGCCTTGAGCGTATTTGGTATTGGTCTCATCGGCCTGCACTTTTGTGATTACCGCAATGGAAACAGGTTCCTGGCGGCTTTCGAAGTAACGGGCCAATTTGGTAGCATAACTTAGTCCGGCAATACCCGAACCAATCACAAGGAAGTCGTATTGGTGCGTCATAATTAAATCAAAAACGATTTAGTGGCTCGAAAGTTAGGAGATATTTGGGAATGGCTGGAATTTGCCGGGGGAAATGTGAAGGTATTTCGCTAAAAACGAGCTTACTTTGACTACAGACCCTGATGTTATCTTTTCATGAAATCCCTGCTAAAATTGGCCCGAGTCTGTGGCTTGTTTCTTTTACTTCTGGGCAGCTTTTCGAGCTGTACCGTACAGTTAGCACCGAGTTATAACCAGGAGCTAGTAACGGGTATTACCGCTCAGAATAAGGCAACCATGGAATTTTTCGCGATGGTAGCCCTGGGTGCAAAACAGAGTACCTATGCGAATCGGGAGCCTTATTACAACCAATTGATTGGTAGTTTCGATGCTCTGGTTACGCAGGCAAACGCCCGTTTTACTCCCCGGAATAAGGTTCGTCAGAAAGCGAATGAAGCGTTGAAGAAAAAAGGAATTCCGGTGCTGGAAGAAGGAGAAATTCCGAGTGCAACGGCTCTGGAGCGAATTTATACCACACTGGTAAAAATGCGGGAGACCGATCAGAAACAGGGGGTAACCCTTACGGAAGTACAGGCTTTTAAAGGCCAGATAAAAATTTATATGGATCAGGCATTGACCTACGAAAACGCTCTGGAACGCTAATGGCCCTCGACCTTACTCAACTCATAGCCGATTTGAAAACGGCCATTTCCGAAATTGTAGGCAAAGACCTGACCACCATTCGGGGTTTTCAGGAGCGTCAGCTAAAGGCCATTGCCCAGCAGTCGGCGTTAGTTTCGGCGGGTATTCTGACGGGTGATATTACGCCAGAAACCCGCGAATTTTTTCTGGATGGTCTGGAAGACATGGTGCTTAACTTTCTGAAAACGCTCCGGGGAATTCTTGAAGTAACCATTGAAAAAGCCTGGAACGCCGCCGTAAAAGTCATCTGGAATGCTATTGAAAAGGCGACGGGAGTTACGCTGTTATAACGTATATCGCCGAATCTTCACCTGATCTTCCATAAAGCCCATGTGCAACTGCTTATGGTCTTTGAAATTGAAGACGTGTCCGTCGGTTCTAACTTCCTGAATTTTTGACACATCCAGGGTTTGTACCAGCCATTCTTCGGCCTGAGGCGTATGCGTAGCAATGATTCCTTCTTCGGGCATGCCTTTGTCGGGGGTAGTGTAAAAGGCCGCAAAGCCATAGTTAACATCCACCGCGGGCGACCAGAGTGCATTACCTACGGTCTGCGAGACGACGGTATAGCACTGATTTTCTAAAGCTCTGGCCCGGCAACCGACGTGTACCCGCGTGGCTCCACGAATGGTTTCGGTACAGCTTGGAGCTATGATTACAGAAGCTCCCAAAGAACATAATAATTGAGAGCTGATGGAGAATTCGGAATCATAACAGATCTGAATGCCAAAACTTCCCCAGTCTGCTTCGAATAGGCTCAGGTATTTAGGAGCACTGGCAATGCCCCATTCCTCATTCTCAAAACGAGTCATGAAAAACTTATCCTGATAACCAATGAGTCCTTTCGGCGAAAAAACATAAGCCCGATTGTATAACTCTTGCTCTACCAGTTCGGGAAAACTGGGTGCGACGATTACGACTTTATACTGGTGAGCTAAGTCCGCGAATGTCTGACAAAAATCTGCTTTCAGAGCATCCATTTCCCGCACCTGCCGACGAATATCCTGCCGGATTTCCTCAGAAAACAGGCTGACCAACTCCATCGAACCGTATTCGGGAAAGACCAGTAACTCGGCCTGTTGCTGAACCGCCCGGCTTACCCAGCCTTCGGTATGAACCCGCCAGTCGGACAAGCTTTTATGTTCAGTAATCGGGTACTGGGCAGCGGCAATAGTAACGTTCAATTCTATACTGATTTAGAGGTGGGTGGAATGGGTTTAATCCAGTAAATCATGGATTTGGCCGTCGATTCAGTTTCTCCCAAGTCAGGCCATTCCATTTTGCTTTGCAAGGCGGGTTCCTGATGATACCCTCGCTTCTTCCAGAAAACATCATGCGGGCGATAATCCGCCGGACGAGCTGGATGATCTTCGGGCCTTACTACCGAACAGAAACAGGTCATTTCAAAGGTTCCGTAGCTTTGAGCATGAGCTTCGCGTTCGTCGAAAAAACGATGCCCTAAGCCGTGGCCCCGGTATTCAGGTAACAGAATACTTTCACCGAAATAAAAAATCCGGCTGACGTCCATGCCTGCTTGCTCAAAAGGCTCTCGTACTTCAGGCATTTCGTTTTCAAGCGGAATACAGGTCGTTGCTCCGATCATTCGGTCCTGATCGTACACCGCAAATAAAAACGATCGTTCGGCCTGGGTATAGGTTTTCAGATACTCTTTTTCGTAAGCTACGGAGCCTTCGTAGAGGTAGGGGAAATCCCGAAAAACCCGAATACGAAGCTGGGCCAGGTCATCGAAAACCTGCTCGATGGCCTGGCCTGTTTGGGTAATGTATTGCACTATTCAGAAACAAGTTTAATCCAGAGGGGCAGGTTATAATAGGTAGTTACCCGAGTGATTTTGCCTTCTTTTACTTCCAGAAAAGCCCCGGCGGGTAATACGTATTTCTGGCCGTGAGCTTCGGGTAATCCTTCTTCACCCTGTTTATAAACGCCATTTACTACGAATTCTGCAGCAACCCGCGTGTTTGTAGGTTCACTCAGGAAAACCAGATCCGTCAGGGTTTCTTCATAACTGGTATCCATGTGCTGAAGAAACTCGGTAAACTTTTCAATTCCAATTCGAACGTCGCCCTGATTGGCTTCGTGCCGAATGTCTGGGGAAACGAGGCTTAGCATGCCCTGCCAATTTTGCTGATTGAAGTAGGTGTAATACTGTTGAACGATTTCCAGTGCGGTCATGATGAATAAAACTTTTAAATGAACAGCCTAAATTATGCAAAGCTACCTTTCCGGCGAAAAGTTCAAATCAGAAGGTTGGTCTGGAATAACTTTTGATTTGGTAATTTGTTCGTAAGCTATAGCCTTCTTTATGTCGAAAACATACTCACTCAAAACGATCCAGAAACTGCCCGTTACGCTGGAGCAAGCTTGGGATTTTTTTAGTAAACCCGCAAATCTGAAAGATATTACACCCTCCAGCATGGGGTTTGATATCAGAAGTCGCCATCACGGCGAACGAATGTACGCCGGACAAATCATTGAATATACTGTAACGCCGTTGTTGGGGATTCCGCTGTACTGGATGACGGAAATTACGCACGTAGAAGACCAGAAATATTTCGTGGATGAGCAGCGTTTTGGGCCCTATAGTTTATGGCATCATCAGCACCATTTTCGGGAAATTGAAGGCGGCGTCGAAATGACGGACATTGTTCATATTCGCATTCCCTTCTGGGTTCTTGGAGATTTGGCGTATGCCATTCTCGTCAAATCAAAACTGCGGGAGATTTTTTCGTACCGGTATAAAAGAGCAGAAGAGGTTTTCGGGGTCTGGCCGGGACAAAAAATGGAGATTGAGATGTTTTGAAGTTGCTAACTTCGGCATGGTTGGTGGAGACACCAACCATGGCAAATGGGTTTTGAGCGGCCGCCGCTGCGGTTTGGAGTTTGGAGTTTGGAGTTTGGAGTTTGGAGTTTGGAGTTTGGAGTTTGGAGTTTGGAGTTTGGAAAGAGAAAACCTATAAAGGTAGGTAAGAGGTTTGGAAATGGGAATCATAACCCCGGAGGGGTTCAATATCAATAGCCCCGGATGTTAATCCGGGGACTCTAACGGGCATTTCAACAGCCATTACTAAAAGCATAGAGGTTGGTGAGGACACCAACCAGGGCAGATGATTGCTAATCCGAAAAATCATAGCAATCAATCATTTCAGGTAGAGACGCGACTTAATCGCGTCTGGGTAAAAGGCGGTTAGTGTTACTTTAGGGATTATAAATCCCTTACAGAGTGCTTTAGGATTGCAAATCCGAGAGAGTGTAGGGGGATTTAATCCGGGGTAAACGTTGGATGGGACCATACGCCAATCTCCTGCCATGGCTGGTGTCTTCACCAGCCATTCATATAAAGCATAATGGTTGGTGAGGACACCAACCATGACGGAGGGATTATAAAGCCCTTACAGAGGGCTTTCGGATGACAAATCCGAAAGAGCGTAGGTTACTTTAGGAATTGGCTCCAATGATTACCCGGTAAATTCACTATCCAGAATAAATAAAACCGTTTGTTGGAGAGGCTGTATCTTATTAGCTATAATATCCCAAACCAGTTCAAGGTCTACACCAAAATATTCATGAACAATGAAATTACGAAAGGCAACAATCTTTCGCCAGTCGGTTGGGTACTTGGTAGTTAAATCTTCACTTAAAGCATTGGCCGCTTCTCCAATAATTTCCAGTTGCCGTTCAATAGCGAATCTATAAATGGGTTCCTCATATAGATCCTTTTTAGTTTTTCCAGTAGAGAACTCCTGTATATAATCAATTGCTTCAAGAATATGCCTTAGTCTAGCCTCATTGCCCAGGTGCTTTTTCATAAATTAGTTGTTTTTCCTGGTCAATACGAGGTTGAATAAATTTGGAAAGGCCATTGGCACTCACTACATCAACGGACCGATTTAAAAGCTTACTTAACTCTTCCTTTAAATCAACGAAGAAAAAAAAGTCGGCTCCATGAGCATAATCTAGTTCTACCAGAATATCAATATCGCTATCCGCCTGCTCTTCCTGACGAGCATACGAACCAAATACAAAAGCCCGGTTAATAGGTTTGTCGGCAAAGTAATGCTGAAGCTGAGCAACGATTCTATCCATATTTTGAGGGTTATTTTAGGCAGTACGATACTAACAATTCTTCGAGATATAGATTAAAAACGAACAACTAATAACCATCATAACCAACATCCTACCGCCGTCCTCGCTTGGGACCAGAACTGGATTTCTTGCCACCCGTAGACTTTCCCGAGGGTCGTCCGCCCGAAGGTTTGGGTGAACCAGATTTGGCGTTTCCACCTCTTCCGGTGGGCTTCGCTTTTTGCCAGTATTGAACCTTCTTTTCGTGGAAAGCTCCTTTAAAGGTCGGGTCGTCTTTCTTCCGCTGATCGTCCATTTCCCGAAGCATATCTTGACGTTCGCTGAAAGGCGTATTCGTTACCTCAACTTCTTCAGGAAGAAACTCTATCGGAATTTCCTGACCAATGATTTTCTCAATCTTTTCTATGTGATATTCTTCTGCTTCCGTCACAAACGTAATGGCAGTCCCCGTATGAAAAGCCCGTCCCGTCCGACCAATGCGGTGCACATAATCTTCATAAATCAGGGGCACGTCGAAGTTAATCACATGCGTTACTTCCTGCACATCAATGCCTCGGGAGGCTACGTCCGTAGCTACTAATACCTTGATTTGGTTATCCCGAAAAGCCTGCATTGCGTTAATGCGGGTATTTTGGCCTTTGTTGGCGTGAATGACCCGAACGTCGTCTTCCGAGAAAATCTTACGGGAAATAAACTTATGAATATTATCCGCTACCTCCTTTGAACGCACAAAAATCATAACCTTCTGCAAAGTCGGATCTTTCAGGAGGTAACCCAGGAGGTTAATCTTCGTATGCAGATTAGGAACCGAATAAATAACCTGCTCTACCGTAGAGGCCGTGGTGGCCTGTGGCGTTACTTCGATACGGGTTGGAAATTCGAGAAACTCAAAAGAGAATTTCTCTACTTTTTCCGGGAACGTAGCCGAGAATAACAAATTCTGCCGTTTACGCGGAATGATTTCCAGAATCCGGCGAATCTGGGGCATGAAACCCATGTCCATCATCTTGTCGGCTTCGTCGAGCACCATTACTTTTAATTCCTTCGTAATGATGTCACCGCGAAGGTATAAGTCCATAAACCGACCGGGTGTGCTTACCAGAATATCAACGCCGGCTTTCAGGGCTTCAATTTGCGTTTTCGGCCCTAACCCTCCATAGATACAGAGGGTTCGCAAATCGGTATATTTACTGAGCTGCTCAATGGCATCGCCAATCTGCATGACTAACTCCCGGGTAGGAGCGAGGATCAACGCCCGCGGAGCCGTGCCCTGGGCGTACTTAATTTTATAGAGAATGGGCAACACAAAGGCCGCCGTTTTTCCCGTGCCGGTCTGAGCAATACCCAGCAGGTCGTGACCCGCCAAAACAATGGGGATACCTTGCTGCTGGATCTCCGTAGGTTGCTGATAGCCTGCGTCTTCAATGGCGTTCAGTAACTGCCGGTTCAGGTTAAAATCTTCGAAAGTCATCTTCTTTTTCTTTCCAAACGAAATACAAAGGTCGCAAAAAGCCTTGGTATCCAGTAGTAATCCTGAAAAACAAGCCCCTAGCTACCAGTAAAAAGGATGAGGTACGTTTTATAAAAACCTAGTATTGACAAAGAAAAACAAGATTTAGTCGAGGAATAGCGATGAAGCTAAGGGTAATCTGCTATTTTTAAGCGATTTGTACGGTACTCCCATCAACAAAATTATGTCTATTCTGTCTTTTCGGCGGGCTTTGGCAGCGGGTCTTCTGCTAAGCTTGCCCGTGGCCTCTTCCTTCGCCCAGAAACTGGGTCCTCTGACGGTCGAAAAAATCATGCGTGATCCCAAGTGGATGGGTGTTGCTCCCAGCGATCCATTTTGGGCTGAAGATGGTTCTAAAGTCTATTTTTCCTGGAATCCCGAAAAAGCAATCGGCGATTCTTTATACGCGTACGAGTTAAACACGAAAAAAATTACTAAAGTGAGCCCGCAGGATCGGCTACGAATGCCGAGCCAGTCGGGGCTGTATAACCGGACGAAAACGGTTAAGGTTTACGAAAAAAACGGTGATCTGTTCTACCTTGACCTGGCTACGAAACAGATTCGTCAGTTAACAAATACCGTTGAATCGGAAAGTAATCCCAGCTTTAGTAGTGACGAGCGGCAGGTAATCTTCCGTCGCGGCATGAACCTGTTTACGATGAACCTGGCTTCGGGCGAAGTAACGCAGGTAACGAACTTTTTATCCGGTAGTAAAAAGGCGGAGGCTAAAGTCAGTGAAGAAGAAAGATGGCTGAAAAACGATCAGCTAGCCATGTTTGAAGTCCTGAAAGAACGAGCTGATAAAAAGAAAGCAGCCGAGAAAATCACGAAAGCAAATCAAGCTAAACGTCCGAAGGAATTTTACCTGGAAGAGCGAAACCTGATGGCTCCAACCTACGCCCCGAATGGTAAATTTGTCACATTTCAGTTAATGAAATCGGCGACTGGCGTGAAGAATACCATCGTCCCTAATTACGTCACTGAATCAGGTTTTACGGAAGACATTTCGGGTCGTTCGAAAGTAGGGGCACCCATGGCGGCTCATCAGCTTTTCATTTATGACATTGAAAAAGATACCATTCGGGAAGTAAGCACGAAAGAATTAACGGGTATCAACGAACAACCAGCTTACCTGGCGGAATACGCCAAGAAAAAAGCGGATACCACTGCTAAAAGCACGAAGCCCAAAGTCCGAACGGTGCAGTTTTACGGAACAAGCTGGTCGGAAGAGGGCGATTATGGCGTGGTCATTGTTCGTTCGCAGGATAACAAAGATCGCTGGATCGCTCAGATTGACCCGGCCAAAGCTCAACTGAAAGTGCTGGATCGTCTGCGGGACGAAGCCTGGGTTGGTGGTCCTGGTTCCTATTCCTTAACCTGGCTGGATAAAGAAACCTTGCTGTATCAGTCTGAAGCGACGGGTTACTCGCACCTGTACAGTATAAACCTTCGCACGAACGAGAAAAAGCAGTTAACCAGCGGAAAATTCGAAGTGCAGCAAACGTATCTTTCCAAAGATAAAAAGACCATTTATTTTCAGTCGAATGAGGTGCATCCCGGCGAACAGCACTGGTATAAAATGGCAACCACGGGTGGCGAACGGACGAAACTAACCTCGATGGTAGGAGCAAATGACGTGACTTTATCGCCCGATGAATCGAAGTTATTAATCCGTTATTCCAGCACGACGCAACCTTGGGAATTATACCTTCAGGACAATCAGGCCGCCGCAAAAGCGGAGAAGATTACCCATTCGCTTACTGAAGAATTCAAATCTTACGACTGGAAAGCCCCCCAGATCATTACCATCAAAGCCAGCGACGGGCAGGATATATATGCTCGATTATACGTTCCTAAAAAGAAAAATGGAGCAGCCGTGGTTTTCGTACACGGAGCGGGTTACCTGCAAAACGCCCACAAATGGTGGAGTAGTTACTTCCGGGAATACATGTTCCATAACCTTCTGCTGGAACAAGGGTATACCGTTCTGGATATGGATTATCGTGGATCAGCGGGTTATGGCCGCGACTGGCGGACGGGTATTTATCGCTTCATGGGTGGGAAAGACCTTGACGATCACGTAGATGGGGCAAAGTACCTGACGCAGAAAGTGGGTATTAACCCGAAACGTATGGGCATCTACGGTGGCAGTTACGGCGGTTTCATGACGCTCATGGCTCTGTTTACCAAGCCCGGTACTTTCCACGCCGGAGCAGCTCTGCGGCCCGTAACGGACTGGGCCTCGTATAACCACGGGTATACGGCAAACATCCTGAACGAACCTCAGAATGACTCACTGGCGTATCGTCGGAGTTCTCCGATTTATCATGCGGCGGGACTGAAAGATAACCTGTTGATTTGCCACGGCATGGTTGATGTAAACGTACATTTTCAGGATGCCGTACGCCTTTCGCAACGGTTAATTGAGCTTCGTAAGGAAAATTGGGAACTGGCGGCTTATCCGATGGAAGATCACGGTTTTGTAGAACCCACAAGCTGGATGGACGAATACAAGCGGATTCTGAAGCTATTTCAGGAAGAACTTAAAAAATAGAACGAGAGATGTTCAGCAGTGAACGGGAGTTTCGGTGACGAAGCTCCCGTTTTTTATGGCTTGAGTGTCAGGCAAGAATGAATCCTGCTTTCGTTCTAAGGGGCTAGTAAAAGTTAGCTAATTTTCAAACGTATCCAGATGGTTCATGCGTTAGAAAATTGTCATATGTTTGTTTGTTAATTTATTGACAGTCAATTAAATTGTTGCCTCATTCATTCACCCTCTATACCATGACCAAAACTTTACTTGTAGCACTTCCTTTGCGGAAAATTAATTCACTGGAATGCCGCTATGGCTCGCTATTTTCCACCTCAACCCCTGCGGGAGACCTTGGAAACTCACCCAGAGCGTAATTTCTGGTCTGATGTAAAGAGGATTCAATCCCGAGAATACCCGAAAACGTTGGTAGGATTAGTTGAAAATTAGCGGATCCATGAATGTATTAATCATAGAACTGGGGGGATCGCATGCCGAATGCATTTACTCAACGGTTCACTTCCTGACGCACAACCATAGTGAAGTACACGTCGCTTGCAATGAATCATTGGTGCGTTTGCTACCTGAGAGTCTGCAACTGAGCGGAATCCTGGATTTACCCGATCATCTGAATTTTTTCCGGCAAATACGGTCCTTTATCAAGATCAGAAAATACATTGCTGATCATCAAATAGATACCATTATTATCAATACCACCGAAATAAAAGTGGTACGAAATCTAAGTTTGGTATTACCCCGAAAGAATACAATCGGGTTGGTCCATAATGCCAGGAAACTTAAAAATAGCTCAACGTTCTCGAAGGTATTGTATCGTAAAATCAAGAAATACCTGGTCTTAAGTGATTACCTGCTAACCGAGATTGATCCCTTGCCTAAGTATCATGTTTCTTCGTTTTATCCCATCTATTTTCCAAAAGTAGAGGTGTTAGCTCCGATGAAACCAGCGAATGAGTACTGGATTACGATTCCCGGAACGGTTGCGGTGGAACGGAGGGATTATCTCTCGCTAGTGAATTACATCTCAAAACATAAATTTCCCGAAAACATTAAATTCATTTTTCTCGGTAAATTCAAAGAACGGGAAGATCTGGTAACGGCTTTAGCGGATTCGGGTTTGTGGCATTCACAAATTAAAACCTTTGATTATCAGCTGGAATACAATGAGTTCCACTCGTACATTCAGCAATCCGATTTGATGTTGCCACTGATTAATAGCGAAGCCAATGGTTTTTATGGCAATACCCGGATTTCCGGCACTTTTAATTTAGGGCTGGGATATAAAAAACCGTTTTTACTGAATCGAAAATACGCGTCCAATAAGGATTTATCCTGTTTTAGCCATTACTACGATAGCATGGAAGAACTGGCGGAAATCATTCTCCATCTGTATTACCAGAACTTTAAAGATCCCGTTATTCAGGACGCTTACCAGGAAAGTATATTCAATGATATGGAGCGAATGTCCATCCGCTTTTACGATTTCGTCAAAACCGATCAGGATGCCGTCTTAGTTTAGATACGTAGAAAACGGAAAGAGCCTCGCTGATTAAATCGGCGAGGCTCTTTCCGTTTATGAATAGTCGGGAATTTACACGTGCTGTAACATTGTCAAGCGGCGGTAAAGGCCTTCTTCCACCTCCACTAATTCGTCGTGGCTACCGCGTTCAATAATCTGACCGTTTTGCAGAATAATGATTTCATCGGCTTCCTTGATGGTGCTCAATCGGTGAGCAATAACGATGGTCGTTTTATCCTGCATTAGATTATCCAACGCTTCCTGAACCGACTTTTCGGATTCGGTATCCAGAGCCGAGGTGGCTTCATCCAGAATCAAAATGGAAGAATTCTTGAAAACCGCCCGGGCAATACTTAAACGCTGACGTTGGCCACCCGACAAACGAATGCCCCGATCTCCGATATTGGTTTCGTACCCATTCTCGGTATGCATAATAAATTCGTGAGCGTTGGCCACTTTTGCCGCGTGCATGACTTCTTCCAGCGTAGCATCGGGCCGACCAAGAGCGATGTTATTAAAAATGGAATCGTTAAAAAGGATAATCTCCTGTGAAACGAAACTCATGTGACTGCGTAAGGATTCTGATTTGTAATCCCGAACGTCAACGCCGTCAATCAGAACCTGACCGTCGGTTACGTCGTAAAAACGCGGAATTAAATCGGCAATGGTAGACTTACCCACGCCGGAAGGTCCTACAAAAGCAATTTTCTTTCCTTTCTCAACCGAAAATGACAGGTTCTGAAGCACCGGTTTTTCGCCGTACTGGAAGGAAACATTTTTAAACTCTATCGACTCACGGAACGTAGGCATATCAATTGCTCCAGGACGATCCTCTACCTCGATGGGTTTATCCAAAATTTCCACAATCCGTTCGCCAGCGGCCCGGCCTTGCTGAATATTGGTCAGGGCCAATACAATTGCTTTCGCCGGACGTAACACCTGCGAGAAAATAGCAATGAAGGCAATGAATGAACTCGCCTGCAAACCACCTTCCTGACTTAATACCAGACTACCACCGTATACCAGAATACAGGCCACTACAAACACACCCGAAGCTTCTGAGAAAGCCGGAGCCAGCTCGCGTCTTCTGAAACCCTGAATGCTAGCCTGACGGTAAAAGTCGTTTTCCTGACTGAAACGTTTGATAATGAATGGAGTAGCGTTAAACGAACGAATGATTCGCATGCCCATCAGGGTTTCGTCCATCATCGTTAATAAACGACCCATTGAGGCCTGTACGTTCTGAGCTTCCCGCTTCAATCGTTTGTTCACGGCGGCAATACCTATTGCTGAAACCGGGATAATGACCAGTGTAAACAAGGTAAGCTTGGCGGAAATGGCGAAGAGGGCAATGAAGTAACCAATCAGGGTATAAGGCTCTTTGAAAACTACCTCCAGCGAGCTGGAAGCCACGCTTTCGATGGCGTAAACATCACCGTTTAATCGGGAAAGTAAATCACCTTTATGTTCCTTCGTGAAGTAACCCAGATGCAGATGGTTAATCTTTTCAAATAAGGCTTCTCGCAGGCGTTTTACCAGCATGGTTCGGGCGTTGAGCAGGCATTGCTGAGCCAGATACCGGAAAAGGTTTGCCAGCAAAACCGAAGCTACGATGGTTCCGGCCAAGAAATACAGAGCATACATGGGGTTACCTACCTTGAAGCGGTAAACCACATAATAGAAATAATCTTTAAAATACGTTGGATTAAAAGAAAACTCGGGCTGAGCCGCGTATTTCTGAGCCTCGTCCGCAATGTGCGAGGAGTCAAAAAGGAAATTCAGCAGGGGAATGATCAGAGCAAATTGAAAGATGCTGAAGAAAACCCCGGCGAGTGTGAAGAGAAAAAAGGGTATTACAAACTTCCGAAACGGCTTTATATACCCCAAAAGTCGACTGTAAATTTCCATTTACTTGGTGTTACGTGAAATTGGGAGGTGAAGAACCGCTATCTCAGGGATCAAACGCAACGAATGCATACAGTTCTTCGGAGATTAAAACGAATCTTACTGAGTATTAATGTATTTTAGGAGAGGTTGAAAGACAAAAATACGGCCTTCGCTTGAAGCGATGTATGGCTTCTGTCATTTTTCGATCCATACGTACGGAGGAAATCGGTCATTTATTTAAAGATAACAAAGATTTTTTAACGATAAGAGATTGATTTACTGATAAATAGATTAGATCAAAGTTTTTTATTCCTGGGGAGTATAAGGGACACCAAAACCCTCGAAAAGTTTATGAAACATTTAAATAGTTTTCAAAGTATTAGTTTCGTGCGTTAAAAAGCGATGGAAACCGGAAATGATTTCTGGAAGCAAAGAGCAGACAGGTGAGCGTTAGTGAACCTAAAGAAGGATTTGTACGAGTCAATCTAACTTTCTGGCAGATTGGTGTCATAGCAAAGAATACGCTTTGCATAAATCCCTAGAGTAACCTATCTGTAGAAGCCCACGGAAGGTGCTGAGTAGTTTCCTGGTTCGGAACAGATGTTCAGAAGCAGGAAAACGAGCCGGTGCCGATTCATTGGAGGGCCATCCCTTTATAAATCAAAGACATTTATGTCCTCGATAATTCTTGATTGTGGTTTAATGAAATTTCCGAACTCAGGCTTGTATCACTACTGTCTGAATATGAGTCTGGAGGTAAATAAGTTATTGGAAAAACGGCAGCAGCCGCCTTTGCGAATGTATTTGCCTCCCCGAAAGTATCTACAAAAGGCCCCGGAGAATCATCATATCATTGAGAAAAAATGGCATAAGCTCTGGAAACCTTTTCTGGTGGGTTGCCGGGTATGGCATGCTCCCTTTCAGTCAGGACGCATTATCCCCCGAAAAGATCGCAGCAGTAGTACCAACGTGCTGTTAACGGTTCATGATCTCAACGTCTTACACGAAGGCAAACCCCGCGAAGAACAACTGAGAAGTCTGGCCCATACGCAAACACTCATTGATCGAAGTGACGCCATCGTTTGTATCTCGGAATTTACCAGAAATGATTTACTGCAACATTGTGAAGTCGGCAACAAGCCTGTGTACGTCATTCATAATGGCTTGCATCAGGTAGCAACGCCCGGTTTGAATCACAAGTCCTATCGACCCAGCCGACCGTTTGTTTTTGGACTGGGGTATCTGAATGCCAAGAAAAATTACCACGTTTTAATTCCTCTGCTCCAGCATAATCCAGAGTTAGAAATGATCATTGCGGGGCATTTTGACGAACCCGATTACGTAGCCCAAATGAAAGCCCTGGCCGAGCAATTAGGCGTTCGGGATCGTTTGCATCTTCCGGGCCCGGTGTTGGAAGAGGAAAAGAGCTGGTATCTGAAAAATTGTCTGGCTTTTTTGCATCCTTCGCTGGCGGAAGGTTTCGGTTTACCCGTAGTGGAAGCCATGTCATTTGGAAAACCCGTTTTTCTGTCGGACCGAACTTCATTACCGGAAGTGGGAGGGGACGTTGCCTTTTATTTCAGTAGTTTTGAAGCAGAAGCCATGCAGAAAGTATTTCAGGCAGGAATGAATCAGTATACGACCCAGGCTCTGGAACAACAGATTCGGCAACGGGCGAATTTTTTCAGCCTGGAAAAAAGTGCGGAGAAGTATCTGGAAGTGTATGAATCGCTGTTTTAATCGGGTAGGTGGTAAGTACATTTCATTAATCTTCGTAAAAGGGTTACGGTAAAAGTGATGACTAGCCGATGGATTCATTCTATCTAGTAAATAGACCTGAAGTGTTTTGGTTGAAATAGATTACTGATCTGGTAACTAGTGGATTAGAGGCGTGTGGTAGATTTTTTGATCGTAATTCAACAAATGAATACGTCTCGTTTCTGCGGAAAAATGCACTTTCTGAATCGGTTTTTCCGAAATAACTATTTAAAAAATCCTTCTCTGTTGACTTCGCCAGGGGCTGAAGTGCTTAAATAATTATCTATTTTTAAATTTCATACCTTACCTTAAGCCTGATGAAGGCTCAGTAGGTGCTGTTTTTCTGACGGGAAAAGCAGAAAAAAGGTCTGTTTTATTTAAAGAAGTATAATCACATGAAAAAAGCGGTTCTTAGTGTTGCCCTCACCGCCGGATTACTGTGGGCCCTGGGTACTTCCTTTCGTCCTATACCTGCTTTGGGAGCTTTTTTAAGCCCTTTTTCGGGCTTTTGGAGTAACGAACGCCGAATTCAGCTACTGGATTCGGAAGTGCACTTGCCGGGTGTACAGGGAGATGTATTTGTTCGGTATGATGACAATCGGGTACCCCATATTTTTGCCACCAATGACCATGACCTCTACTATGCTCAGGGCTACGTAACGGCCCGGGATCGTCTTTTCCAGATGGATCTGACCATTCGTTCCGCTTCCGGGCGATTGAGTGAGATTGTAGGCGAACAGGCCCTGCCGCTGGATTTATACAAACGTCGGACGGGCTCAATGAAGGCTGCTGAAGACTCGTGGCGATTTGTCCAGCAGGACGAAAAAATTCGTTCGGTGATGGAAGCGTACAGCGATGGCATCAATGCCTATCTCAAAAACTTACGTCCGGCAGATTACCCTGTAGAGTATAAAATGCTGGGTTTCGAGCCCGAAGCCTGGACTCCCGAGAAGTCCATGTTATTAATGGTGGAAATGACGCATACGCTGGCCAGTCCAAAAGATGGCGATGCGGCCATGACTAACCTGCTGCAAAAATTCGGGATAGAAGTTCTCAAGGATTTATACCCGGATTACGCCGATCGCGAAAGCCCGATTATTCCGAAAGGGACCAGATGGAATTTCCGTAGGAAAGCAATTCCTCGCCAGCCCAAAGGATATGATGAACTAACCGCAGCCGTGGCTGAACCCACTGACTGGCCGCAACGGGTAGAAGGCATTGGCTCGAATAACTGGGCCATTTCCGGCAAGAAGTCTGCTACGGGTTTACCCATTCTGGCGGGGGACCCCCACCTGGGGCTTACCCTGCCTTCCATCTGGTATGAGGTTCAACTGGCTACACCCGAAAGCAATGCGTACGGTGTATCCTTACCCGGAGCTCCCTGCGTTATTATTGGGTTCAACCACGACGTCGCCTGGAGTGTGACAAACGTTGCAGCTGATGTTTCGGATTTATATGCCATCCGATTCAAGGATGCGTCCCGCCAGGAGTATTGGTATAATGAGTTATGGAATAAAACGACGTTTCGGGCAGAGGAGATCAAGATCAAAGGAAAGCCTAGCGTTATTGATACCGTTGCCTATACGCACCACGGACCCGTGGCCTTGCCCCGTTATCCCGAAGACAAAAAACCAAGTCTGGCTCTGAAATGGATTGCTCACGAACCGGGTAACCCCATCAAGACTTTTTACATGCTGAATCGTTCGCGGAATTACGATGATTACGTGCGGTCGCTGAGTCATTACGTCGGACCAGCTCAGAATTTCGTTTTTGCGAGTAATCAGGATGACATTGCTATTTGGGTAAATGGCAAATTTCCGCTGAAATGGGATGAACAGGGTAAATATCTATTGGATGGTACCAAGCCCGAATACGACTGGCAAGGCTGGATTCCGCACGAGCAGAATCCGCACGTGAAAAACCCCAGTCGGGGTTTTGTGAGTTCGGCTAATCAGTCACCGACGGATCAGTCGTATCCCTATTACCTGCACTGGCGGTTTGCCCCAGCTAACCGGGCCATTCGTATTAATGAACGACTCGAAGCTATGGAACGGGCTACACCTGATAGCATGCGGGCTTTACAGAATGATACTTACAACGTGCTGGCCCGTGACCTGTTACCCACGCTGTTGGAAGATATTGACTTCGGAGACCTAAATGCCAATCAATACTCGGCTTATACGGCCTTAAAGCAGTGGGATTACGAGTATACGCTGGCATCGGTTGAGGCTACGATTTTTGAAAAATGGATTGATAACCTTCCCTTTTTTGTCTGGGATGAATTCAAATCTGATCCTAAAAAACCGATTCAATTACCGCAGGATGACCAGTTATGGCATTTGATTCTAAAGAAACCCGAATCAAAGTGGTTTGACCTGAAGGCCACCCCCGAAGTGAAAGAAACCAAAAGCGATATTGTTCGGCTTAGCTTCCGAGCTACCATCGATTCGCTTCATCGGCAGTACGGCACGTATTCTTCTAAAAACTGGGCCTGGGGTAATGTCAAAGGATCGACCATTGCCCATTTGATCCCCCCTTTAAAAGCTTTCGGACGAACAGGTGTAAAGGCAGGGGGCGGGGCCGATGTACCCAATGCCTATCGTGGGAAGTGGGGACCGTCGTGGCGAATGGTGGTAGCCCTCGGCAAAGAGGGCCCAACGGCTTACGGGATTTATCCCGGTGGTCAGTCGGGTAACCCCGGTAGCCCGTATTATGACAATATGGTGAATGCCTGGTCGAGAGGTGAATTAAAGGAATTGGTATACCTGAAATCGCTGGAGGAGAATAATGGGAAGGTGCTGAGTACCCTGAAAATCACCAAAGAATAATGCTAAAACGTAGAGACGCGAATTCATCGCGTCTGAGTAAGAGGCGGTTTTTCTATCTTTGATTACCCCCATTTCTGACTAGACGCGATGAATTCGCGTCTTTACCTTTCGCGAACCTTTACCTGAAACGAGTACAAGCCTAATTCCTGCGGAAAGCCTTATGCAGTTTATATTAATGATTTTGTTATCTGCCATGGTGCAGTATTTTCTGCCCTGGTGGTCGGTAATGATTATTCCATTTGCCATTTCGGCCTGGAAGGGTGAAAGTGGTGGTGGAGCCTTCTGGAACGGATTTCTGTCTACGGCCTTGCTCTGGTTTTGCATGGCCTATTACGAACACCTTCGATCCGGGGGGATATTAACGGCCCGCATGAGCGAAACCTTTCAGAACATTGGGACGATTGGTCTCTTAACGCTAACGACCTGGAGCGGAGCTTTGCTGGCGGGATTTGCTTCCATGAGTGGCTATTATTGCCGTCAGGCGATTTTACCCAAAGTGAAAACTGACAGCGAAAAAGCGAAAGATTATTGGTGAAAGTTCGTAAAATCCTGAAATACTGTATGAAACCGGCCTTGTCTCTTCAAGGCAAATGGCTATTTTTGCCGACCTAATCGTATAACAAACCCTTTTTATCTCAGTGAAAAACCTTTCATTAGCCCTTAATGCCGTGTTGGTCGTGGCGGTGGCTGTTCTGTATTACCTGCATTTCAAAGGAGAAAGCACTTCTTCGACGAGCTCTTCTATGGGGACAGTGGCGGGCAAACCTATTGTATACGTAAATGCGGATTCTTTACTTAGCAACTACGATTTCTTCAAGGATACCCAGAAAGCTTTCGAGCAAAAAGGTACGCAGCTTGATATTGAACTAAACCAGAAAGGTGGAGCCATTCAGCGTGAAATCCAGATTTTCCAACAACGGGCTGGTGGTATGCTAGCGGCCGAAGCTCAGGCGAAACAACTGGAATTACAGAAAAGAGCGTCTGATTTCGAAAACTACCGTCAGAAAGCAGCTAATGATTTGGCAGTAGAGCGTTCAACGCAAACGGAAAAGCTGTACGATAACATTTTCGAATACATCAAGAAATACAACAGCGAAAACAAATATGAGTACGTTTTAGGCTTCCAGAAAGGAGGCGGTATTCTGTTCGCTGATTCTAAATTAGACGTCACCCAGAAGATCATCGACGGTCTGAACAAAGAATACAAAGCTTCTCAGCCTAAAACGGAAGAGAAGAAAGAAGAGAAAAAATAAGGAATTGATTTCTTCTGAGAAGGCCTCGCTGTTGATACAGCGGGGCTTTTTTTTAGGGTTCTAAAAAGGGTTACTAAAAGCCGGGTTTCGAATAAATTCCCGATCCGTAAGGGTGTGAAGAAAAGCGATGAGGTCTTTCTTTTCGCTGGATGTTAAGGAAATCATCCCGCGTAAATCAGCACTTAGCGTACGACTTTGGGCGATGTGATCGCTGTAATGATTAACGACTTCTTCCAGCGTTTTAAACCGACCGTCGTGCATGTAAGGAGCGGTTAGAGCAATGTTCCGAAGCGTAGGCACGCGAAAACGGGCAAAGTCTTCTTCAAAACCAGTTACTTCCTGCCGGCCAGGATCAAGTGGGGAGGCGTCGAGGCCGTTGTTATGAAAACGATTCTGGAAAAACTGGGCTCCGCCGTG
Organism: Siphonobacter sp. SORGH_AS_1065; assembly: GCF_030818595.1. Taxonomy (NCBI): domain Bacteria; kingdom Pseudomonadati; phylum Bacteroidota; class Cytophagia; order Cytophagales; family Cytophagaceae; genus Siphonobacter; species Siphonobacter sp. SORGH_AS_1065. The sequence continues at coordinate 2,188,829 of NZ_JAUTAM010000004.1, forward strand.
ACAATGAGCACAGTTGGCTCCGCGGATGGCTCGATCTGGGTTACTGCCCCGCATAAACAAATCCAGACCACGTTTTTCGGCTGGTGTCAGGGTATATTTTCCGCGTAGGTATTGATCGTATGGTGAATTTGCCGAGATTAAGGTTCGCTCAAACTGAGCCAGAGCCTTAGCCATGAGTTTCGGCGTAATCTGATTGGTGCCGAATGCTTTTTGAAAACGTTTCGGATAAAATTTCGTTTGCTGAAGTTTCTGAGCAGATTTCTCGGGGGCCAAACCCATTTCGTCGGGATGATCCATCGGAATCAACGCCTGAGCTTCGAGGGTTTTTGAATGCCCGTCCCAGAAAAAATCCCGTACCCAGAGCAAGTTCGCCAGCGACATGGAATTTCGGAACGTAGGCCGCCCGCTTACGCCGATGCTGAGGTTAAATCCATCCGTAAAAGCCAGAGCCTGCTGGTGGCAACTGCTGCACGAAATTGTATTATTTTTAGAAAGTAACGAATCGTAGAATAGAAAACGTCCCAACGCTACGCCCTCAACGGTTAAGGGGTTATCTTCCGGGATAGTATACCGATGGCCAAACGAAGGAGGAATCTGGAGTTCATACGGCGGGTTAGTTGTGAAGGCGAAAGCTATCCCCATAAGTAATAAACTTAGCAAAAGGGGCAGCGAACGAGTCATGATGAGTTATGGATAATGATTTCGGGAAGATGTACTAAAGATACGAAGCTTCCTGAAATGGCAAGGGAACAACAGCTACTTAGCGAAGCGAATTTCAATTTCTCGAACTTCCCGAATCCAGCGGGCGGGTTTCTTTTCTTCTGGAACTACAATGCGGTACGGACCCGTACCAGCAGGTAGGGCCGCTTTATCCATTGATTCCGCCAGAATAATCGTTCGGTTTGAAAACTCAGGGTCTAGCTCGGGTAATGCGAATAGTACCTCATACCCATCGGCTGCCCGAATAAGAGCGTACTTAACCAGGTTTTCACCGCGTAACTGCCCGCCGACGGTAACCCCCGCTTTCCTGAGTAACTCAATCACCGGAATGCCAGAATAACGGTGCTCTTTTCCATCACGGTCGGCTGCTTTTATTTCGACGTGCGGCAGGACTTTCAAATCAGTAGCCTGAAGATGAAGTGGTTGGGCAACTTCACCACTAACTTTCAAAACCGTCTGAGCCGAAGCAGAGGAGAAAATCAGCCAGAATAAAACTACATAATTAACCATCGATAGTCAGAATTAGATTAAACCAGAGAGATATTTCCGCCATGGCTGGTGTCTTCACCAGCCATTAATTAAGGCAATAAGTGGTTGGTGGGGATACCAACCACGGGGGGAGAACAACATATTTAACCATTAATGGACAGAATTAGGAGTAGTCAAAAATGTATTTAAGTCCGTTATATTTCCCCACCATGACCCGCGATAAGTAGTTGGTGCGGACACCAACCATAGCGGAAAGCATTAAAACCTTTCGTTATGTTTGCAAAAATATAACGAAAGGTTTTAATGCTTTGTTTAAAGTTTTCTTCGGTAGGAACCTCCGGCTGGAACCATCTGAATTTCCTGCTGTTTAACTTTTCACGAGCGTTCTTTTGCATGTATTCCCGCCCGCTGGTATGGAGCAAACATCTACCCTAACCCAAACGTATACTTCCCGTTATTATCCTTGGCTCATTGCGGGTTCTGGGTTGCTGATTTTAGTAACCATCAACGGCTTGACCACTTCGTCGCTTTCTGTTTTTGACGAAGTCCTTCAAAAAGAATTTGGCCTGAGTCGCAGTTTGCTCAAGTCCAGAGAAACGGTCACCTACGCCATCTCGGCTACTTTTATCCTGTTTTCAGGTATACTGATTGATCGAATTGGCGTGAAGAGGTTACTAGTCGCCGGATTAACGTTTATGACACTGGCTCTAGCGGGGTATGGGTACGCTCAGTCGCTGGCGTTTCTGTACTTTATCCACGTATTACTAGGGCTGGCTTACGTTTGTGCGGGCTCGGTAGCGGTGGTGATTCTGGTATCAGCCTGGTTTCAGGAAAAAAGGGGTTTAGCTCTGGGGATTACCCTGGCTGGCACCAGTCTGGGCAGTGCCATTTTTCCCCCCATACTTACCCAGTTGATCCAAACGCAGGGTTGGCGGCAGGCTTTTCACTGGCTGGCTTTTGTGCCTTTTGTCCTCTTGATATACACGGCCTTTCTGGTGCAGAGCACGCCCGAAAAAGCTGGATTAGAACCGTATGGAAGAAAATTTCCCGAGAAGACTTTGGTAAAACAGGGAAAGACTTACGCCGAAGCTCTGAGAATGCCGCTGTTTTGGCTCATTTCCCTATGTGGCTTTTTGACCTTTCTAGGCATCGTCGGCATCGTGTCCAATCTTTTTCTTCACTTGAGGAACATGGGTTATGGCTCACCCGAAGCCGCCTGGACTTTGTCTTTTTACTTTGCCTTAGCCCTGATTGGTAAGTTTATCGTTTCGTTCCTTTCCGATTATGTTTCGGTATATCCGCTCTTCACTACCTGTCTCGTTGGCTTGATGCTGGGAGCGTTGGGGTTAGCGAGTTTTTCCAGGGATTTAATTATTCCTTCCGTGGCCGTAGCAGCCTTAAGCTGGGGTGGTGTTTTTACGATGTACAATGTGTTGATCGTACGCAGTTTTGGTCTGAAAGCGGCTGGGAAAATCAATGGAACCATAAGTTTGTTTGAAAATTTTGGTTCACTTACGGGGCCCTGGGTAATGGGCTGGCTGTCCGAACAATATGGATCCTATCAGTACCCTCTTTTCCTGACTGCCGGTATTATTGGCTTTGCAGCGGTGGTTTCTATTTTCTTTTTTCGATTAACGCTTCATCCAAAGCATTGAAATTAAACTGTTTAGCAAAAAGGTTTAGTTCTGGGAAGAGCAATTTTTTTGTAGAGTTCATGCTTTGATGTACTTTCGCTTTACATTAAGAAAGCGACTAGTTTTCAGCCTTTTACAGCGACGAAATCCTGATTACTTCGGTTAATCTCAGGGAAATTACGTTAAAACTGATCCAATAGACACTTATTCTTGATCCGAAGCGTTTAAATTCAGAACCAATTTGGAGAGAGTGAATTCGATGAGAGCCATTTTAATTGTATGGACAATCGTAGGGGTATTTCCGCAAGTATTCGGCCAATCCCCACAATTCGTCAGTCAAAACCATTCCCTAGCCAGAAACAATAGCAGTACAACGACTTCTGCAGCCGCTAAAGACAGCGATCTTGCTACGTTACACTGTATACCCTTATGGGGAGAAAAAAGTAAATCTGTTCAGCAGAAAAAAGAAGACGCAGCTTTCCTGAAAGCCTGTGATCAAAACTTTGAAACCAGAAGCGAAGCCAGTCGGTTTTTTGCTGAAAGAGGATGGGAGTATATCTCAGAAGGTGAGCTGGATACGGCTTGTTACCGCTTTAATCTGGCTCATTTGCTGGATGAAAAAAACAGTGATGCATACTGGGGCTTAGGCGTTGTTTGCCATCAGAAAGGCGACGGTTCGCAGGCCATTCGGATGTTGTCCAAAGGCGTGCTCTACGATTCTAGTAATTCAATATTACTTGACGATCTGGCGACGTTATACATTGGCCAGTTTCAGCAAACGAAGAACAGCGAAGATTTAAATCAGGCGTTTACGTTACTAAATCGTTCGGCTACTATTGATACGACCAATGGCACTACCTTCATGAAATTAGCCCTCGCGGAATATCTGAGAAATGATTTCGATAAATCCTGGGAATACCTGCATAAATGCCGTCAGATCGACGTACAGGTACTGGATTTCAACTTCATTGAACAGCTAGCCTCCCAAAAAGCCGATCCGCATGGCGTTTTCAATAAAGGAAAAGAATAATCGGAATAAAGCTTGAATACGAAGCCCTGATCAGCAATGATCAGGGCTTCGTCGTTTATTAGTTTTCCACGCTACCATCGGTAAAAGATAGAAACGGTGGTGATTCCGCTGGCAGCACTATTGGCCAACCTTAGAACTAAACATATGCTGCCAGCGAAAAGGCTGGCAGCGGCAGAAGAATAAAGGGTGGGTTAATGACAAGTTATACTGTTCTAGTCGTTTAATGCTAGTTTGAGTGGCTGCCAGCTTTTCGCTGGCAGCATGTCTCTAGTTGTAGGATAACCGAAGGTATTGATAGGAATAGGTCCAGCAGTAAACGATAAACTGTGGTAACAACAAGCTAAGCCGCTACAGTTGTTGAAACGCCCATTTTCTTCTTGTAATATCTCACTAACCGAGTGATGACAATCCCCACGGTTACGCCGGGTAAAATCCAGGTTATTAATGACACGTAAGAAGGCGTTTGGGCAGGTAAGACTTTGGGAACTACCGTTACCAAAAAGGCTGTCAGCGTCGCTGCATAAGAAGCTAGCATACGGGCCAGGTGTGTGAAAAACCAGTGCATTTTTTCATGCGGCACGCGACCCGAAAAACTTCGGTAATCGGCTAAACCACTTCCCAAGCACAGAGCAGTAAGTCCGATGAACAGAATTCCCAGAAAAGTGTCGCCCGAACTAAATCGCTGAATGGCCCAAGCCAGGGTAACTAATCCAAAAAAGCTAACGGCGTACATCGCGGCCCAGTCCAGCCGGGCAGGTTGGCTGCTTATCTTTTTCCGTAATAAAATTCGTTTTCCGGTAAAGGTCTGGTAAAAACTACCAACCCCCACGGGAAGGAAAAACTGCATTTTCAGAGAGAAGGGATCCAGTGTAAAAAGGCCAATGGTGGTTGTAAAAACTCCGAACATGGCCCAGTAATAAATTCGTCCCCAGAAGTTATGGGAGTTACCACCTTTACGGGTGATCATAGGAATTACGCCAGTAAACAAAGCCGTAAAACCACTGATGATGTGAATAACCAGAAAGAGGGTATGAAGCGTTTTCATTGCATTCGTTGTTTGAGAAAGGATGGAACAAACGTAATCGACAATGAAAAGAAGTGCAATTTAAAGGGGGCTGTCTGTCAGTGTGCTGGGACGTTTGACAAAGGATTGGGATAATCGGAAAGCAACAGGGATGTTTGACAAAGCTTATTTGAAATGTTCGACCAGCGTAGAATACTTACGAGCCACCGCAATAGGTTTATCTCCGTGTTTCAAATGCAGCTTGTAGCCTTGGGCATTACCCGTAACGTGTTCCACCTGATGGAGGTTAACAATAAAGGAACGATGGCAACGGGTAATAAAGTCGTATGAAATCTGTGTCTCCAGCCGGCTTAAGCTGCTGCGGATTAACTCCCGGCGGAGCGTGTGTCCTTCCCGGAAAACTACCTCTGAATAATTATCTGCTGACTCCATATAAAGCAGATCCGTAACGGGAAGTGTCAGGGTATCTTTTTCGTTCTCGGCAGTAAGCTGAAGCGTATGAAAAGTGTCGGCGATGACTTCCTGTGTGCTGAGCGGTTCGGGTTGCGGTGGGTTACTGTACCGTTTGAGTTTTCTAACGTATTCGGTTAAAGTAAACGCCGTCGTTGGAAAGACACCGATCAGGAGCGTAAAGCCCATCATGGTAATCAGATGAGAAAATTGAAAAGAATCCTCAAAACGAAGGGTATAATAGAGATAATTCAGACTACCAATAGCCAGGAAATGGGCTAAGATCAGCAGGATGTTTCGCCCGACTGTCCAGTTTTTCTTCGGAAAAAAATCTGGGAAACAGGCGAGGGTAAACGAAGTAATGAATCAGCAAAACGCCGCCCGTAATGACTCCATACACCCAGGGCATAATCCATTTGTCGGGCGAATGAATATTATAACTTCCGAAAGGCTGAAAAATCATCAGAAATAAGCCCACAAACAGGCCCGCTCCCGCACAGAGCAAAAACGTGGAGCGGGAGCGTTCGACGATCGGATGTGGTTGAGAGAACAGCCGAAACATGAATATCTATTGACAGAATAAGTAACTCAAAATGCTTTAAACTTATCCAGTAATCTGATTAATAAATAACTGAATAACGGGCGGATAAATAGCAATGGCGAAGACAATGCCGAACAACGCTCCCCATAAGTGAGCCGAGTGGTTAACGCGACCTAATCCACGCTGAGCTTCCCAATAGGTATAGGCCAGATACAGACCACCAAAAATCCAGCCGGGAATGTCAATCGGAATAAAAAAGAGACGCAAGGGGGTAGTAGGGGCAAACATAATGCCTGCAAAAATCACGGAAGAAACCCCACCCGAAGCTCCGAGGGAATTATAGCCCGGATCGTTCTTATGTTTCAGGAATGTAGGAATGTCCGAAATGATAATACCGCCGATGTACAACGCCACAAATAACCAACTGCCCAAGGGGGAAACCTGCGAGAAGATATATTCCACCAGATTCCCGAAAGAATACAGCGAAATCATGTTGAAGGCCAGGTGGCCAATGTCGGCGTGAATGAAACCCGAGGTCAGAAAACGCCAGTATTCATTTTTACGATGTACCTGATAGGGATTCAGAATCCATTGACGCATGATGGAATCATTATTCCAGGCATATATACTTGCCCCAACGGCCAGTAGTACAAAAAGGGTGGTTAGCGTAATATCCATACAGTATAAACTTAAGATTTGCTGCGGGTTATGGGGCTCTAATGGGTTTTAAAATGCACTTAAACTCGGAGCGAGACTTACTTTCTGTCGAAAGATAACGGGAATTTGACGCGTAAAAATAGCTCTTTTCGTTGGGCGGTAGCGGTTTTGGGAAAAAACTACTAATTTACCTACGGGCCGCAATCCTGTTCATCCTAACTACGTCATGGGTTATGATATCCTCTCGTCGTTCTTTCTTCCGACAGTCGGCCCGTATGGCTGTTTCCAGCGGGGTCCTGTTTCCCTCACTCAAACCCCTTACCGAATCTTACTTTACCGAAATTAAACGGTATCAATCCGCTAAAAGTGCCGAAGCACTGGCAGCAGACGAAGATTTTTGGGCGATGATTCAACAAGCCTATACGGTTTCTCCCACCACTCTGAATCTGAATAACGGCGGCGTAAGCCCGGCTCCGACATTAGTGCAGGAGGCCGTAGAGCGTTACTTCAGGTATTCCAACGAAGCTCCGAGCTACTACATGTGGCGGGTGCTGGATCAGGGCCGGGAACCGCTGCGGGAACAACTGGCTAAACTAGCCGGAACCTCGCCCGAAGAAATTGCCATTAACCGAAATGCAACGGAAGCTCTCGACACGGTGATTCTGGGTTTACCCCTGCAAAGAGGTGACGAAGTGGTCGTTTCCAATTTCGATTATCCCAACATGATGAGTGCCTGGCGGCAACGCGAGTTACGCGACGGACTGAAGCTCAATTACGTGAAGTTACCCATGCCTTGCGAAGACGAAAACCGAATGGTAAAACTCTTTGTGGAGCAAATGACACCCCAGACGAGAGTAGTGCATCTGACGCACGTCATTAACTGGTCGGGGCAGGTATTACCTGTTCGGAAAATTGCGGACGAGGCTCACAAACGGGGAATCGAAGTGCTGGTAGACGGAGCCCACAGTTTTGTGCATCTGGATTATAAAGTCCCCGAGCTGGGTTGCGATTATTTCGGTACGAGCCTACATAAATGGCTCAGTGCCCCGATTGGGACGGGGATGTTATGGGTGAAGAAAGAGAAAATTTCGAAGGTATTCCCGCTCGTACCCAATGAACAGCCGCAATCGGATAACATCCGCAAATTTGAAAATCTCGGCACACGACCGTTCTTCATCGAACAGGCCATTGCTCAGGCCATTCAGTTTAATAACGCCATCGGCTCGGCCCGGAAGTACGAGCGACTGTTTTATCTCAAGAATTACTGGGCCGAAAAAGTGAAGGATATTCCGGGGATTGAGCTATATACTTCCCTGAAAAAAGGCTATTCAGGAGCTCTGGCTGTGGTAGGGGTAGAGGGCTTGAAGCCGGGCGAACTGGAAAGTCAGTTACTAACCCGGTTTAAGATTCATACCACGCCGATAGATAAGGAAAATGTGAAAGGCGTTCGGGTAACGCCTCATGTGTACATTCTACCGTCGGATCTGGATCGGCTGGTGAACGCTTTAACGATTTTAGCCAAAGAAAGCTCCGGGAAATTAGCAAAGGCCGGAAAGTAAATAGCTGATATTTATCCGTAAATTCCCCGTGGAAGAAAAAACTTCTGCGGGGAATTTCCTTTTTTTGTATCTACGTAATGGTTAGAAAAGTAGTCGTGGCGAAGGCCCAACCCAATCAGTTTTTTTATGAAAAAGTATTTACTCGGCGTTTTTATTTTGATAAGTAGCCTTCAAATCTGGGCCCAGACGACGGCTCCGAAGGAGGAATTTACGTATAGTCTGGATCCAACGATGCCGAACTATGCACCAAGTTATGATTTATCGCTTGCTTCAGGAAAAAACAAGGTATTTGCTTTAGCTCGGGCTTCTAATACGGGTCCGGCTTCTTCGTTTGGTTTGGAAGAACTGGCCTCTTTTAATTCGGCTAATGCCAAGTTAACGACTACCTTACAAAGCTGTTCCCGAACCCCTGGCCTAGGCACTCCATGTATCTCTTCCTACAATGCACTAACAGCCGTGCAGGAAAATGGGATGATCCTGAGTAGTCAGGATTCCATCAAAAGATATAATGATACCCACGTGTTACAGTGGAAAGTAGCCACTCCACAAGATGCCCGGGTAGTCAATGCTTTACCCGTCATTTATCAGGCATCGTCTGATATTTTCTATTTTTATTATACCAATTTGGTTACGAATAAACAGACCGTTTATCAGCTAAAGTCTGGGGTTATTACGGCTATTTTAACTGAAACTATTGCTGGCTCTCCAACGATTTCAGCCTTATCGACTACCTCAGATGGAGGGTTTGTATTACTGGCAAAAGACGGTCTGCGTAAATATGACTCGGCGGGAAAAATAAGCTGGACCAAGTCGGGATACTCAGGTAGTTTTCTAATTAGTAATGATTCCTTCATTTATATTAATGATTCCAAAACGATTACCAAAGTAACCAGTACGGGTAATCAAGTCTGGAAACTTAATGTAGACGGAGTCGCCAATGGACTGTTGCAAAGTGACGGAAGTCTGTGGGTTCGTACAGGGACTAGTATCGTTAAAATTAGTGCTTTAGGACAAACATCTATTACTATTAGTCAGCAGGCAGAACAGATTATTCTGACCACTACTAACGAAATTGTGGCTTTGGTAAAGAATAGTGCGGAAAGCTTTGATCTGAAAAAGTATAGTACTACAGGAAGTCTGAAATGGACTAAGAATATCGGTTTTGGAAGAACAGTTGTAGCCGCCAATGATGGAGGGATTTATTATACCGTTAATAAGTTCAAGGGACAAATTTCCTCTACCCAGACTAATTATTATGTGCCTGAGTTATACAAATTAGGTATAGACTGCTCGTTAACGGCCCTCATTACCGCTCCCTCATCGACGGCTATTTGTACGGGAACGAGCTTGAAACTGACGGCGAAACCCACCAGTATGGCCTCGACGGCTTACTCGTATCAGTGGAAAAAAGATAGTGTCAACGTTGGGACAAACTCCGCCGAATTTACGGCGAGTCAGGCTGGGAAGTATTCCGTAGTCGTAACTCAGGGCAGCTGCACCACTACTTCGAATGCATTTACCATTACCTTAACCGCATTGCCTACCCTAACGACTATTACGGGTAATAAAGACGAAATCTGCGAGGGAACGACGATTACCTTAGCAACTAAAGCGTCAGGGGGTTCGGGGGCTGTCTATACGTATCAGTGGAAAAGAAACGAGGTGGATTCTTCGGGTGCAAACATGGCCTCACTGGCTGTAAAGACCTCTGGTACATATAGCGTGACGGCTAAGGATACCAATGGCTGCGTGTCTAAGCCGCAAAGTACGGTTGTGACGATTATCAAGCCAATGCTTTACATTACGCCTGCCTATACTTCCAACCAAAGAAATTGGCTTTGCTCTGCCGATAAAGATAGCACTAAACTCCAAATCTATTCGGGGCCCAACTTTAAAGCAGAAACCTATAGCTGGACGCGGAACGGAGCGGAAATCAGCAAAAGCAGTGCTCCCATTTATGTCAAGGACGCAGCACAATACACGCTTGAAATTTCTAATTCGAATGGCTGTAAGGCTAAGTCTCCTTTGGTTAAAACCGAAGTTTTTCCATCGCCCAAGGCCTATGCGGGTCCCGGTGCCACGCTGACGGGATCAGAGGTATATGATTTGAAAAAGCTAAACGTTACTACTGCTTCCGGCGGAACGCCCGGCTATACATATTACTGGGACACTTTCCCCGGGACGCAGTCCTACAGCGAGGCTAACCCCACGTTTGCTCCGTTTACAAATAACACGAATGTAATTCTAACGCTGGTGGACAGTAAAAACTGCGTGTCCCGCGATACTGCCTATGTACAGGTCAATAGTTGTAAAATCAGAACTTCCATCCGGGCAGCCAATAACCTGACTTATGTGTGTTCGGGTAATACATTGACGCTGTTAGGCTCGGTTACGGATACGCTGGGAGCGGTAAAATATAGCTGGCGGGAAGGCAATACAGTAGTTGGAACGGGTAAAAATGTAAGCATTAGCAAAGCCGGTTCTTATTACCTGAGTGTGGAGGATTCCAAGGGCTGCATGAGCACCTCTAATATTCAGGTGATTACGTTGAAAGATTCTCCCAAACCCGTCATTACAGGCGATACCTCGTATTGCAAAGGCGGCGGAGCTTTACTGACCGCAGCTGTCACGGGCGGACAGCCTTCGTATAGATACAAATGGGAATTGGGCTCAGCTCCCGTGACTGGTGGAACCTCGAGACAGTATAATGCCTCTGCACCGGGTAGCTACTACGTAACCGTCACCGATACGCTAGGTTGTTATACTCGTTCGACGGTTAAGGTTATTACTGAAAAGGGAGCAGACCTGGTATCGAATATCACGCCAGCTACGTCACTTCAGGTTATGGAGCCTGATAGTGTGATTCTGAATGCCCCTTCAGGACTAAATTATAACTATCTATGGCGGAAGGATAATGCAAATGTGACCGGAGCTAATGGAGCTCGTCTGGTGTTAAAAGGTTCCAGAAGTAGCGGCAGTTATGTAGTAATTGTATCGCGGGATGGGTGCTCAGTTCCCTCACAGTCAGTGATGGTTCGTATCGAAGCCCCAACGGCTGTCGAGCCCACCTTGCCTCAGATAGCAGTGCTGGTTGCCCCAAATCCTGCCCGGAATCGGGCAGTAGTGTCGGTTACGCTGCCGCAGGCTTCTCCGGCTCAGATCCAGTTATACAACCTCATGGGCCAACCACTGGTATCACAGAGGAGCTCTGATGTGTCAAAAGATCACCGATTTGAGTTAGACTTATCCAGTTTGTCTTCGGGACTGTTTATCTGGAAAGTTCAGGCTGGCCATCAATCCCGGCAGGGACGGTTGATCAAGAATGACGAGTAAGAACAAAAAAGGTAAAGGCTTATACGGCCTTTACCTTTCTACTACCAAAACCCTCGGATGAAAAGGGTTCTTATCAAACTAACTCCTTACCTTTAAAATACCTCTGGTCTGTTTTAGACAACTATCTGTTGATGAAGTGTGGAATTTCTAAATTGGTGTCCAGTCGAATGAGGTAAATATTACGGGCTTGAGCACTGGTCTCAAATCGCTGGAGAATGTCTTGTACGTCACTATCGATATAACTCGTTTGGGTATAATCAATTTCTACTCGTGTCCCATTCGGAATCTGATCCAGTAAGGCACTGATACTGGCTTTATTTAAAAAGGAAACGTAATCCCCCAGCCGAATGCGAATACTTTCTTTGCCATTCATTTCATAGGTATAGGTTTGATGGGCTTTGACGTACGTTTCGCGGATGATGAAAAATAAACTCATCAACATACCAATGGCAATTCCTGCTATTAAATCCGTTAATAGAATAGCTCCTACGGTAGTAATAAAAGGTAAAAACCTGACTAATCCTGCCTCATACTGGCTTCTGAATAACTCAATTCGGGCGAGTCGGTAACCCGTTATAAACAAAATTGACGCCAGGGCTGCCCAGGGAATTTCATTGAGCAGGTTCGGCAAGGTTATCACACAAACCAGTAACATAAATCCGTGAATGAGTGCCGCCCTTTTGGTTCGGGCTCCGGCATTCAGACTAATCGAACTGCGGACAATAACCGAGGTTAGAGGCATCCCGCCCATGAGTCCACTCACCAGATTCCCAATGCCCTGAGCTTTCAATTCCTGGTTCGAAGGTGTTTTACGACTGAGCGGATCGAGCTCATCCGTCGCTTCAATTGATAATAAAGCCTCCAGACTAGCCACCAGAGCAATGGAAATAGCGGCTGTATACACCCTCGGGTTATTGATCTGGCTGAAATCGGGTAAGGTGAATAACTTCAGAAAACCAGAGAAATCAGCCGGAACGGGTAACTGTACTAAATGATTGTCTTTCAGAGCCCAGGCTGGGTAAAATAGCTGAAAAAAGGTATTAATCAGAACGGCTGTGGCTACTACAATCAAAGCCGGTGGAATCTTTGAAAGTGAGGCCTGTTTTCGGGGAAGAATGAATTCCCAGATAAAAAATATACCCATCGAAATCAGAGCAATCAGGATTGCCGTGGCATTAATATGAGCAAATGCCCACTGGCACTGTTTGAGTATATTGATTCCATCGGGCTGAAAAAGGGTGAAGGCTTCGGCATGATCGCCATCGTAACCTACAAGCAAAGGAATTTGCTTGAAAATGAGGATGATACCAATGGCGGCGAGCATTCCTTTAATGACCGACGATGGAAAGAAATTACTAATGATTCCAGCCCGGGCGTAACCCAGCAAAATCTGAATAATTCCCGCCAGACAGGTGGCTAACAGAAAAGTAGAGAACGTTCCGAGGCTGTCCATGGCCGATAACACGACGATGATCAGGCCTGCTTCTGGCCCGGAAATACTGAGGGCTGATTTACTAAAACTTCCCACTACCAGGCCGCCCACAATTCCTGCGATGATACCCGCAAACAGCGGGACGCCCGAAGCCAGTGCAATACCTAAACAGAGGGGTACGGCTACCAGAAAGGAAACGACTCCGCCCCGAATGTCACCTATAAGGCTTGATTCAGCAGAAGGCTGGTTTTTCATGTGTAGAAAGGGCTTAAATGAAGACACCGTCTACGATCAACATTCGCTGAAATCAATTCAGTGAATCTCACGTGGGTAGGATAAACTAAAGTAGGTCGCTATTCAAAGAAAGCTGATAATGAACATATTTTAGCTTAGAACAAAGATAGACAAGGCTCCTTTACAGGACATTAGGAGTCCATTAGAAGGTTATTAGAGAATGGTGAGAAAATGATTAGAAATCGATTAGAAAACCCTGGGTAAGTGCAGCGTCATGGTCGTTCCGACGCCTGGGTGAGAGACAACCTGAATGCTGCCGTGATGTAGTTCGATGATGCGATGGGTGAGGGGCAGGCCAATGCCATAGCCATGAATTCGCTTGACGTTATCGGCCCGGAAGAAAGGCTCGTAAATATGCTTGAGGTCTTCCTCGCTAATGCCTACGCCCTGATCGGCGAAGCTAATGGTAGCCCCCGCCGAATGCACACCAAGCGTGACCTTAACCTGCTTGTTTTCGGAAAACTTACAGCCATTTTCCATCAAATTGAGAAAGGCCGTCGTTAATAAAGACTGGTTCCCTTTGACAATCAGCTCGGGCTGGAACTCGGCTGTTGTGCCCTCAAAAGAGAAAATCATCTGGTAATGCGGATGTTTGGTCGTTAATAGCTTGGCTGCATCATAGATGACCTCATCGAGCGAAACTTCCTGAAAAGTAACGGTAGAATCATCCTGGCTGACCTGGGCGAGTTCGAGCAGGTTATTGGAAAGGTTATTCAAACGCTTAATAGCCTCCAGTACCGTTTTCCACTTGGCCTCGTGTTCTTCTGCCGTACGGGGTTTAATGAGGGTTACTTCAATTTGTCCGGTAATGATGGTTAGAGGTGTGCGTAATTCGTGGGAAGCGTTGGCCACAAAATCCCGCTGCACTGCAAAGGCTTTCTGCACGCGGTCAAGCATGGAATTGAAAGTGTGAGCCAACTGGGCAATTTCGTCGTGATCATTACCCGCCACTACGCGTTGATTAAGGTTAAGAGCCTTAATTTGACCTACTTGTTGAACAACATCCGAAATGGGCTGCAACGCCCGACCCGCGAAAAACCAGCCCGAAATGCCTACCAGCGTCAGGCTGAATACTAAACCAAAGCCTAAAATAGTTCGAAGGTGTTTCATTTCGGTCAGACCGTATTCATCATAGGCGGACGCGATGATAATCAGGTTGGTGTCTTCATGTTCGTAAATTAATCCAACGATTTCTTTTTTGCCATAGCGAACAAAAACTTCATTTTTCTGGCGAACCCGGTTCAGTAAATCCAGTTCATCGACAATACGATCGGGGCGATTTTCGCTCTCATAAATGATTTTGCCCTGAAGGTTATAAACAATAATCTGCTCCTGCGGCAAGGAAGTCAGGTTATTCCGTTCGAAAAGCTGGAGCAGTTTTGCATCAATCTTTTGCTCTTCGATGAGCAACCGGGCCGTAGTTTTGGCCTTATCGGTTAGTCGCAGGTAAAAATCCTTTTGTCGGAAATATTCAGAAACGAAGTAAACCACCGAGGAAAATAGAACCAGGTTGGCTGCCACGATGAGCAAGAAGGTGACAGAAAGCTTGGATCTGATTTTCATTGTACCTGAAGGGATTGATTCGTTTGAGATGGTCTGAAAGATTGATCAATGACTAGCCTTAGAAGAGACGTGATTCATCCATAAAATATGATTCTCCAGTCTGTCATCTCAAACGTAGTAAGAGACATTCTTTAGACAAGAGACGAACCTGGAGATTATGGTTCCCCCTCAGTTAGAAAGTGTTACTCAAACCTAGATAGGGTTCTTCGCTCTGAATGACAGAAGTAGAAATAGTCATTTCTTTAGTCTGTTATCTTGGAAGAAGTATTAGATACTCTTTAGACATGAGACGAACCTGGAAAAACGCTAATCAGGATTCAGTCAGAAACAGTTCACCAATTCTAAATTAGTTTCTTCACTTCACTCTGACTGACAGCAGGAAAATAGTTAGTGTTGTTCTAATTCTGAACCTCCTGCATGATATAACCGATGCCGCTGATGGTATGAATCAGCTTGGGCGAAAAGTCTTTATCAATCTTTTTACGGAGGTAATTCACATATACATCTACCACGTTCGTACCCGTATCGAAGTTCACATCCCAAACTTTCTCAGCGATTTCGCTGCGGGATAAAGCCCGATTCTGGTTTTTTAGGAAAAATTCCAATAAGGCCAGCTCACGAGCGGTAAGACTGATTTTCTGATTATCGCGTTTCAGCGTTTTACTTTTCTGATTGTACTCCAAATCAGCAATTTTCAGGATCACAGCTTCCGTCGGCACGGTTAATCGCCGTCGGTTCAACGCCCGTAACCGAGCCATTAGCTCCCGAAATTCGAAGGGTTTTACGAGGTAATCATCCGCCCCGGCATCAAAGCCAGTCAGGACATTATCGGTCGTTCCGAAAGCCGTTAGCATCAGGATAGACACGTCTTCGTATTTTTCCCGAATGATCTTACAAAGCTCAAAACCGTTCATAATCGGCAGGTTTACATCCAGAATTACCGTTCCGTATTCCTGTTCTTTCAGCAACTGCTGAGCCCGGAAAGCGTCATCCGCAATATCTGCTTCGAGGCCATAATCTTCCAGTCCGCTTTTGATGAAAGAGGCTACATCCTGCTCGTCTTCAACCACTAGAATTTTCATAATTCTACATTTTTCAATACGAAATAAAAGCCTTTTTTCGAAAAACACGCACGATCAAGAATGTAGGACCGCGATCCATCGCGTAAAAACCAGATACCTCTTTCGCAGTCGCTTGGCTTCGTCGAGTGATGAAATAGTTAGATAGGCTTCCAGTGGGGTGGTATTGAGAATATTTGCGTCAGGCAAGTATGGGATTACCTTAGATGTCAGCGAAAAGGTTGTTCAGGCTATGTTGATAGCATTATATACTTCATTGCTTAGGTTAGTGCTGCCAGCAAAAAGGCTGGCCGGACCACGCTGGCAGCGGCATCTCTAGTTAATAACCTTCAAAGACAGATTGCTTTCGGATTACAAATCCGAAAGCAATCTGTCAGGGATTTGTAATCCCAACGGTACCTAAAAACCGCCTTAGACTTATTCAACCGTTACAATTCCACCGCCTGAATAACTTCGATACTCTCCGTTATACATCGCATCGGCTGATACCGGGCCAGCGGTGAATTTGCCCTTGGATACGGCTCGGGCTAAATAATAATACGTTTGGGGTTTTCCGGAAACCGATACAAAATAATGAATCCGGTCGTCACGTAAATCAAAGTGCTCGGGGTAGGATTGGCCTTTAATCCAACTTAGGTCGCGTTCAGGTGTAATGCGGGGATTTTCGATTTCCAGCCCCGCTGGTAACATATCCGTGATTACCACATTTTCAACGGGTAATCCATTCTGCGTTCGCACCGTTACCCGAACAACGATTAGCTCATTTTGCCGAAGATTACGGGTAATGGGTTGTCCACTTCGGTCAAGATACTGTTTCCGAACTTCCAGAATCTGATCACCCAGTGGAACAGTATTCCCCTGTGATAGACCTTCTGCCTGAGCGAAGTAATAGAGCGAACCTTTGCCCGAAGTGGCGAGGGTGAGTGGCGTTTGTAATCCTTTATTGATGAATAAATCCTTACCCGTAAAGGTGACCAGAGAACGTCCGGCTGCCTTGATTTGAGCGGTGGCGGTAGAGGCAGCCGACTGTTTGGCCAGTTTACCCAAGGCGAGCAGGGCAAAGCTTTCTTCCTGTGTAGAAAGCCAGTGATTTTGCCGTACCGCTGCCGAAAGCTGCCGAGCCAGTCCCGGAATTTGGGGGTTAGTCGCATCCGTTTCCAGTAAGGTATTCAGCACCAGAGCCTGATTCCGAATGGGGCTTGAAAAGTTACCTCCCGTTTGCCGCGGACTTTGATCGACTGGATACTGTTTGGGCAATAAGGCCGATTTACTGGTTTCATCACCAAGCGAACCGAAGGCCGCTGCCAGCAGATACCGCGAGTCAGTGGTTAATAAAGACGTATTAGCCTTGTAATAATTCATCACTGAGCGATTGGAACGGCCCGCCAGCGTCAAAACATAGAGGCTATAAATGGTTTCACGACGAGCTTGCATTCGATTCGTGATGCTGCCGTCTTCATTATGAATGACAGCCTTCTCATTGGCCTGCTTGCTTACCTGCTGGTTGAGGTAATCCAAGGCTTTACTCAGCGTGTTGGCATTTGCTTCATAGCCAGCTTTTTGAGCTTCAATCATAAAATGCACCGCATAAGCCGTTGCCCACCATTCGTCGCGTTGACCCGCCTGCCACATGGCTAAACCGCCGTTATACAACTGCAACGTTTCAATTTTACGTAAAGCTGCCGCCACATTAGCCGCTGGGTTCAGATCTGAGTTACCAGACTTTAGGTACGGTTTCCGATCCGTTTGAATCGTCTTGACCAGATCGGCGAAGTATAACTGTGGAAACGCCGCCGAAACCGATTGCTCCAGACATCCGTAAGGATAACTCAGTAAGTGATCGAGCCGATCCGAGAGCGAAACCAGTGGCGAGCGACTCACCCGCAAGGAAGCTTTAACAGTGCCGGGGACAAATTCCTGAAGTGAAAGCGGTAAGGTAGCCGTTTGCCCGGCATTTACGGATCCTGAAACAGAAGTTTTCACTAAACCAACACTAGGCCGAACGGTAAGGTCAACCTCTTCCGTAAACGTTTCTCCCAGTCCCTTGACTGACACTTTTACCTTACCCGTGCCAATGGCCTGAGCGGCTTTGATGTTGAAGTTAACCCGACCTTCGGCGTCAGGATTAATGCTGAGGGTTTGCGGAGCTGGCGTCTGGTTTTGTAAGGCTCCCGTCGCTTGTAAAGTTGCGGTTATGGAGGCTGTCTTCTTCGTGGTATTTGTAATGTTAACCGGAACAATCAGTTCATCGGAAGGACTGGCAAAACGAGGTAGGGCCGTGCTAATCACCAGCGGGTCGGCAACTTTGATATGCTGTGTGGCTGACCCAAACGCTTGGTCTTTATAGGCCACAGCCATGACTCGTAAATCACCCGAAAACTGGGGGATGTCTACGTTAAAGCTGGCCTCACCGCTGGCATTTGTTTGCAGGATTCCGCTCCAGACAGCCACGAGTTTCACCCGACCGTTGGCCAGTGGATTCACCCGTTTTTCCATATCAAACCCATCTCCACCGACAGAGCTTCGCGAGCGAATGCCTAACTCGGGATGCAGATAGGCGTAGAGATCATAGCCATTCACTTCCAGGGCCCGCTTCTGATAAAAGAAGCCATAGGCATCAGGAGATTTGTAGTTTTTCAGTTGAAGAATGCCTTCGTCCACCACGGCAAGGGTTACCTGAGCATTCCGGGCGGTTTTTACACGAATCGTCTGACGCGTTTTCGACCGGGATTTTTCGACGGAAGTAATGGCTACGTCTAATTGGTTATCGGCATCCGAAACCATAAGGGGAGCATACCCGTGAGCTACCGTCAGCGGTAAATCTTCGTCATTCATTTCTCGGAAAAGCGTCGCTGCTACGTAAACGTTAGGCAAGTGCTCTTTACCTACCGAGAAACTTAACTCGGCAGATTTATGATCAGTGGTCAACACGTGATGCTCAAGCACACGATTGCGTTCAATGGTAACTAACAGTTTTCCCGAAAAAGGCGTCTTGAATAATACTTTCGCCTGATCGCCAACCTGATAGGAAGGTTTATCGAACGTCATTTCTACCTGACCTTCATTATTTACTTCAAAAGCAGTGGAACTGGTTTGACCGTAACCGTAGGCATAAAACGACTGACTCGTCCAGTTTCGCGAACCTGCCCGATGAAGACGAACTTCGTATTCCCCGGAAACGGGGGGAGCATAACTCACCGAAGCCCGGCCTTTGGTGAAGGCAACGGCTCGACTAAAGACGATTTTTGATTGTTTTTTGGAGGAATATTTCATCGAACCATCCGTGTTTTTTTCAATAACCGTCTGGTAATCGTGCTTGACGATGTCAAGCTGACCTTGAGTATTTTGGAGCTTTCCATCCGCATTTAACGCTACGAGTGGAATCGTAACCGGAGCATTGGTACCCACATAGGTATCGGGCATGCCGATGCCGTATAAAATGGGCTGTGTCTGTATCGTAAACTTCTGCAAACGATTCACCGGACGACCCGTTTCGTCGAAGACGGTTATGAACGCTTTAGCTTCCAGCAAACCCATGTCCTGCCAGCTAGCGGGTAATACGAAACCTTCCGTGGCCAGTCCGGCGGCATTGGTTTTGCCCTGCCGAACCATATTTTCAAACTTGGTATTGTCCTGTATATCGAAGACAAAACTTTCGTAACCCTTGGGCTGAAAAAGTTGCCGCTTCACCTGTACATCCATCTCATAATTTCGATCCGATGCCGGAGGACCGAAGAGGTTGGTAGCCGTGGCCGAAATGGGTACCGTTTCACCGGAATTATAGCGTTCTTTCGGTGATCTTACGTCAACTTTGATCCGATCCGGCATGAATTCTTCTACCGAAATGGGCTGCGAAGTCAGAATGACATCATTGGCATTCAATACTTCCAACTGATACGTCCCGGTAACAACGGCTGTTTCAAGGGGAATATCGGCGGCTACGGCTCCCTGGGCATTGGTAGTCAGGCGAAGCGTTCGGTATTCCCGACCGTTTGGCATCAGAAAACGAATTTTTAACGGAATTTCACCCGGTGTTTCCCAGGTGTGTTTACGTACAATGGTATTAAAATGCACCGTCTCGCCGGGGCGGTAAATGTTGCGGTCGCCGTAGAGGAAAGCTTCAAAACCCGAGCTATTGTCTCGTTTGCCGTCCACTTCAAAACGACTGGTGGGCACCTGCGTATCTTCCAGAAAAAGGTAATTGAAATCGTCTTCAGTCTGAGCCGTTACCAGTGCCGTAGTGAAAGAAGTTTCTTTTAAGTCTTTAAATAAAGCAACGCCTTTCGAGTCGGTTTTGACAGTTTGAATGGTCTGGTTGTTCGAAGAGATCAGCTTGATTTCAACATTACTCAGAGGTTCGGTGGAACGGATGGAGTGAGCAAAAACGAGGCATTCATCGCCTGCGTTTTTAGTCACTAAGCCAATATCAGAAATGCTGACCAGCTTGGTGGCGGAATGGTAATATTCGTCAGCCGAATGCAGCGAAACCAGATAAATTCCCCGGAACTGGTTCGTCGGGTCAGGTAAGCTGAGGTTCAGTAAGGAAACGCCGCCATTTTTGGGTAAATCTTCGGTTTCAATGGTTTTATTAACCACCAGATCCGAGTAGGCTCCACCATCTTCGGAATACACATAGCCCCCTTCAACGTAGGCATCATTCTCGTAGCGATAATCACGGTATCGGTTATTACGGAGGTAAGCCAGAATATTGTTCTCGTAAATCTTCGAAATCCGAACCTGTACTTTAGGGATGTTGGTTACCTGAACGGCCACATTCCGGTGCCCTTTGGAGCTCAGATAAACCGCTTTTTTATGCACAAATTCCAGAGCGGCGGGCATTCGTCCAAAGTATAAATCTTTGGTGTAGGTCTCGCTAAGAGCCGGGCCAAGAACACCCCGCAACTGCTCATTGAGCGTTAAGGTATAGGTATCCGTTTCGTTGAAATCGCCTCGGATGATAAATCCGTTTTCCAATAGCTCCGTCTGCGTAGCAACGCTGGTTTTGGTTTCTTTAGCGGGTAAAGGGTTTCCTAAACTGTCGTATTCAGTAACCGCTTTTGTGTGGGTGCTGGCGTTTAGTACATACGCCGAAGCAATGGATTCAGGATTCAGTTCCTGGGTGGTGGTTACTTTAATAAAGCCACGATTATTTTCGAAACCTGATTCTACACCAACAATTTCCAGCGTTTTGGGGTCGGGTAAAGTCGTCTTTAACTCGATGGGTTCTTTTGACTGGTAGGAAGTAGAAACAGCCTGAATACCTGCATCGAGTTTCAAGTTCAGTGTCTGAGCCTCCTGAACGCCGGATAAGCTAAGAGGCAGGGAAGCCGTAGTGCCCTGTTGAGCTACGCTAAAGCCCACCTTTTCATCTTTTCGGGTAACGTTCAGTTTGGAGCCTACCTGACCGCCGGAAATCGGATAATTGAAATTCAGCCGGAGTTTGGCTACTGCTTGTCCGCTCGTTTTCGCCTTGGTCCAATAGGCTTCGGTGGTTTGAAGTTGTAGATAAGGTGTATGAAAATGGAGCTTTTCGGAAGAAACACCCAGAGACTGTTCTTTTACCTGCGTGAGTAACTTATCGGAAAGCCGGGCCTGATACTCGGTGGCGGGCTGGAAGGAAGCGGCGGGCGAAAAGACCAGCTCGTTTTTACCTACCCATTTAAATCGGCCCTGAATGGCAGGTTCGAACTCGATGAACTTCGTGCTTTGCCAGGTTCCCAGCTCTGCATCAGGAACGAGGTCTTTATTAAAAGTAAAAACCAGATTTTGAGCTAACTGAATTTCATCTTCAAAGTTTGTAGCCCGAATAACGACCTCATTGAGTTTCGAACAGGTCGAAAAAAAGACAGACAGAGCCAGCAGCCCAAGCACCCGAAGCCCACGCATAGAGTATAAAGGAATTTAGATTGAAGTAAGGAGTTGTCTGTTTTCAGTTTCAAAGAAAAACTGAATGCTAAACGGCTGTAAGATAGGATTTGTTTCCCCGGGTTGTTATCCGTAGCTACCTAATATTGACCCCCGCTGGGGTTGTCAATGCGATGGTCTTACAATGACTGTTACCAGCAAAAGAAGGAATTATGATATAGATCGGGGATCTAAAAAATCCCCTGGGTTAGCACCTGGAATTATCCATAGTTTTAACTCCACTGGGGGAGGCGTACGTATGCTTACCCTGTCGTTGCCAGCTTTTTCGCTGGCAACATGAGTTACTGGTGGAAAGTATTCTTAATGGTAGAATCGTAAGCAATCGATCATGAACAAGAACCCGAGAGGGGTTTAATGCGGATAACCTTGGATGTTAGAATGCCCCTTCGGAGTTATCTATGGTTAACTCCGAAGGGGAGGTGTATACTTACCCTGCCTGCCGTTGCCAGCTTTTTCGCTGGCAACATAAGTTACTAGTAGGAAAGTATTCTTGAATGACTAGGTCTATCCAAACCCGGTCTGGATAGACCCAGTCAACCCCGTTGTAATTGTTAATGCAATGGTCTTATACTCAATGTTGCCAGCAAAAAAGCTGGCAACGGAAGGTCATTGAAAACAGAAAAACGGCTCACTGAAAACTCAACGCGGCACTTCGATTTTTTTGATAATCTGATCGATAATCGCATCTGGCGTAGTGCCCTCCATTTCTTTCTCGGGCGTAAGAATCAGTCGGTGACGTAAAACTGGAGCAGCTAGCTCCTGCACGTCTTCGGGGGTAACGAAATCGCGGCCTCGCAGGGCGGCTAAGGCTTTGGATGCATTTAATAAAGCTACCGATGCCCGTGGAGAAGCCCCCAGGTAAAGGAACTTGGAATTACGCGTTTCATGAACAATCTGAGCGATGTAAGTCAGAACTTTATCTTCGATTAATACCTGCCGAACTTTTTCGCGTAAGGCCGCTAATTGTTCTTTCGAAAGAATGGCCTGAATGGTATCCATCGCATCCGCAATCTGGCGGCGTTGGTGGTGGCCCTTTAGAATTTCCGTTTCCTGATCCAGCGAAGGGTATTGAACGACAATTTTGAATAGAAAACGATCCAGTTGGGCTTCCGGTAAACGATACGTTCCTTCCTGCTCAATGGGGTTTTGCGTAGCTAACACCAGAAACGGAGCCGTCATGTGATAAGTATGGCCCGCGTTAGTTACCTGCCGCTCTTCCATGACTTCAAATAGGGCCGACTGCGTTTTGGCCGGAGCCCGGTTGATCTCATCAATCAGAATGATGTTCGAGAAAATAGGTCCGGGTTTGAATTCAAAATCAGAGGTTTTAGGATTGAAAACGGAAGTTCCGAGCACGTCTGATGGCATTAAGTCGGGCGTAAACTGAATTCGATTGAAATCTACCGAAATCGTTTTCGCCAGTATCTTTGCCGTCAGCGTTTTCGCCACACCGGGTACGCCTTCGATAAGCACGTGACCGTCTGCGAAAAGAGCCGTCAAAAGCAGGTCAATCATGGATTGCTGCCCAATAATTATCTTACCTACTTCCGTCCGAATGTCGGCCACGGTCTGGTAAAGTTCACTTAAGTCAATACGAGATTCAAAGGCGTCCATGTACTGTGTTGCGTTGAAAAGGTGGCAAAATACAGAATCCACGCCGAATTTCCCGATCAATTTAAACCATCATTTCAATACTAAAGCGATTTGTAACGTTTACCGAAGTACGTTGACTACTACGAGCGATGCTGATGATACGAAATTTACTAGTTTACCTATTAATGCTGGGAATTGGGATAAGTGCCTGTAAAAAGAAACCCAGCCCCGAACCCAGCCCGACGGTTCCCCCATCCAGTACATTTTCGCAAATTCAACGCCGAATTCTGACGCCGACCTGTGCAACGGCGGGATGCCATGCCTCTCCGCAGGACCCAGGGTATGCTACTCATCAATTAGTATTAGCGGCTGGACAGGCTTACAAAAATCTCTTTAATGTAGCTCCGGTTAATGCACTGGCTATTTCGGATGGTTTGTTACGGGTTAAACCTTACAAATCCCTGGAAAGCCTGTTTTATCATAAATTGAATTTCGATGCTTCGCACCACGGGGGAAAATTCTACGGTAGTCCCATGCCGTTAGGTGGTTCACCTCTATCGGTTGGTCAGATTGATTTTGTTCGCCGCTGGATTGAAGCTGGAGCTCCCGAAACAGGAATTGTCGCCGATTCTACGTTGCTGGATGATAAAACACCCAGCCCCGGCGGGTGAATTTTATCGCTTAAATTAAAAAGGAAAGATTAGTTCTGTAAATCAGATAACGATTGAAAGCCGTACCTTTGCGGCATGAAGCCACTGAATTTTAAGGATTTAATCATTTTCGAAAACGAAGATTACATCGTTATTAATAAACCCCCTTACATTGCCTCGCTCGATGAGCGTCAGGCGGATAACTCCCTGAGTATTTTACGGATGGCTAAAGCGTATAGTGATGATGCCCAGCTTTGCCATCGTCTGGATAAAGAAACGTCAGGTGCTCTGGCTATTGCTAAAAACCCCGAAGCATACCGACATTTATCCATGCAGTTTGAGCACCGTGAGACGGTGAAACGGTATCATGCCGTGGTGAATGGTGTACACAATTTTCAGGGAGAATCGGTGTATTTGCCCATTCTGGCCCTGCCCCGCGATGGCGTTGTGAAGATTGACCGGGCGAAAGGGAAAGAGGCCGAAACGCTGTTTTTTACGCTGAAAGCCTACCGCCAATATACCATTGTGGAATGCTTACCTATTACGGGCCGCATGCACCAGATTCGCGTACACCTGATGTGCATGAAAGCTCCCATCGTTTCGGATGAAACCTACGGAGGGAAGCCCGTTTTTCTGTCGCAGTTGAAGAAGAAATTCAATCTTAAAAAAGATACTGACGAGCAACCCCTGATGAAACGCGTCGCTTTGCATGCGTACTCACTGACCTTTAATTTACTGAATGGGGAAGAAGTAAAAATTGAAGCTCCGTACCCAAAAGATTTCGAGGTTCTGGTGAAGCAGCTGGAGAAAAATGGGTAGTTAATGGTTATTGGTTGATAGTTGTTGGTTATTTTTTGGTTGACAGTTGTTTGTTTTTAGTTGTCCTTGGATAATCTAACAACGAATAACCATCAACAAAGCAAAAGGGTTACGGAATCGCTCCGTAACCCTTTTTTTCTATCAACGAACAACTATCAACTAAAACTTCAGATTTAAGCGTGTAAACCAGAAAGTACCGTTATTACCCATTTGAACAGGGTCCCAGGCTCCGCCGGATTCGGTCAGGCTGGGAACGTGCATGGTAGGATAGACATTAAAGATATTGGTGGCACCCAGGGCTAAGCCCACTTTAGGCGTAAAGCGATAACCCAGGGTTACGTCTGTGGTTACTTTCGGCTTGTAAATATCAAATTTCTCGGCGTCAGGTACGTTTTCGGCATAATTCCAGTTCGCTAGTTTGATTTCACCAAAACGAACGAAACGCAGCATAACGTTGAACTTACGAAGGGTATAATCAAAAGACAGATTAATCTTCGAAGGAGGAGCGGAAGCTATAGTGAAATAACGTTCGCGTAAGTTGAAATAAATGCGTTCTTTGCCTTTCAGTTTGGGCGTTGTGTTAGGTTCTCCATTGATCGTTAACTGATTAAAGTTAGCCGCTAAGGAAGACGTTAAACTTCCATTGCCAAGGCCCGTGCGATGGGTCAGGATTACGTCTAGTCCTTTGGTTGTCGTTGAAATGGCATTGGTAAAAAACTGAGCTTGTCCAACATTCAGAGCTTTTAAATCTTTGCCAATTACATTGTCGTCATCGCTAAACTGACCGGTTAACACAATCCGATTTTTGATTTTAACCAGGTAACCGTCCACTGTTAATGACAAATTATTGGTTGGATTCAGGGTAATGCCTGCACTTAAGTTCTGAGAAGTTTCCTGCTTCAGTTTAGGAATACCCAATGTCTGCGTTACCGGACTGTTATTACGAGCAATTAATACTTGAACGGGTATACCATTTACGAAGTTAGTAATGGTAGAATTGAAGTAAATCTGGGGTAATGACGGTGCCCGGAAACCCGTGCTGGCTGTGGCCCGCAAGGTCAGGAAATCCGTTACTTTGTAGCGGGCCGAAAGTTTTCCGTTAATGGTTCCGCCAAAGTCGCTGTAATGTTCATAACGAGCTGCTACGCCAAACAGGAATGCTTTAGTAATGTCGGCTTCCATATCCACATAAACCCCCAGGTTCGACCGACCTTTATTGATCACATCGCCTGGCTGAAAACCCGGAAAACCCTGAGCACCGGGAGCTACGCCCGTTTTGTAACTACGATAGGAAGCTTCTTCTCCCGCAAAAATCTGATAATTCTCCATGCGGTACTCGGCTCCGGCAGCAAAGTTGAATCCTTGCAGGGCTTCCTTATAGAAACGAGAGAATTTCAGACCCGTTACGTTCTGATTCAACTGAAATCCACCTGCGTCGAAAGATCTGGGTGAGGAAGCTCCCAGCGAGGTATTCAGCGTATTGTTAACGAAGTAATGAAAACGATTCGAGCCGAAGGTGTTATAGACGTCAAGTTCTGCTTTTCCGAGTAAATGACGAACGCCCACGGTAATCGAACGATCGTTGATTTTACTGGAAATAATGGGATCGAAACCATCGGGATAAATGGCTGGAACATTGCGGTCATTATCGGCAAAACGAGTCCAGGCATACGCGTCGCCTTTGCGGTAATTCAGTCCGCCAAAAGCATACAATTGCGTGCGTTCCGACAAAGGCAGACGAGCGTTCAGGTATAAAGCCGAGTTTTGAGCTTTGGGGTCACCGTACTGGCGACGGACTAGATCGCCCGGGGTGGTATTAGCCCGGTTGGTATGATCGCGGAAGTTATAATCGGCGGTGAGGTTAACAAAACCATCTTTTTTGATTTTGAACCCGTAATTTGCGTTCAGGTTGTAGTTCAGACCGTCAAATTTCTTGTCATCAAAGCGATACTTAGCCTGATACGCTCCGGCATTGGCATTTACTTCCAGCACGTCAGTCGTCGTTTTCAACACGATGTTAATTACGCCGGCGATGGCGTCTGAACCATATTGAGCAGCAGCTCCATCGCGAAGAATTTCAATGCGTTCGATGGCCGAAGCCGGAATGGCGTTCAAATCGGTTCCGGTATTACCCCGCCCTCGTGTGCCAAAAAGGTTCACTAGCGAAGACTGATGGCGACGTTTCCCGTTGATTAATACCAGGGTCTGATCAGGACCCAGGCCGCGTAAGGAAGCCGGATCTACGTGATCGGCTCCGTCAGAACCCGTCTGACGGTTCGAGTTAAAGGAAGGTGCTGCATACTGTAGTAACTGATTCACGTCCAGTTGACCCGTGCGTGAGATAACCTTCTGGAAATCAATAATATCCACCGGGGCGGGCGTGTCGGTTGGAGATCGGTTCAAACTGCGGGAACCCACCACTTCAACCTGATTCAAAAGGTTACCTTCCTGTAAAGAAAAGTCCAGCGTGGTTAATCCGTTCAGCGGTAATTCTACTTTGTCATAGCCCACAAATGAGGCTACCAGTACGGCGTTAGCCGCACTTACGGAAAGGCGATATTGACCGTTAGCATCGGTAGTAGTACCCGTATGAGTACTTTTTTCGATAACGGTTGCTCCGGCTAATACTTCGCCAGTGGATGAGGTTACTTTTCCGGTAACGGTAATTCGCTGAGCGAAAGCCGACATGGAAATCAAGAGGAAGAAAAATATTTTTTTTGTCATAAAAATGTTTGGGGTGATGTAGAAAAGGGTAATGGATACAAATGGTTAAAGGTTGCTTAATATAAGCAATAAAACCATACCTGTTTTACTGAAGCCGTATTAAAATAAAGAACCCTGACTTCCATAAAAGTCAGGGTTCTTTATTTTAATAGATGTCTTAAAAAAGCTTCCTAGATTAACGTAGCTGCTTTTTCAATTACTTTCGGTAAACCTGATACGTCAGAACCACCAGCCGTGGCAAAGAAAGGCTGACCGCCACCGCCGCCTTTGACTTCCTTCGCTAATTCACGAACGAGCTGTCCGGCGTTGAGGCCGCGTTCTTTCACCAGATTTTCAGAAATCATCAGAGCCAGCGAAGGTTTGCCTCCTACTTCAGCTACTAATAGAGCGAAGAGGTTATCTACTTTATCTTTTAGCTGATAAGCCAGCTGTTTCAGAGCGTCGGCGTTGGGCACTTCTACTTGTTCAGCGATGAAGTGAATGCCATTTTTCTCACTGATTTTCGATACCAGAGCTTCCCGAACGGAGCTTAATTTCTCGATTTCCAGCGAGTCTACGCGTTTTTGCAAGGCTGCTTTTTCTTCGAGTAAGCCCTGAACAGATTTCAGTACATCCTGCGTTTTCAGTAATTCTTTCAACTGACTTAGTAACGAGGACTGTTCTTCCAGCAATTCAAAGGCTTTCTCCGAAGTAATGGCTTCAATCCGGCGAACACCCGTCGAAGAAGAGCTTTCGGAAGTAATCTTGAATAAACCAATTTCTCCGGTAGCGGGTACGTGCGTACCGCCGCAAAGCTCTACCGAATAGTTGGGGTCGAAGGTAATGACGCGAACGAAATCACCGTATTTCTCGCCAAACAACGCCGTAGCTCCCCGCTGACGAGCTTCGTCGATGGGCACGTTACGATCTTCCTGAAGAGCAATGTTCTCACGAATTTTTTCATTCACCCGTTGTTCCACCCGAGCAATTTCCTCATCCGTCATTTTCGCGAAGTGAGAGAAATCAAAACGTAGTAAATCAGGACTCACCAGCGAACCTTTCTGAGCCACGTGCGAGCCTAACACCTCCTGCAAGGCACTGTGCATTAAGTGGGTAGCCGTATGGTTAGAAGCAATGAGTTTCCGGCGGGAAGCGTCCACTTTTGCCCTTACCTTGGCTCCGTGAGCCTGTAGTTTTTCTTCAAACTCCTCGTCTTCAATGACGTGAATGCTAAGGTCGTTTTCTTTCTTGGTATCCACCACAATTAGCTCGGCATTAGGCCAGGACAGTACGCCCGTATCACCCACCTGTCCGCCAGATTCGGCGTAAAAAGGGGTTTGATCCAGCACTACGTGGTATTGGGTTTTGCCTTTGGCTTCTACTTTGCGATACTTCGTGAGCGTTGAGTCGGCTTCGGTCTGGTCATAGCCCAGAAATACGGTTTTGCCGCCTTCCTGTAATTCCACCCAATCCGATTTCTCCGTAGCTGCATCCTTCCGGGAGCGGTTTTTCTGTTCGGCAAGAGCTTTCTGGTAGCCTGCTTCATCGATAGAAAAACCTTGTTCACGAGCAATAAGAGCCGTTAAATCCACGGGGAAACCGAAGGTGTCGTTCAGTTCGAAAACGGTAGATCCTTCGATAACCTTACTTTCCGATTCCTGAGCCAGAATCTTATCTAACAAGGTCAACCCTTTTTCCAGCGTACGCAGGAACGCCGCTTCTTCTTCCTGAATAACTTTTGCTACGAAATCTTTCTGAGCAATCAGTTCGGGGAAAACACCATCGAATTGATCTGCTAATAAAGGAATCAGGCTGTATAGGAAAGGTTCGCGGAAACCCAGGTAGGTATATCCGTAGCGAACGGCCCGTCGTAAAATCCGGCGAATGACGTAACCAGCCCGAACATTGGAAGGTAACTGTCCATCGGCAATAGCGAAGGCAATGGCCCGGATGTGATCCGAGATGACCCGCATGGCGATGTCTGCCCATTTATCTTCTCCGTAAGTCTTACCAGCTGCTTTTGCAATGAAATCAATCGTTCCGGTGAAAACGTCGGTATCGTAATTTGATTTTTTTTGCTGAATCGCCATGCAAAGACGCTCAAAACCCATTCCCGTATCTACGTGACGAGCGGGCAGAGGTACGAGCGAGCCATCGGCTTTTCGCTCGAATTGCATGAAGACGTTATTCCAGATTTCAACTACCTGTGGGTGATCGGCGTTTACGAGGGACTTGCCGGGAATGGCATCCACTTCGTCCTGATCGCGTAAGTCCACGTGAATTTCCGAGCAGGGGCCGCAGGGACCTACTTCGCCCATTTCCCAGAAATTGTCTTTTTTATTGCCTAAGATGATGCGGTCTTCACTACCCAGAATTTCCTTCCAGAGGTCAAACGCTTCCTGATCGAAAGGCACGCCGTCTTTTTCGTCACCCCCAAAAACCGATACATACAGACGATCTTTGGGAAGTTTATACACTTCCGTTAGTAACTCCCAGGACCAGTGTAATGCTTCTTTTTTGAAATAATCACCAAACGACCAGTTCCCCAGCATTTCGAACATCGTGTGGTGGTAAGTATCAAACCCTACATCTTCGAGGTCATTATGTTTACCAGATACCCGAAGACACTTTTGTGTATCCGCGATCCGGCGGGAGGGAGGCGTACCGTTACCCAGGAAATAATCTTTAAACTGAGCCATTCCTGAGTTATTGAACATCAGGGTAGGGTCGTTTTTAGCCACCAGCGGGGCCGAAGGAACAATTAAATGGCCTTTTGATACAAAAAAATCAAGGAAAGCCTGGCGTATCTCTCTGGAAGTCATGGGATATTCGTGAGTCAGCAGGTTTCAGTTACTAAAAGGAAACCGCTGGAAATTAGCCTGCAAAGGTAATTTAAATTTCCTTGCGGGCGAAAGGTGTGTGAAAGAGCAATGATTTTGCGGAGAAGAATTTTTTTTGTTGAAAACCAATTGTTTATAGAAAAATGTTAAAATTATATTTTTGAAAATAGGATTTGTTAAAAGAAAATAAGGCATTTTTAAGGCTCTAATACGGTCAATCGACCTATTTTTAATTCCCTAACCTTGCAACCATATTTCTTCTGACGTAGTTTACGTTAGAAAGAATAGGGGCAGGGCTATGGACTTTTGGGGCTAGCAACACCTTCACCGGAACTTATTACTATGCGGCGGTTATGACGGACGAGAAGCGGTACTATACCATACGAGAAGTAGCAGATATGTTTTCGTTTGATATCTCTAAAGTGAGATATTGGACGGACAATTTCCCCACGCTCAAAAATAAAGTGAAGCGGAATCGGGGGGGCGACCGTATGTATACCAAAGAAGATATTCGTCAACTGGAGATTATCTATCAACTGGTTGAAGAACGCGGCTATACCTTAAAAGGAGCCCGCAAATACCTTGAGAACAAAGAATTCAAACAGGAGAATAATACCGAGCTGGTAGATTCCCTGTTGGAGTTACGCAAGTTTCTGCTGGATCTGAAAGCTACACTTGATGAAAAGACCGGACGTAGTCGCAAGTTTGAAGTGGCCGATAAAGGAGAAAAAGACGAAGAGCAAACCTTGAAGCTGGCTCGTCAGGTGAAATAAAGAAATAGAATATAAGGAAAGGCCCACGATCTTCGTGGGCTTTTTTGTTGCCGCTACTAAAACTTTTCAACAGGGGTACGGGTTTTTAGAGAAATTATGGAGAGAGAAGACATTCTTGTTGTATTCTTTTGCGTTATTTATCGACTGTAATTTTGATTTTTACATACTCTAATGGCTGATACCAAGAACCTCCTGGAACGCATTTTACATTCCGTTTTTTTTAAAAGTGCTCAGAAAAAAGCCAGCAAGTCGGCTCGTAATCCTGCTTTTCTTTTACAGTTAATGACCCGTGTTTTTCAAGCTTCCAACAAAGCTGGAATCATCAGCGATGTACAGGAAAAAATTAGTTTACTGGGTCGGCTGATTCGGGCTTATGCCAAAGGCGAGTACCGCACATTACCCTGGAAAAGTCTGGTGTTAACCGTTACTGTGCTGATCTACTTTGTCAGCCCCATTGATGTGATTCCTGATTTATTACCCATCGTAGGATTTACGGATGATGTAGCCTTGTTAGTATGGTTGTTTCGCACGATTTCCACCGATCTGGACGCCTTCAGTGAGTGGGAGAAACGGGGAGCAGTGACGGTTGAAGAGGTAAAATAGGGCTCTAGCCTTCGATGGTGTAAAAGAAAAAGCTCGGAGTAAATACCGAATTTTTCACCTGAAATTCTTAACTTTACATTCATATTATTAAAGACATTGATTATGGAAATGGCAACAATTTTGGCGTTTGGCCTCGGTGGTCCCGAAATCGCCCTGATTATTTTTGCCCTTGTTCTCCTCTTTGGAGCCAAGAAAATCCCTGAACTCGCAAGAGGCTTAGGAAAGGGCATTCGCGAGTTCAAGGACGCTAGTAAAGATGTCCGCAGCGAAATTGAAAAAGCAGGCGACGAAGCCAATAAATAGTCGTTTTTGCTACTACTTCAGGGCATAGTCACACGACTAGGCCCTTTTGTCGTTTTTTACAGAATCCTCAGATTATCCAGTATATTTTGAAGTACTACTCCTCCTTCCGTTCGCTTCAGCAGGATTTACGCCAAGGCACCACTTCCTGCCTTGCCATGGTCGATTATTACCTGAACCGTATTGAAAACCACACTCATCTGAATGCCTTTCTGGACGTTTACGCAAACGATGCCCGTACTCAGGCCAGTCGTGTAGACGCCAAGCTAGCCGCCGGAACGGCTGGAAAGCTGGCAGGGATGGTCATCGGCATCAAAGACCTGCTTTGCTATGCCGATCACGGAGTACAAGGGGGGAGTAAAATTCTGAACGGATTCGTCTCGCAGTTTACGGCTACCGCCGTGCAACGCCTGTTGGATGCCGATGCAGTGATTATCGGTCGGCAGAACTGCGACGAATTTGGGATGGGCTCTTCGAACGAAAACTCTGCTTTCGGTCCGGTGCGGAATGCCTTCGATGAAAGTCGGGTACCGGGCGGTTCTTCGGGTGGGTCTGCCGTTGCCGTTCAGGCCGATTTATGCTTTGCTTCCATTGGTACCGATACGGGTGGTTCGGTTCGGCAGCCTGCTGCCTTTTGCGGAGTAGTCGGTTTAAAGCCAACGTATTCACGTGTATCCCGCTGGGGCCTGTTAGCGTACGCTTCTTCTTTCGATACCATCGGCCCGATTACCCGTTGTGTAGAAGATGCTGCCCTGATTCTGGAGGTCATGGCGGGAGCAGATGAGCAGGACAGCACCGTCTCGCAAACCCCGGTTCCTGCGTACTCGGAGAAATTAACTTCGGGTGGTCTGAGAAAAATTGGCTATTTTCGTGAAAGTATCGATTCAGAAGGAGTAGACGAATCAGTGAAAGCCGTTCTTCGTCAAACCATTGAACGCTTACAGGCCGAAGGGCATACCTTAGTTCCGATTGATTTTCCGCTGGCTCATTATTACCTGCCAACGTATTATATTTTGACTACGGCTGAAGTAAGCTCCAATCTTTCCCGTTACGACGGCGTTAGATACGGTTACCGAAGTCCGCAGGCCGTTGATCTGGATTCGCTATACCGACTCAGTCGTACCGAAGGTTTAGGCAGCGAGGCCCGCAAACGAATTCTGCTGGGGACATTTGTTTTAAGTGCAAATTATTATGACGCTTATTACACGAAAGCACAGCGAGTTCGGCGTTTAATCAAGGAAGAAATCGAAAGGCATTTCCAGGAAGTAGATTTTATTCTGTATCCCACCACGCCTTCAGTTGCCTTTCCTTTAGGAGAAAAGTCTTCGGACCCCTTAAAAGAGTTTCTGGCTGACATCTTTACGGTGCAGGCCAACCTCACGGGCACTCCCGCTATTTCACTTCCGCTGGGAAAAGATAGGCAGGGTTTATCCGTTGGCATTCAGGTGATAGCCCCTGCCTTTGGCGAAGAACAGTTACTTGCTTTTGCCAAGTCTCTGGAGGGGATTACTGAGCCCCAATTAACGATGTAATTAATCAACCGAATGAATAGAAAGTTATTGCTTTTTGCAAAAAGAGCAATAATGAGCACCCTTCTGCCCCACTGATCGATAAAGTATGTCCTGAGAGTTTCGCGAGGAAACTCCAGTATCACCTAACAACAAACTCTCAATGATGAGACCAATTCGAATCCTGACTGTTGCAGCAGCGATTGCCTCATTTTCGATTTGTTCCGTAGGAGCACAGACCGATTCGACGCAAAAGAGTATTGCTTCCGCTACGGTTACGAAAGATTCCGTGCCACAGGTTGATTACAACCTGGTTCACGAGCGGATGAAAAAACTTCAAAAGGAGATTCCCCTGAATCACAACGATGTAACGCATCAGTACGTCGAATTTTTTACGTTTCGTAAGCCTTCTTTTGTGAAGGAAATGCTGGAACGAAAAGCCTTATTTTTCCCCATTTTTGAAAAATACCTCGCTCAGTACGGATTACCCGATGAGCTGAAGTATCTCTCCCTGATTGAATCACGGCTGGACCCCAAGATTATCTCACACGCCGGAGCTGGCGGGTTATGGCAGTTCATGCCCAGCACCGGACGCATTGATTTCAAGTTACGGATTGATAAATACGTAGACGAACGCTTTGACCCTTACAAGGCTACCGAAGCGGCCTGTAAGTATTTCCTGCAACTCGGTCGGATTTTTAATAATGACTGGGAAATGATGCTGGCATCCTATAACAGCGGTCCGGGCAATGTTTCGCGGGCGGTTCGTCGTTCGGGCAAGAGTAGCTATTGGGATGTGTATCCCTACCTGCACAAGGAAACGCGGGGTTATGTGCCTCAATACGCGGCGATTGTTTACATGATGCATTATGCCGCAGATCATGGCATCAAGCCCGATACGGTTCGCTCAATTGCTGCGTTTGATACGATTCACGTCAATTCTTACATGAATCTGAAAATGCTGGCGACTGCGGGTCAATTTTCCTACGATAAATTCAGACAACTGAACCCACAGATTCTGACGGATGTTTTACCAGAAGATACCCGTCGGTATCCCATCCGCCTGCCTAAAGAGGAGCTGAAGCATTTTTACGCTCACCGTCAGGAAGTAATGCTGTCTGCTACACAGTCTCCGTTTGCGGAGCGTACCATGCTGGCTTCCAACACAACCAGCAACGAAAGCGATGAAGATCAGGATGCAGAAGCGAAAGTAACAACGCAGTCGAAACGATTGTCCCACAAAGTTCGTCGGGGCGAAACCCTGTTTTCAATTGCCCGCAAATATCAGGTAGCCGATGCTCAGCTTAAAAACTGGAATCACCTGGGTCGTCACAATAAAATTCATGCTGGACAATCGTTGGTGATTTACAAGCAGGTGGAGGTAAGTACACAACCGACGGCTACTTTAGCGAAAAATACGACGAAGGCTTCACGTGAAGATCGGTTGAGTAAAGTTCGGAAATACCATACCGTTCAGCCCGGCGATTCACTCTGGAAGATCTCGCAGCGGTACGGTGGCATCTCCATTGATAAACTGAAAAAACTAAACGGCATTAAGGGGAATGATGTAAAACCCGGCCAGAAGTTAATTGTGATTTAAAACCAGCGAAAGGTGAGTCAGAAAGGCTCACCTTTCGTTCCCTATACACGCCTGCCATGATTGCTTACCTAGACGGAAAACTAGCTTTAAAAGAACCAGCTTACATTATTATTGATGTACAGGGAGTGGGTTATGAAGTTCGCATTTCCCTGCAAACGTTTTCGACCTTACCCGAGGTAAACGAAAAATGTCGATTGTTTACTTTTCTGAATATTCGGGAAGACGCTCATGTCCTATTTGGATTTCGGGAGATGACCGAAAAACAGTTATTCCTGGATTTAGTAAGCGTTTCCGGTATTGGCCCGAACACGGCTCTGGTTATGCTTTCGTCACTTTCTTCGGTGGAAATCCGGCAAGCCATCATTACCGAAGATTTACGCGTTATTCAGGGAATTAAGGGCATTGGAGCCAAAACGGCACAACGGGTGATTCTGGAGCTAAAAGACAAACTCAAGAAAGATCATCTGGCTTCGGGCAGCATGACAACCAACCTCTTCCTCGGCCCTAATTCAGCCGCCCGGACGGATGCTATTTCAGCTTTGATTGTCATGGGAATCCCTCGTCCAGTTGCCGAAAAATCCGTGGATACCATCCTGAAAAAACAACCGGATAGTACAGTAGAAGAATTAATCAAATTATCACTGAGATAACGTTTTAAATAGATTTTAAAAAATACCATTTCTTAATTGCAAACAAGTGGGAGCCCATCCCACTTTTTTTTGCAATTTTACTCCAGTTTCTGCGTTTAGGTTGCGGTAACCTGCCATTGGTTCCTCAGTCCCTCAATAGTTAACACGTACCTACCCCAGTTTATATATAGGACATTATACCTAACAATGCGAATTTTCCAACCCGTTCGAAAGTCAGGAGTTTATTCCCGGCGGAGGCGATGGATTACGGTACCCGGATTTATAAGGGCTTTCTTCTTGATTGGAACAACGTTTATGGTCGCCAAGGGCCAGGTTGTTCGCCCTGATTCTGTTCAGCAGGATACACTGTACCGTACCAAAACTGGCCGACGACCCTATCTAAAAGTACCAGACCGATTAGGCAGCCGATTCAGCTATCGTTTGCCGCAGTCGCCCTTAGTGCCCCATGATCCTAAAACCTTACAAACCCAATTCAGATACGATCCCAACGGACAGCGGATTATTGTAGATGATCACTTTAGAGTAGGGGATACACATCTGCCTTACCGAACCGGCGAAGCCATTTCGCTGGATGAATACCTGCGAATTCAGAACGATGCTTCCTACCGGGACTTAATTCGTGAATACGCGGCTCGTTCAGATGGTAAAAGTGAAGTTTCGGGTCGGGGACTTTTCCCAAAAATAAAGCTGACGGACCCTTCGCTCGACCGGATCTTTGGTTCGAATATTATCGACTTCCTACCCAACGGTTCGGTAATGCTCGACTTTGGGTATTTACACCAGAACATTGATAACCCGGCTATTCCTGTACGGCAGCGTCGGACGGGTAACTTCATTTTTAATGAACAGATTGCCATCAACTTCGCTGGAAAAATTGGTGATAAGCTCAACCTGAATACCAATTTTGATACCAAAGCCGCTTTCAATTTTGAGAATAAGCTCAAGCTTGGTTTCCGAAATCAGGAAGAAGACATTATTCAGCGGGTGGAAGCGGGGAACACTAGTTTCCGAACCAATAGCCAGTTAATTCCTAGTGTTGAGAACCTTTTTGGAGCCAATGTAGCTCTGCGGTTTGGCAAACTGGATGTGAATATCGTAGCGGCTCAACAACGTTCTAAACGTCAGAGTATGACCCTGAAAAATGGGGCTCAGAACAGGCCGTTTAGCATTCGTGAAGACTTATACGACGAGAACCGTCACTTTTTCCTTAGCCATTTTTTCCGGGATAATTACGAACGTTCCTTGCAGCAGTTACCCATGATTACCTCCGGGGTAAATGTAACGCGGGTAGAAGTGTACGTAACCAACCGCTCCCAGAGTACGGAGACCTTGCGAAATCTGGTAGGGTTGACGGATATGGGTGAAGGAAATCCGTATAACCGCACTTCTCCGCTGGTACAGCCTATTTCGGGTTCGGCCAGTTCACCAGCTAGTAATGCCATCAATGGATTGTTCCAGAATGTTTCCCAAAATCCCGTCGTTCGTCAGATTGATAATGTAGCTTCTGAGTTAACGGGCAGCAGTTATACGCGAGGTATTGACTTTGATATCTTACGAGGAGCCCGGAAACTCGGCGAACGCGAATTTAAATTTCATCCACAGCTGGGGTACATTTCGTTATTAACCCCAGTTCGAAACGATGAAGTGATTGCCGTTGCCTACGAGTACACCTATCAGGGGCGGAGTTACAAAGTCGGTGAGTTAACAGAAGATTACCAGAACCGTCAGCAGGATGAAGTCATTGTTCTGAAATTATTGAAGTCGTCAACCATTCGGAATAATACCAGCATTCCGATGTGGGATCTGATGATGAAGAATATTTATTCCCTCAGCACGCAAACGCAGTCCAATAATACCAGCAGTTCGACGACGTATACCGGAACAACGGTCAGTGTTCAGAAGCAGGGTTTCCAACTACGAGTTATTTATAAAGACGATATTACGGGGGTAGATAACCCCGCTCTTCAGGAAAGTAATATTGCCGGAATTCCGCTGGTGCAGGTCATGAATCTGGATAAACTTAACCAGATGAGCGACCGACAGCCCGACGGAAATTTTGATTACGTAGAAGACGTAACCATCGACTCCAAAAATGGTCGGGTTATCTTCCCGGTGCTGGAGCCTTTCGGGTCAACGCTACGAAATCGGCTGAGTGCAGATAATCCTGCTTTGGTAGAAAAATACGTACAAACCACATTATACCGAGGTACGCAGATTGACGCAACGCAGGAGACGGACAAGAATAAATTCTACATTTCAGGAAGTTATCAGGGAGCCAACGGAGCTCAGATTCAACTGGGTTTTGGAGTGGATGAGAAAACGGTTCAGGTGTCAGCTGGAGGCGTTGCTTTAAATCCCGGAACGGACTTCGTGGTGGAAGCCGGAAGCGTTCGGATTCTGAACGAGTCGCTGATGAATTCGGGTAAAGACGTAACCATCAGTTGGGAAACGCCGGATCTGTTCAATAATCAGGTGCGAACGATGCTGGCGGGGCGTTTTGATTACCGGGTTGACCGGAACTTCAACATTGGAGCAACGGTAATGCGTTTACGCGAAAGTACCCCTGGTAACATTACCCGCGTGGCGTTAGGAAACGAACCCGTTAATAACTTCCTGTTTGGGCTGGATGCCAACCTGAAGAAAGACGTTCCGATCCTGACGAAAGCTCTGGACGCTTTGCCGTTCCTGCAAACGAAGGAAATGTCAACGATTGCTTTTTCGGGCGAGTACGCTCAGTTATTACCCGGCGTAACGCCGCGTTCCCGGAATCGAAGTTACCTTGACGACTTCGAAGGCAGCCGAACCATTTATGACTTTACCCGTCAGCCCATCAAATGGCGGTTGGGGGCTACACCCGATGGATTCCCGAAAGGTAATGCTGCGAACCCACTGGAATATGCCTATCGCCGAGCCATGATTTCCGTATATAATATTGATCAGACCGTTTACGGAACGGGTGGACTGGGAAACAATTCCGTACCGGGTAATCTGGACGTTAGTAACGTATACGAACGCCAATTTATGCCGCAGGATATTTTCAAAGGAAAAGCTACCCTTAACTATAACCTCCCGCTCAATACGCTCGACATCGCCTATTTCCCCTCCGAACGCGGGATGTACAATTACAACCCGGACCTGACTTCGGAAGGCTTATTACGTAACCCCAAACAAAATTTTGGAGCCATTACCCGAGCCATTACTTCAGATAATGACTTTGATAACTCAAACATAGAATTGCTGGAGTTTTGGGTGATGGACCCCTTCCAGACCGGAGCGAAAGCCGTTGTAAAAGACGGGGTGGTTAATCAGAATAATACCACGGGAGGTAAGTTACTGCTTCACCTCGGAGACATTTCGGAAGATGTCGTTCCTGATGGACGTTTCAACTTTGAAAATGGTTTGCCCGTGGGAGAGGTGCGTAGTCAGCCCGTGAACGGCCAGCCCGCTAACGTAGACTCAACGGCCTGGGGCCGGGTTACGAAGCAGCAATTTGTTATCAATGCATTTGATAATGAGAATATTGCCGCTCAGGATATAGGTCTGGATGGTTTGAACAATAATGCCGAGCAAACGTTCTTCGGGAATTACCTCAATCAGGTACGGACGCGGGTAACGGGTCCGGCTCTCAATCAGATTCTCTCGGATCCATCCAACGATGACTTCCGCTATTACCTCAGTACGGAAGCCGATCAGAATAACTGGTCGCTGGTACAGCGGTATAAGCGAATCATGGGGATGGAAAATAACTCACCCGCGAATACTGCATCAGGCTCACAAATTACGCCGTCTTCTTCCAGCCTTCCCGATTCGGAAGACCTGAACGTAGATAATACGGTGAACGAAACCGAGAGTTATTACGAATACGAAATTCCCCTGAAGCCCGGCGAGCTGAAGGTAGGAAGTAATAACATTGTGGACGAGGTAGTCGTAAATCAGCAGGATGGGACTACAACGAAATGGTATTTATTCCGGGTAGAGGTTCGTAAGCCTACGCGTTCGGTGGGGGGCATTAATGGGTTCAAATCCGTTCGTTTCATGCGAATGGTAATGACCGATTTCGAGCAACCCGTTGTGTTGCGGTTTGCTCAATTCCAGTTAACGGGTTTTCAGTATCGGAAATATGATTACGATTTGAATGCCAAAGGTCTGGATGAAATACCCGAGCCTTACGATGCTGATTTTCGGGTGTCTACGGTAAGTATTGAAGAAAATGGCCCGGGAACGAAGGATGCGGGTCGTATTCCTTATGTGGTTCCTCCGGGGTACGAGCGGGATCGCGACATTATGACGCTCAATAATGCCGAACTCAATGAACAGGGGTTAAGCCTTTGCGTTACTGATTTGCGGGATGGCGATTCGCGGGCGGCTTACAAACTGGTGAACTATAACCTGAATCAGTACCGTCGCCTAACTATGTCGGTGCACATGGAAAACGCCATGAATGAGAGTTCAAAAACCTCAACATTCATTCGGCTGGGAACGGATTTCAAGGATAACTATTACGAAATTGAAGTGCGGGATTTGAAAGCAACCGATCCCGGTTCGATTAACGTAGGAGCTCCTGATCCCACGCTGGTTTGGCCCTTGGATAATAAGTTCGACTTCCCGATTGATGAATTAAGGCGGGTGAAATCCGAACGAAATCGACTGGGAGCGGCCAATGCTACACCATTCACGCTGGTTTCGGAGGATGGAAAGTATAACATTACCGTAGTCGGTACGCCGGATATTTCGGCGGTGCAAGTGTTAATGCTAGGGGTTCGAAATCCTACTTCTGCGGATGGGCAGGCGAAATCATTCTGCGTTTGGGTGAACGAATTTCACGCCACGGATTTTGACCAGAAATCGGGCTATGCTGCCATTGGCCGGGCCGACATCAAGCTCGCCGATTTTGCGACAGTTACCCTGACCGGGGCCGTGAAAACCTACGGATTTGGAGGCGTTGAAACCCGAATTTCCGAGCGAGCTCAAAGTAACTCGCTGGCCCTGGGCATGACTTCAAACGTCAATCTGGACAAATTCTTTCCACAAAAATGGGGCCTACAGATTCCGTTTTATTTTAGCGTAGATCGCCAGAATATCCGGCCGCATTTCAACCCACTGGACCCAGACATGCCGCTGGAATTATCCTTAAGCACCATGAGTGCCAGCCAGCGGGAAGCGTACCGGAAAATGGTAGAAGAGAACTATTCCCGCAAGGCAATTAACTTTTCGAACGTGCGTAAAATTCGAATGAACCCCAGCAACCGGGCTCATTTTTACGACATTGAAAACTTCTCGTTTACCTACGCCTATTCAGACGCGATTCGCTCCAATATCACCATGGCCGAATATCGTCAGTTATCGCGGCGGGGCGGCATTACCTACGCCTTCACAACGGTGCCCAGACCCTGGGAACCTTTCAAGAAATGGAAGAATGATCGGCATATCTTTCAATTGATTAAAGATTTCAATTTTACACCCGTTCCAACCAGCATTACCCTGCGGGCGGATATGGATCGGAGTTTAATTCGGACGCAGTATCGCAGTGCGGTGGCGGGTTCAACGGCAGGTAACCCCAGGTTAACCACCGATGGAGTTACGCCATTGTTTGAAAAATACTGGCTATTCAATCGTCTGTATGGATTGACCTGGAATTTATCGAAAAACTGGAACGCTCGGTATAATGCGACGGCTCAGGCCATTATTGATGAACCTTACGGCGACATTAATACCCAGGAAAAGCGGGATTCGGTTATGAATAGTTTGCGGAACCTGGGACGGATGAAAAACTTTGAACAGCGTATTGATAATACCTGGCAGGTTCCTTTAAATAAAACGCCCCTAACCGACTGGATGACGGCTCAGTTGCAGTATAACGTAGCCTATAAATTTCAGGCGAACAGTTACGGCATTGTTGATTCGACGGGAACTCCTTTCGGTAACACCATCCAGAACCGGAAGGAACGCGTATTGACAGGACGCATCGATTTTGTGGCTCTATATAACCGCGTAAAAGCCTTACGCTGGGTGAACTCACCCAGGGCTCCGCGTCGGGACATTGCTCGAAGCCCCGGTGATTTTGACGAAGTAGAACAGGATAATAACCGTTTCCTGAAAAGTGTGTCGCGGTTATTACTGACGGTTCGCGGGATTCGATACACGTATGCTATTGATGAATCGACAATTCTGCCCGGCTTTATGTCAACGCCTCACTTGCTGGGGGATCGTAGCGGCGTGCCGGGTATGCCCTTCATTCTGGGAAGTCAGGATGCGAGTATTCGATACCGGGGAGCAGCGGAAGGCTGGATTTCGAAGAGTACGGTCCAGAATCAGCCTTTTGTACAGACGGTAACCAAGCGTTTTGAAGCCACCACAGACCTGGAGCCCTGGAAGGATTTCAAGGTGTTCATGGATTTACGGTATAACCGCTCGGATAACTATCAGGAGTTTTTCCGTCCAGCCACGGTAAATGGAGCTTTTCAAAGTCAGTCGCCCGTGCGTTCGGGTAGTTATTCGATGAGTTACCTCTCGTTCCTGACGGCCTTTGAACGAACCAGCCGCGAAAGCTTTTCAGCGAACTTTGAACGCTTTAAGG
Source organism: Siphonobacter sp. SORGH_AS_1065 (assembly GCF_030818595.1). Classification (NCBI taxonomy): domain Bacteria; kingdom Pseudomonadati; phylum Bacteroidota; class Cytophagia; order Cytophagales; family Cytophagaceae; genus Siphonobacter; species Siphonobacter sp. SORGH_AS_1065. The sequence continues at coordinate 2,231,175 of NZ_JAUTAM010000004.1, forward strand.
ATTACCGAAATTTATTACTGGACCGTCTGAAGCAGGCAAACCCTGCGGGCGATTCCTATAACCTGAATTCACAGGATGTATTGATTCCAGCCTTCTTTGCAGCATACTCGGGTAAGAGTCCGGAAAAGGTAAAATTTTCACCTTTCTATAAAATTCCTCTGCCTAACTGGCGGGTGAATTACAACGGTCTGACAAATGTGCCTTGGGTGAAAAGACGTTTCTCACAGGTACAGATTACGCACTCGTATTCAAGTACCTACAACGTGGGTAGTTTCGTTTCATCGCTGGAATACGATGCCGCTTTCGTAGCCCTGAACGCTCCTATGTATCCGTTTGCTGACCGGGTTAATGCCGAAGGTCAGTTCGTTCCCGTGTATGTGATGAGTGTGATTTCTTTCGTAGAACGTTTCGCTCCGTTCCTCGGCGTACAGTTCCGAACAAAAGATGGTATTTCGGGTGGGTTGGAATATAACCAGGATCGGAACGTTGGTCTGAACCTTTCGAACGTCTCGGTGAATGAAGTAAGTAACAAAGACCTGACGGGTCGGGTTGGTTTCACGAAGCAGAATGTGCGGTTCAACCTCGGAGGACGTCAGATCAAACTGAAAAATGACCTGACTTTCGATTGCCGATTAACCTTCCGGGATCAGCGAGTAGTCATTCGAAAACTGGAAGGCGAAACAACGCCAACGGCGGGTAACGTATTCTTCCAGTTTAACCCCAGCGTTACTTACAATGCCAGCCGTCAGCTAAATGTGCGGGTGTATCTGGATCGTACAGTAAATGATCCGTTGGTATCCAATTCCTTCCGGCGAGCTTTAACGCAGGGCGGAGTTCAGCTACGACTGAGTTTGAATTAATAGAAAAAGCTGACCTTGTGCTGCCAGCATGATTCGGTCAGCTTTTTCAAAAACTAAAAATTGGAAGTCGGGAATGTAACATTACCGCTGCCAGCGAAAAGCTGGCAGCATCAGTCCGGGCTTTAGCCATGTAGATTCTTCAAAACAAATAATAGCAAAGTCTGAATTTTATGTTATCAGCTTTTCAAATTACGAAAAGGAAATCATTAATCCTGGATCAACACTTCCAGTTCATACGCATCTATTGACTGGGTTTCCCAGGGCCTTTTTAGTTGGAAAAAGATACGGGCACGCCCGGATTTTAAAGCTTTTATGGTGAAGACCTCGCTGGCATTTTCTCCCATACGACCGTTAGATACGGACTGAAAACTTTTACTGATCTGGATACAGGAATCTCCCGTGAGTTTGGCTTCCCACTCATAACCAGAGGTACTTTTTCCGGGAAACGCCTGACTATAGGTTTCTTCCGTTTTGAGTTCAATGCGTTTCATAGTTTCGGTATAGAAAAGAAATCGTTGACAGCGATTATAGTGCTGTCAACGATTGAGACCCTGAAATGGGTCAATATAAATTACAGATTATTCCACGGTACGAATAGTCCAGAAATCCTGGCAAAACTGGCTACTGGTGATGTAGGCATAAGGCATCCAGAAATTTCCGCCTAGTCCCCAGTTTTCACCCCATGAATTTCGTACTAATACGGCTTGCTTCGCATCGTCATATCCAATTGCCAATACAGCATGGCCACCTCGTACGTGTTCGGTAGCCAGGTTCGGAAGGGGCATTATTCCCGTCTCACGAACCGCTTGCGACATAAAACTGTCGTATACAGTGAAACCAAAAGAAAAAGGGAAGCCTTCACTTAAACAACCTTTAATGGAATTGAGGTTGTTCGGCACTCTCCAATACGAAAGGACCTGATTCTTCAACGCTTTCTTGTAGCAGGTTTGTGGGGGCTTTTTCGTGAATTTGGAGCCCGGTGCCGAAGAGTCATCATAGGTCCAGTCGGCTTCGGGGCATACGCCGTCTTTGTTGAGCGATTTAACGCCATCCCGCAGAAAAGCCCCACTATCTGATAGAACCGTGTTTATCATCACTCGCTCATTGTAATATAAAAAGAGCCGAGAAGGGCGAAACGTGGGTTTTTGCTGCTGGGTCTTCGCAAATTCGAAGGCCGCACCCAGAGCATTAGCCGTGCAACTGCCCAGACCACCCTGATTATAAACGGGAGGGCATCCCGGACTTAAATCTACGCTGGCCGGTAATGCCTGCATAACTTTTAGCGGAGCGGCATAAATGTAGTCCCGGGCGTCGGGAAGGTCTGGCAACCAGCCAAATTTGAATTCCTGTTCCATGATTTGTGAGCGTTAGCTGAAGGGTTTTATAAGAACGCGTACTATGAATTTTTCAGAGCATTAATGGCATCGGTCATCAGAATCCAGCCGTCGTATCGACTGACCATTAACAAGACTCTTCGCTGGCCTAATAGAAGATTACTATCGGTGGAAAGCTGTTTCCACAAACGTTCGATGTCCTGTTCGTTTTGAATGGATTGGATTAGTTCTGTGGAAATCATTCCGTTTTGCAGTCCGGCAATGATAATTTGCGTCACCAGCACCTGAGCTTCCTGAAGCCGCTCAACGTTCTGATTGAATTGGTGTTGAATCTTTGTATACAGAGCCTGAAGTATACGAAAATAGGCTGTGCTCTGCATGTCACGTTTGCCAGTGATAAGCTTTTCAAACGTAAAGGGATTTACACCTCGCTGAACGGTCACGAACTCCATTTTCAGATGCTGAATCCAGACTTTAAGGTCATCTTTTTTCTCCCTTTCGTATGAGGTTTCAAGAAGATTGAGCAAAGCAAGCAACGCTGTATCCGTCTCAAAATCACGCTGATTATATAAGGTCATTACCCGCCCCAATTGCTCCAGTGTTTGAGTCAGTTGGGCATTTTCGTTGGTATAGAACTTTTGCATGGCTTCTATTCAAATTCAACGATGTTCTTTTCGCGGTTGGTTGCTTCATCGATGATGGTTTTTACGAAAATGCCTTCTTCCATGATTTTTGCCTTGATCGTAAATACCGTGGAATCGCTGCTCCCGTCTTTCACTAGTTGCGTTTCGGGGTTCACCAGAAGGTTAGCCATTTTAGTTTGAGATACTTGTGTACCCGCAACAACAGCATCCTGAATTTCTTTCAGCGTTTTCCGAAACAGCTCATTGCTTGGATTTTGCCGTTTGTATTCATCCATTAAGCTGTTTTCTTCCAGTTTTTTATAAAAGATTTCTGCCCATTTTACCTGAATAATGCTTTCGGGATCTTCGGGATCGGTGTTATTGAGAAGTAGCTCATAAAATTCATCGATGATCGGATCAATGCTGTCGGCCCGAAGCGGCTGATCCGAAAACTCTCCCCGACCTCTGATTGGCTTAATAATGATCGGACGAATGAAAATAGGCTTTTTCATTTCCGGGTCATTGATAAGTTTGATGTCCCGTATGAATCCTCTTTTTTGTATCAGAATGATTCGAATGCAATTGGAAATCTTAGTCATCAACAGATTTCGAAATTCTTCTTTCTTCAGAACAAACTCCAAAATAGCCACAAATTTCGCCCCTGAGATTAATACGGGAATGGTCAGATCCATTTCGGGAATCTTAAACCGAGGTACGGAAAAGAACTTTAAGATATCATCCTTAGCATATTGTAGAGCAAGTTCTTTAGCTACGCGGTCGGCTTGGTCGCGGGCACGGGTAATCTCCGAAAAGATAAACCCAACGTATTCAGAAAGGGTGATGTTCGACATGGGGGTCACATGTTAGCCGTTGTTCAGGAAAAAGAGCATTGGTCAGCATACTTCCCGAAAGCTTCAACGCTGAGGCCGATAGGCTTTCAGGAAGTGGTCTGGATAGGTATCAAAGCTGTTTTCTAGGCGGCCAGCATGCCAAGGATTTTCTCCAGTCCGGCAGGCATTTCATCCTGCACGGCTTTCACGTTGATGTTGAGGGCGTATTCTTTTTTAACCTCCACTCCCGTGGTCGATTTTCGCTGATACGACGCCGAAACTTTGAAGCTGACAGGTCCCCAACCGCCTTTTGCTTCTACTCCAACCTTAATTGAGTCAGAAATACTGGAAGTTTCTACGGAGTTAAGTTTTACATTGAAGTCAATAATGGCGTGCTCAATCCGTAAACTCGGAATAGGAAGGATAGCTAACAGAGGTACCTTAAGGTGTATTTCCTTGTCATTTGGGGTACCGTCACTGTTAACATCCTTTCGAGTGTGCGTGAAATCTACCATGACCAGCTCTTTTTTGCCCTGATCCGTTTCGGTGAATCCAACCGAATTGATAAAATTGACAGTTGCCAGAGCAGAAGCTACCTGAGCGTCCACAACCGCCTGAAGTGGGCCACCAATCATTTTCCTGAAGTCGATGTTATTGAGCTCGGAGGTGAGATTGGTCGAAGGAGCTCCCAGCGGAACCTCTTCCCGGGCGGTAATGCTGTCCAGGGTTTGGTTCGCCAGTTCGAGCCCTTTCTGTAAAGTTTCTTCCTCGGAAAGCTGGACAGAAGGCGTGTCCTCTTTCGCAGGTTTGGGCTTGTTTGGTTTTGATTCTTCCTCTGCCATTTTTGTATAGGTTTGAATGGGTGAACGGTTCAGTGATCTGCTTATAAAAGCGAGATAACTGAACAAAACTGGCAGGAATTTCAATGAGGAAAAATCCCATAATTGAGGGACAATTATAGGGCTACTTACAATTACTAAGTAAAGCTCTTGAGGAGCGAAGGGAAATTGATTAGTGGGTTTAATTTGCTTATTATGAGAGTATTAGTTGGTTAATGCTACTTCTGTTTTTTGAAAAATTCAATACAACAGAGGTTGAGATTCAGCGGTAGGTAGGTCAGGTTCTAGCTGCCAGCTTTTCTTGCTGGCAGCGGTTTGCATCCGGCATTTCGCGAACAGGGTCTTGTACGCTTTTAGGACGGTTGCACGGGCATTCGTCAGAAAGAGTTACTTCTTTAAAATTCCTCCTTCAACGCTATCGTTAATCAACTGTTCAGCGTACTGCCAGAGGGTGTCAGATCCGCGTTGAATTACTTGTTTCTTGGCATAGACCTTGTCGTAATTCACACCGAACTCGTTCCAGGTACCTCCATTATTCGATGTATTTTGCAGAAGCGGTTCGAGTCGGTCCATGGCTCGGGCAAACTTGGCATCGTTGGTTTGCTGAGCTTCAAACTCTTCCCAGAGAGCTATGAGTTCATGAGCCTGATCTTCCGGTAATAAACCGAAGATACGTTGAGCGGCTGCACGCTCTTCTTCCGTATTATCATGGCTTTTCTGAGCGTCATAAATAAAGGTATCACCCGCGTCGATTTCTACGATGTCATGAATAAGCAACATCTTCATTACCTTCAACAGGTCAACCGGGAAATTGGCATGTTCAACCAAAACCATGGCCATCAAAGCGAGATGCCAACTGTGTTCGGCGTCATTTTCGTTCCGGTCGCTATTGAATAACTTGGTCTTCCGAAGGATGTATTTCAGTTTGTCAACTTCTTTGATGAATTCAATTTGCTTGAGAAGATTCTCGATTTCCATGCTTTAAGCCATTTAATTGATCGTAGCAAAATTGAATAGTAAGGGCGGGCTGACAATTGCCAATTGACAAGAAATAGTTTCTTGTACCGTTCGAAGTGTTACTTGCAGTGGAGGAAAAGGGCAGTCTAGGGCTAAGGATAGTATCAGTGAGTGATGTCTGGTACGTAATGGTTTGCTAAACACTGGCAACCGAATGCATGATAAGCCTGAAACAGCACGATTAACTTCCCGAAAATTTAAAACTTCCGGGAAGCGGGCATGAGAAAATCACTAACGATACCCTTCTGCCTGTAATTCAAACAATTCAGCATACCGGCCATTTTGAAGTAAGAGCTCCTCGTGCGTGCCGATTTCCAGAACCTTGCCTCCTTCCAGCACCAGGATACGATCAGCCATGCGAACGGTGCTGAAACGGTGCGAAATCAGAACCGCCGTTTTTCCTTTCGTTAACTCCGCAAATCGCTGGAATACTTCGTATTCGGCCCGGGCATCGAGGGCAGAAGTGGGTTCGTCCAGGATTAATAGATCGGCTTCCCGCAGATACGCCCGGGCCAGGGCAACTTTTTGCCATTGGCCGCCTGATAACTCAACGCCACCCGAAAACCGTCGTCCGAGCGGTTGATCGTACTGGTGAGGTAAGCCAGCAATGACCTGATCCGCGAGGCTATGTTCGGCTGCTTTTTCGAGGGCCAATCGGTTTTCCCGTTCCATAATATCGCCCACGGCAATATTATCTCCCGCCGAAAACTGGAAGCGTAGGTAATCCTGAAAAATGACGCCAATGTGTTGTCGTAACTCTTCCAGATCGTAATCCTTCAAGCTATACCCGTCCAGTAAAATCTGACCTTCATCGGGATCATAAAGTCGGCCCAGCAGTTTGACTAAAGTCGTTTTTCCCGCACCGTTTTCCCCGACTAAAGCCATTTTCTCCCCAGCTTTCAGGGTAAAACTCAGGTTACGAACGGCCCATTTTTCGGAGTTGGGATATTTGAAACCCACGTTATCAAAAACAAAGCCCTGTTGAATGGGACTCGGAAAGGAACGCGGCTGAACGGGTGAAATGATTTGAGGCTGAATTTCGAAAAATTCGAATAAGTCTTTCAAGTATAAAGCTCCTTGTGAAATGCTGTTGAATCGTCCCAGAATACCTTCCAGTAAACTCCGAACCTGCCGGAACGAACCCGCCAGAAAGGTCAGGTCCCCGAGGGTTACCCGGCCCTGAACGGTCTGAAAAATCATGTAACCATAGGCGGAGTAATAACCTACCGTACCGATGGCGAGTAATAAGCTACCCCAACCCGCCCGTTCAACAGCAAGCTTTCGGTTTTCCTGGAAGTATTGCTCCGAAAGCGTTTGATAGCGATTGATCAGAAAATCCGACAAACCAAATAACTTGACTTCTTTAGCGGTATCGTCGCTGGCTCCCAGGTAACGGTAATAATCCAGCTCTCGTCGTTGGGGTGTCCAGCCGTAGAGGAGCGAATAACTTTTAGCGTTGAAGTGTAATTCGCCCAGAAAAGATGGAATAACTGCCACCAGTAATAGCACTAATAACCACGGAGCAAAACTAATTAACCCGACAGCCAGCGAGGTTATGGTTAGAAAATCCTGAAGTTGCGAGAAGGTTTGCGTCAATAGCTGCGTGCGGCCCGCCGTTTGCTGCCGGGCTCGTTCGAGTTTATCATAAAAAGTCGGGTTTTCGAATTGAGACAAATCCAGCGTGGCGGCGTGTTTCATCAGCCGAACGGAAGTTTGATGAGCATACCAGTCTCCTAGCAGGCTTTCACTCAGGGAGATACCCCGGCTTAATAAATCGCTTCCAATCGCCAGTCCAAATTCAATCGCTATCAAGACCCATAAATGCGTAAGGTCTGAGGAATGAATGGTTGCTAGACGCACTACCTCGTCAATAATCAGCTTGCCTACGTACAAACTCATCGTTGGCACTGCCGAACGAAGCAAACGCAGGAAGAGGTTAAGCAACGTCAGCGAAGGACTGGTTTGCCAGATTTGTTTAAAAAAAGCCGGTAAATTCCGCAGGGCTTCGAAGCGTTCGCGGAAGGTTAGGGAAGTATCAGAAGATTCAGTATTACGTTTTCTTGCCATTGTATAAAGTCAACGCAAGTAATACCCAAAAAAATCCCGCCCGGAACTTCTTTAAATGCAACATAGTTGCAAAAATATATCAGGGTTCATATTCGCCACTGAAATGGAATATGGAACGCCCTTTTTATCCCTGACATCATACGATCAATCTTTATGAAATTTGACGCAATTATTGTGGGCGGCAGTTACGCAGGCCTTTCGGCAGCGATGGCTTTAGGACGTTCTCTTCGGAATGTATTAGTAATTGACGGAGGCGAACCCTGTAATCGGCAGACGCCCCATTCGCATAATTTTATTACCCAGGATGGACAAACGCCGGCGGCTATTGCAGCTCTGGCAAAGGAGCAGGTGCTAAAGTATCCCACGATTACTTTTGTTACAGACAAAGCTATTAAGGCCGAAAAAGTGGACGATAGTTTTGAGATTCGGACGGAATCAGGCAAATGTTTTTCGGGGAAAAAAGTAGTACTGGCTACAGGGGTTGTGGATCAGATGCGACCCATTCCGGGCTTTGCGGAATGCTGGGGAAACACGGTTATTCATTGCCCCTATTGCCACGGCTACGAAGTGCGAAATGAAAAAATCGGTATTCTCACGAACAGCGATGCGAGTTATGAGTTTGCCCGGTTGATTAATAATTGGTCCAAAGACATTCGGATATTAACCGACGGAGATTGCGAAATTCCCGAAGAGAATCTGGAGAAGTTGCACTATAAGAAATTTCCCGTCATCGAAGGAGAAATTGAAGCTCTGATTCACGAAAATGGAAAGCTTCAGAAAGTCCTTTTCAAAGACGGGCGAGAGCTGGAATTAACTGCTATTTTCGTACGCGTACCCTTCCAGTTTGCTACCGATCTGCACGAACAACTGGGCTGTGAACTTAATGATCACGGGCACATAAAGGTTAATGATTTACAGCAGACCTCAGTGCCGGGGGTATACGCGGCGGGCGATGCCACTACGGGCTTCCGGTCGGTTGCTTCGGCGACTGCTACGGGTAATAAAGCCGGGGCATTAATTAATCATGAGTTGATTCACGAAGAAGATATTTAGGAAAGGAAGAGCAAATGCTCTTCTTTTTTATTAAATCGAGGAAATGCAAACGCAATTTGCCTGGGCCGATTAAACCTTCCTACCTTCGAACGATCATGTATATATGGCAATGAGGGGTAAATATCATTTAAACTTTTGGGAGATACGTTTACGCAGGTATCTCAAAAAAATCAGCCGTAGTTCGGGCTTTCAACAAATCAATCACTGGTTCATCGACCATAACCTATCGACCGCACCTCTGCGGGCAGCTCCTTTATGGATTGCTTCGGCTTTGGTAGGCTTAATGGCTGTGGGCTATGAAAAAATATTTGCCTGGGTTGAACATGCCGGGATGCACTGGTACCAAAGCCATCCGTACCTGATTTTCATTACTACGCCACTCTGTTTTTGCGGAGCCTGGTTATTAACGTATTACATGGCTCCGTCGGCTTCGGGTAGCGGTATTCCCCAATTGATGGCTGCCGTAGATTTGGCCGAAACGAAAGCCCACTGGAAAGTCGATAAGTTATTAAGCATCCGCATTGCCTTGGTAAAGGTAGCTAGCAATCTGGTTTTGCTTTTGGGCGGAGGAGCAACGGGGCGAGAAGGCCCAACGCTTCAGATTGCCGGATCTATTTTTGAGTCGATTTACCGACTGATTCCTATTACCTGGAATAAAGTTTCACAGCGGGTGATGATCGTTACCGGGGGAGCTGCCGGTTTGGCCGCCGCCTTCAATACGCCTTTGGGTGGTATTGTATACGTGGTGGAAGAGCTTACCAAGGCTCACCTGGCCGTTTTCCGAACAGCGGTACTTAGCTCGGTGATTATTGCGGGTATGACTAGTCAGTTTTTACTCGGGCCTTATCTGTTTTTGGGATTTCCTAAAATTACCCGCTTACCCCTTGAGTATATCTGGCTGGTGGTTGGTATTGCCTTCATAACTGGCCTGGCGGGTTCTGCTTTTACCAAATTATTACTGTTGATTTCAGCCCTTCGAAAACGCTTTCAGGGACTCAGCCGACAGCTACTGTTCGTTACTGGACTGGGCCTTTTGTTTGCCGGAATTATTTATTTCTCAGGCATTCAGGCCATGGGGTCGGGGAAGGAGTTAATCAATCAGGCTCTGTTTGAGGGCACGCAGCATATTGCCTGGTATGCTTTCCCGGTTCGTTTTATTGGCAATGCCCTGTCATTTTCAGCGGGAGGAGCCGCCGGAATTTTTGCTACTTCATTATCTTCCGGGGCTATGCTAAGTTCCTTTTTGCTGGAATATGCCATTACGATTCCCACGCAACACCATAACCTATTGATCTTGGTAGGTATGATTGGTTTTCTTACCGGAGTAACCCGCACGCCATTTACCTCCGCCATTCTCGTGCTGGAAATGACCGATCGACATTCAGCCATTTTCTACTTTTTACTGGCGGGCATCATTGCCAATGTAGCAGCCAGTCTTATTCTCCGTCATTCCTTTTACGAAATTCGAAAAGAAGAATTCCTGACTCAACCGGCTTAATTTAATCCTTAGGTATTGATTGATAGTTCTTGTAAAAAGTCTGACCCATTTCATGAAAAATCGGTCAGACTTTTTCTTTAGGAAGAGCTTAGTAAAGAACCTCCCACTCAAAACCATAAGCCGAAGGCACTCCAACTCAAATACATTTCGTATTTTCCCTTTTCAAAACTTCGTACTCCCCATGAAATATCTGTCCCTTTTAGCTATTCCTGTTTTATTAATCACCAGCGTTTCCTGTCGGAAAAATTCGCAGAAACTCAGTAAAGGAGCCTACGAATTCATTACGGACGACCCGAACGCCAAGCCTTTTATTTCCGATAAAAAAGGTGTTTTTGAAAAACACGTGATGGTGGCTTCGGCTCACCCGGCAGCTTCAAAAGTAGGGGCGGAGGTCATGAAAAAAGGAGGTAATGCGGTTGATGCAGCCGTTGCTACGTTCTTTGCTTTAGCCGTAGTTCACCCTTCGGCGGGAAACCTGGGTGGCGGAGGTTACATGGTATTTCGGGATAAAACCGGACAAAGTTTTGCTCTGGATTTTCGTGAAAAAGCTCCGTCAGCGGCTTTCCGTGATATGTATCTGGATTCGCTGGGTAACGTCGTACCTAACATGGCCTGGCTGGGACCTTCGGCAAGTGGTGTACCGGGCTCGGTAGATGGCATGGTAATGGCCCATCAGAAATTTGGGAAAATGAGTTGGAGAGAAGTCCTTCAACCCGCCATTGATCTGGCCGAAAAAGGGGTGTCGCTCACTGAAAATGAAGCCAAAGGACTGAATCGGGTGCGTTCAGATATTAAAAAATACAATCCCGGTGAGCCTTATTTCCTGAAAATGGAACCCGATACGCTGTGGAAAACAGGCGAAAATTTTGTTCAGGTTGATTTAGGGAAAACGCTCCGCCGCATTCAGGAAAAAGGGCGGGCGGGCTTTTATGAAGGCGAGACCGCTGCTTTGTTAATCAAAGAAATGTCCGTAGCAAAAGCCCCCATTGTGCAGAAAGATCTGGATGACTATCATTCGGCCTGGCGAACGCCCATCGCGGATACCTATCGTGGGTATAAAATCATTTCCATGTCGCCGACTTCTTCGGGGGGAATTGCCCTGGTTCAGTTAATGAAGATGGTGGAACCATTCCCTCTCAAACGCTGGGGCTGGCACTCGGATTCGACGACGCAGGTTGTTATCGAAGCCGAACGTCGGGTGTATGCGGACCGGGCTAAGTGGCTGGGCGATCCTGATTTCTTCAAAGTTCCGGCTAAAGAGTTACTGGAACCTGCATATCTGAAAAAACGCTGGGGCGATTTCAACTGGGCCCAGGCCAGCGACTCGAAAGCCATTTCGGGTGGAGCTATAGCGGGTTATGAAAGTAATGAAACCACCCATTTTTCGGTGGTCGATGAGGAAGGCAATGCAGTGTCGATCACCACGACGATTAATAATGGGTACGGCAGCCGGGTTGTGGTAAACGGAGCCGGATTTTTGATGAATGATGAAATGGAAGATTTTGCCGTAAAACCCGGCGTGCCTAACATTTACGGATTAGTTGGAGCGGAGGCTAACTCGGTTCAACCCGGTAAGCGAATGCTTTCCAGCATGACGCCTACGATTGTGGAAAAAGACGGGAAGTTATTCATGGTAGTTGGAACACCCGGCGGCTCAACGATTATTACCAGCGTTTTTCAAACGATTAGTAACGTCATTGACCACGGCATGGGCATGCAGGAAGCGGTCAATGCTCTGAAATTCCACCACCAGTGGTTACCTGACCGCACAACTTACGAACGCGGTGGTTTTTCAGATAAAGTGCTCAATACCCTGAAAAGTAAAGGATATGTCATCGAACCTCAGACCGGAACACTGGGCCGTATGGATTGCATTCTGGTATTACCTAATGGCTCGCTCGAAGGAGGTTCCGATCCCCGGGCGGATGATACCAGCGTGGGTTGGTAAGTAATACAAAAGCAGAAAGCCTGATCGATTCGATCAGGCTCTCTGCTTTTCTTAGTGGATTGACTACATTTTGACTTTGCTATCCTTGTCCAGATACGTTTTGTTACCGCTGGAGTTGATGTAATACTGACCCCCTTTGGCTCCTACGTAAATGTTACGACCTTTGGCATCTTTGCCTATCATTTTGTCCGTTCCTGCTACTTTTTTCTGAACCGTAGCGTCGGCTTCGTCTTTAGTTACCTTTTGAGTTACTTTTTTAGTCTCAGCCTTCACCTCCTTCGCTCCCTGCTTTACATCCGCTTTGACTTCTTTCGCTTCTTTCTTTACGTCAGTTTTTGCTTCTTTTACTTCCTTATCGACCTTGGTTTTTACTTCCTTAGCTTTCACGTCGGCTTTTGCCTTGGTTTCCTTGGCATCGGCCTTAGCTTTTTTCACTTTATCTTCTGCAGATTGAGCCTGCGTGGTAAATGTAACTCCTAAAAATAGTAGAGCTACGGCCAGTAACTTGTTCATAAACTTGGTTGTTAAGATTGAAAATTAAAGTTTGTTTCAGGCAATATTATTCATTAACGGTACTTCATCAAAAAGACTGTACGAACCGTTAGGGGAATTTTGTTTAAAAGTCATCAATTGTTTGATTGTCAGTGAATTAAGGTAGGTTAAATCTTCATTAATACGCTTTTATACCGTAAAAGACGGGCTGAATTAGCTTGTTTTTTATACCTTACCTTTTCAAACCAGACTTTAATCATTCCTTGAAACTTTATACTATTGACGCTGGTCATTTTAAGCTTGACGGTGGGTCCATGTTTGGTGTAGTGCCAAAAGTGCTCTGGCAAAAACTTACCGAGACGGATGCTAATAATCATGTGCCATTGGCCATGCGATGTTTATTAATCGAAACCAGCGATCGGCTGATTTTGGTGGATTGTGGGATGGGCGATAAGCAGGAAGCTCGCTGGCAAAATTTCTATTACCGTCACGGCGAAGGCGATTTAATCCAGTCCATTCAAAAAGCTGGCTTTAGTCCGAATGAAGTAACGGACGTATTGCTGAGTCACCTGCATTTTGACCACTGCGGAGGAGCGGTGCAATGGAACAGCCGGCGGGATGGGTATGAGTTAACCTTCCCAAAGGCTCATTACTGGACTCACAGTGATCACTGGGCCTGGGCCATGAAACCCAATCCCCGGGAGAAATCAACTTTTTTAAAGGAGAATATACTTCCCATGCAGGAATCCGGCCAGTTGAAATTTGTGGATCAGGAATCCTTTGGCACGGAAATAGAGCTACTGACGATGAATGGGCATACCGAGAAAATGCTATTACCCAAAATCAAAGTAGGGGAGCAGACGGTAGTCTTTACGGCCGATTTATTACCCACCTCGGCCCACGTGCCCATCAATTACGTAATGAGTTACGACATCCGACCTCTGGATTCGATGATGGAAAAAGAGAAATTTTATGAACAAGCCCTTGCTGAAAACTGGATTCTTTTCTCCGATCACGATCCGCTTCACGAAGCTCTGACCATTCAACAGACTGAAAAAGGGTATCGTTTGAAAGAAGCAGGACCCTTAACCGAATTCCTTTAAACCAAATAGTTAGCCATGAACCATTCGCAACAACCCGACGAAGACAACTTTATCCAACGAAATACAGCGGAAGGAGAAGAAGAAAAGAAAAGCAAGCCCGAAGACATTCCGCAGGAAAATGTATTGCCTTTAAATCCAGCATCTGAAGAGCCAGAGGAAGCAAAAAACGGCAATGATGATTTTGTAGAACGGAACGACGAGGATTAGAGAGAATAAAAAACGCTCCCGTGATGCACAGGAGCGTTTCAAAATCTTAACCTCTAAACCTATTTATGATTCAAAGGTAGAGCGGAGAACAATACTGAAATTTGTTATTCTATCAACTGTATGGTTTATACGTCAGACAGTAATTTTTGCCACCAGAACGGTACCTTATACGTCATAAAAAGTTCGGCATGAAAGCTTGCATAAAATGCCAGGAGTTACTATCTTTGAATCAACCCCTCCTATCTCTCTGTTTGCAAAACCTGATAGGAGTTAAGAAAGCCTGGCATAGTGTCGGGCTTTCTTTTTTGTGGGTAGCCTAGTTGTAAATAGAGACAAGTAAAGACACTTCTGATAGGGCTTTGTGGGGTTGGCGGAGAGATATGGGTTGGTTGGAAAAATATAAGCCCTTTCTTCGTATCGTTTTTCCCTTCTTCGATCGCAAGTAGAGATTAAGTATACTAGGTATGGTAGAACGAAAAGCATGTAAAAACTGCATTTCGTAGTCTGAAATCAACCATTAATCGAGAACCTATGACAAACACGCCTTCTTTGCTGTACTTTAGCATCACTAAATCATTCAGATGAGTGGCGGCTTTGAAGAGTGATTTACAGAAAAAGCCTGCTTATGGAAATAAGCAGGCTTTTTTGTATCATGATTAGCTTGGTAATTGTAATAGAAGCGGTTGAGCTATTAGACAAGAAATCATAAGACATTTCAAAAGATTCTGTGAACCCTTAATGCAGTCAATTAAGGTAAGTCCTTCCAGTTGATGTTAGAATTAGTAAGGAGAGATTCTAACCAAGATCGATCTATGACTCACGAGTGTTCCGTAGTCAGCTGCGGAAAGAATATAAAGCTCAAAGAGGTAGTCGCATTCTCTTTTTAAAAGATCATAGCGTGTTTTTCCCTGGATTCGTTGAGAATCAAGATACGCAGGTGGCAGCCGATTGAGTTGAACCAGATTGATACCCTTATCTAGAGCAGGTAAAAGCTCTAAGAATTCAGGCGTTGGCAAAACAAAGTCAAAGTTTACTTGTCGGGCTTTAACGGTTAGATTCATTGAATCTTTGGCTACTGGTAGTTCAAAAGAATGCCAATCAGCATAGGGGGAGGTTTGATGATGGTGTACCCAAACCATTGAATAGTCTTCTCGAATCAAATGTTTGATAATGGCATTGGTAGCAAAATCAAGAATGATTTGAAAATGCCCCGGATAGATTTCTCGAATAGTATTGATGTTGGCCTGCCAGTTCATACGTTAGAGCATGGATTCAAATAAATACTAGGGCATTCACTATAGGCACACCCGTGTGAAAGGGTACTTGCTTGACCCTCCCCGGTAGTTAAAAGCGTTTGACCTACCCCCAGAGTGTTTGCTAGGAGGTTTTTGTATTGAAGTAATTTGTGGTCTCAGATGATCTTCAAACGTTCAAGGATCGTATTGAGGAGTACTATCAGCCAAAAGGTTAACCCACTTAGCCAGATGATCCATGTGCAGACGTCTACGGCCTTGTACATGCGTTTCTGTTGAGAGGTGAACTTAGCCTGAGAATACTCATTTCTCAAAAACAGTTGGATCTTCTCCCAGCTTGTAAGTGTAAAATAGGTAGAAGCAAATGGCTTAACACGATCCGGGCTTAGACTCTGATCCAGGTTGTGCTTAAAATACATTTTAGCGAAGTATCCTACGATGAAGGTGAGCATGCTTAAGGCCCAGATACTTTGAAGGATGTTGATGAGCATGAGATGTGCTAGCCTAAGTGTGTAAATATAGGTAATCCCCTCAATCGTCACAGGATACTAGATAGCTAACCCTAATTTGATAAACCGAAATCGCTTGATAATCAGCGATATGATTTTTCCTCTGTGCAAGTTATTGGTCGTTAGTCATCACAAAGGGCCTCTACGGCGAACTATATAAACTATCTGTCCGCTCGCTTTGCTTACTGCCAGTAGACTCGTTAATAGGTGATTCGGATTATCTATAAGGTGGGATTATTCCACCCCTTTTGCAAAAGGTAACTCTGGATTACCTTATAGGGTAATTAGAGAGTCCAAAGTTGGACTTTCCGTTTAAAAAGTGATTCAGGATCACCCTTTAAAGCAACGGCTGCTCTAAGGACTAGACTATATCTTGAATGTCCTCTTCGTCTCTCAATGTATTAGGTAGGAACTCTTTAGCAGTCGTTAATATTCGTTCCCATTGCTCTAAGGTCAATACTACTTTTTCAGCTACGGGATAAATGGTAAGCGAAAGCTCCCGGTGGTCAGTAATGCCGATTTACATAAATGGATTGACCTGCTCTTCTTGAAAGAGTTCCAGATAAGGATAGGTTACATTAATATCCCCTACCTTTTCAATGCGGATGGATGTCATGGTTAATAGAATGAAGGGTAGTCAAAGGTAACGCAAACTTATAAGTCGTCAATGATAAGGTCAACTCAAATCTGAGTCGGCTGACTACCGGTTCTGGCGGCATTATAATGTCTTTTTGGGAGATATTTGAAAACATTCTATCTTGGCTTTTGTGACGATCTCCACCTGTTATGTTTAAATACTTTATCCTTTACCCTTTACTGTTAATGGTGGGTTGTAAGTCCAACTCTTCATCACCTGACTATTTTGATCGAAGTTTTATAGAGAGCTTCCCATCTGATTTTGATAAAGAGTCTGAACTTCCACCACCGCTTGAAGATAAATTGGTCATTATATGTAGCAAAGGATTTAAAAGTAATAACGGATGTATATAGCTTAAAGAAGCTTTACCAGAACAAGTACTATAAAAGCTATTCTATCTATTATGATTATCTATATGATTGTTTTAATCAAAAGATATCTATTACATGTAATGAGGCAAAAGATATAGCTCTTCGTTGGCATATGGTCTGGAACAAGCCTTTCAAATTAGATCAAGACATTGTTCAAACCTACCAAACTCACGGCTTAGAGTATTTATTAAATGCCTTTGGTGAAAGATCGAGAGCATTTCTGAATAATAAGGAAAAGATATACACGATGGGCAGGTGGCATTATGGTACAAAGGCTGCCACCTTTTTATATCTCTGCTTTATCAATGGCGGTACCATGGCCTATGACGATTATGTAGGTCAATATTTTATCTCATTCCCTAGGCAGTAGGCGAAAAGATCATTTAGAGTTAGGTTGCCTATTTTACACCCTAGACCATTTGATTAATATAACGTTTGATTATACAACAAGAAACCTCAATGAATTTCAATGATTTGTATTGGCATGACTCTACTATTCAATCCATTAGTATCAAGCGAGATAATCCTGGATACAATGACAGCATCATATTTGAAATAGACTGGTATGACACAGGCCTAGGTAAAATCATCTTTTATGACGTACTCAAAGCCAAGTTTGATCTGAATTTTGGAATGATAGTGCGTGAGTCGATATTAAATGCAGAATGTGTCGAAGTGGATGAAAGCTTAGCGTTACTCAGAGAGCAACAGAACGACTTCTTTTTAACTTACGGTCTTAATTGCTATCTAATTAACACTAATTCAACCGCTAGTCAGATAAAAATCTATGCAGCTGGGTTCCAGTTAGAAGTCTAGTCCTAAGTTCAACATAAAAGCACTTATAAAACTTTGATTCTATAGATCATCATGGATGAATTTTTAACCGAAATAAGTTGTGAATTTATCATTACAAGTAACCAATTATCTCATCATCAGATAACTTCTTTATTAAATATTCAGCCTACTAGAGCCTTTAATAAAGGCGAGACCAGCGTTTCTAAACATTCAGGATCCATTCTTACTAGACCTCATACTTTATGGGCTTTCAAAACGGAAGTGCTTCGAAGCGAATGGATTGACCCATCTATGTCCCAGCATCTTACACTTTTAACCTCCATTTTTGCAGCTAAACAATCTTTACTGGAAGAGTTGAAAGATAGATTCGAGTGCGAACGATGCTTATTTATCTGGATCAATACAGAAGAAAGTGGACTAGGTATGGATATCAAGTCTTCAGATTTATCTATTATAAATTCATTAGTTGACCACTGGCACTTCACGGTTATTCCTAACTGTACATTTGAATAGCAATAGAGTAGCTTATAACATTTTACAAACAACCCTCTAGAAAATGTAGATCCTAGCGGGTCGTTTTGTTTATAATCTTACTCTCTTGAAATTTAAAACCTTTGATTGCTCTATTTTAGAATATTGCTTCTCTACAGGTACTCCACCTCTCCAAAGGAATGGTTCGTATATCCCATTTTTTTCCACATGATACATGGAACGATAATCAAGCTTATTTCGGTGTACCTGTGGGGTATCCTGCCGGTTTTATCGGCAAGGTTAACCCGCAGGTTAAATCAAGTCTTCACGGTAGCTCCGTAATCATTACAAAAGACCGATGTACCGTCCCCTATAAAGAAACCGCTTCACTTTCTCCTCTTTTTTATATAACCCTTCTACGCTCTAGTTTATCTGGCAGTCAGGATAAGCTGGATGAATGATAGGAAGCTTGAGCGTTCTAGTTTTCGGCTGAAACGTAAGATTCCATTGCCAGGGGGATCAGATCTAACCTTTCGGACGCTGGAACTAATTAAGACGTTCCGAGCAGCCAGTTAGCTGAATCTTTTCCGTACAAGCCAGATAAACACTCCTCATCGGGGTGTTTATTTTTTCTGATCAGTGCAGGTCTCTTTCTGAAATAGTTTTTTTATTGCCACCTTAGAATCTGTATTAAACTACTGCCATGGCGGTTTACATAACATTTGATTATAAAACATCAATGGCGTTGAAGAAACCATTCCTATTATTTCTAAGTACCATTTTGATCTTTTCCTGTGATCGCTTTATGCCTGGGGGCTTTTGGCTAGAATATCAAAAGGAAAAAATTACTCAGAATTTCAGCGATCAAGGTCCTTGGGGAGGGTCTCGAACCATAATGTGGACAACATCTTCTAACCAAGCGTTTACAAATGCAGTGTCTTACGCGGTTAACCACAACTGGACCTTCATCGATAGCGTTCATATTTCTGAGAACATGCCCATTTCTCAGTTATCAAGCCACTTTCCTAACTGGTTCAACGATGGCGGTACTATTTTAAGTTTTAAATCAGAAGTGCTAAATGTAGACTCAGATACTGATAGCACTTACCTAGCAGATGGCTACATCATTTTCAATGAAACTAGAAATCAAATGGTTGTCTATCACAAATGGGGACAGTAACAATTCAACATAAAAGCACTTATACAAAAGAAATAGCTCTCAGTTTAGGCAAGCTCTGATAGACGTTTTCTAGTACTGCTTTTGGGGCATCACTAGTAGCAAGAGAAGTAAGGCTTTTCTCAAGTAGGGTGGTAAAGGTGGCCAGTTCGAGCGAATGATTACGCCAATAGGATGGACTAGTTTTCAATACACTTACCAATAGATCCCCCTCGTAAAAGTCGCCTTCTGCAAGAATATCGACTTGCAACTTGTCTAGAGCTAAGGGAATCAGCCAAGTTAGACCAATGTTCTGGCCAATCATAACCCTTAAATCTTCAGTCGAGTAACTTTGTAGTTTCTTGTCCCTCAATTTATAGCAGGTTGCTATTAAAGAGGATTCAAATTCAGTTGAATGAAAAGGTTCACTCGACTCCAACTCATTTATCGACTTTTCTAAGAAACTGATCATATTTAGAAAGTGCTTGCATCTTTGTTAGCTCACATAACATAACCGCAGTTATAGAACAACCTTTTAGAAAGTATAATGCCATAGGTGGTATAGGCTGCAATATAGCTTGCTAATGAACTATTCAGAAGATTGAGCTATACGTTCCCCTAGCATTTTCGTATCAATTTATAGCATACCTCATCCGAGCGAACGAGATCAAACTTAAATTTATGCAAAGGCATTTCGTGATACAGTACTTCTACCTTTAAACCCGCTTTATATTTCTATGAGATAGGAGGGACCATATACGTAGTAGCTGATAATATCAGTGACTTCATGCTATCTTTGCTTGAGTCCGTTGTCCACCGTTAACCTCTATGAAACCTTTTTCTAGTGTAATCATCCTACTTACCTTTTACTTCATTACTAGTGCCTGTAAAAAGGGAAATCTACCTGTTCCTACACCAGAACTTATCGGCACCAATACATCTGTATTTATCTCTGATCTAGAGGGAAGGTTATACTCGTTTAATGCTCAGACTGGAGATATTCTTTGGGAAAAACAAGTAGAGGGAACCATGATTGAAGGTCCAGCAGCTTCAAATGGGCTCCTGTACACTAATAATAATGGTCGTGAGATCCAGGCTCATGATATGAAAACAGGAGAGATCGTTTGGAAAACATCATTTGCTAGACCAGGCCTTGGGGTATATAAATTTGCCTCTGCTGAAGGGGTATTGTGTTCGGCAGGCGAGGACTTCATTGTGGGTCTGGATGCCAGAACAGGCCAAAAGAAATGGGAGATGAAACCTTCGGTTGTCCTTAAAGATACACCTAATTCAAAAGCATATATACTTCGTGCCTATGATGGACTCATTTATGGCACCACCTATACTAGCATATTTTGTATAGAACCGGCTTACGGGCAGGTTCAATGGCAGACCTATGTAAGCCCTCAGTTTGGCTTAACCTTTTGTTTTAAGAATAGTAGCCTGTATACTTTTGTTACTGAAGTTGACCAGAGCCGAACTACTGAAACCGCTATAAGTTATAATGAAAGGTTAATCCAGATTGATGCCAAAACAGGTAAGGCAAAATGGGATAAACAGGTCAGTTCAAATAATTCCTCTTCTAGCCTTGTGAGTTCATATGTGGTCGGAGCTACCTCAAATACTATTGTGATTTCAAGCCATCAAAACTACGCCATGTACTCGCGAGGGCTTTCCATAAAAGATGGCAAGCAAAGATGGAAAATGGAGTTTGCAAGATCCAATTCTCCCGTAGCTATTCATAACGATTTTCTTTATTGGAGTAGCCTGAATGGTAGCTTGTACCAAATCAACGGTGATGATGGATCGTATCAAGCCTTTTACAATACCAATGGAAGGGGCTATCCCTACCAACCCGTCTATGCCAATGGCACCCTCTTCCAGATCAGTACAGATCGGCACCTATATGCCATAGAAGAATCAACGGGAAAGGCGTTGTGGACGGTCCCCCTCAAAGGAGAAGTAGATAGGAATGCCAACCCTATTGTACTCGATTCCAATCAAAGCCTATTTCCCAGTGATCGTTAGCTCTGTTT
Source organism: Siphonobacter sp. SORGH_AS_1065 (assembly GCF_030818595.1). Lineage (NCBI taxonomy): Bacteria > Pseudomonadati > Bacteroidota > Cytophagia > Cytophagales > Cytophagaceae > Siphonobacter > Siphonobacter sp. SORGH_AS_1065. The sequence continues at coordinate 2,252,274 of NZ_JAUTAM010000004.1, forward strand.
CCTAGCTAGCATTACACCGTTACACATTGACACTCTTAAAAAATAGCTATCGCCTGATAATGAGGCAAATACCCTTTGGGGTGCAACGTCTTACGAGGAGTGCCGACAAAACTGGCGAGACCCAAGAGTGACGCAAGTGCTGAAAGTGAGGCTCAAACAAAATCTTTTTTCAGGCGAGTGATAACCTTAAAGGCTGTTTTACAATAGAATAGACATAGAGCAATTGAGCGAACAGTAGTTATAGTTCAATCAAAACTTAGTTTATTGCTAAAATGAATTAACCGTAAAACAGTACCTTAACCCTACACCGCCGCTATGGACTTCAAAGACCAGGTTCGCCAACTCAGCGAACGCGTATCTCAGTTAAAAGATAACATCCACACCGAGGAGGCTACCAAGAATGCCTTCATTATGCCTTTTCTTCAAGTCCTCGGCTACGATGTATTTAATCCGCTGGAAGTCGTTCCCGAGTTCATCTGTGACATTGGTATCAAGAAAGGAGAGAAGATTGACTACGCTATCTTTAAAGAAGGACATCCGGTTATCCTAGTTGAATGCAAACACTGGAAACAGTCGTTGGACATTCATGATGGGCAGCTACTTCGTTACTTCCACGTCTCCAAGGCTAAGTTCTCTATCCTCACGAACGGGCTAATCTTTCGCTTCTACACGGATCTAGTGGATGCTAACAAGATGGATGAGAAGCCGTTCTTTGAATTCAATCTGGAAGCCATCAAAGACGGACAGATTGAAAAGCTAAAGGAGTTTCATAAGTCAAGCTTTGACGTTAATAGCGTTTATCAGTCAGCGTTTGAGTCTAAGAACTCTAATGAGCTACGGGCGTTGCTGCAAAAAGAGTTCAATGATCCGGGCGATGAGTTCACCAAGCATTTTGTCAAGCAGGTATATCCTACAGCTGTTACCGCAAAGGTACTGGAGTACTATAAGCCTCTTTTGAAGCGAACCATTGCCAACTTTATTAACGATACGCTAAACGACCGATTGAAGCTCGCGATTACCAATGATGACTCTTTGTCCTCATCGTCTGTGGTAGAGTCTACAAATGTGTCTAGTGAGGTTGTAGCTTTACCCTCAGTGCCAACTCAGGCCGATAAAGAGAAAGCGGAGATTGTTACCACAGAGGAGGAACTGGAAGGCTTCTATATTGTTCGGTCCATCCTTCGAACGAAGGTGCCTGCAGCTCGGATTACGCATCGTGATGCACTTTCCTACTTTGCCATCTTCCTGGACGATAACAACCGTCGACCCATCTGTCGCTTGTATTTGAATGCTCAGACGAAAAAGTATCTGGGAACATTTGATGCAGCTAAGAAGGAAACGAAGGTGGAGATTAAGTCGTTGGATGACATTTACAACTATGCAGCGGAACTAGAGGCTGTAGTAGGAGTGTATGCCAGTAGCAAAGTGAAGGAAGAGTAGCGTATATAGACTTTTGTCGGTTTAGTCAGTACCCTTTTAGGACTTAAACGCAAAAATCTAAAGCATCTGGCAACAACCGCTGGGTGCTTTTTGCATATATAGGTTTTTCTCCAACTTCGGAAAAACGACTTTTGTCAGTTTAGTCGGTACCCCTTCGGTACATTTTGACTAAAATTCAAAGGCTCCAAACCTCTTCAAGAAAGAGCCTCAGGGTACCTCATCACTGAATATGTTGGCTTGTTTGTTGGCTCATCAAGCAAAAAAGCACCTAGCAAATGAATGCTAAGTGCCTGATAATGAGGGTGGGCCCTGTAGGTTTCGAACCTACGACCAATTGATTATGAGTCAACTGCTCTAACCCCTGAGCTAAGGGCCCGATTTGACGCTTGATCGCCAAATGAACCGCAAGTTTACACTTTTTTAAAGCCTTTTGCAATGGCTGATTAAACCTTTTGCTTCTTTTTTGTTTCCAAGGCCCTGAACGTTAACAAAAACAGTCATGAAAAAACTTATTGCTTTCTTCGTTGCGGGCTTGTTGTCCACTACGTTGACTTTTGCTCAAAATGATCAGGGACGCTCGCCGGAAGATCGGGCTCAACGCCAAACGGAACAGCTAATCAAAGAACTGAATTTGTCTACCGAACAGGCAGAGAAAGTAAAAGCTTTGAGCGACGACCGGATGAAGCAAATGCAGGAAATGCGGGCGAACGGTGCTCGTCCCGATCGTCAGAAAATGCGGGAGTTACAGGAAAACTACGAAGCTAAACTGAAACCCGTTTTAACTACCGAGCAGTGGACGAAGTACGAGAAGATTCGCGAAGAGCAAAGAAATCGTATGCGGGATAGACGTCCCGGTGGTGGCAATTAATCCAAAGATAATCTTGGTAATAATGAGTAGGAACGTATTTTTATGCGTTCCTACTTTCGTTTTATCGAGGCGGCAGCCCCTCATTATGAATAAGAAAAAAGTACTTAACGATCCGGTCTATGGCTTCATTACCATTCCTGGTCATTTGATCTTCGACCTGATTGAACATCCTTACTTTCAACGCCTTCGGCGAATCAAACAATTGGGAATGGCTGAATTAGTCTACCCCGGAGCTCTTCATACCCGCTTTCACCACGCTCTGGGAGCCATGCACCTGATGGGTGAAGCGATTAGCACACTTAAAAGTAAAGGTCATCTGATTTCGGATCAGGAATGCGAAGCGGTTCAAATCGCGATCCTTTTGCATGACATTGGTCATGGGCCGTTTTCGCACGTGCTGGAACATACGTTATTGCATCATGTCTCGCACGAGCGAATTTCACTGTTGTTGATGAATGAACTAAATCAGGAATTCAACGGGGCTCTTGACCTGGCGATTCGGATGTTTTCGGGTCAGTACGAACGTCGCTTTTTTTATGACCTCATTTCCAGCCAGTTGGATATTGACCGACTGGACTACCTCAATCGTGATTGCTTTTTTACCGGAGTAACAGAAGGAAGCATTGGCTCAGAACGCATTGTAAAGCTGCTTGATGTGGTGGATAATCAGTTGGTTGTAGAGCAAAAAGGGGTCTATTCCATTGAAAATTTCCTGACGGCTCGTCGGCTGATGTACTGGCAGGTTTACCTGCATAAAACGTCCATTTGTGCAGAAACGATGTTGATTCAGCTCATTCGTCGGGCTCGTGAGTTGGTCCATGAAGGTCAAACGGTTTATGCGACGCCTGCTTTAGAGACGTTTTTGTATAACGAACCCAGCTTGCAGGACTTTCAAACGCATCCGCAATACATCAAGGCCTTTACCCGACTGGACGATTACGACATCTGGGCCTGCATTAAGCAATGGACGGTTCATTCCGATCGCTTGTTGTCCCATTTATCAACGATGTTACTGGATCGTAAACTTTACAAAATCCGCTTTTTTGATTCGGCCCCTTCGGAGGAAGTGATGGAAGATTTTCGAAAACGGGTGTTAGCTCTGCCCGGAGTTACTGAAGAGGAGTTACCCTATTTAGTAGTGCAGGGAGAAACGACTAATTCAGCCTATTTGTCCAGCCGTCAACCCATCCGCATTTTAACCAAAGATCGGGGTGTGGTGGACGTTTCGGAAGCTTCGGACTTACCGACGATTAAAGCCTTAAGTCAGATCGTCAGAAAATTTTACGTCGCTTATGCCATTCGTGGCATCTCCTGACGGATTTGAAGTTAGTATTAATTAGAGGTAATAGAGCTGGGTCGGTTCTCAGCAGAGCTTCCCCAGTTTTTATTAGGTGTAGCACCCATTACTAATTCCAGTATACCGCCAGCCAACAACTGATTGTGTGTAAGGAAGGTCTTCTGGAAGGGCTTACCGTTTAGTTTCGCCGACTGGATGTATATGTTCTTCGTTGAGTTACCTATCGCTTTTACCGTAAAATTTTTACCTTTGCCTACATCAATCGAAGCTTCCGTAAAGCTCGGACTACCGATTACGTATTCCGGGCGACCGGGACTAGCGGGGTAAAAGCCTAGCATGCTAAAAGCCAGCCAAGCCGACATTTGTCCCCCATCTTCGTTTCCTGATAATCCGCCGGGGCCGAGTCCGTATTCTTCACTTACCAGTTGGCGTACCCATTTTTGAGTTTTGTACGGCTCTCCTGCCCACGCGTAGAGGTAGGCGGTGTGGTTACCCGGTTCGTTCCCGTGCCAGTAATAACCCTTTTCAAACATGGTATCAAGTTTGGCGACGAATCGTTCACGACCGCCGAGTTGTTTGAGTAATCCGTGCACATCCTGCGGTACAAACCAGGTATACTGAGCGGGTGAACCTTCAGTAATGAAACTCACCCGAATAGCGAAAGGATCAAATTTTTCACTCCAGCGACCATCGGCATAACGACCGCGAGCCCAGCCCGTTTTCGGATCAATTACGTTCTGGTAGTTTAGAGCTCGTTTCATTAATGCCTGATAATCTTCGGTTTTATGCAAAGCTTTAGCCAGTTGTGCCAGGCAAAAATCATCATAAGCGTACTCTAGTGTGCGAGAGGTTTGCTCACGCTTGTGGAAGGCCTGCCAAACGGAATCTTCCAGCGGAATATAGTTGTATTTCAGATAACTTTCCATGCCCCGGCGGCCCTTCCCTGACTCATAACTCTTCACATCCCAATTGACTTCAAAAGCATTCTTTCTCAGATAGCTATAAGCCTTTTGAACGTCAAAATCTCGAATCCCTTTTACGTAAGCATCAGCAATGGCGGAGGTAACGTGATCGCCGGTCATGGCGGCAGTGTAATGGTTCCAACAGGGGAAAATGGGCATCCAGCCGCCTTGTTCCGCCATATGCGTGAACGACTGCATCAAGTCTGCCGAGCGTTTGGGCTCAAGTAATACGTGCAAGGGTAAGCCCGCCCGGAAGGTATCCCACATGCTAAAATCGCAGTAGTAATCGAATCCTTTGGCTGTATGAATGGTCGAGTCGTCCGCAAAGCCGGGGTAACGTCCGTCCACGTCCGAGTAGAGGCGGGGCGTAATTTTCGTGTCATATAGGGCGGTGTAAAAAAGACTTTTATTTTCCTCTGTTCCTTTCAACTGTACTTTCCCTAATTCCCGATTCCAGGCTTCTTCGGAAGATTCCTGTACTTTTTTGAAATTCCAGTCGGGAATTTCAGCCTTCAGATTTCGATACGCTCCTTCCAGGTCGGTGAAAGAAGTTCCAACGCGGGCAGTTACCTGCGTTGAAGCATTAGACGCAAACTGAATCAGAGCACCGACCGCTTCTTCTTTGAGGTGGGCTTTTACTTTCGTTTGGTTCATTTGAATGACCGTATTCTGCCAGGTGCCAAAAGCTTCAAAATCGGTATCAAACTGAATGACGAAGTAACCCCTGAAGCCCGCCGATTCACCCCAGCCCTGATAAATGCGATGAACGGGGTTGTAGCCTACAATTTCCCGACGTTCGGGGTGAATTTCAATAAATCCTTCCCCTTCGTCACTATTCGGTTCGATCAAAACGAAGTGGGTATCTTCATTCTGAAACTTGAATCGAAGAATTCCAGCCCGTGGCGTTGCCGTTAACTCCGTCTGGATTTGATAATCAGGTAAGTTGATGGAGTAAAACGAAGGAGTAACGATTTCATGATTATGAGAATAACTGGATTCAGGCCGTGTGGTAGCTTGGCCCGAGAAAGGCATCAGGGTTACCGTACCGTAATCCTGCACACAAGAGCCATTAAGCCAGTGCGAGCCACGAAAACCATTGATTTTAGTATCGGTATAGTAATAGGGAGCGATACATTTAGTTTCGGTGCGACGGGTTTGAGGCGTCCAGCTAGTCATACCGTGAGGATGACCGATGGCGGGAGATATCTGCCCTTTCAATTCGCTTCCGGCCTCGCTGTGTCGCTGGGCGGAAAGGGTAGTGCTGGGAGCTGAGCCAATCAGCGGATTGACGTATTGTACAGGCGATTTTTGCTGAGCCCAGGCCGAAAAACAACTGAAGCTTAACCAGATATAGAAAAATTTCATAGAAAAAAATAGCAAAGCATCAGGTTATAAAAGAGTGACGATGAACGAGACAAAAATCCCTGTGATAATGATTTATAAAGTTTTGATATTTGCCAAATACACCAAATTCAATTTTATAAAAGCATGACAAGCAAAGGGTTTTATCTCAGAAATGAATCATACCCTAGCGAAATGCCTATATTTACCTCACCAATTCAAAGTGATTTTGAAAATCATCGATAAACTTAACTTATGATGAAAAAAACGGTCATAATGGCCCTGATGTGCCTGCCCGCTTTGAGCTGGGCTCAAAGTGGTGCTTATACGCTAAAAGGCAAAATGGGACAACTGAATGCTCCTGCCAAGGCTTATTTACGTTATGTGAAGGATTCCAAATCGCAGTTGGATACAGCCGTGATTAAAAATGGAGTTTTTGAATTTAAGGGTTCGGTGGCGAATCCTCAGAAGGCTATGCTCTTCGTGGATGCGAAAAACAAAGGCCTGCGTCAAGTGGGTCGGGATCATATTGTGTACTTATACCTGGAACCTGGAACGATTAATGTGCAAAGTCCTGATTCGGCGGTGCATGCGAGCGTGAAAGGCCCGGCGGTTAATACCGAAAACGAAAAACTGAAAGCATCTTTGAAGGTTTCGAGTGAGAAAATGGCTGCATTGATGGCTGATTATCAGAAAGCGACGCCAGAACAACGCCAGTCAAAGGAGTTTGAAGAAGCGATTGATAAGCGTTACGAAGCCATTCAGGAAGAGCAGAAAGCAGTTAACGCTCAATTTATTAAAGCGAATCCGAAAAGTATAGTTAGTCTGGACGCTTTGCAGGATGTGGGCGGTTCCGTGCCTGAATATGCAGACGTAGAGCCTTTATTCAGAACGCTTGCTCCCGAAGTAAAAAATACGGAAGCGGGTAAGGCTTACGCCAAAAAGCTGGAAACTATGAAGGCGACGGCGATTGGTGCCGTAGCTCCGGCTTTTACGCAGGCAGATACGACAGGCCGTCTGATTTCTCTGGCTGATTTTAAAGGGAAGTATGTATTACTGGACTTCTGGGCAAGCTGGTGCGGTCCCTGCCGTCGTGAGAATCCGAATGTGGTAGAAAATTTCCAGAAGTATAAAGATAAAAACTTCACCGTTCTCGGTGTTTCACTGGATCAGCCTGGAGCGAAAGAAGCTTGGCTGAAGGCCATCCATAAAGATAATCTAACCTGGACGCACGTGTCGGATCTTCAGTTCTGGAACAATGAAGCGGCAAAATTATACGGTATTCAGGCCATCCCTCAGAACTATCTCTTAGATCCTCAGGGTAAAATTATCGCTAAGAATATTCGCGGTAAGGCTTTGGGCGATAAACTGGCTGAGGTATTATCAGCGAGTAACTAAATATCAGCTATAATTCTAAAAAACAAGGCTGGCCAAATCAATGAAGTGCCCCCCAAAAGTTTTTGTCCAACTTTTGGGGGGCACTTCAACATACAGCCCCTTTTTATTTATTGAATAGCTTCTACTATAAATCAGCAAAAGCTCCTTTGCTTTCTGCACGTTTACGCTCGTTTTCGTCGAGGTAAATTTTACGCATACGCATCGATTTTGGAGTAATCTCCAGGTATTCATCTTTCTGGATGTATTCCATTGAATCTTCCAGTGAGAAGTTAACCTTAGGAATGATCCGAACGCTGTCGTCAGAACCTGACGCACGCATGTTCGTTAATTTCTTGGCTTCCTGTAAGTTTACTACGATGTCGTTGTTACGGTTGTGCTCACCTACTACCATACCTTCGTAGATTTCCTCGCCCGCATCGATGAAGAAGCGACCGCGATCCTGAAGTTTATCGATGGTGTAAGCCGTAGCCGTTCCCGTTCCTTTTGAAATGATTGAACCGTTAATACGACCAGCAATGGGGCCTTTGAAAGGTTCGTACGACTTAAAGCGGTGCGTCATTACAGCTTCACCAAATGTAGCTGTTAACACATCCGAACGCAGACCAATCAGACCACGTGAAGGAATGTTGAATTCCAGGTGTTGCACGTCACCTTTAGGTTCCATAATCATCAGCTCACCCTTACGTTGGGTTGCTAATTCGATTACTTTACCAGCCGTTTCTTCAGGAACGTCTACTACCATTAACTCGATAGGCTCGTGACGAACGCCATCGATGTCTTTGTATAATACCTGGGGCTGACCTACCTGCAATTCATAACCTTCCCGACGCATCGTTTCAATCAGAACTGACAAGTGGAGGATTCCACGACCAAATACTAAGAAACGGTCTTCACTATCGGTTGGTTGTACGCGTAAGGCCAGGTTTTTCTCGATCTCTTTGTACAGACGATCGCGTAAGTGACGAGACGTTACGAATTTACCTTCTTTACCGAAGAAAGGTGAGTTATTAATCGTGAAAAGCATACTCATCGTAGGCTCATCTACCGCGATACGATCCAGCGGCTGAGGATTGTCGTAATCAGTAACGGTATCACCAATTTCGAAATCTTCCAGACCTGTAATGGCACAGATATCACCGGCACCTACTTCTGCTACTTTCGCACGGCCTAAACCTTCGAATACCTGAAGTTCTTTGATACGAACGCGTTTCACGCTTCCGTCTGCTTTACAAAGACCCATCGAAGCACCTTCTTTCAGCGTTCCCTGGAAAACACGACCGATGGCAATACGACCCGTGAATTGCGAGAAATCTAAAGAAGTAACCTGCATCTGAGGAATACCTTCGGGTTGAGGAGCAGGAGGAACGCTTTCGATGATCGCGTCTAACAGAGGACTGATGTCTTCCGTTTTATTGCGATAATCAGTGCTCATCCAGCCACCTTTACCTGAACCAAACAGGGTTGGGAAGTCTAATTGATCTTCCGTAGCACCCAGGTTGAACATCAGGTCAAATACGTTTTCCTGAACTTCTTCAGGACGGCAGTTTTCTTTATCTACCTTGTTCACAACCACAATTACCTTCAAGCCTAAAGAGATGGCTTTCGATAATACGAAACGGGTCTGAGGCATTGGACCTTCGAAAGCATCGACGAGCAAACATACGCCGTCGGCCATTTTCAGTACGCGTTCTACCTCACCCCCGAAGTCGGCGTGACCTGGAGTATCGATGATGTTGATTTTAACGTCTTTGTAACGAACTGATACGTTCTTTGAAAGAATCGTAATTCCGCGTTCGCGTTCCAGATCGTTGTTGTCGAGAATCAGGTCGTTGAATTCCTGGTTTTCCCGGAAAAGTTTGCTGTAGTGGATGATTTTATCCACCAATGTGGTTTTGCCGTGGTCAACGTGGGCAATAATGGCAATGTTACGGATGCTTTGCATCGGAGAAGAAAGTTTTCTGATGTCGTTGTTTCAATTATCCGCAGCGTGTACCATCGGTGCCATGCACCACCTGCCATTCCATTCTATGAATCACAGATCTTTAAGTTTACGGATAACCGTCAATGAAAATGCCCGCAAAATTAGAAATTTTCCGGCTTTAAATCACTATCTTCCTGAATAATAATTTATTAGAGAAAGTTCCCTCCCCTAAAATATTACTCCTTAAGTTCTATACAAACCTTTTTGAATCAAATTTTGTATGACTATTATATCCTTCATCTTATTTCCATCTCCATGAATTTTACCCCTTTAAAATATCGGTTTGTAGCCGCTAATGAACAAGCCGCTCAGCGTTATACCCTTGTCCTGCTGCATGGTACGGGTGGCGATGAGAATGATCTCATTCATCTGGCGGAAGAGTTAACCGAAGGTCAAACCAACCTGCTGGGATTTCGCGGTAACGTTCTCGAAAACGGATATACGACCCGCTTTTTCCGCCGCATGGGAACGGGCATTTTTGATCACGCCGACCTCCATTTTCGAACGGAAGAGCTGGTAAGTAGTTTGCAGGACATTGCTAGCAAACTTGGTTTTGATCAAAGTAAGTTAATCGCTCTGGGTTATTCCAATGGTGCTAACATTGGTGGAGCTATTCTTCAGAAGTACCCTACCTTACTAAGCGGAGCCGCTTTCTGGCGGCCTATGTTACCCTTGCCCGAAGAAAAACCACTGGAATCTAATAAAGCTCCGGTATTATTAACTTCCGGCAGTTCGGACCCTTATTATCAGCCCAAAGCCATGAAAGATTACGAACATCTGCTGGAAACGGCAGGTTTTCAGGTACAGCATGAGCTCATTCCAAGCAGTCATAACTTAACGCAGAAGGACTTGCAGTTAACGAAAGAATGGCTTAAAAAGCATTTTGACATTTAACAAAACAAGCGACGAAGTTTAGTCGCCTTTTTTGTTCTACCCGCGGTACCTGCAGTCGCTCGGCTCTAGCCGAGTGACTACTTAGCTGTAGGCCTCTGGCCGGTAGAAAGCAAACCCATAACGGGCCAGAGAACACCTTTCCCCAACAGAAATAGGCTTGTGAACATCGGCCAGAGGCCTACCAGTTTATAGCATCACTCGGCTCTAGCCGAGCGACTGCGGAGGGTAGATGTATTTTTTCTATAATGTAGAGACGCGACTTTATGGCGTATGGGTAAAAGGCGGTTTTCGGTACCTTTGTGGGATTATAAATCCCTTACAGATCGCTTTCGAATTGCAAATCCTAAAGAGCAATAATAAGCTTCTTCGTTCTCTAATAACCGTTAGGAATTAGCAAAAGAACCCTTCTGAAATGAGAAGAGCGACCCAATTGGGTCACTCTTCTCGTTAATTCACAAACTTCACACCGCCGTAATTAGAGACAATCCGTACGTTACTCCCTCCTTTGCCCACTTTGCCTCTGTAGACTTTGGTGCTTTTAGGTACGTATCGCTGGCGGGTATCGTCGGTTCCGTCGTCCTTGACTTCAAAATTGATTGGTAAGGCATTGGGATACCCAAAATTGGCGTAGGTTACCGTTACGTCGAAGTCCATATCCTGATTGTCACGGACGGGTAGACGAACGGTGGTATAATTACAACGAACGTCAAGATTCTTCACCGAATTCGTTAAAACGGGTAGCTGAAGATTATCAGAATAGTTAATATTCAACCGTCCCTGCTCTTTCAATTTACCAATTTTCCCCTTTGAATACTGAATCGTTGCATCCAGATCGGAGACTTCTTCCAGCATCAGCGAACCATAGTTAATAATCAATCGCAGACGATCTGCTTTATCCAGTTCCAGTTTCGAATATTGAATTCTCAAATTACCTTCATTCAACTGACGAATCACAGCTTTTCCATAATCCACCCGAATCTCATTATCGGTATTCATTAACCGATCTGCCACAAAATCACCGTACTGGGTATTAACCCGTAAAGGAGCTGAAAAATCCGCCAGAGTAGCATTGGCAAAACGGCTTTGCAGATCCAGTGGCATGTACTTGGGCATATACACTACATAGCTGATTTTCACGCCCCGCGTCTTGCCATCGCTTTCGTTCGAACGTCCCCAGTTTCGCCAGTTCCAGTTATCACTTTTAGGTTCGTTATACCGGGTTTCCAGACGGATCTGGTTACTCGTGCGGGCTTCGTCAATGCCAATGGCTTCGATAAACCGTTGAGCTTCTTCGTCATCTTTACCATAACCAATGATGACAATCTCAGCCCGGACTTCGTTTTTATCCCAGATATTAATCTTTGTTTCACCGTGCTGATTCGAAACAAACAGGCGATCCCGCTGCGATACGCTGAAAGATTTAACGATACTGCGTTTACGTTCCGAAAGAGTTCCGGTCTGGTCAAAAGCCAGCAGGGGCAGTACCCAAAACAAGGCCAGGCCCACTCCGCTAAATAGTCTTCTCATGGCTAGGTTTGGATATTTTTTGAATAATTTGTAATTGACGATTCAGGATATCAAGCTGCATTTGTAAATTTTGGATCATAGCTTCTACGATTTCTTCCTGATTAGGGGTCTGGGATAATTCCGAACGCAAATTCTGATAATCAACTTCTAACCGTTGAATTTCACCCGCAAATTCTTTGTACAATTGAGGATTTGATCCTTCAATGGACTTAATTTCAGCCCGTTTGGTTTCGATCAGAGAAGCATAACGAAAGGCCATTTTACCTTCTTCTGGACTAACTTCTGCAATAATTGGGTCAGTATGGCTAGGTTTGATCGCATAGTGACCCGCGAAAAATCCCAACCCCAGCAAGAAGATGATGCCCGCTGCGATGCCCCAGTTTTTGCCGGTAAATGCCTTACTCCAAATTGATTTCTGTTTTCCCAGTGGAATGATTTTCGTTTCCTCCTCCGCTGGAATTATGACTTCGGGTAGTCGCCGCTCAATCTCGGCCCACAGGCCCAGCGGCGGCTCGAAAGAATCAAAGTCCTCCCGATTATCCCGAATAAAACGTTCAATACGATCTTTTTTCATGGGTATTAATGGCTCTTGATTACTAACAATTTATCTTGAAATAATAACTGGACAAGCATCCAGCTTATTCCATTAATAACTCTACTAATTTGCGTTTGGCCCGCATATACTGCGTCCGCGAGGTTGATTCCGAGATATTCAATATGTTGGCAATCTCTTCGTGGTCATACCCTTCCAGCAGGTATAAACTCAGAACCGTTCTGAAACCATCGGGTAATTGCTGAATGCCCAAACGTACGCGTTCTATCTCCCAATCGGTTTCCTCCTGCGGAATACTTACTTCTTCGCCCACCGAGTCGGCTTCTTCCACATCAACCCATTCCAGCTTACGTTGGCGTAGCTGATTGATGGCTCGGTTAACGACGATCTGCTTCAGCCAGGCCCCGAAGGTGCTGGTTTGCCGGAAGTCATGAATTTTCTGGAACGCGTCCAGAAAGGCTTCCTGCAAGACATCTTCGGCCTCGCCCATGTGATTCAGGATTCGCATGCACACGTTGAACATCGACTTCGAGTACAGCCGATACAGCTCGTACTGAGCCTTACGGTCACCCCGTTTACAGGCTTCAACAAGTGAGTAATGCCGATCTATGTACAAAGTCTGCTCCAAATGATTTCAAAAAGACAGGTAGGTTCCGGGTTTTATAGAAATTGATTCAATTACCCCTCTATCCTATCATTTCTCTCTTCTTCAGCCCTTTACACAAAATGACTTGCTCTGCTTTATTGAATCAATTTCGAGGGAAAGACAAGCTCTTCTTCTGAAATGTTGCATGTAACTTTTATAATTTTTCCATTTTCACAGATGGACTATCGTACTTTTAACCAGCACAGTTAATTCGAGTCAAATCGTACCTATACCTAACAAACTGGTAACCAGTGTATTTACATATATTCTTTTGCTGCTTAAAGAATATATACTTCTTTAAAATTTTTAGCTTAAAAATTGGCCTTGACTATTTTGATATGAAACCAGCCACCTATTGGATTGAGAAATACCAGATGCAAGCACACCCCGAAGGGGGTTATTTTGCCGAAACGTACCGTTCGACGGAAACCATTGCCCAAAGTGCCTTGCCCGGTCGTTTTACGGGCGACCGTCATTTAAGTACAGCCATTTATTTTTTACTAGAAAGTCATCATTTCTCCGCTCTGCACCGCATTCAGTCCGATGAAGTCTGGCACTTTTACGCGGGTGGTGCACTGGAAGTTTTCGTATTTGATACCGATGGTCATCTGGAAATCATTCGTCTCGGTTCGGATCCTGACAAAGGCGAAGTCTTTCAGGCCGTTGTTCCGGCGGGGTATTGGTTTGCTTCACGTCCGGCGGCAGGAACGACGTATGCACTGGTAGGCTGTACAGTCGCTCCCGGGTTCGACTTTGTAGATTTTGAGTTATCCACTCATCAAACCGTTATTTCGACGAATCCTGCGTATCAAACACTCATTCAAGAACTTACGCATTCATAATCGGGACTATGCCCATTGTAACCAAACTGAATCACCCCTTCATTTATCTTCTCCGCTGGCTAGGGTTAAATGCTCTCGTTGGAACACTAGTGGGTTCAGCTTCTGCCTTTTTTCTGGTTTCGCTCGATGCCATAACGCAGTATCGGGAAAGTCATTTATGGATCATTGCTTTACTACCACTGGGTGGTTTTCTCGTCGGGGCCATTTACCATTACTGGGGAGAAAGCGTCGTGAAGGGTAATAACCAGCTCATTGAAGAATGGCAGAATCCCACGAAAATCATTCCCTTTAAAATGGCTCCACTGGTGTTAATAACCACCTTGTTGACCCATGTATTTGGCGGATCGGCAGGGCGGGAAGGTACGGCTGTACAGATGGGAGGGGCCATTGCCGATCAGTTTACCAAACTTTTTAAGTTATCGAACATTGACCGAAAAACGCTGTTAGTGACGGGTATTAGTGCAGGTTTCGCCTCCGTTTTTGGTACTCCGCTGGCCGGCACCATCTTTGCTCTGGAAGTTTTCATCATTGGGCAATTAGGTTACGAAGCTCTCATTCCCAGTTTATTAGCTGCCTTATTTGCCGATCAAACCTGCCATTGGTGGGGCGTTGGGCATACGCATTATGCCATTAATCTGGTTCCGGCTTTTAGTGTCAGCTTATTTATAAAGATTGCCTTAGCCAGCATGGCCTTTGGGCTGATTAGCAGGCTTTTCGCGGAGTTAACCCATTTCTGGGCCAGACAAGTAAAAACCTACATTAGCTTCCCCCCTTTTCGTCCCATGCTTGGCGGCATTTTTATCGCTTTAGCCATCTGGCTTTCGGGTACAACGAAATACATCGGACTCGGCATCCCTACCATCGTGTCTTCCTTTCATGATCCTCTGCCCTGGTACGACTGGATTATGAAAACGCTTTCCACGACGTTTACGCTGGGCGTTGGCTTTAAGGGTGGCGAAGTAACGCCCCTATTTTTTATTGGAGCAACGTTTGGGAATGCTGCCGCTCAGTTTCTTCAGTTACCTGTGGGGTTAATGGCCGGAATTGGTTTTGTAGCTGTTTTCGCTGGAGCATCTAATACCCCGCTAGCCAGCACGATCATGGGTATTGAGCTTTTCGGAACAGAGAGTGCCCCTTACCTGGCTCTCGCCTGTTTCATTGCTTATCTTTTTTCGGGTAACGCCGGGATTTATCGCTCGCAGAAAATCGGTAGTGGGAAGTTTTAGTTATTAGCTTTAAGTAAACTTTCGGGAAGTTAGTACATCCTGAAAAAACCGTAAACTATTTACTTTTGCGTGATTACCTGAACCGCATAACGCTGATGAATTGCTATGAAATACCTTTTCTTATTGCTCTTATTAGGTTTTGCGGCCCGTACGAATGCTCAGAATATGCTTCAGCAACTTTTTGATTCTCACGAAACTTTTAAAGAAAAAGCCTTAACCGAACGCCGGTTTACCCATAAAGACATCATCCCTTTGCTGAATGCGGCGAAAGCTAGCTTTGAAGTAAAACAGGTAGGTACTTCCACCGAAGGCCGTAGTCTGCATATGGTTAAGATCGGCACGGGACCAACGAATGTGTTACTTTGGTCACAAATGCACGGAGATGAGGCTACAGCCACCATGGCCATTTTTGATCTCTTCCGTTTTTTCTCTGCCTCTAACGATGCTTTCGACGATTTACGTAAAGAAATTCTGGAGAAAACGACCTTATACTTCGTGCCCATGCTGAATCCTGACGGAGCGGAAACCTGGACCCGGAGAACCGCGTTAGGGATAGACATGAATCGTGATGCCTTGCGTTTACAAACCCCGGAAGGCCAGTTACTCAAGTCGCTTCAGCAAAGCATTCAGCCGACGTTTGCCTTTAATCTGCACGATCAGGAACCCCGGTATTCGGCGGGTAAGACGAAAAATCTGGCTACGATTTCTTTTCTGGCTACGGCCTATAATGAAGCCCGGGAAGTCAATGACGTAAGGAAACGTTCCATGCAGTTAATCGTTTCGCTGAACCGGAATTTACAGCAGTTCATTCCTAATCAGGTTGGACGTTTTTCGGACGAATTTGAACCTCGTGCTTTCGGAGATAATATTCAGAAATGGGGTAGTTCACTCGTTTTAATCGAGTCGGGTGGTTATGCGAATGATCCTGAAAAACAGAAAATTCGCCGACTGAACTATGTAGCGTTATTAAGTGGTTTGCACACCATCGCTTCTGAAAGTTATGCCAAAGAAGCCATTGAAGACTACGAAACCATTCCTGAAAACGGACGTTCGCTGTTTGACCTGATCATTCGAAACGTGACGGTTATTAAAAACAATAAACCCATTCTAATGGATATTGCTATTAATCGTCGGGAACTAGCGGTTTTTAATCGGCCTGAAAAATGGTACGTTCGCGGAACGGTGGAAGAACTCGGCGACTGCTCCGTTTTCTTCGGTACCCAGGAAATCGACGCGACGGGTTTACGCCTGGAAACGGACGTAAAAATGGGCAGTAAAGCCGATTTTATTCTAAAATCAGCCAAAGGAGTCGTTACCTATAAAATTGAAAATGGATGGGTTAAATAGGGGCCGAATTTGGTCGTTCGCCACTGGCACCTCTATTTTGCAGTATTCCGTATAAAGCCAACCGCTGTTTATGTTTCAAAGTGCAGATCAATATCAATTTCTGGAAAGTGTATTACTCGAAACGCTGGGCTTTCAGCCCGAAGTTCGGGAGTTCCAGTTCATCTATGGCGGTAATTTCAACCTCGCGGCCAAAGTACTAACGGCTGAAGGTTCTTTTTTTATTAAATGGAATCAGGGCGATCATGAAGGCATGTTCGAAAGCGAAGCCCGGAGTCTGAATCGCCTGCGGCAAACGGATGTCCTGACCATTCCCGCCGTGCACGGATACGGTCAGCGAAGTGATGGTTCTTACCTGATGATGGATTTTCTGGAATCGAGTCCGCAACTTTCGAACTACTGGACGGACTTTGGCCAGAAGCTAGCTCAGCTTCATCGGGTTACTACTGAAAAGCACGGGCTGGAATTCAATAATTACATCGGAGCTCTGCCTCAGCAAAATGAGTGGATGGATTCGGGAATTGACTTTTTCGTAGAAAACCGGCTGAAAGTACAAGCCGGGCGGGCCTTATATGAAGGTAAGCTTTCGAATAAGTTATACGATCAGTTTCTGAAGTTTTGTGAGAAGTTACCCAATCTTATTCCCAACGAAAAGCCAGCTTTATTACACGGCGATCTCTGGAGTGGTAACGTCATGACGGGTGCCGATGGAGCTGTAGCCCTGGTTGATCCAGCTACCTACTTTGGATTGAGGGAAGCTGAAATTGCCTTTACCACCATGTTTGGCGGTTTTGATACCAGTTTCTACACGAGTTATTACGAAGCCTTTCCGGTTGAACCCGGCTTTAACGACCGTATTCCTTTGTATAATTTATATCCTCTACTTGTTCATGTAAACCTCTTTGCGGGAGGTTACTTAACAGCCGTTGAACGGATTTTGCGAAAGTATTAAGGCCAGGTTTTCCATTGGCACTCCCTAATATGGTCTGAGCCAATGATTTTCTTTACTACATTGACCTCTAGCAAAAAACCGTTTTTCAAACGAAAACCCTAAGCCCTGCCGCTGCCAGCGGAAAAGCTGGCAGCACAACCCAATGGGCAAGCTATTGCTGCCAGCAAAAAAGCTGGCAGCGGCACTCACTAATATGGGCGGAGTCAATGATTTTCTTTACTACATTGACTTATAGCAAAAACCGTTTCTCAAACGAAAAACCTAAACCCTGCCGCTGCCAGCTTTTCCGCTGGCAGCACAACCCGATGGGCAAGCTATTGCTGCCAGCAAAAAAGCTGGCAGCGGCACTCACTAATATGGGCGGAGTCAATGATTTTCTTTACTACATTGACTTATAGCAAAAACCGTTTCTCAAACGAAAAACCTAAACCCTGCCGCTGCCAGCTTTTCCGCTGGCAGCACAACCCGATGGGCAAGCTATTGCTGCCAGCAAAAAAGCTGGCAGCGGTACTCCCTAATACAGCTGGTCAAACGATTCGCTTAACCTTATTCATATCATAAACCAAACCTGTTTCCCAAAAGCAAAAACATAAGACCTACCACTGGCAGCAAAACCCCGTCCTTTCCAGTAATAGAAAAGCTGGCATAGACAGATCATAAATTCCTTTATTCAAAAAACAAGGCTGACCAATTGATTGAAGTGCCCCCCAAAAGTTGGACAAAAACTTTTGGGGGGCACTTCGTGCGGAGTCAGCCCCCTTTTTTATGGGCCTACCGCAGGGATGTTTGAATTAATCCCGAAACCAATAACTAGTTGGAAGAGATCAGTTGTATTTTTGCCAATTCGAGTATTACCCCTATGCAAGAATCAGGTCAGCTTTTGAATCAGGAAAAATTCGTCCATCTGGATTATTTTGAACGGATCGCCTCTAGTCAGGTCTCTTACCGTCGTAAGAAGAAATACTATTGGGATGAGATTACCCATTACTGCAATTACTTCTCCCACGAAGATTTGTCGGTTTTAGAGGTCGGATGTGGCACTGGAGAGCTTCTGGGGCAGATCAGAGGCGAACGCAAAACGGGTATTGACTTCAGCGAAGGCATGATTCGGGTGGCTCGTCAGCAGTTCCCAGACGTACGTTTTGAGGTAATGACAGCCCAGGAAATCCACTTGAATGAGACCTACGATCTTATTATTCTGTCTAATCTGATTGGTTACATTGATGACGTTCAGGCTCTTTTTGAACAGCTGCGACCGCTGTGCCATGATCGCACAAAAATCATTGTTAACTACTATAATTTCCTCTGGGAGCCTTTCCTGAAATTTGCTGAGTGGTTAGGGTTGAAACGAAAAACTCCCCGTCAGAACTGGCTTTCCCGCATGGATGTGGACAATTTGCTAAATCTGGCCGGATTTGATGTGTACCGGAACAGTTTGCGAATGTTATGTCCTTTCTATATTCCGCTGATTTCTACGTTTCTCAATAAATACGTAGCCAAACTGCCGATTATCAGGCATTTATCCATTAATCAATACAGTTTTGCCAAGCCACTCAAGGAAGTGGAGCAGTGGGAAAACCGCTTTTCAACGAGCATCGTTATCCCTGCTCGTAATGAAAGCGGAAATGTTGAAAATGCGTTGTTGCGAATGCCTAAATTTGGTAAGCATCAGGAGATTATTTTCGTAGAGGGTAACTCAACGGACGATACCTGGGCAACGATTCAACGCATAGCCGAGCAATACAAAGACCAATTTGATATTAAGATTCTTCAGCAGGATGGCAAAGGAAAAGGCAATGCCGTTCGAAATGGTTTTGCTGTGGCAACGGGTGATATCCTAATGATTCTTGATGCGGATTTAACCGTCCCGCCCGAAGATCTGCCCAAATTTTATAATGCCATTGCTTCCGGGAAAGGGGATTTTGTAAACGGCTCGCGGTTGGTTTATCCGATGGAAAAGAAAGCCATGCGTTTTCTTAACCTGCTAGGCAACAAATTCTTCAGCCTACTGTTTTCTTGGTTACTGGACAGACCGTTCAAAGACACGTTATGCGGAACGAAAGTGATTTTCAGGACGGATTATTACCGCTTAATAGAAAACCGCAAGTTCTTCGGAGATTTTGATCCTTTCGGAGATTTTGATCTGATTTTTGGAGCTTTCAAATTAAATCTCAAGATCGTGGAAGTTCCTATTCGGTATCGGGAGCGGACGTACGGGGATACCAATATTTCCCGGTTCAAACACGGTTTCATCCTTCTTCAAATGTGTGCCTTTGCGGCCCGCAAACTTAAATTTATTTAAGTCCGTTCACCTATCGTTTTAGCTGGTGAATCATGTATACCTATGTCGGATCTGCCTAAGATTTCTATTATAACGGTTGTTTACAACGGTGCAGCCACGATTGAAGATACCGTTCGCTCGGTTTTGTCGCAGGATTATCCTTCCATTGAGTATATCATTATTGATGGAGCATCCAAAGATGATACCCTGGCTCGTCTGAACCCCTACACAGACCGGATCGCTCAATTGGTAAGTGAACCCGATAAGGGCATTTGGGATGCTATGAATAAGGGATTAAAGCGAGCTACGGGCGATGTGATCGGTATTTTAAACTCAGATGATGTATATGCTCACAGTGGAGTGTTGTCCAAAGTAATGCAGACATTTGAGGCGAATCCGACGGCAGAGGCGGTCTATGGCAACCTGAAATACATGGATACCTCTCTGACTAAAGTAATTCGAAATTGGAAGTCGAGAGCGTATGACCAGACTTTTTTCGAGTACGGCGAAATGCCTCCGCACCCTACTTTTTTCGCCCGTCGATCTTTATATGATAAGATTGGTTACATCGACATGAACTTCCGCTTAGGAGCTGACTATGAGTTGACGTTCAGAGCTATGCGGGTTTATCAGTTACCTACCTACTGGGTCGATGAATGTTTGGTACATATGAGAATTGGGGGGGAATCTAATCGAAGTGTTAAAAACATTATTGATCAACACCGATTGAATATGAAGGCTTGGACAATCCATGGTTTAAAAGTTCCTTTGTCTTTTCATTATCGAAAGTTTTTGCATAGACTTAAACAGTTTTTATGATGCTTTCATGTAATATGTTAACTTTGTAGGCGTTTATTACATAATATACCAACCTAACATCGACTTATGCAGATTCTTACTCGAATAGTTACTGGCTCCCTAAAAGGATAACCTTCATAAAATCAGAGTGATAGAATTGTATTTTTAAGATAGGGTTACTTTTTAAGTAGCATGCTTTTAGAAACACAATAATTTACTAAATTTCTGATTTTTTAGAACCTAATCTTAATGAAGAGAACGAATGGAGTCCGTATTCATCTTCCATGACTCTTCATTTCAGCAGGTTTTTGAGAATGAGTGAGTACTCATCCCGAAAAATCTTACTACTGCCTCTGGATCTAATCTGTATGGAGGTTTATATCTGATTATCAATAAATTAAGTACATACTTAACTGAATCATTCCAGCAATGAAGTTTAAATTACTTGTTCATGTACTAGTATTAGCCTTAATCGTAATACTCATTAATGGACAGCATTCGTATGCACAGATAGTTAATCAGGAAAACTTATCGTCGATTAAAGTAGATGCTTTATCGGATGATCAGATAAGAGCTATTATAGAGCAAATCAGAGCTGAAGGTATTGCGGATGATCAGCTCGAAAAAGTAGTATTATCCCGTGGCTTACCTCAGGAGGAAGTAGCTAAGCTGAAAACCAGAATTAGTGCTTTAAAAGAAAAAGAAGGGGAGCTGGATGTCGATAACAAAGACATCGTTAATACCGTCAAAGGAAGAAAAGAATTCAAATTTGAAAAGCCCAAAGCTATTGAAAAAGAGATATTGCCTTTATATGGTTCCCAAATATTTGCTAGCCCTAATCTGTTTGATATTAATACAAACAGACCTACTCCCAGCAATTATATCGTAGGTCCTGGAGACCAGTTACAGATTAATGTATACGGTAAGTCCTTGGTAGACTGGCGTGTATCTGTGACCCCGGAAGGCTTTGTGATGCTGCCCGGAATGGGAAAAGTCTACGTAGGCGGCAAGCGACTTCAACAGGCTACAAACTTGATTAAAGATCGCCTGAGAGCCAATAACTACGCCATAGGCAACGGTACTTTCGTTGATGTCAGTTTAACCAATATCAGAACCATTCAGGTAACCATCATTGGTGAAGTAGAGAAGCCAGGAACCTATCCTATGACTTCGGTTCAAACCGTTCTAAATGCTTTATACGCTTCGGGTGGACCTACCCAAAACGGATCATTCCGGGAAATTGAAGTCATTCGAAATGGCCGTGTACACAAAGTGCTGGATATTTATGACATCCTTCAACGAGCGGATATTGAGAACAATATCTACTTACAGGACGACGATATTATCCGCATTCCTGTGTATCAGGTGCGGGTAGCAATCGAAGGTGAAATCAAACGTCCGGGCATTTATGAAGTGAAAAAAGGAGAGACTTTACAGGATGTAATTAATTTCGGCGGGGGCCTTACCGATTCTGCTTATACCACTCGCATTAAAGCCGTTCAACTTACTGATACAGAGAAAAAAGTAAAAGACATTGTTAATCAGGATATTAAAACATACATTCCTCAAAAAGGAGATAAGTATATCATCGATCAAATCCTGGATCGTTTTGAAAACCGGGTGACCATTAACGGTGCCGTATATCGTCCGGGACAATTCGAGTTAACTTCAGGACTTAAGCTTTCCGAATTAATCAGACAGGCAGATGGATTAAAGCAGGATGCTTTTGCAGAAAGGGGGTATGTGACGCGTCTTAATGAAAACAACGAAACTCAGATTATTCAGTTTCAGGTTAAAAACGCAGCTCAGGGTGAATATGATACCTTGCAGCTTAAACGAGAGGATATTATCAGCATTCCTTCCATTTTTGATTTAAGAGAGACTTATAACGTAACAGTTAATGGAAGCATACGTAAAGGCGGAAACTTCCCCTTCTCCGAAGGAATGACGGTAGAAGACCTTATATTGATGGCAGGAGGTTTATCTGAAGGAGCAAATACGCAACGAGTAGAAATTGCCCGCCGGATTAAAGACAGCGACCGTCAGGCGAAAGATGCGAAACTGGCTGAAATTATAACCTTATCTATCGATAGGAATCTAACGCTGGAATCTTCAAAATATAAGTTAGAACCCTACGATATTGTCTCCGTGTTCTCGGTATCTGGATATGAGGTTCAGCGATCGGTGCAGATTCAGGGAGAAGTAATGAATCCCGGATACTTCACCTTAAGCCGTAAGGATGAAAGAATTTCGGATATTGTTAGAAGAGCTGGAGGTTTCAGTGCATACGCTTACACGAATGCAGCAACGTTGCAAAGAGGAACAGAGAACATAGGAATAGATCTTCCAACAATCATGCAGAACCCCAAAAGCAAGTGGGACTTGTTGATGCAGAGCGGCGATATCATTATTATCCCCATGATCAGTCAACTGGTAAAGGTTAATGGTGAAGTATTAAGGTCTAAGAATGTTGTATTCGACAAAAGAAGTTTTAAGTCTTATATCATTAATAGTGGAGGATTTACCCAAAATGCATTGAAACGTAAGTCTTACGTCATTTATGCTAATGGTGAAGTAAAAGCAACACGTAATTTTTTATTATGGAAAATATATCCTGAGATTGAGCCTGGTACACAAGTATATGTTCCTAGAAAAAAGGAGAAAAAAGAAACGATGACTGTACAAAGCTGGATTGGTTTAAGTACTAGTATGGGTACATTAGCAGCAATCATTTTTGCAATTTTAAGAAAATAATTATCTCTGACTATACGTGATTAAAATTGAATAGTAAGATGCTCGCAGAATCTCAAAGTTTGAAAGACAAAAATATAGGTAGTCCATCCCAACTAACTGTTAACGTGATTGACTGGATAAAATACATATTTAGTAAGTGGAAAATAATAGCTTTAGGAATTATAGGAGGAATAGTAGTAGGAGTAGCTTTTTTTTATTATCAAAAAGCTCATTATACTGCTGAGTACTCTTTCATTATTACTGGAGATAAAGGGGGTGACAGGAGTTACTCTGGAATGGCAGCTCAATTAGGTTTAGATTTAGGAGGTCAATCTGGATCGGTCTTTGATGAAAATAATATTATTACTTTCATTAAATCAAGATCAATAATTGAAAAAGTATTTTTTGCACAATTGCCGACATCTTCAGGTTACAAGAGAATTATAGACTATTACTTAACTATAG
The DNA here is from genome assembly GCF_030818595.1 of Siphonobacter sp. SORGH_AS_1065. Classification (NCBI taxonomy): domain Bacteria; kingdom Pseudomonadati; phylum Bacteroidota; class Cytophagia; order Cytophagales; family Cytophagaceae; genus Siphonobacter; species Siphonobacter sp. SORGH_AS_1065. Next base: position 2,275,822 of record NZ_JAUTAM010000004.1, read on the forward strand.
AAGGACTTTCAAAGAAATGGGAAGAAAGACCTAATGAAAAAATAATTTTTCATAATAATGTTAATGGAAGAACTATAAAAGAAGATAGTATAATTACTGTTTTTTATAAAGAAATAATTGACGAGAAATTATCGGTAGAAAAGCCAGATAGAAAGAGTGATGTTATGTATGTTAGATTTACAGATGTGGATCAAAAGTTTGCTAAATATTTTGTGGATAATTTAATGAAAGAAGTATCATATTTCTACAAAGAAACAAAATTGAAAAATAGTAGAAACAATGTTGCCATTCTGCAAAGTCAATTAGATTCTGTTAAAAATTCATTAAATAGCTCGATAACGAGTGTGGCATCATTAATAGACAAAACGCCAAATGCTAATCCTTCAAAGCAAATCACACGAACTCCTTCCCAAAAGAAAGTTGTTGATGCAGAAATGAGTAAAATGGTTTTGTCTGAGATTGTAAAGAATTTAGAGCTTGCAAAGTTAAATCTTAATAAGCAAAATAATTTAATTCAAACTATTGACTATCCTGTATTGCCTCTAGAAATGCAAAAAACAAGTTTATTCAAATGTTTATCTATTAGTGTAATAGTAACTACGTTTCTTAGTATTATATCAATAGTTATGTTAAGGCTATTCTCAATATTAAAAAAAATCATAAGTATTATATGAAAAAAACTAGTGTATATGCTATAATCTTAAAATTTATTAATGTCGATGAGAGAAATAATAGACAGATAAAAAATATTATAAAGTCCTTTATGTATAGAGGAATTATGGTGATTACTTCATTTTTAACAATTCCTATTTGTTTGTCGTTTTTAAGTAAATCTGATTATGGAGCATGGTTAACTGTTTATTCAATTCTGTCATGGGTAACTTTCTTAGACTTGGGATTAGGGAATGGAATGAAAAACAAAGTTTCTGAAGCTATATCAAAAAATGATAGTTTATTAGCTAGAAAAATAGTTAGTACTAATTATTTATTAATGTCATTTATAATCTTTCTTCTAGTAGGTATAGTCATAATATTGAGCCACTTCCTTTTCTGGCCGGAGATTATAAATTCTAGTATACGAACAGATGAATTTCATTTCACAATTACAATATGCTTTGTTTGTTTTTTTGTTAAGTTATTATTAGAATCTATAAATGGTATATTGAATGCTTTTTCAAAAACCAGCCTATGTGGTACTGATCTCTTGTGTCTCTAATGTATTAATTTTATCAGGTACTATTATAATAAAATATTTGAATTTAGGCTCATCAAATTCAGTCATATATTTAGCTTATTGCAATTCTATAATTCCTTTAATTGTATTAATTTTATTTTCAATCTATGCATTTAATACATTTTTGAAGAAAGTTAAACCTAATTTATATCTATACGATAAAACTATAGTTAAGTCTATTTTTGCTTTAGGTAGTCAGTTTTTTATAATTCAAATTGCTGGATTAGTTTTATTTTCAACAGATACCCTTTTAGTCGCTAAGTTTTTTTCTTCAGAACAAGTTACAATATTTAATATCGTATTGAAGCTATTTAGTATATTTACTATAGTTTGGAGTATAGTGATTGCACCTTATTGGGTAGCATTTAATGAAGCATATGTGAAAGAAGACTTTAAATGGATTAATAAAACTATAAAGTTGTTGATTAATTTATGGGTTTTATCCTTGGGATTAGTAATTGGACTACTATTTTTTATTAAAGACATATATCTATTATGGCTAAAGGAAGATGTTAATATTCCAATGACTCTATCTGTTATCGTAGCAGCGTATGTGTTAATTAGTAACTATAGTAATATTTTTGCTTACTTGATTAATGGAATAGGGAAAATTCGGTTGCAGTTGTATACAAGTGTTATTTCTGCATGTTTGAATATTCCTTTGGCAATATATTTGGTCAAATATAAAGACATGGGTGTTGAGGGGGTGGTAGTTGCTACTAGTGTAGCGGTCTTAATAGGAGCAGTATTATCGACTATTCAATGTTACAAAATAATAAATAGATCGGCTAGTGGAATTTGGAATAAATGACTTTAAAGAACATTACATATTATGAAAATACTTTTTGATCATCAAATATATAATAATCAAAGATTTGGAGGTATATCTAGATATTTCTATGAACTATCTACAGGATTGCTACGAAATAAGCACGAAGTGAAAAATGCAGTCGCTTATTCAGATAATGAATATACCAATGATATAAAACTATTTGATAAAAAATATCTGCCGTCTATTAACTTTAAAGGTAAAACTACTATAAAAACATATCTGAATAAAAACCATACAATAGGTATTCTAAAAAAGAATGAATTTGATATTTTTCATCCTACCTATTACGATACATATTTTTTAAAAAAGAATGTCCTTAAAAAACCGTTGGTAGTTACTTTTCATGACTTGATTCATGAAAAATTTCATTATAAATACCCTAGAGAACTTAAGAATATAGACGAAGTTATTTGTAATAATAAAACTCTTCTAAGTGAAGCGTCTAAAATTATAGCTATTTCGCATGCAACAAAGAGAGATATAATAGAATACTATGGTACAGATCAAGGGAATATTGAGGTAATACATTTAGCAAGCTCATTGTCTAATAGTAACGTAATGGGTACAGTATTTAAAGAACCTTACTTTCTATTTATAGGCAATAGGGCTGCATATAAGAACTTTACCTTCTTCATTCAGACTTCCAGTGATTTCCTTAGAAAGGATAGGTCATTAAAGGTATTGTGTGCAGGAGGAGGACAGTTCAATCATAACGAAATATCTTTGTTTAAAAAACTAGATATTGATAAACAAGTTGATTATTATCCTATAGAAAATGATGAAACGCTAGCACAGCTATATAGTGATGCGTTGTTTTTTGTATTCCCTAGCGAATATGAAGGATTTGGAATTCCTACATTAGAAGCCTTTAATTGTGGATGCCCTACTATTTTAAGTAATACCAGTTCTTTAATGGAAGTTGGGGGAGATGCAGCTTTGTATTTTAATAGTAATGAATCTCAAAGCTTGTATCATGCCATTAATAGTTTATTGTTTAGTGAAAGTCTTAGAGGAAAATATAAGATTAAAGCAATGAGCCGAGCTTCTTTATTTAATTGGCAAAAGACTGTTGATGAAACAGTGAAAGTCTATAAGTCCGTATTATAATTATCGCATAAAAGGTGCATATATATAGTTTTGTACATGATGCTTAAAAGCTCTGTGAATTATTTTAATTCATTTTCTGATACCCAATTGATAATTCTATTAGTCAAGTTTTAAAAGTTATTTAACAAAACTAAATTAATAAATAACTAAATAATTTAAAATATTATGTCATTTTTTAAGATATCTATAATTACAGTAGTATATAATGCAGCTGATACGCTAGAGTATACATTGAAAAGTGTAGTGGATCAAAGTTATAAAAATATTGAATACATCATTATAGATGGTCAGTCTACAGATGGCACTTTAGAAATTATTAATAGATATGTTAATAAAATAAGCACATTTATTTCAGAAAAAGATCATGGAATTTTTGATGCAATGAATAAAGGTTTAAAGTATGCAACAGGTGACTGGGTTTTGTTTTTAGGTGCAGATGATTTATTATTATCTCCAACTATCATTGAGGAGTTCGTGAACCATTTTACTGATAAAAAGTATTTATATTATGGGAATACATATTTTAAACAGTCTAATATTATATATAATGGAAAAACAAATAGGTGGAGAATAGCGTATGGAAATATATCCCATCAGGCTATGTTTTATCCCAAACATGTTTACAAAGAAAGGGAGTATGAATTAAAGTACCCGACCTTTGCTGACCATGTATATAATGTTAAATTATATGGAGATCATCCTGATATCTTTAAATATATACATAACTTATTGACTATATATAACCAATTGGGCTATAGTTCGAGAAACAGTGATATTCAATACCATAAAGACATAAACGCTATAATAAAAAGAAAATTAGGTTTTTTACCTAGTGTATACGTATTATTGAGAAAAATGATTGATAGATATATAAGATAGAAAATCTTATATAATAATGAATATATAAATGGATCATTTTCAGTTTTCTATTTTCTTGTTTGATCATTTTCAATTATATGTATCTGTACATATAATTCTTATTATATTCTATCTATTGTTGTATAGAAAAGTAAATTGGGGTGTTTTTGATCCTATGTTCTTTACTATATTAAATATGATAAGTAGTGCTGTATGCGTATTTATGTTATATAACGAAGATTATTTGGATACGAAATACGGACTATCTTTTATAACTACAGAAGTTTCTCTATTGATAGGTTTGTATTTAGGTACCTTTATGGGTAATAAAGTTAATATTTCTAAATTACAGAATCATAAACCTCATTCAGAAGATAGTTATTCTGTTTTTACTACATTTTCTTACATAGCATTTTCAATATATACTATATCTGAGTTTGTAAATATACGAACGTTAGGTATGGCATTATTTACAGATGATTCGGATACAGTTACTCATGTTAATATATATGATGGGCATGGAATATTAATGGCTTTCGTAACCTCATACAGATTAATTGTGAGTTTTACATTACTGTATAAAGCATTTGTATTAAAAAGGAAATTGAGTTTTATTGATATATTGGTTGGGTTCATTCTTTTGATTTCTACGGCAATGAGTGGATCTAAGAGTGCAATTTTTAGCTTTTTCTTTCAATACACAATTATGGTATTTCCCCTAGTTGTTAAAGGCCAAGCAAAACGAATTAAGTTGTCTTTAATTACTATAACTAGTTTTATAGCATTTCCATTAATAATAATAATGACATTGACTGGAACCGATCTTAAAACAGCAATTGATCTATTATATTTACGCATTTTGATTAGTGGAGATATTTTTCTATTAGGGTATAATGATGAGGTCATGAGTACAATACAAGAAAAGTCCTTTATTCATTATGCTTTTTACCCTGGTTGGGGGACTATTCTAAAATACATGGGTTTAAATGTAAAAGCACCAGAAATTATAGGTGTCGATGTTTTTGACTATTACTATAATGTACGTACAGTTGGGTCTAATACAGGTGCTAATTCAAGATATAATTATATAGCATTGCATTTTTTTGGTTTTTATGGTGCAATTATTTATTCTTTTCTTATTGGGATTTTTATTGCTATGGTTAGAAGTATGTTTAAAAAAGTTGATTATAAGAATAATAGTTTTCTAAGTTACCTGTTTTATGCGATGATGGCTTTTTTCTCAAACTTATTAATAGATGATATAATTCTTTTCTCAAATTTTATGTTTTGGAGGATCTTGTTTCTAATTCTTACATATTTTGCTGCTATTATGACTGTAAAAATGTTAAAATTAAGTAATTATGAACATTCAGAAATTTCTATAAATTAACTGAATAAATTATTTTATTGTGATAAACGTTTGTTTTTATATTCATTCCTTAGCTGGAACAGGAGGTACGGAAAGGATAACTTCAGCCTTAGCTAATTATTTGGCAAATAATAATTATAAAGTATCTGTCATTGCGAAGATGGGAGGTAGTAAAAAATTTCACTCATTAGATGAAAAGATAGATTTTTTTTATCTGCATGAAGGTATGGAAATTAATATATATATAAATTATTTGAAAACAATCTCAAGGTATAGGCGTATTATAGATAAAGTTAGGCCAGATTACATTATTGATATTGGAGTTAATCTTTTCTTAGAAACACTTCCTGCAACATTATTTAAACCTATTAAAAGAATATCTTGGGAACATTTTAATGCTAACGTTTATCATAATTATTTAATTAATTATCTATCTAAATTTTTAGCTGTAAAGCTATCTGATAGGCTTATTGTACTTACTGATGATGATAAATCTATTTATATTGATAGATTTAATGCTAAGCGTATTGATACAATTACTTGCCCAGTTTTGATTGATGAAGATAATATTCAATATAATAATACTACTAATTATGCTCTTGCTGTAGGTAGATTAGTTCCACAAAAAGGATTTGATCTTTTACTAAAATCCTGGAAGGAAGTTAGTGAAAAGGCACCAAATTGGAAGTTAAGAATAGTTGGTGATGGTATTTGTAAAGACGAACTTCAACAGCTTGCAAAAGATTTAGAAATTTTAGATTCTATTGAGTTTATTAGTGCTAATAATAATATACAATATTATTTCAAAAATAGCTCTATTTTTATTATGTCATCTCGATTTGAAGGTTTTGGATTAGTATTGATTGAAGCTAAATGGTTCGGATTGCCTATTGTTAGTTTTAACTGTAATTTCGGGCCAAGCTCAATTATTAGAGATCAAATTGATGGTATTCTAGTGGAGCCAGAAAATATTCGCGAGTTATCTGAAGCAGTTATTGATCTAATGAATGACCCGATAAAACGTAATACTTTCAGTGAAAGAGCTATTTTAGATTCAAAAAGATTTAGTCCTACTGAATTTTATGATCGTTGGATACATCTACTTAAGTAAATATCTAATGGATTACAATTTTAAATATTCAGTTGTTATACCAATGTATAATGCTGAAGAAACTATTATTGAATGTATTGATTCTGTAATTAAGCAAACTTATGATAACTATGAAATAATTATTGTTAATGATGGATCTAGAGATAATTCATTGTCCCTAGTTAATGATTATAAAGAAAAGAACTTCATAGATCATATGATTATTGTCAATAAGAAAAATGAAGGAGTATCTAAAGCAAGGAATACTGCTATGGATATATCTTCTGCAGAATTTATAGCATTTCTAGATGCTGATGATACTTGGAATCCCCAAAAGTTAGAGGTAATGAATAATCACTTAACTGTAGATATAGATTTATATGCTAATAATTTTTATATAAATAATCAAAGCATCCCATTAGTTCATGATAGTATACGTCAATATAAATTTACAGACTTTATATTTAAAAATTATTTTGATACCTCTTCAGTTGTAATAAGAAATAATAGTGATTATAGGTTTGATGAAACTATGCGTTATACAGAGGATCATGATTTATGGTTAAGAATATTAAATAAAACAAATAAAGCATTATTGGTGAACAAATTCCTTACTATACGAAACAGGCCTTTATTGTCATCAGGAGGAGCCAGCGGCAATAAATGGGAAATGAGGAAAGGTGAAATGAAAATGTTCATTAACCTAGCTAATTATAGAAAAGATATGATGCCATTATTGCCTTTTCTTTTAGTTTTTTCTTTGATCAAGCATATTGTCAAAATTGTTTTTTAAAATAGTAAATATTTATATGCGACTAACGGCAGCGATTGTAACTTATAATAATGATCAAAGGATACTGAAAGAAGCAATAGATAGTTTTTTAGATACCGAATTAGTTATCAAATTATTTATAATTGATAATTCTCCTGAAGATTCTATTCGTGTACTACTTACGGATAGTCGAATAGAATATATATTCAATAATGCTAATTTAGGTTTTGGAAAAGCTCATAATATTGGAATAAAGCTTTCTCAGGCATGTAGTGCGGAATATCACCTAGTTTTGAATCCAGATGTGTATTTTTCGAAGGGAACGCTTGAAAAAATTTATTTTTTTCTTAATGCTCATCCAGAGTATGGTTTGCTCATGCCAAAAGTAATTTATCCTAATGGGGAGACTCAGTACTTATGTAAAAACCCGCCTTCGCTTTCCACATTGATTCTACGTAGATTTATGCCGAATGGTATACGTAAACTATTTAAAAAGAAACTTGATAAATTTGAATATAGAGATCATAATTATGATAGTATTATTGAAAATGTACCTTATTTATCAGGATGTTTCATGTTTTTTCGCAATGAGACCTTAAAAAAGGTAGGCGGTTTTGATGAACGAATTTTTATGTACATGGAAGACGCCGATATTACGTATCGTACGCTTAGCTATGCTAAAACGGTCTATTATCCAGAAGCTACGATTACGCATCACTTTGCCAAAGGTTCGTATAAGAACTTTAAACTGATGTATTATAATATCGAGGGTGCATTTATTTATTTTAAAAAATGGGGTTTAAAATTTTAGGTTTTATAGATGCCGACTTGTCATATGTTAGTTGAATACAAATTTTACATTCGTAATAGTTGTATAGTATTTTCTAGTGTTGCTTAAAAGTTAAGGAATCGGGTATAGTTTATGTAGCTTGATGCGAGTATCTTTAGTAGTAAACTGCCAGTTGGCTGTGGTCTTTTTGCTATTGTGTTTCATCTGCGAGGCATTGATTTGGATCGATAGCTCTTCTTTGGTAGCCATGTGCCGATTGTGAGCACTCAAGTTTTCACATACAACCGTCATTTTACTCATTGAGCGTAGGGCCCCTACAGTAACGTCGCCAGTACCTTTATTCAGTTACTGGCTTTATGATCGTCTTTGACTTCGACAAAATGTTGATATGCCAATGGCTTGAAGGTCAGTAAGTCTCGCCCACTCCGTGCTGGATACACGCGGAGTCTTCCAAGCGTATGCCATCCGCCGACCGGGCGGGTTTGGTTTCAATGAGTTGTTAGTTGTTTAGGTGACTTATTAAGACAGGCCACGGGAAAGTCTGGGTCGTAGGGTCGCTCGTAAGCAGCCAATGCTTGTTCTATATGGTATACAAAATTGGGCGAGGATCACCCAGGCTTTGACCCAACAGGGCTTAAGCTCATTTTTACACCGTCGCCACATGGGTAAGGAAAGTGTCTCTACCACCTGCAGCTCTACCAATCTATAGCCTGCTGTTTCCATCGGGGGGCTCACTATAAACAAGGACAATCAGATGGACCTCTACTTTACTTTCCCGTCAGTTTTGATCCGAATGGGGCTGGTGTACTTTACTTTCAAAGAGGGCGATGCCCTGCTAACAAAATCTCTTTGCGAATCCGCTCTACAATGCGAGTAGAGGGGTGGTAGTTAGCTGGGGCCTTTTGGTACTTTGGTCAACTAATCGGCCCGTTTGGTGACCATTAGTGTGAGTTGATGCTTAGTCATGGTGAAATGAGAGGTAGCCTCAAAACTACAGAAAACCGCTATGCTATCCTTTAAATAATATTAGTTTGTGTTTATAAATTAATACGTTTTCTTGTTCCAGAGTGGTGGTGTAGTCTTCTTCAGTCTACCTTAGGTAGACGTTTAACTCATAAATGGCGGTATTGACTTTTTTGGGTATTTTACTGAAAATATTACTAGATGTTAATAAATATTGTAAATTTGGCTGTATGGAAAAGCTTACTGGAGTAGGTACGGTAATAATATAAATATTTATATTATTTATCTGGTCAATATATACAGGTATGAGAGCTTGTTTTTATTGAGGTACGGTTTACTCTTGAGTAGAAATATTTTTTAATTGGCTGATTATTAATGGTTTAATAGGGTGCGTAGGTTGTGGTGAGGTCTAAAGAACCCTACACACAATAATTATTATGATAATATCCTGATAAATTTTTTATTGGATACGGGAAACGAAAATAATTGGTTTAGCGTAGCTTACGACTAGTTATGTAGTATTGATTAAATTTTATTTTAAGTATATATTTAGATATAAATAAGGTATTAAATCAATATTTTAGTAAGATATATTTATTTTCTATTAAAATTATGAATTTGTATTATATGGCCCGTTGTGCATATAATCATTAAGCCTAGTAGAAGCAAGAATTTTCAGTTTGTTGCAAATAAATTAGTTGCACTAATTTACTATAAATTCTATACGTTTGATTTATAGGCAAAACGAGTATTATATAATTATTGTTGGAAGAGTCATTAAAGAATGATCATCTGCTTTTAGAATATACTCAAAATAGTTATTGATGAATCCTTTAAAAGAACGAGACGAGTAAGTTTATTTAAATTATAAATAACTAAACTATTATGTTATTTAATTCATTATCGTACGCAGTATTTCTTCCAGTTGTATTTATAGTTTACTGGGTATTTTTAAAAGATTCTTTTAAAAAACAGAATATTTTCCTTCTCATTGTGAGCTATTTTTTTTATAGTTTTTGGGATTGGAGATTTTTGTTTCTATTAATGTTCTCTACTTTTTTAGATTTTTATACAGGTATAAAAATACATAAATCAACTACTGATAATTTAAAAAAGATATGGCTATTTATTAGTGTTGGTGTTAATTTAGGTTTCTTGTCATTTTTTAAATATTATAATTTTTTTGTTGATTCTTTTGTTGATTTTTTGTCTAATGTTGGGTTTAATGTTAGTTATTCATTGATTAATATAGTATTGCCTGTAGGTATTTCATTTTATACATTCCATGGACTTTCTTATGTTTTTGATATATATAATAATAAGTCTAAGCCAACAAATAATTTAATTAATTATTCATTATTTGTTAGTTTTTTTCCATTACTTGTTGCTGGTCCAATTGAAAGATCTTCCCATCTATTGCCTCAAATAGAAAAACCTAGAGTATTTGATTATAATAAATCTATTGATGGATTAAGGCAAATTCTTTGGGGACTTTTTAAGAAAATAGTAGTTGCCGATAGTTGTGCTGAGTATGCGAATGCAGTGTTTGCTAATTATAATGAACATTCTGGCAGTACACTAATCGTTGGAGCAATTTGTTTTGCTTTTCAAATTTATGGAGATTTCTCAGGTTATTCCGACATTGCTTTAGGTTCTGCTAGATTGTTGGGATTTGAATTACTCCAAAACTTTTCCTTCCCCTATTTTTCTCGAGATATACCTGAATTCTGGAGGAGGTGGCACATCTCTTTATCTTCTTGGTTTAAAGACTATTTGTATATTCCATTGGGAGGTAGTAGAGGAGGAGTTTGGATGAAAATCCGAAATACGTTTATTATATTTTTAGTGAGTGGTTTTTGGCATGGAGCTAACTGGACATTTATAATATGGGGAGGAATTAATGCCTTGTTTTTTCTGCCTTCATTATTGTTAGGAACTAATCGAAACAATATAGATATCGTTGCAAAGAATTCCAAGATACCCTCTATTTATGAGTTTTTACAGATTATAACCACCTTTTTAATTACTACTTTAGCTTGGATATTTTTTAGATCTAATACAGTTAATGATGCCTTCGGTTATATAATGAGAATCTTATCACCTAGCTCATTAAAGCCTTTAGATGCAATATCAACCTCGGTTTCTTTACTACATACTGTAGTGTTTATTATAATATTACTTCTAATAGAATGGCTTGGAAGAAAAAGCAAATATGCATTAGAGAATTTTAATTATAACTTTGGAAAAGTTATTCGATGGGCTTTTTATTACGTTATTATTTTCTTGATATTTTATTATGCTCATGGTGAAGAAGAGTTTATATATTTTCAATTTTAATGGAATGTGATGAAAAAATTACTAATAAAGCTTTCTCTTTTTGTATTATTGATACTATTTTTTTTGACAGTCGGCTTAATTATGCCATCTACGCCACGAACGCAGAGTTCTTTTATTACAGCTAAGCGAGATAAAGATTCTTTGCTAAAGGCAGCTGCAGGTAAACGTCTTATACTCGTTGGTGGATCAAACCTAAGTTTTGGTATTAATAGTAAATTAATACAAGATTCATTAAAAGTAAATCCAATTAATACTGGGCTTCATGCAGCAATAGGGATATGTTATATGTTAGATGCTACTAAGCAATTCATAAAAAGAAATGATATTATTGTAGTAGTTCCTGAGTACGATCAATACTACGGTGACGTTGCTTATGGTAAAGAAGAACTTTTAAGAAGTATATTTGATAATAAGAATTATGATGATTTGTTACATTTAAGATATACGCAATGGCTTAAAATAATACGATATATGCCTAAATATGCATTGTCAAAATTTAAAATTTCCGAATATAGAGGTTATATTCATGATAAATATTATTCAAGAGGTTCTTTTAATGATTTTGGGGATGTCTATACCCATTGGCAGGACAGTACTCAGAAATTCCAATCTCAAGTAATTAAGGGAGATATGAATGAATCAGTTATAAGAGAACTACGTAATTTTCAAAAGATTGCCTTAGAAAAAGGAGCTAAAATGTATATTTCGTTTCCTTGTATTGATACGTTATCGTATAATATTAATAAAAGTAAAATTACTAAAGTGGAAATTTTAATACACCAATATTTTGATGTATTAGGATCATCAGGGGCATACGCGATGCCTGAGAGTGTAATGTTTAATACTCCATATCATCTGACAAAAAAAGGAGCAGATATTCGTACTCAGAAATTAATCTATGATTTAAAGAATATAAAATAGTCCGTTGAGCCGATTAAATGATAATATCGAGAGGCTTTGTTGCATTGCTCTTGAAATACACATTTTTAGACCCAAATAACCTTACCATAGGTCGACAGAGACAACATAAGTACCTTTTATTGGGTAATCCACGGTTACGAGTGCAATCACAGGCAGGTTTTAACCGATTTATGATTTATACTACTACTAAAAATTGATGCAACAAAGCCATATCAAGGGGCGTTTGTTTACTTTAAAAAATGGGGTTTAAAATTTTGAGTATTTACAGTCGTCCGCTTACCATACTTTTGTCTAGTACAGATTTTACATCATAAATAATCGTATCAGCGTTGCTAATCTTTTTCCAGTTCATGGTTAAAAAAGGTGTGTGAGCAACAGCCAGTATAACAGCTTCATAAGTATGTATAGGTTCAGGGATTAGGTTTATACCTAATTCGAGGCTGACTTTTGCCTGAGAAGCGACAGGATCCCAGATATCTACCTGTAATCCAAATTCCTGAAGTTCTTGCATAACATCAATGACTTTACTGTTACGCGTATCCGGACAGTTCTCTTTGTAGGTTATTCCTAGAATGAGTACTCGGCTTTCGTCAATTTTGTGTCCTTTTCGAATCATGAGTTTTACTACTTTATTGGCGATATAGACCCCCATCTGATCGTTAATTCTTCGTCCAGAAAGTAATACCTGCGGATGATACCCTACACTTTCCGCTTTATGGAGTAGATAGTAAGGATCCACTCCAATGCAATGCCCACCTACCAGGCCTGGTTTGAAGTTTAGAAAATTCCATTTTGTTGCTGCGGCTTCCAGCACTTCATGCGTATCAATATTAAGTTTGTCGAATAGCAAAGCAAGCTCATTCATGAAGGAAATATTGACGTCTCGTTGAGCATTCTCAATGGCTTTGCTTGCCTCTGCCACTCGAATAGAGCTAGCTTTGAAAGTACCTGCGGTGATGATGCTTTGATACAGCTTGTCAATGTAGTCGGCTACTTCGGGCGTAGAGCCAGATGTTACTTTTTTAATCGAGGTGATGGGGCGGGAAGAATCACCAGGGTTAATGCGTTCAGGAGAATAACCACAGAAAAAATCCTGGTTATAAATTAACCCACTTTCCTGTTCCAGAATGGGGATGCAGTCTTCCTCTGTGCACCCTGGGTATACCGTCGACTCATAGATAACAATATCATCCTTTTTAAGTATTTTACCTATAAAACTAGTAGATGTTAATAAATGGTATAAATTTGGTTGTTTATAAATATCTACTGGCGTAGGAACAGCAATAATATAAATATCAGCAGATTTTATGTCATTTATATTGTCAGTGTATTCGAGCAAAGAAGCCTGTTGTAACTGATGTGTAGTCTGTTGCTGAGTATAATCATTTTTATTCTTTAATTCTTTGATTCTGAGGGAATTGATGTCGTATCCTATCGTTTTGTATTTAGTTCCAAAGGCTACTGCTAGCGGTAATCCTACGTATCCTAATCCAATGATTGCTATCTTAATGTCCTGATTTGGTATTTTAAATTTTTTTACAATTTGAGCCTCGAAATTAGTATTCATGATTAGTTTTTAAGAATTGTTAAGAAATGCATTGGATGTCTCACGGTTGTACCTTATATTAGCTGGCGACTGCCATCGATAGCAATTTCCTCTATTTAGATTATAAGCTATTATTTGAAATTAGTACTTCCTCCTATGAAGCGAAATTAACTTATTTTATGGCTACACGTTTATATCCAACCTATCATCAGTTTATTCATCATCTCAAAAGTAAGCGTACTTCGAAAAGCAAAGTTGTTTTGTTTACGGGGTATGATTACTTTCTGCAAAAGCAGGATTTAAGATGGTTACTGTCTCAGTATAAGGAAGTAGTACTGATTCCACGCTATGTTGATGAGATGTATTTGATTCAGGAGGCTATTGCTCCGCTTTTTGAAGAATATGACGATGTGCATCTGGTTGCAAACCCCGAGTATGATGAACGTTACCGTATTATCTATGAGTTTGCCGTAAGCCATAATAAGACCATTAAGATTACGACTGTTTATGACTTCTGTGAGAAATATTTAAAGAAGGTCTATATTCCAGAATCGTATAATGAAAATAATCCTAAGTTAAGTAATATTCAGACGAACAACCGATTTCAAAATATTTGTAAGAACGTCATTGACCTTTCTGTTTCGTCGGTTTTACTTGCTATATCCAGCCCGTTGTGGTTACTGAGCCGAATTAAAATTGCTCAGGAGTCCCCAGGACCTATATTCTATCGGCAGAGCCGGGTAGGTTTAAATCAGCGAGAGTTTGATTGTATTAAGTTTCGTTCCATGCGTTTGGATGCCGAAGCCGCAGGTGCTCAATTTTCCAGCAAAAAGGACAAGCGGGTTTTTAGATACGGTGCTTTTATGCGGGCCACTCGTATTGACGAATTACCTCAGTTGCTTAGTGTTTTTCGGGGAGAAATCTCTTTGGTAGGGCCACGTCCTGAGCGTCGGGTTTTTACAGAAAGTTTTGAAGAAGTGATTCCTCATTACTCAACCCGGCATCTGATTAAACCTGGTATCACGGGTTATGCTCAGGTGATGTACCCCTACGGAGCTGGAGCCAAAGATGCCCGTCACAAACTGATGTACGATTTATATTACATCAAGAATTGGACGGTTGGTCTGGAAATGCAAATTATCTGGAAGACGGTTGTCACTGTACTTGATTACCGTGGTTATTAATAGACCCGATAAAATTGTTTTATTTGATTGGTCATATACTACTTAAAGAAGAAGGGAACTCAATCACATTGGGTTCCCTTCTTCTTTGCACAGGATGAACGTATCATTCAGGAACATGGCCCATCAACTCCTGCCAGTAATCGGATTCTTTGATGAGAATAAGAGCAATGCCGGCAACCGCTCCTGAGAGAATCAGTTTCCAATCGTGTTTTCTTACTTTAAACACCGAAATCAAAATCCAGGAAATAGTTAAAATAATTAATACAATCAGTAGCTGACCCAGTTCTAGTCCTAAGTTGAATGCCAATAAGGGCTTAAGAATAGAGGCTTCCCGGCCTAGTAAGCTTCTCAGGTAATTCGAAAAGCCCATCCCATGAATTAAACCGAAGAATAGGGCCATTAAATAACGAGGAACCGGATTTTGCGGAACATCTTCAATGAACAGACTATCGGGATAGGTCTTCTGAAAGATATTCGTGAAGGCGGTCAGTAAGATGGTAACGGGGATAAGAAACTCAATGACTTCGGTTCGGTACTGAATATAGTTGAGCGTGGCCAAAGCCAGGGTTACGCTATGCCCCAAGGTAAAAGCCGTAACCAGAATGAGCACCTTCCGCCAGTCTTTTAACTGGTAAATGGCACAAAGGGCTATGATAAAAATAATGTGATCATACCCATTGGGATCCGTTATATGATCAAAACCGAGCTGTAAATACAGAAAAAATTCATTCATAGTCTTTAGGTCTCTGTGAGCAGGCTAATAGGTCCTCTAATTAAGTAGAAGAAGCCTAACTCTGCATTCAGAAGAAATAATAGGCAAACCGCTTTACGATGTAAAGATAGAGCTTACCGAAGCAAAAATTGAAGACAAGCGTAGTGACTAGAGTATAAGAGTACTCTCGCACGGGCTAGACAATCCCTCTTTTCAGGAATAGCTTCAGGGGATAGGGCTGCAATTACTTTCCACACTAACTTCATTTAACGTTATACGATCTGAAGTAACGTTTCTTCAGATAAGGTGCTACAAATGAAGATTGCGGCTTCATTGTTTACTAAGGAAAACCAGTTGATGAGCAGACAGTGCTCGTACTATACCCTTCAGTCGATTTGAAAGACAAGTCCTTCGACAAGCGGAACACTTAAGCTGTGTTCAGGGCATTATATTCTTCCGCTCAGGGCTTGGCAGTCTAATCGTATCGTTTGATTCAAGTCATTAAAGTGTGCTGGGCTGGTCATCCGTCATCCTCCATTAGTGAGTGCCGTAGTTTTGGCTTGCTACATTCAACCCAACAGGCGGCAAAAGCTTCACTAAGTGAGAATCGGAAGGAAAGATACATAAGTTCTTTCGCTCCGTTCGAGAAATATACTAGTTTTCCAAATTGACCTCTCGAATGCAGGGAGAGAACTTACTTAGAATTTGAGATTACTTTCCTTAGTTGAGAATACATAGAAAAGTAAGCAAGTTTCTACGCTTCGCTCTGGATGACAGGGAGGTAGGGGTTGCTAGTAATAATGTATTATCCTATCTGTTAGCTCGAATGTAACGAGACGCCTACGTACTATCTTCCTATTTTGTTTCAAATACCATTTTTAGATAACCTTTAATGCCTGTCTTTTTTCTAAGATTTACAATAAGTCATATTTGTTGAGTAAAGCTAACATCAAAGTTAGGCGGCCAATTAGTTGAAGTTTGAGTGAGATCTAATCCAAGAATAGGCCGCTGTATTCAATAAATACCAGCTGAATTAGTTACTTGGATTGTCTAGTTTAAAGCCTATCTAGCCATATTTTTTTACCTGACACTATTTTATAAATTTATTTCAAAAGCTTTATTTTAAGTCTATCTATTAATCATACATGCTATATTAAGACAGTGTAATCATTTGTTAATTCTATTTTTTTACTTGGTTAACTAATTGAATTTCAGTTCTTATTAGGTCCAGAATTTGATGGCTAGATCCAATGAAAAGTGTCTTTGCTAAGTTACTTTCTCAAGCTTTTTTAAAAAAATAAATTTTAATTGGTTGTTCAGAAAAAACAAATTAGAATTGCATTAAAATCTAACGCTTCCACCGCCTAACGCTTATGAAACTTCTGTACCTTTTACCCTTCCATTGTTTCGGTATCCACTGATCTTTCAATCGGAACTTTCTCTTTATATAAGTAAGCTAGTGTATGCTAGTTTGCCAGGGTATGCTTTGCTTTACTTGAGGTATATCTGATCAGTTTATTGCCCATTGCCTGACCACCTACCTGTCCATCATTATGGATGCGAAATCCTATTGTCGTATAGTTTTATACGTTAGTTTATTTTCCCTGTTTTTTACTCTTCACCTAGGAGCTCAGAGCACGGATCAGAACTTCATTTTATCCCGTACTTATAAAACTCGCCAAACGTCTCTGGCTACGAACGTGAAAGAGGCGAGTCAACAAGTGCAATACCTGGACGGCTTAGGCAGACCCCTGCAAAGCATTTCCATTCAGGCCAGCCCCCTCATGGGCAGTTCGGCTCCCCAGGATATTATTTCGCATATCGAATACGATGCCCTGGGCCGGGTTAGTAAATCCTACCTGCCTTATCCAGCGTATGGGAATGGCAGCTATCAAAGTGGAGCAGCCGATGCAGCCAATGCCTTTTATAACTCCTCGAACTTCAATTACCCTAATACTCGAGGCTTTAAGCAAACGGAATATGAAGCCTCGTCGCTGAATCGTCCGCTCAAGCAGTATGCGGGAGGCAGCAGCACTGCCGTAAACATTAGCTATCAAACGAATGCGGCTAGTGAAGTTAATTTCTATACGGTTAGCCTGAGCAGTAGTGAGAATACGCCTCCTAGCTTAGGGCAAAATGGAACCTATGCGGCCAGTGCTCTTTCCTACACGGAGACGACGGATGAGGATGGAAACAAGGCGAGAGAATACAAGGATAAAGCTGGACGGGTGATCCTGAAACGGGTGTATGCCAATGAAACGTTAGATACCTATTACGTGTACAATAGCTTAGGTCAGCTGAGCTTCGTGTTGCAACCCCAGTATCAGGTTACGCAGGATGTCAACTTATTTACCTTCCGTTATACGTATAACAAGAAGGGCTTGCTTACCAAAAAGCTGATTCCGGGGGGTGGGGAAACCAGCCTTACTTACAATGAGCGGGACCTGCTGGCTACGAGCACGGATGCCCGGGGTCGTACGACGTATTACCTCTATGACGGGCTTAATCGTCCCCTGGAAACGGGGGAGGTGATTGGCGGTGCTCAGGTGCCCCTGACTCGCACGCGTTATGATAGTTATCCTACTTCGACAAGTTTAGAACAATATAGCCAGCCTGGTTTCGAGTCCTATGCGGGCAGTAGTGCGACGACAGCTACGCAGGGACTAGTGACGGTGACGGCTACGCGTATTCTACAGGCGGAATCCAATCAGCCCAGTAGCAAATGGTATTTTATTACGCACTACTACAACGATCGACAACAGGTCATCGAGACCATTCGCGATCTGTACGGTTTTTCGGGGGATGCCAAAGAGGTGCATGCCCGTCAGCTTCGCTTTGACGGGCACGTGCTGGCTGAGTTAGTAAAGCAGAATCTTCCCTCGGGTATTCACAGCGTAGAGAAGTTCTACAGCTACGATCAGGCGGACCGGCGGCTGTCGACGCGTTACGTGGTGAAAAAAGGGGATGCTCTGCAAAAAGACGTAACGCTGGCGGCCCACCGCTATGATGGCATCGGTCAGCTTCAGCAAACGTTTTTACACTCGGTGAATGCGACGCAGTTTCGTGAGCAGTTAGACTACAAATATACGCCCCGAACGTTTTTAAGTACGGTACTGGGTAAAAGCAGTGGGGGGGACAACTTTGGCATTGATCTGCGTTACGATCAGGTGAGTTCGGACGCTACGGCTCAGAAAAATGGGAACATTGCCCAGCTACTCTGGAAGAAGAATGCCAGTACCTGGACGGGCTTTAACTATACCTACGATGGAGCTGGTCGGTTGAAGACGGCAACGGGTATTCTGGACAACACCTACCAGGAGAGTATTCCTTCCTACGATCGCAACGGCAATATTCTCTCGCTCAACCGTTCAGGCAATGGGAGTACTTGGGATCAGCTGAGTTATGATTATACCAATACTGGGAACCGGTTGTTGAAAGTAACCGATGGGACAAATAATGCGGCGGGTTTTAACAATGGGAACAGTGGTAGTAGCAACGATTATAGTTATGATGCGGCAGGGAACTTGATTCAGGATGCCAACCGGGGTATTGCGGCTGGGGGGATCAAGTACAACCTGTTGAATCTGATAGGCAAGGTTGAAACGGACACCATCCTGACCTACGACTACGATGCCTCGGGTACTAAACTACGGATGACGCGGAAGGGGGTGTTTCATACCAAATACGCGGGTATCTTTGAATACGATGAAAATGATTATTTGACGCGGATAGCTACCGAAGAAGGGCAGATCAGGGTAAGCAATGGCGGTAATAACTACGCCGTGGAGTATTACCTCAAGGACCATTTGGGCAACGTACGGGTGGTGCTGGATGAGAATGGCAACAAAGTGCAGGAGACGGAGTACTTTGCTTTTGGGCTAGCGATCCCGAAAACCATCGGCTCAAATAAGTATCTTTACAATGGCAAGGAGTTACAGCCGAAAACGGGTTTTTTAGATTATGGAGCTCGGCAGTATGATGCAGCTATTGGACGATGGATGAGTGTTGATCCGCTCAGTGAAAAAATGAGACGATGGTCTCCTTACAATTATGCCTTTAATAATCCACTTCGTTTTATTGATCCTGATGGGAAGGAAGCTAATAATTGGATTCAGGTTGGAAACAAGATATTTCATGATAAAGCAGTAAAAAACCAAGAGCAAGCTACTCAAACGTATGGTGAAGGAGCCAAAGACATGGGAGAAGTTGTCGTATTAATAGGGAGTAATGGGAACCAACGTACGCTTGGCTCCGATGGACATATTTATAGCTCTACTGTTTTAAACGAAGTTACAGTAAAAGGAAACAAGAATTCCAAACAGTTACCTCTCAATGTTGCCTCGAAAGCTAATGATGGAGTAGGTTTATTTAATGACATTCAAACGACCACTATGAACATTTCACAAATTTTAGATCGAAGTGGTGGGGCCGCAAAAGGCTTTAAGCAAGTGGAAAATGTATCAGGAATTGCTGGCCAGGTTACTGGTGGAGCTGCTCTCTTTTATTCGCTATATCAATTAAATCAAAATCAGACAGCTGGCAAATGGATGAAGTTTACTTTAGATGCAAGCTTATTTGCCTTAGGGTTTGTTCCTGGAGCATCGCAAGTAGTCACAGGAGCCAATGTTATCAATGGAGTTTGGGGTATGACAGATTCAAAAGATCAAATTTTTGAAAATTTTGATAATTGGTATTACGATCCAAACCGAACTGCTAGAATTAAATGAAAATACTCAACATTATGATTGCGGCTTTGTATCGAAGCTTACAAGAGCGTTTTGAAGATTATGACAAAAGTTATATGGCTTTTTTTACAGCCAAATTTAGTCTTTTACCTCCAATAAGTGTGTGGATTACAATCTTTGCCAATATTATGAAAAATTGGTTTCATTGGATTGATAATGATTTTTCACAGGTGCCTTTTATCGAATATATTTACATTATAATTCCTGTAATGATATTTATTGCCATTATCACTTGGAATGTAGATAAAATTCATTCTTATGCGGAAGACTCTTATAATTATACCAGTCTAAAAATGGGGAAAATATTGTATTTTTCTTGGTTAGGATTAGGAATTTTTATGACAGCAGTACTTTCTTAAATGTAACTATATCGTTCTTTTATATAATTATTTAAACATTAAATTGCCTTTGAAAGAAAAAACATTCACTTGTATTTTAACCTTAATGGTGTGGACCATTTTTGTTCAAATAAGTGGTAAAGTAGATCATGGGTTTAATACTAATCAACACTTAATTTATCCAAAAAGTATTTTGGGCCTTATAATTAAGGTGGTTAATTCAGAAGGCTATGTAGTTTCACAGACGTAGTCAGATGCATCGGGTAACTATTCGCTTTCCGTGCCAGGGGGAGAAAAAGTCGCCTTACCTTTGGTGATGGCTCGATTCAGGCAAGCACTGCTTCTACTCGCTTTGTTCGCAGCCCTAGTCAGATGTGAACTTTAAGGTGAGTAATCCCGAGCAATACGTATGTGATTCATCTTTTATTGCTTCTCCTGTTCCATTCATGAGAGTGGCAATGATACGGATTCGGCTTTAGTAGCTCAATCCTAAAACGAAGCAGTTTTTACAGTATTTGAATCCTGTAAATCGTTAGGATTTTTGTATCCATTAATATCTATACGTTGTTTAAAAAAAAATAATACTTATTTAGATCAAAATTGCCCATGATATATATTAAATAGTTTTTTTCAAAATGTTTAAAGACTTAAGCTTGCAGAGCAATGCTTGAAACGAAAAACAAAGGCAGTTTATGACTATTGTTAGCCACAGACCGATCCCCGAAGATTAAGAAGTTAATCCTTAGTCTTGGGTTGAGTCCTATCTCCATTTTGAGGTTGGAAAGTACACTCCTTTTGTAAAAAAGTCTACCTAACCTAATTATTAAGGTGAATCATATCATAAGAATAACTTAATTCATTAGATTTTTAATGATCGCGAGTGGGTCCTTGTCTACTTAGGAGAGTTAACCAATTCTTTATGATTTGCACTTTTAAAACACGACTACCTTTTTTAAATAGTTTCACATGAATAGAAAGATCCTAGTAGCTTTTGGTTTGCAATTGCTTTGTATAGGAAGGATATGGGCACAGACTCAAACAATTATGCCCCCTCTACCAACTACATCATCTTTAGTAAATTACATAGATAAGCCCGTGAGCACATATACGGGTATTCCACAAATCAATATTCCTTTATGGAATATTAAACTTAAAAATATAGAACTACCAATTACTCTTACTTATGACGCAGGAGGCGTGAAAGTTGAACAGGAAGCATCAAATGTAGGTCTGTCGTGGTCTTTAGTAGTAGGGGGAGTAATTACACGTTCAGTAAGAGATATTCCTGATGATTATAATAGGTATGAAAATATTCCTAGAATAGAAGATCGTCCTTTTGATAGTTCGCCTAGTGGTGAACACCCCAGAATAGGAAGATTTTGGTCGGGTAAATACGAAGTATTAAAAAATTTTGATTTTAACAACACAGACTGGACCTATGTAAGTAAATCAATAGCAGACATGAAGTCTAAATATAAAGGACTTATGCTTGATGGAATGAATGATCTCGAACCTGACATTTTTTATTTTTCCTTTGGAGATAAATATGGAAAGTTCGTGTTTGATGTAAACGGAACCAATCAAAGTATCATAATGCTGCCCTATCAGGAATTATCCATCAGTCATACCATAGATACAAAAGGAGAAATTGCTACATTTACAGTTATTGATAGTGATGGTACACAGTATTTATTTGACAAAGTTGAAAGACTCGAACGCATTAATGCTTCAATAACGTATCCCACTCCTCTTGCAGCAGTTTTAGATCCAGATCTTCAAACGACGGAATCAACCGTAATAACTAAATTTAATTCAAGCTGGTTTCTCTCTAAAATTACTACTATTAATCAAGAAACAGTAATTTATTCTTATACCGACGAAAGCTCCGATCAATATGATAGACCTAGCTCCACAGGTAAAATTGGAAAGTATAATACAGTCAATATAGAATACAACTTTTTATTATCTAATAATAGTAGTAGGACTAAGTCCACCACGCAAAAAAGGATTAGCAAAATAGAAACTGATAGCGAGATTGTTGAATTTATAGCTAATCATCAGCGTCAAGATAAGACACTTCCTTCTTATGCTATAACCAACATTCAAATTAAGAATAAAATAACAGGTGAGTTTTTAAGGATTTTTGACCTAAATTATTCATATTTTCAAAGCCCTACTTCGGAAGCTTTTAATGGTATGTCAAATGTGTTTGTGGCTTTAGTTGGCTCCGAGAATCCTTCTTACTATAAAAGGCTTAAGTTAAATAGCATTACAGAAAAAGCCGGAGATGGTTCTTTGTTACCGCCTTACGTTTTTTCCTATCATGAATCTGTAGCATTACCACATCGATTTACTTATCAACAGGATATTTGGGGTTACTTTAATGGGCAATCTTCCAACAAAAATCTCTTTCCAACTACATATATATATTCTGATTTGCAGGGAAGCGATAGATACCGGGTATATCCTAGATGCAATGCTACCTTGCCTACAGGTTCTTCGGTCGTTCAAGGAGGAAACCGTTTGCCTAATTCCGAATTCATGAAAATGGGATCTCTTTATAAAATCGTTTATCCTACCGGAGGATATACAGAATTTGAATATGAAGTTAATCGATTCCTATACGATAATTGTGAATATGAAGGCGGGGGTATAAGAATAAAAAATATCAAAAACTATATAGCTTCCTCTCAACTAGCAACAAGAAAATCATATAACTATCTAGATTATCAAGGAAAGTCATCCGGTCGCATAATTTCTATGCCTACATTCGTTATGAGAACTCTAGTACAATTATTTTATTACAGTTCTTCGCAAAATGCATTAGGGACCACCAATGGCAGCTATGTGGGATATGAAATGGTAAAAGAAACCTCAGAAAGTCAAAGTAACGGTAGTATAATCTATGAATATAGTGTTCCTGCTACGTATAATCAGCCATCAGATACTGTCTACGGATTGTATGAAGTTAGCAAAGTCAAATGGCTAGATCAGTTGGCCTATACGAATGATCCTAAATATATTGCTTTGAAAAATGAATTTAATCTTCAACCCAATATGCAACCTTACCCCCCTAATCCGGATTATGATTGGAATAGAGGTAAACTAATAAAACAAACCTTTTTTAACAGCTCGGGATCAAAAGTAAAAGAAATTATAAGATCATATAAAATCTATGATGCTTCTCTTACGAAGGGGGTTAAAGAAATATATGGATTTAGTATATATTCCTTTATGGGCTGCTTAGATAGCGGTTGCTCAGCAACCATTTATAGCAAATATAAACTATTAACCAATCGGGCAAATGTTTTGAAATCAGTTCAGGAAATTAATTATTAATAAAAATCCGTCGTTCGTCGTTATTTTTATACTTTGTAATCATAAGCATGTAAAGGCTTTTTACCGTAATATCAGATGACTTGAAGATTAAGAATAAATTCAATTTATAACTGTTGTCAGTGACATATTGATAGTCTCCATAGTTGCGAATAAAGCTTCAATGACCACTCACAATAACACTAAAGTATGGACACTGCTGAAACACAAAAAGTAGTAATTATTCAAGGAAAGAATATTCTATTAGGCTATATGCCAAAAACCAAAGAAGTCTCCGAAGACTATGGAGCCAATCCTTAGGCTTCGGGTTGAGGCTTGTTTGCATCGAAAAGATTGGAATAAGCGTGACTCATCCATTCGTCTACCTAACCATCCAAGGTAAATCATACCATGAAAATACCTGTATTAATAAGCCTTTTAACGATCGCGAGCGGTTCCTTATCTGCTCAGGTGAGTGGTAGGGTCTACGAAGACATTAATGCCAACGGCAAGCTCGATTCCTTCGAGTCAGGTAAAGCAGGCCTGCTCATCAAAGCCTACAGCCTGAGCCAGGAGCTCGGTCAGCCCCAGCTCCTGACTCAAACCCGTAGTGATGAGAAAGGCTACTACGAGCTTTCGATTCCATCGGGCCTTGCCGTTCGCCTCGTCTTTGGCTCTGCTGGATCGGGCCTTCAGAGCAGTGGACCGACTCCCGCCGTTCGTTTTGTCAAAAGCCCCCGAACTCAACTCAACTACGGCTGCTTTGACCCCAGTCATTTGCAAAGCGGCACACCTGAGCTCATCTCTCCGGTTTATCATCAGGGCCTAGGAAAGGATACCCTTTCGGCTTTAACCGTGTTAGTTGCCAGCAAGGACAGCGTGTATTCGCTCGCTAGTCCGAAACAGGTCGGGGCTCTCTGGGGGGTTACCTTCGATGCCGCTAACCACCTACTTTACTCGGCGGCTTTAGCCAAACGCCACGTGGCTTACGGTCCTCTGGGGCCCGGCGGCCTCTACCGCACGGACTGGAAAACCAAACAGACTACTCCCTATCTGGATCTCAAGTCTCTGGGCATTCCTACCGGAATCGATCGCCACGAACAGCTCTCGGCGGATTTGTGGGGCAAAAGTACCGATCCTCACTTCATGGATCAGGTCGGTAAAGTCAGTTTGGGCGGTATGGATCTGCTAGAGGGGAAGCTCTATGTCATGAACCTATCCAATCGCACGCTCTATGGTCTGAGCCTGCCCGCCGATACGGCGGCTCGTCCCACCAGCAAAGACCTCAAAGCCTATGTGTTACCTCAGCTACCGAATCAGACCGGAGAGATGCGGCCCTTTGCCGTCAAAGCCCATCAGGGCAAAATCTACGTTGGTCTGGTCTATGATGCTTCGATTTCTCAGCAGGTAAAAGATCTCTCGGCGAGCGTGTTAGAGCTTGACCCTGCTACGGGAGTATTCACAACGGTAGTAACGATTCCATTGGATTACATCCGGGGTAAAGTGGTGGACGGGCTGAGTCTTTCCACCTGGTTGCCCTGGAGCGATGACTTTACCAAGGCTCTGCATCCTGAGTACCCTTCCCTGGCGGTTCGACCCCAGCCTATGCTTTCGTCGCTGGCTTTTGACCGGGAGGGAGCCTTAATTCTGGGCTTTATGGACCGCTTCGGGCATCAGTCGGGTACGGGACAGCCCGATCCGCTGGCCCAGTCCAGCTACACGGGGATTGCAGCCGGAGACGTACTGCGAGTGTATCCCCGAACGCCTCAAAAACAGAATCTGCACTATACGCTGGAGGCCAACGCTCAGGCGGGAATGCTCAAAAGTCAGGGGCTGAACAACGCCCAGGGGCCTCAGGGCGGGGAGTTTTACTTTAGCGACCACTTTGAGTCGGTGGAAGCGAAGCCCCGGGTTATTCATGAAGAAACGGGCTCGGGAGGGCTGGTGTATCTACCCCTGAGTCAGGAGCTTTTGATGACCGTTCATGAGCCTACGAACGAATACAACACGGGCGGCATCAAAGCGTTCTCGGCCCTGGA
Source organism: Siphonobacter sp. SORGH_AS_1065 (assembly GCF_030818595.1). Taxonomy (NCBI): domain Bacteria; kingdom Pseudomonadati; phylum Bacteroidota; class Cytophagia; order Cytophagales; family Cytophagaceae; genus Siphonobacter; species Siphonobacter sp. SORGH_AS_1065. Next base: position 2,301,974 of record NZ_JAUTAM010000004.1, read on the forward strand.
AGGTAGTAGCACGAAGGGCTGGAACCTGTTTACGAATGGTCAGGCGGGCAGCTTCTCCAAGTCCAATGGGGTGGGAGGCCTGGCTCTGGTGCGTCCGCAGGCCGATCTCACCCTGGGAGATCGCCTCTGGATCGATACCAATGAAGACGGGATTCAGGACCCCGAGGAAGAGGCCCTAACAGGGCAAGCGGTTGAACTTTGGCAAGAGGATAAAAAAGTAGCCCAGACCTTGTCGGATGAGGAAGGACGTTACGCTTTTTCTGCGTTGAACGTAGCGGGTGGTATCAAGGCTCATACGGGTTATGAAATTCGCTTTCCACTTTCCAAAGACCTGACGCTCACGAAAACAAAAGCGGGAGCCGATGCAGAGCTGGATAACGATGCCCAGCTGATGGAAGGAAAAGCGTTCATCGCCCTGACCACCCAGGCTGGCGGCGAGAGTTTACATCAGCTCGATGCCGGATTTGTAGTACAGGGTAAACCCCAGGAGATCCTAGCCAAGGGCGAAGGAGCGTTGAAGGTATATCCTAATCCGGTAGCACGTTATGTGCAGGTAGAAGCTCCGGCCCAAGCTCAGACGGCCCAGTTGAAAGTAACGACGCTGAGTGGTCATACGGTAGTGGAGCGAACGTTAACGGCCCGTCAGGGGCAGTACCGCCAAACGCTGAGTCTAGGGGAGTTACCTCCGGGAATGTACGTGTTGCAACTCGTAGAAACGGGTCAGCATCATGCTCCTTTTAAATTAGTAAAAGACTAATGATAAAATTTAAAAATCGAATGAATTGAGATAATCGATTTATCGTCAAATGCTTGTATTACTCATTATTATATGAAATTTTATCAATTCTTCGCGTTTCGCGTACTCTTTGGTGTGATGCTTTTTTTCCAACATAGTATAGCCCAACAGACATCCAGTAGTCCTCAAGGGCCTTTAGCTTGGAAAGGAGTACTTCCCCCTTCACCCAATGCCGCTTCTTTAGGAAGTTACGGAAACATTCCTGTAGGTACTTATACAGGTACACCTAATGTAACGATTCCTATCTATACAATCACTCACCGAGATTTAACACTTCCTATTTCTTTGAATTACCAGGGATCGGGAATTCAGGTAGAGCAAGAAGCCAGTTGGGTAGGCTTAGGGTGGACATTAAACGCTGGAGGAGTTATCACGCGTACTATTCGGGGGGGAGATGATTTCAACGATGGCAACGGTGATGGAGGGGACAATCCCACTCATATAATGGGGTATCCGGAACTACAAAGTATGCCTGATGTGAGCAGCTTCAATCCATCTAATCCTGATGCTCCTTCGTATTTAAGTCAAGATTTAGAATCAGATTTATATTATTTTAACGTAGGAGGTCTGTCAGGAAAGTTTGTTTTGAATATAAGTCAAACTGGAAAAAGTACTTACGAAGTAACTCTTCTTTCTCCTTCTCAAACGAAAGTTATATACAATAAGCAGGCAAGGCAGTGGCAGATTACGGATGAAAATGGAGTCAAGTACTTTTTTAAGACTCGTGAATATACATATACGCGTTCAGGTGTGTCATCCAACCTACTTGGTGCAATGAATAATGTAACTGGTGATATTAGCTTTTCTTATCTTAGCAATCTGAACAACCCAGAAAAAGTTCGTTTTAATGGGGACGAATACATTTCAGCCTGGTATTTGGATCGTATTGAGTCTCCCATTGGAGCAGTGATTGAATTGCAATACGATCCGACTAATTACGCCACAAAATCTACCGTTAATATCACTCAGAAACTTGGTTTTGTGGGAAGCATTGTAACGAATCCGCCTAACTCTGGGCTTGATAAATCTTTTTTTGAGACTATTACAGGTACAGCTCCTTATGGCACACAAGTAGTGGCTCTTGAGCGAACCGTAAACGACCGTTTACTAAGTAAAATAATTTACGGTTCTACAGAGATTCGATTCCGCACTGAAAACCGGGAAGATATGGTAGCAGCGACTATTCCGGGTATCACTATTAGTACTCCAAAGCGGCTTAAAACTGTTGAGGTATATACAAACCCAGGTATGCTAATCCATTCTTTTGATTTAGAGTATGGATATTTTAATGCGGAACGGCTAAAGTTGACGAAAACGATTGAAAATCAGCAAAAGGTCTATACTTTTCAGTATGATGAATCCAAAGGTTTACCGTCTAAAATGAGCTTTGATAAAGACCATTGGGGGCTATGGAACGGCAAAAATAATACAACGTTAATTCCTACGCTTGCTTATATGAACTATGCTACTGATAAGGTAGAAGTCTATTTTGGAGCGAACCGTGAAACTGATGGTACGTATGCTGCGAGTGGCATGTTAAATAAAATTAATTATCCTACAGGTGGATATACAAGCTTTGAATACGAGCCCAATACATATTTTGTAGACTTAACGACACCCCGAGGACAAGCAGAAAACCACGTGATTGCAGAAAAGCTAATCAATCAGTCTATTCTTCTTGAGGCTAACTCCCCTGATAATATGGACTTCCCTTTTACCCTTACTCAAGCAGGCCGAGTGAGTTTTACAAGAAGTCTAGAGGCGAATGATCTGCTTCGCAATATTTTATATGGGGTTTATATGGATGAAGTTAATATAAATCAGCCCTATTTGCAGGTTTTACGTAAAAGTGATTTGCAGATTGTTGAAGGCTATAAAATCATTGATGACCTCCGATCATATTTTCAGGGAAAATGTCCTAACAATGACGGTATATCTACTTCTGACCAACCTACATGTTGGTTAGAAAACTCTATAAAAATTCAACCTACCTTCATTAATGATTTGCCCGCAGGGGAATACATTTTTCGTATTAGTAAGCAAGCATTACGCAATGCGGTCTTTCCGTTAACGATTAAAGCGGAATTAATTATGATCCGGGATCAATATCCGGCGGGAATGAAATATGCAACAGCAACTGGCGGTGGTATCCGATTAAAACGGCAATTGGATTTTGATGGAATCAAAACTACTACCCGCCAATATTTGTACCATAATCGTACTATTGAACAGAATACATATTCTAGTGGACAGATCATGAACTCTGAAAGAAGATACGGTTATGAACTTACTTCTAACACACCTCGCGTTACTATAACAAATGTGAGAGGTAATAATACTATTGTTGGTATTCAAGTTAATGGATACGTATTCCGCTCTACGCCTACGCTACCATTAAGTAATTCAGCACAAGGGTATTACGTAGGGTATGATCAGGTTGAAGTAAAAATAGGGGCTGCCGGTGAATTTGGCAAAACCATTTACCAATTTGAGAACACCCCCGATAATCTTCAATCCCTTCCTTTCATAACAGATTTTCCTTCCGATTATCTCAATTTAAATAATGGCTTTATTAAAGACGAAAAACATTTTGATTATAAAAATGGAATTTATCGCCTGGTGAGTCAAACGATTTCATCTTCTAGCAAGGTTTCAGAAAAAGTAATTTCTTTCATCAAATACGAACAGATGCCCTGCTATTCAACGGGTGATGGATGCAAGACACCTGTACTTTCAGCAAAGGCCTATCAAACGCATGTAATCTGGCATCGCTTGCAAAATCAAAACCAAACGACGTATTTTCCAAATTAATTTTGACCATAAGGTAAGGCCTATTGAACTTGGGCTTTGCCTTTGTAATACCTATCCTAAAATAAAATCCTTCGTGAAAGAATCTTTACGTCACCTTCGCAGTGTCTGGTGGTTGCTGCTTGTGCTGCTCCTGTGCCAGCAGGGCTGGGCTCAACTGACCACCACCACCGATTACCAGTATTCCTCCACTCACCTGCAAGTGACGAAGGAACGTACGCCCCAAAGTGATGGCTCGGTTCTGGAAACCCAGTACACGTATCCTCCGGATTATACCAACGGTCCTTACGCCGCCTTAGCAGCACTCGTTCAACAAAACATCATTACCCCCGTCATTCAGAAAAAGGTCATTCGTGAGATGGGCTCCTCCCGAGACGTCATCAGTACTCAGATCATTACCTATAAACTTTGGTCTGTGGGCGGCAAACAAGTGCCGCTGCCTTATAAAGTTTACTCCCTCTTAATTAATTCTCCTCTGTCAGAAGGCTTGTTTACCAACTATCCTGGCAACTCGCCGGATTTTACTACCCTTGGCACTTCTACCACGTATCAGGTAGAAATAGAATATACCGATTACGATGAAAAGGGAAATCTGCTGAGTCTGCTTTCCAAGGGCAATCAGAAGACCTCATACCTGTGGGGCTATAATGGACAGTATCCCATCGCCGAAATTCAGAATGCGAATAAGACAGAAGTGGATGCGGCTCTGAGTGCAGCGGGTACCTCCCGATCGGATCTCTCGGCTCTGACCAGTGATGCACAGCTTCAGGCTAAGTTTACCAGCATTCAGAATGCTCTTCAAAGCATTCCTGCTCTTTTGAAGGGATATACCTATCGAGTAGGGGTGGGTATGGCTTCTATGACTGATGTGATGGGTAAGGTTACCGCTTATCAGTATGATGGACTGAGTCGACTGGCTGAAATTCGGGAAAATGACCCATCTGGAAGCCTCATTCAAAGCTTTGGGTATCACTACCAGGGGCAAGGGTTAGATAACGCTACTTCGGTTAGCACTTCTCCCGGAGTCACGGTTCCTGCTACACCAAGCTTAACGGGTGGAACCTCTACAAACTGCAATTTTACCATAAGTACGTCTTCGGCGGTTTCGGCCAGTTGTGGGGGAACGGTGAGCTTGTCGGCTAGCTGTTCGGGCAATGATTGCTCGGGGATGGGCTACAGTTGGAGTGGGCCTAATGGCTTCACGGGCTCGAGTAGCTCGGTGAGTCTGACGGCCCCTGGCACAGCGGGTAGTTACACCTACACAGTAACGGCGAGTAAGAGTGGGTGTACTTCCCAGCAGAAACAGGTGACCTTGACGGTGAGTTGCGGAGGAACGGGAACGTGTAACTACACGAATAATCAGCTCTTGGGTTCGACATCAGGAAAAAATATTTACGTCAAGGTAGTAGGTAACTGCAAGTACATTGCTTTTGAGCCGGGGGGAGAAACTCGTGCTCTGGACTGGTTGTATGTATTAGTCAATAACGGAGGTTGGGCTTCGGGGGTGACGCCTTTGACTTCGGATCAGATTCCGGTCTGTTTCAAGCAGCCGGGTGAAAGCTGTTCTGGGGGTTGTAGTACGCCGGGTGCCCCAAGTGTGAGTGCGAGTGCGACGAGCATCAACTCAGGGCAGTCGTCCACGTTGACGGCGAGTAATTGTTCGGGGACGGTGAGCTGGAGCAGTGGACAAAGTGGGAGTAGCATTCAGGTGAGTCCTACGGCAACGACTACGTATACAGCGACCTGTACGGTGGGCAGTTGTAGCAGCCCGGCTTCGAGTGGGGTGACCGTTACGGTGGGCAATCGGTTACAGGTAGCGATTAGTGGCATTACGGGTCAGGCTAGTACCAAGAAGCGGGTAACGATATCGAATCCTTACTCGGGCAATCGGACGTATCTGTGGTACATCTACCGTGATTCGGATATGCAGTACATCGGTTACGGCACGGACATTTCTAGCAGTACGGGCGTGTTTGATGTGGATCTGGCTTCGTATAATCTGGTTTCGGGAACGGTGTATCGTTTGTACGTAGGAGATACGGGAGATTCGGGCAACTCTCGGCATGGCTATAACACCTTCACTATTGGGAGCAGTGCCAGTAACTGTAATTTTACAGTGAGTACGCCTTCAACGGTTTCGGCTGGTTGTGGGGGAACGGTGAGCTTATCGGCAAGCTGCTCGGGCAATGATTGCTCGGGGGTGAGCTATAGCTGGAGTGGACCTAATAACTTTACGGGCTCGGGTAGCTCAGTGAGTCTGACGGCCCCTGGCACAGCGGGCAGCTACACCTACACGGTAACGGCGAGTAAGAGTGGATGTACTTCCCAGCAGAAGCAGGTGACCTTGACGGTGAGCTGCGGAGGAACGGGAACGTGTAACTACACAAACAATCAGCTCTTGGGTCATGCCAATGGGGTCAATGCTGGTCAGGCCCTGTATGTGAAAGTGGTGGGTAACTGCAAATACATTGCCTTTGAACCGGGGGGAGAAACTCGAGCCCTGGACTGGTTATACATGCTTCGCAATAACAATGGCTGGGCTTCGGGGGTGACACCTTTGACTTCGGATCAGATTCCGGTCTGTTTCAAGCAGCCGAGTGAAAGCTGTCCTGGGGGCTGTAGTACTCCGGGTGCCCCAAGTGTGAGTGCGAGTGCGACGAGCATCAACTCAGGGCAGTCGTCCACGTTGACGGCGAGTAATTGTTCGGGGACGGTGAGCTGGAGCAGTGGACAAAGTGGGAGTAGCATTCAGGTGAGTCCTACGGCAACGACTACGTATACAGCGACCTGTACGGTGGGCAGTTGTAGCAGCCCGGCTTCGAGTGGGGTGACCGTTACGGTGAATACTCCTGCTTCCACTACTTTACAGGTTGTGTTGAGTGCCATCTCAGGTCAGCCAGGTACGAAGAAACATGTGAAAGTTACCAATCCTTACTCGGGTAATCGGGGTTACCTGTGGTACGTGTATGTAGCCTCTGATCTGCAAAATGGCTACAAGGGCGGCGATTATACCACGAGCTCAACTGGGGAGTTTGATGTGGATCTATCATCCCTAAACTTGACGGCTGGAACGGTGTATCGCTTGTATGTCCGCGATAACCAGTATGCAGACGGAAGCCGGGATGGCTTTGATACATTCACATTTAGTAGCAGCAGTTCGAGCAGTTGTGCCTTTACAGTGAGTACGCCTTCAACGGCTTCGGCTGGTTGTGGGGGAACGGTGAGCTTATCGGCAAGCTGCTCGGGCAATGATTGTTCGGGGGTGAGCTATAGCTGGAGTGGCCCCAATAACTTTACGGGCTCGGGTAGTTCAGTGAGTCTGACGGCCCCTGGCACAGCAGGCAGCTACACCTACACGGTAACGGCGAGTAAGAGTGGATGTACTTCCCAGCAGAAGCAGGTGACCTTGACGGTGAGCTGCGGAGGCCAGGTGAGCCAACCTCGTAGTCAAGTAGATGGGGGCGATTGTACGAGTATCTGGGGCTGGGCCTTCGACGGTGGTAATACGCAAAGCTCAGTAAGTCTGGATGTGTACATCAATGGCACCAAGACGGCTACCATTCCAACCAACGTGTCCCGTGCCGATGTCGCCAGTTACTATGGAACGGGTTCCTACAATATGTACGGCTTTAGCTACAGTATTCCTGCTTCGGTGAAGAATGGCACCCAGCTAAGCGTATCGCTGAAGTTTGCGGGTACGCAAACGGAACTATCGGGTAGTCCCAAAGTGATTGGGGTCTGCCAGGGCAGTGGAGGCTGTGCAACGGGTGCCCCGAGTGTGAGTGCAAGTGCGACGAGCATCACTTCGGGTCAGAAAGTAACCTTGTCGGCCAGTGGCTGTTCGGGCACGGTGACCTGGAGCAATGGGCAAACGGGGAGTAGCCTTGTGGTACGTCCCGCCGCGAGTATGCAATACACGGCGACGTGTTCGGCAAATGGGTGTACGAGTAGTGCTTCGGCTACGGTAAGTATTCAGGTGACCACGAGCATTGCCGCGGGGTGTTACCGGATCCAGGGCTTTCAGTCAGAGAAGTACCTACAGGATCGGGGTTTGAATACGCAGTTGCAACAGTATACAAGTAACGGTCAGAACAATCAGCTCTGGAAGGTGGAGTCGGTGGGATCGGGATTGATGAAGATCATCTCGACTAGCTCGGGGTATGGCTGGGATATTGACGGAGCCAGTCAAAGTGACGGAGCGATCCTGAAGCTGTACAGCTATGGAGGGGGCAGCAACCAGCAGTTTGGCATCAGCTATGTCAATGACGAGTACGGTGGGTTCCGGGTGACGCCTTCGCATGCCAGCAACAAGTGCGTAGAGATCGGAGGCTTCAGTGTGTCTGACGGAGGCAATGCCGCACAGCAGGGGTATGCGGGCAATGGCAACCAGCGATGGGTCTTCGTGCCTGCTACATGTCCTGCAAACTAATAATCCCAAACAAACTTTATACATTAAGATTATCTAAAAGTGGTTAGGGTTAAATTACCTCGATGGGTTTTCTAGTTCAACCCATCGAGGTAATGTGAATAAAAACTTGATTCATTTCACCCCGTCTAATTTTAGGACTTGGCTTTTAACTTAACTTATAAAACTAGATAAGGCTACCTAAATTCAGATAAACTTTATGATATTTTACAAATGTTTGTAAAATATCATAAAGTTTAAACGTCTCCATCCAGTTATCAAATCATCTCCCCAAGTGGATGATCTTCTGGCTTTCCTCTGTGAAATAGGATAGCATATACATGAAGTTTCGTAATGGATTTACTCACTCAATGATATCCCAGCAGACTTTCTACCTAATAAGCTAATTACATTTACCTTCATTCTATCACCCCAAACTGTTCCAAGTGTTAAGCTCGCTGAGCGAGCTTAAAGATAAAGGTAATTTATAACTGCTTTTAGCCATAGACTAATAGGCATTCATTGTTGCGATTATTAAGTGAAGCAAACTATGAGGGGCACATCCGGAACAATACCTAGTAAAATATAAAAAGTAATAATGATTAAGGAAAGAATATTTCACTTGTCTATAAGCTTAAAAATAGATAACTATAAATTCTTATAGAACATTGATTGTAATTATTAAAACGATTTTTTAAAGTAGTTTTTTCAATTTTCTTTTTTTTGGGACATGATGAGAATTAAATTATTTATAACAGGGTTAATACTCTGGTTGCACATTCCAATTTGTAATATTTGGAGTCAAAATAACATCTCAAGACCGCCTAAAACCTTACCTAGTCCTAATGTGGCTTCTATTGGCCAGTACGGAAACTACCCTGTAAGCTATTTTACTGGTGTTCCACACATTACAATTCCTCTTTATGAATTACAAGAAAAAAATCTTCAAGTTCCAATTAGTCTCAGCTATCATGCCTCTGGTTTTCGTCCAGATCAGCACCCAGGTTGGGTTGGTTTAGGCTGGAGCCTTCAGGCAGGGGGAGTCATTACGCGTCAGGTGAACGATTTAACGGATGAGTATGATAACCCCAATTTTTACCGAAGTGAAAAAGTAGGTTACTATTATAACTCTTCTATTCTAAACAGGAGTGACTGGAACCAAACATCTTATCTACAAACGATTGCTAGAGACATAAATCTCTGGCTAAAGGATACAGAGCCAGACGAGTTTAATTTTAGCCTTCCAAGTGGCGTAAGTGGTAAATTCTATCGTACGCATACAGGGAAATGGAAGGTAAGTTGTGATAGCCCCATCTCCGTGGAAGTAACTACCACCAGTTTATTAGAACCGCCTTTTGTGCCACCCTATGAATCTACATATATGAAATTTGGTAGTTATACTAAAACTTTTGCCGGTTTTATTATAACCGATGAAAACGGCATAAAGTATACATTCGGCTCTAACGGCTCGACTACAAACGCTATCGAATATAGTATCGGATTTTTTAAACAAAACATAGATGAATGGATAGCAACAAGTTGGTATCTAACAACAATTCAACATCCTAATGGAGAAAAAATAGATTTTACTTATGAAAGGGATTCTTTCATTGCACAGATGTACATTTCTGTCTATAAGGATATTACCACTAAAGTTGTTAGCCCTTCAGGAATTTTGGGTCCTCCTTATGCCGATTGTCAGTCTTCAGGTACAACGGATGTTGGCGGGTCATATTCAGGCCAGTTGACTTCACCTGTCTACCTTTCAGAGGTTAGTACAACTAATGTAAAAGTAAAGTTCGTACGAACGAATACTACAGAGCTACGTTACGCACAGTCAGTTTTTGATTGGCAATACAGTAAATATTACTCAAATCCTGATTACCCAAGTTTTCTTCCTTTTTTAGAAGACAATAGCTGGAGTACTTATCCAGCTTGTCTAAACAAACTTCAATGGAAAAAGTTAGACCAAGTGAGAATTGAAGAAAATAAAGTACTACAAAAAGCTTTCAATTTTGATTATAGTAAAAATATAAACCAGCGACTAACCCTGTTATCACTTACAGAGCAAGGAGGGAGCAGTAATCCATTAAAGCATCCTTATGTATTCTCCTACAATACATCTGTACCTCTGCCAGACTACTTGGCAAATACAAACGACCATTGGGGATTCTACAATGGGATATATGCATATACTAATGATTTAAATGCATATTATAATTATCGAGAATCAAAAGCGGGTTATCTGTTAGCAGGCACCCTCAACAAAATCAAATATCCGACGGGAGGGATAACTGATTTTTTGTTCGAGCCTAATCAATACAGTCAACAGGCCGCTGATAACCGTGAAAATGCTCCTGTGATGTATGAACAGGATAAAATTGCTGGTGGACTCCGGATTCGAAAGATTTCTAGTTATGACTCCCTTCGGCTTCAAGAAAAAGTAGAAAAAGAATACTATTATGTTAAAGATTATACTGGAGGAAGCTTTACTAGTTTTCGTTCAAGTGGTATTCTTGGAGGACAAATCAAGTATTACTTTGACGATTACCGAGTTAAGTCATTTAGTGATGATAAGGTAACCTATAGTAAAGCAATTTTTTCTTCACAATCGGTACTTCCAGGTAATTCCAATAGTCAAGGTAGCCACATAGGATATTCAGAGATCATTGAAAAACTGAGTGATGGCAGCTATACCAAATACACTTATTCTAATCTAGATAATGCTGCATATCGAGATTTGGCGGCAGATAATAGCCTTCAACCGAGTCGAATAATTTATCAACCTTACACGAACCGTGAAATGAATAGAGGTAAGCTTTTATCAGAGCAAAACTATAATTCTACCGATAAACTACTGCGTTCTAAAATCATTAATTATCAACAAATAGGCACAGATACTGAGGTCCGAGCATTGCGTGCCCTCTATTTCAATGTATGTCCAGGTGTTACAGTTGTAAGTGTAGAATAGGCAACGGCTTATAAATTCCTTGCCTATTCATTTTTGCCAATTAACGAACAGATTACTGTATATCAGTAAAGTATTAATTACTTGCTGGAGTATACGAAACTAAGTAGTTCCAAGTGTTAAGCTTGAGGATAAAAGTAGTTTTTAACTGTCGTCAGTTGTAGACAGACAATCATCCTTGTGACTATTAAATGAAGCATTCTATGCTATGTATTACCCGAAATAAATAATATTTGGTGAAAGATAAAAAACAGTAGTGATCAAGTAAAGAACATTCCATTAGGCGATAAGCTTAAAGCCGAAGATTATAGAGTCAGTCCTTAGTTCTAATTTCTGTTTATCCGAAACTTACAACACAGTCGTAAATGTCTAAGGAAATCTTCTGTGATCCTAAGCATTACAAATGCTTTTTCGCAAATCCTCGTTTTAAATACCATTTTTAGATAACCTTTAATGCCTGTCTTTTTTCTAAAATGTACAATAAGTCATATCTATGGTGTAAAGCTAGCATCAAAGTTAGGCGGCCAATCAGTTGAAGTTTGAGTGAGATCTAATCCAAGAATAGGCCGCTGTATGTAATAAATACCAGCTGAATTAGTTACTTGGATTGTCTAGTTTAAAGCCTATCTAGCCATATTTTTTTACCTGACACTATTTTATAAATTTATTTCAAAAGCTTTATTTTAAGTCTATCTATTAATCATACATGCTATACTAAGACAGTGTAATCATTTGTTAATTCTATTTTTTTACTTGGTTAACTGATTGAATTTCAGTTCTTATTAGGTCCAGAATTTGATGGCTAGATCCAATGAAAAGTGTCTTTGCTAAGTTGCTTTCTCAAGCTTTTTTAAAAAAATAAATTTTAATTGGTTGTTCAGAAAAAACAAATTAGAATTGCATTAAAATCTAATGATTCCACCGCCTAACGCTTATGAAACTTCTGTACCTTTTACCCTTCCATTGTTTCGGTATCCACTGATCTTTCAATCGGAACTTTCTCTTTTTATAAGCAAGCTAGTGTATGCTAGTTTGCCAGGGTATGCTTTGCTTTACTTGAGGTATATCTGATCAGTTATTGCCCATTGCCTGACCACCTACCTGTCCATCATTATGGATGCGAAATCCTATTGTCGTATAGTTTTATACGTTAGTTTATTTTCCCTGTTTTTTACTCTTCACCTAGGAGCTCAGAGCACGGATCAGAACTTCATTTTATCCCGTACTTATAAAACTCGCCAAACGTCTCTGGCTACGAACGTGAAAGAGGCGAGTCAACAAGTGCAATACCTGGACGGCTTAGGCAGACCCCTGCAAAGCATTTCCATTCAGGCCAGTCCCCTCATGGGCAGTTCGGCTCCCCAGGATATTATTTCGCATATCGAATACGATGCCCTGGGCCGGGTTAGTAAATCCTACCTGCCTTATCCAGCGTATGGGAATGGCAGCTATCAAAGTGGAGCAGCCGATGCAGCCAATGCCTTTTATAACTCCTCGAACTTCAATTACCCTAATACTCGAGGCTTTAAGCAAACGGAATATGAAGCCTCGTCGCTGAATCGTCCGCTCAAGCAGTATGCGGGAGGCAGCAGTACTGCCGTAAACATTAGCTATCAAACGAATGCGGCTAGTGAAGTTAATTTCTATACGGTTAGCCTGAGCAGTAGTGAGGATACGCCTCCTAGCTTAGGGCAAAATGGAACCTATGCGGCCAGTGCTCTTTCTTACACGGAGACGACGGATGAGGATGGAAACAAGGCGAGAGAATACAAGGATAAAGCTGGACGGGTGATCCTGAAACGGGTATACGCCAATGAAACGTTAGATACCTATTACGTGTACAATAGCTTAGGTCAGTTGAGCTTCGTGTTGCAACCCCAGTATCAGGTTACGCAGGATGTCAACTTATTTGCCTTCCGTTATACGTATAACAAGAAGGGGTTGCTGAGTCGGAAACTGATTCCGGGGGGTGGGGAAACCAGCCTTACTTACAATGAGCGGGATCTGCTGGCTACGAGCACGGATGCCCGGGGTCGTACGACGTATTACCTCTATGACGGGCTTAATCGTCCCCTGGAAACGGGGGAGGTGATTGGCGGTACTCAGGTTCCCCTGACTCGCACGCGTTATGACAGTTATCCTACTTCGACAAGTTTAGAACAATATAGCCAGCCTGGTTTCGAGTCCTATGCGGGCAGTAGTGCGACGACAGCTACGCAGGGACTAGTGACGGTGACGGCTACGCGTATTCTACAGGCGGAATCCAATCAGCCCAGTAGCAAATGGTATTTTACTACGCACTACTACAACGATCGTCAACAGCTCATCGAGACTATTCGCGATTTGTACGATTTTTCGGGGAATGCCAAAGAGGTGCATGCCCGTCAGCTTCGCTTTGACGGGCACGTGCTGGCTGAGTTAGTAAAGCAGAATCCTCCCTCGGGTAAGCACAGCGTAGAGAAGTTCTACAGCTACGATCAGGCGGACCGGCTGCTGTCGACGCGTTACGTGGTGAAAAAAGGAGATGTTCTGCAAAAAGACGTAACGCTGGCGGCCCACCGCTACGATGGCATCGGTCAGCTTCAGCAAACGTTTTTACACTCGGTGAATGCGACGCAGTTTCGCGAGCAGTTAGACTACAAATATACGCCCCGAACGTTTTTAAGTACGATCCTGGGTAAAAGCAGTGGGGGGGACAACTTTGGCATTGATCTGCGTTATGATCAGGTGAGTTCGGACGCTACGGCTCAGAAAAACGGGAACATTGCCCAGTTGCTCTGGAAGAAGAATGCCAATGACTGGACGGGTTTCAGCTATACGTATGATGGAGCTAATCGGCTGAAAACGGCGGTAGGGGTAGGGGACATTGGTTCCATCAAGGCGTATACGTATCGAGAGACGATATCCTCGTATGATCGCAATGGTAATATTAACGGCCTGAGTCGTTGGGGAGAAGGGAGTCAGTGGGATGATCTCACGTATACTTATATTGGCAACCGTTTAAGCAAGATCTATGATGCTACTACGGGCAGTGATAAAGCGAAAAGGCTTTGACAATGGCACTACCGTGAATAACACAGACTATAGTTATGATGCGGCAGGGAACTTGATTCAGGATGCCAACCGGGGCATTGCGGCTGAGGGGATCAAATATAACCTGTTGAATCTGATTGGCTCCATTCAGCTGGACAGCTTGCTCACCTACGATTACGACGCTTCAGGAACCAAAGTAAGAATGACCCGAGGGGGCGTGTACCACACGCGGTATGCAGGTATTTTTGAATACGATGAAAATAATTTTCTGACGCGGATCGCTACGGAGGAAGGGCAGATCAGGGTAAGCAATGGGGGTAATAACTACGCCGTGGAGTACTACCTCAAGGACCATTTGGGCAACGTACGGGTGGTGCTGGATGAGAATGGCAACAAAGTGCAGGAGACGGAGTACTTTGCTTTTGGGCTAGCGATCCCGAAAACCATCGGCTCAAATAAGTATCTTTACAATGGCAAGGAGTTACAGCCGAAAACGGGTTTTTTAGATTATGGAGCTCGGCAGTATGATGCAGCTATTGGACGATGGATAAGCTTTGATCCTTTGAGTGAGAAAATGCCAAGTTGGTCTCCTTACTCTTTTTGCTTTGATAACCCAGTAAAATTCATTGATAAAGACGGACGAATACCTTACCCAATTACGATTCGGGCATTCGCACCATTTAAAGAGTTTGGTTTTGGTTTTCATGGCGATGGTCGTAGTTATTCAACAAGTTCAGATGCTACTGCAAGAATGCACCAAAGAATTAACTTTGATACTGATAAAACAAGTATTTCTACAAAAGCATGGAGTTCCCCTACATACATGGCATCAGACCCAAGTGGTGCAAAGACTGCTACCCCATCAGTAGAATTTACAAAAGACTTCTCAATTAGCCAAAAAGGAAATTCTAAAACTTTTGGATTTGCGACAAGTGCAGCAGCAGCTAATCCAAAAACACCAACAGGTACACCTGACATAAACGTATTTTCAGATTTTTCAGTTACAGAAAATAAGAAAGCAGGTACATTGTCTATTAGTGGAAAACTTACAGGCGACAATTTCCCAAGTACAGAAGCATTTGTAACAGACCCAAGCGGTAATAACTTATTTTTAGGAGTTGGGCAAATTGATGCGGGAGTTGGTCGAAATACAGGACCATTTACTGAACTACCAGGAGAAAATCGTACAAATCCAATTACGAGTTTTAATATAACAATTACAACCGATAAAAAAGGGAACTTTACAGGTGTTCAGTCAGGTGGTACAACTTACAGCATTTCAGACTGGAATAAAAAATATTCAAATACTCAACCTCAAAGACAAGAATAATGAAAATATATATTAGTTATTTTTCGACCGCATTTTTCAATTTTTGGCTAATTGCCTTTTATTTGGGATTTTCCGCAGGATTTGCTAGTTACATACCTATATTGGCACTTTTAGGAGCTATACTTTTATTTATAGTAGCTATTCCGATTCTAATTTACAATTCTCGAAGTGGTGTTATTGCAGGTTTACTCGCTTGTTTAATGCTTTTAGCTTATGGTATGTCTACATTTTTAGGAGTTATTGAAGATGGTGTATTTAATTGGGGCATACTTATTCTAACCCCTTTTGTTTTAACTTTAATAAGCATTTATCTTTCTCTTAATGTTTTAGTGGGCAAAAAACAAGTTCCAAACATTCCGAAAGATAAAATTATACGACTCATACTTTCAAGCGTTCCGACTGCATTATTTATACTTTATCTTATTTTTTACGGTGAATTTTGGAATATAAACGAGTTTAAAATTTAGCAAAAAAGCCCGAGCAATCGTTCGTTCCAAGTGGCGTCCTTAGGACGAACACTTGGAACGAACGATTGTAAAAGCGTAACTCAACAATTCGTCTACCTAACTATCCAAGGCAAATCATCTTATGAAAGCACCTGTACTAAGAAGCCTTTTAACGATCGCGAGCGGTTCTTTGTCAGCTCAGGTAAGTGGTTGGGTGTATGAAGATATTAATGCCAATTGGACAGTTCAATGCTTTTGAGTCTAGTAAAATAGGCATAGTTATTAAAGCCTTATCAATTCAAGTAACGTAAAAAGACTTGTGCTATTCAAGAGTTAGTAAAACGTAAATACTATGCGATTAAAATACTTTTTGATCATCCTTTCATTGATTCAGGCCTTAAATTCTTTTTCTCAAAAGCCTGAGGTAATTCCTCCGTCCCCTAACGTGGCAAGTTTTGCAAAGTATGGAGACATTCCCGTTAACTTAAGCACTGGGCAGGTGGGCTTGCAAATTCCCATTTATACGATTCAGGAGAAAGGATTGACCTGGCCCCTATACCTATCGTATTCCTATACGGGCTATCGTCCTTCTGAAGAAGCCAGCTGGGTCGGTAGAGGATGGGCTTTGTCTGGAGGCGTTGTAACAAGAATGGTTAGAGGATTACCCGATGAATCACTGAACAATGGTTACCTTTACACGTATGGTATGGTTAAAAATATTGTTGAATTGCATCAAAACAATGAAGATACTAATTTTTTCTTGCGAGAAGAAGTACCTGCAGGAGTTAAGGATGCAGAACCAGACCTTTTCACTTTTTCTTTTGCTTCGTACAGTGGTAAGTTTAGTTTTGGTTCGGATGGGTTAGTGCATGTGAGTTCAGACAAACCGATTAAAATTACCTATGAAATATCTGGACAGCCTTTAGATGCTGCCTACGCACTCATTAGCCGATCCATAACGAAATGGACGTTCACGGTTGAAGATGGGACGCAATATATTTTCTATGACGCTGAATATGGTTGGAGTGAATCTCCACTAGGAACGAATAATATCAAAAATAGTAAGTCTATTACTTCCTGGCATATTTCCAAAATAAAAAGTACTAATGGGAATATCGTAAGTTTTAATTATACCACTCCTTCAGATGATTATAAAAGAATACAGTGTAGTTATACGCAAAGGAAGATATCATCACTTCCTAGCACTTCCTGTGCGTCTACTGCGTCTACTTTAGATTATGATGGTATACAGTTTAATTATTCGGCGGAACGATATCTTTCATCCATAGAAAGTTCTACTGTAAAAATTAGTTTTAATTCTACTCTTCAAAGCAAATTGTTCAACGGAAGTACTAGTTACTTTCGGAAACTCAATGCCATACAAATTGCCTCTAACATAGGCACTAGTATACCTATCAAAAATTTTAGTTTTAATTATGATTCTGAAGGTCTGGATTTGTTAACAACTTTTCAGGAAAGTGGAGCAAATCCATATGTATTCTCATATGAATCATTAAATAAGCTTGGGACAACCAGAGCTGTTGACTACTGGGGATATTACAATGGTCCCGAACAAAATAGTTTGATTACTTACGGGGACATTATTTCCAATCGAGAGCCCTCTTATATCCATACTCTCATGGGAGCACTCAAAAAGGTGCAATACCCAATGGGAGGGTCATCAAGTTTCGAATATGAGCTTAATACCGCTAGTTATAAACAAGCTACAGTTAGTCCAAGAACTAGAACTGTTTACACAAATAAAGTTTTTGAATGGACTTATAATGGTCAAAGTCTAAACGTAAACAGTAGTAATAACTTTAGTCTATCTGTCACAACTAACTGTAAAATAACGTACTCATTGCGAGACAAAAATGGCAACAACCTTAGTATGTATCAAAGTTGTCAGGGTTTACCTAATTCCGATGTACTTTCCGCTGGTAATTATACAGCAGAAAACTTTATGAATAAGCATTGTCAGCTAGCTCCGTTTAATATGGGGGATGTACTTACGGCTACAGTTACGCTTATTACTACAGTAACTGATTTGATTTCTAATGTCGGCGGTCTGAGAATTAAAAAAATTACAGATTACGTAGGAGGCACTACTGTAGCTAAAGTAAAAGAGTATAACTATAATCGTTTTGATGCTAATAACCTATCTAGCGGAGCTGTGGCAGATTGGCCTATTTATTATTATACCGTATTATTTGACGTTCTATGCCCAGATCCGCTGCGGCCAGGTAAATCGTATGCAGAAAGGTATCAATTAAATATATGGAAGTCAGAACCGATTAACTCCATGGCGGTGACACCTATTCTATATTCTAATGTAGAAGAACGAACAGGTGATAGGGTTACTTCTTATACTTTTTTAAGTTACGAAAATGGCTACCCTGATTATTATGGATATACCTTGTTTGATCCCTCAGATGAACCTATTCGGGAACCGATACCAGGTCCTACAGAAAGCTACGAGTTTGCTCGTGGATTTAATACCTCTACTGTAACCAAAAATACAGCCGGGACTATATTGTTTAAGACAACGCATACCTACCCTACGGATAAAAATATAGTAACACTCCACCGAGCTCCGGGTATTTACATTGAAAATATAACAGGGTTACTATCAGGGGGGGAATTCAAAGTTTACGGGTTTAGCTCAAGAGCCTACAAAGTGCCATTAGGCTATATTCCAAAAACGAAAGAAGTCTCCGAAGACTATGGAGCGAATCCATAAGTCTTCGGGTTGAGGCTTGTTTCCATCGGAAAGATTGAAAAAAGCGTGGGTCATCCGTTCGTCTACCTAACCTAACTATTCAAGGTAAATCATCTTATGAAAGTACCTGTACTAATAAGCCTTTTAACGATCGCGAGTGGTTTTTTGTTAGCTCAGGTGAGTAGCCGGGCGTATGAGGAATATCAATAGTCAGTTGGATACCTTTGAGTCGGTCAAAGTGGGTAGTTTAGTCAAAGTCTACAGTCTGATTCAGGAGTTCGCAGTCCCAGTTGATGACTCAAAGCTGTAGTAATGAGCGTGGTCTGCCTATCGGGATTTGTTATAAAGACTTTAGTAGTTAAAAATCCTTAGAGCGTTTACGTCTAACTAGAACTATTCTCTCCCTTTCATTTTAAACTTATCAATATCTAAATACCATAAAAAACAAACGAGGCTTGAAAAAACTTCAAGCCTCGTTAAGAAAAGAGAAAATTACTTAATACTGTTCGGTCTGAGCAAAGAAGAAATTAGACTCAATTTCAGCGTTTTCATCTGAGTCAGATCCATGGATCGCATTGGCTTCCATCGATTTTGCAAATAATTTCCGGATGGTGCCTTCTTCTGCATTGGCAGGATTGGTGGCTCCAATCAGTTTACGGAAGTCAGCTACGGCGTTGTCTTTTTCCAGAATGATCGGAACGATAGGGCCAGAAGACATATACGCACACAAATCATTATAAAAAGGACGCTCGGCATGCACGGCATAGAACTTGCCCGCCAGCTCTTTCGTCAGCAGTGTTTTCTTCAAAGCAACAATACGAAATCCAGCTTCTTCAATTAGCTTGATGATTGCTCCGGTGTGACCATCGGCTGTGGCGTCAGGTTTAATCATCGTAAAGGTGCGGTTCTGTGCCATACTATTGAACAGGGTTAAAGAATTCAATTTAAAGTGGTGATGAAAAGAAGGGTAGATTCATGACCTGAAAAGCCTTGAATTTTACCATTATGGCCGCAATTTAGGGATACATTTTTACCAGAAGGCTAACCTACGCAGAAATGCAAAGGTTTTTGAACTGTTTTTCAATAACTTTGCCCGCCCAATAGACGGAAGACTTAGCAAAATGCGTTTGATAAAGAATTGATTCACAGAATATTGATGGATCAAATCGCTTCTTTCCAACGGTATGGGGATTCACGAACAGTAATCTTTACAAGCTGAAAACAAGCCTATGGGCCGTTTCAGTAAAGACTACGACTAAAAAATGAACGAATTGAGTATGAATCAGGATGCGTTGCAGGCTTTACAGACTTTGGTCGACACGCCACAACGGGTAGTTATCACCACTCATTATAATCCCGATGCCGACGCACTGGGTTCTTCGTTAGGCTGGGCTGGTTATCTGAAAAAGAAAGGGCACACAGTTAAGGTAATCACTCCGTCAGAGTCGCCAAGATTTCTTTCCTGGATGTCGGGTAATGAAGATGTTATTGAGTTTAGTCACCGAAACGCGGCCCTGGCGGCTCAGACCGTAGCGGCGGCAGACGTAATTTTTTGTCTGGACTTCAATGCTCTGGCTCGTTTGCACGATCTGGAGGCCATTATTCGCAATGCTACGGCTCCTAAGGTAATGATAGACCATCACTACCATCCCGAAGATTTTGCCATCATCGCTATTTCTGAACCCACCGCAGCGGCAACGGCTCAGATGATTTACCAGATCATTGGCGAACTGGGTGGAAAAGATCTGCTGGACGTAAGTATTGGCGAATGCTTATACGCCGGTTTGATGACGGATACGGGATCGTTTCGCCACCCCAGCACCAACCCAGCCGTTCACCGGATGGCTGCGGAGTTAATCGAGTTAGGCGTAAACACGAATCGCATTCACCGGCTGATTTTCGATAACAATTCCCTGACCCGAATGCAGTTTCTGGGGTACGTATTATCGCAAAAATTAATCGTATTACCTGAATACAAAGCTGCTTACGTTGCCCTGACGAACGAAGAGCTTAAACGCTTCAATTCCCAAACGGGCGATACGGAAGGGGTGGTTAACTATATCCTTTCGATTGAAAACGTGGTAATGGCTGTGTTACTCATTGAACGGGATCGCGAGGTTAAGTTATCATTCCGCTCCGTGGGCGACGTATTTGTGAATGAATTTGCCCGGAAGCATTTCAACGGTGGGGGACACCGCAATGCCGCTGGCGGACGTAGTCAGGATTCTCTGGAGGGAACGGTTAACCGATTGGTTTCCTTATTACCTGAAATTAAAGACCAGTTAGATCGGGAAATCTAACCAGTCTACCCCTGGCGGAGTTGAGGCTTTTTTTCTCCATTGTCTTCAATTCCGTACTTTTGTTTTTAAACTCTGAAATAGAATTAATTCTCATGCAAAAAAAACTCTGGATGCTGCCGGTTCTGGCTGCCACCACCCTGTGGTCCTGTAACCAATTTAAGGTCAGCGTCGCTGAAAATGGAGTAAAATACCAATTTCACGAACACGATGAAAAAGGTAAAGTAGCGAAAGATGGCGAAGTAATGACGTTCAACATGGTCGTGAAAACGGCTAGTGACTCTATCCTTCGCGATTCTCAAAAAGAAGGCCAGCCTTTGGTAATGCTGGCTCAGAAAGGCCCCTACAAAGGCAGTTTTGAAGATGGCATGAAAATGCTCGCTGCTGGTGACAGTGCTACGTTCTATATCAGTGTGGACTCCCTCTTCCGTGGAGCAAGTATGCAGGCTCCACCTCCATTTGCAAAACCCGGAACTGATTTTAAATTTCAGGTAAAGCTGCTGAAAATCGAAACCCAGGAAGCATTCCAGAAACGTGCCGAAGCCGAACGTGCGGCTCGTCCGAAGAAAGAAGAAGCGGATATTGCTGCTTACCTGGCAAAAAATAACCTTAAAAACGCGGTGAAGTTACCTTCAGGAGTGCAGTACGCCGTAACAACTCCCGGAACGGGCGTGGCTCCTGCCAAAGGTGATACGGTGAAAGTGTTCTACGCGGGTAAATTATTAAGCGGAAAAATATTTGACGAAAATCACAAAGAAGGCTTAACCTTCCCCGTGGGTGTGGGTCAGATGATTCCCGGTTTTGATGAGGCCGTTCAAAACCTGAAAAAAGGCGAAAAAGCTACCATCCTGATCCCTTCAACTCATGGGTACGGCGAGCAGGGTTCTCCAGGAGCCATTCCTCCAAACTCTATCCTTGTATTCGACGTACAAGTAATTGACATTAAAAAGGGTAAATTACCTGTTTAGTCACTGAATTTCGATTTTTCGACGAAACTTTTCAGGAATCTTCCAACCGAAAGACACCGCTTTGGTGTCTTTCATCGTTTACTAACAAAAATTGTGTCGCAATGAAATTCTATCTCCCTTTCGTATTGGCAGGAGCAAGTTTATTAGCAGGTTGCAAAGGAATTAACAATGAGGCCTCTGAGAAGCTTGATGAAAATGATAAACAAATTCAGGCTTATATCGCAAGTAACAATTTAGCTCCAACAAAGTCGCCTTCTGGTTTATATTATCAGTTAAAAAATACAATTCCTACCGCAAGGGCTCCTAAGGAAGCAGAACTGGTATCCTATACACGTGTAATTTCCCAATTGAACAACAAAGTAGTTGGTGATACTACCAACAAAATTTTCAAAGGCTATTTCGGTTACACGACTGGACCCTTAGCTGTCCACGAGGGCTTGTCTTACATGAAGGAAGGTGAGTCTAGCGTCCTTTTATCTCCTTACTCCATTGCGTTTGGGATGGATGCTATTAAAGATACGCTGGGTAACGTTCTTTTACCGGCTTATGCTCCCGTTCGGTTTGATCTTAAGCTTATAAAAACCCGTAATGAATCCGAACAGATTCAGGATTACATTGCAGAAAACAAGCTACAGGTGACAGGATCAACGACTGATAACCTGAATTACATCCGATTAAAAGAGGGAACAGGCTCCACTATTGCCGCAGGTAAAGCGGTAGTGGTGAAATATGTAGGAAAGCTTGTAACGGGTGCTGTGTTTGATAAAAGCGATTCTTTTTCCTTTACGGTAGGAGTAACTAGTTTGGTAAGTGGATTTACCCAAGGGGTACAAAAAATGAAAGTAGGAGAGAAAGCAATCATCATCTTCCCTTCTGCCTTGGGTTACGGTGTGAATGGCCGAAGAGATGGGTATGGTCAATACATCATTTACCCAAGTGTTCCATTAATATTCGAATTAGAGGTATTATCCGCTAATTAGCATTATGATTGATTAAAAAAAGGAACCCCCGACCTGAGCAGGTCGGGGGTTCCTTTTTTTAATTGAATTTTCTTCGAACAATCTCATAAAAATCGTCGGCCTCGTCGGCTACGTCCCGCCATTTGTACTGGGGAGCATAAACCCGATTCATCAAATCCTTGGCTTGATCGAAGCTCTGGGCTTTTTCCAGTTCATCAATGGCCTGATGGTAGGCGGTAGCGTCACCTTTAAAAAGCTGATTGATGAAAATGAATTTATGGTTCAGCGAAATGAAGCTATGAATGCTGGAAATGGGTCTATGCTGATACTGACTGCCCAGCGTTTCTGCTGGTTTTTCTTCCTTCAGTTTTTCATTAAGCATCGTCGGCTGCATCGAAAATTGATCGTTTACGCTGGCCGTCACGTCTTCGGCAGGGGTAATGGCCGGGGCCGTTGGAATTGCAGCGTAATCGGGAGCGGGCAGTGCCGTTTCCGGAGCTGAAGTAGTCGAAATGCTGGACGCAATAGAGTCAGGGCTGGATTCCGTACGGCTAATACCGGAAGTCGCTACGTAGTATTCATCTCTCGAAGGCGAAGACCCCGCTGTCGTTACTTCCACCTGATCAAAAAAGCTTTGATCCGATTCGGCTGGAATTTCTTTTTCGTACAACGATTGCTCATCAACGGGAAGAGTAGAAGCAAAAAGATCAAGGGTTGCCGGAATAGAATCCGGACGGCTGGCATCGGCGGTTAACTCCTGTACCCATTCAATGGCCCGTGCAGTATAAACGGCAGAATCGTTACCCAGCCGTTCGCTGAGGCCGCTGATAACTCCCTTGTGAAGTCGGTTATATTTCTGAAAAGCTTTCAGGTTTTCGGCTGTCAATCGAAAGTCAGGTAACTCACGTAACCAGCCTTCCAGGTATTCCTGCGGAGCCAGCAGAAACTCCAGACTTTCGTGTGTAGCCTTGGCCAGCAGTGGCTCCAGGTCTTTTTGCTGAACGGAAATATGCTTGGAAACAGTATTAAGAAAACTTTGCAGGGCCTTTTTTACTTCCTCACTTTCGAAATTGAAATAAGGACTACGGAAAGCCGTTGCGGTCTCTTTCCAGACGTCGTATAGATCCCGAACGACAAACAGATTCACTTGGGAAACCGGGCTTAACCGCAGGAGGGTATCTCCGTCAATCCGATCCCGATGAGCATACTGCTCTTTACAAAGCTGTGCCGCATACGCTTTAGCGTAGGTTTCAATGGCGGCAACGTCTAACTTCGGCATAAGGCTTTTACTGTTTTCTCTTCGAGGTAAAACGAAATATTCAATTTAAAAAGTAAGTATCTAAGGTAATTAAGTACGGAAAGTAATGTTTAGAAATCTAGAGAAACAAAAAATCCCCGTCAAATGACGAGGATTTTTTAAATTTTTAATGATTGATTAGCGTAAAGTGCCATCAATGCGGTACTGTTGTCCACTGGAAGGATCAATACCAATGATCCGTACGCGACCTCTGCGGTTCGCCAACAGGTCTCCGGCTTGTTTGGCATCCTTCACGGCCGTATCATCAATTTTCGTGATAATAAAACCAACGGGAACTTCCTGATATTCCATCCAGCCATCTGGCAGAACTTCTACGACTTTCGCTCCTCCGTTAATCCGGAATTTCGCTTTTTCGTTAGAGTTCACGTTATCCAGTTTCGCACCGATGGATTCTACCTGAACTAATGAAGTCACAGGGGATTTCACAATACCGGTGTTACCTTCCATGTTTTTTAGGGTAACGTTGAAGTCTTTCAACTGACCATCGCGGTTAACCGTTACCACTACCACGTCACCGGGTTTGTGCTGAGCACCTACCAGTTCAACCAGACGAGGCAGGTCACGCACTTCTTTACCGTCAATTTTAACGATTACGTCACCAATTTTCAGACCAGCAGCTTTGGCGGCACTGGCGTTGGCGTTTTCACCGAAACTACCGAAGTAGATACCGGAAGTGGCTTTCAGATCTTTCTGAGCGGCAAATTTTTCATCCACGGCTTGCATCTGAGAGATACCCAGGAAACCACGCTGAACATTACCGTATTTCAGCAGATCGCTGGCGACACGTTTCACCAGGTTCGAAGGAACGGCGAAGGAGTAACCTACATACGTTCCCGATTGACCACCGGCAATGGCCGTGTTGATACCAATCAGATCGCCTTTCGAATTGACAAGAGCACCACCGGAGTTACCAGGGTTTACGGCTGCATCCGTTTGAATAAAGGCTTCAATCGGGCTTTGAGCTTTGTCACGATCACCAATGATACCAATCGAACGACCTTTGGCACTAACAATACCAGCCGTTACGGTTGACTCCAGGTCGAAGGGGTTACCTACGGCCAGTACCCATTCTCCTACTTTAATATCGTCAGAGTTAGCAAAGGGCAGGTAAGGCAGGTTGTTAGGGATTTTATCACCCTGCAACTGAATAACAGCAATATCCGTGTTAGGGTCCGTACCGATCAGTTTTGCTTTGTAGGTGCGTTTATCGCTTAATACGACTTCCAGTTCGGAAGCATCGGCTACCACGTGGTTATTGGTGACAATGTATCCATCAGGGCTGATGATTACTCCAGAACCCGAAGAAATACCTTCCTGACGCTGCGGACGACGGCTACCTCCGCCGAAATCTTCATCACCGAAGAAATCGAAGAAGCTAGGCATCTGCCGCTGGCTTACCTGCCGAACGACTTTCGATTTAATATGCACTACCGCGGGCGTTGATTTATCCGCAGCTGAAACGAAATCACCGGGAATGCCGGCCATGTTCGTTGTGAACTTCGCGTTTGATCCTGAAGAGCTCGCCTCTGTGAAAATCACATCGCGACTCGATCCTAATCCTAATAAGTGGGCTCCTCCAAGGGTGATGCCACTACTCAAAACCCCTACAAGGGCTAGAGATTTCCAATTGCTGTTATTCATAGCTGTTAAACGTTGTTTGGAGAGGGAAATTCAAAAAATTTAGTTGAGTAACAGTGCTCCAAATCGATTCAACAAAAGTTTATACCAAAGTTTTGTAAGTACTTAGACTTGCTAACCTTAACGCAGTTTAGAGAAAATCTGTTGCGAAATTAGCGGCTTTAAGCTTTTTTAACAACAGAATGTGATGATAGGGGAATTGCAGGGCTGAAAGTTAAAAAAGCAGAGAGAATTATCAAACTCTCTCTGCTTTTCCTCACAATCCAACGGCACCATTTAAGGTTAGGCAATGGAAATTTCGCGGGGCTGAACTTTCGCTTCTTCTTTTTTAGGAAGCGTAATGTTCAGAATTCCATCGGTATAAGAAGCTTCGATTTTTTCGCCATCTACCGTTTTGGGTAACATGAACGAACGTTGGAAGCTGCTGTAGCTGAATTCCTTCCGGCTGTATTTTTCGGTAGTTTCTTCATTAGAACTTTCCTTTTTCACCGAAATCGACAGACGATTTTCGTGTACGCTGATTTTGAAATCTTCTTTTTTCAGACCGGGAGCGGCCAGTTCAATCTGAAAAGCACCTTCTACTTCTTTCACATTGACCGCAGGCAACGAATGAAACTCATCTTTCGTAGCTACGCCGTTGTAAGTCTTGAAAAAGTCGTCGTTAAAAAAACGATTAACTAAAGAAGGAAAAGCAGGTTGATTGAATTTAACGAGTGTCATGGCTATTCTTACGTTTTTATTGTTTTCGATAGTAACCGACGTATGAATTGTCGGACGCTCTACTTATTTAAACACTTGTGCCGAACGTAAAAAAAGTATTTATAATGACAAAATGACTTAAATTTTGATAGTCTAATTTTTATTAATGACAAAATGTCTCAAACTGCATTAAAATGTCATTTCATTGAAGAATAGCCCGAACAACCTCCCGCTTTCGTCCCGGTCCTGGATGTTTTTCAATGCGAAAACCAGCCGCTTGTAAGGCCCGCCGAACATCTCCTTTCGAGCAATAGGTTGTTAATACGCTGCCCGCATGTAATCGCTGAGCTAAACCTGCAAAGATTTCAGGTGTCCACAATTCAGGCTGGGAGTTAGGGGCGAAGGCGTCGTAATAAACCAAATCGTAAGGTTCGTCCTGAACCTCTTTTTGAATAAAATCCTGAATGGTTGTATGTAATTTGTAAAGCGTAAAATTCGGCTGGATCGTTACCGCTTCGTTCCAGGGAGCCTGATGAAGCGTTTGCAAGGCCGCCGAATGCATAAAGTCATCGTAATTCAGCTTTTGATATTCTTCTGCACTAACCGGATACGCCTCCAGACTGGTATAATGCACCGGAATGTTTTCTTCCTGAGCTTTTAATAAGGTTAGTAAGGCATTAAAGCCAGTACCAAAGCCCATTTCCAGAATGCGTAACGAGCTTTTACCAGAGGCTTTCATATAATCGAAACCCAATTCCAGAAAAATGCGGCGAGATTCTTCAAATGCCCCGGAAACGGAATGATACCATTGATTAAATCGAGCGGAGTATAACGTATGGCTCCCATCTTTAGTCACGACCAATTCATTCGAAAATGCTGGATTTTCCTTAGCGTCCTCTTCATTCTTCCAAGTTCTTTCGTTCATCATTTCTTTTTCTTCAGGGTGTTCTACAGTTTCGCCCGTCCTTTTTATAATTGATCGACGTTTAACAGCTACTTTTTGAATGGATTAAAAGCAGGACAGTGGCAGTGTGGGTTTTCTCCAACTGATCTTTTGTCCGGTCTTTCACCCAAAACTTATCATAACTACTCAGTCATGTTGCTCTCCCGCGAAAATTTGTCTCAAATTTCGGCATCGTCCGTACCGGTTCAATTGCCAGATCCCTCCGTTTTTGAATTGCCCGAACGCATTTTGCAATTCGGTACCGGCGTTTTACTACGTGGTTTATGCGATTATTTCGTTGACAAAGCCAACCGCCAGGGCGTATTCAACGGTCGGATTGTCGTTGTTAAATCCACAGGAACAGATACGTCTGAATTTGATCAGCAGGATCAGTTGTTCACGCAGGCCATTCGTGGGTTGGATGAAAACGGTCAGCCCATTGAAGAGTATATTATTAACGCCAGCATTTCCCGGACGCTGGCTGCTCCCAGCCAGTGGGATGCCATCGTTGCCTGTGCATCCAACCCAGATATGCAGATTGTCATTTCCAATACAACGGAAATTGGTATTCAGCTTGATGAGAATGAAAATCTTCAGGCATCGCCGCCGCAATCCTTTCCCGGTAAATTAACCGCCTTTTTATACGCTCGCTGGAAAGCCTTCGAAGGAGCCGCCGATAAAGGAATGGTAATTGTTCCAACGGAATTGGTACCCGATAATGGCACGAACCTTCGCAAAATCGTGCTGGAGCTAGCCAAACGGGGTCAGTTAGAAACAGAGTTTATCCAATGGCTGGAAACAGCTAACGCGTTCTGTAATTCCCTGGTAGACCGCATTGTTCCGGGCAAACCTAATGCCACCGATCAGGCTGATTATGAACAGAAACTGGGTTATCAGGATCACTTACTCTGTGTATCGGAAGTATACCGTCTTTGGGCCATTGAAGGCGACGAGAAAGTGAAAAGCGTACTAAGCTTCGACGAGGCGGATTGTGACGAAACTAATGCTCTGGGCGTAATTATTAAACCAGATATTGATCGATATCGTGAGCTAAAACTTCGCTTACTGAACGGTTCGCATTCTTTAACCTGCGGATTGAATTTCCTGGCGGGTAAAAATGCCGTTCGTGAAAGCATGGCGGATCCCGTTTCGGCTCGTTATGTGAAAGAGTTAATGTTTGAGGAACTGGCTCCCGCCATTCCGTATGACATTGACTTGGAAACAGCTCGTACGTACGGAGCCAGCTTGTTGAATCGATTTGCGAACCCATTTCTGGAACATAAGTTACTCAGCATTACGTTGTATTATACCTCTAAGATGAAAACACGTAACGTACCGCTATTGCTGAAACATTACCAGCAGGTAGGCACCGCTCCCGAGCGTTTTGCTCTGGGTTTTGCGGCGTATGTGTTATTCATGAAGGCCGTGAAGGAAGAAAATGGCAAATATTTCGGCGAACGTAACGGTGAGTCTTACCTTATTCAGGATGAGCCCGCAGGCTGGTATTTTGAGTGGTGGAACCGCCAAGGTGATCTGTCAGAAGTATTAAGCAATCAGGATTTCTGGGGAACGGATCTGAATGCTTTACCCGGTTTTAACGAACGCGTTTCGTACTACATCGGTAAGCTCCAGGAGAGCCCTAAAGCTGCCTTTGAAGAGGCTCTGGCGTAGTTAATAAACTATCTGTTCTTTTTTAGATAATTTAGGGTAGCAATTCCTGAGATTTTTCTTTTAAAGGAAAGAATCTTTTTACCTCCATGCAGCAACGAGTATTAAAAGTCCACCCCGCAGATAACGTTATTGTAGCCCTCACTGACTTACAGAAGGGCGAAGTCATTACGTTCGAAGGCGTTGAGTATGAGCTGGTCGATGATATTGCGGCCAAACATAAATTTCTTACGGAAGACCGGGCCGTAGATGAAGACATTACGATGTACGGCGTACTGGTGGGTAAAGCCAAACAGTTTATTCCCCGGGGCGGTTTGATGCACACGTTCAATACCCGGCATGCCTCTGAAGACTTCGGTTTAGGCTCGCGAAAGCTGGACTGGGAGAAGCCGGATACGTCTAAATTCAAACAGCGGACCTTCATGGGTTACCCACGTCAGGATGGCAGCGTCGGGACGGGTAACTACTGGATTGTATTGCCTATGGTTTTCTGCGAAACGCGGAACCTGGAAGTAATGCGGGAAGCTCTCGTCGATTCGCTGGGATATGGGAAAAACCAAACCTGGAAAGACCAGACCGAGCAGTTAATCAACCTGTATCGTTCGGGTAAATCCGTAGCCGAAATTCTGGAAGCTGATTTAGCGATTGAAGAGGAAGTGGGTACGCCTACTCGCTTGTTCCCGAACGTAGATGGCGTGAAATTTCTCAATCATGAAATGGGCTGTGGCGGCACGCGTTCCGATGCTCAGGCTCTTTGCGGATTGCTGGCAGGTTATGCCACGCACCCGAATGTAGCCGGAGTTACAGTGTTGAGTCTGGGTTGTCAGAATGCTCAGGTATCCATTCTGAAGGAAGAAATTGCCAAACGCGATCCTAATTTTGCCAAACCGCTGTACGTATTTGAGCAGCAGGAAATTGGTTCTGAAGAAAAACTCGTGGCTGGAGCTATCAAGCAAACCTTCGCAGGTCTGATTGAAGCGAATAAAATTGAACGTCAGCCCACGCCACTTTCTAAATTAGTCATTGGTCTGGAATGTGGGGGCTCCGACGGATTCTCGGGTATTTCAGCCAACCCCGCCATCGGTCATACGTCAGATATTCTGGTATCATTAGGTGGAACCGTTATTCTGGCGGAATTCCCCGAGTTATGCGGTGTAGAACAGGAGTTATCGGATCGTTGCGTAGACGAAGAAACAGCCAAGCGTTTCAATTCTCTGATGAAAGTCTATAACTCTCGGGCCGAAGCGGTGGGTTCTGGTTTTTACATGAACCCTTCGCCGGGAAACATCAAAGACGGATTGATTACCGATGCCATCAAATCTGCCGGAGCAGCTAAAAAAGGAGGTACTTCGCCCGTAGTTGACGTACTGGACTATCCCGAAAAGGTAACGAAACCGGGGTTGAACCTGGTTTGTACGCCGGGTAACGATGTGGAAAGCACTACGGCTGAGGTCGCTTCGGGAGCAACGGTAGTTTTATTTACGACTGGATTGGGTACGCCCACGGGTAACCCCATTACACCGGTAATCAAACTTTCAACGAACACGAAGTTGTACAACAAAATGAACGATATTATCGACATTAACTGTGGTACGATTATCGATGGCGAAGAAGGCATTGAAGAAGCGGGCGAACGTATTCTGGATTATGTGATTCAGGTAGCGAGCGGAACCGTTACGCCTCATTCGGTACGTCTGGGTCAGGATGATTTCATCCCCTGGAAACGCGGCGTTTCGTTGTAATTGACTTTTTGAATTACCATAGATTCCTAAAGAATGAATGTTTCACCGACGTATTTCAACTTCAATCGGTAACTTTCACTCTTTAGGAATTTTTTTAAGTTAGGGGTGAAGCGATTACTGATACGTTAGTAGGTTTAACTCCGCAGTAGACTCCTATTCTTACTTCAAACTCGTTTTAGAAATTAATTCACCACTCTAAACCGAAAACTCTAAACGCATTATGCCTTTATTACAATCATTCCGCTGGTTCGGACCGAAAGATCCGGTTAAGTTGTCGGACATTCGTCAGGCTGGGGCCACCGGAATTGTATCCGCTTTACACGATGTTCCCAACGGTAAAGTCTGGACTTCGGAAGCTATTGAGTCTCGCAAAACCATTATTGAAGCTGCCGGATTAACCTGGGCAGTGGTAGAAAGCGTTCCCGTACATGAGCATATCAAACGGGGTATGCCCGATCGAGATCAGCTTATTGCCAATTACCAGCAAACCCTGCGAAATCTGGCTGAACATGGCATTAAAACGGTTTGTTACAATTTCATGCCCGTTCTCGACTGGACACGTACCGACTTGGCGTATGTCGTAGAAGATGGCTCCGAAGCCTTACGTTTTGATGCGGTAGCCTTTGCGGCTTTTGAGTTATTTATCCTGAAACGTCCGGCGGCAGAGGCAGAATATTCGGAGTCGTTTAAAGCACGGGCAGCGGCTTATTATCAAGCGATGAGCGAAAGTGAAAAAATGCAGCTCATTCGGAATATCATTGCCGGACTGCCCGGTTCGGAGGAAAGCTTTACGGTGGAGCAATTCCAGAAAGTACTGGATTATTATGCTGAAGTAGGGGACTTCGAGTTACGTCAAAACTTATATTACTTCCTGCGGGCGGTGGTTCCGGTAGCGGAAGAAGTGGGGATTAATCTCTGCATTCACCCCGATGATCCTCCACGTCCCATTCTGGGCTTGCCTCGTGTTCTAAGTACAGCAGATGACGTGCGGGAAATGTTTGCTGCGGTGGATTCTCCCGCCAATGGATTAACCTTTTGCACGGGTAGCTTCGGTGTGCGGGCGGATAATGATATGCCTGCCATGCTTCGGGAATTTGGTCCGCGAATTCATTTCTTCCATTTCAGAAGTGTGCATCGCGAAATTGATGAAGTACCCGAAACTTTCCACGAAGCCAATCACCTGGAAGGACATGCAGATATGTATGAGGTCATGAAAGCGGCTGTAGAGGAGATGCGACGCCGTGAAAAAGAAGGGCGTACGGACATTGATATTCCCATGCGTCCCGACCACGGCCACCGCATGCTGGACGATTTAAATCCTGAAAGACGCACTAATCCGGGTTATACCGCGATTGGTCGTTTAAGAGGCTTAGCCGAGTTACGCGGATTAGAACTAGGCATCAGTCAAAGTCTTTGAGTGTTCAGTTGTCGGTTAACTGTTTTCAGCTAAGGACTTGCTTATCGAGGATCTTTTTTCAGCATAAGTTCTCTTCCGCTGCCAGCGTGGTCCGGCCAGCTTTTCGCTGGCAGCAATAAGCGTCTCATTTTGTTACTAGCTAGTCCTAAAGTAGTGCTGCCAGCGAAAAGGCTGGCAGCGGTAGGATAGGCTATTCGGTAATGAAGTTGACAGGTTATCATTTTCAGTTGTGTCTTGCTTGCCGAGGATATTTTTTCAGAATAGGTTCTCTTCCGCTGGCAGCAATAAGCTTCTCGTTTTGTTACTAGGTAGTCCTAAAGTAGTGCTGCCAGCGAAAAGGCTGGCAGCGGCTAATAACTACTTCGGGTTACCTAGTGATCCAAATAGGAAACTTGTTACTACCTGCAAAAAACGCTAGCAGCGATACATACATAAAAGCCGCTTCCATTTCTTTGAAAGCGGCTTTTATCACCTATTCAGTTCAAAACTGACAACTGCAAACGGAAAACTAATTATTGGCCTTTGGTTTGTGCAGTTTCACGTCTTTCTGGTTATTGGAGTTGTTGTTACGTTCTTCCTTTACCCGGCTGTCCAGATTATCCTTGTTTTCGGGTTTATTGATATGGCTTTGGCCTCTGGGTGCTGTGTTCGTTTTCATAGTGATTATTGGGTTGATGTACGGATAAAGGTAAAAACAGCGTACCAAAGTGAGGAAGAAGTCCAATTTTTATGAATTTCTAATACAAACGGAAGCAAAGAGACGGGGTAAAGAACCCTGTATTTCTACAGATCAAAACCCGTAGCCTCAACCCTAAACGCTTAAAGTTTAAAAAAACTCAAAACCCAGAACTCAAAACCCTAAACTCTTTGACTAACTTGCGTGCCATTTAGCACCGATTGGCATCACAAACACATGAACTTTCCCGCAGACCTTCGCTACACTACCGAACACGAATGGATTAAGCTCGTAGACGGTAACGTAGCATTGATTGGTATCACCGATTATGCTCAAGATCAATTGGGCGACGTAGTTTTCGTTGAGGTGAATTCACTGAACGAAGAACTGGCTGCTAACGAAGTATTTGGCTCCGTAGAAGCTGTGAAAACGGTTTCTGACCTGTTTTTGCCCGTAGCTGGTAAAGTTCTGGAAGTGAACGAATCACTCAACGATAATCCAGATACGCTGAACTCTGATCCTTACGGTGAAGGCTGGATCATTAAGCTGGAAGTAAACGATCCCGCTGATCTGGATAACCTGATGGATGCGGCAACGTATCAGCAGTCTGTACATTAATAGAAACGAAATGGGAATGAAAGATGGTAATTTTTCATTCCGCCGTTTTCTCCATTAAAGATCCTGAGCAAGGAACAAAGTGAATCGAGCCATCGGTCTGCTTTGTTCCTTGTTCAACATACGACCCTTCAGAAATGAATCTTCTCTTTCGTTCCGCCCGAATTCTTGATCCTCATTCGCCGCTGCATGGTCAATTGGCCGACGTATGGATTGAAGACGGGGTCATTCGTAAAATTGGTCAAAATCTTTCGTCCGCTTCGGCGGGGCAGGAAATCAACGTTCCCGGCTTGTGCCTTTCTCCCGGTTGGTGCGACTTACGCGTGCACGCTAAAGATCCCGGGTATGAGTCTAAAGAAGATTTATATAGCCTGAAACGGGCGGCAGCGGCGGGTGGTTTTACCGAGATTGTTTTACTGCCCAATACTAAACCGGTCATTCAGAGTAAGGAAAGTCTCAATTACATCCGTCGCTTTTCGGAGCAGCAGGCGGTTCAATTCCTGCCTACGGCTGCCTTAACGCTGGGTTGTGACGGTAAGGATTTTACCGAAATGCTTGACCTGCATCATGCGGGTGCTGTGGCATATACCGATGGCGAAGAACCCATCTGGAACCCTGACATTTTACTTAAATCACTTCAGTATCTGGCTCAGGTCAACGGACTTCTGATTCAGCGTCCAGAAGAACCTTCTTTAACGGTTCACGGACAAATGCACGAAGGTCAGGTAAGTACCTTGCTGGGCATGCGGGGTATCCCAACCATGGCCGAGGAGTTAATGATTCAACGGGATTTACGTTTGCTGGAATACGCTGTGGAAACGTTCGATTTACGTCCTCGACTGCATTTTTCACTGGTATCAACCGCTCGTTCAGTAGAGTTAATCCGTCAGGCTAAAGCTCAGGGATTACCCGTTACCTGCGATACGGCGGCACATTACCTGGCGTTCACGGATGCAGACCTGGTGAGTTTCGACACCAATCTGAAAGTAATGCCTCCCTTCCGTCCGGCTGAGGAAGTAGCGGCCCTGAAAGCAGGCTTAGCCGATGGGACCATCGACGCTCTGGTTTCTGATCATTACCCGCAGGATGCCGAATCTAAGAATCTGGAATTTGATTTAGCTGATTTTGGAATCAGTAGCCTGGAAACTGCCTTTGCTACTGCTATCACTTATGGCGATTTAGAGCTGGATACAGTATTAGCCTTATTTACTTCGCACCCCCGCTCTATTCTGAAACGTAGCCCCGTTACCATTGCCGAAGGACAGGTTGCTCAGTTAACGGCTTTCAATCCCGATGAAGAATGGACGGTATCCGCAGCGGAATGGAAATCGAAAGGAAAAAATACGCCTTTCCTGGGCAAGACCTTACGCGGAAAAGTGTATGGTATTGTTAATCAGGGTAAAAGTACGTTTCATAGTCAGCCCCTGAGTTTTAAAGTATAAACAGAAGGGCTAACGTTTGTCAAGCAAACGTTAGCCCTTCCTTTCTCCATGAAAAGTAAAGCGTTTCTTCAATTATCAGTCATTTCCGGCCTCGTGGCTGGACTGGTGTGTTTTTTATTTTTCTATATTCTGAAAATCAGCGACGCTATGCCGCTGGGGACTCGTCGGAATATCGGCATGATATTCATGTGGATTGCAATGACCGTAGGAGCTTATCGGTATTGGAAAACGGTTCATCAGACGGTTAACTTTCTGGAAATCTTTGGTTTTTGTATCATTGTTGTTCTGATCGCCAGTGCAGTAGATGGGGGCTTGGTTGCTTATTACACTTCTTCGGTTGAACCGTCGCTCATTCCTGAATTTATTGTCGAACTCAAGAAATTAGCTTTGCAGGATCAGGCTTCCATTCAGGAACAATTTGGAGATGACAAAGCCAGCGGACCGATTGATTTTCAGGTCTTCCTTCAGCAGATTGAACAGATTTCGCCTAGTTCAATTTTCTGGAGTAACTTCGGAGTTCTTCGGATGCTTTTTCATTTCCTGTATGCAGCTTTAGTCGGAGTTTATCTTCGAAAAACGAGTTTAAGTACCTATTATTAGCAGAACATTACCTAACTGAAAACAGAAAATACTAAACTGGAAATTGAGTCATGGAGCAGACACCCTCAACCGCCCGGATTGCTTTGAAATGGGGAGCCATTTCTGGAATTGTAACTTCTATAGCTCAGATTGGCTCACAGGTATTAAATCTAATGCCGGAAGATCCTACAAACATTAATGTAGGATTAGGCTTATTTACTAATTTTCTGGCAATAGCATTTGCCGTTTTTATATTAGTAATGGCTATGCGGGAGTTTAAAATTTTAAATGAGGGTTTTATTACGTATGGTCAAGGGGTAGGAGTAGCCGCATTGAGTGGAGCCGTTTGGGGTGTTGTTTCAGCCACTATTACAATGGTTTATACTCAATTTATTGACCCTTCCATACGTGAAAAAATGTTACGTGCCTTTAGAAATACGTACGAACAAAAAGGGATGAGTGATGAACAAATAGAGACTGCTATGAGAATTGCATCCATGATTACTAATCCTGGATTTGGATTTGTTATGACCATATTTACCGGAGTCCTGTCGGGAACACTCTTAGGTTTAATCGTAGCGGCAGTAGTAAAAAAAGACCGGCCGGTGTTTAGTTAATATTAGTTTTTACGTTCCTCCTACGAGCATTCCTTTCATATCCATGTTTACCATTTTCAAGAAAGAAGTCCATTCCTTTTTAAGCTCGCTGGTCGGTTATGTCGTGATGGCGGTGTTCCTCATGGCGATGGGCTTGCTGGTTTGGGTCTTTCCTGATACAAGTGTGCTGGAGGGCGGTTATGCCGATATGGCTTCGTTCTTCAACCTGGCTCCGTACGTTTTTCTCTTTCTGATTCCCGCTATTACCATGCGTTCCATCGCCGAAGAACGTAAAATTGGGACGTTGGAGTTATTGTTTACTAAACCCGTAACGGAGTGGCAAGTAGTAGGAGGAAAGTTTCTGGCTGCCTGTTTCTTACTGTTTTTAACTTTACTTCCTACGCTCCTGTATTATTTCTCGGTGTATCAGTTAGGTAACCCCGTCGGGAACATTGATACTGCCAGCGTGCAGGGTTCATATCTGGGACTTTTTCTATTGGGATGCGTTTTTGCAGCCATCGGGTTATTTACTTCTTCTTTAACGGATAATCAGATTGTAGCGTTCTTACTGGGCGTATTTATCAGCTTTATTCTATACGTAGGCTTCAGTTCTATTGCCGGACTGGAGTTATGGAATGGGGCAGCTTACTGGCTCGGCTGGCTCGGTCTTGATACGCAATACAATGCTCTGGGACGAGGGCTAATCGATTCCAGAAATGTGATCTATTTCCTTTCCCTGGTGCTATTGGCCTTATCCGCCACACGTTGGAAATTAACGCAACGGAACTAAGCCATTCATACCCCATTACAGTCGCTCGGATCTGCCGAGTGACGATCTAACCGTAGGTCTCTGGCCATCTTATGCACTGATTTCCTCGAAACAGAATACGATCACCCTACGCCTTTTGCTGTTTCAGATTTGCAATCCGAAACCTGACTATCGAGGATCTGTGATCC
Organism: Siphonobacter sp. SORGH_AS_1065; assembly: GCF_030818595.1. NCBI lineage: Bacteria > Pseudomonadati > Bacteroidota > Cytophagia > Cytophagales > Cytophagaceae > Siphonobacter > Siphonobacter sp. SORGH_AS_1065. The sequence goes on from NZ_JAUTAM010000004.1 coordinate 2,338,993, forward strand.
GCTTATAGTAATTACAATCTCATAAAGAGCAGCATTGTCAACATTGCATGTACCCAGACGCCATAAATGGACGTCTCTACAAAAATTGCATTCACAGGTAATGGCAGAAAGTAATCTCGCACCCGTTTTATTATTTATAAAGAAAGCCGGATCAGAAACTGCTGACCCGGCTTTCTTACCTTATAGAATATGTATTATTGCTTGACAATCACTCCGTCCGCAACGAAAACCAGAGCTTTTTCGGGTTCGGTGATTTTAGCAACTTCTTCTTTAGATTTACCCGCGTCTTCCGCGTAATGTTTCAGTTCTTTAATGGGTGTAATGCGGGAAAATGCTTTCCCTTCAAACACTACCGTTTTTCCTTCAATGTCTTTGGGCACGAAGAAATCATAATCCTTAAAGCTTACCCGCATGGTTTTACCTTCGGGTAATTTCACTTTCATCCAACAGCCTTTCATCTTGCAAACGGACTCAACCGTGCCGGTTACTTTCGTATCCAGCGTATCGGTAGTCTTCATTTTCTCAACGAGTTGTTTCGTGGAAAGAGCTTGATCTGCCGTAATTTTTGCTCCGTGATAGGAGTCCTGAGCCTGAGCGGTAGCTATCGAAAGGCCTAAAGCCAGAAAAAAGACGAGTGCTTTCATGGAGATTGGAATGATAGTAGGAAACAAAGATAAAAGATTAAATAAATTCAATGCATTGACCGCTAGTTAATTAACAATCTGAACCCAGCTTTTGCACTGCTTGCCGTCTGGGAAGGTAATGAGGTAATAATACGTTCCGGCGGCTAGTGATGGACTCCAGTCATTTTGATAACTAACCTGCTGAAAAACGGCTTTACCCCAACGATTATATACATCCAGTTTTAAGCCATTCGTGCCAATGACAAAACGATCATTTTTACCGTCCCCGTTCGGCGTTATTACGTTAGGAACATCAAGGGGGGGATCAATGGTCACGGGTGTTGCTGCCGATAAGGTACAGGAACCTCGTTTGGCCGAACCAGTAATCTGATACGTTCCGGGATGGAGATACGTATAAGGGTCGGGTTTCTGAACGCTCAATGAATCGCCGTTACCCATGTTCCAGGAATACTGCTCACCGCCGGAATTAGCCAGATTAATCCGTACCTGAGTAGGTCGGGTACAATCAAAAATGCGATCAACCGTAAAATCGGGCCGAAAGGATTCATCGATGGTGACTGTAGCCGTAGCCTGACCCCGACAGCCTTTTGAATCGCGTACCGTGACCGTGTAAACGGTGGTCTGGGTGGGTGTAACTTTAATATTGGGCTGAGTGACATTCGTAACACCGTCGCCGCTCCACTGGTAACTCGAACCCCCGCTGGCATTGATCTGAACGGTTTGACCTTTGCAGATTGTCGGCTCTGAAACTTGCACGGTTACCGGCAGGGGTTGAATTGTAACCGTAACAGACTTTTCGCCTCGGCAACCTTGGGCATCCGTAGCTTTAACCGTATAAGTCGTGGTTTGGCTAGGGCTGACACTAGGATTGGCCTGCGTCGTGCTGGAAAGGCTGGGGTCGGCGTTCCACTGGTAATTGGTGCCGCCAGTGACCGATAGGCGAGCAGTGCCCCCGAGACACATGGTAGTATCCTTACTAATCTGGAAAGCGGGTTCAGAAATACGAATGGTTCGCTGATAAACGGCTTCCTTTTTACAGCTTAATGGATTTCGTCCTACCAGTGAAATGACATAAATGCCTGGCTTGGTGAAGTTATATTCCGTCATTAATGGATTCGTAGAACGATCCAGGTTACCAATGGTCCACTCATAGTTTTTACCGCCCGTACTGGTATTGACAAATTGCAGTTTCAGGGGAGCACAGGCATTGACGGTATCCTGTTTTTTCCCGTCCAGCATGATGTCAAATTTTACATCAAGATTATCAATATCGAACTTGAAAACGGCATTATTACAATTGTTGGAGCGGTTCGTACTGGACCAGGCTCCCGGCGTAGTAGGAAAGGAAGATGGCTGACAGGAACAAACGGCCTGATAGACATAGCCACGTTTGTCAAAGCGGGAAGTTCCGCCATCCACGTGATCCCCACGGATTCGAGCAGAAACAGTCGTATTACCAAAATAAGTAGCGTATAGCAGCGACTTCGCTCCACTTTCCAGTAGGGCCAGATAGAAGTTATTACCATCGGTAGCTTTTTGGAAAGCGTCGTTGGTAATCGGTAAGCCACGGGTACTACTGGCTATGGCAATGGGGGTGTCCAAGGTATGATTTATCGCCCCGCCCCAGCCTGCTACGTAGATATTTCCGCATTCATTCACCAGAAAAGCCGTAGGAGCAAGGTCAGGGCGACCGCGACCACTGCCGATTACGGTGGAAAATAAGGTGCGGTCAAGCGTCGGGTCAAAGGCATGAATAAATTGTCCGCTGGAGCGATTGGAATAAGTGCCTGAAGTAACCGGATATTGTCCGCCATCGCTCAAACCCAGAATATAGACGTTCTCGTTTTTATCAATATCGAGTAACATGGCTACGTCCGCGTTGTTCGTTCCTACTCGTTTGGTTTTTAATACATTTCCGCTTCGGTCCAGCTTAATAATCCAGCCATCTTCAGGGGTTTGAAGGTTATCACGAACGGCCCCGCATACGTAAATAGTACCGGATGTGGCAGAACGAATGCCATACGCTCCACTAAAACCACCCATAAGCCGTGGTTTTTCCCAGACGAGGGTAGATAAATCAGCGGAAAATTTGAGAACCGTAGCCGCCAGGCGGTCGGGGCGGATTAGGGGAAGTTCGGAAGGTGTTGTCGTGGCGATGATGATGTTATCCTGATCATCCGTAACAATTTCACCTCGGTAAGCATCGCCATAATAACGAATGTCGAGAACCGTGTTCAGGTTCAAGCCATCGTTGGCAGTGGTGCCGTAATACGTAGCCCCCAGCAGGCTTTTTCCGTCGGCACTGAGTTTGGCGACGAAGATATCACTGCCGAAATTATAATCCATTCCAGAGAGGGGGGCTTCCGCACCCGCTAAGGCTTTACCTCCGGTAAAAGTACGTTTGTAAGCTTTCTCGTGCGTAGGAAAGTTCTGAGAGGAAGTTGTTCCGAAAATCAATAACTCGCCTTTACTGTTCACAATCAGGCTGTGCGGAACATCGGTTTGCGTTCCGCCGAGATAGGTGGCATAAAGTAAGCGGGTTCCGGTAGGGTTATACTTTAAAATGGCTACATCCCAAAGGGTACCACTGTTGTTCCCCCGGTAGTTGATCTGGTAAGCCCCTGCCGTAACGGGAAAACCCGAGGCATTAGCCGAGCCACCCGAAATCAGGTTACCTTCTGCATCATACGTAGCTGTGTGGCCCCAGTTATCCGCATAAGAACCCGAAAAAGTGGCAAAGATTAACTCCGGGTCGATTACCAGCGGATGCTTGGGGTCATAGCCGTTGGGTAACCTAAACCCAACCGTATTTTTATTCTGGATGGAAAAATGCCCTTTGACTTCCTTGGTTTTACCGCCAATTTCCTGATAGTTATACGGATTCAACTCCCGAAACCAGCCTACGGAAGTCTTCACTTCCAGATTACCGTGCTCCGAAATGCTCATTTGTTCGGAGCCTTCATATCGCATTTTAATCACCTCAGGGTTTGCCCCGCTGTGAACAATGAATTCGTATTTGATGGTGGCCTGGTGAGCATACAGCCGAAGGTCAATGCCGGGATATAACTCTTTGTAAATAACTTCCCCAAAACCAGTTACGCCCGTGGCCCAGCGGCTCTGGTTATTCCCCAGAAAGTAATTGCGGGAAATACCATCGGAAAGATCATGCTGTAGTGCAGGGCTGGTATTAGAACCCTCGAAATAGACCCGAACGCCGTGGAGTCGCAGAGGTGCATCCGCGTTCAGTTGTTGGTCGTGCAGTTTCCGGAAATAATCCGTGTCGTAAAAGACGTAATCCATACCATCCCGGCGAAGGTCCATCTGGCCGCCCGGAATCTGGACGCGATACAGTACGCCGTCCTCCCACTGACCTTTGTTAGGAACGAAGGTAACTGGCTGATTTTCTGCCTGAACAAAGGTGGTAAGGAAAAGAAATAGACAGGTAAAAAGGTTTCGCATATCTTCATGGGAGGTTATAAAACGAAGATACTACGAATGCCAGTAACCCTGATTAAGTAGGGACCTGAAAATTATTTATACGCCTGAATATCAAGCCTTTTTTCACAAAAGCTATACTCAGCCGGGACGTTCGAACCGATAATAACCAACTGAGAATCATCCAGCTTCTGTACTTCGCGGTAATACCACTCGCTGTTGCGAGCGTCAAGGTTTGAAGTGGGTTCGTCCAGAATGACAACGGGTACCTGACTGTGGAAAGCCAGACCGAGTTTCAGACGCTGTTTCATTCCTGAAGAAAAATTACGAATGAACTTATCGCTGGAAGCTTTCAGATCGAGTCTTTCGATGAATTCAGCCGTTTGAAGATTATTCTTGAAGGGTTTGAATTTCTGATGAAAGTCAACCAGCTCAGTTAAGGTAAACTCTTCAATCAACTCCAGGTAAGGAGCTGCAATGGCCACCTGTCGGAACACGTCGTCCGCTGGAATATCCTGATTTCCGTTGCGGTATGTGAGCTTTCCTTCACTGGCGGCTAAAGCTCCCGCCACGACCTGAAGGAGCGTGGATTTCCCCGAGCCGTTAGGACCGGTAATGGCCATTCGCTGGCCGGAAGAAAGTTCGAGGGATAATCGGCGGAAAATCCATTCCCGAATAAACCGTTTACCCAGCTGTTCGAGAATTAGTTGCATGGGAATCAGAGAAGAAAAAAGGTCAGGAATCGTCATGATAGCCTGACCTTTTTTAATTATTCAGCAGAAGAGCTCTTGTTAGGGCCTTTCATGATACCTCGTTCGGAAGAGCGGATGAAGTGTAGAATTTCATCCCGTTCAGCCGAGGCTGGTAATTCAATTTCAATGCGGTGTAAAGCTTCGGCGTTGTTATATCCCTTCTGGAAAACGTAGCGATAGATTTCCTGGATTTCAGCAATTTTCTCGTTACTAAAACCCCGGCGACGCAGACCGATGGAGTTTAAACCCACGTAAGCAATCGGCTCACGACCCGCTTTGGTATAGGGAGGAATATCTTTCAGGACGTGAGAACCGCCACCAATCATGCTGTGAGCACCGATTTTAGAAAACTGATGAATGGCAGTCGTACCTCCCACGAATGCCCAGTCGCCTAATTCTACGTGTCCTGCCATTTGCACACTATTCGCCATGATGCAGTGATCACCGATGATGCAATCGTGAGCAATGTGCGAGTAAGCCATAATCAGGCAGTTTTTGCCTACTACCGTTTTTCCGGCGGCTTTGGTGCCTTTATTAATGGTGACACATTCCCGAATGGTTGTATAATCACCAATGACGGTCAGTGTTTCTTCCCCTTCAAATTTCAAATCCTGAGGAACGGCTGAGATACTGGCAGATGGAAAAATCTGAACGTTTTTTCCAATGCGGGCACCTTCAAAAATGGTAACGTTAGAGCCAATCCAGCTTCCTTCGCCAATTTCAACGTTTTTATGAATAACCGCAAAGGGCTCAATAACCACATTGGGGGCGATTTTGGCGTCAGGGTGAACGTATGCTAAGGGCTGTATCATTCTTTCATTTACGGATTACGGTAGCGTATGGGAAGCTATTTACCGTAACGTTCTGGCTTATTTTTTACGAACTAAACTCGCAGTCATGTCACTTTCCATGACCAGCTGACCGGCCACCCAGGCCTGTCCGTGCATTTTGGCAATGCCACGTTTCATGGGAGCCATGAATTCGCATTTGAAAATGACCGTATCACCGGGAACTACGTTACGACGGAAACGGCAGTTTTCAATCGCTGCCAGGTACGCCCAGTAATTTTCAGGATCTGGTACGGTGCTCATTACGAGGATACCACCCGTCTGAGCCATAGCCTCAATCTGTAAAACGCCGGGCATTACCGGGTTTTCAGGAAAGTGACCCGTAAAGAAGGGCTCATTGATTGTAACATTCTTAACACCAACAACGCTGGTCTCGTCCATATGAATGATTTTATCAATCAACTGGAAGGGATAGCGGTGTGCCAGCAGATTAGAAATCTGCTTAATATCCATCACCGGGGGGACCTTGGGGTCATATACGGGGATACTGGGTTTTTGAGTTTCCCGCATCAGTTTTTTAATTTTTTTCGCCATTTCAACGTTTGCCGCGTGGCCAGGACGAGCCGCCAGAATTTGAGCCTTCAGGGGACGTCCGACCAGAGCCAAATCTCCTATAACATCAAGGAGTTTGTGGCGGGCAGGTTCATTGGCATAGTGTAAATCGATATTATTAAGAATTCCTTTTCCGGGGACCACACTTACTTTAGGCTTACCTAAGAGTGAAGAAAGGTGGTCAAGCTCGCCATCTTCAAACTCACGATCCACGATCACGATGGCATTTGAAAGGTCACCTCCTTTAATTAGGTTTGCTTTAAACAGAGCTTCCAGTTCGTGTAAGAAACAGAAGGTACGGCTCTTGGCAATTTCCTGTTTGAAAAGCGTAATATCGTTTAGAGAAGCATGCTGACTGCTAAGGACCTTGGAGTTATAGTCCACCATGACCGTTACGCGGTAATCGTCAAGGGGCAGAGCGGCGATTTCAACGTCGCGGTCTTTATCACGGAAGCGTACTTCCGAAGGAACCTCGAAGTAATTTCGTAAGGCATTCTGTTCTTCGATGCCCGCATCATCCAGAGCCTCGATGAACTTAATGGAAGAACCGTCCATGATAGGAGGTTCAGGACCATCTAGCTGGATGAGGCAGTTATCAATCTGAAGACCCACCAGGGCCGCCAGCGTATGCTCTACGGTATGAACACGGGCACCGCTCTGTTCAAGCGTTGTACCCCGGGAAACATCCACTACGTTATCTACATCAGCATCAATAATGGGTTGGCCGGGTAAGTCAATCCGTTGAAACTTGTAACCGTGGTTCGCTGGAGCCGGTAGGAACGTCATGGAGGCAACGACACCGGTATGTAACCCAACACCAGATACGGTGACAGGTTTTTGAATAGTATGCTGTTTAAGATTCATTTTAGACGAATGAGCAGCTATCGACTGGTAAATTCGATGGGCTTTATACACAAAAGGCCTCTTGAAAAAGAAGCCTCCTGCCAGCTTTGATCGACTCGCTGCTGAACTACTGGATGCTATTAGCCGGCAAAGATAATTCTTTCAGGAGTTTTTCCAGTTCTCTTACCCGCTTTTCCAATTCAGGAAGTCGACGAAATACGGCCTGCGATTTGAGGTTCTCCCGGTTTTCGTAGGCCGGAGACCCGGTTAATACGACTCCTTCTTTGGTAATTGTCTTTGAAATGCCGGATTGAGCAGTAATAATGGTATGATTAGGCAATTGCAGGTGACCAGAAATACCTACCTGGCCGCCAATCATGCAATATTCCCCAATTTTGACCGAACCAGACACACCACTCTGAGCGGCCATGACGGTATGACGGCCAATTTCCACGTTGTGAGCGATCTGAATCAGGTTATCCAGTTTAACTCCTTCATGGATAATGGTGGAAGCTTCTGGCATGGTTGCACAGTCAATAGTGGTATTAGAGCCAATGGAAACGTTATCTTCCAGAATCACATTACCCAACTGTGGAATGCTCTTGTACGAACCGTCTTCCTGAGGAGCAAAACCAAATCCGTCTGAGCCAATAACGGCATTGGCATGAATGGTACAATTCGCTCCAATTTTACAGTTATCGTAAATTTTAGCTCCGGCGTAAATAATAGTGTTATCTCCAATAACTACCTGATCTCCAATAAATGCCTGTGGATAGATCTTGACATTTTTGCCAATTCGGCAGTTATCACCAATGTAGGAAAAAGCTCCCTGATAAAGGCCTTCCCCAATTTCGGTATTCTTTCCGCGAGAGCTGGGTTCTTCAATGCCGGATTTACGAAAAGTAATGGCGTTATGATAAACCTCCAGCAGTTTAGTGAAGGCAGTGTATGCGTTATCAACCAGAATTAACGTCGGAGTATAGGCCTTTTTAGGCTCAAAACCTTTATCAACAATCACCGCCGAAGCAGAGGTCGTATAAAGAAAATGTTCGTATTTGAGGTTGGAAAGAAAACTGATAGCTCCTTCAGTTCCTTCCTCGATTTTAGCCAATCGACTTACTTTCTGATCGGCTTGACCTTTAACTTCACCGCCCAATAGCTGGGCCACCTGTGCAATAGTAAACTCCATGGAGAATATAGAAAACGACGGTTAGGAATGCGTTTCTCGGTAGCTCGTTTACTAAGCTTCGGACTTAGTAAAATACAATAAAATTGCCTAAAAACCGGGTTTTTTGTGGCAAAGATACAAGACTTTTGAAATGAAAAAGTATGCAGTACTTTCTAGCGGTAAAAAATGAATATTTTTTTGTAACACTGGCGTTTTCAGAAGGTTAGGTTTTAAAACTCTATTTTTTAAGTAGATTTTATTTTAGCTCATCCTATTTCTGAAAAACGTCCCTCGGTAATAAGTTGTTTTAACATTGGACAGATTATATGAAAAAACCTTCGATCCCGTACTCAAGAACGAAGGCTTTTGGGTTTATAAGTCTATGAATGAGATGGTTATACTTTAGGGTGCGTCCAGTTTAAAACGGGGCGGCGGCGAATCGGAATAACCAGATTGGTAAAGGCAATCAGTACTACGGAGATAGTAAGGACTAGAATACAGATTTCGCTAACGTATACAATAGTCATGTTAGGTTCTGGTGCCTGGTAACGCTGAAGGATAATACCTATTAATGCCCAGATAACCACTAAGCCATAAGCAACACTGCGATACGTGAAAAGTACAATCTGAGCCAGAATGGTACCCGTAATGATCATAATAACTGCCCACGTTTCTTCCGAAAGACCCAACTGATTCCAATTCATAGCAACTAACCAGGCCGTAATGTTAGTAATAGTGGCGATGGAAATCCAGCCCGCATAGAGTCCAAAAGGCGTACGTACCACGAAACGCTGCCACCAGCTCGTTTCTATCGACGATACTTCAAACATTTTAGATAATAACACCAATAAACTCACCAGTAAGCCCAGCATAATTGCTACGGAAAGACTCACGTATTCGTAGTGCCAGGCAATAATCCAACTGGCATTGAGCAGATTAGCCGCGATAAGCCAGCCGCTCGCCCGGGCTACTACCTGCTGTACGTACTCATGCGGGTGACGATTGAAGAGTCCTTTGAGCTGATAAATTATAAAAAGACCCAGGCTCAGATAAATCACACTCCACACAGAGAAAGTTAGGCCTGCCGGAGTAAAGAGATTCGGGTATTGATCCGAAAGCTGCTTGGTGGTTTTATTGTTCAAAGGCAAGCTTACCGCCGCCCAGTTGGCCGCGATGGTTACCAGAAAGGTAAGCAGATTTAAAACCTGTAAACTTTTGACGGCAAATGAATTGGGTTTTTCATAAATCGTATTCATGACCTTGATAAATTGATGGTGGGTAAATAATTAACGTCGCTCGTAATAACCCCGTAGGTTGTTGACATTCACATGGCCCAACTGGCCTTCTTCTAACTGATCGGGACTAATTTCCTGTTCGTAAACAATGACTGTTTCGCTTTTGGGAACAATGCCCCGACCAAAACGTCTGACGTAAACTTTCGTAAACTCTGCCCCGAAGTAGAGAATGGCTGCTGAATAGTTAACCCAAAGCAGCACGATCACAATAGAACCGGCTGAACCATAGGTAGAGCCTACGTTTGATTTGCTCAGGTAAAGGCCAATCAAAAACTTCCCGATCATGAATAGAATGGCGGTAAAGCCCGCTCCTACAAATGAATCTTTCCAGTAAAGTTTTCCGTCTGGTAATACATTAAAAACTAGTGCAAATAGTAAAGTAATGACCGCAAAAATGACCAGTAGGTTAACCACATAAAAAACGACAACCAGATCGTTATTGAAGATGCGTTCAAGCTGGTTGCTGAATACATCAATCATGGAATTCAGTACCAAGGATACCAGCAGTACGAAACCCATGCTGATGATCATAGAGAACGAAAGCAGGCGGTTAATTAATAGTTTCAGCCATCCTTTTTTGGGTTTAGCCCGCAACGACCAGATACGATTAATGGAATCCTGCATTTCACCGAAAACCCCGGTAGCTCCAATCACGAGCGTAATGATACCAACCGTTAGGGCTAAGGGCGAACGATTGGAGAGTTCGGCTTTCTTGATTAGATCCTGAATCTGGAGGGCGGCCTCTTTTCCTACCAACCCCTGAATCTGTCCGAAGACCTGCCCCTGAATGGCTTCCTGTCCATAAAAAATTCCTAACAGAGAAATAATGACCAGAAGCATGGGGGCCATGGAGAAGATCGTATAGTACGACAGAGATGCACTCATTTTTAGTGCATTGTCATTTGAAAACTCATTATAAACTTCCAGAAAAAAGTTACCAATAGACTTTAGACGATTCATACAGTGGAGGGTTGATAATTGATGTATCTATGGAATTACCATTATAATGCCACTTCCGCTCCCCGTTGTACCTCAGGGGTATTTCCCCGCCGTGGGGAATATTGTACTCGTTTTCTTTTTCTTTAAACGTATAGACCTAATATAAGGGCTTCTGGCACTGCTGGCAAACTGTTTTTATCTACCTAGTCAACATCCAAATCACGAAAAAAAAACTTTAACCGTCATGAGAAGTCTATTGTATATCATCGCAGTTATCCTGATTATCGGCTGGCTTATTGGAGTAGTAGGATACAGTGCTGGAGGTCTTATCCACATCCTATTAGTAATCGCCGTGGTATCATTCCTGTTAACCTTTATTCGTAGAGGCACAGTATAAGATTAGATAAAAACCAAGACCACATCTTAAATAATTATGTCATTAGCTCTAATCATGCTGTTAACCCTGGGAGTAGGGGCTGCAATCGCCGCAATACTGGACGCTTTTGGATCAAAGAAGGACCTGGGGTATTACCGTCCGCAAAACAGATTAGAGCGTACTGAATTTACTAACTTCATGCGAAATATCCGTAGTAAATCGGCTCGCGTGTAATTATAAAGAGTCTTACCCGAAAGGGTTTGTTAGGTTAGGTAAAACAATGGGGGAAAAGGAAAGTCCAGAAGTCGTTCTTCTGGACTTTTTTGTGTTTTGACGAGTTTTGGGTTTGGTGTTTGGAGTTGTGAATTTTTCTGCATCACCAATATACCAGGTTAAATAAATAAACTTTTAGTATTAACTATAAACCCCAAACTCAAAACCCACAACCCATAAACTAAATTATCACCGCTTATCCCAAAACTATTCGTCACTGTGGCTGGGCTTGTGTATCATTGATGAACAATAGTTTGGAAAGATGATGACAAGTCTCAAAGTTTGGTTTCTTGGCGTGAGTCTGGCGGTAACCTTACCCGCCTTTGGGCAGACGACTGCTCCGAAAAAATCGCTTCAGGACTGCGTGGATATAGCCTGGAAAAATAACCTTCAGGTCAAGCAGAGTGAAGTACAGGTGGAAGTGAATCGAAACACCTTCGAACAATCTAAATATACCCGGCTGCCTACACTCAACAGTGCTATTACTCAGGGCCTGAACCTGGGGCGTAACATTGACCCCTTCACCAATGCTTACGTAACCCAGACGTTGAATTATAATAACCTCAACCTGACTTCCTCAGAAATCATTTACAACGGTGGAATCGTTACGAATACCATCAAACAAAATCAGCAATTGCTGGAAGCCAGTAAGTTAGATGTACAGGCCACTCGCGATCAGGTAGCGTTGAACGTAGTACTGGCTTATTTGCAGGTATTAAATAACGAAGACGTTCTGGCCGTTTCCCGAACACAGGTGGATATTACAGGCCAACAGGTTGCCCGAACCGAAAAACTAGTTAGTGCCGGAGCCTTACCTCAGGCGAATCTGCTGGATTTACAAGCTCAATATGCCAACGATGAGTTATCGGTCGTGACGGCTGAGAATAACCTGGTTATTTCAAAATTGCAGTTGCTTCAATTGATGAATGATCCTGAAATTCAGGAAATTACACTGGATCGGATGAGCGTGAATACTCCTGATGATACTTACAACACGCCCATCCAGCAGATTTATGCTTCCGCTCTGAAAACGCAGGCGGCTGTTCAGGCCGCTGATCTTCGAACGCTGAGTGCCCGCACGGGGGTAGCCATTGCCCGGGGCTCTTACTTTCCCTCCCTGGCTTTTAACGTGAGTCTGGGTAGTAACTATTCGAGTGCCGCCCGCCGTTCGTTGGCAGGTAACCCCACCACTATCACGAATACGGCTTACGTTGATTTTCAAGGGCAACAGGTTCCAGTCACGTTTACAACCACTCAGCCCGGATACACTACTCAAAATATTCCCTGGTCCGAACAATTAACGAATAACCTAAACGGTGGGGTCGGATTAAGTCTCCGTATTCCCATTTTTAATGCTTTTCAGGTTCGGTATCGGACGGCAAATGCTTCGCTGAGTGTACAAAATCAGCAATATCAGGCCGACAATGTTCGGTTGCAGCTACGTCAGAATATTGAACAGGCTTATGTCAACATGACTGCGGCGGCTAAACGTTATGGTTCGTTGACGCGTCAGGTAGAGGCCTTAGCGTTGGCTTTTAAAGCTTCTGAAAGTCGGTTTAATGCCGGAGCCATCAACTCCGTAGATTACAATCTGGCGAAGTCAAATCTGGATCGTTCCCGCATTAATCAAATCCAGGCTAAGTATGATTATGTGCTGAGAATAAAGGTATTAGACTATTATCAGAATAAACCTTTGTCTTTTTGAGTTCATTATTAATTGACTAGACTATTACTTAAATAAGGGCTAAAAGCCATGGCAAAACGTTCTTCAAATCGAATTTGGTGGATTCTCGGTGGTATTGTGGTGGTACTGGTCGGAGGGCTTTTCGTAGCGAAAGCCACCGGTTGGATTGGAAAGGAAAAAGCCGAAGAAGCCACGTTCAGTACGGTAAAAACGGCTGACATTGTGGAAAGGGTTAGTGCTTCGGGAAAAATTCAGCCGGAGGTAGAAGTAAAAATCAGTCCCGATGTATCTGGGGAGATTATCGAATTGAATATTCATGAGGGGGATTCCGTCGTGAAGGGGCAGTTGTTATTACGCATTCGCCCGGATAACTACGAGTCGCTGGTGGCTCGGGCGAAGGCAACGGTTAATCAGGCGAAAGCCAGTTATGAACAGGCAAAGGCGAGTTTGGGACAGGTAGAGGCTCAATTAATTCGGGCTCAGGCTGATTATAACCGGAATAAGAAATTATACGCTGACAAAGTAATATCGGATGCGGATTTTGAAACCGTTGAGGCTAACTTTAAAGTAGCCAGGCAGAACGTAGAATCCACTAAGGCTAATATCGAAGCTGCCCGTTATGCCGTTGAAAGTGCCGATGCCGGCTTACGGGATGCCGTGGAAACCCTACGAAAAACAACCATTTACGCTCCATCGAATGGGATTATTTCCAAACTGGATGTCGAGCTGGGTGAGCGGGTCGTTGGAACTTCACAAATGGCTGGAACGGAGTTACTCCGCATTGCCAACCTGAATAATATGGAGGTGAGGGTGAATGTAAATGAAAACGATATCGTACGGGTCAATGTCGGCGATTCGGTGATTATTGACGTAGATGCTTACAGTTATTCAGGGCGGAAGTTTAAGGGTCTGGTCACTTCGATTGCCAATACAGCCAATGGTTCAGGAAGTTCACTTTCAGCGGCAGCAAGTTCGACAGATGCGGTTACTGAATTCGAAGTCAAAATGCGGATTTTACCGGATTCTTACCGAGATTTAGTAGATCGAAAAAAGAAAAGAAGTTTTCCCTTCAGACCCGGCATGACGGCTTCGGTTGAAGTGATTACTGAGCGGAAAAATGGGGTGTTAAGCGTACCTATTTCAGCCGTTACAACCCGTTCATCCGAAAAAGATGCAGAAGTAAATAATTCTGATACTCAGGGAAATGCTAACGTAAATCAGGTTCGTAAGGAAGCAAAACCGGAAGAAGTAGTTTTTGTAAATAAAAATGGAGTAGTGGAGCAGCGAACGGTAAAGACGGGTATTAGCGATTTTGAAAATATTGAAATTCTGTCAGGAGTGAAGGCTGGAGAAGAAATTGTATCAGGGCCGTTTTTACTGGTATCTAAAAATCTGAAAGCGGGCGACAAAGTGATGAAGAAGGCAGAACAAGTAAAAAAATAAATAATTAGTTTGTTGGTCGTAGTTAGGAAAATCTTCACTTCAATAGGTGGAGATTTTTTTGTTTTTAGGCTGGTCAAGGATTGCAAATCCTTGACCGATTGCTTTCGGATTTATAATCTGAAAGAGCAGCGGAGTCTCATGAACTGGTACGAGATGGAATCTCGCACCAGCATAGATTGTTCCTTTCAACCTTTAAGTCGTTCGGATAATATTCGCTGTAATCCCCGATTCTGCTAATAAAGACTGCGTTCGTTCGGGGCGAGCATCGGTTAGAAACACCTGGCCAAAGGTACCATCCTGCATCATATCCATAAGCTTGGCAATTCGGCGATCGTCCAGTTTATCAAAAATATCATCCAGCAGTAAAATGGGTTGATGGCCTTTTTCCTGGGTTAATAAATGAAACTGAGCCAGTTTTAAAGCGACCACAAAAGATTTTTGCTGACCCTGCGAACCAAATTTTTTCAGCGGATACGAGTCAATTTCAAAGACAAAGTCATCCCGGTGTATACCGAGGGTGGTGCGTTGAGCGGCCACATCCCGGTGGCGATTAAGCCAGAATTGATGTTTGAACTGTTCGATATCTACCTCTGAGTCATAACGAATCTCTACCGTTTCGCGACTTTCACTCAACTGAGCGTAATGCTCCTGAAAAACCGGGAGAAATTCCTGTAGAAAGCTTTTTCGGATCGCATTTAGCCGTAAAGCCAGCTCCACCAGCGGTTGAGAATAGGCTTCCAGCAGGTCTTCGTCCATGTAATGGCGTTCGTGGAATTGCTTTAATAAGATATTCCGTTGATCCAGAATACGGTTATACTGCAATAAATCGCTCAAATAATCCGGGCGTTGCTGGGACAATACCCCATCAAAAAACTTCCGACGCTCGTCTGAACCTTCCCGGATCAAATCTGTATCGTCAGGAGCGATTAATACTACGGGGAATTTTCCAATATGATCCGCCAGCCGTTCGTACGCTTTACGATCATTCATCACCACTTTTCGCTGACCTCGCGGTAATGAAATGGTAATCTGAGACGAGCGAAGGGGGGCAGCTATTCGGGACTCTTCGGAGGGTTCGGCAATCGTCTCTTCAGAAATAGACATCGGAGAATGGTTTTCCTCCGAATCATTCGTTATTTTCGCCAGGTTAACGGCAGGCTCGTGAGCCTCGTAACGGGAGAACACGCCGTCTATAAGCATAAAATCCGCCCCATGCTGGATAGACAGAGCATCCTGGCTGGTAAAGGCACTTTTCGTCAGCGACAAAAAATAAATGGCATCGAGCAGGTTGGTTTTGCCACTGCCATTTTCGCCGACAATGGCATTTACCTGCTCGGAAAAGAGAAAGGCTCCCGATTCGTAGGACTTATAATGAGTTAAATGAAGCCGTTCTAGAAAAAGCATCTTTGTGTTTTGACGATTGCAGGCTAATTTCGCCGAAAGTTTTGTACCAGGTTTTCCAAATTCGTGCCTTTGGCCGGAGAAAAAGTTCGGAAAATCAGACGTTATTTCCACTCTTCTAATCCCGCGTGTAATGGCCACAAAAGAAAAAGCCAAAGCGAAGGTAAAATACCCGAAAGAAACCTACCTCTATTGGTTTGAAAATATGATGCTTCAACGGCGTTTTGAAGAAAAAGCCGGTCAGCTCTATGGACAACAAAAAATCCGTGGTTTTTGCCACTTGTACATTGGTCAGGAAGCCTGTTCCGTAGGTTCAGTATCTGCTTTGACGAAAGATGACAAATGGATCACCGCCTACCGTGACCACGGTTTTCCTTTGGCTTTAGGAACGAGCCCCAATGCCATCATGGCCGAATTGTACGGCAAAGCTACGGGTACGACTAAAGGAAAAGGCGGTTCGATGCACATTTTTGACAAAGAAGTAAACTTTGTTGGCGGTCACGGAATTGTAGGTGCTCAGATTCCCCTGGGTGCTGGTATCGCCTTTGCTGAGAAATACCTGAAAACGAAAAACCTGTGTATCTGTTTCTTCGGAGATGGTGCCGTTCGTCAGGGTGCTCTGCACGAAGCCTTTAACATGGCAATGACCTGGAAACTGCCCGTTATCTTCGTGGTAGAAAACAACGGTTACGCGATGGGTACTTCGGTAGCTCGTACGTCAAACGTAACGGATCTGTACACGATTGGTGAAGCGTATGACATGCCTTCAGAGCCAGTAGATGGGATGAGCGTTGAAGCCGTTCACGAAGCGGTTAGCCGTGCGGCAGAGCGTGCTCGTGCCGGTGAAGGCCCTACCTTCCTGGAATTCAAGACGTATCGTTATCGTGGTCACTCCATGTCCGATCCTCAGAAATACCGGACGAAAGAAGAAGTAGAAGAATACAAACGCCGTGACCCTATTGAGTGGACCCGGGCAACGATTCTTGAAAACGGTTTCGCAACGGAAGAAGAGCTGACTGCGATTGAAGATAAAGTAAAAGAGCAGGTAGCTGAATCCGTGAAGTTTGCGGAAGAATCTCCCTGGCCAGATCCAAGCGAAGCGTACAAAGACGTGTACGTTCAGGAGGATTACCCATTCATTCAGGAATAGTTATTCGTTGTTGGTTGAGGGTTGTTCGTAATAACTTACCGTTACCAACTAATAGCAAAGCGGGGTAATGATTATCAAAACCGATAGTCATTACCCCGTTTCCTTTATTCTAATATTCTAACAACTAATAACCAACAACTTAAAACTACTCCTCCCACCCAAATGAACGCCGCACGGCTTTTCGCCAGCTTCGATACATGGAGTTTCGTTTGGCTCGGGGCATTTGGGGTTTCCAGGTTTTTTCGATGCCCCAGTTTTGGCGTAAATCGTCCAAATCTTTCCAGTAACCCACCGCCAGTCCGGCAGCGTAGGCGGCACCTAAAGCCGTGGTTTCAATCATTTTTGGACGTACAACGGGTACATTTAATAAGTCTGACTGAAACTGCATGAGTAATTCATTGACCGTCATGCCGCCGTCGGCCCGTAACTCGGATAACCGAATTCCAGCGTCTTTTTCCATCGCTTCCAGAATTTCCAGCGTTTGAAAAGCAGTAGCTTCCAGAGCGGCTCGACCTAAATGCCCTTTCGTAACAAATCGGGTTAACCCTGCCACCACGCCCCGGGCATCACTTCGCCAGTAGGGAGCGTAAATGCCCGAAAAAGCAGGAACAAAGTAGCAGCCGCCATTGTCTTCCACGGTTCGGGCCAGAGCTTCAATATCCGAGCTTTTTTCAATGAGACCCAGGTTATCTCTCAGCCACTGAACCAATGCTCCAGCAATAGCCACTGAACCTTCCAGGGCATATTGAACGGGTTGATTCCCTAATTGATACGCAACGGTCGTGATGAGTCCATGCGTCGATTGGGTTAGAGCATCGCCGGTATTTAATAACATGAAACACCCGGTGCCGTAGGTATTCTTCGCTTCACCCGGACGAAAACAGGTTTGTCCAACCAAGGCTGCCTGCTGGTCACCCAAAATTCCGGCTATCGGTACGCCTTCCAGCACCCCTTTTGCTTTTGCATACACTTCCGAAGACGAGCGGATTTCGGGTAACATTTTTCGGGGAATACCGAAGGTTTCCAGTAACGAATCATCCCATTTCAGCGTCCGTAAATCCATGAGCTGCGTACGGCTGGCATTGGTTACATCGGTAATATGTTTGGCATTTTTGTTACCTCCCGTCAGTTGCCAGATGACATACGTGTCCATCGTGCCAAAAAGGACTTCGCCCTTAATCGCGTCTTTTTCAAGCGTAGCCACATGCTTCAATAACCATTTGATTTTTAAGCTGCTGAAGTAAGTAGCCAGCGGTAAACCCGTCTTTTCCCGAAAGCGATCGGGCCCGCCGTCGGTGGCCAGTTCGTTCACTAATGAACTCGTTCGGGTATCCTGCCAGACAATGGCATTGTAATAAGGCTTCCCCGTAAATTTATTCCAGACGACGGTCGTTTCGCGTTGATTGGTAATGCCGACGGCGGTTAAACTTTTAGTCGTCAGTTTAGCCTTTGCCAGGGCTTCTTTAATCACTTCCTGTGTATTCGCCCAGATTTCATCGGGGTTATGTTCCACCCAGCCGGGTTGGGGGTAGTACTGGGTATGTTCTTTCTGGGCCATGGAAATAATCTCGCCCTTTTTATCGAAAATGATGAAACGAGTACTCGTCGTACCCTGATCTATGGAGCCAATGTACATCTTCAGTTTGTAGTTTTCGGTTTACGGGTTTCAGGGAAGGCTCGGCAGCGTAAGAAGCCGGGAGCCACGCTGAATTAATGAAAAGCCATGAATAACAGACTTCCCGCCACGCCGCCCAGTAGAGGAGCCACGACGGGAATCCAGGCGTAGGACCAATCGGAAGAACCTTTGCCGGGAATCGGTAATAAGGCGTGAGCAATCCGCGGAGCCAGGTCCCGGGCTGGGCTCATGGCATAACCCGTTGGGCCGCCTAATGACAATCCGATGCTCCAGACTAATAAACCCACGAGATAAGGTCCTAAACCAATGGCTAGTTCACCCGCCCCGGAAATAGAACTAACGCCCAGAATTAATAAGGCTGTGGCAATGAACTCTGAAATGAAGTTACCCGCTGGTTTGCGGACGGCAGGACTCGTAGCAAAAACAGCTAGTTTGAGGCCTGGATCATTTGTTTCAGACCAGTGTGGAAGGTAGTGCAGCCAGACCAGAACGGCTCCCAGAAAAGCCCCAATCATCTGAGCTAACCAGTAGGAAAGCACGTTGGAATAATCGTGATTGGAAACGGCGAAGGCTAGCGTAACCGCCGGGTTCAGATGAGCATCTGCACTTCCAAAGGCTTTGGCTACGAAAATTCCAAGCATCACGGCAAAACCCCAGCCTGCTGTAATGACAATCCAGCCGCTGTTTTCGCCTTTGGAGTGTTTCAAAAGAACGTTCGCTACAACGCCATCGCCCAACAAAATCAACACAAGTGTGCCGACTAATTCACCCCAAAACGGAGAAGGTTGCATAGGTAGACTTAGAGTAATTATTTGAATATTTTCTTGTACAAATAAAAGTATTTGTAAGAATCAGACAAGAAAACACCTAATAAATAACTCTATCACTCTACCTATGCATCATGCATCAAGGTTAATCCTTTTTCTTTTTATCTTTTTTATCGTCCTTACTGCCAAAGACTTTTTCCAGAAAGGTCTTCTTTTCTTCTTTTCGGGTACCCACCGTTCCTAAACTAACTTCATGATCCAGTGAAGGTTGAATGGCCCGGATGAAGGCATTTTGCAAAATATTTCCAATCACGAACCAGACATTGGTTTCCGGTTCCTTGATATCGCCTTCAAAGGGAATCTTTGTGGCTAATTGGTCTTTTCGCTGGTTTTTAAAAATCTGGGCAACGCCTCCGGCAATACCCTCCCAGATTTTCTGCAAAAGGGTGTCGTGTCGGTCTTCAGGGCCTAGCACTTTCAGGTTAGTAATGAGGGGCTTCACATAACCGTCAAAACGACCATTTTTCGCCGCCGCCTCAGAGTAAAGCCCAAAGCTTCCGCGGTTAATATCGACACTAGCGTAAGCCTTAAAAAAGTCATTCAGCTTAACCAGATTGGTGTTTTTTACTTCAGCGTTGACGTCAAAAGTAGGCCGGGGACTCATCGGGTTTAACCGGGCATTGATGGTCAGAGTGCCCTCGTACACATCGGCTTGAGCGGTAACGGTGGCGGGCAGTACGCTCGTAGAATCGTAGCTGTTTCGCAAATTGAGGGCCAGCAGATGAGCATTGGTAAGGGCAATGTCTACTTTAGGGCTGGAATGTTCATCGATGTAAGCAATACGACCGTTATTAATTTCCACCCGGTTTACATCCAGCGGCATGAAATTATTCAGCAGGGTACGGAAATCGCTGGAGTCTTTCTGCACCTGATTCGGCTCAACCTTATCTTTCGTAAAACGTAACGTAGGCGAGTCAAAAACCAGCTCACCCACAATTCCACCTTTGAAAAGAGCCTTCCATTCTACTGAAAGATCAATCATTTTTGCCCCAAAAAATGCCGTTTGCTGCTGCGAAACTGAATCATACTTATTAAGATATACGCTGTCAATTTTATAAGCTCCCCGTAACAAAGCCAGATCAATGTCTTTGATGTGACCGCGGTAACCATCCATGGTAGCCAGCGTTTTATTGGCGTAATGCAGAATGACATAGGGCAGAGCCAGCCGAATCACAACGAACAGAGCTAGTACGGCGAGAACAATCCGCCAGGTTTTCTTTTTCCGGGAAGTGGTTTTCATAAAGCTAAGGTTGTTGGAAGGTTTTTAATGCAGAAAAATCAATGCCAAACCGGGAGGTTACCTGACTAGTGCTTGCCATCAAGGAGTAAGAATACAGAAATTCCGTTTGATTTTTGTAAGTTTGTTTTATGGAAAAGACGGAAAGCGTTCAGGATTTTTATTATCATAAATTCAATCAACTACCCCATAATTTTCAGCCCAGCGTGGGTCACTTCAATGTCTTTCGGCTGGAAGATTGTTTTCGGCCTGAAAGTACGCCCATCCATTACAGTCGACGAGAGTTTTATAAAATTTTGCTGATTAGGGGTCGAAACCTGTATCATTATGCGGACAAGAGTATCGAAATTTCCGGTACGACCTTAATGTTTTTCAATCCCCAGGTGCCTTATACTTGGGAGGCTCTTTCCGAAGAGCGAACGGGTTATTTCTGTATTTTCACGGATTCCTTTTATACGGAAAGGTACCGAGGGAATATCGGTGAAATGCCGATGTTTACTCCCGCCGGAAAACCCGCTTACGTGCTTACTGAAGAACAGGATCGGCAGGTTTCTGCTTTATATGATAAGATGCTGGATGAAATGGCTGGTGATTACCAGTATAAATACGATCTCTTGCAGAGTTATACGATGGAGTTGATTCACACGGCTCTGAAGATGCAGCCAACGCAGACGATTTATAAGCATGCTGACGCGAACACGCGAATCACGACTGTTTTTACGGAGTTACTGGAACGCCAGTTCCCGATTGAAACACCCGTACAACGATTTACCATGCGTTCGGCCAGCGACTTTGCCGACCAGCTTTCCATGCACGTCAATCACCTGAACCGGGCCGTTCGGCAGACAACCGGCATGACCACTTCTTCCGTAATCGCTCAGCGAGTATTGAACGAAGCCAAAGCTTTACTCAAGCATACCGACTGGAATATTTCTGAAATCAGCTACAGTCTGGGTTTCGAAGAAGCAACGCATTTCAATAACTTTTTCAAGAAACACACCCAGCAAAGCCCAACCGTTTTTAGAACTGTTTGATTTTTGTAATCATTCGTTTGTTCTACGTAAAGTCCAGCCATTAGCCTGATTCTACCTTTGTGTCAACCAAAAAAGGTAGAAAAAGCTATGAAAAAAGTATGGTTTATTACCGGAGCATCCAAAGGCTTAGGGCTGGCTCTGGTTAAAAAATTACTGGCAGAAGGCCACTCGGTCGCTGCTACTTCCCGCTCGTTTGACAGCCTAGTGCAGGCGGTAGGAGCGTCTTCTTCTTCATTTTTACCCCTTCAGGTGGACCTTACCAGCGAAAGTTCGGTTCAGCAAGCCATTACGCAAACACACCAGACTTTTGGAAAACTCGACGTGATCCTTAATAATGCGGGTTATGGGATTGGTGGGAGCATTGAAGAGCTCAGCGATGCGGAGACACGGACGAGTTTTGATGTTAATGTTTTCGCTACGCTGAACGTCATTCGTAAGGCTATGCCCCTGCTGCGGGAGCAGCGTTCCGGTCACATCATTAATATTGCTTCCATTGCTGGCTTTTCGGCCAATACGGGTTGGGCTATTTATGCTGCCAGCAAGTTTGCGGTGGTTGGTTTTTCAGAAGTATTAGCCGAAGACGTTCGGGAGTTGGGTATCAAAGTAACCGTGCTGGAGCCGGGAGCGTTCCGCACCAGTTTTCTTACCGAAGAATCCCTGGTATTCGCCCAGGAGCAGATTGCTGATTATCAATCCATCCGGGATTCTCATGATAAATATCGCCACATGAACGGCACCCAAATAGGAGATCCTGATCGGGCCGCGGAGGTAATTCTTTCCCTGACTACGATGGAAAATCCGCCCGTTCGCCTTTTCATGGGAAGTGATGCCTACAAACGGGCTACGCAAAAAGTGAACCTGCTTCAACGGGAGTTAGAAGAGTTTAAAGCAATTTCTCATTCAACTGATTTTCAATAAATAAAATGAAAAATATATGGTTTGTGACGGGAGCCTCCAAGGGTTTAGGTCTCTCGCTGGTTAAAAAATTATTGGCTCAGGGATATGCTGTGGCTGCCACTTCGCGTAATAAAAAATCATTGCAGGAAGCAGTGAGTGAAACGGGCCAGTTTCTGGCTTTGGAAATGGATCTTTCGAGTGAAGCTTCCGTACAACAGGCGGTGAACCAGACGCTAGAGAAATTTGGTCGTATAGACGTAGTAGTGAATAATGCAGGCTACGGCCAAATCGGAAGTCTGGAAGAGTTAAGCGATACCGAGTCCAGAGACAATTTTGAGGTAAATGTCTTTGGTTTGCTGAATGTGATTCGGGCTACCATGCCCCAGTTACGAGCCCAGCAGTCGGGGCGTTACTATAATATTTCTTCCATTGGAGGTTTCTCAGGGGCTTTCCCCGGTTGGGGGATTTATTGTGCAACGAAGTTTGCCGTACAGGGGCTTTCCGAGTCTTTTGCGGCTGAATCTGAAGCTTTTGGTGTGAAGGTGACCATTGTTAGTCCCGGTTACTTCCGTACGGATTTCCTGACCGATAACTCCCTGGGCTTACCCAAACAGCCCATTGAAGCCTATCAGGCCGTTCGGACTTCACAGCAGATGCATCGCGAACAGATCAATCAAGCCCAGCCCGGTGATCCGGAAAAAGCGGTTCAGGTATTAATTGATTTATCTCAGGTAGAGAATCCTCCATTACACCTATTCTTAGGAGAAGATGCATACACGACCGCTGAGACTAAAATTCAGAACGTTCAAAAAGATATGGCAGACTGGAGAAGCGTAGCGACATCAACTGGATTTTAATGATATTAAATTAGATTTAAAAAGGTTATGCTTATTTCTAAGCATAACCTTTTTGCTTTACGATTGAAATAACTTTTAAAAATACTTTATGTAAATCATTTACAGTCAATTGGTTAATTCAAGTAATCCATTTTTTGAATGTATGGATTTGACCTACAAAGCCCACAAACGTCATTGGTAAAGAGGTTGAATATCATTAAGAAAATGGATCATTTTAATTCCATTTTAATCTGTATTCAAGATGGATTTTATGTGATGCGTCTACTTTTGAAGTACAAAGGGAGTAGAAGTAACAGTTAAGTTTCTGATTATCAGTATTATAGGTAATTGGTTAGAGGTCTGTTATTAGATAGGTTTTAAATTATCTTCTTTTTGTTACATAATGATTATAAATGCTTTTTAATCTCAGTCATTAACGGTTAGAAAAGTGTTTTCATAACGGGTGTCCTGCTTAATTCAGGTTCTTTTTAATCAACGATGAAGGTGCTAATTCGATTCTTGTTATCGCTAAGTTTTATCCTTCTAAATGGATACAGTTACTCCTATGCTTCGTCGTATGAGAACCCTATTCATTATTCCCCCGTCCAGATTAAAAAGTCAGTTAAAGAAGTTTCTGCAAACGAAGGATCCTTACTAATCAAAACCATTCCATTCACGGCTGAAGAAGCTACGGATTCAATTGAAACTGCTGAAAGGAAGGTTGAAGAAGAGGAGCTCAAATCCTTGGAGAAAAGCCTGGAAGTAAGCCAGTACTTCTCCAGTTTCTACGATGCCTTAACGTCCGTATATGATCATCGTTACGTTAACCATCCTTATTCTTTCTACACAACATCCTCAGGTACATCCGCTAATAAATACATCGTTCTGCGGGTGCTTCGCTTATGAATCAAGAAGTAGTCATTTGTGTTTAAATGGCTGATTATAAATAGATTAATCATTGATTTAAAGTCTGGCTGCCAATTTTAAGTGGGCCGGATCCCATTACCCTTTTCCTACTTATATCCATTTCGAAAACCGTATTGCTCCCTAAAAGCAAAACCGCTCCCGCTATGAAGAGAATTCTCATGCTGATGAGCTTGTCTGGCCTGTTCTACCTAACAAGCTGTGAATCAAAACACGAAGAAAAGGAAGAAGAGACCAAGTATCTGGTCACCAGTCCTGCTCAAATGGACACCTTAATTACACAGAATTATGTGTGTCAAATCCACTCCATTAGTCACATCGAATTAAGAGCTCAGGAGCGAGGTTACCTTCAGAACATTTACGTAGACGAGGGTAAGTTTGTGAAGAAAGGCCAGCTGTTGTTCCGTATCATGCCTAACATCTATCAGGCTGAAATGGAAAAAGCTCAGGCTGAGGCAAAAGCCGCTGAAATCGAAGTGGAAAATACCAGACCACTGGCGGAGAAAAACGTCGTTGCTAAAAACGAACTGGCAATGGCCAATGCCAAACTGGAAAAAGCCAAAGCCGAACTTTCCTTAGCTAAAGTACACCTTCAGTTTACCGAAATCCGGGCTCCTTTTGATGGCATTATCGACCGTTTTCAGGTTCGGTTAGGAAGCTTGGTGGACGAAGGTCAGTTATTAACCACTCTTTCTGATAACCGTCAGCTCTGGGTTTACTTCAACGTTCCTGAAGCTGAGTATCTGAACTTTAAGGCTCATAATCAAACAGATGATAAAATGAAAGTTCATCTGTTGATGGCTAATAACGAGCTTTTCCCACACGTAGGGGTGGTTGAAACCATTGAAGCGGACTTCAATAACGAAACGGGTAACATTGCTTTCCGGGCTACCTTCCCCAACCCTAAAGGTCTGTTACGTCACGGTGAGACGGGTAATATTCAAATGACCGTTCCCCTGAAAAACGCCCTTATTATTCCGCAGAAAGCCACCTTCGAGGTGCTTGAAAAACGCTACGTTTTCGTAGTTGGAAAAGATAATAAAGTACACACTCGGGAAATCAATATCGCCGCTGAAATGCCGGACTTATACGTCGTAAGAGACGGTTTGAAGGCGGACGAGAAAATTCTATTAGAAGGTATTCGGAAAGTGAAAGATGGTGACAAGATCACCTTCGATTACGAAGACCCCAAAGCGGTAATTCCGAAACTGAAAGTGTATTCCGAGTAGTACAAGCCTTTAAAAGAGCAAGAACATGTTTAAACAGTTCATTCATAGACCAGTACTTGCTATTGTTATATCGTTGGTAATCGTATTTACGGGTATCCTTGCGATCAATAGCTTGCCTATTTCCCAATTCCCTGAAATTTCACCGCCAATGGTTATCGTTCGGGCTTCTTATCCCGGAGCGAGTGCCAAAGTATTAACGGAATCCGTACTGATTCCAATGGAACAAGCCATTAACGGCGTTCCTGGTATGAAATACATGACTTCCGATGCCACCAGTGCGGGGGAAGCTAACATTCAGGTAGTTTTTAACTTAGGAACTAACCCTGACCAAGCGGTTTTGAACATCAACACCCGTATTGCTCAGGTTCTGAACCGTTTGCCGGTTCTGGTTCAACGGGAAGGGGTAATTGTAAACCGGATTGTTCCGAACATGTTGATGTACGTCAACTTGTACAGTAAAGATCCGCACGCCGACATGAAGTTCCTCTTCAACTTTGCCGGGGTGAACATGATTCCCGAATTACAACGTCTGAACGGGATCGGACAGGCGAGTATCCTCGGTAGCCGTCAGTACGCCATGCGTATCTGGCTGAAACCCGACCGGATGCGGGCCTATAATATTTCGGCTGAAGAAGTGATGGATGCTCTGGATGAGCAGAGTGTGATTGGATCACCCGGTCGTTTGGGCCGAAGTGATGGAAAGCGGGCCGAAGCACTCGAGTACGTATTGACCTATCAGGGTCGCTTTAACGAAGTAGAGCAATATAAGAACGTAATCGTACGGGCTAACCCTAACGGTGAAATTCTGTATCTGAAAGACGTAGCCAACGTAGAGTTAGGTAGTGAGTATTACGATATTTACTCGAACTTGAATGGCTATCCTTCCGCCGCTATCGTGCTCAAGCAGACCTACGGTAGTAATGCGAGTGATGTAATTAAGGAAGTAAAAGCTAAGCTGGACGAACTGAAAAAATCATCCTTCCCTCCCGGAATGGATTATAAAATCAGCTATGACGTATCTAACTTCCTGGATGCTTCCATTGAAAATGTAATCCATACCCTGCGGGATGCCTTTATTCTGGTAGCTCTCGTGGTATTCATCTTCCTTGGTGACTGGCGTTCAACGCTCATTCCAACCATTGCCGTTCCAGTATCGCTGGTTGGGGCCTTTATGTTCATGCAGCTCTTCGGGCTGACCATTAACATGATTACGCTTTTCGCCCTGGTATTAGCGATTGGTATCGTAGTCGATGATGCGATTGTGGTGGTGGAGGCCGTTCACGCCAAGATGGAGGAAGAGCACTTATCGCCCTATAAAGCGGTAAAAAAAGTACTTAACGAAATCAGCGGGGCCGTAATTGCCATTACCTTATTGATGACGGCGGTGTTTATTCCCGTAGCCTTCATGTCGGGTCCGGTGGGTATCTTCTACCGTCAGTTCTCGATTACCATGGCTACGTCTATCGTACTTTCTGGTCTGGTGGCTTTAACGCTGACGCCAGTGCTTTGTGCGATGATCCTGAAAAATAATCACGGTAAGCCTCGGAAGAAAACCATCCTTAATCGTGGTCTGGATGCTTTTAACCGTGGTTTCGATAAACTAACGGGTAAGTACACCGGTCTGCTTCGACTGATTGTCAATCGTCGGGTGATCACCTTCGGTATTTTGTTAGCTTTTGGTGCCGGTATTTTCGGTATCAGTACAACACTCCCTTCTGGCTTTATTCCGAGCGAAGATCAGGGGATGATTTATGCGATTATTCAAACGCCTCCGGGTTCTACGCTGGAACGGACGAATGACATTGGTCGCAAATTGCAGGCAATTGCCGAAAAAGTTGAAGGAATCGAATCGGTATCAGCACTGGCAGGTTATGAGGTATTAACGGAAGGTCGTGGTTCTAACGCCGGTACTTGTTTGATTAACCTTAAACCCTGGTCGGAACGTAAGCAGACGGTAAACGAGATCATTTACGAACTTGAAGAAAAAGCGAAGGTAATCCCTGGAGCGACCATCGAGTTCTTCGATCCCCCAGCCGTTCCTGGATACGGTGCTGCGGGTGGGTTCTCGCTGCAATTGTTAGATAAAACGAACTCTGGCGATTATCAGCAGCTTCAGAAAGTGAGTAACGACTTTATGGCGGAGCTGAAAAAACGTAAAGAACTGACGGGTCTGTTCACCTTCTTCAGTGCGAACTATCCCCAGTACGAACTGGAAATTGATAACAAACTAGCCATGCAGAAAGGCGTCTCGATTGGCAAAGCCATGAACACGCTGTCCATCCTGATTGGTAGTTCGTATGAATTAGGTTTCATCAAGTTCCAGCGTTTCTTCAAGGTGTTCGTGCAGGCTGGTCCAGAATATCGCCGCTTACCCGACGATCTGATGCAGCTCTACGTGAAAAACAACCGCGATGAAATGGTGCCTTTCTCGGCATTCATGAAGATCAAGAAAACTCAGGGAGCCAACGAGATTAACCGCTATAACATGTACACAACTGCGGCCTTCCGGGGTGCTCCAGCGAAGGGATATAGTAGTGGTGAGGCCATTAAAGTGATTCAGGAAGTAGCGGCAAAAACGCTGCCCCGGGGATTTGACATTGATTGGGCAGGTCTATCCAAAGATGAGGTGGTTCGTGGAAATGAAGCGGTAGTCATCTTCCTGATTGTATTAGCCTTCGTTTACATGGTATTGGCAGCTCAGTACGAAAGCTTTATCCTGCCGCTGGCCGTTATTTTCTCACTGCCCGCCGGGATTTTCGGATCCTTCCTGTTAATTAAAACGATGGGTCTGGCCAATGACATTTATGCTCAGGTAGGTTTGGTCATGCTGGTAGGTCTGTTAGGTAAGAACGCCGTGTTGATTGTAGAGTTCGCCGTCCAGCGACACGAGCAGGGGGTAAGCGTTTTTGAAGCCGCCATTGAAGGAGCAAAAGAACGTTTCCGCCCCATTTTGATGACCTCTTTCGCGTTCATCGCTGGTCTGATCCCTCTGGTTATCGCTACCGGTCCTGGTGCCATCGGTAACCGTACGATTGGTTCTTCAGCTCTGGGAGGTATGCTTTTCGGGACCGTATTCGGAGTAATCATTGTGCCCGGCTTGTATTACATCTTCGGCAGTATTGCCGCTAAGCGTAAACTCATCAAGCATGAAGACGAAAATCCCCTCACTGAAGAAATTGAACATCATGGTTAAAAATAGAATTGTTCAGTACGTAGGGATTACGCTGTTCACCTTACTGTACACAACGGCCTGTAAAGTACCTTCGCTGGTACCAAAAACCGAGAATAGAAAAACCCCTGCGAGTTATAACAACTCGCAGGACAGTACCAACACTGCTCAGTTGAAGTGGAAGGAATTCTATAACGATCCTTACCTGACGGCCCTGATTGACACCGCCCTGCATAATAACCAGGAGTTAAATATGGTGTTGCAGGAGATTGAAATTTCCCGGAACGAAATCAGAGTCAGAAGAGGGGAGTACTTACCTTTCGTTGGCTTGAAAGCCGGAGTGGGTGTGGATAAAGTGGCCCGTTATACCAACATCGGAGCAATGGAAGCGACTACGGAAATGAAGCCCGGTCGTGCCATGCCTGATCCGGTGCCTGACTTCCTGGGAGGAGCGTATGCTCGCTGGGAAATTGACATCTGGAATAAGCTGCATAATGCTCAAAAAGCCGCAGTGAATCGGTATCTGGCGACGGTTGAAGGTAAAAACTTCGTCATTACTTCCCTGGTTGCTGAAATTGCCAACTCCTATTTTGAGTTGCTGGCTCTCGATAACCAGTTAGCGATCCTGAAGCAGAACATCGACATTCAGACCAACGCTCTGGAAATTGTTCGCTTGCAGAAGCAGGCCACGCGGGTAACGGAATTAGCCGTTCGTCGATTTGAAGCTCAGGTATTAAATACACGCAGTTTGCAGTATAAAATTCAGCAACAAATCACTGAAACAGAAAACCGGATTAACTTCCTGCTGGCTCGTTATCCTCAGCCAATTCCCCGTAACGATGATAGCTTCAATCGCTTAACCCCTCAAGCCATTCAGGCGGGTTTGCCTTCGCAGTTATTAGCCAATCGCCCCGACATCAAACGGGCGGAACAGGAACTGGCGGCAGCCAAACTGGATGTACAGGTAGCGAAAGCTCAGTTTTATCCCTCGTTGGGAATCAGTGCGGCTTTGGGTTACCGGGCATTTAATCCGGCCTATCTGATTAAAACGCCCGAGTCAATTCTGTATTCGCTGGCGGGTGAATTGGTAGGGCCATTGGTAAACCGGAATGCGATCAAAGCAACCTACGCCAATGCGAACGCAAAACAGATTCAGGCCGTTTATAACTACGAGAAAACCATTTTGAACGCCTACTTTGAAGTAGCCAATCAGATGGCAAAAATCGGTAACCTGGAGCAGAGTTACAGTTTGCAGGAAAGAGAAGTGGAAGCTCTGACGCAGTCAACGGCCATTTCCAATGATCTGTTTCAGGCCGCTCGTGCCGATTACATGGAGGTGTTATTAACCCAACGTGATGCCCTGGAATCGAAGTTTGAATTGATTGAAACCAAAAAGCAGCAACTGAACGCCATGGTAAATATTTACCAGGCTCTAGGCGGTGGCTGGAATTAGGTTTGTTTAGAAATAGTTTCCCAAATGCCCTGCTGAGAAGCAGGGCATTTTTTGTTTATAATCAAAACAACAGCTTTCTGTCGTGACTCAGTAATGCTACCTGAGATCGCCTCAGCGATGCATAACTGCCAATTATTCCAGTCCAACCTATTACAGGGAAGGAAGGGTTATCTTTGAGTGATCAACATAACGCATTACTCGTGAAGTTACTTTGTTTATTACCCCTTGCCTTCCTAGCAGCCTTAGTGGCCTGCACGCCGACGAAAGAAGAAGTCTGTTCAAAGATTGATGAAGCCGTTCGGGCCAACATGGAGGACATCGCCGAAACCTATCAGCTTTCCCTGGCTATTTTTGATATCAAGACCGTCGCTTTCGATACGATCAATGAAAACCAACTCGACCGCATGCGATTGGCTACGAATGAAGGATATACTAAGGTATTCTGGAATAAATATCAGGATCAAAAAGAGAGGATCGAAGAAAAGCTTAATGAAGTAGAAGCTGATCAGAAAAGGGGTGTACAGCCTACGGCTGCTCATAAAATGGAGATGGAAGACGCGGCCAAGCGAATGATTATTCTTTACGACTCTCTGAAACATTACCTGACGATAGATTCCACCCTACAGGCCCGCATTAAAACGCGTCAGGACACCAGCAAAACGTATTTGTATAGCAGAACCTACAACAAGTATAGGCTCGGAGGAAAGTTAACTACGGATACGAGTCGGTATGTGATTGATGAAAAATATAAAGTGGTTCGGTTGATGAATTAAAAAAGAGGAGTGAGTTTAAAGGAAACTAAAATATAGAAGGCAAAAGGATGCCTGAATAGGTATGGTTAACTAATTCAAAAAGATCTGGTAAGCGATATGCCCACATGTAAAGGTTGAAGAAATGTAAGCTGTTGCGATTGTTGGGTAGCATCAATTTTAGTAAACTGAATTTTTTTTACGTTTGTTAGATTATTCGCAAACGTTTCGATATTCCATTTTTTCAAGTAGTTAGGCATCCAGTTGATTCTAAAATCAACCATACTTATCATGGTAGTATGTGGGCTGTTCTTCCAACTTACTTGCGTTAGCTGAGTATATACTTTAATATTTCTATCAGGTTGGTAGATTAGTTTAAATGTAAAAGGCATACTCCAATTAGTTAAAGGCTGCTTCAGCCCCGTAATTATATACTGGTTTCTAGTAGCGGATATACTGAAGTTAAAAGACTGCTGCCAATTTGATTCCAGCTGAATCTGTGGAGAAATAGAATGAATGTGCCTTAAGCTAGTAGATTCACTATTAATAGCGAAGTAAGATAGGTAATAATTTCAAGAGAGACAGTTACAGCGTCCCCCCAGACACATACACAGACTCTACCATCCACTGCTGAGCGGTTAGCCCGTAATGCATGCATTCAAACATGGCGGCAATCGCTTGTTTTCCTAGTTTGCGACCACTGGTTTCTACGTAGGAAACTTCGGGATAATAATTCTGAGGAATGGTGCCGTCGCTGATCGCAATGATGCCTACCTGAGTTGGAACCTGAATGCCTGATTGCTGAACCGCTTTTAACACACCCAGAAGAATTTCATCGCTCATGGAAAAAATGGTATCAAAGGAAGCGTCCGAGGTAAGCATCTGATACGTTTGTTGATAGGCGTGCGTCTGACTGGTGACTTCAAGAGCCTTATACGCTACGCCTTGGCTTTCCAGCTCATCGAGGAAAGCCTGCCGACGAATCATGGAAATGGACATGTTATGATGACCAAACAAAGCCAATACTCGCTGTTTTTTCTGGGCAATGAGTGCCTGAGCCGCCAGACGAGCCGCCTGTTCATCGGCCAGGCATACCTTAAGACAAGGTTCCCAGGTAGGAACCTTGTCGAAAAACAGAACCGGAATGGAATGTTCAGCTAGCTTGAGAAAGGCACTAATGTCTTTGGTTTCGGACGTCAGAGAAGCGAAGATTCCAGCTACTCGATTTTCCTTGCATACCTTCAGATTAAATAACTCCATAACCGGATCGTCCCCGGACTGCAAAATCAGCAGCGAGTATCCCTGCTTTTTCACTTCTTCTTCCAGAGAAGCCAGAAAGAAGTTATAAAAATAGCTGGATATGGAAGGAACTATCACCCCAAAGAGCTTGCTCTGATTGGTCCTTAAGTTGACGGCATAGGTATTGGGTTCGTAGTCGAGTTCGGCTGATAATTCCCACACTTTCTTTTTAGTGGCTTCAGAAATATCCGGATGGTTTTTAAGTGCTCGGGATACGGTACTGATACTCAGGCCTAAAAGTTCAGAAAGTTTTCGTAGTGTGGTAGGTTCAGCTTTCATGAGGATTGTATCTACAATTTACGCTACTCGTCAGTAGGTATAAATCGTTTCGAGCGGAAAGAAATTTATTTTGTAAAATAGTGCAAAATAAATAAAATTTAGCACGATACAATCACACTCTACTTAGAGTATTCCTCTCAATCGCTGGGAGGCAGTATCAATACCCTGCTGAACGCATATGGCCAGAGGACTATTTCGTAGATACGCCTTAACGAAGCCCGCCCAGAACGCATCGCCCGCCCCCGTAGCATCTTTAATGTCGGAAATAGCTTGAGCAGGTAAGTATTGCCAGTCTTCCTGAGCGTGTTTGTACCACACTCCATCCCCGCCGCAGGTAAGACATACTACGTTGGACTGGAGATTGGACAAGTATACTTTCGCCTGCACAATGCTCATGGGCTCGCCCGTCATTCGGCTTACATCGTCGAGACTGAATTTGAACAAAGGTTTAAACATTTGTAGCTTCTCCAAGGTCTGGCGGGCCTCCTCAGGATTCGCCCAGATTTTTTCGGAGTAATTCCAGTCAATCGATACCGGAATGCCTCGCTGAGCGGCTTTGTCGAAAGCCTGTAAAATGGTGTCACGGGCGGGTTGCTGGCTCAGGGCAAAGGCAGAGGTATGCAGTAGGCCTGCTGGCTCAATCAAATCGTCGGTAATGGGAGCAATCTGAGCATCGGCACCCCGATACGGTATAAAATCGGGCGTACCCTTTGTGCGACCTACAACGATGAGTGACGTGGCGTGCTGAGCCACCGTCGCTACATATGAGGTATCGAGGCCAATGCTTTGTAAATGATCGATCAGTTGACGGCCCAGTCCATCTTGACCCACTGCAGCAACCAGTCGCGTTGGAACCTGATAAGTATGAAGGAATCGGCAAAAGTTTGCAGCACTTCCGCCAGGATGAAGGCTAAGGGAGGCCGCCTGTCCCAAATGATCTACATATTCACAGCTAATGGCGTCTATTAGTAATTCCCCTATAACAAGGACGTAAGATTGCATGAGTTAGTGGATTAGATAAGCGAAAAAGAAAATCCAGATAAGCTTAGTTCGGCAATTACGGCTCCGGCGGCACTCCAGGTACAGAGCGGAACGCCAATGGGATCCTTGCTTAACCCGTGTAGATTTTCGTAAAAACCGAAGGAAGCGGCGGAGGTATGTTTGTGATTGGCTCGGTGGATGTATTCGGTTACCTGCTGGGCCAATTCTACTTCCTGACAGGCCATGAGTCCAGCAACGAGGAAGCCGTTCCAGACGGGCCATAACCCCCCGTTGTGAAATTCATGGGGAAAATTCCTGAACCCATAGGCGTGATTATGCCGGAGTTCCTCCATGAAAAAAGTATCTTCTTCAATGGCCGGAGAAAAGGAAGCTAACAAATCCTGCTGGGACTGCAAAGATGCCCGGATGAAGTTGATCAGGGTCACCTTTTGATCCGGCGTACCCAGTCCCAAAAGCAGAGCCAGAGCGTTAGCCTGTAGATCGAACTGCGGATAGATTCGGGCGGGATTGAACCCCAACAACCAGTATGGTTTCTGCACTAACGGCATTTGGTGCACCATATTGGCGGCATATAATCCGGTAGTTCGCTCACTGTACCAGAAATTGACTTGCAGAAGTGAGCGAATCTGCTGAGCTTTTTCACGATAAGCCTGATCATGGTAATAGGCTGCCGCCAGCTCCAGTGCCCAGAGTCTAAGCAACTGGTCGTATAAAATGTAGCCGTGTTGAATGTATTCGTCGGCCCAGTCGCCACTTTGGGGGACGTAGATCAGACCTTTTCCGTTGAATTCCCAGGTTTCCAGTACTGACAAACACTTTTGCACCTGGGGCTGGTATTGGTCGGCCAGGGTCGTATCCCCCGTATGAAGCGTATAGAATAGCAGGCCAATCACCGCCCAGGAAGGATTGTCGGCCCGGCCAACGGTACCGCCGTAGCTAACAGCGTTTGTACCGGGCGTAACGTTGCTGGGCATAAACCCCACCGGATGCTGATGATCGAACAAGGTCTGAAGGGTCGCCTTTGCCGTTTGGATCAGGGCAGGGTCCTGACTGGCCAGGGCGGCCAGACTCGTGATGACGCCGTCGCGGGTCCAGACGCGTTTGTAGTTGTCGTGTTCATGAACGGCAGCGGTAAATCCCGTTGGGGTTGCCGCTTGTTGCAACAAATGCAGACTTCGTTCGTAATCAGAAATAGATAGCATGAAAGCAATTAATTAGCGTGAAGCATACGCCAGTTCTGGCTGGCGGGTGCGGCCCATTTTCAGCGTGAGGGTCAATGCCGCCGCTATTGTAATCAGTACGCCCGCAAAGTAGATGGCATATACAGGATTACCCTGGAGCACATACCGATAGATGTAGCGAAACGTCAGAGTTTCCAGCATCATTGGCATCACAATGAACATATTGAGGATACCCATATAAATGCCCGTCTTTTCTTCGGGAATGCTTCCGGCTAGAATGACGTACGGCGTTCCCATCATACTGGCCCAGCCAATTCCGAAACCAATCATCGGCAGAAAGAGCAGAGAGGTATTGGAAATCAGTGGTAGTACCAGCAAGCCAACTCCTGCCAGCAGCAAACTCAACGTGTGGATACCCACTGGACTGAATTTCTTGGCTAGCCAGCCCAGCAGGAAAGCCGTACAAAACGTCACAATGTTATAGGTGGCATTGACCTTCCCCGTTAGTAGCTGAGCCGAGCTAAAAGCCAGTGAGTTAGGGTCCTGGGTATTGAAAATGGTTTTGGCCAGACACAACGTGATGAATTGCCAGTAAACAAACATGGCGTACCAGTTGAAAAGATAGACCACCCCCAATCGCCGCATCAGCGGAGGCATGTCCTGAAAGGCCTGAGCAATGTCCCGAAAAATATAACCGATGCCGTGATGAGTTTCTTGTTTAATCTGTTGAATCTGCTGCTCGGTTAAGGGGTACTCTTTCGTGGTAAAAATTGTGTAAAGGACCGAAGTAAGGGAGGCCACGGCCCCAATGAGAAAGGCCGCGTACGTAGTGTAGGTAATGTGATTGCTGCTGCGAC
The DNA here is from genome assembly GCF_030818595.1 of Siphonobacter sp. SORGH_AS_1065. Classification (NCBI taxonomy): domain Bacteria; kingdom Pseudomonadati; phylum Bacteroidota; class Cytophagia; order Cytophagales; family Cytophagaceae; genus Siphonobacter; species Siphonobacter sp. SORGH_AS_1065. Next base: position 2,374,405 of record NZ_JAUTAM010000004.1, read on the forward strand.
TATTTTCAAGAATCAGTCCCGAAGCGACCAGCAAACTGGGCGTCAGGTTGGCCAGAGTAATGCCCAGGCCGGTAAAAAAGCTTTGGGTTAAAAAACCCGTAGCGTGTTGGGAGGGTGGAAGTTTATCACTGACGAAAGCCCGGTACGGTTCCATTGTAATGTTATTAGCCGCATCCAGAATCCACAGTAAACCCGCTGCCATCCATAGTGTTCGGCTGAAAGGCATCAGGAGTAAGCAGATGCTACAAAAAATAGCCCCGATCATGAAGTAAGGAACCCGTCGGCCAAAGCGGCTGATGGTTTTATCGCTCATGGCTCCTACAATGGGCTGGATGATCAACCCCGTCATGGGACCAGCCAGATTTAACAGGGGAATATCATCCGGATTGGCTCCCAGGTAGGAATACAGCGGTGTCATGTTGGTTTGCTGTAATCCAAAACTGTATTGAATGCCGAAAAAGCCCACATTCATATTGATGATGGACCTGAAACTGAGCGGTGGCTTAATGAATGCCATACGTGCTGGAAGGCAAGGGGGGTGAAATGGAGAAAAAAACGGGCGGAGGACGTTCCCCCCGCCCGGTAAATACTCAGAAAGTTAATAATAAACTGGCTGAGATGGTACGACCCGTGATGGATCGTGCCCGAACAATATTGGTAGCGTTATCCGTAATGGAGCTATCTTCGGCCTCCGTCAGCCCCAGGGTATTGGTAATATTGTTACCACTGATGGTTCCCGTGAGGAAAGAGCTGAATCGGTAGTTGATGTACGGATTGAAAATAACGTATCCTTTCATCTTCAACTGATTGACATCCTGCGTATACGAACCTGCCGTTCCAATCGTACTTACACCGATGGACAGGGGACCCGCCGTATAGCTGGGCAGAAGGGTAAAGATAAAGGGAGACTGGCGGCGGGGGAAGTTACCCTGATTAGCACCCTGCGTAATTTTAGCGTCGGTCAGTGTAGCACTGGCATTGATCGTGAAGGCTTTGGACAGCTTCACAATGGTTTCAATCTCCAGACCAAACGAGCGGTAGTGGTTGGCTATCACTCGCTGAGTAGTGGCTTCAAAGCCCCCCTGCTCGTTCACGCGAGAGTAAAAAGCGGTCACGAATAATCCTCCGAAGCCCAGATTTCCTTTATAGCCAAGTTCTGCCTGATCAATCTGATCTTTCACGCCACGGATGCTTCCGTCAGCCAAAACGTTACTAGTGAAAAGAATCCGGTCAGCTTTCGTAGTGGCACCGCTGCTGTAACGGGCAAACACCGACTGATTTTCCTGAAGTTTGTAATTGGCTCCCAGCGAGAATGAACCGTAATTGTACTTATAGTTGACGGGTTTAGTGCTAGCGTAGTCAATAGAGGCCACTTTTTCTTCTGAGGCAAGAATGACACCGTCATTGTTCATATCCTTACGTACCGTAGTTCCCCCGCTATAGGTACCGTTAACCTGACCAAAGTCCCAGCGTACACTGGCATCAACGTTGAGGGATGGCGTAACTTCCCAGGAGCCACTTACGTAAGGAGCGGACATATTGTAAGCTGTGTTATAGTCCCGTTGCAGATTTCCCCACAAGGGTACACCCATAAGCAAACTGGCCGTTTTGCGTAAGTCGCGTGCCACTGGCATTCGTAATATCCAGGGGCCGCAGTCCCTTGCCTGACAGGGTAGTCAGGTAAGAATTCCACAGCCAGGACATGGCAATATTCTGGTATGCTTTATAGAAACCAAACGTTACGGAACCTGCTCCAAAATCTTTCTTTAACTTGAAGTCGTTAACGAAATTATTAAGGTTGTTCAGCTCCACATCGAACATGTGAATAATCATGGCCCGGCTACCCGTAAAAGCAGCTCCTGTGATGGCGTCAGTCAGTCGTGCATTGTTCAGATTCCAGCCCTGAGCACCTGCAATTGCACTCAGCATAGATGATGTACTACCCGCTGTGCCCGGAAAAGGAGAGATGAAACGGCCACTATTGAGTGAATAACGAGCCCGGCTCTCGATGGACCAGTTTTCGCCCAAATCAAAGCTAAACTCTGCACCAACCGAAGAAGAGACGGGATGCATTCCATCGGCTACGTTAGCCTGACGTAATTCGCCGTTTACGCCCAAACCCAAATCATGCAGTAGGTAAGGACTCTGTAAGGATCCGTGCTTGGGATCAAATCCCTCTAAGGCGGAATAGGTAGGATGGCTATTCGTTCCAGTTACCTGGATGGGCATGGGCATGTACGAAGCAGCCCGGTCATTAAGGTACTTAGCGTACAGACGAACATATCCATTCGAGAAATTTTTCGTCAGGTTCATTTTAAGCTGACCGCCGTTGTTGGCAGTAAAACCAGCCGTCCGAGGTCCTTGGCCGAGTCGGTAGAAGCCACCTACGTTGAAGTGAAAACCATTGCCGATAGGAGATCCATAATTAAAATCCGTACGGAAATTACCATAATCAAGACCTGCACTCATGCCGATGCTTCCTTCCTGCTTCTGACCCGTTTTACTGATAAAGTTGATGATACCAGCGGGTGAGTTTGTTCCCAGTGTAGAAGCGGAACCGCCGCGAATAGCTTCCACCCGAGCCAGCGTCTGATCCGCTCGCAGGAAGATGTCGGAAGTAGCAAAGGCAATATCTCCGAACTGCAATACGGGCAAACCATCTTCCTGAAGTTGCAGGTATTTCGAACCCCCTGAAGAAATGGGGACACCCCGAACAGTTATGTTGGTGTTACCTTCACCTCCTGAGGCTTCAGCTTTAATACCGGGAATGGTACGAAAGATTTCAGCCGTAGTACGAGGCGATGACTTCTGGATATCGTCCACTTTAATCGTACTGATCGAGACACTGGAGGTCAGCTTGGAAACGGGATTCGCTACACCAGTAACTACTACAGCGGATAATTCGAGTGGATCATCCTTAAGAACAACGACCAAGTTAGGAGCCGTTCCCGAACTTAAATCAACTACTCGTTCCGTAGCGGTATACCCCGAATAGGAAAACTTAAGCCTGACATCCTTAGCGGCAGGAAGACCTTCCAGAGTAAAGTTTCCGTCCTGGTCAGTAATAAAATATTTATTGTCAGGTAACAAGACAATAGAGGCACCAATGAGGGGTTCATTTTTAGTGCCCAGTACCCGCCCTTTCAGAGTGGCAACAACTGATTGTGCGAAACTGGTATATCCCCCGAGGAGCAGTAGAGTAAATAATAATTTTTTCATTTTTTATTTCATTTGCCTAAGGAGAGCAAATAGAATAAAAAGAAAAATATAATTAAAACACGTTTTTGTTAAACTTTTCTGCAAACGTTTGCGAAATCATTTCCGCAAACGTTTGCAGTCTGAAATTTTTTTTATTGCATTTAAAAAAGATGAATTAGACTTGAAGTGAGAAAACAGGAAGGATAGTCTTCGCTTACCTTTATTGATAAAGAACAAGATTTTTTGGTCTGTCAGTACAATGAAATAGGCCGTAAGAACTATGGTTTTTTCGGAAGGATGAAAGATGTAACCAACTCCGAAGCAGACCTTACAGAATCGACATTCATTTTGTGTAAGTTCAGGATTCGCTTCAGAAAGGAATAGAATCTGGGCTCAGCATTCCAGTTTTATTAGCTATTCCTGGCAACTTTCTGCGAAGAGTAAAGCCTTAAAAACAAACAGACCCACCCATTGCTGAGCAGGTCTGTTTTTGTAAAGTCGGGATGGCGGGATTCGAACGCGGACGGCTAGTTGCGAACGGCTAGTTCCACGACCCCTTGCACCCCATGCAATTGAAACTGTAATTTTTGATAAATATTTTATGTGATATTATTTGCAAGTGTTTAATATACAGTGATTTGTGTAATATTGAATAGTGTTCATTTAGGAAGTTTAGTCGCAATATGTTTGACCTGAAACTATGCATAAGTATTTCATTATCAGCTAAGTTTATCGTCAAAGTTAAGAATTCTGGTGAAGATTCTGAGCATCCAATCCATCTTCAGATTATTATCAATCGAAAGAACCAGCTCGTTAGTACTAAAAAGCACACTTCTCTTAAAGATTGGGATAGTAAAACTCAAACAGTAAAAAAAGGGCACCCACAAGCTCAGGCAATCAATACCTTACTAATAACTATCCGATCAGAAATCGACTATTTCATACTTTCCGCAGGCAGGCAAAACCAAACAATTTCGTTTGATGATCTTAAAGCAATTGTTCGAAGGCTAACAGGAGTACAGGAAAAGAAACCAGTTCAAAAGCTATTAGGGTATTTTCAACAGCAAGTCAAAGGCTTGAAGGAGAAGGGACGGTTAGGGTATGCCGAAACCTTCATACACACTCATAATAGTCTAAAAGCATTTTTGAATGGCAAGAATATAGACATAGCTTCAATAAATCTAGAGTTCATCAAAAGATATGAAGAGTATTTAGTTAAAAGAAATTGTGCGGTGACAACCAGAAGTGTCTATCTAAGAACATTTAGAACTTTATGGAGAAACGGTATGAAAGATGGAGTCTGTGCAGAAACTCACTACCCATTTAAAGATTTCGAATTTGGGAAATATAATAACCCAAGGACTAAAAAGCGTGCCATATCAAAGGAGCAGATAGAATTGTTAGCCTCCATAAATATTGATCCCGAGAAGGATACCTATATAAATTCACGTAACTATTTTCTTTTCAGTTTTTTCTGTCGAGGTATCAATTTTACGGATTTAGCTAGTTTAAAATGGGAAAATGTTAAAAACAACGTGCTTCACTATACGAGGGCTAAGACTAAAGAAGAGTTTATATTCTCGCTTCACCCTAAAGCAGTTGAAATAATTGAGTATTATCAAAATATGGAAGGCAATAGCGATGCAGGGTATATCTTCCCAATTTTATATAAAAGACACAAAACACTTCAGTCCATTCGAGATCGCAAAAAGAAGGTACTGGCCAGGGTAAACAAAAACCTGAAAGAGCTAGCTCAAAAAGTTGGCATCGAAAAAGAACTTACTACCTATGCAGCACGACACTCTTATGCTACAGTTCTAAGGCGTAATGGCTTTTCAAATGAAGATATAGGAAGATCATTAGGCCATGATAGTGTAAAAACTACAAAAATATACCTCGAAGATATTGGAGACCCATTGTTTGATGAAATAATTAATTCAAATCTGTAGCTTATAAAGTTTGTACCTATAAATGGGTATTGAATAATAATAAAATTTTAATTCATATTGTAATTCAATTGTAATTAAACACAAAATATATATGAAAATATTTACGATAATAATATGTTTTTTTTATACTTTCTGTCAAGCTCAAAATTTCCCTAAGAAAACTTTGGGAAGTTTTGTTGCTAAAGGAAAAGTATATAGTTATGAATTTATTCAAGACAATATCAATAATTACTCATTTGTTATAACTAGTTTGCATAGTGGAAAGATGGAAGATTCTACTAATAATAAACCGATTTATGCTAAAAATAATGCAAATGTTGAATATGTTTTTTCCGAGTTTTCAAAAGATATTTTTGTTGTAGTATTCAAGGATCAGATGAAACAGCTAGGTGATTTTTCGGATAATGATTTAAGGGATAAGTCCTTTGAAATATTTTATAAAATTAAAGCAAGTATAGAATTAATAGATGATGAGCCTACGACAGCATATTTTATATTGAAAGATGATTATATAAGTAGTTTTTTAAAAGATTATAAAGGCGGATACTATAATGGAGAATTAACATGGCCTATAGCGAATCATGAAGTTAATAATGTAGTAATAGAAACTAATAATGGAACTATAAAGAATATAAAAGTTCATCTTGTTGAAAAAAACATTGTAAAGCATAAGAACCACAACCCTAGAAAATATTTAGAGTTTATAAATAATTACCCTATAAGTATATCTGGCAAATTCGATTCAGAACGTTTTGCGAATGTTAATCTGTATTGTTCGAATTGTAATGGTGTTAAGGGATTGTCAAGATTTATAAGATTGTCAGATTTGATTAATTATGATACGCAGTTAGAAAATGAAAAAGAAGACTACAGTCCAGTTAATAAAATAATAAATTTAAATTCAAATAATCCAATTGTTGAAGTTAGGAAAGAGAAACGATCAAAAATTTTAGAAGTTGCTGCTTTTTCTGATCTGATGGGATTAAATCAGAGCGATCCTAATGGTTTAATACAATTTGAAATAAAGAGAAAAATCACATTAAATTCTAAGCATAAGTTGATCGGATCAAAAATTAATAAAAGTCCTATATCTTCAGTCAATATTAATGATGATAAATTTAAAAAAGATGATGTTAAATTTTTTAATAAGATAGAAAATACTAATAATAAATTGAATGTTTCAACTGTTAATGTTGATAGTATTAAGAGTGAGAAGATTAAAGCCGCTCAAATAGAGTATACAAGTAAAAAGAAAGCTTATGAAAAGAGGAAAGCTGAACATGATACAATACAGAAATTATCGAAAGATGTATTAGGAAGAAGATATAGAAAAAAAATATTCTACGAAGATACTTCTTCTTGGAATAAAGATATGATTGAATTACTTAAAGATACTATTAAATCAATAAAAGTAACCCCAGAAGTAAATAAGGTATATAGTAAAGAAAATAATGTTGATGACAAAGGAAGAGTTGAAACTATGGAAGCTATTTTGGATAAATATAATGTATCAGGACTTAAGTTAAATTTTAACAGAATGTATAATGATAAAATTGTAATTTATGATGTAGAAAATATAAAAAAGGACTCTCAAAATATTTTAAATTATTCAGTACCTAAACAGTTATTTGTTTATTATAAAGATTTTAATCCTAATAATAGCGTTTTTTTTAATTTTATAGATTTCAAACTTCAGTTTACTAAATTAGAGGATAATAATCGTTATATACCATTTGATAAACAAAATTTTAACGATAAAAAAATAAGATTAAGACCAATTGATGTGTATAGATACCAGCTTTTGTCTTTTTCGTCAATCCTTGATATTTATAGGGTTAATTATACGCAATTGAAGTTTTCATGGAGCTTAATAAATATGGGATTATCCTATTCAAATTTTAAAACAATTGATTCTACTGGTAACCAGAATGAACGAAATACATCTACTTTTCAAAATTGTATTACTCTTGAACCAGGATCAAGTATTACGTTTAGGCCAGATAGTCGATGGGGAATAACACTTGGAGTTAAATACATAAAGCAATACTTGTGGAATGTAGATTATAGTTTAGATAATAAATTTGGATTAATGCAATACTATTTTGATGGGCATCATAATATATCGGATAATTCTAAAGTTTTTTTTAGATTTAAACTTTCTAATGAATTAAAACATTCATTCTATAATTTTACACAGATTCAGATAGGTTATACAGTGGATTTGTTTAATTTCACTAATAATGCCACTAAATCTAATTAATTATGGTTTTTAATCATTGGGTATACTTTTGGTAAAGAGGATTATATAGTCATGGTTAATATGTTAGAAAATAAGTGTAATATTTTAGTATTTGATATCTGTTTTATATTAATATATGCTTAGTTTGTGTTCTGACTTGTTTATGATATAATAAGACTTTATGAAATCATTCGAATTTGGAATATTTTTTCTTGACTTACCCGGATTTGATCCTGTAAAAGCTTTTCCGGGATTAGGAGGAAATGATTTTAATAAGCATGCTTTCGTATCTTATAGGGAGCATCGGATATTCGAAAAGGATTTTAAAACTGATTTAAATTACTTAATTAGGTTTTGGGCTTTTTATCCCATTGATGTGCTAGGTAAGAAGGTATGGATTAATGAACCTAATCTTTACTTTGTACTCACCAGACCTCATGAGGTAAGGGTAGATCATTGGTCTGATTTATCAAATGAACATCTTAGACAGATTGAAGAGCGTTTCTTAAAAGGATATCAAGAGGGAGAGGCGGGCTTTTCAAAAGAACTAGGGATTGCTTTTCCAGGGTTAAGCCTGAACGAAAAGCTTAAGCATTTAAAGAATTTAATTCAGGTTAGTGATTATTACTTATTCTTTGAAGGATTTTTAGCCCCTACTTATTTGTATTGCTTGGGTTACATTCAAGCATTAGCCTGCAAAGAGTTTAGTAATTTATTCATGATAAAAAGGCCGGAGATTCAGGAATACACTCCTAAAACTGTAAGTCAGTTCCTGCACTATTTATTTCCCAGGAATTAAATATAATATTAAAAGATTTTTAGAATTTCTTAAAATATCTACGAGGATAAAATTTTTTACTTCTATCTTAATGGATAGCAGGGCATTTCAATAGAAGCTTTTCTTTTGTATGTGAGCTTATATCACCGCTTGATAGCCAATCTTCATTGCTTAGTGAAAAAGCGTTTCTATCATAGAAGCGTTTTAGCTTGCCACTTTCATAGAAAGTATAATCATCATCGCGTAAATTATCTCCTACATGAAATAGTAGTAATTTTTTGATCTAGTTGTTCCATTTGGTAATAAAATTGAAGTTTGTTTTGCTCCTTACAATATACATTTACTACTTGTAGGTATCTACAAAACTCAAATTTTTGATAATGATTCTCCAATCTTTTCTTCGACTAATGTTCGACCAAAATAAAAAAGCAGTTAGATTTTTACATCTAACTGCTTTTTGTAAAGTCGGGATGGCGGGATTCGAACCCACGACCCCTTGCACCCCATGCAAGTACGCTACCGGACTGCGCCACATCCCGAAAATGTGGGTGCAAATATAGGGGTAAAAATGCCCTTTCCGCAACTTGAGCCCGATAAATTTCTAAAAAAAAGTGTCCCGAACTTGGTTCGGGACACTAAAGGGTTGATTACCACCTTGTAATCAAAGAAAATTAATTGCGACCTCCAACGGCTCCGCTGGCTCCCTGACGCTGTTGTTGCATCGGGTTTGGTTGCTGAGAGCCTCCCTGACGTTGTTTGTACATCTGGAAACGGGTTGGTTGTGCTGCCTGACGGGGGTAGCTGTTGTTCTCGGTATCAATGTCGGCAATCTCCAGGAAGGGATCGAGCGTCCATTGAGCTACTTTTTTATCCGTTGGAATTACCTTTTTGATGCTGACATCGTTCATCCGCCAGATTTCAGCGGGGAAACGGAATACTTCCGTCGTGCCATCTTCGTACTTCGCCTGAAGAATAACGGGCATCGGAACGCCTCCCTTGTTTTTCAGACTCAAGGTATAGAAATTCTTACCGGACTCTAATAACTTACGTTCGTCGTCAGATAAAGTAGCCAGGTAATCGGCGTATTTCTTTTTGTCGGCTTCAGTAACGGCATAACGGTCGTAGCTATTATAGAAATCATTCATCGCCGGATTGGCTTCAACCACGGTCTGTTTGATGTCTTTTTTATTCCGTTGTACGGCCATCGTCTGGCGTTTCTTTTCATCGGCAGCTTTCTGAGCAGCCTTGGTGATGGCTGGGTCCATTGCATCAATGGCAAACCATTCTACTTCCGCTAAATCCTGATCAACGGGTTCAACGCCGTAGAACCAGCCTTTCCAGAACCAGTCCAGATCTACACCGGAAGCATCTTCCATCGTACGGAAGAAATCCGCAGGTGTAGGATGTTTGAAGGCCCAGCGACGAGCGTATTCCTGGAAGGCGTAATCAAATAATTCACGACCCATTACCGTTTCCCGCAGAATGTTCAGAGCGGTGGCAGGTTTTGCGTAAGCATTAGGACCAAACTGCATGATGTTATCCGAAGAAGCCATGATAGGCACCTGCGTGTTGGGAGCAGATTTCATGTAATCAACAATATACTGAGGCTCACCACGACGGCTGGGGTAGTTGCGATCCCATTCCTGCTCGGCCAGGTACTGGCAGAAGGTATTCAAACCTTCATCCATCCATGACCACTGACGCTCATCGGAGTTCACAATCATGGGGAAGAAGTTGTGACCTACTTCGTGAATGATAACGCCAATCATCCCGTATTTTACAGACTCTGAGTACGTTCCATCGGGCTCAGGACGACCACCGTTGAAGGAAATCATGGGATATTCCATTCCACCGCCGGGTGTTGCGTGGCAGGAAATAGCCACGGGGTAGGGGTAAGGAATCGTACGGGCAGAGTAACTCTTCAGCGTGTGAGCAATCACCTGAGTCGAGTATTTTTCCCAAAGAGGATTCCCTTCTTTCGAGAAGTAACTCATGCAAAGGATGTCTTTACCCTGCACGTTCGTCATCATGGCATCCCAGATAAATTTCCGGCTGCTGGTAAAGGCGAAGTCACGAACATTATCGGCTTTGAAAACCCAGGTTTTTTTGCCCGTTGCCTTATTCTTCTCAGCGGCTACGGCCTCTTCCTGCGTAACGATCAACGTAGGCTCCTTAAAGTTTTTCTTCGCTTTGTTCAGGCGATCCATCTGCGTTTTGGATAACACCTGCGAATAGTTCTGGCACTCGCCCGTTGCTCCTACGATGTGATCGCTGGGAGCAGTGATGGCTACTTTATAATTTCCGAAAGGCACGGTGAATTCACCCTGACCCAGGAATTGCTTGTGTTGCCAGCCGTTTACGTCGTCATAAACCGCCATGCGGGGGAACCAGTGAGCGATGAAGTAATTGTAGTTACCGTCTTTGAAAAACTCATAACCCGAGCGACCATAGTATTCCGTGATGTTGTAATTCCATTCGACCGAAAAACTAACGGATTGATTGGGTTTCAAAGGCGTAGGTAAATCGATCCGCATCATGGTGTGGTTAGTCACCGTGTGCAGCGGATTCCCTTTCGCGTCTTTGATCGAAGTGATGTTATAGCCGTACTCTTTCGTCGACGTACCCGCCAGCTTCGATAACTGACCTGCTGACATACCCTGTGGATTAACCCCACCCAACTGCGTTGTGGCTCCGATGGCGTCTTTCTTGAACAGGTTCTGATCCAGCTGAATCCAGAGGTAAGGCAGATCGTCGGGAGAATGGTTAAAGTAGGTAACCGTCTCCGTTCCGATGATGCGTTGGTTGGCATCATCCAATTCTACTTTAATGTCATAATCAGCCCGTTGCTGCCAGTATTCTTTTCCTGGAGCTCCCGAAGCAGCACGCGTCGAGTTGGGGGTAGGCAGGGCGGTGCCGAGTTGTTCAAATCGCGTGTTCGCATTGAACTCCGCTGAGGGAAGATTGCCCCGTTGGGCATACACTGAAGACCATCCTGCACAAAAAACGCCGATGGCCAAAATCAATCGTCTCATCCGTGATGAAGCTAAATTAGGTGAACAGTGGTCGAAATATACAGAAAATTTGGCAAAAATGAGCAAAAGGCAATGAGCCTTCGGCGACTTGGACTTTTTCTGCGACAACTAGATAAAAATAGGATTAAAAATAGAGCCTGCTAGCTCTAAGTAGTTCTAAGCCAAGAGGCTAATGTATTACCAAATTGTTAACTGACCCTGGCCTAAACTTCACTTTCTGTTAAAACTGCCGAAAAACTCAGGTAATACGCCCGAACGAATTTTGCACCAGCAAATACCAATATCGAAAACTAAAATTTATGAAACCCTCAAAGACGATTATGCAACGTCTAATTTTTACCTGGTTCCTTTCCCTGACCGCACTGGTCACCATGGCCCAAACGGGTAGTATCCGAGGTAAAATCAACGATGCTAAAAGCAAAGAAGGCATCATCGGTGCAACGATTCGAATCGATGGCACTAACCTGGGAACACAAACCGATGTAAGCGGCTCGTTTGTGATCAGTAATGTTCCCACAGGTACACACAAGGTTTTTGTGACGTACATTTCTTACCAAACCCGCGAAATTCCAAATGTTCGCGTAGAATCCGGAAACACAACCGTTTTAGAGACGGAATTAGTGGAAGAAGGTAAAAATCTTTCAGACGTCGTCATTCGGGCGAGTCGGGCTACTAATACAGAAGTAGCTGTTATTTCCGAAATCAAACAATTCAAACCCATTGCCGTAGGTATTTCTTCCCTGCAAATCCAAAAATCACAGGATCGCGATGCGGCTGCGGCCATTCGTCGGGTCCCCGGTGTATCTATCGTAGATAACCGTTTCGTGATGGTTAGGGGTTTGAGTTCCCGTTACAATACGGTAATGGTGAATGACATGATTACGCCTTCGTCAGAAGTAGACGTGCGTGCCTTCTCATTTGACCTTATTCCCAGTAACATCCTGGACCGCATGATTATCTTCAAATCAGGTGCGGCTGAGTTACCTGGCGATTTTGCCGGTGGGGTTATTAAAATATATACCAAGAAAAAGCCAGATAATAACTTTACCGATGCTGGTTTCACGGTAGGATACCGAGCCAATACTACATTTCAAAGTGCTCAAACGCATGATCGGGGAAGTCTGGCGTGGTTAGGTTTGTGGGATAAGAATCAACAAATTCCAACCAGTTTCCCTGCAACGGCTAATGGCTTTAATGCCATGAACGCCGCTTCACGGGCTTCTTACGCACAGTTATTCCCTAATACCTGGGGTCTGAATAACATTGCCGTGTCTCCCGACATTCGTTTTGCCTTTAATATGGGTCGCCGGATTGACATTGGTGACAAGCGTCTGAGCAGTTTAACGAGCGTGAACTACTCGATGACAAATCAGTTAGCAGATATTCAATTGAATACCTATAATAACGGTGCATCGGTAAATGATTTCGCTGAAAAGAACATGGACCATAGCTATCAGCGTAATACGCGTTTAGGTGTTTTACAAAACTGGGCTTTGCGTTTTAACCCTAACTTCACATTAGAGTGGAAAACTTTATTTAATCAGTTAGGGAACACAGAAACGGTTATGCGGGAAGGTAAAAACTTCTCGATTGAGCAAGATCGTCTGAGTTATTCAGAACGTTTTGAAAATCGTAGTATCCTAACCAGTCAGCTTTCTGGCGAGCACCAGATTGATGAGCAAACAAAACTGGACTGGATGGGTGGTTTTGGTTTCACTGGTCGTTGGGAGCCTGACTGGAAACGTGTTCGTTACATCCGTCCTTCGGATGGCAGCCAGCCTTTTACAGTATCTACGCCTAATGATCCTTCTCCGCAAGAATCGGGACGTTTTTGGTCTACGCTTCATGAATACGTATATACAGGTTCGGCTAACTTCCAGAAAAAATTAGGTAACCCTGCCGATCGTGAGCCTGCTGTAATTCGTGCCGGTGCCTATGTTGAGCAGAAGAATCGTGATTTTCATGCTCGTTTCTATGGTTATCAGCGTTTAGGTAACGTTCAGAATATTGCTAGCCAAGGTATTGGACAGGTATTTAGCTCTGCCAATGTAAACGGTGGCGACGGTGCTTACTCTATGCTGGACGGTACAAAACCTACCGATGCTTATAACGCAACGAATACTTATGCTGCGGGTTACGTAGGTGGTGACATCAACTTCTCTCCTAAAGCCAGCTTAACGTTAGGTTTCCGCGGTGAGTATAACATTCGGAAATTAAGTAATGTGCTTCAGTCAAACCTGGTGAATCAGTCGGTATTTAGCCCACTTCCTTCGGCTAACTTCACCTACAAACTGAATGATAAGCAAAATGTACGGTTAGCCTACTCTTATACAGTGAACCGTCCTGAGTTTCGTGAGCAGGCTCCATTTAACTACTTTGACTTCGCTCTGAATGCAGATATTCGGGGTAATGAAACGCTGGTTAACGCACAGATTCAGAACATCGACGCGAAATGGGAATTGTACCCTAGCGATGGGGAAGTAATCTCGATAACTGGTTTCTATAAAGATTTCAAAAATCCAATTGAAAGCTTCCTGATTCCTCAGGTAAATGGATTGGCATACACGTTCATTAACTCGAAAAGTGCCATGAGTTATGGTCTGGAGCTGGAAGCAAGAAAGTCATTGGCTAACTCAGGTAGTGAATTTCTTAAAAACCTGACGTTGGTAGCTAACATATCACTGATCCGAAGTAAAATCAAATTAGGTGATTTCGTAACGGCTCCCGGTTTGAGCGGAGTAGTACAAACCATCGACATTCGCGGCCTTACGGACACGGAGCGTCCGATGATGAACCAATCTCCTTACCTGGTTAATGCTGGTGTTTATTATGCAGATAAAAAAGGATGGCAGGCTAACATTCTTTACAACGTATTCGGTCCCCGGATTTTCGCTGTAGGAAACGTAGATAGCCCAACGATTTACGAAATGCCTCGTAACGTCATTGACCTGAACGTAAGTAAGACCTTCAGCAAGAAATGGGAGTTACGTCTAGGAGTACAGGATCTGTTAAACCAAGCCGTTCGCCTGGAACAGGACTTCAATCGTAATGGGAAAATTGATGGAGGTAAAGAGCAAACCATCCGTAGCTTCAAGAGAGGCAGTTATAGCACGCTTAGCGTAGTTTATTCTTTCGGCAGAACCGTTATCCCTTAATAAACAAGTAAGACCAGATTAGTTAATCAAACCTTTCCACAAGTCAAAACCCTTATTGACTATGCAATTGTTCAAACGAGTAAATATTGTCATTCTGGCCCTGTTTTCGACGGGGATTACGTTGACAAGTTGTAACAACGACAAGTCTCCAGAACCAGCATTAAGTATCACGGGAATCAATCCAGCTTCTGCTCCTGTAGGAACAGATATCACCATCTCAGGAACTGAATTCGGCACCAGCACTTCAGCCGTTACGGTAACTTTCAGTGGAAACGTAAGTGCCACGCCTAAAGCGGTTACTTCTACCAGCATCACGACAACAGTACCCGCAGGTGCTCAGGATGGTCCTGTTACAGTTAAAGTAGGTGATAAAACCGTAACGAGCTCTACGAGCTTCACATTATCGGCAAAAGCAGTACAGGAAGTTTCAGGACGTATCACTGCTGATCAAACCTGGACTGCCGATAAAGTGTATCTATTGAAAGGCTATGTATACGTAAACAGCGGAGTAACCTTAACGATTAAGCCTGGTACGGTTATCAAAGGTGGTGGTAAAGATTTAGATCCTAACGGTCGTGCAGCTACGTTGATTATTACTAAGGGTGCTAAAATTATGGCTGAAGGTACCGAAACACAGCCCATCGTATTTACTTCTTCAAAAGCTGCGGGTTCTCGCTACTACGGTGACTGGGGTGGAGTTGTTATTGCTGGTAACGGTACGCACAACCAGATTACTCAAAAGGATTTCGAAGGTGGTATTGAAGGTAACCTGGCTCCTAGTGCAAGTTTAGTAGCTAATGACAATTCAGGTGTCTTGAAATATGTACGTATCGAATTTGCTGGTGTAGCTCTGTCTGCACAGGCTAACTCTGAAATTAACGGTCTTACTTTATACGGTGTAGGTTCAGGAACAACGATCGATTACGTTCAGGTTTCTTATAGTGGTGACGATTCATTCGAGTGGTTTGGTGGTTCTGTAAATGCTAAACACCTGATAGCTTACCGTACCTGGGATGATGATTTCGATACAGATTTTGGTTACAACGGTAAAGTACAATACGCTTTAGCTCTTCGTGATCCTGAGTTTGCGGATCAATCTGGTTCTAACGGTTTTGAATCTGACAACCAGTCTGGTGACGGTACAAATTCTGGTACAGCTCCAGAACCTTATACTGCACCTGTTTTTGCTAACGTAAGTGTCTTTGGAACGAGTGGTACACCTACAAATGCTACGATTAAAGGTAATGGTGGATTCCAGTCTGCTATGCACTTACGTCGTGCCACTTCTTTGAGCGTATTTAACTCTCTGTTTGTTGGTTTCCCTGAAGGTTTGCGTTTAGATAACTCAACTACTTTGCCAAGCACAGTAGGCAACCCTTCACGCATGCAGATTCGTAAAGTAATCCTGGCTAATGTAAACACAGACGTTCGTGGTGCAAATGGTCTGACTGATACCGAGGCAAAAACCTTCTTCAATACGACAGCTTTCGCTAACCAAATCATTGCTGCGGCTAACGTTTCTACGCTGTCGCTAAATGATGGCAACTGGAAACTGGATGCTACGGTAAACTTCCTGCCTAAAACGGGATCTCCTTTATTAACGGGTGCCGTTTGGACAGATAAAGCGTCTGACTCTTTCTTCACGAAAGAAAATTTCATTGGAGCTTTCGGAACTACAAACTGGACTGCTAACTGGACCAACTTCAACCCACAGAACACAAACTACGATAAATAGTCATTACGGATTTTTCATATTGGTGTTGCTCGAAAAGCCGGAGATTCTGTCTCCGGTTTTTCTTTTACTTAAAGAAAATACGAAACTCTTAACTAGCTAAATAATGTGGAAATCTTTCTTTAAAATACTGATTAACCTCTACTTCTGTTTGTTCGTATATGTAGTTTTTTCAGTAGGAACTGATACTAAATACGGCGGAGCCGCAGCCTATCCCTCTGAACCAGGAACGTACGCTTTAGGGGGACATATTCTGTCTGTTTATCTGTATATCGTTCTGCTATTCTTTCCAGCTTATCTGGCGATACCCGCTATGTATCATCTAATAGTTTATCGCTTTAAGATTCAATCGCTTTGGGCTTTAGTGATCGGAGCGGGTATTGCTGGAAGTATAGGAGCATCCGTATTCTTGGCTCTTAGGTTAATGGGAAGTAACTTTTGGTTAATAGATATAATAGGGCTGGGAGTAACAGGTTTGCTGTATGGGCTAATAGATGGTCTTTGGGTAAGGAGAAAGAATTAGTAATTAAAGCCATTTTAAAACTACATTTAGCTATATAACGATGGGAAGAATATTTTTTAAGGTATTGATAGTCGTATTAATCACCCTTTGGTCCCATGCTTTAGTTTACGATGGATTAATAGATACATTAGGCAAAGCATATGAAACAGATTATTTAAATAATTCGTTGGACACATTTATAGTTTTTGTTTTTTATGGAATGTTACTCTTTTACCTGTTTCCTATAGGGACATTTCATAGTTTGATTAATTACTTTAAAATAAAGAATAAATTTCATTATGTTATCTTGAGTATGGGGTGTTTTGGGTTCTATGGAACCATTTTATTTTTCCTGACACGTGAAGGTAAATACTATACTTTGACTTTAATATCCTGGCTACTGGCAGGCCTTACTTACGGCATTATTTATTCATTATGGCTTAAGAAATATTTGAGGTTCTGGAAAAGTTAATAGCTTAAAATAAGTTATAAACTAGAAACTCCGGCAGGTTTTCTGTCGGAGTTTTGCGTTAATAAAAAAGAAAAGGTCACTTAATCCCCTGCATTCTACGAATACAAACCGGGTTGAGCGTCCAGTTTAGCCTGAGGTAGACGATAGACTCTGCATTTGTTTTGTACGTCTTCTTTTGCAATCCAGGTCGGAATGATGGAGGTGATCTGGCCGCTTCGAACAGCGGGTACCTACGGCGAATTCTAACGGCTGACGATCATAGTTCAGACGGTTAGCCGGAGTTTAGGTTACGTCTGCATATTTTTTAAAGAAGGAACGACTTTTGGTAACGCCATTGATAAGTATAATCTGAAACAATGTGGAAGCTAAGTATGCTGATTCAGGGCAAGAGACAGCATAGGGTGTGCTAGCATCAAATACGAAAGGCAGAAAGAAGCAGGGACGGAAAAAAAGAGCGTATATTTTGAAGATTACCTGCTCAGTATCAGTAAAAATGACTACCTTTGCATTCCGTTTTGAAAAAACGGATTCACTAAAGTTCAGCAGGCTCTTCGCCCGGTCGGCTGATGTATCCAGGGCGAGCCAAATTCTTATTATGGCAAAACCACAAGTAACTGATTTTGATTGGGATCACGCGGACAATCGCGGCTTTGGTAGTGGTTACTCTAAAGCTGAGCGTGATGAATTAGCTGCTCTGTACGAAGGTACGCTGAGTCAGGTAGCTGAGAAAGAAGTTGTTAAAGGTACCGTTGTTGGAGTTACGGATCGTGAAGTAATCTTAAACATTGGTTTCAAATCAGACGGGATGGTTCCCCGTGCTGAATTCCGTGACATGCCCGAGCTGAAAGCTGGTGATGAAGTGGAAGTGTATATCGAAAATCAGGAAGATCCTAACGGTCAGTTGATCCTTTCTCGTAAGAAAGCGAAGGTAATCACTGCCTGGGATAATATTCAGAAAGCTCTGGATCAAGACCTCGTAATCGATGGTTTTGTGAAGCGTCGGACGAAAGGTGGTCTGATCGTAGATATCTACGGTGTAGAAGCCTTCTTACCCGGTTCTCAAATTGACGTTAAACCCATCCGTGACTTCGATATTTTCGTTGGCAAGCGTATGGAAGTAAAAGTGGTGAAAATCAACTACGCTAATGATAACGTAGTCGTTTCTCACAAAGTCCTCATCGAGAAAGATCTGGAGCAGCAACGTCAGCAAATCCTGACGAACCTGGAAAAAGGTCAGGTACTCGAAGGCGTGATCAAAAACATGACCAACTTCGGTGTATTCATCGATCTGGGTGGTGTAGATGGTCTGCTGCACATTACCGATATCTCCTGGGGTCGTATCAACCACCCAAGCGAAGTCCTCAAATTGGACCAACGCATTCAGGTGGTTGTGCTGGACTTCGACGAAGACAAGAAGCGTATCTCTCTCGGCATGAAGCAACTGACTGCTCATCCTTGGGAAGCACTTCCTGCCGAAGTAGAGCCCGGTGCCCGCGTGAAAGGCAAAATCGTGAACGTAGCCGATTACGGTGCGTTCTTAGAAGTTCAGCCTGGCGTAGAAGGTCTGATTCACGTGTCAGAAATGTCATGGTCTCAGCATCTGCGTAATCCTCAGGACTTCCTGAAAGTAGGTGACGAAATCGAAGCAGTAGTACTGACGATCGATCGTGCTGAACGCAAGATGTCTTTAGGTATCAAACAACTGACGGCTGATCCCTGGACTCGTACAGAGCTGTTGTCTAAATACGCTCCTGGTACGAAACATTCAGGAACCGTTCGTAACCTGACTAACTTCGGCTTGTTCCTGGAAATGGAAGAAGGAATCGATGGTCTGGTACACGTTTCTGACCTGTCTTGGACTCGCAAAATCAAGCATCCTTCTGAGTACACGAAAGTAGGTGACAAAATGGATGTGGTTGTTCTGGAACTCGACGCTGAAAACCGTCGTCTTTCATTAGGCCACAAACAACTTGAAGAAAACCCATGGGATACCTTCGAGAACATCTTCACGATCGGTTCTGTACACAAAGGAACGATCATTGCTAAGTCTGACAAGTTAGCTCAAATCGAGCTTCCTTACGGTATCGAAGGACAAGCTCCGATCAAGCAATTAGCGAAAGAAGACGGATCAAATGCTGAAGTAGGTGAGTCTATCGACTTCAAAGTAATTGAATTCCACAAAGAAGAACGTCGTATCGTTGTATCTCACTCTAAAATCTGGAGTGATGCGAAGGAAGAAGTGAAAGTTGAAGAGAAGAAGAAGACGCAGAAAGCGGTTGAGAAAACCAACACAACGGCTGCTGCTGAAAAGTCTACTCTTGGCGATCTGGACGCTCTGGCTGCTCTGAAAGAGCAAATGGAACGCGGAAACTAATTCCACAGGCGATTCAATAACGCTTAAGACAGGGCGGGCTGAAAGGCTCGCCCTTCTTTATGATCTATCATTTGATTACTGTCGAATAGTTACACCCATCCGAAACGTCTACAATTTTATCGAAGGTTATCTTTCGTAGAGACGTCGATTTATCGCGTCTCTTTTTTGAAAGCAAATGATTTAAAAACTGACCGAGTAGGAGACGCGATAAATCGACGTCTCTACCTATGTGAAAATATATTTTTAAATACTTATTAGTCAGTGTTTTATAAAAAAATAGTTAATAAATAATAAAAAAAACGAAGCGAATGAATGGAAAACGCAATTTTCGCCCTATTTTTGCAGCCTCAAGAGCGGAAGAGCTTTTGAGAAACAACAAGGTACCATGGCCGAGAGGCTAGGCTGAGGTCTGCAAAACCTCCTACAGCGGTTCGAATCCGCTTGGTACCTCCCTAAAAAATCCCTGAGCTTTCCTCGGGGTTTTTTTATTCATACTCAATTCTTTTGGGAAGTAATAGCCATTGGCAAGGAGTTTAAGGATAAAGCCAAAGCCCCCTGTAAACTCGAAACTGCAAACTGAGTTTTAATCGACGAATCCATGTCGCACAAGAAAATCACTTCCGCTCTTCTATCTGTATTCCATAAGGAAGGCTTAGCTCCTATTGTTGAATCTCTGCACGCTCAGGGGGTTAAATTGTATTCAACGGGCGGTACCCAGTCATTCATCGAGGAAATGGGGATTCCTGTAACTCCCGTAGAAGAACTGACCAGTTATCCTTCTATTTTCGGTGGCCGGGTAAAAACCCTGCACCCTAAAATTTTCGGTGGTATTCTGTACCGTCGGGATAACGAGGACGATGTTAAAACGGCTGAGCAATACGAAATCGCTCCCATTGATCTGGTGGTAGTAGATTTATACCCTTTCGAAGAAACAGTAGCAGCGGGTGGTTCAACAGACGAAATCATCGAGAAAATTGACATTGGTGGCATCTCGCTGATTCGTGGAGCAGCTAAAAACTTCGAAGATGTTCTGATCGTATCCAGCCGTTCTCAATATGCGGAGTTACTTCGCATTTTGTCCGAACATCAGGCCACGACCAGCCTTGAGTTACGTCGTTACTTTGCCACATTGGCGTTCGGAGTTACTTCTCAGTATGATTCAGCAATTTACCAGTGGTTTGCAGGCCAGACGTACACGGGTCGTGCCGCTGATATCTTTAACTTCAAGCAGTTACCCGCCAATTCTTTACGGTACGGTGAAAACCCTCACCAGTCGGCAACGTTCTACGGCGATCTGAAAGGCATGTTCGAGCAACTGAACGGCAAAGAGCTTTCCTATAACAACCTGGTTGACGTAGACGCATCCGTGCAATTGATTGATGAATTTACGGATACTACGTTCGTCATTATCAAGCATACGAACGCCTGCGGTATTGCTACGGCTCCTACGGCGAAAGAAGCGTATCTGAATGCTCTTTCCTGCGATCCCGTTTCGGCGTTTGGTGGCGTAGTGGCTACGAATGCAAAAGTGGATATTGCCGTAGCGGAAGAACTGAACAAACTGTTCATGGAAATCCTGATTGCTCCTGAATTCGATCAGGATGCTATTGATCTGCTGAAGTCTAAAAAGAACCGCATTCTGCTGAAGCGTAATGTAGTGCAGCCAACAAAGCAGATGTTCAAGACTATCCTGAATGGCGTATTGGTTCAGGATAAAGATAACGTAGCGGAAACGGCAGCGGAAATGTCGCCTAAAACGGAAAAAGCTCCGACTGAAAGCGAATACAAAGCTCTGGAGTTTGCTCTGAAAGTTTGTAAACACACGAAATCCAATACCATCGTTCTGGCGAAAGAAAACCAGTTATTGGCCAGTGGAGTAGGGCAGACCTCTCGCGTGGATGCTCTGAAACAGGCTATTGCGAAGGCGGCTGAATTCGGCTTTGATCTGAACGGTGCAGTGATGGCTTCTGACGCGTTCTTCCCCTTCGCCGATTGTGTGGAGATTGCTCACAAGGCGGGTATTACGGCAGTGGTTCAGCCCGGCGGTTCTGTTCGTGATCAGGATTCCATTACCTATTGCAACGAAAATGGAATGGCAATGGTCTTCACGGGCGTTCGTCACTTCAAACATTAATAGCTTGTCACCCCAAGCATGGGAAGCGTCCTTTTCTTCTGAGAGGGACGCTTTTTTATGTTCTATAGAAATCGTTGCTGGGATAAAGCCCCTAACGAATGAAGGCCTTTCCCGATTCAGAAAAGGCCTTCATTCGTTAATAAAGTTATGACTTTGCAATTTCCGCCTCGACGGTCTGCTGAAGCGTGTGCACGTATTCGATTAACTCCGCTACCAGACCCGTCCAGCCCGTTTGGTGAGCTGCTCCCAGACCCGAACCGTCATTTCCGTTGAAGTATTCAAAGAATTGCAGACAATCCTTGAAATACGGATCGGTATTAAACTTACTGTATTGCTGTTGGTAAGGACGTAATCCCGTTTGGGGATCAGGCGTAAAGATTTTAATCAGCCGGCCCGCAACGGCCAAGGCGGCTTCCTTGATAGTGACCAGTTGTCCTGAATTCGTCGGATATTCAATCTCGAAATCATCTCCGTAATACTGATGAAATTTGAGTAAGGAATCCACAATCAGGAAGTTCATGGGGAACCACACGGGACCCCGCCAGTTGGAGTTACCCCCAAACATGGCTCCGGTACTTTCAGCGGGCGTGTACGCCACCCGTAATACCTCATTGCCCACCCGAAATTCATAAGGGTTGGTGGCGTAATACTTGGAAAGCGAACGCACGCCGTGATCGGAGAGAAATTCAGCTTCGTCGAATACCCGTTTCAAAATCATCTTCATCCGGTGACCACGAATGATCGACAACAGACGGGTTTCGCCTTTACCGGGTTCGTACCAGCGGGAAATCAGCGAAGCCAAATCCGGGCGGTTTGCCAATACCCATTCTACCCGACGTTTGAAATCAGGTAAGCGTTCCAGCAAGTCAGGGTCAAGAACCTCAACGGCGAACAGTGGAATCAGCCCTACCATTGACCGGAGTTTCAGTAACATACTCGGTCCATTTGGAATGTGCAACAAGTCATAATAAAACTGGTCGTCTTCATCCCAAAGGCTAATTTCTTCACGGCCCAGCGATTTCATGGCTCCGGCAATGTGCAGGAAGTGTTCGAAGAATTTCGAAGCCATATCCTGATAAGTCGAACGCTCCAGAGCAATTTCACAGGCAATCCGCAACATATTCAGGGTATACATGGCCATCCAGCCCGTACCATCCGCCTGCTCTAAATGCCCGCCCAGGGGTAACTGAGCGGAGCGGTCAAACACCCCGATGTTATCCATGCCGAGGAAACCACCGCCGAAGATGTTGTTACCCTGTTCATCCTTGATGTTAACCCACCAGGTGAAGTTGAGTAACAATTTATGGAAGACGCGTTCGAGGAAACCAATGTCTCCCTTCCCGTTCATTTGCTTGTCAATCTCATACACTTTCCAGGTAGCCCAGGCGTGTACGGGAGGGTTTACGTCCGAAAAAGTCCACTCATAGGCCGGAATCTGACCGTTCGGGTGCATGTAATACTCCCGAAGAACTACGGCTAACTGACGCTTGGCAAAGTCAGGATCCAGGCGGGCCAGGGGAACACAGTGGAAGGCCAGATCCCAGGCCGCAAACCAGGGATATTCCCACTTGTCGGGCATGGAGAGAATGTTGGCGGTATACATGTGTCGCCACGTGCGGTTACGGCCAAACTTCCGCTCGGGAGCGGGCTTGGGCATGGCGGGGTCACCATTGAGCCATTCGTTGACGTTGTAGTAATAAAATTGCTTCGACCAGAGCATACCCGCATACGCCTGACGCTGAATTTTCTTCAGTTCAGCATCTTTGACGTTTTTCTGAAGATCGTCGTAATATTCGTCGGCTTCCTGAATTCGCTGGTTGAAAACGGTATCAAAATCCTCGAAAGGCTCGTGATTGGAATAATTAGCAAAGCGTAAACGAACGGTAAAGCTTTCGCCTGCGGCTACTTTTCGGGTAAATTTCGCCGAAGCTTTAGTCCCGATATGATTGGGGTTAACCGTCTTTTTCTTACCACCGGAAACGACATAATCGTTAATTCCATCTTTAGGGTAAGGAGAGAAGTTAGGGCTATTAAAAACGCGTTCGAAGTTGGTTTCGTTTTCGCAAAAAAGCAGCGAATCCGCGTCTTCGATGTAGAGTTTGTATTTTCCCAGAATTTTATGGTCAACGTCAATGAGCGACTTGGAGTAACCCGTCAGCATCGGACGCACGCTGTAGTTTTCATAACCCCATATCCAGGTATTTCTGAACCAAAGCGTAGGTAATACCGTAATGGGAGCCGCCTTAGGGCCACGGTTATGTACCGTTAGGCGAATGAGAATGTCGTTTTCGTCGGCCTTCGCGTATTCCATCTCCATGTCGAAATACTCGTTTTTATCGAAAACGCCCGTATCCATTAATTCAAATTCGGGTTGTTCGCGATTCCGATTCCGGTTTTCCCGCAAGATCTGTTCGTACGGAAAAGCTTGCTGTGGATACTTGTACAGCATTTTCATGTACGAGTGCGTCGGAGTGGAGTCGAGGTAATAGTATAATTCCTTGACATCTTCTCCGTGATTCGACTCGGGGTTGGTCAAACCAAAAAGACGTTCTTTGATAATGCCATCTTTATGATTCCAGAAAGCGAAGGCAAAACAGATGTGACCCTTATTGTCGGAAAGGCCACCAATGCCGTCTTCGCCCCAGCGGTAGGCACGGCTGCGGGCGGTATCATGCGAGAAAAAATTCCAGGCGTCGCCATTCGATGAATAATCTTCTCGTACCGTACCCCACTGACGTTCAGCGAGGTATGGCCCCCACTTTTTCCAGCCTTTGTTATCCGCACGTTGGGAAAGTCGTATTTTTTCTACAATCATAAGCTATGAATCAAGATAGTCTCTGAATGGGAATATGAACAAAGAACGGAATTAGAATAAAAACTTACGCCTTTGCTCGTTATTATTAAGAGAAATGTAACAATCGTACCCGAAATTTACGCTCTCGGAGCGTAGCCGAAAGGATACTCCTAAATAGCTCAAATTTTCTTATTAAAACGTATATTTTTCTATGACTGCAAAATTTGCCCTGCTGGCGGGTTCATTATTGGGAGCGTTAGGCGTAGGGCTGGGAGCTTTCGGAGCCCATGCACTCAAGCCTATGTTAGTGGCAACGGGTCGGTTTGATACCTTTGAAACCGCAGTTCGATACCAGTTTTATCACGCCCTGGCTTTACTGGCCATCGGATTATTAATTAATCAATTACCAGTCATTGAAAAAGGCTTAGGTTGGGCGGGCTGGGCTTTTCTGATTGGCGTAATCATTTTTAGCGGCTCGCTGTATACGATCTGTTTTGCCGGTATTAAAGCCTTCGGAGCCGTGGCTCCCATCGGCGGAACGTCCCTCATCATTGGCTGGTTAATTCTGGCTTATCAGGTAACAAAGGCTTAGTGCATACGTTTAAGGTGGTTTGATGTAGGTTCCAGGAGTTGAAAATAGCCTCCCCAAAGGTTCAAACATTGGGGAGGTTATCAATACAGTAGGGTAAGGGTCAGCAAAACCCCAGCGGGATTAAATTACGAATAGCCCTGGACTATCCAGCCTAGGGAAGAATTTATAAGCTGAAAAGAACCTTATCAAACCATTTCAAACGCACTCAACCCCTTTAATACCCGTATTTTTCTTTCCACAAAGCCTTCAGCCGCTCCCTGATTTTCTCTTCAGCGGCGTTGCTCTGCGGTTCAAATAGCTTCGTACCTTTCAGGGATTCCGGTAAAAATTCCTGCTCCACAAAATTGCCTTTATACTGGTGGGCGTAGCGATAATCTTTACCATAATCCAGTTCTTTCATCAGTTTCGTTGGAGCATTTCGCAAGTGCAAGGGAATCGGCTGGGCTCCGGTTTTCTGAACTAGTTCCAAGGCCTGATTAATGGCCGAATACGCTGAGTTACTTTTAGGCGAAGTGGCTAAATAAATTGTTGCTTCAGCCAGGGGAATGCGGGCTTCGGGCAATCCCAGCACCTTAACGGCCTGAAAACAGCTTTCGGCCAGTAATAGAGCATTAGGGTTGGCCAAACCAATGTCTTCTGCGGCTGAAATAAGAATACGGCGGGCAATGAATTCAATATCTTCTCCGCCGTCCAGCATCCGGGCCAGGTAATAAATCGCCGCATTGGGGTCAGAACCGCGAATGGATTTAATGAAAGCCGAAGCGATGTCATAATGAGCTTCGCCGCCTTTGTCGTATAAAGCAATGTTTTGCTGGACTTTATCGAAGACCAATTCGTTGGTAATCAGAAGTGGCTCGCCGGCTCGCTGAAAGTTGGTAATTAACTCCAGTACATTATATAATTTCCGACCATCGCCACCGGATAACTGTAGCATTGCCTCGTATTCTCCCACCTGAATGTTACGATCTTTCAGAAATTCATCCTGCTGTAAAGCTCGATTAATCATTTCGATGAGGTCTTCTTTCTCAATCGATTTCAAGACGTATACCTGACAGCGGGAGAGCAAAGCCGGAATCACTTCAAAGGAAGGATTTTCGGTAGTAGCCCCAATGAGAGTGACAATGCCGCGTTCTACGGCCCCAAGTAATGAATCCTGCTGAGACTTGGAAAAGCGGTGAATTTCGTCGATAAACAGAATGGGACTGGCGGAGCTAAAAAAACGTTGTTTAGAAGCAGCCTCAATGGTTTCCCGAATATCCTTAACTCCCGAATTGATAGCAGAAAGGCTAAAAAATGGAACTTTCAGCGATTGAGAAATCAGCGTCGCTAACGTTGTTTTACCCACACCCGGCGGGCCCCATAAAATCATGGAGGGAATGCGTTGAGCTTCAATCGCCTGCCTTAGCACCGAGGTCGGTCCTAATAAATGACGTTGACCAATGTATTCATCGATTGTTTTCGGACGCATGCGTTCCGCAAGTGGTTGCATAAGCTAGGCAGGTTTATCTTCAGGCTTTTCGTACTTCAAAAATAGATAAGCAAAATACAAACAAACGAGCCAGCATAAGACAGTAAAGCTTAAAAGCAGGCGTTTTGAGTAATAATGCTTACGTATTTTCACCTTTTTTTATGCGGGTAATTACCCGATTTACCTCTTGGTAAAAGTCAATATAAAAAACTTGGTGCAAATTTACTTAGGTAACCATGCTGCCTTCTTAGGTAAGTATTGTTAATGAATACTTTACATAATCTCCCTTTATCTACTTAACATATGGCAGATTCAGTCTTACCTACGGGCGAGTTAATTCCTTTTAAAGAAGCCGAAGAATTGATAGCCCGTTACCAGAAAACGCATCCGGGTCAACTGGAAGGTTTTATTGTCGGTAGAAACATTGTTGAACAATTGCTGGCTCCTGAAGGTGTGGACACCGTTAAAATTCTCTTTGGAGAATTTGAGGACGGTAAAGTCAACATCGTCTTGTATCCTTCTGATAAGGATGGAAATCGGATTCCTCTGCGAAACGATGCTTCGGCTCAACGCGGAGAGGAAGATGGGGGCGATTATGCTGCCGATCGAGTTGGAACCATTCCTCCAGGAAAAGGCTAGTAATCAATTGAATGGATTGGGGGAATTCTCCCAATCCAGCTTTTATTTTATAGGATCACCTGGTTTTAAAAAATGGAAGACCTCTATATTTATGAATCTATAATCTGAATCTATTTCTATGAGTTCGCAGGAGTGGTTGCGTCACATTTCTATTGCCTTTGTCTTATTACCTTTCATAGTAGGGTTATTAAGATTTCATTACCTCAAAGAAGATTATAAATTATTACTAGGATACTTAACGGCATCTGTTCTGGTAGAAACCTGGGGAGAAATTACCTTTTTCATGAACTCTAAGGGTAACATGATTGGGTATAATATATATACAATCCTGGAGGTTACGTTATTAGGCTTATTATACGTAAAATTCATTAAAACTAAACTGTTTAAAAGAATAGTTCTCATTTCAATTGTTGCTTTTGATTTACTAGCTACCGTTCGTTGTCTCATTGATCCGCACGCCTACGATGATTTAAGCTGGAGTTTGTCCAACGCATTATTGATTACTTACGTACTGTTATTCTTTTACGATTTACTAAAGCAACCGGAAATAGCCGTCCTAACGAAATATCCCATGTTCTGGATTAGTGCGGGCATTCTGATTTTCTTCTCAGGAACCATTTTTGTGTTCCTTTTCGGGAAGTATATCATTGCAGATATGGATACGATGGGGGACTTATGGGATATGATTAAATGGCTGAATATTTTCTATAATATTCTTCTGACCATAGGATTAGCTCAGAAAAAATCAGTAATAAAAATCCAACCTAATTAAGTGATGAACTATATTCAACTGCATTTGAGAGAAATTATTATTATTGGTTCTTCTGGTATGATTAGTCTTTCACTCGTCATTATAGGGTTAGTCTGGTTTCTACACCGAAAATTAGTGGAGCAACATTGGGAGTTGAATCAATTCAAAGAATAGCTTATAGTCAACGATGAATATTTCGCTGGGAGGCGTCCGTTTAGCTTTAATTGCCGGCATCGCCATCATGCTTTTGATGGCGATATTCATCGTATTATTTCTAGTGTTGTATAAACGCAGGCAGGATAAGCAGAAGGAGGAGGTTCGGCAACTCGAAGAACAACACCAGAAAGCGTTACTGGAAGCAAGTATTCGCTCGCAGGAAGTAGAAGCCAAGCGAATTGCAGCAGATTTACACGATGATATCGGAACCTTACTCTCCGCCACACGGATGAGTTTTTCGCAGGTAACGAAACACCTGGATGATAGCGTAGAATCCAAAGAAACAGCCGATCATACGAAGAAGCTACTCGAAGAGGCCGTAGAAAACGTTCGACGCATCACCAAAGATATTCAACCTCCTGCTCTCGAGAAATTGGGTTTGGTAGCCGTTTTGCATGATTTGGTACGAAAGCTTCAACTAGCCAACCCGGCTATTGCTATTGACCTGGAATGCCAGGGTGAAGGCGAAAGACTCGAACGCTCCATTGAATTTACACTCTTTCGCATTGCCCAGGAGCTACTCCATAACAGCCTGAAGCATTCCCGGGCTTCTCGCATTGAGTTATTCCTTCTGTTTAAACCTCATCGCGTGTTGTTAACCTTTAGTGATGATGGCGTTGGGTTTAATCTGAAAGAAGCTCAGCAACAGACGGTTTCGCTGGGTTTGAAAAATATTGAAAGTCGCCTCAACGTTGTGGGCGGTCACGTTATTTTTGAAACTTCACCCGGTGAAGGCATGCATACCGTTATAGAAATTCCATTACTCCATTCCAACCCATGATGTCAATTATTACTGATCAAATTCGAGTTGCTGTTGCTGATGATCACGCACTTTTTCGGCGGGGTTTGGCTAACATTCTTAATACCTATGACGGGATCAAAGTCATTATTGAAGCCCAGGACGGTCAGGATTTACTAACCCAAATGGCTTTCGAAGCTCCCGACGTAATCCTGCTGGACTTGCAAATGCCCGTGATGGATGGCATCAAGGCTACGGAGCAACTTCGCCTTCGCTTCCCTGACGTAAAGATCATTATTATCTCCATGCACGATGATGACGGCTTTGTAGCTCACCTGATGGAGCTTGGGGCGAATGGGTATATCATTAAAGACAGCGATCCAGATGAGGTGGTAAAAGCCATTCAAACCGTTGTGAAGGAAAATTATTACTACGGAGCCTTTATCAATAAGGTAATGCACCGCCGAATGCTGGATAAAGCCAAAACCAAGAAGCCCAGCTTTACGGCTCAGCCTGCCTTAAGCGAACGCGAGCTGGAAGTGCTTCAGCTCATTTGTAGTGGCTTGACGAATGCCCAGATTGCCGCCAAATTATTTCTGAGCGACCGAACCGTGGAAGGGCATCGAACCAGAATTATGGAAAAAATTGGGGCAAAAAACACGGCAGCGATGGTTGTGTACGCCGTGAAAAACGGTTTATATTAACGCTTCATAAAATCACCACTGGTAATTTGGGAGAGGCCAATGATGGGTAAATTGTAGACATAAACCCAAGCCGTGACAGAAGAGCCGTCGCTGAGTTGAACAGTCTCCTGCTGTCGTAAATAATCGGAATGAGCTTCATCATCGGGATAATACCCTTCGTAAGGATCTAATTCGAAGAAGGTTTTTTCAGGATTAGCTAATAAATACACCTCTCCCTGTACCCGCTCTTCATGCTGCGTTGTTGAAATCAACGCGGGGTACCAGTCCACCAAATAAAGTTTTCCAGGTACGGAGCCGTCGGCAACCCACTCGGCCTGATTTTTCAGTACCTGGTGCATGGCGTGATCAGCCGTACGGCGTAGGGTACCGTATACGAATAGATAATGCATAGAGGGATGAGAAGCAAGATTGAACTCCAGGGTTGGTTGTAAAGGCAAAGCCGCTCAAGTGAGCGGCTTTGTCCAACTAACCCTTAACCAAAACTAAAAAAATCATGAAGCCCGGCAATAGACAGAATCCGTCAGAGGAGTGCTCTTCAGGCCGGGGTAGGTATGTATCGTGACGTCTTCCTGAGACAGGAACAACTGAATGGCCCAGTCAAGGACAATATTCATGAGCGAACGGGCAACTTTAGGATAAGAAGTTAGATTCGCTGCGTTTTCTGAAAGATCTTTTTTCGGGGTTGGTTGTACAAACGTGCTGGTTTTTTTGGCCAGCTGGTTTACCAGGCTTTTACCATTATACAGGCGATGGGGCATACCCATGCCAAAACCCTGAACATTAAACAGGCCTATAAGAACCAGCAAAAAGGAAATTTTTCGGAAAGCTAAACCAAAGAACTTCATAGCTGAAAGAAGGTTAAAGTCAGACGGTGATTCTAAGTAACAAATTCAGGATGAGCTTTACCAGCAATTTCGGATGAACGGATGATAGCTCGGTTTCAATAGCTTACCCTGATGATACAAAGATAGGTGTTGTTAGGTACTTTGCAATACATGGTACCTATTTTTTTACTAATTTGTTTGTATCCGGTCTATTGAAGCGTTTACAGGATAAGGATGCAATGGAAAGGAAAAACGTTGCAGAACAGACAAAAAAAATCCCCAACTTTTTATTAAAGCCGGGGAAGGGTATAGAGAAGATCGAAAAATTTACAATACTACGACTGAGTTTTCTTCGAATGAGACACCGCTGGATACATACTTATCAGCTTCCGAATCATTGATCCAATTGGTACCATCGATTAAGTAGCGGAACTGATATTCTTTACCTGTGCTTAATTCAACAGTGGCTTTGAACGATCCATCCTTTTGTTTTTTCAAAGGCGTGGCGTTTACATCCCAGCTGTTAAATTCACCTACAACTGCTACTTTTTCTGCTCCTTTGCCAGATTCAGCAGGAACTAAGAAGGTTACCTTAGTGATTGGCTTGCTTTTGAGAGATTGCTTAGACAGACTCATGGTTGGATTATTCATTTTGATTTCCGAAACAAATATGCAAGCAACGGAACAATAAAACAACTGACTATCAGAATTTTATATAAAGTGCAGCACGGTAATATCCAATTTTAAATTTTTTATTGGGATAATTCTATTTTCATTTACCGTAGATTAAAAAGTTAGAAATGAACGGAAGCTAACTTTCTACTAAATCAGACAGTTAAATTCCGTTCATCATAACTGACTCATTCTAAAGTAAATGCAATGGGTAAATGGAATCTGCACCGAACAGACCGACCCTGTTGACGACCGGGTTTCCAGCGAGGCATTTCCCTTAAAACGCGTCGGGCTTCTTCATCGCAACCAAAGCCGATGCCTTTCTCAACTTCGATTTGTGATATACTACCGTCCCGGTCTACTACGAAAGAAACAAAAACTCTGCCCGAAACATTAGCTTGCTGAGCCTGCGTAGGGTAACGCAGATTTTTCTGTAAAAAACGATTCAGAGCTTCAATACCACCGGGGAATTCAGGTTGTATTTCTACATTTAACAGCGGAGCATCGTTGTCGGCGGATGGTTTAATTTCAACAATTGCATTTTTGATTCCTCCCGTATGATCAGAAATATCTACCACCGCGGGCATATCACTGCCGTCCAGAACGGTCTGACTTCCCGCCTGATGATCCTGCAACATTTTCTGGGTAACGTCTACTTCTTCTTTGACGAGTACATCGGGCGTAATCTCCGGTTGTAATAACTTATAAGTGTTCACGGGTTGTGTCTCCACTGGAGGCGGAGGAGTAACTACGGGTGGCTCAGGTAAGGGTTCGGGTTCTTCGATGATGACATCTTTCGTTAATAGCTTAGCTTTTACTTCGATTTCTGGTTTAGTAATTTTTGCAAAAAGCAAAGGTGAGAACGCCGTAAGCAGAAAGAAGCTAACACCAATCAGCAGAGCCAGGCGGATATTTTTTCCGTATACCTGACGCAGTTCGTAGGCTCCATAACTCCGATTTCGGTTGGAGAATACGTAATCCTCCAAAGTTTGCAGGGTTTCCATAGTTTAACTAAATTTTTAGTTGATTGGGGTTTAAGAAAAGCCCAGCAAGTGGGCTACGTTAGAGATGATTGTAAAGGTTGAAGGAAAGGTTAGGTTTGGGCGTTAGTCTTTTTTGAGCGTGTCAGGAATACTATGACTGGTATCCTGAGCGACAACAGCGACGGGAGCGGGGAGGATAATTACCTTTTCCGGTTTTAGTTCTGCCAGCCGTTGGGCCGCTGCTTTATCAACCGCCATACAATCCAGGCGATCCTGTGGGCTGCTATACTTTCTCGAATACACGTTTTTACAGAGCCTGAGTGTCTCCTCGTAATACAGCAGAGCTAGTTCGGCGTTGATATGATGTGTATCGTTCAGTTGAGCCAGCCGGAAAACGGCCTTCGGACGTCTGAAATTGTTAAAAATGGCCTGGTACTGCTTTATGGCGGTTTTAATGGAAGAAGGTTGTTTCTCCAGTTCGTAAAGATCCGCCATGCCCATCTGATAATCCGGTACGCGGGTTTGAGCCAGTCGAACGGCCTGATCGAAACGTCTGAAAGAATTAATATTAAAAATCGTAGAAGAATCTTTTTTTGCTTGTAACAGATAAGCCGTGCCGAGCCCGCCGTAGTTATGCTCGGTTTCTTCTCCCAGATTAATCAGACGATTGAAGGTGAAAATCGATTTATCAAATCGGCCCGTTTCATAGTAGGCCCGCCCCAGCATTCGCTGAAAATAAGCGGTTGAGTCGCCCATAGCCATCGTTTTTTCCAGCGATTGCACCACGGCTTCGAATCGGGCCAGGCGAAAATCAACCCGACTGTTCAGTAATAGAAAACGGATGGAGGTGGAATCTTTCGCCAGCCCGCGTTCAATATATTCCCCCGCAATGGTTAGGTACTTATTGGGATTCAGGTCCAGATACAGACGAGCCAGTTCCGCCAAAGACTCCCGATCCTCTGGATTGATCTTTAAAGCCTTTTCATAATGAATGATTGCCTGCTCATCCTGCTCCAGTCGGTCGTATTGCAGGGCCGCTTGCCGTTGGAAATATGCATTCAAAGAGTCGATCTGAATGAGTTTCTGATACTGAGCCAGGGCGTTGCGGTATTGAGCGTCTTTCTCGAAAAGAATTCCTAACTGATGCAGGGCATCCCGTTGGGAAGTATCCCGTTTCAGGATGCGTTCGTAGGTTCGGCGGGCCGCCAGCGAATTCCCAATTCGTTGATGAGCGATTCCAAGTTCCAGTGCGAGATTATTATTTAATGAATCTGTCTCGCTAAGTTTTTGAAGCAGAGGAATGGCCTGCGAATAATTGCCGGAACGTACCAATCGCTGGGCTTCTGCGTAAGCATCTACTGGCATTTGGGCAAAAGCAGCATAGGTTCCCAGCAAAAATGCCAGGACAGGTAAAAGTCGTTTCATACGTCATCAGAGGTTAGTAATGAATGGTTTGATGAGTTTTGAGCGGAGAATTAGTAGCTAACCTGTTAACTCAGAACATCAAACGGCTAGGGTATCTCGCGTATTAGTTACCAATAGAACGGTTAGGTGGATGATTTATCAATCTCGGTAAGTAGTCACTACCAGATCCGCTTTTTCGGCTTCTGGCAATCGGGTAATGGCTGCATTTTTGCTATCAATAACAAACGCAAATACTAATTCGTGGGTACTAATGATCGGTTGACCATTTTTATCTTTAGCTGCCTGCCACTTCGGCATGGTTTGAATTACCCGCAAAACTTCCTCTGAAAGGCCGGAATTCTCCCCATTGGCTTTCGCTTCCTGAATGATTCCATCTTTACCCACAGTAAACGAGGCCCTTACTATACCCTGAGCATTTTCTTCCTGCGAAGCCGTGGGGTAACGGGTGTTTTTCGCCAGAAATTTTAGCATTTCCGATCGGCCACCGGCGTAATGAGCAGGACTTTGGGCCTGGGTAATAAAACTGAGGAATCCAAGTACGAACACGAATACGATTGAACGCATAACAATAAACGTTTAATAAGTGGGGATAATCACTTCGACTAAAATAGTCGTCACTTATTACCTAAAAAGTCGTACTCGAAACCGAGCCAGGAGGGCTATTCCATGGTAAATGTAATGGGTAAATTAAAGCGGCTTCTAACGGCATGGCCTGAATGATAACCGGGCTTCCATTTAGGCATATCCTTCATAATTCTTAATACTTCTTCATCGCAGCCAAAGCCAATGCCCTTCATAATTTCTACATCGGTGATGGAACCGTCTTTCTCAACTATAAAGCTGGTAAAAACTTTACCCTCAACGTTCGCTCGTTGAGCCGCAGCCGGATACTTGACGTGCTGAGAAAGGTATCGGTACATTTCTGAGTCACCACCTGGAAACTGAGCCTGCTTTTCAACTACGGTAAAAACTTCCTCCTTCGCATTCGTTTGTGCCGGAGCCGGAGTTTCAATGGGAATAATGACGAGTTCCTCCTTTTTTTCTTGCTGAGCACAAGCCGTTGCCAGAAAGATCATCGATCCGAAAACGGGAACAATCAGGGCGTATTTTACCAGAGCCGACGTTTGCGAAGGCTTTTGCTTCAGCATGGAAATCCGGGCTTTGAGAAAAGATTTATTAAAGAAGGTGTGAGCCAGCTCCATTTGCTGAACGCCAAACTGTTGCGAGAACAATAGCATGGCATAATCTGCCCGGCTGGTTTCCAGCCGACTGGCTACTTCGTCGGCCAGGTATTCGTGAATGAGGCAAATGTCCTGTTTCAGGAAATAAACCACCGGATTGAACCAGTTCATGATGGCAATCAGCTCAAAGAAGATCACATCAGCTGAGTGTAACTGGCGAACGTGTACCCGCTCGTGCATTTCAATGGTGCGGCGATTCGACAGATTCTTGCCTACAAAAAAGTGGTTAAAGAAAGCAAATGCCATATTCTGATCTACTTTGCGATTCGTTCGATACCGAACCAGATCGCCCAGTCGCATGAGTCGAAATGCAAATCTGCCCAGCAGAATCAAAATCCCACAGAGGTAAGCAACGGCTAACAAATGACCCCAGGCCATGGGGTGTGCCGAGCGGGAATTGTCGAGGTAATCAGGTGTAATAAAAACGACGCCGGGATTATAATAGGTGTAAAGCGACTCGTTTACCTGCTGGGTAAGCAGCCAGGTACGAATCCAGTCGGACTGCATGGCCGGGATAAAAAAGGCCAGTGCGGTTCCCG
Organism: Siphonobacter sp. SORGH_AS_1065; assembly: GCF_030818595.1. Classification (NCBI taxonomy): domain Bacteria; kingdom Pseudomonadati; phylum Bacteroidota; class Cytophagia; order Cytophagales; family Cytophagaceae; genus Siphonobacter; species Siphonobacter sp. SORGH_AS_1065. The sequence goes on from NZ_JAUTAM010000004.1 coordinate 2,409,557, forward strand.
CCAGCAGAAAACTCCGGTTCAACTGATGAAACGTTTCTTTACGGAGGATCAGGCGATAAAACCCATAAAATCCAGCCAAATACAGATTTACTTGCAGGAGATAGTGCAACCAATTCATAGTTGTATGATGGCCTCAGCGGTCGTCTAAAGGTGAGAGGGTTGGAAAGCGGTCGAATCGGTTTAGAGTGTAAATCCAGTTCACACTCTAAACCGGATTCTTACTTTTGTTTCATTTGCTCGATCATCTTGAGGATATCGTCAGCTTCGTTGAGTTCTACTTTCTTTTTCTTCACGAAAAAGGAAAACAGACTACCGATCGAATTACCGAAATAGCTTTCCATCAATTTCTCCGTTGCGAAGGTGCGGTATTGCTCTTTAGTAATCAACGGATGGTATTGGTGTGACTTGCCGTATGCTTTATGCCCCACAAAGCCTTTCTGTTCCAGAATGCGAACAATGGTGGAAACGGTATTATACGCTGGCTTAGGCTCAGGCAATTGGTCAAGAACGTCTTTCACAAAACCTTTCTCAAGAGACCAGAGTACGTGCATAATCTGTTCTTCGGCCCGGGTAAGTTCTTTTTCAACCATAATTGTTCTTGCGTTTGGATACAAAAGGAACTTTCGCCCGATTTTGTATCAGAGAATAATAACTTGATTCAAAGATTAAACTAATATTTTAGTTCTACAACTATTTTTTTCGTTTTGTGCGAAAAAAATTTCGTTAGGTGGGGTTTTACTGAAACGGAATGAAAAACTTCTGAGTAGGTAACCTATTCTAAAGAATAATAATTCGCTGAAAGAAAGTCAATTACCAGCTAATATCTGGTTTTCGCTGGTAATGACAAGGACTTGTTTCTGTATTAACGAAAAAATGGAAGCAATCTGAAGAGACCATCTAAAATTTATGATAATTGTCGGACGCTAAAGCGAATCGTGACACCTGCACTGATGGAGCGTACGACGAAAGACTAGCCAATTTCTGAAGGACGGCAGGTGGAACCTGCCGCTTGGTAGGAACGAGATGGAATCTCGCACCAGTCAGTTTTAGGTCTTCTCTATGTTTTAAACCCAAATCTTTGATGAAGCCGACTACACTACAAGTTCCCCAGTAGAGACGCGACTTTATCGCGTCTGGGTAAGAGGCGGTTTTTATCCTTACGCCGTGGTTGGTGTTCCACGCAAACACGGTTTTCGTACAAATGACTGGTGGGACACCAGCCATGGCGGAGCGACACAGTTGTGGATGGCTGAACTAAGCGTTAGAAATACGGGCTAACAAAGGCCTGCTACTTTAATTAGTCTCGTATTCAGGAAAAGGCTATAAAAAAATCCCCGAACAAGCGAAGGTCCGGGGATTGGTTTTCGAGGTTAATTAATGAAACGCCCGCTTTTTGATCATGCCGCCTTTGGTATCCTGAATACTGTGCTGCACAATGAACGCCTGGTTATCTATTTTGTCAACGGCGTTTTTCAGCCGGGTAATTTCTAAGCGAGTAATAACGGTATATACAATATCAATATCTCCTTCGCGGTCGCCACGTTTGCCGAAGCCGCGTTGGCCTTTATACATGGTAACACCCCGGCCCATTTCATTCACAATCATGCGGCGGATGGCGTCACTTTTTTCGGATACAATAGTAATGGCCGTATATTCTTCCAGGCCGGTAATAATAAATTCAATCGTACGAGAGGCTGAAAAATACGTCAGCATGGCGTACAAAGCGGTTTCTACGTTAATTAAGAGGGCAGAGATACTAAAAATAAAGACGTTGATGGCCATGATGATGTCCCCAACGGTAAATCCGGTTTTACGGCTCAGGTATAAGGCCAGAATCTCTGTTCCATCTAATACACAGCCCCCCCGAATGGAAAGCCCGATACCTGCTCCCAGGAAGAAACCTCCAAAGACGGCAATCAGCAGCTTATCGTGCGTGAAGACGGGCAATTCCAAAAAGGCCAGACAGAGAGCCAGAGCAATAATCGCAAACAGCGTACGAATGGCAAAACCCAGCGAAATCTGTCGGAAGCCTAGAAAAATAAAGGGGATGTTAAAGATGACCAGCAAAATGGAAAGATTCCAATCGGTCAGAGCACGTACGAGTAGGGAAATCCCGGTAACGCCACCATCCAGAAAGTGACTGGGTAATAAAAAGCCACGAAGCCCTATCGCTGCAGTGAAGATCCCAAAGACGATGAGAAGGGTATCTTTGGTGACCTGCTTTGGATTCAGCGTGCGAAAGTTTCGAACCTGATGATAAAAAAAGCGGCGGAAGGGCGAGCGATGAGTAATAGTAACGCCGGGGAGCCGCAATGGAGGTGAAGTATTGTGTAACATAGAGCGAATTGAGAAGGTGATGAATAGAAAATACTAACTATTCCGCTATGGATAGTATAGTAAATATATCGATTTTATCCTACTCTATCCCGCTAAAACGCACTTATCCACAGAAGATTAGAAAATTCTAATCCGGTTAATCACAAATTAAGCGTCTGATTTAGAGAAAGAATCAGAAAAAGCTGTATTGTTTTCAGTCGCTTTAAAACTACGTAACTGCCTGATAATGGAGAAAATAAGAAAAAACGTTAAGCTAAAGAGCTGCCTTTCAGCAGAGCTTCTGCGAAGGCGAGGTCTTCGGGCGTCGTGATTTTAATGTTTTCGTACGAACCTTCCAGCAGGTGAATGGGGTAACCCGCCGCTTCGGCTACGCTGGCATCGTCCGTAAATAAAGGACTTTCGGCCTGTTCAAAAGCTTTTTTGAGCAGGGAAACCTGAAACGTCTGCGGCGTTTGCACGAGGCGAAGTTTAGAACGATCCAGAGCACTATTCCCCGCATCTTCGGTAACCAGACGAATAGAATCTTTGGCCGCAACGGCGGCAATGGCTGTACCGCTTTCTGCCGCGACTTCGAAACTACGGGCAATCACCGAAACCGGAACCAGCGGACGAACACCATCATGAACCGCCACGAGTCCATCTGTAGTAACCTGTTGTAAGCCATTGCGAACCGACTGAAAACGAGTAGCTCCGCCGGGCGTTTCAATAATAGGCTGAGAAAAGGGCAGGGGATATTCTTTACGAAGCTGTTCCCAGTAGGAAAACTGGTCGGCGGGCAAACATAGAATAACCTGTAGATCGGGAGAATACTCCAGAAAACGCTCCAGTGTATGGATCAGGATGGGTTTTCCAGCAAGAGATAAGAATTGTTTGGGCAATGAAACGCCCATGCGACTGCCGCTGCCACCGGCAACGAGGATAACGTATCGTTTCATAACTATGGGCTGTTAGCTATCAGCTACCAGCCCATAGCTAACGAGCCAATTACAGAATCAGCATTAAATCGCCGTAACTGAAGAACTTATATTTTTCCTTAATGGCCGTTTGGTACGCTTCCATCATCAAGTCATACCCACCAAAGGCACAAACGCCCATGAGCAGTACGGATTCTGGTAAGTGGAAGTTCGTTAACAAGGCATTACTGATTTTGAAATCGTAAGGAGGGAAAATGAAACGATCCGTCCAGCCTTCGCTTGGTTTCAGTCGTGAATTCGCAGAAACCGACGATTCCAGCGTTTTCAATACCGTATTGCCTACGGAACAAACCCGTTTTCCGGCGTCCAGAGAAGCATTAACTACGTCCGCTGTTTGTGCAGGAATGAAGTAAGGCTCAGAATCCGTCTTGTGCTTGGTGAGATCTTCTACGTCTACCTGACGGAAAGTGCCCAAACCTACATGAAGGGTAATCGGCGTAAAGTCGGTGCCGTTAATCTCCATGCGTTTCTTGATATTTTTCGTGAAATGCAAACCGGCGGTAGGGGCAGCTACGGCTCCTACTTTCGAATCATCCGCAAAGATGGTTTGGTAACGCTCCCGGTCTTCATCCGTAGCTTTCCGGCGACTTTTAATTTCTTCGGGTAGAGGCGTTTCGCCCAGCTCGTGAATGGCTTTCATCAAAGCATTGTGGTCGCCATCGTACAAGAAACGAATGGTACGGCCCCGCGAAGTGGTATTGTCGATTACCTCTGCTACCAGATCGCTATCGCCAAAGTACAGCTTATTACCCACCCGAATTTTACGGGCCGGGTCTACCAGCACATCCCACAGGCGATGTTCACGATTTAGCTCACGGAGTAAGAATACCTCAATCTGTGCTCCGGTTTTTTCCTTGCTACCGTACAAACGAGCTGGAAAAACCTTAGTATCGTTCACAACCATCGTGTCGCCTTCGCCAAAATAATTCACGATATCACCGAATTTTCGATGTTCGAATTGCCGGGTTTGACGATTAACTACCATCAGTCGTGCTTCGCCGCGTTCGACTGGATGGAGGGCAATGAGATTTTGCGGCAAATCAAATTTAAATTCGGATAACTTCATGGAATTCAGCTAGATACCAGATAGTGTTGGCTAAATATGCACTTTATCAAGGCCGAATGTCAAGCTTTTTTGGAAATTTTATAAAAAATATTTAAAAAGCGGTATTCCGTTTAACCTTTAAAAAGTATAGTTGAACCAACTTTTTCTTGTAAAACATTTGGAATGATTTCTACTTTGAAACTTGCACCTCAGATAGACTCATAAACATGAAATTTCTTCGGCAGGTTTTCGAAAGTCTTCGCTTTGCCTGGCAGGCCTTACGTTCTAATTTGTTACGAACCGTATTGTCGCTACTGGGCGTAAGCGTGGGTATTTTTTCAATTATTGCCGTTTTTACCATGGTCGACTCACTGGAAAGCAGCATTCGGGAAAGCCTGAGTTTTACAGGCAGTAATACCATTTTCGTTTCCAAGTGGTCCTGGGATTACAGCAGCCCGGATTATGCCTGGTGGAAATTTTTCCGGCGGCCTGCTCCGAGTTATTCTGATTTTCAGTTCTTAGAACGTAACCTTGAAAACGCCCAATATGTTGCCATTTCGGACGGACGGGGTGGCCAGACCATCAAAAATGGGAATAATTCCATGACGGCTGGCGTGCGGGGTATTAGTTATCAATACAACCAAATTTCAGATTTACCCGTTGAATCAGGACGCTATTTTAGTCCGATGGAAGAAGAGGCTGCCCGAAACGTGGTCGTTATCGGGGCGGATGTGGCGGCTAATTTGTTCCCTTTTCAGGAAGCCGTCGGGAAATTTGTCCAGATTAAAGGACTGCGGTTTCAGGTAATTGGCGTAATAGAACGCATTGGTACGGGCATGTTTGAGATCGGCGGTAAGCCAGACATCCGTTGTTATATTCCTTATAAATCCTTCTCAAAACTCTTTCACACCAGATACTCAGAACCTAATATTTCCATAAAAGGATATGATCGGGACGAAAAACTTCAGGAACTTGAAGGCGAATTAACGGGGCTCATGCGGAGCAAACGCGGGTTGAAGCCTTATCAGGAAGATAACTTCTCCCTTAATCGCCCCGAGGCCATTCAGAATCTGGTGGAAACGATCTTTAGTGCCCTTCGCGGAGCCGGGATTATTATTGCTCTCTTTTCTTTATTAATCGGAGGCTTCGGGATTGCCAATATTATGTTCGTTTCGGTGAAAGAGCGAACCAGCCTCATTGGAATTCAGAAATCATTGGGGGCAAAAACCTACTTTATTCTGTTCCAGTTTCTCTTCGAAGCCATTTTCCTGAGTCTAATTGGAGGTATGGTCGGCATTCTCTGGGTTTGGGTATTAACGTTTTACCCGCAGGATTTATTAATCATTCAGCTTTCCTTACGAAACGTCGTTATTGGCCTGGTCGTATCGAGTAGTATTGGCTTGTTATCGGGGATTATTCCAGCCTGGATTGCCGCCCGAATGGACCCCGTTTTAGCCATCCGCTCGAAGTAAACAGAGTTGGCAATGTTTTTTAGGGAACTTCGCCTGAAAAATGGTTAATAATTCAACGAAGATATTTTTCTTTGAGTCTAAATGATTCCTTTTACTCATATCCCTGAGTAGGGCACCTAAACAATTCAACCTGAAATGAAAACATTTGGTAAAGTATTATTGATTCTGGCCGTCGTAACGCTGGTCGTTTTCTGGATTCTTACAAAAATTAATTATTCGGAAGGCGAACGAGCAGGAACCATCACTCGCTTCAGTAAACGGGGTTATGTCTTTAAGACCTGGGAGGGCGAGCTATTATTGGGTGGTTTTTCGGAAGGGACGGGCCAGATGAACGCTGAAAAATGGCAGTTCAGTGTCGATAATGGGAAGGATTCCACGATTAGTACCATTAACGAAGCTCTGCGTTCGGGAAGACGGGTAACGCTTTTTTACGAAGAAAAACTCTTCCAGTTTGACTTTGACGGCGAAACCAAGTTCTTCGTCACGAAGGCTGAATTTGCCGATGGCCGCTAAAAGCTGAAGGTAAAAAGGGGGTCTGGTGCAACACTAGAAACGAATCTTTGCCGAAATGTTGATAGTTTTGGTACTTTAATACCCGGTTACTGCTTTAGTTAACTGTGGGTAACGAACCATCAGTAATCAATCCATAGGCGTATGACCCCCGCTTTTCAATTTCGGCAGGAGGCATTTTTACTAACCTCGGTTAGTTCATATATACTTACCCTGGCTCTGAATCCCAAGGATTTTCAGATTAGTATTATTGATCCCGTCAATAATCTGTGTCTGTGGCTGGACGAATTCGCTTTACCTGAAACGACTTCAGAACAAGAATACCTGGCTCAGATTCAGGAGATTGTCAGTAAGCATCCCATTGCTGAAAAAACATTCTGGAAGTCTATTCGGCTTATTGTCAATAACCAATCTTTTACCCTGGTACCGACGGCTCTATTCAAGAAGGAATATGCTGCTCGCACGTTGTCACTGGCCCGTGGTCAGGTAACTAGCCAGGAGACGGTTCAGCATACGCTACATCCGACGTGGGAGGCTACTAATCTATTTGCTTTCCCAACGCTGTTTTCGGACTGGATTCTTGACATTTATCCGCTGGAAAAAATTCAGGTTTTTCACCAATCGGACCTTCTGCTGGAATTAAGCTCCAAACTAAAAAGTACGGGGTTAATGATTTACGTAGAAAAACAGGCAGCCACACTGGTCTATGTGAATGAAACGAAGCTCCATTACTGCAATCGCTTTGTATACCGGGCCGCTTCTGACTTAGTTTATTACGTACTTTTTGTAATGAATGAATTAAAAATCGATGCGGAAGAAATTCCGGCCTGGGTTTTTGGCGTGGTGACGGAAGAGGATGACTCCTACAAAGGGCTTTATAATCACATTAAAAATCTGTCGCTGGGCTTACCTGATGCGGTTTCCATTCCCCGCCTGCCCGGAGATTCCCCGGTTTTCTATCACGTAGCTACTTTATTGAGCTAGCCAATCGAAATGCCTGTAACCCTCCCTGCTTTCTTAACCCCATCCTTTAGTTATGTCGAAAATCGCTTTTTTCCCCGGTTCATTTGATCCTTTCACGAAAGGACATGAAGATATTGTACGACGGGGCCTGAAGCTCTTCGACGAGATTATCATCGGTATAGGACATAATACCAGCAAAAAGCGGTATTTCTCGGTGGAAGTAATGACACGGGCCATTCAGCGAACCTTTATTAATGAACCGGTTCAGGTAGTTCCTTACCAAGACTTAACGGCCCGGGTGGCTAAAGAATACAACGCTTCCTTTTTGTTGAGAGGACTCAGAAATACAACGGATTTCGAATACGAAAACAGTATTGCCCAGGTTAACCGGGATCTATACGAAGGGTTGGAAACAGTATTCCTGATTTGCTCGCCGGAATTAGCTCCCATTTCCAGTACCATCATCCGGGATTTGCATCGGTATGGAGCCAGCGTAGATCAATATCTGCCCTATTCGGTGAAAGATCTCTAGACACACAGGCTCGTCTAATGTTCGAATTTGCTCGCTCGGGAACGGAAGTTTATCCTAACTTATTTACTACTTAGGTTTAAACATCTTTCCGAATATGTCACTATTATTTTCTCCACTGACGCTCAAGAAAATCACTTTTCGTAATCGAATCGTGATTTCTCCCATGTGCCAGTATTCATCCGTCGATGGTTTTGCCAATGACTGGCATCTGGTTCACTTAGGCTCACGGGCCGTGGGTGGGGCCGGGTTAATTATTCAGGAAGCCACGGCAATTTCTCCCGAAGCCCGTATTTCTCGCGAAGACCTGGGGATCTGGAAAGACGAGCACATCGAAAAATTACAGCAAATCACTTCTTTCATTCGTCAGCAGGGAGCTGTGGCAGGTATTCAACTGGCTCACGCTGGACGCAAAGCCAGCGTATTTCGTCCCTGGGATGGAGGGGGGCAGGTACCCGAAACGCAGGGGGGCTGGAAACCCGTTGCTCCAAGTAACATCCCTTTTCAGGAGGCTGATGTTCAGCCAACGGCTCTGGATAAAGAGGGTATTCAAAAAGTGATTGCTGACTTTAAAGACGCCGCTGCCCGATCCTTCCGGGCGGGTTATGAAGTGCTGGAAATTCATGCGGCTCATGGGTACTTAATTCATCAGTTTTTCTCGCCTCTTAGTAATAACCGCACCGACGAGTACGGCGGTAGTTTCGAAAATCGAATCCGAATTCTACTGGAAATTCTGGAAGCTGTACAAACCGTTTGGCCCGTAGAGTTACCCGTGTTTGTACGAGTTTCGGCAACGGATTGGGTAGAGAATGGCTGGGATGTTGAGCAGTCCGTTCAACTGGCCAAAATCCTTAAAGAAAAAGGCGTAGATATCATTGATACTTCGTCGGGAGGTCTGGCTTCTTATGCCAAGATTCAGGCGGGGCCGAACTATCAGGTACCTTTTTCGGATCAGATCAAAAATCAGGCGGACGTACAAACCGGAGCCGTAGGTATCATTACTGAAGCTCAGCAGGCCGAAGAAATTCTTCAGAAGGGTCAGGCCGATCTGATTTTCATTGCTCGTGAATCGCTGCGAGATCCTTACTTCCCGATTCATGCCGCGAAGGTTCTCGGAGACGAAATTAAATGGCCTTCTCAATACGAGCGGGCAAAACGATAAGCTCTAAAAAACAACTTCCCGAAAGTTATAAGCTTTCGGGAAGTTAATAATGACCTTAGTTTTTGGCAGGGACCGTACTCCAGAGCCGCTCAAAAACATAGCGAATGGAGCTATAGGAATCGACCATCGCATTCTGCACTTCTTTTTTAGACATCCAGCTAATCTTCTCGATGTCTTCTTCCCATTGCGGAGTCATGTTTTCATCACTCAGGCAATTCATCTGATACCATTTGGTTCGTTTCAGAATACGGTTACCGTTGTGCGTGTACGTATGCCAGGTCGTACAGATTTTATCGACAAGTTCTGCATCCACACCCGTTTCTTCCTTCACCTCGCGAATAGAAGCTCCTCTTGATTTTTCACCCGGATCCAGTTTGCCCTTGGGTAAATCCCAGCGTTTCAGACGATAGATTAACAGGATTTTATTATCCTTAAAAACTACGCCACCGGCGGCTTTAACCACTTTGAAGTAACTTTTTAACCGGCTTTCAGCTGCTTTCTGATCGGCTACTTGTACCAGAATGCTTTGTAAAGCGGCAGGATGTTCATCGTGTAAAATGTTCATTAAACGTTCCAGAGACGCTAGTGAAGCATTCAGAATTAAAACATGACCGTGAAGCTGATCCGTTTTAATTCCCTCCAGACGGGTATCAATGACCACGTCAAAATCACTCTTTTCCCGTAATAGATTGGCTCGTTGAGCATCAGTAATTTTTACGGGACGGTCGTTGATAAACAGGACCATGAATCTCTCTCTAAATGGTTAGTAATACAAAGATAAAGGAAGTGTGGTAAAGTCCAGAAGTAGGAAACTGATAAAGAAGATAAGCCTTCAAATGGTTCCTTAGGTTGGATAAAGTTAAGGATTGTTTGTCAAAGAAAGGACTGAAAAAAGGGAAGGGAACTTCAGTGCAACTCCTCGACGACGGACAGAATTTCCTACCTTTGTGGCATGGAACTCGTACCCTCATCAACCGTAGCCGCTCGCGTGGCTGAAATGCTTTTGGAAGTAAAAGCAGTACGTCTAAGCCCCGAATCGCCCTTTACATGGGCCTCTGGCTGGAAATCACCCATTTATTGCGATAACCGCGTTACGCTTTCTTCGGCCTCCGTTCGGACGTATATCAAAGATGCGTTAGCCGAAATGATTAAGAATGAATTCGCAGGTGTAGACGCCATTGCAGGAGTTGCCACGGCGGGTATTCCTCAGGGAGCTTTGGTGGCGGATGTGTTAGGGTTGCCATTTCTGTACGTTCGTCCTAAACCGAAAGATCATGGCATGGGTAATCAGATTGAGGGTCGTCTGGAAGCGGGACAGAAAGTAGTGGTTATTGAAGACTTAATTTCAACGGGAGGCAGTTCTCTGAAAGCCGTTGAAGCTTTACGCAAAGGCGGAGCTGAGGTCGTAGGAATGGCGGCTATCTTCACCTACGGATTCCCAATTTCCGAACAGAATTTTGAGCAGGCCGGAGTAAAACTTCGTTGCCTGAGTGATTATAATGCTCTCGTGCAGGCCGCTTTACCGCTTGGTTACATCACCGAAGATCAGGTAACTACGCTGAAAGAATGGCGTCAGGCTCCTGAAACCTGGAAGCAGTAGGAGTTTGGAGTTTGGAGCGGCCGCCGCTGCGGTTTGGAGTTTGGAGTTTGGAGTTTGGAGTTTGGAGTTTGGAGTTTGGAGTTTGGAGTTTGGAGTTTGGAGTTTGGAGTTTGGAGTTTGGAGTTTGGAGTTTGGAGTTTGGAGAGAGAAAACCCATAAAGGTAGGGGAGTTGTTTGAAAAAGAAGACCCTAACCCCAGAGGGGTTAAATATGAATAGTCCCGGTCTGGATGGACCCAGGCTGGATAGCCCCGGATGAAAATCCGGGGTTTTTCGTGTGAGGTATATGTTTTCCCCTGGCTGGTGTCCTCACCAGCCTGTCTGCTAAAGGTAGGGGAGTTGTTTGGAAATGGAGACCCTAACCCCGGAGGGGTTCAACGTGGATAGCCCCGGATGTTAATCCGGGGTTTTTCGTATGAGGTACATGCCCTCGCCTTGGCTGGTGTCCTCACCAGCCATTACTAAAAGCCTAGTGGTTGGTGAGGACACCAGCCAAGGCGGGAGCGGCGGCTTTGGTTACCATTTAAATGGACTTCCATTTCCCGGCTAGACGCGATGAAGTCGCGTCTCTACGTGGATGCCTAACGGGAAAAATCTCCTAACAAACGATTCGGATGTTAATGAATTCATTAGAACCGTAGGCTAACACCTCTTTTACTGACAGTACTTATTCATTAACGCTGCGGCTTCCTGTTCTCCTAAACGAACGGCCTGTTGCCAGTCATCGCAGGCCCGGAGGCTATCTTTTTCCAGCCAGAAATTCGTTCCCCGCATCTGAAAAAGCTTTCCATTTTCCGGGTTACTTCGCAGAGCTTTATTGAGGTGACTGCGACTTTGAGCGTATTTTTTTAGGTAATAGCTACAAGTAGCCAGTTCCATCTCCAGCCCTTCTTCGGGTAAGGTTTGCTGGGATACCGTGGATAAATCACCGTATGCTTTTTCAAATTCCCGCAAGTGTAACAATACCTGGCCTCGCAATCGATAAGCAAGCATGAGCTGATCATCGTGCACAATGGCCATGTTCAGTTTTCCCAAAGCGGCTAGTGTGTCCTCATCCACCAGCATCCGCGTAGCCTGAGCTACTTCCTGTTCGGCCTGTTTATGGTTATATTGCTGCAACCCGAAAAAACCAATAATAACGCTGAGGATCAGAAGCGAAACGCCCGGAATAAGCCAGCGGCGATACGTCGATCGTGATGAGGGAGGCGGTGACGGGGCAGCAGGTTTGGGTTTCGGCGGCGGGGGTGGTGTTTGCGTTTGAGTCCTTTGAGCAGAATTTAGTTTGAAGTCATACGAAGCCCGCAATGACGGGTCCGAAAGAACTCGATACGCCTCATTGATTGCTTTAAATTTCTCTTCCGCCTGCGAATGATTAGGGTTTTTATCGGGATGCCAGCGAACGGCCAACTGACGATACGCTCGCTTGATTTCTTCGGCTGAAGCCGTTCTTGAAACGCCAAGTTGTTGGTAATGTGTCAATAGTCTCTGATTTTGCTTAGAACGAAGGTTCCCACTGAAAGGTATTTCATGAACCGAAACCATGAACCAAACTTAAGAAAGTCCATACACTTTTCCGGGCAGACTTCGGATAAGACCCTGAAATTCCAAATTAAGTAACAAAGAAGCCAGCTTAGCCATGGGAATCTGTGATCGCCAGGCCAGATCATCAATGTGCTGAGAACCAGCATCTCGTAACAAGCTCATAATCTGACTCTCTTCCTGTGAAAGCATACTCAAATCCTGTAAATGATCTTTAGCATTAGCTGATTGTTCACCCCAATTCAAACTGTCCACCATCGAAGGCACATCAAGAAAGAGTTGGGCTTTGTTGTGATAAATCAGGAAATTACAGCCTTCCGAACCGGGACTTTTCAGATTACCCGGAATAGCGAAAACATCCCGATTATAGTTGTTCGCGTACTCTGCCGTTCCCATCGCTCCGCCTTTCTTCGCCGATTCAATCACAAGTACCACGTCAGAAAGCCCAGCAATGATCCGGTTTCGATTTAGAAAAAAACGTCGGTCGGGTTTGATACCCAAGGGTTGTTCAGACACAATACCGCCCAGTTCCTGCATCTGAAAAGCCGTTTTCTGGTGTTCTGCCGGGTAAATCGTATCAAGTCCATTGGCCATTACTCCAAACGTGGGTAAATCATATTTCAGGGCTGCTTTATGAGCAGTGATGTCAATGCCGTAGGCCAGTCCGCTTATAATGGCCGGTTGGTAAGGAGCCAATTGTTCCACTATTTCTTCAGTCAGGCGACGGCCATAATCTGTTGCTTTGCGGGTGCCTACAATACCCACCGTTCGCGGGTGGTTCATAGTTCCCTGCCCTTTAAAGAAAAGCACAGCCGGAGCATCGTAAAGCGATTTCAAACGAGGAGGGTAATTTTTATCCGTAAAAAACAGAAAAGTATAACCACCCTGGTCCAGCCGTTGAAGCATTTGTTCGGTCTGAACAAAGCTAGTCTTGGCAGCAATGGTTCGGGATAATAAGTCACCGATACCCCGGATTTTCTGAAGTTTTCCCGGAGGTAACTTAAAAACGGCCTCAGCCGACCCGCAGTTGGATACCAGTAAACGAGTAAGCATATCACCCACACCAGGCGTGAGCCATAAAGCCAATTGGTAGAATCGTTCGGAATACATACAGTTACTAAATAAAGGCTGATAAAATTGAATAATTTTGAGTATAAATAATCATAATGGCTTGATTAATACCTGAACGGTAAGGCTGATTAATTAATCATGATTTTTCTGAGCAGGCATTTTTGATGGCTAAAGAGCGGTACTTTTGAAGTAGAAAGGCACGTATCCTTCCCAAACTCAAGCTTTAATATGCCCCGTTTATGGATTTGTTTACTGCTCATCATAGCCTTGCCTACCTTACCGTCTTGGCGGTCGGAACGTACGCAGGCAGATGACTTGAAAGAACGTTTTCGCGAGCGACTGGCAGAATTTAACCGGGCCACCGAACGCCTCGAACGAAGTTATCCCCTGGATACCCTAAACTCCCGTGAATCTTTTTTGAAAGCCCGGCTTGCCTACAAGCGAATAGAATGGCTGGTGGAGGGGTATGACCCCATCATGGCCCGGCAGATGAATGGCCCGCCCGTAGAGGAAGTTGAAATGGAAGATCAGTTGTTGATCGAACCGACAGGGTTTCAGGTAATCGAAGAAATCATTTTTCCCCGACTGGATACAACCCGGCTGGATGAGCTGCAACAGGAGTGCGAAGAATTGCAGGCCAACGCCCGACTAGTAGCCAAACATCCCTGGCTCAATGAGTTACAGACGGTGCATTTCTGGGATGCCCTGCGGCTCGAACTGGCTCGTATAGGTACATTGGGAATTACGGGGTATGATTCACCCGTGGTGCATTACTCCTTGCCCGAAGCCCTGGCTTCGCTGGAAGGCTGCGAGGATTTGATTAATGCCTATGAAGTAAGTGCTGAAACGGAAGCGTATCTAGAGAAAACCAAAGCTGCTTTAAAAGGTGATTTTGATACCTTCGACCGGGCCGAATTTCTGATTCAGTGCCTGCGTCCGTTGTGCCAGTCGTTGCAGAAAGATCAACAACGGTTTGGGATTCCGGCGTTAAGAGACAATGGTCGTTTTCTTGCAACGGATGCCTGGTGGATATTTGATAAAGACGTTTTTCAACCTGAATTGTACAGTCCGCAACCCGAATGGCCCGCAACCGAAGGCCGCATTGCCCTGGGCGAAAAGCTTTTTGAAGAGCCCTTACTTTCGGGAAACGGGCAGCGAAGTTGTGCAACCTGTCATCAGCCCGGGCAGGCTTTTACCGATGGGTTACCGAAAAGTCAGGCCCTGGGTCATCAAGGAACCGTAGCCCGCAATGCTCCTACGCTTTGGAATGTAGCCTTGCAGGCGACTTTGTTTCAGGATGCCCGCTCGGCTTCGCTGGAAATGCAGATTGCGGATGTGATGAAAAATCCGCTGGAAATGAATAGCTCGCTTTCAATCGCTGTATCTAAGTTATCTCAGAACAAAAGTTATAAGGAAGCCTTTAGAAAAGCGTATGGTTCGGAGGTAAAGTCAGATCAGGTTATGAACGCTCTGGCGGCTTACTTACGCTCCTTAATCCGGCTGGACTCCCGTTTTGATCAGTTTATGCGGAGTAATGCCCATGCTCTTACTGCCGAAGAAAAACGCGGTTTTAACCTCTTTGCCGGAAAGGCGAAATGTGCCACCTGCCATTTCATGCCTTTGACAAATAGTATGTTACCGCCTTCCTATGAACATTCGGATGTGGAAGTATTAGGTGTTCCGGCTCAGGCTGAGCTGGATCACCCCACGCTGGACTCCGACTGGGGAGCTGGAAAGATCGCCAATTTCAGTGTATTACGTTATGCTTTTAAAACGCCGACGCTACGGAATGTTGAACACACGGCTCCTTACATGCATAACGGCGTTTTTAAAACCCTGGAGGAAGTCGTGGAGTTTTATGATCGGGGCGGTGGTCAGGGCATTGGGCTGGACGTTCCAAACCAGACTTTGCCGCCCGAACCACTGGGATTAACCGTTCAGGAAAAGGCCGATTTGGTCTTGTTTATGAAAACTCTGACCGATGTACCTGATTCACAGAAATAGAAAATTTCAGAGCCACTCTGGAATAATTCACCAAGAAATGCAGTTAGCCTTTCACGAATGCCGATTCTGAAATGTAAGCAGGCATTGGCGTTCGCTACAAACCTATGATCAATCGAAATCTTGTCGACGGGCTTAATTTTGTTTCCAAACTCAACGCCAAACGGGTTTGGAATGGCCTCAAAGTCGTCTCCAGTTATATAGAATCCAAGATTACCCAAAAGCCGGTTCACCGGGGTTTACCTATTGCTTTATCGTTTGAGCCGACGACTTCGTGCAACCTGCGTTGCCCCGAATGCCCGAGCGGGTTACGTTCCTTTACGCGTCCGACGGGGATGCTGGAAGGAGATTTATTCAAACGAACCATGGATGAAATCGGAGATGAGCTACTGTACTTGATCTTCTATTTTCAGGGCGAACCGTATTTACACCCGCAATTTCTGGACATGGTTCAGTACGCTTCCCAAAAGAAAATTTATACCGCTACCTCCACCAACGCCCATTACCTGACGGATTCCTACGCGAAAAAAACGGTTGAAAGTGGGTTGGATCGGTTGATTATTTCCATTGATGGTACAACGCAGGAAGTCTATCAGCAATACCGGGTAGGGGGAAAACTGCACAAGGTTATCGAAGGAACAAAAAACATCTTGAAGTGGAAAAAGGAGCTGAAGTCTCAAACGCCACACGTGATTTTTCAGTTTCTGGTCGTGCAGCCCAATGAACATCAGATTGAAGAGGTGAGGCAGTTAGCGGCTGAGCTAGGCGTAGACGAAGTGGGTTTGAAAACCGCTCAGATTTACGATTACGAAGACGGCGATCCGCTGATTCCGACGATTGACAAATATTCCAGGTACGCCAAAGAAGCTGACGGCAAGTATCGCATCAAAAATAAGTTTATGGATCACTGCTGGAAAATGTGGCACAGTTGCGTCATTACCTGGGATGGGCTGGTGGTTCCCTGCTGTTTTGATAAGGACGCAGAGTATCGGCTGGGAGATTTGAAAGAACAGTCCTTTAAAAGCCTCTGGAAGTCAAAAGCATACGAACAGTTTCGGGCTTCCCTGATACGAAGCCGTTCTGAAATAGAAATGTGTAAAAATTGCACGGAGGGAACGAAAGTTTGGGGGTAATGAGTTCTTTTTCAGGCTATTAAATAGATTTCATAAATTAGTAACATCAATATTTATAGTAATAAGTAACTGATTTTCAATAAGTAGACTTTCCGGGAGTCTACTTATTTTTTTTTGCGTGAAACTTTCGTGGAACATTCCTAGGCAATCCGACTGAATGTTCGCATCTTTGAAATTCTAACGCACCGAGTTTAACGTATGGCCAAAGTAATTGCCATTGCCAACCAGAAAGGGGGCGTCGGGAAAACCACCACGACGATTAACCTGGCCGCTAGTTTGGCAACCCTGGAGTACCGAACTTTGATTGTAGATGCCGATCCACAGGCAAACTCTACTTCAGGCTTGGGCTTCAATCCGAAAGAAATTGAGAATTCCATCTACGAATGCATGGTCGATGGAATTAACGTCTCCGATATTATCATTCAAACCGACATTGATTACCTGGATCTGATTCCTTCGCACATTGATCTGGTCGGTGCTGAAATCGAGATGATTAACCTGAAAACCAGGGAAGAGAAAATGAAGGAAGCTCTGGCTTCCGTTCGGGATGATTACGATTTCGTAATCATTGACTGCTCGCCTTCGCTGGGTCTGATCACCATTAACAGCCTCGTGGCGTCTGATTCGGTTATTATTCCGGTTCAGTGCGAATACTTTGCTCTGGAAGGTTTAGGCAAGCTGCTCAATACGATCAAGATTATTCAGAGCCGCCTGAATACCAACTTAAGCATTGAAGGGATCTTGTTAACGATGTACGACCTGCGGGTACGGTTATCGAATCAGGTGGTGAATGAGGTAACGGCTCACTTCCAGAATATGGTGTTCAATACCATCATTCCCCGTAACATTCGCTTGTCGGAATCTCCCAGCTTTGGCGTTCCCGCCATCGCCCATGATGCTGACTCGAAGGGAGCCATTAGTTACCTGAATCTGGCTCGGGAAATTCTTACCAAAAATGGCTTAGTAACTATTGATTGAGAACGTGTTTAGGATTTAGAGCAACGAAAACCTCGAACGACTAAGTCTGAACAGGGAAGGAAGATATGAATAACACCAATAAAAAACGGGTTGGGTTAGGACGTGGTCTGGGAGCCTTATTACAGGACTCAGACTCGGTCAATAGCCGGCCCAGTGCCACCCCACTATCGGCTCTGGAGCACATTAGCTCCATGAACGAGATTAATGTTAATTTTATTGAAACCAACCCTTTCCAGCCGCGTACTCATTTCGATGAGGAATCGTTACTGGAACTGGCGGAATCGATTAAAATTCAGGGTATTATCCAGCCAATCACGGTTCGCCAGTTAGGCCGTGATCAGTATCAGCTTATTTCTGGCGAACGGCGATTGCAGGCTTCCAAACGGGCCGGGTTAACGCACATCCCTGCGTACGTTCGGACGGCCAATGACCAGCAAATGCTGGAAATGGCTTTGATTGAGAACATCCAACGCGAAAACCTGAATGCCATCGAAATCGCTCTGAGTTATCAGCGGCTGATTTCGGAGTGTAACCTCCGTCAGGAAGAACTGGGCGACCGCGTAGGGAAAAACCGGACAACGGTTAATAACTACATTCGTCTGCTGAAACTTCCTCCAGTGATTCAGGCTTCCCTGCGGGATAATAAAATCTCAATGGGTCACGCCCGGGCCATTATTAACATTGACGACGTTGATACACAACTAAGTTTGTTCAAACGCATTGTTGATGAAGACTGGTCCGTACGGCGGGTAGAAGAGGAAGTTCGTAAAATTCAGAACCCTGAGCTGGCGGATTCGAAGACGAAAAAGGTGCCATTGAAGCAGGAAATTCGGAATATTCAGTTCCGTTTATCTTCGTTTTTTGGTTCAAAGGTTTCGATTAAATCGGACGAAAAAGACAAAGGCGAAATTCGCATTCCCTTTACCAATCAGGAAGATCTGGAGCGAATCATTGGTGCTTTAGGTGAGTTATCATAAGAATATTTAACAGTTTTTAGAAGTGATACGAAGTAATTCAGAGCGTTCTTTGGCCTTTCAATTTCCGATAGCCATGAAATATCTGCTTTACTTCGTATTGTTTTTAGGGTTAACCCAGTCGGCCTTCGCTCAAAAAGTGGATTCGCTGGAGATCGCCAAAGTGGGTGTAGACTCGCTGGTAAAGACGATTCCGGCTCCGAAGGGTAAGCTCAAAAAGCCTCTGAATATTGTTCCTCGCTACGCAACGTACAAATCTTTGGCTTTGCCTGGTTTAGGGCAGGCTTATGTCCGCCAATATTGGACGATTCCTATCATTTATGCTGGTTTTGGTGGGTTAGCTTATGCCATCCATTGGAACCAGATACGGTATAAGGATGCTATTGGAGGCTGGCAAACCCTGATTAATGAGAAGGCTACAACGGTTCCGGTTCAAATTGGAAATACTTATTATCCAGCATTGACTGAAAATCAGTTACGACAAGCAACCGCACAATATCGCCGTCAACGCGATTTATCCATCATTGGCTGTGTCGTTTTATATGCCTTTCAGTTGGTGGAAGCGAACGTTTCGGCTCACTTAAAAACGTTTGATAATACCGACGATATTTCCCTGAAATTTAAACCCGGCGTTCGAACGGACTACGCAAGTACGCCCATTGGCATTACTGCCGTTTATACATTTAAGTAACTGAGTTTGAATGTTGTTTGATAAAACAGGTTTGAAATTTGAATAAAGTTTGAAGATTTTCACACGTTCTTAAACATTCAAACAGCCTCAAACTACATTCAAACTTTCCTCATACAAGAATTAATATGCGAATAGTACTCTTAGGTTACGGAAAAATGGGCAAAGTCATTGAACGCATTGCTCAGGAACGTGGCCACGAAATTGTAGGTCGGATTGACGAAACCAATCGGGAAAGTTTTTCCGAATTTTCTCCCGCGACCGCTGATGTGGTTATTGAGTTCAGTCACCCCTCGGCGGCTCTGCAAAATTTGAAAGATTCCATTGGTCAGGGCTTACCCACCGTTTGCGGAACGACCGGCTGGCTTGAACATCGCTCCGAAATTGAGGCCCTCACTGCTAAAACCAGCGGAGCTTTCTTCTACGCTTCCAACTATAGCATTGGCGTCAATCTGTTTTTCCGTATCAATAAGCGACTGGCTAAGTTAATCAGTCCTTATCCCCAATACAGCGTGGAAATGACGGAAGTCCATCATATTCATAAACTTGACGCTCCCAGCGGTACCGCGATTACGTTAGCCGAAGGAATTCTGGAAACGAATGACCGTTTATCCCAATGGGTATTGGAAGAAGGCGACGGACAAACTACCTTGCCGATCCATGCCGTTAGGGAAGGTGAAGTGCCCGGAACGCACATCGTTACATATCAGTCAGAAGTGGACTCCATCGAGATTAAACATACCGCTCACAATCGTCAGGGTTTCGCCCTCGGGGCAGTGGTAGCCGCTGAATGGCTGGTAGGTAAAGTAGGCGTGTTCGGAATGGACGATTTATTAGGAGAAGAGTAATGTAGTTGCTGGTTATGGGTTGTCAGCATATCTAACAACCCATACCTAACAACCAATACCTAAAACAAAAGATAATGGAAGTAAAAACGGCTCAGCAGGGTCAGCCTAAAAAACAAAAATCGGCCTTTCGCGAGTGGATTGATTCGGTCACGTTTGCAGTGGTAGCGGCTACGCTCATTCGCTGGTTATTTCTGGAAGCTTATACCATTCCAACCCCTTCGATGGAAAATAGCCTGTTAGTGGGTGATTTTCTTTTCGTAAGTAAGTTGCATTACGGAACCCGCACGCCCCAAACGCCTTTGCAGGTTCCTTTAACCCACCAGAAAATCTGGGGAACGAATATTGATTCGTACCTCGACTGGATCAAGTTACCCATGTACCGCCTGCCCGGTTTTTCAAGCGTGAAAAATGGCGATGTTGTGGTTTTCAACTACCCTGACTCTCTACACTTGCCGGCTGATCTACGTCCCAATTACATCAAGCGTTGCATTGGTATTCCCGGCGATGTTGTGGAAGTTCGTGATACGCAGGTATGGATCAATGGCAAGGCGATGGAGAATCCCGAAAAGATGCTTGAACCGTATTTCGTTCATACGAAAGAACAGTTGGACCAAAAGTTTTTTCTGAAATACGATATCTGGAATCGTCAGAACGAATCACGTAACTGGACTGAACATTTTGACATTGATTCTGTACGTAAAGAAACGGTCCTAACGGGATATGATGTAACCACGAGTGCAGGAGTGGTGAAGCAATTTCAGGACATGGGACTTCAGGTAGAGCCACTAATATACCCTAAAGGTCAGCAGGATCTCAGTGTCTATCCTAACTCTCCTTTGTTTAACTGGAATCGGGATAATTACGGTCCGATCAAAATTCCTAAAAAAGGGGAAACCATTCAGTTGACTACTGAAAATGTTGCTTTGTACCGCGATGTTATTGAAAACTACGAATACAATGATAAAGTAGAAATTGATGGTACTTCGGTAAAAATCAATGGTCAGGCAGTTTCGACTTATACCTTCAAACAGGATTATTACTTCATGATGGGGGATAATCGCAGTAACTCAGCCGATTCGCGTTATTGGGGTTTCGTTCCTTCCGATCATATCGTGGGTAAGGCTGTATTCGTCTGGATGTCACTTGATCCCGAAGGAACCTTCCTTAATAAAATCCGTTGGAAACGTCTGTTCCGCCTGATTGATTAAGTAATTTCATCGATCATAACTGAAAGCCCGTGCTGAAAACCAGCACGGGCTTTTTTAATAGGTTGTATGGGTTTGAGATAAATAATTAAATAAATAATCCTATTTTGTGGTCCGATACCCCACTCATCTTCCTGAAAGGATTTATCTCTAACCTCCTAAAACTTTTACAACCGAAATGCAGGGCTTGCAAAGTATTGATTACGGTGTCTTTTTGATCTATTTTCTACTGGTTTCCCTCTACGGGTACTGGATTTATCGTCGGAAAAAGTCCAGTGAAATCAACACCAAAGATTTCTTCCTGGCCGAAGGTTCTCTGACCTGGTGGGCCATTGGAGCTTCGCTGATTGCCTCGAATATTTCGGCTGAACACTTTATTGGCATGTCTGGCTCGGGTTTTGCGATGGGTCTGGCCATTTCTTCCTACGAGTGGATGTCGGCGGCTACCTTGATTATCGTTGCCATTTTCTTTATCCCGATTTACCTGAAAAACAAGATTTATACCATGCCACAGTTTCTGTCGCAGCGGTATAATGACACAGTGGCCACAATCATGGCGATTTTCTGGCTGTTGCTTTACGTCTTTGTTAACCTTACTTCCATCCTGTATTTGGGAGCTTTAGCGGTCGAAACCATCTCGGGGGTTCCATTCACGTATTGCATGTTTGGACTGGCTCTATTTGCCATTTTCATTACCCTGGGTGGTATGAAAGTAATTGGATACACCGATCTGATTCAAGTGGTAGTGTTAGTCATGGGTGGTGTAGCGGTAACCTTTCTGGCTTTGCAAATGGTCTCGGATCAATGGGGAGGAAGTGGCGTCATGGATGGATTAAGCTTACTTCGAACCCACGCTGACGGGCATTTTCACATGATCTTCTCGGAAGGGCATCAGTATTATTACGAATTACCGGGTATGGCCGTGTTGTTTGGTGGTATGTGGATTAATAACCTGAATTACTGGGGCTGCAATCAATACATTGTACAGCGGGCTCTAGGGGCTGATTTACCCACGGCCCGTAATGGAATTCTGTTTGCGGCTTTTCTGAAGTTAGTTATACCCCTGATCTGCGTGATTCCCGGCATTGCGGCGTATGTACTCTACCAGAATGGAGCTTTCCAGCAGGAGATGGTCGATGCAGCGGGAAATGTCAAACCCGATCATGCCTATCCCACATTAATGAATTTGCTGCCGAACGGATTGAAAGGTCTGGCTTTTGCGGCCTTGACTGCCGCTATTGTGGCTTCCCTAGCGGGTAAATGCAATAGTATTTCGACCATTTTTAGTCTGGATATTTACAAGAAATTTCTCAATAAAGACGCTTCTGAAAAGCAGACGGTCTGGATTGGTCGTATTGCGGTTTGGGTGGCTTTCGCGATTGCCCTCATGATTACTCCGCAGTTGCGACGACTGGAACAGGCCTACCAATTCATTCAGGAATATTCGAATTACCTCACTCCCGGAGCTTTCGCTCTGTTTTTCCTGGGCTTATTCTGGAAACGAACGACCTCCACGGCGGCTCTGGTGGCCGCGAGTTTATCAATTCCCCTGGCTTTATTATTCAAGTTTGTTCCTGAAACGCCAATTCCTTTTCTCCACCGTACGGGCTGGTGCTTCCTGATTCTGGTGAGTATTATGGTGGTAGTGTCCCTACTGGATTCCGCCAGTAAGTTTAACCCCAAAGGCCTTACCTTAACCCGAAGCATGTTTCGCATTTCACCCTCTTTCGTGGTGTTCTCGGTATTAGTCTGGGGAATTATTGCGGCTTTGTATACCGTATTCTGGTAAAAGCTTAGTATTTGAATTGTGCAAAATTATAGTGGTATGATTCAGTAATTATAAAATTCTATTACCTTTGAAAAGAATGATAACTCATTCAATCTCAAGAGCAAAAAACTATTTCTTACCTTACAAAACCGGCTTACAATGAAAAACGAATTCACTGCTGAAGAAAAGAATCCGCTGGCTAGTCTGGATGTGTGGGAGGATGACGTACTCGAGCGTTACCCCGAACCCCAGCAAACGGCTAAAGCGAAAGATGAATTCAGAAATTATGAAAACCCCGAGCGTGATACCGTTCGTGAGTTTTATCGACTGAATCACACCTATCAGACGTATGATTTTGTTCAGCAAAAGAAAGCGGATTTTCTGAAGTTTGACCGGAAAGAAATGCCCATTTGGGAAGCTTTTGATTTTCTCAATACCCTCGTGGACGACTCTGATCCCGACATTGAACTGGATCAGTTGCAGCACTTACTCCAAACCTCAGAAGCCATTCGGGCCGACGGACATCCCGACTGGTTTGTGTTGACCGGGTTATTACATGATATGGGTAAAGTGTTATGCCTCTTCGGCGAGCCTCAATGGGCAGTCGTGGGTGATACATTCCCGGTAGGTTGCAAACCTTCAGATAAGATTGTTTATCCCCAATTCTTTGAAGCCAATCCTGATACGAAGGACGAGCGATATAACACAAAATACGGTGTTTACGAACCTAATTGCGGTTTACGAAACGTACACATGTCCTGGGGACACGATGAGTATCTGTATCACATGATGAAGGATTACCTGCCTGAATCAGCTCTGTACATGATGCGTTACCACTCGTTCTACGCTCAGCACCGCGAAGAAGCTTACGATCACCTTATGGACGATCATGACCGCGAGATGTTCAAATACGTTCGTTTATTCAATCCATATGATCTGTATTCAAAAGCTCCGGTGCCACCGAATGTGAAGGAACTGAAGCCTTACTATCAGGATTTAATTGCGAAGTATCTGCCCGCAACGATTAAATTCTAGAGATAGACCTATAATCTGTCATTTCGAACGTAGTGAGAAACCCTACTCTAGAAATCGGATAATTTATTAGGAGGCAGTTACTATCTGCCGTAGGAGAATGATTGGTAATTTGAGTTAAAGTTTTTTTCTATTGTTGTCCGCGGCTGTGTACACGGATGCCTGAGAAACACGGACGAACAGCTACTACCAATAAATAAAGGAGCCGATTCAACAGTGAATCGGCTCCTTTATTTATTCTACGTATAAAACTAAACCCTTCAGGTAATGACCTTCGGGATGGAAGAAGTTCACGGGGTGATCAGGGCCTTGTGAAAGGTGATGTAATACCCGAACCTGCCGACCGGCTTCAATGGCTGCTGCAACGATGGTATTGTAGAACAATTCACGATCTACGACTTGTGAGCAGGAGAATGTGAACAGAATACCACCCGGAGCCAATCGCTTGAGCCCTTCAATGTTGAGTCGCTTATACCCCTGTACGGCCCGGTGACGAGCGTCCATGCTTTTGGCATAAGCCGGGGGATCGAGAACAACGACGTCATACTGCTGATCGTGCGTTTTCAGATACTTCATTACGTCTTCCGCGTAGGCCTCATGCGTGGGTTGACCACCTTCGTGATTAGCAGCTACGTTTTGCTCAACCAGACGAATGGCTTTTTCGGAAACATCAACCGAATGAACCAGCGAAGCCTGAGCTGAAAGAGCATAAATCGAGAAACCACCGGAATAACAGAAGGCGTTGAGCACCCGCTTGCCTTTTACGTACTTGGTTAATAACTGACGATTTTCGCGTTGATCCAGAAAAAAGCCCGTTTTCTGGCCCGTTTGCCAGTCAATCAGGAAGGTATGACCATTTTCCAGTACGGGATGAGGTAAGCTTATCGTCTCTTTTTGCCAGAGGTAACCGTTCTGAACCGATTGGGCATAACGATCGGGTAAGGTTTCGTGGCTTTTATCGTAAACGCCTAGTAACTGATCGCCGTAAAGCGTTTGCAAAGCCTGAGTAATGCTTTCGCGTTCGCGGTGCATGCCGACGCTATGGCCCTGAAAAACGACTACGCCGTTGTACCAGTCAAGAATCAGACCGGGAAAACCATCGCCTTCGCCGTGCACGAGTCGGTAGCAGGTCGTATTCGTAAACTGAAGTGCCTGCCGTACGCGTAAGGCTTTCTCCAAACGCTTGAACCAGAAATCAGCGTCGGGCGTAATGGGTTCGAACGAAAAGAGCTTAACCGTGATCGAACCTTCGTGGTAATGACCCGTGGCGAGGTAATTTTTCTGATGATCGACAACCTCAACCACTTCGCCATCCTGTGGCTTCCCGAAGACTTTGGCAATAGCACCCGAAAATACCCAGGGGTGAAAACGACGAACGGGGGCGTCCTTTCCGGGCTTTAATATGATCTGAACAACTGATTCCATTAGGCAAAGATACGGCGGACTTGGGGTTGTTAGTTGCTGGGTGCTGGTTGTTGGGTAAAAGTTGTTGTTAGGGGGAAAATTAAGTAGGTAACCTAACCCTCCCTACCGTCAAGGTTGGTGTCTTCACCAACCATTACTTGCAGAGAAAGGCTAGTAGGGCCCCAGCCGAAGCGTCAGTGAAGAGTATGGGTGAAAATGGGTAATAAAAATCTACCAAAAGCTACTACCGCCAAGGTTGGTGTCTTCACCAACCATTACGTGCAAAGAAAGGCTGGTAGGGCCCCAGCTAGAGCGTCAGTGGTGGTTATTGGTTATTAATATAAAGCTATTCGCAGGAGAAAAATAAGCGGGTAAAAGAACATCTAGAAATTCGACTCAATGCTTTCAGGAAATTAGCTAAGAAACTAATTAATAAAGGCCCTTGACCTGGAACTTAATAGTACACAATAGCACTGTCCAACAACCAACAACCAACAACCAACAACCAACAACCAACAACCAACAACCAACAACCAACAACCAACAACCAACAACCAACAACCAACAACCAACAACCAACAACCAACAACCAACAACCAACAACTACTCCTCCGGTCGGATGCCGAGCAGTTGCTGGAGCCAGGAGCGTTTTTCCTGAGCTTCGGATTTTTTATCCTGCTCAGATAACTCTTGAAGGGTATTCAAATCGGGCTGTCCTGCGTCGATCCAGCAGGTATACCAGAAGTCACCGATCATTTTGATGGAAGCCCGCATCTGTTTTTCAACCTGATGATTCAAGGCCTGATGGTAACGCTCGGAAAAATCGCGGGAATAGGTTTTCTGATGCGTAGCTCCCCGTTCTTCAATGCTGTATTTTCGAGTTACCCCCAATTCCTGCGTTAACTGCGTTTCCAGTAAAAACAAAGAATCCAGGCAATGATGAGCCTGTTTCACATTGGCCCAGGCTCGCTGGGCGGGCGAACGCACGTATTCGGCAGGGCCCACAAAGAAGTCGTATCGCTCGGCGTATAATTCGGGCAGGCGACTTTCCCAGAAGGCATGAATGCCTTCCTGTCCCGTCAATTGACCATTGTAATTTCTAGTCGTATGTAACGGCACATTACCATCGGCAATGTAATGGCCTAACTCTGCCGAAAGCTTGAGAATGCGGGACGTATGATGCTCCTTGAAGGCCGCTGTTAGTTGATACTTCATCCGTTGAATTTGCCAGGGGACAATGCCGTGAGCATTGAGCGTATCCTCACCCCAGAATGCCACCGCTTCTTTCCAGTAAGGCTTCGCCCAGACGCTGTCGCCGTAGGCTTCCACGTCGAGGTAATGACGGGCGGCTTCTCCCACTACCGCGTAACGGCGTTTGTCGGGATTGACAGAGTTCTCCATCAAATACACCAGATGTTTTTTGTAAAAGCGGGCCATTTCTGGGGGTAAGGTAAAAATGGCGAGGCGATTGATGCGTTGATGGGCGTAGAAACCCCAACTGAAAGCCAGAGGACTAGTCAGAAAGCAAAAAATAAAGATAGATACACGTTTCATGGGTGAAGCAAGTCTTAGGGGGGTGAAGGAAGGCTGGTTACTATTTTTTTGGATAGCTAATTTGAAGTAATTCACCGGATTAGTAAAGAATTTTTGAGACAACGGCTGGAGTTTTAAAAAGAAAGACTTACTTTTGCATTCCTATTCCGAAAATCCATAGTTCCAGTAATATAAAGACATGGCAAACCACAAATCAGCTCTGAAACGGATCCGTGCTAACGAAACAAAACGCCTTCGTAACCGTTTCCAGCATAAAACGACCCGTACGTTCATCAAGAAACTGCGTAGCACTACTGATAAAGTAGAAGCTCAGGATCTGTACAAAAAAGTTTCTTCGATGTTGGATAAACTCGCGAAGAAAAATGTTATCCACAAAAACAAAGCAGCAAACAACAAGTCGAAGTTGGCAAGATTTGTCAACAAACTGTCAGTAGCAGCTTAAGTAGCGGATTGCTCATTGATCGAACGGTAGGACACCGTTTGTTCGGAAGCCTTACTTTTGTTAGTAAGGCTTTTTTGCTATATCCACCCATGAAAACTACTTACCCGGCGGCTCCAACGATTAAGACCTGGGCCGAAGAGGATCGCCCCCGCGAGAAACTGATGCTAAAAGGTAAAGCTGCTTTGAGCGATGCAGAGTTACTGGGCATTCTGATTAACTCCGGTATTCAGCAATACACCGCCGTTGATCTGGCAAAGCTGATCTTAAGCAGCGTTAATCACGATCTGAATCAACTGGCCAAGCTCAGTATTAAGGAATTATCCAAATTTAAGGGCATTGGAGAAGCTCGGGCGATTACCATCGTTTCGGCTCTGGAAATAGGGCGTCGTCGCAAAGAAACCGAACCGCAGGCCCGAGTCTCCATTACCAGTTCTTACTCGGCATATCAGGCATTCCGCCCGCATTTGATGGATTTACTGCATGAAGAATTCTGGGTGTTATTACTGAACCGAGCCAATCATGTGATTCGTCCTGTCCAGATTTCTACGGGCGGAGTCGCAGGAACGGTAGCCGATCCCAAATTAATCTTCAAACATGCTCTGGAACACTTGGCCAGCGGTATTATTCTGGCTCATAACCATCCTTCGGGTAATCTTCAACCCAGTCAGGCCGATAAAGATTTGACCCGAAAGCTGAAGGAAGCAGGAAAGTTACTCGATATTCCGGTATTGGATCACCTCATTATTTCTGATCAGAAATACCTCAGTTTTATGGATGAGGGACTTTTGTAGCAGTCCGTTTTCGATACATCAGTAATCCTATAATAACCAGTATAACTCCGGCTGCAATGCCCGCATAGGCAGGAATAACGCTGGGATTTTCAATAGGAGTGGTAGAGCCAATCTGGATTAAAGCAGCCCAGTAATAGGGTAGCTGATATTCCTGAGCATTAAGCCATTGTACTTTGGCTCTTTGCAAAGCGATGTCCTGGGGTAATCCTTCTGATAATTGCTGGTAAAAATGTTCAACTAGTGTATAAGTGGCCTGATCCTGTACGCTCCAGAGCGTAGTGACTGTACTCGGAATACCCAATGCCGCAAAGCCGCGAGCCAGACTAAAAACCCCTTCTCCTGTTTGGTTCGTCCCCAGTCCTGTCTGGCAAGCCGAGAGCACTAATAATTGCGTTCGGAAAGGGCGATTGATGTTTAATTCTGACAATTTCAGGGCCGAATCGGCAAAGTAGAGTACGGGTTCGGTATGATCTGAAACATGGGCGTCCGCGTGCGTAAAAAGCTGTAAAATTCTAAAATCGGGTGCTTCCGATAGAAAAGTAGCTTTAGTGGCCGATTGATGCGTTTTGGTCTGAGCAAAAGGGATGGACTCCGCAATATCCGTTAGCGATTGAGCGGAACCCGGCAAATTTGATTGCTTCAAGGAGGCTGAAAATTGCTCAGGAGCCATGCCTAAAAAGGGCTTTTGCCAGCTAGAAACAGGTCGTTCGCGAAGCAGAAACCGGGCCGAATAGGTATAACTAAAAGCCTGCTGATGTACTAAATAGGCATTTGGTTGGGTGGGGGAATTACTGAATGCTTCAAAGGGTAAAAAAGCCCCATCCAACGAAATGATCATTCGGGGAGAATGCAAACGCAATGGCGTTACCAAGCGACGATAAAGCTGATAACCCGTTTTCTGCAATTGCTGAACTTCCTTTTTACGAAGGTCAGGACTGGAGCATAATTTCAGAAACTGGTCGGCTTCGTGATTAAATCCGGTCAGTGGTAACTTACGGAGAACGGTTTTGTCTGGAGTAATGCCAATGGCATAAATCGCGTCATCCCCAAGAAAATAACTCACAAAAGCCTGATCTTTAGCTAATAATTTTTGCTGAATGGTAGTAATCGACGGCACCTGATTATCATAACGATACTGAAAATAGGCAGGATTACTCTTGCGTAAGGATTCAATGAACGCCTGCTGAGCTTCGTGTTGATTGAGTAATTGATTGGATAATCTTGTATAAGCCACCGAACCCGGCGTTTCTGGTTCAAGCTTTTTTAGGAGGTCTTCCTCTTGAGCCCGGAAGTATAGTTCTTTTTCAGCCAATTGAGGCGAAAGTTTCTGATTGGCATTTAACTCATTAAGTCGATCGTTTAATAATACGGCTCTACTTTTTTCCAGGTAATAAAAGGCCAGTGGTGCGTTTCGCTGAAGAAAAGAGGCTTCAATGGCCTGCTCGTATAATAAGTGAGTATAGTTTCGCCAGAGCAGTTTCGACTCTGTTGCTTCGTGACTCATCCGCATGTAATCCACCATCTGATCGGCAGTAGCGAAAGTAGCTAGGGCTTGAGCTAGGTTTTGAGCCGTAGGTTTTTGCTTATAAATCAATAATTCTACCGAGGCCTTTTGCTTGATTAACGTGAATAAATATTCTTTTCGATAAATACTCTGGATAACCTTTGCTATGGGATTAGTGGATTGATTTTCAACGTAAGAAGGGATGATACTTTTAATCCCTTTGTTGATTAACTGTAAGGCTGACGAATAATCCCCTTGTTTTAAAGCCAGCTTACCAAGAAGAGTATATAATCGAGCCTTAGCGTGAGGATTCTGGGCTATGGTTAATGCTTTTTCGTACTGTTGCCGGGCCTGGGTGAACTTATATTCATTTTCGGCTAATAAACCAGCGACAGTGGCTATTGAAACCTGGGCATCCGTTTGATTAGGGGTAAGGAGTTCCGTAGCTTGCTGTAAATAGGCTCTGCTAGCGGAGTATTCCTGGCATTGTCGGCTAATTTCGGCGGCTAATTTGTAATACGCCCAAGTAAGTAAATTAGGGTATTTGCGGGTTACTTCCAGCAGCGAAGTTATTACCACTTGAGCTTCTTCAAGACGGTTTAACTCCATCAATGCCTGAGCCTGCTGGTATGAACTCTCCAGTTCGCTGTCTAACTTTTTCGCCAGTCGGGCGAAGTGCACGCCTTCGGTGGCAGAATTCAGAGCGGACTGGTAATCGCCGAAGGAATGCTGTAGATACGAAAGCTGATAAGATGCGGCGGCGGCCCATTCCAGTTGTTTTGATTGGCGACTCACTCGAATGCTTTCCTGGAGAATTTGCTGAGCTTTCTGGCCCTGATTCATTTCGATCAGGTATGCTCCGTAGCGGTATAGGTGTTTGGCTTTTAAAGACGGAACGTCATGCTTTGTAGTTTGGATGGCTGCTTCAGCAAATTGTTTTGTTGCTGGAAAATTTCCTTTCAGGTAGTATTGTAAGGCTAATTCGCCCAGTAATTCACTGTAAATGGAATCCTGCGGAATGTGACAACGGAGCCATTGGGTTCGGAGCTGCTCCAGTTTTATTCGTGATGAAGCCTGAGCTTTCATACGAAACCACTCCCGATGCATAAAAGCGGAATTGGGGCATTGTCCGAATGCCCCAATTCCGCTGATCAGGAGTACCAGCAGTAATTTAATACGAAAGCATATAGAAGCCACCTCTGACATATTGCCTTAGGGATTGATCTTTCCGAATCACTCCTTTTTGCTGAAGAACCGAGAAGTATATTTTCTTCAAGGGCTCATTCGGGCTTTGCTGAATGGCCCTTTGAATATCCATGAAATACCGGGCGGCAATGCCCACAAAAACGGGCGTAGCGTAGGATGAACCCTGAATGGAAGCGGGTTCCTGATAGCCCGGCGTTTGAATGGGATAGAGATTCCGAAAACTTCCGTCTTGAGTCTCGATACCCAGATTGACAAAGCTGGAAGAGTAATTTTCGTAAGGGAGCCGCTCATGACCCTTAATGTCGAGGGCTTCATCAATGACTTTGGTAATAGAATTCAATACTTGTTCTGCCTTGCTTTCCTGACAGTCACATTCCTCTTTTGGCTCGCAGGTCAGGGTGGTGACGGTTACTACATTGTCCAGTTCCAGACTGTAACAGGCAGGGTATAAACGCTGTACGGAAATATCATTGGGGAATCCGTCAAAATCGGTATGGTTACCCGCCGCAGCGGCAACCAGGATTTTCCGCTCGTTCATTTGTTCCAGTAAATCCCGCAACAATGGAATTTCACTACCATAATACCCAAAGCTGGCATTGACTATTCGGGCTCCGTTATCCATGGCGTATTGAAGAGCACAAAAGACCTTATCCAGCGATCCGAAGCCGTAATGATCAAACGTTTTGAGAATCATCAATGCGGCATTTCCGGGAGCCAGGTAATGAATGATATGAGCGATTTTACTGCCATGACGCAGCACATTATCATCCGTAGGCTGATTACCAGACTCCGACTCAAGCGTGGAGAAATTCCAGCCAATCTGTTCAAGTTCATGCTGACGGCGGCAGGGGTCTTCGAATTTTTTATACCAGAAAGGCAGTGGATAACGAGGATTATCTTCAATACCCGTATCCAGAATGGCAACTACTAAACCATCCGTTTTGGCCTGAATCTGACTCCAGTCCTTTGCGTAATCATTCCAGCGTTCCAGGGGCTTTACCTCCAGCGAATCTTCATTGACCCAGGCCGAAGGCACTACATAGTTTAAAGAAGATTTGATAGGAGGCTGCGTGGTATGTGGTCCAGGAGGTTCTTGCACCCCTTTAATTTCCAGACATTCGTGCAATCCTTCACCCTTGAGTAGAAACAGACTATCATTTAGACACTGACATTCTTCAACGGACTGAATTTGTGTTTTTTTACCATTTTGATCCACTAAATAAATAGGAAGGCCACCAGTTTTATTTGCGTTTTTGAAGAAATTCATTATTTCCTCACGACCCTTAAAGATTTTATAGGGGTTAGATTCGTCAGCGGGAAATTCGAGGTAATCCAGTTGAATTAACAACTGATCTTTCACCGCAAAGCCGGTTCCCGAAGAAACCTCTACAATGTGATCGTACGTACGGTTATTCCGGAAAAAATTTCTAATCTGCTTTTGAGTTCTAAAAGTGGGCGAGGGAGCCTGTCGTTTAGGATTTTTTTCGGACTGGCTGGAAGGACGCTCCGGTCCATCGGGGGAGTAGTGTTTCATAGAAGCAATGAGGTAAAAAAAGGTTGATTGGTTGGGATAAATAATGGGTTAATCGAGCCACTCGGTGGCTTGGGTTTTGCCGGGTAAGTTTTCCTGAACGACCCTTTTCAGTAACTGTTGAGCCTTGGCCTGATCGTCAGTCTGGTTACGCTGGATACGAGCCAGGGCTTCGTAAAAGGGCCCCGGATTTTCGTACAAATCCGTTTGACTTAATTGCTGAAAATACTGAATCGCCTTATCATAGTTTTTGAGACGCATCGCCGTAATTCCGGCAAATTTCAGAGCTCGGGCATCTTTTGGGGCGTGTGTTAACTGGACTTCAAACACCTGCTCAGCCTGAGGGAATTTCCCCTGATTGTAAAGGGTAATTCCTTTCTGTAATGAATCCGTAGCGTTTCCCATCGTTAAGCTTAACTGCTGGAAATTCGTGTTGGAATAAGCCATGACACGCTCCGTCAGATTCGGTTGACTACGATTCCATACGAGCCAAAGAATGGCCAATAACACCACCACAGCAATGCCCGCAGCGATGGAAAAGCGGGGTTTTCGTAGGGGTTTAACCGCAGGTGCTTTTTCCCATTGCTTTCGCTTTTCAGCTAGTACTTCCAGCCGGGCGGCCTGATGGGCTTGCCAGTAAAAAGCCGCTGCCGAAGCCAGTTGAGGGTTTTCCTGAATTTGTTTTTCAAAGGAAGCCTGTTCAGTAGCTGACATCTCTCCCTGAAAAAAACGTTCAATTTGTTCTAATTCATTCATTGGATGGTGGGTCTCGTTAACGGGTACGGTAGAGTGTCCTTAACTTTTCCAGGCACCGCAGTCGGCTGGTTTTGGCTACTGCCGAGCTTTGGTAATCCAAATTCCGGGCGATCTCTTCGTCAGAGAATCCTTCTCCCCAGGCCAGAAGCATACGCTGACATTTTTCGCCCAGCAGGGTTAATTGTTGTCGGAGGTAGCTTATTTCACTGTCCGAAATCAGGTTTTGCAGGATGGAACGGGTTTCGTCTGCAATACTTAGATTATCGAGTGAGAGGCCCTGATGGACACTTTCGCGATTAGTCGAATTTTTACGAACGAGGTCAACACATTTGTTATAAAAAATTTGATAGAGGTACGTTTTCAGGCCCGAACGACCTTCGTAACGCTGGGAAGAAATATGTTCAATGACGGTAAGAACGGCGTCGGAATAAGCACTGGCAGATTCGTCGGGGAGCAGTTGATGCTTAAACGTGGCTTCCCGAATCAGATAGCGAAACTGATCGTACAAACAGTTTTCACAATTCCGGCGATTCAGGCCTCCAGCCCGGATTCCTGCGATGAGATCAGCATCGGAAAGGGTACGTTTAAAAAAAATCATGTAACTGAAGTTAAGCTTAGAGTTCCTGTAAACTAGGGAGTTACTGATTGATTTTTTAAATGTGGGAATTTTTTTTGAAAAGTTGTTACCCGAAGTGCCTGAATAATCGACTAAGAAAGCAGAACGCAAAAAACAGCTTTGTCATGTCAAGTCTACCTCAGTCTCATCGTCTGTACGTCTCTCCGAGAGAATTGCAGTCTGCCAATACCTCTTTAACCCTTCGGGAAGGCGAAATTCTGGCCTGTCTAGCTCAGGGAATGAGTTACAAAATGATTGCGGCTGAATGCGGCATTACCTTCAATACGGTGCAAACCCACCTGAAACGAATCTACATGAAACTGAACGTAAACTCAGCCACAGAAGCCATTCTGACGGGTTTGCGTAAGGGAATTATCTCCTTATAGTAGTAAAGTTCAACCTTCAACTGATGAACAATAAAGGGCTGACTCCGCAGGAATCAGCCCTTTATTACTTGTGAATAGGTAATTAGAGAAAGAAAAGCATACTCAAAATAATTGAAGAACTTGTGAAACAGAAGTGAGTATGATGAGCCATAAAAAACCGGATCAGTTAATTCCTGATCCGGTTTTGCATTCGTTATCTTTTCTTCTTTTTTTTCTGGATTGCCGCCTTTTTCCTGATGGGTGCTCGGCGGGAAACGGCTTTTTTCTTCACGGCCCCTTTCGCTCTGAGGTGTGAACGATGCACCACTTTTTTCTTGACTACCGGAGCTGCCGGTAACATCTTGTAAAGATCGGCGAGAGATAACTCGGGAGCGTTGTCGCCGCCACCCTGAAGGCCCTCGCTAATCATGGTATCATCGCCATTTTCCGGATCAACGTTTTCGCCCCGCAAGAAGAACCGGGCCTTCTCGGGATATAAAATAGCCTGCACCATTTTTACCTGAGAAAGGTAACTGTTGGCCACGTTTGAAAGTAGAATAATCGTACTTTGATCGGGGCGATTTCGCATAAAGTAATTCTTGAATCCATGCCACCAGCCCGTGTGAAACGTTAACCACTGGTTATTGGGGACTTTTTGTAAACGCCAGCCAAAGCCGTAGTTTTTAGTTACGAGACGGGTGTCATTGCTGGCAGGTAAAAAGGCCTCCTGCAAGGCTTTCTGACTGATGATCTGCTCGGTATACAAACCCCGGTCCCACTTGAACATATCTTCTGCGGTGGAATACAGGCTTTTGTCGCCGGTAACGCTGTCGAGGTAATCAATTGCAAAAGAACGTCTGCTACCGGTATAGCCCGTGGCGGCGGTGAGTAAGCGATTGGTGTTGGTGCCGTCAAAAACGAAGGTACTTGTCATGCCAAGCGGCTTGAACAGATGTTCTTCCGCATATTTACTGAAGGGCTTTCCGCTCAATTTTTCGACGATGTATGATAACAAGACGTAGTTAGTATTATTATAATGAAACCGAACGTCGGGGTGACCATACGGAACGGGCTTGTACTGGCAAAGCTTTTCTACTACTTCTTTATTACTCAGCGGTTGTGATTTGTCGCAATATTTTTCTAACCCATACTGATAACTCGGTAGACCGGAGCGGTGGGTGAGCAAAAGCCGGATGGTAATCGAAGAATCGTAAGGGAAATTGGGAATGTATTTATAAACCGGATCGTCGTAATTCAGTAAGCCTTTTTCTTTCATCTGCATGATAGAAATCGCCGTGAATTGCTTGGAAACCGAAGCCAGCTGAAAAGGAGTGGTAGTCGTAAGGGTATCACGTAAGGTCAGGTTTTTGTAACCAAACGCTCCTTTGTAAATCACCTGCCCGTATTGAGCGACGAGCACGGTTCCATTAAAACCGTATTTGCTGTGTAAATTATGAAAGAACGTATCGAGCTGACCTGCTTTCCGGGTTGCCTCGATTGGATTGAAGCGTTTGGCGATGCTGTCGTTATAATGAGCTAGCATCGGATTTTCTGCCACAGTTACTTCCGAGGCGTCTTTGGGACCCTGGGAACAACCTAACAAACAAAATAAACCCGAGATGATAACAACAGAACAGAAACGAGCAACAGACACAGCAAATCGGAGTTTTAATATGGGAACTGAACAAAATTAACCGTTAATCTTTTTTAAATCATACAAGCCAACAACGAAAATGTTGCAGGTAGATTATGAATTAATTTGAAATTCAGTCCAGGCATATACGGATAGACACCTGAGCTGGCTTTAAGTAAAGTGAAAGTTTATAGAGCTATTTTAAGACTACGATGGATTGAATGTCAGCATATTTCAGCATATTGTTTCCGAATTCCCGCACGAATAGCCCCATCATCTTTCACTCAATGAACCGACTCTTTACTTGCCTGTTCTTACTATTGACTCATTCTTTTTTAAACGCCCAAATCACCTTTACTAAAGCTCCACTCGATTATCAGCTATTTCCCCGAAATGCTCAGTCGGAGGGGCAGATTCTCATTAAAGGAACCGTAACCGACGCGGCAGCAACCAGGGTTTCGGTACTGATTCTGAGAGGTCAACAACCGTATCGCTATAGCTCCCAGAACTTAACTTTTCAGAATGGCCAGGCAGCTTTTTCGCTGAAACCTTCCATCAAAGCTGAAGCCGTGGAATATTTGGCTCGCATTTATCTGATAAAAAATCGGGATTCCTCTTTGGTAATGACGCGTATGAATCTGGTAGCAGGCGATGTCTTTCTGATTGGCGGGCAATCCAACGCCGTTGCCGGGGGCGAGGGCGGAAGTTACCAATCCTACAATCCGCAACTGAATGAATTTTGTCGAACCTTTACTACCAATTACCCCGGAGAAGGCCCGAAATGGGCTGTTGCCAATGGAAATAATATCAACGTGGGGGTTTGGGGAACGGAAATTCAGCGGCTTATTCACCAGAATCATCAGATGCCAACCTGTATTCTGAATAATGGGAATGGCGGTATGCCGATTCGTTACTTTAGTGATCGAAATGATGATAACCCCACGGATGATAACACGGCGTACGGGCAATCGCTCAATCGGAGTATTCAGGCGGGAGTCAGGGATTTTGTAAAAGCCATTTTCTGGCGACAGGGGGAATTTGAAGTAGGAGGTACCTCATCTGAAATCACTAGTTATCCCCAGTATTTTGACCGACTCTATAAAGGCTGGCATCTGGATTATCCGAGTCTTAAGAAAGTATACGTAACGCAGACGGGCATTCAGCCTGTGATGACGAGTTCTTTAGCTCCAGCCCTGCGGGATTTTCAGCGACGCACGTCCCGGATTTACCCGGATGTACAGACGATTACCGCCATCGGGCTGAAAGAGTCAGACGGCATTCATTATGGAAGCGGCGGACACGTGCAGTTTGCCCATAATTTATACCCACTGGTTGACAGAGATTTCTATAACTCAACGGATACACTTCAAATCCAATCGCCCGACCCTCGCCGGATTTATTACTCCAATCCCGAACGAACGCAGGTAACGTTAGAATTCGACGTGGATCAGCAAATGGTTTTTCAGAACCAGGTCAATGTTATCTCTAAACTCAATGGCTGGGTTGTTACCTATCACATGCGGGAGTTTATGTATTTCGATGGGGTAAATAACCAACTGGATTCGGGTTGGGTAGAAGGGTATAAAGTGCATCTGAAATTGAAGCAACCATCTTCCGCTCAGAAGCTTACCTATTTGCCGGATTATTTTCCGGTGGGGCATACGGATGTTTACCCAGGGCCGTACATGCTGAATCAGCGGAATCTTTATGCCTTTAGTTTTTACGAAGTCCCAATTGAAAGTTATCGACCTTCCCAAACCCTGCAACTGGTTCAGGTAGGCTTATACCAAACGCAGTTGAGATGGAATACGCTGGCCAATACACGGCAACTGGTACTGGAACGGCAGGGTGATCAGAAAGCGTTCAAAACAATTGCTACCCTTGCTTCAGGAGTCTCGAATTACACCGATGACAGTGCTCTGCCGGGGCAACGCTACATTTACCGACTTCGAACCAGCTTAACCACGGGTGAGGAAATTGAATGCCGTTTGCTGGTTATCATGCCCTTACCTACTATGACGAAATCATTACAATCGTGGGAGGTGATCGTATCGCCTAACCCTGTTCAACAGGAGGCTTTGCTGAAATTCAATCGGGCAATGGTTTCTGAAGTCACTATTTACGACCTAAATGGACGCCAGTGCTGGCACCAAACCAGTTCCGAAAGTCAGGTTAGGGTATCGCTTGGTAACCTTCCTGATGGGGTTTATGTGTTACGGGTACAAAGTTCGGCGGGAATGCATACGCAACGTTTACTGGTTCACCATTAATAAATTACCAGAATTTTTGAAAAAAATCCATCGAGCGTTCCGTTCGCTTGGTAGCTTTGCGGCAAAAATCAGGCCCGATCTGGTTGCATACCCGAATGGGCCTGAAACGCTGAACTGTTAACAGACAAATCATGGAATACCGTATTGAGAAAGACACCATGGGCGAAGTGCAAGTGCCCGCTCATGTGTACTGGGGAGCTCAAACCCAACGTTCAATCCTGAACTTTCCCATTGCTCAGGATATCAATAAAATGCCAAAAGAAATCATTGCGGCATTTGCTTACCTGAAAAAAGCGGCGGCTATTACTAACTTCGAATTGGGCGTTCTGGCTGAAGATAAGAAAAATCTGATTGCTCAGGTTTGTGACGAAATTCTGGATCGTAAACTCGACGATCAGTTCCCACTGGTGGTTTGGCAAACGGGTTCAGGTACGCAGTCCAACATGAACGTGAACGAGGTAGTAGCTTACCGTGCTCACGTGATTAACGGGGGTGATCTGGGAGACAAACAGAAATTCGTTCACCCAAATGATGACGTGAACAAGTCACAATCATCGAATGATACTTTCCCAACGGCCATGCACATTGCGGCCTACAAAATCCTGATCGAAATCACGATTCCCGGTATCGAAAAACTGCGGGATACGTTACAGGCGAAAGCAGAAGCGTTCAAAAACGTAGTGAAGATTGGTCGTACGCACTTCATGGATGCTACTCCTCTGACGCTCGGTCAGGAGTTTTCAGGGTATGTTTCTCAACTGAACCACGGCCTGAAAGCCATCAAAAATACGCTGGAGCATTTATCGGAACTGGCATTAGGTGGAACGGCAGTAGGAACGGGTATCAATACCCCAGAAGGTTACTCGGAGCTGGTAGCGAAGCACATCGCTGACCTGACGGGCTTACCTTTTGTAACGGCTGAAAACAAATTTGAAGCACTGGCGGCTCACGATGCTATTGTGGAAGCTCACGGAGCGTTGAAAACCGTAGCGGTTAGTCTGATGAAAATCGGTAATGATATTCGAATGTTATCGTCTGGCCCACGGGCGGGTATCGGTGAAATCTTCATTCCTGATAACGAACCCGGCAGCTCGATTATGCCCGGTAAGGTAAACCCTACTCAGTGCGAAGCGATGACGATGGTAGCCGCTCAGGTTTTAGGTAATGACGTGGCCATTAACATTGGTGGCTCGAATGGTCACTTTGAACTGAACGTGTTCAAGCCCGTTATGATCTACAACTTCCTGCATTCGGCTCGTCTGATTGGTGACGTTTGCGTGGCCTTCAACGACAAATGTGCGGTAGGGATCGAGCCTCTGACGGAAAATATCAGAAAGCACGTGAACAACTCCCTGATGCTGGTCACGGCTTTGAATACGAAAATTGGTTATTACAAAGCTGCCGAAATCGCTCAGACCGCTCACAAAAACGGCTCTACGCTGAAAGAAACGGCCATTGCTTTAGGTTACCTGACTTCTGAAGAATTCGACGAGTGGGTGAAACCAGAGAATATGGTTGGAAAGATCGAAATCTAGTTTTCCAACGAATCAGGAAAGCGTCGGACGGAAAGTCTGACGCTTTTTTTATATCCTTATCGTAGAGACGTGATGGAGTCGCGTCTGGCTTCCCCGCCATGCCTAGTGTCTCACCAACCATGGTGCAGACTAGTAATAAAAAAAGCCTCTCCCCAGACGCTATGAAGCCGTGTCTCTACGGGTTAGGCTTCAATCCAGTGGCAACCCGCTTCCTGATATTGTTGGATCAGTTTCTGATCCAGCCCGGCATTGGTAATGATGTGGTGAATAGCCGTGAGTGGAGCAAATTTCAGGTAACTATCATTCTCAAATTTTCCAGAATCAGCTAGTAGAAAACGCTTTTTCGCATGGGTCAGTAGAGCGTTGGTAAAGGACGCTTCCGTTTCGCTGCGGGCCGTTAACCCGTTTTTTAGCGAAATACCATCTACGCCCACAAACGCCTTCGTCGCGTGATACCGGGCAACGTGTTCAAGAGCAACGGATCCATGTACGGCTTGACGATTTAAGATCCAGTTCACCGCCGATGAGATTAATAGACAGATGAGGAGCTTCCCGCAGCTCCCAAATCAGAGGCAATGAATTCGTAATGATTTTAAGGTTTCGGAAGGCTTTCAAATGCGGAGCCATGGCTAGCACGGTGCTCCCACAGTCCAGAAAAAGTACGTCATTTTCTTCTACTAATGAAGCCGCCCGCTGTCCAATCTGCCTCTTGGCCTGCGTCTGAAGGGAGGCTTTTTGTACGAAAGGAATAAAGGGAAGCTCATTACGCATCGCTCCGCCGTGGGTGCGAATTAGTTTGCCTTGTTCCGCCAAGGTATTCAAATCCCGGCGAATGGTTATTTCGGAGGTTTCCAACTGCTCGGCTAGAAAGCTTACGCTTCGCTCGTCACCGTCAGCCAAAAACGCCAGAATTTGTCTATGTCTGGTAATGCTCATTTTTGATTATGATTGATCATTTATTGTTATTTTTGATTGTTAATATTTTATTTTGATCAAAAATGATCGAATATTGTAAATGAATAATAATCAACTAACAAAAATGAACATTTATGAATACGGTTCAAATCGTAAGCACAGAAGTACTTTCGGATCATTGGTATACGCTTCGCAAAGTTACTTTCGATTATATCAGGAAAGATGGGTCGAGTCAGCGACAGTCGCGAGAATGCTATGACCGAGGAAACGGGGCGGTCATTCTGCTTTACAATGGAGAAAAAAATACAGTAATTCTAACCCGGCAATTTCGTATGCCGACGTACGTCAATGGGAATAAGGATGGCATGCTGATTGAAGCCTGTGCCGGATTACTGGACGCTGATAGCCCTGAAGATTGCATTCGACGGGAAACCGAGGAAGAAACAGGGTATCGCATTACTAAACCCGAACGAGTATTTGAGCTGTACATGAGCCCGGGGTCAGTTACCGAAATTCTGTATTTTTTTATCGCCGAATATCAGGAAGCCCACAAAATGAATGAAGGAGGTGGAGTGGAGGCAGAGGAAGACATTCAGGTGTTGGAACTTTCTTTCCCTCAAGCTTTGAAGATGATTGATACGGGTGAGATCAAAGACGCCAAAACCGTTTTGTTACTTCAGCATTTGCAGTTGAAAGA
The DNA here is from genome assembly GCF_030818595.1 of Siphonobacter sp. SORGH_AS_1065. Taxonomy (NCBI): domain Bacteria; kingdom Pseudomonadati; phylum Bacteroidota; class Cytophagia; order Cytophagales; family Cytophagaceae; genus Siphonobacter; species Siphonobacter sp. SORGH_AS_1065. The sequence goes on from NZ_JAUTAM010000004.1 coordinate 2,450,604, forward strand.
TCGGATGAAAGCGTAATCAAGGTTACTGCCAAAGGAGGCCTTTTACTTTTTCATTAAATCCGGGTAGGAAACTATGGGTTTGCTCAAGGCGTGACAAAGCAGGAAAATCCAGTCCTGACCCTGTTCAGCATATTCTTTCCGAAAGGCCCTGGCTCGTTTACCGTCATAATCGTTTTTATAGGCGAAATTTTGCTGGATGTAACTTTTCTGGGGTAATACATCCGCTCCGTAAAAATACCTTTTTCCATCATGGGTGATGGTCAACGTCTGGTGGTAAGGCGTATGCCCGCCCGTAACCTGAAAGGAAATATCTGGAGTTAATGCCCCTTCCTCTTCATTCAGAAAATGAACATTGGGATGTAGAGCTAAAGCCTGAAGCGTAGCGGGATGATACGAGGGGTTATCCTTTTGAGCCAGGGCAAAGGTTAACTCCCGTTCCTGAACGTAATAAATGGCATTAGGAAAGTTAAACTGAAACGTCCCGTTTGCCTGAATGGTGCCCACGCCGCCCGTATGATCTTTATGCAAATGGGATAGAAATACTTTCGTTACCTGAGTGGGCTCAAGTCCTTCCCGGCGAAGGGAACGATACAATTGAAGTTCATGGCCTTCACTCAACCCCAAACCTGTATCCAGTAGTATGACCTCTTCCGAAGTAACGACCAAAAACGGATGTACCGATAACAGCGTGGTTCCGGCGGGGTGATGTTCTGGAACGTACGTATCTAGCTCGACGGGCGTAAATACTTTACTAAAATCAACGGAAAACGGACCTTCAGATAAAGCAGTGATTTTCATACATTCAAGGTTAATGCGAGAGCCGTGGCGTCATTTGCTGTTTGATGGCAACGGTAACGCCGATATTTAAAAAGGCTAAAGCAGCTAAAACGGCCAGTAAAGTTAGAGGCCCTCCGTGTTGCACAAGATAACCTCCAAGTAAGGGCGTAAGGGCCTGGGCAATGAGAGCCGGACGAGCCAGTCGACCCAGTACAACCGCAAAGGATTCCGGGCCAAATAGCTCCAGCGGTAAGGTTCCCCTCAGAATGGAGCGAATACCATTTCCTAAACTATATAAAACCACGCCAATCGTCGCCAGACTCACGTCCAAACCTAACAGTAGTAATCCGACTAAAACCAGAATGGATGAAATCAGGGCACTCCAGATTGGATGTTTTTTGGGACCCATCAAATCCAGCAATCGTACGCCAACCTGACAGGGACCGATCAAGGCCCCTAACTGAATGGCTGCCTTAAGGGTTAATCCTTTGGCCTGTAAAATGGATAGAAGTTGAACGGAAATGGCCGTCATGAGTACTGCCGCAATCATGAAGTTAATGACCACCCACCGAAACATAAGCTGGTTTTCAGTCGATAAACCTGAAGACGAAGCGTGATGCTGAGTCTGAATGGTTTGAGGGATGGTTTGCCCTCTGCAACCCCAATGATACAAAATTGGGAGAATGGTACTCAGAAAGACGGCATAACCTGTACAAGTGTGTCGCCAGCCGAACTGTTCAATTAACCAGGCTAGGCTTGGCCAGGTAATAGTCGTCGCAAAACCAGAAATAAGGGTAATATGGGTGATGATTTTTTTCGCTTCCAGTCCATGCTGTTGTCCTAACGTTGCAAAAAGGGCATCGTATAAACCCATCGACATACCCACACCAATCAGACACCAGCCTAGTATGAACAAGGGTAAGACCGGAGCCAAACCAACCACAACTAACCCTGCTCCAATGACCCAGCCGCTATGCATCAAAATAGCTTTGCCACGTTGACGGGCAATTTGTCGACCCACGCTTGGGGCTAATAGTCCCGATATAAAGATGCTTAACGAAAGAGAGCCGTATACCCAGGAAGAAGGCCAGCCTGTTTCTTTGGTAACGGGTCCGATGAGGACGGCCATCAGGAAAAAAGAACCGCCCCAGGCAAAAATCTGGGATAGTCCCAGTAACAAACTACGCAGCCACGAGGGCGTATAAGGTATTTCAGAATCAGTCATCGTTCCAGTCACACATTGCGGCTACAAAGTTCGTGAAGTCTAGTTTATTTGTGAAAGACTATTTTTTATAATAATTATTGAATGTTTTGTGTCTCATAATCAAAGAGTTATGGAATGATTTATGGCAATTTATTTTCTGCTATCCATTTCAACTATATACTCAGGATTTGCTTCGCTTAAACGGAGTTAAGGGGACACAATGCATATGCTGAACAGATCATTCTTTTTCAAGGAAAGGCCAGCAAATCATTCTTGGCAAATTGGAGATGAACGGATATAGCAAATGACCTTTTAGAAGAATTTTGAAATAAGTGCTATACTCCAGAAAGGAGAAATAAATTATAGACGATTACTGGAAGAAATTTATTGAATAATGTTACTTTTTAATTATCAATAATTCAAACATAAAAATCGAAGAAATAGAAATCAGATTTTTAGTTTAATTTCGCTTTTCGCGAACTAAAAGTATTTCAGTCATAGAAAATTCTAGAAAAAATAATTTTGACTTTCTTCGCTTAGTCTTTGCTGCGGGCGTAATTATTACTCACGCGTATCCACTGACAGCGTCTCAGGAATGCGACTGGCTTTGCAAGATGTCTCACGGGCAATATTCCTTTTCCTGGATTGCCGTAAGAGGATTTTTTGTCATTAGCGGTTATCTGATTTTTCAAAGTCTACAGAGATCCCGAAACCTGCTGGATTTCTACTGGAAGCGTGTTTTGCGGCTTTATCCCGCCTTGATCGTAGTGCTTACACTGACAATTGCATTAGGGCCACTCGTCTACAAGGGTGAGATACCTTACTGGAAGAATGAGGCCGTGAAAACTTATTTTACAAATAATCTGGGCCTTTATCGGATTCAATACGCGATTCCAGGTATCTTCGAACACAACCCTCACCCATTCGCTATTAACGGTTCTTTATGGACAATTGCGTTTGAGTTTACGATGTACATCGCCGTATCTGCATTCTTTTTTATTAAAAATAAACGGAACCTTCTTATTCCAATTCTGGCAGTTATCTACCTGATTTTAGCTAAACTTGATACCGTAAATTTTGAAGAAATTCAGAAATGGAATTACCCAATTCTTGACTGGTATTTAATTGAATTAGGCGTTTATTTCGCCGCTGGATCGTTACTGGCCGTATTAGGATTGGAACGATTACCCATTGCTTATCTAGCTGGAATTCTTCTCGTTTCGTTGAGTGTATTTATTTACATGACAAGCCGTCCGGGCTTTTTGTATGCGAGCGTTAGTATGCTACCACTCATCGTCTTATGTGCCAGTTTAATCCCGGTAAAGGGAGTTAGTACCATTACTAAATACATAGGCGACCTTTCGTACGGACTCTATATTTACGGTTTCCCGGTACAGCAGACACTCGTTTACTTCTTCAAACCCGGTGCTAATACCTTGATTATCTCAAGCCTTCTGGTATCAGCAGTGTTTGCCTATTTATCCTGGCATTGGATTGAGAAACCAGCCTTGAAGCTTAAAAACCTCAGTAAGTTTATAGGTAAAAAGAAACCCATCGCTGAGCAAACGTCGCTTCATTAGCTCAGCGATGTATGATTACATTCTATCGGATTGTAAATCTTTAAGTTGAATTCTATTTTGCATCCGAGTATGAGCTATGCCTTATTCGTTTTTATTGATTACTGATTTCTTGAATCGCAATCATTCCTACAGATAGATGATACGATCCATTTATTTTGTTTTCCTGGACGGATTAACGGGGTTTTCTATGACCGACGTAGAAAGAACGTTAGGAGAGCGAAATGGATGGCTGGAAACAGCAAAACCCAAATCTCATCGTTAAAAGAACCAGTTTAGTCCAGTCCTGTTACCATCCATCTAGTAAAGTTCATTGATTGCTCAGGGGAACTTGTATCTTCGTCCCCGTTCTCACTCATACAGGTGGAACAATCATTTTCAACACAATATATTTTACCAAAACAAACAACAAACAATGGCTTCGGGCCTTTTAGCTCTTTTAGATGACGTGGCAGCTCTGGTGAAAGCCAGTGCGGCAAGTTTGGACGACGTTCCTACTCAGGTTGCCAAAACTACCAGTAAAGTTTCGGGCGTAGTGATCGACGATACCGCTGTAACTCCTAAGTACGTGGTTGGTCTAGACCCTTCGCGTGAGCTTGCGATCATCTTCAAGATTGCCAAGAAATCGCTGATTAATAAAGTTTTCCTGTTGACGCCCGTCGTGTTACTACTGGGCTTCTACGTTTCCTGGGTTATTCCTTACATTTTGATGGTGGGGGGAGCGTACCTGTGTTTCGAAGGGTACGAAAAAGTACACTCGATGTTCAGCAAACACGAAGGTCACGACGAGTCGGATGAGGATATTAAAGCTATAACTCCAGAAGAACTGGAGAAAGTCCGTGTAGACAGTGCCGTTCGCACGGACCTGATTCTGTCGGCTGAAATTATGGTGATTACCTTTGGTACGGTGACGGGTCAGCCGCTGTTTAACCAGATCATTGTCATGTTAATCGTGGCGGTGGTGATCACCGTAGGTGTGTACGGTGCGGTAGGGGTGATCGTGAAAATGGATGACGTGGGGGTTAACCTTGCCGGCCCGAATCGTCCGGCTTCCATTCAGAAATTTGGTCGTGGACTGGTGAAAGCCATGCCTAAGTTATTAACGGCTCTGGGTTACATCGGTACTGTAGCCATGCTTTGGGTAGGGGCTGAGATCATCGTACACGGTGTTCCGTTCCTGCACCATGCTCTGGAACATTTCGAACATGCCATTCCCGGAGCTGCTTTGGCCTGGATTGCCAAAGCTCTGGTTTGTGCCGTTGGTGGGGTAATCCTGGGTTTTGTTATCGATAAAATCCTGAGCATTTTTCGGAAGAAATAATCCGTTCAAGGAATAGGTATGCGGCGGCTGGTGTCCTCACCAGCCGCTTTTTGTTTGTCAAACGCGACTTCATCGCGTCTAGCCAGAGGATGATATTCAGTTGAATGGTAACCAAACTCGTCTCTGAATCAAACGTATACTCGTCAACAAATCAAAAAGTCGCCTCTGCTCCAGATGCGATGAAGTCGCGTTTCTACTAAAAATGGTGTTAAACAATGATTTATAAAAAAAATTAATAACTCGGACTTCCAGTCGTCAGGGATTTGTATTTTTAGTTTTTGATTGACATTTCATACTTAACAACTATGCCTAAAAAACTAATAGTCAGCATGCTGATCGCATGCCTGAGTCTGACTACTTTCGCTCAAAGTAGAAAATATGTAGTCATTGGTTATGTAACCGGAGGCGGCTGGACGAAAGAAGGCCTCGAAGCTGATGCCAAGCGAATGACCCATATTAACTTCGCTTTTGCCGTTCCTAACGAGCAGGGAGTGTTGGCTCCTTTAGACAAGCAATCCATCAAAACCCTCGCCACGCTAACGGGATTGAAGAAGATAAATAAAGACCTGAAAATCCTGATTTCGATTGGTGGTTGGGGTGGTTGTAAATACTTTTCAGATGTATCCCTGAATGAAGTAGCTCGCCAGAAATTCGCCAAGAGTTGTCTGGACCTATTAAATACGCATCACCTGGATGGCGTGGATATTGACTGGGAATACCCTGATCAGATTGGAGCAGGTAACATTTTCCGACCCGAAGACAAGCAGAATTATACCTTATTACTGAAAACCCTACGCGAGCAACTGGATGAGCAGGGTAAAAAGGATAAGCGACTAAACGCAAATCATTACCTGTTGACTTCAGCCACGGGTGGCGACACGGCTTTTGTCAATCACACTGAACTGGGTAATGCCGCCAAATATCTCGATTACGTAAATATCATGACGTATGATTTGTATCACGGTAATGACGTTGTAACGGGCCATCACAGTCCTTTGTATCAATCCAAATCAAGCGATCGTTCGCGGAACAGTTCGGATGATGCCGTGAAAGGGCACGTGCAAGCGGGGGTTCCAATCAACAAAATTGTGATGGGCGTTCCGTTTTATGGTCGTGGCTGGACGAACGTGAATCCGGCTAATCAGGGATTGTTTCAGAAGACGGAAAATACCAAGCATTCCTTCATCAGTTACACTGAGCTGATGGATAAATACATCAATAAAAACGGCTGGAAAAGGTACTGGGACGATGCCGCCAAGGTGCCTTACCTCTGGAATGAAAAAGAGAAATCCTTCCTGTCGTATGCTGATGAAGAGTCGCTCAAGTACAAAACAAAATACATCAAAGATCAGGGCATGGCGGGAATTATGTTCTGGGAGTATAACCACGATTTGCCCGCCCGCACGCTGATGACCAGCATTGAAAAAGGATTGAAGTAACCCATTAGACCCCGGGACTGCCCCCGGGGTCTTTTTTTGCCAGAGCCAACTTTCAAGTGTACCTTGCTTCTTTTTTCAGCATCAACAAAGCTTACGAATGAAACTCCTGTTACCGCTAATGGTCACTGCATCGCTGGCTTTTGGGCAGCCTCGTCCCGCCACAGACAATCCCTTTTTAGCTACCTATACGACTCCGTTTGGAGTACCACCGTTTGACAAAATTCGGACGGAGCATTTTGAACCTGCTTTTGAAGAAGGTATGCGTCAGCAGACCGGCCAGATTCAGAATATGCTGCGTCGTCGGGATATGCCAACGTTTGAAAATACGATTGTCGTTCTGGATAACAGCGGCGATATTCTGGATCGGGTTAGTACCGTTTTCTATAACCTGAACTCGGCTAATACGAGTGATGAAATCCAGAAAATTGCTCAGAAACTGGCTCCCAAATTATCGAAACACCACGACGATATTCAGCTTAATGCTGACTTATTCAAACGCGTCAAAGCCATTTACGACAAACGTCAGTCTCTGAAACTGACCACTGAGCAACTGACTTTACTTGAAAAAACGTATAAGAATTTCGTCAGAAGCGGAGCTGCTTTATCTCCCGAAAAACAGGCTCGTTTGCGGGAGATTAATCAGGAACAATCGCTTTTAACGCTCAAATACGGTCAGAATCTATTGGGCGAAAACAACGCTTTTGCACTGGTCATCGACAAAGAATCTGATTTAAGCGGATTACCAGCCTCACTAGTTGCCTCCGCAGCTGAGGAAGCTAAAAAGCGTATGCTGGCGGGTAAATGGGTCTTTACGCTGCAAAATCCTAGCGTGATGCCTTTCCTACAATACGCTGATAACCGGGAACTTCGTGAGAAAATCTTCAAGGCTTATATCGAACGGGCCAATCATGATGATGCTCGCGATAACAAAGAGAACATCAAGAAAATCGTAGCTCTGCGGGCGGAACGGGCAAAGCTACTGGGTTACGAAAACCACGCGGCTTATGTGCTGGAAGAAAGCATGGCGAAAACGCCCGCGAAGGTAAATGAGCTGCTGAGTCAGTTATGGTCGGCTACGGTTCCGGTAACGAAGAAAGAAGCCGCTGATTTGCAGGCTATGATGGACAAAGAAGGTAAAAACGAAAAACTCGCGGGCTGGGACTGGCGGTATTACGCCGAGAAACTCCGCAAGGAAAAGTATAACCTCGACGAAGAAGAACTGCGGCCTTACTTCTCACTGGAAAATGTGAAGCAGGGCATTTTTACGCTTTCAGAACGCTTGTACGGACTGAAATTTGAGGCTCGCCCTGAGATTCCGGTGTATCATCCCGAAGCGATGGCGTATGAAGTAAAAGAAGCCAACGGCAAACACGTGGGCATTATTTACATGGATTTCTTCCCACGGGCCAGCAAACGTGGCGGTGCCTGGATGACGAGTTACCGCAAGCAAGAAGTGAAAAACGGTAAGTTTATCGCTCCTGTCGTTTCCATTGTTTGTAACTTTTCGAAGCCCGTAGGTAATGCACCAGCTTTACTGAGTATGGACGAAACGACCACGTTCTTCCACGAGTTATGGGCATGCGTTGCACGGCTTACTTTCGAATGTGAATTACGGTAGTTTGTCTGGAACATCGGTTCCCCGTGACTTTGTGGAGTTACCTTCTCAAATCATGGAAAACTGGGCGACGGAACCCGAAATGCTAAAACTCTACGCAAAACATTACCAAACGGGTGAAGTCATTCCAGAAGCTCTGGTAGAAAAATTGAAAAAAAGTGGATTGTTCAATCAGGGCTTCCTGACGTCCGAATACCTGGCAGCTTCAATTCTGGATATGGCGTACCACACGCTGGCTCCTGGTCAGACGCCTAGTGATGTTTTGACGTTTGAGAAAGAGACCATGAATAAAATCGGCCTGATCGAGCAGATTCCTCCCCGTTACCGTAGCACGTATTTTCAGCACTCCTTCTCTGGTGGGTATTCGGCTGGTTATTACAGCTATATCTGGTCGGCGGTGCTGGATGCGGATGCCTTTGAAGTGTTCAAACAAAAAGGATTATTCGATAAAAAATCGGCGGAATCGTTCCGTAAAAATGTCCTCGAACGTGGGGGTACTGACGAACCCATGAAGCTCTACAAAAACTTCCGTGGAGCCGAACCTGACATCAAACCGCTGTTGCGTCGTCGGGGTTTATTAACGGAAATGTAAGCGACGGTCTGAAAGGACATTTTAAATAAAATCTACCGCAGTCGCTCGGCTCTGGCCGAGTGACCACTTAGCTGTAGGCCTCCGGCCGGTAGAATGCGAAGGAGTAGCTAGTAACAAGACTTCTGTATCCATTCCAAAACAGGCTTGTACACATCGGACAGAGGCCTGTCCAACTACAGCGTTATTCGGCTAGAGCTGAGACTGCGGGGTTGGGTATCAGCAATTGGATGTTAGACGAATGATGCCAGCGAAAAAGCTGGCATCGGTTGGGCTGAAGTCTATGGATTTGTCCCTTGCATTTTCTTGCAGTCACTCGGCTAAAGCCGAGCGACTGTGACCAGCGGTCTAATAAAACGATCACAATCTTCCACTGTCATTCAGAGCGAAGAACCTTACGGTAGGATTGGATAAGACTTTCTCATTGGAAATTAATCAGCCTCTCGTTGAATCCGTCCCATGCCTTCAGAAGGTCTCTCACTTCGTTCGAGATGACAGATGGGAGAGTTAGTTTATACTCCAAGCTGTCTCTAGAGAGAAGGGGCATACAGAAGGGCTCTCATTTCATTCTAGATGACAGGTGGGAGCCTCAAGCTGTCTCCAGAGAGAAGGGGCTTGGCTCGCCTCGCCGATTCTCCATCGGTGAAGGGTTCAGCAGGGATAATTTTGTAGTAGAGACTGACTCAAAAGCAGGATGTGTTTCAGCATCCTGCTTTTTATTTTTCAGATTTATGGCCAAGAAATTGTTACCTACCCACGTAATTGGCGTCTGATTATGAAAGGTCTGATGGATCGGTACGATCTTATTTGAAAATACCGATGCGAAAAGTATCCCACTAACTGCTTTATTATGTCTACTCTATCTTCATCCTCCCGTTCATTTAATCCATTGAAAATCCTCAGTAAGATTGGCCTCGATGGCTTTATTCTGGCTTTACTGGGCATGATTGGCCTGGCGTATCTCTGGCCCGAAGGCGGACTGGGGGAAGGACCCTTTTCATTGTCTACACTGGCTAATTACGGCGTTTCGTTGATTTTCTTTTTTTACGGCCTGCGTCTGAGTAAGGAGAAACTCAAGGCGGGGCTGACCAACTGGCGGTTACACATCGTCGTTCATGTGAGTACGTTCGTCCTTTTTCCAGTGCTGGTATTAATCGCCAAGACTTTGTTCGAAAACGCCGATAATCAAATGGTGTGGATGGGTGTATTTTTCCTATCAACCTTGCCTTCCACGGTTTCGTCTTCGGTTGTGATGGTTTCCATTGCAGAGGGAAACATTCCGGCGGCCATTTTCAATGCGAGTATTTCCAGTATTATGGGCGTATTCATTACGCCCATCTGGATGCAGGTAGTGAATACCTCGGCAGAAGGCGGTGAAAGCCACCTGAGCGACATTATGGGAAAACTGGTCTTGCAGGTGTTATTACCCGTTGTTTTGGGGATTTTGCTGAATAAATACGGCGGAGCCTGGGCCGAAAGCAAGAAGAAGTTTCTTCGTTATTTTGACCAGACGATTATCTTAATTATTGTCTATACGGCTTTTAGTGAATCGTTCGATCAGCACCTGTTCAGTAACCTAAGCTGGGGCGATCTACTGATGCTCGGAGCTGGAATGTTAGCCATGTTCTTTACTGGTTACTTCATTATTACGGGCGTATGTAATTTGCTCGGTTTCAACCGGGAAGATCGGATTACGGCTGTTTTTTGCGGATCTAAAAAATCACTGGTTCATGGGACAGTCATGTCAAAAGTACTCTTTACGAACAGTGCTGCTCTGGGTATTATATTATTACCGTTAATGCTCTATCATGCCCTGCAACTGATCGTCGTTAGCGTTATTGCTCAACGCATGGCGGCGGCTCATCGTTTGCCAGCGGGAACTACTTTAGCGAATTGAGAATTACCTGATTTTGAAAGTATTGGACTTTCGCTTATCCCCCATGAAAAAAGTAAAAAAAGGCATGATTATTCTGCTGAGTATTCTTGTGATTTTAGGTCTGGTAACGGTATTGGTGTTGCAGCTACCCACCTTTGGTGGAACGGCTTCGGGTGCCCGACTGGAGCGAATTCAACACTCTCCGCAATACAAAAACGGCACCTTTGCCTATTCGCTCGAAACGCCGATGATGAACCCGGAATCTTCCTGGTTCAAACTTCTTCAGGCATACCTGAAACCATCGGAAGGTCGAGAGCCGGAACGACCTTTGCCATCCGTAAAAACCAATTTAAAAACTTTAACCGGGGCAGAACCCGTATTGGTCTGGTTTGGTCACTCGTCCTATTTCCTGCGTATCAATGGAAAAAATCTATTGGTCGATCCCGTCTTTAGTGGACGGACTTCGCCTTTTCAGTTTGTTGGGTCAAAGGCTTACCCCTGCACCGAAATGTACGCAGTAGATGATTTTCCGGAGCTGGATGCCATTATCATTTCCCACGATCATTACGATCACCTGGATTACGATACCATTCTGAAACTGGCTTCCCGAACCAAACATTTTCATGTGGCTCTGGGCGTAGGTTCGCACCTGGAACGCTGGGGCGTAAAACCCGAGGCTATTACCGAATACGACTGGTACGAATCCGGTAAAATTTCGGATGATCTGGAGTTAACGGCTACTCCAGGCAGACACTTTTCCGGGCGGGCACTGAAACGCGGGCAAACACTCTGGAATTCTTACGTGTTGAAAACACCAACGCAGAAGATCTTTTTGGGAGGTGACTCGGGATATGGCCCTCACTTTAAAGAAATTGGTGAGAAATATGGCCCTTTCAATCTGGCCCTACTGGAGTGCGGACAGTATAATGCCATGTGGCACCTCATTCATATGATGCCCGAAGAAACGGCTCAGGCGGCGAAAGATTTAAAAACCGAAGTATTAATGCCCGTTCATTGGGGCAAGTTTACGCTGGCCCTGCACCCTTGGAAAGAACCCATTGAGCGGGTAACGAAAAAAGCTCAGGAGCTTCACCAACCCATCACTACACCCCGCATTGGGGAGTTGGTGCACATTGGCGGTAACTATCCCACGGATCATTGGTGGAATGGCTATTAATTCTCTTCGTAGTTAGTTAATGGTTATTCGTTTGTAGTGCTGTCGATTCATCGCTTTTATTTTTCCAGTGTTTCGCGTTGGGAGTATAAAGTTTTAGGTTGCGGTACCCATGTCCCTGATTGTTTTGAGTTAGCATGAAGACGTTGCTCTGGTAACGTCTTTTTTGTGCTTTGCCAAATTTCCTTTTTCAGAAAGGATTTTTGGCGAAAGGAATCTGTATCAGAAAGTTAGCTAAGAAAAATTAGGATTGTGAAATAGCTCTAACCACGGCAAAAGAAGACGCGATAAATCGGTGGCTCTACGCATTGAAAACTGAAAACAGTCTACTGAAAACTCAAAACTCTGCCCTTCATTTCGTACCTTTGCGAACCCAAAATAAGTTCTTTGACTAATCGCTTTTACCGAATATGCTGAATCGGAGGACGTTGCGAATCAAGGCCATGCAAACGCTTTATGCGATCCATCAGGCCGAACGTTCCAACTACCAACTAGCCCAGGATTTCATCGTTGAAACCCTGCAACCCGACCTTAACTCCATGGAACGCCAGGACCCCGAACGCTTTGAAGGCCTTCGGAAGTTAGCCCTGATGCAACTGGAAGAGTCGGTCAATAAGAAAGAAACGGAAGAGGAGCTTCCCTTAATGGCCCGTCAGGTGGCTACGGAAGCTCTGAATTTTTACCGCCAGAAAACGCAGCAGGATCGCTTACGGTTTGTACGTGATGCTACGAATTCCATCGAGCACATCTATGATCAGTATCTGACCATATTGCTCTTATTGCTGGAGTTGGCCGATGAAGCTCAGTTGTTCCAGGAGCGTCGTTACCTTGACGATGGTCTGAACACGAAAGTATTAGCCAATAATCAATTCATTCAGGCCCTTCGCCAGAACACTACTTTCGAAAACGAAGTAATTCGCCGAAACCTGAAGTGGACGGAAGAAGATCGGGTTCAATACATTCGTCCTTTCTTCAAAGACGTACGTCAGGACGAAACCTTCCAGAAGTATTGCGAAAAAAATCAGCACACGCCCGAAGAGGATGCGGAGCTGGTGATGCACTTACTGAAGCAGGTGATTTTCAAGAATGAAATGATTAAAACAATCTTCGACGAGCAAAACCTGCAATGGTCAGAAGATAAAGACATCCTGCGGAGCTTAAGTACGAAAACGGTTAAATCCTACCAGGATGGCGACCTCCGTTTGCAGACTTTACTGCCCGGCGGTGAGGATGATATTACCTTCTTCAAAGATTTACTTCGTCATACCTTAGATAACGAAGAGCGTTTCATGCAGTTTATTGTAGATCAGGTTACGAACTGGGATTCTGAACGGATTGCCCTGACGGACCGTATCCTGCTGATGATGGCTCTGGCTGAAATGATTTACTTCTCAGGTATTCCGGTGAAAGTGACGATCAACGAATTTATTGAGGTAGCCAAAGATTATTCCACTCCCCGAAGCGGCCAGTTTTTGAACGGTGTACTGGATACACTATCAGCAAAACTGCGTGAAAACGGTACGATTCGTAAGAGCGGTCGGGGGCTGATTGACAATCGATAATTGGATTTTGATCAATCTATTTCTAGTTTTCAGGGGCCTTAGGGCTAAATTTAGAAACCTAGTACTGATTATCAGTAAGTAAAAGCCAGTTTGAATGTCCAGGATGTCTGATTTTGTTTCTGTTTTCTAGTTTTAAAAACAAAAACGGAGTGGATTTACTTTTAAAGGCATCCGAATTTTACAGCGAATGTTATGAAAAAATCAACCCTTGCTTTAATTGGCTTTTTAGCCGGAACCGCGGTTGGGGCCTCTATAGGAATTTTATACGCACCCGATTCAGGTGAAAATACACGTGACCGTTTAGCATACCGTCTTTCGAAATACCGTGAGCAGTTACAGCGTCTGATTTCAGATCTGGTTGTTCAGGGCGATTTACCCGAAAGTCTGGCAAAAACGGAAGGTAAAAAAGTAGTAGACGAAGCTCGCGAAAAAGCGGAACGCTTGTTGGCAGATGTCGAAATGCTGATGGGCCAAATCAAAGGAAACTAAGATCATAATTGGGCTTGATATGAGCTTTAAGGTTTGCTTAAAGCTCATATGCAGGACTTCACACGAGGAATGAAAAGCACATTAGTACTAGGACTGGCTTTGATGGGCCTTCTGGGACTTAGCTCTTGCGGAGATGGCAAGAAAGAAGGTTCTACCTCAGATGACCCCACGAAATTCCCAATTCTGAAATTCAATCAGCCCGAAGTAGATCTGGGGAAAGTAACCGAGGGAGATACCCTTCTGCATCGGTTTGCTTTTAAAAACACGGGGAATGCTCCGCTGGTCATTCAGTCGGCTTCCGCTTCCTGTGGCTGTACGGTTCCCATTATTCCTACGGCGGCGATTGCTCCGGGAGATACGGCCAGTTTGCTGGTCAAATTCAACAGTAAAAATAAAGTAGGAGCGAATACCAAGACGGTTACGGTGATGGCGAATACCAAGCCAGAAACAACTACGGTGGCTTTTAAGGTAGAAGTGCTGGAAGCCAAATAACGCTTTTCTCGAAACGAACCATTAATCCTAACTTAAGTAAAGATATGTTATTGCAGGCACCCGCTGGCGGAACTAACTGGTACAGCCTCGTTCTGATGGGCGGTATTTTCGTAGTTATGTACTTCTTCATGATTCGTCCTCAACAGAAGAAGGCGAAAGATCAACAGAAATTTGTTGACGAACTGAAAGAAGGCGACCAGGTAATCACGATTGGTGGTTTACACGGTAAAATCGTTGAAACGACCGATAAAACCGTTACCCTTGACGTAGGACGTGGCATGCGTCTGGTTTTCGAAAAAACGGCTATTTCTCGCGAAAGCAGCCAGCGTCTGGCTCAATAATTCCAAAGATCAGTTGATGCATTTCGGGTAAGGAATAGGTTTTTATCTGATTCCGACGAAATGAATTGTTCACTGATAATTGATCACTGATCATTGAAATGATGAAACCTGACTGGAAAGTTGCGGGTCTCTGCATGTTAGGGGCTCTGCTTTTCTGGCTGATGAATGCTTTGAATAAACAGGGCTATTCAACCCGATTAGCGTATCCATTACAAGTAGCTTACGATGATTCATTGTATGTTCCTACTTCTCCGCTTCCGCGTCAAATTCAGGCCAGTATTACCGGCAGTGGCTGGGATTTACTATGGCGTATGATTTCCCTCGGAAATGAGCCCATTCGTTACTCCGTCGTTAATCCATTACATACGAAATTTATTAATACGACTTCGTTAACGGATTTACTTTCAAATCGCTTACAGGAGACGCACGTAAATTACATCATTGCCGACTCGCTGAATATTAGTTTTGAAAGAAGAGTAGTGAAGACGGTTAAACTGATGGCGGACACCAGTGGTGTGAAATTCCCGAGTCGATTTGTTGTATCAACGGTTATTAACGTCATTCCACAAACGATTACGGTCGAAGGGCCGGAGTCAGCCATGAGGGAAATACCCAGCATCATTCAGATTCCATTACCTAAAAAAATTACGGGTGATTTTGATGAACAAATTCCAATTCCGCTGGTCAATAATCCCCATGTAAATGCTTCGTCCAAACAGGTAAATATTAGTTTTGAAATTGCTGAATTACTGAGTCCTTTACCAGTAAAAAAATAATAACGTCAAACGCGAATCAGTACGGATAAGGTACGGTTCGCGTTTTTTTATAATCCAGGAAATGAGTCCTAAAGTGATTGGCATTACGGGTGGAATTGGCTCGGGCAAAAGCCTGATTGCTAAGGTTTTTGCCTGTTTGAGTATTCCCATTTACGAAGCGGATGACCGGGCCAAACAGCTAATTAAGAACGATCCTGTTCTGAAAAATCAGTTACTGGAATTGCTGGGTCCAGAAGCCTATTTGCCTTCGGGCGAATACAACCGGACATGGGTGGCAAGCCAGATTTTTGATAAGCCGGAGTTGTTACAACAGGTGAATGAACGGGTGCATCCACGTGTTCGAAAAGATGGCGAAGAATGGGCTCAGAGCCATGCCTCGGCTCCTTATCTGTTATACGAAGCGGCGATTATGAAAGCGGCGGGAGAAGGCAATAACTTTCAAAAAGTGATCGTCGTGGAAGCTCCGCTGGAGTTACGGATTCGGCGGGTAAAGCAACGGGATAATCGCACAGAACAAGCCATTCAGGACATTATAGCCCGTCAGGCCTCCGAAGAAGAACGCCAGCGAATAGCGGACTACATCATCTGGAACGACGAAAAAACATCCGTCATCGAGCAAGTGCTGAACCTTGATGAAGAGCTACGGAAGTAATTGGTAAACTACAGAGGTGAAAGAGTATAAAAACTCTAAATCCATAACTTCAAACGCTTAGATCATTCCCCGAGCTTTTACTTCCAGGTATTTATTAATCGTATTTACCGTTAATTTTTCGGGTGGGGTTAATACCGACTGAATGCCGTATTGCTGAAGTTCACGCATGATTTGCTGCTTCTCGTAGAAAAACTTCTCAGCAATGGTTTTCAGGTAAATTTCTTCGGTAGTTTGAGCGGGCTTCGTAAGTAAGGAGCGTAACTCCGTGTTTTCAAAGAAAATAACGACAACGAGATGATCCTTGGCTAGGCGACGCAGGTAAGGAAGTACCCGCCGCATGGCGTTTACCGTTTCGAAATTCGTGAATAGCAACAGCAAACTCCGCTGCCGGATTTGCGTTTTCAGGTTTACGTATAACAGTTCATAATCCGTTTCCAGAAAACGGGTTTTCTGCCGATACAGTAACTCCATAATCCGCTGCAACTGGCCAGGCTTGCGTTCGGCGGGAAGAATTTGTCCTTTTTTATCGGAAAAGGTAAATACGCCCACTTTGTCCTGTTTGATCAGGGCAATGTTACTCATGACCAGCGTAGAATTAATGGCATAATCTAATAGGCTTAGTCCGTTGAAAGGGCTTTGCATGACGCGGCCTTTATCAATCAGGCAGTAAATTGCTTGAGATTTTTCTTCCTGAAAAGCATTAACCATCAGCTCGTTACGTCGGGCTGTTGCTCGCCAGTTGACCGTCCGCACTTCATCGCCGGGCACGTAGGGGCGAATCTGCTCAAATTCCTGACTCATCCCAACCCGCCGGATTTTCTTAATACCCAATTCGGTTAATCGACTCGAAATAGCCATGAATTCATACTGCTTCATTTGCAGAAAAGAAGGATAAACCGCTACCTGCTGATCCTGCGAAAAACGATGCCGACGCTTCACCAATTGAATGGGGCTTTGAACATATATATTAACGGCTCCGAAGGAATAAACGCCACGTTCTACGGGCCGTAACTCATACCGAATAATCTGCTGACTTTCGGTAGCTAGCTCGGTTCTGAAGAGCACGTCACGCTTCTGAAACTGAAAAGGAATTTCATCAATAATCTCCAGCTTAACTGAAAAATTATAGTGGTTTTCAAGGAAGATAGAAACCGGATTGGTATCACCGTTGGAAAAGCGTTCACCTACGTCCCGCCGGGCCATCAGGGTTTGTCCAGGCAGGTATAACAGTAAAATATCCATTACAATCAGCACTCCAAACACCAGTAAGGCGACTTGTATGATACTGAAGAGCCAGGGCATCATAAATGCCAGCAAAAACAGAAAAACGATACTGATTAATACCGTAAAGAACAGTCGGGAAAGGTAAAGAGAACGGAAGAAGGCCAAGCAGGTTTAGGGTTTAGGGTTTAGGGTTTAGGGTTTAGGGTTTAGGGTTTAGGGTTTAGGGTTTAGGGTTTAGGGTTTAGGGTTTAGGGTTTAGGGTTTAGGGTTTAGGGTTTAGGGTTTAGGGTTTAGGGTTTAGGGTTTAGGGTTTGAAAGGGAAAATCCATAAAGGTAAGGGATTTGTTTGAAATGGGAGGTATAACCCCGGAGGGGTTCAATACGCATAGCCCCAGGTGATAACACGGGGAAAAGGCGATACCCATTATATATCCATTTCGGCATAAATTTTAGCTTGGGGCTATTCATATTTAACCCCTCTTGGGTTATAGAAGCTACCGTATCGAAGTACAGTAGCTTCTATATAACGGAAAACCGTAAACAGACCCCGAAAACTATTTCAGCTTCTCAATCTCCGTTCTCACAAAATTCATCAAACTGGCGATGTGTTCTTTCGAGAAATCAAAAGGAATATTTGCCGCTGCGTAAATCTCTCCCATCGGGCAGGTATACCCCAGTTTTAGAGCATTCAGGTAACCCTCCAACCCTTTTTTCGGATCCTCCTTATAGTTCTTCCAAACGCCGATGGCTCCTAACTGAGCAATGCCGTATTCAATGTAATAAAAAGGCACTTCGTAAATGTGCAATTGCCGTTGCCACTGATACGCTTTGAAACGCTCCAGTCCGCTCCAGTCGGTAATGGTATCGCTGAATCGACCAAAGATTTGTAACCAGGCCTCATTGCGTTCGTCTATGGAATGCGTAGGATTTTCGTAGAGCCAATGCTGAAAGGCATCAACGGTAGCTACCCAAGGTAGGGTCTCAATGATATCTTCCAGATGCTCCAGCTTCGCCCGACGTAAGTCTTCAGGATTCGGGAAAAAGACATCCCAGTGATCCATCGTAATTAACTCCATGCTCATGGAAGCCAGCTCGGCTACTTCGCTGGGCACATTACGGAAGCTATTCAGGGCTAAGTCCCGGGTAACAATGCTATGAACGGCATGGCCCCCTTCGTGCAGAATTGTCACCATATCCCGCAGGTTAGAAGTGGCATTCATGAAAATAAACGGCACCCCTGATTCTTCCAGCGGATAGTTATACCCGCCCGGAGCCTTGCCCTTGCGGGATTCCAGATCAAAGCGGCCCATCGTTCGCATCACCCGCAGGTAACTGCCCAATTCAGGATCAAGTCGGTCAAAAACTTCAATGGTCTTGGTTAATAAATCTTCCCCGCCCGCGAAGGGTTTGAGTGGAGCCTGCCCGGTTGGATCGACCAGCTTGTCCCAGGGACGTAAGTCAGTCGTTTGTAAAGCTTGTTTGCGTTCCGCTGAAAGTTCGTTCAATACCGGAACTACCGTCTGAGCAATGGCATCGTGAAAGTTGAAGCAATCTTCCACAGTATAATCAAAGCGACCCATCGCGGCAAACATGTAATCCCGGAAGTTGGCAAAGCCTGCATTCTGAGCTACCTGATGCCGAAGGTCACGAAGCTGGTTGAGTAAGTCGTCCAGGGCTTCGTGATCCTGATAACGACGTTCCCAAATAGTTCTCCAGGCTTCTTCTCGTACGGCCCGATCAGGTTGCATCAGAAAATCGCCGGCCTTCTGAAGCGTCATTTCTTCCCCATTCAGGGTAACCGTCATGGCTCCGGCAATATTTCCGTACTGACTTTGTAATTGCTGAATCTGGGTGAAAAGGGGCACGTTTTCCGTTCGGAAAATTTCAATTTGCCGACGCATGGCCCGAAGGGTAATGAAATATCCTTCGTCTTTCAGGTCATCTACGTAAGGACTCGCAAGGGCTTTCTGATCCAAAACATTGGAAATTTCGGCCCAGTGCGGTTGAATATTTTCGTTAAACTCATGGAAGGCCGAGACGTACGCTTCATTACTCGTATCAGTCGTCATACGGATGTATCGCCAGGCGAAATTTTCGGAAAGGTAACTTTCCAGTTCCGAGCGATCCTGAAACCAGGTTCGTAATTCGTCGGCATTCAGGACGATGCGATCTTTCAGTTCATCAAAATAAGGCTGAACGCTCGTCCAGTCGGTTAATTCATAAGCAGCAGGCAAAAAAGCCCTCTCTCGCTGAGGCAGTGACTCGATCATGGAAATATGTTTTGAGTTTTGGGTTTAGAGTTATGAGTGAACAGAATGAATAGACCTTTTTCACAAAAGTAAAGGGTTTGGATAGCCAAGCTTTAACCCTAAACTCCCAACTCTAAACTCCAAACATTAGATTAACTAACAAAACCTGCCTTCAATCTAAAGCATTCAAGAGAAATTTCGATTAAAAAATTCTTTTCTTTGAAAGACTTAAACCTCTAGCTATTGATCAAATGCCTCTTATCCTGACCTTTCTGGCCATTGCGTTACTCATTTTTTTTATCGCCTATGTTCGGCTGGACACCTTCCTGTCCTTTCTCATCATTTGTATCGGCCTCGGTCTAGCGAGTGGGATGGAAGTGGCCGCTGTGGGCCAGGCCATTAAAAAAGGCATTGGCGACACGTTGGGTGATCTGGTGTTAATCGTTGGCTTCGGAGCCATGCTGGGAAAACTGGTGGCCGAAAGCGGGGCTGCTCAGCGAATTACGGATGCCATTGTTCAGATTTTTGGAAAGAAAAACCTACCCTGGGGCATGGCTCTGGCGGGTTTTGTTATTGGTATTCCGCTCTTCTATAATGCCGGTTTCGTCATCGTTTTCCCGCTGATCGTGGCCGTTTCGGTTTCGGCTCGGGTTCCCATTCTAACCGTTGGAATTCCCATGTTATCGGCCCTGTCAGTGGCTCACGGGTATTTGCCACCGCATCCTTCGCCAGCGGCCATTGCGGGTCGGTTTAATGCTGATTTAGGAAAGGTGTTATTATACGGAATAGCAATCGCTCTTCCAGCCATTGCCATTGCTGGCCCTATTTTCGGACGAACCTTAAAAAAATATAATCCGGTACTGGATCCCGATTTGCTTTCTGTAAAAAAGATGTCAGCCGAAGAGTTACCGGGTTTGGGCATTAGTTTGTTTACGGCCTTATTACCCGTCATTCTGCTGGCCTTAACTACGATCTTTCGGCCTTATTTACCACCCAATCCAGCCATTCAGCTCATCAGCGAGCCTTATTTTGGCATGTTTCTTTCGGTACTGGTTGCCATGTATGCCCTGGGTATTGCTCGCGGCAAAAGCATGAAGCAAGTAACGGGTCAGTTGGAAGAGGCTTTCAAAGGCTGTTCGGTTATTCTTCTGGTCGTTGCCGGAGCTTCGGCTTTGAAGGAAATCATGCAGGCCGCCGGAATTAGTACCTACCTTGGAGAGCAACTGCGAATGTTGCCCATTTCCCCGCTGGTATTGGGCTGGCTCATTGCCGGACTGATTCGTATCTGCGTGGGTTCAGCGACCGTCGCCGGACTAACCGCCGTGGGTTTAGTTGCTCCGATATTAGTTGCTCGTCCCGATGTTTCGCCAGAGTTAATGGTATTATCCATCGGAGCGGGGAGTTTGATGTGTTCGCATTTCAATGACGGCGGTTTCTGGTTATATAAAGAGTATTTTAATCTTAGTATTAAAGAAACGCTTAAAACCTGGACGGTCATGGAGACCCTGGTATCCATTATTGGTCTTTTCGGCGTATTAATTCTGGACGCCTTTATTTAAGTGTCTTGTAATTATTTAATAGTATCTTTTTGCAGTTGTAAAACGTTGATTAATAGTCTATTAACTGATAATCGCAGCGGCGGCCGCTAAAAACGATCAACTATTCAGTTAGTCATTCATCAAAATAAGAGGCGGGGTTAATTAACTCCAAACCGCTTTGGCGGCCGTTTCATTATTCCCATATCATTCATGGAAGATTGGTTTTCCCTGCAAAATCCCGACGCTGTAGCGTCACCCGGAATCGTGTTTTATCGCGACCGGATTCGTAGAAACATTGCCATTATGGTGGCCATCGCGGGAAGTCCCGAGCGACTGGTACCCCATACCAAAACCCACAAAACGGTTGAGGTGCTGAAAATGCAACTGGAAGTAGGGATTTCTAAATTCAAAGTTTCCACCCTGGCCGAAGCCGAAATGGCAGCTTTGGCAGGTGCTCCCTGGGTGTTACTGGCCTATCCGCTGGTAGGCCCTAACATTGCTCGTTTTTACGAGTTAATGCAGAAATATCCCGAAACGCAGTTTTCTGCGTTGGTAGATAACATCGCCGCAGCGGATACGATTCATACGTTTTTTGAACATCAAAAGGCATCGCTTTTCATTGATGTTAATAATGGAATGAACCGCACGGGAGCTGAAGTAGAGGACTTGCCTGCGTTGGTGGAACACATTGAATCGTTGGCAAACCTGGAGCTGAAAGGACTCCACATCTACGACGGACACCTCCGTAATCCAGACTTTGAAGAACGTAAAGTAGAAGTCAATGAAGCGTATGAACGGGTAATTACAGCGGTTGAAATTCAGGAAGACTGGATGGTTATTACCGGAGGTACGCCTTCGTTTACGGTTCATGCTTTGCGGGAAGGTAACTACCTGAGCCCGGGGACTTGTTTGCTTTGGGATTGGGGGTATGACGATTTACTGGAAGAACAGCTGTTTGAATGGGCTGCCGTACTCCTTACCCGGGTCGTCTCTAAGCCAACCGAAGGTATCATTACTATTGATTTAGGGCACAAAGCCGTAGCTGCCGAGAATCCGGTGGACCGTCGGGTAAAATTCCTTAATCTGGTGGATTATGAATTAACCGGCCAAAGCGAAGAGCATGGGGTTTTAAAAGTATCCAGTTGGGAATCACTTCAGGTAGGCGACGTATTATATGCCATTCCTTACCACGTTTGCCCAACCGTTGCTCTACACGAAACCGCCACTGTGGTGGAAGATGGGCAGGTCGTTGACGAATGGAATATTCTGTCGAGAAAACGAAAAATTACGGTTTAATAGTAGATAGTAAGGTTCAAAAGGTTCGACTCCGCAATGGGCCGAACCTTTGTTTTTTACAAGGTAGAGACGCGACTTCATCGCGTCTGGGTAGAGGCGGGTTTTACTAGTAGTCTTACAAGCCTTACGCCGTGGTTGGTGTCTCACCAACCACGGTTTGCGTACAAATGACTGGTGCGACACCAGCCATGGTGGGGAAGCCAGACACGATAAAGTCGCGTCTCTACCACATTTATAATGAACGGAAATTCCCTTTTTCATCGTTTCCAAATAGGCTTGGTTCATTCCGGGCTGGAATTGATTTTTCAGTGTATTCTATTTTGTAAACTTGAAAACCTATGGAAAAGAGACAATTAGGGAAATCGGCGGTGGAAATTGCACCCCTGATTTTTGGGGGTAACGTGTTTGGCTGGACAATTGACGAAGCGAAATCTTTTCAATTGCTGGATGCTTTTGTAGCCGCTGGATTTAATTGCATTGACACGGCAGACGTGTATTCTCGCTGGGTACCGGGTAATATTGGCGGAGAATCGGAAACGATTATTGGAAAATGGCAGCAGGCTAGGGGCAATCGCGACAAGCTGGTTATTGCCACTAAGATCGGAGCCGATAACGGTAAAGGCCAGCCGGATGTCAGTAAAGCGTATATCCTGAAAGGGGTAGAAGATTCACTTCGTCGTTTGCAAACCGATTATATTGATTTATATCAGACCCATTATGACAACGAAGCAACGCCTGTGGAGGAAACACTGGAAGCTTACGATCAGTTGGTACGTGAGGGGAAAGTACGGATCATTGGTACGTCTAATATGAGTCCTGAACGGCTGAAAGCTTCGCTGGAAGCGAGTAAGAAATACGGTTACCCGCGTTACGAAACCCTACAGCCGCATTATAATCTGCTGGAGCGGGAAGAATACGAAAAAGCCTACGAGCCGATTGTTCTGGATCATCAGCTCAGCACGATTAACTATTACGCTCTGGCGAGTGGTTTTCTGACCGGAAAATATCGCTCCGAAGCCGATTTAAATAAAAGTCAGCGGGGGCAGGGGGTAAAGAAATACCTGAACGAACAGGGGTTAACTGTATTAAGCGTGCTGGATGAACTGGCGAAGGAATACAACGTAAGTCCGGCGGCCATTTCGCTGGCCTGGCTTATCGCTCGTCCATCCGTGGCGGCTCCGATTGCCAGTGCTACCAGTGATAATCAGTTGAATTCGTTTAAAGAAGCCGTAAGTATCTCGTTGAGTACAGAAGCGATTGAAAAATTAGATCAGGCGAGTAACTGGCAATAGGTAACTCTCGAATCTTCATGAACGCAGATGGGCCAGACCTGTCTGCGTTTATTTTTTAGTGAAGGTATAGGCCCAGTAAATCAGCACGAGCTGAAGCGGGAGTCGTGCCCATAAAATCCAGGAGGGAATGTGGGAAAACTTATCGGAAATGGCCATGTACCAGTTTGCGGGAAAAACAGCAATCAGCAGCAGAATAATGCCCCAGGCCGCCCAGGCTCTGACGGAGGGAATCAATACGGCAAAGCCCAGGATTATTTCAGCAATTCCACTGAGATAAACCATCGTCAGGGGAGCCGGAATGTAGGGTGGCATGATGCGAACGTACGTTTCCGGACGGATAAAATGCAGAATCCCGGCCACAACGTAAACCAGAGACATTAGATAAAGACTCATGGTCAGATTTTTATGAATAAAGTCTTTAGCCCGGAAGTTTGTTTGCGGATTAACGGGATTTTCGTCGAAATACCTGATAATTATAGCCCGCCAGAATCGCCTGATTTCGCAGATGCGTAACCGAAAGCTGAACGGCATTAACTACCGACTGGTATTGAAGCCCGGTATGTTCCGAAATTTCCTCGATGGATCGCCCGTCCCGATACCGTAATTCCATCACCTGCCGTTTGCGGCGGGGTAAGGTGTTTAGGGATTGAGTAGCGAAGCTTTGCCAGGAAAAATCTACTTCCTTTTCGATCATACGACTTTCCGGACAATCTTCCACGGGTAAGTCGATCCCTTCCATTTCCTGATTCAGGGAAATATGGTGGGCGGGCAAAAGTTTCAGAATCTGATTCCGAAGCGAGAATTTCAGGTAAGGGGTTAAGGGAGCATTTCGATTCAGATTTTGCCGATGCTGCCAGATCCAGAGAAATAAATCCTGAATGGCATCTTCAATCATATCTGCATCTGCAAAGCGTCTAAGGGCCCAGGAACGCAGGGGTCGGTAATGTCGACTGTATAAAATACCCCAGGCATCGGCGTCGCCGTCCAGTAAGGCATTCCATAAAATTTGGTCAGAACAAGTGGACACGGTACTGAATCAGGTTAGAAAGCTCGTTTAACCTAACAAAATTGGGTAATACCTGCATACAAAACTTACCAGAGCTTGTCTTTAATTGATACTATATTTGCATAATTTTCGTAATTGTCAGGGAAGGTTTGAAAACTACGCATCATGAAGCCCCTTTATCATCGGTTTAATTTTGAAGGAAGTTCATCATTTGGACTGCGACAGGTAGTAGAACCCTACTTCTATAACCGCTGGCATTACCACCCTGAATTTGAAATTACCTGGGTTCAGAAGGGCACCGGTACGCGGCTTGTCGGGGATCACGTGGAAGCTTTTGAAAGTGGCGAGTTAATCCTGCTGGGGGCCAATGTGCCCCACCTCTGGCGATCCGACGAAGCCTATTTTCATCCCGATAATGCCGAGCTTTGTAGTTCCTTATCAATTCATTTTGCGGAAGATTTTGCGGGGAAAGAATTCACGCAGTTACCCGAAACCAAACCCCTGCGGGACTTATTTCAAAAGGCTCAGTATGGTTTAAAAGTGACGGGTGTTACCAAAGAACAGATTCAGCAACGGATGCTGGAGTTTACGGGGCAGGATGATTTATACCGATTACTGGGGTTAATGGACATTCTGCGAATACTGGCTCTGTCGAAAGAGCTAACGCCACTGGCTAGTGTGGGCTATACCGTACCCGTAGATGGTAACGATACTGAGCGTCTGGCGAAGATTTACCATTACACGTTTACTCATTTCGCCCAAAAAATTACGCTGGAAGAAATTGCGGAGGAGGTAGCTCTCAATCCGCATTCGTTCTGTCGGTATTTCAAAAGTCGGGTTCGAAAAACGTATACACAGTTTCTGTCGGAGGTACGCATTGGTCAGGCCTGCAAAGTTCTGATTTCCGGGGATTTACCCATTGCTCAGGTTTGTTACGAAAGCGGTTATGCGAACTTCTCACATTTCAACCGCCATTTTAAACGCATTACGGGATTAACTCCGGTGGAATACCGCCGGGCTTACCAGAAGGAATAAGGCTGAAGTTTGAAAGTAAAGGAATGCCTGAAGTATTTTTGTACTTTATACCAATGGCCGTTTGTGAAAGATTAGCCAACCAACCATTAACCGTATTACCGCTTTTGGGGTGACCGAACAATTTCGTTGAGCAAAATAGTCAGGTCATTGTTCATCAACTGAAGTTCAGTAGCTAGTTGCCCCAGCATCGTCGAGCGGACCGTTAAGTCTTCCGTGGTATAGAGATCTCCCGTGCCAAAGTAATCGACTTCATGACCTTTGTGCTTACGGTTTTGCTTGGCATCGGCATCAAGCGAAACCAGAATTTCCCAACGGCTTCGTAAACCCTCAATCAAAGAAGGACTATTGGCAGACTTGGGTTTGTTGAGGTAATACCAAACCAAGGGAGGAAAAACGGTCGACGTAACCGGATGTACCCATATATCCCGCAATGGATTATTTAAGTGGCGATAATCAGTCTTAGGTGGCTTTTGTAGTAAAGAGGTAATACCCAAACTAGCTTCGGCTAGTCCTCCTCCAATACCCACCCATTCGCCTGCATCCTCATGGTCACCCAATTTGAGAAAACCAACCATCAGAGCCGTTAATGCCCCAGTGGTAATGGCACTAATCGTCATACGTTTTTCCCGGCTGTTTTCCTGCCGGGTAAGTAAGGTAGCCGTCAAGGCAGCTCTTTTACTGTCGCAGTCAACGAGTGCAACTGCCGTCGCAATATCAAAGCTGGCCAGTTGAAGCTGGTCGGTCATTTTTTGCCGTATGGTCAGATACTCATTAGAGGCAGGCTCGTTAGGGTTTTGCTGTTGCTCTAGCTGTGTGGCACGTACCAGCAATGGGGTAAGTCCTACGGCCTGAGCCATTCGCAAGCCCCGATCGCCATAGCGATGTCTAAGTAAGGATTCATCGCCTGATCCCGGCTGTAAATCAGTAGGATGAAAAACGTATCCCGAAGTACCACTGGAATCAATAATGCAATTGTCAGTAGCCACTTTAGCAAGGGCTGATTTAGTTTGTCGGGAAGCCATACATCCGGTAAGAAGAATGGCAAGTAGAAAAAAGCCAGCTAACGGTGAGTAAAGACGTCGCATGATCATGATGGTATAGGTATTAATATCCTGAATACAAAGGTTGAAGACAATGAGCATTCAGAGTGTTATTCATCTATTACTAGCGTATTATCTTATAGAACCCTGAGGTAAACCTATAGGGACTCCTAAGAAATCACTAAGGACTTACATGCTGATTTAGAGTAATCAGCCTATTGAAACGGGGGCAAGATAAAAGCTAGTCAATAAGATGAAAGCTGGAAGCAAGGGGTTTAATCGTAAATTAATCCCACTCATGCTCTTTCGAACTTGCAATCCTGGGACTACGCCGGGCCGTTATGTTAGATGCTCTCAAGAATAGGGAAAAGCAAATGGTCGCAGGTGTTAAGTTTGGTAGACATGGAATCCCCCGTATCACCCGAAACAGTTTGGGGGGTAGTAATAAATACCAACGGCAGGTGGGAGCCTGCCGTTTTTGTAGGAATAAGATAGAATCTTGCAACAGAAGTATATTAAGCTTGTTAGACATGGAATGCCTAACATCATCCGAAACGTTCAATGGTATTATACTTTCGCAATGAGCTTATTCATCAATTGTTCTAAAAGTTAGATTAACCCTTGGCGTAGCTATTCTTTTACTGGGAGGGAGTCTGTGTAGCCAGAAGGTTTGCGTAGTGTCTTTCATAACCAACAGACTTCCATGCTCTAACAAAAGCTCTACTTTTTCTTTGCTCTGCTTGTGTTTAAACGCAAACTTTCTTTCAGCTCCAAAGCTTAATGAACCAATAGCTCCGTCTTTTTTCAAATCTGCTTCGGCATCGCTATGCCAGCTCATTCCTTCTTCGCCGGTATGGTAAAGATTAAGTAAACAGGAATTAAAAGTTTCACCCGTTTCTTTTTCGACTAGCGTTTTTAATACCAGCAATTCCGGCGTCCAGGGTAAGGCATGTTTGGTCGTATTGGAATACGTATACTGGTAGGGTTCTGTCCCATACCACGCTACCTTCCGTTTAGTAATGATTTCCTTACCGAATAGAACAGCCCTGTCGTTTTCCCACTGAATCTTTTCCAATAGCTTGTTTAGGAAAAAATCAGCCTCTGATTGGCTTAAGAGTTTGCCGTAATAATTTACCGTTCCGTCGTAAGGAAGCCAGTTTTTGTGCCTGGCTGGTTCGTAATCAAATAAATTCATCATACGGAATCTTGGTAACGCATGTACGAAAATGGGTAGCTATCTCTTA
The DNA here is from genome assembly GCF_030818595.1 of Siphonobacter sp. SORGH_AS_1065. Classification (NCBI taxonomy): domain Bacteria; kingdom Pseudomonadati; phylum Bacteroidota; class Cytophagia; order Cytophagales; family Cytophagaceae; genus Siphonobacter; species Siphonobacter sp. SORGH_AS_1065. Next base: position 2,478,412 of record NZ_JAUTAM010000004.1, read on the forward strand.
TGATCTAATTTCCAGGCTTTGTATTTTTCTTTCAGACAATGCCCGCAGGGGCGGTAGTAATGCTGTAGGGCTTCTGCCTCGGAATGAAAAAATACCCGGTTTTCTTTTCTCATTCTTTTGCCTGACGAGCAACCCAGATTTCCGTAAATCTTTAACTTCATGTTCCCGGCTAAAACTACTTCTCTACGTCTGATTTTATGCCTTATCGTAGCCGGAGATAGGTCTGAATGCCGTATCATGATTTAACTTATGGCGTCATGAAAAATGATTCCTAACGTGTGGCGTTCGCCTGCTTTTACTTCACTTACTCCGTGTTTCATAAAGATCCGATAATAGCCTTTGGTTCCCTTTTCGGGTTTAAAGTTGGTAGTGAATATCAGGCCATCTCCTTTTTGGGGACTTACTACAAGGGCTTTGGACTGTGCCCTAGGTATTTGCTGAGTTAAGACAAACTCCCCTCCGAAATAATCCTTATTAGGTTCATTCAAAAACAACACGAGTTGGATAGGGAAATAAACGTCTCCGTATAAATCCTGGTGCAAGGTATTAAAGCCACCTGTACCGTATTTTAAAATCAAAACCGTTGCTTTTGTCTGCCCATTCTGATGGCACTGTTGTACTAATTCAGCGTGGGTTAAGGGGAACACCGTATCAATATTCAGCACTTTAAACCAGGCGTTTGCAATAGGAGCAAGGTATGGATAAAGGGTCTCTCTGATGGTTTGAATAAGATCAGGAAGGGGGTAATTGAAGTATTTATACTCTCCCAATCCAAAACGATATCGAGCCATTGTCACCGTTTTTCGATACAAAGCTGAGGTATCATAACTGGCTTTTAACGCTTCACACTGTTCGTTCGTAAGCAAATTGGAGAGGGTAGCATACCCGTTTTGATGCATGGCTTCGGTAAGGGCTGGCCAGTCTAATGCCTCTATTTTCTGGACGATAGTGCTCATAATTCCAATTCTTTGGATGAATACATTTGGGCTCCTTCCCAACCAATGATGGCTGTTTTGCGGGTGGTACCCCACATATACCCGCCCAAAGCTCCTGAGGACTGGATCACTCGATGGCAGGGAATTAAGAACGCCACAGGATTACTTCCGATGGCTGTTCCAACGGCTCTTGAAGCGTTTGGACTGCCCACTTGCTCCGCAATAGTGCCGTAAGTGGATAGCTTGCCCATGGGAATTTTTAGTAAACTTTCCCAGATCTTTAACTGAAAATCGGTGCCTTTCAGATGCAGTTTAATTTGGTTGAGTTTGCTCCAGTCATGTTGAAAAATGAATAGAGCATTTTGCTGCATGACGTCTAATTTCTGCTGAAATACAGCATTGGGAAACTTCGCTTTAAGTTTAGCAAAGGCGACTTCTTCGTTCTCTTCGAAAGCCAAGTAACAAACGCCTTTGGCGGTGGAGGCCACGAGTAAAGAGCCAAATGGACTTTCGGCATAACTGAAATTAATCCGCAGATTTTTACCGCCATTTTTATATTCAGCGGGTGTCATCCCTTCAATGTTGATGAACAAATCATGCAGACGGCTGGTGCTGGAAAGTCCTGTTTCAAAGGTGGCATCAATCAGCGTAGTCCGGGTTTCTCCTAAGATTTTTTTCGCGTGTTCTACGCTGACATATTGCAGAAATTTCTTGGGACTTGTTCCTGCCCATTCGGTAAATAGCCGTTGAAAATGGGCCGGACTTAGATGAACCTTCTCGGCAACGTCGTCTAAATTGGGTTGTGCTCTGAAGTTATCCTTGATGTACGCAATCGCTTCTGCGATTCGACTGTAATTAAGGGCTGCCTGTGTTTCCATGATCGTTCGTTTTGTGAGACAAATTTCTATGATCGCAGGCCGTCATAAAATCCGAAATATGCTGAATGTGAATTCCATCCGATGTTAGCTGAGATAGCAAAGCAGGAATGATCGGGACGATGAGTTAGGATGCAGAATTACAAAGTAAACGGTACACTCTACGCTTTTCAGATCTATAATACGAAAGCGATTTGATGAAAACAGTGAGAACAAAAACCTTTGCTAATGGGGACTACAAACGTTTGTAACTACACTTCGTTCCATTTTTCGATCGCCTGTTTTAACCATCCTGGAGCCTTATCCAGCGGAGGCATTTTGCCCTGGTTGGCGAAGGTCAATTGCCGGGCTCGCTGCTCCATTTCGGCTAAACTAGGCACATCCCATTGGGCTCTCTCTTCATCGGTAGTAGCCGGATCGATATCCCACAGTCGGTAACGAATACCGTCAGGAACCATTTGGGTGCCATATTTCTGCGGTTGTCCCTGATACATATGCCAACGGTCTAAGGCCGCCGCAGCCAACCATTTTCCAGCCGGATTACCCAATTCAACACTCGTCAAAGCCCAGAGATGAGCCATCCAGATTTCATCGATGGTGTCGCCGTGCTGAAAAATTAACGCAGCATGGTAATAGTCCTGAGCGGTAATTACCTGCTTTTCTTCCACCATCTTTTGGACCCATTTGCGTCGTTCCTGATCACGTTGCCGTAAGGATTCATAGGCAAGTGTCCCCACTTCTGGGTGATTTACTCGCTCCTCCTGATCTGCTAGAAAAAGTTTCTGTAACGCTTCGTTCATAAGTTAATGAATATCAAAAATGGCGTGATACATACGTTCGGATTAGCAATCCTAGTCGATACGATTTAGGCATAGATTAGGTCCATCTCTAGGCTAGACGTGATGAAGTCGCGTCTCTACATTTTTAATGGCATCGTTCTTAAAAGCTCTTTCGGATTGGCAACCCCAGTAAGTAAATCAAAAATTAGTAAATAGGAAGGTAACTGGAAATAGGGGGGACATGAAAGGGGCGAAAACTCCGCCCTGGTTGGTGTCCTCACCAACCACCAGGCTTTTAGTAAGGGCTGGTGAGGACACCAGCCAGGGCGGGAGATAAAAATTTCTCAACTGAAAACCGAATATAAATAACTAAAAAGTGAAAAAGCCGCACTTCTTTCGAAGTACGGCTTTGCTGCAATGAACAAATCATTCCTTTTCATTAGCCGGTTCCCAAAGTTCGATTTTATTATTTTCTGGATCGAGAATCCAGGCAAATTTGCCGTATTCGTGTACTTCCATGTTGCCAACAAATTTCACGCCTTCTTCCTTAAGAACTACTATTAACTCTTCTAGGTTAGCTACTCGGAAATTAAGCATGAATTCTTTTGGAGATGGATTAAAATAAGCAGTTGCTTCAGGAAAAGGACTCCAGGTGATGTCACCTGTCTGATTATCCTTCCATTCAAAAGTGGCTCCGTATTCATTGGTATTAAAGCCCAGATGCTGTTTATACCAGTCACGCATCGCCTGTGGATCTTTCGTTTTGAAGAAGATGCCGCCAATACCCGTTACTCGTTTCATAAAATTTGATAGATGTTATCAAGTGCAACTGAGCTTAAAATTCAAGAGTTACGAAGATAATGATTACAGTCATCAACAAAGTTTATAGGCCATAAAACATTACAGGAGTCAGATGAACCCTAACTGAAACCAGAGACTAAAAAAAGCCGCACCTCTTTCGAAGTACGGCTTTGCGGCAATAAACAAATCATTGGGTTAATTTCTGCTTCCTCTGGAACGAGCTCCACCACCACCTCCTGGATTACCAGGAGCCGCATTTTCACCGCCGCCCCGGGGAGAAAATCCGCCGCCCCGGTTCTCAGAAGGTTGTCTCATGCCTCCATCCGAAGGCATTCCACCATTTCGTTCAATCCGACTGCCGCCCATGGAAGGGGCAGAAGGCTGGTTCATGGATGGCTGACGATTCGAGCGGAAGTCAGGTGAACCACTACGGTCGGGACGACTCATGCCACCAAAGGGATTATTGCTTTCCCGACCTGGTTGAGTAGGGCTGGGCGAGTCGTTGCGGCCTGGGTTCCATTGACGGCTGGGCTGACTGTTACCAAAGGGATTGTTATCCCGATTGGGCGTTGAAGGCTCTCCTGAGTTCTGATTCCATCCACGACTGGCTCGATTTCCCGCATCACCAAAAGGATTATTATCCCGATTGGGCGTTGAGGGTTCTCCTGAGTTCTGATTCCATCCACGTCTGGCCCGATTCCCTGCATCGCCAAACGGGTTGTTAGATTCCTGGCCGGGTTGGGGGTTGGGAACGTTTTCGTTTCGTCCTGAAGTCCAGGGGGTATTGTTATTACCACCACGGTCAGGACGAACGGTTCCGTCAAAACCATTCATGCCATTGTTACGACGGTTTCCCTGATAATCGGGAGTACCATTTCTGTCAGGACGGTTGGGCGTATTATCCCGGTCGCCGGGACGATTCCAGTTTCCTCCATTCGTATGGTCCCAATTGCCATTGCGATCCCCTCTATTGGAGGTGTAATCCCGGTTGTAAAAGCCAACTCGGCGACCAAAATCATCCGCCCGACGCACATCTACCGGACGGCCTGTAGCACGTTGAATATCCCGACGATTCGGACCGCTCACATACGTCCGGTTGTTCGACTGATAGACGTTGTTAATGATTGTCGTATTATTATAAATATTGACAACCCGCGTCCGGGGAACGCAATATGAGTAAATACGAGGACTTAGTAAGTACTGACGGGGAACAAATACCCAGTAATTCCAAGGAAGGTTAATGTTGACATTGATGTTCATGCCCGGTCCCAGCGGAGCCCAGCCGTAATAACCGCCGCCATTCCGCCAATTTACCCAGGCTGGTCCCCACTCATAATCGGGAACCCAAACCCAGCGGTTGTATGCCATGACCCAACGGCCATAGTGGAAAGGAGCCCAGCCCCAGGGATAATCTGATACCCAGGTATTCCCATACTCGGTCATTTCCCAACGTCCAGCCGTTCCGTAAGGCTGAAAACCGGGGTCTACGTTGGGTGACCAGACCTGTCCATATTCAGGGTTCTGAATCCATTCACCGTAGGGGGAAAGCTCGTTATAGAAGGTAGCAAAAGATATATTGACGCCCGGCTGAGCCTGGACGGAGGCAATGCCCAGTCCAGTGGTTAGCAAGCAGACCAAAGCGATGATTCGGGATGTTTTCATGGCTGGTATGAATCGATGAGGATTCTTTTAAAGCTTTAAAGTTGAGTAATTTATGGTGGATTCGCTACCTAAAAAATGTTAAATTCAGGGCTAGTGAGTTAACGGGTATTGGATACTTTAGATACGTAGAAGTTTATACCATAAGCAGTGGTAAGGCCGTATTTTAACATTTATTAGCGTTATGGTTATTCTGGAAATAGTTCTGATATTTATCGGACATTCATTATACCTCTAAATTCAATGAAAAAAGCCTTTCTTTTCCTATGTACGGTATTGCTGACGGGAAACCTCTTCGCTCAGAAAACACCCGAATCTAAATCGGGCTGGATGCTGGGAGCTCAGTCTTACTCGTTTCGATTATTTCCCTTTAGCGAAGCCTTACGAAAAATTGATAGCTGCGGCCTGAAATACGTCGAAGCTTTCCCCACCCAGCAAATTGGCGGGGGCATTGCCGGAACTATGAATTTCACGATGGATGCGGATACGCGTCAGGCGGTGAAAAAGTTACTGAAAGATCGGGGACTTACGCTGGTCGCTTATGGCGTGGTGCGGGCAAAAGACGAAGCCGAATGGAAATCGCTCTTTGAGTTTGCGAAGGAAATGGGCATTCGTAATATCAACACTGAGCCGGACGTTAAACAGATTTCCTACATTGGCGAACTGGCTAAGAAATACAAGATTAACGTCGCGTTGCATAATCATCCCAAGCCTTCGCATTACTGGCATCCCGATTCGGTTTTATCGGTTATTGGTACTAATCCTTACCTGGGTTCCTGCTCGGATATTGGTCACTGGGTTCGTTCGGGATTAGATCCCGTGGAATGTCTAAAAAAGCTGGAAGGTCACGTACTAGGCATGCATTTCAAGGACCTCGAAGAGAAAGCCCCCAAAACACACGACGTCGTATGGGGCACGGGCGTATGTGATATTCCCGCAGTAATCGCAGAACTGAAACGTCAGAAATTCAAAGGCCCGATTTCGGCAGAATACGAATACAAGTGGGAAAATAACGGCCCCGAAATTGCGGAAAGCGTGAAGAATTTTCGAGCCATTTATTTAAAGTAGTTGATGGTTGTTAGTTGCGTAGGAGTAATGGATTGGATAAGTAATAACTTTTCAAATCGGACAGATGCCTACAAAATGTTTACTATTAACCATTCATTCAACAAAAAAAGGGATTCGGTAATGACACCGAATCCCTTTTTCATAGCTGTAAGCCAAAATTTAATCAGCTTGCTGTTTATGCATAAATACTTCCGTAGCCTTATCCCCCTTCCGAATAAATGGACGGATAATCAGACGGGTACCGCGTTCGTAAGTGAAGAAACGATACAGCCAGTTACTCAACACTACCAGTTTATTACGGAAACCAATCAGGTAATAAATGTGAACGAATAGCCAGGCAAACCAGGCAATAATACCACCCAGGTTGATTTTACCGGGTAAATCCGCTACCGCACGTGCCCGACCAATGATGGCGAGTGAACCTTTATCGAAGTAATTGAATGGCGTCATTTCCTGTCCGGCTAACATACGCTTCAGGTTCTTCGCTAAATGCACACCCTGTTGCATAGCGGGCTGAGCTACGCCGGGGTGACCATTCGGATATTTCTCTGACTTCATCATCGCGATGTCACCAATGGCGAAAATGTCCGTATACCCTTCAATCTGGTTAAACAGGTTTACGGGGTAACGACCGCCACGCTGGATAATCGTTTCAGGAATACCTTTAATCGTTGCACCGGAAACACCCGCCGCCCAAACCAGCGTCTGTGTTTTGATTTGCTCACCACCTTTGAAGGTTACGGTTTCGCCGTCGTACGATTCCACTAGCGTTTTCGTTTTTACGATTACGCCCATTTTCTCCAGGTACTTCTGCGTTTTCTGGCTCGACTCGGGTGACATCGGAGGTAATACTCGATCCAGACCTTCCACCAGATAGATGTTCATTTTGCTGAAATCCATGCCTGGATAATCGCCGGGTAATACGTGTTTACGCATTTCGGCTAAGGCACCTGCCGTTTCAACGCCCGTTGGGCCACCGCCTACAATCACGATGTTCAGCAAGCTCTGACGTAACTCGGCGTTAGTCGTCATGTTTGCTTTCTCGAAGCTTTGCAGAATCTGGCTACGCAGGTTCAGTGCATCCGTAATTTTCTTCAGCGGAAAAGAATTCTGCTTGATCTGATCATTACCGAAGAAGTTAGACTTCGTACCAGTGGCGATAACCAGATAATCGTATTTCAAATCACCAATTAACGTCGTAATGGTTTTTGTTTCGGGGCTAATGCTCGTTACGCGAACCGGACGAAAGTGAAAGTCCTCATACTCTTCATCAAACATTTTCCGAAGAGGCTCTGCAATCGCGTCGGCTTCCAGACCTGCCGTTGCAACCTGATAGAGGAGAGGCCAGAACCCATGATAGTTCTGTTTGTCGAGCATAACCACCTGAAAAGACTTCCCGGGAAGTTTTTGAGCCAGGTTAATTCCTCCAAATCCACCTCCAATGATGACAACACGCGGCTTGGTGGTTTCAGGAATATTTAGCGAAAGATCATTTAAATCAAGCATTTGACAAAGCGATGGACAACGCTCGAAGCCTAAAAAACTGAACCACTTCCTTCGGAAAAACTCCGAAGAGGAACGAATGGCTTTCGAAAACGTTTAATGGTTAATTGTTTAAAAATGGGAAAAAGAGCACTTACATGCTTGATTTCGTATTTCTACTCATTGTAAATATCAAACGGGCAAATCGAATTTTAGTACAAAAATCAACTTCTCTTTTCTAAAGAACAAAATTTTTTATACTCTGTTCATAATCAGCCTCATTTATATTTATTGTTTGTGTTTAGTGTATTGAAAATATGTACTTAAAACACCGATTAATACAAATTGTATGAGCAAGCCTCTTCGACTAAGCATATTGGATCAATCTCCTGTTCGCAAAGGTGGTTCCGCCCGCAATGCCCTGCAACAAACCATAACCGTAGCTAAAAAGGCAGATCAGTGGGGATATACCCGTTTCTGGGTTTCTGAACACCATAACGCTGCGGCCATTGCCGGGTCTGCTCCTGAAGTTTTGATGGTAAAGCTGGCTGACGAAACCGAACGCATTCGGGTGGGTTCCGGTGGGATCATGTTGCCCAATCACAGTGCTTTAAAAGTGGCGGAAAATTTCCGGTTACTCGAATCACTTTTTCCCGGTCGCATTGACCTCGGGATGGGGCGTGCTCCCGGTGGAGACCGCATTTCGTCGGCTTTACTTAATCCATCCAACGACTTCAGTGAGCAAAGTTACCGTCAACAGCTCGATTATCTGCAAACTTTCTTCACAGATTCCGCCGGAACGCAGTACGGTCCCATCCTGGCCGTGCCGCAGGCGGATACGATTCCGGCTCAGTGGATTTTAAGTTCAAGCGGCGGTAGTAGTCAGTTAGCCGCCCAGTATGGCATGGGTCTGGCCGTGACCCGTTTCATCAATGGACAAGTTTCGCCGCAAATTGTCGAGCAGTATAAACGTGCATTCCGACCTTCCGAAACGATGGCAGAGCCCGCTGCCTTATTGGCTCTGTTTGTCATTTGTGCCGATACCGAAGAGAAAGCTCGGCAACTACGTAAGGTGCTGGACTATAGATTGGTGCAAATGGATAAAGGACGCTTTGAAGGCGTAGATGATTACGAAACCATCAAAGATTACGAGTTTACACTGGCTGAAGAAGACCGACTTCGCTACGTTCATGCCGACCGGGTGGTATCGGGAACGCCCGATCAGGTAAAGGACGAATTAACCCGTCTGGCTATCGAATATGACGTCGATGAAATCATGGCTTCGACCATGACTTACCACTTCGAAGATCGTTTACGGACGTTTGAATTGTTAGCGGAAGCCTTTGAAACGGTGGCTCCCGTTCACAATTAATTAATAAAAAACCGGGGTTATTTTTTGCTAAAATGAAATAGCCCCGGTTTTTTTCGGCTTGTTAATCCTCTTTTCGGGCTCCAATCAAACCGTATTCCAACTGCGTGGGGATGGCATCACCCAAGGGTGTTAAACCAACCGATTTAAACCATTCTCCATGTTCCTGCCGACTGTAAATTCGTCCTTTGGTCGCCCAGAACAAGGCCGCCGAATAATCGGTTGCGGGTTTGGGGCCATCCAGGGTATCATGCAAAAATGTATCATGCACCCAGATTTCGCCGTTGGGTCGTAGAGCCGCCGCAAAACGTTTGGCTAGTAATAAACAGGTTTCAGTAGGCCAGTCGTGAAAAAGGCTGGCGGCCAGTAATACATCCGTTTCGGGTAACTCGTCGGTCAGCATGTCGCCGGGGTGGAAGATTAGGCGTTCTTTGACTGAATCGGCTCCTTCTTTTCCACTCGTACTAAATTCTTCCAGTAACTCTTTCGCCACTTCCAGCACCTGCGGACGGTCAAACAAGGTGGCCGTTGCTCCCGGATTCAGCCGTAACCATTCAAAGGTATAATAACCCGAACCACCCGCTACATCCAGCAAATGCCCCTGACTTTGAGGTAAGCGGGCCGCTACCAGCGGCGACAGCTTCCGGGCTCTTCCGGCCAGACCTAGGGTAAAGAAACGGGCTGCTTCGGCATCGTCCATTGGCGAGGGGCCTTCGCCTTCTTTTACGTAGGAAAATCCTTCGGAAGTATCCAGAGGACCGTCATTTTTCAGGCGGGTAACCATTTCCAGTACGCCCGAATCATCCTTTTCAAGTCCTACATACCCAATCAGATTATCCGGATTTGATTCGCTCAGGTAGGTGCCCAGTTCCGTGAGTTCGAGCGTACCCTCAGGCGTATACGCCAGTAATTCCATTGCACATAAGCTGGGGATAAGTACGTAGGCGGCACGATCTTTCAGTTTTAATTTTTTCTGTAAATCAGAAAAAGAAAGCGGACCCTTTTTAAATAATTCAAAAATCTGAAAGTGGTTAACTGCCGCCACCAGTAGCCGGGAGCCGTACATGGCCCGAAGGTGTCGGGTAATGGGAGCCAAATCAATAGACATAGGAGTAGAGTATAAGATCAGAAAGCTACAAACCTACGGATTCCGGCTGTTTACCGTACAGATTTTTGCTTTGGAATTCACTTTTGTAGTTTCAGCATCAGAAATACAATCCGAAACAAAGGCATGAAAAAAAGTATCTATCGAACGCTGGGACTGGTAATCGCCGGCGTAGCATTTTTCATTCTGCCTTACGTTTTTTCGCCGTATGGTTTTCCTGAGTTATTACAACTGGGCACCAATCCACACGAGCAGAGTAACCTGATTTCAACGGTATTAATCGTTGCCTTTTTTTACCTGAGTTACTTCGTCCTGATTCCCCGTTTTTTCTTTCCGAAGAAATACGTAGTCTTTGCGGGCCTCTCATTCATGGCTTTTTTATGCATTGTTGGAACATTCCCTAAGGAAGATTTTAAACGGGAGCGACCCCGCCAGGAGAAATTCTCGCGGTCTTGGGTTATGCCGTCAGGGGAGGAAAAGAATTTGCCTCCACCGCAGGAATTTTGGGAAAAAACCACCGCTGGATTTTGCCCTGAGTCAGAAGTTATTCATGTTTTTGCTGGCCCTATTTTTGTCTTTGTCGCTTCGCATTAACGACCGCTGGCAGCAATCCGAGCAGGATCGTCTGCAGACGGAGTTATCGTACCTGAAAGCTCAAATAAACCCTCATTTTCTCTTTAATACCCTCAACAGTATTTATTCGCTGGCGATCGAAAAATCAGATGCTACCGCTGATGCCATTGTACAGTTATCGTCTTTCATGCGGTACGTGATTCGCGATGCTCAGAATGATCTGGTTCCGCTGAAAAAGGAACTGGATTATATTGAGCAGTACGTGGCTCTTCAGAAAATCCGGCTGGATGATACCGTGCAGCTACAGTATAGCAATCAGGGACAAGCGTCTCAGCAAAAAATTGCTCCGTTGCTACTGATTTCATTCATTGAAAATGCGTTTAAATACGGAGTAAACCCGGAAGGAAGATCGGAAATAATCATTCGGGTAAGGGTGGACGAACACCAGTTACGGTTGTTCGTTTTTAACCAGAAAGTACGCCTTATACCCTCCGACGAAAATGCTGGTGGGATTGGGTTACGAAATACCAAAGCCCGCCTGGAATTACTCTATCCAGATCGCCATGACCTGCACATTCAGGATACTGAGAACACTTTTACGATTGAACTAACCCTAAAGTTATGAAAGCGATTGCCATTGATGATGAACCGCCTGCCCTTCGCATTATTACCCATTTTTGCAGTAAGGGGGCAGAAGTGGAGCTTTTGAAGACGTTCACCAGCACCGCCGAAGCATTGCAGTTTTTGCAGGAAAATCCGGTCGATCTGCTCTTTCTGGACATTAATATGCCCGCCATTTCCGGGATTGATTTCTACCGAACTTTACCCGAAAAATGCATGGTTATTTTTACAACGGCTTACGCGGAATACGCCGTGGAGGGTTTTAATCTTCAGGCCGTCGATTATCTATTGAAACCCTTTACGGCTGAACGTTTTCAGCAGGCGGTTACCAAAGCCAGCGAGTATTATCGCTCTCTGAATCAATCGGAACCTTCGCGTTACCTCTACATTCGGGCTGATTACAGCGTACATAAAATTGATGTTTCAGATATTCTATTCATCGAAGGACTGGACGATTACCTGAAAATTCATCTAAAGCAAAGTAAGCCCATCGTCGCCCGACTGACCATGAAAAGCCTGATGCAGCAATTACCCGATGATGAATTCATCCGAGTTCACCGCTCGTTCATTGTACCTTTTTCCAGGATTGAATCGGTGCGGAATAAGATCATTGTACTCGGCAATGAAGAGATTCCGATTGGAGCCAGTTACGAAGCTGACTTCCAGAAACGCTTCCGCAACTAGTCATTTACCGAGACATTTCGGGTGTTTACCTCAAAGCTCCAAAGGCTTGCAACGTTGCCCGGTAGTTGAACGTATTATTCACTGAACTACTCACAATACGCAAACGATGGAACGTAAAGATTTTTTAAAACGAGGTTTTACCGCTTTAGGCCTGATGGCCGTTGCTCCACTAACTGGCTCCTGCAAAAAAGATACCGAAAGTACAACCCCTGACACCGATTCAGGATCAGGTACGGGTAGTGGTACCAGTACGGGCAGTTGTACTTCCACGCCTTCGGAAACGGAAGGCCCTTTCCCTACGAAATCACCCAGCTCGCTGGTTACTAATGACATTCGTTCCGACCGTACGGGTTTACCTTTCACGATCAAGATTACCATTCAGAACAAAAATAACAGTTGTGCCGCCCTGGCCGGAGCTTTAGTAGACATCTGGCACTGCGATGCCGACGGTAACTATTCCGAATACGGGGGGACGCAGATGCAATCAACCAATTATGCTTCGGTACATTTCTTACGTGGTCGCCAGACAACAGATGCTGCGGGTTTGGTCACCTTTACGTCAATCTTTCCCGGTTGGTATTCCGGTCGGGCTACGCACATTCATGTGCACATTTATAACGCCAGCGGCAAGTCGTTATTAGTAACCCAGATCGCCTTCCCCGAGGATGTTACCAACACGATTTATACCACCGCAACCAATTATTATAAAAAAGGAAAGCAGGACACTACCAACGCCAGAGATAATATATTCTCGGATTCGGTTTCTCTGGAGCTGGGTACCTTGACGGGCAGTATTGCTGCGGGGTATGTCATTACTCATACCATTGTGGTAAGTGCCTAAATTCACAGGAAGGTCTGGATAGACGGTATCCAGACTTTTACATAGCGATTAGAGATGTGGACCACACGTATGATACGATTAGGTTATCGGAAGGTGATTAATGCGGCTTCGGACAAAGCCTGGGATCGGCAGGTTTTTGAAGATACTCACCGGGAGTTTTTCATGCAGGCTCAGTTTTACGATCAGCAAGGTAAGTATCAAACCTTTGCTGAGTTAGTAACCCACATTCCGCAGGCCGATCGCCTGCATTCCCTGGTGAGCACGGCAGCGGTTGGGTATATCCGGCAGTTAAAAGGCCTGATTCCCGATGTAAGTAATGCGTATGGAAAGCGGTGTCTTCCCTTTCAAAACTTTCGTTTTGAGATCATTCATTCGCACATGCAGCGAAAAGAAGAACACGCCGTTGCGATTTACTTTTATACCGAACCGCTCACATGGATTGATACCGTTGGCCCCAACCTGCTTATTGCCTATGAAGATAGACGGGAAGCGTTGAGGAAGGGCGAGGAGGTCGAAACGGATTTAATCCCATTGCAACCCTTTTTAACTATTCATTCGATTGAAGCTCATGAGTGCTAAGGTAATGAATGATTCCTCCGAGGCTAGAATTTACCTATCTGGTCAGCGAGGGTATTCCGGACTGGACTGGTTCAGAAGTTTGCACACATTTAATTTCGGCACCTATCAGGCGGAAGGCCGCATGCCTTTTGGAGTCTTGCAGGTGCTAAATGATGATACACTGGCCGCAGAAGCGACGCTGGGTATGCACGTAGAACAGGGCACGGAAGTGATGATTATTCCCCTGTCCGGCGGTTTACAATATCGGTTGGCCGATGGTAGAAAAGGGTTCGCTTCGCCGGGCGAAATCCTGCACCTGTCTACGCAGTCCGGAAGTTATGAAATCACGAATCCTTACCCGGATACACTCATTAACTTCCTGCAAGTCTGGATTAAGAATCCAAAAGCTGAAGAGCGAATGGGCATTGAACAGATTGACCTCAGGGAAATGAATACATTCTTACCTCTACAAAAGCCAGCGAATGCCAGCAACTATCGGGCCTTTATCGGTAAATACGATGGACGTATGCAGTCGGAGTATCAAATCACTCAGCTGGGGGCCAGTGTCTTTGTTTTTGTCATTGAAGGAGCGTTTGAAGTGCAGGATCGCCTGCTCGAGAGTCGGGATGGCTTATCACTGAAGCATGGCCGGAAAGTAGAATTTGAAGCTCTTTCCAGCCATGCCCTTTTATTAGTGATCGAAATAGAAGACTAAATCCGTATGAAGATTTTCTTTCGGTATAGGTAATACAAAATGAGCCAGTAGCCCGCCAAAACAAAAATGCCCTTGGTTAAAGGCTCGTAAACTTCCCCGAAAATTAAAAAGACGGAAGGCCCTAAGTGAGTCTGGAAGGTATCAGCGATGAAGGGTTCCAGGAGGTGAGCGATGACGTAAGCGGCAATGGAATTCATGCCAATGACAACAAAAAAGGTAGCCCAGCTTCGAAACTTCAGCATATCTACAACGTAATAAAATCCGGCGAGTAGAAGAAAGCACCAGCCTCCGCTGAACAAAACCCAGGAGGGAGTCCAGATGCGTTTGACAGACGGACAAATCCCGGTGATGGTAAATAGCCATCCCAGTCCTAAACCCGCAATACCCATAAAAATAAATCTTCGCATTAAGAGTTCTCCGGGTAACCCTGCTTTCAGCCATTTTCCCGCCTGTAATCCCAGAATCATAGTCGCCAGAGTAGGAATGAAACTCAGCGTTGCGTAACCGCCTTGATTGAAAAGAAAGGGTTTTTCGCGAGGGAAAAGATTCAGAAACCAGGTATCGAAAGCCCAGGCCAGGTTTGTGTTTTTATTAAAATGAGCTGCCCATCCCGTGAAATGATAAGGCCAGTCGGCGGGGACACCAACGGTTTGGGGATCGATAGCTGGAACGGGAAAAAGCAGGAAAGCCAGCCAGTACAAAAAGGGTAGTATGAATAAGGCTTTCCAGGCTTGTCGCTTGGGCTGATTGGCTAAGAGGAAAAGAAAAGGGTAACCCAAGCCAATTTGGGTTAAGGTATCTTCAAAAGTAAAGTTAGTCTGACTACGTCCGACGGAACGCAGAAAAATACCTAATAGGACCAGAATCAGCGAACGTTGAATGGTATGTCGGAGCTGAAGCCGATATGGTTGCTGTTTGGCCTGCCGACTAGCTAACGAATAGGGCAGAGCCACACCCACCAGAAAAGTAAAAGACGGCTGGATCAAATCGTGTAAGGTGCAACCCAGCCATTCTGCATGGCTTTGGTGATGAGCTAAAAAAGCCCAGAGCGTACTTTGGGGGAAGGCTTCAGAAATCTGGGAAAACTGTAATACTTCGGCCATCATCAGGAACATCACAAAGCCACGATAGACGTCCATAGAAATCAGTCGCTCCGACTGAAAATCAGTAGTAGTTCGCACTGGTAAAATAGATTAATGGTAGAGGTAGGAAGCAAGATACTAGGAATGAGTGAAAATAACCAAAAATGATAGATTAAAGAAAATTACATTTAATATAAGATAAAGGATATTATTTGACTACTAAACCTAAGTCTCGCTCTATTCTGTAAGTAAAAGGAGAAAAGTCTAATTAAAAAGAAAACCATTATTCATGTGAATAATGGTTTGTCAGATAACCGCCAGTAATGAACATCGTTTTACTTGAATGACGAATCAATACAAGTAGGTTGGAATAAACGATGTTTAAGTATTGTGCTTTATAAACAGGCTCTAAAGAGCTGATTGTGCGAATGATAAACTGGCCGCAAAGATCATAAATTAAATGCTAAGTATGCATTAATCTCACGCCATTTTTGTTGAAGGCACGCTCCGAAAATAAAAATATAGTCATTATGAATGATATTTTTGCAAATGTATATGTTTTTTAATTCATTGATTGTCAATAACTTGTATTTATTAATAATTGCACGTATTTTATTTTTAATTCGTATTTAATTTTTTAAAAAAAAGAAAACGGTTAGTAAATAACTCTAATTAAATACGAGTCAGAATAGGTAGACTTTAATCGCTACTTAATACTAAAATTACGATAACATTTGTTAGTATAAATACGAATTATATGAGGATAATTAATCAAAAAAGAGTTCGCCTTTTGGACGAACTCTTTTTGATAATTTAAATAATCTAATCTAGTTATTAGCACGCGTGTCTGGTTGCGGAGCAGTCTCCAGACGCTTCACTGGATTCTTTTTCAACTGATCCAGTATGGTTTCAATGGCTTTGTCCAGTTGCGGATCTTTTCCCATTTTGGGTGTCTTTAGGGGCCATTTCTACTTCAATGTCAGGAGCTACCCCGATGTTTTCAACCTCCCATTTGCCATCGGGTGTAAAGATGCCGAAGCTGGGGGAAGTCACTGATCCTCCGTCAATTAAAGAAGGATACCCGGAAATACCGACCAGTCCTCCCCAGGTTCTTTTACCAATAATAGTACCTAAATTCCGGCGGCGGAAGAAGTTGGGTAAAGCATCTCCGCCCGAACCTGCGTACTCATTGACAATCATTACTTTAGGTCCATAAATAGAAGCGGCAGGAGAGGAGAACGGACGGCCTTCGCGGCTACCCCAATAACTAAGCAGGGGCCGATTAAGCATATCAATGATGTAATCGGCTACGAAGCCACCCCCGTTGAAGCGTTCATCAATGATGACAGCATCTTTGTCAAGTTGACTGTAGTAATACCGATTGAAGAACTCATAGCCGTCTCCGCCCGTGTTAGGTAAGTAGACGTACGCTACTTTTCCGTTGGTGGCCGCGTCTACCTTTTTGCGATTTTCTTCCACCCAATTCATCTGCCGAAGCCCTATTTCATTAGAAATCGGCACGACGGTTACTTTCCGGGCTCCGGTTTCGGATGGTTTAGTATTAACCGTCAAGACTACCTGCTTACCTACCAGGTTTTCGAAGAAACTGTATACGTTATCCGTGGCTCTTAAAGGTCGGCCATTGACGGCAATTAAGTATTCTCCCGTTTTAACGTTTACGCCGGGTTGAGTTAAAGGAGCCTTCAGGTTGGGGTTCCAGTTTTCGCCGTTGTAGACTTTCTTAAAGCGATAAAAACCATTATCCGTTTCGTAATCAGCCCCTAACAGACCTATCTGAATAGGTTTTACTTCGGGAAAATCACCGCCTGAAACGTAGTTATGGCCCACAACCATTTCACCCATCATTTCAGCAATAACATAATTCAGGTCCGAGCGATGTGAAACGTATGGAAGAAATTTGGCGTATTTTTCTTTTACGGCCTTCCAGTCGGCTCCGTGCATGTTGGGCACGTAGAAGTAATCCCGCTCGATTCGCCAGAATTCATCGATCATCTGCTTCCACTCGTGCTTGGGATTAATCTGGGCCTGAAGGTTCGTTACTTCAATTTTACCATCGCCGGGGTTCGCTTTACCGCCAACGTCAACAATACCGATGTTCGAGCTACCTCCAAAGTACAACAGCTTTTTGCCATCGGCACTGAGGGTATAATTTCCTATTCCGGGCAGGAAAGGTTCAGTTTTACGCTCTTTGAGGTCAAACCGATGCAAAGCCGGACTGGTAATCGCGTCACCATAATTGACGTAGAATAGCTTACCACCGTCTGCTACGGCCAGATTACCGAGAGCAGCCGACGGAATAGGGAGTGCCAGAATGCGTTGGCCAATGCCCTCCAGATCCACGACGACCTTCGGCGTCGCGTCATCTTTCTTGGACTCATCCTTCTTGGGTTCGTCTTTCTTGCCTTCGGACTTCTTACTAGCTTTTTTGTCGTCTTTCTTATCGGACTTCTTCTCGTCTGCTTTCTTCTCATCATTCGCTTTTTCCGAGTCAGAACCTTTCTCTTCGTCCGATTCGGGAGCGAATGGGGAAGGATCTTTCGCATTCAATACTACTACGTATATACTGCTCGTTACCCGGCGGTCGTACGCACTCATGTCCAGGCCGCTCACGGTCGTTGCCGTATTGGTGCTGGCGGTAAAGAACAGATATTTGCCATCGCGACTAAAGGCCGGGTTATTGACGTCGCTTTTTCCATCCGTGATGGCCGTACGGTTACCCGTCGCCACTTCGTAGAGGAAGATCGTATTGAAATAGTTTTTCTGTTTTTCAGAGAAGACGATCCATTTACTGTCGGGTGAGAAATGGCCCTCCAGACTGTTACTGGGGCCATAGGTATCGGTCGCGACTTTTACGGGTTTTTTCGCCGATAAATCCATGTACCAGAGATTTAATTTTTTATCCTGATACAGAATCTTTTTACCATCGGGAGAAAACTCATCTAGTCGGTAAAACGAAGGATCGCCGAGCGAAATAACTTCGGGCTCTTTCTCGCCTTTCTGATCCACCAGATACAGCTGATACTCACCGGAAACGTCAGAAACGTAAGCAATTTTGTCTCCTTTGGGTGACCAGATTGGGTTACGTTCATGGGAGCCATCCGCATGAGTCAGGTTACGCCAATCGCCTTTTTTGGCGGGAACGGTGTAAATATCGCCGCGAGCTTCCAGAGCAACCCGAACGCCACTGGGCGACAGACTCGCACTGCGAATCATGCTGGATACGTTCTTCCAGGTGGGGCGTAAGGCCAGAATTTCGGGAGAAATACTAACAGGGATAGCTGTCGCTTTGCCCGAAGCGGGTTCGAGGGTGTGGAGGCGACCGGCGTATTCGAACACTAATTCCGAGCCATTGCCCGTCAGTGTTTTGACGTCGTAATCGGTATAGTTGGTAACCTGACGAACCTGTTTCGTAGAACGATCAAACTCGAAGACGTTCATGATCCGGTTTCGATCCGACAGGAAATAGATCTTCGAACCAATCCAGACGGGTTGCACATCTGAGGCATTCACGTGCGGAATGATTTCCGATTCCAGCGTTTTCAAATCCACGAGCCGAATGGGCGTTGTCATTCCCCCACGATACCGCTTCCAGGTATTAAAGGCATCGGAAATGGTGGTATAAGCCAGCGTTTTGCCGTCGGGCGAATAACTGCCCCAGTTACCCGTCATGATGAAGGGTAATTGCTGAGGTAACTCACCATTTAGCGAAACCGTGAATAACTTGGCATACCGGGGCGTCATGGACTCACCCGTGGACGTAAACAGCAAATGTTTTCCATCGGGTGACCAGCCTCGTACGATGTCCGCACTGGGATGCCAGGTAATACGCTTGGGTTCGCCGCCGTTAATGGAGATGGTGTATACGTCAACGTTACCATCGTAATTTGCGGTGAAGGCAATGGTCTGGCCGTCGGGCGAAAACAAAGGGCCCGTTTCTGTTCCGGGAGCAATGGTCAATCGACGAGGCTGTGACCCGTCCCGATTCGCAATCCAGAGATCACCCCCATAAGTAAAGGCAATGTGCGTTTTTGATAAGGTGGGCTGCCTTAATAGCAAGGTTTCAGGGGGAGTCTGGGCACGCAGAGCCGGGCTTTGAGCCAGCAGCAAAGCTCCCAGAGCAGTCAATAATAGATGCCGCATGTACAAAGGAGTTGATGTCGTATATGATAAGATGCAAGTTATGGCCGAAAGATTAGATTTGATGCGGGTTATCCGTTTTTGGTTGGTGTCGATTATGAACGGTTACTAAACCAGAACCATTCGTATGTTTAGGTGCTTGAATGATTTTTTACAACGATTATTACGTCCCTCCTTACAACTGATCACTTACGAAACAACAACCAACAACAAAATCATGGTTGAGTATAATACCAAAGACTGGTTCAAGGCCGTTTTTCGGATTCATAAAGCCGAAACGATCAATCGGCTCGCTCCCCTGTTAGGTGCAATGACCGTTTACACAACGATTGTTGCCGTCGTTGTCCTTGAGTTCTGGAAACCCGGACCTAATTATCACTTGCAAAGCATCGCCACTGTGCAGTCTTTACTGGGCTTTGTAATGTCATTGTTACTCGTCTTTCGGACTAATTCGGCTTATGATCGCTGGTGGGAAGGACGAAAACTTTGGGGCTCACTAGTCAATAACTCCCGCAACCTGGCCATTAAGCTAGCCCACATTATTCCTGCTACCGATGAAGAAGACCGGGCTTTCTTTCGCTACATGATTCCTAATTACGCCTTTACTTTAAAAAATCATTTAAGAGGGTATTTTCTTGCCGAAGAATTGAAAGAAGCTCCCGGTTTTCGGACCACGGATTTGAAGCAGGAAAATCATTTACCGAACCAGATGGCGATGCGAATTTTCGGAAAAATGGATGAGTTATACCAGAAAGGAATCATTCGGCCTGAACATTTGCTGGTACTGAACCCCGAGTTTCAGTCCTTTACTGATATTTGCGGAGCCTGCGAGCGAATCAAGAAAACGCCGATTCCTTTTTCTTATAGCCTGTTCCTCAAGAAATTTATATCCATTTACTGCCTTTCGCTGCCTTTTGGTTACGTAGTTTCCCTGCATTATTCCGTGATCCCAATGGTGCTGTTCATTTTCTATGTATTAACCAGTCTGGAGGAAATTGCGGAGGAAATTGAAGATCCTTTCGGAAAGGATTATAATGATTTACCCACGGACGATATTTCCAATGGAATTCGGAAGGCTGTCGAAGAATTATTATAAAGCGGGTCCTCGTAAATCTGGGCTGGAAACGGCTCCATTTTTTTTCATATCTTTAAGAAAGACAGCATTTTATTAACGCTTTGGTAAATAATTAATTTCTTTATTAAAAATCAGCCAGTCCTTCGTTTAATCTTGTTTTGAAAACACGTACCTTTGCCGCCGATTTAGCCTTACGGCAATTACCGATCAATTAATCACAAATTCATTTATTCAAATGGCAGTGGCAGAACAGGAAGTGAGACTAGCCGACCGTATCAACGCGTTGGAAGAGTCGTCGACGTTGGGCATGACGAAAAAAGCCCGCGAACTGGCCGCCCAAGGACACAAGGTGATTAGCCTTTCCGTTGGGGAGCCCGATTTTAAAACCCCGCAACACATTTGCGAAGCCGCCAAGAAAGCCATCGATGATGGTTTCCACGGTTATTCACCCGTTGCTGGCTATCCCGACTTACGGAAGGCCATTGCCGATAAGTTGAAGCGTGATAATAATATTGATTGGAAACCTGAAAATATCGTAGTGTCTACGGGTGCTAAACACTCGCTGGCTAATGTATTACAGGTGCTGGTAAACCCCGGTGACGAAGTAGTAATTTTCGCTCCTTACTGGGTTAGTTACTCTGAAATGGTAAAGCTTGCCGAAGGAACTTCAGTGGTTCTTGACGGTGCTTTTGATAATAACTTCAAAGTTACGGCCGAGCAATTCGAAGCAGCCATTACGCCCCAAACGAAGGTAGTAATGTTTGCCTCTCCCAATAACCCCACGGGTTCCGTTTATTCAGAAGCGGAATTACGGGCGATTGGCGACGTAGTGGCTCGTCATGAAAACGTGTTCGTGGTAGCGGATGAAATCTACGAATACATCAATTTCACGGCTGAAGGTCACTTCAGCATCGGTTCGATTCCTGAAATTAAGGATCGGGTGATTACCGTGAACGGTGTAGCGAAAGGCCATGCCATGACCGGCTGGCGGATTGGTTTCATCGGAGCCGCCAAATGGATTGCCGATGGTGTTGAAAAATTACAGGGTCAGGTAACTTCGGGTACAAACTCTATCGCTCAGAAAGCAGCCGTAGCGGCTTTCAACGGTCCTCTGGACGATGCCAAGAAAATGAAAGAAGCGTATCAGCGTCGCCGTGAACTGGTGGTAGGTAAGCTGAAAGAAATTCCCGGCTTCAAAGTAAACGTACCCGACGGAGCATTCTATGCTTTCCCCGACATCAGTGCTTACTTCGGTAAGTCTGACGGTACGACGACTATTCATAACTCAGACGATTTCTGCAACTGGTTACTCGATCAGGCTCACGTTGCTACGGTAGCGGGCTCTGGTTTCGGTGCCCCTAACTGTATGCGGATTTCTACCGCTGCTGCTGACGAGCAACTGGCTGAAGCTTGTGATCGTATCAAAGCCGCAGTAGCTAAACTGAGCTAAGTTTTTTGGATTTTATTGCCTGTTTGTTAAGACCTGTGAGGGAAACCTTGCAGGTCTTTTTATATTATCTTCAGATAATTTGAGTATACTTGGGCTTTACTTTTACCTTAAACCATTTGCTATGAACGTACCCAAGTATCCCCAATTCTTCGACTACAACGAATTTGTTATTGACGAAAAAATAGGCCTTTTTAAATTCTCTAATGCTTACAAAGTCTTTAATAGGGAAGGCGAAGAAATTGGCTTAATTCAGCAGAGAGTTTCCGGGTTCCACAAAGCCTTAAGAGTCATTGGTGATCTGAAAAAGATGATGCCCTTTACCCTGGAAATTCTGGATACAAATGGGATGGTTCAAGCTACCATTAGTCGGGGATGGACGCTGTTCCTGTCTAAAATTAGTATTACTGATTCGAATGGGGTAACTATTGGTTCAATTAAGCAGAAGTTCAAACTATTCAAGCCCCGATTTATTATTACAGATCAATATGACCAGACCATTGCCGAAATAAACGGCGACTGGAAAGCCTGGGATTTCACTATCACCGACGCCCATGCCATTCCCATTGGAAGCATTTCCAAAAAATGGAACGGGGCGATGCGAGAAATCTTTACTTCAGCCGATAAATACGTAGTTTCTATCGAAGAGTCGGTAGCAGAAGATACCCGTAAGATCGCCATTGTTTCTACTGCGATTACCATTGATATGGTTCTGAAAGAGCGTTAAATTTTTCGAAGAAAAGGAGGCCGGATATTTAGATGGACCGTTTCTTTTTTCAAGTAATAAAGTATTACCTTCAGTTATCACTATAAGCTTACCGCCATGAAAAAGTTAACGCACTTGCTAGTCTTTGCAACCCTGCTGGCTTGTAATAAAGACCCTGAACCTGAAAAAGGAGAAACCCCTAAAAAGATTTACTTCACGGGCATTACCGAATCGAACGATGTCGGCATTATTGCGAAGAGAGATACTACGGATTGGCGATTTAACGACACCTGGGTTGAACAGGAAGCTAAATTATTCCCAACCGCGGGGGAAGCCTCCTGTACGCAGGCTCACAATCACAACATTTTTGACTTTCCCAATCCCAATAAGGGCCTGATTAAGCTAAACATTACGAAGCTTCAGGCCACGCAGGTGCAAATACGCCTGGTTGATAAAGAATTTAAGGTAATTCTGTCGCGGGATAGTATTCCGAATGGGATCAATATTTTTGATCTGACCGCCTCGGCTCCTAAAGATACCTTACGACTTTATTATAAATTCATTGACGGAAGCTGTGTCTATAAAGGCCACGGAGACATTTTGGTTAACGAATAAAGTTGGTTACGATTGCCGGGCCGTAGCGATCATGACGCCACCAATGGCCATCAGAATGGCTCCGGCAATCACCACCCAATTGATCTTTTCTTTCAGAAAAATAATCCCTAAAATCAGAGCCAGCAGAAAGGACAGATTCGTGATAGGGGAAACCTGACCCGCATCGCCTAGCTTTAAAGCTCGAAAACTCAGCAGGGAGGAAAAGCAGGTAAGAATGCCGGCAGCAATGAGGAACACCCAGCTTTTACGTTCAATTCGCGTAACCTCAACCAGATTGCCCTGCCAGGCTACTACGCTCCAGGCTACAATAATGATGAGGATCGATTGTATGGCGAAAGCCACGCTGGAGTCGACGTTCTTAATGCCAACTTTAGAAAGCACAACGACACAAGCAGCCGACAAGGCAGCCAGAAGAGCAAAAACGATCCACATACGTTTAGAGAAGAAGCTGAGCCTGCTTTACTCTAAAAGGATGTTCCAAGGGTTCTAGGGAATAAAACCTTCTGGCTTATTGGTTTCCAGACTAATCCGCGTTCTGGACAGACTTTCCGGGTAGTTATTCTGAATGTAAGTAATGAGATGCTCCCGAATGTAACAACGTAAATCAAAGGCATCGCCCGAATTCCGACAGCTCATCAGGCAGCGAATCTGCATGCTGGTTTCGGTGAAATCAGTTACCTGCACTACGTCTACTTTTCCGTCCCATAAGGCATTTGTTCGTAACAATCGGCTGTGTTCCGCCCGAACGGCAGCAACCGGAAGTGTGTAATCGGTGTAAATGAAAACGGTACCCAGAATTTCAGCCGTTGTGCGGGTCCAGTTCTGAAAGGGCTTTTCAATGAAATAGGTAATCGGTAAAATCAACCGGCGTTTGTCCCAGATGTTAACTACTACATAGGTGAGGGTAATATCTTCCACTTTTCCCCATTCTCCCTCTACAATAACTACATCGTCAATTCGAATGGGTTGGGTGAAGGCAATCTGAAAGCCGGCCAGTAAGTTACCGAGCGACTTCTGAGCAGCAAAGCCGATGATAATCCCGCCAATGCCAACGCCCGTTAATAGCCCGGCTCCAATTTTACGCATACTTTCGAAGTTGAGCAAAATCGCCGAGCCCGCCAGAATAATAATCAGGGAAATGACGAATTTTCGGATGAACTGAATCTGTGTTCGAAGTTTCCGCTCCTTGAGGTTGTCAATTTTATTGTAGTCAAACAGGTGGTATAAATAATCTTCAACGACCCGGACTACTTTGATTAAGATGATGGTAAAGCAAAGGATAATACTGATTTCCAGAATCCGGTTAATGACAAATCGGGTTCCTTTTTCCAGGTGCATTAATGGAAATAAGGTATTGAAAACCAGAATAGGAATAAAGTAAATCAGAATCGATTTAAAGTGCCGGATCGAAGAACGGAAGACGGAATAAGGTAACTCCTTCGCCGTTAATTTCTTAATGACGGGCACGACCAGATACTTCACGATAACGCCGATTAAGATGGAAAATGCAATCACGCATAAGTTCCATGCATAATCGGGCATTTGATGGGAAAGATTTTGTAAGAAACTATTCATGAATAGATCTATATACGTAGGGACGCGATGGGTCGCGTCTTTGGGTGAAAATACTTTTACGATTAACCCTGTAGACGCGACCTGCCGCGTCTCTACCGGACGGATTCAGATTTTCGGGGAATCATGAAAATGTTCCGCTGACGACCGTCGATGTACCTGAACCCATTCTCATCATAATAACCATCTTCTTCCAGCATAATCCGAACAGACTTGTTCCACTCTTTAATCGGCACCGATACATTTAACTCAATAGAATAGGCCGTTTGTTTAAAAAGTGGATAATCGCCCGTGCCTTTCACCGACTTCTGGTTATCCCACATCCCGATGGCTGGGCCGGCGGCGTGCCCGTGAAAACCAATGGGGTGCGAATAAATACTGGCAGTTATACCTTCCTGAGTAGCCTGTTGCAAAGCTTCCGCCAAAATTTCATTCCCGGTTTTACCCGTCTTAAATCGTTCCGTTAGAATATCCTGTAATCGATTTCCTTTTTGGAAGGCTTTCTGGAGGTAATCCGGCACTTCTTTTTCGCCGGGTTTTAGAATATACGCGTGTTGTTGCTGGTCGGTGTTGAGGCGTAAATAGGTAATGCCAAAATCTACGTGTAATAAATCGCCGGGCAGGATGACCTGCGTTCCGGGACGTTTGGAGAAGGTGCGTAAATGATCAAACTTTGCTTCATCCGCCCGCTGAATGTCCACGGTGGGATGAAACCAGGTATCCAGCCCGAGGTCAGTCACTCGCTGCCGTAAATACCAGACGACATCTTCTGTCGTGGTTACACCCGGCTGAATCACTTTTTCCGAAAAAGCTTCGTCAATGATCTGGTGTGAAAGACGACAAATCAGGGGATACATCACCATTTCCTTTTCCGAACGCGTCTCCAGCCAGCGAACGGCCAGCCGCTCGGCAGACTGAATGCGGGCATGAAAAGTTTGAGGTAACTTCTTCATGAACTCGCCCTGTTCGGTATACGTCAAGCCGTCGGCGTGGCCGTAAGTGGTAGAATAATTCAGAGCTATTTTCTTCGGATTTTTCTCCTGAATAACCTTGACTAACGCTTCCCACTGATCAGGATTGGCACTCAAATCCCATTCGCCCTTGAGTAAGGTGCCGACGTCATAACGGGCAATGGCGAGTTTGTCCAGTGGTTTGTCTTTTCCCGGATCATAAAAAACCATAATCGTACGACGGCGGGCGGCAATCCAGGTGCTGGGTAACATGGTTCGCATAACCGGATCTTCATTGTATTCCCGCGAGATGATTACCCACATATCAACGCCTTCTTCCCGCATCAATCGGGGTAGTAACCGTTCAAAACGGTCTTCCAGAATTTCATCAACGGTAGCAGCACGGGCTCGTTCATTAAGAACGACGGGAAGAGTTTGGGCACCAACAGTAACGAATCCCCAAAAGAAAAAAAGGACAGATAATAAAGTTTTAATCATGGTTATAAGGAAGAGAGTTTTGGTTGTTTAGGGTTTTGTAAATAATGTAGAGACGCGACTTTATCGCGTCTGGGTAGAGATGGCTTTGGTGCTAATTTAAAATAATTTTCCGCCGTGGCTGGTGTCTTCACCAGCATTACTAAGCCTAATGGTTGGTGTCTTCACCAACCAGGGCGGAAGTTTTGAGTTGACTACCTAACGATCAGGGATCACAAACGTGAAAAAGCAATGCAAGTAAGGTAGAGATGCGATTCATCGCGTCTGGGTAGAGGCGGTTTTTATTGATGATTCAAAATGAGTTACATGTTCCAACAAAGGCGATACTTATTACTAGCCAATTATTTTCACCTCCGGCTAGACGCGATGAAGTCGCGTCTTTACAAAAACATGAATCCCAATAGCTAGGCGTCTTCCTTCAGTTTTGAAGTATCCCGCGTATCTTTCATAAATACATACACCAGCAGCGAAATGAAAATAGCTCCGGTGATGTACCAGTAAAAATAAGGTTCGTGCCCTGCTTTTTTCAGATCCAGAGCGATGTATTCAGCCGTGCCACCGAAGATGGCTACGGTCAGGGCGTACGGTAAGCCTACTCCCAAAGCCCGAACTTCGGCGGGAAATAACTCGGCCTTCACTACGGCATTAATGCTGGTATAACCACTTACAATAAGGAGGGCGATGAGTAAGAGTACAAAGGCTTCCCATTGGCCAGTAGCGTGGCTGAGTGCCGTTAACAAAGGAACCGTAGCGAGTGTACCAGCGATACCAAAACCCAGTAGCAAGGGCCGCCTGCCAATGCGATCAGACAGTAACCCAAAGAGCGGTTGCAACAGTGCGAAAATCAGTAGAGACAAAAACGAAATCAGGGTCGACTGGCCCTTCGTCAGATGAACCGTATTAACCAGAAACTTCTGCATGTAAGTCGTGTACGTATAAAACGCGAGGGTACCGCCCATCGTTAACCCAATCACCGTGAAAACGGCCTTAGGGTGCCGGAATAACTCCCGGATGCTTCCTTTTTCTTTCTTTGTTACTGTTTTTTCGAAAGCGTGGGTTTCATGCAAATGCTGGCGGAGGTATAAGGCCACGACTGAAAGTAGAGCTCCAATCACAAACGGAATTCGCCAGCCCCAGTCGTGAATTTGCTCTTCGGTTAATAACAGCTTCTGTAAAATCAATTGAACGCCTAAAGCCATGAGTTGCCCGCCGATGAGGGTAACGTATTGAAAGCTGGAATAAAAGCCCCGACGATCGGCAGTGGCCATTTCGCTGAGATACGTGGCCGAAACGCCGTATTCTCCGCCCACGCTAATGCCCTGTAATAAGCGAGCGACTAGTAATATTGCTGGAGCTGCCAGGCCAATGGTGTGATAGGTTGGGGTTGCGGCGATAAGTAATGAACCCAGTGACATGAGTAATACGGAAAAGGTCATGGATTTTTTGCGGCCAATCTTATCAGCGATGGTACCAAAAAGCCAGCCGCCGAGCGGTCGCATGAGAAAACCGATGGCAAAGATTCCGGCAGTGTTGAGTAATTGGGCCGTAGGATCTGCGGATGGAAAAAAGGCCGAGGAGAAATACAGAGCAAAGGCCGAATAGGTGTACCAATCGTACCATTCCACCAGATTTCCGACGGAACCTCCAAGAATTGCCTTAAGCCGTCTTGTAGAAATAGAGGTTGATTCCATGATGAAAGATAGGATTAGTAAAACATCGCTTAAATAAACCGATTTCTATCGGAAGATTACGAGGCAGGAGCAATAAAAGCAGGGTTTAACCAGAAAAGTGAAAAGCCCGTTGTCAGGCTAAACAGAAAAGTTGAAAGTTAATCATCACAAGAATTGCAGAGATTCTAAATTCTGGCACAGAATATTTGTTATTCGCTTATTTCTTAGTTCTTTGTAAAGCACAATTTAATGACATTTAACAAGAAGATTATGGTAAACGTAGCATTACTGGTTCGCCTGGAAGCGAAGCCCGGAAAAGAGCAGGAAGTAGCAGATTTTATTCAAGCCGCCTTACATCTGGCCGAAGAAGAAACGGAAACTATTAGCTGGTACGCCATTCAGATTTCACCCACAACGTTCGGTATTTTTGATACGTTCCCGCACGAAAAAGGCCGTCAGGCTCACCTTTCGGGTGAGATCGCCGAAGCACTCTTAGCGAATGCTCCACACTTGCTGGCAGGCCCCCCGATCATCGAGCAGGTAAATGTATTAGCTTCTAAAATGCCTCACGCCTAAGGACTCGATGCCATTATTTGCTTCGTTACTTCGGGGAATTAATGTCAGCGGACATAAAAAAATTCCGATGGCTGGTTTAAAGACTTTATACGAAGAGTTAGGCTTCACAAACGTGAAAACTTACATTCAAAGTGGTAATGTCGTTTTTGAAACCAAGCAGGAAGATCAAGTACTTATTCAACAGAAGATTGAGCGTACCATTGAAGCTACTTATGGGTTTGACGTAACGGTTTTCATTCGAACTGCGGCTGAGTTACAACAAGTCATAAACAGTAATCCGTTTGAAACCACTGAAGCAGTGTACGTCACATTTTTGGCAGAAAAGCCCTCTCCCGAAAGGTGGACTAATTTACATTCGTTAGACCTGGGAACGGAGCGGTTGGTATTGAAGAATAAAGATATTTTCCTTCAATTTTCTGACGGCTATGGTAGAGCCAAACTGAGTAATCCTTTTCTGGAAAGTAAACTCAAAGTAAAAGCCACCACTCGAAACTGGCGAACGATTAATGAGATTCTAAATCTATTTTAGAGGAAAACATACCCTAATGGCTGGCATCTTCGCCAGCCATTAGTAGTTTAGGGGTAGGGATGAACAAGTCCTGATTTAACCATCTGCCTGCCATGAACCGTATTGACCGAGTAACCGCTATTTTAATTCAGTTGCAATCCCGGAAGGTGGTGAAAGCTCAGGACATTGCCGATCGTTTTGGGATTAGTCTGCGAACGGTTTATCGGGATATCAATACGCTTTGCGAAGCAGGAGTGCCGATTATTGGCGAAGCGGGCGTAGGATATTCCATCATGGAAGGGTATCGGCTGCCACCGGTGATGTTTACCCGCGAAGAGGCAACGGCATTTTTGACGGCTGAAAAACTCATTGAGAAGCTAACCGACAATTCCATCCGGGAGAGTTATCAGTCGGCGATGTATAAGGTGAGATCGGTCTTACGAAGTTCGGAGAAGAGTTTGCTCGAGCACATAGAGAACCGCATCGAAATCCGGCAGAAACCATTACCGCCCGGTTTGGCAAATGCAAAACATGCATTTTTGCATCCCATTCTACAAAGTATTTCAGAGAAACGAAGCCTTCAGGTTCAGTATAAGGCTTTTAATAAAGAGCAGTCTACCGATCGCCTGATTGAACCCATCGGGATTTTTTATGCCTATGATTGCTGGCACGTGGTTGCGTATTGCCACCTTCGGTTAGAGTACCGTGACTTCCGGGTTGATCGTATTCGTAATCTACACCTTACCGCCATTCCCTTTAGCCGGGAACACCCCTTATTGAAAGAATATCTCCAGCAAAATGCTTCCAATCGCAAGCTTCAGACGGTAGTTATTGAGGTAGAAAAGACGCTGATGAGATACCTGGAAACGCAGAAATACGAATACGGTTTCGTGGATCAGACAGAAGTAGGCGATTACGTTGAAATGACTTTTTTTACGGCCTGGCCCGAAGCTATTCTTCGCTGGTTTACACTCTATGCCGAGCACGGGCGGATTATCAGTCCTGAAGCGTTAGTTGAGCAGTTTCGGGAGAAAATTACGCGTTTGTATCAGAGTGTTGCTTTGCCCATTACGGTTTAGCTAAAAAGGAAATTGGGGAATATTATACACATGTTATTAAAGAAGGATGTTAATTAACTAATTGATAATCAGCAATAATGTTCAGGCCTGGATTTTAGCATAACTATTTGATAATAAATAGTAATAAACTTTAGTTACAAAGCCATGAACAGACCACTGCGATACCTAATACCTATACTTCTTTGCATTAATTTAATAACCTCCTGTAAAAAGAAATACGAAAAAGCTTCTGAGCGAACCGACGAGGCATTGAAGCAGGAGCTGAATGAAGACGAGGTTCGTGCAAAGCTGGTGGAATATGCTCAGAAAAACGGTATTGAAACGGAGACTTTCACCGATCCAGAAGCTTCTGGATTTGCCTTACTCTCTGAAATCGGTTTTGGACATAAGCCCAAGTATATGAAGTACGTTGAGAAGGTACAACCCATTGATTCGGCTGCCGTACGAATGGCGGGTTGGAGTATCGTACAGGGTGTGGACGTAGCCGATGCTATGAAGCAGTTGGAGCCGAACTATCCAGCGTATGACCGACTGAAACAGGAATATACTCGCTTGCTGACGGAAAATAAATCAGATAGTGCTCAGTGGGTAGCCGAATCGCTTAACGCGTATCGATGGATTCATCGGCAGGCGAAAAAATCATCTCGCTTGGTATTGGTTAACATTCGGGGAGCCTATCTGGTAGGAATGGATTCGTCGGGAAAGGTAGATTTAAAAATGCGGGTTGTGGCTGGTAAGAAAGACAAGGCCACGCCGGGCATGGATACCTACGCTACGCAGATCATTACGCATCCATACTGGAACGTGCCTCGTAGCATTGCCGTAAAGGAAATGTTACCCAAAATTCAGAATAATACAGGCTTTCTGGAAGCAAATAATATCGAGGTAATTGACTCGAAAGGTAATCGCATTGATCCCGAAGACGTGGACTGGGCAGCTCTTTCGGTAAATAAATTTCCGTATCGATTACGACAGGATACCGGAGCAGATAATTCGCTGGGGTTATTGAAAGTAGAATTGAAAAATCCGCTGGCGATTTACCTGCATGATACCAATGCCCGTTACCTGTTTGCAAAAAATGAACGCTGGCGGAGCCACGGTTGTGTGCGGGTGCAACGACCTACAGATCTGGCTAACTTCATGGCAGGAGAGAAATTGCTTGAAAATGATTCTCTGGAAGAAAATGGAGCCTATTCTCTCCCGCCAGAGTCGCATGCTTTACCTCAAAAAGTACCCGTATTTCTGTTATACTTAGGAGCAGACATTGACGAGAATGGCAAGCTAGTGTATTATAAAGACGTATACGGCTGGGATGCCTGATTTGCTAACTGATCAGGCTTGTGAGCGGGGGAATCTGAAAACCCAGCTAACAGGTCTGATTTTTTTAAATACGTCTCATCGGGTGAGTATAGAAACAAACCTGAGCCTCCTTTTAGGAGATTAATCAGGATTTTGTGATCGGCATAGGAAACAGCCGGACAACCCTGGCTACGACCTAAACGACCCGTTTGTTTGATAAAAGATTCACTCACGTAATCAGCTCCGTGCATAACAATTGCACGATTGTAAACCTGATCGTTAATTCCCTTTTCCAAACCTTCGAGTTTTAGCGAAAGGCCGTGTTTTCCCTGATAAGTACCTAAAGTCCGGTAAAACCCAAGGCTGGACTGATAGGACGAATTTGCATTGGAAAAATGAGTAGCGAATTCCTGACCGGAATTTCTTCCGTGAGCTACGTAAGTGTTATAAATTACTTTCTTTTTCAGTAAATCAATCACGTACAAGCGTTTGTTACGTGATGATTGGCTGAAATCAGCAATGGCAATAATGGGTTGTTGTAGTTTCATCCGCTGGAAGCCATACCAGGCATAATGAAAGGCTTCGGAGGATAAGCCAAGGGTATTAAGGCCCAGGCTATCATACAAACTTACCCATTCCTGATCGGGACTAACGACGATGGTCTTTGAGAGGGGAATTTCTTTTTTCTCGTTAAAAGCAAAGCGATCAATAAATCCAAGTGAGAAGACAAAAACCAGGGTCGAAGCGACCAGAATCGCTAGTGACTTGTTCATTTAGTGTTCGTTTGGTTGGTGAAAAAACGTACTAATCGAATAAAAGCTCTAGTGGAGAAGGCAGTTGAAAAATACTGACATTATTAAGAAACGGCAAATCTTTTGCTTAAGTTCCTAAGGATTGAATAGTTTTTGTAGGGACACCAATCTTATCCTCAGTTCTTCTCAAAGCTCGATGGTTACACAATCTGGCCCTTTTTGACCCAAAAATGGGGAAAATCTGACTTAGATAAAACATCTTTCATATACGATCTGACTGGTCTAATTAGTTTGCGTAACGTCTGAATTTTTTAATAATTCTTTTTGTGAAAGGGTATTTTGGGGAAGGCCTGTTGGGGCCTTTTCTAAAACGGATCATTATTCATGGACTAGCTAAAGTTTTTGAAGGCCATTTGGAGTATAAGTAATTAAAAATTTACTATACCTTACGACAGAATTTCCCGATGGCGGTCTGAAAATCTGGCCGTTCAGCTTGAATATAATACCTCTAAATTCATCACATGTTACGTCGTACGTTAGTTAAAAACCTCTCTGCTGCTGCTGGCGTTGCCATGCTTGGTGGTATAAAGGCCTCCGCAGCCACACCACCCGCTCATACTTTTAAGCTCAGATATGCCCCTCACTTTGGAATGTTTGAGAATCTGGCTGGAAAGGACATTTTCAAGCAATTACAGTTCATGGCCGATCAGGGTTTCAAAGCTCTGGAAGACAATGGCATGACGGGCCGCCCGGAGGCTGAGCAAACCAAAATCGGTGACATGCTGACGAAGTTGGGCATGGAAATGGGGGTATTTGTTTTGCATAAAGGTGGAAATGGGGCTAATACGCTGGCGGCAGGCAAGAAAGAGCACGTAGACATTTTCCTGAAAGGTTGCCAAAACGCAATTGAGGTTTCTAAACGTTGTAAAACTAAATATACGACGGTAGTGCCCGGTGACTTTCAACGTAACTTACCCATTGGTATTCAGACCGGTAACGTTATTGATGCCCTGCGTCGCGGAGCGGAAATGCTGGAACCACACGGCCTGATTATGGTATTGGAGCCTCTGAGTGATACGCCTGATTTATACCTCCGCACTTCCGATCAGACTTATGAAATCTGCCGGGCGGTGAATAGTCCTTCCTGTAAAATTCTGTTTGACATTTACCACATGCAGAAAAACGAGGGGAATATCATTCCGCACATCGACTGGGCCTGGGACGAAATTGCTTACTTCCAGATGGGGGATAACCCCGGTCGGAACGAACCCGGTTCAGGAGAAATTAATTACCAGAATGTTTTCAAGCATATCTACAAGAAAATGAAAGAAACCAATCGTGATTTCATCTTCGGTATGGAACACGGCATTTCCGTTCGCGGCGTAGAAGGCGAGAAAAAGTTAATTGAAGCTTACAAACAGGCCGATAGTTTTCAGATTTAATCAGGGTGTTGACCGGGTACTATCCAGACCCGGTCTGGATGGACCGGTCCCATCCGTATTACCCCGGGTTAGCACCCGGATCCATCCAGACCGGGGGTATTCATATTGAACCCCTCTGGGGTTTAAAGTATGTGGTGGCCCTGCCGTTGCCAGCTTTTTCGCTGGCAACATGAGTTACTAGCGGGAGTCACTCCTCAGATTATTATCTAATTTAGGTCTATCCGCAATACCCCGGGTTACACCCGGATCCATCCAGACCGGGGCTATTCGTATTGAACCCCTCCGGGGTTTAATGTATGTGGTGGCCCTGCCGTTGCCAGCTTTTCTGCTGGCAATAGTAGTTACTTACATGAGTCACTTCTATAAGTTAATATCTATCATTTACACAGACTGGGGTCGGTCTATGTTAAATCTCAATGGAATCATTAGTAAAACTGTGATTAATGGATTGATGCAGTGCTACAGTTAAACTCCAGTGATTTAGTAACTTCCTGCCAATGGCTCATGTTGCCAGCGAAAAAGCTGGCAACGGCAGGCCACTACACACTATAACCCCAGAGGGGTTCCATACGAATAGCCCTGGATGAAATCCCGGGTTACTTAATGGATGGACCCAGTCTGGATAGACCCGGTCTGGATGGACCCGAGTACTAATTCGGGGGACTTTCAAGTCTGTAAAAAACAAAAGATAGCCAGCGAGATACAAGAAGCAAACGAACACTACTAATGTTCAAATGTTCAATAAAACAAGACAAAGTATATAAAATGAATATAATTTTTAATCAACAGATATTTTAATGCTCTTGATTGTCTTTATAATTTAATCAAAAAGCTTGTTTTCTTGCTCAGAAAGTATTGATTTTGAATTATGAACGAATTCAGAGTTCCTCCGGGAGCAGCGGTACTTTTTGTAGACATGAACAGCTTCTTCGCTAGTTGCGAGCAGCAGGATAACTATTACCTACGGGGCAGACCCGTAGCAGTATGCGTATATCCAAGTCAGTTTGGCTGTGTGATAGCTCCGTCTATCGAAGCCAAGAAGAAAGGTATCAAACTAGGAATGCGTCTGAATGAAGCCATGCGAATATGCCCGGATTTGGTGCCACTTCCTACCAACCCGGAAAAGTATCGGGATTATCATACCAAAATCATAGAAATTCTAAAACGATTTTCGGATCAGGTCATTCCGCGAAGCATTGATGAAGCCGTCGTCATTCTTACCAATCATCGGCTGATCTATCATGATCTGGAGAAAGTTGCCTCTGCTATTAAAAAGGCCATCAAACAGGAAGTAGGCGATTACCTCCAATGCTCCATCGGCATTGCCCCCAATGCATTTCTGGCCAAGCTGGGGTCTGATCTGATTAAACCCAATGGGTTAACTGTTATTACACCCGACAACATTGACTTGATTCTGAGCCAATTGGAGTTAGTAGATTTGCCGGGTATTGCCGCAGGAATGGCCCGTCGGCTTCAACATTCGGGTATTGATTCTCCGCTAAAATTGCGTTATGCCGATCCTGAATTTCTGCGTGCGGCCTGTCGGAGCATCATTGGCTGGCACTGGCACTTGCGACTCAATTTTTACGAAATAGACACCGAATACACGCCCGCGTACAAAAGCATGCAGGCCATGCGGCACCTGTCGCGGAGTCAAAGGCAAGACCCGGAAGTATTGGAAGAAATCCTCTTTATGCTCTGCCAGACGTTGGAACGACGCATGGTCAAACAGAATGTATTCTGCAAAACGGCCTTCTTTTGGGCGAAATACGAAGAGGGAAGGACGTATAGCGACGAAATGCTGTTCCAAACGCCCATTCAGGAAGGAGTAGCCTTATTCAATCTGATTCTGAAACGGGCGGCTACCAAGGCCCAGTGGCAGCATTCCTCCGAATCTATACTTAATTCAGGGTTAGTTTTAATCGGCGTAGGCGTTCGGCATTTTATACCGGATCAGTTGGTGCAATATCAAATTTTTGAAGACAATGTTCGGAAGGATAAACTTCGAAAAGTGTATTACGAATTACGGGATAAACACGGAAGCAGAAAAATAATGCGGGCCGCAGAAGTAAGCGATGATCCCCCAGTGAAGGATGTCATCGGATTTGGTTCCGTGAAGGATATGTACAGTCAGAATGTATAATCCGTGAAGTATCGTAAGCACCTACTGACTCGTCTTGCATAGATTTAGTAGAGTGTCTGAAATTTGCTGAAAGCGGGTAATCCCTGAAAATCCTGTTATACCTTTGAGAAAAGTAACGGGCTGCTACAGCTACATACTAAACAATTATTACCTCTCGACAATATGAACTATCGTAGATTTGGCCGTACCGACTGGAAGATTTCCGAAATGGGTTATGGCATGTGGGGACTGGCTGGCTGGACCGGCTCTGATATTGAAGAAGTAAATAAATCGCTGGATCGCTCGGTAGAGTTAGGCTGCAACTTTTTTGATACAGCCTGGGGTTATGGAGCCGGAAAAAGTGAAGAAATTCTAGGCGATTTGCTTAAACGCCACTCGGATCGTTGCTTATACGCAGCTACCAAAATTCCTCCCAAAAATTTCAAATGGCCTTCTAAACCAGACTATACGTTAGAAGAGTGCTTTCCTGCTTCACACATCATTGAATACACCGAAAAGAGCCTGAAAAACCTGAAAGTCGAGCAGATTGACTTGCAGCAATTTCACGTTTGGGAAGATGCCTGGGCCACGCATGATGAATGGAAAGAAGCCATTCAGAAATTAACGCAGGAAGGAAAAGTAGCCCACTGGGGCATTTCTGTAAATCGCTGGGAACCCGAAAACGTGCTGGAAACGCTTCGAACGGGCCTTATTTCTTCAGTACAGGTAATTTATAATATTTTCGATCAGGCTCCCGAAGATGTCTTATTCCCGCTTTGTAAGGAACTTGATGTCGCCATTATTGCCCGCGTGCCGTTCGATGAAGGAACATTAACCGGAACGTTGACCGAAGAAACTACCTTCCCCGCCGACGACTGGCGTTCAACGTATTTCGTTCCTGAAAATCTCAAAGACAGCGTGCACCACGCCGAGGCTTTACGTCCGCTCATTCCGGCTGGAATGACCATGCCTGAAATGGCTCTGCGGTTTATTTTAAGTAATCCTGATGTCGGAACGATTATTCCCGGTATGCGGAAGATCAAAAATGTAGAAGCAAACATGGCCGCTTCCGACGGAGAAGGCTTAATGCCAGCCTTATTGCAGGATTTAAAAAACCATCGGTGGGACCGCACCCCAACTGAATGGAGCCAATAGAACGATTACCCAAAGATTATACGGGTATTTATCGCTTATTTGCGTCTCTTTATTAGGAATGAGTCTGACGTTCGGAGAAATAGCTGAACGTCAGATAATTTATATTCTACCTCAGAAGGATTACTACCCTGCATGAAAAAAGTTGTCACCTTTGGCGAGATTATGTTGCGGCTGAGTACGCCCGGTTTCGCCCGATTTGTTCAAACGACAAGTCTCAATGTAAACTTTGGTGGCGGCGAGGCAAACGTAGCCGCAGCTCTGGCTTACCTTGATGTTCCCGCTAGTCACGTAACCCGTTTTCCTGATAACGACTGGGGCTATGCGGCTACCGCGATGCTACGTCGCTACGGAGTTCAGACTCAGGATATTATTCAGGGTGGTGATCGGATCGGAACGTATTTTCTGGAAACGGGAGCCATGATGCGGGCCAGTCGAATCATTTATGATCGTACAAACTCTTCTTTCGCTCATATGGACCCCAGTGAATTCAATTGGGAAGAAATTCTGTCCGATGCTCAGTGGTTTCACTTCACGGGTATTTCTCCGGCTATTTCAGAAGGAGCTTATCTGGCCTGTAAAGCAGCCGTCGAAACGGCGAATCGATTAGGGATTAGCGTTTCAGCGGATGTAAATTCCCGAAAAAACCTCTGGAAATGGGGTCGTCCGGCAGGTGAAGTGATGACAGAATTGACCGCTGGCTGTGACGTGATTGTTTGTGCGGAAGGTGATGCCGAAGAGTTATTTGACATCAGACCTAAAGAAGAAGGCGATCGCTTTATTTCAGTCGCCGAACAACTTCAGGAGAAATTCCCTCGCGTAAAAAAGATTATTAATACCAAACGCGGTTCTGTTTCGGCTTCACACAATACCTTATCGGGCCGTTGCTGGAACGGGGAACTACTGGAAACCATCACACACGAAATGGTTCCTATGGTGGATCGTATCGGCGGCGGGGATGCTTTCCTGGCTGGTTTTATTTATGGTCAGATTAAGGGGTATAGCGATCAGAAATCAATCGATTTTGCCACCGCAGCCTCGGCTTTGAAACACAGCATTGAAGGCGATTTCAACTTGGCATCCGTGGCTGAAATCGAAACAGTAATGAACGGAGACACGAGCGGACGGTTGAGCAGATGAGTTAGGTTTAGCGTTTTAGGTTTAGAGTTTGGAGGTATTTTGCTTGTAAAAGAGATACTCAAATTTTAATCATGAAATGGTAAAATAAGAGTATAAATTTAGACGATTATTATAGTGATAGTGGAGTCAACGTTTTGAGACTGGTTAGAAGCAAAAACTCAAAACTCCAAACAAAAAACTCTGAACTACAATGGCTAGTTTCACGCGATTACAGGTTTATCAAACCTTATTGGAAAATCCGATTATGCCGATTTTCCACCATAATGATTTAGAAGTTGCTAAGAAAATCCTGACGGCCTGTTACGAAGGCGGTATTCGGATTTGTGAGTTTACGAACCGGGGCGATTATGCCCACGAAACGTATTCGGAGTTACGGAAATTTGGTAAGAAGAACTTCCCCGACTTAGTAGTAGGGGCCGGAACCATTGTAGATGCTGCGTCAGCAACGTTATATCTGCAATTAGGAGCTGATTTTATCGTTGCACCCGTGTTACACCAGGATGTAGCCATTACTTGTAATCGCCGCAAAATTGCCTGGATGCCCGGTTGCTTTACGCTATCTGAAATATCCAAAGCTGAAGAATGGGGAGCCGAAATTGTGAAATTATTTCCCGGTCAGGCTTCCTCTCCTGAGTTTGTAAAAGCGATCAAAGGCCCTATGCCCTGGACCGACATCGTGGTAACGGGTGGAGTAGAACCCACGCAGGCTAGTTTGAAAAGCTGGTTTGACGCTGGGGTGCGTGGCGTGGGCATTGGTTCGCAGTTGTTCCCAAAACATCTGGTTGAGGCGAATGACTGGCAGACGGTTGCTGATAAAATCACCGAAGCTGTCCGCGTAGCTAAGTGGGTAAAAGAGCAGTAGAACTTTAGGGCTTAGCTCAATAAAAAGATCGCTTTCAGAAGCGATCTTTTTATTTTTGTGGCTGATCTAACGATGCCTTGAAAACGATTATCCTTTTTTTTGTAACCTTTTTTATCAGCTTTGTCGGTTCCATTCATCCAGGTCCGGTTAACCTTTCGGTGATTCAGTCTGTACTGAGAAAAAATTTTCCCGCTGCCTTGTGGATTGGTTTGGGAGGAGCTCTCGTAGAAATTCCCTATGGCTATCTGGCTTTGCAGGGCATTCACTTTGTGGAACGTTACCCCACCGGATTAAAGCTGTTACAGCTAATCGTTATCCCTATCCTGATTTTACTGGGCGTATTGGCCCTTCTTCGCAAACCGCAGGTAAATCCAGAAATTCCCCAGACGAAGACCTCCCAACTTTCTTTTCTGAAAGGTGCTTTTCTGTCTTTAATTAACGGACAGTTACCGATTTACTGGTTTGCTATTCTGCTGAATTATCAGGTTTACCCCTGGCTGCGGGTAGAAACAGGCTGGCACCAGGCGGGTTTTGTGGCGGGAGCCAGTGTGGGCTCTTTTGCTTTGCAGTGTACTTACGCTACACTGGCCCGCAAGTATCAGGATCGTTTGATGAAATACCTGAAAATTGAATGGATGGAGCGGATTATTGGCTTATTATTCATTGCCGTTGGGATTTGGCAAGCCCTTCTTTTCTTCTGGAAATCCTAAAGATGGAATAGCTTTTTCATGAATTAGGGCAACCTGACTGGCGATTTTACCCACGCACGAGTCGGTCATTTATGAAAGTTTTATCGATTTTTATTGTTGCATTGACGGTCGGATTCTTGGGTTCGGTTTATCCGGGGCCAGTTAAATTAAGTGTTGTTCAATCCGTTATTCAGAAAAATCTTCGGGTCGGATTCTGGGCATCGGTGGGAGCTTCATTGCCGGAAGTAATCGGGAGCATTCTGGCCATTCGAGGGATGCGTTGGCTCGAAGAAGTACCCGACGTACTGATCTGGTTTCAATGGTCGATTATTCCTATTTTATTACTGGTTGGATTTTTCACTTTACGCAATAAAAAAACACCCGATTCGCCAACTGCTGCTACCGAAAATGAGGTCACCGACGACCAGCCTGCAAGTCGAAAGGCTTTTCTAAAGGCAATGGTCTTGAATATTTGCAACCCGCAGTTAATCCCATTCTGGTTAGTAGCCGCCGTCTGGTTCAATCGAAAAGCCGAACTTTCCATCGATACTTTCTTTGACGAAATAGCTTTTATACTCGGAGCAACGGCGGGGTCTTTCGCCATGAATTACCTGTACGCCAAACTTACCTTTATTAATCGGGAACGCATTCTGGAAAAAATGAAACCCCAAACCATTCGCTTGGTAACAGGCTGGGGTTTCATTCTATTAGGTCTATGGCAAGCCGTACAGGCTTTTTATTAGTGTTGAATGATTAAATGAGAGAAGGATTGAATAGGATTAACTGGTGTGAAATTCCTGTCTGTTTTCTTAAACAGTGAAAGGCTTAACAAAAACTGCCTCTACCCAGACGCGATAAAGTCGCGTCTCTACATTTAGTATAAAAAACACATCTTTTTTGATTCAGATGGCCAGAGGCCTACAGTTAGGTAGTCACTCGGCTCTGCCGAGTGACGCAATAGCTACAGGCCTCTGACTGGGCGGTATCGAAATATCTTTGGGGTAAGATCAGTATTTAGTTACCTGGACTTTTTTGAGTCAGACGGCCAGAGGCCTACAGTTAGGTAGTCACTCGGCTAGAGCCGAGCGACTGCGAGTAAGTAGAGACGCGACTTTATCGCGTCTAGCCAGGGAGATGAGAATCAATATAAAGGCAACAAAACCGCATCTTACCCAAGTATGATAAAGGTAAAGTAATATCTAATGTTCCACCCGCAGTCGCTCGGCTCTGCCGAGTGACGCAATAGCTATAGGCCTCTGGCCGGGTGATATTGAAATATCTTTGGCGTAAGATCAGTATATTCGTTACCTAGACTTTTTTCAGTCAGACGGCCAGAGGCCTACAGCCAGGTAGTCACTCGGCTAGAGCCGAGCGACTGCGAGTAAGTAGATTAACTGAACCCAAAACGCCCAACCTACTAAGCTTCTTCGCCTTGCAACTGCTTTTCGTATAACTCACGGTACGCCCCGTTTTTCTTCATTAATTCTTCGTGCGTGCCTTGCTCTACAATTTCGCCTTCGTCGAGTAATACAATCTGGTCGGCTAGTTTAGCAGAAGATACCCGGTGGCTGATAATCAGTGAAGTACGATTTTGCATAATACCTTTCAGATTCGAAAGAATCGTCGATTCCGTTTTGGTATCAACGGCAGATAAACAGTCGTCCAAAATCAGAATTTTAGGTTCCCGGGCAATGGCTCGGGCAATGCTTAACCGTTGCTTTTGACCCCCGGAAAGGGTGATACCACGTTCTCCGATTTTAGTTTCAAAACCTTCTGGAAAATCCACGATGTTCCCGTATAAATCCGCGTCTTTCGTGGCCTGAACTACTTTATCTTGAGGTAAGTCGGGCAGCCCGAACCGTACGTTATTCGAAATATTATCCGAGAACAGGAACACATCCTGTGGCACATAACCCATCTGACGACGCAGCGTCGGAATGTCATAGGCCTGAATAGCTTCCTGATCAATCAGAATTTCCCCCGAAGAGGTATCATACATGCGAGTCAGCAGGTTCGCCAGCGTACTCTTACCCGAACCCGTTCCACCGAGAATGGCTACCGTTTCTCCGGCTTTTATACGCAGGTTAAAATTCTTCAGAGCAATAATACCTGAATCGGGATAAATGAAGGTAACGTGCTTGAATTCAACGTCTCCTGAAATTTCTTTTTGTAGATTTTTGGTAGAAACAAGATCCGTTTTCTGTTGCAGGAATTCATTGATCCGGGTTTGTGAAGCCGCTGCCCGCTGAATTTGTGAGGTCGTCCAGCCCAGAGCCGTTACTGGCCAGGTCAGCATGTTCACATAAATGAGAAATTCGGCAATGTTACCGGGTGTTAATCGACCCGCGATAACTTCCTGACCACCAATGTATACGCAAAGAATGTTGGAAAGCCCCACCAGCAGGAAAATCAGCGGCGTGAATAACGAATCAACTTTAATCAGATTTAATGATTTATTACGATAGTTTTCTGACTGATTTTCAAACTGTTTAGTCGAGAACGATTCCTGAACGTACGCCTTTAACACCCGAATGCCTGAGAATGCTTCCTGAGCGTTGGTCGAAAGCATGGAAAGATTTCGCTGAATTTCCTCTGAACGTTTATTGATAATGTTAGAAACGAAGAAAATACTCACGGAAAGAATCGGTAGAGGCAATAACACGTAAAAAGTTAGGTGTGGACTTACCGAAAGCATGTAACTAATGACCATTACAAAGAGCGTAATGAGGTTCAGTCCGTACATAATACTCGGTCCGACATACATCCGAACTTTCGAAACGTCTTCGGAGATACGAGCCATTAAGTCCCCCGTGTTATGCCGGCGATAAAAACTTAAGGGCAGGGTTTGATAATGTTCATAGATTTCGTTTTTCAGATCAAACTCAATGTGACGTGACATCACGATAAGCGTCTGTCGAACGAGGAACAGAAAGACACCTTTGAGTAGGGCCATGGCGAGGATTAATACGCCGTAAATCAGAATGTTATAGGCAAAATCTTCGTAAATGTTAGCCTGAACTTTCGAGCCGTCAAAAAGAAAATACAGATCCAGTGTTTCTTTGACCAGATCCAGGGCATGCCGGACGATCTGAGCCGGAATAATTCCGAAAAGATTGGAAACTACGGTAAATAAAGTGCCCAGCAAAAGGGTGCCTTTATACTTCCACAAGTATTTGTTAAGATAAGCGAGGGATTTCAAGAGTATAAATGTTCGATGTATGAATGCAATCAGGGCTCGTCGTAAGGGTGGCCATTTCAGTCAATTACCGCAAAAAATGAAAGACTGTAGACTGAAAACAAAGATACATCGGAATGGTTCGCTTCTTTTGCAATTGAAGGGTATTCGGCACGGAAGTCGTCTATTTCTTAGCTGTAGCAACTATTCAAACTCCTATGCAGACTCGTTATGCACATCATCCCGACGACGTTCGGCACTACGACACCGACCGTTTACGGGAGCAATTCCTGATTGAAGACGTCATTGCCGACGATCAGTTTCAATTTACGTATTCCCATTATGACCGCTTTATTGTAGGCGGTGTGAAACCCGTTAACGAAGTATTAAGCTTACCCACGTATGACGAGTTACGCTCCGGGTTTTTCCTCGAACGCCGCGAGTTAGGAATCATTAACGTAGGTGGCCCCGGCGTAGTTACCGCTGATGGCGAAACCTACGAATTAAGCAAACTGGAAGCCCTTTATCTCGGTAAGGGCACGGTTGATGTAACTTTTGCCAGTGCCGATGCGACCAGCCCGGCAGTATTTTATCTGGCTTCTACACCCGCTCACCGCGTGTGCCCTAATGCCAAACTGACGAAAGAAGGAGCTTCTCCCGTTCAGGCAGGAACCAAGGAAACAGCTAATGAGCGTACCATTTATAAATACATTCACGCCGAAGGTCTGGAGTCTTGCCAACTGGTGATGGGGCTGACTATCCTGAGTACGGGTAGTATCTGGAACACCATTCCCGCCCATGTGCACGATCGTCGAATGGAGGCTTATTTTTATTTTGATGTTCCTGAAAATCAGCGGGTGTTCCATTTCATGGGCGAGCCTCAGCAAACCCGTCATTTGCTGGTGAATAACTATCAGGCGATTTTGTCGCCACCGTGGTCGATTCACTCTGGGGCGGGAACGGCAGCTTATTCCTTCATTTGGGCGATGGCTGGTGAAAACTATACGTACACTGACATGGATCTGGTGGACCTGAAAGAATTGAAGTAATACAAACTTTTGAAAAGTAATAAGCCCGAAATCGGTATGGTTTCGGGCTTATTACTTTTCAAAACGCTGCCAGCTTCTTTCTTCTTTAGATTATCCCCTAGTGCTATTTACCATAACCCCAGCGGGGTTATGGTAGGCAATTAATTACAAACAGAGCTACGAACTACTTAAATTAATACTTGATAATAACCTCAGCGGGATTAAATTTACAATAGCCCTGGGTGTTAACCTCCGGAAGAGGATGATTTCATTAACCTCATCTTAAAAGCATAACTCCTCATTTCCCATCCTGATGAAACGACTTTTAGTATTCTTGGTTTTCCTAAGCACGCTAGTGAATGCTCAATCTTCAAAACCGTACTTATTGATTCCTGATCGGGTTTTTGATGGGAAAGAGGTACATACGAACTGGCAGGTATTAGTCATTAATAATAAAATTGAAGCCGTGGGGGCTAACCTCAAGAAGCCGGAGGGAACGGAAGAAATCATTCTCAAGAATCAGACTTTGTTACCCGGTTTAGTAGAAGGTCATTCCCACCTGTTTTTACATCCGTATAACGAAACGTCCTGGGACGATCAGGTCTTGAAGGAATCACCGATGGAACGGGCCGCTCGGGCGGTTATTCATGCGGAAAAGACCTTATTAGCTGGGTTTACTACCGTTCGGGATTTAGGAACGGAAGGAGCCGATTTCGATGATGTGGGTCTGAAACAGGCCATTGAAAAAGGCATTATTCCCGGCCCGCGGATGATTACGGTCGGACGGGCGTTGATTGCTACGGGAAGCTATGGCCCGAAAGGGTATAATACTCGCTCGAATGTACCGCAGGGAGCCGAAGAGGCCGACGGTAACGACCGATTAATACAAGCTGTTCGCGGACAAATAGGGCGTGGCATTGACGTCGTGAAAATTTACGCCGACTATCGCTGGGGGTTAATGGGCGAAGCGAAAGCGACGTTTCTTCAGGAAGAAATTGAGTTAATGGTGAAAGTAGCTGCCTCATCGGGCCGGTCGGTAGTGGCCCATGCTTCTACCGAAGAAGGCATTCGCAGAGCGATTTTGGGCGGATGCAAAACCATTGAGCACGGGGATGCCGCTACCGCAGAGTTATTTCAG
This sequence comes from Siphonobacter sp. SORGH_AS_1065, assembly GCF_030818595.1. Taxonomy (NCBI): domain Bacteria; kingdom Pseudomonadati; phylum Bacteroidota; class Cytophagia; order Cytophagales; family Cytophagaceae; genus Siphonobacter; species Siphonobacter sp. SORGH_AS_1065. The sequence continues at coordinate 2,523,209 of NZ_JAUTAM010000004.1, forward strand.
TTAATGAAAGATAAAGGCGTGGCTTATTGCCCAACCTTAGCGGCCAGTGATGCCATTTCGCAGTATCGCGGCTGGAAAAAAGGGCAGGAAGCTGAACCCGAACGTGTTCAGCAAAAACGGAAAAGCTTCAAAGCCGCTTTGGAATCGGGCGTGGCGATTGTGATGGGGGGCGATGTGGGTGTCTTTACCCACGGTGATAATGTTCGGGAAATGGAATTAATGAACACCTATGGCATGAAACCACTGGACGTGTTACGCTCGGCGACTTCCGTTCCCGCGAAAATATTTGAAATGAAGCAGTTGGGGGAAATAAAATCGGGTTACCTCGCCGACTTGATTGCCGTAGAAGGTAACCCGACTGAAACCATTTCTGCCTTAAGAAAGGTAACGATGGTGATGAAAAATGGACAATGGTATAAGAGACCCTGACTAAATCGTTTGGATCAGCAGGTAGCTATTCAGTAACAGAATAATTCCCGCAATAACCCAGCTCACAACTTTCAGTACCGAAGAGTTTACAAATGCTCCCATCATTTTGGCGTTCGAGGTAAACATAACTAATGGGATAACCGCGAAACTCAATTGAATGGAAAGCACTACCTGACTGAAAACCAGTAACTCGGAGGTACCTTTTTCGCCGTACCATGCTGTAGCTACAAAAGCCGGAATAATGGCAATCGAGCGGGTTAACAAGCGGCGAACCCAGGGCTTCAGTCGCAGATTCAGAAAACCTTCCATAACGATTTGCCCCGCCAGAGTTCCAGTAACGGTAGAGTTTTGTCCGGCGGCAAGTAGAGCTACGGCAAATGAAATACTCGCCAGCTTCACCCCCAAAACGGGATCGAGTAAACGATGAGCATCGGTAATGTCGGCCACATCCTGATTGCCGGTAGCGTGAAAAGCAGCGGCGGCTACGATCAGAATGGCGGCGTTGATGAAGAAGGCCAGGAATAGCGAAATCGTGGAATCAAGCGTGGCAAACTTAATGGCTTCCCGCTTGCCAGTATCGTCCCGATTAAAATTACGGGTTTGCACAATGCTACTGTGCAGGTATAGATTATGCGGCATCACAGTCGCTCCTAAAATGCCGATGGCCACGTAGAGAATGGGGCCGTTGGTGATGATTTCAGGTTTGGGAATCAGGTTCTGAACAATGGCTGGGAGGCTGGGATTAGACGCAATCATCTGATACACAAAGCAACAGAGAATCACGAAGATTAACCCCCCCACAATACTTTCCAACGCCCGGAATCCCCTATTCTGAAAATACAGAATCACCAGAACGTCCAGAATGGTAATGACCACGCCCACCGTAAGGGGGAGTCCAAAAAGCAGATTCAGGGCAATGGCAGAACCTAAGACTTCGGCCACATCGGTAGCGGCAATGGCAATTTCGGCAAATATCCAAAGGATAAATCCAACGGGTTTGGAGAAATGATCGCGACAAGCCTGGGCTAGATCTCGTCCGGTCGCAATGCCTAGCTTTAAGGCTAGATGCTGTAGAACCATCGCGAAGAGATTGGAGATCAGTACCACGGAAAGAAGGGTGTAGCCAAACCGCGAACCACCTTCAATATCGGTTGCCCAGTTACCGGGGTCCATGTAACCCACCGCTACCATTAAACCAGGACCAACAAAAGCCATGAACTTTTTCCAGTTACTGGCATTGTGCGGAATCTGGATAGATGCATGAGATTCGGGAAGGGACTGCTCCAATAAATTATATTTATGATCTGTGTTGGGTATAGGCGTATTCATCTATTATTGATCTATTCGTCTGATTGTGTGTGCAATGTCTGAATGAGTAAAACAAATGTAATGAAGGTTTTGTTAAATCAAAAAAAAAATTTAGACTCACCTAAATTTTTATTTTGCACGGTGAGAATCTACCTTTGCAGCCAACTTCCGAAAACTTGAATGGCTTCATTAGCAGAAGAGAACTATCTGAAACTGATCTATCATCTGTCCGGCTCCGGTGCAGATGAAGTCAGTACCAACGCCCTGGCGGAACAAACACAGACGCGAGCGGCTTCGGTGACGGATATGTTACGTAAGCTAGCTGAAAAAAATCTAGTCCACTACAAGAAGTATCAGGGCGTTCGGTTAACTCCGGAAGGGCAGGAGGTAGCTTTGCAGGTGATCCGTCGGCATCGACTTTGGGAAGTCTTTATGGTTCAGAAGCTGGGTTTTCGCTGGGACGAAGTACATCCCATTGCGGAAGAACTCGAACATATTGCTTCGGAAGAACTTATTAACCGTTTGGATGCGTTCCTGGATTTTCCCGTTTCTGATCCGCACGGTGACCCCATTCCGACGGCAGCGGGGAAGATGCCTTCCGCTGAGTACGAGAAGCTTTGCGAAGTAACCGCCGGGAAACAGGTAACGATGATGGGCGTTTCTGAGCACGCCGCTTCTTTTTTGCAATTTTTAAGTAAAGCGGGATTAATTCCCGGAAGTGTAGTTTCGGTGCTGGAAATCAATGACTTCGACCGATCCATGCTATTGAAAATAAACGAATCCGGCCCTTCTTTTGTCAGTTACGAAGTGGCCAGAAATATTTTGATTAAGTTTTCAGTTTAAGTTCAATGAGGGAATGAGTGAAGGATAGAATCAGGAATGTTCAGAAGGCTGGGTTGACATTGATAAATCAGGGCTGAAGGATTCCATTTTTTACAAGTCATCCCTGAAAACCGCAAACTGACCACAGACAACTCATAGGCAGTGAAAATACTAGACTGGTATATTTTTAAACGATTCCTGACGACTTATGTCTTCGTCGTTTCGCTCGTAACGCTGATTATTTTAGTAATCGACTATACCGAAAAGGTAGAAAACTTCATTCGTTATAAACCTTCCACGTACGAACTACTGGTTACGTATTACATGAACCTGGCCATTTTCTGGGCGAATTACGTAAGCCCGTTGATGGTGTTTATTACGGTCGTTTTCTTTACGGCCAACATGGCGGCAAAGACCGAAATCATTGCCATTTTTAGTACTGGCGTTAGCTTTATTCGCTTCATGCGTCCGTATATGATGGCCTCCACGCTGATTGCCGGTATTATTTTCTGTCTGGTAGCCTATGTAATTCCAGCAGCTGACAAAAAGCGACTGGCTTTTGAGCAGAAATACGTTGAGGGGGGTACCTATTACTTCGACAAACGCGACGTTCATATTCAGGTAGGCCCTAGTGTGTACGCCTATCTTTCCAGTTATAACAACACCACACAGCAGGGCGATAAGTTTACGCTGGAAAAGTTTGAGGATAATAAGCTGGTTCAGAAGCTTTCGGCTGCTTACATCGTCTGGAAACCGGAGATTAAGAAATGGTCGGCGGTAGACTATAGCATTCGAACCATTACCGAAACGGGTGAAACCATGACGTATGGAAAGTTAATAGATACCACGATTGCTCTGGAACCCAAGGATTTTGAAAATACGAACAATCTGGAGAAAACCTTCACCCTTTCCGAGCTTAACAATCACATCGCCAAACTTCAGAGTCGCGGAGCCGAAGGGGTGGTGTTATTTCAGATTGAACGTTATACCCGGATCGCTAATCCTTTCGGTATCATCATTTTGACCGCCATTGGCGTTATCGTTTCGGCCCGTAAATCACGCGGAGGCGTGGGGTTCCAGATCGCCCTCGGTTTTGGTCTGGCCTTTGTTTATATCCTCTTCTTCATGATGAGTAGCGGCATTGCCAAGAAAGGAGCGTTCGATCCCTTCCTGGCCGTCTGGCTACCCAATATCGTATTCTCTATCATTGGCCTGGTTCTATACCGAACCGTCCCTAAATAGTTTGTGTTTCGAGTTTTGAGTTTAGGGTTTTGAGTTACTGGAGATACCAGAACTGTTTTAAACCCTAAACTCAAAACTTCCCAAACTCTCCCATGAAACCATCGTTACAATCGTATTTGCAGCTACACTTTGTGGTGCTGATTTTTGGCTTTACGGCCATTTTAGGTCAATTGATTAGTATTCCGCCGCTGGCTTTGGTCTTCTGGCGAACGGGCCTGGCTACGGTCGGGATGTGGGCTTTTCTAAAAACTCAGAAAAGTACGTCTAAAGCTTCCGCCGGATTAATCATTCGTCTGTTGCTGACGGGTGGATTGGTGGCTCTGCACTGGATATTATTTTTCGGCTCGGCCCGGGTTTCCAACGTTTCGGTATGCCTCGCAGGTTTATCCACGAGTTCTTTATGGACGGCTTTACTCGAACCCCTTTTTACCCATCGTCGGCTGAGTCTAGTGGAGGTTTTTCTTGGATTATTAGTGATGGTAGGCTTATACCTGATTTTCCTGTTCGAGTTTAACCATGCCTTAGGATTAACCATGTCCGTGGTGGCAGCGTTGTTATCGGCTTTATTTTCCATTTTCAATTCCCTTTTTGCAAGGACGTTAGAGCCTCGTCGGATCACGGCCTACGAAATGGCCGGGGCCTGGATAAGCACGGCGATCTTTCTGCCCATTTATTACTTCCTGATTGCTCCTGAAGAAAAAATGAATCTTATTCCGCAGGGTTGGGACTGGCTTTGGGTGCTTATTCTGGCGGGTGTCTGTACCGTTTATGCCTACGCGGCTTTTGTACGTTTATTCCAGACGTTCTCTGCTTTTGTCATGAATTTGACCACTAACCTGGAGCCGATTTATGGGATTGTCCTTGCCTTTCTCATTTTTGGAAGTGCTGAAAAAATGACGGCGGGCTTCTATGCGGGAGCTTCTTTGATACTGGGAGCAGTGCTGTTGTATCCGATTTTAAACCGTTGGTCGAATCGGCGGGCAAAGGCTTCGGCAATCTCTTAACTTGTTCATCCAATTAGAGCATTGGATTACCGAAGTACTGAACTTCATCTCCTAACAAATTCTTGCATGAAAAAACAACTCCTTGTGCTGGTTCTGGCCTTGGGTATGGTTTCGTTTGTACAGGCTCAGGACGCCACGTATCAGACGCCGCCGAAAGCTCTGGCCGATTTAGTAAATACGCCGCCAACGCCCGGTTTTAGTGTAGACTCTAAAGGGCAGTGGGTCATTATTACCGAACGGGCTGCAAACCCTTCCATCGCTGAGTTATCTCAACCCGAGTTACGCATCGCTGGTCTGCGGATTAACCCCGCTAATAACGGTCCCAGCCGTGGTTTCCCGCTTATCAACCTGAAGTTGCGTAAACTGAATGGTAAGGAAGAAATTCAGGTCAAAGGCTTACCTCAAAAGGCCGCGATTTCTAACCTGAGCTGGTCGCCCGATGATGCGAAAATCGCCTTTACTAACTCGACAGATACAAAAATCGAGTTATACGTCATCGACGTGGCTACGGCTACAGCTCGCAAGGTTACCGACCTGGCCCTGAATGCCGCTTTAGGTTCCCCCGTGAGCTGGGTTTCTGATGCTCAGTCTCTGATCGTTACTACTGTTCCTGCCTCTCGCGGAGCGGCTCCTGAAGTAAGTCGCGTACCCGTAGGGCCGACCATTCAGGAAAACCTGGGTAAAAAAGGTCAGGCTCCTACGTATCAGGATTTGCTGAAAAACCCATCGGACGAAAAGCAGTTTGAGTATTACGCCACCGCTCAGGTCGTGAAATTAGGACTGGATGGTTCGGTGAAGAATATCGGTCAGCCCATGCTGGTACGTGACGCAACGCCTTCTCCCGATGGTAAATACGTATTAGTTGAAAGCGTGCACCGTCCTTTCTCGTACATCGTTCCGCTGCGTTATTTCCCTTCGAAAGTAGAGATTTTTGATACGAACGGATCCGCCATTAAAATGCTGACGGATAACCCGCTGGTAGAAAATGCTCCCTGGGGTTCTGACGCCATGATTCCTTTTCCTCGTAACTACAACTGGCGTGCCGACGTGCCTGCAACGGTAACCTGGGTAGAGCCTAAAGACGGCGGCGATTCCCGTAAGAAAGTAGCGATTCGCGATGTATTGAAAGCTCTGGAAGCTCCCTTCTCTGGCGAAGCAAAAGATTTATACTCAAGTGCGTTGCGTTTCGGTGGCGTAGTTTGGGGGAACGCTACAACGGCCATCGTTTCTGAACGCTGGTGGCAAAACCGGAAACTGGTGACGAAGATTCTGAATCCTTCCGACCCTGCTAATCCCGTTGTGCTGTTAGACCGTTCGTTCGAAGACAAATACTCCGATCCTGGTCAGCCCGAAACAAAGAAAAATCAGTACGGTCGTCAGGTGCTGGACATTAATGCAAAAAATGAAGTCTATTACCTCAACACAACCGGAGCCTCTCCCGAGGGCGATCGTCCGTTTGTGAGTGTGCTAAACCTGAAAACGAAGGAGAATAAAATCATCTGGCGTTCAGAAGCACCTTACTTCGAAATTCCAGTAAGCATTCTGAATGCGGAAAAAGGCGAAGTATTGACCCGTCGCGAAGCCGTTGACCAGAATCCGAATTACTTCGTTCGTAACCTGAATTTTAACGCCAAGAAGAAGAAAAACGAAACAGCTCTGACGCAGGTAAGCTTCTTCCCCGATCCTTATCCACAACTGAAAGGGATTCAGAAACAGGTGCTTCGCTACAAGCGTAACGACGGCGTAGACTTAACGGCAACGTTATACCTGCCTGCGGGGTATAAAAAAGAAGACGGTCCATTGCCTACATTCCTGTGGGCGTATCCGGCTGAGTTCAAGAGCAAGGATGCGGCTGGTCAGGTGAGTGGTTCGCCTTATAAATTCAACGCCATCAGTTTCTGGGGTGCGGCGGCTTTCGTTACGATGGGTTATGCGATTCTCGACAATGCCTCTATCCCCATCATCGGCGAAGGTGACAAAGAGCCTAACGATACATACGTTGAACAATTGGTAGCTTCAGCCAAAGCTGCCATTGAAACGGGCGTGAAAATGGGTGTGGTAGATTCCAGCCGCGTAGGCGTAGGAGGGCACTCATACGGAGCTTTCATGACCGCCAATTTATTAACGCATAGCAAGTTGTTTAAGGCAGGTATTGCCCGGAGTGGTGCGTATAACCGGACGTTAACGCCATTCGGTTTCCAGAATGAGCAACGCACCTACTGGCAGGCACCGGATGTCTACAATACGATGTCGCCGTTTATGAACGCTGATAAAATGAAGACCCCCCTGTTGCTAATTCACGGAGAAGCGGATAACAACACGGGCACTTTCCCGGTGCAGTCCGAGCGTTATTTCAATGCGTTGAAAGGAATGGGAGCAACAGCGAAACTGGTATTTTTACCTTACGAAAGTCACCATTATGATTCGCAGGAGTCACTCATGCACATGTTGAGCGAAATGAATAACTGGCTCGACAAATACGTGAAAAATGCCGGAAAAACCACGGGAGCTTCGGGTTCTGTGGGTGGTAAAGGTGAAAAGTAATTAGAAGTTTATTGTTGATTAAAAAGGCCTGCTGAAAACTCAGCAGGCCTTTTTATTGTCTTAATTAATAGTTAATAAGAGATTCAGGCCCGGCCCAGCCGGGCTTTTTTACTAAAAAGCCTTATGAAATATTATTTTGTAAAAGAATCAATATGCGGTATTATTGATGGTGTTTATGGAATATAACATTCTTTCTTTCATTAATATGCTGCGTTTTTACAAAGGTATAGTAAGCCTTTTGCTTCTCTTCTTTTCTAATACGATCTGGGCTCAGTCGATCGCCTATACGGTTCGGATGGAAAACCCTCAAAACCATATTTATCAGGTAAGTTTTACGTATACCGGGCTTACCTCCTCCGTGCTTGAGCTGAAAATGCCAGTCTGGACGCCGGGATATTACCAACTGATGAATTATGCCAAATCGGTAGAAGGTTTCGAGGCCAGTGATGAAGCAGGTAAAATTCTGCCGTTCGAGAAGTCCACACCTAGTACCTGGCAGGTTCGGACGGGTGGTAGTAAAACCTTAAAAGTAAAGTATCAGGTTCGGACAGGTATGTCTTTCGTAGCTAGCAACTATCTGGATGAAAACCGGGCTTATATCTCTCCAGCGGGTTTATTCCTATACCCGAGGGGCCAGTTGAATCAGAAGGTAACGGTCACTTTTGTACCTGATTCTTCCTGGAATCCTCGTATTGCGACGGGACTGGATTCCCTGGCAGGTTTGCCAAAAACCTACATTGCTCCGAATTTTGATATTTTATACGACAGCCCCATTCTGATTGGAAAGACGGAGGAATTAGTACCGTTTGAAGTGAAGGGCATTCCGCATTATTTCGTAGGATATAACATGGGCGAATTTGATCGGGTAACGTTCATCATTGATCTTAAAAAAATTGTAGAGCAGGCTTCCCAGGTTATTGGTGATATTCCCTACAAACACTACACCTTTATTGCGATTGGTCCCGGTGGAGGTGGGATTGAACATTTGAATTCCACTGCCGTGAGTTTCAGTGGCAAGCAGATGAATACACGATCCGGAAAATTGAAGATGTATAACTTTCTGGCTCACGAATATTTTCATCATTACAATGTTAAACGTATTCGTCCCATCGAACTGGGACCTTTTGATTATGATCAGAAAAATAAAACCAAAATGCTCTGGGTATCAGAGGGATTTACGGTTTATTATGAATACCTGGCGGTAAAGCGGGCTGGATTGATGACAGACGAAGAGTTAATGAAAGCTTTCCAGAAGGAAATTCAGAGTTATGAAAATAAGCCCGGCCATTTGTTTCAATCGGCTACACAGTCGAGTTACGAAACCTGGGAAGATGGACCGTTTGGACGAACAGGAGATGAGGTTAATAAAACGATTTCATATTACAACAAAGGCCCTGTGCTCGGAGCCATGCTCGATTTCGCTATTCGACATGAAACTCACAATAAGAAGTCGCTTGATGATGTCATGCGATTGCTCTATCAGCAATATTACCAGAAAAAGCAAAGAGGTTTTACAGAAGATGAATTTAGAAAAGGCTGCGAGAGAATCGCTGGAACTTCGCTGCAAGAAATCTTCGATTATGCTTCTACTACGCAGGAAATCAATTACCCAAAATATTTCGGTTACGCTGGGCTGGCGATAGATACCACCACAAAAGCCCTAGCCGGCGGGTGGTTGGGCATTAATGCGGCAACCAAAGGTGATTCATTACTCATTACAAACGTAGAGTACGAATCTCCTGCCTGGAAAGCGGGCTTGCGGAGTAAGGTCGCTATACTTGAAATAGACGATCAGCGGCCAACAGCGTTAGATGCTATTTGGAAGGACCGCAAAGTAGGAGAAATGGTGAAAATGAAGGTATGGCAGAATGGAAAGATCAAAGAAATAACGGTGACGCTTGGACAAAAAGGAACGAAAGATTTTACCCTTTCTTACCTGCCACAAGCTTCACCGTTACAAAAAGAAATTCTACAAAGCTGGCTGGGCCAGTAGCTTAAAAAGTTTGTATTAATGACACCGGCATGAGTTGCGTAACCGAGTCATAAGTAGCGGCAGGAGTAGGAGCAAGCACCTGATCCAGAACAGCTCCAGCCACGGCAACTGCCAGGGCGATGACCAACGCGGGCCAGAAACCCTGAATGGTGAGACTGCTCATGAACGAGTCGACCAGCTTTAGTAAAAGAGCCGTAACGACCAGCCGAATGACAAATGACAAAGCGAAGAAGGTAACCAGATTACCGACTCCGCGTAAAAGCCAGCCAATCGTAACGTTTAGAAAAGCCAGGATAATAGCAACCAGAAAAGCTTTTCCAAAACTCTTCACGTCAACTTGGGGCATCACATAGGCCAGACCAAAAATGACAGCTGCGTCAAGTAGCAAATGCAGAATTAAATTCATCGATGAAATAATTTAAGGTTGAAAATACTTATCCAAAAATAAAAAATGAGTAATAATGCGACGCATTGTTACTCATTTTTTATTTCAATATGGTGTTGTTCGGCAGCTTGCCGAATCCGACTTTTAATTAATTCCAATTCATCCGAGTCATATGTAGAGGCATTGTCTTTGTGATGGATATAACTCCAGGCCGCCCGGATGTGTTCAGGCGTATCGATGGGATATTTGTTATTGGTAGTATCGGCGAAGGAAACATCTCCGTATTTCCGTTCCCCTTCTTCGGGATTGACGTCGTCCCGACGATCAATTTTTGTACTCATGGCTTGGTAGAGTTGGTTCAGGAAACCTGTAACAAACACTGTACCAGCCTCAGTATCCTCAGCTACCAGTTGTAAAGATTTTGTTCAAAAATTACTTTCTCATCTGTTAATTGAGAATATATCTCGCATAGACCAGGCTGATTATGAATGCGTACTAACATAAAATCACACAGCTTGGTACCATCGCAGCTATAGATTGTTACAAGTGCACCAGCAATACCACGGCTGGAAGTTGCGGTTACATAAACCGTCTGATCCTGATAACGAGCCTGAGAAATTGACTCAACTGCCTGCGTCTTAGCCTTCAACCAGGACAAATCTTTGAGCGGGCGTTTAACGCCACAGGTGTTGGGTATTACGTCTTTTTTGTTACAGCCCAGACCTAAGCCGAGTAAAAGAATAAGTAAAAGATAACGCATGATAAAGTGGGTTTTTACTAATAAGACCCTTGAACAAGAGAAAGGGTTGGATTGAGAAGATACTAATTTTCAGACATCCGCTGGCAGCGGTGCATGAACGCACTGTTAGTCCGCTTATGCGGCACTGAAGCATTATCCATGCATTTTTCTACTATTTGCGACATCGAAATGTAAGGCATCACTCCTTAGGGCAAACGGTTTACCGCCATTACAAAACTCTGCAAATCCTGATTAAGCGAACGAATGCTGGATTGTAACTGATTCAGCAAATCAGCCCGGGTGTGCAAATCTTCGGCTTTGTAGGTGCCGCCTTTACCAAACAATAATTGCTGTTTTTTTCCTCCCTTGTCGCCATCAAATGCCAGGGTTAACCAGCGGTCGTGGATGGAGCGGATAATTCCCTGTTTATGCTCATTGCTGAAGCTTTTTTCATTGAGCATGTACCAAATGAAAGGCGTGTAGACTTCAGATTTCTCAGGCATTAACCAAATGTCCCTCAGTACATTTCTGGGATGGTCGAACTGTACTTTCCGACCTTTAATCAAACTACTTCCCCCTAAGCCCCCGCTCATCAGACCACCCACCAGACCTACCGTTTTCTGGGTTGCGTCGGAGGGAATAGCTACGGTTAAAATGGTAGTTAAAGCACCCACGGTGATGGAGGCTACCGTGAGTAAATCGTTTCGGTGATCCGCCCGTTCGTCCAGATACGAGGCCAGTTGATCGGCTCGTTCGCCCTCGCAGTCCAGCTCGGCTGAAAAGGAATTAAGTTCCGTACTTACTAACAGAAGTCGGTTCTGTAGTTCATTCTTCAGGTGAAGCCGATTCACCTTGCCTGCCAGCGAAGAATCTGCCTGTTTCTGAATCAGCTTTTCCAGAAAAGTCAAGGTTCCGGTGGCGTTTGCCATCAGAAGATCATGACTGGAGAAGTAAGGACTTAAACCCGTCGTATGCTTGAGTAGCGAGTCCGTATTGGTTAAGGGAATGTAGGGATCTTCGACATGAAAAGCAGGTTGACAATAACTAGTTCTGACTGATGAGTGAATTCGGCTACAGCCTGAAATTACCAGACCTAAACCTATAAATAGTACAAGGGAGGATGACTTTAGATACATTCAATTCATTGATTAACAGATACTGAGATATGCTTATTAGTAAGATGAACCTATTCATTACTTCTACCAAAGCAACATTCTAAGCGACCACTGGTATAAAAGAAAAAAAACCTGAAAAATCAGATAAGCTGGATTGAATATTAAAATAATTTAATTCTTATTAATTATTAAGTATGTAATACTTCACTTAAAAAGTGTATACTTTTGCTTTCATAGTTACTCACCCCATTGCATGAAAAAAATTAAGGCCTTCTTTTCGAAAGAAGGGACAGTGCTCGTTAGTTTTCTGCTAATGGGTCTGATCGTGGGCATCCAGCATTATTTCATGGGCCCCAAATATTACAACAATTACCTCATCTTCCGGCAGTCGTTTGTACACCTGCTGGCGGGTACTAATCCGTACGTAGAGTACCCGGCTGAGTACTTTGATATTTTCCTCTATCATCCCAGCTTTTGCCTTTTCTTCAGTCCTTTTTCCTACCTCCCCATTTGGTTAGGCATGCCACTCTGGACGGCTGCGAGTGCTCTGGTACTCTTCTACGCCATCCGGCAGTTGCCAGTGACGTACTCGCAAAAGCTATTTTGCTGGTGGTTTGTTTTTCTGGAAGTAGTATTTGCGTTGCATTATCAGCAAACCAATCCACTTATTATAGCTCTGGGTTTGTTAACCTTCGCTTTTCTTGAAAAGGGGAAAATGGGTTGGGCTGCTTTATTTCCACTGTTGGCCTTCTGCATCAAGGGGTACGGGCTGATTTTCGCCGGAATGTTCTTGTTTTATCCGCGTCCCTGGCGGTATATCTTCAGTTCGCTGGGCTGGTTACTGATCCTGACTTTTCTGCCCTTACCTCTGCTGGGCTGGAGTCGTTTTGTAGAAGTATATCAGCAATGGATAGCCTGCTTACAGGCCGACTACAAAGTCAATTACGGCTTTTCCATCATGGGCCTCATTAAACTGGTACAGCCGACTTTTGAAGCCGTGGGAAAGGTGCAGGTGGTAGGTTTGTTACTACTGGCCTTAACCTGGAGCCTCTACTTCCTGAAATCGCTTTACCGGCCCTTGGATCTGGCTACCCGTTTGAGTTTACTGGCTTATTTATGCTTATGGGTCATTCTCTTTAATCATGCCGCCGAGGCTCAAACGTACATCATCGCTATTCAAGGAGCGGCTCTCTATATTTTACTCGAAAAAGAAAAGCGGCCCCGCTGGGCGTATACCTGTGCGGTGCTGGTCGTTTTGCTGGCCATTTTTCCTGCCACGGACCTTTGTCCCCCCCTCTGGCGTAGGGAGTTTTTCTATCCCTACCTCATGAAAGTCATTCCCTGTACGCTGATTTGGTTTGTTTTACAATTTGAATTGATTAGTCGTGGGCTTCAACAACGTAAGTACCGAACCCCTGAGAATCAGCCTAGTTATTCCCTGCTATAACCCCTCGGAAGGCTGGAGTAATTTGATTCTGAAACGTATGCAGGAACTCAAGGCCATTTGGCCCGCATACGAACTTGAATGCATCATTTCAAACGACGGTTCTACCCGTTTGCAAATGGAAGAAGTCGAACGCTTGAGCCGGGAGACGGGTATTCTTTTCTTAAACAATCAGGAAAACCAGGGCAAAGGAGCCTCCATTCGTAAAGGGGCGGCTTCTTCGCACGGTGAAATTATTATTTATACCGACATTGATTTTCCCTTCGGCATCGAACCGGTGGTAGAGATGGTGGAGTTACTGCAAGTCAACCCCAGATGTCAGTTTGTGTATGGGGCTCGCAGTAAACAGTATTTCCGGCAGTTACCTTTCAAGCGGAAGGTAATATCCCAGTGTCTGAAAATGCTGAATGTATTTCTGCTTTCCCCCCGAATCAAAGATACGCAGGCGGGTATCAAGGCTCTGCGTCGGGAGGTATTGAATGAAATGCTGGCCACGCAAACCAATTCATTTGTGTTTGAAATTGAGTTGATTCGAAAACTCATGCAGAGAAAAGTAGAGATTCGTTCGGTGGCGGTAAGTCCTGAACCTGGTTTGGTATTTAGTGACTTTGGCTCGCAGACGCTTTGGCGGGAACTCATTAACCTGGTTCGTATCTTTACCCGGAAAGCTCCCGTTGCGACGGCAGTGGAAATACCCATGATAGAAATCCAACCCGAGACGTATGCAGGCGGTTACGCTGACTTTTGATCTGGAAGAATTCGATATTCCCGAGGAGTACGGGCAGCTCGTACCCGAGCGTGAGCAAATGGAGGTCACGCGGCGGGGCACGGAGTCTTTATTAACCCTGCTGGATCAATATAAGGTTCGGGCTACCTTTTTCACGACGGGCCATTACGCCCGTATGAATCCTGATTTAATCAGGGCCGTAGCCGAACGGCATGAAATTGCTTCGCACGCACTGTATCACTCGCCCAGGCATGAATTCCAGATGGAAGATGTACGGGAGTCCAAGCAAATACTGGAAGCCTTAACCGGGCAGGAGGTAAAGGGGTTTCGAATGCCCCGACTGAAGCCTTTTGCCATGGAAAAGTTACTGGATTATGGCATTACCTATGATGCCTCCATTAATCCGGCTTACCTGCCCGGACGTTATAACTTGTTGCACGAAAATCCACAGCCTCATCTTCGCAACGGTCTGATGGAGTTACCCAGTTCAACAACGCCTTTGCTTCGTTTACCCTTATTCTGGTTATCGTTCAAGAATCTGCCTGCGGCTTTATTTCGCTATTGGGCGGCTCAAACGCTGAACAAACGGAAGGTTTTAATGCTGTACTTTCATCCCTGGGAATTTGCTGATATTCAGTCGTATAACGTGCCTTCTTACGTCAAAAAAGTGGATGGGGAAAGGTTACTGCAAAGACTTGAAAAATTGATTGTATCGCTTCAAAAACAGAAGGCAACGTTCCTGACCTGCCAGGAATACATTCGGGAAATGCCTACGGGTCAATAGGTTTCTTCTTTCGTAGAGACGTCGATTTATCGCGTCTGGGTAGAGGCTGTTTTCAGGTACCTTGCTATCATTTCCATTACCCGGCGGAGACGCCATAAATGGACGTCTCTACGTTTTCGAATGTCCTTAACCTGACTGTCAACGAGTGAAATCCAGCTTCAGGTAAGGTTCTTCGCTTTGCTCTGAATGACAGCTGGAGGTAGAAAATAGGCCCTTGTGCCGCAAACAGCGGTTGGTGAGACACCAACCACGGGCGTAAAAGTTACTCCTCGATAAATTTCTTCAAGGTAGAGACGTCCATTGATGGCCTCTGGGTAGAGGCGGTTTTTATTACCTTTCAATTATTTCTATCTTCCGACTGAGACGCTATCAATGGACGTCTCTACATTTATTCAATATCCTGATTCTGTTATTCTGAACACAGAATGATTTTGTTTTTCGCAGAGAAAACAGTACAAAAGGAATGACTATTACACATCGTCGCAACTTTTCTTTTACTCGTCGTTGGGATGGATGAGGTTTCTTCTGAATTATCTTATGAAGGTTATCTTTGGTTTTTACTTCTCTAATTTCCACATTGATACTTCATCTGTTTATGAAGAAACGATTACTCTTCTGGCTATGCCTCATTCTGGCAGGAATGCAGGTCATGGCCCAAACGCCGACGTTCCCCACGAACGGTGTTCAGGATGAGCGGCCCGGTCGGGTAGCGTTCACCAATGCCACCATTGTTACCGATGCCCAAACCACACTTGAAGGAGCTACGCTGTTGATTCAGGGCGGCTTGATTGAAGCGGTTGGCAAAAACGTAAAAATTCCCACGGGTACGCAGGTAATTGACCTGAAGGGCAAGCGAATTTATCCTTCGTTCGTCGAAGTGTATGCGGCTTATGGTATGCCCGAAGTAAAGCGGGAGGCTCGCATGGGTCGCGGAACGCCGCAGATGGAATCCAAGAAAAAAGGGGCTTACGGCTGGAATCAGGCCGTGTTACCCGAAGTGAAAGCCGCTGAAATGTTCAGTGGGAACGCTAAAGAAGCAGCAGAGTTACGGAACATCGGCTTTGGCTCGGCAGTAACCCACTCGCAGGATGGTATCGTTCGTGGAACATCGGCTCTGGTGGCTCTTTTGGATGCTAAAGATCAGGAAGCCCTTTTAAAATCGAATGTTTCTGCTCATTACTCGTATTCCAAAGGCAGTTCTACGCAGGATTATCCCAACTCACTTATGGGCTCAGTAGCTCTGGTTCGTCAGACGTATTACGATGCTCAGTGGTATAAAGGCGTGAAGGGTCGCACGGAAACAAACCTTTCGCTGGAAGCCTTCAATCAGAATCAATCTTTACCCCAGGTTTTTGAAGTAACGGATAAACTCGGGGTCTTACGCACGGCTAAAATTGGCAAGGAATTCGGCGTAACCTATATCATCAAAGGCAGCGGCGATGAATACCAGCGTTTACCGGAAATTAAAGCTACGGGTTTGTCCTTCATCCTGCCCGTGACTTACCCTACGGCTCTGGATGTGGAAGATCCTTTCGATGCAAGCGTAGTTTCGCTTTCAGACATGAAGCATTGGGAAATGGCTCCGGCCAATGCTGGGTTACTGGCGAAGCAATCCATTCCCTTTAGCTTTACCACTAGTGGTCTTCGCAGTAAAGCGGATTTTATGGCTAACGTTCGGAAAGCCATTGCGGCGGGTCTGGATGAAAAAGCGGCTTTGGCAGCTCTGACGACAGTTCCGGCTCAGTTGATGAAAATTGAAGATATGGTAGGAAGTCTGAAACCCGGAATGCTGGCCAACTTCCTGATTTCTTCTGAAAGTGTATTCAGTGAATCGAACACCCTGTACGAAAACTGGGTGAAAGGGACACGCTACATCGTGACCGATATGAATGCAAGCGATTTCCGTGGCTCTTACGATCTGGCCTTAGGTTCTCGCTCTAATCTGAAACTGAACATTACCGGGAAGGCGGATAAACCTACGTATCAAATTCAGGTAGATACCACCAAAATTACCCCGAAAGTAACTCGTCAGGGCGATTTATTAACCCTTTCGTTTAAACTCAATAAAGCCGAAAAAGGAGAAAACCGGATTTCTGCTTATTACGATGGTAAGAACATCAAAGGGGATGGGTTCGATGCGACGGGAGCTCCGTTGACCTTCCTGGCTACTTACAAATCAGCTCCCCAGGCGGATCGTGCTCGTTCGGATTCTAGTAGAAAAGCGGCTCCTTATGAAATGGGTAAATTGATTTTCCCATTCGCCGGGTACGGAAGCGAAGAAAAAGCCAAAGCTGAGACGATTCTCATTAAAAACGCAACGGTTTGGACGAACGAAAAAGACGGTATCGTTCCCAACACGGACGTGCTCCTGCAAAACGGTAAGATCGCGAAAGTAGGAAAAAGCCTTTCCACGCCTTCAGGGGCAAAAGTGATTGATGGCACGGGTAAACACCTGACTACCGGAATCTTCGATGAGCACTCACATATTGGCCTGTACTCCGTAAACGAAGGCACGCAGTCGGTTACTTCCGAGGTTCGGATGGGTGACGTAGTGAACTCGGAAGACGTCAACATTTATCGTCAGCTGGCGGGTGGGGTTACTTCCTCACAGTTATTACACGGTTCTGCGAACTGTATCGGTGGTCAGTCGGCGGTTATTAAACTCAAATGGGGCGAAACGCCAGACAATCTACTCATTCCCGAAGCTCAGTTTATCAAGTTTGCCTTGGGTGAAAACGTAAAGCAGGCGAACTGGGGCGATGCGGCCCGTGTGCGTTTCCCACAAACCCGGATGGGTGTGGAACAGGTGATGATGGATGCCTTCATTCGTGCCAAAGCTTACGAGAAAGAGTGGAAAGAGTATAACGGTTCTTCGAAGAAAGCTTCGTTGGTAGCTCCCCGCCGTGATCTGGAGTTGGATGCTCTGGTGGAAATCCTCAACAAAAAACGTTTCATTACCTGTCACTCTTACGTCCAGTCGGAGATCAACATGTTAATGAAAGTAGCCGATTCACTGGGCTTTACCATTAACACCTTCACGCACATTCTGGAGGGCTACAAAGTGGCCGACAAAATGAAAAAACACGGAGCCAATGGTTCGACGTTCTCTGACTGGTGGGCGTATAAAATGGAAGTAAAAGACGCGATTCCTTACAACGCGGCGATGTTATCGAAAGTAGGTGTAAATACGGCTATTAACTCCGATGACGCAGAGATGGCTCGTCGATTGAATCAGGAAGCGGCGAAGACGGTATTGTATGGTGGGGTTTCGGAAGAAGAGGCCTGGAAAATGGTAACGCTGAATCCCGCGAAAATGATGCACCTGGATAACCGTCTGGGTAGTATCAAAGTAGGTAAGGATGCCGACGTAGTACTTTGGAATAACAATCCTTTATCCGTATACGCCAAGCCCGAAAAAACCATCATTGAAGGAGCAATTTACTTCGATCTGGAAAAAGACAAAGTATTACGTAAGGAAATTGATACCGAACGGAACCGTTTAATCCAGAAGTTACTGACGGCAAAAGCTTCCGGTGCGGCAACGCAACGTCCAGCCATGCAACGTCCCCGCCACTTCCACTGCAATACTCTGGGTGGTTTGTCGGAAGAAGAAGGCCACATACGTTTCTTCGGTCAGTTCAACTGCGACGGTTCTTGCGGGTTTTAATTGGTTTGATGAAGTTTGACAGAGTTAGATAATAGTTTGAGATGTTTGAAAGTTTGATAGGATACAGATTGAATAAGTAAAGAATGTTTGATCAAACTTCTCATATTTATTCAAACTTTTCAAGCCTAATATCTCAAACTTTTTCAAACGCTATCCTAAAGATATTTTAATGAAAAAGATAGTATTTACCCTACTGGCACTCAGCACGATGCTGAAGACGGCTCAGGCTCAGAATGAGGCTGCTGCTTCGCCACAAACGGCTCCCATTGCCCTGACGGGAGGCACCATTCACGTAGGAACGGGCGAGGTCATTCAGAACGGGACTGTCGTTTTTGATAAAGGAAAAATTACTTACGTAGGCAGCGGAACGCCGACCTTACCCGCCGGAACGCAAAGCATTTCGGTCGCTGGAAAGCACGTGTATCCGGGATTAATCTCTCCTTCCAATCAATTAGGTCTCGTAGAAATTGCCTCCGTTCGGGCGACGAACGATCAGGAAGAAGTAGGCGATTATACCCCCAACGTGCGGGCTTTGATCGCTTATAATACCGATTCAGAAGTCATTCCAACCGTGCGGGGTAATGGGATTTTATTAACGCAGGCTACGCCCGTTGGTGGAGTAGTCTCGGGCATGTCATCCGTTATGCAACTGGACGGCTGGAACTGGGAAGATGCCGCTCTGAAGAAAGACGACGGCGTTCACGTGAACTGGCCGGGTTACTTCCGCCGGGGATATAACTTCGAAACGGGGTCATTCAGTGTCGGTAAAAATGATCGTCGTGAGGAGCAGTTCCGCGAATTGGATAAGCTGTTTAGCGATGCCATTGCTTATGCTCAAACGCCAGCGGCTTCGCCTGTTAATATGAAGCTGGAAGCTATGCGAGGGCTGTTTGACGGAACGAAAAACCTGTACGTAGCGGCTGATTATGGCAAGGAAATCATTGAAGCAGTACGTTTTGCGAAGGCTAAAGGCGTGAAAAAAGTAGTCATCATTGGTGGAGAAGAATCATTAATGGCGGCTGATTTCCTGAAAGAAAACAATGTTCCGATTATCGTGAATACCACGCACCGTTTACCCAACCGTACGGACGATGATACGGATTTGCCTTATAAACTGCCTTACCTGCTTTCCCAAAAAGGGCTAACGGTAGGTTTGGGGTATGTGGGTCTGAACTGGCGGACGCGTAACCTGCCTTTTTTAGCTGGAACCGTGGGCGGTCATGGCATGACGGCGGAAGAGGCTTTGAAGCTGGTTACGCTGAATAATGCGAAGATTTTGGGGATCGATAACGTAGTAGGTTCACTCGAAAAAGGGAAACACGCCACGTTAATCGTTTCAGCCGGAGATATTCTGGACATGCGGACGGCTAAGGTTGAACAGGCTTATATTCAGGGTAAATCCTTAAACCTTGATGACAAGCAGAAGAAACTCTATCGTACGTTTTCCAGTAAATACGCGAAGTAGTTACTTCTGACTTTATACTAAAAACGGCCCTGAGTCTTTCGATTCGGGGCCGTTTCATTTTGAGAAGGCGGATTATAAATCCGTGACAGACGGAAGTTTCGGATGGCAAATCCGAAACAGCATTCGAGTATGATAGCAGCTTAACTATCGTGGGATTTGAGCGGTCAAATCCACCTTTAAATAGTCACCGCTACTTTTCCCACAAAGTGCCCTTCTTCCAGTTTCTGGTGAGCCTGCGTAATATTTTCCAGCGGAAAAGCTTCGGCAACGTATGGCTTCAAGTGTCCGTCCTCCACCAGCATTTTAATCTTTTCCAGATCGTTGCCGTTGGGTTTCGCCATAAAAGGCCTTACCTGTTTACGAAAGATGACATCAATTGCCGTACTCACGTCCTTAATTTCCGGGCGAGTAGTCACGTAATATGCCTCTTCCGTCAAATGATCCTTGATGTCGTCGAAAGAAAACTTACCCGAAGCATCAAAAATCAGATCATAGCGTTTGGTGGCGGGAATGGATTGGGTTTTGTAGTCAATGACTTCGTCGCAACCCAGGTCACGGGCCGTTTGCACGTGTTCAGTGCTACACATACCAGTGACAATGGCTCCCCAACTTTTGGCGACCTGAACGGCAATGCTCCCTACGCCGCCCGTACAGCCATTAATCAGCACTTCGTCCCCTGCTTCGATTTGGCCATGGTCCACCAGACCCTGCCAGGCAGTAGTCGCTACCAGCGAAAGACTTCCGGCTTCTTCGAAACTAATGTTCTTGGGTTTGATCGCTGCGATGTCTTCATCGACAGCGAGATATTCGGCGTAAGCTCCGCCTTTTACCGGACTAACATGTCCAAAAACTTCATCACCAATGTTAAACTTATCAGACTTGGTAGCGATAACGGTACCGCTGAAATCACTGCCAATGATCTGATCCCCAAAGAGCCCAGAGGCTAGTTTCATCGCTCCTGAACGAATAATGGTATCAACCGGATTAACAGAAGAAGCCTCATTCCGAATTAGAATTTGCCCTTCTTTGATGTCTGGGGTGGATGCTTCTCTGATAATAAACTGCTCCGCAGAGCCATAGGATTCTAACACAGCTGCTTTCATAAGGTTGGATATTAATTGGTTACTAAAAAATAGAAAGGACTCTCATGGAACCCTTCTATTACACCTATCTCCCCACACTAAAGCTGTTCCATCTGGACTTTAATAGCGTTTTAATGTGGCTTTAAATTCACCTTAACTCAGTTGCGGGACTTTTGGGTCAGAAATCGCCACAGTCTTAACTCTGTAAAGCCATGCAAACGGTCACTTTCCAACCTGAGAATCGCTTTGGCACTTTTAATGCCATTGTCAAAGTATACGAACGTAAACTGAACTATCACATTCGTCGCTACGTACGCGATCCCGAAGATGCCCGGGATGTGACTCAGGATGCTTTGTTAAAGATTTGGCAGGGGCTCCCTAATTTCAGAGGGGACTCTCAACTGTTTAGCTGGATGTATCGAATTGCGACCCACGAAGCCCTGAATTTTCTTCGTAAACAAAAGCACCACGTAGGTACGCAGATGGATACGGAAGTTCTGGAAAATCGTCCCGTTTTCGCGGATGTAGATACGACCTGGAACGGTGAAGAAGTAACCATCTGGCTTACGCAGGCCATTGAGCATTTGCCCGAAAAACAGCGTCAGGTCTTTCGCTTACGCTATTTCAAGGAGTTACCCTACGAAGAAATTGCTACGCAAACCGGAACGTCGGTAGGAGCTCTTAAAGCTAATTACCACTTAGCCGTACAGAAAGTAGAGAAGTATATTCTCGGTCGTCGCAATGATTTTTAATCCCGCTATAATCTTGATTTTATACGGATTTCAGGTCGCGTTTCTACGTTTATGATACTCAAACGAAGCGTAAAGAATCGGAAGATACCCGATGAAACGAAAGTGGTTTTGAGATTAACTTAAACGACGGATTGCCATGAAAAAAATCCTGCTTCTGACAACGCTATTCCTGGGTCTGGTTACGCTCCATAGCTCCGCTCAGGTAACTATTGATAAAGATAATCAGGCCAATTTTAGCCAGTATCACACCTTTAATTGGGCTCCCGCTGACATACGAACGGGAGCAAATCCGGTCTACCACAGCGATCTGATTCTTCAGAATATCCAGAATAATCTGGCCGACGAATTAAACGCTCGGGGCATTTCCCAAAGTGATGAGCCCGATTTACAAATCACCGTTCATACCTACACCGAAAATAAAACGCAACGGGTAATGAATGGCGGTTATGGCTACCCTTATTACGGTTATGGCTGGGGCCGGGGATTTTTGTATAGTCCTTTCATGTATGGCTATGGTCCCAGCTATCAGAACTATCACTATACTGAAGGAACGCTGGTAATAGATATGATGGATACCCACACGCACCATCTGGTCTGGAGAGGCGTAGCTCAGGGAGCGTTAAATGGCCCTCGTGGACTGGAACGGGAAATTGCCAGAGGTATTCATAAAATGATGAAACACTATCCTGCCGGATTGGCTTAGGATCTGAAAATAAAAATGTTAGGTCGGTGCCTGATGCAGATTGCTTCTGCTCATCAGGCACCGATTCCTGCAAGAAACCCAACCGATTTTCAATATTAAAGTCGAAAGAGATGATGCTCTATCAAAATATTACTACTTTCCGGGAAGAAAATGTACCGACAACTCCTATGAAAGTATTGATTGTAGAGGATGAACCTAAACTAGCCGCCTTTGTAAAGCGTGGACTGGAAGCGGAAGCATTTGACGCAAAAGTAGCCTATGACGGAATGATTGGCCAGAAAATGGCTCTGAGTGAGTCTTTTGATGTGATAATTCTGGACGTTAATCTTCCCCATATTAATGGTTTTGATTTAGTAAAAAAGCTTCGGGCTGAAGGAGTTAATACACCCGTATTGATGCTGACGGCTTTAGGAGAGCTGGAGGATAAAGTAACCGGACTGGATTCAGGAGCGGATGATTACCTGGTAAAGCCTTTTGAATTCCGGGAGTTACTGGCTCGTCTACGGTCCTTATACCGCCGAAGCCAGTCGGGGCCGGTGAGTCAGCATATTTTACAGGTAGCCGATCTGGAGCTGGACCTGGAAGAAAAAGTAGCCCGCCGGGGTGGCCGTCGCATTGACCTGACTGCGAAAGAATTTAGCTTACTTGAATACCTTCTCAGAAATCGCGGACGGGTCGTCTCTCGCGTAGATATCGCCGAAAAAGTCTGGGATTTACATTTTGACACCGGAACCAATACGATTGAAGTATACATTAACTTCCTCCGTAAAAAAGTAGATAAAGATTTCCCCAAAAAGCTCATTCACACCGTGATTGGGATGGGTTATGTTTTGCGGGAAGAAAACTGAGTGAGTTTCCGGTGACGATAAAATAATAGCATGGCTGGTGTTTTCGCCAGCCATTTTTGCTATAGATTAAAAAGGCGAAATCTATCCCTTGGAGGGAATGAATTACTTCATTTCCTTTGTTAAACTGCGTGGCTTGGGCCTTTGTGGCGAACCAGAATATAACCTCGTACCTAGATGCTTATACGTAATAAATTAATCCTGCTTTTTACGCTCCTGACGATGGGCGTGCTAATTCTGTTTTCAACCTTTCTTTACTCAACGTTTTCCTTATACCGTCAGGTCATTTTCCGGACGCGGCTAACTGAAAAGGCCCAGACAGCAGCGAGCTTGTTAATCAATCGTCGGCACCAGTTTGATGACTTTTTCAATCAGCTCATGGAGAGTGATATGCTCACGATTGTTGACGAGCACATTATGATTTTTGATGATCGTGATACGCTGGTGTATACCAACCGTCGTGGAGAATCGTCGCCGAGTTTGATGAACTTTATTCATACCCTGAAAACGAACCAACCCACCTTTGCTCAACTGGGTGAAAATGAAGCCGTGGGCATGGCTCACCAGGATTCTTCGCAGACTTTTCGAGTTGTAGCGATGGGGTATGACCGGGTTGGGTTCACCCGGCTCATTATGCTGAAACAGTTAATGATCTGGGGAAATCTGGGCAGTATAATTTTGCTGGTGGCGGTGGGGTACTTTTTCGTAAAAAGAATGCTGAAACCTATATCCAAAGCTATGGATGAGGTCGATACCATCACGGCCCAACATTTGGACAAACGGCTGGACGAAGGAAACCGACGGGATGAAATAGCCCGATTGTCGATGACTTTTAACGAGATGTTAAACCGTCTTCAAAAGTCTTTTGAAGCTCAGAGGAGTTTTGTGTCCCATGCCTCCCATGAGTTGCGAACACCGCTGACCAATATGCTCGGTACGCTTCAAATCTCGCACGATTACGATCAGGATTCTGAAGAACTGAAAGCGTCGATTCGTTCGGCGATGGAGGAAATCCGGCAGTTAATTTCCTTAACGAACAGTCTGCTTTCGCTGGCCCGAACGGGCGAAGGACTGGTTGGACTGGAAATTATTTCGGTGGATGATTGTGTCACAAATGCTCTTGCACACATTCATAATAAATACCCCGATCGACAGATTCATTACGATTTTGGAATATTACCCGGGGATGACTCCGGGACATTTTTCGAAACCCAAGGGAATGGTTCTCTACTAACGACTTGTATTCTGAACGTGCTTGATAATGCCTGTAAGTATTCGGAAGGATCGGTAGAAATCGTATTAAGTCAGGAAGATATGATTTCGCTTTCGATAAAAGATCATGGCAACGGGATTAATCCCAGCGATTTACCCCATTTGATGGAGCCATTTTTCCGAAGTAATGAAGTTTCCAGCATAAACGGATTTGGCATTGGGCTGGCTGTTGTTCAGAAAATTATCGCTCTGCACGGGGGCACGATCCATTTTCAGTCGGAAGTAGGAAAGGGGACTAATGTAATGATTAAGCTACCGGTATCGTTGTCGAAGAAACTCATTACCAGTTAATTCATGAAAAAGCCTTCTCAGCATAACTTGAGAAGGCTTTTTCATCTTATACTAACATCTTTTTCAAATGAGCCATCTGCCCGCTGTGATAGGCTTCGTGGTGAAGCATCCCGTGTAAAAGCGTATAATAGTTATACCGTCGGCCGGGAACCTGATCGTTCAGTTTATGGCTGCTGATTCGGCCCAGCGTTTCTACTAACTCTTCCTGCGTTTCCTGAAGATTATCTAAAATTTCCTGCCATTTGTCATCCGTTAATTCGTTAATAACCGACCAATCGGCTTCAGAATTCAGGATGATATCGAAACTCACGGAATCCGTTAGCTTTTCCAGGACAAAAATTCGCCAGTTAGTTAAGTGAACGGCAAGTTCAGCGATATTATGAACTGCTGGGGAGGGGCGAAAAACTGCCATTTCAGGCGTAATCCCCGTCAGAATTTCCTGTGTGCTGGGGCCATGCCAGGCTTCCCCGTCATAGATGGCGGTTAACAAAGAGGTGATCCGATCAACTTCTACTCTCATTATTAGGTATATGTTTGGAATAAATGCTAGAAAATAGGGTTACTATTAAATTTTATGGAGGAAAATGCACTTCTTCCTGTAAAAGGTATTTTTTTTGAACTACTATCTTCCTTAGAATCAGTCGCAGCCGGATAGCTCTTCATCAGTCAAATATAGGAGCTTGTGCGGTAAAAATTGGCAGGTTTAGGGCAGGAAAGGCCTTGAAAAGAATCAGGTGTTAATCACGGGTGAAAGGAGTAGCAGAGGGAATGCAAAAATTACATCGGTGAGTCATTATAAAACTTCTAAATCAATGCGTGAAAACGACCGGCGGCGGTTTATCAAACAATCCGTTTTAGGAACTCTGGGGACCATTTTAAGTACAGAAGTAGTCTTTGCTATTCCAGAAGGATATAAGCCGCTTTTTTTTGACAATGATCGAGACGCCCTAAAGGGGAAAAGTGCAGAAATGGTGGTGCTAAACGACCGTCCCTGGAACGTAGAAGCTCCCGCTCATTTACTGGACGATGCCGTAACGCCTGCTGAGAAAATGTTCATTCGTAACAACGGCATTGTGCCCGAAACGATTGACGTAAATGGCTGGACCTTAACAATCAATGGCGAGTCAGCAAAGAATAAAAAGGTATATACGCTGGAGGATCTGAAGAAAAAGTTCAAGCCCTATACCTATCAACTGACGCTCGAATGCGGCGGAAATGGTCGGGCGGGTTACTTTCCGAGCACCGCCGGCAATCAATGGACGAACGGCGGAATCAGTTGTGCAGAATGGACGGGTGTACGCCTGCGGGACATTCTTGAGGACACGGGCATCAAGGATGATGCGGTATACATTGGCTATTACGGAAAAGATATTCACCCTAGTCGCGAACCGGGCAAGGTGGTAATCTCGCGTGGTGTACCCCTTAAAAAAGCCCTGGAAGATGAATCGCTTATTGCCTGGGCGATGAACGGAAAAGATATTCCGGTGGTGCACGGGTATCCGCTGCGATTGGTTATCGGAGGCTGGCCAGCTTCGGTTTCGGGCAAGTGGTTGCATACGATTTCGATTCGTAATAAAGTGCACGACGGGCCTAAAATGACGGGGAAAAGCTACAAAGTGCCTATTAACCCCGTTGAGCCAGGCGTTGATCCACCAGAAGATCAGTTTCGGATTATTGAGTCCATGCCCGTAAAATCACTAATTACCTATCCACAAACGGGAGCGATGCTGGATTTCGGGAAAACCCTAGCCTTACGAGGCCACGCCTGGGCGGGAGACCTGGAAGTGAAACAGTTGGAAATTTCTATTGACTTCGGAGCTACCTGGCAAAAAGCAAAACTACAGGCTCCTAAGAATCGGCTGGCCTGGCAACACTGGACGGCAGAGGTACAATTTCCGAAAAAAGGTTATTACGAAGTTTGGGCTAAAGCCACGGATTCGAAGGGTGTAAGTCAACCCATGGTAATGCCCCAGTGGAATCCTGAAGGATACATTAATAACTCCTGCCATCGGATTGCGATAAAGGTAGTCTGAGGCTAGAGACGGTATGAATCGCGTCTGGGTAAAAGGCAATTTTGTACTAATACTGATTGGTGGAGGATCGGTAGACAGAAATCTATTTTATGAAATACCTATTCATGTTATCGGCCTTCCTGCTGCTGGGAAGTGTGGCCTGGACTTCGCAGTCCGGTAATAAGCCTACGACCACAACTAGGCAAGCCTGGGCCGATTCTGTAAAGAAAGACCCGGAAACGGGATTGGCTGTAGATACCAATTTGCCTTTGATCAAGGCTCATTGCACGGCTTGTCATTCCAGTAAGTTGATTACGCAAAACCATTTTACCCGAACGGGTTGGGTCGATAAAATTCGATGGATGCAGAAGTACCACAAACTCTGGGACTTAGGCCCATCCGAAGTGACGGTACTGGATTACCTGGAAAAGTATTACGGCCCCTCGAAACAAACCTTCGACGGACGCAGAAAACCGCTGGAGAAACCAAGCTGGTACAAGTTTTGAGCGGCCGCCGCTGCGGTTTTCAGTTTTCAGTTTTCAGTTTTCAGTTTTCAGTTTTCAGTTTTCAGTTTTCAGTTTTCAGTTTTCAGTTTTCAGTTTTCAGTTTTCAGTTTTCAGTTGGAAAGAGAAACCTGTAAAGGTAATAGAGTTGTTTGTAAATGGAGGAGACCCTAACCCCGGAGGGGTTTAATATGGATAGCCCCAGGCTGGATAGCCCCGGATGAAAATCCGGGGGACGGGCGGGTAGGTTAACGCACTTACGAATTCCCACCATGGCTGGTGTCTTCACCAGCCAAAAAGCCTAGTGGTTGGTGAAGACACCAACCATGGTGGAAATCGTATCTCCCTAGGCATGTTGCAGTTTTGGAATTACGTACTCGCCCCCCCCCGGGTTGTCACCCGGAGCTATTCATATTAAACCCCTCTGGGGTTGTTGTTTTCTCCGGCCATAGCGGATAAGAATAGGAACGTCAGCGTCTGGAAGTATCAGATAGTAGACAAGGGTTTCATAAGTAGAGACGCGACTTCATCGCGTCTGGCCGGGAGATGAAAATAACGGGCTAGTCTTAAAACCGCCTCTTACCCAGACGCGATGAAGTCGCGTCTCTACTTGCCGGATCGCCTGCCCTTTGGGGTTGTAATCAGAAGTATCCGACACCTAAATATTGGAATAAAAGATCATAAAGAGTGCCGAAAATACCTGCCCAGAAGCTAGCGAACTTCATTCTCAAGGATATTGTCGAAGAAAGTAAGGGAAAACCCAACAGATAGATGAGCTTCTAAAACACTAAAAAAGGTCTCGTAAGCGGCTAGTGAAACATGAACGTTCACTCAAAACCCAAAACAGCAGAATACTCACTTCTTCGTAAGCGTAAACTGATTTTTCACGTCTATAACTTCGGCGATCTTTGCAAAGACCAGCTTGGGAACTTCGATCTTGTGATCAACTAATGCCACTTGAAAATCAGATTGAAGGATAATCTTATCGCCCTGAACGGTCAACTTACCATTCAATGTTCGCTCTTTTTTTACGCCGTGCAAGTCAAAGGTTCCTACCGCTGACACATCATAAGTTCCCGGTTTGTTAAGGTCAGGTATGGGTTGAATCTTTCCCCGAAACATTGCGTATGGATACTTTTCCGACTCCACGTAGTTTTCATTGAAGTGTTCCTGCATCAATTTATTGGGGAAATTAAAATCCGTCATAGTCATTCGTACGACGATCTCTCCCGTTTGCGTATTCAGCACCGACCCTACTTTTTTATTAACAGCCGATATATTTTCCATCGGCGTTTTTGAGAAAAAACTCGTTTCTCCGATCTGAGTAATAAAGAGCTGAGCCTGAGCTGAGCCTGCTGCCAAAATCAGCAAGGTTAGTATTCTGAAAATGGAGTTGGACATAAAAATCAAAGGTTAACGTTTGCGATCAAAACTAAACGTGCGGGAGATATTGAAGCCGTAATGAATGTCGCCTTTGAAGAAGTTACCCGTCGTTTGCGTCAGGAATTGCTTTTCAATCATGCCCTGAGCGTTCGTGAAATGCAATTGAAAGACGTGACCACCCGTTTCAATATCCACACCTACGGCAAAAGCATTGTACGTATTAGCTTCGCCGGGAGCAATATTCTTCTGATCCGAACTCAGGAATCGTGCATAATATTCAGCGTTAACGGATACCCGTTTACTGATTTTATAACGACCACCAAAGCCCAGGGCTGTTACCGCCTCGGTTTGAGTGTCAGCCTTGCCCAACGTCACAAACGTGGGAATCAATTGTAAAGAAAACTTATCATTGAACTTACGAGCAATCAGAGCCTGAAACGTCCAGTTCTGGCGTTCGCCGTTGTTATAGTACAGCGTACTGGTGGCATTCTCCTGCGTGGGTTCGGTAACGATAGCATCCGAAGCAAAAAGGGTAATACTCACCGGAGACGAATGCTCGCCGGTGCTTTGGCGGAGCAGACGGTATTTGGCGTATAAATCCACCGTTTTCTGGATACTGCTACGACCAACGCCTACGGTTAAGCGATCCGTAACTCCGTAATCAAGTCCGAGTCTGATGTAAGCTTCGTCGAGGCCATAAAAGTTATCTACGCCCGAATTTAAACGGCCAAAGCGGTGAGAAATCAGAAAATCCAGGTGTTTCCCTTTTATCGTTTCAACGGTATGACCATTCATGAGTCGAGTTCCCTTGAAGGTTGCTGACGTATAGGTTTTGGCGGCGGGCTGGTCAAGTGATTTCAGTAAGTCGTCGTCCTGAGCAAAAGATTTTTGCCCGCACAGACTCAACCCGGATAGGAGAAAAAAGAACAGAGAATGTTTCATAGAAGCTTGATGCTCTCGTGGAAAAAGGATTACTCAAATACTCGCAGAGTGGTGCCAGTCAGCTCCGTTTTGTACTGTTTTAGGGCTGAAGAAGCGGGGCCAGCTAATACCGATCCTGTGGTACTAAAGCGTGAACCATGAGCCGAGCAATAAAAATCATTGTTTGCGGAACGATACTGCACCGATACGCCCTGATGCGTGCAGGCCTGAGAAACCGCAATGTACGCTCCGGCTGAGGTACGGGCTACGATAATTCCGCTGACGTATACGTAACCTCCATTGGCATTTAGAGCGGAATAGGCGGTATTCGATAAATCAAGGGATAGACCCGTGCTACCACCCCCAGAACCGCTACCTGGATTGACGGCTTCATCCTTTTCATTTTTACAACCCGAGAGGCAGTGTTGTAGTACAATAGCCCCGATGCTGGTACCTACCAGGGTCATGAATTGCTTGCGGTCCATCGATTTCATGTCGTTGATAATTAGTGTAAGCGTTTGGGTAAGGCAATAGTCGTGCTATAGCCCGAAAGAGCTACCAACCATTACGAGTGGTTTAAACACGGCGTTGCAAAAAAACTGTAAAATGTATGTTACTACAGGTAATTTATAATTAAGCTATTGAAAATCAGTGCTTTTTAAGTTGGTACCGCAACGAGAAAAATACACCGCTACTGCGGAGCCGTACCTTGCCAAAGCCTACGCCGCCCAGTGGTGTCTTTACGAATGGTTCTATACGTACCAGTAGGCGTGGGAGGATAGGTCGTTCCAACCCTAAAGAGATATTGGCGGTAGCTAACCAGTGATTTCCCGTTCGTTTTTTCTCCAGTTCGTAGGTATAAGTCGGATATTGGTAATAATAATCTTCCTTGAGCATCAGGTAAGACGTACTCCCCAGACTAACGAAAAACTGGTTTTGCTTCCACTTCCAGGCATCATACGTAATAGTTAGCGGCACGTCGAGCATCCGACAGGCGGCGTCGATGACATCCGGGCGTTTGTACGTGGCCCAGTAACCCTGATAAGGTCGGTAATCATAACTGCTGGCGGAGTAATTTTTGAGCGAATAAATAACCCCCGCCGAAGCCCGCCAACGCGGAGCGAAACGATATTCCAACTGCAAGCCGGTATTATAACCCGTGGCTGCTTGCCGCCCTGGCACTTGCGTGAAATCAGGAGAAAGCAGCAATTGCAAGGCCCAACGGCTAACCAACGGTTGAATCGGAATTTCTGGAGCTGATGCCAGGTCGGGCGTTTGCCAGCTTAAATTCACGGGTAACTTTTGCCACTTGGACGGCTTCAATCGGGATAATGCAAGGGTTGCTAAGGTATCAATAGATGTAACGTGGGAGTCCGAACTGAGCTCGGAGTGGATTGTTGCTGGGGTTGAATTCAATAGGATAGTATCAGAAACGGAGCGTTGTTGACCTGACTTCTTCTGAGCGGTAATGGGATAAAAGGGTTCATGTAAAACCTGTTTTCTAGGAATGGATTTTTGAGAAATCTTTGCCTTTTTAGCCGACGTTACGGGTTGTTCAGCAAGGGCAGAGGAAGCGTTTGAGTTAAGTTCAGGAAGCCGCTCGTTCGCTTCTTGGGCATGCTCCTGGCTACCTGGTATAACGTTTAACGATTTGGGTAAGGGATTTCTAGAACTTGATGGAAGGGTAGAGTGGGTCGGTGGGGTCGGCTTCTCTTGATGCTCTAACAGGGTTTGTTGATCCAATTGCGTAACGCTCCGGCCAGTGGTTAACCAGAACAGGCCCACCATAATCAGAATAACAATTCCTTCAATCAGTGTAAAACGTTTTAGTTTGGTTTGAAAATACTGATCCCCATCGAGCTTTTGCTCCATGCGTTTCCAGGCCTCTGGATCGAACGGCGGTTCGAATCCCGAAGCAGCTTTCCGGAACAGGTCGTCCAGCTGATCGTCAGGCATATTTAGAGGATCGTTCTTCATGACTTTTTTTTAATAGTTCCTTCAAATGCTGACGGGCTTTGGCCAGGTTAGATTTAGATGTGCCCACGTTAATGTTCAGTTGCTGGGCTACTTCCTCGTGCGAATACCCGTCAATAACGTAAAGGTTAAACACGGCTCGGTAACCCGGACTCAACTGCTGAATCAGGCCAATCAAATCTTCATAAGCCAGCCCGTCGAGCGGACTTTCGGTGAGGGATGCAGGAACATGAATGTCTTCCAGTCCAACCTGACTGGAATATTTAAGCGTACTTCGATACTGATCAATCGCCGTATTAATGACGATTCGTTTGAGGTAACCAATAAACGACGGAACCGGATCGTGCTTTTCGATCTGATACTGACTCATGCCCTGGAAAACCTTCAAAAACCCATCATTCACTACCTCCAGACTCACTTCCTTATCGGGACAATACCGAAGGGCAATACCCATAGCGAACGAATAAAAAAGCCGGTACAGGGTCTCCTGGCTTTTTCGCTCGTTCCGGGTACACCCTTTTAGCAAGGGGAGTAGCTCTGCGGCGGTGATTTTCGTCACGGTTAAGGTCGTTTCAATCCCTTACTCGGTAGAAAATGCGAAAAGGTTGCCTGTGTGACCATATTTTTTTAAAAAATTTCATCGATAATAAGTAATGTATTGATTGTTAATAGATTATAATCTAAATAAATTTTTGAAACCGCTCTTTTTTAAGAAAAAACAGGCGAGTCATTGCGAATAAAAATTACCTGTTACCACTGATCTTTTACCATATTTGTGCCTATGCAACGAGCCTTACTTCTGCTTTCATTTATACCCTTTTTAGCCTGTCAGCCTTCCTCTAAAAATACGCAGGAAAAGCCATCAGTCGATTCGACGCAAACGCTGGTTTCAGAGCTTGATTCTACCTCTATTGATCTGGTGGAAAAAAAAGCAACACTCGGCAAAGCGGAAACCATTACAGTTACGAATGACCCCGTTTTTCACAAAACTAAAACCTTCGAAGCCATTCCTTTAGGGAATGTTTTGAAGCAAATTCCAGCTTACGCCCATCTGAAACCAGAAGAAACGCAAGTGGTTTTTGAGTGTGAAGATGGCTATAATCCTTCGATGCCCTTAACCAAAGTAATAAGCAGTAAGGCTTATCTGGCCATAAGAGATAAAGACGCTGCGGCAGGCGAAGACTGGACAACTCTACAGAAGGGCCCGGAAACAAAAAAAATTGCTCCGTTTTACATTTGTTATACGGATGGAAGGGGTAACGATCCAACCTATAAATGGCCTTACAATCTGGTGAAAATTAGCCTGACTTCGGCTTCGAAAGAAACGGCAGCTTTGTTTCCGAAGCATGATGATTCGGTAGTGAAAGGGTACGGATTATTTAAAACCCATTGCCTGACTTGCCATGCCCTAAACGGCGTAGGTGGAACGTTAGGACCAGAATTAAACAGACCCAAAAGCGTAACGGAATACTGGAAAACGGGAGATCTGAAAGCCTTTATTGCTAACCCTGAGCGTTATCGGGACAGGGTGAAAATGCCGAATCTGGGTTTGAAGAAAAAGGAAATTGATGAGATTGTAGGGTATTTGTCTTACATGGCAAAACAGTAACTTCAAAGCGGCAGAGACGTCCATTTATGGCGTTTAGGTAAGAGGCGGTTTTATTACTAGTTATTGATTCCCGTTTTCTAACCAGACGCAATAAAGTCGCCTCTCTATCGAAATAAAACCGAATTTTTTTATGAAAATAATGATAACCCTTGCCTTAGCCCTGACAACCTTAAGTTTGAAAGCTCAGGATACAGAAGCAGTGAAAAGCGTCATTGACCGACTATTCGAGGGAATGGCAAAACACGATACAATTCTGGTGCGAAGTGTTTTTCATCCGACGGCTCGACTGCAATCAGCGGGATTAGATAAGCAGGGCACACCCGTGTTAACCTTAACTTCTATCGATGCTTTTGTAAAATCCATTGGCTCCATTCCAGCAACAGTTACAGTCGAGGAACGTCTGAAAAACTATGAAATCAGGGTAGATGATCGGTTAGCAACGGCATGGACCCCTTACGAATTTTACGTTAATGGCAAATTGAGTCACTCGGGCGTAGACGCTTTTCAGTTATACAAAACCGATCAGGGCTGGAAGATCATCCAGATTAGTGATACCCGTAAGAAATAAAAAATGCCCCCAAGTAGTGTCTAACTTCTGGGGGCACTCCAAAACCTTCAGCGTCGTTTTTTATTATTTAATTCCTCCCGTCCAGTTTTTCAAGGGTCGCTGTAATATAAAAATGATACTTCCAACCACAAGGCAGAACCATACAATGCTCATAAACATTTCGGGCATTTGATGAATATTTTCTTCGTCAAATCCACCAGCAAAGAGCCCTGCGAAAAGATTTCCTAAAGCAGCTGCAACAAACCAAATACCCATCAGCTGACTCAGGTATTTTTTAGGAGCAAGCTTTGTATAGGCACTGAGGCCGACCGGACTCAGGCAAAGTTCTCCGAGTGTATGGAATAAATAGGTAAAGGTCAGAATCCATGCGGAAGCTTTCACGCCGGAAAGTGCGGTTTTTGCCCCAATCACCATGATGTAATAGCCAAGAGCTAGTAGAAAAAGTCCAATAGAAAACTTAATTAGTAAAGGAGGGTTGAGTCCCCGTTTTTCTAAAAAGACCCAGATACCACCTACAACAGGGGCAAATACGAGAATGTAAAACGGATTGAAGTTTTGAAACCAGCTAGAGGGCATTCCAAATGGAAGTTCAGAGTAACGATCTGCAAAAATCTGCAAAGAGGAGCCTTGCTGTTCAAAACCTGCCCAAAATAGTACGGCACCCCAAAATAGTATAAATAGAATGGCTAATCGTTTTTGTTCAACTCTATCAAAACCAGATGCGAAAAACATATTCAAAAAGTAAGTCATAACCACAGCAATGGCTAAAACTCCCATTGATGCTGCCACTGCCTGTTTACTATCCCACTTGAATGTGCCACTTACTTGCATGATAACCAGGAAGATGAATAATGAGCCGATCAGAATCCAGGTAAGCGTTTTGACAGGAGTTTTCTCTTCGGTATCTATACTGGCTTTGGGATATAACCCTTTCTCACCTAGATAAGTACTGGCAAATAAGCGATAGGCGACGAGGCCTAGTAACATGGCAATAGCGGCAGCTCCAAAGCCATAATGCCAACCTATTTTCTGTCCGAGATAGCCCACAATCGTGATTCCTAAAAAGGAACCCATGTTGATTCCCATATAAAATATTGAGAAGGCTGCATCTCGAATAGCTCCTCCTTCAGGATAAAGCTCACTGACGATCGAGCTGATGTTGGGTTTTAATAAACCTGTTCCAATGGCAACTAGAGCCAGCCCCGCAAAAAATACCGTTTGACTGGCAGGAAAAGCAAGAACAACGTGGCCCGCCATGATAGCAAGACCACCATACCAGATGGATTTACGTTGACCAAAGATATTGTCAGCTAGCCAACCCCCAGGTAAGGATAACAAATAAACGGAGAAGGTATAAAGCCCATAAATAGCTCCACCTTCTCCTTCATTCAATCCCATTCCTCCCTTTGTTTTGTCAAGTAGAAATAGTAATAATATGGCCCTCATACCATAGTATGAAAAACGCTCCCACATTTCTACAATAAATAAAAGAAAGAGGCCTCTAGGATGTCCTAGAAATTTTTTATCAGACATATTTTTTTAATTGTTGATAGAAATAAAAAATGGTCAAATATAAGCGAAGTTTGAGGTAAGCCAAATACAGGCCATCTATGAAACTTACTGAGACTCTTCAAAAATACCAAATTTCCTTTGCTCCGGTCATGTCTTTTGACTGGAAAAAAACGCCCGTAAAGATTCTGGATTTTACGGCGGGTAATCGGGCACTGGAACAGCAAAATTTAACACAAACGGCGGATTTCGCCGCTTTTGTAACCCAGGAAATTAAAGCGGCAGGTGCCGTTTATGGGGTGGGGGGTTATAATGAACACCGGGTTTTATACCGCCGAAGTCCGCATTTTCAGCAAACGGAAGAGCCCCGGGAAATTCATTTGGGAATTGATATTTGGGCAAAAGCCGGAACCCTAGTGGCTGCACCCCTAAAGGGAAGAATTCATAGCTTTCGGGATAATGCTAATTTCGGCGATTACGGGCCAACAATTATTCTTGAACATGAGCTCGACGGACAGCCGTTTTATACCCTATACGGTCATTTGAGTCGAACGTCTTTAGTGGGGAAGGAAGTTGGACAGCAGATTCAGGCGGGAGAGGTATTTGCTGAATTAGGCCCCTTTCCAGAAAACGGCGACTGGCCGCCGCATTTACACATTCAGGTCATTGAAAATCTGGAAGGCTGGTCGGGAGATTATCCGGGCGTGTGTGCCGTTAGTCAGCGTGAAAAGTATCTGAATAACTGCCCCGATCCCAACCTGATTTTGCAGATCCCAGGGTTGTAATGAATACTTTTTTACTACCCTGTCATCCAGAGCAAAGGACCTTCCTTATGTCCTAATTTCTTACAGGTAACTAGTAATTAGGCCTTACAAAACGTAGAGACGCGACTTCATCGCGTCTGGCCGGGAAATGGAAGTATTTTAAAGGTACCTAGGCTGTGGTTGGTGTCTCACCAACCACGGTTTGCGTACAAATGACTGGTGAGACACCAGCCATGGCGGGGAGAACAGACGCGATATAGATGATAGAGAAAGGAACATTCAAGGCAACAGATAGAAGGAACAATAGATAATCTGAGCTAATCGATCTTTCGGATCTGTGATTCGAAATCCATCTGCAAGGGATTGGTAATCCTCTGCCGCCAACATCCTACTTAGAAAATGCTCCGCCATTCATAAGGCTTTAGCGTAATTACTACTGCCCCGGGCAAGCGGACGGCGAACGTTTCGTCGGTATGATTAGCGATTAAGGTCGTTTTCCAGCCGTTTGCTTTCTCCAGAATTAAACTGCTGCAACGCAAAGGTTGAGAAGTACGGCTGGGAATAAGCTGCTCGGGCTTAAACTCACTTAAAAAAGCAAAAAGCTCGTAAACGGGCGTTGGACTCTCTTCATAGATAATGCCATCGGGACCGAAAAGGTCATAATAGGTGATCGCTTCAGCTCCGGCTTCGGCGAGATATTTATAACTGCCAATGGTCCAACTGGCGGCAAAAGGTGTCTGAAGCCGTTCATCCGTTTGATCGGCAAATCGTACGGGCGAAATCTGAACAGGCTTTTCAGAAAGCTGAATGGCTGACCGAACGGTTTCGGCTTGTCCAGCCAGATTTTCAACAATAGAAACTTCATCAAAGCAATGGACCTGTGGACAGATGGAATAACTTACAAAGTCAACCCGAGCGTATTCAAAAGGATTACGGTTGAATTCTACGAAGAAGTTAGCTGTTCCTCCACCCATGCGTAAGGTAGGCCAGCGGGACTCTAACAGGGGTAAGGCTTGCTCCAATAACTCATTCGTGGTCAATCCGTTTTCGTTAAGCAGGACGACTTCTTTGATGAGTGACTTGGACTTAAAGACATTCAGATCGGGTACTGCATTCAAGTCAATTAAGACCGCCAGCAGAATAGGGATATTCAGTTTCTCGATTTCCCTGAAAGCGGCAAAAAATGTCTCCTGCCAGTGCTTTTCGGTTAAATCCAGTTCCAGGCGAATATGCGAAGGCGAAAGCTTCCGCAGCAGCTCCATTTCTTTTTCAGTAAGGGTACGGTTTTCCTTGGGCCAGCATAGACCCCACTTAGCCAGTGGCTGCGATTCTCCTGCTAAATCCACCCGTACATTTGGGTCGGGACTGATGTACAAAGGCCATTCTCCCGAAAAAGATAAAACAGCTTTTTGCTGAAAAACTTCACCTTTGCTTACGTCCACGGGCTTGGGTAAGCTCTGGGGTGTAGCGTAGGTTTTATAGGAAGTATCCGAGTAGTTCCGCTGATCTTCCGTTTCAAAAATGTCGCCTTCAAGCTGTAGCTGAGCTTTCAGGCCGTTGATGGCGTGCCATTCCAGTCCGGCAACGGTCATGAAAGGTTGATGCGGTAAGATCAAGTCCGGGAAGGTTGATGGCGTTTCTTCTCCGTTGGGATGAATAACCCTGACAATCTGATTTTTGAAGCCTTCAATGGGATGTAGAATGCAAAGGCCAAGTCGATTTTTAGAAAAATCTTCCAGAGCCGTACCCTGCCAGTCAAACGTGATGGTGCCGTCTGCTTCACCTGTAATGGTTACTTCACCTGCCATCTTGGGTTCGTCAGTCGTCCAGCGATAATATACCTCAAAAGTATCTTCCGATGGCTCAATGCGTTCGTCCTGAATAGTAATGTCAGCCGTGCCCCAATTTTCATCGCGGATGGCCACGTAAATCCTCCTCAGAATTTCCTGATCATTAATGGTAAAGTAGCGTAATGAGCCTTCGTGGTAAAGTAGCGTGAGGTTTCCGGCACGTAATAACATGGGGCATTCCATTTAATAGTGATCACTCAACTCGCAAAAAAAGAATGCCTGTGAAGCTTAACGTTTGGCTAACGATCAAGCATAATAGAGTCAACGGATGCGGGAGTTATGAAGTTGACAGAAAACCATTCGAACTTACTCCTCTACCCGTCGAGGCTTAATCTTCCATTCCTGTAATAAACTATCTCTGAACAACTGAGCCGTCTGGGTAGTGGGAATTTCGAAGGAACTGATGGTCGGTAGACCCGCTACTTCAAGCCGGGTTCTGAGTTGCCGTTTGGCTGTGCTGTCCGGGTAATAATCAAAGTGCATCAAATGATGACCTTTGGGAAGGGGATAATAATAAGTATCTGTTTCGCGAATAAGTTTTTGCTGACGAATGACCATCTCTTTCTTCCAGAAATAAGGTCGATTAATGGCGGGAATCTGTGCGGGAAGCCAGTACAAATGGTATATTCCTGAAGTATCCTGCGTGACTTGGGGCTGATCACTGTCCAGGACGGGTTCTAACTTTAATGCTTTTCTCTGTTCGTTGAGACGTACGCCGAAAGGCTCCGTGTGAAATAGATTTTGAGTACGCTGAGGATACGTTTGAATGAGATTCCAGGTTAGAATGCCTACACCGACGACTAATATGAAAAAGATAAACCGATCAATTCTACGAAGAAAATGCATAAGGAGTATGGCTGTAAAGCAAGGGTAACTTTCTAAAACAATAGTGGGAATTACAAACTATCATTAACGACCGATCTGGAAAATATAGACTGTAATTTATTGCAAGTCAGTAAATTACCGTTCCGGCCTATGGGTTTGATTAATGCTTGGAAGAGACAGGACGATTACGCGTAAAACAATTGATTCATGCTAGGGTTTATGGCTTTATACTTTTGTATGAAATCGTTAATATTTTTAAATTCGTCGCAAAATAGCCAAACTACTTAGACCCAATCAAAAAGCAAAAAACAATTGCTTGGTGTTATCGTAGAAAAATCCTATTTTAGCGGCGTAGAAATCGTGAAAAAGCAGTAATCAAACGGATGAAATTTTCGGGATGAAATCTCGGAAAAGTACTAGTAAAGAGCACCATTTTTTGATTACTGCTCAATGTTAACAATAAAAATCTGATTGAACGTGGCAGATATTTTTGAACGTCGTCTGGCTAACCTGGGGCCTCTCGGACAGTATTCCGACAAAGTCCATGGGTACTTTGCTTTTCCTTACCTTGAAGGAGAGATTGGCCCTCGTATGAAGTTCCATGGAAAGCAGATGCTGAACTGGAGCCTGAATAACTATTTAGGGTTAGCCAATCACCCGGAAGTACGGAAAGCAGATGCCGAAGCTGCTGCGGAATGGGGTATGGCCGCTCCGATGGGAGCCCGGATGATGTCTGGTCAAACGCCGTATCATGAGGCTCTGGAACGCCAACTGGCTGACTTCGTAGAAAAAGAAGACGCCTTCCTGCTTAACTTCGGTTATCAGGGGGTTATGTCCACCATCGAAGCCATTGTTGATTATAAAGATATTATCGTTTACGATGCAGAAAGTCACGCCTGTCTGATTGACGGTATTCGGCTGCACAAAGCGAAATTAGGTAAGTACTTTACCTTCAAGCATAACGACATGGAGTCGTTGGAGAAAAACCTCCAGCGGGCTACGAAACTGGCCGACGAGCAGGGTGGTGGCGTTCTGGTTATTACGGAAGGTGTGTTTGGAATGTCTGGTAACATCGGTAAACTTGATGAAATCGTAGCTCTCAAGCAAAAGTACAATTTCCGTTTATTAGTAGACGACGCTCACGGTTTTGGGACGATGGGTAAGAATGGTTCAGGCGTAGCCGAGCACCTGGGTGTGCAGGCGGGTGTGGACTTGCATTTCTCAACGTTCGCTAAATCAATGGCTAGTATTGGTGGTTTCATTGCTGGACCTAAAGCCATCATCCAGTACCTGCGTTACAACATGCGTTCACAAACGTACGCCAAGTCACTGCCGATGCCACTGGTATTGGGTGCGATGAAGCGTCTGGAACTGGTTCGTACGCAGCCTGAATTGCGTGAAAATCTCTGGAATATCGTTCGTGCCGTGCAGAATGGTCTTCGCGAACGCGGTTTTGATATTGGTACGACGCAGTCGCCTGTTACGCCTGTGTTCTTACACGGACAATACGATGGTAGTGTGGTAACTCAGTTAGTAGCTGACTTACGCGAAAATCTGGGTATTTTCTGTTCTATCGTGGTGTACCCCGTTGTGCCGAAAGGAGTAATTATGTTGCGGATCATCCCAACGGCTGTTCATACGCTAGCAGATGTTGAAGAAACGCTAGATGCTTTTGATATCATTCAAGAGAAACTTACGAAGGGCGAATATGCGAATAAAGGATTTGCTGACGTAAGCAAAACTGCGGTTTAGTAGCCCTAAACGCTGTTTTTACCCCATTTTATTCAGAAAAGACTGGATAAAATGGGGTATTTTTCTGCTCAAAGGATAAAATTGTATAATTTTTCCAAGAACTTTCACATTTTCGAGCCGGGTTCACTTGCGGGAATAGCGTAAATGCCTAAATTTCGCCAAAAATGCACTTTTGCATACTTTCAATCATTCGTTATACATTATAAACACCAGACTCACATGAGCAGATTCTCAGAACTCAAAGAATTGGTATTATCCCTAGAAGGCGACTTCGAAAAATTCTACGATAAACAAAACCAGGCTGCGGGCACACGTGTTCGCAAAGGTATGCAAGACCTAAAAGTATTGGCTCAGGATATTCGTTCTGAAGTACAAGAAAAGAAAAATGAAAAAGAAGGCTAGTCGCCATCCTCTTTATCGATAACCCTCGAATGATCGCATTCGAGGGTTTTTTATTGCCTTGTTAGAAATGCTCTTTGTTCATTACCACGGCCACGCCTCGGGTGGTTACT
This sequence comes from Siphonobacter sp. SORGH_AS_1065, assembly GCF_030818595.1. Classification (NCBI taxonomy): domain Bacteria; kingdom Pseudomonadati; phylum Bacteroidota; class Cytophagia; order Cytophagales; family Cytophagaceae; genus Siphonobacter; species Siphonobacter sp. SORGH_AS_1065. The sequence goes on from NZ_JAUTAM010000004.1 coordinate 2,564,004, forward strand.
TTCTTGGTCTGGGCATCAATAATTTCGGTAGAGATCTCGGCAGTGTGTTTATCAGCATTAACGCTGAGCACTTCAAAACGAGCTTCATAAGCCACGTCTACAAACATGGGGCGTAAAAATTCGAGTGACTGCTTCACGTATACGCTACCCGCTCCGGGGAACTTCGTACCAATAACATTAGAAAAAATGCTGGCTCCCAGAATGCCGTGGATAATTGGTTTCTTGAACGGAGTTGTCGCTGCAAATTCAGCGTCTAAGTGTAATGGATTATTATCACCGGAAACTTCCGCAAAACGGATGACATCTTCTTGTGAAAACTGAAAGGAATGCTGGTAATTATCGCCAATAGTCATGATATGGAGTGATAAATAAGGAATGCAAATGATCCACAAAGGAAGGGGCTTCGCTTGATAAATGCATAGAAATAAATCAGCTTCTGAAGATTCATTCGGTCTTTTCTCTACAATATCAATGGGTTTCAGTAACATTGTCCTTTAGTCGAATTCAGCACTAGCATTTTGAGTTATGAAAAAAATCTGGGCGGCAATCCACAAATATCGCCAGTATATTGGCGTCGATGGAGCCATGTATTTATCGTTCATTATCGTCCTCATAATTCTCTTCATCTTTTTCTCGTGAATAAAGTTCAATAGTAAATGTTCTATTAATTGTTGGAATATTTACTTAATTGCAACGTATTCACCTTCGTTCACGATTTTAAACGTAGATTCCATGAAAATCACCGTTGTAGGAGCTGGAGCCGTTGGAGCTACCTGTGCTGATAACATCGTTCGGCGAGAATTGGCTCAGGAAGTAGTCTTGCTTGATATTAAAGAAGGACTGGCAGAGGGAAAGTCACTGGATATGTTTCAAACCGCCACTCTGCTGGATTTTGATTCCCGGATAGTCGGTTCAACCAATGATTACGCCAAAACGGCTGGCTCTGATGTCGTCGTGATTACCTCGGGAATTCCACGAAAACCCGGCATGACCCGCGAAGAACTGATCGGTATTAACGCGGGGATTGTGAAAACGGTTACGACGCAGATTCTGGAACATTCGCCCGAAGCGATCATTGTTGTGATCTCCAATCCAATGGACACCATGACTTATTTAGCTCTGCAAACGGCGGGAGTTTCCAAGCATAAGATCATCGGCATGGGTGGAATTCTGGATTCAGCCCGATTTAAAACCTACCTGTCGCTGGCGATGGATGTGCCGCCTTCGGATTTACAGGCTACGGTTATTGGCGGTCACGGCGATACCACGATGATTCCCTTGACTCGACTGGCAACTTATTCAGGAACGCCCGTCAGTCAATATCTGGATGAAACTACCTTACAGAAAGTAGCCTCAGATACGATGGTCGGTGGAGCAACGCTGACGGGATTAATCGGGACTTCAGCCTGGTATGCTCCGGGAGCTGCGGGAGCCTTACTCGTTGAAAGTATTGTCAGAGATCAGAAGCGGATTCTTCCCTGCTGTGTGTATCTGGAAGGTGAATACGGTCAATCAAATATTTGTTTGGGCGTGCCTGTAGTAATCGGCAAAAATGGCTGGGAAAAAATCATTGACTTTGGTCTGACTGAAGCTGAACAGGCCGCATTCAATAAGTCAGCAGAAGCCGTTAGGAATATGAACAGTGTACTATAGTTTGAGAACGTTTCTAATAAAGTAAAAGCGGTCTGGAGAACCTCCAGACCGCTTTTACTTTATTAACTCAGTGAAGAATAGCTTCGTTTACGCTTATTCTACAACGAACTTACCCTGCATGATGCCATAGTGACCGGGGAAGCTACAGATATACGTATACGTTCCTTTTTTAGGAGCCGTAAATTCGATGGTATCGCTTTCGCCACCGCCTAGCAGTTTGGTATGAGCCACAATGCTGGCTGACTCTGACTTAGGAATATATTCTGTACTGGAAGCCATATTAGCTTTCGAGGCAAAAGCTTGTAAATCGGTGCCGGGTTTTAGCAACACGAAGTTATGACCCATGGCTTGTTTGGCAAATTTACCCGTATGTTTGAGCGTCAGCTTTACTTTCTGGCCAGCTTTCACTTTAAATTCTTTTTTATCAAACTGCATGGCATCGTTCGCATTCAGGACCAATGCTTTAGCAGGTTTACCAGCTTGAGCGGAAGCTTCAGTTGCAGGTAGGAAAGTAGATACACTACATAAAGCAAGAGCAGCCGCAAAGAGCCGGAAACGTTTCGTGTTCATAGATTTATTTTTATTTAGTTTAAATTAGTGGCAAAGTAAATCAAAACTCCTTACACCTATAACAGAGATCAGACGTTTTTTATTCCATCTGTCTAGAATACTTAACACTTATTAAGGAGTTTGGAGTTTGGAGTTTGGAGTTTGGAGTTTGGAGTTTGGAGTTTGGAGTTTGGAGTTTGGAGTTTGGAGTTTGGAAAGGTAAAAACCTATAAAGGTAGGGGAGTTGTTTGGAAATGGGAATCATAACCCCGGAGGGGTTGAACCTGAATAGCCCCGGATGTTAATCCGGGTTTTTTGTGTGAGGTACATACTCCTGCCCTGGCTGGTGTCCTCACCAGTCAAAAAGCCTAGTGGTTGGTGAAGACACCAACCACGGTGGATGGGAAGAGGTTTGGAAATGGGAGGTATAACCCCGGAGGGGTTGAATGTGGATAGCCCCGGGTGATAACCCGGGGTAAACGTTGGACGGGCCATACGCTCCTGCCCTGGCTGGTGTCTTCACCAGTCAAAGAGCCTAGTGGTTGGTGAGGACACCAACCACGGTGGAAAGGAGTTTGGAGTTTGGAAAGGTAAAACCAGTAAAGGTAGGGGAGTTGTTTGGAAATGGGAATACTAACCCCGGAGGGGTTCAACCTGAATAGCCCCGGATGTTAATCCGGGGTTTTACGTGTGAGGTACATGCTCCTGCCCTGGCTGGTGAGGACACCAGCCAAGGCGGAATTTGAAAAAGTAAAACAATCAAACATTCAGGTAGAGATGCGACTTTCCTGCGTCTGGTTAGTAAATGAAAATCCTTTCAATCGTGATAAAACCGCGTCTCTACCAGAGGGACGGGCTGAAACTGAGGTTTGCTCATAGGTCAAAACAATAAATCATTAGTTTTGAGTTTTCTTATCAAGTTTAGATGGCCATGAGTACTAAGTCTCTTTTTTATATACCCCCCATATTCCAAGCATTTTCAGAATTAATTGCCGCTCAGAGCACGCGTCACGGTGGCGTGAGCCAATCGCCCTATCATAGTCTGAATTTGGGCGGTTCTACGCAGGATGATCCTGAAGCGGTTCTTGAGAACAAACGCCTTTTTTACGAGAGTTTAGGAATCAAAGAAAGCCAGGTGGCTTCTTCTCATCAGGTGCACGGAACGGAGATATTCATAACCAATCAACCTGGACGAGAACAGGGGCACGATGCCGTCATAACTAATCAGGCTGGGGTAATGGCTTTGGTAACCATTGCCGACTGTACACCAATTCTAGTATATGATGCCCGTACCCAAGTAGTTGCTGCCATTCACGCAGGGTGGCGGGGGACAGTAGCTGGAATTGTAGCAAAAACACTAAAAACGATGCAGCAAACCTACGGAACTCAACCTGAAGACTGTTATGCCTGGGTTGGTACTTGCATTGACGAGTGTTCGTTTGAAGTAGGGAGCGACGTGTCCGATCATTTCGCCGATCGTTTTAAACGTTGGGACGAAAGCAGGCAAAAATTCTTCGTGGATTTGAAAGCCGCTAATGCCTACCCCTTGCAAAGCTTTGGTATTCCTGATTCTCAAATTGAAATATCACCTTATTCAACGGTCCTTCACAATGAAGATTACTTCTCCCATCGTCTTGAAAAGGGCATAACGGGACGAATGGTCGCAGTCATTGGCAGAAAATAAAAGAGGGACGCAAAACATTTGCATCCCTCTTTCTATAGAATCATCACTCACTATCGACCAAAAGCACTTCTCAGTCGTGAAGCCGCGTATTCCTGAGCGTCCTGAGCATTAGGCTCGATGGCATAAGTTCCAAAGAATTCGTGGGTTACACCTTCATACAGACGGTATTCCGTACTTACTCCGGCAGAAGTAAATTTGTCTGCCAGTTGTTTGCCTTCCGTTTGCAGGGGATCGATCTCCGCTCCGATGATGGTCGTGGCAGGTAAACCACTTAGTGTGGCTACGTCAACCAGCGAGATATATCTGCTATCGCCGTCAGACATAGTACGGAAATATTTGTCCACAAACCACTCTACCAGAGGCTTGCTCAGCGGTTTTGCGTTTGCATACGTATTATACGAGGCGGTAGTTAAATCATTATTAGCTACTGGATACACTAGGAGTTGGTGAATCGGCATTGGGAAGTTGTTCTCACGAGCCATGATACTTACCCCAACGGCCATATTACCACCGGCACTTTCACCGGCTACGGCAATTTTAGTAGAATCGCCATTGAGTGAAGCGGCGTTTCGTCTCACCCATTTGTAGGCTTCGTAACTGTCCATATGAGCCGTTGGAAACTTGTTTTCGGGTGCTTTACGGTATTCAACAGAAACGACTATTGCTCCAGTATTACGAGCCAGTGCACGGGCTGAAGCCTCATACACTTCGGGACTGGCAATAACCCAGCCACCGCCGTGGTAATACACGATGACGGGTAAATTACCACTAGCCCCTTGCGGACGATATACTACTGCCCGGATGTTTGTACCACCATAACCGGGAATCAGGCGTTGACTGGTATCTACCTGCATGTCAGGAGCCGTAATGTTATTTCTGCTCAGCAAAGAGCTAACGGCGTCTTTAATGGATGGTTTGGTACGGGCCTGCTGAGGAGTGAGGGTATAAAGGGGAGTCGAATCCAGACGAGCCATTTCTTCGATAATAGCCTGCATTTGTGGCTTAATGGTGGGTCCCCAGGAAGGCTTGGGACCAGTCGGTTGAATATCCTTACCCGGATCCGTGTCGTCATTTTTGTTGCAAGCCGTTAAGCTTAGCAGAGCGAACATCGCCAGAAGATAACCGCCCTTCAAAAGAAGTCGATGCTTCTTTTCTGCATACGTATTCAATGTTGATTTCATGTAGAGTTGGATTTGTTAAATAACTTTTTATTTCCTTAACTCCCTGAAATTCACATACCATACTTAAATTCATTAGCCTTAATAACTAAGAGAAAAGTAGCTAAACTAGTAGGGTTTACCTATTAGATTTATTTGAATAAATTAATGAATCAGCTAATGACTCACCTAGTTAATAGACTTGAGATAAGATAATTACTTGAAATAACGGAGAACCAGACAGTTGAAATAACGGAAAGAAGGGCATTCATCCAGAATTGATGAATCCGGTCAGGAAAGGTAAGCATACCTTCAGAGTAAGCTTATGCTTTGATAAGATCAAATGGCAAAATAATATACGCCGTTCAGGATTATTCGCAACCTTTTGAGCAAGTGATACCTCAGATGAAATATTTGTTGTATAGCTGTCTAGCCTCTAAATTCCCGTTAATAACCCTCTAAAACAGCCCTTCCCGAAAGTTCTTAAACTTCCGGGAAGGGCATAAACAACGAACAATTCATTACAATCCAATAGGAATGAAACGGTCCCCTACATTCCAGCCTTCCAGCGAAACGAGCGGTTTGTCTTCGGTTTTGGGGGTATATTCCAGCGTTATGGTTTTTTGTTCCCCCGGTAATATCGAAATGTAATTGTCGCTATAAAAGACGGGTAACACGCGTTGCTTCGTTTGCGAGTGTACCAGCGAGATTCGATTGAAAAACGCTACCGGATTATTGGCTTCATTGCGTAGCGTTACTGCAATTTTACCTTTGGCTACTTGTCGGGCCGTAGCCTGAATGTCTACTTTCTTTAACTGTTGTAAGCCCGTGTAGGTGCCTTTTTCATTTGGTAACCAGTACAGGTTATCACTCACCACTTCCTTATTCAAATTCAACAGACGTAAGGACAGAAACACGCCGTCTTCCTTCGCAGCTTTTTCCAAAGCTTTCGCTATGGACAGGTAAGGGCGTGCCGTGCTAGGGCCAATTTCTGTGAATACCTGTGTAATCACCGTTTCCTTGCCCTTCATGTCGTAGAGCTTCACGACCATCATTAAGTCGCGTTGCGTCTGAAAGGTATTATTCGCCATCATCACCATGCTGTCCACAGGATTATACATGATGTGCAACGGCTCGCTACCGCTATGCAAGCCATACAAGCAGGCATTCGGATCGAGGTAATAATCGTACATCTGACCGCGAAGAGCCGTCCAGGGGTTTTGCGTTTTCCAGATGATACTTCCCGTATACCATTCCCACATGTGTGAAGAGAAACCTTCCATTAATGCCCGGTACTGATCGTAATTAACGACCTGAGCTTTCAGTCCGAAATCGCGGGTATCTTTAGCCTTACCGTAAGGGTCAATGTACTCGTCGTATCCAATGTATTTATGGTAGTCCCACACCGAATCCACTTTTGGTTTACCATTACTGAATTGGGGAGCAGTAAGATTTTCCTTCGGAATAAAACGTTCGAGCGACTGAATATCTCCTACACCCACTGAACCCACTTCGGAGTTGAAAGGCCAGGTTTTGAAGGACCAGAATTTAGCAATGGGTTGAATGCCATAAGGCCCGTCACCATTACCGCCGAGTGAATTGAAGGACATATCATCCGAGTTGGAATAATCAATGAACCAACGCGTGCCATCCAGAGCAGGTAACAGGGAATCACGGAGTGGTAACATGATGTCAGTAGGCAAGGTAATTTCGTTCCCTCCACACCAGATGGCCAGCGAAGGGTAATTCCGAATCATCTTAATCTGATCGGCGGCTGATTCAAGGAATAGCGAATGGTCGTCGGGATATTTTCGGCGAGTCCACTGATCTTCCAGTTTCGCGGGATCTACCCAACGGCCATTGCAGTCGCCCGAACCCCAGAAATCCTGCATAACCAGTAATCCATATTTATCACAGGCTTCGTAAAATTCAGGACGTTCGGTAATGGCTCCTCCCCAGATACGAATCAGGTTGAGGTGCATGTCGCGGTGAAAGCGAATCTCGGCATCGTAACGCTCAGGGGAGAAGCGTAGCATGGCATCCGAGATAATCCAGTTACCGCCCTTGATAAATACTTTCTGCCCGTTTACCGAAACCTGCTTGCTGCGGGTGGTGGCGTTCCATTCCGTTTGAATTTCCCGAACACCAATATTGATTTTTTCTTCATCCGAAACGTTCGCTCCCGCTACAAACTGAATCGTGACTGGATATAAATGTTGCTGACCATACCCATAAGGCCACCACAGTTTAGGATTGTTCAGCGTTAAGGCGGGTAAGTCAACAGTTACCGTAGATTTAGCGGGGATACTTACTTTTTTAGAAATTTTAGTGCCTTCAAGCGTGTATTGAACCATTCCCTCCACGCGGTTGGCTGTAGGATTTTCCAGCTCCGTAGATACTTTAATCGTTGCGGGTTTCTGTGGGCCCTCGGGCATCCGTTTGCCGGGAACGAGCGTAACCACGTGCGGATTTTTCAGATGAATGGCTCCCGTTTTTTCAATCGTTACCTTATCCCAAATGCCCGTGTTACGATCGCGGATGGGTTGAATCCAGTCCCAACCCGCTACGTATTGATGCGAAACGTTTTTAGCAATCGTACCGTCGCCGCCCTGTCCACCGTTAGGATTACCTACCGGATCGGGAGGATAGACAATGACCGCCAAACGGTTGGGGCTGCCTTTTTTCAGGTAAGGCGTAATGTTAAACGTCTTCCGCAGAAACATGCCCGTGTGGGGCTTATCGGTTAATTTTTTTCCGTTCAGGAATACTTCACAACTGTAATTAATGCCCCGAAACTGAAGCCAAACCTGTTCCCCTGATTGAGCTTCTTCCTTAAAATCTTTGACGAACCAATAGGTGTAATAGTCCCGACCCGTGTGGTAAATGTCTGGAATGTGCTTGTTATTCATTCCGTAAAAAGGGTCTGGAATCTGCTTATTGTTCAGCAGGGTCGTCAGCACCGTGCCGGGAACGGTGGCGGGTTGCCAGTTGGCCAGGCTGTACGAAGGATTGGAAAGTTCCGTGCCTTTTACCGCTACTTTCCCAACGGGGGCACACTTCCAGCCCGCGTTGAGTTCATAGGGTTGCTGAGCAAAACCCAGAGCCGAAGTCAGCAGGGATGCCAGAGCAAGTAAGGTCTTTTTCATAAAATTGAGGGAAGAAATGTTTGAGGATTAAAAGAATAACCTCCGGCAAAACCAGATTCAACGGTTTCGCCGGAGGTTACATAAGGCCCTCCGGGCGGGTAAAAGATTAGTTAGTCGTGAATGGAACGCGGACGGTCGGCGGGATTGACGCCAAACGTTTTGCTGGGTTCTTTACCCATCAGAATTTCCATTTCACCACCATTCATCAGGTCTTGGTGTAATAAATAAGACCGGGTATAAGGCTTTCCATTCAGCTTAATGCTCTGAATGTACTTGTTCTCGGGACCGTTATTCACCGTTTTCAGGTGGAAGGTTTTTCCGTTACCCAATTGCAGAGCTACCTTGTCAAACACAGGACTACCAAATACGTAAGCTCCATTGGCAGGGTTTACGGGGTAGAAGCCCATTGAAGACAGAATATACCAGGCTGACATTTGACCGACATCTTCATTACCAATGATTCCGTCAGGTTTGGTAGTGTACATATGGTCAAGGATGTAGCGTACTTTTTCCGCCGTTTTCCAGGGTTGACCTACGTAAGTATACAGGTATGTTACGTGGTGACTGGGTTCATTTCCATGGGCATATTGACCAATCAGACCTGAAATGTCGTTGGAGGCCTCGGCTCCCATGTCACCTTTAATGATAAAAAGGGAATCCAGTTTTTGCGTGAACCCTTTTTCTCCACCCAGTAATTCAATCAAACCTTCCACATCCTGAGGTACCAGCCAGGTGTATTGCCAGGCATTACCTTCGGCGAAATCATCTTTCTCGTGACGCGAAACGAAAGGATTGAAAGGCGTTCGCCATTCTGTATCGGAAACCCGACCCCGCATGAAACGCGTGCTGGCGTCGAAGTTATTCCGGTAGTTTTTCGCCCGCTTGCTGAAGTAGGCGTAGTCTTCCATTTTACCCAGCTTCTTTGCTACCTGAGCCACGGCCCAGTCGTCGATGCTGTATTCCATGTTTTTCGCCACACTTTCCGTTTGCGTATCTGCTGGAATGTACCCTTTTGCTTTGATGTAATTCAGGCCGCGTTCATCCAGCATAGCCGATTTTTTCATCGCCTCAAAAGCCAGATTTACGTCAAAACCATTAAATCCTTTCAGAATGGCATCCGAGATAATGGGTAATGAGCTGTTACCGGGCATGGTGTTCGTTTCATTACCTACTAAATGCCAGATGGGTAACTTACCCTGCTGCTGATAAATGTGCAGCATTGTGTTTACAATGTCATTCACGCGTTGACCCTGCGTAATCGTCAACAACGGATTTGCCGCCCGATACGTATCCCAAAGTGAAAAGGTAGTCAGGTTTTTGAACTTTGCGTTCGGGTATACTTTCTGATCTGCTCCGCGATAATCGCCGTTATGATCGTTGAACGTTGACGGAGCAATCATGGTGTGATACAGAGCCGTGTAAAAAACCTTCAAACGATCCTGATCTTTGGTCTGCACCTGAATTTTGCTCAGTTCCTTATTCCAGGATTCATCGGCATTTTTCGCTACCTGATCAAAATCCCAGCCCGGTACTTCGGCTTTAATATTAGCTAAAGCGTTGGCTTCACTGACGGGAGAAATTCCCACTTTTACAAGCACCTGATCGCCCTGTTTGGTAGCAAAACTCAGCACGCCTTTCACCTGATTCCCCTTGGCTGATTTGCCGGAAATGGCAGTGGTGGCATTGTATAAATCGAGTTTTTCGATGGGTTTCGAGAAAACGATGGCGAAGAATAACCGCTGATCTTTAGCCCAACCCGTTGAATAACGATACCCTGTTAAAGTGGTCGCGTCTTTTTGTTCGAGATACGTATCCGTTGCCCGATCCCAGCCAATGCCTTCTTTTAGATCAATGAGAATGTGTGATTCGTCAGATTTAGGGAAGGTATAGCGATGCATTCCCACCCGCTCGGAGGCGGTTAACTCCACACCAATATCATAGCGTTGTAATTTTACGGCATAATAACCCGGATAAACCACTTCGTCATCGTGCGAGAAACGCGACATGTACCCACTTGGTGAATTACCTGCTACGCTACGCTCCAGCCGGACTTTACCCGTCGTTGGAATCATGAGTACATCGCCTAAATCCCCGATACCCGTTCCGCTGAGGTGCGTGTGAGAGAAACCGGCAATCAGCGAGTCCGATACGTGGTAACCTGAACACCAGTCCCAGCCATCCCCTAACTTCCCGGGGTTCGCCTGTGTAGGTCCAATCTGTATTGCCCCAAAAGGAACGTTCGCCCCTAAAAATACGTGACCGTGAAAACCCGTACCAATGCGGGGATCAACATACTGGGTAAAATGCCCCGGCTTCGCTTTAGCAGCGGAAGAATGGGGTTTACTATGTTTGCCGCAAGCGGCAGCCAGCAGGGCCAAAGCCAGAATACTTACTTTTTTCATAAAAACAGAACACGCAAAGGCAGCAAGAGCCTCGGTAGAAATGTATCAATAGTGTTAGGTAACCCTAAGAAATCGTATTAAGGGAGTTGAAGTTAAGGAGCTTAGAAGGCGAATCCTTATTTTTTAAAATATTTTACAAATATGGGAAATGGTTTGGGCTAGAAAAGAAAACGATTGAAATTCTGGGAAGGCTACAAATACTTGGTGAAAAAATGATGGTTTTAATGAAGTATAAAATTCTAAAATCGCCTTATAACAGAATTGCCGAATAATATTTGGAATCTAAAACGGAACGCATCGACTGTAGAGACACGGTTTATTGCGTCTGGCCGAGCATGAAATACGATACGGATAGTTCCCATTGACGTAGAAGACGCAATGCTCAGGAATCTGCATTGAAAACGCGGAATAACCGTGTCATTTGATACGATGAGTCGCTTTTATATTAGTTAAATCGATAGGCAATGGCAAATCCTCCGTAATGCTCGGCTTTTTCCCGCATCAAACGAGCTTCGCGTTGCGTGTAGGAGAAGGTAGAGGAAAGGGTTAGTCGATGAAATGCTGCTGTTATTCCCAGTTGATGCAAGTAAACAAATGGAGTGATAGGTCCGGTAGCGGGACCTTTGTCCTGAAGAAAAAGACCACCCTGGATGGTGGAGTTATAGAGCTGGTATTTGAGTTGAGGATGGAAAAAGAGATAAATCTCCGGTTTCTGATGATCGGAATTACGACTGATTCGGGCATTAAATAAAGAGGACTCCGAAGCCTTTTGAAAGAGGCCGAGCTGGAATAACAAACCCGCTGAAGCACTGGTAAAAGGCGTACCGAGCTCCACTTGTGCCGACGTAAATACTTCTAGCCAACGCTGACGTTTGGGAGGTAATAAGCTGTGAAAATATTGTCCGCGAAGGTTTAGGGAGAACTCGCTATTCAACTGCTTAACCCAGCCTTCGGGAGGAATAAAATTAAAGGTTTTGTGAATAAGCGTTTGTATCTGCTTGGCATACGAATGCTTACCTGTAAAGCCGAGGGAGGCCGAAACATTTAAAACCTGATTTTTCCGGTAGAAAAAAGAAAAGCCTTTTTGGGCATAGAGATAGCCCGTATAGGGTCGATCAATTTGGCGAGTCGTTACTAAAAAAACGTTTTCTGGATTATAAATCATTTGCCCGATCTGGTACGTAGACGTGATTTTGGTAACCTTACGGGTGCTATCAAGGCGATTATTAAGCTTTGAGGGTAGGTAATAAAAGCTGGCAAAAATGCCGTTGGTATAATAACCATCGTGCCTGTTCCAAAGGTAGGCATCGTTTTCAGAGGTGACTTTCAGTTCATGACTTTGAGCTAACAGCAGTTGGGGGAGAAGTAGTCCAAACCAAAGAAAAACAAACCGTAAAAAGGCAGAAGGCATAAATGGCAATGATAGAGGTATCAGGCATTAGAGAAGCTAAGCTAATAAACTGCAAAGGAAGGAAGATGGTTTGGAATGCCTTGGTGTCGCCGCTGCGGTTTGGAGTTTGGAGCGGCCGCCGCTGCGGTTTGGAGTTTGGAGTTTGGAGTTTGGAGTTTGGAGTTGAAAAGGGAAAACCGGTAAAGGTAGGGAAGCGGTTTGGAAATGAGAATCATAACCCCGGAGGGGTTGAATATGGATAGCCCCGGATGATAATCCGGGGTGAATGGGCCGGATAATGTGAGAGTGCGACAATTCACATGAAGATGCGACTTCATCGCGTCTCTACAAAGAGGGAGACTAGAACTCTACTTCTGTTGTTCTTACGAACTAGCTTTCCCGCCCTGGCTGGTGTCTTCACCAGCCATTCATATAAAGCCTAGTGGTTGGTGAGGACACCAACCATGGTGGAAAGTTAGGCAAGACGTTTGGAAATGGGAGGTATAACCCCGGAGGGGTTGAATGTGAATAGCCCCGGTCTGGATGGACCCGGATGATAATCCGGGGTTTCCCAGATTATCATCCGAGTAAACGTAAGCAGTCCTCGGGGCCATCCAGACCGAGACTATTTATATTCAACCACTCCGCAGTTTGGATAGATTATACTGTGGATAGCCCAAGGTTGGACAGCCCTGAATTGACAATCCGCAGAGAAGAATCCACTGTCCTGCTTTCACAGCGTCACAGACGCGGTTCTCTCAAATCCGTGTTAAAAACTTAGACTAACTTCCGCATTCCTGCGTCCCCTCAACATCATTTCCCATAATTCCATTTTGATAGACTTAGGCTTAACAAAACAAAGGGTTTGAGGAAATCACTTTCCTCAAACCCTTTGAACCCTTCAAACGAAATCAAATCCCAATGCTACTGCATCAACTTTTTCCGACGTTCGCGGCCACTGTAAACCCATTCGTATACAGCGGGTAGAATCAATAAGGATAATACCGAAGCAGTTATCAAGCCCCCAATGACTACAATTGCCAGTGGTTTCTGCGTTTCGGAACCAATACCGTGGGACAGAGCCGCAGGTAACAGACCTAACGAGGCCATCAGAGCTGTCATAATTACTGGACGCAAACGTGACTTAGCTCCTTCTTTAATGGCTTCGCCGAGTGGCATTTTCTCGTGTAGATTCTGACGGAATTTATTGACCAGAATAACCCCATCCTGTGTGGCGACACCGAAGAGAGCGATAAAGCCCACACCGGCTGAGATACTGAAATTCATACCTGTCAGCAGCAGAGCCATAATACCACCGATAAGAGCAAAAGGCACGTTGAGCAGAACCAGAATCGAATCCAGAGCATTGCCGAAAGAGGCAAAGAGAATAAAGAAAATCAGCAGAATACTGATGGGAACTACAATGGATAATTGACGTTCAGCCCGTTGCTGGTTTTCAAATTCTCCATTCCACTTGATCTCATACCCTTTATCGAGTTTTACCGCCTTATTTACCCGACTTTGAGCATCTTCAATGGTGCTTCCCAAATCCCGGCCACGAACCGAGAATTTGACGGCAATGAAGCGGGCGTTGTTTTCCCGATAAATGAAGGCTGGGCCAGCTACGTTACCAATATTAGCAATTTCCTTGAGCGGAATCTTACCGCCGTCCATGGTTGGTACTCGTAAAGCTCCGATCTGTTCGATGGACGAACGGAAGGGTAAATCATAGCGTAACCGAAGATCGAATTTGCGTTCTTCTTCGTAGACCTGACTTACGGCTTTACCACCAATCGCCATTTCAATAACGGCGTTTGCGTCGGCCGCATCTACGCCGTACTGAGCCATTTTGTCGGGATTCAGCGTAATGATTAACTCCGGTTGACCGAGGTTACGGAACACACCTAAGTCCTGAATGCCAGGTACTTTCTTGAGAATAGCGTAGACCTGATCCGCTTTTTTGTCCAGTACGTTTAAGTCTCGTCCCTGTATTTTGACGGCAATCGAGCCTTTCACGCCGGATACGGCTTCTTCAACGTTATCCGAAATGGGTTGAGAAAAGTTGAAGTCAATGCCCCGGTATTTATGCAGTTTCTGTTGCATTTCGGCGATTAACTCATCTTTGGTAATGTCGCGTTTCCACTCTTCCTGGGGGTATAAGTCCACGAAGAATTCCTGATTGAAAAAGCCCGTTGCATCCGTTCCGTCGTTAGGACGACCCGTTTGGGAGATCACTCCACGAACTTCAGGATATTGCTCAAAAACCTGACGGAATTTGCGGGTATAGTGATAGGAATCCTCCAGACTGATACTTAAAGGCATACTGGCCCGCACGTAAATCGAACCTTCGTTAAGGTGAGGCAGGAATTCCGTTCCTACAAAGTGAAAGGAAGCGAGCGATCCGATGAGGAAAAGAACGGCTATCGTGATAGCCCGTTTGGGGTGATCCATTACACGATTCAGCAGCGGAGCATAGTTCCGGTTTAGAAATTCAATAACCGGGTTATGACGTTCGCGGACGTTTTTATTGAGTAAAATGCTGCTTAAAACCGGAACCAGTGTCAAGGCCAGCAATAAAGCACCGAGCAGAGCAAAACCCATCGTGAAAGCCAGCGGACTGAAAAGCTTACCTTCTACTTTCTGGAACGAGAAAATGGGTAATAAAGCCGTAATAATGATTAGTTTGGATGTAAAAATGGATTTACCCATTTCCACCGAAGTTTTCAAAATTCGACCCATTTTGGCTCGTTTATTAAACCTCTCCATGCCCTCATGCTCGGCCCAGTGAGCCAGCATTACGAAGAGCCCTTCCACCATTACTACCGCTCCGTCAATGATAATTCCAAAGTCAATAGCTCCGATGGATAAGAGATTGGCTGACATTCCTTTCATCCGCATCAGGATAAAAGCGAAGAGTAAAGCCAGAGGAATGACGATGGCTACGGTAACCGTTGTCCGCCAGTCCGCCAGGAAAATCAACAGAATGACGGTGACCAGCGTAATACCCATAATCACGTTTTCGCCCACGGTGTGCAGCGTGTGATTGTTGAGCTCCGTACGGTCGTAGAAAACCTTGATTTTTACATCAGAGGGTAAGACAACCGAATTGAGATACGCAATTTTCTCCTTCAGTTGGGGTAAAACCAGTCCTGGGTTTTCACCTTTCCGCATCAGGACAATACCCTCTACCACGTCATCATGATTATCCCGACCGACGATGCCTAGTTGAGGTAAAGCCGATTCGTGAACGGTTCCCAGATTGGAAAGCCGAACGGGAACGCCTTTTACGTTCTTAACGATCACCTTCTCAATGTCAGAGACATTTTTTACAATCCCGATACCCCGAACCACAAATGCCTGCTGTCCTTCCCGAAGGATATCCCCGCCGACGTTCACGTTAGCTCGTTGCAGGGCACTGTAGACGTCAAGAGCTGTCAAGTCATATTTGGCCAGTAAAGCGGGGTTAATACTTACTTCGAAGGTCTTGATGTGTCCACCAAAACTGACCACATCGGCAATACCCGGAACGGCCTTGATCGCTTTCTCTACCGTCCAGTCCTGAATGGTTTTTAATTCCGTGGTATTCTTGGTATTGGAAGTCAGCGTGTAGCGATAAATCTCCCCCGTAGGGCCAGCGGGAGGCTGAATTTCAGCATCTACGCCATCGGGTAAGTTTACATTTGCCAGTTTCTGACTGGCCTCCATGCGGGCGTTGAAGTTATCAACGCCATCTTCAAAAACGATTTTAATGAAAGATAATCCGAACAGGTTAATGGAACGAATCGCCGTCTTATGGGAAATGGAGTTCATTTCTGTTTCAATCGGACTGGAAATGAAACGCTCCACTTCTTCGGCACTACGACCCGGCCATTGGGTAATAATAACCACTTCGGTATTGGTTACGTCGGGGTAAGCTTCCACCGGCGTATTGTAAAAACTAACGGCTCCCGCAATGACAACCAGTCCGGTCATCAGAAACACAATGCCTTTGTGTTTAAGGGAAAAGCCAATGATATTTTTAATGAACTTATTCATGATCGGACCCGGGAAGGGAGTGGGGGATTAGTCCGTTAATTCATTGAAAAGTAATAAGGCACCTTCGGTAACAATGGGATCACCATCTTTCAAGTCGCCTTTCACATAGCTATAGCGGGAAGTGCTACGGATGACTTCCACGGGTACTGCCTCGTATTTTCCTTTGCCCATATCCTTGATGACAAAGTATTTATCTTCGCTAAAAATGACCGACTTCGGATTTACCGCCAGTAAGCTTTCGGGTTTTTCAATGTGCAGTTTAATCGTGCAGAACATTTGAGGTTTCAAAAGTCCACCGGGGTTAGGTAATACCACGCGGGCTTGTAATACCTTACTGTCGTTATCAATCACCTGGCTGATGTTTTCAATTTTTCCCTGAAAAACTTTATCAGGATACGCCAGAGTTGTGATATTCACTTGCTGTCCCACTTTAACGGCTTCAATGTCCGATTCGTAGATATTAATCAGAATCCAGACATCCGACAGATTGGAGATGGTGAACATGCTGTTTCCATTGTCCGAACGAATTTGGGTATTGGGGTTCACGTTCCGTTCTACCACGTAACCACTCACGGGAGATTTCACCAGGAAGGTCGGCTGGTTAGTAGACGAGGTTCCGCCGTACATTTTCAATACCTGCGTCGAACGATCCAGTTCTGAAGTCGCAATTTCGAGTTGCTTACGGGCATTAATCAAATCCGATTCGCTCGAAAATTTGCTTTTATAAAGCTGTTCGGCATTATCTGCATTGCGTTTGGCAATGTCGAAACCGGCTTTGGCCTGATTATAATCGCGTTGAAACTGGCTTACGTCCGCACTTTGCAGTTTGGCTAATATTTGGCCCTGTTTCACATAGGCTCCAAGCTCGGCGTTTACTTCCAACACATTACCACTAACAATGGGGAAGACGCGATCTACCTGTTTCTGATCGAAAGACACTTCGCCCGTGAATTGTAACTCCTGCTCGTAATTTCGAATGTGAACCGTATCTGTCTTAAAGGCCGAATCCGTATCCTTCGTATTTACTTCCTGGGGTGTTTTGTTTTGCTGACAAGCCGCAAGAGTCAGCAGACTCAGCAGGTAGAAAAACGGCTTTAAGTTCGTTTTCATAAAAAGTGGGAAAAGGGATGGAAACCTGGAGTGGAGTTAAAAAGTCTTGGAGTTAGTAACGTAATTGATTTGTTGCTGAGCCTGATACAACTGGTTACTCAGGTTAATGAAGTTCAACTGAGCATCTTTATAGGAGCGAACTTTATCAATAAAACTGACCAGATCAATCACCCGTTTCTGGTAGTCGATGGTCGCGTTTTTACTGATGTCCTGAATGCGTTGACGGTATCCTGGATCAAGATTTGCCTGTAGTTGTTGAGCATGCTGCCACTGTTCGTAGGCGGAAATGACTTCCTGTTTTACCTGTAACTGACTTTGGTTAATGCTCTGATTGCTTTGTTCGATTCCAATTTTAGCCGCCTGAATGTTTCCCTGATTGCGATTTTTGAAAGGAAGGTCCATGGCTACCTGCAAACCGTAATAGTTAGGATACGCATCCCCAAATCTTGCATAGTTGGCTCCAACCATTAACTGTGGAGTTGCCAGCGATTTCTGATACGTCAGGTTTTGCTGAGCGTATGCCGATTGACGTTGAGCAGCTTTTAAATCAGGACGATTAGAAACCGCCTGATCCAGTAACTGATTCAACAGGGGTGATGCCGAATCACGGATTTGAAACTCAGTGACGTAGTAGGTAGAGGACGAATCGGCTAGAAGTATACGTAAGGTGGCTTCGTCCTGACTGATCTGATTACGTAGGTCATTGATGGAAGCGTCTGCATTACGCTGTTCCAGTTCCAGACGAGTAACTTCATATTCAGAAATGACACCCAGTTTTAATTGAGCCCGAAATGCCTCAAGTAGATTGGCCAGGCGAGCCCGTTCTTCCTGAATGAAGGCATACTGAGCCTGTTCGCTGGCAAGGTTACCAAACGTCTGAGCTAATTGATAACGCAAACTCCGCATCACATCCTGAAAAATGGCTTGCTGAACTTCCGTATTTGCTTCATTTAAGGCCACCAGTTTACTCCGGCGACCCGCCAGATTCAGTACTTGCTGTAGTTGCCAGCTATAGGCCCCCCCCGTAGGATTAAGTATATCTCCTGATGGGTTTCTTAGAGGAAGCACTTTTGACGTATTGGGATTGTAGGCATTAAACCCAAACTGAAAGTTAGGATTATCCCAAAGTTTCGCCTGCTGCACAGCCGCTTCTGATAAATTGATGTTGTACTTCTGGGCGATCAGCGTAAAGTTTTTTTGCAAAAACTGCTGCTCGGCCTGAGGTAAGGTCAGGCGAAGCGTATCGGTCTGTGCAAAAGACGATTGAGCAACCAAACCTAAAAAAAGGACGCTCAGTAAGACTCTGAATAATGGAATAAGCTTCACTGTCTGGTAGTTTAAAAGTGGGATCAGCGGGTAGTAAACGGGCTGTACTTTCTGTGCTTGACGTCAGCAAAGGTTCTTTCAAGAACTTATAGGAGCTTTAAAGGAACTTTAAAAACGGATTAAAATACTTTGAGTGGGTTAGAGCAGGTTTGAGTTCGTTAGAAAAAGGTTTGAAGAAGTTTGAAAAGATTTGACAGGAATAAGTTAAGGCCTGCGATTGTTGCAACACCTTACACTCATCGCTTGCTAACTCCAATTCACTTAAACTTCTTCAAACCTTTTCTAACGTACTCAAACCCTCAAAGTCTTGCTCCGCAAAATTTACAAAAAACGGCATCCATATCGTGACCCTCGCGACCGCAGGAGGGGCAGGCTTCACTGCTGTGATTCCTTTTGCGGGCGGCAGCGGCAATTTCATTGGTAATGATACCCGTCGGAACGGCGATGATACCGTAACCAATCAGCATGACAAGGCTGGAAATAAACTTACCCATGGGAGTGACGGGCGAAATATCGCCATACCCTACGGTGGTAATAGTAACAATGGCCCAGTAAATGCTTTCGGGAATGCTGGAAAACCCATTTTGATGATTTTCAACCAGGTACATCACCGATCCCAGGATCGTTACCAGGGTAATAACCGTAAGCATAAAAATACTGATTTTCTTAAGGCTGGATCGAATCGCAACCGTCAGAAATTCCATTTCAGTAAGGTAATGGGTGAGCTTGAAAATTCGGAAGACCCGTAGCAGACGCAAAGCCCGCAAGACGAGTAAGGATTGAGCACCTGCGTAAAAAATACTGAGATAGGAAGGAATAATGGAGAGTAAATCAATCAGGCCCAGCGGACTCAGCACATAACGAATAGGTTGCCGGATACTGATGAGTCGAAGAATATATTCAATCGTAAAGAGAAAGGTAAAGGACCACTCCAGAAAGAAGAATAATCGGCCATAATGCTGGTGGTATTTATCCACGCTATCCAGCATTACCACAAGAATACTGGTGAAAATGGCAATCAATAAAGCAATATCGAAAGCTTTGCCGGCCTTAGTATTCGACTCATAAATCACTTGCTGAAGCCGTTCCTGCCAGGTTTTTATAGGTTGGTTTTCCATGACTGACAAGGTAAAAAAAGAAGGCTAGGGCTGCAAGTGTATGAGGCTTACAAACACAAACCCCCGTTACTCAAAGATTCAAGTAACGGGGGTTTGCTACTATTGATAATGAAGATTACTGTTCAGCAGCTACTTCATCCGCGATTTTGTCGATTACACCCATTTTCACGGTGTTCGTACGTAAATCCTGCTGAGCAGGAACGCTCAGTAAGGTTACGAATACATCGCCTTTTTGCAGATGACCCTGTTGAACCAGAATTTTCGCAATATCGTGTGAGATTTGTTCGGTGCTGAGGTTTGCACTATCGTAATTGAATACGCGTGTGCCCCATAACAGTCCCATCTGTGTCATCAGTTTTTCGTCCGCCGAGAATACGAAAATATCCGCTTTGGGACGGTGTGAAGACAGACGGTAAGCTGTGTAACCACTGTTCGTAATGCACAGGATGGCTTTCGCCTGTACGTCACGAGCCAGACGGCAGGCCGCCGCAATAACCCGATCGTTCAGGATGGTAGGAGAGTTTTCTTCTCCTTTCAGCATGTGATTTTTGAAGTAAATCGCTGATTCATCGCCATAAATAATAGGAATATGGTTCTGCTGTTCTTCCACGGCTTCGATGATGTGTGTCATCGTCGAAACCGCTTCTACGGGATACTGACCAGAAGCAGATTCTGCCGAAAGCATGGTTGCCGAAGCTCCATCCAGAACGGCGTTGGCAACGTCAGAAGTTTCCGCACGCGTAGGGCGGGGAGAGCTCGTCATCGATTCCAGCATTTGCGTGGCTACGATTACGGGTTTCGCCTGCTTGATACACTTGCGAATCATGGTTTTCTGTAATTCAGGAACCATGGCACCATCTAACTCTACGCCTAAGTCACCACGAGCGACCATTACCCCGTCCGTAGCTTCGATGATGGCATCGAGTACTTCGGGAACAACGGCTTCGGGTTTTTCGATCTTAGCGATGATTTTCGAACGACCGTTTTTCGCCTTGATTTTTTCCTTAACGGCCAGAATATCTTCAGCAGAACGAACGAACGAAAGAGCGATCCAGTCTACGTCATGCTCCAGACCGAAGATCAAGTCTTCTTCGTCTTTTTCAGTTAGAGCGGGTAAGCCTACTTTCGTGCCGGGCAGGTTAATACCTTTCTTCGATTTCAGGATACCACCGTACACCACTTTCGTGTGTACTTCTTTTTTATCGTAATCGATAGATTCTACCAGTACTTCCAGGTTACCGTCATCCATCAGGATGCGTTCGCCGGGTTTTACGTCCAGGTACATAGAAGTATAAGTCGTACCTACGCGTTCAGAAGTTCCCAGCAGATTTTCGTCCATAACGAAAGTCAGTGGGTTTCCGGCTATGAGTTCAACGCCGTTATTTTCTACGAGTTGGGTACGAATCTTAGGTCCTTGTAAATCCTGAAGGATGGTAAGGTTTAAGCCATGTTCGGCGTTAATTTCGCGAATAGCCTGAATGCGACTCAGGTGGTCAGCGTGCGTTCCGTGGGAAAAGTTAAGCCGAAAGATGTTCGCACCAGACTGGGCGAGCTTCAGCAACATTTCTTTGGATTGGGAAGCCGGACCAACGGTGGCAACAATTTTGGTTTTTTTCTGGTAAGGCATGTGTACGGAATACAAGTGTTCAAGTTTCCAGGGCCGCAAGTTAGGATTTCGTCCCGAAAAATCCAGCTTTCAGGAAGAGAATCCTTTAGTTGGGGGAAAAGAATTTCCTTTGGCTCATTTCCCGAAAAAAGGTATAAATTTTTCTTTTTTCGAGTAGAAATGGATTTTTAAAAGCTCTTCCTTCGCGAAAGGTGAAAGCCCTGTCAGACCTCAAAATTGATAAATTCTGGTGGAATACTCAACGAACTAGCCTGATTCTTCGGGGATTGCCTGCTAAAAATCGGTCTATACCCTGAAAGTAAGTAGAGTAATGAAGAAAAAAATATAAGTTAGCGGGAATGGAAATAAGCCCTCAGGGTTTCAGAAAGAAGATTCTGGTTCCTTTCTTGCACAGATTTAACGTGAAGATGGCCTACTTGGTCGATTTTCTCGGTGTAGAAAATAATTACCGTGAAATTTTGTAAAAGGCTGGTCTGAGCAAGCCAGCCGGATTTAATAAAGCTCTGATTTACTCAGAAATTCGATGCCTCTAAAACGTATTCAACTAATACTCGTGCTGTTGTGTACAGCGTCACTGGCGTGGGCTCAGTCGGACACTACCATTGTTATCAAAGCCATTGCAGGTCTACAGTACGACCCACCCCGAATTCAGGTTAGCCCTAATACCCAGGTTACGCTTATTCTGGAGAATTATGACGACATGGCCCATAACCTGGTTATTACCAAAGCCGGCATGCGGAAAACCGTGGTAGAACAGGCTCTGAAGGTCCCTTCCGAAAAAAATTACGTCCCCGAAACGCCAATGGTTATTGCCGCAACCAAAATTGTTGCTCCGGGTAACTCCGAAAAAATAACCTTTACGGTAGGCGAGGGCGTGTATTCCTACGTTTGCACCTATCCGGGTCACGGCTTTGTAATGTACGGAGCTTTATATGCCCGAGACGCGAAATTGCCGCCGCTTGAACTAGACCCGCACGTGGCTCAAATCGTGAAAGACAAAGTGGCTGGACAGCAGGTAGGGCCGCATGCTTTTCCGCTGGAGTATCCTCTGTTATACCGAACCTGGGTTTCTGGAGCCAGTCCGGCGGCTATTGTCGTGAGTTTCGACGGGAATAGTTCTTACTGCTGGGACGCCGGGCAGTGTCGTTTGCGGTATGCCTGGACAGGAGGTTTTGTGGACAACTCCGAGCAGTGGTATTCAAAAGGGGATAAGTTTACAAAGATCATAGGAGATGTCTACTGGAAAGAAGATTCGCTGAATTACCCCATCCGGGTAGGCACGCCCGAACACATTCCCGTAGTGAAATTTCTGGGGTATAAGTTGAAAGACCGATTGCCCACATTCCGATACCTCGTCGACGGCATTGAAATTCACGAAACCCTACGTGTATTACCCGGCGAAATAGGCATTACTCGTGATTTTCTGGTGATCAAAAATCCTGCTCAAAAGAAGATCTATTATAAAACCGGAACCTACCAGCAAACGACGTATCAGCCGAAATTTTTGAAAGCAGATCCTTCCAGTCGGGAAGTTTATGTCCTGAACCCCGGCAGTGCCAAATTTTCTGTTACTATTAAACCCAATTCTTAATCATGCGGAACCTCATTACTCTCGCCATTAGTCTGGGTTTGGTAACGAAAGCGATGGCTCAGGATCATAGTCATCACATGAGCAGCCCGTCTGCTCTGGGCGATACCGTTTACGTGGCTGAAAATATTGCACTCCCAGTAGGATTAAAAGGAGAGGTCGGAGCGATTGATTTTTTACCTGACGGTCGTTTAGTCGCTACTTTTCACCGGGGCGAGTTATATTTTTATAACCCCAAAACAAAAGAGTGGAAACTCTTTGCTGAAGGCATTCACGATGCCCTGGGTTTGATGGCCATTTCTTCCAAAGAAATACTGGTATTACAACGAGCCGAATTAACCCGAATCCGGGATACGGATGGCGATGGGAAAGCCGATGATTTCAGCACGATAACGGACGATTTCGGTATTTCGGGTAATTACCATGAATTCAACTTTGGTCCGGTGAAGGATAAAGAAGGCAACCTTTACATTGCCCTGAATACGGCTTCCAACGGAGCGGGTATTCGGCCCGAAGTGCGGGGCGAGTATAACCCCCTCGGTCGTCCCGGTCGGATGTATTCCTGCGTGCCCTATCGCGGTTGGGTAATGAAGCTGACCAAGGATGGAAAGTTACACCCTTACGCTTTAGGGTTCCGTTCGCCGAATACTCTGGCGTTTGACGCGGCGGGCCGCTTACTAGTCAATGATAATCAGGGCGATTGGCTGGGTACGAGCAAAATGTACGTAGTGAAGCCCGGCAAATTCTATGGACATCCCTCTAGTCTGGTCTGGAAGAAGGACTTTCCCAAAATCGATCCTTTGACTTTACCAGCTAAAACGCTGGACTCTATGCGAACCCGGGAATCAGTGGCTTTTCCGCATGGATATGTTGCCAATTCTGTCACACAACCCATTGTTGACCGGACAAAGGGAAAATTTGGACCTTTCATCAACCAGACTTTCGTCGGTGATATGGATCATCGTTACCTGATGCGGGTCTTGCTTGAAGAAGTAGGCGGCGAAACGCAGGGAGCCTGTCTTCCGGTACATATTCAGGGAATGCGAGTAGGTAATAACCGTTTTGCTTTTGCTCCCGACGGTAGTTTGTGGGTAGGGCAGACCGATCGTGGCTGGGTTGGTAGTGAAGGCATTCAGCGGATTCACTGGAATGGCAAAACGCCGCTGGATATTATGGATTTCAAGCTTACAAAAACGGGTTTTGACCTGACGTTTACCAAACCCATAGATGCAAAAACAGCGACAGAAATAAGTCAGTATGCGGTGAAGCGTTTCTATTACGAATACCACCGGGAATATGGTTCCAAGAAATTTGACGAAAAACCCGTAGTAGTGAAGCAGGTGAAACAATCGGCTGACGGAAAGAAGATTTCGTTAGAACTGGAAGACTTACAACCCGGCTTTATTTACGAATTCCGACTGGGCAACTTAAAAGCCAAATCGGGCGAATCCCTACTGAGTCGTTGGGTTTGTTATACGTTAAATCATTTGAAATAGGGGTTATTTTGTCTGTTCTATCGAACTTAATGGGACTTTTTTGTAAAAGTATCTTAAACAAAAACCCCAGCGGGGTTAAATTATGAATAGCCCTGGATGGAATCCGGGGAAGTAACGTATAAAGTAAAAATAGATACGAAGTAGAAATCTTATGCCAGTCGCTAATGGGTGTCCCCGG
This sequence comes from Siphonobacter sp. SORGH_AS_1065, assembly GCF_030818595.1. Classification (NCBI taxonomy): domain Bacteria; kingdom Pseudomonadati; phylum Bacteroidota; class Cytophagia; order Cytophagales; family Cytophagaceae; genus Siphonobacter; species Siphonobacter sp. SORGH_AS_1065. Next base: position 2,588,463 of record NZ_JAUTAM010000004.1, read on the forward strand.
ATGGAATCCGGGGAAGTAACGTACAAAGGAAAAATGGATACGAAGTAGAAATCTCACGCCAGTCGCTAATGGATGTCCCCGGATTCCATCCGGGGCTATTCGTATTGAACCCCTCCGGGGTTATCTATTTCGTAAAAGTATCGTATACCACAACCCCAGCGGAGTTAAATTAAAGGGGAAGCAACAAAAACACCCCGACAGGTTAACCTGTCGGGGTGTTTTTGTTTAAAATCTATGACTTACTTCGAGCTAGTCGCGGCGGGTTTTGCGGAGGTTGCTAAGACGAGTTTAGCTCCTACTTTAGCCGTAACGTCGGCTACGTCGACCAGATCCTGAACGGAGCTGGTTTTTTCGATGCGAACTAACACAACGGGAGCTTCCTGCCCTTCGGTGCGGCTTTGTAACGCACTCTCCAGTTCAGCCAACCCAACGACCTGGCCTTCCACATTATACTGCTGATCCGGCATTACCGACAGGTTAATGACTTGTGATGGGGTCGAAGGGGCCGTAGATGATTGCGGTAACAACATCTGCATCGCCGAAGGACTCGCCAGCGTCGCAATCATCAGGAAGAAAATCAGTAAGAAAAATAGAATATCCGACAGCGAAGCAGCCTCAATATGCCCCTTATGCCGGTTACGACGTTGTATTTTCATGAGAGTATGTTTAGAGTTTTGGGTTTTGAGTTTAGCGTTGCGAGTTCTTTTACTCCAAACGCTAAACCCCAAACGCTAAACTCTTATGCTGAAACCGGTTGGTAAAGAACGTCCAGGAATTGGTTCGTGGCGGCCTGGAGACGAGCTACGGCCCGGTCTACCATACCGTTCAGGATCGTCAGCAGAATGTAGGCCAAAATACCAACGGCCAGACCCGAAGCCGACGTAATCATTTTCTCATAAATACCCCCTGAAATCGTACCGATGCTCAGGTTATTGGAAACGGAAATATCGTGGAAAGCCCGGATCATCCCGGCTACGGTTCCGAGGAAGCCGAACATGGGAGCAATCGCGGCAACCGTACCTAACAAGCCCAGGTTCTTTTCCATGTAAGAAAGCTCAAGTTGAGCCGTGTTACCCATGGCCTGCTCAATTTGTGGAATAGGCGTTCCAATACGGGACAGGCCTTTTTCCAGCACGCGGGAAACCGCTGAACTATCATTCCGGCAAAGCTGACGAGCTGCATTCAGGTTACCTGACTGCACAAGTCCCCAGAAGCTGGCCTCGAAGGATGCCCCCAGAGCCGTTGATTTTTTAAGGTACAGCCAGCGTTCTACGAAAAGATAAATCGTGAGAAAAAGCAATACCGCAATGGGAATCATAATCCAGCCACCGGCGGCAAGCAGATCAAGAAGGCTAATCGATTTTTCGGCACCCGCCGCTACAGGAGTAGCAGCAGTCGAATCAGGAGTCACGGAAAGAGTCTGTAGCAGCATGCGTACGGAAATCAAATTGGTAGGTTATCAGTTCTTTATTAATACGAAAACAGGTACTTATTCCTTGTATGAACTTGGACTGCAACGCGAAAATACTTTTCTAAAAGCCATTCAGATACGCAATCAGGAAAAACTTTCGCGTTATTGCTCCAGCTACCTAACGGAACCTACGCGATTTAGTTTTGAATTGGATTTAATTTGTACGGAGAAGTCTATGAAAATGAGTACCCCACCTAAACCTTACTAATTAGTTGAAAGCAATGAAGCGAATACAACCGCTTATGGTATTAATGCTTTTTATGATATTAATGGTTGCCTGTACTCAGCCAGGCGACCAGTTTATGAAAAGCTGGAAAACAACGGATGTAGACATTGAAACTGTATCCGGCTTACCTCCCGATACGGCAGATGGTTTTCCTCCCGAATCTTATCTGAATTTTTATCCCGGCGGGCGGGTCGTCTGTTATACCCGTAGTGGTCATTACCGAATGTTTGACTGGGAGATCTCTGCCGACGAACAGACCATTTACCTCAAGCGGCAGGCTCTTTCTTTACCTAACTTACAGCTAAAGATCTATACACTCTTCCCGAATTACTGGTCGGCGAAATTACCGGGTCTGGATAGTGTCCGGCTTTTCAAGTACACCACCGTTTTCACGCATGAAGATCACGATTTACTCGACCCGAAAAGCAATACCTGGCGACTCCGGCCCGATCATCGATTGTCAGATGCCGAGCTGAAGGCTAAAGTGGGTCAGCATATTCAGTACGCGGCTCATTACTTCGACATTGTCGTTAAGCGGGAGCAGGGGTACTTCGAGCCACGGTTTATCAATCTTCCCGTCCGGTTTTATCGTGGAGCCGTTGGTATTCAGAAATTTGCAGGCACAAAATTGCTCTGGCGGCAGATGTTTTATGACGATCAGGAGGCCATTAAAGCTCTGCGTTATTACGAGGCGGCGTTTAGAAGCTTACGTTCCATGCCGCCTGAAAAAGATATGCTGAAAGGCCTGCGTCGTTCGTTCAGCAAAATGGCGGAGACATTCAATGAGTAATACCGCTCATCAGATTACTTTTTCCGCTTACTAATTCTCATTAGCATTCTTACCTAAAACTTTCCTTTATTGCATCGCTTAGCAAACTAATAACTTATACTTTACATGAGAGTTCGCTCCAGTTTATTCATCGGAATGATGATGGTAGCCATAAATACGGTGGCTCAAAACCTAAATCAGCCCATTCCGTTTGACCCACAAACTAAAGTAGGAAAACTACCCAACGGACTGACGTATTACATCCGTAAAAATGCCGAACCGAAAAATCGGGCCCATTTGATGCTGGCGGTAAAAGTCGGCTCTATTCAGGAAGAAGATCCGGAAAATGGTCTGGCTCACTTCACCGAGCACATGGCCTTTAACGGAACCAAGAGTTTTCCTAAAAATGAATTGGTGAGCTTCCTGCAATCCAATGGCATTAAATTCGGAGACGATCTGAATGCATTCACCAGTTTTGAACAAACGGTTTACTTTCTGCCCGTTCCAACGGATTCCATGAAGGTTTTCCTGCGGGCTTTTGATATTCTGGAAGACTGGTCGCACGATCTGACCATGGACGAAACAGAAATCAATAAAGAACGTGGTGTTATTCTGGAAGAGCTTCGCGGTGGAAAAGGTGCCCAGCAACGCATGCGGGATGCTTACTTTCCCGTGATTATGAACGGCTCGAAATGGGGTCAGCGGAACGTAATCGGAACGGAAGATATTCTGAAAAACTTCAAACCTGAAACCATTCGTAACTTCTATAAAACCTGGTATCAGCCCCAAAACCAGGCCATTATTGCGGTAGGTGATTTTGACGTAGCTCAGGTAGAAAAAATCATTCAGGAAAAATTTGGAGCCATTCCGGCTGTTACCAATCCTAAGCCCGTAGGCGTATTCCCCATTCCTGATAACAAAGACACGAAAGTGGCTATTGTAACGGATAAGGAACAACCTTATACCATTGTTCAGATCCTGACGCGTTTACCCGAGCTGAAGGAGAAAACCTTTGCTGATACCCGCGAGAAAATCAAACGGACTCTGTTTAATCAGATGTTGAATAACCGTTTGCAGGAATTAACGAAAAAGGCTGATCCTCCATTCCAATACGGATTCAGCTCAACGAGTAGCTTCCTGGGTAACTACGATTCGTACGTAAGCGGCGTTGTGGCGAAAACGGGTGGCATTGAAAAAGGCCTGAAAGCCGTTCTGGACGAAAATGCACGCGTAGCTAAGTTTGGGTTCACGGCAACGGAGCTGGAACGGGCCAAACAAAACCTGATGACGTCTACGGAAAAACGTCTGAAGGAAAAGGATAAAACCAAGTCTGAAGCCTTCGCGATGGAGTACATGAACGACTTCATCAATGACGTGCCTTCCATGGGAACCGAGCGTTATGCTGCTTTCGTGAAAGAAGAGTTACCCGGTATCAAACTCGAGGAAATCAATGCCTTACCCAAAGAATTGATTTCGAAAGAAAACCGGGCGGTCATTGTAATGGCTCCAGAGAAAGACAAAGCCACTTTACCCAAAGAATCTCAACTGCTGGAATGGATTGATAATGCCGGACAAAACGTAACGGCCTACGTGGATGAAGTGGTGTCGAAACCCTTGCTGGCGAGTGAACCTAAAGCTGGTAAAGTAACGGCTGAAAAACAGATTGCTGAAATCGGGGTAACCGAACTGACGCTTTCGAATGGGGTGAAAGTGGTACTGAAACCGACGGATTTCAAAAATGATGAAATCCTGTTCCGGTCGTACAGTTTTGGGGGGACTTCGCTGTATCCTCTAGCCGAAAACCTGGATGCCGATCAGTCCAATGTGATTGCGGCTCAGGGTGGCTTGGCTGATTTTTCTGCTATTCAGCTTAGAAAATACCTGACGGGGAAAGTCGCTAACGTCTCGACGTATGTAGGTGAAACCATGGAAGGAATGTCGGGCTCGTTCTCTCCTAAAGACGCAGAAACAGCTTTACAGCTAATCTACGCCAACATTACTGCTCCCCGTAAAGATCCTGAAGTGATCAAGGGATACCTGGCTAACCTGAAAGATGAGTTACAGCAAAGCTTTGATACGCCCGATCCACAGGCGGTTTTCAGAGATACACTTTCGGCGGCTCTGAGCAGTTACAACCCCCGTCGGATGCCCATGAAGCCCTCCGACGTAGATAAAATCAATGTTGATAAGGCGTTCAACATCTACAAGGAACGCTTCGCTAATGCGGCTGACTTTACGTATTTCTTCGTAGGAAATTTCAAAGTAGAAGAGCTGAAGCCTTTGCTGGAAAAATACCTGGGCAGTTTGCCATCGACGGGTAAGAAGGAATCTTACAAAGATCTGAATATTCATCCTCTGAAAGGAAAAGTAACCAAGACGGTATATCGGGGTATTGACGATAAATCAGCCGCTCGTCTGGTCTATTCGGGTGACTTTGTGTATACGCCTGAGAACGTAACCAACCTGAGTGCCATCGAGGAAATTCTGAATATCAAACTGATTGAAGAAATCCGCGAGAAGGAAAGCGGGGTGTATTACATCGGGTCTCAGGCAAGTGCGGAGAAGTTACCCAAACCTCGCTACACGTTGTTAGTGGCTTACGGAACGAACCCCAGCCGCGTAGATGAGTTAGGTGTCAAAACGATTGCCTTACTGGATGGGTTGAAGAAAAATGGCCCTTCACAGACGGACGTGGATAAATTTAAAATTGAAACCAAACGTCAGTTGGAAGTACAATTGAAGGAAAACCGTTACTGGCTGGGAGAATTACTTTCCAGCTACGAAAACGGCGAAGATCCCCGCGACATCCTGAAAGAAATGAGTCTGGTTGATAAGGTAACGGTAGCCTCCGTAAAAGCACTGGCCGCCAAAGTTTTCGGCCCCAACCTGATTCAGGTGAAGCTCATGCCAGAGAAGAAGTAGGCGTGTTGGATTGTATTGGAGAGGGTTTGAAGGTTAGATTCAAAGTTTGATTGTGTTTGAAGTTAGAGAGTTATTCTAAAACGTTAGACATCATCAAACGATTCAACTTCCTCAAATTGATTATCAAACCTTTCAAACGGGCCGCTAAAGAGCCGGGTAGTCGGAAAATTCCGATTATTCGGCTCTTTATTTTTGGGGGAATGAGGGTAAAACCGAGCCGGGAACGTCTATTCCGCATAGACCGGGTTATTTCTAAGCCCCAATACCTCTTTACGTACCCAACTGCTATGAATATTAATCCTCCGCAGGTAGGCCAATCACTGTCAACTCCAACGAAAATGGGCACTTATCGCTGGACTGTGGTTATGTTACTTTTCTTTGCCACGACGATCAATTACGTTGATCGTCAGATTATTGGCCTGCTTAAACCTACCCTGGAAAAAGAATTCAGCTGGACCGAATCAGATTATAGTCGTATCGTAACCTTCTTCTCGGCGGCCTATGCCATCGGGTTATTACTCTTTGGGCGTATCGTTGATAAAGTCGGTACCAAGATGGGGTATACCATTTCCATCATTTTCTGGAGCATAGCGGCTATGTTACACGCTATTGTAAGCAGTACCATGGGTTTCATTACCGTTCGGGTGTTATTAGGTTTAGGCGAAGCGGGCAACTTCCCTACGGCTATTAAGTCCGTTGCCGAATGGTTTCCTAAAAAAGAAAGAGCTTTAGCTACGGGTATTTTCAATTCAGGAGCTAATATCGGAGCCGTTGTAGCTCCCATTATGGTTCCCTGGATTCTTGGGGTGTATGGCTGGGAGGCTGCTTTTATCATTACCGGAGCCATCGGCTTTATCTGGCTTATTTTCTGGTTGGTGATGTATGAAATTCCCGCTAAGAAAAAGAACATGGACCCTGCTGAGTACGCTCACATTCACAGTGACAGCGACTTAGCCGCGGCCACAGCCGAGGTAGAGGGTGGTTCGGTTTCCTGGGGCCGTCTGATTGGTATCAAGCAAACCTGGGCGTTCATTTTTGGCAAAATGCTGACTGACCCCATCTGGTGGTTCTTCCTGTTCTGGTTACCTTCCTATTTCGCTGAGCGTTTCCAGTTGGACTTAAAGAAACCTAGTTTACCGCTAATCATCGTTTACACGGCGACAACTATTGGTAGTATCGGTGGCGGTTATCTGTCGGGTTATTTCATCAAACGCGGGATGCCCGTCTTCAAAGCCCGTAAAATGGCGATGCTGATTTTTGCTCTGGCCGTTGTTCCCATCATCAGTGCCAAGTACATTAATGACATCTGGATTGCCGTTGCTCTTATTGGCTTGGCCGCTGCCGCTCACCAGGCCTGGAGTGCCAACATCTTCACCACGGCTTCCGATATGTTCCCCAAACGTGCCGTAAGTTCGGTCGTGGGCATGGGCGGCATGGCCGGCTCTATTGGCGGTATGCTGTTCCCAATTCTCATTGGCTCTATTCTTGATTCCTATAAAGCTCAGGGGAATATCGTTGCTGGTTATAACCTGGTATTCATCATCTGTGGCTTTGCGTATCTGCTGGCCTGGGGTGCCATGCACATCTTCGCCCCAAAAATGGAAGAAGTAAAACTTTGAGTTTCGGAGAATTTCAGACTTTATTTGAAGACGAATGGATTTCCATTCGTCTTTATTTTTAAAATGGGTTGAGGTTTGCAGGACCCCTGTAACACTCCTGCCCGGATTTCGTTATACATTTGACTACTACCTCAAACCCATTAACTATTGTGAGATGAAAGTAACCCTTCTTTATGCCTTCGTACTATTATTTACTTTTTCCAGCTATGCTCAGAATAAGTATGAAGGAGAAATTAAAGCATTCGAAGAGCAGGACAAAACCAATCCTCCCGTAAAAGATCCCATTCTCTTTGTGGGCAGCTCGTCCTTACGTTTATGGTCAGATATCAAAGAAGCTTTTCCCGATAAACCCGTACTCAATCGGGGATTCGGAGGTTCTACCTTAACTGACGTTTCGTATTACTATAAACGCCTTATTCCCGTCTATAAGCCCAAACAAATTGTTATTTATTGCGGAGAAAACGACATTGCTGGCGGCAAATCGGCGAAAGATGCCTATATGGAATTTTTTAAGCTATATGCCAAAATCCGCAAGGATATGCCTCAGGTTCCGGTGCTTTTCATCTCTGCTAAACCCGCTCCTTCACGTTGGGCTAAAAGAGCTGAAATGCAGGAATTCAACCGTCTGGTTAGTTCATTTCTGGATGGTGAGGAAGATGCTGATTATCTGGATGTATGGCCTGTAATGCTAAACGCCGACCTTCGTCCAGAACCGACTTTATACAAATCAGACAGCCTGCACATGACGCCCGAAGGGTATCGTCGCTGGGCTGAAGTAATCAAACCCTTATTGGTGGATTAAATCATTGAAGAATACATCGAGAGAGACGCGATTCATCGCGTCTTTTTTGCTAAGATTAATGCCATTGAAATTTTGACGGCGAAGGAGACGTGATCCATCGACGTCTTTACCATTGAAAACCGTAGCTAAACGCATGAAAATCGTATTACTCGACGGGTACACACTTAATCCCGGCGATCTGAACTGGGCACCCTTGCAGGAAATCGGTGATTTCACGGTATATGACCGCGTGAAACCGGACGAAATTGTAGAAAAAGCGAAAGAGGCCGACATCCTCTTAACTAATAAATCGAAGTTAACGGCGGAAATTCTGGAGCAGCTACCCAACGTCAAATACATTGGTGTAACGGCTACAGGCTATAACATTGTAGATACGGAAGCCGCTCGCAAACGGAATATTCCAGTTACCAATGTCAGTGAGTACAGCTCACGAGCGGTGGCTCAGCATACCTTTTCGTTGATACTTCATTTCACCAATGACGTAGCTCGACTGAATGAATCGGTTCGGCAGAAACAGTGGGCGAAAAGTCCCGATTTTTGTTACTCGTTTAGTCCTCTAACGGAGCTTTCCGGCAAAACATTAGGTCTGATTGGCTTTGGAAGTATTGCGAAGGAAGTGGCTAAAATTGCTCATGCCTTTGGAATGCGGGTCATTGCTCATCGTCGCAGCGAAAAGCCCGCGACCGGTTTTGAATTCGTTGAAATATTGCCTTTAGAAACGGTTTTCCGGGAAAGTGACGTGGTATCGTTGCATTGTCCGCTTACCGAAGAAACGAAAGGAATTATTAATGCCGAACGATTGGGCTGGATGAAACCTACGTCTTACCTCATTAATACAGGAAGAGGTCCTTTGATTGTCGAGCAGGACTTAGCTGATGCGTTGAATCAGGGAGTAATCGCCGGAGCAGGACTAGATGTTCTTTCGGTAGAACCGCCTTCGCTGGATAATCCTTTACCCGAAGCTAAAAACTGTGTGATTACCCCGCACGTAGCCTGGTTGGCCTTTGAGGCTCGGCGGAGATTGTTGCAAATGACGGCGGATAATATCAAAGCTTTTCTGAACGGAACGCCAATTAATGTAGTGAATTAGATACGTTGCGGACCACGCTGGCAGCGGCTATCAGAGTAACAGGTTATAAACACTTCTTTGGATGGATAAGCCATTCCCCAAAGCCTTTAATGTATTAGTTAAGACTGCCGCTGCCAGCTTTTTTCGCTGGTAGCAAAACGTTATAAGGTTAACAAAATCCATATATTATCGAATACTGCCAGCGAAAAAGCTGGCCGGGCCACGCTGGCAGCGACTATTCTAGTAATAGGCTAGAAACACTTCTTTGGATTAATAATCCATTCGCTCAAAAGCTAATAGCAAAACGTTGGGAAGTGAACAGCTGCACGTATTTGAATTAAATGCTGCCGTTGGCTGTGCTATCAATAAGGTATGAATGCCTCCTAAGTTTGATAATCCGTTCCCTAAAAGTCTTTAGTTTATTATTTATTACGTAGATTTCCGAAAAATTCGGATGCAACTGATGATGGAAAAATTAACTCCGGCAGAAGATGCCGCTATGCTAACGCTCTGGCGATTAGAGCGAGGTACCTTAGGAGTAATCTTGGAAGCCATGCCAGAGCCTAAACCGCATTATAATACATTGGCTTCGACTTTTAAAAACCTGGAAAAGAAAGGGTATGTGAAGTTTCGTCGGTATGGCAATGTGTATGAATATTATCCTGCTGTGGAACGGGAAGCTATGGCGGGGCAGGTAGTAAAAGATTACTTTGATGATTCGTACAAGAATCTGGTAACCCACTTTGCCAAAGAACAGAAAATCTCGGCAGACGAGCTGCGGGAGATTTTATCCATGATTGAAAAAGGCCAATAAGATGGAAATCCTGATTTATCTGATACAGGCGAGTTTGAGTCTGGCGGGTTTTGCGGGCTTGTACGCTTTACTTCTGCAAAAGGAAACCTATTACCGCTGGAATCGCTGTTTTTTCTGGCTTGCCGGATTAGCCTCGCTGATTATTCCGGCCTGGAACGAGTGGTTATCGCAAAGGAACACGATCCAGCAGGTAACGACGTATGTACCTGATCTGAGTTTCCAGTACAAAGCTCTTCAGCAAACGCAGTCTCAGTATCCCTCCCTTGAAGGGCTGATTCTGAGTATTTGGGGAGTGGGAGTAGTAATAATGATGATTCGATTCATCCGGCAACTTGTCAGCGTTTATCACTTGTATCAATCTTCTCAACGCTCAGTCGTTGAAAAGCAGGTGATCTGGGTGCCCTTACAAGAGACCGCTCCCTTTTCCTTTTTCCGCTGGATTTTCATGAATCCTGCTCAGTTCAATTCCCATGAGTTAAAAGAAGTGTTGTTGCACGAACAGGTTCACGCCCAACAGGGACATTCTTGGGACGTGATTATGGGAGAATTCCTTCGAATCATCTTCTGGTTTAATCCGCTGATCAATTGGTGGGTGAAAATCATTCGTCAGAATCTGGAATATCTGGCGGATAATGGCGTATTAACGAGCGGACTAAATGCTCGCCATTATCAATATCATTTACTCCGCCAAAGTGGACTGGCCGTCCCCGTTCGAACGCATTTCAACGTTTCAGAACTTAAAAATCGAATCCGTCAGATTAATACGCCCTCCTCGGCTCCCTGGAAAAGTATCAAGTTTTTATTGATCTTTCCTTTACTAGCCTTCTGGGGTATGGCCTTTACCCCGCGTCGGGTATTAGAAAAAATCACGATTCATACCAGCGTCGCTAAATCCTTAAAGTTAGCTGAAAAACCCACTCAGGATGAGCCAATTCTGCTTCAGAAAAAAACAGTTGTTGAAGCTAAATCTAACCCAAAACGGCAGGTAAGAGTGCATCCTGAAAAAAGTAAGACAACGGAATATTACCTGGACGATGAAAAAGTAACCCAAAAAGAAGTTGAGAAAGTAAACGCAGATCAGATAAAGTCGGTAGAAGTGGTAAAAGCCAATTCAGGCGATGAAAACGCGACCAGTCAAGTAAAAATCTCTCTACTAAAGACAGATACTCAGGTCAAAACCCCGATGTATATCGTGGATGGAAAAGAAGCAACCGATGTAAGTAACATTGAGCCGAATACGATTAAAGAAGTTCACGTGCTGAAAGACGCATCGGCTATGGAAAAGTACGGGAGTAAAGCGAAAGACGGAGTGATCTTAATCTTTACCAAAAATAAAAACTAATCCATAAGGCCTTTACTCAAGGCCTTATGGGTTTTAATAATCACCACCAGCACCACCACCGCCGAAGCTCCCTCCGCCAAAGTCAAAGCCGCCACCGCCGCTACTTCCACCGCCCCAACTACCCGAAGAACTGCCCCAGCCGCCCATGGTAGTATAAGGACCAAACCAGGGCATTCCAGCACCCGGACCACCGGAATTTCGACAGCTGTTACCCATGGATCGGGCAATGAAAATAAAGACTACAACGGATATGCCTAGGAAAATAAGTACCGTACCAATGGGAAGATCACCTTCGGCATTACCCTCGCTTTTGTATTCACCGCTGGCTCTTTGAATAATCTCGGTAGTAGCCTGGTCTAATCCCTGGTAATACTGCTGTTCCCGGAAGGCGGGTGTGAGTGTATTCGAAACAATTTGCTTGGCTACCGCATCTGGAATAGAGCCTTCCATGCCGTATCCCGTGGCAATGTATAACTTCCGGGTTTGGGTGGCCCAGAGGATAATTAAACCGTTATTTTTTCCTTTCTGACCAATGCCCCAGCGTCTGCCCACTTCGAAGGCATAATCGCCGGGCGGATAATCACCCGTGGTTTTAACAACGAGAATGACAATCTGGGTAGAGGTAGAATCCATGTAACTTTTCAGCTTACGTTCAAGTTGGGCTTTTTCGTTACCGGAGAGCATTCCTACATAATCATTCACCAACCGGGCGGGTACGGGACGTTCAGGGATGTCCTGAGCGTAGGTAAAAATGAAACTGAGTAGGGAGAAGAACAGCCAGAGTCCCTTCCGTAGGTACTTGAAAAATGGAGCGGGAATTGTGACCATTACTGTTAGGAGTTTTGAGTTTGGTGTTTTGAGTGGATCTGGCTCAAAACTGCAATCTGCCGAAGGCAATTCGTACGTTAACTGAAGGAAATTTCGTCGGGTAATTCGTTCTGGTCGTCAGACTGGCGGGGAAAGTAGGTCTTGAGCTGCACTCCGGCCATTTCAATACCTGTGCATAAGCCTTGTACCAGATCATTCTGCCGGAAATGCTCCCGCATGGCATCACGGGTACTATTCCAGAATTCCGCTGGAACGACCTCATTGATTCCTTTATCGCCGCAGATAGCAAATTTTCGGGCTTCTATAGCCACGTAAAACAATACACCATTACGCTGGGCGGTCTGGTGCATGTTGAGCTTCATGAAAATTTGCTGAGCCCGTTCGAGCGGATCTAGATCGGCTTGCGTTTTCTCTTCGATATGAACCCGAATTTCACCCGAGGTTTGCTTCTCTGCCTCTTTAATATGCTGAATAATTTCCTGCGTCTGATCTTCCGTAAGCATAGCCATTCTGGAGAAAAAGCTGGTCTTTACCCGAGAGGTAAAGACCAGCGACCGACTTAAAATTTAACCGTTGGGGCTTTTTCTGCTCCGGCATCGGCTTCAAAATACGCTTTGGCCGAGAAGCCGAACATACCGGCCAGGACATTGGTCGGGAAGGAACGAACCTTACGGTTGTAGCTCTGAACGGCGTCGTTAAAGTCGTTGCGAGAAACCTTAATCCGGTTTTCAGTGCCCTCCAGTTGAGCCTGTAAATCCCGGAAATTCTCGTTTGCTTTCAGTTGAGGATAGTTTTCAGCAACGGCTAACAATCGGGATAAAGAGCCATTTAACTGAGATTGGGCTTGCTGGAAACGTTGAATGTTTTCGGGCGTTAACTGATCTGCTGTAAATTTGACAGAAGTGGCATTGGCCCGGGCATTCACTACATCGGTAAGCGTCGATTTCTCAAATTCAGCCGCACCTTTAACGGTATTAACCAGGTTCGGAATCAGGTCAGCCCGACGTTGGTAATCAGACTGAACTTTACTCCAGGCCGTATTAACACTTTCATCCTGTTGAACCAGACCGTTGTAGGAACAGCCGCCCATAATGACAATCAAAACTATGATGGCAATCGTAGCAATAATTCCGCGTGACATATTTGTTGAAGTTTAAATCTGTGTGAGAACGTTCGTATAAAATTATGGGCCAAAGCTAAAATTTTCCGGGAGTCAATAACAACATTTTTGGGATGAAATGGCAATAGCCGGATCAAGAGTCCGGCTATTGCCTGATGAGTGGAAAAAGCTCCAAGAATCTGACTTAGTTTTCCCACTGTTTATTGCGAATCTTCGAACGAATGATAAATAAAGGTCGGCCTTTGGACTGGAAGAAAATTCGAAGCACGTACTCGCCAATGATACCCAGTCCGAACAGATTCAAACCTCCGAAGAAAATAATGGTGAAAAGCGTGGCCGGGAAACCCGCGGGAACGTCCATACCTAATACAAATTTCTTGATCAGGTTATAGATAAAATACAGCATTGCAAAAACAATCGCTGTAGAACCGAGCCGGGTTAAGAGCTTAATGGGAAATTCGCTGAAATTGAAAATACCATTATACGCCAGTTTGAAGAGCAAAGCAAATGAATACTTCGACTCCCCGGCAATGCGTTCATCCCGTTCGTATTCTACTCCAATTTGCTTGAAGCCCACCCAGGTACGCATGCCCCGCAGGTATCGGCTTTCCTCGGGCATGTTATTCATGACATCCACTACCCGACGCGAAACCAGAGCAAAATCACCACTGTCCAGAGGAATATCAATGTAAGAAATAGAGCGTAAAATGCGGTAAAAACTGTGATAGGCCATTTTTTTGATGAATCCTTCTTTCCGCTTGCGGCGAACGGCATATACTACATCATAGCCTTCTTTGTATTTGGAGTAAAAACTTTCGAGTAATTCTGGCGGATCTTGTAAATCCCCGTCAATAACCATAATGGCTTCTGTCCCACGAGCTTCACTCATCCCTGCCGTTAGAGCTAACTGGTGGCCGTGATTTCGAGCCAAAAAAACGCAGTGGTACCGGGAGTCCGATAAAGCCAGAGCCTGCATTAGCGTTGCGGTATTATCCCTGCTGCCATCATCAATCAGAACAACCTCAATGCTTTGAGGTAACTTATCCATGAGTGCATTTAGCCGTTCAATGAGGTGAGGAAAGGTTTCACTTTCATTATACAGCGGAGCAACGATTGATATTTGTGGACTATCCAATGGGAAATTAATAAGAAGGTTGTTGAAACAGAATTAAGATGCAAAAGTAATGTCAAATGGTCAATTTCGTCTCAGAAGCATAGCGTTTGGCTTCCTGACCCTCCATTTGAATGAGCTCCATCTCGTAAGAACCCGGCTTCAGCAGATCGTGTGGGAAGCTCGCTCTGCCACCAATCCCCGGTAAAAACGGGTTTTTACCCGTATTAGGCACGCCACCAAATGGCACGAGGTATTCATCCGTATTAAAGGTCGATTTCAGGTGAAGTAACACCATGCCGTTTCGACTCCTGGGGACAGGGAAGTTCGACTGTACGACACTAATTTCCTTAGTGGTAATAGTTGGAATCAGAGAAATGTTTTGAGCCTCCTTATTTTTTTTCAAAGCTTCATCAAAAAAATGAACGGGTGGTTGAAATACTCCCATTTTTATGGGCTCTTTGAAAGCCCAGATGATGTAAGGCTCCAGAATGGTGCCGCGAGTGGCGGCAAGCCCGATGTTACTATGGTATTGATTGAAGGCGTTCGTTAATAACAACTTGCGGCGTTCGACTACTAATGGGTAATAATTGAAATAGGATAGAAAACTAAATAAAACCCCAAAAGCGATTAGCGGTGCCGGACTGAAGGACACCCGCTTTTGACCTTTTAGCCAGGCCAGATATAATAAACATAAAAACAGCAAAGGGTATAGCCGGTAGTTACTAATCAACATCACGAAATACCCGAAGTGTGGACGTAGAATGGCGATTACACCTGCGTTGATCAAGAGGAAAAGCATGCCGCCGAGGAGAAAGTCCTGAACGAAGGTAGATTCCTGTGGGTCAATGGAAGGTTGGAAATAATAACGAATCAAAGGCCAGAACTGCTGAATAAACCAGTGAACGGCGATCCACATGATGACCAAACCCGCCAGCGTGGGTAACACAAATCGCCAGGGTTCAGGCATAGAGGGGAAAAAGTCAAATGGCCCCCCCATGTAGGTAAAAAAGCCACTGACGGATAAGTGCGGCATTTGCAGAAATTTACCAAAGCTGCGTTCATTACCCGAATAGGGGAAGTTGTAGTAATAGCCAGTTATTCCAACGGCCATTCCAAAAGCCCAGATGAAGACTTCACGGAAGCGTCTGCGAAGCAAAAGTACACCTAACCCCGCTAGCCAGACAAACATGCCATTACTCATCGTGAAGGTCGTGATTAGGCCTAAAACTAAAGCTAGGGGGAAGGAAAGCCGGGTGCGTAAAGCTAGAACATATAAAGTCAGTAAAACCAGAGCTAGTAAAGGTTCGTGTTGTAAGCCTGTAATAGACCAAAACGTAAGCAGGTAATACTGAGGCTGAAACAGAATGAGCGTTAATGGCAGAAAATACCAGTACGATAATTTAAATCGGCGGAAGGTAAGCAGTAATAATCCCCAGATAACGATCACCGAGAAATTTGCTAGCCCCTGAATCCAGCGGAAATCGAGAAAACCCGAACAGTAATACACGAGCACAGTAATAAGCTTACCCGTCGCCATCCGGTGTTCATTATTAGGAACAATCAGCCAGTGCCATTTTTCAGCCCAGGTTTTGGATTTCAGGAATTCCAGAAAAAATCCTGACAAAGCTTCGAAATCATCGAACCAGGGAACATTGACAACGTATAGTAGAAAGAAAATAACGAAACCAATAATGGGAATCGTATTGACCAGAAGTGGGAACAAACGGCTGGTTTTCATATAAATTCAATCAATAAGGCAAAGGTTAAGGAGTAATGACGAGAGCTTTTTTCTGGAAAAACTTAGTCTCGCAATCATTCCAGGGGTGCTTTGGATTGTCTTTAATGTCTTCCAGGAAAAGCGATCGAGGAACGTGCTTCAGGGGCTGAATGGTAACCATTGCATGAGCGGGAGCCTGCCGGATTTTCTCGTAACGATCGTAGAGTTCGCGGCTGTAAGCCGCCGCAGTTCCATTTTTTAGATCACTCGCCATCATCCGAACGTTCGTATTTTTCCAGATAAGTAAAGGCAAAACAAGAATGGACAGCAGCGTTAGCACTCGCACAATACCGGGACTCAGAAAACCAAGATTCCACTTTTCCTGAATCCAGAGCATGGTTACCAGTACGTTATAAAAGAACCCGATTAAATAGAAGAAATAGACGGAGTTATGAATACGTGGTGAAACGCTTTCAATACCTACGCCGTAAAAAATCGGGAAGTAAAGAACCGGAACCACCACGGCCCATACCAGCCAACCTACCCAAACCGGGATGCGAACGTACGCACTGAAAAGAGACGAATGACTGATTTTATTACTCAGCCAGTTAATCCAGAAAACCAGAAATACGAGCGTTAAGGGTAACCATTTAATGCCAACCATTACCGCTGTTTTGAAGGAAGTAAGGATGGAAAAAGAAAGATTACCGCCTAGGGGATTACTCCCCTGACGAATTTTTGAACCGGGGGATTCGAGTACTAGATAGCAGCAAATCACAGCTTCGAGGAAAAGGATGAGCAATAGCCAGTCTAGTTTTCGCTGAAACAGAAGCCGATACCCCATAAAACAAAGTAGCAGGCCCGTCGTGAGTAAGAGAAACATCTCGCAAAGGCCAATCATGGCAAAAACCAAAAACGCTGCCCAAACGATAAGTCCGTATTTAATACGTTTATTTTCAGGTTTGTAGGAACGGATTAAAGCGACCCAAAATAGTAAGGTCAGGATTTGGGGCAAAGCATAGGTATACGAACCCGTTATCCAGAAAAAGCTCTCTACAATACTGTCTAACTGAAGAATGTATAAGACTAAAAAAGCAGTGCTGATTAACCATTTCTGTGCACGAGAGGTGTGAATTAACTCACCCAGTAACAGGTATACGCTGCCGACCGTTGCGAGCATATAAACGATGGGAAGGGCCTGGTAATACCAGAACCAACCCTTGAATAGGGGCGTGGAATGGAAGAGCAGGCAGGCAAAATAACGCCCTGTCCACTGGTCGTAATAGAATTTGGTGGACCACAGAATACCATAATCCCGAGCCATGTAGGCAAAGCAAAAATCGTCGGCGGCAGAGGGATGATTAAAGAAACTAAGCACCATCATAGGGGCGATGGTAATGGCTACCAGAAACGCCCAGCCGAGGTTCGTCCAATATCGTTGCTGTAAAAAACCAGACATAAAGGTTGTAAAATGATTAAGCAATAGGGGAGGATTAATACTTAAATCGACTTTTTAGGTTATTGATCGGTTTCTCAATAATATACCAGGAAAGCGTGGCAACGAAAATGGTTAATACGATGTAGGTAGCGAAATTGAAAACCAGATTTTCTTCGAGCGAGGGAAATGAGCGGTAAATCCGGTGCATAAAGCGATATACGGGATGCGTAGGCGTAATGTGATAATGATTGAAAACAAAATTATGATACAGGTATAGCCCATAGCTGATTCGCCCCAGATAGACACTGACCGGGTTTTCGAGCAGCCATTTCATTACGCCACTGTAACCCGTAATGGCTTTACCGATCAGGAAGAAGGCAAAAATAGAACCCGCTAATCGTTCAAAAACCGAGTTAAGGGACAAATGAGGATCGGGCGAAAGATGATACCATAACAAACTTCCCGCGAGAATGGACAGACCCAGCCAAACCAGACTTCCCCGTTTAAAGGTAGAGTCAAACAGATTTCGCTGGTAGATGTACATATACGCCATGAGTCCGCCCAGGCCGAAGGCATCCAGACTGGTCGGCATTAATACATAGGCTATAAACCAGGGAGCTCCCATCAGGAAGTAATACAGACGCAATAATACGCTACCGATAATAAAACCGACGAGTAATTTAGGCAAATGCCGGTTTGGAATAAAGAATACAATGAAAGGGAAAAAGATATAGAACTGCTCTTCAACGGCCAATGACCAGAAATGATCCACCACGCCCAGCCAGTGTTCGTGATGGGCGATGTAAATATTAGAAGTATAAGTTACCAGCCACCAGAATTTTTCACGGGCGGGCGGCACATTGAATACCACGAGCAGGAAGATTGTCAGGTAATAAATCGGGAAAATCCGAATGGTCCGGCGGATGTAAAACTTTTTCAGATAAGTCTTAAAGCCATCTTCACGGGGCTTATACTGATTTTTACTTTCAATGAGAATGCGGGTAATGAGAAACCCACTTAGCACGAAAAAAATGGTAACCCCGATAGGCCCAATGGGAAGCGTATTAAATCCCGCCAGCAAGTGATCATATAGAACCAGAAAAACAGCGAAGAAACGGATTCCATCTAACTGATTAAAATAGGTCTCCTGCTTCTTAGCTACTTCCTGCAAGTGTATGGGCGTTGTTGACATTTCGAACGAATGATTTGAAGCAGACTGAATTCATAACTCAGGTTGAAAAAGTCAGAGCGGTCTGTCATCTGGATATAACTTTAAAAAGAGGTGGTAAGTTGGCAAAATAAGCCCAGCCGCTTAGATAATTCCCAGTGCCGCCGAAGCTCTTTTTCTTTACCTAAACCAATAAACTCCTTTTAATCAGTACTTTATTGTCCAGGCACAAGCCAAAATCAAAAGCTAATTTCTTAAAGTTCTTCGAGAATGCCTCAAAATATTTTCTTTGTTACTATTTCTTATTTTAAGAAGGTAAAGAAAGAAATGTAAGTCAGGGTCTTGGAAATGAGTTAGTTTTATTAAAAAAAATAGCCGAAATTGCACCATTATCCTTTTGACAGAAAGGATTTTAAGACGTCTTAATGAATGATTTTGATTCAAAGATTCGTTAGTAGTATAGATTCAGCATTGCTGAAAAATTTATTCATTTCCTAACCAAGTAATACATGGAAACAGTCTCTGTATTTACAGATACTTCTGCATGTTTGACCATGAATCATTCGAAAGATCGGATGGTTATCATTCCAACCTATAACGAAATTGAGAATATTGAAACGGTCGTTCGTCGCGTAATGAGCCTCGAACCTTCGTTTGATTTGCTCATTGTAGACGACGGTTCGCCGGACGGCACTGCTCTGAAAGTTCGTCAGATGCAGGATGAATTTGGAGACAACCGAATTCATTTGCTGGAGCGGAAAGGAAAACTAGGTTTAGGTACTGCCTACATCGCAGGTTTTAAATATGCTATTTCCAGTGGATACGAGTATATTTTTGAAATGGATGCGGACTTGTCTCATAACCCAGACGATCTTGTGCGTTTATGGAAAGCCTGTGCCATGGATGGTAATGATGTAGCCATCGGTTCGCGTTACATTCAGGGGGTAAACGTGGTGAACTGGCCCATGGGACGCGTGTTAATGTCATACTTCGCAGGCGTTTACGTTCGCTTTATTACCGGAATGCCGATTATGGATGCTACCGCTGGTTTTAAGTGTTACCGTCGGATTGTGCTGGAAACCATTAACCTCAATAAAATCAAGTTTGTGGGCTATGCCTTTCAAATTGAAATGAAGTTCACTTCCTGGAAATTTGGGTTCAAGCTCAAAGAAGTCCCCATTATATTTACGGATCGGACGCAGGGCGTTTCCAAAATGTCTCCCAAAATTTTCAAGGAAGCTTTTCTTGGGGTTGTTCAGTTAAAGATAGATAGTTTCTTCAAGCGTTATAACCGAGAAACGGTGTACGTGAAATAAAGATATAGAGTAACAAAAACGGCGAGCTATTTCTGAAGTAGCTCGCCGTTTTTGTTACTCTATATCGATTAATCCAGAATTTTCCATTTACCTAAGCCCCATTTCGAGAAGCGGTACAGTAATGACGTTCTCAATACGCCTAAACCGTATTTGGAACTCCGCATGAAGTTAATGGAAGAAGCTTCGTCAAAGTATTTTGTTGGACAGGTTACTTCTGCAATTTCGAATCCTTTCCAGAAAATCTGAGCGATCATTTCATTATCGAAAACGAAATCGTCGTCGCATTTTTCAAAGGGCACTTTTTCCAGTACCTCGCGTGAGAAAGCTCGGTAACCTGTATGATATTCAGATAATTTCTGATTCAACAGCACATTCTGCGTAAAGGTCAGGAAACGGTTGGCAATGTATTTGTACATCGGCATACCACCTTTCAACGCTCCTTTTCCTAAAATCCTTGAGCCAAACACTACCGGATATAAATCGTTACCAATGATGGAAATCATGGCCGTCAATAGGAGCGGCGTATATTGGTAATCGGGGTGTAGCATGATGACAATGTCACCACCTAATTCCAGGGCTTTTTTGTAACAGGTTTTCTGGTTACCGCCGTAGCCTTTGTTGATATCATGCCGAATGACATGCTTAATACCCAGTGCACGTGCCACTTCAACGGTATTATCAGGGCTATGGTCATCAACCAGAACCACTTCATCCACTAAATCAAAGGGAATTTCCCGATACGTACGTTCTACGGTAAGAGCGGCCCGGTAGGCGGGCATGACAACGATTACTTTTTTATTGTTGTACATAAGGTGAAAAAGACACTAACGACAGGTCTCAAATCAAGGCTGAATTTGGCAAACAGTGGGTCGCAAAGATGGTTTCAAACCTTGAAATTACATACCAATTTCGGAAGAGCCTAAGTTTGCATTATTTTATGAAAACCGAAAAAGGGCATTAGGGTTTTAGATAAGAATATAAATATCTGATTAATAGATAATTATTCTTGGTTTCTGTATTTTGTTACCAACTAATGAAAAAGCAGATAAACGAACCAGGATTTGGTTTTATTAAGGGAGGATGGTTCATTTACAGCCAGCCCATCAATTGTATATTTTACTCCTGAATTACTCTTTCATGAATTCGTTCTGGTCGAAAAATAGCTTACGAATTTTTCAGCGACGGCTGGTAAACTTGAGCCCAAGAAACCGTTCTTTAGTGCTTTTATCCATGCCTAAAGAACAATTTCTGGATATTCATGAACTGGATTTCCTTTCTGGGTCTTCTTCGTTTCATCTTATCAAAGGGTGCATTGCCGGAAAGAGCAATCTGCCGCTGTGCGAAGTGCTTGACCCGCGTGACCAGAAAGTCAACGACATCTCCCGCCGCCTGCGACTCATTGCTCGCACAGCCAGTTTCATTGAAGCTGAGCGAGGAACCGAAGATTTATACCTGGGCTGGCCCCTGGTTCAGGGGAAGTTCGCTGACGGAACCGTCGTTCGGGCTCCTCTGCTTTTCTGGCCAGTGGGCCTGCGAGTAAATCCTCAAAACCAGTGGGTGATGGATCGTCGGGATGAGCCGCTGGTGCTGAATCGCTCCCTAGCAATGGCTTACGCTCATTTCAATGGGCTGAAAGTACTGGAAGAAGTTTTTGAAAAAGACTTTGAAGACTTTCCCAAGGATTCACTGCATTTCCGTACGGAATTGTACGAATGGCTAAAAACAACACCGCTTAAGCTTAATTACAACTCCGATTTATTTGAAGATCAACTGCAATTTTTTCCAAAGCTATTGAAAAGTGATCTCGAAAGAACGGAACGATCTGGCGAGTTGCGGTTAGTACCGCATGCCATTATAGGCATTTTCCCGCAGGCAGGTTCGTACCTCGTTCGTGATTATGAGAGCTTATTACAGCGGGTTGAGGCCGATAATTTTTCACCTTTTCAATCAGAAGTCACGGACCGTATCCCCAAGAAAATACGTGAGGCCGACATCTTAACGCCTTTCCCGATGGATGCTTCGCAGGAAGCGGCTTTTCGGCGGGTAAAAAAAGGGGAATCGCTGGTAGTTCAGGGGCCGCCGGGTACGGGTAAATCCCAACTCATTTGTAACCTCATCGCAGATTTTACGGCCCAGGGAAAGCGAGTGCTAGTGGTGAGTCAGAAACGAGCGGCTCTGGATACCGTCTATGACCGACTATCACGAGCCCACTGGCAGGATTTTGCTGCAAACCTGCATGACTTTCAGCATGATCGAAAAAGTTTATATACCCAAATTACGGGCCAAATTGATCGCATTGACGAGTATAAACGATTGAATACCAGTTTGGATGCAATTTTATTGGATCGGGAATTTACTCAGCATTCCAATCAGATTGATCGCATTCAGGAAGAACTGGACGATTTCAAGAAAGCTCTCTTCGATACCAGTGCATGTGGCGTGTCAGCAAAAGAGCTTTACCTAACCTCCGATCCAGACAAACCCCGAATCGAGCTTCAGGATTTGTACCAGTCTTTTCCTTTACATTCGCTCGAAGAAACGACGCAAAAGTTAAAACGATACGAAAGTTATCAAAGTCGAATCGGTCAGAATCACCCCTGGCAGGATCGTCAGGATTTTAGCGTGTTTACCTTTCAGGACGTGCCAGCTATTAAGTCCACCGTGCTGGAAATTCCCGCGGTAATCGAACAGATTATGCAACAGATTCAGGCTTTTTTAGGAAGAAAAGTGAGTTGGGCAGAAGTACGAAGCCTGCAAAAAGAGGAAAGGGCGTTAGTACGGTTGCTCAAAGAATTCACGCCAGAACGGGAAATTTGGGTTCGTCGGTTGCATTATCGCCAGATTTCTGACTGGAAAGAATGGCCCATTCGTAGGCAGATCGAACAATTGATTAACCAGGGAATAGCCAGCGAAAGTTTTAGAAGTTCAGAGTTACGCCCTTTTCTGGAAACCCTGGAAACTGCTATTCAAGCCCGTCCTTCTTTACTGAAATGGTTATTTTTCTCGGAAAAAGAAAGTTTACAAAAACAGGCTTCTTCGTATGGATTGACGCTTGAACACACTGATCTACAAAAACTTAGACAAATAGTCCTGAATCGTTTGGAGGTAGAATGGTTAATGCAACAATGGGCAGAGCCGTTACACATTCGGGTTCAGCAGGAAGAATGGAGTCAGACCCGGCAGAACTGGGAGCGGGTAACTTCGCAGGTAGCGGAGGCTTCGACTCAGTATGAGCACATCCGAAAATCGCATTCACTGATTGGAGAGTTATACCGATTCCATTCCGAGTCGAATCAGACCAATTTTGCTGATAAAATCAGTCAGATTATTCAATTGCTTCAACAGCTAGGGCAAAAACAGGAAAGTTGGAAAAGATACCTGACGGCTTCTCAAATGGATTGGATTACTCAGGCGACGCCTCAGCAAACCAGCCTTTTACTGGACTCATTAACTAACGATTTTGAACTATTGCAGGAATTTGATACCCTGCAAAACCAACTGAGTCCGGCGGAGAGCGAAGTGATTAAAAGAGGAGCAGGCCATGAGTTACTGGACACGTTTGTGAACTCCCTCAAACTCGCCTGGATTGAACATTTGGAATTGAAAATGCCCCTTTTGCGAAGTGTTTCCGGCCTGAAAATGCAGCAGATGGAGGAAGACTTGCAGCAGGCCGTGCTGCGAAAACAGGAGCTGGCCGGAGAAATTGGCCGGAAACAGTTACGCGAGCAAACGTATCAATCGCTCGAAATGAACCGTCTGGGTAACGTGACAACTTACCGGGATTTACGGCATCAGGTTACTAAAAAACGTCTGATTTGGCCCGTTCGGCAGGTGTTAAGTCATTTCACGGATGAGGTATTAACGCTGGTACCCTGTTGGCTAGCTTCGCCCGAAACGGTTTCGGCCATATTTCCCTTAACGGAAGAGCCTTTTTTCGATCTGGTTATTTTTGATGAAGCTTCGCAGTGCTTTGCCGAGCAGGGCTTACCCGCCATGTTTCGGGGAAAACAAGTGGTAATTGCAGGGGATAGCAAGCAATTGCAACCTTCTGATTTGTACCGCGTTCGACTAGACGAGGACACCGATGATATTCCTGAACTAGAAGTAACCAGCCTGCTGGATCTGATGGCTCGTTATTTGCCGCAGGTACTTTTACAAGGCCATTACCGCAGTCGTTCGCTGGATTTAATTGAATTTTCGAATCAGCATTTTTACGAAAATCGATTGAAGTTACTACCTGATTTCCAGGAAATGAACCGTAACTCAGGGGCTATTCACTATATAAAAGTAGAAGGCAAGTGGAAAGATCAGCAAAATGAACCCGAAGCGGCGGCTGTGGTTACTCTGCTTCAGACCTTAACTCGCCAGGAGCCGGATTTATCAGTGGGGGTGGTTACGTTCAACTCACCCCAGCAGCGTTTACTGGAAGATAAACTGGACATTACTTCGGCTCAGGCAGAACCTTTATTTATCAAAAATCTGGAAAACGTACAGGGTGACGAACGGGATGTAATCATTTTCTCCATTGGTTATGCCCCTAATGAACAGGGTAAAGTGTCAGCCCACTTTGGGTCGCTTAACCAGATAGGAGGGGAAAACCGACTGAATGTAGCTATTACTAGGGCCCGTCAACGGATTTATGTGGTAACGAGTTTGTGGCCCGAGCAGTTGAAAGTAGAAGAGGCTATGAACGAAGGGCCCCGTTTGCTAAAAGCGTATTTAAACTTTGCCCGTAGCGTTTCTTCGGGAGAATACCTTCCCAAACCTTTAGCGGTGCAAGAGCTGAAGTCAAGCCAGTTGCTGAAAGATCAGCTTGAACGCATGCATCCTTCCTGGGTTAAAGAATTACCCTTCGCAGATTTAGTCAAGAAAGAGAAAACGGTTTATGAAGGATTGATTCTAACCGACGATGATCTGTATTATCAAAGCTTGAGTTCAAAAGAAGCACACGCTTATTTCCCGATGAGTCTGCAAAGAAAAGGCTGGCCTTACCGCCGCATCTGGAGTCGGCAATGGTGGAAAAACCGAGCTGCAGACTAACAAAAAAGAGCACGCTTCTAAACGTGCTCTTTTGGTTAGGCTTCGTATTTGACGGTAATGCCGTGATAACGTTCCTGTTCAGTGTAATCTTTCCGAAGCGGATGGCCTTCCCAGTCTTCGGGAAGTAAAATCCGACGTAAATCCGGGTGGCCTTCAAAGTGAATGCCCATCAGGTCGTAGGCTTCGCGTTCGTGCCAGTTGGCCGTCCGCCAGATTTCACTGACGCTATTAACCGCAGGCTGTGTGCCTTCCTGACGAGGCAATTTTACTTTCAAACAAAGGGCGTGTTCGTAAGGAATGGAGAACAAATTATAAGCAACTTCAAAAGTATCCGTTCCGTTATCCAGTGCGGTAAGGCAGGATAGCGAGTCGAAATACGTTCGTTCATCATTCCGTAGGAACTCACAAATAGGAACCAGTGATTCAGGGCGAACTGTTAAGTTAGGCATAAGTACCAACTCTTCTTCGCCAATCAAAGCTTCCGTCCCAAACTCATGCGTGAGCAGGGATTTAAGTTCTGAGAAAGTCATGCAAATGTTGGTTTTTCAAATTTTTCAACGAGGGATAACGCAGCAGTAGGTTCCTGCACACTTTCACCTCTGATTTTGTCCTGTAATTTCATAATGGCACCAATCAGAGCTTCGGGGCGGGGAGGGCATCCAGGCACGTACACATCCACGGGAATAATGCGATCAACGCCTTTCACCACGTGGTAGCCGTGTTCCCAGTAAGGGCCGCCGCAGTTCGAACAACTGCCCATCGAGATGACATAACGAGGTTCTGCCATTTGTTCGTATAAGCGGCGAATTCGGTCGGCCATTTTAAAGGTTACCGTTCCAGAAACGATCATTACGTCCGACTGACGGGGAGAAGGCCGGGGAAAAATTCCGAATCGTTCCAGGTCGTAGCTGGATGCGAAGGTTTGCATCATTTCAATAGCACAACAGGCTAGACCAAAACCCATAGGCCAGAGCGAGTTAAGACGAGCCCAGTTGAGCAAATCTTCCGCCGTGGTTAGAATAAGGCCGCCTTCGCCGGTTTTAAATCGGCTATCAAGAAAACTCTTCATTGATACTTCTTATTTACTTTTCCGTAAAGATCCATAGGTACTTTAGACTGAATGTCAGAAACTTTAGCTTGTGGACGTACCCAGTCAAGATGTTCTTTTCGCCAGGCATAAGCAAGACCTAAAGCGAGAATCCCTACGAAGAGAAACATCTCCAGTAAAGCAAACACACCCCAGCGACCATTCGTTTCCTGAATCAGAGATTCTTGTCCGAACACGGTAGCCCAGGGAAATAGAAAGACTAATTCAACGTCAAAAAGTAAAAAGATCAGAGCAACAATATAAAAACGGATATTAAACTGGACGTTAGCGTTTCCTTCCGGCTCTTCCCCTGACTCATAAGTACTGAGTTTCTCAG
The DNA here is from genome assembly GCF_030818595.1 of Siphonobacter sp. SORGH_AS_1065. Lineage (NCBI taxonomy): Bacteria > Pseudomonadati > Bacteroidota > Cytophagia > Cytophagales > Cytophagaceae > Siphonobacter > Siphonobacter sp. SORGH_AS_1065. The sequence goes on from NZ_JAUTAM010000004.1 coordinate 2,614,662, forward strand.
GATTCGGACGGTTTGGGCGAATCAGGCGGGCAATACCCAGCATAACGACCAGAAAAATTACTCCCGTTATAAAGAACAGAAGAATAGAACCAAAATCAGTAACCATAACCAAAAGGGATTATTGAACCTGTAACTTCGTACTGTCGGGGCGGGTTTGGGCGGATTTGCTGGAGTCGGCACGGGCCATTTTCTTCTCTCGCTCTTCCAGTACCGTTAAACTATCCACTACTGCTTTGTAGATATCTTTGAACTTATCGGGCTGAGCAATGTAGTAGCGGTAACTGGCCCGGTACGTTCCGGTATCAGCCTGATATTTTTTCAGAATATCTTTTTCCAAAACCTGAAAAGCAACCATAGATGAATCCTGCGAACCCAGACGTAACCGTATGATTCGTTGTTCTGCCAGGTGTACATCTTTAAGAATTTGTACCATTTTATCCTGCGGAATGAGGTTCTCTGGCGGAGACGGAGCATTCGAACAGGCCATGAGCAGAGCCAATAAAGGGAGAAGTAGACGCGTTTTCATGTTTAATAGTTGGGTAAAGTTAGGTAGTTTTGGCGGAAGGCAAGGGCTTTGGCGTTTGCAATCCGGTTTATTTACCAAAAAATCAAAATGAACGAGCTCCTTTCAAAACTTCGGAATTATGAAATCCGAATCCGAAAAGCGGTCGATTCGCAGATGCACGGCAACTTTAAGTCGGTGTTTAAAGGCTCGGGGCTGGAGTTTACGGATTTACGACAATACCAGTACGGCGATGACATCCGACTTATAGACTGGAACGCTTCATCGAAGGGGCATGGTCTGTTTTTAAAGATATTTAAGGAAGAAAAAGAACAGACGGTCTTTTTCATGGTGGACGTAAGTGCTTCGCAGGACATCGGTCGCGAAGAGCGTTCGAAGCTGGATACGACCAAAGAAATCTGTGGTGTGCTGGCTCTTTCGGCCATGCACGAAGCTAGCCACGTAGGCTTATACTGTTTTTCAGATCAGAAGGAAAAATACATTCGCCCGGCTAATAGTATGAAGCATGGGTATCAGATGATTCTGGAATTATTTCGACTCAAACCCGAATCACTCAAAACCAACGTATCAGATGCTATCCTTTTTGCTCTGAATATTCTTCACCGGAAAAGTGTAGTGATCCTGATTTCTGACTTTATCGATACCGATTACGAACAGAATTTAAAAGCTCTGGCTAAAAAGCACGATCTGGTGGTGATTCACTTGTATGATGACCGGGAAGTAAACATGCCCAGGTTGGGAATTATTCCGGTTTATGATAAAGAAAGTCGCCGCATGATGTGGGTAAATACGTCATCTGCCCAGTTTCGAAAAACGACGCGTATCGTTTTCGAAGAAAATCAACAACGGCTGGAGAAGCTTTGCAAGCAGTATAAAGCCAATTATTTATCCGTCGATACGCAGGAAGATTATATTCCTAAACTAATCAAACTATTTCGAGTCAAGTAACTCTATTACCACTGTGCGAAACGGATTGTTTCTTCTTATTATTTTCTCTCTCTCTCTAGTATCTCCGGTGCTTGCTCAACCAGAGGGAAAATTTCTGTCGAAAGAAATTAAGGTAGGTAAGCCCGTGCAGTACGCGTTAAGTTATCGGCATGATCCTAGACTGGATGTCTTTTTTCCTGATTCTACCTATGATTTTACGCCCTTTCAATTTCTAAAAAGAGACTACTATTCCACCAGAACCAATGCTTCGGGTAGTTTGGATAGTGTCGTATATACACTGGTATCGTTTGAAGTGGATTCCATGCAGTATTTGAAGCTGCCGGTGTATGTAATGAATCAAAAAGATTGTACAGCTCTGTACTCGGGCTTGCAATCCATTCCACTTCGATCTTTATTAAATCTGAAATCAAAAAAGGCGGGTTTGCAATCCAATACCGCTCTGGTTTTACTGGACGATCAGATTAACTATCCATTATATTTTATTATTCTCATTTTCGCAGGTATTCTTGGCGGATTAATCTATTGGCTTTTCGGAGCCAGAATTCGGCGACGCTGGCGGCAGTTTCAATTATGGCGTAGGCACCTGGAGTTTCGCGGAAATTTTCAAAGGCATCTGAGAGGTGCTACCGATTCCCGACAGGCGGTTATCAATGTAGAGCGAGCGGTGGTACTTTGGAAAAGATACCTGGAACGACTGGAAGGAAAGCCTTATACTACGTTTACGACCAAAGAAACGGTCGAACAGTTTTCACACTCCCGGCAGTTAGAACAGGCTCTGAGGGAAACGGATGCCGTCGTATATGGGGGAGTGACCTCACCCCAGACCCAGGAGTCCCTTCGGATCTTGCGGGATCTGGCGGTACGAACATATATTAAGCAGCGTGAGGTTATTCTGGAAAAAAAGTCATAAGTTATTAACCGTTTTGAAGCGTCGGGATTAAGGATTTTATGGATAAGTGGTATTCGTTCAAATGGCTTTCATTCAATACGTTAACCAGTTTTCACTGGGCCGAACCTTATTTTTTGTATGGAATAATTGCCGTACCTCTTCTCTTCTTCTTAAGAAGAATTTTTCATGGAAAAGCCCGTCAGCGGCTTAATGTTGCTTTTCTACCCAAAGAAGTCAAGACAAGCTGGGTTCAATACCTAAGGCATCTGCCGGGGTTATTCATTGGGTTAGGTATTAGCTTTCTATTAGTCTCGCTGGCCCGACCACAGATCATTACTGAAACGGAAGAACGCCTCGCTGAAGGCATTGAAATCGTACTGGCTCTGGATGTGTCAGATTCCATGCTCATGAAGGATTTATTACCAAACCGCATGGAATCGGCTAAAAAAGTTGCGACTGAATTCGTTAATGGCCGATTTCGGGATAAAATCGGAGTGGTAGTATTTGCCGGACAATCCTTCTTTCTTTGCCCACTCACGACCGATTATGAATTAGTAAAACAGCAAATAGCTTCGATAAAACCCGATATCATTAGCACCGCAGGAACGGCCATCGGCTCAGCCTTAGCTAATAGCATAAATCTGATGCGGGATACTGAGTCGAAAAGTAAGGTCGCTATTTTACTCAGTGATGGAGATAATACCGCCGGAAACCTGGACCCGGTTACGGCAGCTCAATTAGCTAATGCTTACGGCATTCGGGTCTATACCATTGGCATTGGCCGTGAAAATGCTACCATTGAACAAGATACCACAGGCATGTCTATGGAAACACTGGACATTGGGGTGCTTAAAGAAATTGCAGCACAGAGCAAGGGGAAATTTTTTCAGGTGGAGGATGCAGAGGCCCTTCGAAAAGTTTTTAAACAGATCAATCAGTTAGAAAAAGTAGACATCAAATCTTCTTATTATCAGGATATTAAAGACTTTTATCATATTTATCTGAAGTGGGCAATAAGCTTCCTATTGCTGGGCCTACTGGCAAAATCTACCTTCATTGGAAATATCTTGGAAGATTAATATAGTAAAATTCAAATAATCCTGCTTTATTCGCTTTACGCTTTAGTTTTTTTGAGAGCCAAAGACCCGCTGAAAGTCAGTTTATTGGCAGAAAAAATAATTTTTTTAGTAAAAAAATGTATTATGATTACGAAGTTTATGATAGTATTGTTGAATATTTAGCTGTTTATACATTAGTTTTAGACCCACTTTTCGAACCAACGCATAGAATTCATGTTAAAGTCATTCTATCATTTGGGGAGCGTTGAGGCAGGACTCGATGAAGTAGGACGGGGGTGTTTAGCAGGGCCAGTAGTCGCCGCTGCGGTGATTCTACCGAAAGATTATAGTAATGAGTTTTTAAACGATTCCAAGCAGTTAAAACGGGCCCAACGGGAACGGTTACGACTAGAAATTGAAAAAGAAGCAATAGCATGGGTAATTGCGGAAGCAAGTGTCGCTGAAATTGACCAGTTTAACATTGCCAAGGCAAGTTATTTAGCCATGCATCGGGCCGTGGAGCAACTTAAAGCCCAGCCCGAGCATCTACTAGTCGATGGAAACCGATTTACGCCTTATCCCATGATTCCGCATACCTGTATCGTCAAAGGTGACGGAATTTATGCGTCAATTGCCGCCGCTTCGGTTCTGGCAAAGACCTATCGGGATGCGTTCATGGAAAAGCTATCTCTGGAGTATCCAATGTACGGCTGGGAGCAGAATGTAGGCTATCCTACAGCGAAGCATTTGAAGGGGTTATTAGAGTTTGGAGTAACCGATTGGCACCGAAAGACGTTTGGTCCAGTAAAAAATGTGTTAAACTCACAGAATTTGTCGTCTCAGAAAAATACTGATTTGGTCGATTTATCACTGTGATATTCTTTAATTAATACAATTTTATTAAAAACTCATAAAATTTTTCACAAAACCTTAACGTCGGGATTGAGAAAAAAAACAGTAGATTTGCTGAATCATTACTCGGTTTTGAGGAACAAAAACAAAATTATCTTTCGTAGTTGCGTAGAACATCAAATTTTATTTTTCTTTACACCAACAAACCAAAGTTTCACTAAACCCTAAAATTACCAAACTAATGAGTAACACTACCAAGACCCCTACTCCCGCTGCCAAGCCTGCTGCTGCTCCGAAGAAGAAGTCGGGGGGCATTTCGTCTGGTTTAATTATCCTGATTCTGTTTATTGTTGCTGAAGCTTTCTATCACCTGTACTTAGGCGATGGTAGCCACTTTGAAGGAGGAGATCATAACAATGAGCCACTGCCAGGCGATTTCTTCGGTATCGTTTACAAAGGGGGTTTTATCGTACCCATTCTGTTTACTTGTTTCTTAACTTCTTTAACTTTTACAATTGAGCGTCTTTTCACGCTTAGCAAAGCGAAAGGAACTAGCAGCATCGATGAGTTCGTTCGTAAAGTACAAGTTCTGTTGAACCAAAATGACATCAACGGAGCATTGAAAGAGTGTGACAAACAAAAAGGTTCTATTGGTAACGTAGTAAACGCTGCTTTGAAAAAATATCAGCAACTAACTACTGACACTGAATTAGACAAAGAACAAAAACTGGTTGCTCTGAGCAAAGAAATCGAAGAAGCTACAAGCTTAGAAATGCCTTCTTTAGAGAAAAACCTGACGATCATTGCAACGCTTGCTTCGGTAGCAACGCTGATCGGTCTGCTCGGAACGGTATTAGGTATGCTTCGTTCATTCGCTGCCATGGGTCAGTCAGGTAGTGCGGATTCAGCGGCTCTGGCTGCTGGTATCTCTGAGGCTCTTGTAAACACAGCTTTAGGTATCGGTACTTCTGCTATCTGCTTGATCGCTTATAACTACTTCACCAGCATCATCGACGGTATCACTTACAACATCGATGAAATTGGTCTGAGCATCACTAACAACTACGCTGCTCATTACTAGGCGTTGTTAAAGAAGTTTGAGCTTCTTTAAAATTTGTCAGAGTTATGAAGTTTTTCTCAGAAGAACCAATAATTTTGATCAACGAAACGTTTAGTTATAAAATAAAAACAGTGTAGCGATGGCAAAGGTTAAAGTAAAACGTCATGGAGTATCAATGGACATGACTGCCATGTGTGACGTAGCTTTCTTGCTGTTAACATTCTTCATCTTAACAGCGAAGATGCGTCCTCAGGAGGCTGTTCAGGTTACTACTCCTAACTCCGTAGCCCAGGAGCCCTTAGCCGCAATCGATGTGATTACGGTTCTGGTTTCGGCTGATGGAAAGATTTTCATGGGGGTTGATAACCACCAGGTACGTCTGGGTATGCTGGAACAAATGTCTAAGCGTTATAATGTGGCCTTCACGGATCCCGAAAAAGAAGCTTTCCGTTTATCAGAAAACTTCGGTGCTCCAATGGCTAACATGAAACAGATCTTGGATATGGATCCTGCTGAGCGTAACAAGCCCGGCGTACAGCCAGGTATTCCTAGTGATTCCGTTCGTAACGAACTATTCTACTGGGTTGCAACCGCTCGTCAGTATTTCGGCAGCCAGGGTGCTAAGTATAAAGTGTTGATTAAAGCAGATCAGAATGCTCCCTACAAAGTTGTGAAGCAAGTAATTGCTACCATGCAGGAGCAGGACGTGAACAACTTTAATTTGATCACAGGTCAGGAAACTAAACCCACTTCCATGTAGAACTTGAAAGTTCGCTTTCAAATTCTTTAAACTAACAACGCAATGGCAGAGATAGCACAAGGTGGTGGGAATGACAAAGGTGGTAAAGTCCGCAGTAAAAAGGTATCTACTCGTGTAGATATGACCCCCATGGTAGACTTGGGCTTTTTATTAATTACTTTCTTCCTTCTGACTACTACCTTACAAAAACCGGTGACCATGTTCTTGGGTATGCCGGCTAAAGACCAGGACGAAAAACAAAAGCAAACTTCTCCCATCAAGGAATCTGAAGCAATCACCGTATTGTTGTCGAAAAAAGATGGCGAAGATACAGTGTATTGGTATCAGGGAACGGGTAAAGATGTAGCAACAACTCAGGTTGAGAAAACGTCTTTTGCTGCTAGCGGAGGTCTCCGTGACGTCCTTCGTCGTAAAAAGGCTGAAATTGGAGATAAGTTTTTCGTAGTTATCAAATCTAAAGATGAGGCTTCTTACAAATCTTTAGTAGATGTACTCGACGAAATGGCGATCTCTGAAATCGACAAATACGGTATTACCGATATCAATTTGAACGATATTAAAATTATCGACAAAGCAGAAGCAGGTAAGTAATCAAACAAAACTAATAAAATAGTTGTAAAACTAAATTATTAGTTTTAACTTTGAGTCAATATCTTAGAACTTTAAACAATTTGCCTAATTATCATGGCAGGAATAATCAAAATAACCAACGATACCACCTTAGAGGATCTGATTTTTGCAGATCGTAATAAGGAGTATGGTGCATACGACCTCCGTCGCCGGACGTCTCGTAATGCCCTGATCGCCACTGGTATTGCTCTTTTGATTGTTGCGGCCTTCCTTGCTGCTCGTTTGCTTGCTGCAACGATTGCAGGTGAAGAAAAAGAGGTAGAAGTAAAGCTGGCTGAAATGTCAGAGCTTCCTCCTCCGCCAGAACAAGAAAATCAGCCACCACCACCGCCACCACCACCACCACCACCACCAGAAGTTCCGGTGATGAGTACAACGGCGTTCTTGCCTCCCGAAATTAAGGAGGATACCGAAGTGCCACCCGATGTTGAGCCTCCCAAGCAAACGGAGCTGGTTGATGCTCAGGCTGGTAAAGAAACAGTAGTAGGGGATCCTAACGCTGTGGAAATTGTAGCCATCGAGGAAGGAACTGGTAAGAAGAAAGAAGAAGTAATTGAGGTGAAGCCTGCTGCTAAAGAAGAAGTCTTTACAGTAGTAGAGCAACAAGCTCAATTCCCTGGTGGAGAATCTGAAATGTACAAGTTCTTAAGTAAAAACATCAAGTACCCCGCAGCCGCTCAGCGTGCTAACGTACAGGGAAAAGTGTTCTTAAGCTTCATCGTTTCTCCTGATGGAAGTATTTCTGATATCCAGGTACAAAAAGGCTTAGGCTTTGGTTGTGATGAGGAAGCTATGCGTGTAGTTAAGTCTATGCCACGCTGGAAACCAGGTCGTCAATCAGGTCGTGCTGTGAAATCTCGCTTTAACCTGCCGATTTCATTCGTACTTGAGTAATAGACAATAGTTACTTTATTATAATAATGGGTCAGCATCTTTTGGATCTGACCCATTTTTTCTAGAAAGCGATGCCTAGACCAGCTAATGAACAGATTAATGATTTGATTGGCTTTATTATTCCCCTAGGATACGGTGCAATGGGATTCTATTTGATTGACTCAGCACCTACTTTTGCCGCTAGTGGAATTTTATCGGAACCAGTCGCCCAGCTTTTAGGAGGATTATTCATTGGGTATAGTCTTTTAAAGATTTATTGGGCTTATCGCCGATGGCTAAGAAATCAAAAAGAACAATAGTATACTTAATCGTCATGAAAACTGTGAAGTCTTATCTTGCTCAAAGCCTCTTATTAATGACTGTGGCTTTGGCGGCCTGCCAGTCTGGAGATAAACAATCAGAAGAAACTGTTTCCAGAGGAGAAATTACGATTTCAGTTGATGAATCTTTGAAGCCTATCATTCAGGCGGAAACCGAAGCCTTCGAAGCAAAAACCAAGTACGCGAAGGTTAATACGGTCTACGTACCTGAGCTAGCTGCTATTCAGTTAATGTTAAAGGATTCCACTCGGTTGGCTGTGGTTACCCGCCATTTAAAGCCGGACGAAAAAGAAGTCTTTGAAAAAGCGAACCTGAAGTATAGAGCTTTGCACATGGCTACGGATGCCATTGCTTTCATTACCCATGGTTCATCCAAAGATACCCTAATTTCAGTCGAAGAGCTGAAAGAGGTAATGCATGGAAAGATTACGAAATGGAATCAGCTTAAATACGGTAAAAGCAACAGTAAAATCACGCTGGTGCTGGATAACGATAATTCTAGTAACCTTCAATATTTACTAGATACGTTACAAATTGCGGATAAAAAACAGTCTCCTTTGTTCGCAGTGAAATCCAATAAGGAAGTAATTGAGTATGTACAGAAAACACCCGGAGCCGTTGGCGTGATAGGAGTGAACTGGATCAGTGATATTGATGATCCCGAACACCCCACCTTTACCAAAGGAATTAAAGTAATGGGAGTTGCTCCAAAGTATTCGGCAAATCTGGAAGACTATATTCAGCCTTACCAGTATGCCATTGCATTGAAGAAGTACCCCCTAAGTAGAAATATTTATCTGATCACAAAAGAAGCCAAAAGAGGCTTGGGTACAGGTTTCATCAACTACGTACTCTCTGATCCCGGACAACGGATTGTACTAAAAAGTGGACTTTTACCTGCCACCCAAGTGATTAGACTCATTGAGACCCGTAATTTTTAGCATTCAGGCTGAAGAACTAAATGCTAGGAGAATTAAAAATTAATCTTTTTTAATAAAAAATGTAACTATTTTTTTAGTTTATTCGTTAGAATAGTAATTACATTTGGCAACGTAAGTGTTGTAACTAAAGATTATTATTTAATTTTTTTCAGAATCACTGTATATTGCAGTAATTTCGAATTGTTTATTTTAAATTGTTTAACGTAAGGTATCACCTTCCCAAAACCCAATTTTCTTCTACGATGAGAGTGAAATTCAAATCGCTGTTACTGGTAGCCGGGATGCTGGCCTTGGGTGTAACGAGCTCTTTTGCCCAATCTCCCGAAGTTGCAGGAGCTCTAAAAGCACTAGAAGGAGACCGTCTTGGTTCAGCCCGCGAGGCTCTTGAAAAGGCGGCGACTTCTTCTCCCTCTGCTGAAAATCAGTTTTATTTAGGTTACTACTACTTAAGACTGGCTAGTGCCGAAGAGGAAGGCAGTCCAAAAATTGCTGAGTACCTAGACAAAGCTAAAGCTGCTTTTGACAAAGGAGTAGCCGATGATCCAAAGGGCAAGTTTGCACTTAATAAGGTAGGACAAGCTGGCGTTTTATTAGGTCAGGGTAAATTACCAGAAGCTACGGCTCTGATTGATCAGGCTCTGGCGGAAACAAAAAGCCGTGATGAGGACGTTCTGTGGCGTGCTGCTGAGGTGTATACCTTATTTACTAAAAAAGGACAAGCTAACGACCCTGGTAAGGCGATAACTTACATTGATCAGATTGCTGCTTTGAAGAAGCACAAAGATCGTCCTGAGTATCAACTGGTAAAAGGAGATGCGTTCCTGATTAAAAACGAAGGGGGGCCTGCTATTTCTGCTTTCGAAGAAGCTCTTCGTTTGCAAACAGATCCCCAAATGGCTGCTTTGGCCAATACTCGTATGGGACGTGTTTGGAAGCGTGGTAAAAACTACGCTAATACCCAAACCTCTTTTAACGATGCCATTAAAGCTGACGAAAAATTCGCTCCTGTATACTGGGAGTTTGCTGAGCTTTGGTTATTCGCTGGAAATTACAAGAATGCGGCAGAAAACTTAGATAAATATATTCAGTATTCAGAAGAGTCGCCAGACGTGACGCTTCGTTACGTGAAATTTGCTTTCCTTGCCCAGCAATATCAGAAAGTGGTAGACGCTCTGACTAAAATTGAAGGTAAAGTAAATGATCCCGATCTGCCTCGTATCAAGGGTTGGTCTTTGACGGAGCTTGGTCAATACCAGGATGGTGCTAACAACCTGGAGACGCTTCTGAAATCTAATCCTAAGAAGGTGTATCCAGATGATCACCGTTACTTAGGAATTGATTACCGTGAGCTGAAGCAAGATTCATTAGCCGTTTTAAATTTTGAAAAAGCTGCTGCTTTAGGTGATACTGTTTTCAATAACTACGAAGAGATTGCGAAGATTCGTCAAGCTCAGAAGCGTTATGGTGATGCAGTGAAAGCTTACGAGCAATCAATTGCCTGGAAAGAAAGTCGTCCTGATCGTAAGCCTACTTATGCGGATTACTATCGTGAAGGAATAGCTTATTACTACTACATTTCGACGTCGAAAGATTCAACGGTGATTCCTCAGGCAGTTGCTACCTTTGACAAAATGGGTAGATTAGCTGATAGTACGGTTAAGAGCAATACGCAGTTAACGGAAGATCAGAAAGAGGCTATTCAGGCCATTGCTAACTCTACACCGTTATGGCAAGCACGTGCCAACGTCATTTTAAGTGACAGAAGCATTGCGTTACCTTATTACGAGAAGTATCTTACGCAAGCTGATACTGTGAAGAATAAGCGTGAGATGGTTGAAGCTAACCGTTATATCGCTCTTTATCACTTCCTCGTAACGAAGAATAATGACAAAGGAAGAGAGTACATGAGAAAGATTCTCGAACTTGATCCTGAGAACGCGGAAGCGAACCGTATCCTGAATCCTCCCGCTCCTGCGACGAAGCCTAAAGCTACGGCAAAACCAAAAGCTGGTGCTAAAGCATCTACAGCTCCTGCTAAGAACTAATACTTAGGCAGTTTTATAAACAGAAGCAGCTCATCGAAAGATGAGCTGCTTCTGTTTTAAGGGCTAAGTAAACGAATGATCTAAAGAAGAAACAAAAGCTGACCCTCAAAGATGACTTATAACTAGTATAGCACTGCATGAATATCCGTTACCAATTACGTCACGATAGTACTAACATCAATATTCACAGTTCCGCTATGAACCACTCGAATATGTAATTAGCAAGGTATATAGTTGAAGTAGGAGATGGATAGTATGAAAATACACAAGGTCAAGAGTTAACGATAGGCAAAGACCAGTTTCTGTTCCGCTAGATTAATAGGCTGGGCATAAAAAAACCGGACGTTACTAGCGTCCGGTTTTTCGTAAAGTACTATTTCTAAGGTACTATTGTCAAACGCTTACTTCTTTCGAAGCCGTCGGCCTTTAACCGTATAATGTAAATACCCGGTAAGCGTCCCAGATCGATGAATTTACGTTCGTTGAACTCATTGATCCGGCCATTATAAATTACAGTTCCTGACATCGTTGTAACGCTTACCTCAGCCCCTTGCCAGTTTTCTTTAGTCTCCAGCGTGAATGCTCCAGTTGGGCTCGGGTTTGGATAAACCACAAATCCATCCTGATTAGCATCGTAAGCATAAGTAAATGCTGCTGAGGTGGCCGAAGTACATTCGAATTTACCAACGGGAGCAATGTTATATTCAATCACGCTTTTTACCCGGTAGGTTCCTTCTTTTAAAGGTTTGAAATACACGGAATTAAATGTACTGGTATCAGAACCATTAATCCATGAATTTCGGGTTCCGGGCACATTAGCCTGAGCCTGTAAAGTGTAAGGACCTACCTGAGCAATTTTAGGAACGTCTGGATTTGGACGAACCGATACCGTTACCTTATCAGAACGGTTTTTACAGCCATTGGCATCCGTAGCCTGAGCGTAATAGTCACCACTAATTTTAGCCGTAACCAAAGCCGTAGATGACACCGTTTGTTCAGCTAATATCCAGGAAGGAGTTTGAGTGGTATTTGCTCGGAGTGTTACGGTACCGCCTTCACAAAAAGCTAAAACGCCTGAAACTACAGTAGCTGTTGGTTTGGCTGGTAATGCGTTGACTTTTACCAACACAGGATCAGAGCTAGGCGAGGGGCAATTTGCCGTGCTAATGGTCTGAACCTGGTAAGAACGAGCGGTGTTGGTCGTAATACTGGAAGTAGTAGCGTTGTTGTAATTCCATAGATACGTTCCTTCAGAAGTGCTGGAGGTTAACTCTACGGATTCGTTAGCACAGATCGTTACTGTACGGGTGCCATCGATAGTTCTATTAGCCTGAATGGTAGGTTTCGCCGGAATGGGATTAACTGTAATCTGAATGCCGGCAGAGGCAACCGAGCGGCACTGATTCGCATCAATGATTTGTACGGAATAGGTGCTGCTAGTTTGGGGTTTAATACTCTTGGTATTGGCCCCGTTACTCCAGATATAACCCGCAGCATCCTGCGTCGTTGTAAGTGTGCGATCTGTTCCCGCACAATAACTGAGAGCTCCATCAGCCGTGATGCTGGGTTGGGATGGTCTTGGGCGTTGTCCCAGGGTAATGGATTCAGAAGTATAAGTACAGCCTAGAACATCTTTATACGTAAGCGTATACGTTTCTCCAGTCGTTCCAGTGATGCTCTGAGTAGTCGCTCCATTACTCCAGGTATTACCCGTGTTATAGTTAGACGCCAGGGTAGGTGTTACTCCTTCGCAATAATAAACACTTGAGCCGTCTTGTAATATATTACCTCCAATAGCCGGACGATCGGGCACCTTGTATGGGAAAGAAAAAATAGTATTGTTACCGTTCTTGATTTTAGCCATATAAGCATTCCCAGAACCGACGGTAATACTAGCTCCTGCTTGTCCGTTACTCCAGCTATATGGATTTTGATTGGGGACGCTGAGCGTAAGCGAGTTATTAGAAGCACAGGTAGCCGTTATGTTCACCAGAGGGTTAGCCAGCTTGGGAGTAGAGTTAGTAAGTACGTTAGACGTTAGAAGGGAGTTAACCCAAACCTCTGCTGCTGATGATAGACCATTGGTCGTAAAATGTACATCATATGGAGGTCCCAGACGTGGAATAGCAACATTATCCGTGTTAGGGCCTGCGTATACATTAGCTACTGAGGAAATAACCTGATTCTGGGCATCAATGACAGGTTGCCAGGTTAAACCAGAGTTGTAGGTGGCTCGAGCGACTACCCAGCTAAGCTGGTTATAACCTATATCGGCCCGACTTTTTTGAATAACCAAAGTTAAGTCACTTACGTATTGGGAAGTAGGAGTCTGAGAGGTTGCATCGTCAGCTTCGCCCTGATGCCATAGTACCGAACGGACACCCGTTAACGAAACGTAATAATTAAGCGTGTTTTTGAGGTTGTCATAAGGATAACCAGTAGGAAAGTAACTAGCTTCACCACAAGTGGTACAGTAACGGTTTTGAGTACGCTTACCTTCGGATGACTCTCGCCAGTTTTTAACAGTGGTAGATCCAAAGGATGTATTATAGAAGAGAATGGGTACATTTAACCTTTGAGCTAAAGCGTCCCCTACCTTCCCCCAGTACCAGGCTGTAAATCCTACCGGAGCAAGGCGATCATTAGCCGACATTTTCTTATAGCTAGGAATTTGGGGATAACTTGGAGAAGCTGTAGTAATACTATTATATAAATAAAAAGTAGGCTCTGTACTACTGTCCCCATTAGCATAGTTGGAAGCATCGGCAATAGTAACTCGATCATCATTTGGTTCAGATGGAGTAATGCGAGAGTCAGTAACACCCTGAGCATTGGATTGTCCGGCAATGACGAAAACTTCGCCTACACCTACTCGCTCTACAGCCTGAGCATTCACAATTGTACTGCCGCTCACGCCCCTGACTTCAAGTTTATACCAGCCGCCTGTCACCGAAACAGAGCCGGAAAAAAAGCCATTGGAAACCTGCGACATGGTAGTCCAATCAATGGCAGTTCCCCCATTGACTGGGGTAAGCTTTGCCTCAATTCGATCAACAGGTTGGTAATAGTTACCGGAAATCTGAACGGTAGCTTTGTTGGAATTATCTCGCTGAAAAACGATTCGTTCCATTGGGAAAGTAATAACTACCTGAGCTTCAGAAGCGAAGGGGATAAATAAGTAACCCAGAAGAAAAATAAAAGTATAGAGAAAAGACCTCATGAGTTAAAGGTTTTCAAAAAAAAGAGAGTAACCAGTTTTGGCAGCCCTCACTAACAAAATTATGAATAACCATTAGGAAATAGAATCCGCTTACTAGCTATTCAGTTTCCTGGCATTCCATGATTACCATTGAGTATAAACGAATAAAATTCATTCACAGATGGTCAACGCTCAAAATTCTTTACCTGAACCCACCCTAAATCTCTTTAACGCTGATTTGACTATTAATGTTTGAGATCTGGTATTTGGTGGGATGAACGAGCTTTTTATGACCTTCAATAGTGACAATATAGATATCATAGACCTGATCTGGTGAAAGATAAGCCGCTGAAAAACTACCTGTAAATCCGTTTGCATAGTACTTATTACCCATTGAAAATAAGTAAGACTTCAAGGAGAAACGCTTCTGACGACCTGGAATAATATGATTCTGAGTTGCACTTTTTAGGACAATGTAAGCCCCATCGTTTTTTACCGTGTTCCTCGTATAGGTCTCGTTATGGAAGGAAAGTATCGAATCGTTGTAATCTACGTTTAAAGGAAAACGACTTGAATCGACTTGATAGGGTTTATCGAAAAAATAAGGTTCTGGCAATTGATAAATTCCTGAAGCTATGGCTTGTTCAGTAATCGTATCAACGGCAGATTTTAGACTTACATAAATGGGCGAACTAGGCAATGCCCGATTATGCTGCCAACCATATATATCTGTATTCCTTTCTTTGTAATAAAAGTCCAGTGGAGCGAGGTATTCAAAATAACTGAAGCCAAAAATACAGAGGCTAATCCCCAGCCAAATTTTACTTCCTAACTGTATATAGTTAGATTTAAGATGGGTAAATACCAGAATAGAAATAAGGATTAACCAGATAAATCCAATGTGTTTGTAGCGACTGATTAAGACTGCCTCCGGACCGTCCATCGCTCTACCTACAGCAAAAGCAATAATGATAATGCTTAGGTGAATAATGCTTCCCCAAAGGGTAATTTTCCAGCGAGGGAAAACATAAATATCGTGCGAGAAGAAGCTGTGTTTTAGTAATAAAAAGGCATAATAGAACAGCACTCCCCAAAAGATCATTCCCGCAAACAGAATGAGGGTTACCCGGTTGGTATGAGCAAATAAAGTATTGACATCAGCTGGAAGACCGCTGAATGCCAGAAAGTTATAGATAATTAATTTGGGATGGGCAAAGTTGTCAGATAACTTGGGCCGATAAGCCGGAATTTCTAGATTGTGATAATAAAGCCAGATCATGGCACCCATAGCTATCACCCAGATGGCAACGTACTTCCACTGTCTTTGTAGAATCAGAACGGCGATGCCAGCGGGTAAAACAAAGGTTCCGCTTATATCACTGAAAATGGCAAGTATTCCCATCAGGACAGCGGTAATGATTCGAACGGGCGTGGGGGAATACAGATTATAAAAAGTACCAATCGCAAAAAAATAAACGATGATATGCTGAAGGGGAATCATTCCCCAGAAAATGGCTTCGTAATACTGAATATGAAATAATAATAAAGCACAGCAAAGGAGGAGAATAGCAGGCAACTGGGCTCCTTTAATAATCGTATAAAAGAAGTATAATAACCCAATAATGGAAAGCAAACCCACGAACATTTGAATGCGTAAATCCAGACTTCCATGAACGGCATAAATAAGTAAAGCAATAACCCGATCCAGTACAATTCTACGCTCGTCGTCCTGGGTCCAGATTATTTTTACAAACTCATTCCAGGAAAAATGAGGCATATTTTTAAAAGCCGTAACGGGTTCTAATAAGGCATCATAATCGTCCTGAAAAGGTATATTGCTAACGTAACTAAAAAAAGTATAAAAAAATAGTAATATAGGAATAATGCTTAATACTATAACCCATTTAAAACTGTTAGTATCTTTCGATATAGCAAGCATTTGATTGAAGGGTAATGATTGTTGAGGCTGAACGAATGAATAGATCCTGATAAATAATCAGGATCTATAAAAACTAGATACTAGCAGGAGAAGCGTTTAACGTCTCCCAGATTAAGTCCAGTAGAGGACGTAACCCTTCGCGAGTGACTGCCGAGAAGTACAAATGAGGTATTCCGGCAGGTATTTGTTTCTCGATATCTTTTTTCTCTTCCTCGGTAATTAAGTCCATTTTTGAAATGGCTAATAGTCGCTGTTTATCGAGTAATTCCGGGTTGTATTCCCTTAATTCATTCAATAATACTTCGTATTCTTCGCCTACATTTTCAGAAGTGGAAGGAATAACAAACAGAAGGATAGAGTTGCGTTCAATGTGTCGCAGGAAGCGTAACCCCAGCCCTTTACCCTGAGAGGCCCCTTCAATAATCCCCGGAATGTCAGCCATGACAAACGAACGGAAATCGCGATAGGGCACCACACCCAGATTGGGGACAATGGTCGTAAAGGGATAATCAGCGATTTCAGGTTTTGCTGCCGATACTACCGATAACAAGGTTGATTTACCCGCATTAGGGAATCCTACCAGACCTACATCAGCCAACACTTTCAGCTCCAGAATGAACCAGATTTCCTGCCCTTCTTCACCGGGTTGTGAGGTATGTGGTGCCTGATTCGTGGAGGTTTTGAAGTGGCTGTTGCCCAGGCCACCGCGACCGCCTTCCAGCAGAATCACTTCCTGGCCATCTTCGGTAATTTCGAATAAAACCTCTCCCGTTTCCGCGTCTTTAGCTACGGTTCCCAGCGGTACTTCCAGAAACACATCTTCCCCCCGGGCTCCCGTGCGACGACCGCCTTCACCGGGTTGACCTTTGGTGGCAATAACGTGTTTCCGATATTTAAGGTGTAATAAAGTCCATACCTGCGTGCTGCCACGAAGAATTATATGTCCGCCACGTCCGCCATCGCCACCGTCTGGGCCACCCAGCGGGACGTGTTTTTCCCGACGAAAGTGGGAAGATCCAGCTCCTCCAGGACCTGAACGGCAACAGATTTTTACGTAATCAATAAAGTTAGTAGTCACAGCCTCGTTAAGTACTCATATCCGGTTATTCTGACACCGATATGAAGATTATGGTTGCTTTGCAATGAAATTTTGCACAAAGATACAGGATTATCCCTCAGCTACCGCGATAGCTGCTTGGTGCGGTCTTTCTATTGAAAAGGTGATTAGGCGGTTTTGGCAAGTTAATTACCTTTAAAACCTACCTGATGATTAAAATGTTTTGAATGAAAATAGGCTGTTTCGGAAGTAAATTTCCCGAAACAGCCTACGATGCACAGCCTTTTAGATGAACTAAATGGTAGCTTTTTCTATGGCCGTGCAGATTTTCTCAAAAATAGCTTCGATGGCTCCGATTCCGTAGATGGAAGAGTATTTGCCCTGATTCTGGTAGTAATTCGCTACTGGAAGGGTTTTATCATTATACTCCTGAACCCGCTTGCGGATCAGTTCTTCATTCTGATCGTCGGGACGGCCAGACGTTTTACCACGCTCCAGTAAACGGCGGGTTAACTCTTCCGCTTCTACTTCCAGAGCTACCATGGCTGAAATGGCCGTGCCATTTTCTTCCAAAAGGGTATCTAAAGCTTCTGCCTGTTTTACCGTACGGGGAAACCCGTCGAAAATAAAACCAGCGGCTTCTTTATTCTCTTTCAGCTTGTTGTCGATCATGCCAATCACTACTTCATCAGGAACGAGTAATCCCTGATCCATCAGTGATTTGGCCCTTAGACCCAGTTCGGTACCTGCTTTGATTTCAGAGCGAAGCAGATCGCCGGTGGATAAATGGACGAGCTTGTATTTGTCAATCAATTTTTCGCTCTGGGTTCCTTTCCCGGCTCCCGGAGGGCCAAAGAGTACCAAATTAAGCATGAGACTTGTTGATATTCAGAATGAAACGATTTTTTCAGGGCAGCAAAGGTACAACACAGCCTGAAAACAGAAAGCATTCGGACAATTTTTCCTGTAAGGTACTGTCCGGTTAGGAGTTGAACAGATGCGTAAGCTTGTTCAAATCTTCAGGAGTGTCGATACAGGGAGAATCGTAAGTGGTTTCAACGACCTGAATTTTATAGCCTGCTTCCAGCCAGCGAAGTTGTTCCAGAGATTCCGCTTTTTCGAGAGGAGAAGGAGCTAGTTTCGTGATCTCAGCCAGAATATCCTTGCGATAGGCATACATGCCTACGTGACGGTAATAGGTATGGTGTAAATGCCACTCGGCAGGATCGACATTTCGCAGGTAAGGGATGGCCTGACGGCTAAAGAGAATCACTTCTCCCTGGGCATTCAGTACGATTTTAGCTTCACCCGGATCGAAAAGAGTTTCGGCACTCGTCACTTTCAGCATTTGGGTGCCTAATTCTACATTACCATCCAGAGCCGCAATCAGTTCATTAATCTGAATGGGATTAATGAAAGGCTCATCTCCCTGAACATTAACTACGTATTGAATCTCGGTATCGCCTGTATGGTGAGTTTCCAGATAAATAGTCAGAGCTTCCGCACAACGATCCGTACCACTGACGTGATCGTCCCGGGTAATGACGGCTTTTCCGCCAAAAGCCTGCACGTGTTCGGCGATGCGAATATCATCAGTAGCCACAATGACATCAATGAAATTAGCGGCTTTCGTGGCTTCATAGACGCGTTGAATCATGCTCTTTCCGTGAATATCAATCAGGGGTTTACCCGGAAAGCGGGTAGAGGCATAACGGGCAGGGATAATTCCGAGTACCATAGTTTTGGAAAATCGTAACTGATGAGGTAATGACAAAATTGCCTCCTTTCTGGCATAAATCCGAAAGGAGGCAATTGCTTTATCGAACTAAAAAGATTTAGTCGTTTTTCAGATCCTGAATATCCAGCATACCTACAGGTTTGCCGTTTTCAGTCACCAGAATGGTATCAACGCTGGTTTTCTTGAAAATAGCCGCAGCCGCATCCAATAACTGTGTACTTTCAATAGAAATCGGCGTTCCGTATTCGAAATCACCCATGGTTTTTGAAAGAATATCACGACCGAATTCAGCCAGTTTACGACGAAGGTCACCATCCGTGAATACGCCTTTCAGGTTACCTGCGGCGTCTACTACGGTTACGCAACCAAAACCAAATTCCGTCATTTTAACGATGGCTTCCGTTACCGATAAATCTTCTGTAACGATAGGATTGATGCTATTAATAGCCTGTCCTACGGTCACCGTAATCAGACGGGTATGCTCAATGAACTGGTTCGTTCCGATGGCCGTGAAGTTATTTTCAGTCAGGGCTTTCATCAGTTTCCAGGGCACAGTAATGGTGTGACATCCCAGATCAATGGCGTTACGAACGTGCTCGGTGTTACGAACCGACGAGAACATTACTTTCGAATCGAAACCGTAAGCGTCTACCAGTTCCACTACGTCTCCGATCAGCGTCAGGGCATCGTACCCCTGATCCTGCATCCGTCCGGCTAGTACGCAGATGTACGTTGCTCCGGCAACGGCTGCCATATACGCCTGTTGAATGGTATAAACGAGGTGAACGTTTACTTTCAAACCCCGATCTACCAACATACGGCAGGCTTTTACACCTTCCAGCGATACTGGAATTTTGAAAACCGTACGCTGAGGGTCTAAGCCTAAAGCCAGTTGACGATCTGCATCCGCTACGATGGCTTCTGCTGTTTCACCTAAAGCTTCGATTTGAAGAACAGGAACAATTTTAGAAAGCTCCACGATGGTCGCGTCGAGATCACGAACACCTTCGCGGTGCATAAAAGTAGGGGTAGTGGTAAGGCCGGTCAGGAAACCGAGTTGAAAAGCCTCTTTAATTTCTTTTAAATCAGCAGAATCAAGATACAACTCCATGTGTGTAGTAGCATTAGGTAGTTTCCAAGTCGGATTATCCCGCTGGATAACCGAGTTTACAGGAAAACCTTTTTAATGAATAGGATCAAACTTGTTTTCAGGCAAAGTAAATCGCCAGAGAAGCGGCTGCAAAGTTGGTGATTTTAAAGCAAAATCTGACGAGAAATGGGATTCGTTTTTAAGAAGACGTTATTCTTATCAAGTAACAAGACCAGAACGCCCGGAAAATAGACTTACCATTCCTGTTCTTTAAACCATCCAGCGTACATGACGTAGTTATTAGCGGTACGGTCAAAAACCTCGGCGGCGGCTTCGGAGACAGGTTTTAACAGTTTGGCGGGGTTACCCGCGTAGATACTTCCGGGAGGAACAATCGTGTTTTGGGTAACGATGGCTCCGGCGGCGATGATACTTCCGGTACCAATCACAGCTCCGTCCATCACGATGGCCCCCATGCCAATCAGCACGCGGTCTTCGATGGTGCAGCCGTGTACAACGGCATTATGGGCAATGCTAACGTAATCGCCAATGATAGTTTGACTTTTCTGATACGTACAGTGAATCACAGCTCCGTCCTGAATATTACTGCGGTTACCGATTCGAATAGCATTCACGTCTCCCCGAATGACGGCGTTGAACCAAACGGTGCAGTCTTCACCCATAATCACGTCTCCAACGATGGTAGCATTGGGGGCTAACCAGCAATTTTGCCCGAATTCGGGTTTATGATTCTGAACGGGAAGAATTAAGGCCATGGTGATGAGGGATTAAATTGCAAAACAAAGCTGCCAGCTTTTCTGCTGGCAGCGGAGAATCTGCTATCGAATTAGGCTAATAGCTGTTCAATCGCGGCGTGCACCTGCTCGAAGCCAAAGCCTTGCAATTGAGCGTTCATTAGCTCCGTGATTTGTTCATTAGCAGGGTTACCGATACTTCCTAAATGGCTATGTCTCAGATCGCGGGAAGCGGTATAACTGCCATCGCCGATTTCTTTTCCCACCTGACGATAGGCATCCCGGAAAGGAACACCTTCAATCACCAGCTCATTCACACGTTCGACGCTGAAGAGTAAGTCGTATTTTTCGTCTTTTAGCAATTCCGTTTTTACCTGAATATTCTCCAGCATATAAGCCGTAATGTCCAGGCAATCCAAGATTTCTTCGATGGCGGGCATCAGGATTTCTTTCAGTAACTGCATGTCGCGGTGATACCCCGAAGGCAGGTTACTCAGCACCAGTGTTACCTCCATCGGCAGAGCTTTCAGTCGATTGGTTTTACCGCGTAATAACTCCGCCACGTCGGGGTTTTTCTTGTGCGGCATAATGCTGCTGCCCGTTGTTAATCCATCGGGTAGCGTCAGGAAGGCGAAGTTTTGGGAGTTGTATAAACAAACATCCATCGCCAGTCGCGAAAGCGTTTGGGCGAGGTTTGCAATGGCAGTTAAAGCCATCCATTCCGTTTTTCCCCGGCTCATCTGGGCGTAAACGACGTTATAGTGCAGTCCTTCAAAACCCAGTAAATCTGTCGTTTGCTGACGATCCAGCGGGAAGGAAGAGCCATAACCCGCTCCGCTTCCCAGTGGGTTACGGTTGGCGAAGTGGTAAGCCGTTTGTAATAAAGCCACATCATCCACCAGCGATTCCGCGTAAGCTCCAAACCATAAGCCGAAAGACGAAGGCATGGCGATTTGTAAGTGCGTATAACCGGGTAACAAATCGTTTTTGTGCTGTTCTGAACGCTTCATCAGCGTGTCAAATACACGTTTGGTTTCCTGGGTGATCTGCTCCAGGCGATCCCGGGTGAAAAGTTTCAGATCGACTAAAACCTGATCGTTACGACTGCGACCGGAGTGAATTTTCTTGCCAATGTCGCCTAGTTTGCGGGTTAACATCAGTTCTACCTGTGAGTGAACGTCTTCGATGCCGTCTTCAATCTCAAAATTCCCCGCCTGAATCTGTTGATAGATTTCCTTCAGTTCACGTTCCAGATCGCCCAGTTCGGCTGCTTCCAGCAAACCTACGGAGGTGAGCATGCGGGCGTGAGCGAGGTTACCCAGTACGTCGAAGGGAGCCAGGTATAAATCCATTTCACGATCCCGACCGACGGTAAATTTTTCTATTTTTTCAGAAGTCGAAACGCCTTCTTTTTGCCACAATTTCATTCTTAAACGTTGAGAGTTTAGCGTTTGCAGGAAAAGCTGAAACGGGTAATCCACTAATCGAATCACAAAAAACCGAAAAAGGAGCGAGCAATAAAAGAAAAACCCCGCAGACCTGTGGAGGATACGGGGTTTGGTACTAATGAATAAGAACGTAACCTAGAAGTGACGCTCTCCTTTTTCACGCTTTCCAATGATAATTGCCCCGACCATAGCAATGAAAAACAGGACGGTAACTAATTCAAAAGGAAGCAGATAATCCCGGAATAACAGATCACCCAGGGTTTCGACATAACCCGTTTTAATATTGAACTGCTCGCTTGGAGGCATGGGGTATTGCAGGCGGCGAATCGAAGCGATAATGGCTCCCAGAATCGCCAGACCCATGACGAAGGCTCCAATTTTGGTTAGGTTATTTTTCGTTTCTTCCCGGTATTCCCGCAAGTTCAGGAACATTACGACGAAGAGGAAAAGTACCATGATTGCCCCGGCGTAAACAATCATGTTTACTACGCCGAGGAATTGTGCATTAAGTAAAAAGTAATGACAGGAAAGCAGGAAAAACGTAAGGACCAGCGAGAGAACGCTATACATCGGATTTCTGACCAGAATGACTGCTAATGCGGAGATTAGGGTCAGAGCCGTCAGAATATACCAGATTTTATCGGCAGTGATAGGCATAAACTAATAAAGGTCAGTTTTGAAAAAGCAAATCTGGATTCATTACTTCCAGCCTTCGCGGAGGTAACGTTTATCCATGTTTTCTACGAGCTTGTCCTTGCCGTAAATCACCTCGTCACGTGACATGAAAACGGGGACAAACTCATCGTGGCGAAGGTAAATAGCCTGTTTGGGACAGGCTTCTTCGCAGAAACCGCAGAAGATACAACGCAGCATGTTAATCTCATACACAGCGGCGTATTTCTCTTCCCGATACAGATGCTCTTCCCCTGATTTACGTTCGGCAGCTACCATCGAAATAGCTTCGGCTGGGCAGGCTACGGCACAAAGTCCGCAGGCCGTACAGCGTTCCCGACCGGCTTCATCTTTTTTCAGAATATGATGTCCGCGAAAAACGGGGCCGAGGTAACGCTTTTGCTCGGGGTAGTTAATCGTCGGTTTTTTCTTGAAAAAGTGCTTGAGTGTAATAGCCATCCCACTGGCAATCGCCGGAAGATACATCCGCTCCGCCAGCGACATCTCGCTCTTGTCAATTTTCTTGGATCTATTGGTTAATTGCATTGGAGTTTTGAGTTTGGAGTTTAGGGTTTTGAGTTGGATTTCAGAGTACAAAACTTAAAACCCTAAACCCAAAACGCTAAACTCATCTTATCTTACGGGAGCGGCTTCGAGGATGCCTCGGGCGGCTTTGGGTTTCAGGGCAGCCTGAACAAGGGCTACGCCAACAATTAAAATAACGGCTACCCAGCTAAACCAGCGGATTTCGAACATAAGCCCAATGCCGGTAACAACGATGTTTAGAATCGCTAAGGGAATCAAACTCTTCCAGCCCAGATTCATTAACTGATCGTAACGGAAACGGGGCAGGGTCCAGCGAACCCACATGAAGAAGAAAACGAAGAACAGAGCTTTGGCAAAGAACACGCCGAAGCCAATGGCCGTGGCAATGTTATGCCCTGTAGCATCAGTACCTAAAGCTTCCGCTACTTTGTCCATGAAGGGATAATTAAATCCGCCAAAGTAAAGGGCTGAAACCACGCAGGAGGACACGAACATGTTGATGTATTCGGCGAAGAGATAGAAACCCAGTTTCATCGACGAATATTCGGTGTGATACCCCCCAATCAATTCGGCCTCGCATTCGGGTAAGTCGAAGGGCGTACGGTTACATTCCGCAAAGGCACAGGTCAGGAAAATGATGAAGCCCAGTGGCTGATACAACAAATTCCAGGAACCGCCGTGCTGGGTATTGATAATGTCACGCACCGACAGACTGCCCGTCATCATGATGATTGCAATGAGGGACAAACCCATAGCCAACTCATAGCTAATGTTTTGAGAAGCCGCACGAATGGCACCAAGCAGGGAGAATTTGTTATTGGAAGCCCAGCCTCCGACCATTACGCCGTAAACGCCCAGCGAAACGATTCCGAAAACCCAGAGAATTCCAATATTAACCTCAATGCCCTGCACCTGTACTTCGTCTGAACCCACGATGATGGTATCGCCAAAGGGAACAACGGCAGAAGATAATAAAGCCGTGAGCATCGCCAGACAGGGGCCAGCGATGAAAAGCCATTTATTGGCCTGAGCGGGAATGAAGTCTTCTTTGAAGAACATTTTTCCAGCATCGGCCAGCGGTTGTAATAAGCCGCCCCATCCAGCTCGGTTCGGACCGGGCCGATCCTGCATATACCCGGCTACTTTCCGTTCGGCCCAGGTAGAGTACATCGCCACCACGAGCGAAAGCCCAAAGATGACCAGAACAATAATTGCTTTAATCCAGAATATGTCCATCAGTATTTAGGTTTGGAGTTTAGAGTTTTTAGTTTGGAGTTTTGCGTTTATTCAGTTGTGAAATGCTACTGGTAACTCAAAACCCTCAACTCAAAACATCTTACTTGTCTTCTGCCCAGTTTTGGATAGAACGGATGCCTGCTACGGCTGATTCGCCGGCGGGTGGAATGAGTTGCTTGAACCGTTCTTCGGGTAACTGTTTGATCGTTAACTGACTGGTGTCCCGACCTTCGTGTACGTCTTTATACTGCGAGGCGGCCAGTCGGCGGGCAAACTCGGGAACAATCTTATTCGCTCCGTATTTATTCGCTGATATGACCGAATGGCGGGCTACTTTGGTTGGACCTTCAATGGTCCAGTCCGCTGTATTTTTACGTTCAAAGCGGCAGGTGTTGCAAATAAAGTCCAGTACTTCACCCCACTGATTCTTCCGAGCCGTTACCCGGATTACTTCGTCACCGCGATACCAGAGCGTGACTTTACCCGAGCATTTCTCGCAATCGCAGTGAGCATCCACAGGTTTAGTAAACCAGACCCGATTTTTGAAGCGATACGTTTTATCAGTTAGGGCACCTACCGGACAAACGTCAATAACATTCCCCGAAAAATCATTATCAATGGCTTTTTCGATATACGTTGAAATCTCCGCGTGATCGCCCCGGTTTAGTACGCCATGAACGCGTTTGCCCGTAATCTGATCGGCCGTAAACACACAACGGTAGCAAAGGATGCACCGGGTCATGTGTAGCTGAATATTCGGACCTAGATCCTGTTTCTCGAACGTGCGGCGTTCCTCTTCGTAACGGGTTTGCTGCACCCCATGCTGGAAGGAAAAATCCTGCAAATGGCATTCGCCCGCTTGATCGCAAATGGGGCAATCGAGCGGGTGGTTAAGCAACAGGAACTCAACAATTCCTTTACGAGTCTCCAGCACCTGTTCGTTAATCGTATTTTCAACGATCATGCCATCCTGAACCTGCGTGATGCAGGAAGGAACCAGCTTGGGCATCGGACGAGGGTCTTTTTCAGAACCCGCCGTGACCTTCACCAGACAGGCCCGGCATTTACCTCCCGAAGCTTTCAAGGGCTCGTAATAACACATGGCAGGCGGGGCTACCTCCGGGCCAATTTTACGAGCCGCCTGAAGAATGGTAGTTCCAGGTTCAACCTCAATCGTAATATTATCAATCGTAACTTTCATGTCTATTACAATTTTGAATGAGTGAATGATAGAATGAGTGAATCTAAATCACCAGTCACGTTCTATGTATTCATCATTATTAGATTGAGATAGAATGAGTTATTCAATCATTCTATCATTCAAAATTCACTCATTAAACCAGTTCCATGTGTCCTTTATAGATGGCTCCGGGGCGAGTGGCTTCCTGAGGATGGGTAATATGCCATTCGAACTCATCCCGGAAGTGGCGAATCGCCGAGGCTACGGGCCAGGCTGCCGCATCCCCTAAGGGACAAATGGTATTCCCTTCTATTTTTTTAGCTACGTCGACCAGCAAGTCAATGTCGTGCATGGAGCCGTGACCGTGTTCGATGCGGTGTAATACTTTCTCCATCCAGCCGGTTCCTTCACGGCAGGGGGAACATTGTCCGCAGGATTCGTGGTGATAGAAGCGGGAGAAATTCCAGGTATTTTTTACGATACATGCCGTTTCGTCCATGGCAATGAATCCCCCCGAACCCATCATGGTACCCGTGGCAAATCCACCATCCGAAAGCGATTCATAAGACATGAGTCGATCTTCGCCGTTGGCCGTTTTTAATAACATGGCCGCAGGAAGAATAGGGACGGAAGAACCTCCGGCCACGACGGCTTTCAAATGATGACCATCCCGAATGCCGCCACACCATTCGTCCGAGTAGATGAATTCCTGAACGGGTAAGCCCAAAGGAATTTCATAAACGCCGGGTTTTTTTAGGTGACCGGACGCAGAAATTAGTTTTGTTCCCGTTGAACGGCCAATACCGATGGCTGCGTAGGCATCGCCCCCATTGTTGACAATCCAGGAAGTTGTAGAAATCGACTCTACGTTATTTACTACCGTTGGGCATTGGTATAAACCCTTGACGGCAGGGAAAGGAGGTTTATTACGGGGATTCCCGCGTTTTCCTTCCAACGATTCCAGTAGAGCAGTTTCTTCGCCACAGATGTAAGCTCCGCCACCGGGTTGTACGTACAACTCCAGATCGTAGCCGGAACCAAGGATGTTTTTACCCAGAAAGCCGGCTGCTTTTGCTTCCGCAATGGCTTGTTCCAAAATACGAACTACGTACATTAACTCCCCGCGAACGTAGATGTAACTCGTATTGGCACCCAGAGCATAACTGGAAACGATCATTCCTTCGATTAACAAGTGAGGAATGGTTTTCATTAACCAGTGATCCTTGAACGTGCCGGGCTCGGATTCGTCGCCGTTACAAACCAGGTAACGGGGAACGCCTTCGGGTTTGGCCAGGAATGACCACTTCATCCCCATCGGGAACCCTGCCCCTCCGCGACCGCGAACGCCCGATTTTTTCACCTCTTCCACCACTTCGTCGGGGGTCATGGTTTTCAGGGCTTTTTCCACGGCGGTATACCCACCGTTTTTGCGGTATACGTCAAAGGTCTCAATTCCCGGAATATGGGTTTTATCCGTAAGTATTTTAGGACGCTCGCTAGTCATAAGTAGGGTTTAGAGTTTAGGGTTTTGTGTTTAAAGTTGAGAGTTAATGAACTCAAAACCCTAAACGGAAAAACTCCAAACATCACTATTTTCTGAGTTCATCAATGATTTCGTCTACTTTTTCGATGGTCAGGTGCGTGTAGTATTTTTCACGAATCTGAAAGCAGGGGCCCCAGCCGCAAGCCGCTAAACATTCGACGGGCTTAATGGTGAAAAGTTGATCCGCCGATGTTTCACCGTCCTGAGCACCGATTTTCTGTTTGAGGTGAGCGTAGACTTCCTCGCCTCCCATGAGCATACACGGCCCCGTCCGGCAGTATTCAATGACATGCTTACCTACGGGGTCGAGGTGATACATGGTATAGAAAGTGGCTACCTCGTATACTTCAATGGGTTGAATACCCAGAAATTCAGCGATGTAGTCCATGCCTTCGGTGGGTGTCCAGCCTTCCTGCTCCTGTAACAAATGGAGTAGGGGAAGTAAGGCCGATTTCTGACGACCTTCAGGGTAATGCGTAAGTAGTTCCTTCGCCCGTTTCAGACGCTCGGGGGTAAATTCTATGCGAGGTTTATCGGAGGTTTCAATCATAATCTTACGCGTCTAATTCACCAGCAATAACGTTCATACTACTCATGATGATAATGGCATCGGAAAGGGTCACTCCCTTACACATCTCGGGGTAGGCCTGATAAAAAATGAAACAGGGACGTCTCATTTTCAGTCGATAAGGGCTACGGCCACCGTCCGAAATCAGGTGAAAACCTAACTCACCATTACCGCCTTCTACCGCATGGTATACTTCGCCGACCGGAATCGGGATTTCACCCATCACAATTTTGAAGTGATAAATGAGGGCTTCCATGTTTCGATATACTTCCTGCTTGGGAGGTAAGTAAAACTCGGGAGCATCGGCGTGGAAGGGGCCTTCTGGTAAATTCTCGATGGCCTGTTTAATAATCTTGAAGCTTTCCCAGATTTCACCGTTACGCACCATGAACCGGTCATACGTATCGCCGGTATAACCTACGGGGATATCAAACTCAAAATCCTGATACGAAGAGTAGGGGTTCATGACCCGAACATCATAATCAATACCGGCAGCCCGAAGATTAGGACCACTGAAGCCGTATTGCAAAGCCATTTCCTGCGAAACAGGACCAACGCCTACGGTGCGATCAATGAAAATCCGGTTCCGGTTCAGCATTTTTTCAAACTCCTGCATCACGGGCGGGAAGGATTGAATAAACTCCCGGATTTTACGAATGGCTTCTTTCGAAAGGTCACGCTCCATGCCCCCAAAACGACCCATGTTTGTCGTGAGACGGGCCCCGCACATTTCTTCGTAGATCTCGTAAATCTCCTCGCGTTTCTGCATGACGTAAAGGAAACCCGTGAAGGCCCCTGAGTCTACGCCCAGAATGGAGTTACAGATCAGGTGATCGGCAATGCGGGCGAGTTCCATCATAATTACCCGGATGTACTGAGCCCGTTTGGGCACTTCAATGCCGAGTAACTTCTCAACCGTCATGTGCCAGCCCATGTTATTAATTGGGCTGGAGCAGTAATTCATCCGGTCCGTCAGCGTCGTAATCTGATACAGCGGACGGCGTTCGGCAATTTTCTCAAACGCCCGGTGGATATAGCCAATCGTTGGCACGCCTGAAACGATCTTTTCCCCATCCATGGTCAGGATGTTCTGGAAAATACCGTGGGTAGAGGGGTGCGTCGGGCCGAGGTTCAGCGTCGTTAATTCGCGACCATCTTCCGAAACAATGGGTACTCCGTCTTTCAGGGCCAGGTTACCGACCTGCGGTCCCATCACAGCCGTCTGGTTACGTTGGGTAAGCGTATTTTGAGTGGTGATATCTTCGCTCATCTGTCTCTGAACATTATCTGCCGAAAAGGGCATCGATTTTATCCTGCCGGGTAGCATCTTCCAGCGGGTATTCTTTACGCATCGGGAAATAATCCATTTCCTCAATGTTCAAAATTCGAATCAGGTTAGGGTGGCCCACGAAATTGATTCCGAAGAAATCATAGGCTTCGCGTTCCATCCAGTTAGCTGATTTATAAACGTCAACGAGGGTTGGTACGTCGGGAGCATCGATGGGGACGAAGATTCGAACCATCAGACGGTGGTTATTCGTCCAGCTATGAACGTGATAAACCACACTTAATTCGCCGCCCTTGTTATCAGGGTAATGAATGCCCGCCAAATCCGTCAGGTACTGAAACTGAAAGGTCGGGTGTTTATAAAGATACTCAATCATGGGTTTGGCCGTCTCTACCGTAGTAAAGACACTCATGATTTCGTGGTGCTCTTCAAATCCAGCAATCTTATCTCCAAACTGCGAAAGCAGATCGTCGGCTATTTCCTGATTAGTCAGCATATCAAAAAGAATGAAAGAAAGAGGAACAGATTCCTACCTTTCGTTTACTTGATAATTCCGTAAGATTCCAGCAAAGCCTGGTATTCGGGCGAATCCCGCCGACGCAGTGGCTCGTTTTTCACGATTTCCTGTAACTGCATCACACCATCCAGAATTTGCTCGGGGCGGGGCGGGCAACCCGGCACGTATACGTCCACCGGAACCACCCGATCAATACCCTGAAGTACGGAATAGGTATCAAAAATACCGCCGGAAGAAGCACAGGCTCCTACCGCAATAACCCAGCGAGGCTCAGCCATCTGGATATACGTTTGCCGAACAATGGGAGCCATTTTCTTGGCAATGGTACCCATCACCAACAGCATATCCGACTGACGGGGTGAAAAGCTGGGACGTTCTGAACCAAAACGGGCCAGATCGTACGTAGCTCCCATCGTTGCCATGAACTCAATTCCGCAGCAGGAAGTAGCAAAGGGAAGCGGCCAGAGTGAGTTACTACGGGCCAGGGCAATTACTTTTTCAAAAGAGGTGGCAAAGAAACCCGATCCGCCGTAGCCGTCAGGAGCATCCACCAGTTTAATATTATTCGGTCTTTCGCTCATGATTTTCCATGTGGATTAAAGTAAATCTAAGGATGCAGGTTAGTCCTGATCCCACTTTAATACCCCTTTTTTAATTACGTAATAAAAGCCCGCCAGCAGAAGTAACATGAACACAATCATTTCTCCAAACACCAGCATGCCCATTCCCTGGGATTTGAACTTAAGGAAATTCACTGCCCACGGATACATGAAAATGATCTCTACATCAAAGAGAACGAAGAGAATAGCAGTAAGAAAATATTTTACAGAAATGGGCGTTCGGGCATCGCCATACACAGGGATACCGCACTCCCAGGGATCTTCTTTTCGAGCTGTACTGGTAGTCTTCCGACGCCCCGTCAGGAGGTGCGTAGCTACCATCGTCATGCCAATAAAGCCGGCTGCGGCGAGGAATTGCACCAAAACGGGTGCGAAGTCTGAGGGTAGGGAAGCCAATAACATAAGTAAATCCGATACGAGGTTAATACATCATGTGAGTCAATTACATGATATTAGAATTGTACTTTCTTTACTTACAAAAATCGCATTTTTGCCTGCTTCACCAAAAAATCATACTATTTTAGAATTATTCTAATTAATATATAAATATTACCTTAGTCCTTTCTTAATTTTATATTAAATCACAGTTTAATTAAAATTTTTCGCCCCGTTTCGACGAAGTAGCTTCCTGTGTTAGGACCAAACCAATTCATGGCCACACTTTCATAGGTGTCGCGAGTCCAGTATTTGTCGGGTGTGATATAACCGATGTAATTTCCATTGAAACTGGTTACTACCACGTGAAGATTTTTAGTTAATCCGGCGGATTCAAGTTCAGGAACCAGTTCACCCGAGAAGTCACAAGGCATTCCTAAGAAGGCAATATTTCCTACTCGCAGGGCTTTAATATTTGCGTCTGCTAGTCCGAACAGCATATCCCAGGCCCATTGCCGTACTTTCCAGCCTTTGGCAATCTGAAGCTGAGGCTTCCGCAAACTTACGGGCACGGTTACAAACTCCAGGGTTTGTTCAGGTCTGGTAACTATAGCATCGTATTGTTTCTGAATGTCACGGTGTAGGGCTAGGGCCTGATTATTCAACTCTTCATCGTCGTCTTTCCCTTCGGCTACGGGTCGCATGGAACCAACGGCCCCGGCCATGTAAGCGGCAAAGGTAACCGTACTTTTCTCCAGCGAATCCACTAACACACCGGGGTAATCCCTCGAAATGACCATATTATCTCCATTCAGAAGTGTCG
Organism: Siphonobacter sp. SORGH_AS_1065; assembly: GCF_030818595.1. Lineage (NCBI taxonomy): Bacteria > Pseudomonadati > Bacteroidota > Cytophagia > Cytophagales > Cytophagaceae > Siphonobacter > Siphonobacter sp. SORGH_AS_1065. Next base: position 2,646,176 of record NZ_JAUTAM010000004.1, read on the forward strand.
CGTGAGCAGCATAAGTGACCAGCAAAGCCGTTTCACCCGACTGTTTTTTCATCTTCATCAAACGAATGTATGGATCGACGGTACCTTCATTCCCTACTAAGCGGTTTTCGAGTCGGGTGGGTTCGTTGATCTGAGCATAACCAATTTCGGTGGGAGCTAACTGCTGCGTGGCATGGGTAAGGGCCGTAATGATCTGTTTGGCAAGGAACTGAACCACCTGCGGGTCATACTTTCCCGCAATTAACTCACTACCTACGCCTCCCTGCCACCCGCCTTCACTGTTATGGCTGTGAATGGCTCCGTAATAAATATGATCGGCAGGGAAACCCAGGTTCTTGGGCCAGTTTGCTTGCACCGCGGCCACAATGGTTGGGGGAATAATCAATAAATCAGAAGCAACCATCGCCACGCGGGAGACTCCATTGTCAAACACAAAGGCCCGTACCCAAAGGGAGTCCCGAACACCAGTAGACACTTTACCCCGGCGATTTCCATAGCCTGCCAGCGGTGTCGCATGATCGGGGGTAATGTTTACCTTGGCCCATCCTACTTGTAAATTCTTCTGTTTTTTAGTCGAATCCTGCCGTTGCAGGGCCAGTTGCTGATCGATCTGCTCCAGCGATTGCTGCGTTTGCTGATAAGCCTCGGTCTGCGTATAGGGCGTTTCGTCAACGGTAGTGAGTGTAGCTAATAGAAGTACTAAAATCAGTATAATAAGAGCAAGAGAAACCTTGGTAATGATGCGTAAAAACTTCATAAGACCTGCGTTATGAACAAAAGAAAACCCCACCGAAAGGGTGGGGTAAAGATACTAAGGAATGCTCTGGATTATTCGCCCTGATAAATTTCAGCGTTTTCCAGAATATAGTTAAGCTCGTAAATATCGTTGGCGTTCAGCTTGAGGGTTCCCTTGAAGGTTTGTACTTCATCTACTTTAAAACGACGATTTTTCTTCATTTTCAGAGCCATAATTGTTTCAGGACCCGTACCTGTACAGAAGAAACACATCGAGTTCGGGTAAGCCGAAAGCACGAAGGTATTAGAAGTGATGTCCACCGGAACCAAGTAACCTTTGATGATTACTTCTTTATTATTCAATTTCTGTACACCGGGACCGAAATTGGGGTAGAGAATATACATCTTCTCTTCAGGATACCACTTTTTCTGAAATTTCACATCCTTCAGATTCTCCCAGCTAATCTTTGAAGGATCTGCCGCAGTGGCAACCTTTGTATCGGTCGTTGCCGCTACGAAGAGTCCAACAGCGACAAACAGAGAGAAAATCTTTAAAATATTCATGATATGGAAATGTTTTTCAGCTTCTTAAATCGTAACGCAAATTCTGCAAACAAAGTTACCTGAAAGAATAAATTTTTCAACACTGTTGCAGGAGGAACCGTAAAATCCTATTCTTCCGCCAGAGTTCTTGATAAATTCAGACGATACACATTTAAAGAAGGAAGAGCAGCGGCCAGCAGTCCAAGTACTAACACACCTCCTAACAGAATTCCTTCCAGAGGTGAGATGGCCAGCACTTCAAAGCTATAATGGAAACTCTGATCGGCTCCAGCGGAAAGAACGGCCAGCCCAACACGGCTCATGATGATTCCGAAGATGTACCCCAGAATACTAATAATCATCCCTTCCAGTAATAACATCAAAAACAGCTTGCTGCGGGTGGCTCCCATGGCGAGCATCAAAGCCATTTCGTATTTACGTTCTTTCAGGGAATTATAAAGGGATACAAAAACGCTGATTCCCGCAATGACAATGATGACCAGAGCCATCCAGCGAATGGTATCCACACCAACGCCCAGTAAATCCAGCATTCGGGTGATCTCCAGAGCGGGTGACGCCGCCTGAAGTTTACTATTTTCATTGATAATCCGGGGAAGAATGACGTTCCCCATCGGATTCCGAAATTTGATCAGCAGGGAAGTAATTTCGTGGCTGGGCTCGTTGTCGGCGGTTGAGTCGCTGCCGGGACTACTAATCATTTCACTGATCACTTCGTTACCCTGACTTCCTTCCTGCCCTTCATGTACTTGCCAGATACTTTCGTACGGCGTCAGAATAATATTGTCAACTACCGAATTATTAGGAGCTGCAATACCCACTACCTTATATTTGGCATCACCGTGGACGTGTCCTTCTTCGTCAAAGCCGTGAGCACCAGCGAAAGTATCGCCCAATTTCAGACCCGTTTGCCGGGCTACTTTTGCTCCAATGACTGCCTCCATAGGCTTCTCAAACAGACGCCCTTCGGTTAGTTTTGCTTCAAAATGTGAAAAGTATTTAGAATTTGTTCCAACAATTCGGAACAATTTATAGTTATCACCCATAGCCAGTGGAATGGCTTCCTTAACCATGGGGTTACGCCCCAACATCATAGCATCCGAAAGCGGGATATTGCCCGTGGGTGAATCAATTTGATAAATCGAAGAAAGGATAATTTGGAGTGGACTGCCTTTCGCACCCACCACTAAATCAATTCCTTTTAGATTACGAGTGAATTTATCTTCTAATTGCTGACTGATTAGAAGTAGTAAAGAAATCAGGCCAACTCCGAGGGCCATCAATAGAGTACTTAAAAATGTACTCAGCGGTTTATCCCGCAAATTAGCCAGTGAAATCTTGATTACGTTCATGCTACAAAGTTGCAAAAAAACGGATACAGTGCTTGAAGTGATTTTATTTTTATCATAGATCAACTAAAAAGCCGAGTACATGGTAGAGTCATTGCAACTGTTTATCGATAAAATCCAATCCTTTGTATATATTCAGTAAAATGTTAAGAGTATTGTTAAATAATTTTAAGCTCACAAGTAATTTTCTGGAGCGAAAGACTGTACGAGAATTAGTATTATTCTTATGTAGAAATCAGGTTGATAAAGTGGAGGTAGGTTTAATTAAAAGTAGGATTAGTAATAGTATACAATCAATAAATGGTACGGATAATACTTTTCACAAGGGGTAGAATTTGAGAAGAAATTATCTTAGGAACTAATAGGTGTGTGTATGAAAAAGGAAGCAAGTTCAATTGATTCTCTTATTCGAACTGCTGCCTTGTTGGAAGGTCAGGAAGAGGAAAGAAAACGTTTAGCTCAGGAACTTCATGATGGAGTCGGGCAATTATTAACTGGAATTAGGTTACAGATAGAGTTATTACAAAATGCCTCGTATACGGATAAAGAAAAAATCAGCTATCAGGTACTTAAAGAATTAGTTTTAGAAACCATAGAAACGGTTAGGCAGATTTCTTATGATTTGATGCCTAGCGTACTAACGGATTTTGGATTGATTTCTGCTCTACGTTTACTGAGTGAAAAGATCACTAAAATTAGTGGGATAAAAGTCAGGTTTAACTCAGGGGAATTCCCCGTTCGCTTGTCTTCTATAATTGAAGTAAATCTGTATCGGATCGTTCAGGAAGCGATAAATAACAGTCTGAAATATGCAAAGGCCAGCGTAATTGATATTACGCTGACGGAAAAAAAAGGGAAAATAAATTTACGTATACAAGATGACGGCATAGGTTTCAATCCTGAAGAATTAGCGAAAAAGGCAATCGCACATTCAGGTTTAGGAAACATGAAATTGAGAGCTGAATCCATCGGATCAACTTTCGAGATTAGTTCTATAATAGGTAAAGGGACTACTATTAAAATAGAATTAAAGGTTTAAATCTCACTATTTTAAAATAAAAGAAGTAGATAGTACTATTCAAAGTAAACTGTTTTGTTACTTTGGGGTATAATCCACCTATTGTCCGCCCACGAGATTACTTAAGGTGTTCGTTCCATAAAATCGTAAATTAAACTAATGGCAAAAATAAGGGTACTTGTAGCAGATGATCATACGGTAGTTCGGAAAGGCCTGATAATGCTTTTGGCTGATGAAGATTCAGTTGAAATCGTTGGTGAGGCCTCCGACGGCCAGGAAGTTTTGGATAAAATTTCTGAAACTAAGCCCGACGTCGTTATACTGGATATCAGTATGCCCAAAATATCTGGCATCGAAGCTGCTAAAGCCATCGCCCAGCAATATTCAACGGTTAAATCGCTGATGTTTAGCATGCATAATAATCAGGATTACATTTTAAAATCAGTTGAAAGTGGAGCTTCTGGCTATTTGTTAAAAGACACAGATAAGGAAGAAATCATGCTGGCTTTGCAGAAAGTATCGCAGGGAGATAAGTATTTTCCTCCCACGATTTCTTCAGTTTTTGTGGATGCTTTGTTAGGTCGTAGCCGTGGCCGATCTTCCAGCAGAGGTAACGATGATACTCCTTTGAGCAAGCTTTCTCGTAAAGAAAGACAAATTCTGACGATGATTGCTGAAGGATTAAATAGTCGGGAAATCGCTGATAAACTGGGCCTTAGTATTCGTACCGTAACTAATCACCGGGCGAATATGCTTCGTAAAACGAAAGTGAAAAACACGGTTGAACTCGTAAGAATTGCCGTTGAAGAGAAAAAGTCTTAAGCTAATTCTTGGTACTTCTCGAAAGTTCTCGGACTTTCGGGAAGTTTTTAACCGAAGAATAGCTATGATTCAGACGCAGAATTTGACTTTTGCTTACAGTCCAGCCAAACAATTCAGTTTTCCGGATATTACTTGTCCCGATCACGACACGCTGTTGATTCTAGGACGCTCTGGCCGCGGGAAAACTACCCTTCTTCACCTTCTGGCACTGTTATTATCCCCAAAGGCTGGCCAAATTCGCATTGGTAATCAGGATATTTCGAACTTATCTGCTTCGGAAGCCGCTACTTTTCGTGCTAAACATGTAGGCCTGATTTATCAGCGGCCCCACTTTGTGAGATCTCTTTCCGTACTGGATAATTTATTACTGGCCAATTACCTGGCCGGTGAAAAAAGCAACCCGGACAAAGCCCGAGAACTAGCCGAGCGTTTGGGTTTTGCCGATCACTTATCCAAGAAAACCAATCAGTTAAGTCTGGGAGAATTGCAGCGGGTAGGTATTGCCCGGGCCTTAATGAACGACCCTCAGGTAATTCTGGCTGATGAACCCACGTCCAGTTTAGACGATGAAAATTGTTATCTGGTGGTAGAGTTACTGAAGAAACAGTCTGCTCAGTTGGGGGCAAGTCTGGTTGTAGTAACGCACGATGGCCGATTAAAAGATATATTTCCCAAACGGGTTGAATTATAATCCTACCTGGTAACGGAAAAGAGCTTGAGTGCCTTTGGTAATCAGGCTCTTTTTTCGTGAATAATGCGGTGAATAGTCGCTTTCAGGCTGGGAATAATATCCTGCTCAAACCATTCATTTTTCCGTAACCAGAACTGGTTTCTGGGGGATGGATGGGGTAAGGGCCAGAAATTTGGCAGGAAAAGATCCGTCATCCGAACATTTTCAGTCAGGCTTTTGGCATCAGGCAGGTAATAGTGCTGGGCGTATTGGCCTATTAAAAGCGTTAATTGCACTTGGGGTAACTGTTGCAGGAGCTTGGCATGCCACTGTGGAGCACATTCGGGGCGGGGAGGTAAGTCACCCGAAGTGCCTTTGCCGGGGTAACAAAATCCCATAGGCATAATAGCCACCCGAGAAGAATCGTAAAATGTCGCGGTGTCGAGGCCGAGCCAGTTTCGAAGCCGATTGCCACTGGCATCGTTCCAGGGTATTCCCGAAGCGTGAGCTTTCTGCCCGGGAGCCTGACCAATAATAAGTAAACGGGCCGTAGGATGGGCCTGAATAATGGGTTTAGGGTAATAAGGGAGATGAGACTCACATAAGCGGCAGTTTCGAACCTGAGCAATCAAATCTTTCATGATTACTCAACCCTTACTTCTCGTAATTAATTCATGAATCGGAGGGATCTTCTTTATTGACCAGACTTTCAGTAAGCTTGTTTAGCTGCGTTATTTTCGATTGAAAATCTCCTTTCATCCGATCCCGAATCACCACCAGATTATCTAAAAGTAACTGAATGTCGTTGGGAATGACTTCCGTCAGCAATTCCCGAAGTCTTTTGGCCAGGGTTGGCGATTTACCATTGGTAGATATGGCAATTTTGAGATCGCCTTTCTGAACAATGCTGCCCAGGTAAAAGTCACATAGGTTGGGTGTATCAGCTACGTTGGTAAGGATTCTGCGTTGACGCGTCACTTCTTTAATAGACACGTGCAAGCTGGGGTTATCAGTTGCCAGAATAACCAGGTCTTTATTTTCCAGATCAGCTTCCTGATAGGGCCTTTCCAGCAACTGAACTTGTGGATGTAACTGGGCAAGGGTACGAAGTTCTTCGCGAATGTAAGTAGCCACAACCGTTACTGCACATCGAGGGCTATTCGCCAGTATGGCACTGAGCTTTTCGAGGCCTACGTTTCCTCCGCCAACCAGTAATACATCAAGATGGTCTAATTTCAGAAAAACCGGAAAGAGAGGATTCATACGTTCTTATCTATTATGGGGTAAAAATAGAAGTTCTGTCTATTATATAGATAAGGAACGAGGCATAAATGCATACAGCCCCCATTAACTGAATAATGAGGGCTGTATGATCGTATGATTACTATTAAGGCAGAGCCACTTTAACGGCCTGAGTTTTGCTGGGGTTTTCCAGTCGGATGAGGTACAGACCTGAACCCAGCGAAGACGTCTGGAATTCGACGGCATTGAGCCCTTTCACCAGCTCAAGTTGTTGGGTACTCAGCGTGCGACCCGATAAGTCCAGCAGACTCACCCGGGCGGCTTTGGCCAGCTCCTCATCGCCATAATTCACCACCGCTTTGACGGTCCGATCGCTCTGGGTAGCCGCCCACAAACTAATGCCCTGATAGCCTTCGAGTTGCAGCGAACGCACCACACTCAGTTCTGACTTACCGTTGAAGTCTACCTGCTTGAGGCGGTAGTAATGCGTCAGAGCGGGGTTAAGTTCGGCATGGGTAAAGTGGTACTGCTGCCGCTGGGCAGTGGTACCCTTGCCAGCGACCTGTCCCACGGTCTCAAAGCTGCGGCCATTGGTGGAGTGCTGTACCTCAAAGAAGGCATTGTTTCGCTCCTGAGCCGTGCTCCAGCTTAGCTCGGCGTTATGCCCCTGAGCTCGCAGAGTAAAGGCTGCCAGCGAGACGGGGGTACTAGCCGTGACGTTGAGGGTGAGGGTCGCGTTATCGTTGGTCGCATCGTTTTCGACGGGGGGAGCTCCCTGCCAGGCAGTATTGGCGGTAGCTGATTGGCTACCGGCCTGGGTTCCCTCATAGTAAAGGCGGAGGTTGACGCAGGTGCCTGCGGCGATGGGTGAGGTATTGATCAGACGAACGACGTTGGTCGAGAGGCGGGTTTCTTCACTGAAACCCGTCAGGGGCGATCCGTCGGCGTTGGTGACGGTAGTGGGCGTGGTGATCTCCGAGGGAAAGCTGACGCGGGGGCGAATGCGATTGGCGGCCAGGGGAATGCTGGAGCTGTTGTTACAGAGTCGGAGGGTGATGAAATCGGTTCCACCCTGCACCACGGCAGGGGAGTTAGCCGCGAGCTCGACGCTCATATCTTGAGCCCGCAGCCCTAAAGCTGAGCCAAGCAGGGCCAGGGTAAGAAAATAGTTTTTTTTCATGAGTGAAAAGAAGGAAGACGACCCGGTTACCTAGGCAACCGGGTCGGTTGGCTATGCTTAGTTGAAGGTCAGAGCGGTAACTGCGAGGTTATTGGAGGAGGGCGTTTCCCCACCGCCAGTACCGGCGTTAATGTTGATGGTTACGTTCTGGGTGGTGTTTTCAGCCAGAGCGGTAGGTACGAAGAAATTGATACCGATTCTGACGGAGCCATTGGCCGGAATGCTCACGCCCGGTTTGGAAGTGACGGTGAGAAAGCGATCCGAAACAGAGAAGTTCCAGTTAGCATTATCGACCGTGGTACCGCCGTTGACATTGATGGTGGTGGCGTTGGCGGAGTAGTCAAAGCTCCAGTTGGCGGGCCGCTGGATGATAAAAGTGATCACGTCAGAAGTGGCTACGCCTTTGATTTCGTAGAGGGTGACGAGGTAGCCGTGGCCGTTAGCCTGACCGGGTTGTGTGAACTCACTGTTGTCGATCTCTGCACTTACCGTTAAATCGGGAGCATTATTGATTACAATGGTATAGTTCTGGCTAGCCGTCTGGTTATTGGCATCGGTTACCGTTACTGTAAAGTTGACAGAGCCGACAGCAGTAGGAGTACCGGAAACCGCACGAGTGGAAGGGTCAAAGCTTAATCCGTTGGTCAGGCCTGTTGCAGCGTACGTTTTGGTGCCCGTACCACCTGTTGCTTCAGGAATCGTAGTAGTATAAGGGCGATTAATCTGACCTGAAGGTAAGGTAGCCGCAGGCTGTGCTAATGCTGGAGATCCAATTGTCACCGAATAGGTTTGAGTAGCCGTCTGGACAGGAGTAGATTGATCTTGAGCCGTTATTGTGAATGTAGCCGTACCCGTAGCCGTAGGTGTACCCGTAATCGTGCGGGTAGAAGGATTAAACGATAAGCCATTCACGGGTCCTGTGGAGGTATACGTAATGGTACCTGTGCCATTCGTAGCTGCTGGAAGCGTCGCAGAAGTATAAGGTGTTCCTACCTGAGCTGGATCTAGCGTGGCCGCTGCTAAAGTGAGACCCTGGGCTACGGACAATGTATACGTATGAGTTCCGGCAGGAATAGCATTGCCTGTGCCATTCGTAACATCTGTAATCACAACATTGAATGTTTGATCACCAGGAGTTACGTTAGAGGCGATAGTGCCCGTAATAGTGCCGTCGGAATTTAAAGTTAAACCCTGGGGTAAAGTGGAACCGTTAGCCAGAGCGTAATTTAAAATACGACCATTTTGATTGGTTACCGTAGCCGATAAGCTACCCGTGTATACCTGACCCGTTTTTCCGGCTGGAGGATTGGTGTAAGAAAGCGTACGCACAATAACTTTCAGACGGGTTGAATCTGATACTACACTTGGACAACTGGCACTGCTTGCCAGAGCATAGTAATCGCTGTTGACGCTTACCGCACTTGGGAACGCATAAGGTGAAGCAGCGGGACCGCCCACAACCGATCCATTCAGATTATACCAAGTGATTTGATTACCTGCGGAAGTAGCCGTTGCATTGGGAGTCTGACCAGCGTATACATAGACAATGTGTGAGGCTGGGGTAATAGTTGGTTTACTTGGAGCAAGGTTTACATCATAAATTCTGAATGAGTCGCCTAAAACTCCAGTCGAAAGTAATCCAGGAGAATAGGAGACTTTTACGCGGTCAAAACTAACGCCTGGGTTTATCGTCGTGCTTAAAATTCCAAATCCACTATTGACAGTAATAAGATCAAGTAAATTAAGGCTGATAAGACTTCCTCCCAAGGTGCGGGTGCTACCTACTTGACTTGTGCCATTATAAAAGGTAAACTGTACGGAATTTCCTAACGCGGTTAGATTTAATAACGATTCGGAAAAGCCTAGTTTAACTTTAACCCCTTCATTCGTTGATGAAGGATGATCAAAGTAAAAAGTCTGAGAAACTGTACTTGCTACACCAACGCTTGCTACACCAGCACTAAATGACGAATAGTCATTTGGGTTGTTGTTGATAGCACGTTCAGGGTTAGCCACCAATTGATTAATAGCTAAGCCGGAGTTAGAGTTTAATAAGGAAATACCAGATGCTTCACCAGGGTTTGTAAATTGAGGTCTGGCATTACAGGCAGAACCATTTGATTGAGTAAAGGCATTGTAAACCGTTGCATTGATCTGGCTTGTTAAGTTTACGCTAATGTCAGCTGGAAAGGCAACATTCAGCCGAACTGAATTATAGGTTGCATTTGGAGTTACTGCCGCATACCATTCACCCGTATTATCTATCAATAAACGGGATTCTGTTCCAGATTCTGTACCAACTGCGGTTCCTACATTTTCATTGCCATTATAAGAAAATGTACCAGTGTTTAATGCATAATTGCCTGCGTTAGCGTACCCTCTACCTGTAATGCTATTAGCACCTACTACCCCTAACAACCCGCCTACTGCCAGTGTAATGCCAGAATTGGTAGGACTATTTTTAAGATAAAAATACGTTGTGGTACCCGCTGGAATAGTTGTATTACCTGTGTTTCTAAATTGCAAATAGACATCTGCTCCAGCTCCTAGAAGGCCCGCGGCCCCTACGTCTCGTGAGGCTGTTAGGGTGGTTGGAGTAGTTGTATTAGTTCCTGTTAGAATACTTGTAGTACCATAAAAAAATCGGTGTGCGAGAAAGGCCGTGTGATCTTGCATAGGGGCTGATAGCCCTGCACTACCAGTGCCCAGGCTGATGAGGTTACCGGCCTGAATGTAATTACCCGTTTTAGTGCCCTCTAAATAAGTTTTAGTCTGGGCCTGAGTTAATTGAGTGATACTCATGACTAATAGCCAGATAGAAGCTATTAGCTTTGGTTTAGGTTGAAACCTGGGTAAAGTAAAAATTTCCATTTATTAGCGAATTAAAGGTTACTGGTAAGCACACTTCATTAATCATGTTTTAGAGAGATAGGCATACTAAAACATTACTTCTCATGAGACATGGAAGACCGTAAAGAGCAGAAAAGGACGAATAAACTGAATTAAAACTCAGCTAAGGATTCGTACGGACCTAAGGAAGGAAATGAATGCAGGGAGGTTGAATAGTGTTTTTCATTAGTGGATTGAATGATTTATTAGCGGATTAGATTACTTAGGTGAATTTCAGTAAATGGCATTTCGTTATTGAAGCCAAATAACGACCACTTCTTCTCATGAGACATGGAAGACCGTAAAGAGCAGAAAAATACAAACAAGCTGAATTAAAAATCAGCTAGAGATTTGTACGGGCCTGGAAAGGTGCGGAATACAAAAACATAAAGTAGAGTTTTTCATTAGCAGATTGAATAAGTTATTAGCGGGTTAAATTCCTTAGATGAATTTTGGCAAATGTTATCTCTTGACTAAAGGGATAACAGAGCTCGGTATTGCATAAACTCATAACTCGTGAAATTGTTAAATTAGATATGTAATATATAACTAATACTATATAGAATATCTAATTTAATCTATGCTAAGTAACGCAATTAATATTCTATTACCAAAAAATAAGATACTTTAATTAGTTAACGGTTAATAGAGTATAAGCGAGTCAGTAGCATACATTGGGATGTCGTAAAGTAAATAGATAAATGTTTATTAAGCGGATAATAATGAATATTTTTTTTTATGATTTTGCGAATTGTTATGAAGAACCTACAAAAAAAGCCCTCGTTGCGACGAGGGCTTTTGGTTATTTGTCAAATACAATGCGTTTTTCTAAGTGGTCCTCCATATCCAGGCGGTCTATGCCTTTTTGCCACCAGTCAGGGGCAGGCTTGCCTTTCAGGTGATAGTCAAAAAATTCCATCATACGAATAGCATAATCTTTGCGATTCACCAACTTCGCCAGACCGTGGTTTTCTCCTTTATACTGAACTAAGGCCACGGGCTTTTTCAAACGACGAATGGCCGTGTAATACTCAATGCCCTGTGTAAAGTCTACGGCTCCGTCAGCATCATTGTGTAACAATAATAAAGGCGTCTGAATATTTTTCACGTGATGCAGCGGAGAGTTTCGGAAGTAAGCTTCCCAGTTATCCCAGGGAGCCACCAGGCGACCCTGTGAAGCTTCGAAAATCTGACCATTACTCGTACCTGAGTTCTTGTAAATCAGGTTATACATCGAAACCATATCCGTCAGCGGAGCTCCGGCAGCGGCAGCTTTGAACATATTGGTTTGGGTAATGAGGAAGCTGGTTTGATACCCTCCCCAGGAGTGCCCGTGAATACCCATTTTGGTCTCGTCAATCACGCCCGTTTTGAGGGCCGCCTTCACGGCAGGTAACACACACCATACTGCCGACATTCCTGGATCGTTGAGTTTATAGACGATATCTGGAATGAAAACAGCGTACCCATTTGATGTATAAACGTTCGGATTCCAGCCCGTGCCGCTGAAGCTGGGGTTCGTGTAAACGTTCAGCGTTTGCGAGAGTTTTTCGTAGTAATAGATAATGGTTGGGTACTTTTTGCCTTTGGTATAATTAGCAGGTAAGAATAAAGCTCCCTGCAAAGTATCACCTTTATCCGATACATAATCGACTAGCTGCACTCCCGAACTCCAACTGAATTTATTAAAATCTGGAGTGTTTTTAGTCACTTGCTTACTATCTGTTAATTTTTCTGATTTACTCACAAAAAAATCAGTAGGATCAGTGAATGACTCACGGGTAAATGTATAAACGGCTGCTTTTTTAGCTTTACTGAGGTTGCCAATGTTGGCATCTTCCCACAGTAAAGACTTCACGCCTGGAATCAGATTTCCCTTTTTATCTACCTCGATCAGAGCAATTCCCGATTTCTTTGTGAATTCGCCATACGCCCGAACGTATAAAGGTTGCTTCAGATTAATGCCCTTTTCTTCAGGATCAAGCTTGTAACGACTCGTATAACGGATTTTTTGCTGACGGCCATTTTTCGTCAGGTTCACTACCTCTTTGCCATCTACGGATAGTTTCCAGATGTCCCAAAGGTCACGAAGCAACACATATTTTGAATCTGTAGACCAACCCAGCATAGGAACCATTGGTTTTTTTACGTTATGGTCGTCTTCCGTATCAACGAAACTACTCGGAATTTTTTCAGTTAGGTTTAAACTTTGTTTAGACGCTATGTCATATACGTAATAGTGGCCGTCTTTCGCGTACAAAAATTTGGTTCCATCCTGCGAAGGCGTAGGCGTGCTGGCGTAACCCGACAGATAATACTTTTCGAATACCTTGGTACGGGCTCCCGTTTTTAAATCAACTACGTATACGTCAGCGTAATTCTGGCCATCAAGGCTGGCATCCAATTCGTAGGCAGCGTCTTCCAGACCAATCGCATATAAAGCTTTCGGGGCCGGATTGATGTTCAGAAGAGTGCTATCGGTCAAACGGGTAAATTTCTTACCGTTATACATCGCCAGAAAACTAAATTGCTTATCCTGCATTTCAGTAACCTGCTGCCGTGATTGCAGACGTTTGTCCTGCCAGTTCCATACGGTTACTTCGGGTTTGTCAAGATCATCCGTAGCTCCCGACAGGTTGGGTACATTACCTCCCCGTTGAGCCACTTTGGCCGAATCCGTCTTAATTTTTGCGAGGGCTTTCTGTAAATCGTCCAGCGATTTGATGCTGGTATCGGCTTTAATCTTCGCTAATTTTTCAACATCAGAAACAGGCTTGGGAGCTGGAGTCGCTTTCTTGGCGGTATCTGCTTTGGCAGTGCCTTTGGTATCTTTCTTAACCAGGTCTTCTTTATGAATGCCGAAGAACAAACGGCTCAGATCTTCCGTCCAGTACGGACGGCGATTAGGGCTTATTTTCATTCCCTTCGGAAAGTTCAGACTATCTTTCTTGGGGTTATATTCAGTTAGTTCAGGTTTGGTAGCGAAGTTCTTTACGCCTACCACACTCATCACATCGGTTTTATACTTGTCGTCTTTTACGCCTTTCAGAGCTGCCAGACCATCGCCTTTTTCTGTCCAGTTCAGCGACTGATACCGGGCTTTATCGCTGTCGATGATCGTCGTTACGCCCGTATTCATGTTACGAACCTGAAGACCATTACCCGCTTTCTCATTGGCATCAATGGTAAGGGCCAGCCAGTCCCCCTTCTTATTAAAGGACATTTCAGAAATGTTCCCAATGTTCTGAGTTTTGCCGGAGCCTAAATCATAGAGTAACAAATCGCGTCCTTTGGGAGCCGTTGGACCTGCCGACGGCGTTGCCGGGCTTAGTAATAAAGCCAGATGCGAAGATTGTTCGCCGTTGAAGGCAAAAGACGTAACCCGCTCGAATTCGGTTTTTTTATTACCCGCGAGTTCAATCAGAAATGCCTTTTCTAGTAAAGGTTTGCCAGGCGATTTCGCGGCTGCTTTTTTTTCCTTCGCCGTTGGAAAGACTTTAAATGCAAAGAATCGGGAGTCGTCAGAGAAGCTCATGGGAACAAACGTCGCTGCCCCAATGGGATACTTATATTGCGTGGTGTCCGAAGTTTTCTGGATGATGAGATCCGCGTCACCTTCCGCTACCGACATCAAAACATAAGCCATCCACTGACCATCGGGAGAGAGTTGCGTGCCGCCAAAGGCCGATAATGCTTTCCAGTTTGTGACGTCTTTCCAGGTAATGGGCGGTTTAGGGGTAGTTTGGGCCAGAGCCGGAAGGCAGGCTCCCAGCCAGAGTCCAAAGAGGAGAATTTTTTTCATATGATGATGAGAGAATAAAAACAGTTAAAATAACGAAAATATACCTCTAAAACCTAGTTAGATAAGGTCAGAAGCGTGAAAATGAGGGATGAATGGAAACGCATAAAAAAATGCCCAAACCATTAGGGGCTTGGGCATTCTGCGGTAGAAACGATTAGCTATCAAGCTTCGTATTGCTGAACAATATCTTTTAAGAAGGCCAGGAAGGGTTTTTCAAATTCCTTGCGTTTCAGAGCGAACTCTACGGTTGTTTTAAGGAAGTCGAGTTTGTTGCCAATATCATGACGTTTGCCTTCAATCCGATGGGAATAGAGGTTTTCGCGGGCGAGTAGTAACAACATCGCATCGGTAAGTTGAATTTCTCCGCCTTTGCCTTTGGGGGTTTGTTCAATCATGCGGAAAATTTCGGGCGTTAGGATGTACCGTCCGGCAATGGCCAGATGGGAAGGAGCCTGGCCCACGGCGGGTTTCTCAACCAGCGTTTCCAACTGCATAATGCTATCGCTTAGTTCTTTACCCCCCACAATGCCGTACCGATTTACTTTATCGGCAGGAACGGTTTCCACGGCAATTACTGACGAACGGTACGTCGCGAATGTATCCATTAACTGCTGCGTCACGGGAATAACCGAATCCATGATGGTGTCGCCGAGTAATACGGCGAAGGGCTCGTTTCCCACGTGGTGACGGGCATAGTAAATAGCATCACCCAGACCGTTGAGTTCTTTCTGACGCACGAAGTGAATATTCGCCATGTCGGAGAGGCGGCGTAACTCGTGCAGCATTTCGTCTTCTTTTTCGGCCAGACGGGTTTCGAGCTCAAAGTTCCGGTCAAAGTGATCTTCAATGGAACGTTTCCCTTTCCCAGAAATAATCAGAATATCTTCAATGCCCGAATCCACGGCTTCCTGCACTACATACTGAATGGTAGGAGTGTCGATGATGGGTAACATTTCCTTCGGCTGAGCTTTGGTAGCAGGAAGAAACCGGGTTCCAAAACCGGCGGCAGGAATAATCGCTTTTTTGATCATGTTTAAGTATGGTTGATCGTTGTTGGTGAATTGGATCGTTGTTAGATTACTATTTATAGATTGTAAATCTAAAAACAGCATTAGCATAACAACCCATTAACTATTCACCAACAACCAGAAATTACATCACATAAGGCTTGATAACCCGGGTGTTTAATTTTTTTAGTTCGACAAATAGGCGATTCAGCATTTCGTCATTTTCGTACATGCCGATAATACTTCCGCCTGAACCCGTAAAGGAAGCCGAAGCTCCAAGTTGACGAGCCGTTTCAATCATTTTGATATTTACGGGATGAATATTATAAATCTGCGTCCGGTAATCAAAATTCTGATTGATGAGGTGATTGAGCTGTTCGTAATCCTGAGCTTCTACGGCCTCTTTTCCGAGCGTAGCCAGATGGGCAATTTTCTGCATGGTCTCCACCACCAGGGGCTCGCCACGGTTAAATCGGGCTTTAACGTCGTTATGCACTTTCCCCGAAACCTTACTCATGTCGGTATTATACGCTAAATAGAGTTTGGGAAGTTTGGCCGGATTTACCCGTTCGTAATGGCCATAACCCCGGCTGTCGAGTAAGTCTTTGGCAAAGTCCATGTACACACAGCCTTCATAAGTCTGAATAACCCGATCCTGCAAACCAGCGGTTATGCCCAGTTCCTCCGTCTCCGACTGCATAACTAACGTCGGTAAATATTCAATGGGAATGTCTACCTTGTAAAACTGCATCAGAGCCCGCATCGTGGCAACAATGATAGCACTGGAGCCCGAAAGGCCCACCTGTCTTGGAATAGAGCTACTGTAACGAATGGTAAAATTCCGGTTAGACAAACGTATCCCCTGATCGACACAATAAGTAGTGAATTTCCGGATGGCTGCCTTAATCAGTGGAATGCCCCCGTTATAACCAATCTGGCCAACGGTATCGCACAGGTGAAAAATGCTGCGGAAGGTATTCGCGTCGGCTTCCTGTTGTTCAATATGCAGTTCCGGCGATTGCCATAGGGTTACGGAAGCCCCAAAATTTCGTACAGAAATAGATAATGTTTTACCAAAAAAGCCATCAGAAGGATTTCCTAAAAGCCCGGCCCGGGCGTACGCTCGCGTTTCAATCAGCACCTGAGATGAAGGTTTAAAGTGATGAGGATGAAAGGAAAAAGCCTCAAACGAAAGGAGTTAGCGGCTGGTAAATGAAAAAATTGAGTGTCAAAAACCGGAAGTTCACGAACTTTACCCCCGGATTTTAAAAATCCATTCGCAGGAAAAGACCCTTTTTAAGGGTAAAAACCCTGATTTTCTATGGGAAAACTTTCAATGGATGAACTTGGCCGTATGTCGGTTGAAGAGTTCAAGGATACGGAAAAATTTCCGTATTCTATTTTACTGGATGACGTCAGAAGTCTAAATAATGTAGGGTCAGTCTTTCGTACTTCGGATGCCTTTCGGGTTTCTACTTTGTATCTGGGGGGAATTACGGGAACGCCTCCTCATCGGGATATTACCAAAACAGCCCTCGGGGCCGATGAATCCGTAGAATGGGTTCATGTGCCGGACTCCGTTGAGTTCTGCCAAATGATGAAAGCGAAAGGAGTAAAGGTCATTGCCGTGGAGCAGGTAGAGGAAAGTCTGAAGCTTCCCGACTTCCAGCCCGAAGAAGGTAACTATTATCTTTTCGTTTTCGGGAATGAAGTTTTTGGAGTAAATGATAAAATAATTGAAATTGCCGACGAGTGCCTGGAAATCCCTCAGTACGGAACGAAGCATTCCTTAAATATTGCCGTTACTACTGGCATTGTTTGCTGGGACTTTGTCAATAAACGATTCGCATCAAAACCCTGATTTAAGCTTAATACTCTCGAAACAAGTACGTTTATGAAACCCGACAAAAAACTCACCTCCGAACTGACTTCTGTCTTAGCTGATAAACTAGCAGGTCTGAATCCTAAACATGGTAAAAAATTATCCAAGCAAATTGAAAAAGCCGCCGAAGAGCTAGCTAAAAAGTTTGGTAAGTTACAGCAAAAAGAGAAGGAGAAAGGAGAGAAAGAGGCAAAGGATGCGAAGAAGAAACTAGAAAAACAAGCCAAAAAAACGGCTGGAAAACCAGCACCAACTCCCAAAAAGAAAGAAGAGAAACCTTCGGAAGAAAAGGCTGATGCTGAAAACAAAGTAGAAGACGAGAAGCCATCACCCGCCGCCAAAGCTCCTGCTCGCAAACCTGCGGCACCCGCCGCAAAACCGAGCGGCTCAAAAGTACCCGCTACGGGAGCCAAATCGGCAGTGAATACGACAGATGAAAAAGTAGAACCAACGGATATCGAAACGCCAGAAACACCGTTATAATAGCTAGTCACTACTTGACTAATGAGGTTTTCATGCAAATGAGAACCTCATTATTTTTATTACCATAGACATCGATGAAACTTTCTTATCTAGTATTAATTCCGCTGGCCTTTGCTAGTTGTAACCGTCAGGCCAGTACGGCTCATTCTGCCGAAAAAGACCTGTACGTAAGTCGTGATTTTACGGCTGAAAATCAGTTTAGTACTAACATTGAAGGGCCGAGTTTTGACAAAGCGAGGCATCTTTACGTGGTAAATTTCAGGCAGGATGGAACTATCGGGAAAATAGATGCAAATGGACAGGGTGAAGTGTTTGTGACTTTACCTAACAAGAGTATCGCTAATGCCATTCAGTTTAACTCGAAAGGGGAGATGTTACTGGCCGACTTCGTAAATCATAACGTGTTGAAGGTGAATATGCAAACGAAGCAAGTAAGCGTCTTTGCTCACGATGATCGTTTTAACCAGCCTAACGACATTTGTATTACGAAAAAAGATGTAATCTACGCTTCTGATCCTAGCTGGAAGGATAATACCGGAAAGCTCTGGAAAGTAACGCCGGAGGGGAAGACGATCTTATTACTAGAAAACCTCGGCACAACGAACGGGATTACCTTGAGTCCCGACGAGAAAACGCTGTATGTGAATGAAAGTGCTCAGCGAAAAATCTGGAAGTATGATCTGGATGCAGAGGGTAACGTTCAGAATAAAACGCTCTTCCACGAATTTACTGATTTTGGAATGGATGGCATGAAGTGTGATAAAAAAGGAAACCTCTATTGCACGCGTCACGGCAAAGGAACCATTGCAGTATTGAGCCCGGCAGGAAAGCTGATTCGGGAAATCCCCTTAAAAGGAAAGAGCTGTAGTAACCTCGTTTTTGGAGGGAAGGATAAAAAAACGGTTTATGTAACTCTGCAAGACCGTAAAGGGATGGAGCAGTTTCGGGTAGAAACTCCGGGAAAATAGGCTAGAAGAGTTTGATATCGTTTGATGTTTTAGAAAAGTTAGAGGGTTTGAGTGGGTAATTAACTCCCGTTCAAACCCTCTAACTTTTTCAAACCTACTCAAACTAATGTCAAACCTTCTTTAACTTATAGGTTACTCGTCGGTAACTCGAATAACTTAGCCAGCTCGGTAGCTTCGGCGGGCGTCATGCGTCCGGCCAATACCAGACGTAACTGTCGGCGACGCAGAGCAGCTTCGTAGAATAGTTTTTCTTCGTCCGTCTGAGGAATGACGGCGGGTACTTCAGTCGGTTTCCCATCGTCTCCAATCGCAACGAAGGTATAAAAGGCCCGGTTCGTCATGATGCGTTCACCCGCAGGAATATTCTCGGCATGTACGTCAATGAAGACCTCCATTGAAGAATTAAAAGCCCGGGTAACAAAGGCCCGCAGCGTAATGACACTACCCAGCGGAATGGGATCTTTAAAAGCTACGTTATCGACTGAGGCCGTTACCACAATACGGCGGGAATGCTTCTGAGCGGCCACGGCACCGCAGATGTCGATCAGGCGTAAGAGGTTACCACCCATCAGGTTTCCCAAATTATTAGTATCGTTGGGAAAGACCATTTCGGTCATGGTGGTTAAGGAGTCGGAGGCAAATTTCGGTTCAATCAAAGCCGTTGATGTTCGGATAATAAATGCTGGTTGATGAAGTATGCAGTGGGAAGGTATAAACTTTTAGGGAACTGAGAACAAAAGTAGGAAGAACCTGAGAATAGAAATACCGCTGATGTAGTTTCTGCTAAAATTCAGGAAATTGAATCGTCTATAATCAGACAAGTGCCTACCTTCGTCAAAAATACGTTTTCAAACCATGAATTTACCAGACTGGTTGACTATGCTTACTGACTCCCAGGAGATTATCCGTACGGGAGGTTTGGTAGTCATCACCCTGATCGTTTTTGCAGAAAACGGTCTCTTTTTTGCCTTCTTCCTTCCCGGCGATTACCTGCTGTTTTTGGCGGGCGTTTTCTGCGGAACGGGTGTCTTGAATGTTACCTTACTCTTACTATTACTCTGCATTTTTGGAGCGGCGGTGATGGGTTCTCTTACAGGATACTTATTCGGAAAGTTTTTCGGAACGCAATTCGAAAATCGACCGGATTCGCTCTTTTTCAAAAAGAAGAATATTGAAACGACGCGTCAGTATTTTCGGAAATACGGTTCCAGCATTTTAATTATTAGCCGTTTCTTACCCGTTGTTCGCACGTTTGCTCCCATTCTTTCAGGCATGATCAAACTCGACTTTCCACATTTTATGACGTATAACGTCATCGGAGGAGCTTTGTGGAGTTTGTTACTGTGCGGAAGTGGTTTTTACCTGGGAGAGAAATTTCCCGGTATCATTAACTACGTGCATTACATCATCATTTTCTTCCTGGCTATTACGACTTTTACGGTGGTGAAAGGTTACTTCAACGCTCGTCGGGATATGGGTGGAGATAAGGCGTAAGTAATACGTTTAGAGTTTTGAAATTCGGGAAGTTAAAAATAAGAAGAGGTCAGCATTTTGGATGCTGACCTCTTCTCTTATTGACAATACTTCTTAAGCCACTTGGTTGCTTCTTTTTCTCCGGCTTTTTCCAGGAGCTTCCAATCTTTACAGGCATCCTGTGTTCGATTGAGCTTGAATAAAGCAGCCGCCCGGTTGAAGCGAATGGACACGTTTCCTGGATCTAAATCCACGCATTGGTTAAAGACCTCCAGAGCTTCGGCATACCGCTGGCGATTGAAATGCTGTAATCCCGTTTCAAACAAATCCTTTGCCTTCAGAGCCTTAATATCGTCCAGCGATAATTGTTTATTTTCAGGAATACCGTACGGAAATTCATAATTCACCTGCGTTCGCACGGGCTTGTTCGAAATCCGGGCCGGAATCCACATCCCTTCCGAGGCCTTGATGGCTTTGCGAAGGTTCGCGTCGTTTTTAGGATCGGAGCTTTCTACAATCTGAATGTTTTCAACCTGCCCGGTCGCATTAACGATAAAACTAACCCGAAAACGATCCCGTCGAGGACGAGCCAATTGCCGGAATGCATCTTCAATGAAATTGTAGGAATTCCGATACGATTCGTAAAAACTGCTGTCAATCAGACGGGTACGGAATTTCGGAAAGATCGTTTCGTTCATCACATAAAACGTGTCAGAATCAAAACGAGCCGCCGGTAAAATGAATTTTTTTCGGATGTAATCATCGTAACTGCTCGCATCCTGACGGGAACAAATGAAGCGTAACTGATCAGTTCGCATGACCGAAGAGGTTTGCTCCGATAGCTGAAGCTCAAAATCAGTTAGCTTGTCAATTTGATAAATAGCATTTTGAGCCGTACGAATGCGGGTACCACTGAGTGTATAACTCACGGATGTGGAACGTTCGTTCGTGTAGAAGCGTAAGCGTTTGTCTTCAAACACAAAAACGATATTGGATTGATCTACTTCCGTGTCGCTCATCATCTGGTAACCATTGCGGTATTCCACCCGCTTGGCTACCCAGACTCCTTTGAGCCGATCCGTAGTAATATCCTGAGCCAGCACTTGCTGGGTAAATACAAAGAGCAAAAACAAACAAAACGGTTTCATGGCAGTCGTTTTGGAAAATCAATAGGTCGTGAGTTAGAATTATAGGAGTTAATTTCCATCGCGGCCTATCAAAAAAACCGGATACCGAAAATGAACGACTATTCGGAATTCAGCAAATATACCTTTTAGTATTAACGAAAATTAACGTAAAATGATGTTCAATTAACCTTGTCGGACTTCAGAACTAGTTCAAATTCTGAAATTTTAACAGAGTTACCCAAAAGCATAACAGACTTTGTTTTCACTAAAAAGTAATAAAATCAAGCCAGGATCTTTTAGGAAATTAAAACGATTTAATGTGTATTAGTCAAAGCATTCAGGAGAACGCTAGCTAACCAACATCTCATTTTTTACAAAAAACGACTACAAATGTTCTTAAACCATAGATTTTTTTAATTCTCTTCAGTTCAACCGCTTTTTCATGAAAGTGTTTCGAGGGCTCCGGCTTAGAGCAGTAGCAAAGTAACTGATCTTGAGTATTGATTCTAAGGTAGGCATTGCCAGTAATAGAAAGTGCCCAGCCGGGTCAGAATAGGCTCGCTTCGGATTACCTTTTGAAAACCACACTTTAATAAACAGCCGGGCCATAAGTCAGCCGGGCCGTATCCGTTCTGAGTCGGGTCTATCCAGTGAACCAGTTTACTCAACCCGGCTTGAATAGGTCCCTGTGAAGGTCCCCAGTCGCCAAGCCAGAAAACACCAGTGGGTTTTAGAATTCTTCGAATCTCCTGGAAATAGAAGAGAACCTCTTCTTCGGAAAAATGCTGAAAGACCCAGGTGCTGGTAACAACATCAAATTTCTGATCGGGGTAGGGCAAACTACCCGCCGTATAGAAATCCACGGGAAGTCCTTTTTTTCGGGAAGTTTTCACCATGTAGGCATCCGTATCAAGTCCACAAACCGCTTGCGAGGGATTATAGGCGAGCAAATCTTTCAGAAATGTACCCGTTCCGCTGCCAAAGTCCAGAACAGAATCACCGGGTTTGATCCTGGAGATTAACTCTTCCCGAATTTTCTTTTCCGGAACGCCCAGCCAGATGGCCCATTCGTAAAAGGGAGTCAAAAAAGCATAACCCAAGGCTGGATGCGAAGCTGGCATGGCTAAAAAGGCTTGAAAAAGTGTAGATTTAGACGCAATTGATAAAAATAAAGGTAATAATTCAAAGAAACTCTGCGACTCTAAACACAAAAGGCTAAAGGCTAAACAGGTTTATTAGTTATTTTTGCAAAATAGACGTTTGTCTGCCCGGCCCATTACTCAACTATACCGGGCTTTTTTCAAGTGATTGTCTCAGTGTTATGAATATTTCCCTCAATTGGCTCAAACAGTATATTTCTCTGAACGAGTCACCCGAAGAATTAGATCAACTGCTCACCGGATGTGGACTGGAAGTTGAAGAAATTGAACGAATCGATTCGGTTCCTGGTGGCCTTCAGGGAGTCGTGATTGGTGAAGTACTGACCTGCGAGCCTTTTATGGTGAAGGAAAAACAACTCCACCTGACCACGGTGAATATCGGTACGGATGAACCCGCTACCATTGTTTGCGGAGCAGCTAACGTAGCGGCGGGTCAGCGAGTAGTAGTAGCCACGGTGGGAGCCACGATTTACCCAACGAATGGGGAGCCTTTTACCATCGGAAAACGAAAAGTATACGGCCATCCCTCGGAAGGCATGATTTGTGCCGAAGACGAACTCAGTCTCGGTACCAGCCACGACGGTATTATGGTGTTAACCACGGACGTACCTAATGGCACACCTGCGGCTGAATTTTTCAAATTAGAGCCAGATTATCAGATTGTCATTGGCCTGACGCCTAACCGGGCCGATGCGGCTTCGCACGTAGGGGTCGCTCGTGATTTGAAAGCTCTCTTGCACCGTGAAATAAAGTTACCTTCTACGGATAATTTCTATGCCGATTCCAATCAGCATCCGATTGGGGTAACCGTAGAAAATACCGAGGCTTGCCCTCGTTTCTGCGGTGTAACGATCGATGGCGTGAAAGTAGCTGAATCGCCGGATTGGCTGAAGCAGCGTTTGCTGGCGATTGGTTTACGCCCTATCAACAACATCGTAGACGTTACCAATTTCAATTTGCCATGAGTTGGGTCAACCCATGCACGCATATGACTGGCATGAACTGGCAGGACAGAAAATCGTAGTAAAGACCTTACCAACTGGCACCAAGTTCACTACGCTAGACGGCGTAGAACGCGTTCTGTCGGAGGAAGATTTAATGATTTGCGATGCTGAAAAACCCGTAGGCATTGCCGGTGTATTTGGTGGGCAGGATTCTGGAATCAAAGAAACCACGACTCGTGTGTTTCTCGAAGTAGCCTATTTTGCAGCGGACTGGGTTCGTAAAACGTCGATGCGTCACGGGCTGAAGACTGACGCCAGCTTCCGTTTTGAACGTGGTACGGATCCTAACTTCAAACTATATACCCTGAAACGGGCGGCATTACTGATTCAGGAAATTGCGGGGGGAAAGATTACCAGTGAAGTAGTGGATACGCATCCGGCTCAGTTCAAGCCTGCTCAGGTAGAAATGCGGTATCGGAATATTGATCGACTGATTGGTCAGAAAGTTCCTCACGAACAAATTCACCAAATCCTGACGGATCTGGACATTAAAGTCTGGAATGGTACGGACGAAGGCTTCACCGCTTCGATTCCGGCGTATCGCGTCGATGTAACGCGTGAAGCGGACGTTATAGAAGAAATTCTTCGTATTTACGGCCTGAACAACATCGCTTTATCGGATAACTTACAAACGGATTATCTGGCAAAGTTCCCAGTACCTTCAAAGGATCGGGAAAACGTTCCTTTCAAAATTTCTCAATTGCTGACAGGGGCTGGTTTTCAGGAAATTTTCACGAATTCTCTGACTAAACCCGCTTATGCTGAAAGTATAAAAGATAGCCTTCCTGGTGAAAATGTTGAGATTTTGAATAAATTGAGCGAAGATTTAGGCGTTATGCGTCAGAGTATGCTCTTTTCCGGTCTGGAAGCTCTGGCTCACAACGTCAATCGTCGTCAGCGTGACCTGAAGTTCTTTGAATTTGGTAAGACGTATCACAAAGTAGAGGGCGAATACACGGAAACCCGTCACCTCGCTCTATACATCACGGGTAATGTGGTTTCAGAATCCTGGCAGCAGAAAAGTCGCCCCGTGTCTTTCCACGACCTGGTATCGGCGGTAACCCGGATTTTCAAGAAAATGGGAATCAAAGGCGTTTCGGTGCAGGAAGTAGAAGCCGGTAATGTCTGGGCTTATGGTTTGCAATACCTGGTGGGTAAACAAGTACTGGCCACGATTGGTTTGGTAAGAAGTGACCTGGCGAAACGGGCAGAATTGAAGCAGGCAGTTTTCTTTGCCGATTTGAATTGGAACGCCCTGGTAGATCGTTATACGACGGAAGTGACGTTCCAGGAGATTCCAAAATTCCCCGAAGTACGTCGCGACTTATCGCTGGTGATCGATAAAAACGTTTCGTTCAAACAAATTCAGGAAGTAGCTCGTAAGTATGAGAAAAACCTCCTGCAAAGTCTGAATGTTTTTGACATTTACGAGGGGCCTAACCTGGGCGAAGGGAAGAAATCGTATTCAGTAAGTTTTACCCTGCTGGATTCTACCCAGACGCTAACAGATACGCAGATTGACAAAACCATGAATAAGTTAATGCTTGGTTTTGAGAAAGAATTAGAAGCAGTGATCAGAAAATAAGCTTAGCATTTTGAATGGCTGGTGATTCCTGACGGGGAGTTACCAGCCTTTACAGAATAACTAACTCTAAACACAAACCTTCAAACATGAATCCCCTAGATACCTCCCGCTCGGCGGATGAACTGGAAGACCGATTACGTGCCAAGGGGCAGCATCTGGAATTGAGAATACGCACGGTAATCTCTCAGGTGGAACAAATGAATATGGTGTTGCAGGATAAGCAACGGGAGCTAGAGGGGTTGCACGCCTTATTGAAAGAGCGGGATGAACTCATCAAGAAGCAAAAACTGGAGCTGGCCGATTTACGTAAACGAAGCGATCAAAAAGGCCGCATGAGTCGAATTGCTATGGATTCGTTAAACCCTGATAACCCAGAGGCCTTACGAATTCAGGTGGATCACTTCATTCAGGAAGTAGATAAAGCCATTAAGAAATTATCAGAATAGAAAAATTTCAGGGTTAATTTTAACTGGCAGGAAAAGAAATAATACCGATTCAGAAGGTTCACAATGAGTAAGGTTAAGGATTAAATAGACACTTAATCGCCTTTTTATTGTAACTTTAAATGAAGTCTGAAACGTAATAGACTGATTTCAATTTGTATTATTTCATTTTAAAGTACTAAACTTGTAAAAGTTTAGATTGTAATACAGGCCATCTGACCGGCCCCACAGCCGATTAAAAGACCGAAGAAAAATGCAGTTAGAGCGATTATAAGCCATAACTACCATTGCATGGGAACTAACCGTACCATCCACATACAGCTAGCAGGCACTCAATATGAAATGAATATTCCGAAGGAAGATGAACTCTACGTTCGGGAAGCAGCTAGATTATTGAACCAGCAAATGCAACAGTTACTCGAGAAGGAAAACGTACATAGCATGCACGAGCGGATGACGCGTGTAATGCTTTTTTGCATGGTCACTAACCTGAAACTTAATGCGTTACAGCATCAGGCTTTTGCCCAACTCGAAATGATGGATGAATTAGTCAGTCCGATTTTAAGGAACTGATTGATAAGGAAATAAGTCTCTCTTCTTTACTTTTGACGGCTTCCGGCAGAGGACTGTTTGGTTTCACTATAATATAACCATACAGAGAAATGCAGGATAGTAATGTTCTATCGTATTTACTCGATACCCTCGTTACTGCGACCATAGTGTTCTTGCTAACTCGGTACTTTTTAGGAAAAACGATTAAAAATCGGGATGCCGAAGCTGAGATCAGAGCTGTAGACATTATCAAAAACGCGGAAGAAAAGGCCGAGAATATTAAGAATCAGCGGATTCTTGAAGCAAAGGAAAATTTCCTGAAACGCCGGAGCGAATTCGAAGAAGAAACGAATAAACGGAAGCGTATTCTTCAGGAAAACGAAGCCAAGTTGAAGGACTTCGAACGTCAGATTAATCAGCAGCGTGAGCAGGCGAAGCGGAAAGAAGACGAGCTGGAAAAGCAAAAACAGCAGGTTTCTCAACAGCAGGATTCGATCAAAAAGAAGACGGAAGAAGCTGAAAAAGCTCGTTTAAACGCGATTGCTCAACTGGAACGCATTGCCGGATTAACCGCTGATGAGGCTCGCCAGCAATTGGTGGATAACCTGAAAGCAGAAGCAGAGACGCGGGCGACGAGTTATGTAAAGAATATCGTGGAGGAAGCCAAACTGACGGCAACCAAGGAAGCGAAGAAAATTGTAATCGAAACCATTCAGCGGACGGCTGCTGAACAGGCGATTGAGAACTGCGTATCGGTGTTTAACATCGAATCTGACGATATTAAAGGTAAAATCATTGGTCGCGAAGGACGTAACATTCGTACGCTGGAGTCGGCGGTTGGTGTAGAAATCATCGTTGACGATACCCCGGATGCCATCGTTATTTCGGGATTTGATCCTGTTCGTCGGGAAATTGCTCGCTTATCCTTACACCGCCTCGTTCAGGACGGTCGGATTCACCCCGCCCGCATTGAGGAAGTGGTAGCAAAGACGCGGAAAAACATCGAAGACGAAATCGTTGAAATTGGTGAACGTACGGTAATCGATTTAGGCATTCATGGCTTACACCCTGAGTTAATCAAGATGGTAGGCCGGATGCGTTTCCGTTCTTCTTACGGTCAAAACCTGCTTCAACACTCTCGCGAAGTAGCCAAGCTTTGTGCTACGATGGCTTCTGAGTTAGGACTGAATGCAAAACTGGCCAAACGAGCGGGCTTACTCCACGATATTGGTAAGGTCTGGCACGAAGAACCCGAGTTGCCTCACGCGATTCTGGGTATGGAAATGGCTCAGAAATACAAGGAACACCCCGAAGTATGCAATGCCATTGGAGCTCACCACGATGAGATCGAAATGACCAGCATGATTTCTCCGATTGTTCAGGTTTGCGATGCCATCAGCGGTTCACGTCCTGGAGCTCGTCGCGAGATGATGGAAAGTTATATTCAGCGTCTGAAAGACCTCGAAGCTTTGGCCCTGAACTTTAATGGTGTTGACAAATGCTACGCTATTCAGGCCGGCCGGGAGTTGCGGGTGATTGTTGATTCGGACAATGTAACCGACGAGAAAGCAAGCCAGTTGAGCTACGATATTTCACAGAAAATTGAGAAGGATATGCAATACCCTGGTCAGATTAAAGTGACCGTTATTCGGGAAATGCGATCCGTAGCTTACGCCAAATAGATTGAGCTAGTAAACCAAAAGAGAGCCTCGTATTCGCGAGGCTCTCTTTTGGTTTATACTTATCTACGACGTTTCTGTTTGACTAACTTTTGCTCGAATAAAAAGCTAATGGGTTCGGAAGTAACCGGATAGTCAATTCGGTAATAGGCGGCGTCCCGATTGGATTCCAGTAGCAGTTTGCCCCGCAATGCTTCCCCGGGATTGAGTACTGCTCTACGAAAGGTTTCCTGTTGAAAATTTCCCTTTTCCCAACTCAACTGATCCATCCGATTGGCAAATCGCTGATGATCGGCTACCCGTTTGATAGCCAGGGTTTGCCAGCCGCCTGCAATGCCTGCACTTTTGGAAGCAAATTCCCGGTAGCTCTGACGGGTATTCGTTTGATTGGAAACATCAGCGGCTACCAGGCCTATCAATAAAACGGTATTGAAGACTTTATTAAACTTCAGCACCTTCTGTTCCTGTCGCATCTGCTGATCTATCCGAACTAACTCCTGATCAGGATCCAGCCCTTTTCGGTTCCAGGATTCTGAGTAACCGTTGAAAGAGGGAAGTAGATTCTTTTTAGTATCAAGGGCAGAAATCTCAAAATCGCTAGGTTTAATCTCGATAGGATGCTCGCTGAGGTTGGTTACTTCCGTATCGAAAATAAGGTATTCTATCTTCGCTCCCCGCTGACGGCTTTCATAAACACTTTCAAAAGAGGTAACTACTTTCAAATCACGTCCTACTTGGCGAGCTACCTGAAGTCCATCTTCCTGATGGGTATCGGGAGTAAGCGAGTTAAGCCGAATAGCGGACCTTTGGCAGGCCGTACTGATTAAAAAGATAAATAAGTATAGGATGGGTTTCATAGCTAATGCAGATTAAGGTCGACTAGCCAAAGGTAACTGAATGTTAGTGGATTAGGAATGCAATTAACAGGTATTAACAGTTTTGAGTTTGGAGCGGCTGTCGCTGCGGTTTGGAGTTTGGAGTTTGGAGTTTGGAGTTTGGAGTTTGGAGTTTGGAGTTTGGAGTTTGGAGTTTGGAAAGATAAAAACCCATAAAGGTAGGGGAGAGGTTTGAAAATGGGAGTTATAACCCCAGCGGGGTTTAATATGGGTAGCCCCGGGTAAAACCCGGGGTAAACGTTGAACGGGCCCATACGCTAATCTTCCGCCCTGGCTGGTGTCCTCACCAGCCATTACTAAAAGCCTGGTAGTTGGTGAAGACACCAGCCATGACGGAGTTTTTGAGTTTACAATCCCCAATAACAGGCGATCATTCATGTAGAGATGCGATGAAGCCGCATCTGGGTAAGAGACGGTTAGCGTTGCTTTAAGGATTATAAATCCCTTACAGACGGCTTTCGGATTACAAATCCGAAAGAGCGTAGTAGGGGAGACGTTTGAAAAGGGAACCATAACCCCGGAGGGGTTTAACCTGAATAGCCCCGGATGATAATCCGGGGTTTTGGGTATGAGGTACATGCTCCCGCTATGGCTGGTGTCTTCATCAGCCAAAAGCATAGTAGTTGGTGTTCTCACCAACTAGGGCGGAAAGGTAGGGAAGAGGTTTGAAAATGGAGACCTTAACCCCGGAGGGGTTGAATCTGGATAGCCCCGGATGACAATCCGGGGGACGGGCGGGTAGGTTAACGCACTTACGAATTCCTCCCGCTATGGCTGGTGTCTTCACCAGCCAAAAAGCATAGTGGTTGGTGAGGACACCAACCACGGTGGATGATTGCCAATCCGACAAAAGCATAACAAACAAGCATTTCAGGCAGAGAAGCGACTTCATCGCGTCTGGGTAAGAGGCGGCTTTTGTTACGATTCAAATGATTTTTGTTTCCTAAACAGACGCAATGAAATCACGGCTCTATCCATAAAATAAAAAAGCGGCCTGTGGATTCCACAGGCCGCCTATACTACCTCAAAATCAACTGCCAGCGAAAGAAGAACTTAGTCTTCCATGGCAATTACTGAGATTTCTACCGATACATCTTTGGGCAGGCGAGATACCTGAACGGTTTCACGAGCGGGATAATCGCCCGAGAAAAATTCACCGTAAATACCATTGATTACGGTAAAGTCATTCATGTCCTTTAAGAAAATGCTGGTTTTAACAATGTTATGGTAATTCATACCAGCCGCCTGTAGGATTTCTCCGATGCTAATCATAACCTGACGAGCTTCGGCGGCTACCGCCGGCTCCACTAGAGGCTAAATCGGCTGCAATCTGGCCTGAAACATATACTCTACCGTCAATTTTTATGGCTTGGGAATAAGGGCCGATGGGTGCGGGAGCATTAGGGGTGAAAATAATCTGCTTTTTCATTGGTCTCGAAACAAGTAATTAAGGAGGCAAGATATAAAAATCCTCGAAGTTCTTCGGATAAACTCGACGAGATTGATTCCTTAAAACTTTCTAATTAGAATTGAGTTTTTGTTAAAATTTAAAACAGGTCAGGTTCATAAAAAACGCCTTTGGGGTGTCTATATTACCTAACCTTAGTATTCGGTTCCACATCTTACTGTAACGCCATGCCTTCGTCCAGTCGTCCTTTGTATCACCGTATGTCGCACGTGTTGATCATTCTTACCCTTTTGACGTACGGAATCTACATTGGTCAAGAAATAATTGTTCCGCTGGCACTGGCGGGTTTACTGGCCATCCTGTTACGCCCCGTCGAAGCCTGGTTCATGAAGCGGGGTTTTCATAAAGTCATTGCCATTTGTATGACCCTCTTTCTGGCCATGTCTTTTCTAATCGCCGTTGGTTTCTTTATTTCCGTACAAATCGCGGATTTTTCGGACGATATTCCCAAGCTTCAGGCCCATATCAATGACTTTTACCGCGATGCCCGCCGCTGGATTCGCAGTGAATACCGGGTAAGTTACGGCAAGCAGGCCCAGTACGTAAAACAGGTGCAGGAAAAAACGCTGGAGAGCTTGCAGAGTGACGGAGCTATTTCAGCCATCTCTGGTCCATTAGGAACGCTGGCCTTATTACCCATTTACATCTTTCTGTTACTCTA
The DNA here is from genome assembly GCF_030818595.1 of Siphonobacter sp. SORGH_AS_1065. Classification (NCBI taxonomy): domain Bacteria; kingdom Pseudomonadati; phylum Bacteroidota; class Cytophagia; order Cytophagales; family Cytophagaceae; genus Siphonobacter; species Siphonobacter sp. SORGH_AS_1065. Next base: position 2,676,832 of record NZ_JAUTAM010000004.1, read on the forward strand.
TTACCGGGCTATGTTGCTCAAATTCATTGTATCCTTATTCGCTGAAGAAGCGGCGGAAAAAGTCTGGGAAATCATTGGGCAGGTGAAGACCGTGATTCAAAGTTACGTAGTTGGCTTATTGCTGGAAACGCTCTGTGTAGCGATTTTAAATGCGGTAGGATTACTGGCTTTAAAGGTTGAATACGCTATTATGCTCAGTGCTATCGCCGCCATCCTCAACCTGATTCCTTACATTGGCGGCATTATTGCCACCATTCTGGCCGTATTAATAGCCTTCGTTAATAACCCCGATCCTGGCGTGTTACTGGGAGTTGTGGGCGTTTTTCTAGTGGTACAGTTCATTGACAATAACATTCTGGTTCCCATGATTGTGGGTTCAAAAGTCAAAGTGAATGCTCTGGTTTCTATCGTGGGGGTTTTGGTGGGAGGTGCTCTGGCGGGTGTTTCAGGAATGTTCCTTTCCATTCCGGCTATTGCTTTAATGAAGGTAGTTTTTGATCGGGTAGAAGGCCTCGAACCCTGGGGTATATTGATTGGAGACGACCAGCCCGAAGATGCCAGACAGTCAATGTTTCCGCGTTGGATGCGTTTTTGGGAACGAGCAGGGGAGAAAATGAGTTGAGCCAATACCCTTTCTCCCTAGTTCATGATCGAAACTATTACTCCTGCGAAAAAGACTTTTTACCAACGCTATGCGTCCTCAGCCATTGCATTAATGTTACTGGCTTCGTTTCTGTTTGCTGGAATGACCTTGATAGCCAAGCAACTGAGTTCCCGATTTGAGGCCGTTGAACTGGTATTTTTCCGAAACCTCGTGGGAGTTATTTCCATCCTGATCAGCTTAAGACAGAAACCCATGCAGCAGCCGGGCGGAAAGCCACTGTTGTTAATCTTTCGGGGTGTAGTGGGAACGGCCTCTTTGTATATGCTTTTCTATTCCGTTCGGACCCTAAGTCTAGGAACGGCCTCGGCTTATCAATATACCTATCCCATTTTTTTAAGCATTCTTTCCTTTTTATTCTTCGGCGAGAAACTAAATCGTCGGGAATGGTTGGCTATCGGGCTGGGTTTCCTGGGAATTCTACTCATTTTCCGACCGGACGTTACCATGCCCCTCCGCTGGCATTTGATCGGGCTGAGTTGTGCGATATTAACTGCCGTTTCGTACCTGTCCATTCGCAGCCTGAATCGGTATTATGATACGCGGGCCATTGTTCTTTCCTTTATGTTATCAGGGCTGATTCTCCCGGCTCTCTCTATGCTAACGGGAAGTTTGTTCCCTGACGTTAATCACTGGCTGATTGGTCGCTTCGTCTGGCCTCAGGGTTGGGAATGGGCGATACTGTTAATGATGGGACTGGCCGCTTTACTTGCTCAATTATGCATGACCCGTTCACTAAGTATGGATAAAGCGGGTCGCGTTTCAGCGGTAGGGTACTCTAATATTGTCTTTTCTCTACTTTTCGGAATCATTCTGGGCGACCCCCTTCCTTCCTTCGTCATGAGTTTAGGCATTACTTTGATTATTAGTGGGGGCGTACTGATAGCCTGGAAGAAAAAAACAGATGGAAAGCTTTCCTGATACATGCTGTCATGCTTATTAGTATCAGTTTCTGTAAAAAAGCATTAGATTTTTCTTAGAAAAAGCAAGGGTATGGTAATTAATTAAACGTCTTATAATCAGCAGTTACTAGCCTCTTTCCTACAGTATATTATTTAATTTTTTTAATAAATCGATCAGGGTTATTTCTGTTCGCAGAAATCGATTGGGTCTGGGCTTTTCGAAGCTCTGCTCGTGAAATCATAGTGCTGAGTAAAATCCATATCTCTATAAACTATTTATAACCACCCAAAGACGAGCATAACCTATGACTTTTCTGGATGAAACCATCGCTCTTCCCGTAGGCGTTACTCTGGATCGCTTTATCAAACGTAACCAGGATGCTTTTCCCTTTGCTACTGGGGAATTGTCGCAGTTATTACGTGACATTGCCATCGCCGCCAAAATTGTCAATCGTGAAATCAACAAAGCTGGATTAGTGGATGTGACCGGTGCCATCGGAACGTCTAATGTTCAGGGTGAAATGCAGCAGAAACTGGATATGATCGCTCATATTCGCTTTATGCGGGCTCTACGTAATGGGGGAGAAGTGGCAGGAATTGTATCTGAAGAAGAAGAAAATATCGTAATGACGGGGAACGACGATGCCCGCTATGTGGTGGCAATTGATCCGCTCGATGGCTCTTCCAACATTGATGTGAATGTTTCAATCGGAACCATTTTTTCCATCTATCGTCGCCTGAGCCCTGTGGGAACGAAGGTAACCCTGGATGATTTTCTACAGGGTGGCGATGCTCAGGTAGCGGCGGGCTACGTATTATACGGTTCCTCAACCGTGCTGGTATACACTACTGGACACGGTGTGAATGGATTCACTTACGAATCCTCGCTCGGTGAGTTTTTTCTGTCGTATCCAACCATTAAAATTCCCGAAGACGGGTCCATTTATTCCATTAATGATGGGAACGCTCTGGACTTTCCAGAGCCTATTTCCGATTACCTGGACACCTGTCGTACCCGTCGTTATTCTTCCCGGTACATCGGTTCATTAGTAGGAGATTTCCACCGGAACCTTTTGAAAGGAGGGATCTATTTCTATCCTCCAACCGGCTAAAACCCCTAACGGGAAACTACGCTTATTGTATGAGTGCTATCCGTTAGCTTTTATCATTGAACAGGCGGGCGGTTTAGCTACTGACGGTAAACAGCGATTAATGGAGGTAAAAATTAAGAATTTACATCAGCGAAGTGCTTTATGCATTGGATCAACGAATATGGTAAAGGAAGTAGAAAAAGTTACGCTGCAAAAAGCAGAGATGCTGGCAGCTAAATAACGGGTAGATTGACAGAAGTCAATTGCCCACTTCTACTCGTTCGGGAACTGTTTTCTACAAATTTTTATATATTATATATAATTAAGTGTTTGATTTTCAGGGATTAATGAAATAGGTCTGCTTTTTTAACCTTTAGTATCGTGACTATCAACCACATAAAACTTATAAGTCATGGAAACTACAGTAACCAACGAAAAATTAGTAGATGTTTTAAATGATCTGGTACGTATTAATAACGACCGGATTTCAGGATACGAAAAAGCAGTAAACGAAACAGAACTCGAAGACGTAGATCTGAAGGCTCTTTTTAACCGCTTTGCGGATGAAAGCCGTACCTACCGCGATGAACTGAGCCGCGAAATCGTAAATCTGGGTGGTACGCCAACCGACGAAACGACTACCTCAGGTAAATTCTACCGGGTATGGATGGACGTGAAAGCAGCGTTTACCGGCAAAGACCGTAAAGCGATTCTGGAAAACTGCGAGTTCGGTGAAGATGCCGCTCAGGAAGCCTATCAAACGGCTCTCGAATCAGATGCAAACATGTCGACAGATATCCGTCAGTTAATTAGCACTCAGAAAGCTAAGCTTAAAGATTCGCATGATGCGGTGAAAAAATACCGTGATCTGCATGCTAAACTAGACTAGTAGATTCATAGGCATTTTGTCTTAAAAATAGAAGGCGATTCCAATAATGGAATCGCCTTTTTTATTGATAATCTGATACATAAGTGTTGAAAATAAAGCAATTTATTCTATTTAAATTTTTTTATTATTCCAAGATATAAATTTAAAATAATTAATTAATTGTTTGATTTTAAGGTATTTAAGTAAAATTATTGGCTTTTTGTTTTTGAATATAAACGGGATGTAGTTCTTTTGAAGCAACGAATTAGTAATTAAGAATATCTAATGATAATATGAGTTCTTTTCTTACTATCCAGCCCCGTTTTTATTAACTAAGAAGAGTCAAAAATTAAACGTATGTGTGGAATTGTAGCTTATGTGGGACACCGGGATGCCTATCCGCTCATTATTAAGGGATTAAAACGCTTAGAATATCGAGGCTATGATTCCGCAGGGGTCGCTTTAAATACCGGAGACGGTCTACAGGTATATAAAAAGAAAGGAAAAGTAAGTGATCTGGAGGCTTCGCTAACCGATGAAAATCTGAAAAGTAACGTCGGTATCGGGCATACTCGTTGGGCTACCCACGGCGAACCTAGCGACCGGAACTCCCACCCCCACTATTCTCACTCGGGAAACCTGGCCATTATTCACAATGGCATTATTGAAAATTACGGAGCTATTAAGCTGAATTTACAGAACAAAGGCTACGAGTTTCGTTCGGACACTGATTCAGAGGTTTTCGTAAATTTTATTGAAGACATTCAGAAAGAAACGTATAGTTCGATTGAAGAAGCCATCCGGTTAGCCATGCAGGAAGTGGTTGGAGCTTATGCCATTGTAGTAATGAGCAAAGAGCATCCCGATCAGCTCATCGCAGCTCGCAAAGGTTCCCCACTGGTGATTGGCGTAGGAGAGCAAGAGTATTTTTTCGCTTCCGACGCTACACCGATTATTGAGTATACGAACAACGTTATTTACCTGGATGACTTTCAGATTGCGGTGGTTCGCAATGGCGAGTTAACCGTCAAGAATATCGAAAATATTATTCAGTCGCCTTACATCCAGCATATAGAAATGGAGCTGGAGGCGATTGAGAAAGGCGGTTACGAACATTTCATGCTCAAGGAAATTTTTGAGCAGCCGCGTTCGGTGAAAGATTGTTTACGAGGGCGGGTGAATGCTGATGAAGGCCACTTGGTTTTGGGTGGACTTCGCGAATATTTGGATGACATTGCCAAATCTCAGCGAATAGTCATTGTAGCCTGTGGAACTTCCTGGCATGCTGGGCTGGTAGCCGAGTATATATTTGAAGAGCTGGCCCGGATTCCCGTTGAAGTAGAGTATGCCTCTGAATTCAGGTATCGAAACCCGATCATCCAAGAGGGGGACGTGGTCATTGCCATTTCACAATCTGGTGAAACAATGGATACACTGGCCGCCTTAGAGCTGGCTAAGTCAAAAGGAGCCATCATTCTGGGTATTTGTAATGTGGTCGGAGCTTCCATTCCCCGCATTTCTCACGCGGGTGCTTATACCCACGCCGGACCTGAAATTGGCGTTGCTTCTACCAAAGCATTTACCGCTCAGGTGTCGGTATTAACTCAGATGGCCATTGCGGTAGCTCGTCGGAAAGGCAGTCTGCACGAAGATACCTTCCGCCGATTCCTGTTCGAACTGGAACGCATTCCCGAGAAAATTGAGAAAGTGCTGAAGAATGCCGAAAAAGTCGAGCAGATTTCAGCCTTGTTCAGCAACGCCCGTAACTTTATTTACCTCGGTCGCGGACTCAATTTCCCGGTTGCTCTGGAAGGTGCTTTAAAACTGAAAGAAATCAGTTATATCCACGCCGAAGGTTATCCGGCGGCTGAAATGAAACACGGCCCGATTGCTTTGATTGATGAGGATATGCCCGTCGTTTTCATTGCGACAAAGGACCAGTCTTACGAAAAAATTGTCTCGAATATTCAGGAAGTAAAGGCCCGGAAAGGGAAGGTAATTGCGGTAGTAACGGAAGGCGACAAGCTAATTCCAACCATGGCAGACCACGTCATTGAAATTCCGATCACGCACGAGATTCTGACGCCGCTATTATCAGTAATTCCTCTGCAATTATTGTCTTACTATATCGCTGTCATGCGAGGTTGTAACGTAGACCAGCCGCGTAACCTGGCAAAATCAGTTACAGTAGAGTAACGAATCTTTCATGAAGTGTTTGAAACCACCTGCAAAGGTGGTTTTTTAGTGCCATAAGTAAATTTATGTGCAAAAAAATATAGTAATTATTATATAAATAATCAAAATACAGTCAGTGGATAGCAAATTTCAGGGAGTTAGAGTTAGCGTGGGATAATATATTTGCATAGTAGATAAGTTCACAATTTTCTTAGATAGTGAATATTATAAGAAGACGTCTACACCTCAAAAGGACCTGCCCAGGATTTTAACCTTTCCACTATGACTTAAAACCTGTTTTCCAAGAACCTGGAAAAACTAACGTTTTTCTCTTCTTGAACTTCACGCCTAATTACCTCTTTTCACACTTCGCCAGGCGGAGTGAGTAGAATCCTATTGCTTACAATTACTCTATAAACCTTATTTCTATGCGTCGACTTTTACGGAGGAGTGACCCCTTTCGCTGGTTACTTGTATTCCTCTTCTTCAGTCTTCATCTGGCCGTAGTGCAGGCGGCAGATGTCCCCGTTTCGGGAACCGTGATTAATACCAGTGGTGAGCCCTTGGTGGGCGTAAGTGTCTTATTAAAAGGAACAACCCGTGGAGTAGTTACGGATGTAGAAGGAAAATTCAGGATCAACGTACCGGATAGTGATGCTACACTCATTTTTAGCTTCGTGGGTTATACCCCACAGGAAATGGCGGTAGGGTCGCTGACGCAAATGACCATTACGTTACAGCAGGATACCAAAAACCTGACCGAAGTAGTGGTGGTAGGATACACCACCCAGTCGCGGGCAACGGTAACGGGTGCGGTTGGAACCTTGAAGTCATCCGACCTACTTCGTACGCCAGCAGTCACTACTTCTGGAGCTTTAGTGGGTAAAATTCAGGGGATTACGGCTCGTCAGACAGATGCTCGTCCGGGTGCCAGCACGAGCATTCAGATTCGGAACATGGGTACGCCTCTGTTTATCATTGATGGCGTTCCTTCGGATGCAGGTAATTTCAATAACCTCGGGCAGAATGATATTGATAACATTTCTATCCTGAAAGATGCTTCTGCCGCGGTCTACGGATTGAGGGCCTCCAATGGGGTAGTACTGGTAACAACCAAGCGTGGAAAAGCGGGCTCTAAGCCAGTAATCAACATCAATGGGTATTATGGCGTTCAGAATTTTACCCGTTATCCCAGACCTGCAAATGCCTATCAATACGTTCGTGGATTGATCGAATCAGATCAGAATCAGCGAATTACCACTTCGTGGACTCCCGAAGAACTAGCTAAGTGGAAAGCAGGTACTGAAAAAGGGTATCAGAGCTTCGATTATTATGATATGGTCATGCGACCTAACGTACCGCAGTATTCTTTGAATGCCAATGCCTCAGGTGCCAATGAAACGGTAAACTATTATGTGTCAATCGGACACCTGGATCAGCAGGCTTTAATCCCAGACTATAAATTCAACCGGACCAACCTGCAAACCAACGTAGAAGTGGCTCTGGCGAAGCGTTTTAAAATTGGTACTCAGCTTAGTGCCCGTCGGGAGTTACGTAGTCAGGTAGGGGTTCCGGGGTTGGACGACTACTTCAATCCTTTCCTGAGTATCTTCACCATGTGGCCTACGGAGCGTCCGTATGCAAACGATAACCCTAACTACATCAATCAGACTCACAACGTAAACGTAAACCCTGCTACATATAAAAAAGATGTGACGGGTTACGTCGATGAAGTATGGATGAACGGAAAAGGAAACTTCTACGCTCAGTACGATTTTGATTTCGGGCTGTCCGTAAAAGGAACGTATTCGTATGCTTTTACCAATTTCGATTTTGATGGATTTGAATATACGTATAATGCTTATCGTTATGATGAGCCGACGGATACCTATAACCTGGTACCGGGGGGTGGTAATCAGAATCCCTGGAGAGAACGTCGGAAACGTAATATTATCGACCGATTTGCTCAGATTCAGTTGAGTTATAACAAGCAACTGGGTGACCATAGCCTGTCAGCAGTGGCTGCGTATGAGCGGTACGATCAGGATAATAAATACATGGTTGTGCATACCGTGCCGCCCAATAACTACATCCCCATTCAGTATTTCGCCAACCAGGATTATCTGGCGGACGAGTGGAACGTACAGGCCCGGGCAGGTTACATTGGTCGATTTAATTACAACTACAAACAGAAGTATCTGGCTGAGATCGTAGGGCGTTATGATGGTTCCTTTCTATTTGCCCCCGGCAAGCGTTATGGCTTCTTCCCCGGTGTGTCTTTGGGCTGGCGGCTATCGCAGGAACCATTCCTGAAAGATCATACTGCCCATTTTCTGGATGATTTGAAACTTCGGGTTTCGTACGGTAAAACGGGTAGCGATCTGATTAACGACGGTTTTATTGTGGCTCCCTACAGCTACTCTCCAGGGTATAACTGGAACAGCGGAACGGCGGTATTTGATGGCAACCTGATTACAGGATTACAGCCTCGCGGATTACCTATTACTAACCTGTCATGGGTAACCAATACCAACCGGAACATCGGCGTTGATTTCTCGTTCTTCGACGGAAAATTCTCGGGGACATTTGATGCCTTCGAACGTCTTCGTCAGGGTTTGCCTGCGGCTCGTTACGATGTTCTGTTACCCAGTGAAGTGGGGTATTCCCTTCCTAATGAAAACCTGAATTCTGATTCTCATCGGGGTTTTGAGGGTATTTTAACCTATCGGAACAAGTGGAATGATGTGCAGTATTCCTTCAGCGTTAACGGAACAGTAGCTCGTCGCTGGGATGTGCAGGGGATTTACAAACCCCGTTTTGGTAACTCCTGGGATGAGTATCGTAACTCCTGGAATCAACGCTGGGCTAACATCAACTGGGGGTACCAGGTGATTGGTCGATTCCAGTCGCAGGCGGAAATTGATAACTACGGGGTAAACAACGATGGCCAGGGCAACCGTACCCAGTTACCCGGAGACTTCATCTATAAAGACGTAAACGGTGATGGAATCATTAACGGACTAGACGAACGCCCCATTGGTTTTGCCGAAGGAGCCAACCCGTATGTGAGTTTTGGTATCAACAGTAGTGTTTCCTGGAAAAACTTTACGTTACAGTTTGATTTTGCCGGAGCCACCATGCAGACTTTCCAGCGGGACTGGGAATTGAAAATACCTTTCCAGAACAACGGTAATTCGCCCGATTACATGCTGGAAGATCGCTGGCACCGCGAAGATCCCTTCAACCCCGACAGTCCCTGGGTACCCGGAACCTATCCTGCTATCCGCAAGGATAACCCTAGTCACGTGAATTTCCGCAAAAGTGATTTCTGGTTAACGAACGTAAGTTACATCCGCCTTCGGAATCTGGAATTGGCTTATAATATCCCGACTGAAGTGCTGAGGAAAATCAAACTTTCGGGTCTACGAGTGTACATCAATGGGACAAACCTCTTCTCGATTGATAACGTCAAGAAGTTTGGCATTGACCCCGAAATTTCTTCAGGAAATGGTTTGGTTTATCCGCAGCAGCGGCTGGTAAATGCAGGCTTTAGTTTAAATCTTTAATTGATATTTCCATGAAACTGAACTATAAACAACTCATTCTGGCCGCTTTAGTAGTACTGGTTTCCAGTTGTAAGGAAGGGGATTGGCTGGAGCGACAGTCACCCACGCTGATTACCGAAGAACAGGTTTGGAATGACGCAAAAATGATTACCAGCCTGCTGGCTAACTATTACAACCGTTTACCTGCACACACTCAGCTTGATAACGGGTGGGCCGAATTTGCATCTTATGATGAGGCCATGTGGTCGGGTAACGATGATGGACGAAACAACATCATTTCCTATGGTTTTGAACGTTGGCGGCTGTGGGATTATAGCCTGATTCGGGACATTAACCTGGCTCTGGAAAGTATTGAACGATACGGAAATACCCTCACTGCTGCCCAGAAGACTCAGTTTTCGGCGGAGTTACGTTTCTTGCGGGCCTATCAGTACTTCGAGTTAGTGAAACGTATGGGGGGTGTTCCCCTGGTAACCAAACAACTGATTTACGATTTCAGCGGCGATCCAACGCCTTTGCAACAGCCTCGCAATAAGGAAGCCGAAGTGTATGATTTCATTGCTTCTGAACTGGATGCCGTTAAGGATCAGTTGGGTAACTCAGGTAGTAACACCCGGGCTAACAAGTATACCGCTCTGGCTCTGAAAAGCCGGGCGATGCTGTACGCGGGATCTATTGCCAAGTACAATAACCAGATGCCCGCTCCCATTACTTTGCCCAACGGGGAAGTAGGCATTCCGGCCAATCGGGCGACGGACTATTACACGAAAGCTCTGGCGGCAGCGAAGGAAATCATCAATTCAGGAGCGTATACGCTGTATCAGTCAAATCCGAACCTGGGTGAAAATTTCTTTGAGGCGATTACTAAAAAAGTAAATAACCGCGAAGTAATCATGGCTCAGGACTTCCTGACGGCTAAGGATAAACGCCACGGATTTACCTACGATAACATCGCTCGTGGGGTTCGGGAGGATAACCTCGGTTCGTCGGCGGTAACGCCTACGCTAAATCTGGTAGAGGATTATGAATACCTGGATGGAAGCTCTGGTGAACTGAAAAATCGCACGGCTGATAACAGCGATTACATCTATTACGACCGTCCACAGGACATTTTTGCCAACAAGGACGCTCGTTTGTACGGAACAATTATCTATCCGGGAACCAGCTTTCGCGGACAGGAAGTACAGATTCAGGCGGGGGTAAAAGTCTGGAATGGGAGTGCCTATCAGAACGTAGAATCCAACACCCTGGGAGCAAACTATACGGATGGGAAATTGCTAACGGGAACCTCAGGCCCTCAGCGTTCACAAACGGAAGTGTCTAACACTGGTTTTTATCTGCGTAAATACATTGATCCTGCCCCGATGGCGAGCACACGCGGCGTTCGGAGCGATATGTGGTGGGTGCGTTTCCGGCTGGGCGAAATGTATCTGAACGCTGCCGAAGCCGCTCTTGAGCTCGGACAAACCGCCGATGCTCTTCAGTATGTGAATACCCTTCGTCAGCGGGCGGGTTTCCCGGCGAATAGTTTGAAAACGCTGAATATTCAGAAAATTCAGAACGAGCGTCGCGTGGAGCTGGCTTTCGAAGATCACCGTGTCTGGGATTTGAAACGCTGGCGGATTGCCCATGAAATCTGGAATGGCAGTACGAGTAACCCCGACGCCATGGCGTTTGCCCTGTATCCCTATCGCGTCGTGCGTCCGGGTGACCCGAAAGATGGAAAATACATTTTCGAGAAATTGGCGGCACCCCGGTATCGGGCTCCGCGTCTGTTTCAGTTAGGCAATTATTATTCGTCAATCGACCAGTCCGTTATCAACAATAATCCCAAAATCGTACGCAATCCTTTCCATTAATATGAAGAAGTTAATTCTGGGTAGTTTGCTGGCTTTAGTTGGGTTGGCGGGCTGCGTAAAAGATAATTTTGATGCTCCACAATCTAACCTCACGGGGCAGGTGGTGTACAATAACCTGCCCGTGGGGGTACGGAGTAACGGTGTGCAGTTGGAGTTATGGCAACATGGCTACGCTGCGTTCACGAAAGTCCCCGTCTATGTCGATCAGGACGGTTCGTTTTCGGCGACCCTATTTGATGGGGATTATAAGCTGGTCTTACTGAGAGGTAACGGTCCCTGGGTGGCTAACAGTGATACCATTCAGGTAAACCTGCGGGGGAACATGACCGTTAACGTGCCCGTGACGCCTTATTACACGGTCGGATCGGCTACTTACACGAAAAATGGAAATACCATTACGGCTACAACGAAAATCAATCAGGTAGTGGCTAGTCAAGCCATTGAGCGGGTAACCTTTTATCTGGGAGCCACGCAGTTTGTGGACATTAACAACAACGCCGCCCGTGTAGACTTAACCGGAACTGCTCTGGCTGACTTAAGTAAAAATCTGACCCTCACGCTAAACGTCCCCAATAATCTGGGTAAAGCTTACGCCTACGGTCGGATTGGAGTCAAAACGGCGGGTGTAGGGGAGATGCTGTATTCGCCCGTTCAGGAAATCAAGTGGTAGTTTAGTAGTTCAGGTTTTTCTTACTTCCCGAAAGTAATTGCTTTCGGGAAGTTTTGTTTAAAGCGGTTCTAACTACTATTTTGACAGTAAATAATATATTAATCAATATTGATGTCAAAATAAAGGAATTTAAAGGTAAATCATAGGGAGTCATGCCCTCGTTATTTGTCTAACTTTGGAGGAGTGATTATGACATGATCGAAATGTCTTTTTAATAAACCACTTGCCTCTTCCTTTTTACTACTGCATGAAAAAAATAGTTACTACCCTGGCTTTAGCTCTGGCTTCGAGCCTGACTTTTGCTCAAAATCAGTTGACGATCAGTAATTCTTCTGAGAACGTTACCATTAATAAACATATTTACGGCCATTTTGCCGAACACCTGGGCCGCTGCATTTATGGCGGGATCTACGTGGGTGAAGACGCCAAAATTCCTAACCAGAAAGGGGTACGGAATGATGTAGTCGAGGCCTTGAAAAAGCTGAAAATTCCAAACCTTCGCTGGCCCGGTGGTTGTTTTGCGGATACCTATCACTGGAAAGACGGCATTGGCCCCAAAGCAAAACGACCTTCCATAGTAAACACCTGGTGGGGAGGCGTGACGGAAGATAATAGCTTCGGAACGCACGATTTCCTCGATCTCTGCGAGCGTCTGGGCACAGAACCTTATCTGGCAGGAAATGTGGGCAGCGGCACGGTTCAGGAGTTAACCGATTGGGTGCAATACGTAAATTTCGACGGAAAAAGTCCGATGTCTAGTCTTCGGAAAGAAAATGGCCGGGAAAAGAGCTGGAATGTCAAATTCTGGGGCGTAGGGAACGAAGCCTGGGGTTGCGGTGGGAACATGAAAGCGGAATATTACGCCAACGAATACCGGAAATACGCCACCTTTATGTCGGATTGGAATAATACCGGGAAACTGTTCAGAATTGCTTCGGGAGCTAACTCGGCGGATTATCACTGGACGGAAGTACTCATGCGGGATATTCCTCACGAAATGCTTTCGGGGGTAGCTTTGCACCATTATTCCGTAACGAACTGGCAGCATAAAGGCCCATCTACCGAATTTGATGAGAAGCAATATTTCGGTACCATGAAGCAGGCTTTGTTCATGGAAGAACTCGTGCAGAAGCACAGTGCTATCATGGATAAGTACGACCCCAAGAAGAAAGTAGCCCTGGTGGTGGATGAATGGGGCGGCTGGTATGAAGTAGAACCCGGCACAAATCCCGGTTTTCTGTACCAGCAAAATACCATTCGTGATGCAATGATTGCCGGGGTAACGCTGAACATTTTCAATAACCACGCCGACCGTATTCGCATGGCGAATCTGGCTCAGGTAGTGAATGTATTGCAGTCCGTGATTTTAACGAAGGACGAAAAGATGTTACTTACGCCGACCTATCACGTCATGGAAATGTACAATGTGCATCAGGATGCTACCTTGCTACCAGTGGAGCTAAAAAGTAATGATTATTCCTTTGAGGCGGATAAGCTGAAGGCCGTATCAGCTTCCGCTTCTAAAGATAAAAATGGATTGACGCACGTTTCACTGGTGAATATTGACCCGAAAAAAGCACAGGATATAACCATTGATTTAAAAGGGTTGAATCTGAAAACGGTGACGGGTCGTGTGCTGACTTCGGCAAAATTACAGGATTATAATACCTTCGAGAATCCTACAAAAATACAACCCGCCGATTTCAAAGGTGCCAGCCTTTCGGGAGCTCAGTTGAAAGTGAAACTTCCCCCCACTTCTGTCGTAGTGCTGGAATTGAAGTAAGATCATTAACAAAAATCCAATGCAATTACCTAAACTGTATAAAACATTAATAGCCCTGGGACTCGCAGGGCAAGTAGCAGCCCAGACCCCTCTGGTGGTACAGGTGAATAAGCCCAAAGCGGATGTTCAACCTACCATGTGGGGGCTGTTTTTTGAAGATATTAACATGGGAGCCGATGGCGGGCTCTATGCGGAATTAGTCAAAAACCGTTCGTTTGAATTTACTACACCCTTAATGGGCTGGCGGGAAAGTAGAAGTACAAAAAGTACCGGTAGTGTATTGGTGATTAATCGGGCAGATCAGCCCGCTAATCCACGATTCCTTCGGGTAAAAACCGACGGGGAGAAATACGGCCTGATTAACGAAGGCTTCCGGGGAATGGGCATCAAACAGGGTGTCGGTTATGACTTCTCGATTTTATCTAAAAATGTAGAAGGAAACCTGACGCTGAAACTGGAACTGGTGAACGGGGAAGGTCAGGTGTTAGGCACAGCATCGCTGCCTTTGACGAGTAATGACTGGAAGAAACATTCGGTTAGCTTTACGGCCAGCAAGACTGAACCTAAAGCGAAGCTGAATATCTGGTTTGAAGGAAAAGGAACGGCTGATCTGGATATGATTTCCCTATTTCCGAAAGACACCTGGAAGAACCGTCCGGGCGGCTTACGGGCCGATTTAGTACAGTTACTGGCCGATATGAAACCTGGCTTTCTGCGTTTCCCCGGTGGATGTATCGTGGAAGGCTATGACCTGGATCGGCGGTATCAGTGGAAAAATACGGTAGGGCCGATTGAAGCCCGTAAAGGGGAAATTAACCGCTGGAATACTGAATTCAAACACCGCCTGACTCCCGATTACTTCCAAACGTTTGGCCTGGGTTTCTTTGAATATTTTCAGCTTTCGGAAGACATCGGTGCCGAACCTTTGCCCATCCTGAACTGTGGTATGGCCTGTCAGTATAACTCGGGTGAGGTAGTTCCTGTCGATGAACTCGATCCTTATGTGCAGGACGCTCTGGATCTGATTGAATTTGCAAACGGTTCAACGGATACGAAATGGGGAAAACTACGAGCTGAAATGGGCCATCCCAAGCCTTTTAACCTGAAATTATTAGGCATTGGTAACGAGCAGTGGGGCCCTCAATACATTGATCGTTACGTGGTTTTTGAAAAAGCGATCAAGTCAAAATACCCTAATGTACGTCTGATTTCCAGTGCTGGACCTAATCCCGATGGCGAAGTCTTCGGTTTTCTGAGCGGAAAATTACGTGAGTTGAAGGCGGACATTGTGGATGAGCATTACTACCGCAGCCCTCAGTGGTTCATGGAAAACGCCAATCGCTACGATGATTATGACCGCAAAGGTCCTAAAATCTTCGCAGGTGAATATGCTTCTCAAAGCAAAGATATTGCCAGCCAGAATAACAAAAATACCTGGTTATGTGCCTTGTCAGAAGCAGCTTTCATGACTGGTCTGGAACGGAATGCGGATATGGTTCATATGGCTTCCTATGCTCCCTTATTCGCTCATGCCGATGGTTGGCAATGGACGCCCGACCTGATCTGGATGAATAACCTGCAATCCTACGGAACGCCTAATTATTACGTTCAGAAATTATACTCGACTAATAAAGGAACGAAAGTGTTACCCATTACCGCTAATAACGAGTGGGTAGCGGGTAAAAATAAGCTCTACGCTTCGGCCACCTGGGATGAACCTACGAAGGAAATCATTCTGAAGTTGGTTAATACGTCCGATCAGGCTCAGACCGAAACAATTAACCTGGAAGGAGTGAAGAAACTGGACAGCAAGGCCAAACGATGGACGATGAAAGGAGCAGAGTTAGATTCTGAAAATAGTTTTGAAAATCCGAAACAGGTAAGTCCTACCGAAGAAGAATTAGCCGTGAAAGGTACCAAACTAACCCTGACCCTGGCTCCTCAATCCTTCTCCGTGATTCGGGTAAAAGTAGTGAAATAGTAGTTGGTTAGGTTGGTTAAGTGAAAAGGCCGGGTTTGGTAATCCCGGCCTTCGTTTTTGATGAAAATAAATAGGGATAAAACAGAGTAATACTCGTATAGGATTGAAATCTGATACCAGTGGCTGCATCCCTGAGGACTAACTTATGCACCGATTATGCACCGAGATCCTCCTCAACGGAAGCATCAGGAGCATTTTTCTTTACCGATTCGATGCCATTCTCGCGACCTGCTTCGCTTTCATACATTTCGCTGGAACCGATAATCTGGCCATTCCCCGCTTTTAAATTAAAATAAGGCTTTCCGTTAGACGACGTTTTCCGTTCATATTTACTGTCGTCAGAAGCGTTTTTCTTTACCGACTCAATACCATTTAAGCAAGCAGTTTTCGTAGTATACCCTTCGCTTGTTAAAATAGTCTGCCCATTCCCCGCTTTAAGATCAAACTGGAGCTCACCATTCCTGCGGTTTTTAATTACAAATTTTCCCATGATTGAAGATGATTAGTAGTAAGATAGATCGATACTATCTGGTGTTTTTAGAAGGTTTATTACTAGTCGAATATTAGGTTAAAATATTGTTAAATGATAATGTACGTAAGAATTTTAGTGAAATTTATTCATTTCACTAGCCTCATAGCCATACGATTGTGAGCGATTCATAACGGGATTAAGCAGAAGCATATGCGTGTGTAGGTACCACTGGTGCGAAATTCCATCTCGTTCCTACTCTGAGGCAGATTCCCACCTGCCCTTATAACCCGGCCTGTCATTCTGAGTAAAGCGAAGGAGCTTAGCAGAGGTGTAACGTTTCGGTGCTGGCTACATCTCATCCTCAGGTAATTCGTAAAGGTAATAAGGTCCCTAGCTTCGTTATGGATGATAATCTTAGGGTATAAGCAACCTTCCTCTTTTATATAAAAATGCCATTTTTAAACAACCTCTACATCTAAAAACTCATGTTACGTAGCCTCTTATTACTGGTATTACCGTTAAAAATGTTCGCTCAGGACCCTGCCTCGCACGATCCCAGCACAATCATTAATGACGCAGGCAAGTATTACTTTTTCTCAACGGGTCACGGCATTACGGTTCAAACTTCTACCGACCTGAAAAACTGGCAGCAAGCCGAGTCCGTCTTCAAAAAGGGAAGCTGGCCGGATTGGGTGAATACCAGCGTTCCGGGCTTTAAAGGACACTTCTGGGCTCCTGATGTCCTGAAAATGAATGGGAAGTATTACCTCTATTATTCCTGCTCAACCTTCGGTTCTTCTACCTCCGCCATAGGGTTAGCGACCAACGTAACCCTCGATCAAAAATCACCGGATTACCAGTGGCAAGACGAAGGAATGGTAATCGAATCCAAAGATCGGAAGGGTTTTAATGCCATCGATCCCAGCCTTTTGCAGGATATTGATGGACGGGTATATCTGACCTATGGTTCCTTTTTTGGGGGGATTGGAACGGTAGAGCTGGACGCTTCAACGGGAAAGATGAAAGACGGAGCCAGCGTCACGAGAGTAGCCGGAGGAAATGCCTCCGATTGGGAAGCTGCCTGTCTGATCAGGGAAGGAAACTATTATTACCTTTTTGTGAATAACGGCCAATGTTGTAAAGGGGTAAACAGCACGTATTACATTGTGGTGGGACGTTCGGAACATCCTTTGGGGCCTTTTCTGGATGCGGAAGGAAAGGATTTAACCAAAGGCGGGGGCACCCTGGTTCTTCGTACGTCGGGGCGATACATTGGTCCGGGTCACGTGGGTTTACTGAAGGAGAAGAAACAGGTGTCGATTCATTATTACGATGCGGAGGATAACGGCAAATCGAAGCAAAAACGCTTATCGCTATCCTATAAAAAGGGCTGGCCCGTACTTACGGAAAACAAATAATTTAATGGAATTTTTAAATTAAATTATGGTTTATTTCAAAATTAATGTGTTATTTCGACACGATTATTCCTCTATGTTGTATTGAATCTATGCTTCAACAGTATCCTCATGATAACCGCGTATTGGTCGCCACCGATTGTATCATCTTTGGCTTTGATGGAGAAGATCTAAAAGTCTTGCTCATCAAACGAAATTTTGAGCCCGAGAAAGGCAAGTGGTCGTTAATGGGAGGTTTTCTGAATGAGAACGAGGATCTTGAAGTAGGAGCGAAGCGTATTCTGCACGAATTAACAGGGCTGGAGAACGTCTACATGGAGCAATTGCAGGCTTTTGGAGAAGTGAAGCGTGACCCGGTAGAAAGGACAGTCTCTGTGAGTTTTTACGCCCTCATTAATATTCATGACCATGATACCGAGCTAGCCCGTGCAAACAATGCCTACTGGGTAAGTCTGGATAAAAAACCTTCACTCATTTTCGACCATGATCGAATGGTAACGATGGCCTTGCAGCGGCTTCGTTACAAAGCCGCCTTACACCCGATTGGCTTTGAATTATTACCCGAAAAATTCACCATTCCCCAGCTCCAGCGTCTATACGAAGCCATCTACAGTAACACGTTCGACCGACGGAATTTTAGTCGTAAAATTTTGTCTACCAAGCTTTTACTGGATACCGGTGAGAAGAACGAGCAGGGGGTTACTAAAAAAGCCATTCTGTATCGGCTGGATCAGGAGCGGTATCAGCGGCAATTCAATGCGTTCCTGAATTTTATCTCTGACTTTTAAGGTCATTTGAAATAAATGTAGTCTTTGACTAATGAAATACTTAGAATGTGTCAGCTTAACACTTTAAATGAATAATGGCAGCAAAATACGTGATTGGCGTTGATTATGGGACCGATTCAGTACGATCACTCGTGTTGAATGCTCAAACGGGAGAAGAAATCGGAACCGCCGTTTATGAGTACCCTCGATGGAAACAGGGTCTGTACTGCGATGCTCCGCATTCGCAGTTCCGCCAGCATCCGCTCGACTACCTCGAAGGGCTGGAATATACCATCAAGGAAGCCTTGAAAGGAGCTTCCGAAGAAGTGCGTCAGAACGTCGTAGGAATCTCCGTAGATACTACAGGCTCAACGCCCGGCCCGGTGGATGAAAATGGAACTCCGCTGGCTTTATTACCTGAATTTGCAGAGAATCCAAACGGAATGTTTATTCTCTGGAAAGATCATACGGCGAATAAAGAAGCACAGGAAATCAACGATTTAGCTCACTCCTGGGACCCTGACTTCACTAAATACGTTGGTGGCATTTATTCTTCCGAATGGTTCTGGTCAAAAATTCTGCGAACGCTACGGGTCGATGAGCAAGTAAGAGAAAAAGCCTTTTCCTGGATTGAACATTGTGACTGGGTATCCGCCGTTTTGACGGGTAACACCAACCCCTTAACCCTAAAACGCAGTCGTTGTGCGGCGGGCCATAAAGCTCTCTGGCACGAAGACTTCGATGGCCTGCCTTCCGAAGAATTCCTGACGAAGCTCGATCCCTTATTAAGTGGCCTTCGGGATCGGTTATTCCAGGATACTTATACTTCAGATGAAGCCATGGGCCAAATCTCGAAGGAATGGGCTGAAAAACTGGGCATTTCCGATCAGGCGATCATCGGCGTAGGAGCGTTCGATGCTCACATGGGTGCCGTGGGTGGAACCATTGAAGCGTATTCGCTTTGTAAAGTGATCGGAACGTCTACGTGCGATATGCTGGTAGCTCCAACCGAAGAAATAGGCAATCTGCTCGTTCGCGGCATTTGCGGACAGGTGGATGGCTCCGTTATTCCCGGCATGTTGGGCATGGAAGCTGGGATGTCAGCCTATGGTGACATCTATGCCTGGTTACAACGTCTGGTGCTGCAACCCGTGCGGGAATTACTCGGCGAGGAAGCCGCTGAAACCATCCGCAAGCAATTAATCCCGCATTTATCGGAAAAAGCAATTCAGTTACCCTTGACTGAAAATGATCCCGTGGCTATTGATTGGTTCAATGGTCGTCGCACGCCGGATGCCAATCACACGCTGAAAGGAGCCATCATGGGTCTAAATCTGGGCAGTGATACCGCTCGGGTATTTAAAGCCCTGGTAGAAGCGACGGCTTACGGTTCGAAAAATATTGTGGATCGTTTTGTAAATGAAGGCGTCCCCATCAAACAGGTCATTGCCATTGGTGGTGTGGCCCGGAAGTCTGCTTTTGCGATGCAAACGCTGGCGAACGTTCTGGATATGCCGATCAAAATTGCCAAGTCTGATCAGGCTTGTGCGTTGGGAGCAGCCATGTTTGCTTCCGTAGCGGCAGGTGTTCATGCAAACGTAGGCGAAGCCCAGGCGGCGATGTCTTCTGGCTTTGATGCGATTTATGAACCGCAACCTGAAAAGGTAGAAGTCTATAAAAAGCTCTACCAGAAATTCCTGGACTTAGGTCACTTTGTGGAGTTTGGGAAAGAAGAACCCGCCTTATTAGGACACGCTTAAAAGGCGTTTAAGAGGATTGCCAGTAAAACGCCTTTTTCCAGCGACGCAGTCGCGGAAGAAGCTCTTTCGGATTTGCAATCCGAAAGCCATCTGTCAGGGATTTGTAACTCCGAAACAGCATAAAAATTGCAACGATTTACTTAATTAATAAACTGATTTTCAGTAATCAAGATCATGCTCGATTTAAAACAGTTTGAGGTCTGGTTCGTAACGGGTAGCCAGCATTTATACGGAGAAGAAACACTCCGTCAGGTGGATGAACATTCCAAAACCATTGCTGAACATTTAAATGCTTCTCTTCCGGTGCGGGTCGTTTTCAAGCCCGTTGTTAAAACTACCGAAGAAATCTACCGCATCGTTCAGGATGCCAACGTAGCTCCTAATTGTGCGGGCATTATTACCTGGATGCACACCTTTTCTCCAGCAAAAATGTGGATTCTGGGTCTGAAAGCTCTTCAGAAACCCATGTTGCACCTGCACACGCAGTTCAACCGCGATATCCCCTGGAGTAGTATCGACATGGACTTCATGAACCTGAACCAGTCTGCTCACGGCGACCGCGAATTCGGTTTCATCATGTCGCGGATGCGGATGAATCGTAAAGTAGTAGTGGGACACTGGCAGCAGGAAGACGTGATTCAAAAAATCAGCGTTTGGGCTCGGGTATCGGTAGCTCGTTACGAAATGCAAGGCATGAAAGTCGTTCGTTTTGGCGACAACATGCGATATGTAGCCGTAACGGAGGGTAACAAAGTATCCGCTGAAATGACCTTTGGGTATTCGGTGAATACCCACGGGATTGGTGATCTGGTTCAAGTCGTTAATCAAATCTCCGACGCTGAAATTGATCGTTTGATTTCGGAGTACGAAGACGAATATAAAGTAGCTGCTTCGTTACGTCAGGATGGAGAATTCCGTCAGTCCCTTCGCGAAGCTGCCCGTATTGAGTTAGGCATGAAGGCCTTCCTGGAAGATGGAAACTACAAAGCTTATACGGATACCTTCGAAGATCTGCACGGCATGGCTCAGTTACCCGGCATTGCCTCGCAACGTCTGATGGCGGCGGGTTACGGGTTTGGTGGCGAAGGCGACTGGAAAACGGCGGCCATGGTTCGCACCATGAAAACGATGGCGAGTGGCTTGAAAGGGGGTAACTCTTTTATGGAAGATTATACCTATCACTTCAGTCCTGGTAATAACCTCGTGTTGGGCTCACACATGCTGGAAATCTGTCCTTCCATCGCGGATGGTCAGGCTTCCTGTGAGATTCACCCGCTGGGCATTGGTGGCAAGGCTGATCCTGTACGTCTGGTATTTAACGCAGCCGGTGGCCCCGCTCTGAACGTGTCTGTTATCGACGTAGGAAACCGTTTCCGGATTCTGGTAAACGAGGTAGAAGCCATGGCAGCTCAGGAGGAATTACCTAAGTTACCCGTAGCCCGTGTACTCTGGAAACCCCAGCCGGATATGCAAACGGGCTGTGCGGCCTGGATTTTGGCCGGTGGAGCTCACCACACGGTGTACAGCCAAAACCTGACGACCGAATACATCGAAGACTTCGCCGATATGTTTGGTACCGAACTGGTGGTGATCGATAAAGATACCAACCTGCGTCAGCTGAAGAATGAACTTCGCTGGAATGATGTAAGCTATAAGTAGTATCCAGCCAGCTTTTGCTGGCAGCATTACTTGAAGTAATAAAGTTATGAAGAAGAAAGGGGTGGGCTGCCAGCGAAAAGGCTGGCAGCGGCATTCCTAAGCCGAAGGACTGATCAAAATATTCAGCAATAACATTTAAAACTCCCCATTGGTATGAGTTATAAAAGTCTAAAAGAGGAGTGTTACGAAGCAAACATGATGCTTCCCAAACTGAATCTCGTGGTTTTTACCTTCGGTAATGCCTCGGTGGTGGATCGGGAAAAAGGTGTGTTTGCCATCAAACCCTCCGGTGTCCCCTACGAATTTCTGAAACCGGAAGACATCGTCATCTGTGATTATGAAGCTCAGGTGGTGGAAGGAACCAAGCGTCCTTCTTCCGATACCAAAACCCACGCCGTGCTTTTCAAACACTGGGAGAACATTGGCGGCATCGTGCACACGCACAGCATGTACGCTACCGCCTGGGCTCAGGCTCAGCTTGATATTCCCATCCTCGGAACTACCCACGCCGACCACCTCACCACGGACATTCCCTGTGCTCCGCCCATGGAAGACGAGATGATTAAGGGTAACTACGAATACGAAACGGGTTTTCAGGTGTTGAATGAGTTTGAGCGTCGTCAGCTTTCGTATGAAGAAGTAGAGATGATCCTTCTCGGTAATCACGCTCCCTTTACCTGGGGAAAAACGGCAGAAAAAGCGGTTTACAACGCCGGTGTTCTCGAAGCCGTTGCTCAAATGGCCTATCTGTCCTGCACGCTTCGCCCAGACGTTCCCCGACTGAAACAAACCCTGATTGACAAGCACTTTTTCCGTAAGCATGGCAAAGATGCCTATTATGGTCAAGGCTGTTAGTTAAAAAGCACTTATCTCTATCCTAACAAATCCTCTAAGCCTGCATGATAACGCTGGGACTTGAATCCATTGACTACGCGATCTTTCTGATTTATTTCGTGATAGTGGCCGTTTACGGTTACTGGGTCTTCAAAAATAAAGGCAAACAAACCGCCGATTCCAAGGACTTTTTTTTGGCTGAAGGGTCGCTTACGTGGTGGGCCATTGGTTCATCTATCATCGCTTCCAACATTTCAGCAGAACAGTTCATTGGCATGAGCGGGCAGGCCTTTCAATTAGGGCTGGCTATTTCAGTGTACGAGTTAGCCGGAGCTTTCTCGCTGATTATCATCGCCATTTACTTCCTGCCCATGTATATCAAAAACAAGATATACACCATGCCGCAGTTTCTCCAGATTCGGTACGACGGGCGACTAGCGACGATCATGGCGGTGTTCTGGCTGTTACTATACATTCTCGTTAACCTGACTTCTATCATTTACCTGGGGGCAATTAGTCTCGAAAAAATGACGGGTTTTGGCTTCATGCCGTCTGCCATCTTCCTGACGGTCTTTGCCGTATTTATTACCCTGGGTGGGATGAAAGTAATCGGTTACACCGACGTTATTCAGGTGGTTTGTCTGGTAGTGGGTGGTTTAGCCACTACGTATCTGGCTCTGGATTTACTTTCGGATCGCGTAGGTACGGGTTCCGGTGTGCTGGAGGGATTAAGCCTGCTGAAAGAAAAGGCCGACAGCCACATGCACATGGTATTTTCACCGGGGCAGTATAGCGTGCACGATGGTCGCGGCGGGTTTATTGATGCCTATAACCAGTTACCCGGTATGATGATGTTCATCATCGGCGGTCAGTGGATTGTGAACTTCAACTACTTCGGCTGTAACCAGTATATTACCCAGCGGGCTCTGGGTGCGGATCTGAGTACGGCCCGTAATGGTTTGCTTTTTGCTTCGTTTCTGAAAGTAATGATGCCTTTCATCGTGGTATTACCCGGTCTGGCGGCTTACGTATTGTTTCAGGAAAACGCCGATCCGTCCATCGTTCAGGGAATTACCGAGGGGGGGATTGTGAAGCCTGATAACTCGTACCCCGTATTGCTAAACTTATTACCCGCAGGTCTGAAAGGACTGGCGTTCGCGGCTCTGACGGCGGCTATTGTAGCCTCGCTGGCGGGAAAGGCAAACAGTATCTCCACTATTTACGTACTGGACATTCACAAGAAATTCTTCAATACTAATCTGGATGAGAAGCAAACCGTTTGGCTGGGTCGGGTTTCTATTGTGGTTGCTTTTGGTATCGCGTTAATCCTGAGTCCTCTGCTGCGGAATTTCGGTCAGGGTTTTGAGTACATTCAGGAGTATACCGGCTTCATTTCTCCGGGTATTCTGGCGATTTTCCTATTAGGTTTCTTCTGGAAAAAAGCGACTACCAATGGAGCTCTAGTATCGGCCCTGTTGAGTATTCCTTTGTCCACGCTGTTCAAATACCAGGCTCCTGATATGCCTTTCCTGAACCGCATGGGTACCGTATTCTGGATTTGCGTAGTCGTTCACGTAGCGATTAGCTTATTCGAATCCAAAGGCAAAGATAACCCCAAAGCCTTTATGGTGGAATCCAACTGGTTCAAGGTATCCACGCCCTTCCTGATCGGAGCCCTAACCATCACAGGCCTGATTCTGACAATTTACGGAGTCTTCTATTAGTTGTCAATTGTTGGTTTACCGTTTTCAGTTAGTTAAAATTAACTACAGAGTTCCTCAGAGTTATAACACAGAGTAACACTGTGCATAACTCTGAGGAACTCTGTGGTTAAGTACGGTAGGCCATGTACAGGATTAAGATTTCATTATTAACGTCCACAGAAAACGGTAAACAGCCAACTGAAAACTACCTTTACCTCATGAAAAAGAAAGCTTTAATCTTCGATATGGATGGGACGATGGTGGATAACATGATGGTTCACCACCACGCCTGGCAATCGAAACTGGCTGAAGTAGGGAAGGAGTTGACCCTGGAAGAGGTCATTGCTACCTGCCACGGCATGAACGATGATATTCTGGTACGGATTTTCGGTGATCAGTATACGTTTGAAGAAAGAGATCGTATTTCAGCGGAGAAAGAAGCCCGGTATCGGGAGATATTCCTGGAGCAGCTTCGCCTCATTGACGGCTTACCCGAGTTACTGGCGAAAGCCGCAGAACTGAATATTCCGATGGGCATTGGCACGGCGGCCCGCTACGAAAACGTGGATTATGTGCTCGATAACCTCAACATCCGGCACTACTTCAAAGCCATCGTTTGCGACCGCGATGTCAAGAAAGGCAAGCCTGACCCGAGCGTATTTTTTCAGGTAGCTCAGACGCTGGGCGTGGAGCCGGACGAATGTCTAGTATTCGAAGATTCTCCCACGGGAGCCCGCACGGCCTTCAACGCGGGTATGGAAGCCATCATCCTGACCACCACGCACAAAGCCGAAGAATTCGAAACATTTACCAGTGTTCGTAAATGCGTGAAGGATTATACAGAGATTGATTTGGAAGAGGAATTGGCGAAGTAAGAAAAACGATTTCGACGAACTACTACTGGAGCGAGATTCTATCTCGTTCCCACAATAATGGCAGGTTCATACCTGCCATTGGTATTTTAAACATCCAGAGGGCAGAGCGTCAGGCAGAGGACGAGTGGGGTTTGCAACTAAGAACGACTAGATAAGTGCCAACAGCAGCCTGGTCAAACTATCATCATACGAACATACATTAAAAAATGACCAATAGAACGTTGCCAATTCTAACTCGGGATGAAATAGAAGGGGCTAAAGATGATGCATGGGATTTCTTATTTCTATTCATTGAGCCTTACATCGAAATACTATCTTCAGACCCAAGTGGGAAGATAGTAGAAGAGTTTAGTGCGGAACAGCATACACTTTTGGCTTTTAACGACTTGTACGGGCAGGTAACCAATGGGGGTTTTCTTCAATTAATACAAAACGGTTATGGGAGTTATATTTTTGAGAATCCATTTTCGGAATACATAAGAAGCTGGGGAGCCTCAGAGATGGCAACTATTGTTGATGAGGCTAAGGTTATTTACGAGAAAAATAAGGAAGATCTCGAAAAAGAAACGACCATTGAAGAGTTTTCTGACATGTACAAAAAATACGATGTTTTCGAACCTCTTGATGATAAATTTTACGAAGTTATGGACGATGAGATTGATATAATAAAAGCATTTGTCGAGAATAACTTGAGTAATTTTGCAATTGTAAAGTAAAATACTCCTTTCTGATATTAGTGAAACCTACTCAAAGATAGAAAAGGGAATAGGTAAAGATTAATTGTTTTTCTTATTTTTTAGGTCTTAAGTTTAAGCAAAGTATTGATTAGTAACAATATTATTAGACCCTAAGTTACAAATAGTAGTAGGTTGTATATGGAAAATTGCTTTCAATATATGATGAGTAGAGTTTTGAAATAAAACAGCTATTTATTTTTTAGAAGTCTTATTAAAAATTTAAAAATAAAAAATAAAATAAGAAGAAAAATGCCGCCCACGAATGCCTGCCATAGTAGACCTGAATAACTGGTTGGCATAGCTATACTAATGTTTTTTGTAAAGTATGAAGTATAATAAACTGATTATTGTGATTTATTATTAACTTGATTATTTCCTGCTAAAGTGTGATCTTATGTAGTTTTCTACTTTAGTAGCCATATATTCTTTCTCGTATTTTTCTTTTATAGGACTTAAAAAATAACTTAAAAGAAGTATGAAGGAAATGAACCCAATAGCAAACATTCTAAAAGAGTTTGATTGGACACTAACTAATATTTTAATAAAAATTAAAATGATAACAGACAAAAACGTGAGTGATACAATTGGTAAGTAAGCATTTTTTACGAAAAAGGAGGATACAATCATACCTATAATTAGGGCGAATAGATAGGGGCTATGAGTTCTGATTATAGATTGTGTTTGTTTGTCAAAGTTTATCTCCGGCCAATTCATGAAGAAGGATGATTTGTTTGAGTATTAATTTATTGTAATACTAAGTGTTAGGTTGAGATTCTATTCTTGATGGATTAATATTAATGTTTAAACGATAGTTGAAAAGTTTGCAGGTTATTGCTTCTAAACTCTATTCTCAAATATGGTAATCATACTTGCCTTTGAGGAATTACCAATGAATTACTTCTTTCTTAAAAAAAACATAGAGAAATACCTGCTATAAATCCTAATAGAGTATCCATATTTAATATTGATTTTAATTTGGTATATGAATTCGTTCCGTCAAAATAAGAAAAAAGAAAGGCACTTATTACAACGATTATTCCCAAATTAGTATAACTTTTTCCTTGGCTCATGTTATAATGATTATCCGTTGTATGGATTTATTTTATTGAGAGGAAGACCAATGTGTGTTATGGTTTAAGTATCTAGAAAGCACCTAAATATTTTATTACTTCTACTTGTTACTTCAATTATTAAAGTAAAGAATTAAAAGTATGTAACTCTTTACTTAAATAATTGAAGTGATCAAGTCACTATTTACCCCTGCAAAAAAATAGGTAGTTTATGCTATATTATAGAATAATAAATATAAATGGTAATAATAAGTATTATGCCTATAATTATAGATAACGTATTAATCTGAGTTCTATCGTGGTTGTATTTTTTTTCGTTTTTGATACGAAAAAAATAAACTATAAATGATAAAGGTAGCCCAATTAAAGCTAAATACTTCCAATGAATATTAAAGCCATAGAAAGCTATTAAGATAGCCAATGGTAAAAAAAATGCTAAAAAATCAAGTGCTGTTATTTTCATAAATATCAAAAGGATATGGTTTATTCATTGTCGTCTTCTAAGTAGCCAAGTTATTTACTGTTGTTGTACGTGCTACCGTATGAACAGAGAGATATAACTGTTCCGCAATTTGTTCTGTTGTCATGCCCTGAGCAACATAGTACAGAATCTCTATTTCACGTCTGGTTAGGGGAGTGATAAGATCCATTGGGAATAAGTATTATAAGGTTGGTGGATATATAGATTAGTGTAATTATACTTATATCAATTGAAATGTCAAAATGTAACCTCTATAGAGCAAATTTTTGTAACACAGTAGTGTAAGTGTATGATTAACAGTAGGCGGGTATTGATATTGGTTATTGAAGTTTAGCGGAAGTTACCCAAAAATAAAAGGCCTAATAAGCTCAAAAGGAAAGATGAAATAGATGCTTAATTAGAATGGCTTGTTTAAACACCAGCCAGTACAGAAAAAATTAAGACGCGAATCATCGCGTCTCTACACCGCATCCGCCTTTTCCACAATCACTTTTCCATCTTCCACCCGCCAGCTTTCCTGAAAAATCATGGTGTCCTCCATGTCGATGTATTTCATGAGGGCTTTGGGGCCTCTTAATTCCAGATAGGCAAAGCCGTTGTAGCTGACATTTTTACGGCGGAGGCGTTCGCGGATGCGGTCGTCCATGAAGTAAATCGGATCGTGGGTTTCCGGGGCTTTGAGTTCCACGGGCATACCGCCGTGACCAATGCAACGACCATGAACGGTTAGGCTATTGGGCAGATTTTGGGTATGGTAAATCACCATGCGGTGTTCATGGCCCCAAATCCAGACGACGGGGCGATTGGTGTCGCCTATTAACTTCCGAAGTTGTTCACCGGGTTTGGGAAAGGCATTTCTGAATACGGAGAAAACGGGATGATGGCTTAAGAAAATAATCCCGCGTGGATCGTTCGGATCATCGAGCTTGACTTGTTCTTTTAACCACTGGATTTGCACGTCTTTCAGGCGGCAATCCGGTGGATTGAGGATTTCCATGATCGGATTCCGAACGGAAGTATAACCCGTATCTAGTCCAATGATCCGCCAGTGTTCGTTTTCCAGACAGAAAAAACCTGCCTTTTGACTCACCCGTACGCCCGCCTGATCAACGCCCATGCGGGGTAATAATTCTTCGAAATAACCCCGTCCGTTGGAGTACATTTCATGGTTACCTGACAGGGCCAGACTTCCGTTCTTTCCCCAGGGCCAGGAGGCATCGGGGTTCAGGAAGTTGGCCCGAATTTCCTTCGGTGCTCCTACAAAATAAACATCGCCCAGGTGCAGGGTATAATCGGTGTTGTAGCGTGCCGCGAGTCGTCCCACCAAATCCGATTCAACGGTATCCGTTGCCCAGTCGGAAAGCAGAGCCAGGGTCGTGTTTTCCGGGATTTGGTAAACCCCCGAATCGCCGTCTTTCGGATAAGACTGGTAAGGATAGCGTTTGCCGAAACGACTTTTGAAGTAATGGTATACAAAGCCAAAGAAGTTCGACCAGAAAAACTGACGTAGTTTATAGGTAACCGTATCCGTAGGGGTAACCGTTTCCTCAAACTCGTTTTGTAAGGTTTTGAGGTGATTTTCAACTTTATTATGACTGAGATTAACGTATTGTTTGGTTGAACGCATGGGCCGTAGGGGAATAGATGAATCCGTATAATAAAGCCCAAAATCTGAGAAGATGTTTAAAACAAAACGTCCCGTTTCAGAAAAACAGGACGTTTAATTGAATAGGTTATAATCCTAGCTTTCCAGCGGTGGAATCCGTAACACCTGACCAGGATAGATCAGATCAGGATCTTTCAGCATCGGTTTGTTCGCTTCAAAAATGATGGGGTATTTCATGACATCGCCGTAGAATTTACCCGCAATTTTTGACAATGAATCGCCTTTTTCAACGGTGTGATACTGAGCTTCGGGCTTGGGAGCCGTTACCCGGATGCGGTTGTCTACCTGCTCTACTCCGGTAACATTACCCACCGTCAAAGCAATTTTTTCGGCGTCTTCCTGGTTGTCTACTTCACCTTCCAACACGACCGTAGAACCGGCTGTTTTGATGGTTAAGTTTTTGTAAGTCAAGCCCAGACTTTTTACTTTTTGTAGTAAAGCTCCAGCCCGTAGCGGTTCTACTTCTTCGGGCTTTGCCTGAGCTACTTTCGTTTCTTCTTCTTTACTGCCGAAGAGGTTCTCGCCGACTCCCTTCATGAATGAGATCAATCCCATGATACTACTGTGTTAAGGTTGAATTTTTATTACCGTTCTGATTTCTGGAAAATAGTATTCCAGAAACAGAACTGCGGAAAATTAAGTATTATTTTTCAAATCTTAACATATTACCGCCAGATTCCAAGGCGGTAAGAAACTAGTAAATGGCTTCCTCGCCAGATGTTTAAACGCTGTTCCTTTAAATCACCCACAATGACTAGATCATCAGCAGAAAGGGTAGCTATTTTTGGCGATTGCAGCCTGGTCGTATCCATAACCGCAATGGACTGGCAGGGACAGGGAAACTGACTTCGATACTCATTGAGGGTGGATAATAACTCTTTGGTATCTTCTACCTCGTATTCCTTGTTTGCCTCGATTTTTTGCTGAACGCGTTGGAGGTAACGATCATAGAAAGGCTCAAATTCAAAGCGTAACAAAGGGAAGTCTTTCAGGAAAGCGGCAGCATTTCGGTATAGCTGAAAATGCGGCGGATCAATAAAGCCCACGAAATTTCCGCCCCAGATTAACTGGTAATAAGGGGTTAGGTCACCAATAGCCTCGTAAGGCCCGGCGTTACGAACGAGTCTGCCATGCCGGAAGAAGCCTAAATCTGCCGCCAGCCCTAACTGATGAAAGGAAATGGGAGCCATACTGCGGCCTCGTCCCAGCAGTTTGGTTTGTAACTCCGCACTTCGTAAATCAGAAATAACCTTCACTTCATAATTCGGTAATTGCCGCCGAAGTGAATCCACCAGTGAGTCGCGACGAACCAGAAAAGCCTGGCGGGTGGTATCCAGTAGCCAGGCCCAGCGATTGTACAGATACAGTGGGTCTTCGGTGATGGCCGTAAAATAGGCGTGTCGCTGCATACTATCCAGTCGGGAGGTAGGGGCAGGCAGAGAGTCCGTAGGTGAGCCGGAACGATGCGAACCCAAAAAATGGAAAGTGCCGGGTTCGTCTTTGACAAAAGCCAGCACGCGACTCACGCCCAGGGTCTGCTCGCGTAAACTGTCGGTTTTATAGACGGGCGTAATGAGGTCGTATAAACTCAGGCTAGTTACTTGCCGGGAACTATCGCAGGTACTGGACTGCCAGGAAGGTAAGGTTGGGGGAGCTTGCCCGCAGGCTTGAAAAATAGCTCCCCAAATCAGGTATAGGCCAATAAATCGCTTCAATTTGTTTCTTTTTCGTACGTTAAAAACCGCTCGTACAACTGACGTGTAATGGGACCAGGCTGGCCTGAACCAATGGGACGATTATCAATTTTGGTAACCGGAACAATGCGTTTGGTTGAACCCGTGGTGAATAATTCATCCGCCTGTAGAGTCTCTTCGAGCGTTACTTCACGTTCTTCTACTTTCAGTTCACGCTGAGCAAAATTCAGGATGTGCTTCCGGGTAATCCCGCGTAACATTCCCTCGGCAGGGGTAATCAGGGTATCGCCTTTGACCACAAAAACATTGGAACGTGAAGATTCAGTAATCAGACCGTTTTCATAGTATAATACGTCGTCGGCTCCCATTTCGCGTTGCTTCCGCAATAAATAAATGGGAAGCAGGTAATCCAGTGACTTTACTTCGGCGAGTTGTCGCTGGTGTTCTACGCTCATAAAGTGCAGCCCTTTTTCGGGATCTTTAAACTCAAAGGGCTTGGCAATTACAAAAAAATTCGATTGCTCGGCGGGGGCAAAACCATCGGGAGAATACCCGCCCGTCAGTACCAGTTTCAGACCTAATAAGGCATGAGGATTGAGGCGAATCAGCTCGGCAATGATTTCCCGTAGCTGCTCGCGACTGGCTGGAATGTTCAAGCCCATTAGCTCCGCCGAACGATTAAAGCGGTCGAGGTGATCTTCCTGAAAAATGGGTTTCCCGTCGATACACCGGAAAAAATCGAAGATTCCGTAGGCCCGCAACAGGCCTAAATCCGTGATGTTAAGCTTGGCTTGTTCTTCGGGAAGAAATTCGCCATTAAGGAAAAAAGTAGCTGCCATGAAAGAAGAAAATAATTGGGGCTAAAGATAATTCTTTTGGTGTATAAACTGACGGAAGCCTGATAAACCCCAGCGGGGTTTTGTGAGTAACGATTAATACCGATTTAGCCATTGCATAATCTGAATTGTTTCCATGGCTTCCCGGACATCGTGTACCCGCAAAATAGTTGCTCCTTTTTGCAAGGCGATGGTATTCAGAACCGTCGTTCCATTGAGAGCTTCGGAGGGTGGAATTCCCAGTTTTTTCCAGACCATGCTTTTCCGTGATAGCCCAATTAATAGGGGTAAACCAAAGACGCCGAAAGCTTCCGCCTGAGCCAGTAACTCATAATTCTGATCGGCGTTTTTCGCGAAGCCGAAACCAGGATCCAGAATAATATCCTTAATGCCCGCTTCCCGAGCCAGAGTTACCCGAACCAGTAACTCATCTATTACTTCGGTTACCAGATTTTCGTACTGATTCAGGCTGGCCATGTTTTGGGGAGTGCCCCGCATGTGCATCAGCACGTAAGGAACTTGCAGCTCGGCGGCTGTCTGAAACATGGCGTCATCGAGCAAACCACCCGAAACGTCGTTAATCAGGGATGCTCCGGCTTCGATAGCTCGGCGGGCTACGTTCGACCGGAACGTATCAATGGAAAGCAAGGCATCCGGGAAATGTTTGAGAATCGTTTCCACGGCCAGTAACACCCGTCGGATCTCTTCTTCTTCGGGCACATCATCCGCTCCAGGTCGGGTAGAATAGCCACCGATATCCAGAAAAGTAGCCCCTTCGGAAAGCATTTTTTCGGCCCGTTGTCGAATCCCTTCGGGATCGCCAAATCGATTTCCAGCGTGGAAAGAATCGGGGGTAATATTGATAATACCCATCACTACGGGCGTCTGAATCGAAACTAATCGACCCCGGCAGTTAAGGGTCGTCGGAACGAAAGAAGAAAAAACAGGTTCTTGCATAGGGTAAAAATACGTTCAGAAAGGCCCTTAGGATAACTTTGAATACAATTCTACGTACCTTATTATAGTTATTCAGTTTTTTTCGCGGAAATATCCAATATTGACTTTGGGATTACGCGAATCGTAATCTAATTTTGCGGGAAAATTTGCAATCTCCCAGTAACTATTCATATTCAATGGCAAACGCAGTCAATAAAGGTAAGATTACCCAAGTGATCGGACCGGTTGTGGACGTGAGTTTCGAAGAAGAAGGTTCATCCCTGCCGGCTATCCTTGATGCCCTCGAAGTAACGAAATCCAACGGTCAGAAAGTTATTCTGGAAGTTCAGCAGCACTTAGGCGAAGACCGCGTACGTGCGATCGCTATGGACGCGACCGAAGGTCTCTATCGGGGTATTGAGGTACTTCACCATGGTAAAACCATTGTCATGCCCTCAGGCGATGCCATTCGTGGCCGTCTGTTCAACGTCGTTGGTGAGGCTATTGACGGTATGTCACAGCCCAGTGGAGAAGGCAGCCTTTCTATTCACCGGGCGGCTCCTAAGTTCGATGAACTGGCTACTTCAACCGAAGTATTATTTACAGGTATTAAAGTAATTGACTTGTTAGCTCCTTACGTAAAAGGGGGTAAAATTGGTCTTTTCGGTGGTGCCGGGGTAGGTAAAACGGTATTGATTCAGGAATTGATCAACAACATCGCGAAAGTATACGGTGGTCTTTCCGTATTCGCTGGTGTTGGTGAGCGTACGCGTGAAGGAAATGACCTTCTCCGCGAATTCATCGAGTCAGGCGTAATCAAGTATGGTGAAGCGTTCAACCATTCCATGGAAGCAGGCGGATGGGATCTGTCTAAAGTAGACGACGAATCTCTGAAAGATTCCAAAGCTACGCTCGTGTTCGGACAGATGAACGAACCTCCGGGAGCACGTGCACGGGTAGCCCTTTCAGGTCTGACCGTAGCGGAACACTTCCGTGATGGCGATGGTGAAGGTCAGGGTCGCGATATCCTGTTCTTTATCGATAACATCTTCCGCTTTACTCAGGCTGGTTCTGAGGTATCCGCTCTGTTAGGTCGTATGCCTTCAGCGGTAGGTTACCAACCTACGCTGGCTACGGAAATGGGTGCCATGCAGGAGCGTATTACGTCAACCAAGCGTGGTTCTATTACTTCTGTACAGGCCGTTTACGTACCTGCGGATGACTTAACTGACCCCGCTCCAGCGACGACTTTCGCTCACTTGGATGCAACCACGGTATTGAGCCGTAAACTTTCTTCGCTGGGTATCTATCCTGCGGTGGATCCTCTGGATTCTACCAGCCGTATCCTGAGCCCCGAAGTATTAGGTGATGCTCACTATAACTGTGCAATGGCCGTGAAAATGATTCTGCAACGCTACAACGAATTGCAGGATATCATCGCCATCCTTGGTCTGGACGAATTATCCGAAGAAGATAAGCAAACGGTATCACGGGCTCGTCGCGTACAACGCTTCCTGTCTCAACCTTTCCACGTCGCTGAACAGTTTACGGGTCTGAAAGGGGTATTCGTTTCCATCGAAGAAACGATTAAAGGCTTTAACAAAATCATTGCTGGTGATTACGATCACCTGCCTGAAGCAGCCTTTAACCTCGTAGGTACGATTGAAGACGCAGTAGTAAAAGGCGAGAAATTACTGGCCGAAGCTTCTAAATAGTCTTGAGTTTAGGGTTTAGAGTTTTGAGTTAGAAATGAACTCGAAACCCTAAACTCGAAACCCAAAACTCCAAACTCCGGATCATGTTCATCGAAATTATTACTCCCGATAAAAAGGTGTTTGCTGGTGAAGCGGTTTCGGCTTCTTTTCCGGGCACCCAGGGTTCGTTTCAGATTTTGAATAACCACGCTCCTTTAGTGAGTACGATCGGTAAAGGTCCGGTGGTTGTCGAGACGAAAGACGGACAAAAGACGTATACAGTAGATGGCGGTGTCGTAGAGGTATTGAACAACAAAATCCTCGTATTGGCAGAAGCCATTCTGTAACGCTTAAGAAAAAAGACGAGTCCCGTAGGTAAGCTTTACCTGCGGGACTTCTTTTTTGCCCATTCCTGAGTAAATTTAGCCTGAAAATATTCAACCTGAATTTACGTTAATACCCGTATGTTGTTTGATTTAACCATGAAAAAGCAAGTATTCATCGCTCTATTCAGCATCTTGTTCGCAACTATCGCTCAGGCTCAGGTTACGCTAAACCCACGGGTGGAAGGTCGAACGTCCGAAGATGTGACGATTACCAAAGTGGAGTTGACTAGCCAATACACGATCATCTCCCTGCGGTATGAGGATCCCGTCCCAAGTATAAAAGATCGGTACCTGCGACGAATGAACCCCAGTATGACGGCATCCAACATTGCCATTGATCCGGAAAGTGATCTGCAAGTCAACAGTAAGGGTAAACTCTATTCGTTCAAGTTTATTAAGGCGGAAGGCATTCCGGTAAGGCCCGCCAAACGAGACGTTCGCCCTGGCGATGTGGTGTCATTTGTCGTGTATTTCGAACGACTTGATCCGGGACTGGAAGACTTCAATCTTTTTGAATGTCGGGATGGTATGGATAACTGGCACTGCTGGAATTTCTACCATATCCACGTAAAAAATCCGGCTCTTAAGAAAAATGCAAAGAAAACGCCTGCTCCGGTAGTGGCGAAGAAAAGAAGCGGGATCCACTATTCCTCCTCTAACCGTTTTAATAAGTGGACAGGTCTATGATGCCACGACCAAAGAGGTGATCGACGGACGGATCGTTCTTCAAAAACCGGGAGCTAAAAACGATACGTTGAAAACCATCAGTAGCACAGGCGTTTACCGAAAAAATGTGAAGCCCGCTACGTATCAGGTAACCGTCATTGCTCCGGGTTATGAGCCCGCTACGGCGACGGTAACTGTCAAGGAAAATGCGGTTGAGAAGGATTTTTACCTAAGAGCCACGGGGGCTAAACCCGCAGCGGCAGAAGTGACTCCACCGCCCGTTGAGCCTACCCCTAAAGAAGCCCCGGCGGAAGAATTGAAGGCTGAAGTAGGGGCCAAGGTTGAACTGAAAAATATTCTTTTTGAAACCGGAAAAGCGGACCTGTTACCCGAATCCATTGAAGGGCTAACGCAGGTAGTAGAATGGCTAAAAGCAAACCCAACGGTAGAGATTCGGCTGGAAGGCCACACGGATGCCATTGGAGATTCTAAAGCAAACATGAAGCTGTCGATTGATCGGGTCACAACGGTGAAGCAATATTTAGTTGACAATGGAATTGAAGCCAGCCGTATTGAAACACAGGGTTTTGGCGATACAAAACCATTAGTAAACTCAACTAACGATCAGCAACGAAGACAAAACCGCCGGGTAGAATTAATTGTGACCAAGAAGTAAGGTAATTAAAGTAGTAAGGCAGAAAGTAATAGAGGCCAGTGTTTCCACTGGCCTCTATTACTTTCTGCCTTGGTTGGTGTCCTCACCAACCACTGTTCATGGCTGGTGAGGACACCAGCCAGGGAGGAAGTAACAAAAATCGCGTCTGGCCGGGAAATGAGAATAATTTAGATAGTAACAAAATGGCCTCTTAAGCATTGAAATTTAATGGGAGCAAAGCCTCTTAAATTCTTTCCTCCCTGGTTGGTGTTCTCGCCAACTACTGTTCATGGCTGGTGAAGACACCAGCCAGGGAGGGAAAAACACTGAATATTAATCTATTAACCAACAACCAAAAACTATTAACTATTTACCCAGACGCGATAAAGTCGCGTCTCTACGGCCTTAGGGTTGAATTTTAAACCCATCCTGAAGGGTTGCTCCTCTCATACTCAACGCCGGATTATAGTAAGGACTACAGGGTAAAGCCGCATCCTGACAGTTACTCCAATACCCTTTGATGCCATGCACTACTCGCGGGTCGTCGTTGGCTACGTATAGTTGAAGCGGAGGCAAGGGGTAAACCGTCACGGAAGCCTTTGGATAAAAATCAGGAGTTACTAGGGGGGGAAACTGCCTTTTAAAGGAAGCATATACCAAGGCAAGGCTAAGGAATCCAACTGCTCCCAAACTGAACAGCTTGGGAACGGGTCTGCGAAAAGGAGCATACCCAATCAGCAAGGCGGCAACGATAAAGCCCATTCCGAACCGGAATTCTGGAGCATTAATAAACCAGAAAATTACTCCCGCAAAAGACATCAATAATAACCAGAACCAGTTAGGATATTGCATGAGAAACTGCACCGTCCGCTTCCACTGGATCATTGCCGCCAGCGGCCAGCCAAAGAGAAAAATAAGTAATACCTGATCGGGGAGTAACTGCGAAGCGAACCAGTGAGGTATCCAGCTAAAATCAAATAAACCGTTGACCGGACTCAATTTGGTTCCCCCAGAAAGATTAATTAAGCCTTGCTCAATAACGGAAGTTGGGACTTTCCAGTCAAAAGAAAACCAGTCGATTAATGGTGAAGTGGTGGGGTAAAGAATATAGCCCGTTAAAATCAAATTGGCTCCCAGCCACCAGAGAAGCGGAATAAGTCCGACCACGACCAGTAAGCTAGCCTGACGATAACTCCTTTTTCGAAAGCAATCAACAAATAGGACGACCGGAACCAGCAAGGCCATAAGCGTGCTCATTTTTATGGTAAAGGCCAGCAGCGTTAACCATACGATCAACAGGCGTTCGGACGATGCACCAGAGCCTTCTACTTGCCGGGTCATCAAATAAAAGACGAGTCCGACGAGAATCTGAGCGGGATGATCGGGACTGGGCGAGGCCAGCCGCCAGTGAGCATGCCAGAGAAAGAGAACCCCCATTCCTAGTATCAGCCAGTCGCTCATTCGCTGGGGTTTATGAAGAATGGACTTCAATCCCCACCCGAAAAGTACCAGCATCAGCCAACCATTCAGCACGTGATACGATTCTCCGGTAAGAAAACGAAGACTGAAAAAGGCTTCCGTCAGAAAGGAGGCGTTATTAAATCCAAAGCGATAATTAACGTTTGCCAGTCCGGGGACGACGGCATATTCCGAAATCCATCGAATCATCGGAGCATGGTACCCCCCCGTATCGGCCACTCGTGGCAGGTGCGTAGTACGGGTAAGAATGACCAGAAAGCCTAGCAGAAAGGTTCCCCAGAAATAAAGTGATTTAGGCAAAGTAATCGTCTGTATTCGAGTGCTCCAATACGAACGTCGATGGATTAACCAGCCCATTAATGCGATAAAAAGCCCTGCATGAACCTCCATTCCAATCGCACTGAAGAGCCAGAAATAACCTAATACATTGGTTAATCCGGCCCAACCGATGAAGGCTAGAGCGGGGAGTGGTAACTCCTGAGGAGAACGTCCCAAACGTTGGAAGGCTAGCCATACTAAATCACCAGCCGCGAGGCAGAGGATGGACATGTATAGCCAGAGGAGCAGGGTAATAAGCATACGGGTTAACTAAATGGAAAATGGCTGATGCATGCACCAGCCATTTTCAAGTGAACATTCGATGGATTATCGTTTACGAACTTCAATGACCACGCCCGCAATCACTAATAAAATCAGGGCAATGTTGGAAATCAGGTCGATGGTCATGCCTTTTTTCCAGACGGGAGGATCGAATTTGAACTCAATTGTATGGGTACCCGCCGGAACGCGTAAGCCTCGCAACAGATAATCAACCCGAATGTGAGGAACTTCTTTACCATCGATAAACGATTTCCAGTCGTTATTACCTTTGTAGAAAATTTCCGAGAAAACAGCCAGTTGTTCACTGCCCGCCTTGCTCTCGTATTTCATCCGATCAGGTTCGTAAGCAACCAGTTTAATCGAATTGGTAGAATCTGACTGGATGGAGGTTAATCCTTTCAAGTCGTTTGCGTAACGTTGATCAATGACCGCGGTCTGTTTTGGATTGAGGGTTTCCATCGCCTTCATTTCTTCGTTGGCATTAGGCACGAGTCGGTAATTCTGAACGAACCAGGCATTCCCCAACGCTTCCGGGTTTTGCTGAACCACATCCTGATTCGTTTGCGGATCGCGTTGAATCACATACTTGGCATTGAGCATGTTAATCACACCCATAAAGTTTTTCGGCAAAGCGTACTCCATTAACTCCGAATAACGCTTCAGCTTGGCCGCGTGGTAACCCCCGAGTGATTTATGGAAATAGGATACACTCGCATCGCTCATGAAGTAACCTCGATTATCCAGTACCCGGTAACTCAGCCCTTTATCCTGAAGAATTTGCTCGTCTACCGGAGTAGGAGTAATACGGGCCTGAGCTTCGCTCTTGCTGGAGAAATCTTTGTTATTAAAGTAACGCTTGTCAACGAAGAACAAATCGAAGTAAGCAATCACGCCCAGACCAACGATCAGAATAGTTTCCTTGATCTTATTCGTTACGTATAACCAGACCAGAGCCGCCGCAATCAGTACAAAAATCAGCGTGCGGAGAGAATCCGAACGTAATAAAGAACCCCGATCTTCGACCAGAGCCCGCAGAACTTCCGTACCGAAAGCAGGATCACCGAACATTTGACCTAACTGTACGCTTTCGTTCGGCTTGCGTAACTCCATGATGGAAGGCCCAAGCAACCATACCAACAAAGCCAAACCACCCGTCAGGGCCACACTGGCAAGCAAAGCCGGACGGAGTTGAGCAAAGGTGGGTTTACGGTCAATCAGGGTTTGTACCGCTAAAACGGCGAGTAACGCCACTAAAAACTGAACGATACTTAACGTCATGGTAACCGCCCGAAACTTATTATAGAGCGGGAAGTGATCGAACATGAAGTTACCAAAGGCAGAAAAATTACTGCCCCAGGCAATGAAGAGCATTAAAATTGTAGCTTCGGCAATCCACCATTTCACGCGGGTATTGACGATGAACAAACCTAATACGAAGAGGAAAAGCACTACGGCTCCGGCGTAGGCGGGTCCACCATTGATGGGTAATCCTCCCCAATAGGTATAAAATCCATTCTCTACAATTTGCTTGGCCTGAGCCGGATCCATGCCCCGTTGGGTCATGATTTTGTAAATCTCGGAATCCGTGGTAAGCGGCTCCGCCGAAGCACCACCGTAGACGCGGGGAATTAGCAGCGTTAACGTTTCACCAATCCCGTAACTGTATTCAAAAGCATAGTTATAATCCAGCCCATTTTGAGTATTTGCAGCAGCGGCGGCTCCGGGAGCGGCGGGTTTGGGCAGTGAAAGCTCAGAGGTACCCCGAGTGGTTTCCTTCGTATAATCCAGCGTAACCATTAAACGACCGCCATAACTGCCTACGCCCACAGCGGCAGCAATGGCCAGAACCACACCCGCCGTAGTGAGATTTTTCAGACGACCTTCCTTGATCTGCACGATGGTCTCCATAATGATATACGGAACCAGAGCCAGAGCGAAGTAATACGTGATTTGTAAGTGGTTAGCGGCCAGTTCGAGACAGACAAATAGAGCGGTAACGGCTCCACCAATCCAGTAACGTCCACGAAGGGCCAGCATCACCCCAGCCAGAATTCCCGGCATGTAAGCTAGTGCGTACATTTTAGAAACGTGACCGGCCTTAATGAAGATCATGTTGTAAGAACCGAAGGCGAAAGCTAGAGCTCCCACCACTGCCAGCCAGCGACGAACGCCCATGGTAGTCAGTAAGATGTACATGCCTAGCATCATCAGGAAAATGATCCGAATGGCTTCTGGAATGATGGATAGAGCAATGGAAACGGTTTTACCGACGAATGTATATGGGTAATCGCCTGCAACCATGTAGGCAGGCATTCCGCTGAACATGGAGTTGGTCCAGAGAGCCCAGCGGCCCGTGGCTTTGTGGAATTCGTTGAGTTCCTGAGCTCCGGCCTGAGCCTGCTGAATATCGTGCATGCCCAGAACTTTGCCCTGAAGACTAGGCGAGGCATAGAGAGCAGCCAGTACAAACAGAACCAGAACGGCGAGTAAATGAGGGAGTAACTTGCTAAGCGTGGATTTCATGCGTACAGAGATAGAAAGCACAAAAATAGAAGATACCGCAAACTGTGGTGCGTTATGGGCCAAAAAGGTTTGGCTAGCGTGAGATAATGTTGGATTACCAATTCAAGGCAGATCGCTATAATTCCAGCTCTTCTGCGTTGAGACGCAATGAAGTCGCGTCCAGATGCTCTTTCGGATTTATAATCCGAAAGCCGTCTGTGGTGGATTTGCAATCCACCAAAACCAAAAAAGTCAGCTCCACGATTGAAGCTGACTTTTATATGGTTAGGAGAGCAATTACTCTTTCCCTGGATTTTCGATGTTCTCTCTGATCTCGCGAGAAGCGTCTTTGAACTCGCGGATTCCTTTTCCTAGTCCCCGAGCCAGTTCAGGAATTTTCTTGGCTCCAAATAACAGTACGAAGGCTACAGCAATAAGTGCAACTTCGGGTCCTCCCATTCCAAACATAATGATGGTCGTTTTTAGTGAATAAGTTCTAGTTATAAAATTAGACACTAAAACCTTTGGTTGTTTAGTGTTCGTCGAAATTAAATACCAAAAATAAGCAAATTAGTTTCAAAACCATCCGGTTTTAAGGAGATGTTAAGCTTCGAACTTTACTAAAACGGGCTTATTGAGGGTTACTACCGGCGGCATACAGGCTGTTAGCCCAGGCTTTGGCGTATTTGGTTCGTAGCGATTCCGTCTTGATTAGCATGTCGATCAATTTCGTTTCCTGCGTGTTTACCAGGAATAAAGTACTCTCCCCAATAGTAAATTTCTGCTGTTCCGCTCGCACCAAAACCGCCTGGTTTTCGGTAGCCAATCGTTGAAATTCAGCCTGTTGCTGATAGGATCGGGCCTGATTAAAGACCTGACGTACCGTAGTAGCAATGGTTCGCTGAGTTTGTTGCTGATCAAAGCGGAGGTCCTGTTGCTTGATACGAACCTGTTGAAGTTTTCCGCGTTCTTTTCTCAGAAACAGTGGGAAACTAACTTCGGCTCCAACTTTGTAATTGTTGGTCATCCACCAGCCCGCATCGTACGAACCCATATTAACCGGCTCACGAATGAAGTTATAACTCACATTAACGACGGGTAGTAACTGGTTCTGCCGAAACCGTCGCTCGATGTCCAGTTGCTGTAACTTGAAATTGAATTTAATTAGCTCCGGGTGTTGTTGATTGGCCCGGGCCAGTAAGTTGTTCAACTGTTCTTCGGTTGGTTCGGGTAAGGTAACACCGCCCGGAATCGCATTCTCGGGTAGTTCGGCGGGTTCGTCGTTTGCTGTCCAGAGGTTATTGGAAATGCCCAGCCGCGTGTTCTGAAATTCCATGAGAGCCTCCTGATAGGACGCCTGCCGTTCCTGAACCGTAATTTTAGCCTGTACGGAATCAATCGGAGCCAAATCACCGATTTCTACGCGTTGCTTCACCGCCGTAAACCGAACCTGAGCCAGGTCTAACCCTTCCGAAGTAAATCGAAATTGCTGATACGCAAAGTACCAGTCCCAGTAAGTTTTGGCGGCATCGTACATGATCTTGATAACCAATTTCCGACGATCAGCTTCGGCAATGTCCTGT
This sequence comes from Siphonobacter sp. SORGH_AS_1065, assembly GCF_030818595.1. NCBI lineage: Bacteria > Pseudomonadati > Bacteroidota > Cytophagia > Cytophagales > Cytophagaceae > Siphonobacter > Siphonobacter sp. SORGH_AS_1065. The sequence goes on from NZ_JAUTAM010000004.1 coordinate 2,718,858, forward strand.
AATAATCGGGCTTGTCGAAGGGTAGAACGGCGGGCATCAATCAGTAACCCCTGGGCCAGCGGAACGCTCAGACCCGCGTACACTAAACCCGCGTCGGGTGTGCGATACTGAGGGTTAATATACGGACCCGTATTTCGATCAAAACCGGCCTTCAGGTCAATGCCCGGCCAGGTTGGGATCTTCAGCGAGTTTTCCCAGTGGTTGTAATACTCCCGGTCCTTGTATTCTTTTCGACTAAAATCCGAAGCCAGTTTAGGATCGAACATCCCCCGAGCCTGCATCAATTCCGTACGGGCATCCGCCGGAATCAGCTCGGATTGTTTGATCACGGGATGGTTTTTAACGATCAAATCCGCATAATCCGAAAAAGTAAAAATCCGAACCGAATCCTGAGCAGAAGCAAAACTGTAACTTCCCATCAGGATCAAAAGAAAAAAGAGCTTTCGGAAAAAATTCCAGTAACTGAACACTGAACACCGAAAACGGAAGCCTGAATTCATCATTTTTTACCTCCCTTCCCTTCGTAGTCTCCTTTCGGTTCTTCTTTCAGGCTAGGTGGGAAGCCATTCAACTGACGCCAGATTTCATACCATACCGGAACGCTATCCAGCATAACCCAGCCGTATACACCTGAGCCTAAACGTAACTGCTTAGGCCAGGGGTGATCCCGACGTTCTTCCAGCTTGGGTGTTACCAGAATCCGGTATTCACCATTGGGAGAGTTCACCTGGTCAATAACCACGACGCGACCACCAAACGTACCCACGCTGACCGAGGGCCAACCCGAGAATTGCAGAGCGGGCCAGCCGTCAAAACGAATCCGTACTTCCCGGTTTTTCTGAATCAGCGGAACGTCCATGGCTTTTACGTACAGTTCTACTGCCATTTGCGGGTTTTGCGGTTGCAGCGTACAAATCGGCTCGCCTTCTTTGATGGTTTCGCCCACCCCAGCTTTCAGAGTTTTAACGACAATACCATTTTGAGGAGCTCGTAATACGTACTGATTACGACGAACCCCGACATTCGCTACTTTATTCCGTAACTCTGAAAGCTCTTTGCGGCCATCGCCTAGGGAAGAAACTGCCGAACTACGGTCAGAAAGCGATTTGGCTATTTCTTTCTGATAATCTGCATTAATCGAGTTCAATTCGATGCGGGAGTTAATCAAATCCTGACGGGAAATCGCCAGTTTATTTTGGGCCGCAACTAATTTAGCCCGCGAGCCCTGAAAGCTTAATTCACGGGTTTCGAGTTCTGTTTTCGAGAAAAGCCCCTGAGCGTACCCTTGCTGGAAACGTTCAAAACGAACTTCGGCGATTCGGAACTGAATCTGCTCATTTAACACGTCTACGCTGTCTGATTGCACTTTCGCCTGGGCTTGCAATACTTTGTTTCGAGCTTTGTCCAGACTTAGTCGCAGGGCATTTCGCAGGGCACTTAACTGATTGTCAACCGCGTCAATTTTACTTTCGTAACCGTCTACTGCCGTTTCTTTAGCTCCAACCTGTTCCGTTAATCGCTCGGGCAGATTCGGGTCGAAGTATTCATCCTTAACCTCGGAAAGCGTCAGAATGGTATCGCCTTTCTGGACAACCTGACCTTCCCGGACGTGCCATCTTTCGATCCTTCCGGCAATAATGTTCTGCACCGTTTGGGGCCGATCCTGCGGGGTAAGGGCCGTCACCGTACCCGTACCGTTGATGTTCTGCTGCCAGGGCATAAACAGAACAATGAACAGAATGAGTAGAATCCCAATAATCCAGCGGGCCAGTTTGCGGCCCGTCCGGTGGGTCGAAAGCGTTTTTAGTGAATTGATTTCGATCTCAGACATATCTGGATCGACTCGCTTGGGAGATATATTCAGCATCTTTATAGAATAATTGACTGTGGGTAGTTTCTGTGTCAAACAGGTCTGTAAACTACACGGGAGCTAGGAAATCAATAAGGTCCGTCACTAACAATTTTGCCATTTTCCAGAATTAAAACCCGGTCGCAAGCCGACAGAATTTCAGGGTCGTGGGAAATGGTAATGAATGTCCAGGGATGAGAAGGATCGCACACAAACTTGATGAGCTGTATTTTTTCTTCCCGATCCAGTAATCCGTAAAAATCAGAGAAAATCAACAACTTAGGCCGCTCCACGATGCAACGGGCTACGGTAATCTTAGCGTTGAAACTTTCCGAGAAACGTTGTCCCGAAGACAGCATCTGAGTGTCCAGACCATTGGGTAACTGACTGATTTTTTCCGTTAGATTCAGACTTTCAATAACCCAGCGAACATCTTCTATGGTAATGTTTGTCCGGCCCATGGTAATGTTTTCCAGAATAGTACCGTCGAAAATTTCTTCGTGGGAAACGTTTTTGGCCACGGCGTTGCGGAAATCATTTAATTGAATGTCCCGCAACGAAAACCCATTTACCGAAATACTGCCTTCGTAATCATTCAGAATACCGCTTAAAACCCGGAGCAGCGTATTTTTCCCACCGCCGTTTTTACCAGTGACGGCAATGCGTTCACCTGCTTTGATGGAAAGGTTGAGGCCCTGGAGAATAGCCCGTTTACCATCGGGGTAACGATAGGAAAGATTGTGCGTCTGCATCGAAAATTCCTGATCACGAATGGGAACGTTAATACCCCCGGTTCTTTCTAGTGGTAAGTCCGTTACTGCACTCATTTTCTCCGTTGCTGTGACCAAGTCAAAAATCGTGTCAATACTGGTAATTAACTTTTCTACGGAGCTTACAATCAGGACGATAATGATGTCAGAAGCCACAAATTGTCCTAACGTAATCTGACGATCTACGACCAGGAAGATACCCAAAATCAGCAGAGCCGCGATGACCAGCGTTTTAAAGGCAACCATATAGTAGAAAATGCGGAGCAGGATTTTGAAGTGCTTCTCACGATACAGCAGATAGCGACTCACCAGATCGTCCATTTTCTGTAAAGGAAGATTGGTTTTTCCCACCACTTTAAAGCTATTCAGCGTTCGGGCGATGTCTTCCAGCCATTGAGCTACTTTATACTTGTACTTGGATTCATTAAGGCTGGTCTCCAGACCTTTACTGGCATTCACCCGAAAGATAAAGAAGATCAGGATAATGGTCATTACTCCGAAGACGATGAACATCGGGTGATACGCAAAGAGCAGTAACAAACCGAAGGAAATCTGAATGACGGCTCCTGTAATATCAATCAGTACTTTCGGCAGGGCTTTTTGAATCGTGAGGATATCGAAAAAGCGGTTCATCAACTCGGGAGCATAATACTTGCTCAGCGACTCAATCTTAATGCGGGGAATGCGGTAGACGTATTCAAAAGCAGCTTTGGCAAAAATGCGTTGCTGAAGAACCTCCACAATCGAAACCTGAACGATCTGTAAGATACCTGTGATTAAGGTTCCCACAATAACCAGAGCGGCTAGCAGGTATACGGAAGAAAAGACCAATCCTCCCTGAATCAGACCTACAATAGCCTGACTTCCCAGGGGTAAGCTCAAGGCGATTAAACCCGAAACAATAGCGTAAAGATAGAGGTAATAGATATCCCGACGTTCGTTTTTGAAGAGCTGTAAGGTGCGTCGCCAGGGGTTGACGTGTTCGGCCTCTTCGTTATTACCGCCTTCTTTCGTGAGCGGGTGCATAGGAAACGCCGTGAGAAAGACTACTTTACCATGTTTGTTTTTGACGGGATTAATCCCGTCTCCGGTGATGGTTTGCTCGCCCGATTCTTCAATCGAAAAATGGTAAGGCTTCCCCTTTTTTAGATCTTTTCCGGCAATGATGGGTCGATAACCATCCTCCGTTTTCTCGAAAAAGACAAAAGGGTGTTCACTTTCTTCTTTCCATTTCCAGAAATCGTCTTCGGTTTTTTCGTGCTTTACTAAAGCCAGATCAACGGTGAAGGCCTTTTCTGTTAAATCTGCAATGAAAGCCTCCAGCGATTCCGCCTGATAAGCTTTTGCCGATTCAATGAGATGTTTGGTTGAAGAATGAGTGAGCTTATCTGGGAAAAACAGCTCGGCCAGTTTCCGAACTGTGTGATTTAATACATGAATCGTCATAATTTTTAAAGAATCAATGCGAGGGTAGTAGTTGTACTAAAAACATGGGAAACAAAACTTCAGCAGGCTCAGAAATGAAAAGTACTAACATTCTTTGCCATTTACCATAACGACAAAACTAAATCTGGCGGTTCCTAAAGAAAAGATTCTCATCAACTTCTAATAATTTCTGGGGTGTTTGTAATGACGTAAAAACCCTAAAAAAAGATAGCCAGCAGTGGTGGATTTTGGCGTTTGAAAGGTTTGAAAACAGTTAGAGCAGGTTGATTTGGTTTGACTTTTATTTGATCTGGTTTGAAAAATAAGGTTTCAATAAAAGTAGTAAGCCTCTATCTACTTCTGGGGACGATTAGAGGAAGAGTTTAGGGTGTAATCTGTGGTTGAGAGTGAAAGGGAGCCTTATGAATGTTGCCTCCCCGGATTTCATCCGGGGCTCGGGGCTATTCGTGTTTAACCCTCTCCGGGGTTATTTGAAAACTATTGTAATAGAAACCCCAGCGGGGTTGAATATGAGTAGCCTCGGATGAAATCCGGGGACACGGTTAGTATGTAAGGTCATTGCATGCCTGAAGCAGACATCAACACTCATCATAATCGTCTGTCATTCAGAGCGAAGCGAAGGATCTTATGACCTTTGTCGTCTCGAGCTGGTTGAGTTATACGGTAACTTGACTAACCCCGCCCCGTCCCATTCCTCAGAAGGTCTCTCTCTTCGTTCGAGATGACAGGTAAAGAAATAAGCCTGCTACCCTCTGGTGTGAGTTTCCATCTCGTTCCTACCCTAAAGCAGGTTCCACCTCCGCAGTCGCTCGGCTCTAGCCGAGTGACTACCTGACTCTAGGCCTCTGGCCGGTAGACTGCGAACCAGTAGGGGGTCATCCAATAATTTTTCCCTAATCAAAACAGACTTGCTACCATCGGCCAGAGGCCTGCCAGACTACAGCGTCACTTGGCTAGAGCCGAGCGACTGCCAAGGAAGGATCTTATGGCCTTTGTCGAGCTGGTTGGGTCATGCGGTAACTTGACTAACCCCGTCCCATTCCTCAGAAGGTCTCTCTCTTCGTTCGAGATGACAGGTAAAGAAATAAGCCTGCTACCCCCTAGTGTGAGTTTCCATCTCGTTCCTACCCTAAGGCAGGTTCCACCTACCGTTATCCCTCAAGCCTGCAGAAGCCCTGATTCGAAATAGGGTCTTTGATTATAAATTTTAGACAGCTTCTGAAAAGTTCTCTTTGTAAGAGACTTTGGTAAGGGATAGAAAGCTTGAAAGGGTTTGAAGGTTGGATGATTACTCCAACCTTCAAACCCCTTACTCATTCAAACGATGTTCAAACAAAGCCAGATTTCTCAAGCAGAATCAAACTTCTCAAACGATAACTACTTCAAAGCACTAATCTCATAACTCTTCCCTTTCTGGGTTGGGAAGGTTAGCAGGTAATAGCCGTTTTCCTGTTGTGGTTTGGCAGAAACGCCTTTCACCTGAATGGGATGATCGGTCCTTACTTTACAGGGCTCTCCCTGAAGCGAAAGGATGCGACCCGATTGTAACTGACCGTCTTTCCAACGCATATCTACCTCAAAACCGCCGCGAGCCTTCAACCCCGTTACCCGGCCTTCAGACCAGGCTTTGGGTAACGCGGCTAATAAATGCAGCTCGTGCAGGTGACTTTGCAGTAACATTTCGGTCATACCAGCGGTACCACCAAAGTTACCGTCAATCTGGAAGGGGGGGTGAGCATCAAAGAAGTTAGGATACGTGCCGCCACCGCGTTGGTAGGCGGTGCCGTTTTCGCGGGTATAATGCAGTAATTGACGAATCAGCGAATAGGCATGGTCACCGTCGAGCAGTCGGGCCCAGAAGTTAATTTTCCAGGCTTTACTCCAGCCGGTTCCTTCGTCGCCGCGAAGTTCGAGCGAGGTGCGGGCAGCCTTGGCAAAATCGGGGGTAGCCAGGGGCGAGATCTGCCGACCGGGGTGTAAGCCAAATAAGTGCGACACGTGACGATGATGCGGATCTTCGTCTTCCCAATCTTTGTACCATTCCTGCAAGTTACCCTTGTGCCCAATGTGCAGGGGTAGTAATTTCTTCTTTTTCTCAATTAATACCTTTCGGAATTCTGCATCAGTGCCCAGCGTTTCCGAAGCTTCAATGAGATTCGTAAATAAATCCCAGATAATAGACATATCCATCGTCGAACCGACGGTTACATAAGCCCGTTTCCCATCGGAATTAATGAATGAGTTTTCGGGAGAAGTGGAGGGCGATGTGATGAGGTAACCGTCTTTGTCTTCGATCAGGTAACCTAACAAAAACGTAGCGGCCCCTTTCATGACCGGATATGCCGTTTCTTTCAGGAACTTTTTATCGCGGGTAAAGGCGTAATGTTCCCACAAGTGCTGCGAAAGCCAGCCGGCGGCTTCGTTCCAGTTGGCCCACATGGGATCGCCATCGCCCACATCACCCACGGCGTTAGAGGCTGCCCAAATGTCGGAGTTGTGGTGAGCCACCCAGCCGGGCAGGTTATAATATTCTTTGGCCGTCTGAACACCCGTCTTCGAAATGTTTTTCGTCAGTTCAAATAAAGGCTGATGCAGCTCGGAAAGGTTAGTAACCTCTGCCGGCCAGTAGTTCATCTGGGTATTAATGTTGATCGTATAATTTGAACTCCAGGGAGCCCGCATGTGATGATTCCAGATGCCCTGCAAGTTAGCCGCTGCACCGCCCGGACGAGAGCTGGAAATGAGCAAATACCGACCGTAATTAAAGTAAAGCGTTTCCAGGGAAGGATCTTTCGCTCCCTGAGAATAGGCATCCAGTCGCTCGTTGGAAGCTAAAGTAGAAGGTGTATTCGAATCGTTTAGCTGAAAGGTAACCCGTTTGTAGTACTTCTGATAATCAGCAATATGGCGGGCGAGTAACGTTTCATAAGCTTTAGAAGCGGCCTGATTCAGGTAAGTATCAGCTAACTTTTTTTCGTCTTTACCTTCGCTGTCGGGGCATTTGTCAAACCCGTTGAAACTCGTCGCAGTGGATACTAACAACACCACTTCACTGGCGTTTTTGACATGAATTCCAGCCGTATCCGCCTGAACCTGACCTGTTTTCGTAAGGGCTCGAACCTGAAACTGAAATCGCATGCCCTTACAACCCGAAGCGTCTTCGTAAATGATGGGTTTGCGTGAAGGCGAGTTATAGTAGTTAGGGTCTACCTGAGCAGGAGCTTTTCCATGGATAACCAGTTCGTTCGTGCCTCTGGAACTTTTACTGAACCGCAATGGGCTACTGCTCTGAACATCAAAAGAAAGAGCCCCCGGCTTGCTGGCTTTTAGCCGAATAACCATGACCTGATCGGGAGCAGAAGTAAAGATCTCACGGGTATACGTAACCCCATTACTCGTAAAACGGGTAGTGGCCAAGGCCTGATTAAGATCCAGATCGCGGTAATAATTCTGGGGGGAAGATACCGATTGAATAATCTTCAGATCACCCATGGGCATATAGCTCTGGGTATAATGACCCTGCATTTTCTTGAGCAAAGCCACTGCTTTGGGGTAATCTTCCGCCGCCAGAGCTTCCCGAACCTGCGGTAAGTATGAGGCTGCCTGAGGATTGACACCCGGCTGAACAGGCCCGCCTGACCAAAGCGTAGACTCATTTAATTGAATAAGTTCCTGCTCGGGGCGACCGAAAATCATACCGCCGATTCGTCCATTACCCACGGGCAAGGCTTCTGTCCATATTTCGGCGGGGGCTTTGTACCAGAGTTTTTCGGATTGTCCATAACTAACCAGCGAACTAGTGATCAGCAGGGAAAAGGTGAGTAACTTTTGAAACATAAGGCTGTGATAGGTAAAGATTTAGTTTTACGATTGATAGTTCCAGAGATGCTAAGCAATAGTTAAGTAACACAGAGAAAATAAACAGATAGATACCCTTTTGATGAAAACGATTTCATTCGTTCCATCCATCCGTCCGAAAGGGTGAAGCAGGTAACCCTTCTTTGTTGTAGAGATTCACGTCAGGCACTTGCGTCCAGCCGTAGCGAACCGCAACGGGATTGGGTACTCTTTCACTGAAAACAAGTACTGTCTTTCCCTTGATTCGGGCCTGAGCCGGCACGAACTTCTGATCGGCTCCAGCGATGGTAAATCCTTTCAACGCGGTATCAGGGGTTATTAGTCCCCTGCCTGTGTGACTGAATTTAAGGATAACCAGATTCCCTTTTACTCGCATGGACTCATAAATCGGGCCGGAGTATTCCATTTTTTCACCATAAGCCAACACCTTGGCTGCCCGGCTCAATCGCTCACCTACGGGCTTTTTATTCGTAGGATGAATATCGTTTGCGTCACCACAGTCGGTAGTCACGACCATCGCCGTATTTTTCGTCTTTTTTAAACTAATCAACTGGGCTTCCCGAATTTCGGGTGGCATCATCTTAAATGGAGCAATTTGTACGAATAAAAAAGGAAAATCCCCCTGCTGCCATTCCGACCGCCATTGGGCAATCAGGGCCGGGAACATGGTCTGATATAACTTCGACTGATGAGCATTATTTTCACCCTGATACCAGATTACCCCTTTGATTGCATAAGGAATCAGCGGCTTGAGCATTCCGTTATATAAACCGCTGACGTAAGATCCCTGCTGCGTATGGTAAGGCTGTACGGGGCGTTTGGGTAAGGACTTTTGCTCCTGAACCGCCTGTAAAGAATCAGTCCGGTATTTAGCCCAGAGGGGTTCCATTTTTTTATTCAATGAACTGACAGTATTGGGTTCGTATCGCAGCGATTTATCGTAGGCTTCTACCAGCTTTTTCAGTTCGGGCGTAGCTTCCAGGGCTTCCCGGCTCATCCAGTTTTGAGCCGGAGAACCGCCGTAAGCCGTCAGAATAATACCGATGGGTACCTGATAGGTCTTGTATAAGTCACGGGCAAAGAAGTAGCCCACGGCAGTAAAATCGCTCACGGTTTTGGGCGAGCAAACGACCCACTCGTGGTAGGTGTCATAAACCGGAGCCGGGGCGTAATTTTTGGTTAGGGCATATTGCCGAATTTGCGGGTAATGAGCCGCGTCGCGTTCTTTTTCCCAGTTATCAATCAGCTTCTGCCCTTCACGCGGGCCTAGTTGCCGCTCCATGTTGGACTGCCCGCTGGCAATCCAGACGTCCCCTACGAGTATGTCTGAAATAGTGATCAGGTTAGAGCCCTGAATGGTCATGGTATAAGGCCCACCGGCGGGTAAGGGTTTGAGTTTTACCATCCATTTGCCGTCTTTCGCCTGTGTCCGAATGCTTTGTCCGGCAACTCTTACCGTGACCGATTCATCGGAAGTAGCGGTTCCCCAAATGGGCACCTCAACGCCGCGTTGTAATACCAAATGATCGCTGAACAAACTATTCGGTGTTACGGTGGCGTGTAGCGAAAATGAGGGCAACAGGACTAAAGACAGAAAAGCCCATTTCATAGAACAAGTGTTTAGAGTTCTAAAACAAAAATAGCCTCTGCCATGTACAGAGGCTATTGAAATATTAGTTTTCATAACAACTGAAAACTAACCATAGAAAACGGTAAACTAGTACGCTCTGGCGAAGATGACGCGACGCTTGGAAGGTTTACCCGAGAAGATACAAACGCCTTCTTCTTCGGGCGAATCCAGAGGGATACAACGGATGGTTGCTTTCGTTGCGTCCTTGATCTGATCTTCGGTTTCTGAGGTTTCGTCCCAGTGAGCCAGCAGGAATCCGCCCTGTTCGATTTTCTCCTGGAATTCTTCCCAGGTATCGACTTTGAACGTGTTTTCTTCTCTGAATTTCAGAGCTTTGTTATAGATGTTTTGCTGAATGTCTTCCAGTAAGTTCTGGATGGTTTCAACGATGCCGTCAATGGCAACCACCTGTTTCTCCTTGGTGTCGCGACGAGCTAATTCCGTCGTTCCATTTTCGAGATCACGAGCCCCAATGGCCATCCGAACGGGTACGCCGCGAAGCTCATATTCAGCAAATTTCCAGCCTGGTTTTTCCGCAGAGGAATCATCAAATTTCACCGAAATGCCTTTGGCTTTCAGTTCTTTGATGATGGGTTCCAGACGATCATAGATAGCATTCAATTGCTCATCATTCCGGAAAATAGGAACGATAACTACCTGAATTGGAGCCAGTTTGGGAGGTAATACCAAACCCTGATCATCCGAGTGAGCCATAATCAACGCACCCATCAGACGCGTAGAAACGCCCCAGCTTGTTCCCCATACGTATTCGAGTTTATTATCTTTCCCGAGGAACTGCACGTCAAACGCTTTCGCAAAATTCTGACCCAGGAAGTGCGAAGTTCCCGCCTGAAGAGCTTTTCCATCCTGCATCATGGCCTCGATACAGTACGTCTCCACGGCTCCGGCAAAACGCTCGTTCGGCGTTTTGACCCCGCGAATCACGGGTAGAGCCAGCCATTCTTCCGCAAATTTAGCATACACTTCCAGCATTTGTTCCGCTTCTGCTACGGCTTCCTCTGAAGTAGCGTGAGCGGTGTGGCCTTCCTGCCAGAGAAACTCTGCCGTGCGAAGGAACAGACGCGTACGCATTTCCCAGCGAACAACGTTGGCCCACTGGTTAATCAGCAATGGCAGGTCACGGTACGACTGCACCCAGTTTTTATAAGTACTCCAGATCACTGTTTCAGAAGTAGGACGAACAATGAGTTCTTCTTCCAGTTTAGCCTCTGGATCAACGATTACTCCCGAACCATCCGGGGCATTCTTCAGACGGTAATGGGTAACAACCGCACATTCCTTGGCGAAGCCTTCGACGTGGCTCGCTTCTTTTGATAAGTAAGATTTAGGAATAAACAGCGGGAAGTACGCATTAACGTGTCCAGTTTCTTTGAACTTGTCGTCGAGAGCCCGCTGCATTTTTTCCCAAATGGAATAACCATAGGGTTTGATGACCATGCAGCCCCGTACCGCAGAGTTTTCAGCGAGATCGGCCCGTTTGACCAAGTCAAGGTACCACTCGGAGTAATCTTCATTGCGGGATGTAATGCCTTTGCTCATGGAATTTTTCTGAGAAATTGACTGTTAGTTAATTAAACTTAGTAGATTGATTGTCAATCGGTAACTAAGTGAAATCAATGCTAACGAAGTCAAATGTTAAAATTGTCGTTAATAAAAGTTAAAGTCTTTTTAGAGGATTGCAAAGATACGTTTTAGCATTAAGTTTGTAACAGTCGCAACGAATACTGTCACATTGAAGGTAAAAATTAACTTCAAAACCCATAAGATCATGAAAATGAGGAATGTTTCAAAATACCTGGCGGTAGCCCTTCTGGCGGGTGTTTGGGGATGTAGTCCATCTACCCAACGTTCCTTCGTGTATGACGACCTTTATTCTTCTTCTTCGGATGTCCGGGCCATGGCCTACAGTAATAAACAAAATGACGTTGTAGAAGATCAGACCAAAGGGCAGAACCTCGCGGGGAACGAATATTACAACCAGACACTGGCCGATAAATATAACAATCGTCATTACGCAGGAAACGGCGTATACGACAATCTGTACGGCTATAATAATTACAATAACAACTACGCCTATAACTCAGGCTTTGGGAACTGGAATCCATATGGATGGAATTCCTGGAATAGCTATAGCATGTTTGGCTCGCCTTATTACGGTGGGCTGTACAATGGCTTTGGTGGTTTCGGCCCCGGCCTTTCGATTGGTCTAGGCATTGGCAGCAGCTTCTACCGTCCCTGGAGTATGTGGGGCATGGGTGGAGGTTACTGGGGCAGCCTGTATGATCCCTGGTATGGCAGTAGCTGGGCTTACAATCCCTATGGCTTTGGTTATGGTGGATGGGGTAGCCCTTACTACGGTGGCTGGGGTTATGGTGGCCTGGGTTATCCTTATTATGGAGGGGGTTATTATGGCGGCGGAACAGTCATAACGCAACCTATTGATAATGGTAATAGCTCTTACAGCCGTCCAAGAAATGCTAACTATGGTCGTTCACAATCGGCTTACAATGGCGATTTTAACCGGAATTCAGCAAGTGTAGGAACAAATAATGCCCGTGGTGGTCGGAGTGCTTACAACGGCTCTTCTGATAACAACAGCTATTATTCACGTCCTCGACGTGAGACGCAAGGCTACTCTGGTTCAGACAATTCGAATAGCTACCGTAGTGGAAACGGAACGGTAGATCGTCAGAATAACACGTACTCACGTAGCTGGAATAATGACAACAACAGCCGTTCGAATAGCTGGAACAATAACTCGAATTCCTGGAATAACTCAGCTCCGGCCCGGAGTTACTCAGCTCCAGCTCCTTCCATGAATAGTGGCGGCGGTGGTGGTGGCGGAGCTCGCTCCCGTGGACCGAGATAATTCGCTTAACAAACTTTAACGCACATTAAACCCCGTTAATTCAACAGAATTGACGGGGTTTTCGTTATTTAACCGTGTAGTTGGCCTGGAGTATATCTGGCACTGCTTTTTCCGTAAGCTATTTTATATTTTGATCGAGCCTATATATTGACCATGAAACGTCTTCTCTATGTCGCTGCTTTGTTAGTAGTATCACAGGCAGCAATGGCACAGGACAATAGTTATGAATCATTGTCCCGTCTTTTTTCTCAGAGTAATCCACAAGGTTCGGCTCGTATGCAGGCTATGGGTGGAAATCACTCGGCTATTGGTGCAGATATTAGCAACATCACCGGTAACCCGGCGGGTTTGGGCTTTTACACTCGTTCAGAATTGAGCATTACCCCTCAGTTCAATCAGATTACTAATTCTTCTCAGTATCTCAATAACACGCAGAATAGTAATGCCAGTCAGTTTTCTGTTGGAAACCTGTCGGCTGTTTTTGCGGGAAGAAACCGTAATCCGGTTCAGTCAGGGGGCTGGCAGGGAGGAGCCTGGGGACTTGGGTATTCAAGACAGAATTTGTTCAAAAATTCAATCAGGTTTGGCGGACGTAACAACCAAAGCTCCATGGCTGACTATTTTGCTGAACTAGCTAATAACGAAGCTACGGGTTCACAGCAGGGGGTTGTGGTAGATGATTTTAGAAGAGATTTAGAGAATAACGGTAACGTTTTCGATTACCCAACGTCCATGTTTTATTATGGCCTATTGATTGATCCAACTAGCCAGAAGGGGTATCCCTATATAGGGACAGAGCAGGGAAAAGCTGCTAACCAATCTTTCCTTTCAACCAGTACAGGATTCACCAGTAGCTGGAATCTTTCTTACGGAGCTAACTATCGTAACAAACTTTATGTAGGGCTTGGTCTTTCCTTGGCTCGAATGAATTATACCAATACGAAAACCATGAATGAAAGCTTTGAAAACGCAGCAGCCATCAGTGGTTTTTCTTATACCAATGACTTGACGACTTCTGGGAATGGTTTTACCTTAAAAGGGGGCCTTATTTATCGTCCGAATGATGTGATTCGATTAGGCGTTTCTGTAACTAGCCCCACTTGGTATACCATTAGTGAATCAGCGGGTCAAAGCTTGCAAACAAGTCTGGCACGGCCTTTCCTGATTAATGCAGAAACTAACCCGGAGTATACCAATAATTTACCAACTGCGTTGCGGTCAGCGGGATACGGTATTAGCTATCAGGGAACTTCTGCATTAATTACTAGCGTACCAAACTTATCTATCCTTCCTTTTGAGTCTCGTTACCGACTTCGTACGCCTATGAGGTTGAACGGTGGTGTTGGAATTTTCTTCGGCAAATCAGGTTTCATCTCTGCCGATGCGGAGTACGTAGGATATTCTGGAATGAAATTATCTTCGAATGATAATAATGCTGATGGCGGTTTACGGGATGGCTATTACACAGGTGTAATCAAGAGAACCTATCGTAACGTTGTTAATCTGAAAGTAGGAGGTGAATACCGAATCAACAATGTTAGTGTTAGAGCGGGAGCAAGCTACTATCAGGATCCCTATCAGCAGATAGCTCAATTTAATAACCTGGATCGGAGTCGTGTTGTGTATTCGGGAGGGGTTGGTTACAAAACTAATAACTTCTACATCGACGGAACGGTGCTGTATAGTCAGCAAAACTCGGCTTACTCACCTTATATTCTGGCGGATGCTACTACCTACGCTTCGGCTCGTATCAAAAACCAAACGACCAGTGCCGTTTTAACCATTGGAACGTATTTCTAATTCAGAGTTACAATACAAGTAAAAAGACGCTGTGATCATTTCACAGCGTCTTTTTTATGGCCCCTTTGCAGTTGCTCGGCTCTAGCCGAGTGACGCTGTAGTCTGGTAGGCCTCTGGCCGATGTTAGCAAGTCTGTTTTGATGGGGAAAAAATTGTTGGCTGATCCCTATTGGTTCGCAGTCTACCGGCCAGAGGCCTAGAGCTAGGTAGTCACTCGGCTAGAGCCGAGCGACTGCGGATGGGGTTCTCCGAACGCAACAAGAGACCTTGGGTAGAATGGGGCGGGGCTGGCTTAGTCAAGTTTTTGCATGACCCAACCAACTTGAAAAAGGTCATAAGATCCTTCGCTTCGTTCGGAATGACAGACGCTGATGATCACGTAATGACGTATCCTTGTAGGTATGAGATAATTATCATTATCAACCGTATGGCCGCGTTGTCCCCGGATTTCATCCGGGGCTATTCATAATTTAACCCCGCTGGGGTTGTTGTTACAATAGGTTTACGAGAAATAACCCCGAAGGAATTCAACACGGATAGCCCCGGTCTGGATAGTCCCGGATGAAATTCGGGGACATTCTTCATAAACTCTTCCATCCAATGGTCCCCCAAAGCAGGGAGAGGCTTTCTTAATTTAGTTAAATCTTATTTTAGACAGCCTCTAAATTTTGTAATTAGTTACTACGCTACGGTCCTGTTATAAAATGTTGACTATCAGTTAATAAGCTGAAAACTATCAACTACTTATTACCTGAAGGTGCCTCAAAATTTCCAGCATCGTTTGCACATCGGTTTCTCCGGCGATGGTTACGTCTGCCTGTTCGTAGTAGTTTCGACGGTTAGCAATTTTAGTTTCCAGGGCCGCTAGTAACTCCGCCGGGTCTTCAGTAACCAGCAGAGGCCGATCATTTTTTTTGGTGTGAAGGATCCGGTCCGCCAGAATTTTCGGGGGAACATCCAGAAAAAGGCTAACGCCATTTTCCTTAATAAAGGCCATGTTATCATGAAAACACGGAACGCCACCACCCGTCGAAACAACCAGGCCCGCATCAGCCGGAAAGCTCCGAAGCATTTCACTTTCTACGGTTCGGAAATAGGGTTCTCCTTTTAAATTGAAAATTTCAGCAATTGTCAGTAACTCACGAATCTCAATTCGCTTATCCATGTCCACAAACTCGTAGCCAATTTCACGGGCCAGGCTTCGTCCCAGCGTGCTCTTGCCGGAAGAGGGCATACCTAGTAAAAAAATATTCTTCATGTAATACCTTTTAATTCTGTTAGGCTGGTTTAGAGATCCTAATCTGTTTTTGTAAAGTACTGTGGTAACCAGTATAACTTATGCTGTTGAACAAGCCCTAATTGATACATGCCCCGAGGTAAGGATTCCGTCATGAACTGAGCCGTACCACCCTGAAACAAAGGCTTACCCGTTTTCAGAAACTGAACCTTGCCATTCGGTTTAGCCAGAAAGGGAGCCAGCCATTGACTGTTCGCGGATTTCAGAATCAGATAAACCGGGCCTGAATTTAAATCAATCTGCTCAGATTTGACAGTAATAAGTTTTCCAGGAAAAGAAGGATCATACTGAAGGGCAAGGGTGTCTTTCAGAACCGTTGATGCCGCCGAATCAGGAATGGAAATAGCCGCTGGGAACTGGTAAATCTGTTTGGTAATGAGGGGAACGTAGGCATATTGAAAAGCCTGATTATGGAAAAGTAATACATCCAGAAATCTGCCATTTCGCTGCCAGTTGGAGCTTTCACAGAGGAGAGAATCCCGGCATTTAATCAGGAGCGGATACTTTTCGTACCAGGCTGAAATCCAGAAAAGAATGGAAGCAAAAATAGCGGCTACCCCCATGCTATTCCGAAGCGAAGGACGCAGCAAGTCAATAACAAGCAGGGTAGGCCGCCGTCAGAGCAAATGCGGCGTAGATCTGATAACGATCCGTAATAGCAATGCCGCTCCAGGAACGGGAAAGGGCTACGGCTCCAGCGGACATCGCCAGAAAAAGTAATAACCCCAGCGTTGATAAGGATAGCGTTTTGCGGGTAACCAATAAGAGAGACAGCACAAGAATCAAACTGATGACTAACCCTAATCCGATTGCTGGAGCATTGGCCAGGCTAAAGGCTGAGGTCATGCCGCCCAGAAAAACGGCTGCACATTTAATGACTTCCAGGGGCTGGGAAAGACTCTCTTTAATGTGCGTTTCCTGACTGGTTTGTAGGCCAACAAAATACAGGATGCCACCGACCCCGACGATCACTGCCCAAAGGCCAGCCCAGCGGTACTTTTTCTGAATGAGTAATACGAGCAATCCGGGTAACCAGAGGAACATGCCGTTTCCGCCCGAATAAGTAGCCGCCAGAGCAGCAAGAATGGCCAGAATAAAAGCCCAGGCCCGTGAAAACTGTAAGCACTCCAGAGCTAGTAATACCCAGAAAATAAGAAAATTATGTTGATACACACAGATCGTCCAGAGGGAATCTACGTAGTGAACAGGCTGAAAAATAAGGAAAGAAACGGGCACAAATAACCAGAACCGATGACCGCTACGACGAAAGGAACGGTATAATAAACCCACCGAAGCCAGCACACTTAGGTTTCCAAGAATAATTGTTGTGCGAAAATTCAGTTCGCCCTGAAGCAGAGTGGTCAGCCAGATCAATAATCGAGGCGTGGCAATGCGGTGGTCAATGTGCTGGCGGAAGGTATCCGCCCAGAACGTAGCCCAGGTATCGCTCGGTAATGAACGATGATGGATATACAGCATAAAAGCCGAATCATCCGCCCAGGGAAGATTAATTGCAAATGCATTCAGAAACCAGCCATAAGTAAATATGGGGATCAGAAACAAAAGGTAGGCAGGCCAAAGGTAACGAACGGAAGGCCTCATGGATTCACTTTTTCAAGGATGGTTTCTTTGGAAGGAACGCTGGCGAAGCTCCATTTACCCCGAACCGTACCATTGGATAACAGCCACAAACCGGGATTACTACGGACAATGGTTTTAAGAACCTTGAAATCAGCGAAATAATAAGGAACGGCTAATTGATACTCGTGACGGAAAGCGTTGAAATCGTCTTCGGGGGAGGAGGTAAGAATGGCGGGTTGCACGGATGATCCTTCCAGACTTTTCAGCAAAGCCCGAAGGTTATCAATCGTACTGAGATTGGCCTTGTTAACGTCCTGAATAATCAAAAATAAATGATTTCCCTGAAAAGAAGCCTGGGTGAAATCGGTGTCCCCATTCCATAAACGGTAGTCGGTAATGCGGGGGCCAGCCTCTGGATTGAGCGGACCAATCATTTCCTTGAACTGGTACGTAGTGTCCGTTGGATACTGATCAAATTCGGTTTCTTTGCCGTCTTTTGTGACCAGGTATTTAAAACGGAAGGGTTCCCGATTTTTCATGTTGGCAGGAATATTCTCACCAATGGCGTAAGCTAGCCCGTCGTAAGGCGGCAGGTAACGAACGGCATAAATAGCCAAACCGAGGCAGAATAATACGGCCAGAACCATTACTGCTGTAGTGTGGGTATCCCGGAAGAGGTTTCTTTGCCAGAGGACAACTAGTAATAATACCAGCAAAACAATGTCTTTCCAGAAAGAAGTCCAGGGCTGAAGCTTGATCATTTCTCCGAAACAGCCGCAGTCGGTAACTTTATTGAAGTACGCAGAATAGAAAGTCAGAAAAGCAAAAAAGGTGCAGAGTAACACCAGAAACCAGGCCGTTCGGCGTAGTTTCCACTGCACTAATAGGGCTACTCCGGCCAGAATTTCCAGCGAACACAGTACTATTGAAAAGTAGAGAGCATAGGGAACGAGAGCTTCCCAGAAGGCCGCCATACCGGAGAAATCCTGAGCAAAAACTTCGAAGTATTCTTCCAGTTTAATCTGGGTGCCAACGGGATCATTCAACTTGATTAATCCCGAAAAGATGAAAATGACACCAACCAGTAGTCGGCAAAAATGGGCAAAGATTTTCATAGGTGTTCAAACGCAACTTTGGAGGCGAAGCTGCTTTCTAATTCATCAACGGAAATCATACTCCTCGAACGGAAGTAGACAAAGGTAAACTCGAAGCATTTAGAAAGAAAGGAAAAGCGGACCTGAATGCACATTTCTGGTTAAGCAAGGTGAACAGAGCACCCGCTTAACGAAAGCCTTTTCAAAAATCAATTTGAACTAGATTGTAAAAAATAGTGTAAAAAAATCCACAACTTGAGGTGATGGTTCATATTATATCTAGCTATTTCCCCAGTTTTACGGTTTATTCCGGAATGGATTACCCCTTTAGACAAAAGTAGGGTCTCGGCTTCCCGCTGTCGAGTTGACACATATGAATATAAGAAAAATACTTAAAATTTCGCTGGCTTCCATTGGTGGGCTCTTACTGCTAGTAATTGCCTTTCTGCTGGTTTTAGGCCTAACCACTTGGGGGCAGAACTTTGTTACCAAACAGGCCAATCGCTATCTGTCCAGTAAACTCAATACCCCTTTTCGAATCGGTAAAATCAGTTACCAGATTCCCGACTGGATTCAGTTGGAGGATGTATACTTCCAAACGCCCAAAGGCGATACCTTACTCAGCGGTGGTCGCTTGCGGGTCGATCTGGATATGCTGGGTCTGATTCAGGGTCGGGTAGCTTTGAATCAGATTGAGCTTGACAAGATTCGTCTGAACATAACCCGAACGTTGCCAGATACGGCTTTTAACTTCAATTTCTTAATCGACGCATTTTCTTCCGGTGCTCCTGCCGATCCGGCGGATACGTCATCGGCTCCCCTAGCTCTAAGCCTGTCGGGAGTAGGGATGAACGACGTTCGGATTCATTACGTCGATGATATCGCCGGGGCTGATATTCATTTTGCCGTTGATACGCTTACCGGAAAATTTGATGAAATCAACCCCGCTGAATCCCGTTACCATGTGAATGAAATCAAGTCCAGTGGTTTGGTAGCAAAAGCCCGGATTTATAAGGGAATAGACATTCCCGGAAAAGTGAACGATGCAGCAACCGTACCGGGCGATACCATGGATTTACGCATGGGCGACTGGCAACTCAGTCGTACCGCCTGGAATATCAGAGCCGAAGAAGCGGGATTCAGTAGTACTGGAAAAGTAGGACAACTGAACTTGGCCGGAGATCAGTTGTACCTGGAAGGACAACAGGCTCTTATTCGTTCGCTGGAGTTAATGAATTCCCAGATCACGGCAACGTTGGGTAAAACAGCTCCGCAACCCGAAGCCCCTCCCGCTCCAAATAATAAAGAAAAACCCCAGGACCCCAATGCGGGTTGGAAGGCTAAAATTGGTCGGGTTCGCTTTGCTAATAATGACATTAAGTTCGATAATGATAACAACCCCCGGCAACCCAAAGGGCTGGATTATAGCCACATTGATATTAAAGGATTTACGTTGGCGGGAGAAGAGCTAGTGTATCAACCTAACCTGATCTCTGGAAAATTGCGTCAGGGTAAATTCCGGGAAAAAAGTGGGGTGAACCTCCAGCGTTTTGATGCCGATGTCTTCTACAGTCCGCAGCAAATTGGGTTAACGAACTTTATAGTACAGACGCCAGGTACGCTGTTGAAGGATAAATTAATCATAAAATTCGATTCGCTTGGACAACTTACCCGAGCGGCTGAGGCCAAACGAGTGCTGGTGGATGTAAACATGACGCAGAATAGGATCTCTTTTGCGGACATTATCACACTGGTACCGAGTCTGGCTCAAACCACGCCCCTCAAAGGCAATGAAAAGGCCGTCTTAAATGCCTCCATTCAGGCCAAAGGCTCACTGGCGGATTTGAATTTACCCCTGGTTGAATTCTCCATTCTGTCTTCTACAAAAGTCAAGGCTCACGGGAAGGTGTCGTATCCGACTGATCCCGAAAAAATGGGGCTGAACATCGTGCTGGAGAATGCAACGACGAGTTCGGCGGATGTGAAGAAACTGGCTCCTAAAGGTTCTCTGCCCGATTCCATCAGTATTCCGGCTCAATTGAAACTGGCCGGAACGGCAAAAGGTCGATTGAATGCGATTGATCTGGACATTGCCATGAATTCTTCTTACGGAAATCTGTCTTTTGACGGACAGCTTAAAAATTTCGTAACCGGGAAAAATCAGGCCTATGCCGGGACGGCTAACATTCAGCAATTGGATTTAGGAAAATGGTTGATGCAACCGCAACAGTTTGGAGCAATCACTGCAACGGCAACGGTTAACGGAAGGGGAATTGACCCCAAAACCATGAGTACTACCTTTGATGTAAACGTACCCGAGGCCACGTTGCAAGGGTATACTTATCGTCAGTTTGCGGCGAAGGGAAGTTTAAATCAGGGTTTGCTTGATGTAAAAGGGGGGATTAACGATCCCAATGCCCGCTTAAATCTGGTGGCAAATGCCAACATGAAGGGAGAGTTTCCGACGGTAAAGGGTACCGTAGCAATTGAACAATTGGATTTACACGCCCTGAAATTGTACACCGATCCGTTCCAGGTACAAGGAAATATTCAAATGGATTTTGCTTCAACCAATCCTGAAAAATTAATTGGAACGCTGCGGACGGAGAATCTGAATATTAACCTGAAAGGGGAAAATTATCCGGTGGATTCGTTATACCTGACGGCGAATGCTGAAGGAACGAGCAAAACCATTATCGCTCGCACCCCTTTCGCGGAGCTTGATCTGGGCGGTAACTTCCAGTATGCCGATCTGGCAGCGGCGGCTCTGACGGAGGTTAATAAATACGTGACGATTCCTGATATGAAGGTGGAAGCTCCCAAAGCTCCAACGGACTTTACGCTGAAAATGCGGGTTCGTCAGCATCCTCTATTACTTGCTTTCGTTCCTGGCTTAACTCGCCTGGAGCCCGTTAAAATTGAGGCTACGCTGGATAGCAAACGAGCAGATTCTACCCTGAATATTTCCGTTACTGCCGGGCCTATTGAGTACGATTCGATGTTGGTTGCGGGAGCTAATCTGAAACTGGCTTCTACGGACGGGAAACTGGTATTACAGGGACAAGTCGGTGAAATCCGCAAACAGTCGCTTCATTTATACCCAACAAATATCACGGCGTCAGCGGCTCAGAATCAGTTACAGTTTAAAGTAATGAACAAGGATTCCGTAAACAATGATCGTTTCGGAATTGCGGGTCGGGTGGGGATTCAGGGCGACTCCTATGAATTACATCTGGATCGGCAGGCTTTATTAACCAATTATCAATACTGGAATTCTGATACCACGGGTTATATCCGATATAGCAAAGCAGGCGTAGTGGCGGAAAAATTCCGGCTGGAAACCAATAATCAGGCCTTGATTGTGAACAGTACCGAGCCCACCCCGAATGCTCCTTTACACGTAGAACTGAAAAACCTGGTTATTGGTGATCTGCTGAAACTGGCGAATCAGGATAGCACGATGGCTGGTGGTTTGCTGAATGGCGACGTGGTAGTAAAAGATTACCTCGGTACCGAAGGCACCAACAAAAAGCTGAGCTTCACGGGCGACCTGAAAGTAGACAGTCTGAATGTCATGCAAAAGAACCTGGGTAACCTTCAGGCGAAATTTGCTAACATGACTGACGACCGGATTCAGGCGGATGTAACCCTTGTGGGCGAAATGAATGATGTTCATGTGGGTGGTTTTTATAACCCAAGTTCCACCGACCAGGCTCTGGATTTGAATGTAGAATTACGTCGATTGGATACTCGTACCATCGAAGCCTTTAGTTTCGGTCAGTTACGCGAGACGAAGGGAGCCTTGCAGGGCGAAATGACGGTGAAGGGAGCCGTGGATAAACCCCGACTGAATGGTCAGATTAACTTCAATGATGTAGGTTTCAATGTCAAGTTTGTGAATGAATCGTACACCATTAATGACGAGGCTATTGTCTTCGATAACCAAACGATTCGATTCAATAAATTCGATTTAAAAGACCGCGAAGGCCACGCCTTTACGACGGACGGAACGGTGAATATCGCCAACTTACCTGACGTTAGTTATAGCCTTCAGGTAACGGCCAATCAATTCAATGTGCTGAATGCCTCTCGCCGGGATAATGAACTGGTATATGGAAATGCTTCGTTAACAACTAATCTTCGGATTCGTGGAACTGGGTCAACGCCTTCGGTTACCGGGAATCTGAAAGTAGAAGACGGCAGCAAAATTACGATGGTAATTCCTGACTCGGGACCATCCGCCGAAGAGTCGGCGGGCATCATTACCTTCATTCAACCCAATGACAGTACGGCTTTAGCCAAGTACCTCCGCAAGCCTAAAGCAGATACACTTAATACTAAAATAACCTTCGATCAGCTCGCAAATTCGAACATTTCCATTGACGTAGAAATCAATGATGCTACGGAATTCAATGTCATTGTAGATGAGCAAAGCGGGGATAACCTGAGAGCCAAGGGTAATGCCCGTCTGAACGTAACGATGGATGATGCTGGTAATATTGGCCTCTTCGGACGCTATGATGTGACGGAAGGAGCTTACTCGTTAACTTATCAGGTATTAAAGCGGGACTTTGAAATCGAAAAGGGAAGCAGTATCGTATTCTCTGGAGATCCTTTGAAAGCTACGTTGGATATTACAGCCTTATATCGCATTCAGGCTCGGGTTTCGGAGTTGATCGCAAGTCAAACGGATGGCCAAGATATTGGGACCAGTCGTAACCTTTATGCCAATAAATTACCTTTTGATGTAGCCCTAAAGATGGAAGGTAATTTAGCTGCTCCAGAATTAAGTTTTGATGTAATACTACCTGAAGGAGCAACAGTTCCCTCGGTTGAGATTAAGGAAGCGGTACAGGCTAAACTGGTGCAATTCAGAAAAGATCCTTCGGAAATCAATAAACAGGTTTTTGCCCTGTTAGTCTTAGGAAGTTTCTTACCTGAAAACTCTTTTGATTTCTTCTCCGGTAGCGGTGGGGGTGGTAGCTTAATTAATGCCGAAAACATAGCCCGTACTAGCGTAAGTAAGATTCTTTCTCAGCAATTAGATCGGCTGGCTTCTAATGTGATTAAAGGAGTTGACTTAAATGTAGGTCTGAATTCCTCCAGTGATTATGCCAACAATAACACAGGCCAGACTGCCCAAAATGCTGGTTCAACTGCTACCAAAACGGATTTGAATATTGGTTTATCGAAAAGCTTTTTCAACGGTCGCCTTTCAGTGAGTGTTGGTAAAAACTTCGTTTTAGAAGATAATACGGGCGTTCAACGGAATAATGCTCAGGTGTTTGATAACATTTCTGTGAACTATAACATCACTCGCGATGGTCGTTATATGGTTCGGGCCTACCGGGTAAATGAACTTGAAAACGTATTAGAAGGATATGTTATTGAAACAGGTCTGGGCTTTGTGATTAACCTGGATTACAATACGTTCAATCAAATCTTCGGCAAGAAGAAAGTGGAATAAAAGTATTTTGATTAACTCGTTTAACCCTTTCATCCATTGAAGTACTCTCTTAAAATATATCTGATTTTACTCAGCTTTGCTGCTCTGGTATCGGGCTGTAATGTGGCGAAGCATTTGCCCGCCAATGAACGGCTTTATAGCGGAACGGAGATTGAAATGTTACCTTTTGACGGGGTAAGCAGTAGCGATCGGAAGGCTCTTAAAAGTGAGTTGGAAGGCCTGGCCCGACCTAAGCCCAATAGCACCATCTTTGGATTTCCTTACCGGGTCTGGCTGTATTATGTCATTGGAGAGCCTAAAAAAGATTCCAGCTTTCGGGCGACGCTTCGCCGGAAACTGGGCCGTGAACCTGTGTTTGCCAGTGCTCGCTCCGTAGTAACGAACGCGAATGTGTGGAAGTCTTTTCTGGAAAACGAAGGATACTTTCACTCGGAAGTAGCCGGAAAAATTGAAGAAGATAAAAAAGGCTATAAGGCCAAAGGTGTTTATCAGGTAACGGTACACCGCCGTTATACTCTGGATTCGGTTCAATTTATTACCGACACTGCTCAGGTTGGGAAAGACTTCAAACTGGCCCAGCAGCAAACCTTACTCAAACCACCCGTTCCTTACCGACTGGAAAATCTGAAGCTCGAACGCGAGCGAATCAGCCAGGAAATGAAGCGAAAAGGGTATTATTACTTTATTCCTGATTACGTAGCCATTTTAGGCGATACGTCCCGCAACAATTACAAAGCAAAACTATACCTGGCCTTGAAGCCAGAAATGCCCGTGGCGGCTGGACAGCAATACTACATCAGGAACGTTTATATCTATCCTAATTTTACGTTAAATACCGCTGCTCAGGATACCAATAGGAGTGAAGCTTTTCGAACGATTTCCGGTTTTCAGGTAGTGGATCCAGACCGTACCTACGATGATCGACTTTTTCAGGATGTCATTGGGTTCAAGCCGGGCCGTCGGTACAATAGCCGGGTTCAGGATATTACACTTTCTCGTCTGATTAACTTAGGGACATTCAAATTCGTTCGAAATCGGTTTGCTCCGGCTGTTCAGGGGGATTCTACCGTGCTGGATGTACATTATTACCTGACTCCATATCCCAAAAAGTCTTTACGTTTAGAAATTGCCGGAACGTCTAAATCCAATAGCTTGACGGGTTCGCAGGCTACGATTAGCTGGCGAAACCGAAACATTTTCAAACGAGCTGAGCTGTTAACCATTAATGCAACCGGGGGAATTGAATCTCAATTTGGTGCAGGAGGGCAAGGCTTAACCAATATTAGTTACGGTCTGAATGCTTCGATTACTTTCCCGAGATTAGTGAGTCCCATTCGGATTGATTATGATCGTCGGCAGGTATTGCCTAAAACTGAAGTAACACTGGGCTATCAAGCCATTGCTCGTAGTCAGTTATATAGATTGAATTCATTTACAGGTACTTTTGGCTATTCGTTCCGGGGTAATCAGAAAGTAGAACACACGATTATTCCATTGAGTATGACGTACGTCTATGTGCCAGCCAGCAGTTTAGGTGATCGTTACTATCAGGCATTAACTGATACTGTTAATACATCATTAGCTGCTCAATATAATGCAGTAGTACAAGGAGTACAGCTCATCCCAAGTAGCTTATATTCTTTACATTTTAATTCTTCATTACAAAATCAGAGCCGTTACTCCCAGCAACTTATCTTTAATTTTGAACCTGCGGGTAACTTAGCAGGACTCTTGTTTAGGGATAGTGATGGGAATGGGAAAAAGGAAATATTTAATTTGGCTTTTTCTCAATATGTACGAGCAGACATCGATAGTAGACATTATTTAAAAATATCTAGACATTCAACGTGGGCTTCTAAAGTCTTCGCAGGTGCAGGTATTCCTTATGGGAATTCCAGTAGTTTACCTTTTGTAAAACAATACTTCATAGGGGGTAGTACAAGCGTTAGGGCATTTAGGCCAAGGGGAATTGGGCCAGGAAGCTTCGCACGTCAGGGCCGAACCATATTATTGCAAGATGGTGGAGGAGATATTAAATTAGAAGCAAGTACAGAGTTAAGAACCCAGTTTAATAAATACTTACAGGGAGCTCTTTTTGTGGATGCTGGGAATGTTTGGATGTTTAAAGACCCAACCCAGTACGATGAACGAGCGGTAATATCTAAGAACTTCATGAAAGAAATAGCGGTAGGGGCCGGGGTTGGTTTGCGAATCGACGTTACCTATTTTGTACTACGTTTTGATCTGGCAACTCCTCTCCGTAATCCTACTTTTGCTGAAGAAAATCGTTGGGTACTAGACAAAATCAACTTCCGTGATCGGAACTGGCGGAGAGAGAACCTGGTCCTGAACATTGCCGTAGGTTATCCTTTCTAATACCATAGAATGGATTAAAAAGGCCCGGAATGCTTAAGCGTTTCGGGCCTTTTTATTGTAGGGACGCGACTTCATCGCGTTTGGCTCTCCCCTTACGCCATGGCTGGTGAGACACCAGCCATTTGTACGCAAACAGTGGTTGGTGAGACACCAACCACTGTTTGCGTAGGTTATCTTTTCTAATCAATAGGATTTGATCAAAAGGACTTCAAACGCTTAAGGATTTGTAGAGCCACGACTTCATAGCTCCGCCATGGCTGGTGTCTCACCAACCACTGTCTGCGTAAGGCTTGATAAAAACTCCATAGGGGTTAAATGTAATAGTAGCCCCGGATGCTAATCCGGGGAATCTGTAAACGCAAACAGTGGTTGGTGAGACACTAACCACGGCGTAAAAGAATAACTGAAAACAGTAAACCGACAACTGAAAACTACCTAAAGTGGTGCAACCATCGCGAGCCCATACGTCTGCCCCGAGTAAAAAGGCATAACGGCGAGTTTGTTTTGCTTGAAGATTTTCCGCTGAATCCAGGGGTAAACGGCATACACGGCTTCGGTAGAAGCGATGCCTAAACCGGCACTGAATAAAACATCAGCGACCCAATGCTTGTCATTTAGCACCCGCATCCCGGCCACACTCGTGGCGATGCCGTAACCCGCAATGCTGTACCAGACGCTTTGTTCGCCGTATTCTTTTGATAACACCGCCGCTCCTGTAAACGCTACCGACGTATGGCCGGAGGGAAAGGAAAGGTTATCATCCCCGTTGGGACGGGGATATTGAATAATCCGTTTTAAGCCATACGAGAGGGAGTTAGCTACCCCCTGCGATAACACCATCAATACCAACTGATCTTTGAACGCGTGTTTCCCTTTAACGCCGAGTGCTCCCAAACTCAGTGGAACAAGCGTCGGAACAAATTCCAGGTAGTTATCGGCTTTGGTCTGAAAGTTTGGAAATTCCTGCCGAACGCTCCGACGGATTTCCCGGCTGATACTTCCCTGAGTTACCAAACCTGCCGTCATCAGACTGAATGGAGCGATGAACGGTTTCCAGACGGGTTTCCGACGTGTGGAGTCAAGTTGAGCCAGTGAGGTACCGAAGAAAAACAGTACCAGCCAGCAGGAAAGTAAAAAACGGATCATGTAGCGGCGGTTGAAAAGTTATTGCTCGGATTGTTGCTGAGCCATCAGAATGAGACAGAAAACGGAATAGTTAACCATATCCCGGTAATTGGCATCCACGCCTTCCGACACCAGCGTTTGTCCGCCGAGGTCTTCAATTTGTTTGGTACGAAGGAGTTTCATCAGGATAATATCTGTCATCGAACTCACTCGCATCGCCCGCCAGGCCTCGCCGTAATCGTGATTTTTGTTGAGTAATAAGTGAATGGTTTCGTTGATTTCCTGATCGTACAGAGCCGAAAGCTCATCCGTTGGAATATCCATTCTTGGATCGTCGGCTAACTGAAGCTGAATCAGGGCCATCACGCAATAATTAATAATGCCGATGAATTCCGGTGTAATCCCTTCTCCCACGCGGGAAACGCCCGTTTCCTGCAACTGCCGGATTCGCTGGGCTTTGATATAAATCTGATCCGTCAGGCTGGGCAGGCGTAAAATCCGCCAGGCAGTGCCATAATCCCGATTTTTTTTCAGGAAAAGATCTTTACAATTCGCAACAACGTGACGGTATTCTACTTCAGTCTGTGACATATATTCCATTTAATAAGGCTGAAAAGGAGTAAAATAATCAACCAATTTCCGACAAAACTAGGAGCGTTTTCGTAAAAGCTGGTAACCTGTATTGCCAAAAATCACAAGAAGGATACCTAAAGCCATCCAGTAGGGCCAGTTCCAGTCAATGGAAAAGAGGCGAATAAACTGTAAATCTTCCTTCGACAAAGGGTTAAGGTCTACCGTAGCCGTGTTTAGGATGGTATCAAAATCTGACAAAAAGTAACGCAGCATGACCAGCAGAATAATGCTTAAGCCAGAAGCGATACTGTTACCATACAGAGTAATTTTTTCGGGAGCCCAGCTCATGCCAATGCCTAATACACACAATAACACCACGGCAGCGGCGGCGGGTTGCATCGGAATCCGGCGGGATTGGGTAAGGGCCGCATTTCCGTTTTGACCCAATTCTTTGATATCCTCGTTACTTAATCCCTCCGCCCATTTGGGCACGACGGCTTGTGGCTTTCCGCCCTTTACCAAACTCCAGCCCGTAATCGTGGCTACGGGTTCGTGATTGCAACTGATGGTCATGAAGTTGAAGAAGAAGCAGAGAACCACCAGTAAAAAACCACTGGAACTGAACAGGCGGGGGAGGGATTTAGTTAAAAACATGATTGAACGGGAGGAAATTATAAAAACAAAGTACGTCAACCGAAGGGCTAATAGTCAATAGAAACGTTCTTTGTGTCGTTTTAATTACGAATAATTTTATTACCACCGGAAACGGTTACCCCTACTTGCATGCAGGCAGCTATTTTTTGGAGTGCATGGCCTCGACCTTACCAGAGGCTTTTTTACATTGGATTGTTCGGATTCGTAGTTGGTTTAATAGCATGGGCCTTTTTTGCCTATCAGGGCGTTGACTCGGTTATTCATTGGGACGTGCTGAGTGAGCTGGGAGAAATGCCTTTTGGGTTGGATCAATTTGAGGCCAATGGTTCAAAATTCCAGATTCAGGCGAGGGCTTATGCTCTGACCGAGCAGTTTGTGGCTTCCCCCATGTCAGTAAACCATCCTTTGACCGATTGGGTTTGTCTCATTCTGGCTTTAGTGGGCGTGGCTATCACCTTAATGGCAACGTCGGCCTTACCCCGGCTCTGGTATTTCGGAGCCATGACGGCTTTTATTCTGCTAACCAGTTCCTTACAAATAGATGCCATTCTGGGCCGCACCGACCGACTGGCTACTATAATCCTGGTTACCGTCTTTGTGGGCGTTAGCTTTTACTTTCAAGCCTTTAAACGGGACGCAGGTTTACTCATTCGATTTATTGTTTTTAAAGTATTAATTGTGGTCAGCGTGGCCTTGCTTTGTACGGTTGGAAAAGCAACGCCCGCTGATCTTCTGGCCTACGGTTACCCTGCCGGAATGGTGCTGGTTATTCTGGTAGCTTTCTGGGTTTCTTTTGAAATCATGATTGGGTTAACCTGGCTGGCTACCAATCAGTCGGGACGAAACAGCCTGCCTAGTTTTACCGTCCTGAGTCTGTTTTACCTGGGTAACTTACTCTTAACGGACTTGCATACCAGTCGCCGAATCGATTGGGATTTGTTATACCTGAATCCCTTCGTGGTTTTTACGATTTCTATCATTCTGGGATTGTGGGGACAAAAGAAAAGAGACGACCAACGAGCCAGTTACTGGTCTTTTCAGCCGCAGGGAGCCAGTTTATATCTGGGGTTAGTAACCATTGCCGTCTCCGTTCTGGCCTACGTAAATAGCACGGCAAATGATTCCGCGATTGAATCCCTTTCTCAGGGAATTAACTATGCTCATTTGACGGGCGGCGTTCTGTTCTTCTTTTACGTATTACTCAACTTCGGGCCGCAGATGCGTGAAGGGAAACCCGTGCATATTGTGCTGTTCAAACCCGCTTACATTGCCAGTTTCCATGCTCGCGGACTTTCCGTCATTCTGTGCATGGTGTTGATGTATTACAACAACTATTACGTCTTTCAGCAAGGAGTGGCTGGTTATTATAATACTCAGGGCGATCTGGCTGCAGCCAGGCAGGATTATCGCCTGGCCGAGACCTTCTATCAACAGGGGGCGGAATTTGATTTTCAAAACCACAAATCTAATTACGGACTGGCTT
The DNA here is from genome assembly GCF_030818595.1 of Siphonobacter sp. SORGH_AS_1065. Taxonomy (NCBI): domain Bacteria; kingdom Pseudomonadati; phylum Bacteroidota; class Cytophagia; order Cytophagales; family Cytophagaceae; genus Siphonobacter; species Siphonobacter sp. SORGH_AS_1065. The sequence goes on from NZ_JAUTAM010000004.1 coordinate 2,748,751, forward strand.
CCCTGGCCTGGATTCAGGGCGATTTTGCTTCAGCTGCGGGTTTCTTCCGTCAGGCTGTGGCTAAAAATCCATCGCCTTATGCCTATGCCGGGTTAACCCGAAGTTTGACAAATGAAGAACTGGCGTTTGATGCCTTCTTCACCGCTCGGGATGGACAGAAACGGTTTCCCAACAATGGTGAATTAATGTCCAATCTGGCGTACTTACACGCTAAGGCGAACGGTCTGGATTCTGCTCAGTATTATTACGCAAAAGCCATTGAACTAACGAGACAAGCAGGAGTACCTGCGACAAATCTGATGGCTTTGTATCTGCGTAAAGGAGACCTGCCAGCGGCTGAAAAATTAGCCAGTGAACAGGCTTCGGATTACGTTTCGGTGCAGGTAAACCAGAAAGCCGTTGAGTTATTGAATGGAAAATCGTCCGAAACCAAGATTAGTATCGGGGCGGATTCGGTGTTGACTCTCGCTCAGTTCGCTTTAGTATCAAATGCTACTTTATCGGATATTAAAGCCGGAAAAACGCCCCCCGTGACAGGTTCAGCGTTACGTACTTTATCTGAGAAAGAAGGTAATGCAGCTTATTTTGACGATTTACAGTATCTGCATGCCCTGGTTTCGTATTATGACGGCAATAAACTGGAGGGACTGGACATCCTATCTGCCCGAGCGATGGCCGATACCGCCGCTTCCGGTGATCGATGGAGGAAGCCGCTGGCGGCCTTTTTGAATCGGGAAGTAGCGAACGAACAGGCTCCGCCCACCCGTTGGACGGGTGATGGTTCGGAAGAATTGATGCGTAATCCGCTTAACATTAAAGTGCTGGAACGCTACACCGCCGAAGCCAATCAGCGAAAAGAGCCGCAGAAAGCGTATAATGCTTTGTACAACGCCTTGAACTATCGTCAGGATTCGCCCGAAATTCTGAAGTTGTACATTTTGCAAAGCCTGGAATTAAGCCTGACCCAGTACGCCGAAGAAAAACTGAAAATACTGCAAAATGATTTTCCAGGACAATACGAAAGTTTCCTGCCCGTCTATCAGCAAAAACGAGCTTTAATCGAAAAACGTCAGCAAGACTTTCAATGAGTCAGTAAGTTTATCCAATCGGGTAAGCCGATAACTGGACTTGGGTTTATGAACATCATTGAAACCACACACATACAGAAACGCTACGTCATGGGGACCGAAGTGGTCGAGGCGTTAAAAGATATTACCATTTCTATTCAGAAAGGGGAATACGTGGCCTTTATGGGGCCGTCGGGCTCAGGGAAAAGTACGCTGATGAACATTGTAGGTTGCCTGGACACGCCAACTTCAGGAACTTACGTATTGAATGGTCACGATGTAAGTCGGATGGGAGAGAATCAACTGGCTGAAATTCGCAATAAGGAAATTGGCTTTGTTTTCCAGACCTTCAACTTATTGCCCCGTCAAACGGCCCTCGAGAACGTGGCTTTACCGCTGATTTACGCGGGTTATTCCAAAGCCGACCGTATTGAGAAAGCCATGTTAACGCTGAAAGGAGTAGGGCTGGAAAACCGGGCTCATCACCGCCCGAATGAGCTTTCGGGTGGACAGCGTCAACGCGTAGCGGTGGCTCGGGCTTTGGTAAATGATCCTTCGATTTTGTTGGCTGATGAGCCCACGGGAAACCTTGATACCAAGACCAGTTACGAGATTATGGATCTGTTCGACCAGTTATACTCCAAGGGGAACACCATCGTGATGGTTACTCACGAAGAAGACATTGCTCTGTATTCGCATCGAATCATCCGACTTCGCGACGGAATTATTGAAAGTGATTTAATCAATAAAGACGTGCGTAAACCGGATTTATTATAGCCTACTGCTTGACCAATCAGGCTTTCCAGCAGGAACTAATAGAAGTTAATACTTCATTCAGCCGATTAAAATTGTCAGGTTTGGTGAGGAAATCATCAGCCCCCAGGCGAGCCGCCTTTTCCCGATCCCGCTCATGGTCGGAAGTGGTTAAGATAATGGCTGGAATATGTTTCCATTTTTCTTTAAGAATCGCCAGGGTTTCAAAGCCATTCATCCGAGGCATATTCAAATCCAGAAAAATCAGAGTGGGTTGCTCGCTAGTGGGAAGTTTTTCCAGGTGATGAATCAAATCTTCGCCATTCGTAAAAAGCGTAAGCTCGCAGTCTGCGTCAGGGTTTATACCCTGGGTTGCGAAGAAACGGTCATCTTCATCGTCGTCCGCCAAAAAAACGCGTTGTTTCATAGACTTTACTTAGGGGGCAAAAAAAGGGCCTACTAATTTACGAAAAACGCGGAAGGAAGAGAAGGCCTGAAACAAAAAAATAGCGGAAGCTTTTATTTTCCGCTATTTTCTGTTCCAGAACTGAGATAGGAATTAGTTAATCCCTACTAATTCAATTTCAAAAACCAGATCCTGCCCAGCCAAAGGGTGGTTGGCATCTACTGAAATTTTATCATCAGCAACGCTGGTTACGGTTACAGGAACAACCTGACCTTCGCCATCTGCGTGCATATTGAGTTGCATACCTACTTCAAAAGGAATGTCTTTGGGAAGGTCACTGCGGTTAAACTCAAAAACCAGATTATCATCAGAAGGGCCATAGGCTTCAGCCACAGGAATGTGAACGGTTTTCTTTTCGCCCACCTGCATTCCGGTGATACCTGAATCGAAACCGGCGATAACCATACCGCTACCCAGCGTGAATTCAAGGGGGTCGCGACCTTCAGAAGAATCGAAAACAACACCGCTGGTGAGTTTACCTGTGTAGTGAACGCGAACCTTGTCGCCAGATTGAGCTGCCATGAGACTAGTAATTAGGGTTTGTATAAAAAAATCAGCCGAAGATGTGCATAATCATGCCCAGTTCAAGCCTGTTGTTGTTTTCTTTTCTATAAAAAAGCTTTTCCAGCCAGGGTAACCATAACGCTGTCCAGGCTAGAGGAACGGGGCAAAGGTAGAGGTAAATTTTCATTCCGGCCTTTTGTGATTACTTTTGAGGACCGTAGAAAGTATGAACCGCCTTCCATGAAAATCAGAAAATACGCCTTATTAAGCCTGTTGATTCTGGGCCTGGGTGCCTTCCTAACCTCCTGTAAATTAACCCTGGACCCGGCTTTGGACGCTACGGATGTGCAAATTCAGATCGAGCTGGAAGAAAGTCTGAAAAATGCGGGCCTATCTCCGGTAAATACGCAGGTATTACTTCAGGACCGGAATGCCGGACAGCAGTGGATGGCCACAACGGATGCTTCGGGGAGAGTCACCTTTCCGGGAGTAGTAGGCGGGGTGTATTCGGTCATTGCCCGGCGACTTGTTCAAATGCAGGAATATTCAAGTTATACGGGCATTCCCGTTGATCAGGACGTGGTGCTGATAGATTCGTTGATCAACGTAAATTTTACCGCCAGTAACACGATTCCGACAAGGCTTACGCTGAAAGTAAATCCGATGGGGAACTGGGTTATTAAGCAAGTCTATTACGCGGGGTCAGACACCCTGAATGGAGCTGGAATTCGGGACCAGTTCATTGAAATTTATAATAACTCGAACGCCGAATTATACGCTGACAGTTTGTGTGTGGGCTTATTGCAAGGGGTGCGAAGCCGGAGTATTTCGTCTGAGTTTCTGGTAGCCGAAACCGGGCAGTATGACTGGAGTAAATCCTTGAATATCCCAGCTGCTTGGAGAGATAAGGCTAATACCGATTATGTCTACGCTCATACGTTAGTGATGATTCCGGGAAATGGTAGTCAGTATCCCGTCAAGCCCGGAGAAAGTATCATTATTGCTCAAAATGCTCAAAATCATAAAACGGGTTATGTGGGTCGGGACGGAAAAATGATCCCCACCAAAACCGCAGGCCTGACGGTAGATCTAAGTCAGGCAAATTTTGAATTTTACCGGGGTATTCGTCCTTCTGACGTGGATAATCCAGCCGTTCCTAATGTTGCTATCATCAATGCCAATGCCAGCGATTTGGAAATGGCTCCGCAGGGACTGGATGCGGTGGTGATTTTCAAAGCTCCCCAAAACCTTCTGGAGTGGCCCCGAATACCACTGCCTACGGTTCAGACGATTACGGTTAATACACTCTACAATTTCCAGATTCCTACTACTTATCTGATTGATGTCGTGGAGCTACAGCCTTCGTCAACCCAAACGTATCCCCGAAAGGTACCCGTCCGCCTGGATGCTTCTTATAAGTACGTTCCCGGCGGAGCGTATTCTTCACAATCCATTATTCGAAAAACGGTGAAAACCATTAATACCCGGCGAATACTGGCTACTACCGCAAATTCACAAACTGATTTTGGTTACTTCGAAAGAGCCCAGCCTCGTGGGTTTCAATAGGTAAGTCCATTTTATATTGATCATCAGCGTCTGTCATTCAGAGCGAAGCGAAGAATCTTATGACCTTTTTCGAGCTGGTTAGGTCATGCGGTAACTTGACTAAACTAGCCCCATTCTACCCAAGTCTCTTGTTGCGTTCGGAAACCCCCATCCGCAGTCGCTCGGCTCTAGCCGAGTGACTACCTAGCTCTAGGCCTCTGGCCGGTAGACTGCGAACCAGTAGGGGATCTGAGAATAATTTTTCCCCAATCAAAACAGACTTGCTAACATCGGCCAGAGGCCTGCCAGGCTACAGCGTCACTCGGCTAGAGCCGAGCGACTGCGAGGGAATCTTATGACCTTTTTCGAGTTGGTTGGGTCATGCAAAAACTTGACTAAACTAGCCCCGCCCCATTCTACCCAAGTCTCTTGTTGCGTTCGGAAACCCCCATCCGCAGTCGCTCGGCTCTAGCCGAGTGACTAGCTAGCTCTAGGCCTCTGGCCGGTAGAGGGCGAACCAGTAGGGGATCAGTCAACAATTTTTCCCCAATCAAAACAGACTTGCTAACACTGGCCAGAGACCTACCAGACTAGAGCGTCACTCGGCTAGAGCCGAGCGACTGCGAGGGACTGGACCAACAAAAGAAACGCCACTGGTGCGAGATTCCCTCTCGTTCCCACCATACGGCAGTTTCCCGCCGCTCGGCTCCAGCCGAGTGACTACGATATTTCAAACCTCATCAAACTAATTCAAACCCACTCAAACTTCCTCAGCAACGGGCAGTAACTCGGGCAGCTGAACGTTTTTAAGCAACTCTTCTTCGAGCAAATCCGCCCAGGTTTTCATATATAAAACCACATCTTCCCGAACGTTATGCCGCATCTGATTTCTCCGTTCCAGAGGAATCAGGGCTTTGATTTTAGGGTCAGAGAGCCGTTCCAGGTGCTGGAGATCAGAGGTGGTTAAGCCATGATTTAATAAATCTGCAATTAACAGATCCATGGGTAATCCGCTGGTGGGGCAGTATTCTTCTATTTGTTCCCGCCAGTCTCCCCGGCCTTGTAAAGCAAATTCGTGAATATCCGCTTTGGTTAGCTGAGTTAATTCCTGAGCGAGGTTACCGCAGTTGCAGCAACCCATGTGCCCCCACATATAAGGAGAACCCTGCTGAAGTTTCTGAGCTGTCCGGCGAAGAGCCGTTAGTAAGCGAAGCGATGCATTGGCCATAGTGCGTTGCTGAAAGTGACTTTAATAAAATTAACAAATGCCCGGAATTATATTGCTGAAAATGGGTTACTTTTTGTAAATTCAAAAGGAATTTATTCAATATTGGGGACTTCCTGTTACCTTGTCTACCAGGAAAATACAATAGTTGAATCAGGGAACGTTACTAAATCATACCTACGGTTTTCTGAAGTATCATTAGGGTGTATGAAAAATATCTTCTGGCTATTTCTTATTCTGCTCAGCATTTCAGCCTGTTCCCGAAGAGCCTATGCTCCGCAACGAACTTTTGAAGTAAGTCAACTTCAAAAAGACCTGAAGATTATGCGGAAAGGACTCGAGTCGGGACATCCGGGTTTGTATTGGTATACCCCCAAAGCCCAGTTGGATTCGGCTTTTGACGCTACTGCTCAGGCCATCACGCAACCCATGACGGAAGCAGATTTTCGTCGACTGCTGGATCCGCTGATTGAAATGGTGCACTGCGGGCATACAACCGTTCGGGGTTCTAAAGGCTTCGAACGCTGGCGGAAGCACCATACGCCAAACGACTTTCCCCTGAGTGTTTTCGAGGTAGACAACCGAATTTTTATCTCCTCGAATATGAGTAATCAGCCGGAGCTTTATAAAGGCAAAGAAATCGTGAAAATCGAAGGCCGTCCGGCATTAGATACCTACCACTCGTTGCGGAAAATCGTGATTTCGGATGGATATAACCAAACGTTTAAGAATACGACTATTCTTAACAATTTCCCGATGTATTACCGCTACTGGTACGGTGAAAAAGATAAATATGAGGTAACTATTCTGGACTCGCTGAAGCAGGAGAAAAGTTATTTCGTAGCGTTAAAGAAAAACGAGAAAAAGGTTAGACCTGCGAACATTCCACTCACACCCACCACGCCCGTTACGGGGCAGGTGCGGCCTCCTGAGCCTGCCATGATTCGAATATACGGCAGCAAGAATGCCACATTATCGATTTCCAAACGCGATTCCAGTCTGGCCTTGCTGGACCTGAACACGTTTAGTATGGGTAATTACCGCAAACTATACCGGAAGTTATTCCGTGAAATTGAGCGGAATCACATTCAGCATCTGGTTCTTGATTTACGTAACAACGGGGGAGGCAAAGTAGCCGCCAGTAACCTGCTGATGCGGTATCTGATGCAGGAGCCGTTTCAGGCTTACCGATCCGTAGAAAGTTTACCGATTAAAAAAGAGTACAATCGTTACACCAATGAGCGGATTGCCCGAATGATCCTGATGAAGGTAATTTGCAAAAAAATGGACGATGGGCGGCTCGTTATTCGCAGTGCCACGAGAGTGCAAAAGCCTAAGAAAAAACACGGTTTTCACGGCGATTTATACATCCTTACCAATGGAGGCTCATTCTCTGCTTCTTCTATAACCACGGCCAATCTTCAATTCTGGAAACGGGCCGTAGTTATCGGACGAGAAACAGGCGGGGGGCGTAACGGCTGTACGGCCTGGGCCATTCCTTACATGACCTTACCCGAAAGTCAGGTTCGTATTCGGATCCCACTTTTTAAGGCTCTAACTGCGGTAACAGATACTAACCAAGGTCGGGGCGTGATGCCTGATTACCCGGTCGCTTTCACTTCGATGGATTTCATGGGTAACCTTGATCCAGATCTGGAGAAAGTCTATGAGCTGATCCAGAAGACTACACTGGTAAAGAAATAGGATTCTATAAAAAGAAAACGCCTCATTCAATTAATGAATGAGGCGTTTTCTTTTTATAGAATGAAGCTACTCAATTACCCGAACGAGCACTTTTTCATTGAATAGAAAATACTTCTTATCGCCGTTAAAATTCAGATTAACGATGTTCTGCTGATCATCGAAAACGTCGGTTAAGGCCGATTGCTGAAGTTTACAACCTTTGATCGGATCGCTGAAGGGCATTTCGATGAATACCCAGGTGGCATCCATTTCATTCTGCTTGCCAACGTACTGATAAGGTTTGATAGCTCCCGCTGCGTTGGTAAACTTGTAATGTTTCCGAACGTAGGCTTCAACTAACTTGTCGTTCGCATCTTTATCCAGAATACGAATTTTTGGGCCTTTATTACCCCGATTCAAAGCCGTTTCCAGATCGTCGGTAAAGAGCTTGATCTCTACTTCAAAAGCTTTGTTTTTCGGATTATAACGCATTTCAGTCAGGCTATTATGAAAATCATGCTTGCCCGAATCAAAAGCGGTAATCCCCGAAAACCCAATGACCAGCAGGGAATAAATCAGCCAACGGTTTAGCTTACTCACCATCATCTATTACTTAAACAGGTCATTTCCGACAGCAAATACCATTAACCCTAACAGCAGGATGGTACCGATTTGCTGAGCACGTTCAAGGAATTTCTCGGAAGGAGCCCGGCGGAAAATCATTTCATACAACAGGAAGATAACATGGCCCCCGTCAAGAGCCGGAATGGGTAAAGCATTCATGAAGGCCAGAGCCATGGAAAGCAAACCCGTTACCGTCCAGAAGTGATTCCAGTCCCAGATTTCTCCGTAAAGTTTACTAATACCCACCGGACCGCTAATGGCGTCGCTGGCGGCTACTTCACCTTTAAAGATTTTACCAAAGCCTTTTACATTTTTTGCTACTACATCAAAGGCATCATACGTACCTGCTGCCACGGACTGACCGAAGTTGTAGTCTTCGTGAGCAGGTTTCTGCAAAGGAGTGCGGTTTAGGTATAATAACAGCTTTCCTTCGGGGGTAACTTTAGGCTTCAGCGTTTGAGTTTTACCTTTTCGGTTAACCACGACGTCCACTACTTTACCTTTATTAGCCGCCAGAGCGTCCGAAAATTCGTGGTAATACTTGATGGGTGTGCCGTTAATGGAGAGAATTTTATCACCCTCCTTAAACCCTGCTTCGAAAGCTGGGAAGCTCTGTTCTTTTTTACCCAGAATGCGAGCAAAAAGACCGGGTTTTTCGGGTTCGGCTACGCGGGCTACGTCATCAAGCGTAGCAAAGGTGCTCAGGAAGCGTTCGGGGTTGTTATCGCGGGCCAGTAAACCAGCCAGATCATTACGAACAGGGATGGTTAACTCCTGACCATTGCGGTCGATCGTATAGGTGCTATTGGATTCCAGCAATACCTGGCCCACTACATCCTGCCGGAAATCTTTAACGGGCTGACCGTTCACTTTCAGAATTTTATCACCCGTACGAAGGCCAATTTCGCGGGCTAATTCACCAGCCACAATCCCGTTTTTATTTACCTCTGAAACGGGAATATAGTTGTACCCATTCTGGTAGGAAAGGGCTGAGAAAATGATAATCCCCGTAATGATATTCACAATAATACCACCCAGCATTACCAACAAACGTTGCCAGGCGGGTTTAGCCCGGAATTCCCAGGGTTTCGGCTCCGAAGAAAGCTGGGTTGCATCCTGCGTTTCATCCACCATGCCCTCAATCTGCACGTAACCGCCCAGAGGAAACCAGCCAATACCGTATTCGGTATCACCAATTTTCTTTTTCCAGAGAGCAAAGTTTCCGACGTTGGGAAGCGGGAAAAGGAAGTCGAAAAAGATGTAGAATTTATTAACTCTAATTTTGAAGAGCTTGGCAAAGAAGAAGTGTCCAAACTCGTGTAATCCTACCAGTATTGAAAGGCCAAGCAATAATTGCCCTGCCATAATCCATCCACTCATTCGATTTGTTTTGCGTTTTTTTGAGTTGTCAGTGTACGGTTTTCTGTTTTCAATGATCCATTCATGAATCACTAGGTTAACAACGAACCGTACCTGTATATTCTTCTAAATAATCGGTAAACTGAAGACAGTAAACTATTGAGATAACACAAAGATAGGGGGAAAGGATTCTCTTTAAGAAAAATTTAGAGATAAGGAAAGGTATTGAGCAAAAGAAGCCAGAGGGTTCATCTGACTTCTTGGAATAGAGATGTATCTAATTATACGATTAATAATCGGCACGATATCCTTTTACGGCAAAGAATACTACATAAGCAAAACAAACAAAGGGTACCAGCAAGGCTGCTGCTGCTCCAGAAGGGAAAAGTAAGCCAGCGACCAGCGGTAAAACGGCACCGCCTACGATACTCATAATGATCAGTGACGAAGCCATCTTCGCCTCTACGCCCAGGTTTTTAGTTGCCAGTGCAAAGATGGTTGGGAACATAATAGACTGACAAAAATAGGTAAAACTCAGGCAGATAACCGCAACCAGACCACCAGAGAGGGCAGCAATGGCCACAAATGCTACCGCAGCGGCGGAGTAAATCGCCAGCACGCGTTGAGCAGGCATGCGAGCCATGAGGGAAGTGCCTACGAAACGGCCCAGCATGAATAAAACCAGAGCAAAGGACGCGTGAAAACCGGCAATTTGAGTATTGGAAAGCGAAGAAGCATCCAGTCCGCTGATGCTACTGATGATTTTCATCCATCCTTCCGCCAGTACCCAGTGTTTTTCCCGGGAAAAATCAAGTTTAAAGTCTACGAAGTATCCCCATAAAACGGATTGAGCTCCCACATTGGCAAATTGGGCAATGATACCGTATACCAGATGTTTGTGACGGAATAAATGCGTAATGGAAATTTTTCCGGCTGACTTCTCTTCTTCAGCTCCTACTTCCGGCATTTTCACTACGGCAAAAACCAAAGCCACAAAAGCCACAATGGAACCAATGGCCAGATAAGGTCCCTGTACGGAAAGTGCTTCCTGCACCCGGATTGCTTCTACTTCGGCTGCGGGTAGCTTAGCCAGCATTTCGGGGGTGTATTCCGTTTGGGAAAAAATAAAGAGAGCACCAATGATGGGACCAATAATGAGACTAATGCCATTAAAAGACTGCGAGAAATTAAGCCGCCATTCGGAAGTTTCAGGATCTCCCAGAACAGTTACGTAGAGGTTAGCCGCTGTCTCCAGAAATGCAATGCCGCTCGCAATCATGAACAGGGCAAAAAGGAAGAAACCGTACACGCGGGCACTGGCCGCAGGATAAAACAGAAAAGCTCCGGCGGCGTATAAAATCAGGCCCAGAAGGATTCCCTTTTTATAGCCGAACTTTCGCATGACGTAACCTGCGGGCAGAGCCATGAAAAAGTAACCGAGATAAAAAGCAAAGTCAACAATACCGGCCTGAAATCGACTTAAATCCAGGGCAATTTGAAATTGTTTGATCAGTGAGCCATTGAGTGAATTGGCCAGACCCCATAAAAAAAACAAGCTCGTAACGAGAGCCAGAGGTATCAAATAACTGCCGGAAGCAGAGCCATTTTTAATAGTTACTTTTTCAGACGAAGGTCCAAGTGCCATGAAAATTAGGATTAGAGGAGGTATAAAATGATTAATAGGGTTGAGCTAAATGAAATAGATGAATCGAATTCATCTGAGTATTAGGCATTAGCCAGAGCTCTATCCAGGTGAACATAACCACCATCGACGTGAATAAGCTGTCCCGTCGTATGGCTGGATTTTTCCGAAAGCAGAAACGCGACGGTATTCCCTAATTCTTCGGTAGTCGTCATGCGTTGCTCGAAGGGAATGGTACGGGTAATTTCTTTCAGCTTTTCTTCGGGATTAGGCAAGCCGTTAATCCAGCGTTCGTAAAGAGGCGTCCAGCTTTCCGCCACAATGACGGCATTGACCCGGATGCTGTATTTTAGTAACTCCACAGCCCATTCGCGGGTTAAGGCATTCCGACCGCCATTGGCAGCGGCATAGGCCGAAGTACCACCCTGACCCGTTTCTGCCGTTTTGGAGCCAATGTTAACAATAGCTCCCTTGGATTCTTTCAAGGCAGGGAGGGCGTGTTTGGCCATCAGGAAATAATGAATGACGTTTTTATGAAGTGAGGCAACGAAGTCTTCGTAGGTGCCATTTTCCAGTCCTACGCCATCATTGACCCCGGCATTATTAACCAGTCCGTCAATTCTTCCGAATCTATCCAGCGTTTGCTGAACGGCTTTTTCGCAGGAAGAAGGCTGCGTTAATTCAGCAGGCACCTGAAAAGCCTGTCCGCCTGCGGCTTCAATTTCGGCGACGGCTTTCAGATTATCAGCCTCACTACGCCCTACAATCACGGGAATGGCCCCCTCAGAGGCTAATACTTTACTAATGCCTTCGCCAATGCCTTTGGCACCGCCCGTAACGATAATGACTTTATTGGTAAGGTTTAGATTCATTAGAGAATGCTTTTGATCTTGCTAGTTGAGTACGTCAAATCTCCGGTCAAAATTTCATTAAACCTCAATTTCTTTCCTAAAGAAGATCAAAAGCATAGAATGATAACCTTATAAACTATAAAAATCTTTAGCATTACCGCCCCAGAACTTCTCCTGTTCGTAACTGGATAAAGAGCCCGTATACTCCTGTAATACCTGCACCCAGCGTTCGTAAGAAGAAGCCACCAGGCACACGGGCCAGTCGGAGCCAAACATAACCCGCTCGGGACCGAATGCTTCAAAAACTACGTCCAGATAGGGCCGTAACTGTTCGGGAGTCCATTGCTCCCAGTCGGCTTCCGTTACCAGACCCGATACTTTACAGCAGACGTTTTCGCGTTTAGCCAGGCTTTGAATATCTGCCGCCCATTTTTCAATTTCACCCGCTTTCACGTAAGGTTTTGCCAAATGGTCGACCACAAAAAGCTGATGGGGTAAACGGGTAACAAACTCGCGGGCGGTAGGTAAGTGCCTAGGATAGATGAGAATGTCGTAGGTATATCCGTACGTTTCTAGAGCTCTGATTCCGTCCATGAATTCCATACGAAGCAGAAAGAGATCATCCGGCTCCCCCTGAACAATATGACGGAATCCTTTTAATTTGGGAAATTGCCTGAAGTATTCCAGGCGTTCGCTCACGAGTTCAGAACGAAGATCTACCCAGCCGACTACTCCTTTAATGAAGTCATTTTGCTCGGCCAACTGAATTAAGAAATCCGTCTCAATTTCAGACTGACTCGCTTGTACGGCCACGCATCCATCGATGTTATTTTGTTGAAGAACGGGCTGCAAATCATTCGGTAAAAAATTCCGGCGAATGGGCTCCATGTCGGAAGTAATCCAGGCGTCGCGTACAGGATCAAACACCCAGAAATGCTGATGCGAATCAATTTTCATCCGTAGAAATTAGCTGAATAGTGGGGTAAAGCAATATGATTTAAGGTAAAAGTACAATCAAAAACTGATAAATTAGAAAAAAACAAAGGCCGTCCCGAAAGAGACAGCCTTTATGAAAACCCGTAAGAAGGTTCTTATTTCTTCTTTTCCTTGATCTTCGCAGCTTTACCTTGTTTGCCACGCAGATAGTAGATACGTGAACGACGAACTAAACCGTGACGTACTACTTCGATTTTGTCGATGTTAGGAGAAAGAACAGGGAAAATCCGCTCTACACCAACGCCGTTAGATACTTTACGAACGGTAAACGTTTCACCGTTTGTACCTGAGTTTTTGCGTTGGATCACCGTACCGGTGAAAACCTGAATACGCTCTTTGTTACCTTCACGAATTTTAACGTGAACATTAAGGGTATCACCAGATTTGAAATCGGGGATGTCGTTCCGGCGAGCTGAATTGTCAGCTTCAACCAGTTTGATCAGATCACTCATGACCTCTGTAAGAGTTTTGTTAAAATGGTCTAACTCATTGATAGATCGGCAACATCGAATCCCACAGGTCGAGCGGTTGCCGAAATGAGCCGCAAAAATACGGTAATTTTCTGGGACTGCAAGAGTTTTATTTTATTTAATCACCTGTGCAACAGTTTTTTCCAAAGTATCATCCTTGAGTTTTGTAACGAGCATTTATCAAACCTTTTCAATAATGAAAAAGAACCTTTTAACCGGACTTATCCTGATTAGCAGCCTTGGAGCCTCTGCTCAGGCCAGCAAAACCTTTAATGTTAGTAATTTCGACCAACTGGATTTAGGTTCTGCCTTCATTATCGATGTACATCCCGGTAAATTCAAGGTAGAAGTAGAAGGGCAGGAAAGTGACATTAATGATCTGGAGGCGAAAGTAAGCAATGGGAAATTACGCATTCGGTATAACGATTCTGACCGTTACTCCAATCGGAAACGGGTGGAGGTGCACATTACCATGCCGGCTTTGAAAGGCGTAAGTTTTAGTGGTGCGTCGCGTTCATCCATAACGGGTTTTGGAGCCGAAAACCAAATGAGTGTCGATATTTCCGGAGCCTCTCAGGCCAGCATTGAAGTGAAAGCCAAAACGTTGGATGTAGATGTATCTGGAGCCTCGAATGTAACCCTGACGGGCAACACTCAAAAATTTCAGGGAAATATATCAGGAGCTTCGTCTTTTAAAGCGGAAGGGCTCGAAGTGAGCCAGGCTACTATCGATGTGTCGGGAGCCAGTAATGCTCGCCTTTACGTAAAAGAAAAATTATCAGCCGAAGCCAGTGGGGCCAGTCGGGTGCGTTACCGGGGAAATCCGAGCGTAAATGCCAATACATCAGGGGCTAGTTCGGTGAGAAATGAATAATTTTTCAAATTTTAAACAATATTCCAAAAGTTGCATTCAACCAAAGTTTGAGGAGGTAAAGAATTAGATTGTCCTTAAAAATGAGGTGAATAAGCCCCTTAAAAATGATTTAAGTGTGGTTTTTCCTGATCGAACATTGGAGAATAAAGCTTTGCCAAAAAAATTATGTTTGACAATCTGACATCAAGTCAGTTTCTTTGCGACGTTTTTTGAACCAAATCACTCAAACACAATGTCAGAAATCGCAGCTAAAGTCAAGCAGATTATCGTTGACAAATTGGGCGTAGAAGAATCTGAAGTTACTCCAGAGGCTAGCTTCACGAACGATCTTGGAGCTGACTCGCTCGATACCGTGGAACTCATCATGGAATTTGAAAAAGAATTCAATGTGTCTATTCCCGATGATCAGGCTGAAACGATCACTACGGTCGGTCAGGCTGTTACCTATCTTGAAGAACACGCCAAGTAAGTAACATCTATCTGCGGTGCTAATTTGAAAAAGGGCATATTTATGTCCCTTTTCGGATTAGCACATTTTTTTGATTTTGTGGCTCAGGTTTTTTCTTGTTTACTTGTAGGTTCTATGTACCCGTCGTAAACAGGTAAAAACAACCTGACCTGATTACCAAAAACTTTAAACTATGCAATTAAAGCGAGTTGTTGTCACTGGACTAGGAGCTCTTACCCCCATAGGAAATACGGTAGAGGAATACTGGGATGGCCTGATTAACGGGGTCAGCGGTGCCGATACGATTACTCGATTCGATGCCACCCGTTTCCGTACAAAGTTTGCCTGTGAGGTTAAAAACTTTGACGTACAGGCACACATTCCTCGCCAGGAAGCCCGTAAGATGGACTGGTTTACCCAGTATGCAGTGGTTACCGCTGATGAAGCCATCAAAGATGCGGCTTTCGATAAAGAACAAGTAGACCTGGACCGCATTGGTGTGATCTGGGGTGCTGGTATTGGTGGATTAAAAACGTTTGAAGAAGAAGTGCTGAACTTTGGCGGTGGCGATGGATCTCCCCGCTTCAATCCGTTCTTTATTCCTAAAATGATCGCTGATAGCTCAGCGGGTCTGATTTCCATTCGTCATGGGTTCCGTGGCCCTACTTACGTTACTGTTTCTGCCTGTGCTTCTTCAGGAAATGCCCTGATTGACGCGTTTAATTATATCCGTTTGGGTAAAATGGATATTTGCGTATCAGGGGGTTCGGAAGCCGCCGTTACGCAGGCGGGTGTAGGTGGATTTAACGCTCTGAAGGCACTTTCGGAACGGAATGACGATCCTAAAACAGCTTCCCGTCCTTACGATAAAGGCCGTGAGGGTTTCGTATTAGGCGAAGGTGGGGCGGCTCTTATTCTGGAAGAATACGAGCATGCTAAAGCCCGTGGAGCTAAAATTTATTGCGAAATTATGGGTGGTGGCATGTCTTCGGACGCTTACCACATTACGGCTCCTCATCCCGAAGGACGCGGGGCTTATATGTGTATGAAACTGGCTCTGGAAGATGCAGAATTGCCTCTGGAAGCGGTGGATTATATCAACACCCATGGTACGTCAACGCCGATTGGTGATCCTCAGGAACTAAAAGCCATTGAGCGTCTGTTTGGCGAGCATGCATCGAAGCTGAATATCAGCTCAACGAAGTCGATGACGGGCCACCTGTTGGGAGGTGCTGCTGCGATTGAAGCCGTAGCGGCTATTTTGGCCATCAAAAACCAGCTTGTGCCTCCAACGATCAACCATTTTGAGGATGATCCGGAAATTAATCCTAACTTGAACCTCACGTTCAATAAGGCACAAGCTCGTAAAGTAGACGTTGCGATTAGCAATACGTTTGGCTTTGGTGGACACAACACTTGCGTTGTATTTAAGAAAATATAGTCGGGAGAGCCGTAGGCTTTTGGCATACGGCTCTTCTCATAAATTTTGATCCTGTGCTGCTACCGTTACCGCTGCTTGTTTCAACGGTCTTTGACCCACTGACCCAACTTTTCAGATCTAAATCCGACAAGGAGAAAAAGCTGAAGCAGGCGGTAGCTACGCTTATTGGAACCCGACCGTCTAATGTGGAGCTATATCGGCTCGCCTTTATGCATACCTCGGCTAGCAAAGCCGTGGCGGGTAAGGATCTGAGACTATCCAATGAGCGACTGGAATACTTGGGTGACGCCGTGCTGGGCATGGTTGTGGCTGAGTATCTTTTCAAAAAGTATCCCTACAAAGACGAAGGTTTTCTGACGGAAATTCGCTCACGAATCGTAAACCGGGAGTCACTGAACCTGGTGGCTCGCAAACTGGGGCTTGATACCTTGGTGGAATACGACCCCAATCGACGGACGGTACTGGCTCGCACGTCTATGTATGGCGATGCACTGGAAGCCTTTGTTGGAGCTATTTATCTGGATAAGGGATTTCCTTTCACCAAGAAATTTATCCTCAAGCGTTTGTTATCTAGTTATTTTGATCTGGATAAAGTCGTTGAGACGAACATTAACTACAAGTCCCAGATCATTGAATGGGCTCAACGCGAAGGACGCGAGCTTCGGTTTGACGTTACCGAAAAAGGTTCGGCCCGTCATAAAGAGTTTATCGCGGAGCTAGTGGTAGATAACGAAGTTTTCGCCACCGGAACGGGCTTTAACAAGAAAAAGGCTGAGCAATCGGCTTCTGAAAAAGCGGTTGAGAAACTCAATCTGGCCAAACCGGTGAGTTAATTGGTATTGATTTTTAGCAAAGCTGCCTTAGTTAGGCAGCTTTTTTTATATGAAATCTCAGCACCTCTATCACCTATGGAAATCTTGTTAGTGATCCTCGGGATCATTGCTTTGCTGGTCGGATTAGCCGGAGCCGTCTTACCTTTACCCGGCCCACCGTTAAGCTATCTGGGTTTATTATTATTGCACTGGTCCGGTCGGGTTACGTTCTCCACGACCACCCTGGTTGTTTTAGGAGTCTTTACAGCCATCGTTGCAGTGCTGGATTACCTCGTACCTATTTGGGGAGTAAAGAAATTTGGCGGAACAACCCGGGGAGCCTGGGGCACGACTATCGGCTTGCTGGTTGGATTAATCTTACCCATTCCCGGCGGGATTTTCGTAGGAGCCTTTGTTGGAGCTTTCGTGGGAGAAATCTTCGGCGGGATGGCCTCTGGTCGAGCCATGCGAGCGGCTTTTGGTTCTTTTCTGGGCTTCATGGCAGGGATATTCATGAAAGTGCTACTCTGCTTGGTAATGATTGGTTATGCCATCGCGGGCATTTGGAAGTAAAGAATTAGCCTTCCAACGAATTCAAATTTTCTATCCTGACCAAAGGCAAGCTACCGTACCTTTGTGGAAGTTTTCACGCTTACATTTCATAGCCATGCATATATTACGTCGCCCTCGTCGGTTGAGAACCAGTGCAGCCGTGCGGGCTTTAGTGGAAGAAACTACGGTTTCAGTAAATGATTTAATTCTACCCGTTTTCGTGGTGGAAGGAACAAACGTAAAGCGAGAAGTAGCCTCCATGCCGGGAGTATATCGGCATTCGCTGGATAACCTGCTGGACGAAATTGGTCGCTGCCAGGATTTGGGAATTAAAGCTTTTGACCTGTTTCCCGGACTGGATGAGTCCAAAAAAGATAAAACGGCAAGCGAGAGCTGGCGGGAAGGCAGTATGTACCTCGAAGCCATTCATGCCGTCAAGAGTAAATATCCTGAGGTAGTGGTTATGACCGACGTAGCTATGGACCCTTACAGCTCTGATGGTCACGACGGTTACGTTGAGAACGGAGAAATTCTCAACGATGAAACGCTGGAATATCTGGGCAAAATGGGTATCGCCCAGGCCCAGGCGGGTGCAGATATTCTGGGGCCCTCGGACATGATGGATGGTCGGGTAGGTTACCTGCGGGAAAAGCTGGATGACGCGGGCTTTACCAAAGTAGCTATTATGTCGTACACGGCTAAGTATGCTTCAGCTTTATACAGCCCCTTCCGCGATGCTCTGGAGTCCGCTCCGAAGTTCGGGGATAAGAAAACGTATCAGATGAATCCGGCGAACATTAAGGAAGCGTTGATTGAGGCTGAGCTGGATTTTGCGGAAGGTGCCGATTACCTCATGGTAAAGCCTGCCATGTTATACCTCGACATCATCAAAATGCTGAACGATAACTTCGCTTTACCGATTGCGGCCTATAATATTTCCGGTGAATACTCCATGATTAAAGCAGCCGCTCAGAAAGGCTGGATTGATGGCGACCGGGTGATGCTGGAAACGCTTACCTCCATCAAAAGAGCCGGAGCTAAAATTATTCTTACGTATTTTGCGAAAGAATTTGCTGAGCTAAGTCGATAAGATACCTATTGATAAATAAAAAAGACCGCACGTAATCTTTACGTGCGGTCTTTTTTATTTATCAATAATCAAAGTGTATAAAATCATACTAAAGTTGAATACATAAATTTTATAAAGGGGTTTAATGAAAAGAATTAACTTTACATACGTATCCATTGTATTTTGAATAATTCTGAACAAGTACTCATTGTTCTGGCTCTATGCGTGTTTCTTTACTTCTCCTCGTTATCTGTCTGATTTCTCTTTCAGAAAGTGTTTTTGCAACTGTTCCTCAATTAAAGAAATCTGTAAAACCTACTTGGATTTTGCCTTTACCCAAAAGTAATCAGCAGGTGAATCTTCGGCAGGTTCAATATGGATATTATATCAAGCTTTGGGAAACACAAACGCAGGTTGAAGAAAAAACAACTTATTATCAGGAAATTAGAGCTATTCTTTCAGAAGAAGGTGTACAAAATGGATCAGAAGTTTCCATTGAAGTTAACCCCTCTTATGAAAGTTTAATTTTCCATGAAATAAAAGTAAAAAGAGGTAGTGAATTACAAGACCGTCTGGATCTAAAAGCGTTTAAATTAATTCAGGAAGAATCTCAGCGGGATCAGTTTATTTACCGAGGTACTTATACGGCCAGTCTTACCCTAAATGATATACGAAAAGGGGACGAAATAATTATTTCTTATAGCCTAAAAGGACGCAATCCGATCTTTGGAGATCGTTACTTTAATGAAATGTATTTCTATACTTATTCCCCCTTTGGGCAGATTTTTAAAAGTCTGATACATTCCTCTAAACGTGACCTCCAGTTCAAGCGATTTAATAATGCTCCGGCAGCTCATAAAGAAATAAAAGGAGGTCAGGTCTCGTATAGCTGGAATCTGGATAAACCTGCTGTGCTGGAAAATGAAAAAAATACGCCGAGTTGGTATAACAATCTACCCTTTTGGCAGATCACGGAGTATAAGTCCTGGGAAGATGTGGTAAACTGGGAGCTAAGCATTCTACCCTCAATGGGTCAGTTACCTGCTGAGTTGTTGAAAAAAGTAGAAAGCTGGAAAGCTCAGTCATCAGGTAATTCAGTTTATTTGCTGGAATTGGCCACGCGTTTTATTCAGAACGAGATTCGGTATACGGGTATTGAGATTGGAGAATATTCGCACCGTCCTCATGTTCCGTCTGAAGTATTTCGGAAGAGATTAGGAGATTGTAAAGACAAATCATTATTGCTGGTAACCTTACTGCGAAGTGCTGGGATAGAAGCAGCTATTGTGGATGTAGATACTTATTATGGAAAAAACCTGAATCAGTATTTACCTTCTCCAGGGGTCTTTAATCACGTTATTGTCTGGGCTAAAATTGGTGAGGAAGTTTACTGGATTGACCCGACAATTTCTCATCAGAAAGGCTCGATTAAAGCTAACTATATTCCTGATTACGGTAAAGTTCTCGTTATTAAGACAGGCGAAAAATCGCTTCAGACCACTCCGGTTGTACCCGGGGGAAATGTTACTGTCGAGGAAGACTATTACCTTGGTTCAAGGAATAGTAAAGGTCGTTTATTCGTAAAATCTACTTATTGGGGCCGGGCAGCCGACCAAATGCGAGCGAATCTTGCCCAAAAAAGTATGAATGAGCTAGAGAAAGACTATAGGGATTATTATCAGAATATGTATCAGGGCGTATCCATAGAAATGAAAGATTCCCTGCGTTTTGATGAACATAAAACTGAAAATAAAATTACGGTTTATGAAGAATATGTTCTGGAGAAAGTCTGGAAACTGGCAGATTCTTCGGAACGCTTATTTACGACTTCGGTTATAGCGGACCAGATTCGAAATGTTTTTTATGAAATGCCTGATAAACCCCGTAAAAACCCCTTTGCCTGGAACTATCCCAATCAGATGGATTATGTAGTGAAAGTACATTTTCCGGAAGAATGGAGCCTTGAACCATCTCATTTGACACTCAATAGAGATGCTTATCAGCTTCATTACGAAGGAAGTTATAAAAGTTTGGGGTCTATATTTACCATGTCTTTTAAATATACTGCTAAAAAAGATTTTATCGAAGCAGGAAAATTAAACGAGTACGTTAAAGATCGAAATGATTTAGTTAATGTAAGCGGTTACGAGTTTACCTGGTATCCTGAATTAGGTCAGTCTGATCTTGGTAGCAGGGCAAAATATTATATCGGGTTACTGATTCTTCTTGGTATTGCTTTAGCTGTTAGATTAATTCGCCTACACCGTTCCCGTTCACTTCCAATTGACGAATACCGAATCAATTCTCCGGAAAAAATTGGGGGTTGGTTGGTTTTACCAATGCTGTCGTTAATAATAAGTCCACTTTTACTTATCATTACTATATGCGGTATCGTTACTCCTGAAATCTGGGCAGCGATGGACGTTTTACCTAATTCGGGAATTTTAAAACTGACTATATTACTGGAGCAAATCGCTAATGTTTTCCTTTTGGAGTGGACTATTCTGTGTCTGATTCAATTTTTTCAACGGAGAAATACGCTTCCTCATTACATTATCATTCTTTATGGTAGTAATCTGCTTCTTTGCTGTTTTGATGTGATGATCACAGAGTTTTTGATGCCAGCAACTACTAATGGTAAAGAAAGCTACAATGATCTTTTAAGAGCCATCCTTATCGCTGCCGTATGGATCCCTTATTTCTTACGGTCAACGCGGGTCAAACGGACATTTGTTTTTCCCTATCAGTATATACCTTCGTTAGAAAATGTAAAGAACTCGCTGGAGCAGGAAGGAAGCGATGTAAATTTGTAGCACTCTACTACTTAAATACATTTTGCATTGAACTCCATTCTTCTTCTTAATACTCGACTCGTCAATGAGGGCCAAATCCGGGAAGCGGATGTTTTTATCAAAGACGGTTTTATTGAAAAAATCGGCTCGGGTTTGTCTGGGCTCTCGGCAGATCAGGTCATTGATGCCCAGGGAAAATACCTTCTTCCGGGAGTTATCGACGATCAGGTGCACTTTCGTGAACCTGGATTAACCCACAAAGCTACCATTCGTTCGGAAGCCAGAGCGGCAGTTTCGGGTGGGGTAACAAGCTTTATGGAAATGCCCAATACTGTTCCGAATGCCCTTACGCAGGAATTGCTAGCCGATAAATACGCTATCGCGAAGGCTACGTCACTGGCGAATTATTCCTTCTTCATGGGAGCTTCCAATGATAATTACGAGGAAGTCATGAAAACGGACCCTACTCAGGTATGTGGACTGAAGATTTTCATGGGTTCTTCTACGGGTAACATGCTCGTGGATAGTCGTCCCGTTCTGGAGAAGTTATTTGCCAATGCCCCTTACCTGATCGCTACGCACTGCGAAGATGAAGCTACGATTCGAGCGAATGTAGCCGCTTACAAAGAAAAATACGGCGACGACGCTCCGGCTCGGGTGCATCCTGAAATCAGGAACGAAGAGGCTTGTTATAAGTCAAGCTCGATGGCGGTTGAGTTAGCCAAAAAATACAATACTCGCCTGCACATTCTTCACTTGACAACGGGGGAGGAAACGGAGCTTTTTGAGAAAGGTTACTACGGCTACACCGATGCTACGAGTAACGAACGGAAGAGCCAGAAGCGTATAACTTCAGAAGTTTGCGTGCATCACCTCTGGTTCGATGCCCGCGATTACGAGCGACTGGGTAATCAGATTAAATGTAACCCCGCCGTCAAAGCGGATGGTCACAAACAACGTTTATTACAGGCTTTGCTGGACGACCGCATCGACGTCATTGCGACGGATCACGCTCCGCATACCTGGGAGGAAAAGCAGCAATCTTACTGGCAGGCTCCCTCGGGTTTACCGCTCGTTCAGCACCCTTTATTGATGATGCTGGAATTCTACAAGGACGGAAAAATTTCCCTGGAAAAAATCGCCCAGAAAATGGCACACGCGGTGGCTGATTGTTTCCGAATTGATAAACGGGGGTACATCCGGGAAGGGTATTGGGCGGATCTGGTGCTGGTAGATCTGGATCGTCCGAATCTGGTTACGAAAGATAGCCTGCATTTTCAGTGTGGCTGGTCTCCGCTGGAGGGATATACCCTGCGTTCGGCTGTAACGCATACCATTGTATCCGGTCACTTGGCCTATGCGGATGGAAACTTCTACGAAAGCAAACAGGGTAAGCGTATGACCTTCGCGGCTCTGTAATACTTTCAAAAAGAAAAGTGAAGAATGATATTATTCAATATCCTGAATATAAATACGTTATCCAGGTAACAAAAATCCTCACCGGAATTCCGGTGAGGATTTTGGCATCCCTAAAATCATCACAAACTATTCTTGAGCGAGCTTCAGGCGACGGAAACGAACCGTAGCGAAGCATCGGCGTAAAATACGGTAGTATATTTTTCCAAACAGTGAATAACACCACAGTTTGAGTTCTTTCACCTGAGCCGGAACAAGTTGGCGTAAGGCTTTGCGGAGTTCTTTTTCAAATAGCTTTGCGTCGAAACTGACTTTCTGAAGAATGATCTTAATATATTCTAATAAGGTAATAGACATGACGATGCGGTGGTTTAAGGTTAAATCAATGACAATTAAGCCAAAGTTTTTAGGCCTATCTTTGTAACGATGAAGCCTCAACAAATATATTTAATTATAATAATTTTTTATTGTTCTTTTTCAAGAATTTTTGTTTTTGCCCAGCAAAACAATATTCGCATTGAATTAGGGGCCTCTTCGGTGCCTTTAGGTAAGCCCTACACGATTTCTGTAGTCATTACCGGTAGCGAAGATCGCGAATATGATCGCTTCCCAGATATCATTGGCATGAGTCGCAGGGGCACTACTACAACCACTTCAACAACGACTGTTGGCAATCGTTCTGAGATAGTACAACGAATCACTCAAAATTATATTCCAAACCAACCCGGAAATTATGTAGTCACGCCATTTACAATGAATGTGAATGGACAAAGCGTGCAATCAATGGGTGGAATTGTCATTGTGACCGATGCCATTGTCAAAGAGGCAGACTTGGAAGAGGAAGAAGAGGTCGTTGAACCTATGCTTCCTGACGCCAAAGCTTCGGCCTTTCTCTTGCTGAGTGCCAATCGTAATCAGGTATATACAGGCGAAGGATTTAACTTGAGTCTGGGATTTTTTGTTGCGGATGATAACCCTTTAGAAATGGATTTTTATGCTCTTAACTTACAATTAGGAGCTATTCTTAAGCAAATTCGTCCGGCGAACTGTTGGGAAGAAAATTTTGGTATTCGCGGAGAACCCCAAATTTTTGAGACAACCATTAAGGGCCGTAAATACACGGAGTATCGCCTGTTTCAGGCCGTCTATTTTCCGCTTAATACGGAAAGGATCCGGTTCCCATCGGTCAGTTTGAAAATGATTGTGAAGAATGAAAAAGCGGGAAAACAGGAGTTTCTAACCTTTTCAAGTAAGCCCATTTTTATTCAACCCATTGCCTTACCGAAAGACCCGCAGCAAAACCAGGCTGTGACTGGGGATTATACCGTTCGGGATGAGCTCAGTACTCAGGTGGTACAAACGGGCAAAAGCGTTCAATATAAAATCATCATCAGCGGAACGGGTAACCTAACGCCAATTCTAATTCCAACGCCCGAAAACGATAATTTTTTCGATTTTTATCCACCCTCCATCCAGCAGTCCGTTGTCCGTCGGCGGGGGCGGGTCAGTGGTGAGAAAACATTTACCTTTCAGATCATTCCCAAACAGGCCGGAAACTTCCCATTAAGCACGTATTTTCGCTGGATATTTTTCAACCCCCGTACGAAAGCGTACCAAAGGTGGAAATCAGACCTGGTTCTGAAAACGCAGGGAGAGCGGGTAACCAACACTGATACCGACGGCCTGGCTGGCACCATTTTCAGTAACCTGGAAAATGTGGATAGTACAAAACCGTTTGTCAATGTTCAGGCGACAATTATGAGTCTGGCGAACGGCTTGCTAGCAATCATGGTTTTAGGGATGGCCTATATTTTCGTACGAAGTAGACGGGGCTAACGCCTCCTTTTAATAGTTGGAAATCCCCCAAGTGGATTTAAAATCTTACGTATCTGCACCGTTCGGATACGAATAAAATGTCAGGAATTTATGTCTAGTACATACGGTACTTTATTTAAAATCAGCACCTTCGGTGAATCGCACGGAAAGGCTATTGGCGTAGTAATCGACGGATGCCCCGCTGGGATTCCGTTTGACGAAGCGTTCATTCAGGAAGAGTTAGACCGCCGCAAACCCGGCCAGTCGCGTATTACTACCCAGCGTCGGGAGGCGGATGAGTTTCAGGTTCTTTCCGGAATTTTTGAAGGAAAAACCACCGGAACGCCCATTGCTCTGGTCATTCCCAATGAAGATCAACGGTCAAAAGATTACAGCCACATTGCCGAGCAATTCCGCCCCTCTCACGCCGATTATACCTACACCAGCAAGTATGGTTTTCGGGATTATCGGGGTGGTGGTCGGTCCTCCGCCCGCGAGACTGCTGCCCGTGTCGCCGCCGGAGCTTTGGCTAAACTGGTATTAAAAGAGCTGGGTATTAGTATTCAGGCCTATGTTTCGCAAGTGGGTAAGCTAAAGCTCGAAAAATCGTATCAGGAGTTGAACCTGGCTTTAGCCGAAGAAAACGCCGTTCGTTGCCCCGATCCAGAGATGGCTCAGCAAATGTTCGACTACATTGACGAAACCCGCAAAAAAGGAGATAGCATTGGTGGAGTCGTGGCGTGCGTTTGTACGGGTGTACCCGTAGGACTGGGCGAACCGGTTTTCGATAAGTTACACGCCGAATTAGGCAAAGCCATGCTGTCAATTAATGCGGTAAAAGGCTTCGAGTATGGCTCGGGCTTTGCAGGAGTTGAATTATTCGGCTCCGAGCATAATGATGCTTATTATACCGACGAAGCCGGAAAAGTTCGTACGCGGACCAATCTGTCTGGGGGCATTCAGGGGGGGATTTCCAATGGGGAGGATATTTACTTCCGCGTGGCTTTCAAACCCGTGGCCACGATTATGCAGGACCAGGAATCGGTAGATTTACAGGGCAACGCCGCGGTCGTTTCCGGCAAAGGACGGCATGACCCCTGCGTAGTGCCCCGGGCAGTGCCGATTGTGGAAGCCATGGCGGCCTTGGTATTAGTAGATTTTTATTTGTTGAATCAGGCTAGGAGGGTTAACTAATGAATTACTTATCCGCCGAGAATCTCTCGAAATCAACGGGAGAACGCTGGCTGTTTAAAAATATAACGTTCGGGTTGAGTAAGGGCGATAAAGTAGCCCTCGTTGGCCGGAATGGTACCGGAAAAACGTCGTTAATGGATGTTTTGGCGGGCTTACAGACGGCTGAAGAAGGAGTAATCAGTATCCGAAAGGAAGTTCGGCTGGGCTATCTCAGCCAAAATCCGGCTCTGGACGAAAATCAAACCGTTCTGGATATTCTTTTTCTGGGAGACAGCCCTTTATTACAGGCCATTCGCTCGTACGAAAAATCTCTGATTGATGGAAATGATCAGGAAATTTCGGATGCAGCGGAGGAAATGGAAGCTCAGAAAGCCTGGGATTACGAATCGAAAGTAAAGCAAGTGTTAGGGCGTTTAGGAGTTGCCGAAGAAAACTTTACCAAATTAATCGGTCAACTTTCCGGAGGGCAGCGTAAACGCGTGGCTCTGGCGAAAGTCCTGCTGGAAGAACCCGATTTACTGATTCTCGATGAGCCTACCAACCACCTGGATCTGGAAGCAATCGAGTGGCTGGAAAATTACCTGGGTACTGCAAATACCACGTTATTACTGGTGACCCACGACCGATACTTCCTGGATCGGGTGTGTAACGAAATTCTGGAACTGGCCGATGGGTCGATTTATCGGTACAAAGGCAACTATTCCTATTTCCTGGAGCGTCAGTCGGAACGTTATGCTTCCGAAGCTTCCAGTGTAGATAAGGCTCAAAACCTGCTTCGAAAGGAGTTGGAATGGATGCGTCGTCAGCCGAAAGCCCGAGGAACGAAGGCTCAGTATCGTATCGATGCTTTTTATGATTTGCAGGACAAAGCCAATCAGGGCCGGAAGGAATCGAATGTTGAATTAAACATTGGTATGGCTCGGTTAGGTAGTAAAATCATCGAGCTGGATCATATCAAAAAAGCATTTGGGCCCCTAAAAATCGTCGAGGATTTCCAATACATTTTTCGGCGGAGAGAACGAATTGGTATCGTTGGGAAAAATGGCGTTGGTAAATCAACGTTTCTGGACATTCTGACGGGCGAACAGCAGGCAGATTCCGGCGAAATTAGTGTGGGTGAAACCGTTCGTTTCGGTTATTATACGCAGAGTGAACCCACCTTCTTGCCCGGCCAGCGAGTCATTGATGTGGTGAAAGATATTGCTGAAGTGGTAACGCTGGGATCGGGAGAAACCATCACGGCCAGCCAGTTTCTGCAACACTTTTTATTCGAACCCAAGCGACAATATACCGACGTTAAGAAACTTTCAGGAGGGGAAAAACGCCGCTTGCAGTTACTGCAGGTATTAATCAAAAACCCGAACTTCCTGATTCTGGATGAGCCTACCAACGATCTGGACATTCAGACCCTGAACGTGCTGGAAGATTACTTGCTTCAGTTCTCAGGCTGTTTGGTATTGGTGTCTCACGACCGTTACTTCATGGATCGGCTGGTCGAACACTTGTTCGTTTTTGAAGGTCAGGGAAAGATTCGGGATTTCCCCGGTAACTATACCGATTATCGCGAATCGCTCAGTAATGCAGCTCCGGTGGAGGCTAGCAAGCCTAAGTCGGAAGCTCCCAAAACCGAGCCAGTTCCAGCGGCAGTAACGCCAGCTCCAGCCAAACGAAAACTGAGTTTTAAGGAGCAAAAAGAACTGGAAAGTCTGGATAAGGAAATTCCCGAGCTGGAAAACAAGCGAGCCGTATTAACGGAACAAATGAACTCTGGTAGTGCAGATTACCAGCAGATTGCATTGTGGGCCAAAGAAATAGAAGAGATCAATGCCTTACTGGAAGATAAAGAATTCCGCTGGATGGAATTATCTGAGTAAGGTCTTTACCTCTGAAGGCAAGAGCCTGATCGTTCTTGAACGATCAGGCTCTTTTGTATTATCGACGATACCGTAGTCGATACCGCTCCAGTTCAGGGATACTTTCGTCAACAAAACCCCAGCGTTTTTTAATACTCACGGAAAAGGCCAGAGAGCTGGGGTAAAGATTGCCCGCGTCTCCGGCCATGCTGGCGTGAAGAGCGGAGCCTTTAAGAAACCATATCATTCGCTGAGCTTCAATCAGAAAGCAAAATTGCTGCCTGGGATGTGTATAGAGATGATCGGAATTACCCCGTGAGGTTAGATACGATAGTCGGCCAGTAACCTGCCATTGACTCGTGAGCCAAGCTTCTGCCGCCAAGTGGTAAACGGTGAGAAAATTGTTATTATTGAAGTAACTCTGGATGGTGGAGGGATTGATAAACGGTACGCCAATCGTTCTTCCCAGATACGACCAACCCTGTTTGTACTGAAGGTGATTAAAATATTGCTCCGTCCAGATGGGTTTAGTACCCCAAAGCGGCCCTTTTCGACCCTGATCCTGCGTTGATAATACTTCAAAAACTACGTTTCGGAGGCCGGTCTGAAGGTAGCCTGTTGCATGAGTATGGATACTAATCCCCCAAAGTCCATCTCGCAAATTAGACAGATACATTAGGGAGGGCATCTCGTAGGGCTGCTGGCGGTAAAGGCATATCCTGTGAGCATCAGACTGGATTTGCAGGGCTAAATCAACTGAGCCCAGATGATTTCCTACTCGCTCCTGATGATCGTAGGGGTTATCGTTTTTTCCGAACCCTCGTTTGCCGGTTAGTACACTCAGAAAAGCCGCAGCATCCCGGGGAAGACTGCCGTCTAACTGAAAGTAATTGGTATTTGCTGGAACTACGGATGAAGTGCCCGCCCATTGCACCTGATGGTTGATCCCCAAAAAGCCTAATACATTTGCCTGAAGCTTACCGAAGCGAAAATATAGATTTTTCTGATGCAGATACGCACGGCGAACGTAAGCTTCGCGATCATCCAGCCAGCCGTGGGCCATTGACGCCTGAATGGCAAGATGAGGTGTGAAAAGAGAAGTCCATTGCGTCAAACCCAGTTGAATTTTAGGAACTGGCATGGCATTACCCGACCAGCTATAAGGCCCCATGCCTAAAGTAGAATCGGCAATACCTATTAACTCCTTGCGTTTACCCGCGTACAACTCCATATTTTTGTACTTGAACTTAAGATGAGCCTGCGGTAAAAAGAGCTGAGGATTTCTTCCTACGTTACCCGTTACTTCCAAGGCATATCCCCAATCCAGACGTTTGTTTTGGAGGTAAGGCCGCGTTTTGCTGGGCTTCTGGTAATCGGAATGAATGAGAAAAGAAGTCTGTAAAAAAGAGCCTTTCGATGGCATTACTCCGTATTGACGGGCTTGCATCCAGAACGGTACGGAACCTGCGGCGGTTAAGCGGACCGACGTTTCATACGTCTCCGCATTCGTAAGAATACCTTGTGCGTGTACTAATACTGGCGACAAAACCAGTAGGTAAATCCGAAATAGCATGAATCAAGTGTAAGTAGGTTGGATTAACTTGACTCAATGTATTGGTAATTTAATAGGTATTAATACTTATTTTACTTTTATTAGTTAACGGTTGTTAATGAGAGGCACTAAAGAGAGAAGTAGCCGCAAATTGTGAAGTGGGGCAGTATCAAGGTTACCGACTGGTTATAAATAAAAACTGCCAGCAAAAGGCTGGCAGTAGAAAGTAGCTTTCAATAAATGCTGCTAGCAGAAAAGCTGGCAGCGTGGAGTAATCTTAACGAAATACTAATGCAGTTCTAAAGAAATGCGGCGATCAAGGGGTTCAGTGCCGGGTTCCAGCGATTGATTCACGACGTGACCCCGACCGTGATAGGTAACTTTGTAACCCCTGTTTTCCAGCACGTATAAAGCATCCCGCAGGGTCATTCCCTTTAAATTTGGAACCTTCTTCGTGCTTCCTCTTGGAGCTTCATCCCAGCCACTGGCGTTGGTACGAATCTGAAAACTGCTGGAAATGATCCGTACATCGTTCGGGTGAGAGTTCCCTAATTCGGCCTGCCATTCGCTGGCAAAGGCGGGGTTCCCGCGTAAGGTTCGGTGCATTTTTAAATCCAGGGCGTGTACTTTATCCGCAATCTCACGGAAGACCGGAGCGGCTGCGGTACCACCGTAGGCCGAGGTACCCGTTTCTGGGTTATGTGGCTCATCCAAAGCTACCAGAATGGTATAACGCGGCTTTTCAGCGGGGAAGTAACCAATGAATGAGGAGTAATATTTATTGGTTTTTAGCTTGCCGTCAAATTTCTTAGAAGTACCCGTTTTTCCCGCAATGCGATAGTTGGAACTCCGAATACTACGAGCCGTACCGTGAGGGCTTTCCAGCACCCCTTCCAGCATTTTTTTGACGATTTTCAGCGTCTTATCCGAACAGATTCGTTCGGAATCGCGGCGTTGGGTCTTGGTATAATCAATTTCAACCAGATCACCGCGTTTGGCGGTTTTCACTACAATGGGCTGAACCCAGTACCCATCGTTGGCCACGGCGTTATAAAAAGCCAGCATTTGCAGAGCCGACAGACGCATTTCTTCGCCAATGGACATGGTAGGAAGCGTCTTTTTACTATACAACCGATGATCCATTCGGTGAAACTCCGGCATTTCATTCCCCTTGCTTACTTCTACCTGAAAACCAAGCTTGTCGGCGAGGTGAAACTTCTCCAGATAGTCGATAAACTTATCGTGCTTATTCGAAAAATGCTGCACCAGTACCCGGGCCATTCCCGTATTGGAAGAGCGGACAAAGGCATCTTCAATCGTAATGACACCATATCCCATATTATTGGAGTCATGCAGGTGCAGGTACTGACCTGTTGTGGATACCAAATCATTAGGAGATACATTCGTTTCCTCAAAAACTGCCATCATCGTAGCCAGTTTAAAGGTTGATCCTGGAGCAATGCGATAATTAACCGCAAAGTTCTGATCATCTACATACGTAGTATCTTTGGTATGGTGAAGGTTCGCAATGGCTTTAATTTCACCGGTTTGCGTGTCCATCACAATCGCCGTTCCGTACTTGGCCTTGTAGTATTTCACCGCTTTCAGTAAGGCCGCTTCCGTAACGTCCTGCATGTTGATATTCAGGGTAGTATACAGATCCAGTCCCGGAATGGGATGGTGTTCTTCAGATTCGTTCAAGGGTCGCCAACTGCCGCGTAAGTTCTCAAACCAGCCATGCCCTTCCTGTCCGTATAGCTCTTTGTTAAAGCTTTTCTCAATACCTGTCATCCCTCGCATTACCTCCATTCCCTGACCGTTGGGATCTTTAATAATGATGTCATCCGTCTTGCCTAGCAAACGGGAAGCTGTATTTCTGAAGGGTTTATCCCGGTTTGGAACCAGTTCGAAATTGAGCCCGGTGGAGAATAACTTCACGCTATCCAGCGGCATCCATTTGAATCTGAATTTCTTGCGATTCAGAGCCTGGTCCTCTAGTTTTTCCTGCTTCGTAGCCTTGCGGATAGCTGCCCACTTGGTGTTTTCAAAAAGCCACTTTTTCTTTTCGTAAGTAATGGGTTTAGGGCTGATCGACAGGTAACGAGGTTCCTGTTTCCAGAGCGAAGTATCGGTCTGGGCTTCGTTGTAAGCCATGACATTCAGCAGTTTCCGACGAGCGGATAAAATGCGTTTTTCAATGGCCTTGGGCGATTCATTGAGCATATAACCCAGATGAATCGTTAGTGAATCGAGGTTTTTGAAAAAATGGGCTGAATCAGCAGAATGGCGAACCGTAACACTGAGATCAATCCCGACGCGATACTCGGGTACCGAAGTCACCAGCAGGCTTCCATCGTCCGAGAAAATATTCCCTCGGGTGGCCGGAATGATTCGGTATCGGGTGTTTTCGGCTCTACTTTTCCATTCAGGACCTTCCACCTGCTGCACGTAGGCAATACGGGTAGCAATGGCGATGCTAAAGACCAGCAAACCAGCCGATACCAGGATGCTGCGAAGAAAAATCCGACGTTTAAGATTCAGAGCTTCAGGCATAGAAATAAATCAAAAATAGGTTGGTTCTAGGGGTTGACAGCTTGCTGGTCAGCCTTGTGAGTAGGCATTACTACTTTAATGGGAGGTTGCTCGTTACGGTAATCACGCAAACCCAACGGAGCCACTTTCTGGATGATCCGGGACTGACGGGACTCCTGCATTAACTTCGATTTTTCGTAGGTTAACTCCGCATTCAATTCACTGATTTTACGACGGTTCGTATCGGTCTCCCGAATCAATGATTCTCCGTGTAAGACCCAGGCAACGTAACTAATCATCAGAACCACCACCAATAAGGCGTTGAATAACTTCTGATTGGGATTGGACTGACCTTTCCACTGACTGACCCGCAGAAGCTTAAAGAGCGGTTCAAGCCATTGAATGGGCTTCTTTTTTTCGGAGTTGGATGACATCTATTGAAGGTTGTTTTGGAGTCGTTTTTCAGAGGGTAATGAATCGTTAATTAGGCTCTGCTATTCGCAAACGTGCACTGCGAGCCCGGGAGTTCAGGGCAATTTCATCCGCCGTAGCTTCGATGGGTTTGCGGATGACTGACTTCAAAGGCTTCAGTTCATTGCCGTATAAATCTTTCTCGGCCTCTCCTTGAAACTTGCCCGAGCGAATAAAGTTTTTCACCAACCGATCTTCGAGCGAATGGTAACTCATGACTACCAATCGGCCTTCGGGAGCTAATACTTCCGGTACCTGTTCCAGAAATTCTTCCAGCACCTTCATTTCTTCATTGACTTCAATCCGAATGGCCTGAAAAACCTGGGCGAAATATTTGAATTCTTTCCCGCGTGGAGCAAATTTCTGAAGCACGGCTTTCAGCTCCTGAACGGTCTCAATGGCTCCGTTTTGTCGGGCGGCATACACGGCATTGGCCAGTGTGCGGGCATTTTTTACTTCGCCGTATAATCCAAAAATCTTGTGAAGCTGAGCTTCGTCGTAAGTATTGATTACATCTTTCGCTGAAAACTCGGCCTCCGGGTTCATCCGCATGTCTAACGGACCATCGAAGCGAGTAGAAAACCCTCGTTCGGGTACGTCGATCTGGTGGGAAGAAATGCCTAAATCTGCCAGAATGCCGTCTACTTTTCGAACGCCATTCAAACGCAGAAATTTTTTCAAGTAACGAAAATTGGCTTCTATGAATGTAAACTGCTTATCTTCAATAAATTTAGATTCGGCTTTCGCATCAGGGTCCTGATCAAAACTTAACAGGCGACCCTCCGGCCCGAGTTGCTTGAGAATGGCTCTGGAGTGTCCGCCGCCGCCAAAAGTCACGTCTACGTATATACCGTTCGGACGAATGTTGAGTCCCTCCAGACATTCCTGGAGCATAACGGGCTGGTGGTAATCGGGCGTTGGCGTTGAAGACATGAACTTAGGGTAATAAGGCTTTAAAAGTGAATGCTTTAGAGCGATAAAAGCAGAACGCTTTTGCACGCTAATCTAAAAATTCTTTAAAAATAATACGTCCTCCTTCGCAATGGAACTTTCATTGCTCATTTTTGACTTCTTTAAAAAATTTGGTGGAGAGTAAAAGAGATTACAAGATTAACAAAATTTACAAATGTAAATCAAGTTTGATTGAAATCATTTTTCGAAATCAGGTTATTAATGCACTTAACTATTTGAAAATCAACTTCCCTGTATGAAAAAAATCTTTTCGATTGGTTTAAGTTTATTGTTATCACTCTCGGCGTTTGCCCAGACTTCGGTTCAGAAAGGAACCTGGCGGGCGGTAGTCGTAAATAAAGGAGGAGAGCTACCCTTTGGACTGGAGATCGAACCCGCTGGCAAGGCTAATACCTACACAGTGTATGTCATCAATGGGAAAGAACGCCTGAAAATGGACCCATCAACGCTCAAAGGCGATTCTTTACACATTCCTATGGAATTGTTTGATGCCGAGCTGATTGGTAAAGTTTCGGGAAAAGAACTGACGGGTGTTTATAAGAAAAAAAGAGGTAAACAATACGTGACGATTCCTTTCCGGGCTCAATACGGCAAAAGCTATCGTTTCGCTCCAACCCCTCAACCTACGACCTGGAATGTTGCGGGTAAATACGCCACAACCTTTGGCGAAGCTTCTAACGCGGTGGGCGTATTCGAACAGAAAGGAAGTAAAGTGGCCGCTAGTTTCCTGACACCAACGGGGGATTATCGGTATCTGGACGGTGATATTATTGGCGATAGTCTTTTCCTCTCTACCTACGATGGTTCGCATTTATTTCTCTTCAAAGCTAAGCTGGAGAAAGATAAAATTTCGGGTGATTTCTTTAGCGGTCCTACCGGGAAATCGACGTTCGTTTCAGTAAAAGATGAATCGGCTTCACTACCCGATGAAAAGTCACTGACGTTCCTGAAACCCGGCTACGAGAAAGTTACATTTGAGTTTCCCGAAGCGAAAACGGGACAAAAATTAAGTCTGGATGATCCCCGATTTAAGGGTAAAGTAGTGGTGTTGCAAATCATGGGTTCGTGGTGCCCCAACTGCATGGACGAGACGAATTTTATGGTACCCTGGTACAACAAAAATAAAAAACGTGGGGTAGAATTTGTAGGTCTTTCTTTTGAACGAAGTGCAGATTTCAAGGAATCACAACCCAAGTTAATCAAGATGATTGATCGTTTTAAAATTCCTTATCCTGTGGTGTTAGCGGGCGTACCGGATCAGTCTGCTTCGGCGAGCTTACCTATGCTAAATAAAATTATGGGTTATCCTACAACGATTTACATTGATCGTAAAGGAAATGTCCGCGAAATTCACACGGGCTTCTCTGGCCCTGGAACGGGTAAATATTACGACAAATTCGTCGAAGATTTTAACTTATTAATGGACAAGTTAATTGCTGAAAAGTAAGAGATTATTTATCGTACTTACCCGAATAAAAAAGACGCGATTATGTCGCGTCTTTTTTATTTACAAATCTTCGTTTAAATAACTTAAATTGGAATTGGGTGGTTGGTGAGGACACCAGCCACAGAAGTAGGAAAGTTACATAGTCGGATGAGACGCGATCAATCAACGTCTCTACAAACAACCAACAACAAAAAACCTGTTAATGCGAATGCCCGTGTTCGCTATTATTCATCACGGATAATAAATCGTAAGCTCCTTTGACAACGATGGTATTGGCCTTTACATCGGCAGGAGGGAATACTTCTACGTATCCGTTCTGACTTATTCCCGTACGGATTTCTACCCGTTTAAAGGGATAATGCACGCTGCCTTCTTCGTTGTGTCTCCCTTCCGAAACGAAGATATATTGCTTATCCCCCGAACGAACTACGGCGGCATCGGGTAGGGTCTTCACCTGCGTTCCGCCCGTTTCAAGATGAGCCGTTAGATACGTACCCGGAACCAGATTCCGGTTGGTTTGACTGAGTTTACACAAAACTTTTACCATGCGTTCGGGTGAGATTTCGCGGCCAATGAGGTAAATCGTAGCCAACCGATCGGTAGACTCATTCCCTAACCGAACGTGTACCTGCTGACCGATTTTCAGACGCGATAAATCCTTCTCAAAAATGTTCAGTTCTGCCTGGACAAAACGAGTGTCTGCCAGTTCTGCCAGCATTTCGTTGGCCTGAATGGCCTTACCCATGTTCACATTTACGTGTGTCACGTAGCCGCTGGCAGGAGCAACAACCGCTACGGTTCGACGAATGCCTTTTCCTAAGGCGTTAGTGTTGATATTAAGCAAACCGAGCCGCTGTTTTAATCCTTCCAGACGAGCGTTTAGCGTTTTCAGTTCTGAATTGGTTCGCTGGAAAACTTTAGCGGCGGCCACGTTTTCACGGCTCAACTCATCCTGACGACGGTTTTCCTGTTCGAGATACGTCAACTGACTGGCCGCTTCCAGGTATTCCTGTTGAAGGGTAATGAATTCTGGATTTTCCAGTGTAACGACGGTTTCGCCTTTATTGACCCATTTACCGGGTAATAAGGTGGTCGAACGAACAATACCGCCGTAAGGAAACGAAAGGCTAATTTGTTGTTGAGGGGGCATGACGAGTGAGCCCGTCGCCTGAATAACTCCCGAGAGCGAGCGACTTTCTACGGAGCCCAGCATTACGTTAATGGCTTTATACTGACTTTCCGTTAACTCGGCTTCCTCTTCTTCATGTTCGCTGTGCCCTTCTTCATGGTGGTGATCGTGTTCGCCGTGCGTATGGCCTTCTTGGCTTGCTTCTTCGTGCGAATGTCCCGAATGATCGTGTCCTTCATGGCTGTCGGCTTTTTCTTTGCAGGCCGGAAAAGCCATCATTAAGCCCGAAAGAAGGAGATATGTTAAAAAATGCTTTTTCATGTTTGAGAAGATTAAACTACTGAATGCCTAATAACCATTCGAGGCGGATGATGCTCTGGTTGTATGACTGAACCGTTTGCAGGTAACCAAGTTGAAGCTCGTTGGCCGTGCTAATACCTTGCAAATACTCCACGTAACCAATTTCACCCGCCTGAAAACCACGGTTAGACTGCCGTCTGATTTCCTGAGCCTGAGGTAAGGCCGAGCTTTGGTAATAATCCAGGTTTTGCTGAAGCTTCTGTACTTCCTGTACCACCGAAGCAATCTCACTTTCAGTGTTTTTCTGTTGCTGGTCAAACTGCTGTTGCTGAGCCTGTTGGTTTAGTTGAGCGGCATCGATGCGAGCCCGGTAAGCTTTTCCGAACAAAGGGAAATTAATACCGACCTGTCCACCGTGAAAGCGATTTGCACTTGAAGTAGCATCCGTCGTGGGTGCTCCGATTTTGACGGCTCCGATCAAACTCTGGTTGAAGTATCCCACTAAAAAATCCGGTTTGCGATTGGCTTTTTGCAGGTTTTTTTCCGTTTCAGCCAGCTTAATTTGCTGAGCGTACCAGGCTACTAATGGATTGGTTGCATGATTCAGGGTATCGGGTAACTTCCGAATCATTAGATTCGCGTTACTCGTAATTTCCGGGGGCACCTCTGCAAATAGTAAGGTCTGTAGCCGCCGCTGAACGATGGCTACATCCGCTTCATTCTGCGTACGTAAGGTCTGAATCTGACGCAAACGCGTTTGGGCAACTGTCGATTCCAGCGAGCCTGCCTCGCCCGTACGCAGGCGAATCTGGGCCGCCCGCAGGAAGTTCGCATACAGCGAATCCTGTGACTGGTAATAATTTTGCAGGTTACCGAGATAAGCCAGTTCATACCAGGTTGATTTTACCTGATAGGCCAGATCATTTTCGGTGACGTGTACCTGTAACTGAGCACTTTGGGTTTGAGCCTGCAAGGTTTGTGAACGGGCTTTAAAAACCGCCGGATTCGGAATACTCTGATTCAGGGTAACATTCTGATCGAATTTGTAGCTGTTGTATTGTCCCGCCAAAATCGAAAGCTCGGTTTTAGGTAACTCCTTCGCGGTTCGTTCCAACATCTGACGACTTTTTACATCGGTTCGGGCGGCGGCCAATGAGCGGTTATTTTCTAACGCGAGTTTGACGGCCTGCTCCGGTGAAAGGGGGCTCTGAGCCTGACTGAGTACTGGTAAGATGAATAAGAAAGCAATCATTGTTACGACCTTATGTTTCAGTCGAACACCTTTTTCGAGATACATATACAAGATGGGAATGACGAAAAGGGTTAATAACGTAGAAGTAACCAGACCGCCGATGACGACCGTTGCCAGTGGTTTCTGCACTTCACCACCCGCTCCCGAGGAGGTAGCCATGGGTAAAAAGCCGAGTGAAGCGACGGTGGCCGTCATGAGAATGGGGCGTAAGCGAGTCTCGGTTCCTTTCAGAATAATTTCGGTAATGTCCTGAATGCCTGATTTTTTCAGGAAATTAAACTCACCAATTAATACAATTCCATTCAGAACGGCCACTCCGAACAGAGCAATAAAGCCCACCCCAGCCGAGATACTAAAGGGCATATCCCGTAGAACCAGAGCGAAAACGCCACCAATGGCTGCCATAGGAATGGCCGTAAAAATCAGCAAGGATTGCCGAATGGAATGGAATGTGAAGTAGAGTAGGGCCAGAATAAGCGTCAGGGCGATGGGAACGGCAATGGATAAACGACCCGTGGCTTCCTGTAGGTTTTCAAACTGTCCGCCATAGCGAACATAATAACCCGGCGGGAAGGTAACCCGACCATCAATCTTGGCCTGTAACTCTCGAACGACGCTTTGCACGTCACGGCCTCGGACGTTGAAACCGATGATAATGCGGCGTTTGGCATCCTCGCGTTGAATCTGATTCGGCCCCAGTTTTAACGATACATCCGCAACCTGTTGTAAAGGAATATGATTTCCGTTAGCCGTGGTCACAAACAGATTCTGAACATCTTCAATGCGTTGACGATGGTCGGGAGAAAAACGCACCACCAGATCAAAACGCTTTTCGCCTTCGTAAACCAGTCCCGCTACTTCTCCGGCAAAAGCCGTGCTAATGGCCCGGTTTACGCTTTCAATGTCGAGTCCAAACTGAGCCAGTTTATCGCGGTTAATGTTGACGATGATTTGCGGTAAACCAGAAATTTTTTCCTGATAAATATCTTTAGCTCCGTCTACCGAAGAAACCAGACCAACGATTTGCTGTTGAAGTCGGCTTAGCTCGTCCAGATCTTCGCCAAAAATCTTGATGCCTACATCCTGACGAACGCCGGAGATTAACTCGTTGGAACGAAACTGGATGGGCTGGGAAATGCCGAAATTGACGCCGGGAATGTCTTCCAGGGCTTCAGTCATTAAGTTGGCAAGTTCTTCTCGGGTATGGGCCGACGTCCATTCCTCTTTGGGTTTGAGTTTAATGGTCAAATCACAGGCTTCCATGGGCATGGGGTCAGTAGGGATTTCAGCCGCTCCAATTTTTCCAATGACCTGCGATACCTCCGGGAAACGCTTCATTAATAAATCCGAAGCCTGGGTTACTTTATCGACCGTCTGAGTCAGGGAGCTGCCCGTTAACAGCATGGTTTCGGCTACTAAATCGCCTTCCTCCAGCGTGGGTAAAAACTCACCACCTAAGCGGGTGAACATCCAGACCGAAATGCCAAGTAAGCTTACAGAAAGGAGTACAATGGCTAATTTGAAACGTAGAGCGGCCTTGATAAGAGGGGTATATTTTCGGTGGAAGAAGCCCATCAGGCGATCCGAAAGGCTGACTTTGTGGGTAATGTTCTTGTTCAGAAACAAAGCCGTCATCATCGGTACGTAGGTTAGCGAAAGA
The DNA here is from genome assembly GCF_030818595.1 of Siphonobacter sp. SORGH_AS_1065. Lineage (NCBI taxonomy): Bacteria > Pseudomonadati > Bacteroidota > Cytophagia > Cytophagales > Cytophagaceae > Siphonobacter > Siphonobacter sp. SORGH_AS_1065. Next base: position 2,787,517 of record NZ_JAUTAM010000004.1, read on the forward strand.
ATAAAAGCTCCCAGGATGGCGAAGCTGACAACCTGAGCCATCGGCTTGAACATTTTTCCTTCTATACCCGAAAGCGTCCACAAAGGGAGGTAAACGATGAGAATAATAATCTCACCGAAAGCCGCCGAACTACGAATCCGGCTCGCTGATTCGTAGACTTCATCATCCATTTCCGATTGGGTTAACCGACCGGATTTTCGTAAGCTAAAATGATGCAGCGTAGCTTCCACAATGATGACCGCTCCATCGACAATCAGTCCAAAATCAATGGCTCCGAGACTCATCAGGTTACCCGAAACGTTGAAGAATTTCATCAGGGTAAACGCAAAGAGCATGGCCAGAGGAATCACTGAAGCGGTAATTAATCCCGCCCGCCAGTTACCCAGAAAAACCACAAGTACGAAAATGACAATCAAGGCTCCTTCCACGAGGTTCTGGGTTACCGTCCCAATGGCCCGCCCCACTAATTCACTCCGTACGAGAAAAGGATCAATCACCACGCCTTCGGGTAAGGTCTTCTGAATCTGGGTAATGCGTTCCTGAACCCGCTTGACGACTTCGTTGGAGTTCTCGCCTTTCAGCATCATTACCAGACCGCCAACGGCCTCACCTTCGCCGTTGCGGGTGAGGGCTCCGTAGCGATTGGCATACCCAAACCGAACCTCGGCGACATCTCGAATCAAAACGGGTGTGCCACCGCTGGTGTTTTTAATGACAATTTTGCCAATGTCGTCCAGCGAGTTAATTAAGCCTTCCGAGCGAATGAACAAAGCCGTTGGTTTTTTGTCGATGTAGGCTCCGCCGGTGTTCTGATTATTTTTTTCCAGAGCAGCGAAGATGTCGCTTACACTCAGGTTATAACTCCGCAGTTTTTCGGGTTCTACAGCTACTTCATATTGCTTCAGAAAACCGCCCCAGCTATTCACCTCGGCCACCCCGGGTGTCCCGATGAGCTGCCGCCGTACGTACCAGTCCTGAATGCTACGAAGCGACATGGCATCGTACTTGTTTTCGTAGCCTTTTTTGGCGTGAACGGTATACTGATAAATTTCTCCAAGTCCGGTTGAAATGGGGGCTAACTCGGGGTTACCGACATTGGCAGGAATGAGCGTTTTCGCTTCATTCAATCGTTCGCCTACTTGTTGCCGGGCCCAGTAGATGTCTACGTCTTCGTGAAAAACGATGGTTACTACTGAAAGACCAAAGCGGGAAATCGAGCGAACTTCTTCCGTTTCGGGTACGCTCGCCATCGTTTGTTCAATGGGAAAGGTAATGAGCCGTTCCACCTCGGGAGCCGCCAGCGAAGGCGTGAGGGTAATGACCTGCACCTGATTGTTGGTAATGTCAGGCACGGCATCAATGGGTAATCGACTCAGCGAATAGGCACCGCAGCCAATCAGAGCCAGCGTGAAGAGGCCTATGATGAGTTTATGGTCAATCGAAAATCGAATGATTTTATCCAGCATGGAAAGAAAATTAAGGTACTAAAATGAACCGTAGGAAAGCGTAAGAAAGATCAGCGAGCGTAGTTCAGAAAGGCTCAAACGGGCCTGAGAAGGCCTGATTAACCACCAAAAACGTAGCGTATGGACACACTGATCCCTGCTAGGCTTGCATGGGCGGTTGCCAGATGGCGAAGGAATATCCCTGAGGCTGGGAAAGCGTGTACCAAAAGGTAGCCTTGGGATGGAAGGAATAGGATTCAGTAACCGTTAACTCGGGTAGTTGCAGGACGCTGTGAATGAAAATTCCCGTGCAATGACAAACACAAAAGGGCGAGCAAAGGGCATGTTCGCAGTCGTTGTGATGGGGATGATCAGCCGGAGTTAACTGGGTAAGAACGATTGAACGCTCAGGTACAGGCTCATGGTGATGCTCGGTACAGGGAGCTACCGAAAGCATCAGAATGTAGAAAGCCAGCAAGAGTGAACAAATCCGCATGGGGCAAAGATAGCCGATTGGGGCATGCAACAGGGAGGCAAAAAATTTAAAAAAACGCTGAGCAGTTGTCCTGTCAGCGTTTTGTATCGATGAATTTCCAGTTTTATTCAATCACTACTCGTTTCACAGTTCCGTCTTCGCCCTGCGTTACCGTAACGAAGTAAGTACCTTTTTCCGCTTTTTTCGACAGCGTAATCTGACCTACGTATTCGCCTTCAAAATCCTTCACGGTTTCTTTCGCCACTTCCCGACCTTTTACGTCCGTTACCATAATCGTTACATCGCCTTTGGTGGGAGAGGTAAAACGAAGATTCAGGGTTTGATTAAAGGGTCGGTTGGGATACACATTCAGACTACGGACGGTCTTGGATGAACTGGTGCCTTCCCAGGTGAAAACCTGCGGCGAAAGCTTGGGTAAGGAGTTTCGATTGGGTGCATAGTAGCGGAAAGACTGGCTGAATTGATCGCCAAAGTTCTTGCCCCAGCGTTCCATGTTTTGGCCAAAACGTTCCATTTCCTTATCAAACTTTTCCCATTCTCCGCGAGCTAAAGGCTCATCATCGCGGTAAGCTCTGGGAGCACGCGGAGCTTTAGGGGTTCTGGGTGGGGTTGGAGTTTTCGGAGAACGGAAAGACTGAATGCTGAATTCCTGGTTTTCCTGATTAAAATTAGAATCTCCCTCAGATCCAACAGTAATCCGAACACGATCATTATCTGAAGAGGAAGTAGCGTTTAGTGAGTCCAGGAAAGCGTCCAGCTTTACCTGATTTTCAAAGGAACGATCAATGATGTGGCTACGACCATTCCCCGAACGTTCGTAATGGAGACGAAGTTTTTTATTTTCTTTGGATGACTCTTGCTGAGCCAGAGCCGTGCCGGCGGTAGCAATAATAGTAGCGAGAGCTAACATGGGTAAACGCATAGTCATATCGGTTTGGTTATAGATGCCTCAAAGACAAGCCTGCCGTTGATGACGTTGCATGGGAAGGAGGATTTTCTTGAGTACCCTGCCTGCATACTTGTTAAAAATGCTTAAAGGTATAACTTTGACCTGTTCTCCTTGAGAGATTCAGGGGGTAAATTCGTTGTTTAGAGGATAGTTTAATAATGGTTTGAATGTTTGATAGAGTTTGAGGAGGTTTGATAAGGTTGAGTTTTTGAGAAGGTTCGACAGTGCGGTAGCTAAATCTTTTTCTCGAAAGTTTAAAACCGGGGCACACGGCCCTTGGGGAAGTTCAGATGGGTAAGTATCATCAAACCTTCTCAAAAAAAATCAAACTCTTTCAAACGGTTAAGTACTAAAGAATGACGCAGCAGAAGATCCGTTGGTTAGTAGCTCTGATGTCGCTGGCTCTGATTGGGCTGGTGGCCTTTCAGGTGTTTGGCCTGCGGGAAACGCTAAACGCCAAAGCCGAACAGTTTGATGCGACGGTAACTGAGGCCATGGATGCGGTAGTGCATAAACTGGAAAAAACGGAAGTGAGCGTTTTGACGAATAAAAAAATTGAAGCCGAACGCCGCCGGGAGCAGTTACAGCACATCGCCATTCCTCAGGTTCCTGAGAAAGCTCCGGTCATTGCCCAGAAGAAAAAACGCTCGAAGCATGCCGAGAAAACGGATAAGTCGGCAGATCCGGCGACGATCTTACGATACGCCACTTCATCTCCCATTGTGCAGCAGTTTGAGTTTTATGGACGGACCAAGGTTTCTTCAGACGTATTAGGCCGGCCCGGAGGTGTATTAACCGATGCAGAATTACATTACATCGAAGAATATTACCGGAATGACATTCCTACCCAGTCAACCGAACGTTCGCGGGAGGAGCTGGAAAAAACCTATGAGGAAACGGTGTTCCGAAACCTGCCCCGGGACCTACAGATAGCCAAAAGTAGAAAGGATTCGTTGGGACGACTTTTATCAAGTCGGGTGATTGGAAAGAGTAAAAGGGCCGCCCCGAAAGAGCAAAAAACGACAAGAACCACTACTGCTTCTAAATCCAAAACTGCGGTAACCCGCCGACTGAAACGTATTGATTCTACCAGAAATCTGAAGAAAACGGAATACGAAAAAGCGACGCAGAAATCGCAGATTATGCGGGAGGTCTTTCTGGACCTGTTGACGAATGACCGACCTTTAGATCAGCGGATTGATACGGATATTCTCGATTCATTATTACGGCATGAATTCGTGGCCCGGGGCATTGACCTGCCTTTTGAGTATGGGTATCGCTCCGATGATCATCCCCACGATTTTGTTTATACGTCATCGCCCGGTTACCGGGAAGATCGTTTGTTAGCAGGGTATAGCATGCAGCTTTTCCCTTCTGATTTATTGGCAACCGACAATGTACTGTTTGTGTATTTTCCTGAACGCCAAAGTTATCTGGCGGAACAAATCTGGACGACCTTGATAAGCTCTGTCATATTAATTCTAGTCATGGGAGGCTGTTTTTACTTCGCCATGAGCACCATTCTTCGTCAGAAAAAACTGTCTGATATGAAGAATGATTTTATCAATAATATGACCCACGAATTCAAAACGCCGGTTTCGACCATTTCTCTGGCTACGCAAATGCTGGAGGATGACGCTGTTGCCGCGTCGCCGACGATGCTGCGGCGTTACTTGGGTATTATTCGTGATGAGAACCAGCGGTTAGGCTCTCAGGTTGAAAAGGTATTGCAGGCAGCTCGTTTTGATCGGGGAGAAGTGAAAATGAATCGGGAGAAAACCGATATGCATGAGCTGATTGAAACCGTAGTTCATAGCTTAAGCCCGCAAATTGAAGCCCGAAATGGTAACTTGCAAACTTACCTAAGAGCAAGTAACCCCACGATTGTGGGCGATGAAGTGCATTTAACCAATCTAATTTTTAACTTGCTCGATAACGCCATTAAGTATTCCGGCGAAGTAACGGATGTGCTGGTAAGTACTGACAATACCAATCAGGGCTTAAGAATTACGATTGCTGATCAGGGAATCGGGATGAATAAAGAAGCGTTGAAACACATTTTCGAACAGTTTTATCGCGTTCCCACGGGTAATGTGCACGACGTAAAAGGCTTTGGTTTAGGGCTTAGTTACGTTAAAAAGATCGTAGATGAACACAAGGGCACGATCAAAGTAGACAGCACGCCCGGCAAAGGAAGTACTTTTGAGATTACCTTACCGTTTGAATAATAAAAAGTGTTTTGACACTACCGATTGATAACAAGACAACCTATTTTTTGATAAGTGTCTACATCGGAGTTAATTAATGACAGCAACTATGAAAATCCTGCTCGCTGAAGACGACCCAAACCTCGGAACCTTATTACAGGAATATTTGACTTTGAAGGGTTATCCCGCTGATCTGGCCCGTGACGGGGACGAAGCCCTGAATCAGTTTGTCAAGCAGGAGTATGATCTCTGTATTTTCGACGTAATGATGCCTAAGAAAGACGGCTTCACGTTGGCGAAAGAAATCCGTCAGGCGAACGCCGATATTCCCATTATTTTCCTGACAGCCAAGGCAATGAAAGAGGATACGCTGCAAGGTTTCCGACTCGGTGGGGATGATTATCTGACGAAGCCATTCAATATGGAAGAACTGGTCGCCCGGATGGAAGCCATTCTTCGACGGAGTCAGAAAAATGATCAGAAAGACCAGAAATCGAACCGTATTTTCCAGATTGGTAACCTGACTTTTGATTCGGAACGGCAAACCCTGACGCACGGCGAAGAGTCGCAAAAACTGACCAGCCGGGAAGCGGAGTTACTAAAGATTTTCTGCCAGCACCTCGGGCAGCCGCTGAGCCGTAGTTATATCCTGAAAGCCATTTGGGGTGATGATAGTTATTTCAACGCCCGAAGCATGGATGTGTATCTGACGAAAATTCGTAAATACCTACGGCCCGACGAACGCATTCAGCTCATTAATCTTCACGGCGAAGGCTTTAAAATGATTGTGGATTAATGGAATTAATAGTTGCTGGTTATTCGTCTCAACCTATTTCTTTATTATCTCTGGCGTAGGTTAGATATAATTTGTGCACGAAGGTAGAGACGCGACTTTATCGCTTCTGGGAAGAGGCGGTTTTAGTTACTAATTGGGATTAAAAATCCTTGGCAGATGGCTTTCGGATTACAAATCCGAAAGAGCGTGCTTGACCCTTTATGTATAGACGCGACTTCATCACGTCTGGCCGGCAAATGAGAATACGTTAAATCGTAGCAAAAACCGGCCTCTACCCAGACGCGATGAAATCGCTTCTCTACAGGAATGCTCGATGCTATCAAAAAAAATAGGATGCTAATCCGGGGAAGCGAGATTAGGGCGTTTTTAAAGAAAATTTCCATCCAAACGAACCCACTACCATTCCCAGAACACTTCCGGCCAACCCGTATAAAATCGGGTTAATACTGGTTTCTGCGGCGACGGCTACGAGCCAGGCTATAAGCCCTACACTCATGGAAAGCAGGCAACCCGCAAGCGAGGCTTTCTTCCAATATAAACCCGCTGTCATGGGAATAAAGAGCGAAACGAGACTAAACGCCGAGGATTCGCCCACCAACTCAAACACATTCTGACGGTCCAGAGCCATCAGGACCGAAGCTGCTGTAACGCCGATTACCGAAAGACGAATGGTCAGTAATAATTTCTGATCGGATAAAGAGGGGAGAAAAGGGCGAACCAGATTTTCACCAATGACGGCTGCCGGAGCCAGAATAGCCCCCGAAGTGGTACTTAGTAAAGCCGAAATCAAGGCTCCGAAAAACAGAATCTGAACGGCCATAGGGGCGTGCTGTAAAACCATATTGGGCAGTAACATCTGCAAATCGCCCTTTAATAAGTCGGGGTGTAATTGCACAGCCATCAAACCAATGAAAAGTGGGAATAAAGCAACCGTCCAGTATAATACTCCCGCAGTTACGGCGGAGCGAACGGCGGTTTTCGCATCTTTTGCGGCCATTACCCGCTGAAAAACATCTTGCTGGGGAATGGAACCCAACCCGATGGTAATCCAGGCTACGAAATATTCCAGAGATTCGTTCAGGGAAAAACTTCGCGGAATAACCCGGAAAAAGCCTTGGGGTTGTTGCTGAATAACCGCCGAAAGCCCATTCGATTCATTTAAAAGAATAACGGCGAGAATGATTAATCCGGTAATAAGAATGATGTTATGCAGAAAGTCCGTAATCGACACGGACCACATACCGCCCGTTAAGGTATAAATCATCACCAAACCCGCTCCCGCCCAGATACCCGTGGTCATGGGTAAATCAAAAACCGTTTGTCCAATGATACTCATCGAAACCAATTGAGCGGCAATCCAGCCAAAATAAGAGGGCACAATGAGTAAAGCCGAAAGTAGCTCAGCAGATTTGCCAAAGCGTAAACCAAAGAAATCGCAGAAGGTAATGATGTTCCAGCGGTAAAAAATTCGGGCGTAAAATAAACCGACCAGAATGAGGCATAACCCTGCCCCGAACGGGTCCTCAATGACACCCAGGAACCCTTCTTCCACAAATCGTCCCGGTGCTCCCATCATGGTTTCGGAACCGAACCAGGTAGCGAAGGTTACCATCGAAGCCAGACCAAACCCCAGTTTCCTTCCCGCTAATACAAAGTCCTCCGTATTACTAACCCGCCGAGAAGCCCACAGCCCCACGCCGAGGTTCAGGATTAAATAAAGAATAATGGAGGCAATGAGCATCGGGAAGGAGTTAATGCTTTCAAACGAAAAGTAAAAATAATAGCAATTCCATAGACTGGTGCGAGATGGCCGTCTTGTCCCCACAATTCGGTAGTTTCTTCATTACTTTCTGGTTTTACGGCCGATAGAAATCAGCCATAGATCAGGTAATAGAATAAGAATCTCGCACTAGCGGGTATAAGTTACAATCACAGGAATATGATTATATGAAAATATGTTCATATATTTGGGGCGATTGTTACGCACTATTTATGACGATTACCGAAAAAATTAATAGTAAAGAGAAGCTTGAAAAAGCAGCCTTTATTCTAAAAACCGTCGCCCATCCGACTCGATTGGCGATTATTGAACTACTGGGAACCAACGATCGACTCAGCGTGAATGAACTCAGTCGCTTGCTGGATTGCGAGCAGTCGCTGTTGTCGCATCATCTCATTAACATGAAACTCAAAGGAATCCTACAGGCTGAACAGGAAGGTCAGAGTCGATATTATTCGCTGAAAGAACGCGACGTACTAAAGCTGATCGCCTGCATTGAGAACTGTGAGTGTAGTATGTAGGATGGTGGAGTTAGTAGGATTAGCAATAGCCGTCCTGATTGGACTGTTATTGAGTTTGTTAGGTGGCGGTGGGTCCATTCTGACGGTGCCCGTGCTGGTATATTTATTCAAGGTACCTCCACCGATTGCCACGGCGTATAGCCTCTTAATTGTAGGCTCGGCCTCACTGATTGGTTCGATTGATTATTTGCGACGGGGATTATCCAGCCCGAAAACGGCTTTATTCTTCTCGTTTCCATCCTTTATGATGGTCTTTATTTCGCGAAAATTTCTTGTTCCGGCTTTGCCCGAAGTGATCTGGCAGTCTGGAAACTGGGTACTGACGAAGGATTTATTAATGATGTTACTCTTTGCCGTGCTGATGGTATTATCGGCTCAGTCGATGATTCGCGGACGGCGGAAGGAACGAGTGGATACGGGCGAAGAAATTCGCAAACGGCTGAATTACCCACTGATTTTCGTGGAAGGTTTATTAGTAGGAACCTTAACGGGTTTTGTGGGCGTGGGCGGTGGCTTTTTGATTATTCCGGTATTAGCCAACTTCGTAAAGTTACCGATGAAACTCGCCGTTGGAACTTCTTTGCTGATTATCGCGATTAACTCCTGTATTGGTTTTCTCGGCGATCTGGGTCAGCATGAGATGGACTGGCTGTTTTTGCTGAAGTTTACCAGCTTAACCTGGCTGGGGGTAGTCGTCGGAACGGGCTTGTCCCGGCAAATTCCGGGACAGGTATTGAAACCCGCTTTTGGCTGGTTTACGCTCCTGATGGGAACGGGGATTCTGATAAAAGAGTTAGTCTTTTAAATCACTTTTAAGTATAGATTTTGTAATTGAAAAGGCCACGGCCTACGGATTAATATGAACGGAACATTTGAAGAAATTATCAACTCAGAAGAGCCTGTATTACTGGAGTTTTACACGGAATGGTGTAAACCCTGTAAGAAGATGGCCCCGCATTTGAATACGGTTGCCGAGATTTTCGGGCAGGATCTGACGATCATCAAGATTGATGCTGAGAAGAATATGACGTTGAAGAAGCACCTGAAAGTCGATTCAGTACCTACGCTGATTTTATACCAACGGGGTAAATTACTCTGGCGTCAGGCGGGTGGTGTGTACGCTGATAAGCTGGAACGAATCATTCGCGAAAAGGTACGATTTTAGTAGAATGAGTTTAGGGTTTGTGGGTTTTGTGTTGTTATTCAGGAGTCATGCTTCTTAAACTCAAAACCCTAAACAGATAAACCCAAAACATCAATTCTTAAACGAATAAAGCCATGAATGGTAACTTTCAGCAACTCATCGCTTCTGAGAAACCCGTATTAGTTGACTTTTTCGCCGAATGGTGTGGGCCTTGTAAAATGATGGCCCCTTACCTCAAAGCGGTAAAAGATAAAATGGGAGAAGAACTGACGATTGTCAAAATTGATATTGACAAAAACCCGGCTCTGGCTTCCCAGTTAAAAATCCAATCGGTTCCCACGATGGTGTTATACCAGCGGGGCCAGCAGCTTTGGCGACAGTCGGGCGTGTTATCTGCTCAACAGATCGAGCAGGTGGTCCGACAAAATGCGAGGAACTAACCTAGGGGCAGGAGTAGTTGCCTGCCTCACCCTTCATCAGTTACCTTATGATCATCGAACAATTATATACCGGATGTCTGGCTCAGGGAGCCTATTACATTCAGGTAGGAAATGAAGCGGCCATTATTGATCCGCTTCGCGAAGTTCAGACCTACATTAACAAGGCTTCTCGCAACGGAGCTACGATCAAGTACATTTTTGAGACGCATTTTCACGCTGACTTCGTGTCGGGCCACGTGGATTTGTCGGCTAAAACCGGAGCTCCCATTATTTATGGCCCGAACGCCAAACCCGCTTTTGAAGCCACGATTGCAACGGACGGGCAAGAATTTAAATTAGGTGATCATACCCTGAGATTACTGCATACACCCGGACATACGATGGAGTCCAGCTGTATTTTATTACTGGATGAAACGGGTAAGGAAAAAGCCGTTTTCACTGGCGATACCTTGTTTATTGGAGACGTAGGCCGGCCCGATTTAGCCCAGAAAGCGGATCTTACGCAGGATGATTTGGCGGGATTTTTATATGAATCCTTGCGTTCCAAACTGTTACCGTTACCTAACGAGGTAATCGTTTATCCGGCTCACGGAGCGGGCTCGGCTTGTGGTAAAAATATGAGCAAAGAAACCTTCGATACGCTGGGTCACCAGAAAGAGGTTAACTACGCTTTGCAACCACAAACCAAAGAACAGTTCATTGAAGCCGTGACGGATGGGTTAACTCCACCACCGGCTTATTTCCCGGAAAATGTTCGTCTGAACAAAGAAGGCATTGAACCCGTGGAGAAAGTATTGAAGCGTGGCAACCAGCCTTTGTCCCCCGAAGCGTTCGAAGCCGTAGCTAATACTGAAGGAGCGTTGGTGCTGGATACCCGCAAACCGCAGGAATTCAGTAAAGCGTTCATTCCAAGAAGTATTAACATTGGCATTGACGGCGATTTTGCTCCCTGGGTCGGAACGCTCATTCCCGATATTAATCAGCCGCTATTGCTGGTGACTGCCCCTGGTCGGGAGGAAGAAGTAATCACTCGGCTGAGTCGCGTAGGGTACGATCAGGTATTGGGTTTCCTGCAGGGCGGTATGGATAGCTGGCTTGCGGACGGGAGAGAAACCGATGCCATTGAATCTATTCACGCGGAAACATTTGCTGAACGATTTGCAAACGAAGAGGTAATCGTCAAAGACGTTCGGAAGCCGTCCGAATACGAAGTCGCTCACGTAGCGGGTGCGGAAAATACGCCTTTAGCATCCTTGAGCGACCATATGGCTGAATTTCCCAAAGATCAGCCTTTCTACGTACACTGTGCCGGCGGCTATCGATCTATGATTGCGGCTTCTATTCTAAAAGCTCGGGGATACGATCAGGTTCGGGAAGTAGCCGGCGGATTTGGAGCTATTGCGAAAACGAGTGTAGCAACCGAAAGTGGAGAAATGATTTCCTAAAACTCACGGCCCGTATGTTTCATGCGGGCCATTTTTCTAACAAAATGATGGAATGGCTCACCCGACCTTGGCCCTGGTATGTGGCCGGGCCACTGATTGGACTAACAGTTCCGGCTTTGCTTTTGCTAGGCAATAAAACCTTCGGAATTTCTTCTTCCCTGCGTCACATCTGTGCGGCCTGTCTGCCCGCCGGAATTCCTTTCTTTCAGTATAACTGGAAAAAAGAAAGCTGGAATCTGGTGTTTGTAGTTGGGGTTTTGGTGGGTGGTATCCTCGCCGGACTTTTCCTGAAAAACCCAGAGCCTATCGTAGTAGCTTCAGCAACGAAAGCAAGCTTACAAACGATGAACGTGCATGATTTTCAGGGATTGATACCGGAAGACGTATTTAACTGGTCGGCGTTAACAAGTGTTCGCGGCTTTATTCTAATGGTAGTGGGTGGTTTTCTGGTGGGATTCGGAACTCGCTGGGCGGGAGGCTGTACGTCTGGTCATGCCATTATGGGCTTGTCTAATTTGCAATGGCCTTCGTTAATTGCAACCATTTGCTTTATGATTGGTGGATTTCTCATGACCTGGTTTGGTTTACCTTACATTTTTACTCTCTAAAAATATGGAGACAAAAACGGAAGAATTTACCCCGGAAGTGAAGACGCAACGCCCAAATGAGGTTTCATTACGATCGCTCTGGGCGTATGGAGTCATCGGCATCCTTTTTGGTATTGTTTTTGTGAAGGCAGAAATTGTTTCCTGGTTCCGAATTCAGGAAATGTTCCGGCTGGATAGTTTTCACATGTATGGGGTGATTGGCTCGGCAGTGATGACGGGTATGATTTCAGTATTCCTCATCAAACGCTATCATGCGAAAGCCTTAACGGGCGAGAAAATCGTAATCCCGGCGAAGGTATTTCAGCCCGGTCAGATTTACGGAGGTTTATTATTCGGCTTCGGCTGGGCTTTGACCGGAGCTTGTCCTGGCCCGTTGTTCGCTCAAATCGGAGCGGGTTATAGCGTGGTAATCGTTACCTTGTTTGCTGCTTTGGCAGGAACCTGGACGTACGGAGCTCTACGGCGGTATTTACCCTAAAGTGATATTTATCATTGATTAAAATGATGATCAGCCGTAACCTTGTAGCGTATTCCACGGCGATTGAAACCCAACCGTCAAACATCAGAACTTATGAAACGGAGTAAATTAGAAGCCGTAGCAGGCGGGTGTTGTCCCCGTTGTCGCGAAGGAAAGCTATTTAAATACCCTGTCTGGAAACTGACAAAGTTCGACCAGATGCACAAATATTGTCCTACCTGTGGTTTACGTTTCGAACGCGAACCGGGCTTTTTTATCGGAGCCATGTACGTTAGTTATGGGCTAACAACAGGAATCATTCTGGCTACGGCTGTCGTGCTCTTTTACTTATTCAACGACCCTTCTCCTTTTGTATACATTGGCGTTTCTATTAGTTTAATCATTCTGTCCGTACCTTTTACTTTTCGAGCCTCAAGGATTATCTATATACACCTGTTCTCAGATGTGAGTTATGAGGAAAACCCTCCAAAAATTGAACATGCCGATTCCTGAACTAATACGTAGAGACGCGATTGATCGCGTCTTTTTTGCGTCAAGTCTTTGGGGAATCATTTAAAGTAAAATGCTCCTAACCCAGACGCGATCAATCGACGTTTCTACGATTGATTATAATCCAATAGATTGACCCGCTATCCAGGCCGTTGTCCAGGCAGCCTGAAAGTTATAGCCCCCGGTAATGCCGTCAATATCAAGTATTTCACCCGCGAAAAACAAGCCCGGAACAATCTTGCTTTCCAGCGTTTTAGGGTTAATCTCGGAGAGCGTTACGCCGCCGCAGGTAACAAATTCCTCCTTGAACGTTGTTTTACCCTGTACCTCAAAAGCATTATTGGTAAGCATTTCAAAGAGGCGATTGAACGGTTTTCCGTTGAGATCAACCCACCGTAACTGTTCTGAAATTTCTACCTCCGCCAGTAACGTTCGCCAAAGTCGATTTGGAATCTGAAAAGGAGCAACGGTACCTAATTGTTTGGCCGAATTAAGTTTCTTAAACGCTTCGAGAGCCGTTCGAGCATCTTCCGACTTCTGATTCGTCCAATTTACCAGACAAGTAAATCGGTAATTATTCTCTTCCAGTTCGCGAGCTGCCCAGGCCGATAGTTTCAGAACCGCCGGGCCGCTTAATCCCCAATGGGTTAAGAGCACAGGTCCTTCGTGCTGGAACTTGGTACTGGAAATACGAACGAGAGCTTCATTGACCGAGATTCCTGATAAATCACGTGTAAAGGAATCCGGTAGATTAAAAGTGAAAAGGGAAGGAACGGGAGGTGTAATGGCAATCCCAAGCTCACTCAGCCAGTCGTACCCGGTTATCTGTGGATGTCCACCCGTGGTAACCAGCACGCGATCCGCCTGAAAAATTTGTCCTTCATTAAGCGTTAACCGAAAACCTTCTTCCGTTTTCTGGATGGCTTTAATAGCCGTACTTAGATGCAATTCAACACCCGCGTTTTTGGCCTGAAGCTGTAAACAGCGAACAATGGTTTCAGAGTAGTCGGAAGCGGGGAACATCCGGCCATCGGGTTCCGTTTTGAGGGGAACACCCCGGCTTTGAAACCACTCGATGGTGTGTTGATTGGAGAAACGAGGGAAGAGATTTTTGAGAAATTTAGCTCCTCTGGGGTAACCCTTGAGCAAATCTGGAATAGTCGCCGCGGCATTGGTCACGTTGCAACGCCCGCCGCCCGAAATCCGCACTTTGGAAAGTACGTTTCTACTTTTTTCAAATAAGACCACCCGAGCTTCTGGAAAGGCCTCAGCAGCACTGATCGCCCCAAAGAATCCGGCAGCTCCACCACCAATAATCGCAATTGTTTTTTTCACGAGACAAAGGTAAGGGGAGTTTTCAGTTTTCAGTTTTGGGTTTTGAGTTTTGAGCGGCCGCCGCTGCGGTTTTGAGTTTTGAGTTTTGAGTTTTGAGTTGGAAAGAGAAAACCCGTAAAGGTAGGGGAGAGGATTGGAAATGAGAATAGTAACCCCGGAGGGGTTTAATATGAATAGCCCCGGGTGCAACCCGGGGTGAGATGAAAGGTAAATAGACCGGGTCTGGATGGACCCGGTCTGGATAGCTCCGGATGTTAATGCGGGGGGACAGGCGGGTAGGTTAACGCACTTACGAATTCCCCCCGCCCTGGGTAGTGTCCTCACCAGCCATTACTAAAAATCTAGTGGTGGGTGAGCATACTAGCCAGGGCGGAGAGGGGGCTTTCGTTACGATTTAAATGATTTCCATTCCCCAGCCAGACGCGATGAAATCGTGTCTCTACAAAAGCGGATAAACCGTTCATTCAACGGAAAACTGCCTACCGAAAACAGCAAACTTAAAAACTGCTCCGTACTTTTGAGCATCCCACAGCGTCACGCTGTGGATCAACGCCTGTATTATGCTTCTAAAAGACATCCTTTATAAAGTTTCACTGGAGGCGGTGGCGGGTTCCACCGATCTGGAAATCCATACCATTACCTTCGATTCGCGTAAGGTCGTTCCCGGAAGTTTATTCGTAGCCATTCCCGGAACGCAGGTCGATGGCCATCAATTCATTCCAAAAGCGATTGAACTGGGAGCCAGTGCCATTTTGTGCGAACACCTGCCCGAAGAATTACACGAAAACGTTACCTACATTCAGTCGAAGGATGCCTCCCGAGCGATGGGCTTTGCGGCGGCTAATTTCTACGGTCAGCCTTCCACCAAATTAAAGCTCATTGGTGTTACCGGAACGAATGGAAAAACGACCACGGTAACCCTGCTTTTTCGCTTATTTCGGGCCTTAGGCCACCGGTGTGGGTTGATTTCTACCGTTCAGAATCAGGTAGAAGACGAAGTAATACCAAGTACACACACCACCCCGGATTCGTTAACACTCAATGCCTTACTGGCAGAAATGTTGAGCAAAGGCTGCACGCATGTGTTCATGGAGGTATCTTCCCACGCCGTAGTGCAGGAGCGTATTGCGGGCGTGCAGTTTGCGGGCGGCATCTTCACCAACATTACCCACGATCACCTCGATTTTCACAAGACATTCGACAGTTACATCAAAGCCAAAAAGGGCTTTTTCGATCAGTTGCCCAAGACAGCTTTTGCACTGGTGAATGCTGATGATCCGCGAGGCCGGATTATGGTGCAGAATACAGTAGCTCGCCGCGAGACGTTCTCTTTAGAAACCGGAGCCAGTTTTAAAGGTAAAATTCTCTCCGATTCCATCTACGGACTGGAAATGGAAGTAGACCAAAAACAGGTTCATTTCCAGTTAATAGGCAATTTCAACGCCTATAACATACTCGGTGTGTATGGAACGGCAATATTGTTAGGTGAAGATCCCGAAGAAACCTTAACCCAATTATCCGCCATTCATCCACCCGCCGGACGTTTTGAGCAAGTCGTTTCTCCCGATCATATCGTCGGCATCGTGGATTATTCCCACACGCCCGATGCCCTGAAAAATGTGTTGGAAACCATCGTTGAATTACGCGAAGGCAACGAGCAAATCATCACTGTGGTGGGTTGTGGCGGAAATCGGGATGCCACCAAACGTCCTGAAATGGCCCGCATTGCCTGCCAGTTTTCTGATCAGGTTATTCTGACATCGGATAACCCTCGCAATGAAGAACCGGAAGCCATTCTGGAGGATATGAAGAAAGGAATTCCGTCGGATACCTCCGCCGAAGTTACCATTTTGGTGGATCGTAAAGAGGCGATAGCTAAAGCCGTTGCGATGGCTAAACCCAAAGATGTCATCCTGGTAGCTGGAAAAGGACATGAAACCTACCAAGAAATCAAAGGCGTAAAAAATCACTTCGATGATCGGGAGGTATTGCGTGAATTATTCCAGAAATAAGTAATTATATAAAGAATTGAAGAAAAAGTTACCTGTATTCGCGGGTAACTTTTTCTGTTATACGCTCACTTATCTGTACTTTCGTAGGCTTAAATCCTCTGATCTAACCAGTGAAAAAAATTCTTTGCCTCGGAGTTATCTTGCTCTGCCTGAATAATGTAACGTGGGCTCAACGCCGTAAGCTTATCTTCCAGCAGCCTAAAATGGGCTCAATGTTTACCATTCAGGTGTGGTCCTCCGATTCCCTTAAAGCCGCCACCGCTGCCAGCCAGGCTTTTCTGATGGTTGACTCCCTAAATCAAGTATTTAGTGATTACAATCCTGACTCTGAATTAAGTAAGTTAAACAGAACGGCGGGTTCCAGTACCGAAGTAAAGGTTTCGCCTGCTCTGTGGGATATTTTAAGTATATCCAAAGAAGCATGGGAGAAAAGCTCAGGGTGGTTTGATGTAACCGTTGGACAGTTAACCCTGCTCTGGCGACAATCCCGAAAAGAGGAAAAGTTGCCTCCGGTAGAAACCTTGAAAAAGGCTATTCAAACGGTTGGAGCGGAGTCTTTGCTACTAAATAAAGCCAAACAAACCGTTCAACTGAAACGACCTGGAACGAAACTGGATTTAGGGGGGATTGGCAAAGGATATGCTGCTCAGCGAATGCTGGAAATGATGAAAAAGGCGGGTTTCGAGGAAAGCCTGTGTGATGCCGCGGGGAACATGGCCATTGGCAAAAATCCTTCAGGTGGCTGGAAGATTGGCGTGGAATGGCCCGGACAACGGGATCAGTTACTGGAAAACTGGTTGGTATTAAACGAAACGGCGATCTCTACTTCCGGCGATGTCTATCAGTCGGTGACCATTAACGGCAAGACGTATTCTCATATCGTTTCTCCTAAAAATGGATTGGGCGTTACGTATCAGCGTCAGGTGACGATATTGTCGAAAGATGCGGCTCATGCCGATTGGTTATCAACGGCCTGTTACCTTTTACCCGCTGAAAAAGCTATGCAACTGGCGAAATCCGAACGGGCCGAAATTCTGATTATCGATAAGCAAAAATCAGGTTTTAAAACTATAGCCTCCGAAGGTTTTAAAAAACTGCTCAAAGAAGAGTAGTTTTCAGGCAGTGTTTTCTATTACTGACATAGAGTTGTGAGTTTGGAGTTTAGTGTTTTGAGTTCAGGGTTGCCAGAGGTAATGAACTCAAAACGCTAAACTCCAAACTCACAACGTTCGTAAACCTCTTAAACATTTTATTGTGTTCACTTTTGCTCGAAATACGTTTCGCATGCTCTCCTGCGGTGCGTTTGTACTAGGATTATCATATTCAAATGTTCAGGCTCAGGCGGTTGAAGGAAAACCTTACGAACAGGAACTTCCGGGCTTACCGATCAAAATAAAAATGCAGCCCATCCCTGCTGGAGAATACCTGATGGGAAGTCCGGCGACGGAAACGGGTCGACACCCCGATGAAGGACCACAGGTAAAGGTGAAAGTTGAACCGTTCTGGATGGCCGCCACTGAAATTACGCACGATCAGTTTTTCCCCTTCCGTTTTGACGATAAAGACGCTCAACCCAAGCCCGACGCCATTTCCCGGCCTACGGCTCAATACATTGACTTAACCTGGGGCATGGGTAAAGAAGGTGGTTTCCCCGCCAATTCCATGCAGCCTTACACGGCTATTACCTATTGCAAATGGTTATGGAAAAAAACCGGAATTTTCTACCGCTTACCTACCGAAGCCGAGTGGGAATATGCCTGCCGTGCGGGAAGCAAAACCATGTATCCTACGGGTGTGCAGGCTTCTACGATGGCTCAGTTCGCCTGGTATGAAAGCAACAGTAAGGAGGCTTACCACAAAGTAGCTCAGAAAAAACCGAATGCCTTTGGTTTGTACGACATGCTCGGAAACGTCGCCGAATGGACGATGGACATGTACGACGCAAAATATTTTGAGAAACTAGCTGCCAAACCTGAAAGCAGTTTCTTCATTCAACGCACTTCACCCCGGGCGTATCACACCGCTCGCGGCGGGAGTTATCAGAGTAAAGCCGCCGACTTACGTTGTGCCGAGCGTTTAGCTCAGGTGGAAGAATGGAACCGTCGGGATCCGCAGGTACCCCGTTCCAAGTGGTGGCTTACCGATGGTGATTACGTGGGTTTCCGGATTGTCCGCCCGGTGAAACAACCCAGCCAGGAAGAAGCCGAAGCCTTCTTCGCCAAAATGCTTGGACAGTAATTCTCGTTGATAGTTATTGGTTGAGAGTGGTTAGTAAAATTTCAGTAGATGCTTCATTGGCACCCAACAACTCATTAACCAGCAACCTCAAAAGTATCTTCTAAACCAAACCGTTCTATGAACAAAGATTTTCAATCTCGCCGTGATTTTGTGAAAGCAGGATCATTTCTAGCGGGCGGACTTTTAGCCGCTCCGCTAACTTCAAACGCTGGTAATCTCTTCAATAGCAGCGTTGCCGACGAAATCAAAGTTGCCCTGATTGGTTGCGGGGGCCGTGGCTCTGGAGCTGCCGTGCAGGCCTTGTTAACCAAGCAAAACGTAAAGCTGGTAGCGGTAGCCGATGCCTTTGCTGATCGTCTGGAAAATGCCGTTAAGAATATTACCGAAAACCTGACGGCTTCTGGTAATGCCAACCGCATTGCCATTGGTGATAACAAATTCGTTGGTTTCGATGCCTACACCAAAGCCATTCCATTGGCTGATGTAGTGATTCTGGCCACGCCTCCTGGTTTCCGCCCCATTCATTTTGAGGAAGCGGTGCGTCAGGGAAAACATATTTTCATGGAAAAACCCGTAGCGACCGATCCGGCGGGCGTTCAGAAAGTATTAACGGCGGCGGCTGAAGCGAAGAAGAAAAAGCTGAACGTCGTGGTGGGTTTACAGCGTCATTATCAGAATTCGTACCGGGCTTTGTTGAAAAATAAGGCTATGATCGGAGACATCGTTTCGGGGAATGTATACTGGAATAACGACGGTGTTTGGGTAAATCCAAGAAAAGACGGCCAGACCGAAATGGAATATCAGATGCGTAACTGGTATTACTTCAACTGGTTATGTGGCGATCATATCAACGAACAGCATATTCACAATATCGATGTATTTAACTGGTTCAAAGGTGGTTATCCCGTTCGAGCTAAAGGTACAGGTGGACGCGAAGTGCGAAAAGGAAAGGACTACGGCGAGATTTTCGATCACCACCACGTAGAATTTGAATACGCCGACGGAACCATTCTGAATTCAGAGTGTCGGCATATCAAAGGTACCTGGGCGAAAGTAGACGAAATCATCTTGGGTACTAAAGGAAAAATCCTTTGCGATGACGCCAAGATCGTGGATTACAAAGGAAAACCTTTGTTCCAATTCAACAAAAAGACGGATAATAACCCGTATCAAACCGAGCACGATGAGTTATTCGCCGCCATTGCCAAAGGTGAATACAAATTCGCCGATGCCGAGAATGGAGCCAAGTCAACGATGACGGCCATTCTGGGCCGGCTGGCAACCTATTCAGGTCAAATCATCGAATGGGATACGGCTCTGATGTCAGGTTTGAGTTTGCAACCTTCTGAATACAGTTGGGATGCGAAAATGCCTTTAAATCCCGATTCTAATGGCTTATATCCAGTAGCAGTTCCGGGGGTTACCAAGTATTTTGTATAGTCCTTTTCATGGGACCGAAAAGAGCGTAGCCTGGATACAGGTTATGCTCTTTTTTTATGTCTGGTCGTGACCGACTGGGGCTGAAAAGACGGAAAAATGAACCAACGTTTTACTAATTTCCGGGAAGAGTGTTTTTTTGTACCACCACGGATTTAAGGTCCGTATTCCACTACCTAACCCGGTCTGACTTTTGAAACGTATCATCCCCATCCTCTTTACGCATCCGTATGCCCGGCTGGGCTGGTGGACGGGAGCCCTCGTGTGCCTGTGCCACGTTTTGTTTTACGCTTTTGCTGAGGAAATCTGGTCCGTGTGGATTCCTCCCAGACCCGAAACGCTGACGCCTACCATTGCATATGGCATTACGGGGCTCTATACTTCCCAAACCGAACCCGACGGCATTGAGGCATTCGTACTGCACGGAATCCTTTGGCTGATCGTGGGGTGGGGCTTTCTTCAAACTACCTATTTCAATAAATGGCCCGTATGGCCCGCCATTGGGCTTTGTCTGCTGATCTTAGTGCGAGCGGGTTTCCACATGCCCGCCGATGGCTTTCTGTTCGGATCGGGCGTTAAATTTTATCCCGTATCGATAACGGCCTTGACTGCTTTCATGCTTTTGGTGTACGCAGCGGCCCGTCGCTACAAACCGTGGCAGGTAGGGCTGTGGCTGGGCCTACTCGCCATCCCGTGTTTTGTAGCCGGTGCTGCTCCGTCAGAATGGGATTATTCGTTCATTTTTGCTCCGGCATACGCCTGGATTTCCGGAGCATCGCTCCCGGATATTTACTTTCAATATGACCTGCTGCTGTCGGCAATAGCTGCCCTGTGGATGAAATCAGGCCTGGACCTGAGTCGGTTTCAACACCTGGGGCAAGCCTCTTTGTGGCTGTTCAGTACGGGGGTATTCTGGCTGGGAAAGGGCTTATTCAAAGAAACCCAACTGGCTCTGTATCTGCTCATAGTGGCTTTCATCATGCGGGTTTTTCCGTATTACACGGATGCTTACGCCGAGTTTCAGATGAGTCCGTTACGACTCGACTGGTGGCTGCCGGTGATTCTGGTCGCGTGGAAGAAAGGTACTCAGCACTGGGCCGTCGGACTGTTGCTGGCGGTGCTGGTATGCGTACACCGAAGTTTCGGAATCTTTTTCTCTATTGCTTACGTAGAATACATCGCCTTCCTGATCCTGACGGAATGGGCTGAACGTCAGTTCAACGTAACTGTTCTGAAGGAGATCGTACGGAAAGCCATGCAAACGTACGCCCTTTCCATTTCGTTGATTCTAGTCGGATTTTTAACGACGTATCTGATTTTCGGGAATATTCTTCCCACGGGTATGCGGATCTACCAAAGTCTGAAGATTGGCTTCATGCGGGTACATGAAACGTCCTTTTTCTGGTATGTTGCCGGAATTTTGGGCTTAACTACGGCCACCCTTTGGTCGTGCCGAGCCCGTCTGTCTGCTACCTATTTCCATACGGCGTTATTGCTCATCATTCTTACGATCAGTAATTTATTGTATTTCCTGGGACGAAGTCACGAACACAACTTGCCGAACAGTTCGGGGCCCGTGGTGGTCGTTTTGTTTATCTGGATGGATTTACTGTGGAGAGCATCTGAGCATAAGCCATCGGACAACCCCGTTTTTCGAATGATACGGTTCCTGCCCCTCGCCGTCATCTGGTTTGTGGGAATCGCTTACACGGTGGGAATAAAAGATAAGGTACGGGGCATGGCGATCAACCTGCGGCAGGGACACCTCATTTATCCATTCATCCGTCCTACGGAGCAACGGCTGCAGCAGATTCGATTACTTACGAATCATAGCCCGAAGGTGTATTTTTACGATAAAAGTCTGGGAAAAGATTTCTGGTATACCTTCGACGGAGGTTACCAGCCCGTTGGGTATTTTCAACCTTATTCGGCATGGGCACTCATGCCGGACTTACTTTCCTTTCTGCAAAACCTGCTCGATCAAGGTTATTATCTGGTCACTGAAACATCTACGGAAGCCGATGCAATCTTACCGCATCTTCACTTTAGAACGAAGGTTACTAAAGATGGATTTATTGTCGTCTCCAATTAAGCAATAAGACTTTGAGTCAAAACAAAGCGGGAGCTACTTCGGTAGCTCCCGCTTTGTTTTGACTCAAACTTAGGGATTATTCCACCAGCGACCGCCTGAAAAAGTCCAGTCGCTAATTTCATAGCCCAGGGCCGGAAAGCGACGAGGATCGCATTCGTGCATGATGTTGTACGCTACGTCAAACACGTCTTCGGTATTGGGTTTCGAGAAATAATCACCATCGGTGGTATAAGCCGGGCGATGCGGATGAGCCGTGAGCGTTTGCGGGCTGGCATCCAGATACCGAAATACCTTTTGTTCGTCCAGAATTTTGTGTAGCATAAAGCCTGAAGCTCCACCGGGCATATCTTCATCGGCTACAATCAGACGATTGGTTTTCTTCACTGACTCTGCGATGGTATGTGTTAAATCAAAAGGTATTAAGGTCTGTACATCAATGACTTCTGCCTCAATTCCAGCTTTTGCTAACTGCTCGGCTGCTTCCAGCACAATTCGGCACATCGATCCGTAGGTAACAATGGTAATGTCGGTTCCTTCCCGAAGAATCTCAGGTTTTCCCAGAGGCAAACAGAATTCTCCCAGATTGGAGGGTAACTTCTCTTTGCTACGGTACATATTCAGAGGTTCAACAACCAGAGCAGGATCGTCGCCGCGTAATAACGTATTATAAAAGCCAGCGGCTTGCGTCAGGTTTCGGGGAACAACGAAGTGCATGCCGCGTAAGGCATGGAGTAGCACCGCCATGGGGGAGCCGGAATGCCACACACCTTCCAGTCGGTGCCCACGGGTACGGACAATAACCGGAGCTTTTTGTCCACCCGCAGTGCGGTAATGCAGACAGGCCAGGTCATCCGAAAGTGTAGCCAATGTGTAGAGCATGTAGTCTACGTACTGAACCTCTACAATCGGGCGTAACCCACGCAAGGCGGTTCCAATTCCCTGACCAATGATCGTGGTTTCGCGTATACCAGTATCAGTTACCCGAATTTCGCCGAATTTGGCCTGCAAGCCCGCCATGCCCTGATTTACATCGCCGATTCTACCCACGTCTTCGCCGATAGCAAAAATGCGGGGGTCATTGGCGAAAAGAGCTTCAAAATTTTTATTGATGATTTCCCGGCCATCCAGTAAAGGAGCGTCATCGGCATACACAGGAGCGACGGTAGGCACCTGCAAAGGCGATTCGTCGGACTGGCTGTATAAAAACGTATTGAAGCGTTTCCAGTTGTCTTTCTTCGTTCGGTCTAACCATTCCGTCAGGATGTGCTTGGCGGGCGAGTCTTCGAATCGTAGCATACGAACGGCCCGTTTTACGCCTTCAATAACATCGGAACGTACCGGATTCGCTTTTTGCTGAATTTGGGTCCGAATAGCCAGAATTTCATCCCCTGAACGGCTGGATCGGGCGGCCTTTGCCAGAGCTTCCAGAGCTTCGTTCAGATCGGGTTGGAGAGATTCAAGATAGGATTTCCAGGCGGCATCGCGGCCTGCTTTAGCGGCTTTGGCGGCTTCGGCTTCAATGGCTGCGAGTTCTTCTTCCGTAGCAAAACCATTTTCAAGAATCCAGCTTTTGAACTGACGATTACAGTCCATTTCCACTTCCCAGGCCAGTCGCTCGGCGGATTTATACCGCTCGTGTGAGCCTGAGGTCGAGTGGCCCTGTGGTTGAGTTACTTCCTGCACGTGAACCAGACAGGGGACGTGTTCGGTGCGGGCCAGTTCGGCGGCTTTTTGATAAGCCTCTACTAACCCCGCGTAATCCCAGCCTTTTACTTTTATAATTTCCAGACCCGGTTTTTCGGCTGTACGCTGAAAACCAGCCAATGCTTCGGAGATACTTTCTTTAGTGGTTTGGTAACGTACCGGAACCGAAATGCCGTAACCATCGTCCCAAACCGAGAAAACTACCGGTATTTGTAAAACACCAGCGGCATTAATAGCCTCGAAAAACATGCCTTCGGAGGTCGAAGCGTCGCCGATGGTAGCAAAACAAACTTCATTTCCATGAATGGAAAAGTCAGTAATCGAATGTAATTCAGGATTTTCGCGGTAGAGCTTTGATGCATAACCTAAACCAATGGACCGGGGAATTTGCCCGGCTGTGGGAGAAATATCAGAAGCGATATTATAGCGGGGCGTTTGCGGTAACCAATGGCCCTGCTCATCCAGATGACGCGAGGCATAATGGCCATTCATCATTCTGCCGCCCGTGTTGGGTTCAGCTTCAACGTCGGTATGAGCGTAAATCTGAGCAAAGTACTGTTGCCAGGTTAATTCGCCCAGGGCTGCAACAACGGTTTGGTCGCGGTAATAGCCTGATCTCCAGTCACCTTTGCGAAAAGCATGGGCGAGTGCAATTTGGGCCAATTCTTTGCCGTCCCCTGTGATTCCGAACTTTGCTTTGCCCATGAACACTTCCTTACGGGCTAACAAACTGGCATGACGACTTTCCCAGGCGATGCGGTAATCGAGGAGAACTTGCTCTTTAGAAAGTACAACGCTGTCAAGGGTGGCTTGTTCCATCGAAAAAAGCGGTTTGTCAGGTGAATACAAATCAGGCAAATGAATTTCAACATGAAAAGTTTGCCCTGTAACCTCGTGTTAAAAAGATTTTCCTTTAGCAAAAGGAATTTTTAAACCCAGGTACGATGTTTGTAAAAGTAAAAATAAAGGAAAAGAATCGAGCATTCCAAACGAGAGGGTTCTACCGAAAATATCCATTAACATATCATTAACACCCGACGATTTTGTGTGGGATATAGTTCCCCTTACTTTTGTTTCGATCATACTCTTGTAACCAAACCATTTTATTTCAATCTAATGAAAAAGCAACTTTTCTTCTTACTGGCCTTTTTCCTTATTTCAGCTGGTGCTTTTGCTCAGGGCAAAATTAAAGTAGACGCGGAGACGAAAGATTTCGGCAAAATTGCTCAGGGCACGCCCGTAACGCATGAATTCGTGGTAACGAACACGGGTAAAGCTCCTGTCGTAATCAGTAACGTAACGGCTTCCTGCGGTTGCACTACTCCGAAATGGTCACAGGCTCCAATCCTTCCTGGTAAAACCAGCAAGGTAAGTGCTACCTATAATGCCGCTTCTGTAGGGCCTTTCAACAAGCAGATCACGGTATATAGCAATGCAGAAAATAGCACAGTGACCATGTTCCTGAAAGGTGAAGTTCAGCAGAAAGCTGCTGCCAAAGGAGTCAGATAATAAAAGTTTACCGCTAGTAAAGGTATAAAGGAGATAAGTTTTGAACTTATCTCCTTTTGTTTTGTATTGATAGTCAGGTATTTAATGATGATTTTGAATATTTTATGAAAAAATTTAGCATTTTATTAAATCCGACAGGAAAAGAAATCCCGTATCTATAATCGGACAACCGAAACTGCTCAATGGTTTACTTCGGTAAGGCTTGAGTAGTAAATTAAAGGTGTGGGTTAATTCATTTCCGGTACAAAGGGCTTCTCTATAGGGGCCCTTTGTCTTTTTTAGGCTTATGGAGTTAAAAATTTAAAAAAGGAGATCATTATTAAAACTAAGCAGGACCTGAAATAGTATGATTAATTGAATTTTTACCTCTCATCCTGTTAGTTTTGTTCAGAATATCTTAAGTGAGCTTTCTTTTGGGAAAAAAACGCATTGTTGTCGCTGAAAATGATCTAGTTGGCCTGCTCCGTGAGCGGGATCAACGTGGATTTACTATCTTATATGATAATTATTCTTCCGCCCTCTACGGGGTTATTTTTAAGATCGTCAAGTCTGAAGAAACAGCCGCTGACGTCATGCAGGAAGCATTTGTAAAAATTTGGCGAAATATCGATTCCTACGAGCGTTCAAAAGGCAGTTTATTCACCTGGATTTTGAATGTAGCCCGAAATACAGCCATCGATAAACTAAGATCTCAGGATTATCAACAAAATACTCAAAACCAACCGCTTGAGTATTTCGTAAGTGTTGTTGAAGAAGAGAATCCAGTAGAGCATCAGGTTGATGCCATTGGAGTTCGAAAAGTGGTCAGCCAACTTCGTCCTGAGTACCGCTCTATTATTGAATTGGTTTACTTTCAGGGTTATACTCAAGCCGAAGTTTCTGAAGAACTCGATATTCCCCTTGGTACGGTGAAAACTCGGGTTAAAGCGGCCCTGGCTCAACTCCGAACACTGATTACTCTCCTTTTGATGTTTTTGTATTTCACCACCTACATTAATTCTTAAAAAAATTGAATGAGCATGAAATAGTTTCGTCTGGCTTGCTGGAAAGCTATGTGCTGGGAATTACTTCGCAAGAAGAAACCACGCAAGTGGAAAAACTTTTATCAACGCACCCTGAATATCAGTCACAGGTCGACGACATTCGGGAATCACTGGAATCCTTCGCGTGGCAGCACGCCATTGAACCTCCGGTGGCTGTACGGGAGAAAGTACTAGGAAGTATTCAGGAGTTGGCAGCAGGCAAGGTTATTCCGATGACGAGGTCATCTTTGCATAATCTGACCAACCAACGTCCCGGCCTATCGGTGACCAAAACGCTGGTGTCTTCCCGTAACTGGGTAGCTGCCGCTGCGGTAATTATGGTATTGAGTGTTGTAGGAAATATCTTTCTTTTCAAAGAATTAAAGGCTTCGGAAGATATGGTAGCTACGTTGGAATCTAATAACACCCAACTGGCTAAAAACCTTGAAGTAAACAAAGCCAGCTTTATGCAGGCCCGCCAGGAAATTGCGGTATTACAGAACCCTGGTACGAAAATGATGAAGCTCCAGGGTGAACCGATTGCTCCAACGGCCTTTGCGATGTTATACTGGAACGATGCCAAGCGGGAGACGTATATGGCTAATGTACAGTTACCATCGGCTCCAACGGGCAAGCAGTATCAAATCTGGGCCATCGTGGATGGAAAACCTGTAGACGCCGGGTTATTCGATCAGGCCACCAGTATGCAGAAAGTAAAAAGTATCAACGGAGCTAGTGCCTACGCAATTTCTCTGGAACCCGAAGGAGGAAGTCCGCAAGCTGGCCCAACCGGACAGGTTTATCTGAAAGGATCGTTGAACTAGTCTGTTTGAATAGGTAGTAAAAAAGGTGACCCCAACATAATGGGGTCACCTTTTTTGTTTGAGAAAATTTGAAGTGAATAAAACTTCCCGAAAGTTTAAGTCTTCTGGAAGTTACCTCTTAATGGATAAAGCGAAAAAATAATCCAACCTTATTTAACCCACTCAAACTCTATTCTTTATTTCCGCTGGAAGTCATCCTGAACGCGAACGATGTCGTCTTCGTCAGAAGGATTCGTTGGATCGGTGTGTTGCCAGATTTCGGCTACGATACCCCAGTTTTCCAGGCCAATCAGACGGTGGCGTTCGCCTTGTTGCAGGGTAATTAATTCGCCGGGTTCGTAGCTACGCGTTTCACCTTCTTCGTCGGTAGGGCTGGTCATTACCGCAACCGTTCCAGCTACTACCCGCCAGATTTCTGCCCGACGGAAGTGGTACTGCCAGGAAAGACGTTTTTCGGGACCTACTACCAGAATTTTAGGGCTCAGTTTGGCGAAACCTTTCAGGTCTTCCATTTGAACCATAGGAAAATACGTGCTGACAAACTGCTCCGTTTGGGCTTCATCAATAACGAAAAAACCGCCCCAGGGACGAGTCTGATCCTGAGTAGCAATAGTTAGTCCGTGGCTGGCAAGTTCGGCAGCGATTTTATCGAACAGTTCAGCTTTAGAAGTTTCAGCAGAGAAAGACAGATTCATGGATGTTATAGAATGATTAATGATAAGCTAAAGAGGAATGAGCTCTAGTTCGTTTGCAAAGTACTAAAACTTTCACGGCACCCGTACCGAACCAAGAACAGAAATTTTCAGAAAAGCCCATACCATGCCCCGTAGAGATACGATTCATTGCGTCTGGATATAAAGGCGGTTTCTATTGTATTGGCATCTTTGGTAGGAGATTGATTGGGTCTATTTAAACGATGATTTCTGTTTTGTTTAAAACGATTCCCATTCCCGGTCAGCCGCGATGATTCGCGTTTATACCAGAATCTGGAAATTTTCAAACGGCAAACGGCAAACAGACAACCCTCAACTCACTATCTTTGATTATGCGAATACCTCAGGAAACGGTTCAACTGATTCAGGAAACCGCCGATATTGTTGATGTTGTGAATGATTACGTCACCCTAAAAAAGCGGGGGGCGAATATGATTGCCTGTTGCCCTTTTCACAATGAGAAAACACCCTCGTTTAACGTGAACCCATCCCGGGGCATTTTTAAATGTTTTGGTTGTGGAAAGGCCGGGGATTCCGTTAAGTTTATCATGGAAATCGAGGGTATTGGTTACCCCGAGGCTCTGCGTCATCTGGCCAAAAAATACGGCATTGAGTTAAAAGAAACGGAGCAAACGCCCGAAGAGGTTCAGTCGCAGAATGAGCGGGAGAGTTTATACATTGTTCTCGATTACGCAAAAAAATTCTATCAGGATAAGTTACTGAAGTCGGATGAAGGGCAATCCATTGGCCTGAGTTACTTTCAGGAAAGAGGCTTTCATACGCAGACGATTAATCAGTTTGAACTGGGGTATGCTCTCGAAAGTTGGGATGCCTTTACTAAAGATGCTCTTCAGCATCAGTTTCAAATTGAGTTATTGGAAAAAGCAGGCTTATCCATCCGCCGTGATTTGGATGGACGGCCCGATGCCCGCGTGTTTGACCGCTTTCGGGCGAGGGTAATCTTCCCCATTCATAACGTTTCGGGGAAGGTCATTGCCTTTGGTGCCCGGATTCTAAAAGCCGATAAAAATCAGCCGAAATACCTTAACTCGCCGGAAACGGAAGTTTACCACAAGTCCAATATTCTGTACGGAATTTATCAGGCTAAAAATGCCATCCGTAATGAAGACGTGGCTTATCTGGTGGAGGGGTATACTGACGTTATTTCGCTGCATCAGTCGGGTATTACGAACGTCGTGGCTTCGTCAGGAACGGCCCTGACTGTTGAGCAAATCCGTCTGATTAGTCGCTTTACCCAGCATATTACGGTATTATACGACGGGGATGCCGCTGGTATCAAAGCTTCCTTACGCGGACTGGATCTGATTCTGGAAGAAGGCCTGAACGTAAAGCTCTGCACCTTTCCCGAAGGCGAAGACCCGGATAGTTACGTTCGGAAAATTGGCGGAGAAGCGTTTAAAGCCTATTTACAAAAAAACTCCGTTGACTTTATTCGGTTCAAGGCCGAGGTATTATTGCAGGACGCCGGAGACGATCCCTTTCGAAAGGCAGGCGTGATCAAGGAAATGGTGGAGAGCATCTCCAAAATTCCCGATGCCATTACCCGTCAGATTTTCTTCCAGCAGACCGCTCGGTTGATGGATTTATCCGAAGAAACGCTCATTGCAGAAGCCAACAAGCGGGTGCGGGAGCGAATCAAGAGCGATAATAAAACCCGTGAGCGGCAGGAGCGGCAACAGGAATCTCCTTCGCCACCCATCGACTTGCCACCCGGTGTGAGTGGCTTTAATAGTGATGACGAGCCGGATTTTGCCGAGTTAATGGCAGTTGAGCAGGTGAAGCAACCTACCGCTCCACCCAAGCGTTCGCCTTTATCTTATCAGGAAGAAGAGTTTTGCCGATTGCTGGTTTTATACGGTACGATCATTATTGAAACAGAAATTCGGGAAGAGGGTAACCATGAGGTTTCACTGATGGAATACATGGTTGGGCAGACTTATGATCTGGAATTTGAAACGCCTGTGTATCAGCAATTCATGACCATATTTCGAGCAGCGGATCAGCAACAGATGTATCCTGATACTAATTTTTTTCTGAACCATACTGAAGAACTGATTCAACAAACCAGCATTGATTTTGTCTCAGAACGCCATCCTTTAAGCGAAAACTGGGCAAAAATGCACGAAATCTACATTCCACACGAACGGGATTTACTCGATAAGATTGCTCACGGTTGTATTCTGCGATTAAAGAAAGCGTTCAACGATCAGCGGATGAACGAAATCAAACATAAATTGACGGTAGTAACCCAGGCCAATGAACAGGAAGAGTTACTAATTCAATTCATGAAAATGAAACGAATTGATCAGGCTTTGGCAAAAGAATTGGGAATTGTGGTAACGGGCCATTAACTAAGTTATTCGACTGCTTTGAATAAGCGGTAATGTCTGGGAGTGAATTCATCGCTACTTATGTAAAAAATAATAGCTTATGAATGCACTCCTTTTTCATGATAAAACGCAGCCCGTGCGTTCAGTAGTCAAAGCTTTGGTTATTATGCTCTGGTTCATGAGTGGCATTACAGGCTTTTACACCTATTCGCTTGGGGTATGCCTCACTCCTGATATTCAGCTAAACGTCGCTATGGTGGTAATCAGCTTATATTGGGTATATAGCTTGCAGTTCACGCGAAAATTAGCTCTGAGTTTTTTGGTAACAGGCTTATTATTACTCTGGGTAAGTGATCTGTTATGCCAACAAAATGCGATGTTAGTACGCTGGGTTTCCATAACAATTTTCACAGCAACCAGTATGAGTCATCTGGGAATAGCTACAGGTAACGCGAATTTCTGGTCTCTACTAAGGATACAAATCTTTCACGGGCCACTGGAATTGCTGGACTGGGTAATGAAGAAAGCTTAATAATCTATCGTGAGAAAACCTATTTACTTGACCGCTAGCAGCGGCAAACAGGGTAGTGTTAACTTAACTTACGATTGCCCATAAAAGCTATTTACTTAACCGCTACCAGCTTTTTCGCTGGTAGCAACAACGTCTTTGAGGATAGTAGTTTCACTGTTGTCCAAGCTAAGTGCTGTCAGCAAAAAGCTGGCCGGGCCACGTTGGCAGCGGCAGATAGAATGGTTCCGTAGACTAACTATACAAATCCTTCTATTAAGAACTATTCTAAAAAAGATTAACTATGGCTATCTAAAAGGGTGGGCATTTGTGTTTATAAGTGTACTTTTGCGAAGAAGGTGTATTTAGAATATAGGGTAAGTCGACTCAAGAAATGGGGGAACTCCCCAGCCGGGCCAGGGGTTAACTATAGATGAGTCGAAATTAGTTTATCTGATGCAAGAACGAGATGAATCTTACTGGGGTACGATCAAACGGGGAATCCAGACGAGCCTGAAAGGGCTTCAAATTTCACTGCGACATTTGAAGGATTCGACCCGTCGTCGTAAACCTATATATGTAGACGATCCCAATTATTTTAAGCAGGATACCGGAATGGTCACCCTGCGTTATCCTTACGAGGCCATTCCCGTACCGGATAATGGACGCTACCGTTTGCACAATGAAATGGACGATTGCATCGTCTGCGATAAATGTGCGAAGGTTTGCCCCGTGGATTGTATTGAAATTGAGCCCATCCGGGCAACCGGTGAAGTAGGTAAGGCTTCGGATGGCTCGTCCATACGTTTGTATGCTGCCAAATTTGATATTGACATGGCTAAGTGCTGCTACTGTGGACTTTGCACGACGGTGTGCCCCACGGAATGCCTGACCATGACCAAAACCTACGACTATTCGGAGTTTGACATTCGGAATATGGTGTACCATTATACGAATCTGACTCCCGAAAAAGCCGAAGAGAAAAAACAGTTATATGATCAGTTCCTGGCGGAAAAAGAAGCGGCTAAAGTAGCCAAGCCTGCTGCCAAAGCAGTAACGGAAGAAGTAAAACCCGCCGCCCGCCCGGCGTTTAAACCCGGCTTTAAGAAAACGACCGAAACCGAAGCTCCTCAGGAAGTAGAGGCAAAATTGGAAGAGGCGAAACCCGCTCGTCCGGCGTTTAAGCCTGGTTTTAAGAAAAATGTAGAAGAACCCGAAGCAGAGAAAACCGCTTCTGAGGAAGTGAAACCTGCGGCTCGTCCTGCGTTTAAACCCGGCTTTAAGAAAACGTCGGCTGCTGAAGAACAGACTTCCGAACCCATAAAAGCTTCGGGAGAAGAAACACCAGCCATCACGGAGGAACCGGCTAAGAAATCGACGAGTTTCAAACCCTCGTTTAAACGAAAAGAAAGCGAACCTTCGGCGGATAAAGAGGCATCAGCAGAAGCCCTCAAACCAGAAACAGAAACTCCCGCCCCTAAGAGTTTTAAACCCGTCTTTAAAAAACCGGAAGCGGAGCCAGTAGAGCCTACGATTGAAGAACCGAAAACGGAAGAAAAACCTGCTACTGGCGGTAAAAGCTTTAAGCCGGTCTTTAAAAAGGCCAATGCTGAATCGGTAGCTCCTGAACCAGAGGAAACATCAGAAGAACCAGCGACTACCGGCGGCAAAAGTTTTAAACCCGTTTTCAAGAAAAAAACGGCAGAACCAGAGTCACCCGATCTTGTAGCAGAGATTGCAAAAGTTGAAGAAAAACCAGCCGAACCGATTGCGGGAGGGGGCAAAAGCTTCAAACCCGTCTTTAAGAAAAAGACTGTAGAGGAATTATCGGAGTTACCCGCAGAAACGAAAAATGAAGAACTGGAGGCTCCAGCAGTAACGGAAGAACCGGTTCGAAAAAGCTTTAAACCCGTATTCAAAAAGCCTGCGGTGGAACCCGTTGAATCTCCTTTACAACCTTCATCACCTGAGAACGAAGTGACGGAAGAGCCGAAAGAAGAACCTGTTCGGAAGAGTTTTAAGCCTGTATTCAAGAAAAAAGTAACAGAAGAACCTGCCGCTGAAACGCCCGTGGAACCAGCTTCCGGGGGAAGTGAATCGGATGCCGAAAGGCCTGCGGAAGAAGCTTCGAAGCCAAGTGGTGGTAAGTCTTTCAAACCCGTTTTCAAACGTCCCAAACCTGAGTAACGATGCAGGCTTTTGTGTTTTTGTTTTTCATGATACTAACGCTCGGTT
Organism: Siphonobacter sp. SORGH_AS_1065; assembly: GCF_030818595.1. Taxonomy (NCBI): domain Bacteria; kingdom Pseudomonadati; phylum Bacteroidota; class Cytophagia; order Cytophagales; family Cytophagaceae; genus Siphonobacter; species Siphonobacter sp. SORGH_AS_1065. The sequence goes on from NZ_JAUTAM010000004.1 coordinate 2,820,295, forward strand.
CGGCGGTATTTGTGCTGGTGAGTCGGAACGTACTTTATTCGGCTTTTAGTCTGATGGTTACCTTTTTAGGAATTGCAGGCTTATACGTCTTCGCTGGAGCTGATTTCCTGGCGGTTACTCAAATTATGGTGTACGTTGGGGGGATTCTGGTATTACTCGTTTTCGGAATCATGTTGACCCGTAATAAAGCCGACCGGGGTACGAATCAACCAAATACTGTAAAAACTGAACACCGTCGAACCTTTTGGGGAATTCTGGCGGCTGGTGGAATTTTCGCGATCTTATCGACAATCCTGTCGAAAGCTCATTTTCAGCGAGTTGAGCTGGATCATTACGAGGCTATCGAACGAAAAACAACGGTTCATGACTTAGGCGTTGGAATAATGACGAATTACGTTTTGCCCTTCGAAGTAGCCGGAATCTTATTAATGATTGCTCTGTTAGGGGCTGCCTATTTATCCGGTAAGACCCAAAGTATAGGCAATAAGTAAAGAAAAAAGAAGAGGGGGACTTAGTAACTCAAAACCCTAAACTCAAAATACTGATGATCATTCCTTTATCCTATTTTTTGCTAACGGCGGCGTTGCTCTTTAGTATTGGACTAGCGATTGTCATCATCAAACGCAACGCCATTGTAGTACTGATGGGAGTGGAATTGATGCTGAACGCTGCTAATCTGAACCTCGTCGCTTTCAGCCGTTTTGATCCTGATTTGACGGGGCAGTTTTTCAGCCTATTCGTCATCATCGTAGCCGCCGCCGAAATTGTGGTAGCCTTAGCCATCGTGCTCAAAGTCTTCCAGCATTTCAATACCGTCCATCTGGATGAAGTCGCAGAAATGAAAGATTAAGCAGGGTTTGAATTGAGGTTTGAGTATTTGATGAAGTTAGACGCAGTGCTCTCCGTCCAAAACTCCGTAATTAATTAAAAGGAAGCGGTCGTTAGAATCATCTCTAACGACCGCTTCCTTTTTAACTCAAAATCCCAAACACGAGACTCAAAACCTATGAACTCTCATTGTACTCTAATAGGCACCCTTACTTCCGTATGGTCCCAGTGGAGTAACATATTCGTACCGTCCAGTTCTGGAACGAAGCTTATTTCGAATAACTCCTGCGATTGAGAAACCTGATAGGCAGGAACCGTCGCCCGAAACAAATCTTTACTGGCATCGTATTCCGTGCCCCATTGCCCTGTTTCCTGATTGATTACCACTTGCCAGTTCTTAGGGCCGGGAATAGTCCAGATGGTATATTCTCCGGCTTTCAACGGCTTTCCAGCTAAACTTACATCTTTATTAATCACCAGCAGAGTAGCTTCATTAGCTCCTGTCCGCCATACTTTGCCATAAGGAACCAAGGCCTTGGATGAATCACCAAAAATCAATCGGCCTTTTTTGGCGGGCTGGCAGTAGTCCACCTGTACTTTCAACCCAGCCTGATTAAACTGAGCGTGAGATTCCTGACTGAATGACTTGGTATAATGTTTATAACTCCAATATCCGGTCCCGGTAAGGGTAAGTATGACGACTAGAGTAATTAATACTTTTCTCATGGATGCTGATGTATGCAAAAGGCAATGAAAGCGGATACTGACTATCTAACGTTCAAATTCCGAAAAAACGCAGCGTTCATTTGCCAGTAAAGGTAAACTTTCTTCTACCTCCAGAATCGTTTTAGCATTGTTTAATTCATCTTGATACATTTTCCGAAGTTCCTTTCGCTTGACAGCTTCCAGAAAACGCCGGGCTTCTTCGCGGGTTTCAAGTAATAAAGGAGGCACCAGTGTGGGTTGATTCGTTTCCTCATCTTTTGCCACCATCGTGAAATAACTGGTGTTGGTGTGCACTTTTACCCCCGTTTTAATAGACTCTGCGATGACACGTATACCCACAATCAGCGAACTTTTTCCAACGTAATTTACGGAAGCGAGCAAAGACACCAGTTGCCCAACCTCAACGGGCTGAAGAAACTCGACGTGTTCCACTGCTACCGTAACTACGTAAGTACCAGCGTGCTTGGATGCACAGGCGTAGGCCACTTTATCCATTAATGACAAAAGAATACCGCCGTGAATCTTACCGCCAAAATTAGCGTAACTCGGAATCATCAATTCGGTAATGGTGGTCTGGGAATAAGAAATAGGTTTTGGTTCCAAGGGCTTGCTCGTTAGGTGACACTCAAGGGATTAATTTATACATAGACTAAATAAATAAAAAAGAACTGCTTTTGTCTACTAAATCAATTGGTTTTACCAGCATCAGAACGGATATTTGCCAGCGAATTAACAAGCTTTACGGGACATTATTTCCCATGTAATGTTCTAATATCTCTGAATCGTTTCTATTCATGAACCCCGAACTACTGCTCTGGATTATCCTTCTCCTGCCGTTCGCTGGGTTTTTACTGCTCATACTTTCGGGAAAAAGTGCTAATACCTGGGCGGGTTGGCTGGGACTGGGCTTTTCTCTAGTTGGCTTTGGCTTAAGTTTCAGCACTACTCAACTTCCGACCATTGAAGTTACCCATACCTGGATTTCAGAAGCCTTACCCTTTACCCTCCGGGCAGACGATTTAACCCAGAAAATGCTATTACTGGTGTTATTTATTGCCTCCCTCGTGCAGTTATTCTCGCTGGAATACATGCGGGAAGATTCATCCCGGTTTCGGTATTTCGCTTTCCTGCAATTGTTTGTGGGCTCAATGCTGGGAATTTTACTGGCCAATAACCTTTTGATTCTCTATGTTTTCTGGGAGTTAGTAGGCTTAAGTTCATATTTACTCATCAGTTTCTGGTATACCAAACCTGAAGCCGTGCTGGCGGCAAGAAAAGCCTTTCTGGTCAATCGCATTGGTGATGTAGGGCTTGCTTTGGGCATTTTTGGTGTTTATAATCGCTTGGGAACGCTTGATTTTACAGCATTAACCACGCCTGAATTCATCGCCGACCCTTACTGGACGGCCATCGGTTTATTACTTTTCTGTGGAACCCTGGCCAAATCGGCTCAGTTTCCGTTGCACGTCTGGTTACCCGACGCCATGGAAGGTCCCACGCCCGTCTCGGCTCTGATTCACGCCGCGACGATGGTAGCCGCTGGCGTTTACCTGCTCGCCCGGATTTTCCCTATTCTCACACCGGAAGCCCTGATCGTAATAGCCATTATTGGTACGATTACGATGGTCATGGGAGCCTTATACGCCCTGACTCAGACGGATATTAAGAAAACGATGGCCTATTCTACCGTTTCCCAGTTGGGATTAATGGTATTGGCCGTTGGCGTAGGGGCCCCCCACGCAGCGATGTTCCATTTGTTTACCCACGCCTTTTTTAAAGCCGGGTTATTCCTGTCTTCGGGTTCGGTTATTCATTCGTTGCACCACGCTGGACACGGTTTTGATGCTCAGGATGTGCGGCTTATGGGTGGGCTTCGTAAAAAATTACCCGTTACTTTTATTGCCTATACCGTTTGTGCGGCAGCTTTATCGGGCTTGCCTTTCACATCTGGATTTTTATCGAAAGACGAGATTCTGCATGAAGCTTTCCACGCAACCGCTCATTCCTGGAAACTTGTTTTTCCTGTAGCGGCTACGATTTCGGCGGGCTTGACGGCCTTTTACATGGCTAAGCAATGGCGGCTGGTATTTTTTGGAAACTGGCGGAATGACCACCTTTCGTTGGAGAGTGTCCATGAATCATCCTGGTTACAGAAACTCCCGCTGGTATTACTGGCAGCTTTGTCCCTGCCTTTTCTGTTTTCATGGAATCCTTTAGGAGAACACCTGAATTTAGGCGTGGCTCTGGGATCGACAGCGGTGGCCCTAATCGGAATTGTGATGGCCTGGATTCGTTATCGATCCATTGAGCGATTGGACCAGATAAGAGATGTGCCTTTACTGACGCTGGATCAGTTATATCATACCCTTATTGTTAATCCCTTTCTGAAATTCGCTGATTTCTGTACCTGGGTTGATCGGGTTATTGTGGATGGAATCGTGAATGCCAGTGCCAAATCGCAGGTGATTCTGGCACATTTGCTAGGGTGGCTGGATCGGTACGTTGTGGATGGAATCCCAACCGGGACGGCCTATGTCGTGGGTACAGTTGGAAAAGTAACCCGTCGTTTTCAGGGCGGACAAGTGCAGTCTTACATCGTGGCAACGATGCTGGGCTTAGCAGCTTTATTAATTTGGTGGACCTGGTAATTTGAAACAATGCCTATACTGACTACACTTATATTTTTACCCATACTTGGCTCCCTGCTCCTGCTTGCTCTTCCGCAGGCACTCAGGGCTACGTATCGCTGGATTACGGTTGTCCTTTGCGTTTTACATCTGGTCTTAAGCAGTTGGATCTGGCATACCTTTGATCCGCAATTGGTAGGGCATCAATTCATCGAAAATACCGACTGGATTACCATGGCTCTCGGGCAGTTTGGAATCGTCTCTATCGACTATTCTTTAGGGGTAGATGGGCTAAGTTTGCCGATGGTCTGGCTGACGAGCTTGGTGATGCTGGTAGGTGCCGTTTCTTCTTTTGAAATAAAAACGAACGAAAAGGCTTATTACGCTCTGTACCTGTTGTTAATGGGAACCGTCGTAGGCTGTTTTGTGGCTCTGGATTTATTTCTGTTCTTCCTCTTTTTCGAGTTCATGCTTTTGCCGATGTACTTCCTCATCGGTTTGTGGGGTGGGCCTCGTCGCGAATATGCGAGTTTGAAATTCTTTATTTACACGCTGGCTGGTTCGGTATTTATTCTATTGGTGATGATCGGTTTATACCTGTCCGTCATCGATCCGGCGGAAACGGGCCTGAGCATTGGACTGGTCTCCAACCCTTCAGAAATTACGCAAGATGTGGTTGCTCAGGTGCAAACGATGATTGCCCGCCAGCAAATCGACCCGGCTCAGTTAGTGCATACCTTTGAGATTCCGTACCTGAATGACGGTCGGAATTTCGTACCTGAATCGCTACTAAGCACCCTAGCCGGACACGAAATCTTTGGCTTGTCGGCCCGACTGGTTGCCTTTCTGCTTTTATTCATTGGTTTTGCCGTGAAGCTACCCATGGTGCCCTTACACACTTGGTTACCTGATGCTCACGTGGAGGCCCCTACGCCCATTTCGGTAGTACTGGCTGGTATTTTGCTGAAAATTGGGGGCTATGGGTTCTTCCGAATTGCCTATGAAATTTTCCCTGATGGAGCCATTTATTTCGCTTCCTGGATTGCGGGTTTAGGCGTATTAAGCATTGTGTACGGAGCCTTCAACGCCTTAAGTCAGAAGGATATGAAGCGATTAATCGCTTATTCGTCCGTTTCACACATGGGCTTTGTGTTACTGGGTTTAGCCGCTTTAACGCCCGAAGGAGCCAACGCCGCGATTTATCAGTTATTCTCACACGGCATCCTTTCGCCTATGTTATTCCTCGTCGTGGGAGTAGTGTACGCCCGTACGCACGACCGTAACATCGATCATTACCAGGGCTTGGCTTTAAGCATGCCCGCGTATACGGGCTTAACGGCTATTGCCTTTTTTGCTTCCTTAGGATTACCCGGGTTTTCTGGTTTTGTAGGCGAATTTTTTAGTCTTTTAGGAGCGTTTAATTCCATTTATATCCCGGTTTGGATGGTAGTTTTAGCGGGGTTTGGATTAATTCTTGGAGCAGGTTACTTCCTCTGGACCTTCCAGCGAGTATTCTTAGGAAAACGCTGGTCTTTATACGAAGAGAGTCTGTTACCCGATCTGAATTTCCGGGAAAAGATAATGCTGGTGCCCCTGGCTCTGCTTTCCCTTTTCTTCGGAATTTTACCCGGAACCGTCTTTAGTATTACCGAAGGGTACGTCATGGAATTCATGAAGCATTTCGGTTAGCCGCCAGAAATTCAAATTTCTTCAGATTTAACAGCCTTCGCGAAAGCCACGGCGATTGAATACATGCTTGAACAACTCGACCACATCATAGCCAGTTTGGCCCGCTTCACTCCCGAAGTCTGGCTGATGGCGGCATTTGTGGCTCTTATTAGCTGGGATTTAGTAACAACTGAAGTAAACGAAGAGGGGCGTGGTGGATTTTTCCATTTTCTTACCTTTCTCGTTTTTATTATTCTGGGCCTATTTGTTTACCACCAATGGCAAACCCAGTCGCCGGGTCCTTTATTCAACCAGATGCTGGTACTGGACGGTAAAGCTCTGTTCTTCAAAGCACTCATTACGTTTTCAGCCTTGATTGCGGTGCTGCATAGTTGGGTAATGAAACGTCGCTGGTCGGGGGAGTTTTTCTCCATTTTGGTGGGGATGGTCTTCGGTTTATTTCTGCTTTCCATGGCTACGAATCTACTGATGGTGTATGTATCGCTTGAAGTAGTTTCCATCTCCAGCTATATCCTTACCGCCTTCCGTGGCGATCGTAAAAGCTCAGAAGGAGGGATGAAATACGTGCTGTTTGGTTCCGTAGCTTCGGGACTCATGCTGTATGGCATGAGCTTGCTCTATGGCTTAACCACCACGCTTGATTTTACCAATCCAGCCTTTGGACGAATCCTGGTAAATGTTGATCCGCTGGTATCGGCTTCGGCTCTGATCCTGGCGATGAGCGGGTTACTATTCAAAATCTCGGCTGTGCCTTTCCAAATCTGGAATCCTGACGTGTACGAAGCGGCAGACACGCCCGTAGTCTCGTTCTTTTCAGTGGCTCCCAAGGCAGTGGCTTTTTTTGGTATTAATGCGTTTGTTCAGTGTATTACCGCTGAATTTTCAGCCCGTGCTGGCCGTTATCTCGTTGGTAACCATTACCATTGGTAACTTTTCCGCTCTCTGGCAAACCGACGCTAAGCGGCTCATGGCGTATTCATCCATTGCTCAATCGGGTTTCGTTTTGGTAGGCTTGGTGGCTTTTTCAAGTCTGGGGAACCAAACTGCCATCTTTTATCTGGCTACGTACTTATTCGGAACCATGGCGAGCTTCTTATTGATTGATGCCTTATCGCCTTCCCTGAGCAAAAACAGCGTATCCATTTCCAGTTTTAACGGCATTGGAAGGCAACAGCCGCTGGCTGCTGTCCTTTTAACCATTGCTTTCCTGTCCCTGGTCGGCTTACCTTTAACGGTGGGCTTCTCGGCCAAACTTCTCGTATTTAGTTCTTTGTGGGAAGCTTACCAGCAAAGTAGCCAAAATCTGTTCCTGATCCTTTTCGTTTTTGGGTTACTGAACACCGCTGTTTCGCTGGCCTTTTACCTGAAGATTCCTTTTGCTTTGTTTTTCAGAAAAACAGCTGAAGAAACGCCAGTCGTAACGCTGAGCTGGGGAGTAACCGTCTTAAGTCTGGTATTGACTCTCCCCATCATTCTGCTATTCCTCAAAACCGATTGGCTGATGAACTGGATATCGGGGTTATAGGGATATTTTATTGGGATAATGACATTTTTTGCGGTGGAAATATTTGGTTGGTCTGATTATTTTACTGAAATTTCTATTAAAAATACAGTCGTGTGGAAGTAAAGTAGATGCTTTTAGAGCTGAAGGTTACGAAAATTGAACAATTCCAAGTCCAATTCGGACGTTGAAGCGAGTGTGAATTTTTTGTGAACATTTCTTGAACCATTCCGAGCTTAAAGTTGTAATTTCGATTCATCGAAAACAGATTACTTCATTAAGCGAGCAGTCAAAACGACATCCTAAATGTCCGACGAAATCAAACACGAATGCGGGATCGCTCTTCTCCGTCTCCGCAAACCGCTCCAGTATTACATCGACAAATACGGCACGCCTTTGTACGCCGTAAACAAGATGGCCCTGCTCATGAACAAGCAGGCCAATCGTGGACAAGATGGTGCCGGGGTGGCGAATATTAAGCTTAATGTTTCTCCAGGGTATCGCTTCATCAGTCGGTATCGTTCGGTAGAAGCGAAACCCATCGAAGACATCTTCGAGAAAATCAACAAAAAATACCGGAAAGCAGAAAAAGAAGATCCGAAGCAATTCATGAATGCCGAATGGCTTCAGGAAAACTACGGCTTCACGGGTGAAGTTTGGCTGGGCCACCTGAGATATGGTACGCACGGCAAAAACGAAATCGAAAACTGCCACCCTTTCCTGCGTCAGAATAACTGGCGGAGCCGGAATCTGGTCGTTGCGGGTAACTTTAACATGACTAACGTTGACGAGCTTTTTGATAAGCTGGTTTCGCTGGGTCAGCACCCCAAAGACAAAGTAGATACGGTAACGGTAATGGAAAAAATTGGCCACTTTCTGGACGAAGAAGTGCAACGCCAGTTTGACCGTTTCAAGCCTTTATTCCCTGAAGATAATCAGCAGCTTACGTCTTTAATCGAATCTAATATTGACGTTGCCCGTATGTTGCAGCGTTCCTGCCGGGATTTCGATGGTGGATATACGATGTGCGGGATGTTAGGTTCGGGAGCGGCTTTTGTTGCCCGTGACCCCGCCGGCATTCGCCCCGCTTATTATTATGCGGATGATGAAGTCATCGTGGTTGCTTCAGAAAAGCCTGCTATCAAAATGTCGTTTAACTGTGACTATGATGAAATCGTTGAAATTCAGCCTGGTAATGCGTTAATCATCGAAACCAACGGTGATTTCCGCGAACAGGAATTCCGCGAGCCTCTGGAGAAAAAATCCTGTTCATTCGAGCGTATTTATTTCTCAAGAGCATCTGATCCAGACATTTACCGGGAACGTAAAAATTTAGGTAAACTCGTATTACCCCAGATTCTCAAGGAAATTGATAATGATCTGGCGAATACGGTTTTCAGTTATATTCCTAACACTGCCGAAACCGCTTTCTTCGGTCTGGTGGAAGGCTTAGACGAACATCTGGTTCAGGAACGCAAGCGTCACATTCGCGAAGGTGTCCTGTTTGAAGAAGACCTGGATCGTTTGTTATCCTTCCGTCCCCGTACCGAGAAAATCATTTCAAAAGACGTGAAACTGCGTACGTTCATCACGAACGATACGGCACGCGACGAGATGGTTTCAAACGTGTATGAAACAACGTTTGAGGTAATCCAGAAAAAACAGGATACGATTGTTCTGATTGACGATTCTATCGTTCGCGGAACTACTCTGGAACGTTCGATCCTCCGCATGCTGGATCGTCTGGAGCCTAAGAAAATTGTCATTGTCAGCTCCGCTCCGCAAATTCGTTACCCCGATTGCTACGGAATTGATATGTCAAAAATGAAAGATTTCGTGGCTTTCCGGGCAGTATTGAAGTTACTGGAAGAACACAATCGCGAAGAGCTGCTGGAGGAAACTTTTGCTCGTTGTAAAGATGCTCTTGAAAATGGGTACGCCACTCAGGAGAACTACGTGAAAGCTCTTTATGAACCTTTCACCGACGAACAGATTTCCAAAAAAATTGCCGAAATCGTAACGCCTAAAAACTGTCAGGCTGAAGTATCTATCATTTATCAAACGGTTGATGGATTACACACGGCTTGTCCAAACCATACGGGCGACTGGTACTTTACGGGTAATTACCCAACGCCGGGAGGTAATAAAGTGGTGAACCGGGCTTTTGTAAATTACATGATTGGCAAAGGCAACGAACGAGCTTACGGAGCTTTCTAACGAATACATGGGAGAACCCTGGTTTAACGCCGGGGTTTTCTTTTACAGAAGAATTACGAAATTTTAGTAATATTACGAAAAAATCGTAATTGCTATGAAATACCTGTTTACTCTTCTCTTTTGCTGCTTTATTCATTCCTTAGGGGCTCAGGATCAGATTTTAAAGGGGAGAGTGCTGGACGAAAAGACGAACGAACCCGTTGCTTTTGCATCGGTGTTCATTAATACGACTACGACGGGCACGTTAACCAATGAAAAAGGAGAGTTTTCTTTGTCGGTGAAAGCGGGTAACTACGAAGTCATTGTTTCCATGGTAGGTTACGAACCGCTGGTCTATGCTCTGGATACCCGCCAGAAACGGGCGGTTTCTTACCTGTTTAAAATTCAGCCGAAAACCTATTCACTTCAAACCGTTGGGGTGAAGGCGAAACGCGATAGCTCGTGGTACGATAACCTCAAGCTTTTCAAAGAGCAGTTTCTAGGTAGTAGCGAAACAGCTCAGCAATGTCGCATACTCAATGAAAACCAACTCGTTATTGTCTTTGATCCCCAAACAGCTTTTTTGGAGGTAAAGTCCGACGAAGTACTGAAAATCGAAAACCGGGAACTGGGGTATCGTATCAATTATCTGTTGGCGGAATTCAAATACGACATGCGGCAGGGGTATGTTACCTACCTGGGTTATCCGAACTTTCAGCTCATGGAAGGAAATAAGTCCCGGCAAAGACGTTGGGCCAAGAATCGGCAGCGGGCGTATAAAGGCTCGATCATGCATTTTGTACGAAGCCTGCGAAATCAGCAATTAGAAGCAGAAGGCTTTAATCTTCGAAGACTGATTCGGATGCCCAATCCCAATCGGCCCACGGAGGAAGAGTTAAAAGCAATCCGTCAGAAAATCAGAGAGCAGGGTGGTTTACGAAAAGATGACCCACTGGAGAAAATCCTGGCGAAGGCTAGTTTGCCAAAAATCCTGGAAAAACTGGATACGGCCCGGGTTGCGTATGATGAATACCTGAAAAAGGACCAACTGACTTTTGAGGGATTTTTTCAGGTGGTATACGTTGGCGAAAAAGAAGAACCCGCTTATGTCATGAGCCAGAGCCGTCATCGAAACCGTCAGCCCACGTTTCAGACTTCGGTATTTTCCCTGAGAACGGAATCTGTGCTACTGGAAGAAAACGGAAGTATATTACCTCCACTAGGCGTTATGTTTGAAGGTTACTGGGGTTGGGAGAAAGTAGGAGACCTCTTACCGCTCGATTATTTGGATCAGTAAAGGCTGTCTTCCAGGTAACGATTTATGTCTCAATCCATACTTATTTTAGAAATTCAATAGTAAAGACACGCTTAAAATAGACCACTAGGCGTGGAAATTCGACAGCCCATAGTAGAGCCATTGCCACCTCGTCGTATCTTCGCGAGATCAATAGAATTCCGTTTCATTACTGACAGGTTTTTCAGCTAGCCGATTAGGTATGATTTTTTATTATAAAAAGTCAAGAAAAAACTGACAGTATCTGGCGGGAAATTATTGACAAATTGCAGCCGTGAAAATCCCCGGAGGCGTTGAGTGCTTACTCAACTGTGCTCTATTTTGACCATCCTATCGAATGAATAAAACTGATACCCAAGATGGCAGCAAACGCGTAAGCCGGATTAATCGCTTTTTCTTGGATTTGCATGACGTCTTTCTATTTGTTGTCCGAATTTTTAAGGAAGCGTTCTTACCTCCCTACGAGTTTAAGGAAATTGTTAAGCAGTGCTTTGAAGTAGGTGTAAAATCGCTTCCGCTGATCTCCCTCACTGGTTTTATTACGGGCATTGTATTCGTAAACCAGTCGAGACCTTCGCTGTCTGAGTTTGGAGCTGTTTCTTGGTTACCCTCGCTCATTGCCATTGCTATTGTGCGTGCTCTGGCTCCTTTGGTTACCTCATTGATTGCGGCGGGTAAAGTAGGTTCAAACATCGGAGCCGAGTTAGGTTCGATGAATGTAACTGAACAAATCGACGCGATGGAAGTTTCTGCTACGAATCCGTTCAAGTTTCTGGTCGTGAGTCGGGTCATTGCTACCACTACCATGATTCCCATCCTTACTGTCTATACCACGATGTTAGCTCTCTTGGGGGGATTCATTAATATTCATCAGAACGAGGCCACGAGTTTTCAAACCTACTTTACGCAGGTGTTTAATACCGTCACGTTTACGGATGTATTTGCTTCGCTGGCTAAATCCGTTGTGTTTGGATTTACTATTGGAGCCGTAGGTTGTTATAAAGGGTTTCACTCTTCTAAAGGAACGGAGGGCGTCGGAAAAGCGGCCAATACTTCGGTGGTACTTTCCATGTTCCTGATTTTCATTGAAGAGTTACTTTCCCTACAAATCGTAATGGCATTAATCTCCTGATCCTATGAAGAGAAAAGCAAACATAGATACCAGCGATAAAGTCATTTCAATTCGTGGGCTGAAAAAATCCTTTGGTAGTCTGACGGTATTGAGAGGGGTGGATCTGGACATTTACAAAGGCGAAAACCTGGTGGTATTGGGTCGTTCCGGCACAGGAAAATCCGTTTTGATTAAGATTATTTCGGGTTTACTGAAAGCCGATGAAGGGTCCGTTAAAGTATTGGGTCAGGAAGTCGGAGAGTTATCTGCCAAAGAGCTGGATGCGTTGCGACTGAAAATTGGGTTTTCCTTCCAGAATAGTGCCTTGTACGACAGTATGACGGTGTACGAGAATCTGGAGTTTCCCCTGATTCGTAATGTGCGTAATCTGACCAGAAAAGAAATTGATCTGGCTATTGAAGAAGCACTGGAGGATGTAGGTTTATCCCAGACGATCCGTCAGATGCCTTCGCAGCTTTCGGGCGGACAGCGGAAGCGAATTGGTATTGCCCGCACGCTGATTCTGAAGCCAGAAATTATGCTTTACGATGAGCCCACTGCTGGTCTGGACCCGATTACATCCGGAGAGATCAATAATTTGATTAATCAGGTTCAGGAACAGCATAATACCACTTCGATCATCATTACCCACGATTTGACGTGTGCTAAAACTACGGGAGATCGGGTCGCCATGTTATTGGACGGCCAGTTCCAGCGTCAGGGCACTTTCGAAGAAGTTTTTGCTTCGGACGAAGAGCGGGTTAAACAATTTTACGAATATAATTTTATTGACTAAATGAGCACAGGAGAAAACAAACGATCAGTTCAGGTAGGAATTTTTGTATTCCTGGGCCTCGTCATATTTATTGTCGGCGTATTGTTTTTAGGCGGTCAACAAAAACGCTTTATCAAAAGTATTGAGGTAGCAGCCATCTTTGATGATGTAGGAGGTTTGAAAACGGGTAATAACGTCTGGTTTTCCGGGGTAAAAGTGGGTACTGTAAAATCGGTAAAATTCTACGGAAAATCGCAGGTGGAAGTGACCATGAACATCGAAAAAGAAGCTCAGCAATACATTCATAAAGATGCTCAGGCGGAAATTAGCTCGGAAGGTTTCATTGGCAATAAAATCGTGGTTATTGAAGGAGGAACGCCCCAACTGGCTTCGGTTGACGATGGGGATGTCATTCGGGCAAAAGCCGTTTTAGGCACCGATCAGATCATGGAAACCTTGCAGGAGAATAACAAAAACCTGCTGAAAATTACGACTGATTTCAAAGGACTCGTTTCAAAAATTGCCCGTGGGAAGGGCACCATTGGAGCCGTTCTGACGGATTCAATTCTGGCCGAGCAATTTAAAGCTACGGTTAATCACCTTGAACGAGCCTCTCAGAATGCTAATCGCATGTCGAGTTCGCTGGCGGCTTATTCCAATCGTTTAAATACCAAAGGAAGTCTGGCCCACGAGTTGGTAACCGATACGACGGTTTTTGCCAGCATCAAATCTTCGGCTAATCAATTGAAACAGATGAGTCAGTCGGCTCAGCAAGTGGTAGACAAAGCCTCTGTAGCTACCGATAACGTAGTAACTGCTACGAAAAAACTGAATCAGAATGACAATGCTCTGGGCTTGTTACTCAACGATCAGAAAACTGCTGGTGATTTGAAAACGACCTTACAATACCTGGAAAGTAGCAGCCGAAAACTGGATCAGAACATGGAAGCTTTACAGCATAACTTCCTGACACGTCCGTTTTTCCGCAGACAGGAAAGAGCGGCAGAAAAAGCTAAGCGTGATTCCCTGAAGAATGCTGGGCAATAGTTTTTGAACAGATTAGGGGCTCCATGCTGCCAATATTTGTTTTAGGCCAAACTGCTTTATAGAAAGAGAGTCATTGCTGCCAGCGAAAAGCTGGCAGCAGTCGTTTTAGGACAAGTTAGTTTATAGAAAAGCTGGCCGGGCCACGTTGGTAGCGGTTGTTCAAGTGGCTTCCATTGCTCTGAAAATAATTGAGACATTTCAACAAGTTATTATGCCTAAGCTACCAGCTTTTCCGCTGGTAGCAGTCGTTTTAGAACATGTTAGTTTATAGAAAAGAGTCATTGCTACCATCGGAAAAGCTGGCCGGGCCACGCTGGCATTGTAATCCCTGATAGGCGAAGTGTTTCTTTTTTGAAAATAGGTTACTTTGCAGGCTCAAGTGTAGAAAATAGAATGCAGCAGTTACTCGATTTATTAAAGCAATACCAAACTACCGACACGAACGAAGAGGCCATGCGGTTGCGTCTGATGGAATTCATTCAAACGCACGAAAACTGCTTTGATCGAACCTTATTAATCGGTCATGTCACCGGATCAGCCTGGATTTTGGACGAAACCGGAACGCAGGCCTTACTCATGCACCACCGAAAACTTGATCGTTGGTTTCAGCCAGGAGGACATTGTGATGGGGACCCGAATGTGCAGGGAGTGGCTCAGCGGGAAGCTTGGGAAGAAACCGGAGCCGAAGTAACTCCTGCCGGCGACGGCATTTTTGATATTGACATTCATACCATTCCCGCTCGTAAGCAGGAACCGGAGCATTTGCATTATGATGTTCGTTTTCTTTTCCGGGCCGATGCCACGAAAGAGTTACTCATCAATGAAGAATCTAACGAGATCAAATGGATTCCTTTAAACGAAGTTCGCCTTCATAACGACGAAGAATCCATGATGCGAATGGTGCAGAAATCAGTGCTGAATAGTCGAATGAGTGAATGATAGAGTAACAAAAAGGGAAGGCTTGCCTTCCCTTTTTTGTTACTTACTGTTGATTGAAAACTTTACGATTTCGGTGGGTCGTTCGAAGTCGCCGAGGGGTATCTTGGCGATTTTTTCTACGATGTCCATACCTTTCGTGACTTCACCGAAGACGGTATATTCCTGATCGAAAATGATTTCTCCGCCCTGTTTTAGGTAAATATCTTTCAATGCTGGCGGGTACTTTGCCAGCTCTTCTTCATTGTAATAAATACCTTTAGTAACAATGAAAAACTCCGTTGACGAAGAGCGTTTCTCGGGATTATTCTCCGAATAACGAGCCATCGAGACGGTTCCTCGTTTATGAATTAGATTCGGACGTAATTCGGCGGGAATGGTATAGCTGAGCTGATCGCGTTGCTCGCCGCCGCCCTGAATGCAAACACCCTTTACCGAACGATAAAAGCCTCGGTCATCGTAATAGCCTTGATTGGTTAACCGTAGAAAATTAGCCCGGTGGAGGGGCGTTTCCTTATATAACGTAATTTCAATATCACCGAATCGGGTATGGATGTTTACTACATTTTCGGGGTGCTCTTTTCCGTAATCGGTTAGCGTTTGGGTAACCTCATCCTGCGGAATTTCGAAATTACTACAGGAGCTAAGACCTAATCCAATAACAGCCAGAAACAGACCTAATCGATTCATTTTCATACAAAAGAGGGTTAGGCAAAGACGGAGGTAAACTGGAAGGTTTCCCCGTCAAATAAGCCTTTGTCACTTAATTTTAAACTGGGAATGACGAGTAAAGCCATGAACGAAAGCGACATGAAGGGCGAGCTCAGCGTACAGCCCAGTTGTTGCTTGGCAAAAGCGTCGAGCGTGGCGTATTGAGTAGCTACCCAGTACCCATCTTCGCCGCTGAGAATACCCGCAACGGGCAGGGGCAGCACCAGCTCTTCTGCTTCGTGGACCGCTGCGATCCCACCTTTTTCACGAATAATCAAATTAACGGCCTGAGCGATGGAATCGTCATCCACACCAACGGCTACGATATTATGCGAATCGTGGGCTACACAGGAAGCCAAAGCTCCTTTAGTTAGGCCGAAATTTCGGATAAAAGCTACTGCTGGCGGAGCGTCAGCGTACCGATTAACGACGGCAATCTTCAATACATCCTGTTCGGTATCAGAAGTTAACTCGCCGTTCTGAACGTTTAATTTTTCGATTCGGGCGGGGGTTATCAACTGACCGTCCAATGCTTCGATGACCCGAACGGAAACTTCTTTTTCTGATGAAGTGATCTGAAAATCAGCGGGGGCTTTCTCCAGAGCATTAAACTGATTAATAGGCTCGCTGAGGTAACTCGTGAGAAGTGAAGTACCGTTTTCGGCAACCAGCTCCCCTTTAATATAGGTTTGAAGAATAGTAAATTCTTTCGGAGAATCAATAACGATAAAATCAGCCAAATCACCTTCGCGTAATTGCCCAACCGCCAAGCCATAATGTTCTACCGGATTCAGACACGCCATTTGAAGAATTTCAAACAAATGATCGGGATATAACGCCAGAGCCCGTTTGACCAACAGATTAATATGACCCAGTACAAGACCATCGGGATGTTTATCATCCGAACAAAACATTAGGTTCTGGTAATGCTCGGGTAACAGAGGAATCAGGGCATCAAAATTCTTTGCTGCTGAACCTTCCCGAATTAACACCTTCATGCCGAACGAAAGCTTATCGAGGGCTTCTTCAGCGGTAAAACATTCATGATCCGTCTGGCAGCCTGCTTCGATGTATCGGCGGGCGGCATCGCCCCGAAGTCCGGGGGCGTGCCCATCGACTGGGTAACCTAATTCCTGAGCAACGCCGATTTTGGCGGTCATGTCCGGGTCACGATTGAGCACGCCGGGAAAGTTCATCACTTCCGCCAGATAACCTACTTCCTGATAATTCGTTAATAAATACCGTACATCTTCAGGCGTTACGATGGCTCCTGCCGTTTCAAAAGGCGTCGCCGGAACGCAGCTAGGGGCTCCAAAACAGAAGTGAAAAGGGACTTTACGACCGTTTTCAATCATCCATTCTACTCCTTTTACCCCCAGTACATTCGCAATTTCGTGCGGGTCCGAAATAGTGCCAACCGTTCCGTGCACCACTGCCAACCGGGCAAACTGAGCCGGACTGAGCATGGAGCTTTCCACGTGTACGTGAGCATCCACAAAACCCGGTAACAGGTATTGTTCGGGAGCCTCAGGGTTATCCTGAATGCGAGTGATGGTATGGTTATCAATCGTTATCGTAACCGGACGAATTTGCCGACCGGGAATATCCAGAAGCTGGCCACTAATCTCTTTCATCATTTTTAGTTTTCAGTTGTCGGTTTGCTGTTTTTAGTTGATAACAGATGCCCCTCTTGCTTGCCCGAAGGATCGTAATGTGCACCAACGGAGAAAGTAACTAAAGCAATCCGGTATCAAACTTTTCTAACGAACTCAAACCTTTCAAACTTTATACGCAGCATAAGCCCTGCATCACTCCTCTAAACTTTTTACCTTTGCCAAAGTTCTACAATGAAATGACTTCCCGGTTGCTTTCAGTAGCAATTTCTGATAAAATGTCTAAAATCATCATCGCCATTGACGGCTATTCAAGCTGCGGAAAAAGCTCAACGGCTAAAGTTCTCGCGGCTCAGTTAGGATACGGTTATATCGATACTGGTGCCATGTACCGGGCGGTTAGCCTGTATTTTTACCAACATTATGTAACCATCACTAATCCTCATGAGGTTCAAAAGGCCCTCGAAAATATTCACATTACGTTTCAGTTTAATCCCGAAAAACGGTTGAACGAAACGTATCTGAATGGGTTGTGTGTGGAAGATGAAATTCGAAAAATGTACATCTCGCAGCGGGTAAGCGAAGTAAGTGCCGTGGTAGAAGTGCGTCGGGCGATGGTGGCTTTACAGCAGAAAATGGGAAAGCAGAAGGGTATTGTCATGGATGGTCGGGATATTGGCACCATGGTATTCCCGCAGGCAGAACTAAAAGTATTTATGACGGCAGATCCGTTGATTCGGGCTCAGCGACGGCAAGCGGAGTTACTCGAAAAAGGAGATCTGATTTCTCTGGATGAAGTACTGGAGAACTTAACCAAACGCGATCACATTGACATGACTCGCTCCGAAGGACCGCTGCGGCAAGCGGAAGATGCATTGGTACTGGATAACTCATTTATGACCTTCGACGAACAGGTGGCTCTGATTAAATCCTGGGCGGAAGAACGAATGGGGAAAAGCGTTTAGGGTTTTCAGCTTGGAGTTTGGAGCGGCCGCCGCTGCGGTTTGGAGTTTGGAGTTTGGAGTTTGGAGTTTGGAGTTTGGAGTTTGGAGTTTGGAGTTTGGAGTTTGGAGTTGAAAAGGAAAACCGGTAAAGGTAGGGAAGAGGTTTGGAAATGAGAATCATAACCCCGGAGGGGTTGAATATGGATAGCCCCGGTCTGGATGGACCCAGGCTGGATAGCCCCGGATGTCAATTTGGGGTAAATGTTGGACGGGCTCATACGCCAATCTCCCGCACGGGCTGGTGTCCTCACCCGCCTTTACTAAAAGCATAGAGATTGGTGAGAACACCAGCCAGGGCGGGGTTTTTGAGTTTACAATCTCCAATAACAGGCGGTCATTTCTGTAGAGATGGTTAGTGTTACTTTAGGGATTATAAATCCCTTCCAGAGGGCTTTCGGATTACAAATTCGAAAGAGTGTAGGGAGTTGTTTGGAAATGAAAGTAATAACCCCGGAGGGGTTGAACCTGGATAGCCCCAGGCTGAATAGCCCCGGATGCTAATCCGGGGTTTTCTGTTGATTGTTCCAGTTAAGAATCCAAGCTTCACTTCTCGTAACTATTAATTAACCCCTCCCGAAAGCTTCAAAACTTTCGGGAAGTTGATAAACAACTAACTTACTTCCCAACCACAATCTCCTTCTCCACATATCCGCCTCGGGTGGAAAGTAATTTTACCTTCGCTTTAATCGAGCCAGACTGGTTTACTTTTACTTTAAACGTTGCTTCTTTCTGTTCTCCAGCGGTGGTATAACCTGCGTAAATAGTTTTATCGAACAAAGCTGGTTCCGTAATTACTACTTTTGCCTCAGGACTTTCTTTCAATAAAGCCTTATCAATGTCGAGTGTTACCCGATCTTCCTGAACAATTTTGATGCGTTTCGCCTGTTCCAGGGCAACGGGCAGCTTACCAGTGTTTTTCCAGCTTACCTTTATTTCGTACTCATTATTGGCAAGTGGCTTCACGTTTACGTTCGTTAGTTCAATTTGCGGTAACTCGAAGGCCATGCCGAGGTTGAATTTAGCCTGCCGCGAAATCCACATTTCTAATACTGAGGCCGGACCATTCTGAGCGAAGAATTTCGGATGAAACCCACCCAGCTCGACCTCACCCAACTGCGGATGCGTAAACTTCGTCCAGGGTTTGAAGCCCCTCTTTCCGTTTGCTTCATCATCCCAGCGAATCCCGTCATATTCATCGTATTGCCCGTCGC
This sequence comes from Siphonobacter sp. SORGH_AS_1065, assembly GCF_030818595.1. Classification (NCBI taxonomy): domain Bacteria; kingdom Pseudomonadati; phylum Bacteroidota; class Cytophagia; order Cytophagales; family Cytophagaceae; genus Siphonobacter; species Siphonobacter sp. SORGH_AS_1065. The sequence continues at coordinate 2,839,564 of NZ_JAUTAM010000004.1, forward strand.
CGTCATAATCTTTCATGGCTCCGCCGTTCCATAACTCATCCCCGTACCAAATCGAACCGTAATAAAAGTAGCCAAAATCCGGACCGTGACCGAACAGCGGTTCGGGTTTCGTTGGATCGCCCGTTAAGCGATTGGTCTTGCTACGAGTTGCGTACGTATTGTAGACATCGCCTGCCCAGGGGTAACCCGTGTTGGCTAAGCCCAGACTGTCCATGTGACGGTAAATCTTCAAGTCCTCGGGGAACATGCTTTCCGTATCTTTGGAAGTTGAAGGTGGTCGCAGGTGCATCGGAACGCGGGTATCCATGGAGTTGACAACCGAAATATTCGGATGTCCCAATAGCCATAGTACCGTCGAACGCGTTTCTATTTCACTCAATGGGTAAGCTCCGGCTCCATTCTGGGTATAACCCCGACCCGTGAAGTCTCCGCCCTGATCGGGTCGCCAGTTTTCGGGGTAATTCCGGTGAATATCCAGCCCGCCAATACCGTCCTCATTATATTTTCCGTCGCCGTCGTTGTCAACGCCTTCTGTATAAACCAACCATTGCCCTTTGCCTTCCTGCACCCGTTTCATCAAGCGAGAGTCGCGGGGATCGAGTACGTAATTGGCTTTCTCAAGATCGGCCTTGGTCGTTGCTTTTTTGCGAATCTGATAAATGACTCCATCGCCATCCAAATCTTCCTCGGGATCTTCATCGAATAAGCCATCCCGGTCGTCATCATGCGGACGAATGGAACTACGGTTTCGCTGAGCCGTGAAGAGATACATATTCGATCCATCCGGGTTATTCTGCGGACGGAGGTAGACGGTTTTGGTATCCAGTAATTTCGTAATCGCTGGGTCTTTTCCGTAATTATCTAAAAGATATTTGGTCAGCCAAAGTACTGATTCACTACTGGTTACCTCACCGCTGTGCCGACCGCCTTCAAAATACGCCGCTGGTTTATCCGTATGTTTTCCCGTCTTCTTATTGGTCAGCGTCAATTGCAAAATAGGGCGACCTTCATAACTCTTTGCTACCTCATACAAATCAACCAGATTGGGATGCTGCTCGGCCCATTTTTTACACCAGTAATACATCACATCAGGCGAATGATAAGTATTGAACGCGAGCGTTTTTCCAGGCTGATATTCGACGTCTTTGAACTGATGCTTTTTAAAGAAACTAATACCGTGTCGTTCGCCCCTGACGCTGTAAAACTTACTGGTGGTGTCCTGCTCAGGCCATTTTTTCTCCGTTTCATAGTACGAACGCTGGGCATACGCACCAGCCATCTGACTGAGGCAAAAAAGGAAAGTAATACGTTTTTTCATGCGTAAAATGATAAAAGAAGTGGTAATTATTCAATAGGGGCGAGAGCAACCAACGAAACACTGATGTTAGGAAATTATTCGTATTTAAACAAAACTTAAAAGTCAATTATGCCATATAAATTTTCACTATAGCGGTAAATTTTAGTTTTATGTATGGATAATTGCGGATTGGATAAAATAAGATTCTGAATTGCTAGCTATTGAGTAAAAGGCTTGAAAAGTAGTCAGAAGCGTTACTAAGATTTTCTGCCGTATTTTGAAGCATCATTGAGTAGAATCACATGCAAAAAATAGACTATCTGATCGTAGGTCAGGGCATTGCGGGGTCAATGCTGGCTTGGACTCTGCGGAGTCGAGGATGTAAAATCCGGGTCATCGACGATCAGCGACCTTCGTCTTCGCGGGTGGCCGCGGGGATATGCAACCCGGTTACCGGACGAAAGCTGGCGAAAACCTGGCTCGCGGATGAGTTGTTCCCATTCTTACATTCTTTCTACAGTGCACTGGAAGAGAGCTTACAGGCTCGATTTTTTTATCCGGTTCCTCTGTATCGTCCTTATCAATCCATTGAGGAACAGAACTTCTTCATTGCTCAGACGGCCAATCCGGTTTTGGAAGGTTACGTCAAACCTTCCGAGCAAAATGAAGCCTATTCTCCACTGATTCATAACGAATTAGGCGGGCTAGAGACCTTACAGGCGGCTTGGGTAGATTTACCCGTTTTATTAACCGAAATTCATAAAATTTTAGAGCAGGAAGATTCGTTTGAAGAAACGGAATTTCAGTGGGACGAAGTGCAATTAACCCCTGAAACCGCTCGCTGGCGTTCGTATGAAGCGAAGATGATTATCAGTTGCGAAGGGGCTTATGGTCGATTCAATCCTCATTTCAACTGGCTACCCTGGGCAGTGGTGAAGGGTGAAATTATGAACCTTGATATTCCGGGGCCATCGTTTCCGGGCATTGTGAACCAGAGCGTCTGGATTCAGGCTCATCCCAACGGAAAATACCGGGCAGGTTCCAATTACGAATGGAACGATCTGACCTGGGAGCCTTCAGAAAAGGGCAAAACGTATTTATTGGATAAGTTTTCGAAGTTAATTAAAGTGCCTTTTAAGATCGAAAAACACGTGGCCGGGATTCGGCCAGCCACGCAGGGACGGCGACCTTTCATCGGGGTTCATCCGGGCCATTCGACCCTCGGAATTTTTAATGGATTAGGCTCAAAAGGCACCTCTATGGCCCCTTTTTTAGCCAAACAATTCGCTGATTTTCTGGTTGATAGGAAAGAACTTCATCCCGAAGCGAATATTCAGCGATTCCATACGTTATATTTCAGCTAAATCAACGAATAGCCGTATGCTTCAGCGGGTGAGTATGCGGAGTACCCTAAGCCCTAAGCCATGGATTGGACCAATACTTTTAAAGTTTCTTTGTTGAGTGGATTACTTCTGGGGGCGGTTACCGTCCAGGCACAGGTCTATATGCCAACCATGGAAGAGTTCGGAAAGAACAGAATTCAGCGGGAACGATACGATTGGCAGGTGCTGACCACCTCTAACTTTGAAATTTATTTCCACGGGAATAGTCGCTCGCTGGCCACTTATACAGCCCAGATGGCCGAGTCAGAATTTGACCGCATTACCGATCTGCTGAGTTATACCCCTTACAGCCGCACCAAGATTTTTCTCTATGATTCTCCCGCGGATTTAAAGCAGAGTAATATCGGCGTTTCGCTGAACTCTATTGCTGAAATCCGGGAAGAAAACCTGTCCAAGTCCCGTGTTCAGATTGCCTTTACGGCCAATCACATGGAATTCCGCAAGCAACTCGCGAAAGAGGTTTCTTCGGTGTTTGTGTACGACATGCTGTACGGTGGAAGCCTGAAGGATGCCCTTCAAAGCCAATTGCTACTTTCCTTACCCGAATGGTTCATTTCAGGAATCACGGCTTACGTTGCCGAAGGCTGGAGCCGGGATCTGGATGATTACATGCGGGACGTGGCGTTGAACAAGAAATTTAAAAAACCAACGCAGTTAACGGGCGATGAGGCTACTCGCATAGGGCAGTCCATCTGGAATTTTATTGCCGAACGTTACGGACGGGATAATATCTCCAATATCCTCAACCTGACCCGCATCATTCGCACGGAGCAAACCAGTATTTCCAGCACGCTTGGGATTTCCTATGCTCGTTTTGTGAACGACTGGAAAGATTATTATACCCAGATGGCTACTTCCACCGCAGGTTCTTTTCAGCCTGCCGGAGGTACTAAACTGGCGGGTTATCATTTGTTTTCTGGTCAGCAAATTGAACAGGTCAAACTTAGTCCTGATCGTCGCATGGTGGTTTATTCCATGATTGATCACGGACGTTATCGGGTATACGTTACAGGCACGCAGGGAGGTAAACCCGAAGAGTTACTGGTAGGGGGTGATCGTTTTTTAACGCGAGAATTGCCCATTCATGCCCCCCTCTTAGCTTTTCAGGATAACGGAACACTGAACATTCTAACTCAGCAGGATGATCGCATCCTGTTGTCGCAGTACGTACCAGGTTCTAAAAAAGGATTACGGCTGAAAGCCCGCCGCTTCGTTCGGGGCTTTAATCAGATTGCTGGTTTTGATATTTCGCAGGATGGCTCAACGCTGGCCATCAGCGGCGACCGCAAAGGACAAAGCGATTTATTCCTATATAACATCAGCCGCAATGGCGTAACTCAACTGACGAACGACTTATATGACGACTTAACGCCGTCATTCGTAGGGCGTTCGAATAGTAAAGTCTTGTTTACTTCCAATCGGACCACGGATACGCTTTCTACCAAGCCCGTTCCTACGCCTTTACCAACCAGTTTCAATCTGTTCCTGCACGAAGGAAATGCCCGGGCCAATACCGTACAGCGACTGGCATCCAGAGCGACTCAGCCCTTCTCTACGAATGGTGAAAAAGTATTTTTCCTGAGTGACGAACAGGGTATCCAGAACCTTTACGTACTGGATACTACCGCTCAGCAGGTTCGTCCTCTGAGTCAGTTTGCCGAGAGTATTAATGCTTTTGATTATAACCCCAACAGCGGAGCTTTAGCATACGTAAGCCTCGAAAAAGGGCAGCAGGTATTGAAATTCCTGCCTGGATTATCCTCGTCAGCTATTAACCCCGACGCTTCAACGATGCGTAATATCCGTCTGAATGGCGGTGTAAATAAAGCTCAGGGAGCCGCAGTGGCAGATCCTACGAAAGCTCCCTTGGGGGTAGGAAATGCTTCGAGAATTAAACTAAGACCGGGAGAAGTCGATACCGACAACTATCAGTTTGATCTGGAAGGTTTGAAAGTAACCGAACGCCGAACGAATCAGCCTGCTGGCAATGCTCCCCGGGTTATTACCAATTCGAGAAGCCGCACCACGGTCGTTCGTCGGGATGCCACCCGTCTCAAAGGGCCAACCAATTACAAAGATGTGTTTGTGGTGAACAAGACAGATAACCAGTTTCTGGTCTTGCCTTATTTAACCACACCCGGCAGCGGTTTTGGCTGGCAAAATACCATTACCATCAATGATATGCTGGAAAACAACATCATCAAAGGTGGTTTGTTCATTACGCCAACGTTCCGTACCAGCGAAATTTTTGCGGAATATCAGTATCTGGCCCATCGCATTGATTTTAGTGCCCGCTTTGATCGCCGGGCTTTCGCTGATAACACATTCACCGTCGGAACGGGAATGTTTACAAAATACCGCTATAACCGACTGACGCTTACGGCATCTTATCCCATTAACGAAGCCCTTCGGGTTTCGGCCTCGCCCATGTTTACGCTGCTGAATCGGGTAGATGGTTCGCAGGGAAGTTCTGGAATACCCAATGCTTCGTCCAGTTTCGTAGGCTTGCAGGGCGAAGTGGTGTTTGATAACACCCGCACCAATGGCCGAAATTTGCTGGAAGGCTCTCGCGTCAAACTGCGGGCCCAGCAGCAACAGGGAATGCGACTGAGTTCGGAAAGCTTTTATAAAATCACGCTGGACGCCCGGAATTACACCAAGATCTATCGCGATCTGACGCTGGCAACGCGAATTTCCTTCGGTAACTCTGGCGGAGCAGCTCCCAAACAAAGCATTCTGGGGGGCGTTGATAACTGGATTCCTTTTGGCAATGTTCGGGAAGTGCGAAATGCGGAAAACCCGCTTAGTCCTTATACCACCGATTATCGGAATGTATTCTTCACCGATTTCGTAACGCCTCTGCGGGGTTTCCGCATGAACAAGTTATCCGGCGAAAGTTATCTACTGTTCAATGCCGAGTTACGCTGGCCCGTGTTCCGTGTGTTAAGTCGAGGCCCGCTTACTTCAACGTTCCTGCAAAACTTCCAGTTAACGGCCTTTACGGATGTGGGAACGGCCTGGACCGGAAATGGCCCTTTCAGTCGTCAGAACAGTTTGAATACGGAAATTGTCAGTGCCCCCGGAAGCGTTTGGACGGCAACGGTTAATAACTTCAAAAATCCGTATCTGATTGGGTATGGTGTGGGTGTTCGGACGTTGTTCCTGGGTTATTACGTCAAAGGTGATTTTGCCTGGGGCGTAGAAGACAAGACGACTCAAACCCCAATTTTACATATTTCGTTGGGACACGATTTCTAGAAAATGCATCGTGAATTGCGATAACCCGGAAGCTTCAGCTCCCGGGTTATTCTTTTTTAAGAGGTAATAATTCGGGCTACTGGCATACATTTTACGCACTACCAATGTTTACTAGTACGGCCATGATGCTCACCTTTCCCTGGATTTGTTTATTACTTGGATTTTTTCTGTTATCGGGAATTTTGTTAACAAAATCTTCCCATCGCTTTGGCGTGCCTAGCCTTCTTCTATATCTGGCTTTGGGCGTGTTTATCGGGAATGGTGGTCCTTTCGATTTTGTGTATGATTTCCCGGAGTTTACCCTTTCTTATAGCAACGTCGCCCTAGCTCTGATTCTTTTTATTGGAGGATTAGAAACGGATTTCAAGCACATTAAACCAATTCTGGGCCGAGGTTTGGCCCTGTCAACCGTCGGTGTTATGCTGACCGCGGGCCTGATTGCGGTTTTTCTGCATACCCTTTTCGGAATTCGATATCTCGAGGGCTTACTCGTGGGTTCGGTCTTGTCTTCAACGGATGCAGCGGCAGTCTTTTCCATTCTGGATTCGAAAGGACTGCGTTTGAAAGAACACATTTCGGAAACCCTTGAATTAGAATCGGGTACGAATGACCCCATGGCTTTCTTTCTTACTACGGCCTTTACCAGTCTGTTAAGCGATTCGGATACCAGCATTGTTTACTGGATTGAAATGTTCTTCAAAGAAATGGCCGTAGGCTTAATCATGGGTGGAATGATTGGCTGGATCGCGAGTGTTATGCTCCAGCGAATCCGACTGAATACCCGTGGAATGTACCCCGTATTCATTCTGGCCGTTATCCTGATGGGAGTTGGTGGAATTACGATTCTACACGGGAACGTATTACTGGGCATGTACGTAACAGGAATGGTCCTGAGCAGTTACCGCGAAAAATGGCTGGGCCGGAAAGAAACGTATCTCTTTTTTGAAAGTATCTCCTGGCTTATGGAAATTAGTCTGTTCGTAATTTTGGGTTTGCAGGTTTTTCCAAGAAACATGCTGGATTTTCTGCCCCAGGCTCTGATTATCACTGGATTCCTGGTCTTAATAGCCCGACCCATAAGTGTGTTTGTAACGCTCACGCCTTTTCGGGCTAGCTTGCAGAAAAAGATCTTCGTTAGTTGGGTAGGCCTTCGCGGAGCTACGCCCATTGTGTTTAGCCTCATCCCGCTCATCTCCCGCGTCCGGGTAGCGGATGTAATCTTCAACACCGTTTTTGCGGTCGTCATTATCTCAGTGCTATTACAGGGAACCACGCTGGGCTGGCTGGCTAATCGGCTGAAACTAAACGAAAGTCAGGCAGATGCTAGCCGATTGTGAGGTATGCGTCCATTATCGGAAGAAAATTGCATTGTTAGATTTCCCTGGGTGCAATCAGCGAAAAGGATTCTAAATCTGGCTAATACTTATATAAAATCGTACGCTCTTTAAAAGTTATCTAAAATTTAGAACCTTAATTCAATCCTTTGCTAGGGCTGACAGGCTTGGGAGAACGGCAGGTGGAACCTGCCTTCGGGTAGGAACGGGATGGAATCTCGCACCCGTGGGTAGTAGGCGTATTTCTTCACCTGACCTCTCGAACGAAGTGAGAGAATTTGGGGTTCCTCGCAGTCGCTCGGCTCTAGCCGAGTGACGAGGTAATCTGGTAGGCCTCTGGCCGGTATTAGCAAGTCTGTTTTTGTTGGGGTAAGATGTTCTCTCAGAGCCGAGCGAGTGCAGCAACAACCCCGGATGGGTTCAATATGACTAGCCCCGGTCTGGATGGACCCAGGCTGGATAGCCCCGGATGAAATCTGGGGAAACAATATTCGTCAACAGAAACTCTCCCAAGACCAAGTAAAGTCGCAAAGGTCATAAGATCCTTCGCTTTGCTCTGGATGACAGATGCTGATGATAAAGTATTGATGAATCATTTAAGTTGTCATTATCAACCGTGTACCCGGATGAAATCTGGGGAAATTCTTTTATTAAAGACTTATTTTAGGTAACAATTTAATAATTGAACTTAATGTTAGGGTAATATTTCAGGTCCTTTGCTTCCCTAATTTTGTGGCTTCGTTTTGACCTTCTCCTCTTATTTCTCAATTGAAGTCTATAAAAGGTTATTTCATTACCGTATGAACTTTGCTGCCAGAGTACTTCTAATGCACTACTAAATCATCTTATTTTCTATTAGAACAATCGCTTCTCCGCAATCCGAGAGGCTAATTCTATGGTCCTTTAAAACCAATTCAATCAGGATGGATCGCTCTTTATCGACTAAAACGAAAAGCATTTGGGCTGTGAGTCTGATTTCGGAGGCAGATCGTCTGATGAATCTGGCTTTAGGTCAAAACTCCGGTTGGTAATGGGCGAAGATTGGTACGTTTGTAGTTCTAAACCCTACGCATTGGCGGCTGATGATCGCAGTTGATGCGTTTTTTGAATTTCTTATATGAAAAAAGTACTCGTTCTTTTATGGTGGGGAATGACTTGGATTCCCGGTGCTTTCGCACAAAAAACGTCAACGCTGACGGTTGCCTCCTATAACTTGCGTTACAATACGCCCAACGACGGCGTGAATGCCTGGCCCAATCGGAAAGAAAATGTAAAAGCTCAGGTTCGTTACCATGATTTTGACATTTTCGGAACGCAGGAAGTCTTAATCGGGCAGTTGAAGGATTTATTGGAAATGAAAGAATACGCCTACTTCGGTGCTGGTCGCGATGATGGAAAGGAAGGCGGTGAGCATTCGGCTATTTTTTACAAAAAAGATCGTTTCAAAGTACTTGATTCGGGTAATTTCTGGCTAAGCGAAACGCCCGAAAAACCTGGTAAAGGCTGGGACGCTACCTGTTGTAACCGCATTTGCTCCTGGGTGAAGTTGCAGGATGTACAGTCAAAAAAGCAGTTTTACCTTTTTAATGTACACTTCGATCATGAGGGCGTAGTCGCTCGTCGGGAGTCAGGCAAACTGATGGTGAAGAAGATTAAAGAAATAACGAAAGGAGCTCCCACCTTTCTGACGGGAGATTTCAATTCGACGCCCGACACCGAGCAAATCAAGGAAATTCAAACCTTATTGAATGACTCCCGTAGTATAACAGAAATGGCCCCCTACGGCCCTGAAGGCACGTTCAACGCTTTTAAATTTGATGCTCCGCTGAAAACCCGTATCGACTATATTTTCACAAGCAAAGGAATTAAAGTGCTGAAATACGGCGTATTGGTAGATGCGAAAGACCAGAGATATTTCTCCGATCACCAACCCGTAGTCATTAAAGCAGTTTTATAAAAGGAGAGCATAGACTAAAAAAGCCGCGACTGACAATCAGTCGCGGCTTTTTTAGTCTATGCTCTTGTAGTTAGTTAATAATCTATGGTTCAGTTGTAAAGTGTTGACTATCAACTGAAAACTGACCGCCGTTGCGGTGGCCCCAAACGATCAACTACTTATTTCTTCTTCTGATCTTTCGCCCAGGAGTCTTTCAAACCTACGGTGCGGTTGAAAATCAGACGTTCAGATGAAGAATCGGAATCAAGGCAGAAATAGCCTTTTCTCAGGAACTGATACGTACCCGTTGCTTCTTTCAGACTGGGCTCGGCAAAGGCATGTACAATTTCCAGCGAATTAGGATTCAGGTGATCTTTGAAATCGCCTTCGGCTTCGCTCAAATCTTCGACCTGGAACAGACGATCGTAGAGACGAACTTCCACAGGAAGGGCCGTCGCTGCGTTCACCCAGTGAATCGTTCCCTGAACTTTCAGTCCAGAGGTATCCGATCCTGATTTACTTTCGGGAACGTACGTACAGTGCAGTTCGGTTACTTTGCCTTCGCTGTCTTTAATTACGTCGTTACATTCAATGATGTACGCTCCTTTCAGACGAACGCGATTACCGGGAGCCAGGCGGAAGAATTTCTTCGGCGGGTTTTCCATGAAATCTTCGCGTTCCACCAGAATTTCGCGGGAGAATGTTACATTCCGGCTGCCTTCTTCGGGTTGTTCCGGGTTATTCTCAATCGAAAGCTCTTCGGTTTGCCCTTCGGGATAGTTGGTAATAACGACCTTGATTGGATCAGGATCGAGTACTACCATGACGCGAGTGGCAATCTTGTTCAGGTGTTCGCGAACACAGAATTCCAGTAAACCTACGTCAATCAGGTTATCGCGTTTGGCCACGCCGATCCGCTCGCAGAAATCACGAATGGCTTCGGGTGTATAGCCGCGACGACGCACACCTGAAAGCGTTGGCATTCGGGGATCGTCCCATCCCGCTACGTGCCCTTCTTCCACCAGTTGTTTCAGCTTCCGCTTACTCATCACGGTATAAGTCAGATTCAGGCGGGCAAATTCGTACTGATGCGAAGGGAAAATATCCAGCTTATCAATGAACCAGTCGTAGAGCGGACGGTGCGGAATAAATTCCAGCGTACAGATCGAATGCGTGATTTGCTCGATTGAGTCGGACTGACCGTGAGCGAAATCATACATGGGATAAATACACCACTGATCGCCCGTGCGATGGTGATGAGCGTGTTTGATTCGATAAATAACCGGATCCCGGAAGTGCATGTTGGGCGAAGCCATGTCAATTTTGGCTCTCAATACGCGACTACCGTCGGGATATTTTCCGGCTTTCATGCCTTCAAATAATTCCAGGTTTTCTTCTATCGAACGAGTACGGAAGGGGCTATCCTGGCCGGGTTCCGTAGGAGTACCCTTCTGGCTGGCAATGGCTTCAGCCGTCGAATCATCTACATAAGCCAGGCCCTGCTGGATCAATTTTTTTGCGAATTCATACAACTGAGCAAAGTAGTCAGAAGCGTATAATTCGGCGGCCCATTCAAAACCCAGCCAGCGAACGTCAGCCTTGATCGAGTCCACGTATTCGGTATCTTCCGTAATCGGGTTCGTATCATCAAAGCGTAGGTTGGTCTGTCCACCATATTTTTGGGCTAAACCAAAATTCAGGCAAATGCTTTTTGCATGGCCTAGGTGCAGATATCCATTCGGCTCGGGTGGAAATCGGGTTAACAGGCGTCCTCCGGTTTTACCTTCTCGGAGGTCGTTTTCAACAATTTCTTCTAGGAAATTTAAGGACTTAACTTCTTTTGTATCTTCCGTCATACGCGGTGCGGCTCGTTAGGAAAGGCGAAATTAAGCACCTTCCCGAAATTAAATATGAATTACATCATCATATCCTGTGATTTTAGTGAAATGATGATAATTTTTTAATCGTATATCTTTGTTATACTAACGAAAAAAGTATTCTTTTCGGCCATTAATCTTCAAACTACCATGAAAAATATCCTCGTTGCAACCGATTTTACTGAAAATTCTCGTCCGGCTTTGGAAACAGCCGTTTATTTGGCCTCCAGACAGTCCGCTACTATACACCTCCTGCATACGTACCTGCCGGTTTATCCCATGACGGAGACCTTAACGGGCCCGCCGCTAACGGTAGAGTGGGAGGAAACTTACCGAAATTCTGCCCAAGAGCAAATTGATAAATTAACAGAAGAATTAAAAGCCAGAAACGTAATCGTGACGGCGTATCTGGAATTAGGACCTTTGACGCCCGTTGTTAAGGAATTTACCGAAGATAAGGGTGTTGATCTGGTCATTATGGGTCGCACGGAGTCCAGCGAATCGGGTGGTTGGTTTTCTGACTTGTTTGGCAACTCTTCAACGCAGCTTTTCGATGAAATTGGCGTTCCTTTATTGGTCGTCCCCGGTGAAGTAACGCACTATGGGTTCAAAAGAATCGCCTACGCCACCCAGCTTGAATTTGAAGAGACACAAAGTCTGGCGAAAACCTATCAATGGGCTAATGCCTTGGGAGCGACGGTTCAACTCATTAACGTACAGTCGGACCACGAACCCAATGTGAACTCGGATGACGAGATGCTGGCGAATATTCAGGCTCAGTTCCCTGAACACCATATTACCTTGCTTCAGCGTAAAACCAGTTCGATTCAGGAGGGAATTCTGGAACTAGTGAAGGATACCGAAGCTGATTTATTAGTGATGAGTACGCATCACCGTAATTTGTTTACGCAACTGGTAAACCCCAGCAAAACGAAAAAATTACTGCTCCATAGTCCGGTACCCGTACTCATTTTTCCTTTACCGGATCTTGATTAGTAACTACATGAGTCATAAAAAAAACGGAGATCACTCTCCGGTTTTTTTATGATTAGCGGACGATAATCACCCGGCCTGACGTCTTCGTATGAGGATCAAGGAAGGGGTAACTCTGCCCTTGTTCCTGAATCTTTAATTTATAAATGTACGTCCCAATCGGTAGGCGACTGCCCCGCTGGTCGGTGCCATCCCAGTAATAATCGTTTTGTCCGATCTGGAGCTTCTGATTTTCATTGGAAATGATCCGTAGCAATTGTCCCTGAAGGTTATAAATCTCAATGGCCATCGCATCGGGAACGCTCGTTCCGGCCAGGTTTAGACTGAAGCGGGTATAATACGTCAGCGGATTCGGACTTACCACCAATTGCTGAATTCCTGTTTCGTTTTTAACGACAAACGTGATGTTATACGGGGTTGAACCGGCCAGGTTACCCGTTGCATCCGAACCATTCACCTGGAAATAATACGTGCCTTCGGGTAAATTCTTAGGCTGATAGGTAGCCCGGAAATCATTTTCGGATACCATTTGCCAGCTAACGTTGGGATTTTGAAACGAAATCCGTTGCAGGGCAGTGGTGTCAGGGAAGCGACGTTGCAGATACATGTCAATACCTGAAGTATCCTTTCTGAGGACGTATTTATTTTCGTCTTTTAACCGAATGGCAATGGTTGGATTTGCCGAAACGAAAGACCCATTCGGAATGGTTTTTCCATCAAAGGTAACTTCCAGAATCGGAGCCGAGCGGTCGGGCTGGACGTGGGCGATCAGGGTAATCAGGTTATTCGTATAGCTTACTTCCGGTAAAACTTGTGGGTTCACGGTTACGGCAATGCGGTTTTCTCCAGTGGCCAGATTAGCATAGGCAATGCTAAGCGGAATAGTCTTGGCCGAATTGACTTTATACTGTCTGGTCTGGTTCAGGCCGGAAGTGGCATTCGTAACTACTTCCGTGACTGTCAGCGAATCAGCAAATAGCTGCGTACTGGCCAGGTCAAAGCTCAGGTTTTGCGTGTAGGGGGCTCCTTCCGTAAGGTAAGTTGTTGTATTGGGTACATACGCCGACTGCCCCTTCAAGTGGAGGGCTCCTTCGGGTACTTCCTGATACGATACTAACCACCGATTGAGCTGCGGGGCCGTTGGGCCGCTGATCTTTTCACGCAGTCGCAGGTAAGGATATTTTTTAGCATCAACACCATTTTTAATATCGGTCAGACTAGAAGTCAGGTTGGCGTAAAGCAGCGTTTCATTTCCCTGGTTATCCACGCCATACACGTCTAACGATGATTTCTGCTGAGCATTCCGGGTTACCTGCTGACGAATAGCACCCCATTGATTAGTCGGGCCAATGAGGGCCGAACTCAGCGTCGCTGCCGTTGCCGTTCCGGTGAAACTCCAGCGGTTATTCTGAAGCACGGCGAAATCCGTAAGTACGTTATCAAACTGGGTTGCATTACTTTGAGACCAGCCGCCCGTGCTGCCTTTAATGTAGGTAAACGAAGCAGTGGACCATTGATTATTACTGCTCAAAGCCTGATCAGCACTCCGAACCCGCCAGAAATAAACCGTGCTGTCAGTAGCTAATAAAGACACCTTCCAGCCTTCGGTATTGCTAATGGGTAAAGTCGTCGTCTTCTTGAACGAGCTTGTAAAAGCTGCGGAAGTGTCCAGTTCGAATATAATCTGAGGCGTACCGCTGATAGTAGTGGCTGGTGTGTATTCGGCTACGAGTCGAGCGGTAGGCGTGTTATTTTCCTGAGTACCTACAATGGCAAAGTCATGAGGTAACAAAGGCCGGGCCAGCGAGCCGGGAAGGACTACATTCAGACTGGCTTTATTGTTCTGTTTTGAAATTTCGTCGAGTTGATTGTTCGCGTCAATAACTACATCGAAACGGGTGTTACCACCCGCATGGGCCTGGTTATTAACCGTAAAATAAACCGTATCCTGATAGGCAATAGGGGCGTATTGCTTTGTTCCCAGATCAATTTCACGACCATTGGAAAGTGTTCTTTTCAGGCTTACCGAAAAAGGTTTCTTTACATTTTTACCCAGATTGCTAATGACAATACCTACCCGGAAAGAGTCGGCTGGGGTGGTTAGTGCTTTCTTGTCCAGGCCCTGAACAAAAAGCGTTTGGGACTTGATGGCATAATCCAGCTTGGAAGCCGGATACAAAACGATAGCTGGGTCTCCCTGAAGGGTAAATTGTTCGGCGTGAGCAACGTGGTAAAAATCGCTATTGTTTGCCAGAAAGCGTTTCACGGCCTGTTGCTGAATGTAGCCGAAAGGTTTGGCAAACGTGGTGCTGTCTGAGAACAAACCATTGTAAATCTGGTCCGCATATTCTTTCAGAACAAAAGGATAACCAATGTCAGTTAACGCTAAAAATAGAATCGCTCCTTTATTAGGGGTGTTTACCCAGTCTGTCCCAAAGGTTTTAGAATTCTGGAAGTAAAAGTTACCAGAGGCACAACCATTCATAAAGATAAGTGGATATTTCCCGTTATTACGATACCCTAACTGCTCATTTGAGGCCATGCCAATCTCAATGTCCGAAACCGTTGGGCTGGAATGTCCGAAGAAAGTAATCATCGATAAACCACTATTAACCTGTTCCTGAATGTTCAAAAACTCAACAGGTTCATCGGTTTTCTTGCCCATTAATTCTACCCGGGTGCCTAAGAGCTTATTCTGTGCGGTTTGCTGTAACTGATTTAAGTTGTTTCGAAAAGAAAGCAATTCATACGAACTACGTCCGCCGCTCAAGTGTAAAATGTTTTTTTGCCACAAGTCGGTCATGGGTTTGGACTCATGCTCCTTGACTTTAGCCAGATAGTCTAAAACGGTTTGTGGACTATTGGTTTGAAGTCTTCCAATGGGGATAGCGGGCTCGTAAATTCCTTTTCCATTTAATCCCATAGTCATGGTAATATCGGAGCCAGGCCAGCCTGAACTAGGAACCATGTCAATCTGATTCCGATTAGGATTAAATCTTAACCCTTGCGGATCGGTAGATTGGCCGATTAGGAAAACAGACTGGGGATTTCCTTTTCTGAGCATAAAATCCAGAAAACGCCGAATGGCCAGCGGACTCGTTTCTCCGTAATTGAACTGATCGTATAACTGAAAAATGGAAACCGTTAAGGTATCGTATTTTCCACCCGCTTCGGAGGCTCTGTAACGAGCATACGCCTGAACCGCATCTGACTCACCACCCGCAGGTTTTTGTAAAGCCGGATGCGTAATGATTAAATAGTTGTGTGATTTGGGATTGATGTTTCGGAAAGAGGTCCGTGAAATAAGAGGTACAGATTTAAACTCCCGCGTAATCAGAACTTTTCGGGCCGCTTGAGTTCCTCTGACAATAACCTGAAAATCAGTATCTGATGGTAAGCCGCCAATTCGGCGAACTTCATTTTTATCCGTAATATCGTAGGCAAGGAGCGAAGCATTATTACTGCCGGGAATTGAAAGATAAGAGCGGCCGGCTGATTGAGGAATCAACTGGAATGTCTTAGAACCCAAGCCATTCATGCGAGTGAGCTGCGGATAGGTTACTCGGGCGTAGGTAGCTGAGTACGCATCCCGAGAGCCGTTGTTAATCCCTTTGGAAACCGTTTTTAAGACTAACGTCTGGTTACTGATGTCTGAAAACTCAAGTGGGAAACTGAATTTTTTTGTATAGTAATAGTCAAAAAGACCTTCTCCGAGCGTTCGGGAAGTGGAGCCTGCTGAAAAAACAAGTCGGTGATTATCAGGTAATCGCCCCGTCATCAGCCATTCTACTCGGGGTTTTGTTGCCGCAGAGGTAGCCAGATCGGTAATGGTAAAGTTTTCCTGCCATTCTTCGTTTATAGACCTTACGGGACCTGTCCAGCCTTCTCCGTAATCATAATGGCTGAAAAGCATGGCTCCTGCCAGCGTTCCTACGGGGCGGGCAAAACCAACGGGATAGTCAGACGTATAAAGTTTCAGAATCTCTTCCAGATGATATGCTTCGGGAGTTAAAGAGGAATAATCCGTATCCCGGTACGAATCCATTCGTTTCCCGGCTTTTCCAGTGGTAGAGTAGGTTAGAAAATAAGCCGTCGAATCGGAATAAAGACTAAAGTAAGGATGAGGCTGAGCACTATTGGGAATGTATAATAATGAGTCGGGAGCTCCATCATTTCCTTCGGCATAAAACTCGATATAGTCGGAGGCATCGAGTTTTCGGTCTTGTTCGCCTTCTACAAAAATCGACTGTTCTTTTCCTCGCCAGTACAACTGGATCATGCGGGGATCAATGCCCGTATTGAATCCGGCCTTCTGTAATTCAGCAGAGGTAATTCGATACACTCCTTTTTGAGCAATTGGAATCCTGAAATAGGATTGCTCATAATTGATCCATTCATTCCCGAAAGTCTGAGCCGATGCCAGAAACGGGGAAAACAGGCCGATTAGGATGAATAGTAAATAAATCTTCTGGGTGGGGATGGATAGTTTTTCCAAAGGCTTTAATGGATTGAATTTTTTAGGTAAAAGGGCACAAATGGATGATAGGGCAAATATAAAAAATATATAGCGTTGAACTTTTCTCCAGTAGATAGGTAAAGCTGCAAAATGCCCGAGAACGAAGAGAAGCAGAAAAAAAGTGGAAGGAGCCATTAAGCGAATATCCAGAGGATCAAAAGGAGAAAATGCCCGTAGGATAATTAATGTAACGCCTAATACCAGAGCTACCACTAAGTACCAATAAGTAAGTTGAATGGAATGGGGATCGGCTTTTTCAGGAGTGGACACTCTAATTTTTAAAAGCTTATAGATGATATACCCCTGAATAAAAAAACCTAGTAAACCTATAAAATCAACAGAATAAAAGTTATCCCAGTCTCGAATAAGTAACAACTCATTCGCTAAAGAACTTAAAACCATTAATGTCCATTCAGGCCAGGGTTCAACGGCAATAAAACGAGTACCGCCCCAAATATGATTACTGAGTTTTTCACTAATAAAAAAATATCCGCCGAAACTTAAGATTAATAGTAACCATAAAATTAAGAACTGAAACATTAAGTTTTTTTTATTAGTAAAGTACGCAAGTAAAGCAGCTATAAAAATTAATCCTGCTGAAATACCTCCAATGTATTTGGTAAAGAACATACCAAATCCAGTTATGAAAATCCAAAAGAATAGACGGAAATTCATTTGGTTATGGAAGGCATGCCAGATTCCATGAGTAAAAGAAAGCGTAAAAGCGAATAATAAGGATTCTGACCAACTGAAAGCTAATACTTTAATGAAAGCAAGCAGCGATAAGGCCAGGATAGGAGCTTTGTCTGCCCAGGTTTTATTTAATTCATACAATACCCAAATAATGACGATCAGGTTGACAAGTTTTGAAGCCCATATACCATTTAGTCCGAGATATAACCCAATTAGAATGAATGATGGATAACCAAGAGGCCAAATGGAATTGTATACAATTTCACCACTTTCTAATACAATCGTTGGCCCCAACCCTGCTTTAAACCTCTCCGCAGTCTGGATGTAATAATGAGAGTCATTTACCAGACAATAATCACTAGACATTAGTATCCTTACTAGTGATAATGCCGTGACTAATATAAAAAGAAGCAAGAGCTTACGTTGACTGGTTAATAACATATTAGTTGCTTAAGGTTTAGAATATAAATAGGGGATTGTTAATAAAATAGGTATCCTAATACCATAAACTATTGTTGTACTTTGAAAATGGTTATAATTTATTAAACAAGGCTTCTATTTTAGATAAATTTTTAGGAAGCAGATTAGTAATAGTCGTTGTTAATAAAAACAAAGTAATCGGGATTTCTACTTTCTGCCAGAGATTAGAACGGACGGGATTAGAGAGCCAGTCTAGCCCCGCAATTAACCAAAGAAAGGTTGTTGGGGCCAAAAGACGATAGGATAGCATATCAAAGGCACTAAAGAAACGTAAATAAAAAATAATTGATAGATAGAGTAACCCAGCCAGGAATAGGAGCTTGGGCCTGGATAAGGTAAATGAAATACCTAGTAATTCTTTTCTATAAATTTTAATAATATAAACCATTAATGTAAGCTGAATGACTAATCCTATCCAGGCGAATGGGTCGGGTAAACTTACATCTCTTAACAAGATAAATTCATTGATTAGTCCTGGAATAATTAAGATAAGGACTTCCTTCCAGGGCTTAATTTCATCAATTCTATTGCCTCCCCAAACTAACTGACCTTTGTATTTATTAAGTAAAAAATATGCATAGTAGCCTACGAAAAGTAAAATTGAATTTAAGAAGGTCCATTTGGCTCTTTTAAAATTTCTTTTCCAAAGGTAGTAGACCGATAAAGTTCCTGTAAAGATTCCCATGAAAAGCCCAATGTATCTGATCAGGAAAGAAGCATAAGCTACTATGAAAAATTTTATTCGGTTAAATAAAAATACGTTGTTATCGTTTTTAAGGTAATCATGCAATGTATAAATACTAACAGTAAGAACAACAATGTAGGCAGTTTCAGACCACGAATAAGCAGCCATTTTACATAAATATCCTACGGGTAATGCAAAAACGAATGCTCTTCTAGGGTGTTTTTTATAGAAGAATAATATCATTAGTAATAAAAAGATGATATTGACTACTTTAGACGCCCATAAGACAGATATAGGAAGAATGGAATAAATGACTAATATGCAAGTTGAGTAACCGATAGGCCATAAAGAGTTCCAGATCGATTTGTATTGATAGCCATTTCCTTCTGCCATAGAAACAGCAGATTCTAAATACCCGTAAGAATCTGGAGTTCTTCCGTAGTCAGGCATAATAAAAACGGTTCCTATAACTAAAATTGTGTAAAATATACTCAGTAATAGTAGCTTATAGTTATTTATTAATTTTAGCATAAAAATCTTATTAAGTTAGGTGAAGTTAATTATGACTTAGTTAATGATTGCCTTTACAAAAATGTACTTTGAATACACCATGCGATGCTAGACTGCAATTCCTATGCTTGGTCTTGTCTAAGCTTGGCAACTTATCCTATACTATCTTTCCTCCTAAAAGCTATACTGTTCTGAATGCAAGATTAGTACCAATTCATGAGTATAACACGCTGAGTAACAGATAAGATAAAGTAAGGGAGGGGCATAACATCCCTTCAAAAATACTTCCCTGTTTTTGACATTTGATAGTAGCCTAAAAAAATATTTTACCAACTACCTTGCATTGCAAAGTACCTGCTATTACTTTTGTCTCAGAAACCGGATTAGGATTCTGGCTTTGATGAAATCCTTAGTACTGAGGTCATCGAACCCGAACCTGTTTAAACAATACGCGAAATGAACCTGGAAAATGCTCAAGTGCAAATGCGGAAGGGAATCCTTGAATTCTGCATTCTGCATATCATCTCGCGGGGAGAGGTTTATGCCTCAAACATGCTGGAGGAACTAACAGCGGCAAAAATCATGGTCGTTGAAGGGACGCTTTATCCACTGCTCACCCGACTGAAAAACTCAGGGCTGTTGGATTACAAGTGGGTAGAGTCCTCGTCGGGCCCCCCACGAAAATATTATATTCTGACGGATAGTGGCCGCGAATTCCTGGTACAACTTCAGACCACCTGGGAGGAGCTCCAAACGTCAGTAAATCAAATTGTTACAAACGAATCGAAGGGCGAATAGTGGAAGAGAATGCAGCGATAACCCCACTTCTCTTCTCGGATTCTACCATTCCATCATGCTAACATTCATTCGTTGAACCAATGAAAAAGACTATATCCATCACCATTGCAGGAGTTGTTTTCCACATTGAGGAAGACGGCTACGACCGTCTGCAAGGCTACCTGGAGTCCATTAAACGCTATTTTTCTGCGTACGAAGGCAGTGCCGAGATCATTGAAGATATCGAAGCCCGTATTGCGGAGAAATTTTATGACAAGGTCAAAAAAGAAGAAAAACAGGCCATTACCTCCGAAGACGTCGATCAGTTGATTCAGTCTATGGGAACCGTAGCCGACTTTGAGGCCATCGAAGAAGAAGAAGATTTTGGTGCTTCGAAATCAGCGTATACGCAGACCAGTGCAGAAAATCAGCAAACGTACGCCCACGCAGAGGCTGGTTCAACCTTTACGAGTGCACAGCAGGCGTTCCCACCAGCTCAGAAACGGCTGTATCGGGATACCAAGCGTAAAGTGTTAGGTGGCGTTTGTGCGGGCATCGCCCATTACCTTAACTTCGACCCGTTGTGGGTTCGGCTGGCAACTTTATTCCTGTTCATTGGACTGCCTATTTTTGGCGGATGGTCCCATACAGAAGACTTCTTTGGTCCGCTGAGTGGTATTGTCTTCATTATTTACATTGCCTGCTGGGTTTCATTTCCCGGGAATGCGAATCTGGAAGAAGACGAAAAATTGCGTAAACTCTACCGCGATCCCGAGCGAAAAGCTCTGGGCGGCGTTGCTGCCGGGGTAGCCGCGTATACAGGCTGGGATTTAGCAATCATTCGCTTTGTTTGGGTCATTAGCATACTGTTTTTCGGCACGGGTCTGATTCTGTATTTAGTCTTGTGGATCATTACTCCAACGGCAAAAACGCTGACAGATCGTATGAAAATGCAGGGCGAACCCATTACGCTGAATAACATCGAAACCAATATTAAGCGGACTCTGAATGTTGAGAATCAGACGGTTGAAAGTACGGTTACGAAAGTGCTATTGTTTCCCTTTCGGGCATTAGCTGCGATTTTCGAAGGTCTGGGACCATTCTTTCGTTTCCTGCTGGTATTAGCACGTATCGTCGTGGGACTTATTCTGCTGGGTTGCGGGATGGCCTGTGTGATTTGCCTGCTGATTGCCCTAGGTGCCGCCATTGGATTGTCAGGGTGGGAAGATGTCCCCATAACGGTAGGTATGCCCATTAAATTCATTCGGGATGCCTCCCCCTGGATGTTCGTGTTAACATTTCTGGCGGCGGTGGTGCCTGCTCTGGCGATGGGCCTGGCTGGTTTATCACTCTTAACGAAACAGAATTATTTTAAACCGCTGGTTTGGCAGACTTTACTGGGTTTATTTCTGGTTGGCTCCATCGGTTCAGGAATTATGATTCCACAATACATTTCTAATTTCGCCCGTCGGGGAGTCGTAGAGAAAACACGATTTATTGATGGGGACAAAACACCAGTTTTTGATATTGATGAACAGGTTGACGACGAGTTTGATGATTTGTACAGCTCACAGGTAACCTTAGAAGGGTACGAAGGCACGGAAATTAAGTTAGTAGAAGAATTTTCAAGCCGGGGTCGTACCACCAAAGAAGCCCGAGAGCGAGCAGCTCAGTTAAAGCATCAGATCACGCAGAAGGATTCTCTGGTAACCATTGCAAAAAATTTTGAGGCTCCTGATGACATTCCTTTCCGTAAACCTGAATTGAACATAAAGGTGTTCATTCCCTATGAGAAAGAATTCAGCATGACAGAGTCTTTTGCGAGATACGTAACGAATCGGTTCCCGAATGAGATGTTTAATGAGAATATGTTTGCCGGATCAATCTGGAAGTATACTCGCGACGGTGAATTGATCTGCCTGAATCGTTCGGTGCCTCAGGAGGAAGATACGTATATGAGTGATGATGACAGTGACCACTCTTACGAGTCGAGCATTGGCCGAGGTGTACCGCAGGAGTATAACCTGGAAGGCTTTACAAATCTGGACATTTCGGGCGGGTATGCTGTGGAAGTCAAACGCGGATCGGCTTTCAAGGTAACGGTCTACGCTGAGAATGAACGTAAGCTGGATGATGTAAGCGTGAAAGTTTCGGGTAATACACTGGTTATCAAACGCAAAAATATACTAGGGTTTAGCTTTAAAAGCAGCCGGGAGAGCATTCGCATCGAAATGCCAGCGTTGGAAGAGGTTGAGTTTGTGGGAGCAATATCAGCAACGGTGAAAGGTTTCGATCAGGTGAAAAAAATCGAACTGGCCGGAGCTTCCAAGTCTACTTTCTCTGGCTTGAATGCTGAACAAGTGGATGTAAATGTGCACGGAGCCGCCCGCCTGACTTTACTAGGATCAGCCCAGCAGTTGAAAGCCGATATTTCCGGAGCGTCACGTTTGGAGGCCTTTGCTCTTAAAGCCAATGATGTGCAAGTGGATGCGTCAGGAGCTTCCAAAGCTCACGTAACCGCGAATACGAATCTGAATGCTACGGCTTCAGGAGCTAGCCAGATTAACTACAAAGGCAACGCGAAAGTGGAAGAAAGCCATTCGGGTGGCAGTTCCATAAATCACGAAGAAGAAATGCAGGAATAATAAAAAGTAAAGTAACCGTCAAAAAGAAAAACCCTGCCAACGCTCCAAAAGCGAAGGCAGGGTTTTTTCGTTAGTATAGGTATTGATTTGAATAAAGTCTTGAGACCTGGGAACTCAAAGCCTAAACCCTAAACTCAAAACATTAACCTATGAAAATCTTCTCTGTCGATCAGATCCGCCGTTGGGATTCTTATACTATTGAACACGAGCCTATTACTTCCATTGATCTCATGGAACGAGCCGCTCTTGCTTTTACCGAATGGTTGCTCCGCACGGGTATGGTGGAAACGCATCATGACATTTCAATTGTTTGCGGACTGGGTAATAACGGTGGCGACGGTCTCGCTATCGCCCGATTACTGAAGCAGGCGGGGTATCTGCCTAAGGTATCTATCGTTAAACACACCGACCGAAGTTCTGAGGACTTTGAAGTCAATTTGGGCCGTTACGAACATTTGGATACGGTGCATTGGGTGAGCCAGAGCGACGAGTTACATTTCTCACCCAGTGGCGTAATCATTGATGCCTTAATGGGCTCAGGTCTGAGCCGCGGATTGACAGGTTTACTGGCAGAAGTAGTTCAGAAAATAAATAACAGCGGGGCAGAAATTATCTCAGTGGATATTGCCTCTGGTTTATTTGCCAATCAGGCCAATGCCGAAGAAGATGTCATTATTAAACCTACTTACACCGTAAGCTTTCAGGCCCCCAAACTGGCTTTTCTTCAGCCCAAAAATGTGCAGTACGTAGGCAAATGGCAAACGGTAGATATTGGTTTGCATGCGGTCTATGCAGAACAAACCCCTACCAACTGGTTCTTTACCAATGCTTTAGCCTTGCCTCAATTACCCGAACGGAGTGGGTTCGCAAATAAGGGAAACTTTGGTCATGCTTTATTGATTGCAGGAAGTTTAGGTAAAATCGGAGCCGCTGTACTAGCCTCCCGTTCCTGCCTGCGGAGTGGCGTGGGTCTGCTCACCGTTCAGGTACCTCGGTGCGGGTATGACATTATGCAAACCTCCGTACCGGAAGCGATGTGTATGGTTGATGAGGACAGGGAAGAAATAACAACTAGCCAGGATTGGTCGAAATATTCGGCCATTGGGATTGGTCCAGGTCTGGGGAAATCAGAGAAAACCAAAGCTTTTATGCGTCATTTTCTTTCCAAAACTCAGAAAATCCCCTGTGTAATTGATGCGGATGCTTTGAACATACTGTCAGAAGAGCGGGATTTATTGAATCTATTACCCGAAAAAACCGTCCTTACTCCTCATCCTAAAGAGTTTGAACGCTTACTCGGCAAGCCCTGGAAAAACGATTACGAAAAACTGGAGTTACTGCGGGAATTCTGCGAAAAACATCAGGTAACAGTAGTATTAAAAGGGCAGCATACCGTGGTAGCAACGCCTGATGGCCAGTTCCATTTTAATTCAACGGGCAATCCTGGCATGGCCACGGGTGGCACGGGTGACGTTCTGACTGGCGTTATTACCGCTTTGCTGGCTCAGCAACTAGAACCCAAGGAAGCTGCCATACTAGGCGTTTATCGCCACGGCGAAGCAGGGGACCGGGCAGCGGCAAAATACGGCTTTGTAGCTCTAAAGGCCGGAGATGTTGCCGAATCACTTCGCTGGTAATGTTCTGATCAATAGATAATTAGGCCTTTGTGATACTTTTTCAATATTAAATTTTACTTTCAATGTTATCAAATTGTTAATTTTTGATGAAATTATGGTTAAGTTCGAATATCAATCCGGGTTAACCTAAGTTTCGCGATGAAGACAATTTTCTATACAGCCTTATGCCTTTTTGCTTTAGCCTCTTGCACCACTAGCAAAGTTCGTGTAGAGACTACCCTCGATGAGCGGGTTTCATTAGCCTATAATCGGACCTATTCTATTCTGAAAAGTTCTGGACTACAGGGTTTTGATGAAGAAAATCAGCAGATCATTGTGGATGAAATCGAGCGACAAATGCGTGCTCGAGGATATACCTATCAGGAGGAAAAAGGAGATTTATCCGTACTCTTTTCGGTGTATTCAGACGCGTTCCGACTTAAACAAACGGACCCGGCTTACTCGGCCAGCAAATTGAAAAAAGGTACCTTATTAATTCACCTGGTAGACGAAACCCTGAACCGTTCGGTTTGGATGGGGTATGCTTCCGGGCTGTTTGAAAAAACGCAGGCAATACCTGAAAGTCAGGTTCGCTCGGCCACTCGTCGCATCATGGACCAATACCCCGCTTTGGCGTATGGATACGTGCCCATGAAAATGGCTCAACAGTAACATTTGTTTGAAGTTTGATTTTGTTTGAAAGTTTGAATAAAGCGAGCTGGGTTTTACCTGGCTCGCTTTTCGTTTTCGATCCTTATTAGGAATGGCATTTCGATTTGAATCGAAGACCAACAGGAGATTTTTAGTTAACTCATCTATAAACAAAAATTCGCCGAACCCAGAGGGTTCGGCGAATCCGTTATTGGTCTTTCTTCCCATTTGAAAACCATATTTTGAACGTTACTAATGTGCATGAATAGCAACGTGAATAGGCATTCCAATTTTCTGGTGCTTTTAGCTGTCCCAGAAATATCTTATGCAATAATACATACAATATTGAATCATACAAAGAAATATTTGAATTTTTTTGCGTAATTTTTTTCAGTGTTCGAATCAATTAAAGTGGTAAGGAGCTCGAACTGAGATTAATGGATACTTTTGAAGACTTGTTCGTCCCTTATGCTTGCTACTTTACTTAGTACACTTCTTCATTTTCAGTCAGTTAGCACTTCGTTACCTGATTCAAGTTATGTTATTGTTCAGGAAATCAAGTTTACGGGTAATCGCCGAACCAAAGAATTCATTATTAGAAGAGAGTTGGATTTTCGGGAAGGTGATACGTTAGCTACCGCGACCTTAACGGATCGGCTGGAGCGAAATCGGCGAAAAGTCTTTAATACCAATCTCTTCGTTACCGCTGAAACGAAAGTTAATGTTCACCAAAGCCCTGATTCTACCGCCCTTGCTCAGATTGAATTCGACTTACGCGAGCAATGGTATATTCTTGGTTTTCCGGTGTTTCAATTAGCGGATCGGAATTTCAATGAATGGTGGACGGAGCGAAACCGTGACTTAAGCCGAACGATTTACGGTGTTAACCTACGGCATTATAACGTTCGGGGTAGGGCAGAGCAACTGAAAATTAATCTTGAATTTGGCTTTGCTCAGTATTACGACCTGTCGTATTACATTCCTTATATTGATAAAAAGCAGAAAATTGGCGTGACGCTGGGCGTTTCTTACAACACCACAAAGAACTTACCTTATCGAACCAATCACGATAAGCTGGTGTATTTGCGAAGCGATGAACTATTAAGGGATCGTTTTTATACCAACATCATCTTCCGGCGTCGAAACCATTACTACGATTTTCAGACGCTGGAATTGCGTTATGCCTCAAACGTGGTTGCGGATACCATTGCGGCTTTAAATCCTAATTATTTTCTGGAAAGCCGAACGCGGCAAAAGTACTTTCTGGCTTCCTATGGCTATACCTATGATTTTCGGGACAAGGCCCAGTATCCGCTCAGAGGTTTTGTATTCGGAGCCTTACTCAATCGGTATGGGCTGTTACCGGGCGATGATATCAACCTGACGGATCTGACGGTAGGCTTTGCCCGGTATAAGCCGCTGGGTGGGAAATGGTATTACGGAGCCGTAGTCGAAGGAAAAACGTCCTATCCGCAGTTGCAACCTTACTTACAGACGAGAGGCTTGGGTTATCTCAGCGATCTGGTGAGGGGATACGAGTTATTTACCATAGATGGCCAGCATTATTTTTACCTGAAAAACACGTTTCGGTATCAGTTGCTCGATAAAAAGATTTTCCTGAAACCACTTCGAAAAATCCGGCAGTTTAATACCATTCCACTGGAAATTTACCCCAATGCCTTCATCGATGCGGGACAGTCCTGGAATCAGTACCGAGGGTATTATAACAGCCGTTTTGCGAATAAATTTCTTCTGGGTTATGGCGTAGGCGTCGATTTTGTAACCTGGTATAATGGCGTTCTCAGAATCCACTATGCCTTTACCAAAGATGGCGTAGGCGGTTTTCGATTTAACTTAGCCAGAGAGTTTTAGAAAACAAAACAGCCGGGTGGAAGCCCGGCTGTTTTGGTAAACTGTAGTACAGAAGAATATTACTTATCCCACCAAACAGGTGTAGCATCCGTATCTGGACCTTGACGGGAAATAACTGCGTTATAATTATCTGAGTTCAAATCACGCTCAGTCGTAGGGTATGCCTGACGTAAAGGAATCTGTTTGGTCGCATTAACTGCTCCGGGTGCAGGCTTGAGGAAGTTAGGATATCCTGTTCTACGCCATTCTGACCAAGCTTCGTAACCTTGCATGTACAGGGCCACCCATTTTTGGGTACCAATCAGTTCCAAAGCCTTATCATCTGAATAAGCAACGTTAGCATTAGTAATATAAGCCGTGTATGTCGCGTCTGAATATACTCCCCATTGATCCATAGAAGCCTTAATAGCGGCTTCGTACAGAGTTTTGGCATTGCCCGTAATCCAGCCTAATTTAACCGCTTCCGCCTGGCTGAACAGCACCTGCGAGTAGGTCATAACATTGGCCGGGGCAGAAATGACTGTACGTAATGAAGCAGCTGGTAATGAAACGTCTGCAGCTTTTACACCAGGGTTTGTGATACCGTAAGGCATCCCAACGTAGTCTTGTTTACTAGTCGATTTGTCAGCAAATGCTGGTAAACGAGGATCGGAAAGTGGCTTGATGTAGTTAATCAAAGGTGCACTAACCGCAAAATCCAAACGACCTGAAGTCACAAAACTGGAAAACCAGGGGTTAGGGTACGTATCGTTGTAATTGTAACGAACGTTGTCAGAATTAGAAGCCAGTGGGCCATCTTGCATAGCAGCTACAAACTCAGATTTACCTTTGGTTGGATCAACTTTTGACAAGCGTAAAGCCAAAATCATTCGTAAAGAGGCTGCGAATTTCTTCCAGCGAGTAGCGTTTCCACTTAAAATGATATCTCCTTTTACCGCTGTTCCGCCGTCGAATTGAGCTGCTGCTTCTTTCAACTCTTTGAACAAATCCGTATAAATATCTTTCTGAGCATCAAAAGAAGGCGTGAAATCCTGACTGCCTTTTAATGCTTCTGAATACGGAATGTCACCAAAGCGGTCGGTGAGTACGGAAAAGAAGTAAGCACGAATAATTCGGGCTACAGCAATCTGGTTGGCATTAGAACCATTGGTCGTTACACCAGATTTAGTGGCATCATCTGAGTTTACCTTGATGATGTAATTGAGAGCAACTAACGGACCGGTATAAAACCCATTATAGTTGAAAGAAGTACCTTGATAACGAGAGTTTTGCGTATAAGTAATTTCAGACCAATGCTGAGCATATAGAATGGGCTGGGCATCACTTGCTGTAACTGCTGCACCAAAATTAACTTCTGCTCCTGAAAGTAATGCGGCAGTACTGGCGACCGAAGCTCGGTTAGGATCTACGTTCATGTTGCCAAAATCGCTACAGGACGAAACAAGAGCCATTAAGCCTAATAGACCAACAATGGGTTTCTTGAATGCTATTTTTTTCATATTATTTTTTATGTCTAAAAGACTTGATAGAGACCATGAAATATTCCTGAATACTCTATCAAGCCTTTAAATGCAATGATTAAAGTCCAAATTTCACGTTGAAACCAACTGAACGAACTGGAATTTGCTGACCACCTTCGCCCCAGAATGTTTGCGTTTCAGAGGGATCAATTCCACCACCTACTTTGCTGTAGATTAAGAAAGGATTGCGAACCATAAAGGCTACATAAGCCGTTTTGAAGGGGGTATTACGAATCCAGGCTACGGGCAGATTATATCCCAAGTTAACTTCACGAAGTTTGACATACGTTTTGTCGAAAATCCAGTTTTCATTCAAATCAAACAGGCGTGTTTCGTAGAGTGACTGAGCATCTGCGTAGGTTGTATTAGGTGTTCCGTCAGCTTTTACCGAATTAGGGAACAAGACACCACCACCATTAGCGGGATCATCACGCTTGGGGTTTCCTTTATCATTCAAGCCAGCCGTTTCTGCACTTATGCCCGAACCAGCCGAGAACATGCGTGTGGTTGAGTAAAACTTGCCACCTAATAACCAGTCAATGTTAAAACGCAGTGTAACACCTTTGTAGTTAAACGTACTAAGGAAACCACCTTTCATTTTTGGTAACACAGTAGCCAGATCCTGGCCGGCTGTTGAGAGAGGCAAACCATTTGCATCTACTAGGATTTTACCGTTGCTTGGGCTGTCAATCTTATTACCGTTAGCATCAACAGCTTGATACCGCTGGAATTGACGTCCAACGATAGTACCCCAGTCTGAGCCTTCTCTGGCAATGAAACCTAAACTGGTACCACCGAAACGAGGAACTCCATTAAATAACGAGTTCTGGAGTAAATCATAGGTTTTTAAGCCAGCGGCTAGTTCAACAACCTTTGAACGACTGCGATCTAAGTTAATATCAAAGTCCCAGGTAAAGTCTTTAGTCTTAACTGGAACAGCGTTGATGTGTAATTCCATCCCTTGTGAGCGAATGTTACCTGCATTGACCAGAGCAGTACTGTAACCACTAGAACCGGGAACGGCCAAGGGAAGAATCTGATTCGTGTTATCCTGACGGTACACCGTAAACTCTAAACCAATTCGGTTATTAAGGAACTTCAGGTCAATTCCTCCTTCATAACCGCTGGATAATCCTGGCTTAAGGTTTTGGTTAGGTAATTGAGTCGGGATAGATTGCGTCGTATTACTACCGTATTTTGTACCGGTATTAAATACCGTATAGATTTGATAGGGGTCCAAATCTGAACCTACTTGAGCAAAGGATCCACGAATTTTTCCATAAGAAAGAATACGTTTGTTACTCAGGAATTCAGAGAAAATCAAACCAGCTGTTACGGATGGGTAGAAATACGAGTTATTATTTACAGGCAGCGTTGAGGACCAGTCGTTACGGGCAGTTGCTTCAATAAATAACAGGTCATTGTAATCTAAGCTCAACAAACCATAGACACTTCTAACTTCTCTTCTGGAGTTATAATTAGTGAATGACCCTGGAGTAGCAGAGTTAATGATGTTATAGTAGTTAGGAATCGAAAGCCCACCGTTCGTATTCATCGCCAGATAATCCCGGGTATTTTTCCGAATGTTTCCACCCGCATTGGCATTCACGGTGAATTTGCCAAACTTCTTATTGTAAGAAAGTAACGTTTCGTAGTTATCCTCCCGACGACTATCATTTGATGTTCCGTAGTATGCTGTTCCTTTAGTAAAAGAAGCTATACGACGATCATAATAAGCGTTCAGGAAGTCACGACGAGCTACTACCATAAGGCTCAGAGCCTCCGAAAACTTGTAAGTTAGACCAAAGTCACCGAAAAGGCGTTCATTCTTTTCGTTATTAATGTTTTCGTATACTTGCGTATAAGGGTTATCCCAATATAAAGGGGTAGTATTTTCAGGACCTGTGATGTTCCAACTGCGATAAGTACCATCTGGGTTTTTGTAATTACGGAGCTGGGTCATATCCAACTGACGTTGGAACCACTGGTTGAATGAACCAATGGTCTGGTTTTGCCCACTGTAGCCATCAGCAGGCCGATTACGCGTTTTTTCCGTTGAATAGTTAACATTCAAATTAGCCGTAAATTTGGGCGTAATGTTGATACCTAACTTACCAGAAAGATAGTCCCGATGTTGTTGGCTGTTAGGAATAGTACCTTTTACATTGTAATTGGTATAGGACACACGGGCGTTGAAAAGTTCCGTCGACTTACTGATAGCAATGTTTGTGTTTACAGTTGCTCCCGTTTGGAAGAAGCTGCGAACGTTGTTAGGCTGGGGAGAAAAAGGAACCTGCTTTCCGAAATCCGGATCTGAAGGGATCCAAGAATACCAGGGTCTATAGAGTGTACCATCCATGCGAGGTCCCCAGCTTTCATCAGCTGAGTAATCAATCAGATTCTGGCCGTTAAATGAAGCCCAACTAGCAGGGTGAATGGCAGGATTGTATTCGAATTTACTAAATTCCTGCGAATAACCACCGCCATATTCGTTCTGATACTTAGGTAACAATGAAACATTGTCGAAAGTGGTGCTGTGGTTAACATCAATTCCTAAGCCTTGTTGGTTCTTACCCTTTTTCGTAGTAATGACTACTACCCCGGCAGAAGCCCGGTTACCGTATAAAGCAGACGCAGCAGGGCCTTTGAGTACGTTCAATGATTCTACATCATCCATGTTGACATAGTTCACATCTGTAACCGTACCATCTACCACATACAGAGGGTCACCACCAGTGAGGGAGTTTACACCACGAATACGGATAGCAGGGGTACCAAATTTAGCACCAGATTGGCTAAATACCTGTACACCAGCAACTTTACCGGCCAAGGCATCCGCTACGTTATTGTTACGGGCAATGGCAAGGTTAGCACCTTTTACTTCCTGAATAGCGGAGTTAATAGCTTTTTTTTCACGGCCAATATTCAAAGCCGTTACTACTACTTCCTGCAGGTCGTCATTGCTAATTTTAAGAGTAACGTTGACTTCGGTACGATTCTCAACAGCTACTTCCTGCTTGAGAAACCCAATCGCTGTAAAAACTAAGATAGTGTTGTTTGTAACGTTGAGCTTGTATTCTCCATTCGGGTTTGTAGAGATACCGCGTGAAGTGCCCTTAATGGTTACGTTTACACCAGGGATAGGAGCTCCATCATCACTTGAAGTAACTTTGCCTATCACAATTCGATCCTGGCCATACGCATGCATAGCAAGCGTACTGAGCAACATGACTGTCGCCAGTAGAATTTTTCTCATATTGTTTGGTTAAGGAGTTGTTGATTATTTTGGATAATCTAGTGCAAACGTAGTAAATAGTTTGTTTAATTTCAAAAATTAAAATTACCTAGAGGTGATTGTTTTGTGATTTCTTCAAAAAAGTGCCCTTTTTATTAAAAAAATGATATGAAAAACACTTTTATGGTAAGTAGATATATAAAAAAAAAAGAATAATCAAGACTAGATTTTTAATCTCAATTTTATTTATTAACTATAACTTTTTTGTTAAATTTTAAATGATAATTATTATTAAGATACGTGTATGAAAACAAAACCCCCGGCTCGCTGTCAATTAGCGAGCCGGGGGTTTTTATCGTTAAATGCGTAAGCTCCTTACTTAATAATAAACACTACCAGACTTCTGGCTCCGTGAGCTCCTACTACCAGCGACTGTTCTATATCAGCCGTTTTGGATGGACCTGCAATGAAGGTGCCGAAGCCCGTTTCATCTACCTGAATTCGTTCATAAGCCTCGTGCATGTTCGGAACGATGGTTTCCGCCCGAATTACCAGTACCAGATGTTGCGTAATGAAGGGTAAGGCCCGCTGTTTCATTTCCTGTTCGGTTACCCAGATGGCTCCGTTTTCGGCTACGCCGTAACGCCCGGGGATAATCGCCAGGTTAATATCTTCCAATTCATGGGGATCAGTTATGTTTTCCAGATCTACATCAGCGAGATAACGTAGGTCAGGAACCGTGACGGCTACTTCTTTAAAATTGGGAAATAACTCACCAATGCGTTGCGATACGGTGGGTAAGTCAGGAGCGACCTCTACCGTTCCGCCAATCATTTGTAAGGTTTGCTGGTATTGCTCCAGCACATCGGGGTAGTTCGATTCGAAGGTGAACTTGTCGGGCAGGGGTAATAAATCCGGCTTGTTTTTTCGAATGGCACTTAATATAGATTCACGACTCGTTGACATATACCTAATAATATAGAAGGCATGGGCCTTCAGATGAGGATATTACTTTCGGTTCTTTTCGTACCACTGCCGGAAGCTCTCCTTCGGGGCATCGGGTAATTCGCGGTGGATACTCCAGGCATTCAGCGGGTTATTAGCTGCCCAGGGAGCCATTCGCAGAGCCGCCCGAGCCGTATTAAAACTGAGCTTGAACAGGGTAGGCGAGGCGAGTACTTTCGCAGCTAATTGTAAGCTGGTTTTCTTCATGCCCCCCACGTAGCCTTCCTTCGCTAAAACCTGCCGCCACTTATAAAGCTGGTCGTGAATGTCGATTTTTACGGGACATACGTTACTACAACTGCCACAAAGCGTACTGGCAAAGGGTAAGTCTGCATTTTTTCGCATGTCGAGGTTCGGGGCCAGAATCGAGCCAATTGGACCAGCCACGGCATTGTGGTAACTATGCCCGCCGCTGCGACGGTATACTGGACAGGTATTCATGCAGGCTCCGCAACGTATACACTTCAAAGAGTTACGGAAATCTTCACGACCCAACTGTGTACTCCGACCATTGTCTACAATTACAATGTGCATCTCCTGGCCGGGGCGAGGACGATGGAAGTGACTGGAATAAGCGGTAACCGGTTGTCCTGTCGCACTCCGGGTTAACAGCCTCAAAAAGACGCCCAAATGCTCGGCTTTGGGAATAATCTTCTCGAAACCCATACTTGCAATGTGAATTTCGGAAAGGTGAGCTCCCATGTCGGCGTTGCCTTCGTTGGTGCAAACTACGAAACCACCCGTTTCGGCAATGGCGAAGTTCACGCCCGTCAGAGCCGCCCGGCGGGTCAGAAACGTTTCCCGCAAATGCTGACGAGCGGCTTCAGTCAGGTACTGCGGATCGGTGGCCCCTTTTTCGGTACCGAGGTGTTCGTGAAAGGTATCGCCTACGTCCGATTTTTTGAGGTGAATGGCGGGTAATACAATGTGACTCGGAGGTTCCTGTCGTAACTGAACGATGCGTTCCCCCAGGTCGGTATCAATGACTTCGATGCCTTTGCTTCGCAGAAAATCATTGAGGTGACATTCTTCCGTTAACATGGACTTGGACTTGATCATCCGATCAATGCCTTTTTTAGCCAGCAGCGAATGGATAATCTCGTTGTGCTCCTGAGCATTGGCTGCCCAGTGAACCGTCACCCCATTGTTCTGAGCATTCCGTTCGAATGTTTCTAGCAAAACGTCCATGTTCGAAAGTACATGGTGCTTGATTCGCGAAGCTGCTTCGCGAAGGTCTTCCCATTCAGGAATGCCTTTAGATGCCCGGTCACGTTTCTGGCGAACCCACCAGAGCGTTTCATCGTGCCAGTCGACCCGGGGTTCGTCCCGGTTGAACACCTCGGAAGCGGCGGCGTGATCCAATGTATGCTGACTCATAGTTGTTGTGCTCAAAGGGAAAAGGGCCTGTAAATTGCACTTTTCCTTATTCAGATAAAAAACGAAGCCTAATTTTAGTCCTGAACGCTAAAACGGAATATTTAACTTTTCCTGGATTGCTTCCCGGTTAAAATTTATAAGCTCTATTTTGAAAAAGTATTAGTTTCCAATAAAAATGGTGTCGAATCATAAGATATAGCCATAGTAAATAATTAAAAATCAGCCTTTGGCATAATAGGTTAACCTGTTATAGGAAAATAGAAATTGTACTTTAGTTAGTTATTCTTGTTTAATTAACCTACCTCTTTTCGGAATTAATAAATTTTATTAAAAAAAAGCATTGTACTTTTTAAACAACTTGCATAATAAATAGTATAATCATTGTACTTTTTCAAGTTTTGGGTGGCACCGTGAAAGGAACTTTTCGTTCTTAACATTTAGGTAATTGACTCATAATCAAATAGTGTGCAACTTTGTATCAACCAAACGGCAGAAACAAACTTTCAAAAGCCGATTTGATTTGTTTTGTATTATTCCCATTTGAAACTCATACATCCCATGAAAAAGTCAATCAACTTCATCCTTGCAGCTTTCGTAGCATTTAGCTCATTAGCATTCAATGCAACTGCTGCCATCACTTCTGATCCTGCGAAGGAAACGGTAAAAGCTAATCCTTACAATGCTCAATTAGCTCAGGATTCTCAACTGCGTTTCCAACTTACGTTCCAAAACCCTGATAAAAAGAAATTAACAATCGCTATCAAGGATAAGGAAAATACTACGCTGTTTACTGAAACGACCACTAGCGAAGCTTACCTGCGTTTATTTGATCTTTCAACGTTAGGTGATGGTAAATACACTTTCGAAGTATTAGGAGGCAAAAACCGTTACACTCAATCGTTCGAAATCTCTACGCAAACCAACCGCGTTGTTTTAGCTCGTAACTAATCTAGAATTGAATTCCCCCATACAAACGTCCCGCTGGTGAAAACCGGCGGGATGTTCTTTTTTAGAGCTGAGCGTTCAGAATTTCAGCAATGTGCACGACCCGAATCGGGCTTTTCTGACGTTTTAAAATTCCCTCCATATGCATGAGGCAGGAAACATCCCCGCCCGTGATGTATTCCGCTCCGTGACGCTGGTGATCAGCCACGCGATCTTTCCCCATTTTCGAAGAAATGGCTTCTTCACTGACGGCAAAGGTGCCGCCAAATCCACAGCATTCGTCCTGCCGATCCAGTTCAACCAGTTCCAGATCCTTCACCATACTCAATAACTTGCCTGGCTTGGAAAAAGCAGGGCAGTTCAGTTCGGTCATTTGGGATGTTTTCAGCCCACGTTGACCGTGGCAACTCTGGTGTACGCCCACTTTATGCGGAAACCGAGCCGTAAGATTTTCGACTTTCAGAATATCCGTTAAAAATTCGGTAAGTTCATAAACCCGGTGCCGGACGGTATCGGCTACGGATTGGTCAGGAGCGTGCAGGTGTTCCTTAATGTGCAAAACGCAGGAGCCGGAAGGTCCCACGATGTAATCATATCCTTTGAAGTTGGCAATGAAGTTGGCATCGCAACCCGTGTTTAAATGCTCAAAGCCGGAGTTGGCCATGGGCTGCCCGCAACACGTCTGATTTTTCGGGAAATCTACCTCACAGCCTAATTTTTCTAATAATTCCAGGGTTGCAATGGCTACCTGAGGATAAAATTGATCGACGTAGCAGGGAACAAAAAGAGCAACTTTCATCAGCTTTTAGCTTGTCGCTATTGGCTTTTGGCTAGGGTACCTGCGTACTCGATTGATTCGCTATCGTTAACTAAGACTGACCTGAGATCAGTGGAAGCCAGGAGCTAATCGCCAATGGCCAATAGCCATTTATAATTCCGTGTAAACTGTTTTCTTTAACGTAAATAAACTTCCGTCAAAAGGTTTTTCCTTATTCCAGGCCTCTTCAATAACCAGGGCGGCTCCAAGAGCCGAGGCCTGGGCAATTTCAGAAGCTAGCACTTCACTTTCCGGGAAAGCCTGAGCCAGCAGATGCAGGTAAATCTCGTTTCGACTAAAACCGCCATCCACAAAAATCCGTTTCACGTCGGTGGTGCCTTTTGCCAATTTTACGGAAGCAATTTGCTGAGCCATCAAATCCATTATGAGCTGATGGTAAGCTTCTTCGTAGCTGGTGAACTCGTTCAGATTACGTTCTGAAAAGGTAGAATCCTGTAAAGTTCCTAACTGAACGTGCTCGGGCGAGGCCTGACGGAAACGGCTACGTAAGGACAAAAGAAGGCTTTCATCGAAAGATACCCGTTGGTAATGCGAAAGTTCAGTACCAAAATATTCCGACAGATGCTTGACGGCCCGTTCGTGCTCATTCCCAGCAAATAAGCGGGAGGCTTTCACGGCGTCGCTCCGATAGGTTAAGTAACTCAGACAATCCTGTCGTAACTCGCCAATAGTTAACTCATCTTTACTGAATGGATTCATGGTAATGCACCAGGTTCCGGTCGAGATTAACAGAAAAGGTTCTTGTCCAAACACCCGCAAGTAAGGGACCAGAGCCGCCGAGCTATCATGAATGCCTACACCCACCTGCATATCGGGATTAGTCAATGCCGGGGAAGTAACAAAAGAAGGTAACACCATCTGGCCGAGCGAATGAAAAGCTTCGTCAAACACCCAGCGGTGATACTTGCGTTGTTTATAATCCCAAAGTCCGGTATGACAACCGACACTGGTAATTTCAGAAACGGCTCGTTTGGTGAAGAGGTAACTAGCGTACTGGGGTAAGTGCAACGAATGCTCAATCTGCCAGAATTTATCCGGTTTCTGATACTTCAGCCAGTATAACTGCATGCCGGAATTGAGCATTCCTAATACGGGTGAAGCCGTATTCGCCGCCCACTCCAGTTCAGGCCCGTAATGATCGTTGAAGCGTTGCTGAAGCTCAAACGGGAACGTCTTCAGGTAATTATAGAGAGGCGTAACGGGCTTGCCTTCGGCATCCACATGAACAAAGCTTGCTCCGTAAGCAGAAAAGTTCAGAGCTTTAATAGTAAACTGACCTTCATTGAGCAGCTCTGCCAGGCTATCAATCATCCAGTTAGTCAGCAGCTGCAAATCGTCTCCGTGAAATCCATCGTCATCGGGAATTTCCTCAAAAGGCGTCTGTTTTTGATACACAATCTGGTAATCCTGATTAAAAACCAGGAGTTTTTTATTGGTCTTTCCAATATCAAAAATGGCAACGCAGGGAGACGACATAATGTTATGAAGGCAGAAGTTGGATAATAAACGGCATAACACAGCAGTTGTCATTATGCCGTTTTAGTGTGATTAAAGACCCGTAGAAACGGCTTTCATGCCACGGGTTTCGATTAGTTTTTTACGAAGCGATTGTTCACGGAACAGGCCTACGGGATTCAGAGCCGCGTCCACGCGAAGACGGGCTTCCGCCAGTAAAGGACGTAAATCCGTGCGGAAAGCATTTTGCAGAATTTCCTGAGCCGTTACGACATCATTGTTATTCCGGGCGTCTTCCAGAGCCACACGGTCTACTAATAAGGCCTGAGCGTAAGCCAGTTTGATGGCTTCTACGGATTGTAGTAAGTCTTCCAGCGGATCTTTGACGTTATGAGACGCATCGATCATCCAGCCTAAATCGGTCGCGTGATTCATACCGCGAGCATCCATGCCCTCTACCAATTCATTGAAAATCAGGAATAACTGGTAAGGCTTCATACTACCCGCCGTTAAATCGTCATCCCCGTACTTGGAATCGTTGAAGTGGAATCCACCCAGTTTTTCTTCCATCAAGAGCAGCGAAACGATCTGCTCAATGTTGGCATTGGGCAGGTGGTGTCCTAAGTCAACGAGGGTATAGGCTTTAGGGCCTAACTTGCTGGCGTAGAGGAAAGATTGGCCCCAATCCCCAACGGTGGTTGAGTAGAAGTTAGGTTCGAAGGCTTTGTATTCCACGAAGAGTTTCCAGTCTTCGGGTAATGCGGCGTAGATTTCCTGTAAACCTTCCAGCGTGCGTTGGAACGCTTTGCGGAAGTTTAACTGACCGGGAAAGCTGGAACCATCTGATAGCCAAACAGTTAACGATTTGGAGCCTAGGGCTTCGCCGTGACGAATGACGTCGATGTTATGCTGAATAGCCTGCTTTCGAACGGTTGCGTCCGTGTGCTGAAGCGAACCAAATTTGTAGCTCCATTCCTGATTGGCCTGGTCCTGGAAGGTATTCGAGTTCATCGCATCAAAAACCAGCCCATGACTGGCTGCCAGTTGCTTGATCGCCTCCCCATCTGTTGGAATATCCCAGGGAATGTGAAGTGAAATCGCTCCGCTGGAGCGGTTGAGGGCGTGTAATAGACCTACGTCTGCAATTTTCTCTTCGAGACTGCGGGGTTCCCCACCTCCAGCAAAACGACCAAAACGGGTTCCGCCCGTACCTAAAGCCCAGCTAGGAATGGCAATCTGAAAGTCAATCAGCTTCGACAGTATGCGTTCGGTAAGGTCAGCTCCGAGTTCTCCGGCCAGAAATTCAAATTTCCGGCGGTGAGCCGCTTCATGTTGCTGGTTATATTGAGCAATTTGATAAGATTCGAGAGGCATATGTGGTTAGTGTTTTTGAAGAGTTTAGGGTTGGGTGTTTAAGGTTTTGAGTTAAGGGTTATTACTACTTCATTTTTGTTTTAACGTTCTCTGTATAAAACACTTTAGTAGCATAAACTCAAAACCTGAAACCCAAAACTCCGAACTCACTTTAGGTAAAAAACTTCGGGTAAAGATACCTGTACGGGCGATTGATCTGGGTTGGTTTCCATGAGATCGGCCATGTATGCCCACCACTTCTTCATGACGGGATTTTCGGGTAATTTCCCTGTAACTTCGAGGTCATCCACTTCCTGAACGCCGAACAGCGTATTCGTGCTTTCGTCCAGAAAAATGGAGTAGTGATGAATGCCACTGGTTCGCAGTAATTCTACCAACTCCGGCCAGATTTCATCGTGGCGGCGTCTGTATTCATCCACATTTCCAGGAAACAACTGCATCTTAAAAGCAACGCGAGGCATAAGCTTGTAAGTTTAGGGTTTATTGGTTTGGAGTTTAGAGTTATGGTTACCCCTGTGTTAAGTTATCCTAAAAAAAATAGTAACCCCCAACTCTAAACTCTATCGGTAAAAGCCCATGGCTACGCCGCCGTCTACGTTGAGGGCGTTGCCGGTGGACTTGTTTAGTAACCCTCCAGTAAACGCGAAGCAGGCGTTGGCGATGTCTTCGGGCAGGATGATTTCGTTCAGTAAAGTGCGTTTTGCGTAGAAAGCGGGTAACTCTTCTACCGTAATGCCATAGGCTTTTGCACGACCCTCGGCCCAGGCACCTGCCCAGATTTTAGAGTCAGCAATGACTGCGTCGGGGTTAATTGTGTTGACGCGGATTTTTTCGGGACCCACTTCCGCCGCCAGCAGGCGGGTACCATGGGCCTGAGCGGCTTTCGCCGAACCATACCCCAGGTTATTAGGACCGCTTACTACGGCGTTTTTGGAAGCGATGTTAATAATATCGCCACCTAAAGCTTGTTTCCGCATCATGGCAACGGCAGCCTGAGAAACCAGGAACTGGCCTTTGACGAGGATGTCGAATAACAAATCCCAATCTTTTTCCGTGTGATCGGCGATGGATTTAGAGATGGATATACCGGCATTATTAACCACGATATCTACGCCACCGAACGCCAGAGCACAGGCATCGAATGCTTTTTCGATGGATTCAGCAGAAGTTACATCCAGTAGTTCTGCGTTGAAAGCATCTTTACTGTAGTTTTTCTGGAATTCTTCTTTTGCTCCTTCCAGACGGCCAGAGTCGTTATCATTCAGGAAAATAACCGCACCTTCTGCCTGTAATTTCTTGGCGATGGCCTTGCCAATACCTCCCGCAGAACCCGTAATCAGGGCGATTTTCCCCGACAAAGGTTTCGGTTTGGGCATACGTTGCAGTTTTGCTTCTTCGAGTAACCAGTATTCAATATCAAAAGCTTCCTGCCGAGGTAAGGAGGTGTATTCAGAGATGGCTTCTGCTCCACGCATCACGTTGATGGCATTCACATAAAACTCAGAAGCAACCCGAGCCGTTTGTTTGTCTTTGGCAAACGTAAACTGACCTACGCCCGGCCACAGAATCACTACTGGATTTGGATCACGCATGGCAGGGCTGTTGCTGCGTTTGCAGTTTTCGTAATACTCCGTATACATCTGACGATAAGCTTCAAACGCCGGAGCCAGCTTTTCCTTCAATACTGAGGTATCTGAAAGGTCAGCATCCGCGGGTAAGTCGAGAACAAGCGGCTGAATTTTGGTACGAAGGAAGTGGTCAGGGCAGGAAGTCCCCAGCGGAGCCAGTTTGTCCAGATCGTTAGAGTTGATGAATTGCAGCACGCGTTCATCATCGGTAAAGTGACCGACCATACGAACATAACTTGAGCAAAATCCGCGTAACACGGGAGCCAGTTTGGCAGCCTGTTCTTTACGATTCGCTACTGTTTCTACTTTTTGCCCCCCGAAAACGGGGCCTTTTTTGCCGTAGTTTTCTTCCAGGTATTCAGCACAACGCTCGATTACTTCCAGTGTGTTAAGGTAGCTTTCGTAAGCTGTGTCACCCCAGGTAAATAGTCCGTGACTACCCAGAAAAATGCCGCGAATGCCAGGATTTTCAGCCAAGCAACG
Organism: Siphonobacter sp. SORGH_AS_1065; assembly: GCF_030818595.1. Taxonomy (NCBI): domain Bacteria; kingdom Pseudomonadati; phylum Bacteroidota; class Cytophagia; order Cytophagales; family Cytophagaceae; genus Siphonobacter; species Siphonobacter sp. SORGH_AS_1065. The sequence continues at coordinate 2,879,967 of NZ_JAUTAM010000004.1, forward strand.
CTCTAGTTGCAAACCGAGGTCGAAGCCAGGACGTTGCCAGGGAACCCAACCTAGAGTTCCACCGAATAAGTCTTTAACGATTTGTTCGCCGTCTTTGGCCGCCGCAATGGCGATGGCTGCATCGGGGTGCAGGTGATCGACGTGCTTGAAGGGTAAAAAAGCGTGTAAGGGCGTATCAATCGAAGGAGCTTTGGAATCCAGGTCGTAGATGCAATAGTTAAATAAGTTGACCATTTCATCTTCAAATTCCAGCCCCCGGTAACGGTTTTTCAGAGCGTGCAGACGGTCCAGATACAAAGCCGCCAGACCTGATTTTTTCAAAGTTCCTAAATCACCACCAGAGCCTTTTACCCACATTACGGGCGTGTCCTGGCCTGTCAATGGATCGGGAGAAGTGACCTTACAGGAAGTATTACCACCGCCGTAATTCGTCAAGCGAAGATCCGCTCCAAGGAGGTTGGAACGGTAAATGAGGAGAGCTACTTCATCGCCAGCGAGTTCAGCTGCTTTCGCGTCGTCCCACAAATAACTTACATGTTTAAAAGAGGTAGTCTCAGTCATGATTGTATATAAAAATGAAACAGATTCTTAGTTAGCGGTACAAATGAACCAAAGGAAAAAGAATGAGCCGTCATGGTCTGTTAGGGTGAACTGTCCTGCTCTGTGAAGGTCAAGGTTCCCTGAGGGTCGCTCTTTCGGATTGTAAATCCGAAAGCCATCTGTATGGGATTTAGAATCCCGATAAGCGGATCATAGATCCGCAACAGACGGGTTCCGGATTGCAAATCCGGAACAGCAGGAGAATGAAAAGGGCCATTCCTACGGCGTGGTTGGTGTCTCACCAACCACGGTGGGGAGAGCCAGACAAGATGAAATTGCGTCTGTCGCTGTTTCGGATTTGCAATCCGAAAGCCATCTGTATGGGATTTGTAATCCCAACAAGCAGATCACAGATCCGCAACAGACGGGTTCCGGATTGCAAACCCGGAACAGCGGTAACACACCTTTCCGAAAGTTTTAAACTTTCGGAAAGGTGTGTTAGAAATTTCGTAATCGAAGAAAGTTGCAACCGTGACAGTTACTGAATCAAAATCTGATAAGAGCCTGGCTGAAGCTTGGAAACGCCTTTCTTTAACTTCTTGCCTTCCAGCGAAGCCGATTGTCCCGCCTGTAAGGGTAACTCTAGATCTGCTACCGTGTTAGGCGGAATGGTTACGTTTAGAATTAACTTTCCATCTTTACGCTCCCAATTCGAAACAATTGGGCCGTATAAAGACTGATACGAGAAGTTAACCCTATTCAAACCCTTCGGGGGCTTAGGGGCGATGCGGAAGGTTTTGAACCCCGGCTCAATGGGTTCTACCCCAGCCAGGTAACGGAAGTACCATTCAATTACCGAACCATACGCAAAGTGATTTCGGGAGTTCATGCCTTCAGGACGTTCCTTGTCTGAATTCCAGAGTTCCCACATGGTTGTCGCTCCATTTTCGGCCATGTAACCCCAGCTTGGATAGGTTTTCTGAGTGGCCACTTTGTAGGCCAGGTCATTATACCCGTAATCCGTTAATCGGGGTAAAATCTGCTGCGAAGCAATAAAGCCCGTCGTCAAATGATCCTGATGAGCTTTGACATCATCGGCCACGTTTTTCGCAATGACGGGTTTCAATTTTTCAGGAACAATGCCAAAGGAAAGCGGCATCAAATTGGCTGCCTGCGTTTTTCCTTCGTAGTTATTATCCTTGAAATACAGTTCATTATATTTTGTAGTATACTGTTTAGCTAAAGCCGCATAGGTTTCAGCCTCCTTCGTTTTTCCTAATACGTGGGCCGCTTTGGCTAGTAAGGTATTGGAATAAATCTGATACGCTCCGCCGATAGGCTTGCCCGGAGAAGCCACGACGGGAACCCAGTCGCCATAACCAAACCATTTTTCATCAGGATCAGAGAAGTAATAGATCCCTGCTTTTTTGGTGGAAGTGTGGGTATTCATGTACTCCACCCAGGCTTTCATGCTTTCGTAGTTCTTTTCGAGAATGCGTTTATCACCGAAAAATTCATACGTCGTCCAGGGAACAATCAGCGTTGCATCGCCCCAGGCGGGTTTGGAAGGACCACCCACTACCATCTTCGGATTTACATCGTAGACATAACCGGAAGGGTGCTGAGAATCCGCAATGTCACGAGCGTATTTCGCCCAGAAACTATTGATGTCCATCAGGTAACAGGAGGATGCCACGAAAATCTGGGCATCGCCCATCCAGCCTAATCGTTCATCCCGTTGGGGGCAATCGGTGGGGATGGATAACGCATTACTCTTCAGGGTCCATTTCGCGTTGGAGTAGATTTTATTCAGGATTTCTTCGGAAGCCGAAAACTCACCAATGGGCTGGAAATCGGTATGAATTACCTTGGCTACTACATTTTCAACGGTTGGTTTACCGGGGAATCCGACGACTTCTACGTAACGAAAGCCGTGGTAAAGAAACATCGGCTCCCATTCTTCTGCTTCGCCGTTGCTTTTACAGATGTAGCGATCCGTTGACTTGGCCGAACGCAGGTTTTCCTGAGCAACGGTGCCGTCTTCGTGTAACAACTCCGCAAAATGCAAGACCACTTCCTGACTATACGTAGCCTTCGGAATACTTAAATGGACAATTCCGGCCATATTCTGACCGAAATCAAAAACGAAATGACCCGGTTTGGGCTCGGTTACGGTCACCGCTTTTTTCGTTTCTGTGACCCGAATGGGCGGGGCTTCCTGAGCCACTACTTCCATTTTCTTCATGTCGAAAATGTCCGCTTTTTCGCCCACGTTCGGATCTTTATTCGGCCCAAAAAGCGTCGTTGGGTTTTTGGCATCATTTAACACCACAGGCGTAACCCATCCGTCGGCGTCTGTACCTTTGGCTTCCAGCCGGGCGTCGTAATGTTCGCCGTGATACATGGCATCGTAAATCACGGGCGAAAGGCGAATTTTCCAGTCTTTATTCGATGCAATTACTTCCGTGCTACCGTCGGCATAGGTCAATTCCAACTGGCATAATAAACGGAGTGGCCCCTGAGAATAGCGATGAAAACCGCCGCCCCAGCCCAGTCCACCGCTCCACCAACCGTTACCCAAGAAAGCATCCAACTGATTTTCACCACTTTTTAATAATGAGGTAACGTCGTAAGTCTGGTAGTATACTTTCTTCAGATAATCCGTCCAGCCGGGGGCGAGAAGTTGATCGCCTACTTTCTGATTATTAATCTTTAACACATAATCGCCTAAACCCGTGGCATAAATCCGGGCCTTGACGAGGTTATTCTTTACCGAAAAATCTTTGCGAGCCTGCGTCGAGCGAGGAGGCTCGCCAATAATTCCAGCCATCCCAATCCAGTCGGCTTTCCATTCTTTTTTATCAAGTAAACCCATTTCCCACCAATCTGCCGAAGACCAGCCCGAGGCGGTCCCTTTTTCGTCCCAGGTTTGCACTTTCCAGAAATAACGCTGCCGACTTTCCAGCGATTTACCCTGGTAATCGACATACACCGACTGGCTGGTTTTAACCTTGCCCGAATCCCAGAGATCGGCTTCATTTTGGGCTAGTTTTTCGGGTGAAGAAGCCACTAGAATCTGATAAGCCGTTTGTCGAACGCCGGGGTGTGTATTAGCGAGTTGCCAGCTCAACCGGGGTTGGGTTACACCCGTGCCCAGCCGAATATCGCCGTATTCAAATCGAAGTTTTTGGGGAGCATTTTGAGCTTGGAGTAACTCACTCACGAAGAGGCAGCAACCAAGCAGGAACCATCGACTGAGACGTAATGAATAAGGGATCATAGTTTAGAGAGTTAAGAACAGCTAGTTCAAAGTAGCCATAACCCAAAGGAAAGAATCTATTCAGAACCATACAAAAAAAGATAGTACTCATTCCATTTCCGGTTAACTTACGGCCTTTACAGCTAGTTAGCACACAGGTAGTCTATGAAACAAACGGTTCGGCAGGTTTTCGAAATTATTCAGATTGACGAGTATTCGACTACTCCTAAATACAAACAAATCGTCAATTCGGTTATCTCGGCTATTGAACGCGGGTTAGTGAAAACGAACCAGGGGTTGCCGTCGATCAATGAATTGTCGATGTTGTACGACATTTCCAGAGATACGGCAGAAAAGGCTTATAATGAGCTAAAAAAGCTGGGAATTCTGGGTTCGGTACCAGGAAAAGGTTTTTACATTGCTAGTGCGAGTTACCGTCAGAAACGCCGGGTTTTTTTACTGTTTAATAAACTAAGCCCCCATAAAAAGATCATTTATGATACGATGGTTGAAGTGCTGGGCGAGGAAACAGCCGTCGATTTTTACGTCTATAATAACAACTTTCGACTTTTCAAGGAGCTGATTCAGAACCGGGCTGGTCATTATACCCACTACGTCATTATTGCTCACTTTCTGGAAGGAGGTGAGTCAGCAGCCGAGCTGGTAAATCATTTACCCAAAGAGCAGTTATTGATTCTGGATAAATTGATTCCGGGGGTAGAAGGGGATTACGCGTCGGTGTATCAGGATTTTGAAAAGGACATTTTTACGGCACTGACCGAAGGAGAAGAGTTACTGCGGAAGTATCAGACATTGAAGTTGATCTTTCCGTTACATACCTATCACGCCCGCGAAATTCTGATTGGTTTCCAGAAATTCTGTACCGAATTTGGGTTCCCTTATAAAATTATTTCCGACGTTTCGAAGGAGTTAATGTCGCCCGGCGATGTGTACATTAACCTGATGGAAGATGATCTGGTAACGCTGGTGAAACAGGCGAAATCGAGTGGACTCACGGTAGGGCAGGACGTGGGAATTATTTCATACAACGAGAGCCCGCTCAAGGAAATTATTCTGGATGGTATCACTGTGTTGTCTACGGATTTTGAAGCCATGGGCAAGCAGGCGGCTGAGTTAATCCTGAAAAATTCAACGGAACAGATTGCAAATCCATTTAGGTTAATTGTGCGAAAATCAGTTTAGTTATAGTGGTTAGTTGATGGTTGTTTGTTGGTAGAAACGCGATTAAGTCGCGTCTGGGTAGAGGCAGTTTCGAATCCCAATTAATTACATTTCATTGGTTGAGAGGCAGTTTTGTTACCAGTTAAACAAGTTCTCATTTCCCAGCCAGACGCGATAAAGTCGCGTCTCTACGTCAATTAGGTTATAGAAAAAGGACGGCTCTGCAAGAAGCCGTCCTTTTCACTAACAATAAATAAGTAACAACTAACAACGAATTGATAACTAACGACGTCGGCCAAAATCTTCATCATCATCTTCCTCTTCATCATCGTCAAAGCTTAAACCTGACATGAGACTATCGGTAAGGTCTTTAAATTGCAAACCAGTATCGAGTGGTTTTTTGCTGATGAGCGAAAATTCCGCCATGCCGTGGAGGACGAATTCCATGAAGAAGAACTTCTCGTTGCTTGTGATGTCGGTATGAAATTCTTCCACCAGATCATCCAGCCCATCAATGGCCAGCAGTCGGTTTTGATAATCCTTATCCGACAAATCACTCAGTAAGTCCAGCGAGTTTTCGCTGAACCAGTTCTGAATTTTCTGGAAGGGATTTTTCTTATTCTTGATCTGCTTTTTAAGCTTTTCAGGATCGGGGAAGTAATTCAGAAACTGCGTTTTGATGGCCTTACTGACCAGGTTCATGGCCACAATGTACGGGCCTTCAACTTCGCCTTCGTAAACCAATTCTACCTTACCTGTAATGGCGGGAATAACGCCGTATAAATCAGAAATGCGAACAAATGTGTGTTCTTCATTATTCAATAAAGCCCGACGTTCGGCAGCCGATACCAGATTTTCATAGGCTGAAATCGTCATCCGGGCGGATACTCCCGATTTCGCATCAACATATTCGCTCTGACGGGCTTCAATGGCAATTTGTTCGATGAGGTCTTCCGTCACTTCATTAATCGTCACGATTTCCTGACCTTCTTTCACCTTGGCCTCTTGCTTAGTAATACGCTTGCCAATTTCCAGGGTACGTGGGTAGTGGGTCAGAATCTGGCTATCGATCCGGTCTTTCAAAGGCGTTACAATGCTGCCCCGGTTCGTATAATCTTCCGGGTTAGCCGTGAAAACGAATTGAATGTCCAGCGGTAATCGCAGTTTAAACCCGCGAATCTGAATATCGCCTTCCTGTAAAATATTAAATAACGAAACCTGAATACGAGCTTGTAAATCAGGTAATTCATTAATGACAAAAATACTCCGGTGCGAACGGGGAATCAGCCCAAAGTGAATCACCCGCTCGTCAGAATAGGGTAACTTCAGCGTTGCGGCTTTAATGGGGTCAGCGTCACCAATGAGGTCGGCTACGGATACGTCGGGTGTGGCCAGTTTTTCGGTGTAACGTTCTTCCCGGTGCAGCCAGGTGACGGGTGTGTCGTCGCCTTTCTCCGCAATAAGGTCTACTGCAAAGCGAGACAGCGGTTGCAGTGGATCGTCATTCAATTCAGAGCCTTCTACGACAGGAATGTACTCGTCGAGCAGATATACCATTAAGCGGGCAATCCGGGTTTTGGCCTGGCCCCGAAGACCTAGTAGGTTAATGTGGTGCCGGGAAAGAAGAGCACGCTCCACGTCGGGAATTACCGTGTCTTCGTATCCATAAATACCGGGGAAAACAGGCTCGCCTGAACGCATTTTAGCAATTAGATTCCGGCGAAGTTCGTCTTTAATAGATTCGGGTTGGTAGCCAGCCGCCTTAAGCTGACCGAGCGTAGTAAGTTGTAATTTATCGGAAACAGGAAGCGAGTGATACGACATCTAAAAGGGGTTTAGCTAGTAAATGGGTAACGCTGACAAAGTAAAAAAGGTTTGAATAGGGTTTCTCTATTCCTGAGGCTAATGATCGAATACTTTGGCTGGTGTTCGCACAACCTTCGCTAGACACTTACTAAAACTGTCATTCAGAGCAAAGTGAAGAACCTTACTTAGAATTGATAATACTTTCTTACTGGAAGTTAAGCCGTCTCTGCCGCAGTCGCTCGGCTCTAGCCGGGCAACTGCGGGGGACGATAGTTCCTACCTTTCATCAGAAGGGGCTACCAGCGAAAAGCTGGCCGGACTACGCTGGCAGCAATAACGTATTTCCTTTTCCTGTCATCCAGAGCGAAGCGAAGGAACTTACTTAGGGTTGAATAGCCCTTTCTGACTGGGCATTAATTAGCCTTGAGCAAAGTTGGTTTCCGCAGTCGCTCGGCTCCAGCCGAGTGACCACTTGGCTCTAGGCCTCCGGCCGGTAGGATGCGAACTACTCTCTGGTAAGAGAATCCCTTTCCCTAATAAAAACATACTTACAACTATCGGCCAGAGGCCTGCCAAGCTATATCGTCACTCGGCTAGAGCCGAGCGACTGCGGCAGAAAAACTGGTCGGGCCACGTTGGCCGGGGCACGTTGACCGCAATAACGTATTACCTTTTCTGTCATCTAGAGCAAAGCAAAGAAAGTTACTCAGGGTTGATAATACTTTCTTACTGGAAGCTAAGCGGTCTCTGCCGCAGTCGCTCGGCTCCAGCCGAGTGACCACCTGGCTCTAGGCCTCCGGCCGGTAGGATGCGAACTACTCTCTGGTAAGAGAATCCCTTTCCCTGAATAAAAACATACTTGTAACTATCGGCCAGAGGCCTGCTAAGCTATACCGTCACTCGGCTAGAGCCGAGTGACTGCGGCAGAAAAACTGGTCGGGCCACGTTGGTCGGGCCACGTTGGCAGCAATAATGCCTTTTCTTTTCCCCTGTCATCCAGAGCACAGCGAAGGAACTTACTTAGGATTGAATAACAGGTCCTCTGCTTCAGCCACCTGTATTAATAACGTCTCCTTTCATGTTCGTGCCCCTAACCACACGAATAGAAATTTAAAATCTATCGTAAGCATATAAAAAAACACCCAGTTGTTTGGACTAGAAATTTTATATTCTACATTTGTAGAGTAAGATCTATAAATGTAGAATAAATGCAGTTAACGAAAGCCGAAGAACAGCTCATGGAACTGATCTGGAAACAGGAAAAAGTATTCATGAAAGACCTGCTGGAATTATATCCTGAACCCAAGCCTGCCGTTACTACCGTTGCTACTTTATTGAAACGAATGCAGGAAAAAGGATTTGTGGATTATACCGTATACGGAAATTCCCGCCAGTATTATGCTCTGGTCAATAAGAATGACTATTTCGCTAAACAGGTAAAGGGAATAATCAAAAGTTACTTTGAGAATTCAGCGTTAAAGTTTGCTTCCTTTTTCACGGAATCATCCGATTTATCAGTGGATGAATTAGAAGATTTAAAGAAAATAGTTGATGAAGAAATTACTAAAAAGAAAAAGTAATGGAATACCTCCTCAAATCTATTTTATGTTCATTCATCTTTCTGGTGGTCTATCAGGTATTGCTGGAGAGAGAAAAAATGTTCGTATTTAATCGGTTCTACTTACTGCTAAGTCTGGCTGGTTCACTGCTGATTCCATTCATAACCTTCCAGTTACCTGAAGCAGTAATTCCTTCTGCATCAGAAGATTTGGGTGGAGTGACATATTATGCAGACCTGAATCAAACGAATGTTTCAGTCGATTCAGGTTTTGAAATAGATTGGCGAATAGGATACGGAATCGTTACAGTGGTATTACTCGCTCGATTTATGAAAAGCCTGCTAACGATTGGTTATGTAAAGAATTCGAACGTAATAGTTCAGGATTCAATAAGGATTGTTTTACTACCAAGAGAGACGTTACCTTACAGCTTTTTGAATTACATTTTTGTTAATAAAAAGGCTTACGATAACCATACAATCGAACCTGAAATATGGCGACATGAATTCGCACACGTTCGACAAAAACATACACTGGATATTTTGTTTATAGAGCTTATACTGGTATTCTGGTGGTTCAATCCCTGCGTTTACTTGTATCGGAAAAATATAAAAATGAATCACGAGTTTCTGGCGGATGAGGCGGTTTTAGTGGCGTATCCCGAAGTGAAAAATTATCAGCGTTTATTATTAAGTAAAGTCAGTCAACGTGTATCGTTTACCAGTGCTTTTAATTATTCAATCACTAAAAAAAGACTACAGATGATGACCAGAATGACCTCCCGCTTTCGCACGTTTGTGATACAACTGAGTGTGCTTCCAGTGTTTGGAATCGCCATTGCTTTGTTTAGTTCCGTCGAATACGCTGAAGCTCAGACCGCTCCAACGATGGTACGGCCGGATACTGATGGCGTTACTAAATCTCAGAATCCCGCCAGTAAGGAAGGAGCATCGGATGAGTTACTGAAAGAATACCAGTCGATTATAGATCGATGTTTCGTCAAGAAAACGAACCGTTTCTTTGCTAAGCATCTGACAAAATCAGAGGAAGAGAGGTTAGTAACTATTTTTAGTCAAATGAGTCAGCAACAACGGGATAAGCAAGACATCATTGTGATGAAGTTACCTCCACAAAAGAAAGAATCACCTACTCAAAAGGAGCTGGATATATGGAAAAACCCCAAAACCAGTGGAGTCTGGATTGATGGAAAACGAGTACCTAATGAGGTATTGAATAAGTACAAACCAGAAGATTTTTCTTATGCTATGGCCAGTAAATTATCTGGAAAGGCTAAAAACCCTAACTATAGCTATCAGATTGATTTAATGACGAATGCCTGCTTTGACAAGTACGTAAAGGAAAGTAAAGCTCATCCCTTATACATGGTCCGGGATAAAGCCTGGGGAAAGCCAAGCAAGTAAATTTATTCCCTGCCGTAACGGATGAATCTAACAGCTACGGCAGGGAGAGCGTATTTAAGCTACCGGATTAATCAACGTGCCAATGCCATCAATCTGAATATGAATTTCATCGCCGGATTGTAAAGTGAAATCATCGGGAGGAACGATGCCCGTACCCGTCATCAGGTAACAGCCATAGGCAAAGGAGCACTCGCGGAACAGAAAGGAAACGAGCTCCGTGTGCTGGCGTTTCATCTGACTAATAGCAATCTGCTGATCAAAAACCGGAGAATCATTTCGTAGAATAGTCAGACGAATAGCTGTGCCGGGATCAATAGGAGCGGAGGGTACGTACAAACAGGGACCAATGGCTGCACTGCCGTCGTAAGACTTGGCTTGGGGAAGATAGAGCGGATTTTCGCCTTCAATATCCCGTGAACTCATGTCATTGCCGCAGGTATACCCTACAATTTTTCCCGAAGAGGTAATGAATAACGTTAACTCGGGTTCAGGAACGTTCCACTGCGAATCTTTTCGAATGCGAACCTGACCCAGCGGATTCGCCACGCGTTCAGGAGTGGCCTTGAAGAAAATTTCAGGACGTTCGGCGTCGTAGACCCGATCATAAAAACTGCCTCCACCTGCATCCTGCGATTCTTCCATACGGGCATCACGACTGCGGAGATACGTAACTCCCGCCGCCCAAATTTCCTGCCGTCCCAGCGGAGCTAGTACATCAGTAGTGAGCCAGAGTTTATATTCATCGGAGGCTGTGAGGGTTTGAGTGTAGGAAGTCAGCGTTTCGTGCAGGTTATCCTGATTAATTAGCGTATCCCAATCAAGATCGGAGAGGAAATAAAACTGATTTTCGGCTTCAAGAACGATGCCCAGACGGGTTTTGTAGAGCTTCATAAGGTTTAGAGAATGCTTAACGGATGGTTAAGTATAAAAGAGACGAGTTTGATTGACTTACCCTGAATCTAAGGATATTCGAAGTAATAGTATTATTATCTAAAAAAACACCCCGACTGTTGCTGGCAATCGGGGTGTTTGGAGTTATTTACGATTAAGCTTGGCGAGTAGTTTCAAAATTTCGAGATACAACCAGACGATCGTTACGAGTAAACTGAAGGCCGAATACCATTCCATGTACTTGGGAGCCTGCTGTGCTACACCTGCTTCAATAAGGTGAAAGTCAACCAGCAAATTCATCGCAGCGATTCCTACCACTACCAGCGAAAAAATAATACCAATCCAGCCAGCTTCGTGAATGTAAGGTACCATGATACCAAAGAAGCTCAGAGCAAAGGTTAGTAAGTAAAGCAAAGCTACGGCTCCGGTTGCCACGAGTACTCCCTGCATGAATCCCTGCGTTACCCGAATAAGGCCTGTATAATAAACTACTAACATCAGGGCCAATACGCCAAAGGTTAATACCGCAGCCATAAAAGCCAAACCGGAAAACTGGCTGGAAATACCACCCACAAATGCACCCTCCAGAACAGCATATACGGGAGCCAACGTGGGAGCCAGTGTAGGTTTGAACACCAGAATCAGGGCAATGATTAAGCCGCCAATGGCCCCTACGGGTAACATGAGCATACTCCAGGGCTGTCCCTGAATGGCCGCGTAAAAGGTTACTGCTGCTACACTTATGGTAACCGTCAGTAAGAGAGCAATTTTGTTTAAGGTACCCTGCAACGTCATGACATCATCCGACGCAAGGGTAATTTTGTTAAAGGTTTTTTCTGAAAAAAGCGGGTTTGCCATAGCAATAAGGGAAAAGTTAAAGATTACGCTGCCAAGAAAAGGGGATTTTATGGGAATTCAAACCCGGCAGTGAGTAAAGGAAAATAAGCGTTAAAAGCGGAACCTAGATGAGTTGACTTAATAAATGAATAAGTATATTTGAAGTCTACTCTATTCAAATCTACCATTGATTTTTACTATGATTGAAGTTCGTACCCGAGTTGAATTTATGGCTTATCTGAAGTTAATGTATGAGTTGACGTATCGAAAAAAAGTCAATATATTTTTGGGAATCGTAGGTGTTTTGCTCATTACTATAGCGGTTATAAAACCGGCTCCTTTCAATTTTGAATTCTTTCTGGGATGTTTTTTCATCCTTTTTATCCCCTTGTTAACTTTTTGGGGTTCTCGAAAGTCTTTTCAGGTTAGCCCAATATTGAACAGTGAAGTGATTTACACCTTTTCTCCTGATCGAATAAAGATATCAATTGGTGAAATGAAGTCGGAGTTACTAAAGAAAGAGTTAAGTAACATAGAGGAAACGAAAGACTTTTTTCTACTTCAACTCAATAAAGCTAATCTTTACCCCATTCCTAAAAAAGATATATCTGAGCAAGAAAGGGAAAAAATCAGACATTTACTGTTTTAATAAAAGACCCGGTTAGAATCTTCTAAACGGGTCTTTTATTAGAAACCGAAGGGCTTAACTATGAATTATCGCACATTTTTCTTCCGATTTCGCTCGAAATCTTCGAAGATAAATTCCCCTAAACCCTTTAGACTGGAGTAATACGCCCGACCATTATTAGTTTCCGTAAATTTGCGAACAAAATCCTGTAAATACGGATCGCGGGCAATCATAAAGGTGGTAATCGGAATTTTAATTCGACGGCATTGGGCCGCTAACGTCAGCGTTTTATTCAGAATTTTACGATCCAGTCCGAAGCTGTTTTTATAATACCGAATGCCTTCTTTCAAACAGGTAGGTTTTCCATCGGTAATCATAAAAATCTGTTTGTTTTTGTTCTTCCGACGGCGTAATAAATCCATCGCCAATTCCAGCCCCGCCACGGTGTTGGTATGATACGGACCTACTTCCAGGTAAGGTAAATCCTTGACCTGAATCTGCCAGGCATCGTTCCCAAACACGATAATATCTAGCGTGTCTTTCGGATACTTCGTCATGATTAACTCCGACAAAGCCATCGCCACCTTTTTAGCAGGAGTAATGCGGTCTTCACCGTAGAGAATCATCGAGTGACTAATGTCGATCATTAATACGGTACTGGTTTGGGCCTTGAATTCCGTATCGACAATTTCCAGGTCGTTTTCGGTCATCATGAACTCACCAATTCCGTTGTTAATCTGGGCATTACGAATGGATTCCGTCATGGCAATGGATTCCAGTGAATCCCCAAACTGGAATGAACGGCGATCTGACGTGGCTTCATCACCCTGACCCGCCTGCGATGTACGGTGATTACCACCCGAACGGGATTTTTTCAGTTTCCCGAAAATCTCATCTAATGATTGCTTGCGAATGGATTGCTCGCCTTTCGAGGTTAATCCGACTTCGCCTTCGGCGTTTTCTTCGGTGATGTACCCCTTCTTTTTCAGATCTTCAAAGAAATCACCGATGCCGTAATTTTCGTCGGTGAGTTTGTATTGTTTATCCAGTTGCGTCAGCCAGGACATCGCCTGAGCCACGTCGCCACTGGTCATGGTTAGTAATTGATTGAAAATATTGAGCAGCTGGTCAAACTTGGCCTGCTGGGAATCCTGTTGAATATCAGGTACAAAATCAGAAAAACGATGGCCGAGCATAAACGTTGATCAGGTTAAGCTTGTGGTTGGAAAAGAGCCCTTGCGATAGTTACCAGAGAACAGGAGGCAGTAAGCTACGGTTCCCTTACTAAAATTAACCCCATTTTTATGGATTGAGTTTATCGGGAGCCAAAAACTTAAACGAGCCTTCCCGCGTAAAAGCGTATCTTTGCCAAAGTAAAGCCGATCGGGCAGCGTCCAGATCGGACTATAATTATTACTTGGATACCTTTTTAGCATACAGCTATTCTAAAGAAAACGGGTTAAATGCTTCATTATGAGCGTTCCTAAAGTACAACAAACAGGTTTTGAGGCTTTGGCCCAGCAGACGCTTTTGTATCCGCAAGAGCAATTGGCTCCTCTCAAGACCCAAGAGCATACACTACAAATAGGGTTACCTAAAGAAATTTCCTTTCTGGATCACCGGATTACTTTAGTTCCTGAGGCGGTTTCCTTACTGGTTCGTAATGGTCATCATGTGATCGTGGAGAGCGGAGCGGGCGATGGTGCCCAGTTCAGTGATCACGATTACCAGGAGGCTGGTGCCCGTATCGTGTATTCGCCCGAGGAAGCTTACGCGGCGGATGTCATTCTGAAGGTAGAACCCGTTACCGAAGCGGAATATAAATACCTGAAAGCGGGAAGTACCCTGATTTCGGCCCTGACCTTACCCAACCGTACGCAGGAATATTTTGCGGCTTTGAATGAGAAAAAAGTAACGGCCATCGCGTTTGAATACATTGAAGATAAGTCGGGAGCAAAGCCTATCATTCGTACCATGAGCGAAATTGCGGGGAGTACGGTGATGATGGTGGCGGCCGAGTACCTCAGCGGCGTTCATTCGGGAAAAGGAATTATTCTGGGCGGTATTACGGGTGTCCCCCCAACGAAGGTAGTGATCCTGGGAGCGGGGACAGTAGCTGAATACGCTACTCGAATGGCAATCGGGTTAGGGGCTCAGGTTCAGGTATTTGATAAAGATACCTACCGCTTGCAGCGATTACGATATGCCGTGGGTCAGCCGATTTATACGAGCATTATTCATTCGGATATTCTGTCAGATGCTATTCAGCGAGCGGACGTCGTGATCGGAGCGATTCGGAGCGAAGAAGGCCGTAGCCCGATGGTGGTAACCGAAGAAATGGTTGCCCGGATGCGACCAAATTCTGTCGTTATTGATGTATCGATTGATCAGGGCGGTAATTTTGAGACGTCAGAAATGACCAGTCATAAAAATCCGACGTATAAGAAACACGGGGTCATTCATTACTGTGTGCCGAATATTCCCAGTCGCGTAGCCCGCACGGCGAGTATGGCTCTGAGTAATGTATTTCTGCCTTTTCTGCTAAAGACCGGAACACTGGGTGGCATCGAAGAAATGATGTTTGCTAACAAATGGTTTATGCGGGGCGTATACGTACATAATGGATCGGTAACCAACGCCCACATCGCAAGACTTTTTAATTTAAGATACAAAGACCTAGGGCTACTACTAGCCGCGAGAAGATAAGACGAGTTTAGGGTTTTGTGTTTTGAGTTAATAATGAACCCTAAACACAAAACCCTAAACTCTAAACTTGAAGTAAAATGATCGACGAACCTGAAGCATTATCGAATGCCCCTAACTCGCCTGAGTTGAGCGGGAAATACCTGGGAAGTATCACCGCTGATTTCGTGAAAGTTTCTGAATTCATTCAGGAAGCCGCCCACCAGATTCGTCAGCGGGGCTTTTCAAATTACCCCATTTTTGTAGCCTGTCAACAAACGCAACCCATTGGCTCGGCTTTGATTGGTCGTGGCGAAATGAATGGGAACGAATGGTATTATTATGCCACGTTTCTGGAAGAGTTCTTACAGCGTGAAATCATTGGCGAAGACGGAGAAGAGCTTTTCAAGGAGAATTACAAAGACCCCGCCGAATTCGCTTGTCTTTTCATCATCGACCAAGAATTTACCAAGTTTATCTTCATTCCTTATCCTGAAGATTAATACTATCGTTTGAGGTTTGATGGGTTTGAGCAAAAAAGTTTGAGGTTTGAAAAGATGGTCTAGGATTAGTATACATTCGTTCAAACCTTTCAACAAAACCAAACCGCATCAAACCTCACCAAACTACTTTCCTAAACTCGCTTCCAGGGCTTCCGTTAAGGCTTCCAGATCCTGCGGTTCGTTATAGACGTGTACTGCAATTCTCAGGATTGTTCCCCGGGTTGAAATGAATACCTTTCGCTGACTTAATTCCTGCTTCAATCGTTCGTGATTCAGGACGTTGTGCCGCAGACCAAACAAATGCGAAGCTCGTTGAGACTCCTCGGCGAGTTGAAAACCAAGCTCCTGCCAGCGTTCTACAAAGGGATTAACCAGGGTACGGGAGTAATGCTGTACGGCTTGAGGAGTCCAGTCCAGAAGTTGCTGTAACGCGACTTTCTGCATAGGAATCTGAATGAAGTTACTCTGTTCGCCCATGGAATACCGGCTTGCTCCCGGACGAAATTCCTGCGTATAACTCATCAGCGACCGGAAATTATCGCTGCCTTTGCGATTAATCCAACTCTGTTCGATGGAACGACCTTCATCAAAGGCCGGGCCGTAGTAGGCCAGTCCCATTCCATAGGTGCCCAGCAGCCATTTATAACCCGCCACAATCACGGCATCTGCTTGAATCTCACCTAAATCAAAAGGTATGGCCCCAACGGCCTGTGTGCCATCGATCACTAGAAGCGTGCCCGTTTCCCGGCAACGCTGAGCAATATTTTTCAGATCAAATAACAGGCCATCCGACCAGTGTAACGGAGCTAATAATACCAAAGCAGTACGTTCGGATATGCCCTTCAGAATCGCTTCGTTCCAGCTAGGACCATCTTCGGTTCGATCAATGGTAATCAGTTCCAGTTGCTGCGTTTCGCAAACTTCCTCCCATGCGTATACATCGGAGGGGAATTCCCCTTCCACAAGCAGGATATGCTGACCCGGCTGGGCTTTCAGGTTCTTGGCTACGTTCGCCATTCCGTAGGAGACGGAAGGGATAATGGCGATGCGTTCCATAGGGGCCTGGATGAGCTGCCCAAAGAGCCTTCGAACGGTTTCTACATCCGTGAAATAATCATCCTGAACAATGGATTGGGGCTGCGATTTTCGGAGCAAGCCTTTAATGCCCGCTTCTTCTACACTTTTCAACAAGGGCGACATGGAGGCTCCATTCAGGTAATGAACGGAGTCGTCCAGTGAGAACAAATGCTTCTGACTGGTGAACATCGGCAAAAGGGGAATTATTAAAGGTTTTTCATGGTTGATTAATAAGGAGTTACCGGGCATTAGATCTCCCGAAAACAGGCTGTCTTCGCTTGGCGTTTCGAAAGACAGCAGAAATATAATTGAACACGATTTTCAGGTTTTCTACGTTATCCGTACCGGGTAATCCGTAATAAACTGGGCGAAAGGTACATGAATTTCGAGTTTCAGTTCTGGTCTTTTCAAATTCACCTGAAAGTCTTTGTTTTTTTGTGATTTTCTTTGAAAAAAAGGCCATTTTCTGGCTAAAAAATTGTATTTTTACCAAGTTTATTTCGAATGGAGGGGCGATTATAATAGTTTGCCTAATAGTCTAAAAACCAAGTATTTATGACCAACGAAGTTTTGGAAGAAGATAAGGTCGTAACGGCCCGCAATGACTATGGTGCCGATAATATTCAGGTGTTGGAAGGGCTCGAAGCCGTGCGGAAACGTCCTTCCATGTACATTGGAGATGTAGGGGCAAAAGGGCTTCACCACTTAATCTGGGAAGTAGTAGATAACTCGATTGACGAAGCTCTGGCGGGTCATTGTGATACCATTCGGGTTACCATCAACGAAGACAATTCGATTACCGTTGAAGATAATGGCCGGGGTATTCCTACGGGAATGCACTCGAAAGAGAAAAAGTCGGCTCTTGAGGTAGTAATGACCGTTTTGCACGCCGGTGGTAAGTTCGATAAAGGATCTTACAAAGTATCCGGTGGTTTGCACGGGGTGGGGGTTTCCTGCGTGAACGCCCTGTCAACGGACCTGAAAGTGAACGTCTACCGCGAAGGTAAAATCTTCGAGCAGGAGTATAAAATCGGGGTTCCTCAATATCCCGTTCGCGTGATAGGTGAAGCTGGGGATCGCACCGGTACCACGGTTCGTTTCCAGCCAGATGCTACCATTTTTACGGTTACGGAATACAAATTTGAAACCGTTGCCCAACGTCTGCGGGAATTAGCGTACCTTAATAAAGGAATCCGCATTTACCTGACGGATATGCGGGATAAAAACGAAGCCGAAGAACCCCTGACCGAGGAGTTTTACTCAGAAGGTGGTCTGATCGAATTCGTTAAATACCTGGATGGAACGCGTGAAGCTCTGTTAGCTGATCCCATTTACATGGAATCATCAGAGAAAGCTTCGATTCCGGTTCAGGTATCCATGGTTTACAATACCTCTTATTCAGAGAACGTATTCAGTTATGTAAATAACATTAACACAATTGAAGGCGGTACTCACGTAGCTGGTTTCCGGGGTGCATTAACGCGTACACTGAAAAACTACGCGGATAAGAACGGAATGCTGGCGAAGGAAAAAATTGAAATTTCCGGCGAAGATTTCCGCGAAGGTCTGACGGCAGTTATTTCAGTGAAAGTAGCCGAGCCTCAGTTTGAAGGCCAGACAAAAACGAAATTAGGAAATGGCGAGGTAGCGGGTGCGGTTTCTCAGGTGGTAGCGGATATGTTACAAACCTGGCTGGAAGAACATCCGAAAGAAGCCAAAGTCATTGTTGATAAAGTAATCATTGCGGCCAAGGCCCGGATTGCCGCTCGCAAAGCTCGTGAAGCCGTTCAGCGTAAAACGGTTCTTGGGGGCGGTGGCTTACCTGGTAAGCTGGCCGACTGCTCAGAATCGGATGCGGAACTGTGTGAGTTATTCCTCGTTGAGGGGGACTCGGCAGGGGGAACGGCTAAGCAGGGTCGTAACCGGAATTTCCAGGCCATTCTTCCATTACGTGGTAAAATCCTGAACGTAGAAAAAGCTCAGGAATACAAAATCTACGAAAACGAAGAGATTAAGAACATGATTACCGCCCTGGGCGTACAGTTTGGAAAAGAAGGCGATGAAAGAGCCCTCAATCTGGACAAGCTGCGTTACCACAAGATCGTAATCATGACCGATGCCGACGTCGATGGGAGTCACATTCGTACACTGATTCTGACCTTCTTCTTCCGTTATATGAAAGATCTGGTCGATCAGGGATACGTGTACATTGCTCAGCCGCCGCTGTATCAGGTGAAAAAAGGTCAGCAATTCCGTTATTGCTGGACGGAGCAGCAACGCGAGCGGGCTACGCTGGAAATTGGTGGAGATCGCCCGGATTCAGTAAGTGTGCAACGCTATAAAGGTTTGGGTGAAATGAACGCTGAACAGTTGTGGGAAACAACCATGAACCCCGACACCCGTACGCTGAAGCAGGTAACGATTGAAAGTGCGGCTGATGCTGATCATGTGTTCTCGATGCTGATGGGTGACGAAGTTGCTCCCCGTCGGGAATTCATCGAACGCAATGCGAAGTACGCGAAGATTGATATCTAGTCCATAAACGGATGATTCATAAGGGTGGTGGGTGATGAAAACATCCACCACTTTTTTTATTCTTTTCGTAGAGATGTCGATTTATCGCGTCTGGGTAAAAGGTATTTTTGTTACTTGAAAAGTACGCCGTGGTTGGTGAGACACCAACCACGCAACCACGGTTTGCGTACAAATGGCTGGTAAGACACCAGCCATGGCAGGGAAAGCTAGACGCGATGAAGTCGCTTCTCTACGTGGGAAAGTGCTTTTGAATTTATATTCCAGCAGTCGGATCGACGTATGCAACAGCGTATGTGTCAAATGAAGATGAAAACTTAAACGACTCGAACCATCAAACCTTATACAAGCATGACCTACGATTTTAAATCCTACCATATTCGTTCCATTAAGGCTGAAAATGAGGCCGAAAGAGCCGTTATTAATCAGGAATTGAAGGATTTATATGCCTCGCTTTCGGTGGAAGAAAAGGCCGTTTTTAACGAACAATTGCAGACTTTTCTGGTTAAGGAAATGGCGACAATTGGCTCAGAATATGCCGCAGTCAAGTCTCAGTTGAATAATAATAACTGAGTAAAAAACTCCGTTTCTGATAAGTAAGTATTCTGATCATGCGAATCGCTTATTTGTTAACAAAAGGATAATATTGTTTAAAATAAGCTCAGCGATAAAATAGGTTTGTTTTGTGTCTAGAAGAAACACCATAGTGCACCGTTTATCGAAAGGCTCGCGATCTTCGGGCCTTTTGTCGTTTTTTCGGCGACTGATCCGTTTTCGTAATTTTATGGAAGACCAAAAACGTCTGGCTCGTAGTCAGGAAAAAGTAAGTTCTACTATCGGGCAATCCGCCTATATAAGCCGGGATTTAAGCTGGCTGGCTTTTAATGAACGCGTACTTGACCAGGTTCGTGATTCGCAGCGTACCTTATTTGACCGATTGAAATTTCTGGCTATTACCGCTTCAAACCTGGATGAATTCTTTTCCATCCGGGTAGGAAGTTTATATAACTATCTGGATTATAAGAAAGAACGGGTAGATTACTCGGGTCTTCGGGAATGGCCTTTCCGTCAGACGCTACTTTCGGCTATTCAGCGTTTTCACGAAGAACGTAGCCGCATTTTCCGGGACGAGTTATTACCTCAGTTCCCAGAGCATGAATTACGATTAGCCCAGTGGGAAGATTTAACCGAAGAAGAAGCCGAATCAGCCATCCGTCACTTTGATCGGACGATTTTTCCGATGCTGACGCCAATGGTGTATGACCAGACGCACACCTTTCCCAGTCTTATTCCCAAGACGCTGACGTTTACGGTTGTTACCAAAAACCAGAACGTTACTAAGAAAGATCAGGCCGAGAAGAAACTTTCTTTCATCCAGATTCCACAAAATCTACCCCGTTTTTATGTCATTGACCGGGGTGAGGAAGTGGTTTTCTTACCGATGGAAGAAATCGTTCGTCACGAAATTTATAAGCTTTACCGCAATATTGAAATTCTGAATGTCAGCTTATTACGAATCATTCGTAACGGCGATTTTTCAGTAGAAGATATTGACGACGTAGAAGACGATATCATTGATGAAATTCGTCAGAAAGTAAAAAACCGTCGGTTAGGTCGGGTGGTGAAAATTGCCGTTGAGCCAAACTGTTCCGAATGGGTTATTAATATCTTCAAGAAGAAATGGGAAATTGATGACCTGAACATTTTCTACGCGGATCGGCTCATTGACTTTTCGTCCATGTGGCAAATCATTCGCCATCCCGAGTTCCGCGACGAGTTACCGAAATCGCCCATGCCCGTGGCTCCGTTGGGTATGCCTCGGGGAGGGGTGGACGGAATCTTCTCATCGCTGAAAGACCGTGATGTGTTTTTGCATCACCCCTATAATAATTTCGAACCGGTTCTTCAGTTACTCGAACAGGCGGCAGAAGATCCCAATGTGCTTAGTATTAAGCTGACGATTTACCGGGTTGCAAAAAATTCCCGGGTAACGGCAGCCTTACTGAAAGCCGCTGAAAATGGCAAAAACGTAGCCGTATTATTTGAAGTAAAGGCTCGTTTCGACGAAGAGAATAACATCCGTGAAGCAGAGCGTCTGCAAAAGGCGGGTTGCTTTGTGATTCACGGTATTGGTCGTTTCAAAACCCACACGAAACTATTACTCATCGTACGGGCTGAAGGGGATGGCGTGAAACGTTATGCTCACTTGTCGAGTGGTAACTATAATGAAGACACCGCCAAATTGTATACTGACGTGGGGTTATTAACTTCCAACGAAAAGTATACAAGCGATGTAGCCGAATTCTTTAACGTGATTACCGGGCATTCACTGCCCAGTAGTTATCAAAACCTGATTACGGCTCCCGGCGATATGCGGAATAACCTCATTGAGTTAATTCGAGCCGAGGCGGCGAACGCTAAGGAAGGAAAAACGGCAGGGATCTGTTTGAAAATTAACTCGCTGGAAGATCGGGAAACCATTGATGAGTTATACCTGGCTTCGCAAGCGGGTGTTCCCATCAAATTGATTGTTCGGGGTATTTGCTGTTTACGACCCGGTCGGGAAGGGTTATCGGAAAACATTACGGTTCGTTCGATTGTCGGGGAATACCTGGAACATACCCGTCTCTTCTATTTCCATAATGATGGCCAGCCTAAAATTTACGGTGGCAGTGCAGACTTGATGGTTCGGAGTTTTGACAAACGGATTGAATCTTTATTCCGCTTAATCGATCCGAAAGTTCAGCAGCAGGCCGTTCTGATTCTGGATTATAACCTGAAGGACAATGTAAATGCCTACACCTTGAAAGAGGATGGCAGTTATAAAAAATGTCCCCGGAAAGCGGATGAAGAACCTTTCAATATTCACCAGAAGTTTTACGAGGTAACGGAAGAAAGTCTGTCGGATCAATTGCTTTTTTAGGTACCCCTCAAGCATAGCATACGAGCGATTAGGATTGTTTAAGCAGATATTCAGAAGGGCTTAAACAATCCTAATCGCTTTTTAGTAAGTATAGGTAATCCAAAATTAAACGACCTATGCGATTAATATTTGCTCTCGGCCTTCTGCTATTCTCTCTCACCAGCTACTCGCAAAATATGCGATACAGCTACGTGGCTCATCCTGATTCGGTGCTTAATGTATTGGTAGGACAACGCGGAACTTTGTATAAAAAATGGGCTCAGGATCAAAAGGAACGTAATGCTTTTTTCGGCGGACAGTCGAAGAAAGATTTACGCAACATCATTGAAACACTGGAGAATATTCTGGCGAAAGACAACGAAATTCTGGCAGAACTGAATCGGATGAAGCAGGGGGAGGTCGCCGAGTTACGTCGCCGGAATTCCGATGTGGCTCAGAAAGCGAACTCTTATTTAGGCGAAAGCGGAGCCTTAATGGAAGAAAATAAATTGCTGCGGCGTGATCTGGAAAATTACCGGAAACGGGTTAAAGAACTGGACGAGCAGCACAATTTACCTTTGCAGATAACCATTGCCCTGCTCGTCCTTTCCTGGATTTTATTCTTCTTTCTGCGAAAAAAACGCACTAGTTCGGAGCTACGCTAGAGTTCTGATTAACAATGGGCCAAACGCCGGGCCGGGGAACGCTGACGCCTTTTGTGCTCCCGCGTTGGCTATTGTCTGGTCCGAAGTAATAAAGGGGCCAGCCCTTGTAAGTTAATTGCGTACGACCAAAGACAGTAATCGTTTTAAAATCATCTGCACTTACCAAAGAAGGAACATTTTTAGCCGAAAACTCAGCCAGTGGCCAGGTGGCGTTATTACTAAAGTCTGATTTAGTGTAGGTGTTTTTTCCGTTTTTATCGGGGGCAAAGGCATATAAGGTGTGTCCTACGCTATCAACCAGATAGATGGTCTGGCCTGTTCCTTCGGCGTAGGCACTAGTATAATTCTTCCCGTCATTACCCAGTAATTGCCCGGCCCCAATCATGAGGCTAAAATGCGGCTTGGCCACAAACCAAACCGATTCTACTTTATCGCCCTTGGTATCTCCGCTGGCTGCATCGCCCTGGAAGTAATACAAAGGCCAGCCTTTATACGTCGTTTGTTTAGCTCCATCCGAGCGGGTAATAGTGGCGAAATCAGCAGCGGCTAATCCATTTCCCAGCGTAGGGTTTTCCCGGTAGAAAGCGGGCCAGGCGGTCAGACAGCCGCCGGTACAGGTAGAAGGCCCGGCTACATCTTTGGCAAAGAGATAAAGCGTTTTTCCCTGCTTATCCACCAGCACGTCTCCCAGACCGGTTTGCTGGATGGAAACGTCCATACGAGGCGTTTCTTCCGATGATTTTTTACAAGCTGACATTCCCCCCATTCCAGCCAGGAACAGCACAGAGAGCATAATTTTTCTGAATAGCATACAAAAAGGAGTCTTGAAGTTTGAAATAGTACCGACTCCTTACTCGTAGAGAAGGGCAGAAAAGTTGCCTGTGCCCTTGGAAAATTCTGAAACGTAAGGAAAATTAAAGAAGCGGTTAACTCACTAATTCGTTTGGTATCAGAGCCAGAATCGGTTATTTTCGCAGGGTTTCATCACACTTAAGCATTATATTTTTCCCCTTACCACATGGATCGATTCACCGGCTTGATTGGCATTGCCGTAATTTTAGGCCTTGCCTTTGCCCTTTCCAATAACCGTAAAGCCATTAATTACCGAACTGTAGGCGTGGGTCTGGCTCTACAAATTGGTCTGGCCGTTTTCATTTTGAAGACATCTTTGGGCCAGCAAGTTTTTGGATTCGTAGGTGAACTGGTTAAAAAATTACTGGATAAAGCCAGCGAAGGAGCCACTTTCGTGTTTGGCCCTTTAGTCAATTCTCCCTTATTGACGAGCGTTTTTGGTGCGTCCAATAACTTCATTTTCTTTTTTCAGATTGTCCCCACCATCATTTTTGTGGCAGTACTGGTAAACATGCTTTATCACCTTGGACTGATGCAGCGGATTATTTCGGTATTAGCCCGGGGAATGTACTGGCTAATGGGCGTGAGTGGAGCCGAGGCTCTTTCGAACGTTTCCAGTGCTTTCGTAGGGCAGGTTGAGGCTCAGATCATGGTGAAGCCTTACCTGAAAGACATGACTAAGTCGGAGTTAATGGCTTCCATGACGGGTAGTTTTGCCTGTATTGCCGGGGGCGTTATGGCAACGTATATCAAGTTGGGCGTAGAAGCTTCGTACTTACTGGCCGCTAGCTTAATGGCGGCTCCCGGAGCTTTGGTGATCTCAAAAATCGTATTTCCTGAAACGGAAGAATCCGCTACCAAAGGTGTAGTAAAGCTGGAAGTGAAAAAGCACCACGCCAACTTGCTGGATGCCATTGCGGCGGGTGCGGGCGAGGGTCTGAAAGTGGCTTTCAACGTGGTGGCGATGCTGATCGGTTTCATTGCTCTGATTGCTCTGGTCGATTCGATTTTCTGGAGAATTGGTTACTATATCTTTGGCATGGGTGACTTGAGCCTGAACTGGTTTTTAGGAAAAATCTTCTCCGTTTTTGCCTGGTGTATGGGGGTGCCGAGTCAGGATATTGAACAAGCGGGTGCGTTGATGGGTACTAAAATGGTAGTGAATGAATTCGTGGCTTACCTGGATCTGATTAAAATGAAAGGCGAGCTGGACCCCAAAACGATTGCAATTACCAGTTTCGCTTTGTGTGGATTTGCAAACTTCAGTTCCATTGCTATTCAGGTAGGGGGAATTGGAGAGTTAGCTCCCACCCGTCGTTCGGATTTAGCTAAATTGGGCTTTAAAGCTCTTATTTGCGGAACGCTGGCTAGTTACATGAGTGCAACCATCGCCGGATTACTTCTATAATCCCTGATTAATTATGATACGTAGAAGGCTGGTTTTGACCGGCCTTCGCTGTTTAATATCCTTTCTATGCATCAGTTTCTCGAGACATTTAACTTCCAGCCGAACGAAAAAATAGGTAGCTTAGGTTGCGGCGGGGGAATCTGGGAAATTGGCTTGGGAGTACTGCTAGGGAACCTGAACTTCGTTTTGATGGATATTAATCCTGAAATTCTTAATGAAGAAGAAGTGCAGGCGGCGGTTGGTTATTGGGAAAAGCATTACTCGAAACTCAATACGAGTCGCTTTCAGGTTATAATCAACACCCCGCAGAAAATTCCATTACCCGACCAAAGTTTAGATAAACTCATCCTGAGTAATGCCTTTCATGAGTTCTCCGAACAGGCAGCGATGCTTCAGGAAATCAGACGGGTTATGAAGGAAAATGGTTCTGTTTTTGTCGAGGAACAAATCGCTCAGTTTTCGGGCGAACGGCATGAAGGCTGTGGTAAGCCCTTGTTTACCGCATCAGAACTAAAGCAAGTGTTTGAAAAGGCTGGATTTACGTTGACTCAGGCCGTACCTTCCTCAGAAATTGCTCAATTATTTACATTTTCAGTAGCTATGATTATAGTTCGTTCTCCTCAGACTCCCGAAGAGTGGAAAGCTTATTACCAACTGCGATTTGACGTCCTTCGCGATCCCTGGAATCAGCCGCCGGGCAGTGAAAGGTTAGCCGACGAAGATCAGGTCATTCACGCCGCTGCTTTTGGTGAAGGCGGAAAAATACTAGGTGTAGCCCGCTTACAAACCAACGAACCCGGTGTAGGGCAGGTACGCTGTGTAGCGGTGTCAACGGCTGCCCAGGGTAAAGGGGTTGGAAAAAAGCTAATGAGTTACCTGGAGGCATTGGCTTTAGGGCAGGGGTTAACCGAGATCATTCTGGAAGCCCGCGAAAATGCCGTGCCTTTCTACCAATCCATCGGTTACGAAATCACAAAAACGAGTTACCTGCTTTTCAACGAAATTCAGCACTATACCATGCGGAAGGCTTTGGTTTGAGGAGGTTAGATCAGGTTTGAGGAGATTAGATCAGGTTTGAATCGGTTTGAGAAAGTGTGATCTGGTCATTAATAAACTACCCTCACTGTTCTTTCGAAGGTAGAGAGAGCTGCTGTAGATTAGGGGAGTAAAGCTTTGTTAAAGCCGAGTACGTTCGCAAAAGGAATAGGTTCCTTCGCTTCGCTCTGGATGACAGACTTGGAGTGGGAACGGCAGGTTCTACCTGCCGTTGGGGTAGGAACGAGATGGAATTTCGCTCCAGTAGTCAGGGTTTGAATTAGTTTGAGCAAGTATGATCTAGTAGGGTAAGACTCTCTAATTGGCCCAAACGTTTTCAAATGCTCAAACGACAATCAAACTTTCAAACTAACTCAAACATATCCAACCCCATCACTCCCATACTGGCACATTTATTTTTTGGGGATGTTTTGAATTAATCAAAACATCCCATGATAAACCGATTTCATTCCAGCTTTTCAGCCTTAACGATAATAGTCACGGGTTTCTTCATTATTACCTGTGTGCAGTGTGCTCAGAAATCTTCGAACGATAAAGCCGAAGCCGATTCTACCCAGACGGTGGCAACGGAAGAGGTGCCGCAAAAAGTAAATTTACCGGAGCCATCCAAGCCTAAAAATAAATACAGTAATATCATTGGCTGGTCTGATGGGCAGATGCCCAAGGCTCCCGAAGGCTTTGTGGTAACCGAATACGCTGGTAACCTCAAAAGCCCACGCTGGGCCTATCAGTTACCCAACGGAGATGTACTGATTGTAGAATCTAATACCGAAACCAAAGGTGCCAAACGCGTACAGGAGCAGGTTTCCGGCAAGATTAAATCCCGTTCGGATGACGGACTGAGTGCTAACCGCATTACCCTGCTCCGCGATACTAATAAAGACGGCCAACCGGATGTGCGTGAAATTTTCCTGAAAGACCTCAATCAGCCATTTGGGATGTTGTTAATCAAAAATGATTTTTACGTAGCTAATACCGACGGCATTCTGAAGTTTCCTTACAAAGAAGGAGATACCAAGATTACAGCTAAAGGGCAAAAAATCCTGGATTTACCCGCGGGTGGTTATAACAACCACTGGACGCGTAACCTGCTAGCCAATAGTGACGGCTCGAAAATCTATGTTTCTGTAGGTTCAGGAAGTAACGTAGCTGAACACGGCATGGAAAACGAAGTGCGTCGGGCTAGTATCCTGGAAATTAATCCCGATGGTTCCGGCGAAAAAATATACGTGAGCGGCATTCGTAACCCCGTTGGCATGGATTGGGAACCTAACACGAAAAAACTCTGGTCGGCAGTAAATGAGCGGGATGAACTGGGCGACGAACTCGTGCCTGATTACTTGACTCAGGTAAAAGAAGGTGCTTTCTACGGTTGGCCTTTTGCCTATTGGGGCCCGCACGAAGATCCCCGCCGCAAAGGTGAAAATCCCGAAGCCGTGAAGAAAACGGTTGTGCCCGACGTAGATTTGGGTTCGCACACGGCCTCGCTGGGCCTGGCGTTCTACAAAGGAGATAAATTCCCGGCGGCCTTCCGTCAGGGAGCCTATGTAGGGCAACATGGTTCCTGGAATCGCTCGGAACTGGTGGGTTATAAGGTGGTATTTGTACCCTTTAAGAATGGAAAGCCTGCTGGAAAACCCCAGGATTTCCTAACCGGATTTATTGCTAATCCTGAATCAGGAGAAGTGTACGGTCGTCCGGTAGGAACGTTCTACTTGAAAGACGGTTCTATGCTGGTAACTGACGATGGGGGTGGTAAAGTCTGGCGGGTAGCAACCAAGTAATGTTCACATAAAAGGACGATTGGCAAAAGCTAATCGTCCTTTTAGTTTTATGAAATCAGAACGTATAGTTAATCGTTAACAGCGAATTGGACGGAGCACCGGGGAAGAGGCGAATATAGTCGTAACCACCTACCCAATACGTCTTATTGGTAATATTATTCAGGTTGTACTGAAGCTGAACCCTACCCACATTGTAATACACGGCTGCGTTGAACAACAGATACGAAGGAATCGTCTGCGTGAGGTTAATGGAAAGATTACGCTTGTCCACAAAATTGGCTCCTAAACCAACACCCAAGCCTTTGAAGTCACCGTTTGCGATGGAATAACGCGTCCAGAAGTTAGCCAGATTGCGGGGAGCATTTGGCTTCTGAATATTACGTTCGGCTTCGATTAATGTCTCTGTAATTTGGGCTTTGTTATAGGCATACGAAGCAATGACACTCCAGTTCGGCAGAATTCGTCCGATTACGTCAAATTCAATGCCACGAGACACTTCTGCTCCGACCTGACGTAATAACTCTGGATTTTGAGTGTCATTGGCGTTGTAAAGCGTATTCGTTTGTCTGATCTGATAAACCGCGAAAGAAGCCGTTAGCCGATCTTCCAGCCAACTGGATTTTGCTCCGGCTTCGATCATATTACTTTCCATGGGTTTAAACGGTCCGCCAGCGTTCGGATTGGCAATGGATGAAGCAGTCTGTGGATTATATCCCTGAACGTAAGTAGCATACAGGTTAACGTTTGCATTCGCGGTAAACACTAAACCAAAACGAGGTAACCATACCGACTGGTTGGTCTTCTTCTGGCTGGAAGTTTTATACTTATCAAAGTCCGTGTAGTTTTCATAACGAACACCTAACAAAGCCTGAAAACGACCAAATTTGAGTTGTTCCTGAATGTAAGCGGCGTTGAGGTAATAGTACGTGGGATCAAATAACTTTTGTAAGTAGAATAATTTACTATCATCCTGTATTCGTTGAGAATTAAGAATATTTGATAAATCAAAGTGAGGAACATTAGGCACTGGATTTCCCTTTGCATCTAGCAAATACTTTGATTTTTCAGCAGGAATATACGATCCAATAAAACCATTATTAGCTGAATTGCGATAACCACTAGCTGTTAACTGAGAACCTCCCACAGGTAATTTTTCACTTCCATAATCATAACCTACTATTAGACGGTGTTCAATAAGACCGGTGGTGGTTTCGACGTTAAAATAGCCAGAAAAATTGTCAATAAACCGAGTTCGTTTACGGTTGAAAACTTGCATGGCAACCTTAGCAGGAAGGCTAGCTCCAGTTGCGTCTACTCCATATCCACTGGCCGAACGATGTTCGAAAAGATCTTCTGCATAGCCCGTTTTCATGTAAGCTGCGTTGAAGCTTAGCCAATTAGTGAGCTTACGACTTAAGGATAACGAAACATTATACGTCTGTTCGTTCAAATAATCACTAGGTGTAGCAAGAGATAGAGAGGTTGGCGTAGAATATAAATCACTGTTACCAAACACCGACTGTCCGCGATCCAGACGACTTCTTGAATCATTATACACCAGATCAAAATTGATACGGGTCTTATCATTGGGCAGGAAAGAGAAGGATGGGGCAATGATCAGGTTTTTGTCAAACTGTAAATCACGGAAAGACTGGGCATTCTCATATCCCAAATTCAGACGATACAACAAGGTACTATCCTTGCTGGCGGGGCCGGTAAAGTCGGCTAAAGCCCGGAAATTATTAAAACTTCCTAAGGATAGACTCAGTGATTTACGATTTTCATCCAATGGCTTTTTAGTGACACGGTTGACCGTACCGCCGGGGCTGGCGTTTCCAAATAGAGCAGAAGAAGGGCCTTTCAGTACCTCTACACGTTCCAGGTAATTGACCAGGGGTTGTTTCCAAAATCCCGTGCTGGTGCGTAGACCGTTGATTAACTGAGTATTAGACTGTCCATTGATTCGAAAACCACGAATGGTTAAGTCGTCATAAAAGGTAAATTGAGTAACGCCGCTGAAGTTCTTGACCACTTCACCCACTCGTATCGCCCCCTGATCAGCGATGAGTTCTTTACTGGCGTAGGAAACCGATTGAGGCAGATCCTTGAGGTTGGTAGCGGATTTACTACCAATGAAGGTGGTCGAAGTTTTGTACGTCGTCTCTTTCCGACCAATGATTTCTACCTGTTGCAAAGCAGTACTGCCAGAATTCAGTGTGAACGTATATGCTACGCCGCCTGAAGTTGAGGTTTTAATGTGATGAACAGCAGATTCATACCCTACGATGGAAAGATGTAGCGTATAGGATTTGCCGGGTTCCAGCGATAACTGAAAATGACCCGTTTCGTCAGTAGTCGTTCCTGTTTTAGAAGCAGAAACCATGACGTGAACGCCTTCCAAACCTTCGCCAGCGGCAGTTTTAATGACTCCGTGAATCGTTCCGGGAGCCAAGTCCATTTGCTTTTGCTGCGAAAAGGCGGCTTGAGTCAGAAGCACTAATAATAAGCTGAAGTAGACAAATGGGAGATATATTTTTTTGACCATAGAGTTTAATTAATTTAGATTAATTAAAAACAAAGGTATGTCAGCTCATTTCTACTAAAGATAAGTTGGCTTATTAACTGCTAGTTTTTAATCTGTTTTTAATAATTGAATAGGATTACTTAATAAAAAAGGGTCGTGCATGAGGAATGCACGACCCTTTTGATTGGTGAAAATTTTTAGTCTTAACGAATATTGATTTCGTAAGGCAAACGAGCCTGTAAACCATTCATGGTCTGTAATTTTTTCAGTTTCTGAACGTAAGGAACTAGATCACCAAAAGTTGAATTCATAAGGCGGGCTTCCTGCTCGGCATCTACGGTATCAAATAAGGTTTCGAAGAATTCCTTCTTAGCAGGGTAACGAACCCGGTATTCACCCGATTTCAGTTTTGCCTCCGAAGCTGCCAGTGAGATAGCTTTGTCCAGACCTCCTAATTCGTCAACCAATCCGTTTTGTTTGCCTTCCAAACCAGACCACACGCGGCCACCCGCAAGAGCTCTGAGTTTTTCAACGGGCATTTTACGGCCTTGAGCTGCTTTGTTGGTGAATACCTCGTAAAAGCGATCCGTTGAACGCTGGAAATGAGCTTTCTCGAAATCGTCCATTTCGCGAGTCAGCGTAGGGTAATCCGAGTGAGCGTTCGTATTAACGCGGTCGAAAGTGATTCCTAACTTATTCTTCGTGAATTCGTCCACGCGGAAAAACAGCGAGAATACGCCGATGGAACCCGTAATCGTCGTGGGCTGAGCTACGATTTTGTTACAACCCATGGCCAGGTAATAACCACCGGAAGCTGCATAATTAGACATCGACGCAATGACTGGTTTTTTCTCACGAGCCAGTTGAATCTCCCGCCACATTACTTCTGACGCCAGACCAGAACCACCGGGGGAATTGATTCGTAAAACAATGGCTTTCACGTTTTTATCCTTACGAGCCTTACGGATTTCAGCGGCTGTTTTCTCGGAAGCAATTTGTCCGTCGCTGTCGTCGCTCCCGTCTACGATGCTACCTTCGGCAACGATAACGGCAATTTTATTATCTGTATTCGGAGCGTCTTTATCCGCAGAAATCGTTTTCTGGTATTTGTCCAGATTAACGTAATTAACCTTCTGGTCTTCGTTAATTTTCAGGGCTTTACGAATGGCGGTATCAAACTCATCGTAGTAACCTACGTTAGTGACGATCTTGTTCTTCAGAGCGTCCGTTGGTTCGTAAGCTTTCAGAGAATCGGCAATGGTTTTCAATTCTGCCACGGACACGCCACGACTTTTGGACACTTCATCCAAAACCTGATTGTAAATGGAGTTCAGGAAAGACTTGGTCTGCTCGCGGTTTTCTTCACTCATGTTTTCACGAAGGAAAGGCTCCACGGCACTTTTATAGTTACCCACACGGAAAACTACAGGTTTGATATCAAGCTTATCGAAGGTGCCTTTGTAGAATTCGTATTCGGCATTCAATCCGTTAAAATCAATTCCCCCGGATGGATTCAGGTAAATTTTGTCGGCTACGGAAGAAAGGTAATAACCCTGCTCGGTGTATGTTTCGCCGTAGGAGTAAACAAATTTTCCGGATTTCTTGAAGTCAATTAAGGCATTACGAACTTCTTCAAGAACGGCCCATCCTGTGCTGGGGGAGTTGGCCTTCAGGTAAATACCCTTGATTTTTGAATCCGTTTTAGCGTAGGCTAAGGCTTGCTTTAATTGGACTACGCCCACCTGACTTTTGTTGCTGATGAAAGGGCCACTAAAATCAGATAAGGGATTCGATACGTTATCGTGTTCGGTAAAGCTTTTGTTCAGGTCTAGTTTTAAAACAGAATTATCATCCAGCGTTACGCTTTCGCTAGCCGAGCCAACAACCGAGGCAATGCCAATAATTAAGAAAAACGCAACGACCGAAAAGAGTAACAGGCCCACAATGGTAGCAAGTACATATTTCAGAAATTGTAGCATAAGGTGTGTTATAGAATGTTTTGGAAAAGTAGTAATGAGCTATTGTTATTCTATAAAAATAACAAGCCCGTCTTGCAACGGGCTTGAAATAAGTCTGAGCGGGATTTCCCGCGGATGAAAGGACGTGAGAACGGTTATCCTTAAATAAGGGCCGTTTTCGAAGTCAGGGTTTGGTAATCCTGACGGCTCTTACGAATTACTTCGTGAGCCACATCACGACCATATACCGTATCAATTTCGATTACAGCTTTGGCTTCGCCCGGAATATTTTTGTACGTCAGGAAGTAGTGAACCAGACGATTTAATACGCTTTTAGGGCAATCGTTTAGGTCAGTCCAGCTACCATAAACGGCATCATTTTTCAGAACGGCGATGATTTTATCGTCCGCTTCGCCTTTGTCGATCAGACGAATACCGCCGATGGGAATGGCCTGAAGGATGATATTACCGTGAGGGATGGTTTTTTCTGCCCATACACAAATGTCCAGCGGATCTCCATCACCTTCAGGAATGTTACGACCTGACTGCTCTGTAGCGTACTGAGCGATGGCATCGCCGCAGTAGGTTTGGGGCAGGAAGCCATACAAACAAGGCATATAGTTAGAGAAAAGCTGAGGACGGTCA
This sequence comes from Siphonobacter sp. SORGH_AS_1065, assembly GCF_030818595.1. Taxonomy (NCBI): domain Bacteria; kingdom Pseudomonadati; phylum Bacteroidota; class Cytophagia; order Cytophagales; family Cytophagaceae; genus Siphonobacter; species Siphonobacter sp. SORGH_AS_1065. The sequence continues at coordinate 2,912,678 of NZ_JAUTAM010000004.1, forward strand.
ATTTTCAAAAAGCCCGTTTCTTTGTCAATTTCATATTTAACCGTATCCGTGGGTACAATCTCAATGAAGGCGGTAACAACTTCAGGGGCATTTTCCCCGATGGGAACCCCGTGCCAGGGGTGTGCAATTTGGGTCGAAAAACTCATAGGATAATAACCGATTTAATGCGGTTTGACAGACAATAGTCGCTAAAAATAATCAAATATGTTTTATAAATAACTCAGCACTAGAACACTTATACTTTTTCTTCCATTCCTACTTTTTCCCGAATCTTGTATTCGGTAGTTCGTTCAGCATTGGAAGCCATTAACTCACCGAGAAAGCCGGCCAGAAATAATTGTGAGCCTACAATAATAGCTGTTAAGGCCAAGAAAAACTTCGGATCGTCAGTCAGGTTGCGAAATTTATGCCCTGCAGCAACGCTGTAAATCTTATCAATACCCAGCCAAGTCGTAGCGACAAACCCAAGTAAAAACGAAATTACTCCAAAAGTACCAAATAAATGCATGGGTCGCTTCCCAAAACGATTGACGAACACAATCGTGAGCATATCCAGCAATCCGTATATAAAACGCTCTAACCCGAATTTGGTTTTGCCATATTTCCGGGCCCGGTGCTGCACTACCTTTTCTCCAATTTTTGAAAAGCCATTCCATTTGGCAAGAATGGGAATATTGCGGTGCATTTCGCCGTACAAACGTACGGATTTCGCCACAGGAGCGTCATAGGCTTTCAGTCCACAATTGAAGTCATGCAACTGAACACCCGAAACCCAGCGGGAAACGGCATTGAATAATTTAGTTGGAAGCGTCTTGGAAAGTGGATCGTAACGCTTCTGCTTCCAGCCCGAGATAAGATCGTATTCTTCGACAGTAATGAGGCGATACAGTTCAGGAATTTCCTCGGGACTGTCCTGTAGGTCAGCATCCATTGTGATGATTACCTGACCTAAAGCGGCCTGAAAACCCGTATATAAAGCGGCTGATTTCCCATAATTGCGGCTAAAACGCATGCCCCGAATGTGCGGATTCTGGAGGGAAAGCTGGCGAATCACCCGCCAGGAGTGATCGTTACTACCGTCATCCACCAGAATGATTTCATACGTAAACTGATGTTCATTCATTACCCGCTCAATCCAGGCACAAAGTTCAGGAAGTGATTCCTCTTCATTGTACAGGGGGATGACAATGGATAACTGATAAAGGTATGGTGGCATTCTCGTAATATCCTGTGAATGAAAGTTTTCTAAATAAACTCAGCGAAAATTCAGATGTAGAGTAACGTGAACAGGTACAAATTTGATCTACTCTGAGGGTTTATTTAGAAAATCAGGTAATAATCTTTTAGCAAATTTACGAATTCCGGCGTGTACTCGTCCGCTTCATTGCGGATACAAAGCGTTTCTGTTGGAATTTCCTTCCGATTTTGACTTTTGCTAAAGGTTGAGACCAGTCGGAAGGGAGCTTTAGCCGGGGAATTTTTCAAAACTAGCTGTTCCTGTAGATAAAAATTCAAAGGGGCTAATTCTTTACTTAACAATTCAGTTTCGAAAACGGGTAATAAAACCGTAAATCTTCCTGAGGGTAATAAATGCCGATGAACCGCCTGAGCTAATTCCGCAAAACTTAAACGTTCGTCGTGAGCGGCTCGATTACGTCCTTCTTTCGGTGAGCGTAAGGAATTTTGAAAAAAAGGAGGATTTGAAATGATTAATTCATACTTCCGGTCTACTTCTAGTGTCTGAATTGCCGATTCAATGACAGTAATCTGCGAGGGAAAGGGACTCAAAGCAATATTTTGTCGAGCCTGTTCGGCTGAGTTTGCATCAATTTCTACGGCATCAATCCGATATTCTGCTTCATGAATGCGTTGAGCCAGCATGAGCGGTAAAAGGCCGGTGCCGGTGCCAATATCCAGAATGGAATGTGTGTTCGTAACTTTTGTCCAGGCTCCTAACACGCAGGCATCCGTACAGACTTTCATCGAAGTCTGGTCCTGATGAATGGTAAATTGCTTGAATGTAAAGAAAGAGTTACGGGCCATGACGTAAGTGCGTACAATGAAAAGGGAATTATTTACGTCCGAAATCGGCGGGATTTTCACCCCAGTATTCGGTTTCCCATTTGAGTACTCTGGTTGAATACGTATTATTTTTCAACCAGGTTTCAGCCCGATCAATTAATTCAAACAGGATTTTGTTGGCTTCCGTTTCTGGAAGTTTGGTATTGGCGACTTTGTTACGAACCCAGCTAATGGCCGTTCTGGAGTCGGAGTATATCGGCAGCTGACTGTTTACTTTTTTGAGGTAAGCCAATCCGTGGACAATCGCCAGAAATTCGCCGACATTATTCGTGCCGTCGGCAAAAGGTCCCATTCTAAAAATCAGCGTGCCGGAAGGGTATTCAACGCCCTGATATTCCATAACGCCAGTAGCCGTATTCCAGGCCGCATCGACGGCTAGGGAAGGGGTAATGGGCTTTCCGACCAGGGCCGAATTCTTGGGGGTTGACTCGACTTTTTTAGCCGTACCGATGTACTTCCGGGGATTTTCCCGAAAGGCCATAACGGCCTGTTGTTTGTCTTCAAAGGATTTATACTGAGCTCCATTAAAGCCCTCAATCTGAGCTTTAGCGTCTTCCCAGTTATCAAAAATCCCCGGATGCCGTCCCTGCCAGACTACGTAATATTTGGTTTTCTTACTCACGAACGCAAAAATACGATAGAGTTTGGAGTTTTCAGTGTAAAACGCTAACCCCGGCAGTGTTGATTTATTGGTAGCTCTGTTCTGGATACATCCGAGTGACCATGCAGAAAGACAGGGGTAGTAATAATCTACTTGTGTAAAAACTAACGTTTTGTCCTATTTACAGTTACCCCAGATTAGCATCCGGGGCTATTCGTATTTAACCCCGCTGGGGTTGTTTTCAAAGCCATGGCTGGTGTCTTCACCAGCCATTTTTGTAGTTAGGCAAGGATTGTTATGAGAAGGAGTGATGGTTGGTGGTGACACCAACCATGGCGAAAAAACTAACGTTTTGTCCTATCTACAGTTACCCCGGATTAGCATCCGGGGCTATTCGTATTTAACCCCGCTGGGGTTATTTTCAAAGCCATGGCTGGTGTCTTCACCAGCCATTTTTGTAGTTAGGTAAGGCTTGTTATGAGAAGGAGTAATGGTTGGTGGTGACACCAACCATGGCGACAGAAACGTTTACAAAAAGCTATGGCTGGTGTATTCACCAGCCATAACATAAACCCCTAACTCAAAACCCTACACTAATTCCTTATACTGCATCCGGTGCAAGTTCGCATAATGCCCCTCTTTTTCCAGTAACTCTTCGTGATTACCTGCCTCGACGATCTTACCTTTTTCCAACACCAGAATCTGATCAGCGTTTTGAATCGTGCTCAGTCGGTGGGCAATAACGATAGCCGTTCGGCCTTTCATCAATTTCGTGATGGCATTCTGAATCAGTTCTTCGGTTTCGGTATCGACAGAAGCGGTGGCTTCGTCCAGAATCAGGATGCGGGGGTTACGAACCAGTGCCCGAACGAACGAAATGAGTTGACGCTGACCCACCGAAAGCGTGGCTCCGCGTTCCATAACGTTATAGCTGTAGGTACCGGGTAACTTCTGAATAAATTCATCAGCTCCGACCAGCTTGGCAGCCTCAATCACCTGTTCCCGGGTAATGCTCGGATCGCCGAGGGTAATGTTACGTTCAATGGTATCCGAAAACAGGAAAACGTCCTGCAAGACCACGCCAATCCGGCTTCTGAGCCAGCCTAGTTCATAATTTTTCAGATCGACATTATCAATGAGAATCTGCCCCTTCTGAATTTCGTAAAAACGGCTTAAGAGGTTAATCGTTGAAGACTTACCCGCTCCCGTAGCCCCGACTAAAGCGATGGTTTTACCCGCTTCAACGGTAAAACTAATGTCTTTCAAAACAAATTCCGGTTCATTATAAGCAAACCATACGTTTCGGAATTCTACTCTACCGTGCAGTTCTTCGGGTGTATAGGTACCTTCGTTCTGGGTATACTCATCCGAATCCAGCAGTTTCAGAATCCGGTCGGTACTGACTACGCCCATTTGAAGGGTGTTGAAGCGATCGGCCAGCATGCGAATGGGGCGAAAAAACAGGTTAATGAACATGATAAAGGCCGTAATTGTACCATAACTTGTCGTCAGGCCAATAACCTCTTTCGCTCCGTACCAGACAATTAAACCCGTCGCCATGGCCGAGATGACTTCTGCAACCGGATAATACACCGAGTAATAAAGAATGGACTTAATGTTGGCATCTTTATGCTCTTTGTTGAGAGCTTCAAACTTCTGGTGTTCAATGGGCTCAGCACTGAAAATCTGCACGATACTCATGCCCGTAATGTGCTCCTGAACAAACGAGTTTAGATTAGAAACGGCTGTCCGAACAATATTGAAGGACTTCTTGACTTTTTCTTTGAAGATATAAGTGGATACCAGCATCAGAGGAACGGTACTCAAACTGATCAACGAAAGCCGCCAATCGGTGTAGAACATAACGCTGATAATCAGGATCAACTGAAGAATATCACCGGCAATATTGGCCAGGCCTTCCGAGAAAACGTCGGCCAGGGTTTCAATATCAGAAATGGTGCGGGTGACGAGCCGACCAATGGGGGTATCGTCAAAAAACTTTAAACGCAGGTAAAGGATTTTTTCATAAAGTTGTACCCGAATGTCTCGAATAATGGTCTGGCCTAACCAGCCGGATAAATAACTGTTGGCAAACTGAGTAATACCCTGAACCACCAATACAGCAATCATGAGGGCCATCATGGTAGTTAAGCCCGCGTGATCGTCTGTAGTGATGTGATGATCAATGGTATAACGAATCAATAGTGGGGTTAAAGGAGCCAGAATTGCTCCCAATAATATCAGAGCCACCAGGCTGATAAATCTCCTTTGGTAAGGCTTGATAAACTGAAACAATCGTTTGATGATGTCCCAGTCTACGATCTTACCACTAACTTTTTCTTCCGTCACGTTGAGAAAAGATTATTTTTACTCAAATTAATACTGGCGATACCGGCAAAAGTACTTTGTTAGATCAATAACTAGGGCCGTGAAGCGGGCGGAAGAGACCGACCGCTCTGTATGATTTTTTATGTATGCAACCAGGGATATAGCTACAATCACATTGTCCTCATAAAAGTTTCAGCGAATGAATTCCAATTGGGTTTTGATCATCAGTAGTAGTCTGATATTGATTTCTTATCTGTTCAATTTTATTACAAAGAAAACTAATATTCCGTCGGTATTATTGCTGATTGGCCTGGGAATAGGCATGCGTTTGTTTGCCGATAGCAAAGGGTTTACGCTAGGCCGAATCAATGATATTTTACCCGTGTTGGGAACAGTTGGACTGATTCTGATTGTGCTCGAAGGAGCCATGGAGCTAGAACTCGACCGGAAAAAAAGTAAGTTAATCTGGCAGTCGCTGGCGGCGGCTCTGGGCATTTTGCTGGCTACCGCTTTTACCATGGCCACTCCGCTGGCCATAGCCTACGGGGATTTTCATCGGGGCTTACTCAATGCCGTGCCACTGGCCGTAATCAGCAGTGCCATTGCCATTCCCAGTGTAGCTCATTTGGCAGATCCGCATAAGAAGGAGTTTATTACCTATGAAAGTTCTTTCTCGGATATTCTGGGGATCATGCTGTTCAATTTTGTCTTGGTTAACGACGATTTCACCTGGGGGTCTTTAGGACACTTTTTGGGTGAAGTCGTTTTAATTCTGGTCATGTGTACGCTGGGCTGCATTGTTCTGGTGTACCTCACGAGTCGCATTACCCAGCACGTTAAATTCTTTTTGATTATTGCTCTGTTAATTCTGGTTTATTCACTGGCCAAGCTCTTTCACCTTTCACCATTGTTACTGATTTTGGCTTTTGGTCTGATGATGAACAATATAAATCTGGTGATTCCATCGTTCCTACAGAAATACCTGGCTCAGGAAAAACTGGAGGAAGAGTTACCGATTTTTAAATCCATTACGGCGGAAAGTGCCTTTCTGATTCGAACTTATTTTTTCGTTCTCTTTGGCTTCTCTATTGATCTGGCTTCGCTGACCAACCCCAAAGTCTGGCTGATTGGCGGTATTATGGTAGTGTGTTTGTACGCCATGCGGGCCATGTATCTGAAGTGGATACTTAATATTCCTCTGTTACCAGAAGTATTCATTGCACCCCGGGGTTTGATTACGGTATTAATATTCTTCGGTATTCCGGCAACAATGGTGTTACCGGATTTCAGCGGCGTATTATTATTTACGATCATAGCCACAAACGTTATCATGTCTGGCGGACTTATCTGGTATGGTCGGCAAACGGGCAAAATCATTGCACCGCCCGAATTATCAGATACCAGCGATTTGCCCGCAGTAGGGGAATCATGATCCTTACCGTTTCATAAAAAGCCCCCGGTTACTTCAAATAACCGGGGGCTTTTTGTTTTGGACAGGACTATTCGCTCAGGTAATTACCATAACCTACAATCATGACGGAAAGAATAATAACGCCAATGCCCGTCAGAATGGTGCGGAACGTAGCCGGACGAACGCCTTTCCATTCTTTTAGGTATAGGCCCCAAAGATTAGAGATAATGATGATACTGGCCGTATGCAAAATCCAGGAACTGGCTCCGTTACCCAGTTTACTTTCCCCCATTCCATAGAAGAAGAACTGTAAAAACCAGGTGATACCAGCCAGAGCTGAGAAGATATAGTTGTTTAGTAAAGGCGTTTTTGAATCAGTATAGTTACCGTACGTTTTGTTGCGAATATTCAGCAAAACAGACCAGATGAGGTTAGTCGTCAGACCGCCCCAGAGTACGACAACGAAAATGACGTTATTTTGAAATAAAGGATTACAACCCGCCGCAACGGCCTTGACGGCCATGGGTTTTCCGGCTTCAATCCCGAAGTTAAAACAGGCACTTAGGATACCAGAGAAGGTAGCAACGACGAGGCCCGTCCAGAGGTTAAATTCCTGAATACTGGCTTTCTTTTCTTCCTCAGAAAGTTCACTTTCCTTCATCACCCCTGCTTTGCCACAAATCACAATACCGATTACGCAAACTACCACGCCCAATAATACCACCTGGCCACCCGTAGCGTTCATCATTTGAGTGATAGTGCCCTCGGTAGTGGAAGTGAACAGGTCACGGTAAATGGGAGGAATCAAAGCCCCGAAAACGGAACAGAAGCCTAATACTACGGACTGCCCCAAGGATAAACCCAGGTAACGAACAGATAAGCCAAAAGTAAGTCCGCCAATTCCCCAGAGTAACCCCATCACATACGTCCACAAAAGCGTATCCGAATCAGTACTTTTAATAATCGACATGAAATCTGGGATAGTCAGCCAGGCAGCTACGTAAGGAGCGATCAACCAGGAAAATAAACCGCCAATAATCCAGTAACTTTCCCAGGCCCAAGCTTTCACCCGTTTGAAAGGAATATAAAAACTACCGGAAGCGAAACCGCCAATGAAGTGAAAAATAACACCTAAGAGAGCCTGCATAAATTAAGATGTAGAGGTATACTTAATGCTCAAAGCTAGGGAAGTTCCGGGGTTTTCACCATCCCGTACTGTCAGGGGAATAGGGTTTTTCGTGTGTTTGGTTGAATTTTTCGAGTAATAAAAAATGCCACCTGTCATGAACAAGTGGCATTCCAACGAACCTTCAACCTTTTTCTATACTTCACGCAAAACGAATACGTGTATCTGCACCCGAAAAGAATGCTGTGCAAACTGTAGTAAGAACGCGTAGAAAGGCACGAAGTAATACTTGTGGCTAAAGAGAGTAGATAGAGACGCAGCAAAAAGGGATGAATAACCGCAAAATGTAGAATTTTATACAGTTTCTAAGGTAGAGACGCGATTCATCGCGTCTGGGTTAGAAATGGAGATCGCGAAGGGATAACCTATCGGTTTCATTTTTTCCTCGCAGTCGATCGACTTCAGCCGAGTGACGATAAAACTTGGTAGGCCTCTGACCGATGGTTACAAGCCTGGTTTTGTTGGGAGAAGGGTATTTTCTAAGCAGCCAGGGGTTCGCATTCTGCCGGCCAGAGGCCTATAGCTAGGTAGTCACTCGGCTAGAGCCGAGCGACTGCGGTGGTAGAGACGCGATTGATCGCGTCTGGGTGAGAAACGGAGATGGCTATTCAAACAAAAACTGATAGTTATGTTTTTCCGAGGCAATCGCTCCTAAGTTTTTCTTGAATCGGATTAACCCTTCGTTACGAACACCATTTTCGGTAGAAATACCCAAATCCAGAATCTGATATTGATTAGTAAGGCAATACTGATACAGTCCGGCGTTGACCAAAATTAAAGGACTTAAATCCAGAAATTCAGCAGCGTCGGCTGGGTATAAGGTGTAAAGAATTCTTTCATTAATCCGAACGGTGACCACCAGGGCAGCAAGTTTTCCCTGAAAGCGAGCCGTAAAAACCTGAAAAACGTTTGGTAACTGAGTTACAGATGCGAACAAAGTTTCCAGCGACATGGTCATGGGACGCTGCTTCCGTTCGCGGGCGGCGGTAATAAAAGCGTGAACGATGGCCCAGTCCGGGTTCAGCCATTCTTCAAAATGCAACCCTTCCCGAAGGCTTTTCTTCAAACGACGATGCGTAGAATTGTGTAGAAGGTGGTCAATAGATGGTTCGTTAACGGGAAGATGCTGATTTAGCTCAGTCGTGATGACCGTAAAACCCGCCTGAAGGTAAGTACGGTGTAAGAGAGTGGCTAATTCAGGATTTAATCCATCGGGTAAAGACCTGATCAATAGACGAGTCAGGCCTTGTTTTTTTAAATGATCGAGAACTCCCTGAATAAAAAATAGAAGCGTTTCCGAAGGAATTTCCGGGTAACTTTCAATCCCGCCGAAAGTAGCTCGTCGGGGGCTCATGCCCTTGTCATTAACTATGAAAATGACTAGTCGGGCGTGTGTAAAACCGTCTCCTTTTAATAAAAAAGTAAGCACCTGATCGCCGGGTTGGGCCTGAGTTTTTAGGTGGGATGTTTCGTTAAAAAGAAATCGTTCGAAGAGTGGTTGCGAAACGGTTTCTGGAAATGGATATACATGAATGGAGTAGGTGGAATTCATGGTAGCAAGATAAAAACAAGCTATCCTTTTTTACTAACGAAAGCATTATTTCTGATGTAAAACCGATAGGGCAACTCTACGCCAACCTTAATACCGATACGGGTCGTTTGCACGACTTCAAAATCATGAAGAATCGCTGGTTCGATACGAAGTGGACTGTCCTGAATCATCCAGTAATTCATTTCCTTATGTATGCCCATGGCGTGTACCAGACTGGCCGGGCCTTTGCATAACTGCGTGGGTTTCAACGTTCGTTCGGCGTAAGTTTTTCCGAAAAATTGTTGAATACGCTGCTGGGCAGCAATGCGGCGATGAGCCATCAACTCCAGTCCTTCGGTAGGTTGCAAAGCCCGAATCAATACCGCTTCGCCTATGCCTTCTCCACCACTGGAAATATTTACGCAATAATACTGACCGTAAATCTGATAAACGTAAATCATGCCCACGGGACCAAACATAGGAGCATTCCGGGTGGTTTTGTTACGATAGGCGTGGCAGGCTGGATCACCCGTAAGATAAGCTTCTGTTTCAACAATAATACCCGCCGTACGGCCCTCTGGACTTTCATGGACCAGTACACATCCTAATAAATTTCGGGCTAAATCCAGCGAGGGTTGTTCATAAAATTCGGTTGACAGCGGCATAAGAAGTACTTTAAAAAGGCTAAAAGAAAACGCGGAGTAAGGAATAAAATTCCGTACCCCGCGTTTCTGTAAATCGGCTTATAATACGTTTGCCGTCTGTTCTTTTATCTTTTCGAGATCATCTTTCATTCCCACTACTAAATGCTGAATCGTAGCGTCGTTGGCCTTTGAACCGATGGTATTAATCTCTCGGCCAATCTCCTGAGCCATGAAGCCAAGCTTTTTGCCGTTACCTTCTTTCAGTACTTCCCGGAAGTAATTGAGGTGGGTCTGAAGGCGAACTTTTTCTTCGGCGATGTCGTATTTTTCAACGTAATACACCAATTCCTGTTCAAAGCGATTTTTATCGAAACCATCTTCGCCGAGCAGGTCGGTGATACTCTTGAGTAACCGCTCCCGAACAGCCGGAATTCGCAGGCTATCCTGCTCAGCTACCTGCTTCAAACCATTTTCAATGCCATTGATGCAATCCCCAAAAATGGTTGTTAATACCTGACCTTCCCGGTTTCTGAATTCCTGGCATTCAGTCAGAGCAACGCGAACGGCCTGTAAAACCGTCTGCCACTCGTCATCAGAGGATTCCGTCACGGTTTCCGTATTTAACGCATTGGGCCAGGTCATGGCAATTTTGAACATTTCCAGATCATCGAACGACTCCGTTACGTGGTAAAAACTTTCTCGCAAATCCTGAAAGTAAGTCTTGACCAGAGGGCGGTTCACCGAAACCGAAGCTTCTGCCTGAGCCGTCTTGACGACCTGTACGGAAAGTTCAATTTTACCGCGTTCCAGTTCCGTAGATAACAGGTTACGTAATTCAATTTCCCGGCTGGATAAGCTACGGGGTAATCGACAAAAAATATCTAAACCTTTGGAATTTAGAGTTTTAATTTCGGCAGTAACCTGTAAGCCATCTGCTTCAAGCACGCCCCGACCAAAGCCGGTCATGGATTTTAACATAACAAAACGGATAATAACGGGAACGGCTTATGCTTCAGGGTTCTCGTCTGTTTTAGGTTTAGAGGGCGTTTTTGCAAATAGTAACGACTGCGAGATTTCCAGCAGTTTTCGCTGGGTTTCTTCGGGTGTTTCCTGATTTCGCTGGTAACCCGGTTTGGGTTGACGAGGAGTTTCCCGGCGTTCCTGACGGCTTTGCGGTTCTTCCCGTTTTTCCTGGTTATTCGTATTACGCTGGAAGCGATTTGCACGATTCTGGTTCTGGCGATCTTCCCGACGGGGACGCTCGCGGGGTTGTTGAGAATCTTCCGAATTCGTAGCCGCTGGTGGCGTGGGTTGCTCCGAACGATTCTGACGATCGTTTTGCCGTTCCTGATTCGTATTACGCTGGAAACGATTGTTCCGGTTCTGACGATCTTCCCGGCGGGGGCGATCATTCTGACGTTCCTCCCGACGTGGCTGTTGGGCCTGCGAAGGTGGTTCCGTAACGGGCGTTTCCGCTAGGGTAGGTAAGGTACTTTCGATTACCTCATCAGTCGTAGGCTGAGTTACTTCGATAATCACTTCTTCTGAAGCAGCGATTACCTGTTCTTCGCGAGGCTGACGATCTTCCCGTTTTTGACGCTCTTCGCGGGCAGGGCGATTATCTCGTTTCCGCTCCTCCCGCTGCGGACGCTCTTCCCGACTTTGCGGACGCTCGCGAGGGATCTCATCGTCCAATTTGGGATCGCGTTCTTCTTGGGTCGGGATTTCGATTAGGGGAGGAGTCGCATTAGCCCGTTCGGCCTTATCTGCTTCAATTTCATCCCACTGTTTCCGGTTACGCACGATGTCAAGGGCCGTATAAATGGCATGTAACATCGAGCTGTGATCCGCCAGATTTTTTCCGGCAATGTCATAAGCCGTGCCGTGATCGGGGCTGGTGCGAACGATGGATAAACCCGAAGTAAAGTTAACGCCATCTTCAAAGGCCAGCATCTTGAAAGGCATAAGCCCCTGATCGTGATACATGGCCAGAATGGCATCGAATTTCTTCCAGTTGCTCGCTCCAAAGAAGCCATCGGCGGGGAAAGGTCCGTACACCAGATGGTTATTTTTGCGGTATTGTTCAATAACCGGAATAATGACTTCTTTTTCTTCATTCCCCAGCAGTCCGTCTTCTCCTGCGTGTGGGTTCAGGCCCAGGACGGCAATACGAGGTTTGTTGATTCCAAAATCTTTATGTAAAGACTTGATAATCTGATTGAGTTTCTTGGAAACGGCCTCCTGACTAATGTTGGAACGAACCCTCCCCAGTGGAACGTGACCCGTAACTACACCAATTTTCAGACGTTCTGAAACCATGAACATCAGGTATTCAGAGGACTGAAAAGCTTCCGCCAGATACTCCGTATGGCCGGGGAACTTAAACTCCTCGGACTGGATATTATACTTGTTGATCGGAGCCGTGACCAGAGCCGAAATCAGACCAGCTTTGAGGTCTTCTACCGCTTTGGACAAACTTTGAAAGGCTGCCTGTCCGGCCTCCGGCTGCACCTTACCCGGTTCGACATTGGTCTGACTGTCATCAAAGCAGGTAATCACGTTTACCATTTTATGATTCAACTGATCGGCTGTAGGAGCCGGGTTCAGTTGCCAGTCTTTCATATCGTACAAGTGCTTGTAACGATTCAGAACCCGCATCGATCCGTAAATCACGGGCGTGAAGTGTTTATTGAGGTGATTTCCATGCAAGGCCTTGAGAATTACCTCGGGGCCAATGCCGTTATAATCACCCATACTGATGCCGATTATCGGCTTTTGTGCTTGCTCGCTCATATCATTTCATCCGGTCAGATTATTCCATTTTCTGACGTAAATAAGCAGTTCGTAAAGCGAAGTTACACCATCCACCTAAGAATTAGACCAGTTCGCGGATTTTTCGGAAATTCTAAGCCGAATAAAGGGAGATTGATGTAGTTTGAAAAGGTTTAAACGTTTGAGGTAGTTTGAAAGTTTGAGGAAGTTTGACTGAGCGTTTGATAACTCATTGAAAAGGTTTGAAAGCTACTGAGGACCAGGTTTCACTGAGTATCCAATCAATAGCTAGAGGACACAACGCTCACTTATCTGACGTTCAAAAGCTAATCAAATCACTCAAACAATGATCAAACTTTCAAACTTTACTCAAAACTAAATCAAATCTCCTCAAGCAATACTCAAACCTTCAAACTAGATCAAACCATTCAAACCCAACCCCGATTGCTGGTTTTTTTATAAAATCGAGCGAACTTTGGAGATTGCTATTGAGGTTATCCTAAGCAGGCACTTTACTTTTTGAATGTTATGAAAGCTCAGCTCAACGACTGAGCCCCTTTACCATGAAGAAAATTTTCATTTGTGATGAAATGCACCCCAGTCTGTTTGAAATGCTCGAAACGGCGGGGTTTGACTATAGCTATCAACCTAAAGCCAAACGAGAAGAGATTCTGGAGCAGATTGGCTCCTACGAAGGACTGATGATCCGTAATAAAACGCGGGTGGACGAAGCCTTTTTGCAGGCTGCTTCCAGACTGGAATTCATTGGTAGAGCGGGAGCTGGGTTGGATTTGATTGACAAAGAAGCGTGTGACCGTCATCAGGTTCGTCTCTTTGCTGCCAATGCGGGTAATATGGATGCTGTGGGCGAGCATGCCATGGGCATGTTACTGGCTCTGATGAACCACATTCACACGGCTGACCGGGAAGTACGTCAGAAAATCTGGTTACGCGAAGCCAATCGTGGGACCGAGCTGGGCGGTAAAACGGTGGGGTTGATTGGCTATGGACATAACGGTTCGGCCTTTGCCAAACGCCTGAGTAGCTTTAATGTGAAGGTGCTGGCGTACGACAAATACCGCGACAACTATTCCGATGCCTACGCCGAGCAGGCTACGATGGAGCAGATTTTTGAAGAAGCCGACGTATTGAGTCTGCACATCCCGCTGACGGAAGAGACGAATTATCTGGTGAAGGAAGAATTCATTGCTCAATTCAAAAAGCCATTCTACCTGATCAACTGCTCGCGGGGCGAAATTGTGAAACTGGCGGCGGTTTTGAAAGGTTTACAATCAGGAGCGGTGTTAGGGGCGTGTCTGGATGTGTTGGAAAATGAAAAACTGCACCAGTTACCTGCCGGACCGGATGAAGTTTTTGATACCTTAGTCCAGTTACCCAACGTCATTTTTACCCCCCACGTAGCCGGATGGACACATGAAAGTTACGTGAGAATCAACGAAGTGCTGGTACGGCAAATTGCTGATTCAGTTTTGAATAATTGAGTGAGAGAATGATTGAATAAAATAACTACTTAAGCGATGCTTCATTCCTTAGAAATTAAAAACTACCGAAACCTACGCCATCTGGTTATTCCGAAATTAGGACGGGTTAATCTGGTGATTGGAAAGAATAATACGGGGAAGAGTAGTTTGTTGGAGGCGGTAGCCATTTCAAGATCAAATCACATATTAAATACTCTTACTGGAATACTAGCATCAAGAGGAGAAGAAATTAACTTGAATGATATTGAAAGAGATAGTAAGGTTGAGAAAGTATACTCTTCATTATTTTATAATTCAAATGTTTCGTATTGGGATTATGAATCAGCTATTAAACTGTCTTCAAAAGTTGATGATTATTCGTTGATGATTAGAATAGGATATATGCTGGGTGATTCCAGAACAGGATTTAGTGTTGCTACTAATGAAGAAGATTTAATAAAATACCCGTCAAGAGAAAAGATAATTATTTTTGAAGGTAAAAAGGACAGGAGAACTTATTCATTGACAACTAATAATATATTACGTAATCATTCATTAAATGAAATAGCAACGGATGAGTATAAATATATAGGACCATCACTATCCACTGTCATAAATTCTTTTCTATGGGATATTATATCATTGACAAGTTATAAGCAGCAAGTTATTAATGCATTAGGTATAATTGAGCCTAAGATTTTAGATCTAGATTTTAATAGTAATGGCGAGGTGTTCATTCTGCATGATGAATTAGGTAAGCTACCCCTTAAAAGAATGGGTGATGGTATTAATCGTATCCTTACTATTATTCTAAAAATGGTTACCTGCGAAAATGGCTGCCTATTAATCGACGAATTCGAAAACGGGCTACATTATTCTGTTCAGGAAAAATTATGGGATATTATTTTTCAATTAGCTGACAAATTAAATATTCAGATTTTTGCTACTACGCATAGTGATGATACGATTAAAGCGTTTGAGTCTATTATGAATAGTAATGAAAGCTATAAGGATAGCCAGTTGATTAAATTGATAAACATAGATGGAGATATCAAACAGGAAACCGCCGATGCAGAAGATTTGGAAATAATTGTTGACGGTAATATCGATCCTCGTTAATGAAAATAGAAGAGAAATTTAATCAGAAATTATTAGTTGAAGGGAACGATGATCAACATGTAATCTGGTCTATCTGTGATAAAAATAAAGTTACTGAAAGTTTTGATATTATCGATTGCGGAAGTGATTCTCAATTATTAAGACAATTATCAAGAAGAATTAGATTTAACGCTGATAAGGTCAAAGCGATTGGTATATTACTCGATGCAGATACAAGTTTGCAGAAAAGATGGAATGAGATAAAAAAACAAGTCAAGGATTTAGGTTATGCTTTACCTGATGTTCCAGACGCAAATGGCACCATTATTGAATCTTCCAGTTACTATCCACGTTTAGGTATATGGCTGATGCCTGATAACTTACAAAGTTCGGGGATGCTTGAAGATTTCGCTAAAGTATTAATACCTGAACAGGATCAATTATTAGTGGAAGTAGAAAGAGTATTATCTGAAATAGAAGCAATTCCCCGAAAAGCTATCTATAAAGATGTTCACAAAGCAAAGGCTTTAATACATACCTGGTTAGCCTGGCAGGAAGATCCCGGAACGCCAATGGGTTTGGCTATTACTAAATCGTATCTGAATCACAACCACGAATTAGCCATTCGTTTTGTAACCTGGCTAAATGCCCTTTTTAATCCAACAACAAACAACCAGTAACAAACAACTCAACTACGTTGCTTTATCCTAAAAACATAGAAGAAAAACTCGGATTCGACCGGATTCGTCAGATGCTTAGCGAGGCTTGTCTGTCTTCGCTGGGGCGGTCGTTTGTGGAGAAAATACGCTTTTCTGACCGCTTTGACCAGATTCAGAAGATGGTCGGGCAGGTAGCAGAAATGAAGGAAGTCGTGGCTCACGAGCCCGATTTTCCGCAGTCAAATTACATTGATGTTAACCAGCAAATTGCCAAAGCTCGTATTGAAGGGGCTTTTTTAACCGAAGAAGAATTCTTTGATCTTAAATTATCGCTGCGAACGATTCAGAGCATTCAGCGATTTTTTGAGACTAAAGAAGAACCCAGTTTTCCGCATTTACGGGAGCTGACCACGCAGGCTTTTCAGGAGCGTAAAACAGACGATGACGACAAACCCCGTCGCAGCAAAAGCGATGAATTGTCGCAGTTACTGAAAGAGATTGACCGGATTATCGATGATCGCGGTCGCCTGCGGGATAATGCTTCGGCGGAGTTGCAGCACATTCGCCGGGAGTTAATTGCCGAACAGAGCCGTCTGCGGCGAACGCTCGACTCCATGCTTCGGACAGCTCAGCAAAACGGCTGGGTGCCCGAAGGGGCTACCATGACGGTGCGGAATGGCCGGATGGTAATTCCACTGGTGGCGGAGCATAAACGCAAAATTCGTGGTTTCGTGCAGGATGAATCCGATTCAGGAAAAACGGTCTTTCTGGAGCCTGCCGATGCCTTAGAATCGAATAACGAAATCCGGGAACTGGAATCGCGGGAACGTCGGGAAATTGTGCGGATTTTAATGGAGTTAACTTCTAAAGTCCGGCCCTATACCGAAGAACTCAAGCGGGCCTACACCTTCCTCGGGATTGTTGATTTTATCCGGGCCAAAGCAAAACTGGCTTTGGAAATGGACGCGAATGCCCCGCATTTCGTGCAGAAACCGCTGGTTGACTGGCACGGAGCCCGGCATCCTTTGCTACTGATGAGTTATCAGAAACAGGGCCGGAACGTAGTGCCTTTGCACGTAAAACTGGATCACGAAGAACGGATTTTGCTGGTTTCCGGCCCCAATGCCGGGGGTAAATCAGTAATGCTGAAAACCATTGGTCTGATTCAATACATGTTCCAATGCGGATTACTGGTTCCCGTAGATGATTTCTCTACGATTGGACTCTTCCGCAATCTATTCATGGACATCGGTGATGAGCAGAGTCTGGAAAATGACCTCTCGACGTACTCGTCACACTTAACCAATATGAAGCATTTTCTGCTTCATTCGGATAAGAAAACGTTGTTCCTGATCGATGAATTTGGAACGGGAACCGAGCCGAGCCTGGGCGGAGCCATTGCTGAAAGTATTCTAAACGAAATCAATCGTTCGGGAGCCTATGGCGTGATTAACACGCACTATTCCAACCTGAAAACCTTCGCAGACCGGACGGATGGCCTAGTGAATGGAGCCATGCGTTTTGATGCCGAACACCTGGAACCTCTTTATCAACTGGAGACGGGCAAGCCCGGCAGTTCGTTTGCCTTTGAAATTGGTCGGAAAATTGGATTACCCAAGCCTGTACTTGATGCGGCCCGCCAGAAGCTGGATCGGCATCAGGTTAATTTCGAGAAACTTTCGAAAGAGCTGGAGATCGAGAAAAAGGTATTTCAGGATCGAAATGCTCAGAATTTACAGCGGCAAAACGAACTGGATAAGTTAACCGAACAATACCAGACGCTGAAGAATTACCTCGATACCGAGAAAAAACGTTTACTCAACGAGGCTAAGGCTCAGGCGAAGGAGTTGCTGCGAGAAGCTAATGCAAAGATCGAAAACACGATTCGTGAAATTCGGGAACAGGGAGCTGAAAAACTGGCTACGAAAGAAATTCGTCAGCAGTTAACGGATTTCTCCAGCAAACAGCTCAAGGAAGAAGTGATCGTTCCCCCGAAAGTGGCTCCGGTGAATGAAGTGGAAGTAGTGGGTGGAGTCATTACGACGGGTTCGCTGGTTCGAGTGAAAGGGCAGAATACCGTGGGTGAAGTACTGGAGCTGAAAGGCAAAGATGCCGTCGTAGCGATTGGTGATTTACGAACTACGCTCAAGGTTAATCGCCTCGAAAAAGTGAGCCGTAAAGAATTCAAGGCCGCTACGGGTGAGGAAAAACCCCGGGCCAAGCTGACCGGCGTTGACCTCAATGAAAAAGCAGTAAACTTCTCGTTTAATCTGGACATTCGCGGACGACGTGGCGAAGAGGCCATGGTTGAAGTTGATAATTTCATGGATGATGCCATCATGCTGGGTTATCCTGAGTTACGAATCGTTCACGGAAAAGGAGATGGTATTTTACGCCAGCTCATCCGCAATCACTTGCGTACGTATTCGCAGGTAGGCCGCATGACCGACGAGCACCCGGATCGGGGTGGAGCAGGGGTTACCATTGTTGAAATGAAGTAAGAAGGTCATTACAAGGACAAAATTGTAATGACAATAGTTACGCAGGCTTGTTTGGCTAACCACCTCGAAGCAGTTAACTGGTTAGCCAACTCTGGGTAAAACTAGGGCCACTTGTTTAAGAGAGGGCGGGGTTATTTCGACTCAGAAATAACTTCGCCCCCTTTTATTTGGCACAACCCAGAAGATTCACAGGAAAGTGCTATTTTGCAGCTTTACAAGTGGAAATACTGGTTCAGCGTTTTTAAGTAACCAGACGATCATACAAAGAGAATGATGCATTTTTAACCAAAGCGATTCATTTTAGTTACTTACACTGGAAGTAGAACCTACGCCGGTCGGTAATGCTATCTTTTTCATCCCAAAGATTCGTTTATTCATTTGCAGCCCATCCTTATGGCGAAGTCAAACACTAAACCTCAACCTCAGGAGATTATTCCCGAAGTTTCGGCAGAAATACCTGTAACTTTCAAACCAGTAGAACCCATCAGTCGGTTTACGGAATTTGATATTCATCTGTTTGCTTCAGGCAAACACTTTAAACTCTACGAAAAATTCGGCTCACACGTAATGGAGCATGAGGGCGTAACGGGAACGTATTTCGCCGTTTGGGCACCCAACGCCCGTTACGTATCAGTCATTGGGAATTTCAATTACTGGGATCGCGGAACGCATCGCTTATATGTTCGTCTTGATAGCTCAGGAATTTGGGAGGGATGGATTCCAAACGTAGGCAATGGCGAAGTATATAAGTATTTCATTGTAGCCAACTCGGGCGAAGAAATGGAAAAAGGCGATCCCTACGCCCTGCGTTGGGAAGAGCCACCCTCTACCGCCAGTGTGGTTTGGGATACCTGGTATGAATGGAAGGACTACCAATGGCTGGAAGAACGGGGAGAAAAGAATAAACTGAATGCCCCGATGTCCGTGTATGAGGTGCATTTAGGTTCCTGGCTTCGGGACCCGAACGAACCCGATCGTCGTTTACGCATTCCTGAATTTGCCGATCGTCTGGTGGAGCATGTTAAGGAATGTGGATTCACGCACGTGGAGTTCATGCCCATCATGCAACACCCCTACGAACCTTCGTGGGGTTACCAGATTACGGGGTATTACGCAGCAAATACCAAATACGGTTCTCCGCAGGAAATCATGATGCTAATTGAAAAACTGCATCAGAACGGAATCGGCGTATTGCTTGACTGGGTACCAAGTCACTTCCCCGGCGATTTGACGGGTCTGTATCGATTTGACGGGTCACACTTGTACGAGCACGCAGATCCTCGTCAGGGGTATCATCCCGACTGGAAATCGTATATTTTCAACTATGGAAGAAACGAAATTCGAAGTTTCCTGCTTTCAAACGCCATTTTCTGGCTGGACCGTTACCATGTCGATGGCTTGCGGGTTGATGCAGTAGCTTCGATGTTATACCTGGATTACTCACGGAATGCGGGCGAGTGGATTCCCAATGTCTTTGGTGGAAGAGAGAACCTGGAAGCGATTTCGTTATTCAAGGAACTAAATACTATCATCTACCGGGAGTATCCTGACACTCAAACCATTGCTGAAGAATCAACTGCTTTCCCTGGGGTTTCACGTCCTACTTATACCGGCGGGTTAGGTTTTGGAATGAAATGGATGATGGGCTGGATGAACGATACCCTTAAATACTTCGAAAAAGATCCCGCTTACCGGAAGTACCACCAGGATCAGTTTACGTTCAGCACGGTGTATGGCTTTACAGAAAACTTCATGTTACCGCTTTCGCACGATGAAGTGGTGTATGGGAAAAAAGCTCTGGTTTCTAAAATGCCCGGCGATGAATGGCAGCGTTTTGCAAACCTTCGGTTGCTGTATACGTACATGTTCACGCACTCTGGCACGAAGCTGATTTTCATGGGTGGAGAATTCGGACAAACCAGCGAATGGAATTTCACGCAATCGCTTGACTGGCATTTATTGCAATATGCTCCGCATCAGGGCATGAAAAACCTGATTTCGGAAATTAATGCTCTCTATAAAAAAGAGCCAGCCTTATACGAGAAAAGCTTTACTGCCGACGGCTTTGAATGGATAGATACGCAGGATAAAGAAAACACAGTAGTAGTCTATTCGCGTAAAGGCAATAGCCCGAAAGAAACGCTGGTAATAGCCCTCAACATGACGCCCATTCCGCGTACGAACTACCGGGTGGGTGTACCCATGCAAGGAATGTATACCGAAATCTTCAACTCAGATTCAGTTCGTTTCTGGGGTACGGGTCAGTATGAAAATGGAACGTATATGGCCGAAGAAATTGCTTGGCAGGGTAAAGCTTATTCCATCGGTATCAACATCCCTCCTTTATCAGGCGTAGTGTTTAAAGTATGGTAATGGAGTGTTAATGTTTTGAGTTTTTTGCTTTGAGTTGAATAAGAGAGAGGCTCGGTTCAAGAACCGAGCCTCTCTCTTTAATGCCGCTGCCAGCCTTTTTGCTGGCAGCAATGACTTGGTTACCTTCCACTAGCTTATGCTGCCAGCGAAAAAGCTGGCAGCGGCCACGTTGGCAGCGGCTAGGCCGAGAGGTTATAGCAAAGAAATCGAGAACAGACAAACAGAAAACGAGCTTAAAATCAAGTCTATCTCTTCGCTGCCGCTGCCAGCTTTTTTGCTGGCAGCAATGACTTGCTTACCTTCCAGCTTATGCTGCCAGCGAAAAGCTGGCCGGGCCACGTTGGCAGCGGATAGGCCGAGAGGTTATAGCAAAGAAATCGAGAACAGACAAACAGAAAACGAGCTTAAAATCAAGTCTCTCTCTTCGCTGCCGCTGCCAGCCTTTTTGCTGGCAGCAGTTACTTAGTTATCCAGCTTATACTGCCAGCGGTCAGGTCAAGTGTTCAGGGTAAAGAAAGCCGAAGACGAACAACTATAATGGATTTTGCTTCAGATTCGGGTTCAATACGATTTCTGATTCAGGAATTAAGTGCACGACTTGTTTATCCGTGGGAGGAATCGTTTGCTGGCCGGTTTGGGTGTTGTGATACCCTGGATAATTCCGCACCAAACTTCGGTTATTGCGATACAAATCAAAAGCCCGATGTCCTTCAAAAGCAAGTTCTAACCGACGTTCCTGCAATACGACGTCCAGAACGGTAGCTAAGCCTTTCAGATTACCTGTCGTAAAAAGCTCATTACCCGTCAGCCCCGCCCGCGTGCGGATTTTATTAACGTCTGCAATGGCCTGTTCATTCTGCCCTTTTTTTGCGTACGCTTCGGCTCGATTGAGATACATTTCCGATAAACGTAACACTACGGGAGAACTTAAAGTCGGAATGCCGCCCTGATTGGAAAACTTGGTAATGTAAACCTTATCAATCCCATTTCGCTTTTCCTGAGCACCCGTAGAAGTTAACTTCCGAACCAGAAATGAACGACGTTTATCATTAGAAAATTGATTAATCAAATCCTGATACGCCTGTGAGGCATATACCTCTCCCCAGCCTACGCCGCCCGGCGAGGTATAATACATCGAACCGATGGCACTCCAGGTTCGATCGTCTTTCAGCGTATGCGTTATCGCAAAAATAGTTTCTGGATTTTGCTGATTTTCAAGGGTATAATAATCAGGAACCTGCGTGGGCGTAGCCAAGGTATATCGTCCGCTGTTAATGACTAAATCCGCTTCCTGAATAGCCAGATCGTTTTGGTTTTGATACAAATAAACCCTTGATAATAAGGCGTGAGCTACTGCTGCCGAAGCATAACTACTGGTTTTATCAACCGTCATCAGCGTTGCCGCTTTCTTGAGGTCCGTTACAATAAAGTCGTATACTTCCTTTACCGTAGCCCGGCTGGCGTTATCATCCGGCGTTAAATCCGTTTTGATAATAACTCCGGGATTACTTTCGGGACTTTGGGTATAAGGTCTTCCGAAAAGCCGTACCAGATCGAAATGAATCATGGCCCGCAGGAAAAGATTCTCC
The DNA here is from genome assembly GCF_030818595.1 of Siphonobacter sp. SORGH_AS_1065. Taxonomy (NCBI): domain Bacteria; kingdom Pseudomonadati; phylum Bacteroidota; class Cytophagia; order Cytophagales; family Cytophagaceae; genus Siphonobacter; species Siphonobacter sp. SORGH_AS_1065. Next base: position 2,934,934 of record NZ_JAUTAM010000004.1, read on the forward strand.
CCAAGAATTTGATCCGTTTCCGTCGATTGCCCTTCGCGAACCGCTGTGATCACTTTATTGCAGCCAATAATGGCGGCATAGGCTTTCCGGTAAATCTGTAAGGCATTCGCCTGATCAGAAGTATGGCGATACGTGTAAGTCAGAAACAAAGGATCCGTCGTCGTTCCGCTGAGCGTAATATTATCCCCCTGATACTCATTCATGATGTACAGGTTTCGGGTATAATCCTGTTGCTTGATGATGGAATAGTTACCATCCGTAGCGGCCCGCAAGCCTTGGGTGTTGGTTAATAACTCCGACTCTGAAAGGCCGTCGTAAGGCTTTTTGTCAATGCTGCATGAACTCAGCAGGACCAGACAAAGAGGGAAGATTCGTAAGGTATGAAAAGTCTTCATCGCTGAATTAAAAACTAAGTTGAACACCAAAGACAAACTTTTTGCTGAAGGGATATTTCGTCCCTACTTCGCCCGTGCCGGGAACGTCAGGATCAATTCCTGAAAATTTCGTGAGGGTAAATAAGTTATCCGCCGAGGCCGTCAGGCGAATACCCGCCAGTTTGGCCTTCTGCATGAGTTCTGACGGGAAATCGTAACTCAGGCTAATGTTACGTAACCGCAGGTAATTACCACTTTCAATAAACCGCGAAGAAGGTCGCTGCGAGTTATTATTACCACCCAGCACGTATTTAGGATGCGTGGCGACATCGCCTGGTTGTTGCCAGCGGGACCATCCGTTCGATAAAGCCATCAGGCTGTACCGATCATAAGCTCCGTCACTGTCAAATAACTGGCGGTCGCCGTTGTAAATCATGGCTCCGGTTGAGTAAGTAAAGAAGACGTTCAGCTCCAGGTTTTTCCAGGTAAGAACTTCCCGAATCCCGCCAAATAGTTTGGGGTTCGCATTCGTACCAATGAATTGCAGGGTGGCTTCGTTATAGTTTGTGGTAGAGCTGGTACTACCGTCCGTATTTCGTTTTTCCCAGGTGGGGCTACCCGTTTGTGAATCCACGCCGAGCCAGCGACGGGTGTACCAGCTATTCAGCGGCTGATGCAGAGCAAAGGGGCGTAAGCCATTCGCAACGAACGTGCGATCGCCGTAAAGCTCTGTTAACTCATTGCGATTCATGCCTGCGTTTACTTCCATGAGCCATTTAAAATCCTTTTTCTGGATAATGTCGCCCGAAAGAACGAGCTCCAGACCCCGGTTACGAACGGCTCCGATGTTTTCGGTGATGTAGGCATAACCACTGGTTCCCTGCAAAGGCCGATTAAATAAAAGATTATTGGTCAGTCGGTTATAGACATCGGCGGTGATCGAAAGGCGTTTCCATAGCGTTAGATCTACCCCCAGGTTAGCGTTATTGGAGACTTCCCAGGAAAGATTCGGATTTTCGATGCGAATAGGATAAGCTGAAGGAACGCCCGCGTATTGATCCGTCAGATCATACAAACCCTGAGCGGCATAGTCACTGATACCGTCGGCGTTACCCGTGGTTCCATAACTTGCCCGAAATTTCAGTAAGCTAATGGTTTGATTATTACTTAGAAAAGCCTCGTTACTGGCGTTCCAGGTTAAGCCGACGGCGTAGAAATTCCCGAATTTCTTACTTCGGCCAAACTTGGAAGAGCCGTCCCGCCGGAAAGAAGTCGTTACGATATATTTGTCGTTGTACCCGTAATTAGCCTGAAAAAGATAGGAGGAAAAGGCGTTATCGGTCTTAGTTCCTTCGATGCTTTCGGGCTGGGAGGTGGCATCTAGAATGTCGAGACCCGAGTAAATACCCTTACCCGTTGCTCCGAGCGATTGGTAATAATAGGTTTGGTATTCATAACCCGCCAGTCCGTCGAGGCTGTGACCACCCGCAAACTCATGTTTGAAGCGTAATAAATTAGAGGTTAATAACGTGTAATTCCGACTATTGAACTGACTCAGACGGCCTTGCACGTCAGCCGCACTATTGCCACGGGCATCCTGGCTACTTTCACTGTAATAAATGCTGGTCTGGGCCCGATTGGTTGTAGAAAGCGTTAGCCAGGGTAATAATTCATATTCAGCTTTGAAAAGCAGATCGCCTGCCAGAGTGTTTTCATTGAATTTTTCAAACTGCTGGTTATAAATGAAGTTAGCGTTGTCGCGTCCGTACCAGCGTTTGGCCCCGGTGATAGGATTATAAGGCTGACCTTCGTAATAAGGATCGTCGTAAGGCAAATACGTGTATGCTCCGTACAGCGAACCACCGCTGTTGTCGTACCCACGGGTATACGTTCCGGCGGCATTAACGGTGAAATGCAGTTTATGGGTTACGTCATGGTTGAAGTTCAGCCGTGCTCCGAAACGATCCAGACCCGTTTCTTTCAGAATACCTTCTTCCTGATAATAGTTACCACTCACAAAAAATCGACTTTTTTCTGATCCGCCCGAGGCGTTGAGTTCGGCTAACGTATTAGAAGCCGTCCGAAAAGCCTGATCAAACCAGTTGGTATTCGCATTGGCTTCGGGAGTAGGCAAGAAGTCATTCACATTCTGACCGGGGCGGTCGCGTTCAAAAGCCTGTTTTTGTAGAGCATATAATTCCGGGCCATTCATCAACCGGAAATTTCCCAGACTCAACTGGCCCACGCCTTTATTGAAGCGGGCGGTTACTTTTGTTTTTCCCGCTGCCCCGCGACGGGTAGTTACAACAATGACGCCATTGGAAGCTCTTGCTCCGTACAAAGCGGTGGCGGAGGCATCTTTCAGGACCGTAATGGATTCAATATCACTCGGGTTCGGAATGCCACCGATAACGCCGTCTACCACGTATAAGGGGTCAGAGCTGGCCGTAAGCGTCCCCACCCCGCGGATGATGATCTTGGGAGCACTTCGTGGATCCCCCGAGTTAGTTCCCACCTGCACTCCCGCGGCTTTTCCCTGTAGCATCTGTGAAACGCTGTTGGCCGTTACATCTTTCAGGTTCTTGGGCGTGATCGCCTGAGCCGAACCCGTCATGTTTTTCTGCGTCGTGGAGCTATACCCCATTACCACAACTTCATTCAGTTGCGTATCTGATTTTTGCAGGGAAATGTCCAGCGAAGTGCGATTTTCGACTGCTACAGACAACGTCTGGTAACCCACCGAGCTGAATTCCAGCGTAGCTACCGGACTGACCTGAAGCGTAAACTGACCGTTGGCGTTAGTTGTTGTACCCTGCGTGGTGCCCCGAACCAGAATATTTACACCCGGTAAAGGCTGTCCGGTATCGTCACGAACGGTTCCTGAGAGTGATAACTGCTGAGCGTAACTGCACAGACTTATCATCAGCCCAAGTAAAACAAGGGAGAATTGTTTCATGGTTTTAAGTAGATCAGTGAATAGAACAATCAGAAAAATTGGGATATAATCTTCCCTTAAGCACACTTCTGGATGGGCTTGGTAATGGTACATTTCAAGTACGGAGGCGTGAATGCTGCAGACAGTCAGCACCAGGGTGAAAGCGGAGATACCCATCAGAGCAAAGTTCTATGTGTATCTCCGGTACTAATTAAATAAGGTTTAGAGTAGAGTAATTTCCCGCATTAGTTTTATTAATAACAAAGCAAATGAATGGCAATTGTCAGGTGTTTCTGCTATGAAATTACGAAGCAAAAGACGGAATGCAATAGGCCCTGAGAGCTCAGAAACGGCGAAAAGCAGCTTCGATGAATGTGCAAACGTTTGTTATGGGATGAACAACCGTTTGCACAAATAATAATAATTTTTCGATGCCTACGCTAAGTACAAAGTAGGACTTGGTTATAATCTGGCTGTTTAAGAACTTCCTGAAATAATAGATCTGTTTTAAGAAGATAATGCAGAATAATATTTGGTATCAGTGATTTAAAATAGGTTTTAGAAGGGTTAATGAATGGGCTTTTTATAAATAGGTTCTATTTGATATTAATTTGACTGAATCAAAGTGGATAAGGTCTTTTCTTTAGGCGAATGACTATTCCTGAAAAACTTTACCGAACTTTGCCGGCCCCTGACGCGTTTGGGGGTTTGGAAACAATACACACGAATGTTCCTGACTATTATGAAATCAAAGCTTCACCGCGTTCGGGTAACGCAGGCGGAGCTGAATTACGTAGGTAGCATTACCATTGACCAGGATTTAATGGAGGCTGCTAACCTGCTGGAAAACGAAAAAGTACAGATTGTTAATAACAACAATGGCGAGCGTTTTGAGACATACGTCATTGTTGGCGAACGAGGAAGTGGGACCATTTGTCTCAACGGAGCCGCTGCTCGACGGGCCCAGGTGGGAGATATTATTATCATCATGGCTTATGCTCTGATGACGCCCGAAGAAGCAAAAGTGCATAAGCCAACGGTGGTATTCCCAGATGCTAACAATCGTTTGGTTAAATAAAAAGGAGCTTTTCAGCGAAGAATCTTTTCTTCTGATCATGAAAAGACCGCAAGAGTTTTAGGGCGAGGTGATTCGGAAACGGGTCACCTCGTTTATTTTTGCCGGAAACCTGTCGATAGTAATTAAGAACAATGAAGAAAGCACTTCAATATTTAGTATTTGTAGGCCTGGCTGTGGGCTTGATCTGGTTTGCCATTCACTCCGGCACCATTAACCCGCAGCAGCTTTGGGCGGATGTTTCGCAGGCCGATTTTCGCTGGGTTGGATTAATGATTCTACTAACCTTTGTGGCCCACGGTAGCCGGGCTGCCCGTTGGCGTATTCTGCTGGAACCCATGGGATATACACCTTCGTTCTTTCACACCAATACGGCTGTCTGGCTGGGGTATTTTGCGAATAACCTCGTCCCTCGTCTGGGTGAAGTAACCCGTTGCAGTTCGCTCTACAAAAGCGATGGTATTCCCATTGAAAAGTCTTTGGGAACGGTCGTTACCGAACGGATTTTCGACGTGGTTTCTCTCTTTTTATTACTAGGCCTGAATCTCCTGCTGGACTTTAACCGATTACTGACATTCATTCAGGGGGCAACTTCGTCTACTCCAGAATCGGATTCGGGCGTGCCGGTGTTGATCTGGATTGTATTAGGAATCGTTGTGATGGGAGGAATAGCCGTCTTCTTTCTTTGGGAGCGTCTGCTTCAACTGGCTGTTGTTCAGAAACTTGCCAAGGCAGGCCAAGGGCTGTTATCGGGGTTATTGAGCATCCGCAATCTCCGTCAGCCGGGCTGGTTTCTGTTCTATACCTGCATGATCTGGGGCATGTACTGGCTGATGGGTTACGTTTTGTTTTTCGCCATTCCCAAGTTTGCTGATCTGTCGCCGATGGTCGCCCTAACTACGTTAACGACCGGAGCCTTAGCCATGATTTTGCCTACACCCGGCGGCGTGGGTTCGTTTAATGCGTTTGTAGCTTTTGCCTTGCATTCCATCTATCAAATACCCGAAGCTGACAGCGGTACTTTGGCTACCTTTATCCAAAGTTCGCAAATGATCAGCACCCTGGCGATTGGCTTAGTGTTCCTGGTTGTATCGCTTTTAACGCGGTCTAGCTCGAAAACAATTGCTGAGGAATAGTTATTATAGAGTTACTTAAGGAATCAGAATCGTGATTTAATCCACGAGTATTGTCCATAGAAAGCAAGCCTTATGAATACCGCTTCCAAGATTAAAACCGTTGCCGAAGCCATTCCCCAGTTAGTAGAATGGAAAACGAGCGGACAGAAAATTGTTTTTACTAACGGTTGCTTCGATATCGTTCATTTGGGTCATGTGGATTACCTGGAAAAAGCCCGCAACCTGGGGGATCGTCTGGTACTGGGGTTAAACACCGATGCATCGGTTTCCCGAATCAAGGGACCACTTCGACCAGTAGTTAATGAGTATGCCCGTGCCCGGTTGATTGCTTCTCTGGCTTTTGTGGATACTGTCATTTTGTTTGATGAACCCACGCCAAAAGAGCTGATTGAGGCCATTAATCCTGACATTTTGGTCAAAGGCGACGATTACAGCGTAGAAACTATCGTTGGTTCGGATTTTGTGTTAAGTAATGGAGGAGAAGTGAAAACGATACCTCTAGTACAAGGTTTTTCGACTTCTTCGTTAATTGAGAAAATCAAGAATAACTTTTGATGAGTTTGAAGAAGTTTGATTGAACCCCGGGTTTGATATAGTTGGAGAAAGTATAATCTAGTTGGCTAACTTTCTGTGATTGATTCAAACGTTGTTACATTAGACTCAAACTTCAACCAAAATCAAACCCTCAAACTCAAGCAAAGCAAGTTAATAAATCACTATAACTATGGCAGGAGCATATTTAATTGGTATAGTCGTGATGATTGTCAGTTCGTTAGTGAGTTGGCGACTGCGAAGTAAATTCACGGAATACTCTCAGGTAGGATTGGCTAATGGCCTTTCAGGAAAAGAAATTGCTGAAAAAATGCTGCATGATAACGGCATTTACGATGTTCGGGTGTTGTCCGTAGAAGGGCAGTTGACGGATCACTACAACCCCGCCGATAAAACGGTAAATTTGAGTAATGACGTTTATTACGGAAGAAGCGTTTCTGCCGCCGCCGTAGCTGCTCACGAATGCGGTCATGCTGTACAGCACGCAACGGCTTATAGTTGGCTTCAATTCCGAAGTTCAATGGTACCTTTTCTGAGTATTGCTTCCAGTTGGATGCAATGGATCATTTTGGCGGGTATTTTTTTACTCAATACCACACCCATCCCGTTGGCTATTGGGGTAGCTTTATTCGCAGCCACCACGCTGTTTAGCTTCATTACTCTTCCCGTTGAGTACGATGCATCGAACCGGGCTCTGGCCTGGATTGAACGCACCGGGACTGTAACTCCTCGGGAACACACGATGGCGGCGGATGCCCTGAAATGGGCGGCTCGCACCTATGTAGTAGCTGCCATTGGTTCTTTGGCCACTTTACTGTACTATGTTAGCTTATTAATGGGTGGTCGCCGTAATGATTAATCCCTGAGGTAGCTATCACAAAAAAGTCTGACTCGCGAGAGTCAGACTTTTTTTTATGGTTTTTCGTCGATAAAAAGAGCTTTGGCATAGTATTTTAGTTATGTGAAGAATACTATCAGACGAGCTAAAGACGTTCATTGATATTATAACCATTCAATACCGTAAAAGCCATGAATTATTCCTTCGCTACTCGTCGCTTATTTATCAAACTTGGTTTAGTTTTTAAACCAGTTCGAAACACCAAGGTTCTTCGTAAGCCCAGCTTACCGATGAGTGTTTCGGGAGATAAGTTCTTTAACGACTGGAAACTTCTTAACGGTTAGGAGAGGCTTTTGGCCTTAGCCGAAAGAAAGAAACTTATAAATTATAAAAAAGACGACTGGGTAGATTCCAGCCGTCTTTTTTTGTGACCTCTTTTATTTCATTCGGGCAGCGATAACCGTAATTTCTACATTTGCTCCGGCAGGTAAATCAGACACACCGACGGTGGTACGAGCGGGATAATTACTTTGAAAATACTTTCCGTAAAGCGTGTTAATTCGTTGGAAATCGGACAAATCTTTGACGTAGATGGTCGTATTAACAATGTTTGTATAATCCAGGTGGGCGGCTTTCAGAATGGCTAAAATGTTCTCCATAATCTGAGGAACTTCGGCTTCTACGCCACCCGTTACCAGCTTTTTAGTGTTCGGGTGGATTCCGATTTGTCCGGCAACGAACACCAAACCATTGGCTTCCACGGCCTGGCTGTAAGGACCGATGGGGGCAGGGGCCATTTCTGAATGATGAATTTTCTTTTGAGCCCAGGCAAAGCTGGAATACCCAAGAATAGACGTAATCAGAAGCAAGCGACGAATCATACGTTCAGCGTTATAGGGAAAGAATAAAACTTACTTCGCCAGTTTTGAATGCTGACGGCCATAACTAAAGTAAATCACCAGACCAATAATAAGCCAGGCCACAAACGCTCCCCAGTTCAGAATGCCGAGTTCGGTCATCAGGTAGAGGTTGGTAAGAATGCCTAAAACGGGAAGTAATGAAAAGTTATAACGGTAACTCATCACCGAAAGCGTAGCAAAAACCAGCCAGAATACGAATAACAGCGGTTTCTCTTCCATCGCCAGTACAAAATGACCCGAGTAAATGGCAAAGGCCAGGGCCATTACAAAGCCAATTCCTACGATAAATTTCCCGTTCACGTAAGGCACTCGAAACTTGGAATACGTGCTTAAGCCCTGATAATCCATGTACAATACCCCGCCACAAACCAGGATAAACGCGAAGAACGTACCCACGCTGGTCAGGTCAATGAAGAAACCCATGTCGAAAAACATGGAAGGAATGGCAACCACAAAACCGGTTACAATCGTAGCAAACGAAGGCGTATGAAATTTGGGGTGAATTCTGGAGAACATGGGCCATAACAGTCCATCGCGGCTCATCGTCATCCAGATACGGGGCTGACCTAACTGATACACTAATAATGCACTGGTAATGGCAATTACTGCTGATACGGAGATAACCCCGGCGATGAAATCAAAACCTACTTTATGGAAAACATACGCCAGCGGATCGTCAACGTTCAATTCTTTATAATGCACCATTCCCGTTAACACCAGCGTAATCAGGACGTACATAATCGTACAGATAATCAGACAGTAAATCATCGCCCGCGGCATGTCGCGTTGGGGATTTTTACATTCTTCGGCGGTGGTCGAGATCGAGTCAAATCCGATGAAAGCGAAGAAAACGGCGGCTACTCCGCTAAGCACACCACCCACGCCGTTCGGGGCAAAGGGCGACCAGTTTTCGGGTTTTACGTAAAAAGCTCCGGCTCCGATGACCAGTAGAATAACCGCCATTTTCAGAGCTACAAGCATATTACTCACGTTCTTGGATTCCTTAATACCGATGTAAACCAGAGCGGTAACCAAGACGGTAATCAGACCAGCGGGAAGGTCCAGAATCAGCTTTATGCCGCCCAGGGTAGGGGCCGAAGCCTGAGCTGCCTCGCTGGCCGAGAAGGGATTAGAGGTTAACCAGTCGGGAAGATGAAGACCGAAGCCCGCCAGCATGGAAGTAAAATATTCCGACCAGGAAATGGCAACTACCATGTTGGAAACGGCGTATTCCAGAATCAACGCCCAGCCGATAATCCAGGCGAAAATTTCACCGAAAGACACATAAGCGTACGTATAAGCACTGCCCGAAACCGGAACGGTCGAGGCAAACTGAGCGTAACTTAAAGCCGTAAAAACGCAGGCAATCGCGGTAAAGACGAAAAGTAAGGAAACGGCAGGGCCGCCGTCAAAACTGGCTCGACCGATGGTACTGAAAATCCCGGCTCCGATGATAGCCGCAATACCCAGCGAGGTTAAATCCCGGACACCGAGGATTTTGGTCAAGCCGTGTGACTCGCCCGTGGCGTCGTTGTTCAGAACTTGTTGAATTGATTTTTTACGAAAAAGGGAGTCGTTGGCCACGGCTGCTAAAGGTGTTTCGTGATAAGGTATATGGGAGCACTCGACTGTTTCAATGCCTTAGGGTCTGAAAATGAACCTATTCTTTCCAGAAAAAGTAGAAAATTGCTCGCGACGAAGTGAATATTCAGGTAAAAATAGGTAATCCCGTTAAGCATTCAAGACTGGAGGTCGACGAAATGCCGAGATTCTGGGAATTGTGGAAAGATATATCAGTTTTTACAGGCTTCGCGTTTTACTTTGCATCCTTAATTGATTTAGAGAACATTTCATTTACTAGAGCCTTCTCGCGTGTCTATTCTTGTCAAAGATCTAACCAAAATATACGGTCCGCAAAAAGCAGTGGATCAGCTCAGTTTTGAAGTGAAGCCGGGCGAAATCGTCGGTTTTCTGGGCCCTAACGGAGCTGGAAAATCCACGACTATGAAAATTGCTACGGGTTATCTGCACCCTACCAGTGGAACGGTGGAAGTGGCGGGCTATGACGTTACGCAGCATTCCATGGACGTTCGGAAGCATTTGGGATACCTGCCCGAGCATAATCCGCTGTACCTGGACATGTACGTAAAAGAGTTTCTGCGGTTTGTTGGCGAAATGTACGGATTGAAAGGGGAGGTACTGACGCACCGGGTAAAAGACGTAATTGAGCAGGTAGGCCTGGGGCAGGAGCAGCATAAACGCATCGGGCAGCTCTCAAAAGGCTATCGACAACGGGTAGGGTTGGCTCAGGCTCTGGTACACAATCCGCAGGTATTGATTCTGGATGAGCCCACGACGGGGCTAGACCCGAATCAGCTCGTGGAGATCAGGTCGGTTATCAAGGCCATCGGTCAGGAAAAAACGGTATTATTTTCAACGCATATCATGCAGGAAGTAGAAGCCATCTGTGACCGGGCCATTATCCTGAAACGCGGAAAACTAGTGGCGAACGATACCATTGAATCGTTGAAACAAACGGGAAAATCGCTGGAAGCACTGTTCCGTGAATTAACTGTATGATACAATAACTATTTACTACGTGGAAAGCCTTTCTAAGCCAGAAAGGCTTTTTTTGTTGTTTATGGGTTTTGATTGTTAGGTTTCAATAAGCCTATATTAATGCTAGTAATTTTAAAAATGGCTTTAGAGTGGTTTTTAAATGATGCATATGTTTAAATAATTATACAATTATTCTAAAAAGAGGTTTAAAAATATAAATTAATGGATTGGAATAATATGAAAGTGTATGTGGTTATTTTGAATTTTTATTCTGTATAATGGTATTTATGGTGTGCTATATGTGGCAAAAGTCAATATTTACTGAAATATTATTTGAAAATAGATGACGTTGTCGTAATATTGGCTTGCGTTTTGAGGTATTTGTAGTCAGAACGCCTTTCTTCCATTCAGTTTTAACCAAAATTATGCAACAATTTTATATTAATTCTCTGCCTCTTCTAAGTTAGGCTTCTTCTCTTTTTCTGCTTTGATTTTCTGATTCTGCTTCTCAGGTGAGAAGCGGGCTGACTCCTTATTTTCCACTTAAAACGAGTAGCATATACTTATGAAGAAACGTTTATCTTTTTTATTATTTCTGCTGACTAATCTCTGGTTGCAAGTATCCGCTCAGGATCGGCAACTGACCGGGCTGGTTACTTCGATAGAAGATGGTCAGCCGTTGCCCGGAGTTTCCATCTCGGTAAAGGGAACGAATAAAGGCACTACGACCAATGGAAGCGGAACTTATCAGCTCAACGTGGGATCTGGTAGTGTACTGATTTTTAGCTATGTGGGTTTTGTTACGAAAGAAGTTAATCTGGGTAACGAAAGCGAGCTAAATGTCTCGCTGCAAATGAATGCCAGCAGTTTAAGTGAGGTAGTGGTAACCGCTTTGGGTATTGAGCGAGATAAAAAGGCCTTAGGCTATAATGTTCAGGATTTAAAGAACTCAGAAATTACGCAGGCCCGGCCTACCAACCTGGTCAATGCTCTTTCGGGGAAAATTGCGGGTATTCAGGTTACAAACTCGAATGGCCAGCCTGGAGCCTCCTCCCGGATTATGATACGCGGAGCGAACTCCATTGGTGGTAATAACCAGCCTTTGTTTGTGGTGGATGGTATTCCCATTGATAATGGAAGCTACAATACAGCCGCTAATGCTTCAGCTACGAATACGAATAACGTAACGGTAGACTACGGAAACGGAGCTTCTGCCATTAACCCTGATGACATTGATAATATTTCTGTACTGAAAGGTGCCAATGCGGCGGCTTTGTATGGATCGCGGGCTGCGAATGGAGTTATTTTGATTACTACCAAATCAGGAAAAGGCTCCAAAGGAATTGGTATCTCAGTAAATTCCAACGTGACATTTGATCGTCCGTTTCGCCTCCCGGACTGGCAAAATGAGTATGGACAGGGATTTGGTAAATTAAATTCCGATGGAACTTACGGCGGCGGCGTTTTTGAATATGTAGACGGCAAAGGTGGTGGAATAAATGATGGCGTAGATGAAAGCTGGGGTCCTAAAATGGACGGTCGACTCATTGCTCAGTTTAATTCACCCATTGATCCGGCAACGGGTAAACGTATTCCAACTCCCTGGGTAGCTCATCCTGATAACGTAAAGAATTTCCATGAAACGGGTTTAACCACAACCAATAACGTAGCCATCACAGGTGGCAGCGATAAAGGGGATTTTCGCTTATCCTTTACCAATTTGTATCAAAAGGGGATGTACCCCAACACCAATTACAAGCGGAAAAACCTGTCATTTAACGCGGGCTATAACCTGACTCCGAAACTACACGCCAGAGCTGCGGTAAACTACATCAAAGACGGTTCGGATAACCGTCAGAACCTCAATCTCTACTGGATCTGGTTTGGGCGTCAGGTAGATCTGGAAGACCTGAAACAGGATGTGGTGCCGGGAACAGATCCCAGCCAATGGCCTGTACAACGAAACTGGAACTCCAATTACTGGAATAACCCCTACTACGTTTTAAATCGTCAGACGTATGCCAACGATAAGGATCGAGTGGTAGGGAACGTGCAGTTAACGTATCAGTTATTGCCCTGGCTTAAAGTAATGGGTCGTTCGGGTACTGATTTTGGGATGGATCGACGCATCACTAAACGTGCGAAGGGAGTAGGACTGGTTAACGGTGAATTTGCGGAGGATAATGTATACGTTCAGGAAACGAACACGGATTTCTTGGTGACGGGTGATCGTAAATTCGGTGATTTTCAGGCTACGGTCAGTGTCGGAGGGAACCATCGTTACAATTATTTCCAGCGGGATTATTTACAGGCTCCTGAGTTAAGAATTCCTAACCTGTACAACATTGCCAACTCTGCGGTACGTCCAAACGTTTACAATCGTAACACGAAGAAAGTGGTTAACTCTGTCTACGGACAAGCTAGTTTCTCCTTCCGCGATTACCTGTTTATGGATCTGACGGCCCGTAATGACTGGTCTTCCACATTACCCGCCAATCCTAGCTATTTCTATCCTTCCATTTCTGGAAGTGCGGTCCTGACGGATGCTCTCAATTTGCAGTCTCCAGTGTTGTCTTATCTGAAGGCTCGTGCCGGTTGGGCTCAGGTAGGAAACGACACAGATCCTTATGCAACCCAGCAGGTATACCAGGCTGAAGACGCCTGGGGTTCAGTTACTACTTTCTCGGAAAACAACTTAATCTATAACAGTAATCTTAAGCCGGAAATGACGAAGGCTTTTGAGGCTGGGATTGAAACCCGTTTGTTTAAGAACTTAATCAACCTGGAGATTACCTATTACGATAAGTCTACGTCTGACCAGATTTTACGGGCGAACGTTCCTCAAAGCTCTGGCTACTACAACACGGTAATTAACGGTGGAAAGATTCGTAACTCAGGTATTGAAGTTGAACTCTCTGCTTCACCGATTAAGCTGGACAACGGTTTTCGCTGGGATGTAACGGTGAACTACGCCCGTAACCGCTCTGAAGTAGTGGATTTAGGGGGGCTTAGCAGCTACCAAATCAACACCGGATCTTTGTTGCGTAATGTCATTCTGGAAGCTCGTCCTGGGTATGCATACGGAAATTTCTACGGTACCTATACACGTCGTGCTCCTGACGGACAGGCCATTATCGATGCTAGTGGTTATCCTGTTATGTCTTCCGACCGCAAAGTAATTGGCAACATTATGCCTAAATGGACGGGAGGTCTTCAAACGGCCATTACTTACAAAAACTTCTCGGTTAGCACCCTGTTCGACATGCGTTTCGGCGGTCAGATTTTCTCGCAGGGAATTAACATTGGTCGTTACACAGGTGTGCTGAAAGAAACCTTACCCGGCAGAGAAACAGGTAATATCGTAGCTCCTGGGGTTACTGAAACCAAGAATGCAGACGGCTCAACCACTTATACCAAGAATACGAAGGCAGTCGTACTTCCCGAAAACTATTACCACAATTTCTATAATCGCAATAATAACGAGAACTACATGTTTGACGCCAGTTACGTAAAGTGGCGTGAACTGCGGATAAGCTACACCATTCCTAGCCGTTGGGTTAGCAAAACACCCTTCCGTAACATTACAGTATCGGCAGTAGGACGAAATCTCGCTCTGTTGTACAGTAACGTACCACACATTGATCCTGAAACCAGCTATTACGGAGACGGAAACGTTCAGGGCTTTGAGAATGGTAACCTGCCTTCAGCCCGGAGCATTGGATTCAATGTCGGATTCGGTTTGTAAAAGGGAGAAAACGTATTTCAAAATCAGGAAATACTGGGAACTTATTCGAATTAACAGTACTCGAAACATCGTATTTATATGAAATTTTTCCATAAACTTTCGTACTCAGCGGCCTTAATAGCAGGGTTATTTCTGGCAAGCAGTTGCGAAAAAAACTTTGATGTAATCAATACCAACCCTAATGATCCTACTTCTTTACCCCCCGAATTGTTGATGCCACACGGGATTCGCGTAGGCGTGAATACGATTTGGGGTGGATCACTCGGACAGGACGTAGGATCGGGATGGTCTCAGCACTGGGCTCGTATTCAGTATACGGAAATTGATCAGTACAACTTCACTACGGACGTACAAGACACGCCCTGGCAAAACCTGTATATTGAAGCGAATGCTGATTTCGAGAAGATTATTGACTTGGGTAAAGCGGGTGGGAATGAAAATTATCAGGCCATTGGTTTAATCATGCGGTCATATTTCTTTTCCCAGTTAACGGATATTTACGGCGACATTCCTTACTCGGAAGCATTGAAAGGCACCAAGGGTACCACTTACCCTAAATACGATGCTCAGAAAGATGTCTACGCGGGATTAGTGAAAGATTTAAAAACCGCCAGTGAGTTAATTAATACCAAAACGGTGAATACCGCCGCAGATTTAATCTACGCAGGAGACATGACCAAATGGAAAAAATTTGCCAACTCCCTGAGCTTGCGTTTATTGAACCGAATGCTTGCCAAGTCGGATGCTCCTATTGATGTAAAAGCTGAAATGACCCGCATCTTGAGTGACCCCACGAAGTATCCGGTGATGACTGCGGTGAGTGATAATGCGAAACTGGTGTATCTAACGGATGCTCCCAACAACAACCCGATCAATCAGAACCGTAAAACCAGAGATGATCATCGGGTTTCGAAAACACTCACGGATAAACTGCAAGCTCTGAATGATCCTCGTCTGGCGGTTTACGCCAATAAAGTCAACGGAGCTTATGTGGGCGTTCCGAATGGCTTATCTAATACGGAAGCCGGTGCCCTTGGGTTAGCCAAAACTTCTAAAGTAGGGGATTATTTTGTAGCGGCCACTTCGCCTTCGGTTCTCATGACCTTTGCTGAATTAAATTTCATCAAGGCCGAAGCGGCCCTGCGGGGAGTGACGGCTGCCGGAACTGCTGAAACAAACTATGCGGCGGGAATCAAAGCCTCTATGGATCAGTATGGGTTGAGCATCCCTTCCACCTATACTACTACCTTGAGCTCTGATACTAATCAGGCAATCAATCAGGTTTTAGAGCAAAAGTGGATTGCTTTGTTCGGTCAGGGTATAGAAGCCTGGACGGAATTTCGCCGAACGGGCGTTCCAGCTCTCAAGGCTCCTGCCATTAATTATAACAGCAACATGATCCCTACACGTTTACCTTATCCTTCTTCGGAAGAGAACCTAAACGGTGCCAATATGAAAGCGGCTTTAGCTAGCATGGGAGGAGGTAATACCATGCAACTTAAACTCTGGTTTGCGAAGTAATTTTAAAAAGAGTTCTGTTTAAAAATCAAAGCCCGGCACTTTTGTGAAGTGCCGGGCTTACTTAGTATTATGCATTCACTAATACATTATCAATCAGCCGAACTTTCCCCAAGTGTGCTGCCAGACACAACGCAGCGGGTTGTCCGGGAGTATAAACTTCCAGCGGAAGTAAGTTTTCGATATTGGCTACTTCAAAATATTCCAGACTAAATGCGGGCTGCTCGGTAAAAGCGTGAAGTAAGGCTGCTTTTACCTGGGATACGCTCAGTCCGGCCTCCAGGGCACGTTTGGCGTTTTGTAATTCCGCCTGAATGAACGGAGCCAAAGCCCTTTCTTCTTGCGTTAAGTTGCGGTTGCGGGAGGACATGGCCAATCCGTCAGCTTCCCGAACGGTAGGAGCAATGATTAACTCAATCGGAAAACTCAGGTCATTAATCAGCCGACGAACGATGAGACATTGCTGCAAATCCTTCTGCCCAAAATACGCCCGCGTAGGTTGCACCAGGTGGAAAAGTTTGGAAACCACAATGCCTACGCCATTGAAGTGACCGGGGCGAAAGGCCCCTTCCAGCACTCGTTCCAGCGGACCAAAGTCAAAAGTCATAACGGGAGCGGAGGGATACATTTCCTCGGCTGAGGGAGCGAAAATGACGTCGCATCCAGCGGCTTCCAGCAAGGCAGAATCCTGCTCCAGAGTACGGGGGTAACGGGCTAAATCCTCAGCGTTATTAAACTGAATGGGGTTTACAAAAATGCTACAAACCACCCGTTCATTTTCCGCCCGGGCTTTTCGGATTAATTGTAAATGTCCTTCGTGTAAAGCTCCCATGGTGGGCACAAATCCGATGGATTGGGGCTGCTGGGCGAGAAAGGAACGTAACTCGGCAATAGTAGTAAAGAGATGCATGGACTGCAATAAATTTCAAAAGTGCGTATGCCTGAAGTCCTGAGAGTCAGGTTTAATGAAGAAGTGAACTTATGAACAGGGTACAAAAGTTCAGCTCGTCAAAAACTTGCAAGTATAGTTTTTTATAAATTAATTCATGGATTTTAGGCGTTTTTTTTATATTTTTGCAAGCGAATTTGGAATATCCTTACCCATTTCGTAAACTCTTGAAGCCCCATGAGTAAACTCCGGATTTTGTACGTTGCCAGTGAGATCAATCCCTTTCTTCAAATCACAGACGTTGCCGAATACGTGCGAAAACTTCCCCAGGCTATGCAGGAGCGGGGCATGGAAATCCGAATACTGGTTCCTCGTTTTGGACTGATCAATGAGCGTAAAAATCGCCTTCATGAAGTCGTTCGTCTCTCCGGGATCAATATTTCGGTAGGCGACGATGAAAAACCACTGGTGATCAAAGTAGCGTCCGTACCAAGTGCCAAGTTGCAGGTCTACTTTATTGATAACGAAGACTATTTCCACCGGAAATCAGTGTTCTTCGATAAAGATGAGAAATTCTACGAAGATAACGACGAACGTGCCATTTTCTTTTGCAAAGGCGTCATTGAAACGGTTCGTAAATTAGGCTGGTCACCCGATATTGTTCACTGTAATGACTGGATGACGGCTCTGATTCCCCTGTATCTGAAAACAACGTATCGAAAAGATCCGATGTTCAAAGATACCAAGTCAGTGTTCTCGGTTTATAATAATTCATTCAATTATAAATTTACCGAAGAATTACTCGACAAAGTAAAAGCACTCGACATTAATGACGACATGCTTTTAAGTCTTAGTTCTTTAGATTACGATGGCTTTATTAAAATCGGAGTTCAATACGCTGATGTAGTAATTAAAGCCGTTGAAGATTACAGCGAAAGCGTTAATCAAATCCTGAACGATAATCCTGAGAAGAAGGTAGAGTTACCCGAAGAACAGGAAGAAATGTCAGACAAGTTTTATTCACTCTATACGGAGTTGATGAACTAGAAAGAAGGGTTGATCTCCTATACAGGCAAAGCCGCCCGTCGTCACGAACGACGGGCGGCTTTTTTATGCCCCAAACCTAGTACTTCGGCTATATGCGGGGCTTTTTGTATCTTGCCTCTTCCGCTTTGTTTAGATTTCCACTCAAGCACTTTATCACGCATGATTAAAAAAATCGTTGGGCTGTTCAGCTGCGTTCTTTCGCTGACGGCTTCCGCCCAGATTCCTGAATCTATTTTAAATGATCTTTCCAGTGTTGATTCCAACCGGATTAAAGCTCACGTCGCCTACTTAGCTAACGATCAATTGCTGGGCCGGAAGGCCGGTTCGCCGGGGTATAAAATGGCCGTTGATTATGTCGTAGAGCAGTATAAAAAGATGGGTTTACAGCCCGCTGGAGAGAAAGGCGGATATCTTCAGGAAGTGTACCTGCGAAACTCAAAAATTAACCCTGCCACGGCGGCCTTAACCCTGACTTTGCCTTCGGGCGAGGAGAAACAATGGCAATGGGGCGTTGATTATGTGTTCACGCCACATCCCGAAAAAGAATCCGTAGACTTCAATGCTCCACTGGTTTTCGTTGGGGCGGGTTTTGATACACCACAAATCAATTTTGAAGATTACCGGAATATTGATGTGAAAGGAAAAATCGTCGTCGTTTTGCGTAAAATTCCGGAAGATGCGGCGGCCAACGTGAAACTTCACCTGAATTATCCGGCTACGGCTCAGGCCTTTGCAGCCAAACACGGAGCTATTGGTGTGCTGGTTTGTAACTACACGAACAACCCGGTCGTTTTTAAAACGTCAGCAACGAATTATAGCCTGAATGGCATCAATGCATCGGTTTCAAAATCCGGCGAACGGGTAAGTTCGGCGGCGGCTTTGGGAGGAAAAATTCAGGTAGCAGGGGGCCTTTCCGTGCAGGCTTTGCAGCAACTCATGCAGGCCGAAAACATTGCTCTGGATGAACTCTGGCTAAAATTGGAACGGGGCGAATACGTAAGTCGACCGCTAAAAAGTAAAGTGAAAGGGCATTATGAGAACAAATTTACTAATCTGCTGAGTTACAATGTCATCGGGAAAATTGAAGGTTCTGACGCGAAGTTGAAGAAAGAATATGTCATTCATTCTGCCCACCTGGATCACCTTGGGGTAGGAAAACCCGTTAACGGCGATTCCATTTACAATGGGGCTCACGACAATGCTTCGGGCGTAGCCTGTGCCCTGGAAATTGCCCGAATATATGCGAATCTGAAGGAAAAGCCCAAGCGTTCATTGTTGTTTTTGATGGTAACCGCCGAAGAAATGGGCTTGCTGGGCTCGGGGTATTTTACGGCTTTTCCAACTGTTCCCCAAAAACAAATCGTAGCAGATATTAACACCGATATGCCTACGCTATTAGCTCCACTGGAATCGGTTGCTCCGTTGGGAGCTGAACATAGTAGCCTGTTAACAACTGTAGAAAACGCCGCCCAGGCTCTGCATTTACAGGTAGAAACCGATCCTGATCCCAGCGAGGGTCGCTTTGTGCGGAGTGATCAGTATAATTTTGTGAAAGCAGGTATTCCGGCTTTGCACATTAAATATGGTTATGCGAAAGCAAATCCGGCTTTGAATCTGGCTGAGAAGGTGAGAATCTGGCGGGATGCCCATTACCACAAAGTTTCTGACAATCTAAACGATTCGTTTGTATGGTCAGCCGGAGTTACATACGTGCAGGTTAATTTTCTGGTTAGTTACCAAATTGCTCAAAACCCAGTCCGACCAACCTGGAATAAGGGCGACTTTTTTGAAGTCAGAAAGTAATATTAAGTTTAATAGTTCCCCTATGCCCGCTGCCAGCACTAGTTTCTAAGGGAGTTGAACTTGGTTAACATTTCATTCATTGTCATAGGTATCTTAAGTGGGGTTACATTAAAAGACAAGCGTAGCCTAGCCAGCTTTTCCACCGGCAGCACTAGCGTCTGGGAAACATGAACCTTTTCTACTCAATTGGGATAATCCAGTAAAGCTAAGCCATTACTGGTCTGATCTTTTCCGTTCTTTCTGTAAAATCAGAGCTATTATGATCGAATGGACAACTGTAGTTACACGCATTGCCGTGGCAGCTTTGTGTGGTGGATTGGTAGGAATTGAACGCGAACGCAAAGAATGGACCGCTGGCCTACGCACCCATATGATGGTTTGCGTAGGTTCCTGTCTGGCGATGATGGTATCTACGTATGGTTTTGAGGATGTTCGGGGTGTTGAACACGTTTCGCTGGACCCTTCGCGGGTGGCGGCTCAGGTCGTGAGTGGGATTGGCTTCATTGGAGCAGGTACAATTCTGTTTTTAAGAAACGAAATTATACGGGGGCT
Source organism: Siphonobacter sp. SORGH_AS_1065 (assembly GCF_030818595.1). Taxonomy (NCBI): domain Bacteria; kingdom Pseudomonadati; phylum Bacteroidota; class Cytophagia; order Cytophagales; family Cytophagaceae; genus Siphonobacter; species Siphonobacter sp. SORGH_AS_1065. The sequence continues at coordinate 2,954,877 of NZ_JAUTAM010000004.1, forward strand.
AACTACTGCGGCTGGCTTATGGACCGTTTCGGCGGTAGGGTTAGCTGCGGGAGGAGGCATGTATTTCGCGGCTTTTCTAACTACTATTACCATACTGTTTATTTTATTGGGATTAAAGCCTCTGCAAAAACTATTCTTCACCAAACATCACCAGCAGGTGATCAAAATAAAAGCAGAAGCTGGGCCAGCAGTACTAGATCAACTGCAACAGCTACTAACGGATCAGGGAGTTACGATCTCTTACCTAAGCACTGAGAAAAAATCAAAAGAGGTAATTATTTATTTGAAAATCAAAACCTTGGCTTCCGGTCAGGAAATGTTTGGGTTGATTCGTCAGATTCAGACTTCTCCACTGGTTAAAGATATCGTCTGGCATGAAAACGGATAAGGAAATTCAGAAAAAGCGAGTTGAACCAACAAATCGCAAGTTTCGTACGTTGAACTTATACCGAACATACCTTCCTTGACTACATGAAAATACATTCATTAGCCTTATTTATTTTATTAGGAGTAACTCCCCGCGTTGATACCTGTACGAATTCTTCCGAGCAAACTACGCAGTATACAGCGGCTACTTTTCAGCCCGTCAATGCCCTGCGGTTGACGAAACTAAGTTTGTCCGAAATTCCTGATTTCGAAATGCCCAAAGGTTCTTTCTGGGCTGCCATGAAACTCTCGCCGGATAAAATCGACCAACAAAGGGCGTTTGTATTAAAAGGAAATACCTTTTTTCCCATTCGGACACTGGTTGAAAAGGAGGCGTATCAGCAGATTACGAATGCTCAGGGCAGAGCGTTTCTGAAGACCCTCCCACCGGGAACGGGATTGTATGAAATGCTAGGCGATGATGATTTATGCAAAAGCCAGGGGGCTTTACACGGGTTATGGACGAATCCAGTAACGGTGACGCCCGTTGATGTGAAAAACTACCTCATGGGCTGGTGGTATTCAAGGGCGGAAAATTATGGTTGGGGAAACGCCAGAATCATGTTCGATCTTGATTTAGAGGGTTTTCCAGCAGCCTGGAAAAACAATCAGGTGTTGGCGGAAGGAGTGAAACTATTACGTCAGGAACATCCTAACGTTGAATTTGGAATGTATGCTTCAGGGATGGGTAATCTGTACCCGGAAGGGAATGGCGGCCCTGCTAATCCTTACGGCCAAATCGGCGGCACTTCCCGTTATAATCTGTATAAGCAAAATGGATTTACCTACTTCGAGATGATGCCTTATGCCCATTACGAGGAAGTATTAATTGGGCAGGGAAAACCCTATGCTAATTTTCAGGATTACGCTAAACGCAGCAGTCTGCACATAAAAAAATGTCTGGAATGGCTTGATCCCAGAGCTCCTTATGCTGCTGATAAAAATTACCGGGGTTTCAGTTGGGTAATGACGCGTTACGAAGGGGGAGGATTGGAAATGATTGCTCCCCACATCTGTGAATCTTTACCATTATTGATGTTAGTAAGCGGAGCTGCTCGCTCGGGTGGAGGGCTATGTAACTGGAATCCAGGCGTAGACTTAAATGCCGCTGATTATGCTCTGGAAGCAGGAAAGTGGCGGGCTTCGCAGTTTAACAAGTTCTGGGAAAATCCGAAAACAGAGTATAACCTACACATCGAATTTTCGCTGGACAACGGTGAAACCTGGACCAACGATATTGAAAACTGGCAGGCAAAAGCTCAGAAACTAGGCATCAGTTGGTTTGATTATATGTATAAAGATCCCAATCCGATGGGTGTTCGGGCCGCAGTGCTGGATAATAAGTTAGTAGTAGTAGCCGCCCATCGTCCTGGTCTGGAAGAAGGGAAAGTCCAGAACATCCTGTGTCGTTATAAAAACAAAACCTGGAAAATGAGCCTGCCGTATCATCAGGTCGTGGCTGGAACGGTTACGCTTTAGGGTTTGGAGTTTTGGGTTTGGAGCGGCCGCCGCTGCGGTTTGGAGTTTGGAGTTTGGAGTTTGGAGTTTGGAGTTTGGAGTTTGGAGTTTGGAGTTTGGAGTTTGGAGTTTGGAGTTTGGAGTTTGGAGTTTGGAGTTTGGAGTTTGGAGTTTGGAGTTTGGAGTTTGGAGTTTGGAAAGGTAAAAACCGGTAAAGTTAGGGGAAAGGTTTTGAAATGGGAGATATAACCCCGGAGGGGTTGAATATGGATAGCCCTGGATGCTAATCCGGGGTAAACGTTGGACTGGCCCATACGCCAATCTCCCGCCCTGGCTGGTGTCCTCACCAGCCCTTACTAAAAGCATAATGGTTGGTGGGGACACCAACCAGGGCGGAGTTTTTGAGTTTACAACCCCAATAGCAGATGATCATTCAAGTAGAGACGCGACTACATTGCGTCTGAGTAAAAGACGGTTAGTGTTACTTTAAGGATTACAAATCCCTTACAGACGGCTTTCGGATTACAAATCCGAAAGAGCGTAGGTTTTGGGTTTTGAGTTGAAAAGAGAAAAGCATAAAGGTAGGGGAGGTGTTGGAAATGAGAATCATAACCCCGGAGGGGTTGAATATGGGTAGCCCCGGGTAAAACCCGGGGTAAACGTTGGAAGGGCCCATACGCCAATCTTCTGCCTTGGCTGGTGTCCTCACCAGCCATTACTAAAAGCATAATGGTTGGTGTCCCCACCAACCATGACGGAGTTTTGAGTTTACAATCCCCAATAACAGGCGATTATTCAGGTAGAGATGCGATGAAGTCGCATCTGGGTAATAGACAATTAGTGTTACTTTAGGGATTATAAATCCCTTACAGAAGGCTTTCGGATTACAAATCCTAAAGAGCGTAGACCTCTTTAGGGTAAGGTTTCCTTTTCAACGATATGCCTACTTGTATTTCTCTAGAATCTGCAAATGGAGGTTATCAATCTGAAAAGCATACCTCATCAACCCAATTATTCTCACCAGTTTACATTGACAGTGCAGGCCAGCTTTGATAATTGTATCAATTTATACTAAGGTTACTCTGCCAGCATTTAGGTCTGTTTCTTTAGACCACAATAAAAAGTAGTAAAGTAAAAAACATGCGGAACTTTCAGGTGACGACAGGTCTTGTATAAATAGCCTTCCAATAGTTTATACCTTCAGATTACCTTTTGTTTCCATGGAGATACTTGAACCTATCTTAATCTTAATGGCTATCCTGGCGGGTCTGTCAGCTCTGGCTCCCAAACTGAAAGTCCCTTACCCAATTGTGCTGGTTATTGGTGGACTATTAGTCGGAATTACACCTAGTTTGCCTAACGTTCGCCTTGAGCCGGACGTCGTCTTTCTAATCTTCCTGCCACCTTTACTATACGAAGCCAGCTGGAAAATTTCCTGGCAGGAACTGAAAACCCACCGAAAACCCGTTTCCAGATTAGCCATCGGGTTAGTTTTTTTAACAACCTCGGTTATTGCCGTTGTGGCTCATTACTGCATTCCCGGCTTTAGCTGGCCGCTGGCTTTTGTGCTCGGAGCCATCGTCTCGCCACCCGATGCGGTAGCCGCTACCAGTGCCACCAAGGGATTAGGATTACCTCGCCGAACTACAACAATTCTGGAAGGCGAAAGTCTGGTAAACGACGCGTCTGCCCTAATTGCGTATAGATATGCCGTGGTAGCTGTTGCTAGTGGAACCTTCGTGCTCTGGCAGGCCAGTATTCAGTTTTTTATACTAGCCATTGGTGGCGTTCTGGCCGGTTTGGCCATTGGTTACGCCTTCGTCTGGGTTTTTCGGAAAGTACAGGGCAACGCCACAGTTGAGGCCAGCCTGAACATCATGATTCCCTTTGTATCCTACCTTTTTGCCGAACACATTAAGGTATCAGGCGTATTATCTGTTGTGGCGACGGGCTTGTTTGTTTCTTGGCGTTCGTCGGAAGTGTTCTCTTTTCAGGGACGTATTCTGAGTAATAACTTCTGGGAATTGCTGGGCTTTCTGCTCAATGGATTCGTTTTCATTTTAATTGGGCTACAGCTCCCCTGGATTTTACAAGACATTCCCAATCAATCGCTAGGTACCCTGATTCTTTATGGCTTATTAGTAAGTGCTGCGGCCATTTTTATTCGTATGGCCTGGCTGTTTGTTATCGCCAAATTTCCCTTTGAGTTTGGTTATCGAAACGGAGCCAAGCAAAGCAAGGGCGAGTTATTCATCATTGGCTGGGCTGGCATGCGGGGCGTGGTTTCTCTAGCAACGGCCCTGGCTTTGCCGTTAACCCTGGCAAATGGGGAGCCCTTTCCCAATCGGAATATTATCCTCTTCATTACCTTCATCGTAATTCTGGTAACGCTCGTTTTACAGGGACTTACCTTGCCTTATTTTGTGAAGCGACTGAAAGTCAGTGAAGACCCTGATAAGGAAGCTGCTCTGGAGCGAAAACTTCGTCTGTATATGGCTCGCTCGTCCATCCAATTTATTGAGCAGGAGCTGCCAAAACTCATTGATCAGGAGGAAATTGGTGCTGGACTACGGAATCGTTTTGAACAGCAAATTCGTTATTTATACGGGTCCATTCCGACGGATGGCGTAGAACCTTCGCTGAAAGAAAAACGGGAGAAATTCAAAAAGTATATTTTTGGAGAACTGGAGGTGATCAACTTCCAGCGAAATCAAATGGTCGAGTTAATCAAAGAAAATAAATTTCCCGAAGAGTTAGTTCGGAAACTGGAAGGTGAACTTGACGTCTGGAATGTTTCGGTACAGAGTCGATTGAAGATTATGAAGTAGTGAGTGATGACCATCAGAATTGATGTTTTCATCTCCGTTAGCTTCCCCAAAGTTTTAAAACTTTGGGGAAGTTTTTTATGTATAGACTAGTAATCTATGAATTTAGGAAGCTATCAGATTAAACTCAGAGAACAGTCTTTGGCAGGGTTGAATGATAGTGGAAGAATCAATGGACAGGTAAAAAGGAAAGTAACACCCCCTGGCCTGTCATCTCGACCGAAGGGAGAGAGCTTCTGTCGAATGAGATAGTGCCAAGGTTAGTAAATTTTCCTTATGACCGCTATAAGTTCGCAAAGTCGTATGAGATTCTTCGTTCGCTCTGAATGACAGAAAAGTAGTAAGAAAAAAAACGCTCTGACCTACTAAATGCCAGGTAGATAAGGTATTACTTTCCCAGAACTTAGTACCAACAGTAAACGCCCCCAGCACAGCCGGAGGCGTTTGACGTCAAACTCTATGTATAAAAAAACGACTATCGTTTAGGGGTAGAAACGGGAGGTTTGTTACCCGCGGGAGCACCGCCCGCAGGAGCTGCTCCGCTACTGCCTGAGCCCTGAGTATTGTTCATGTCGGCACCACCGCCGTCACTTTTAATGTCATCGTTTTGAATCGACTTCGTTTTCTTACGGGGAGCCTGGATATTCATTTTTCCAATTTTATAACTGAAGGTTAAGCGAACGCCACGATTGTACATGTACATATCGCTAACCTGAGTAAACTGAGGCGATGTAAGTTCCGTACGCATCCGAATGTTGGAGGTCAGGAAGTTCTCGGCTGCAATACCAATACTTCCTTTCTTGTTCGCGAAGTCTTTTTTCACACCTAAAGAGTAAAATCCAAAACCAGCCATTCGACCTTGTAGCTGTACCTGAGGACCTTTCATCATCCCGAAGGCCTGTAGGCCCCAGCCATTTTTGAAGGTACTCTGAATACGACCTCCCACGTCGAAGTTAACTCCTGAATTCTTCACGTCAAGGGATAATCCGTCTACGCCTGTGGTAGTGCCTTTCAGTTGAGTATAGAACGTATTAGTGAATAAGTCAAAGCTGAAGCTGGAGCTCACGTCGTATTTGGCGAAAAGGTTGATTCCGGCAGCGTGTTCCGAACCAATATTCTGATACGTCGTCAGGATGGCACCGGCAAGTGTATCCAGTGGCGTCCGAACCTGGGTAATGGAGTTGTTCGTTACCCGTCCAAACAGAGCTGCATTAATGTAAGCTTTGTGAATGGTTTTACTTAAAGCTAACTCCACGTTATCCGTTAATTCCGGACGGAGCAAAGGGTTACCCATCGTGATATTCTGGGGGTTTGCTGCGTTGAAGTTAGGGTTCAACTGCTGAATACCTGGACGCTGAATCCGGCGGTTGTAAGCCAGTTTAATCATCGAGTTATCTTTCAGCATTTTCGAAAGATTTAAACTCGGTACGAAGTTATTGTAGTTGGGAATGGCAATGCTGGAACTGGTATTCGATTGAGCATCAATGACGGTATGCTCGAAACGGGTACCCGCTTTAATCGTGATTTTATTTTTTGTCGTATACGTGTAAGAAGCGTAACCAGCAGCGATATTCTGACTATAATCAAGGAAGCCAGAGGGATTATTTTCCTGTTGATAATAACCACCCGTTGGGCCCGCCAGGAGGTATTCATAGTTACTGTTCACCTTCCGCATGATGCCTTTCAACCCAAATTCCAGCATCTGATTTTTCTTAATTGGCGTCTGGTAATCCGTTTGCAGAGTAAACTCCTGGTTCAGGTTATCGTTCAGGTTTCGTTGACGACCCGTTAATTCATTGACATTTAATAAATTAGCATCGAAGTTATTAATCAGGTCATTACGGCTATACAGAGCAGAAATACTCCATTCCTGTTGAGGCTTGAACGTATGGATGTAATCCAGGTTCATATCAATCGTGCCGGAGTTATTTTTAGAAGTTACGTCTCGATTCTTTACGGTTCCTGCTACACCGTTGGTAAAGATTTGAGTCATATAATCCTGGTCAGTCGTTCGGTTGCGAACGCCGTAATTAATGCCCGCCGAAAGGCTCTGGTTTTTCGAGATATCAAAATCCCAACCCAGACTATAACGGCCCATTAACCCCCGGTTCATACCATCACCCGTCTGACGGGTAAGGATTGAATTATTATCAATGATGCTAGTCTGATCCAACGAAGAGCGGGTTTTTACATTATATTCTGCCCGACCAAAACCACCGAGTGTAAAGCCCATTTTGCCCGTCCGGTAATTCCCACGTAAACCCAGCATGGAGCCCCGGTTACCCACGCCCGTATCGAGGTTCAGGTTAAAGCCCTGAAGGTTATTTTTCTTGGTAATGATGTTAATAATCCCGCCAGAGCCTTCGGCATCATATTTGGCGGAGGGAGAAGTAATCACTTCCACCGTAGCAATTTCGTCGGAAGGAATTTGCTTGAGAGCGTCGGCTACGCTACCAGCCACGATGGTGGAAGGCTTATTGTTAATCAACACCCGAATGTTACTACTTCCCCGCATTGAAACATTACCATCCAGATCGACGGATAGCATAGGGACTTTCCGCAGAATGTCGGAAGCATCGCCACCTTTGGAAGTAATATCTTTTTCAGCGTTATAAACGAGACGGTCTACCTTCTCTTCAATCAGAGCTTTTTGCCCGGTAACGGTTACTTCCTGTAAAGTCTTCGAATCAGATTTTAACCTGATAACTCCCAGTGCCAGCGGACCGCTTACGGTAACTGGGTCAATCCGTTTGCTTTCGTAGCCTACAAAGGTTACTTCTAAGCGATACCGTCCGGGAGTAACGTTACCAATGGCAAACTGGCCTTTGCCATCGGCTACAGTTCCGGTAATAAGTTGATTGGTTTGTCTGTTATACAGAGCGATGCTGGCGAATTCAACGGGTTTACCAGAAGTAGAATCTACGAGAGAACCCGTTACCGTAGGGTTTGTCGCAACTAGTGGAGCGGGTGTTGCCGTTTGTGCCGAATCCTGAGCAGTGGTTTTCAACGAATCAGGGGCTGGTGTCACCACCTGAGCGGAACTCTGACTGAAACTGGCAAGTCCAAGCAGAGCCGAAAGTAAGATTGAAGAAATATAGTATCGTTTCATCGCTTTTGTCGTACGGGAAATAGAACGATACAAAGGTGCCACGAAGCCGGATACTGACGAAATGAAACTTACCGAGTGCCCAATAACTAGCGACGAATGACGGGTTTTGGGTTTGGAGCGGCCGCCGCTGCGGTTTGGGGTTTGGGGTTTGGGGTTTGGGGTTTGGGGTTTGGGGTTTGGGGTTTGGGGTTTGGGGTTTGGGGTTTGGGGTTTGGGGTTTGGGGTTTGGGGTTTGGGGTTTGGGGTTTGGGGTTTGGGGTTTGGGGTTTGGGGTTTGGGGTTTGGGGTTTGGGGTTTGGGGTTTGGGGTTTGGGGTTTGGGGTTTGGAAAAGAGAAAACCCGTAAAGATAGAGAAGACGTTTTGAAATGGGAGATATAACCCCGGAGGGGTTGAACCTGAATAGCCCCAGGCTGGATAGCCCCGGATGTCAATTTGGGGTAAACGTTGGACGGGCCCATACGCTAATCTCCTGCCCTGGCTGGTGTCTTCACCAGCCATTCATATAAAGCATAGTGTTTGGTGAGGACACCAACCACGGTGGAAACCTGGGCGAATGATTGCCAATCCGGAAAAGCATACCAATCAAGCATTTTAGGTAGATACGCGACTTCATCGCGTCTGGGTAAGAGGCGGTTAGCGTTGCTTTAGGGATTATAAATCCGAAAGAGCGTAGTTGTTTATCGCTAATCATTATTTCCAATAGTTCATTAAATAGTCTTTAATTTGGATTTTGTCTGTTAAGTCTATTAATTCAGAACTGTTCCAATTAATCAGAACCATTTCACAACTTTCACCTAATTCGTAAAGTGCTTCTTCAATTTTGCTAAACCAATCTGCTGAAGTAATTAGAGAAGTAGAAATCCAAATATTTTTTACAAACTCGTCTTTGCAGTCGTAAAAAAAATTGAAGCAAGGTAAACTGAACGCATTAAAAGTAGTAGAAGAACAGCTAATTATCGTATATCCATCATAATGAATTTGTTTAGCTTTTTCAAATCTTTTTTCCGTTAGAAAATTTTCAAAAAAGTCAATTCTTAATTCTTTATTTACCGTTGGAAAAGGTAAGTCTTCTCTTATAAAAATGTCAGTAACCCCATATTCAGTTCTTGTCTTTTCAGTGAAATCGCCTATGTTTAATTGGGTTTATAGTATTTTCAATATTCTTTCTTGGAACTATTTCAATTTGACAATAATCGTCTTCCCAAAATGAAGGCAAATTTTCTTCATTCATTTTGGTATTTGTTTTTCGTTTAAATATTTTGTCAAATAATTCCATTGTCATTTGAAATATGTCGCTCTATAATAGTAGGTAACGGTTTAAATATTCCCGAAGGCGGGGATTTTTAGTACAAAAGTAGAATCGAAGAACGAATGTTGAACTTGGCACAAATGCCCAATCGAAGCCGTTCAGCCTCGCTTTTGACCATACCTTGTTGGCAGTAGAGTAGTTATTTTTATTTCATTTTTAAAGTCCATCTTCTCGTTCTGATAGCCATTGTCTATACTTGTTCTTATAATTCTCTTTTGTTGTAATATCTTTAAGGATAAAGTCAACGCCACCATCATACGGTGCAACAATTACATTCTTGTCAAACGAAATGAAGAACGCCCTGATATTGTCATTGGTGATTTCTCTTAAAAGGTTGTCATGATACTTTGGTTTCCAAATTGTCAGTGCAAAGGCAGGTCTGTAAATGTCTGGCTCGTCATATTCTTCAGAGTCGATTTTATTCAATTCAATATTGTCAAGCCGTACAAAAGAAAACGGTTTGAATATGTCTTCTTCGTCAGTAATGTGTATTTGTCTGTTGTCGCCACAATTATATTCTCCTGCTACAATTAAAATTGGCGTTTCAAGCCCAAATAAATCTGTAATTATTTCGTTTTGTCGTGAAAGTAGAATTTGCCATTCGCTTTCGTCTTCTGCATAACGTTTAGAATTGGGTAAATTATGAATTCTAAACCATCTTTCAGAATAGTCGTGTTTAAACAGATACGAAATCGGTACAGTGTCTGGGTAATTTAAAGTCCATAATTTTTGAAAACCTTCTTTCGTCATCGGGTCGTTTTACGATTACTGCTAACTCCCAAATATACGCAAGTTTTTGTCTTGATTTTTGAATTTATTGTTTATCCCGATATAGATAATTACTACCCTTAGGGGGGCAGTCTTATATGCCTATTATTCCTTGATCTGTTTTATGCTTAAATCATTAAAAGGGCTTTTGACTTATTCTAAAGAGCGACGGCTCACGTCGGTATATGGTAGGGTTGTCTTTAAGTTGTTGTGACCCAATAACTCCTGAATGAGCTTAATATCAGTTTCTCTTTCGTGTAGATGGGTCGCATAGCTATGCCTAAGACTGTGAAAGGTGACCCTTGTCGAATTGCAGCTATTGTCTTCGCTCGATGAAAAATCTGTTGCAAACTTCGAGTACTATAGGGTTGGTTCCCATATTGTCCTTCAAAAGCCATTCTTTGGGTTGATAGGTACGGTAATACTTTCGAAGAAGCCTAAAAGGCCTTCTGATAAGGTTACCATTCTATCCTTTTTACCTTTAGCTACCCGAATGGTTTACCATTCACTCTGATCTGAATGGATGGACGTCTTCACTCCCTGGCTGGTGTCTTCACCAGCCAATTGTAGGGATGTGGTTGGTGAAGACACCAACCACGGCGGAAAATCGAAGATGGCTGGAACTAGGAATTGTAAATCCGAAAGAGCGTAGGTTGGTGAAGACCTCCGCCCCGGCAGGTGTCTCACCAGCTGATTGTCAGAAAGAAGTGTTTGGTGAGGACACCAACCACGGTGGAAGCTCGGGCTAGGGCGTGAATCGATGCGTTACTCGACTTAGCCCCTTCTACCGCTGCTTTTTTAAAGGCATAACTATACTTCTTTTTCTTTCCCATTGCTCCTTTCAATTATTGTCTAACTTTTCGGGGGCAATCCATTGATCGCGTCTGGGTTAAAAGGCGTTCCCCTATCTTTTCACGCCACGGCTGGTGTCTCACCAGCCGATTGTAAAAGAATGTGTTGCATGAGAACACCGACCACGGCGGAAGCGGCTTCACAGAATCATTGAAAACAGCCAACTAAAAACCGAAAATCAAACTGACAGAATTTAGACAGAATTGTTTTTTTACTTCGTCCTTTAGAAATTGAATGATTATGAAAATTTTACTGGTTGAGGACGAAAAGTTGCTTTCCGACAGCATTCGCTCGGCTTTGGTTCAGGAAGGTTTTTCCTGCGAAACGGCTTTGTCCTTCTTGGAGGCCCGCGAAAAACTGACGGATAAGATTTATGACGTAGTCGTCCTGGATATCAACCTGCCCGGTGGCCTGGGCTTCGACCTCTTCGCCGATATTCAGAGCATGGATTCGCACCCCGGCGTGCTCATTATTTCGGTGCGTAACAGTCTTGATGATAAACTCAAAGGACTCAATCTGGGGGCGGATGATTACCTCGTGAAACCCTTTCATCTGGATGAATTAATCGCCCGAATTCGAAGCATCATTCGTCGTCGGCATCCGCAGGAAGAAGAGGAAATGATGTACTATAACCTGTCCTACGATCTGATGAATAACCAGGTGAAAGTCAATGGGCAGGAATTGAAATTAACCCACAGCCAGCTTCGGATTCTGTATTACTTACTGATGAACAAAAACCGCACGGTTTCCAAAGAATCGCTGTCGGACTATGTATTAAAGGATAATATCGACATGGTTGATTCATTCGATTTCATTTATACCCACATCAAAAATCTCCGGCAAAAACTGAAGAAAGAAGGCTGCGAAGTCAGTATCGTCACAATGTACGGAATGGGTTATACCTTAAAGAAAGCAGATGGCAACCAGTCAGTATAGCAAGCGTTTTATCACGAAAATCAAAAAGGTTTACATCGTAGCCTTACCCATTCTGCTGGTATTAACCATCTTGTTTAATAACTACGTTATCGATGTTTATTACCGGGTTTTTTATCGAATTCGATTTAAAAATCAGGTCGAAGAAATTGCTTCTGTGGTTAAGAAAACCGGGAAACTGCCCATTCGGGATGGCGTTGCGTATCAGTTATTACCCCCGGATGCCAAGCCGTATTCCTACTTTACCTATCAGTTTTACGACCTGGAAGACGTAAACAGTTCGTTTAATTTCTGGACGATTTTTTCGCTGAATCAACACCTGAATAATAAACGGATAAAAGAATACATCCGCACTGTTCCGGTCAAAAACCGATTGTATGAAGTAACGGTTACGGAAGTAACCATGAATGAGCCGGGAGGGCCAGAGAGTGAGGCCGTAATTTTTGCGGTGGTCTTTAGCTTAGTGCTGTTTTTTATTCTGAACTGGGCCTTTTTTCAGATCAACCTGAATCGCGTTTCGTATAACCTCTGGCGACCGTTTTATAATAATTTACGCCGGATCAAGTCCTATAATATTCGCAATAAAGAACCTCTGCTTTTACAGAAAACCAGCGTTCGCGAGTTTGAATTATTCAATCAGGCCGTGCTTGATTTTACGAATAAAACGCAATCTGCTTATAATGAGCTACGGGAATTTACCGAAAATACGGCCCACGAACTGCAAACGCCGCTAAGCATATTGCTGGCTAAGGTAGAATTGATTTTGAAGCAAACTGAGCTGAAATCCGAAGAAAGAAAAGAATTACTGGACATTAAGAAAACCATCGTCCGGCTTTCGGGCATTCATAAAGGATTGAACCTGCTTTCCCGCATTCGCAGCATTCAGTATGCCGGAAAAATTGCCAAAACGGAGCTGGAGGTCAATGACATCATCAGCGAGAGTCTGGAAACTTATGAAGAGTTAATTGAATACAGAAACCTCGAAGTCCAGCACAACAACGGCATCCAAAACCGAATCTCCTCCAATGAAGAACTGGTGCGAATCATGGTTGATAACCTGATCCGAAATGCCGTTCAGCATAATGTGAATGAAGGGAAAATTTCAATTACCCATCAGAAACAGGGCTTCGAAATCAGTAATACAGGCGTAGTCAACGAACCTATGGGGGAAGACATTTTTTCCAGATATCATACAAAATCTACCGATGATGGCCGACTGGGTCTGGGACTGGCTATTGTCGAGGCCATTTGCGAAACGCTGGAGTTTTCCTGTGTTTATGAATATCGGCATTTGCAGCATTGCATCCGTATTAGTTGGGGATAATAAAATTATAGTCTCCTGAAAATTAATAAGTAAGCAAAATCTGTCGAGAAGCGGCAAAATCCGTCAGAATCTCGACAGATTTTGTTTTTTTATTTGAACGCTGAAATCAGTGAAAACTAGTTTTAGCCGACCTGGCGAAACAAATTTTAAAGACGCTCGGTTGTAAGTCACAGAATAATACAAGTTTAATAGCCGAAGAGTAATGCATTTTATCCCATTTCGATCGCCATTTGCAAACCGTAGGATTGCCGCAGGCATTGGTCTGTTTATGTTGATTTTTGCTTTTTCCTGTGGGAAAAAAGATGAAAAACAGCAAGCGGCTCAACAGCCAGCCGCTCCTAAAGAATACCCGGTCATGACCATTGAGGCTCGTGCCACGGATATTTATACAGATTATCCGGCCACCTTGCAAGGCCAGGAGAACGTAGAAATTCGTCCCAGAATTGACGGATATATTGAACGTATTTTCGTAGATGAAGGAGCATTAGTTCGGAAAGGTCAGGTGCTGTTTCAAATCAGTGCTCCCCAATATGAACAAGATTTGCGTACGGCTCAGGCCAGCATCAAAATTGCCGAAGCTGACGTAAACGCCGCTCAGATGCAGGTAAATAAAGTAAAGCCGCTGGTAGAAAAAGATATCATCAGCCATTACGAACTGGAATCGGCGGAGTATACCCTTCAATCCAGACAGGCTGCACTGGCTCAGGCAAAAGCTACACTCGCTAATGCTAGAATTAACCTTGGCTACACGCGAGTAACCAGCCCTGTCGATGGCGTAATTGGTCTGTTGCCCCTGAAGTTAGGAAGTCTGGTAAGTCAGTCTACCACAACGCCCTTAACGACCGTAGCCAACATTGGTAACGTTTACGCTTATTTCTCGCTTAACGAAAAACAATTACTTGATTTTTTCCGGGATACCAAAGGCAACACGCTTCAGCAGAAACTGGCGACTTTACCTAGTGTGTCACTTGTGCTTTCCGATGGTTCGGTATACTCAAAGCCAGGTCGCGTAGAAACGGCCAGTGGTTTGATCAGTACTGAAACGGGTTCGGCCAATTTCCGGGCAACGTTCCCTAATACAGATGGTTTTCTACGGAGTGGGAGCACGGGTCAGGTTCGGGTTACTTCCCACATTGAAAACGCCTTGATTATTCCTCAGAAAGCTACTTACGAGTTACAGGGTAAACGTTTGGCCTATCTGGTAGCGGAGGGTAACAAAGTAAAGAGCGTGGAGATTCAGGTGAAACCAACCACCGACGGGAAGTCATTCATTGTTACGCAAGGAGTGAAAGCGGGCGACAAGATCGTAGTAGAAGGAATTACGGCTCTCCGGGATGACATGGAAATTAAACCGGGAGCAGTGAAGGCAGACACCACTGCCAACGCTCAGTAGGTTAGGAGGTAAAGGGATTCCCTGGCTAACAAGCCCAAAATCAACATTTTTATGCTTAAGAGATTTATTGAACGGCCGGTATTATCCACCGTTATATCCATCATTATTGTCATGCTGGGGATATTGGGGCTGGTAACCTTACCCGTTTCTCAATATCCTGAAATTGCTCCGCCAACGGTTCAGGTGCAGGCAACCTACACTGGGGCTAACGCGAGTGTAGTATTAAGTAGTGTGATTGTACCGCTCGAAGAGCAGATCAACGGGGTAGAAGACATGACTTACATGACTTCTACGGCTGCCAACGACGGTACCGCTACGATTACCATCTTCTTCAAACTAGGAACGAACCCTGACCTGGCGGCAGTAAACGTGCAGAACCGGGTGTCGCGGGCAACGAGTTTGCTGCCTCAGGAAGTAACCCGGGCGGGGGTTATTACCAGCAAGCGTCAAAGTAGTAACGTGTTGATTTTCACACTTTACAGCGAAAACAAAGCCTACGAACAGACGTTCCTGCAAAACTACGCCAACATTAACATTGTGCCTCAACTCAAACGGGTAACTGGGGTAGGGGATGCCAGTGCATTTGGTTTACGCGATTACGCCATGCGGATCTGGCTGAAACCTGATGTGATGGCAACGTACGGTCTGATTCCTGACGACGTTTCGGCGGCTCTGGCGGAACAAAACGTGGAAGCAGCTCCGGGGCAGTTTGGCGAAAGCAGCGATCAGTCTTTCCAGTATATTATCAAATATCCCGGTCGTTTGAAAGATCCGGCTCAGTTTGAGAATATGATTATCCGTTCAACGTCCGGCGGCCAGGTCTTGCGTTTACGGGACATCGCCCGGGTTGAACTCGGTGCTCAGAGTTACGCCAGTATTACAACGTCACAGGGGTATCCATCGGTAGCGTTGGCGATTAACCAAACGGCGGGTTCAAATGCTCAGGAGGTAATCGAAAACTCACTGAAAGTAATCAAGGAAGCAGAAAAGTCATTCCCTCCCGGGGTACATTATGCCGAGCTGCTGAATGCCAATAACTTCCTGGACGCCTCGATTGAGAAAGTAATTCACACGCTGATCGAAGCCTTTATTCTGGTATTTATTGTCGTATTTATCTTCCTTCAGGACTTCCGTTCGACGCTGATTCCCGCTATTGCGGTGCCGGTAGCGATTGTCGGTACATTTTTCTTCCTGAACCTGTTCGGATTTACGATTAACCTGCTGACGCTATTCGCATTAGTATTGGCGATTGGTATCGTAGTGGATGATGCCATCGTAGTAGTAGAGGCGGTGCACGCCAAGCTGGATGAGGGCTATACTTCCGCTCGCAAAGCATCCATTGATGCGATGAGTGAAATCAGTGGTGCCATCGTTTCGATTACGTTGGTGATGGCGGCAGTATTCGTTCCGGTAAGTTTCATCAGTGGTTCAACCGGGGTGTTTTATAAACAGTTTGGTCTGACGCTGGCGATTTCCATCATCCTTTCGGCCATTAACGCCCTGACGCTGAGTCCGGCTCTTTGTGCTATGTTCCTCAAACCGCACGATAAAGAGCATAAAAAAGGATTCATGCAGCGGTTTTATACGGCCTTCAACACGGGTTTTGATGCTGTAACTACTAAATACGCCCGTTCGGTCACTTTCCTTTCCGGTAAGAAATGGGTGGCTCTGGGTGCTATTGCGGTGTTTGCCGGAATTTTCGTCTGGTTACTTCGCACCACGCCTTCCGGTTTCGTTCCGAACGAAGATCAGGGAACCATCTTTGCTAACATCACTTTACCCCCTGCTTCTTCCGTAGAACGGACAACGGCCATTGCTAATGAAGTAGATAAGATTGCCCGGGAAATGCCCGCCGTTCGATTCACGACGCGTCTGGCTGGTCGGAGTATCATCAGTGGTAACGGGAGTTCGTATGGGATGGTAATCATCGGTTTGAAGGACTGGAAAGAACGTCCCGACCAGGATATTAACGCCGTAATCCGGGATCTTTTTGCCAAAACCAGCCATATCCGTGGGGCCGAAATCGTATTCTTCTCGCCCCCAACCATTCAGGGTTTTGGTACCAGTAACGGTTTTGAGTTACAGTTACAGGATCGAACCGGTGGAACCATTGACCGACTTTTTGAAGTGGAAAAAGACTTCATGACGGCCTTACTGAAACGTCCTGAAATTCAGTTTGCTACCACGACTTTCAACCCAACATTCCCGCAATACATGGTGAATGTAAACGTGGCCCGGACGAAAGAAGCCGGACTGACGGTGAACGCAGTATTGAGTGCCTTGCAGGGATATTTCGGTGGGGTGTATGCGTCTAACTTTAACCAGTTTGGTAAGCAATATCGGGTCATGATTCAGGCCGATCCTGCGTACCGGGCTAGCCCGTCCAGTCTGAACTCCGTTTACATTCGGAATGCGAATGGAACGATGGCTCCCATCTCGGAATTCGTAACGATGGATCGGGTTTATGGTCCAGAAACAATTACGCGATTTAACCTCTTTACTTCGGTTTCCATCACGGGTACGCCCAAAGCTGGTTTCAGTTCCGGGGATGCAATTAAAGCCATTCAGGAAGTGGCGGCTGAGAAGTTACCCGCCGGTTATGGCTACGAATTCTCGGGTATGACGCGGGAAGAAATCCAGAGTGGCGGACAGACGATTTACATCTTTATGCTTTGTCTGGCCTTCGTTTACTTCCTGTTGAGTGCTCAGTATGAGAGTTATATTCTGCCCTGGGCGGTATTGCTTTCACTGCCCGTCGGTCTGGCCGGAACGTTCATCTTTGCCCGCATTTTTGGCATTGATAACAACATTTACCTTCAGATTACAATCATCATGTTGATTGGTCTGCTGGCGAAAAATGCCATTCTGATCGTAGAATACGCCGTTGAACGCCGACGACACGGGATGGACATTGTGACGGCCGCCGTGGATGGGGCCGAAGCTCGTCTCCGACCCATTTTGATGACTTCGTTTGCCTTTATTCTGGGTCTGGTGCCTTTGATGCTGGCTTCTGGTGCGGGTGCCCTGGGGAACCGTTCCATTGGTACAGGAGCCGTTGGCGGGATGTTAATTGGTACCTTACTCGGGGTATTTATTATCCCGGTGCTGTTTATCATCTTCCAGACCTTGCAGGAAAAAATCAGCGGTTCTCCCAAGCAACTGCAAACCGAGGAAAAATCACACGCGGATCTGATGGCCGGTCAGGGACGTTAATAAGAATGAAAAAGCAGGCGAGGCGATACGTGAAAAAGGAACCTGCTTTTTCGGTCAACCATTGACATTTTAATAGATATGAATAGGAAACTTTTGTGGCAGTCGTTCGCGGTCTTCATTCTTCTGCAAGGGCTTGCTGCCTGCAAAATAACGCAGAATTATAACCGGCCTAATGTAAGTACAGAGGGCCTGTATCGGGACGGAGGCACGGATACTACCAGCATGGCAAATATGCCCTGGCGAAACATGTTTTCCGATACTACGTTACAAAACCTGATTCAGGAAGGTTTGAATAATAACCTGAACTTAAAGTCAGCAATTACCCGGATTGAAGTAGCGGAAGCAAACCTATACCAAAGCCGGATGAATTTTTTCCCGAACGTGACGGGGAATGGAACGGGGGTTTTTGCTAAGGTACCTAACGTACCCAGTTCAGCGACAGGTTTTGCCAGACGCCAGTTTCAGTTATATGCCAACGCCAGTTGGGAAGCAGATGCCTGGGGTAAATTGAGAAGTGCCAAACGTTCAAACCTGGCTTTATTACTGCAAAGCGAGGCTACGAAACGTGCGGTGCAGACACAGTTAATTGCGGACATTGCCAACGCCTATTATTCGCTTTTGGCCCTGGATGCCCAGCTCGCCATTACGCAGAGAAACGTGGACATCTGGGTATCGAACGTAGAGACGATGAAGGATTTGAAAGAGGCCGCCGTAGTAACCGGAGCCGCCGTCGTGCAAAGTGAAGCCAGCCAGTATGCGGCGGAAGTAACGATTCCTACCCTGAAGCAAACCATTCGGGAAACTGAAAATGCATTGAGCGTATTGCTGGCTCGGGCTCCCGGTGCCATTACCCGCACCACGCTGGAAGCTCAGGTACCCATGGAAACGTTAAATACGGGCGTTTCGGCTCAGTTGCTGGGTAATCGTCCGGATGTACAGGCGGCGGAATATTCGTATCGGAGTGCCTTTGAAATAACGAACGTAGCCCGGACGTACTTCTATCCATCATTAACCCTGACAGCCAACGGAGGTCTTTCGGCTCTTTCACTGGGCGGTTTATTCTCAACAACATCCATCTTTGGTAACCTCGCGGCGGGTATAGCTCAGCCTATTTTTGCCCGGGGAACCAACAAAGTGCGTTTACGGACAGCCAAGGCCGATCAGGAAAACGCTTTGCTGAACTTTCAGGGAACCTTATTAACCGCAGGTCAGGAAGTATCTAATGCATTATTTGCCTATCAAACGGCTACGGAGCGTGCTATGATTCGCGGTCGTCAGTTGAATTCCCTGCAAAAGTCAGTGGATTATACGAAAGAGTTATTAAAATACAGCTCAGCCAACTATACCGAAGTTCTGGTAGCTCAGCAAAGCCTGCTGTCGGCAGAATTGAGTAGCGTCAGTGATCGGCTACAGCAATTGCAATCAGTAGTGTCGCTATATCGGGCACTGGGCGGTGGCTGGAAATAGAACTATTAGTTTTATAGGTGTATAGTTAAAAAGTCTGGTGGTTTTCCGCCGGACTTTTTTGTTGAAAAGGCCTAATAACAACCAGGTAGAGATGCGATTCATCGCGTCTGGGCAGCAAACAGTTTTGCTAATTATGGGCAGTTCGTGATTAGTTAGTCCACGTTTCCAACGCGGATCCTGAGAAAAGCGTCTGCGACGTCTCCAGCATCCTACGGTTAAACCCATTCACTTTTCAGCTTCGAGTAAACCACAATATCCACGTATTGCCCGTGGAGAAATTCTGCTTGTCGGGAAATGCCTTCTTTGGTGAACCCTAAACGCTCAGGAACGGCCTGACTTTTAGTGTTCCCTATCGCACACTTAATCTCGATTCTATTTAATGGTAACTCCTCAAAACCGAACTTCAACAAACGCTGGGTAGCCTGAGTAATGAGGCCCTTACCCTGGCTGGAGGGGGCAATCCAGTACCCGATTTCTCCACTATGGTTTTGTGTATCAATCTTATAAATCCCGATTCTTCCGACTACTGTATCGTTTTCTTTAATAACAAAGGCAAATTCTCCTCCGTGTTTGCTTCGTAGCTGGGAAGCGTCTGCGTAGTTATCAAAAAAGGAAGGAGCCCGGACCAAGCCGACCCAGGGTAACCAGGGACTGAGATAGTTTTTGTTTTCCGTTACCAGTTGAAAAATAGATGAGCTATGAACCCTATCGAGTGACTCAAGGGTAAGGTCTTGATTAATTTGAAGAATCATCGATAGTGTTTTCAAAAATGAAAAAAGAATGTAAAATAAAAAGTTGCGATAACGTCTCAATGTAACAAATATTGGAAGTAATCGCTATACTTGTTAAGTATCAAATACGGTAAAAGGTGTTTGTCTATTGAACGAATAAGACGTAGCAGATTATGGCAAAGACAGATCAAAAATTAACCTTTATTATAAGGAAATCATGTCTGGAAGATAGTATGGAAATAGTAAGCCTATACAAAAATGTAGCACGAAATAAAGGAGGATTAGCTCGAGAAGAAGATGAGATAACGCAAGCTTACGTAGAAAATTTTACGAGGAAATCGATTGAAGATGGGTTACAATTTGTGGTGATAGACCAATCGAAAGAAAACCGGGTGGTTGGAGAAATTCATTGTTACAAGCCAGAACCTAAGGTATTTAAACACATTTTAAGTGATCTCACAATTGCGATAGATCCTGATTATCAGGGTATGGGGTTAGGTAAAAAGCTATTTGAAACCTTATTGGAGTTTGTATCTAACTATAAACGAGATATACTAAGAGTAGAACTATTTGCCAGAGAGTCTAACTCGAAAGCTATTGATATGTATACGAAAATAGGGTTTGTCAGGGAAGGACGTTTGAGAAACAGAATAAGGATAGACACTCATACTTTTGAATGTGACATCGTAATGGGGTGGACCAATCCTAAATTTGAATGAAAAATTAGGTAAGGGGATTTCAAATTTGAAAAATTGCTTTGCTGTAAAAGCTTTCGGGTTACGAATGATTACTAGCAAAATCTACTGTTTTTCTGGCCTTGTCTGCTAAGTAATCAACAGATTATGGATGGATTGATAAGTGATCTTTTATAACATACATAGCTGTTATACACTATTCTGTCTGATAGGACGTGCCTGGTTAATTCCTTGAATGGAGGTATTTTATCGCCCCAGCCAATTCTTAAAATCAGTAATGCGGTCACCGCTCACAAATACTTCTGCCCGTGCTTCGGGTTTTAACTCCAGTTTTAGTTTGCCCGCTGAGTAGGTATGAATGGAGTCAATGGATTGAAAGGCTACCAAAAACTGCCGATTCACCCGAAAAAAACGAGACGGGTCCGTTACCTGTGTCAGTTTGTCGAGACTCAGTTCCAGCGGTAACTTTTGTCCGTCGTGGGTAACCAGAAACGTGATTTTTTCTTCTGAAAAAAAGTAAGCAATCTGATTGATCTCAATACTATGAATTTTCGTACCGATGGACACCATGAAGCGGGTTTTATATTCCGTTTCCTGGGGTTTCTGAATCAGTTGAAGAATGTTCTTCAGATCGGGGGCGGGCTGGCGTAGCGATTTAAACTTATCCAAAGCCGCTCTTAGCTCCTCAAAATCAATAGGTTTTAATAAATAATCTACACTGTTTACCTTAAAGGCCTGAATGGTATATTCGTCGTAAGCCGTGGTAAAAATGACCGGGACTTTCAGCGAAATCTGATCAAAAATGGCAAAAGCCAGCCCATCTTCCAGGTGAATATCCATGAAAGCCAGATCGGGAGCAGGGTTTTCACTAAACCACTCTACCGCCTCTGAAACCGAAGGAAGTTTCGTGATAATTTGAATCGACGAATCGTATTTATGGATGAGATTTTCCAGCCGATCAGCGGTCAGATACTCGTCTTCAATAATGACTACGTTCATGCTAATAAGGGAATTTTAACGACAAATGAATCTCCAATATGTCCGTACCAGACCGCGTGGGTTGTTAGCAGGCTATAACGAGCCGTAATGTTTTTTAGCCCTAACCCGGTAGATACTTCCGGCTGTAGGCGAGGGCGATAGCCATTTTCAACGATCAACTCCTGATTTTCAATTTTGATAGAAACCGTTAACGGCTCTTTGCTGGACATGCGAGTATGCTTGACGGCATTCTCAATCAGTAATTGCAAGGTCAAGGGAGCAATTTTATAGAGTTGCTGAGCGGATTCCGGCACGTCAATCTGGACGCTAAACTTCTCCCGAAAACGGATTTCCAGTAAGAAAGCATACGACTGAATGAACTCAAGTTCGGTCTTCAAAGACACCAAATCGTTATCCTTCTGCTCCAGAATATAGCGGTACGATTTGGAGAGCTGGGCAATGAATTTCTCTGATAAGTTGGCATCAATGTGTACCACTGAAGACAGAATACTCAGGCTATTGAAGAGAAAGTGAGGATTAACCTGATTTTTCAGAGCTGCAAACTGAGCCTGCACGTGTTCTTTTTCCAATCTCTCGGAACGAAGCTGTATTTCCTGCACCCGCTGAGTAGCCCGCACTGCCGCGATAAGGTAAAAAGCAGTAAGCATAATCATCACCGAAAGCCCGTTGTTTGCCCGAACTACCAAGGCCCACATTTCGGCAGAACGTTTGGGCATGGGTGTGTTTTGTGGAGGGAAGACATGAAAAATGGCTTCCATCGCGATGCGAAGACTTTTATGGAGGAAAAAATTAAAAAGGAAGGCTAGCACCAGCGACACCAGCAACGAAATGATTTGGGGCTGAAGCTTAAATTCCAGTAGGTAATTTTCACCAAAATAATTAAAAAATTTGAGCTGAAGCCAATCGGTAATGCTCAGCCAAATATAGAAGAGACCGAAAGAGATCGTGAAAAAAGGAAGAGCGAACCGTAGTTCATGATAGAACCGATCCATGGTTAACAGTGGGTCGGTCGTAGTCGCGTAAATCACGGTTAATGTATAGATTAACGCGAGACTCAGCGATAGCTGCCACTTTTGGATGGATGTCAAACGATTCGCCATGGGGTTGCTTTCAAAGTTTTGGGAGATTAGAGGAAGTCCGACCTTACTCCCCTACAAAAATCAGGTACAGCAGATGTATTTGAAAATCATAACCGACGAATGACGAGTTGAGTCGGATGAATCGGGAATTTAGAGGGTTCGGAGTTTAGCGTTTTGAGCGGCCGCCGCTGCGGTTTTGAGTTTTGAGTTTTGTGTTTTGTGTTTTCAGTTTTCAGTTTTCAGTTTTCAGTTTTCAGTTTTCAGTTTTCAGTTTTCAGTTTTCAGTTTTCAGTTTGGGAAGAAAAACCTGTAAAGGTAGGGAAGAGGTTTGTAAATGAGAATCATAACCCCGGAGGGGTTCAACATGAGTAGCCCCGGATGTAATCCGGGGTAAACGTTGGAAGGGCCCGTACGCCAATCTCCCACCGTGGCTGGTGTCCTCTCCAGCCACGGTGGAGGTAGGGGAGTTGATTGAAAAGGGAGCCAAAACCCCAGAGGGGCTCAACCTGAATAGCCCCGGATGTAAGCCGGGGTTACCTACGGATTGACACGGTCTGATCCTGAGAAAAAAGCCTAGTGGTCGGTGAGGACACCCCCCTCGGCGGAAGATTGCCAATCCGAAAAAGCCTAGCAATCCAACGATCCAGTAGAGACGCGACTTTATCGCGTCTGGGTAAGAGGCTGTTTTTCTTGAGCAGAGGTGACTTTTCTTGTGATTTAAATGACCGACCATTGCAAACAAAAAGCCCCTGAGTGTATGATTACTCAGGGGCTTTTTGCGGGTGATTCCTAGATTTTCTTATTCAGTACTTTATCCAGGCTAAAATCGCCAGGGCCAAGAATCAGGATGACAACATAGGCAATCAGGTAATGAAAGGCCATCTCTGCTTCACCGAAAATATCACCCCCGTGGACCATGAAAGCTGCTACCAGCATGGTAATAATCAGAGGAATAGTAGCTATCCGAGTAAAAAGGCCCAGAGCAAGCAAGATCGAGCAGAAAAATTCAGCAAAAATGGCCAGAGCTGCTGACGTAGGAGCTCCAAGACCCAGGAAATTCATAAATTTTTGACTCATCTGGTCATAATTCGACAGCTTTTGATACCCGTGCGGTAGCATGGCCAGAGAAAATCCTACGCGAAGAATCAGCGTAGCCCAGTTGATGGAAGAGAGTGTGTACGAAATAGAGAAAAGTCTTCTCATAAACGATTATGATTTCAGTAGAATGAAAGTTGAGATGAGTTGGGTGTCAGGAATTTTAATTGAAGCTTCGCCGTAGCAAACGGCCCGTTTTTCAACAACAATCCTGACTGGAAACTAAACTCTTTCTAAATAAGAATAATCAAATATAAAATGGAATGATTACTTATCCTTAAAATCATACGTATAGATTACCGCTTATTACTTTGAAAATTGCACAGCAATTAATCTGAACTAATTATAGAGTATTGATTTATAGATACTTAATACTTATGGATTGCGTAGGTAATCGTAAATTTTTATAAATATTTATTGATCTACTTGTTTGATAGATTAATAAATATTTATTTTGTCTATAGAAATAATAGTCTATTTGAAGCCATGAATTACTGTGTACCTTTTTTGCTTTCCGTATCCCGATCGAGTCTACTAAAAAAAGTAATTCTTTCGTACTGGTGTTAGGGGACTTTGTTATTAAAAGTCTGACTAACCGTTAGTTAATTGACTGGCCTTTTGAGCTTTCGCGTTCATTAACTCCTTTCTTCATTCTATACTTTATTACTTTTTATGCAACAACTTTTAAAAGTGCTGTTGCCAGTACTCTTATGGGTACAGGTACAGGCTGCTTTAGCCCAACAAATAACGGGCACAATACGGTCGCAAGCTGATAATCAGCCTTTAACGGGAGTCACTGTGCAGGTGAAAGGCACAACCCGCGGAACAGTTTCCAACGCAGAAGGAAACTATACCGTTACTGCTCAATCGGGCGAAACCCTTCGTTTTTCATTTATTGGCTATAAAGCCGTCGAACTGGCGGTACCGGCTTCTGGTGTATTGAACGTTACGCTGGACGCAGAAGAATCGGCCTTAAAAGAAGTCGTGGTTACCGCTTTGGGGATTGCCAAAGAGAAAAAATCACTGGGTTATTCCGTTCAGGAATTAAAAAGTAACGACGTAGCTCAGGCTCGCGAACCTAACCTGGTCAATGCTTTATCTGGTAAAATTGCCGGGGTTAACATCACCAATAGCCAGGGTAACATGGGTTCTTCCCGGATCGTCATTCGTGGAGAAACGTCTATTGCAGGTAATAACCAGCCCTTATTCATTGTCGATGGAATTCCGGTTGATAACTCACAGTTTGGAAGCACCGGCACGAACCGCGATTATGCCAATGCCATCGCGGATATTAACCCTGATAACATTGAAAGCATCAGCGTACTGAAAGGCCCCAACGCGGCGGCTCTGTATGGTTCTCGAGCGGCTAACGGTGTGATTCTGATCAAAACTAAAATCGGTCGCAGTGGTCAGCAAAAAGGCTTAGGAGTTACCCTGAACGCTGGTCATACGGTAGAAAGTTTATTAGTATTGCCTGATTACCAGAACGTATACGGACAGGGAACGGGCGGTTTGTTTTCGTACAAAGACGGAAAAGGCGGCGGGCTGAATGACGGTACCGACGAAAGCTGGGGGCCAAAAATGGATGGTCGTTTATTACCGCAGTTTTTTTCGAAAGGGCAGGCAGTACCCTTCGTCGCTCACCCCGATAACGTAAAGAACTTCTTCGTGAAAGGGCATACGACGAACTTAGGCGTATCCGTAGCGGGATCTGATGAGAAGTTTGATTACCGCTTTTCGTTCAATAATACCCGTCAAACCGGGGTGATTCCAAACACGGATATTACCAAGAATAACTTCGCGGTTAATGCGTCCTATCGGTTAAATGATCGACTTACCATTAATACCAGTGCGAACTTCATTCGTTCAGAATCGGATAACCTTTCGGCTTTGGGTGGACGTGGTTCCAGCGTAATGCTGCAATTCCTGTGGTTCGGTCGTCAGGTTGATACAGAGTTACTCAAAGATTACCGGGCCAATGGAGAGCGTGATTTTAACTGGAACCACAGTTATTACAGTAACCCATATTTGTTACTTTACGAAAACACCAACGGACAGCGTCGGGACCGTTTCTTCGGAAATGTGAACGTTACTTATAAAATCAACGACTGGCTTTCAGCACTGGTGCGGACGGGTAATGATTTTTACGTTGATAAACGTAAATCCAAAATTTCCTATGGCACGAATGGTACGCCTTTCGGCTCTTATGCGGAAGATGCCTACATCGTAAACGAGAATAACACAGATTTTGCACTGAATTTTAATCGTAAACTCAGCGATGATTTTGATCTGGAAGGTCTGGTGGGTGGTAACGTTCGCAGTAATTTCTTCGAGCGAAACTATCAGCAGGCTCCACGTCTGGCGGTTAGCGATTTGTATACGCTGATGAACTCACGCGATCCGCTGGTTTCGAGCAACCAGTTTACGCGTCGTCGGGTGTATAGTTTATACGCTTCAGCTCAGCTCGGTTTCCGTAATTATGCCTTCTTAAACTTAACGGCCCGGAATGACTGGTCATCGACGTTACCTGCGGCCAATAACTCGTATTTCTATCCTTCGGTAAATGCGAGTGTGGTCTTAACGGAAGCCCTGAACATCAGAACTAATTGGCTGTCATTTGCGAAAATTCGCGGAGGTTGGGCCCAGGTAGGTAAGGATACCGATCCTTATCAAATCGTGAATACCTATCCTTTCAATCAGCCTTTTGGAAGTAATCCGTTACTGACGGTATCGGACGTATTCCTGAATCCAAACCTGAAACCAGAGATTACGCAGTCGAGCGAAATTGGTCTGGAAATGGCGTTTCTGAAAAATCGGGCTCGTTTTGATGTAAGTTACTACAATACGGACAGTTTCAATCAGATTTTGCAGGCCGATATTAGCCCGGCCACGGGTTTCAAGCAACAGTTGATCAATGCGGGTAAGATCAATAATCGTGGCTTTGAAGTACAGTTAAGCGGCACGCCCGTACAAACTTCTGGTGGCTTTAAATGGAATGTGACGGTTAACTTTTCACGGAACGTAAGTAAAGTGGTGGAGCTGGATAAAGCGGGTTTACTGAAGCAATATGTATTAGGTAGCAACGGTACTACGCGGGTATTAGCCAGCGTGGGTCAGCGTTACGGAGCTTTATATGGTACCGCCTATCAACGTAACGAACGCGGTGAAGTGGTCGTAGGAGCGAATGGGTTACCTCAGAAAGATCCAAACCAGAAAACGCTGGGATATTTCACGCCGAAGTGGATTGGCGGTATTACCAATGCATTCAGCTACAAAGGTTGGAATCTAAGTGTTCTGATTGATACCAAACAGGGCGGTCAGATTTACTCGGCCACCAATGCTACCGGACGTTATACGGGTGTGTTGGAATCGACCTTACCCGGTCGGGATGCTGAGCACGGTGGACTTTCGTATTACTACGCCGGAAATAACACCTCCTCTACTCCGATTCCAGTGACGGGTTCGACGGCTCCGGGTGGCGAACGCGTGTATTCAGACGGAATTATTTTCAATGGCGTAGCGGCCGATGGTTCGGCTAACAAAGTGATCGTTCCCGCCGAGCGTTATTACAAATATCTGTATAGCAACAGTGCTGGGGTAAATGAGGCCAGTGTGTTCGATGCTTCATTCATTAAGCTTCGCGAAGTACGCCTGACGTACGCCATTCCTCAGGATTTTGTGCGTCGTCTGCATTTGCAGGGAGCTTCGGTATCGCTGATTGGTCGTAACCTGGCTTTCCTCCAGAAGAATGCTCCCAACATCGACCCTGAAACAGCTTTCAATACGGGCAATGCTCAGGGGCTGGAATCATTACAGTTGCCTTCAACGAGAAGTTACGGCGTTAATCTGAACATCAATTTCTAGGGAAAATCATACGTAAGCTCAGCCTTACTTCAACATATTCATTGTTATGAAAATCAAGAGTTTCACGAAACTGATCCTTCCGCTGACGCTGGTAGCGGGGTTAACGGCCTGCCAGAAGGAACTGGAAGATATTAATCGAAATCCCAACGAAGCCACGGTGGCTCAGCCCGACTACCTGTTAACGAATGCCCTGAAATCCAGTGCCGATTTAGTAATGGGTTCGGATGCTTCGATGGAAACGACGACGCTGTTTGTACAATATTGGGCGAAGATTCAGTATACTGACGTAGATAAATATACGACGAGTCCAACAAATATTCAGAACATCTGGACAAATACGTATACCCAGGGGATCAATGACTTTGCGGAGGTCATCAAGCTGGGAGAACGGGCAAATAATCCGAATTATCAGGCCGTTGGTATCATCATGAAGTCATGGTCATTTCAGATGCTAACGGATTTATACGGAGATATTCCTTACAGCCAGGCTTTGAATATTAACGACTACCTGACGCCGAAATACGATGCTCAGAAAGACGTGTACGCTGGCTTATTGAATGATTTACAGAAAGCCATTTCGTTGATTGACGTTAGCGGAGCGAATACGATTTCGGGGGATGTGGTGTATAATGGTAACATGACTCGCTGGAAGAAATTTGCAAATTCCCTGCGTCTGCGGATTGCCCTGCGTCTGGCGGATCGGGATGCTACGGCAGCCCGGACGGTTATTGCAGGCTTAGCGAAAAGTGACTTGATTGCCAGTAATGACGAAAACGCGAAGTTCACGTATCTGACTTCTCCGAACCAAAACCCCGTGAGCCGGGATCGGGAAACGCGGGATGATTACCGGGTGAGTAAAAGCATCGTTGATAAGCTATTGCAGTTGAACGACCCTCGACTGAGCATTTACGTAAACCGCACGGTAGATGCTACACCACTAGGTTATGTAGGCGTAACGAACGGCTTACCCGCCGACTCAGCCGCCCGATTAGGTTTTACCCGAACGTCAAAGCTGGGCGATTACTTCACAGCTCCTTCGGCTCCGGCGGTATTTCTGAATTATGCCGAAGTATTATTTAACCTGGCCGAAGCCGCCCAGCGTGGCCTCATTCAGGACAACGCGGCAACTTTATACCAGCAGGCTGTTACGGCATCTTTACAGCAATACAATGTAGCTTCTACGGCTATTACTACGTATCTGGCTCAGCCTTCGGTGGCGTATAATGCGGCAAATTATAAGAAGTCAATTGGCGAGCAGAAATGGCTGGCTTTGTTCGGCGAAAGTCAGGAAGCTTTTGCGGAATGGCGTCGTCTGGATTATCCGCAGTTAACACCAGCGTATGCGGGTGTTCTGAATGGAAAGATGCCCGTTCGTCTAACGTATCCGACGGGAGAACAAGCTTTGAATAATGCCAGTTATAAAGCCGCTGTAGCCAACCAGGGAACGGATCTACTGACGACCAAACTTTGGTTTGACGTAAATTAGTTTTTCGTTGTGGGTTTACAGCTTTCAGTGAATGAGCGGGGTCATACCCCGCTCATTTTTAGTTAATGACCTGCACTAACGAAAATACGGCTGAGTTACTTCGCTTTTTCCAGCGTTCCAATTTTTTCCCAGGAAGGATCGGGATTCATAGTTACCAGAATATAAACGCCGTCTTTTTGGTGCTCAACCGAAGTAGTTTGCGTATCTCCTCCTGCTAATCGGGCTTTGATTTCCTTTGGCGTAAGCTTATACATGGAACCCGTAGAAGCATCGATAATTAAGCCAATAATTCCTCCGAAAATGATATTACCAAACACCCAACCATCCAGTTTACGGGTAAGGCCCACTTCGTAAGGCTCATAACCGTCCATCACTACTCGGATTGCATGACCATTTTTCCGTTTCACATTCGCATACATGGGCGTTTTCCCGGCCAGTTGCCCATCCACATATACGTCTGCACCCGTAGGGCGACTAAGAACGCTAACGGATTGCTTGGATCCATTGATAATTGTAGTACAGTTGGTTAGGCTAATGCTGAGCACTAGAAGAGGTACTAGAAATTTTTTCATGAAAGAGATTAAATTAGGTGGTTTTTTTGAGAATGGTTTAAGACTCTCAAAAGGGTTCAACTCGGTGGACTAACCGTAATTTGTTTTACAATAAGGGTACAGGCAAAAATATCATAAAAATGGATTCAAACTATTCCTTTCGTTTGAAGTAAGGGTAGTTTAATTAGTCTTGCCCTGAGCATGAGCCCATTATAAATGAAATTTGGCTTTGTTATTTTAATACAAGGCCTTTTGTATTACTTTTGCAGCATTATATCCAACTTTTCTTTTTGTATGTGAGATCTAAGTAATAGATGGTGCTTGCCGTCTTTAATTCTGAAGAACAGAATGTTTTGGTAACAATACCAATTCGCCGACGCCTCTTAATCTGGCGTGGCTAATACTTAGATCCATGTGATATTCCTTCTTTTAGAAACACCCCTTGGTGTCGTTTCTAGGTTAATTCCTGAGAATTAATCAATATACTTTCTTTATTGTTCAGGCTTTAAATTTCTCACATCATGAGTATGATCGTGAATGCTCTTTCCTATATACATCCCGATTACCAACCTCTATTTTATAACCTTCATTTCTCGCTGCAAACGGGAGGAAAAGCCGCTTTAGTAGGCAATAATGGGTCGGGAAAATCTACTTTATTACAAATCATTGCGGGCTATTTAAAGGCCTCGGCAGGCGAAAGCATTTTTCTGGAAAAACCCTATTACGTACCGCAACAACTAGGGCAGTACGATGCATATACCGTTGCGGAATTATTAGGCATTGACCAAAAATTGAAGGCTCTTTATGCGATTTTAGCAGGCAATGTCGAAGCAGAAAATTTCACGGAGTTAGGAGATGACTGGGAGATCGAAGAACGGGTTCAGGAAGCAATGGCGTATTGGCAGATAGAGTATCTGGCTCTTTCTGAGAAAGTTAAAAACCTGAGTGGAGGTGAGAAAACCAAGGTTTTTCTTGCGGGAGCTTCTCTGGCTAGCCCCAAAGTTATGCTACTTGATGAGCCCACTAACCATCTGGATTCACAAAGCCGGGAGCTGCTTTATGAGTTTGTTAACCAGAGTAAATCCACTATGCTGGTAGTTAGTCACGATCGAACGTTGTTAAATCTGCTCGATCAGACGCTAGAATTAAGTGCAAACGGAATCGAAGTGTATGGAGGGAACTATGCTTTTTATGAAGCTCAGAAAGAAGGGAAATTAAATGCTCTTCAATCGAAGTTAGAAGAAAATGAAAAAACGCTAAAACAAACCCAGCAAAAAGCCCGCGAAGTAGCCGAACAACGCAATAAAAAAGAAGCCCGTGGGAAAGCTCACGGACAAAAACTAGCCTTGCCTAAAATACTTGCAAATAGAAGAAAAAGTCAGGCGGAACAAAGTACGGCTAAACTGAAGGAAGTACATCAGGAGAAAATGAATGAATTGACGGATCATCTGAGAACGATCAGAACTCAAATTCAGCATTACCAAACCTTAAGGATTGATTTGGGAAGTTCCGATTTGCATCCGGGTAAGCTACTGATTGAGGCCAAAAGTATCAATTTCAGTTATCAGGATCAAATGCTTTGGCTGAAGCCTTTAACTATTCAGATTCGTTCGGGGGAACGAATTCGAATTTCGGGGAACAATGGTTCTGGCAAGACTACTTTACTGAAGCTGTTGATGGGTGATTTAGTACCCGCTGAAGGTGAAATTTTTAAAGTCGATTCTAAGTTTCTTTACCTCGATCAGGAATATGCTATGATTGACAACGGCTTGACGATTATTGAACAAATAGAAAAATATAACAGTCGCCATGTACCCGAGCATGAACTGAAGATGATACTGCACCAACATCAATTTCCAAAAGAAGCATGGGATCGGAAATGTGAGGGCCTAAGCGGTGGGGAAAAGATGAAACTGAGCCTGTGTTGTTTATCGGTTAGTACAGAGACGACAGATCTTTTAATTCTGGATGAACCGACAAACAATCTGGATGTGCAAAGTCAGAAAGTACTGACGGAATCGTTAAAGAGTTTTAAAGGAGCCATGCTCATCATTTCTCACGACCTTTTTTTCATCAATGAAATGCAGATTGATTCTACAATTTCGCTGTAGTCAAATTTGCGTAGTCGCGGGAATGGGTCTGGTAAGGAGAGTACCGGCATAGCCCCATCGATTTTAAGTCATTTTAACGGGAGAGGTTGAACGAAATGGGGTAGTTTTGGTCAAAATGAAAAGAAGCCTTTACAGCCATGAGAACGAAGAAATTAATTGTGTTTTCTGCCTTGCTGGCAATGCTCAGTTGGAGCAATGCCTTTGCGGATGTGGAATTTTTTCTGGAAACGCCCATCGGTGGGCGGCTAACCGTTATGGTTAATGATCAGTCCATTACCAACGCAACGGGACGCTATCGCTTTTTTGATCTGGATCCCGGACGAGCTCAGGTTACGGTTTATCAGGGCCGAAACGTGATGTTTCGGCAGGTCGTAATGCTGAATCCCGAAACCCGGACGATGGCAATTTTACACCCGCAGTACGGCTTTCGAATTCAGAAAACGATACCCGTTCATACGGATGAAATGAACCGTCCCTACCAGTATCAACCTCAACAAGAGCCGGATCAGATGCGGCAGCTACCGGATGAAAATGTGAATCCAAACGCGAATCGGTTAATGCCAGGAAGTAAGCCCACGGAAGAAACTATGAAGCAGAATCGTTCCCAGGAAATGCCAGCTAAGTCTGACGAGGTAATGACTGCCGATCAACTGGAGCAATACCTCAAAGCGATCCAGCGAACTGCGAAGGAAAAGCGGCTGGATTTTATGAAGCAAACGCTGGCAAAACAGGTATTCAATGTGCAGCAGTTAACCGAGATCATGAAGCAGTTTGATACTCCAAAAGAGAGGCTGGAAGTAGCCAAACTGGGCTGGGATTCAGTAGTCGATCGTTCTAATTTCGAAATTATTTACGATCAGTTCTCCTTCGATTCAGATCAGAAAGAGTTAAGAGCTTACTGTGAAGGCATGTAGCGAGCCGTAACGTTTGACCATCTTTTCGCTGTTCCGCTGCTAGTTATGTTTAGTTGGTTTGTGGTTGGTAGAAGGGTAGTGCTAGGAGCGGAGTGGTAGAAAGCTTGACAAACAATTGTCTTCAGGAATGATGTCAAATTTCGCTGCCAGCTTTTTCGCTGGCAGCAGAGTTTAGTGGGCATGTAAGTTAACAAAAGGATAGTGCTGCCAGCAAGAAAGCTAGCAGCGGAGTATAGAAAGTTTGACAACCCATTGATTTTAAGTTTCGCTGCCAGCTTTTTTCGCTGGCAGCAGTGTTTAGTGGGCATGTAGGTTATCAAAAGGTAGTGCTGGCTGCGGAGTAGAGAAAGTTTGGCAACTCATTGATTTCAGGAATGCCGTTAAGTTTCGTTGCCAGCCATATCTACAGGAGAGCTAAGGAATAGGTTAGATAAGTCCTACTTATCCAACCTATTCAATCTGTATCCAACCGCTCAAACCAGGCTTATCCTTCTCAAACAAATCAAACTTACTCAGACCAAACTACTTGTACACACCGTCAGGATTGACGTTTTTTGTAAGAAGTTGTCATTATTAAAAAGACGGTTCCTTGTATATTCTTCGCATTGATTGTCCTGACGAAAAAGGACTGGTTCATAAAGTTTCCGGGGTGTTGTACCACCACGAGCTGAATTTGATTCGTAACGACGAATTCGTAGATCGTACGCACGGCCATTTTTACATGCGTACGGAATTCTCTGGTGAGTGCCAGGAAGAGAAAATTATGAATGCCTTAGGAGGCATTTTGCCTGATTCGGTAACCATTTCTCTGAATACCAATCGTCCGAAAGACGTGGTTATACTCGCTACTAAGGAGCACCACTGTCTAAGTGATCTGTTAATACGGAATGCGTATAAAGATTTGAATTTCAACATTCTGGCGGTAGTGGCCAATCACGATGTGTTGCGACCGCTGGTTGAGAAATTCAACTTACCGTTTCATCTGATTTCGCATGAAGGCCTCTCGCGGGAAGAGCACGAAGCCGCCGTCTTATCCGTGCTGGGAACCTATCCGGCTGATTATGTGGTATTAGCAAAATACATGCGAATTCTTTCCCCTGAATTCCAGCAGCACTTTGCGAATCGGATGGTTAATATTCACCATTCGTTTTTGCCCGCGTTTGTAGGAGCTAATCCATACCGGCAGGCTTTTGAGCGGGGCGTTAAAATCATTGGAGCCACCGCACACTTTGTTAATGAGCATTTGGATGAAGGCCCCATCATTACCCAGGAAGTGATTCCGGTTAATCACACCAAAACCTGGCAGGAACTGGCCGCAGCGGGTCGTGATGTGGAGAAAATGGCGTTGGCAAAAGCCCTTAAGCTCGTCTTCGAGGATCGGGTTTTTGTGAAGAATAATAAGACAGTTGTATTTGAATAAGGACTTCCCATGACGATTGATTTGCGTTCCGATACCCTTACTCGTCCTACGAAAGAGATGCTGGAAGCCATGTTTGCGGCTCCGGTAGGGGATGATGTTTTTCAGGATGACCCAACGGTGAATGCTTTGGAAGAAAAAGCAGCCCGACTTTTTGGTTACGAGGCGGCTTTGTTCTGTCCTTCCGGCACCATGACCAACCAGATTGCTATTAAAGTACATACCACGCCGGGTGACGAAGTGATCTGTGATGCTCTGTCGCACATTTATCTGTACGAAGGGGGTGGAATGATGAGTAATTCGTTGGTTTCGGCAACTTTATTAACGGGCGATTACGGCAGAATTAATGCCGAACAAGTCCGCGATAGCATCAAAGCGGATGATATTCACGCTCCCATTTCCCGGTTAGTTTCGCTGGAAAATACGGTAAATAAAGGTGGGGGATGTTTTTACGACCTTACCGAAATTCAGCGGATTAAGACGGTTTGTGTAGAAAATGGCTTAAGCCTGCATTTAGACGGTGCTCGTCTTTTTAACGCCTTGATAGAAACGGGGGAGAGTCCGGCTCAGTACGGCGAAGTATTTGATTCGATTTCGATATGTCTGTCCAAAGGCCTGGGTTGTCCGGTAGGTTCGCTATTACTGGGAACCAAAGAGTTTATTAAGAACGCTCGTCGGGTGCGGAAACGCTTTGGCGGTGGCTGGCGACAGGCAGGTTACCTCGCCGCCGCCGGAATCTACGCTCTAGATCATCACGTGGGTCGACTGAAAGAAGATCATCAGCGGGCCAAAGTTATCGAAGGAATGGTCCGCCGCGTACCCGAGGTAGTTGAGGTATTACCCGTTCATACCAACATCGTTATCTTCCAGTTGGCCGAAGGTTTACTGGCCACTGATTACGTGCAGAAACTGAACGAAAAAGGCATTCGCTGTGCAGTATTCGGAAAAGATAAAGTTCGCATGGTTACTCACTTGGATTTGCATGATGATCACTTAGAGGAGTTGGAGCGGCGGTTGGTTGTGAGTTGATGGATACGAGTTGTTAAAAAGCTCACTCTTTTCCCATGGCTGGTGTCTCACCAGCCATTTTTTGTGGAAGTTAAGTAAGGCTTGTCATGAGAAAGAGTGATGGTTGGTGAGGACACCAACCATGGTGGTAGATTAACGTATTTTCCCATGGCTGGTGTCCCCACCAGCCATTTTTGTGGAAGTTAGTAAGGCTTGTTAGCTTGTTATGAGAAGGAGTGATGGTTGGTGAGGACACCAATCATGGCGGCAGGTTAACGTGTTTACCATGGCTGGTGTCCCCACCAGCCATTTTTATGTAAGTACCGTTTGATAACTATCAGATTGAGAGAAAAGTACTAATAGATAATGTCAATATATTGAGAAGTTAATCAGTGCAACCTTATTATGACCATAAATAGTAGCAGTTCAGTCACAGAGAAGAGAATATCAAAAATGTACTTAAATGAGGTATATTTCTGGACAGCAAGTATTGTAGGATGGAAGCATCTTCTAAAGCCAGATAAGTATAAAGAATTAATAATTAGTAGTTTAACAACTTTAATTCTTCGCAGAAAAATCAAAGTTTATGGATTTGTAATCATGCCTAATCATGTGCATCTAGTATGGGAAATGTTAGATATGAATGGGAAAGAATTACCCAACACTAGTTTTATGAAATGGACTGCCCATCAACTTCAGGCAGATCTAAGGATTAATCATCCAGTAGTTTTGAAAAGATTTTCTGTCGAAAAAAGAGATAGATGTTATCAATTTTGGCAGAGAGATCCTTTAGCTATAAAGTATGTATAGTAGGGCTGTATGTGAACAAAAGCTTCAGTATATTCATTTAAATCCCTTACAAGCACATTGGAACCTCTCGAAGCATCCAGAGGAGTATAGTTGGTCTTCAGCTAATTACTATGAAAAAGGAATAGATCGTTGGGGAATGTTGACTCATTACATGGACCGCTTTTGAATGCGAATGGCTGGTGGAGAAACCTGCTATGAAGGGAGCAAAGTTGAAAAGTCAAAATAACCTGCTGAACTAAATTCATTTTCAATAATCAATAGCTAACTATCCAACTGTCATCCAGATTGAAGCGAAGGACCTTGCTTAGAGTTCAAAAAAGGTTCGGTTTTTCATCAAGCAAATTCCAAACGCCCAGTAAGTTCTCTCTCTTCGTTCGAGATGCCAGAGAAGAGAAAATCTATTTTGCAGTCGTTTGGCAGAGCCGAGCGACTGCAAAAAAAGACCGTTTCCCCTCATTCACTTGGTTCTGCCAAGTGAATGAGGGGAAACGGGTAAGCATCCGTGAAAACTTTCCTAAAGTTGAATAGATAAACCTACACCAACTCCAAAGGAAACTTCCGCTGCCGTTTTCCCGTCAGGTTAAATAGGGCATTGGCTAGAGCGGGAGCGATGGGCGGTAAGCCGGGTTCGCCCACGCCGCCGGGGGCTTCCTGATTTTCAATGATATGTACTTCCATCTGCGGAATTTCGTTGATTCGAAGTACCGGGTAATTATGGAAATTACTCTGCTGAACGGCTCCGTTGGCAAAGACGATGGGGCTTTTTAAAGCTGCCGTTAGACCATACACTACGTTACTTTCAGTCTGAGCCTTGATGTTATCTGGGTTAACCGTCATACCGCAGTCGATTACCGATACTACTTTCTCAATCTTGATTCCATCTGCCGTTTTTGCCACCGTAAACACGTGGGCACAAATGGTGCTGAACGAACGGGCAATAGCCATGCCGCGAGCTTTACCCGAAGGCAACTGTTCGCGATATCCCGACTTTTCGGCCACCGTCTCCAGAACTTTCACGAAACGGGGTGAGTCCTTAAATAACTCCAGTCGCAGGTCCAGCGGATCTTTCCCAGCGGCGTGAGCCAACTCATCTACAAACGATTCATGACCGAATACATTGGTAGACGCATACACCGAACGCCACCAGAGAATGGGTAAATCCGTGGAAGCATTCAGATAACTCCGGCGGATGTTGGGAATAGCCATCGGGCTGTCCTTGGCTCCAACGCCTTCTTCCGCCCAGCCATCGGCCTTACCCGTGATGTTTGCTTTGAAAACCTGTTTTTGAATAGACTCAGAGATGATCTTATGGTGCAGGGCCGTTACTTTGCCGTTTGCATCAATGCCGCCTTCCAGCACGCTCAGCATGGCCGGACGGTAAGGTCCCTGGGTCATGTCGTCTTCCCGCGTCCAGATGAGTTTTACCGGAGCTTTCGCCTGTTTGGATAAATAAGCAGCCTCTTTCACAAAGTCTAGATACGCTTTCCGGCCAAAGGCTCCACCCAGGAAAGTTACGTTGACATTCACCTGTTCAGGTTTCAGGCCGAGGTACTGGGAGAGTTCACCAATGGTTCCGTCCGGTCCCTGCACGGGAGCCCAGATTTCCACGGAATCATCCTTTACCCAAACCGTAGCATTCACGGGTTCCATCGCAGCGTGAGCCGCGAAGGGGGTTTCGTAAGTCGCCTGAATTTTCTTAGTTGCTTCCCCGTAAGCCTTCGCAAAATCGCCCTGATTTCCTTCAAAATCATGCCCGTCCTGTTTCGCCAGTTCGTGCATCTGGGCGGAAAATTTCTCGGTTGATAATACGTTGTTGTCAACCGCAGCCCATTTGATTTTTAGTTTCTTACGTCCCTGCAAAGCCGCCCAGTAATTAGTAGCTAATACGGCTACCGTTTCTACCGTCTTATGAGGCATGGCCCGCTCGGCTTTCAATACTTTCTTCACGCCGGGTACTTTCAGAGCGGCGGCTCCATCAAACGATTCCACTTTTCCGTGGATGGCAGGACAACGTTCGATACTGGCGTATAGCATGCCCGGTAGGTCTACGTCAATCCCGAATTCAGCCGTTCCTGTGACCTTCAACGGCACGTCGGGTTTCGGCATGCTTTTACCGAGTAGTTTGAAATCTTTTGGGTCTTTCAGTTTAGGATTTTTAGGAACGTCCAGTTTGGAAGCATCCCCTACCAGTTCGGCATAAGTGAAAGATTTGCCGGAAGGCTTATGAAACACCTTTGCCTCCTTCGCATAGCATTCTTCGGGCGAAACCTGCCATTTGTTGGCAGCGGCCTGAATGAGCATTTCCTTGACCGCCGCCCCAGCTTTCCGCATGGGTAACCAACGTGTACGAACCGACGAACTGCCGCCCGAAAGCTGCGAACCGTATTTACCCTGCCCATTGGTCTGGCTGATGTGAATCTGATCCATGGAAACTTCCAGCTCTTCTGCCACCAAAGCGGGCATGGACTGGTACGTTCCCTGGCCCATGTCGGGGCGTGGATTCAGAATGGTAATTTTTCCGGTATCGTCAATAAGGATATACGGACTGAATTCCAGACCTAACGTCGTCTGAGGGATTTTATGGAGGACAACGTCCTCAGAATGAGACGGAATTGAAAAGCCCAGAGCCAGGAGCACACTGGCTGAGCCTCCGGTTTTAAGAAAATTCCGACGATTGATTGCTAATGATTTCATTGCCTGAAGCGTAAGGGTGGAACGAGCGATTATTTTTCCAGACTAGCCGTCTTTTTACTGGTAGGAGCCGTCGTGTTTTGAACGCTTTCCGCCGCCCGTTGAATGGCTTTCCGAACCCGCTGATAGGTGCCGCAACGGCAAATGTTACCCTGCATGTACAGGTCAATGTCTTCGTCGGTGGGTTTGGGCTTTTCTTTTAATAAAGCTACCGCACTCATAATCTGGCCCGACTGGCAATAACCGCATTGGGTTACCTGCTCATCAATCCAGGCTTGCTGAACGGCGTGTAAATGATCGGGGGTACCGATGCCTTCAATTGTCGTGATTTTCTGACCTTTTACTACCGAAACGGGAGTGGAGCAGGAGCGAATGGGGGTACCGTTCAGGTGAACTGTACAAGCTCCGCACTGAGCCATACCGCAACCAAATTTGGTGCCTTTCAGACCTACAAAATCGCGAATAGCCCAGAGAAGTGGCATCTCAGGATCGACGTCAATGGTATAAGCTTTACCATTGACCGTAAGTTTCGTTTGTGCCATAATGAATTAGATAGTAGGGGATTAGCTCGCAGTGATAAATCAAAGATAAGTAATATTTCAGGGATCGGCACCTAGTAAGGGAGGGTGTTTGATTTTCATAAGTTTGAGAAGGGTGCAGGAGGTTCGAAAGCGTTAGATGGTGTTTGAGAAGGTTTGAAATGCCTTAATAACCCCAGAGTAATTAACCTCTATTAGTAGTTCCAGTCTGGATGGGGCCATTCTAGGTAAGTCCGAGTACTAACCTAGGTGGTACGGTTAAACTCGATGATTTAGCAACTTCCCTCCAATAGCTCATGTTGCCAGCAAAAAAGCGGGCAACGGCAGGGCTGCCATCTGCTTTAAACACCAGTGTGGTCAAACTCGATGATTTAGCAACTTTCTTCTAATAGCTCATGTTGCCAGCAAAAAAGCGGGCAACGGCAGGGCTACCACCTGCTTTAAACGCCATCGTGGTTAACCTTATTAGTAGTTCCGGTCTGGAGGGACCCGGTTTGGATGGACCCGGTCTGGAGGGATTCAGGTGATAACCCGGGGCGTGTGGGGCTTTCGCTAACCTATTTAAACGTCCTCAAACTCAATCAAACTTCTCAAACTTTATCCAACTAGACCAAACGCTCATACAAGTAGCCGAAATCGGGAAACTAGTCGCAAATGCTTGAGAGATTGCTAAAGAGTTAGTGATTTTTGTGAGTTTGATTTCCATTAGTTCATCAACAAATATGAAAAAACGTAACGTTCTGGTACTGGGCCTGGCGGCCTTGAGTGCGGCGGCTTTCGTAGCAAAACCCGTGGATGACCCCAAGCGTAAAGGCCTGGACATTTCCGGTATGGATCAGTCGGTTAGTCCTCGTGAAGATTTCTTCCTCTATGCCAATGGCACCTGGCTGAAGAATACGGAAATTCCGGCTTCAGAAACGGGTTGGGGTTCGTTCAACATCCTGCGGGATGAAAACAATAAGCACATTCACGAAATTCTGGAAGCCGCAGCAAAAAGCAAAGCAGCCAAAGGAAGCATCGAGCAACGCGTAGGAGATTTCTACGCCTCGGGCATGGACACCGTAGCCATCGAAAAGCGTGGATACGAACCCATTAAGGCGACACTGGTAGCGATTGACAAGATCAAAAATTACAAAGATTTACTAGCCTATTCAGCTACGCACCCGCTCGAAGGTGGAGGAACGTTCCTGGGCATTGGCGTTGGAGCTGATGCTAAAAATCCCGATGCATACATCGTGAGTATGCGTCAAACTGGAACGGGCTTACCCGAGAAGGATTATTATACCAAGGACGACGCGGCGACGCAGAAAGTGCGGGCAGCCTACAAAAAATACATTGCGACGCTCTTTACCTTAACCGGAACGGAAGCTTCCGCGGCTCAGAAAACGGCGGATGATATTCTGGCTCTGGAAACAAAAATTGCGGCTTCTCACCTGGGACGCATCGAGATGCGGAATCCCATTGCTCAGTATAATAAGTTTGCAACGAAAGATTTTGCCGCAAAAATCCCGAATCTGGATTTACCGATGGTATTAACCAAACTTCGGATGAAGACCGATACCATCATCGTAGGTCAGCCAAAGTATTACGAATACCTGAACACCATGTTACCCGCTGAAAACATCGAAACGCTGAAAGCGAAGATGAAGTTTTCGGTCATCAGTTCAGCAGCTTCGAATCTGAGCAGTCCTTTCGTGAATGCCAGTTTTGAATACGTAGGTAAAACCCTGAATGGCCAGAAAGTACAACAGGATCGTTGGAAACGCCTTTCAAGCCAGACCGACGGGATGTTAGGAGACTTACTGGGTCAGTTATACGTTGCCAAATATTTCAAGCCCGAATCCAAGAAACGGATGGACGAGCTGGTAGCTAATCTCCAGAAAGTATTCGAAACGCGTATCAATGCTCTGGAATGGATGACGGCGGAGACCAAGCAGGAAGCCCTCAAGAAGTTACATTCCTTCACGCCTAAAATTGGTTATCCTACGAAATGGAAAAACTACGAAGGCGTAACGGTGAAGCGGGATGATTACTTCGGTAATATCAAGGCTCTGAGTAAATGGCGTTACGACGAAATGATCAATCGTCTGGGAAAACCCGTGGATAAAACGGAGTGGGGCATGACACCCCCCACGGTTAACGCCTATTACAGCCCCGTTCGCAACGAAATCGCTTTCCCCGCTGGAATTCTGCAATGGCCTTTCTTTGATCCTACAGCGGATGATGCCTTTAATTACGGGGCTATCGGAGCCGTAATTGGTCACGAAATGACGCACGGGTTCGACGATCAGGGCCGCCAGTATAACTACATGGGTATGCTGAAAAACTGGTGGAAAAAACAAGACGCCGATCAGTTCAAGCAACGGGCTCAGTTGGTAATCGATCAGTTCGATGGCTATACTGTTCTCGATAACCTGCACGTGAAGGGGCAGTTAACGCTGGGCGAAAATCTGGCGGATTTGGGTGGTTTGTCTGTTTCTTATGCAGCCTTCAAAACCTACACGAAGCAGGGTAAATCCAACGAAAAAATTGACGGTTTTACGCCCGACCAGCGGTTCTTCTTGGCTTTTGCTCAGATCTGGCGTACAAAAACGCGGGATGAAGCTCTGCGTTTACGCGTCAATACCGATCCACACTCCCCCGGCGAGTTCCGTACCAATGGCCCCTTGTCCAACTTTGAGCCTTTTTACGAAGCGTTCGGCGTGAAACCTGGTGATAAGATGTATCGTCCAGAAGATATTCGGGCGAAAATCTGGTAATAGAGGGAGATGCTAATGTAAAAAAGGGAGCTGGTATCAGCTCCCTTTTTTGCTAGGGAATAACTACTTCCGGGTGCTGTCTGGTGTAATGGGTAGCACGCGGTCAATCGTTTTTTTACGATTCCAGGGAGCCGTCGTTCGGCGGGCCATGTCTATGGTAATCGCAATGACGATTAAGGTAAAGACAAGTAAGCCAATGAAGAATATTTTTTTCTGACGATTCATAGCGTATGCCACCCCGGAAATAAGTGCGAGGAGCCGGGCAAAGGTACGGCTGACCGAAAAAATGTACTTTCTTTTCGAAGAGAATTCGTGGAAATTTTAAGCATCGCCGTCGCTTTTTAGGGATTCGTTAACGTTTGAATCTAAAAAATATTTTACCGCTGTATTATTTTTTCAAGAAGAAACGCATAGTTTTATCCCAGATAAACTGCCGAATCCCTTAACTGAAACAGCAAGGCCCGTTCCATTGGACGGGCCTTGTGCTTACTAGGGGATCAATAATCAAAACCTGCTAATTTTTCCGGGGAATCATAGAAAAGTAATTTTCCCGTTCGGTTAGAAACCTCGGCCCAGGTCAGGTTTTCAAAAGAAATGGCAATGATGCTACACGTCGGAACCGTGCCCAGAATTTCATGGCAGAGGTATTCCGACAGATAGGTAATGCTGGGATTATGCCCCACAAGCATGGCCGAATCAATATCCTCTGTAATCTGATTAATCGCCGCCAGATAATACCGGGGTGCTCCCTCGTACAGGTCCTGAATGAACTGTGTTTTTTCGAAAGTAAAGCCCAGTTGCTCGGCAAAAACCTGGGCAGTCATGCGGGTGCGTTCGGCAGGGCTGCTGATTAAGGTCTGAATAACAATCTGTTTTTCAGCCATCACCCGCCCCATCCGGGTCGAGTCAATTAAGCCCTGAGCGGTTAGGGAACGTTGAAAGTCGTAGGCTCCACCTGCCGGTTGTTCGGCTTCGGCGTGACGAACCAGATATAGCGTTTTAGTCATTGGATAAGGTTATACTACTTAATCAAACCTACGATTTTTCTGAAAGAAAGATAAGTTACCACTACAAATTCATGGCGATTGAACGCAATTTTCCAATAATACCCCGGAAAATGGTTAATTTTGTAAAACGGCTCGAGCAGAGCCGTTTTCCGTTTTCGAATCGAAAGAAAAGAGGGACACAGGCACTGAACCTGTCGATAGATATAGGGTAATCCTATTGATTATGACCAAGATAGAACAAGAAATTGCGAAACGTCGCACC
Source organism: Siphonobacter sp. SORGH_AS_1065 (assembly GCF_030818595.1). Classification (NCBI taxonomy): domain Bacteria; kingdom Pseudomonadati; phylum Bacteroidota; class Cytophagia; order Cytophagales; family Cytophagaceae; genus Siphonobacter; species Siphonobacter sp. SORGH_AS_1065. The sequence goes on from NZ_JAUTAM010000004.1 coordinate 2,997,973, forward strand.
TTCGGGATTATTTCTCACCCCGATGCCGGGAAAACAACGCTTACTGAAAAATTACTGCTTTTCGGGGGAGCCATCCAAACCGCAGGAGCGGTAAAGTCCAATAAAATTAAAAAATCGGCTACCTCCGATTTTATGGAAATTGAGAAGCAACGGGGAATCTCCGTGGCTACTTCGGTGATGACATTCGAGTATAATGACCTTAAAATCAATATTCTCGATACGCCAGGTCACAAAGACTTTGCCGAAGATACCTATCGTACCTTAACGGCGGTCGATTCGGTTATTCTGGTTATTGACTGCGTAAAAGGCGTAGAGGAACAGACCGAACGTTTGATGGAAGTATGCCGGATGCGGAATACGCCGGTAATCATTTTCGTCAATAAGATGGACCGTGAAGGACAAAATCCTTTCGATCTACTCGACGAACTGGAACAAAAACTGATGATTAAAGTACGTCCGCTGACCTGGCCTATTAACATTGGACAGAACTTCAAAGGCGTTTATAATCTGTACGATAAATCACTGAACTTATTCAGCGTAAACAAAACCCGGATCGAACGGGATATTGTGGCGATTGAAGACCTCAATTCTCCTGCTCTGGACAAACAGGTGGGCGAACGCGATGCCAATCAGTTACGCGAGGACGTAGAATTAATCGAAGGTGTTTACGACGAATTTAATGCTGAACCTTACCTGAAAGGCGAAGTAGCTCCGGTGTTCTTCGGTTCGGCGGTGAACAACTTCGGCGTGCAGGAATTGCTGGATACCTTCTGCGAAATAGCCCCGGCTACGCAGGAACGCCAGACGGACGTACGGATTATTGAACCAACGGAGAAGAAATTTACGGGCTTCGTTTTCAAAATTCACGCAAACCTGGACCCTAAACACCGCGACCGGATCGCATTCTTACGCGTATGCTCAGGTACGTTCGAGCGGAACAAGTTTTACCACCACGTTCGGCTCGATAAGGGCGTTCGTTTCTCGAACCCCTATAACTTCATGGCTCAATCGAAAGACGTTATTGACGAGGCTTTCCCAGGCGATGTAGTAGGTCTGTACGATACGGGTAACTTTAAAATTGGTGATACCTTAACGGAAGGAGAAGACTTATTCTTCCAGGGAATTCCAAGTTTCTCCCCCGAGATTTTCAAGGAGTTAATCAATATGGATCCGCTTAAATCCAAGCAATTGGAAAAGGGTATCCAGCAGTTAACGGATGAAGGCGTAGCTCAGTTGTTTATGATTCAGCCCGGTAACCGGAAAGTAGTGGGAACCGTTGGTGAATTACAGTTTGAAGTAATTCAGTACCGTCTGGAGCATGAGTACGGAGCGAAATGTCGCTTCGATAACATGCCTATTTCGAAAGCCTGCTGGATTACCAGCGATAATCCGTTGAAGCTCAGCGAGTACATTCGCCTCAAAGGAACGCAGATTGCTTACGATAAAGACGATCACGCGGTATTCCTGGCTGAATCGGAATGGATGTTGCGGATGAATATCCAGAACAATCCCGATATTAAATTCCATTTGACTTCTGAATTTAAACTGGCCGTAGAAGCGTAAAGTCATCTAAGTACAATTCATATAAAGCTAAAAAGCGGGTACCTGATTCAGGTATCCGCTTTTTTAGTAATGGCTTGATTTATAAAGTCTAAAACTTATTCTGTACTTCAACAGTTAAGTATTTTAATACACTAATTTTAGTGAAGGCGTTGCATGGAAAAGGGAAAATCCCTAATTATGTGGCGGTGTTCAACCTATAAAACAAACTCCAAAAATGAAAAAACTTCATTTACTCGCTTCGGCTGTCGGCCTGATGGCCCTGTCTCTTACCTCTTGTCAGCGTACTCAGTACACGACCTTCCAAAAGTCAAGCACTCCTGCAGTTGAGCACGTAGCCAAGGCTAAAGCTCCTCAGGCTGAGGTGGTTGCCCCTGTGGAAGTAGCTCCTGTATCTGAAGAAGTAGTGGCTCCTTCGTTGGTAGAAGCAGCAAAACCTGTAGAAACGGCTGCTAAAGTAGAAGCTCCTGTGGCGGTTGCTTCCACAAAAACGGGTGTGGTAGCTAATAAGAGAGCTGCAAAACTGATGAACAAAATTGCGTTCAAGAAAGACGAACAAGGTCACGTGAACGTAGTGGCTCAGGCTGGCAAAAAACTGACGGCTGTTGAGAAGTTAGTAGTTAAGAAAGTAAACAAGCAAATCTTAAAGGCTGAAAAAGCTCAGGCAAAAGGTAAAAAGCCATTTTCTGATTGGAATAAATACCTGCGTATCGGGGTAATTATCCTGGCGGCTGCTTTGATTTTGAGTATCATCAGTGCCGCAGCTGTTTGGAGCAGCGGTCTGTGGATTCTGATTTCTCTAGCTTGGGTTGCTGGCTGGATCCTGACGATCTACGGTTTAGGTCTGGAATTAGCCTGGTGGTAAGATCTAACTAGCTTAGAATATTCTAAAACCACAGCCTTCGGGTTGTGGTTTTTTTCGTTAATTCCCCAGCTAGTACTTATAAATTTGGTATATTTCGGCTTTGTCTCTATCCTGTGAAAATGAAAAAACTCTTTACTAACCTGACTTTCTGGGTACTTACTGCGATTACTTTAGGGATTTTGCTCGGGCATTTTTTTCCAGAAGTCGCCTTATACCGAATCATGGAAGAGCCCATTAAGGGGCATTTCATGGGTCAGGAATTAAGTCTGGGCGTAACTATTAGTGAGTTTTTGAGTGGTATATTCATCAGCACTGTCAAGCTCTTTATTAACCCCATTATTTTCCTGACGATTACCCTCGGCATCGTTAGCATGGGGGATTTAAAGAAAGTCGGCAAAGTAGGAGCCAAGGCTCTGATTTACTTTGAAGTTGTCACTACGTTTGCTCTGATCATTGGCGTAGCGTTGGCTCAACTCTTACGCCCCGGTGACGGAGTAGTGACGAATCAGGTAAAAGGCGGAGATATTTCCAGATATACCAATTCAGCCAGTGAATTCAACTGGTGGACCTTTTTTGGTGATAACGTTACCTTGCAAGTACTGGTAGTTGCAATTGTGCTGGGAGCATTGCTGAGTCGTTACTCGGGTCGGGATACAATCGTGAATCTGTTACAAAAAGCCTCCAAATATATTTTCTGGGGATTGCATAAAGTCATGCTGATGGCACCCATCGGGGCTTTTGGCGGAATGGCTTATACCATCGGTAAGTACGGCATTCATACGTTACTTCCCCTGGGCAAACTCATGGTAACGGTCTACCTGACTATGGCCTGTTTCATTTTTGGGGTATTGGGCCTGATCCTGCGTACGTACAAGATCAGCATTTGGCGTTTTTTGAAGTTCATTAAAGAAGAGCTACTGATCGTGTTAGGCACGTCCTCTTCAGAAGCTGCCTTGCCTTCCATCATGGAAAAGCTCGAACGCATGGGCTGCTCGAAACCCGTGGTTGGTCTGGTTGTTCCGGCGGGTTATTCCTTCAACCTGGACGGCACTACGATTTACCTTTCTATGGCGACTATTTTTCTGGCTCAGGTATTTCAGGTGCACCTGACCTGGGAACAGATTCTGACGATTATTGGTATTCTCATGGTGACCTCCAAAGGTGCCGCCGGGGTTACCGGAAGCGGTTTCGTTGTCCTGGCTTCTACCTTAACTGCGGTGAAAGTAATTCCCGTGGAAGGGCTGGCTTTGTTACTGGGCGTAGATCGCTTCATGTCCGAGGCAAGGGCTATTACCAATATTATTGGAAATGGCGTAGCTACGATCTGGATCGCGAATAATGAGAAAGAGTTCAACCGCGAAAAAATGGAGTTAGCTATGCATGTCAGCGAAAAATAAGGTCCGATTTCCCCAAAGCAGCACAGGAAAGGAGGGTTAGAAGAAGGGAGTATTTGTCCGTTGTTCCGCTTTTCACCACCTTTGATGAAATAAGGCATTCCCCACAAACCTGATGTTCATGAAAGCGGAAAAAACCGTTGATTATCACATTAAAACCGTCTGGTACGCCATTAGTCGGATGTATAATACCAACGCTGCCAGGTCGGACATGAGTATGGCCGTTGGATATGTACTGCTGAATATCGATAAAAATGGCACGCCCGCTACTAAAATCGCTCCATTACTGGGATTAGAGCCCCGTTCACTCACCCGGATGCTGAAAACGCTCGAAGAGAAAGGCTGGATTTTTCGAAAAATGGACGAGCACGACAAGCGGGTGGTTAATGTTTTTTTGACGGAAGAAGGAAAACTGAAACGAGACGTGGCTCGGCAAGGGGTTTTACGTTTCAATTCGGTTGTATATCAACGGATTGGTGAAGAGAAGCTTCAGTTTTTTTTCGAAACCATGAAAGAAATTCAGCGACTCGTTGATGCTGAAAACAACAGCCTTCGGGCCGAGAGTAACTAATTTTCAAATCAAAACCATGGAATTAGCTTTATCCACTCCAGCACTTTTGTTCTCAACGGCATCGTTGCTGCTGCTTGGATTTACCAATCGCTTTACGGCTACGGCCAAAGTAATCAGAGACTTACACGCCGAATATCGGGTTAATCCGACTTCCCTGAATAATATCGTACTCATCGAGCAAATTCGCTCCCTGCAATTTCGGGTTCTGCTGATTCGTAATATGCAATTTCTGGGGGTTAGTAGCTTGTTCGTAAGTATCTTATGTATGATTGCTATTTACCTGGAATATCAGGTAACCGCAGGCTGGCTTTTCGGCATTGCCCTTTTTATGCAGGCCGGAGCTCTGGCCATTTCCGTTTTTGAAATTACTATTTCCATTGAAGCCTTAAAAATCGAACTGTCGGACATGGAGCACGTTCTAGGCCACCAGTCGACCGTAAAACGTTTGCGGGATGTTATGAGCTGGATCGACCGCCGGAAGAAACAGAGCAAATCCAGCGAATCTTGATAGTATGCATCGTCTTATCCAGAAAATAGCTGTTTTAGGCAGCAGTGAGTTAAGTATCCAGATTGCCTTTCAAATGGCTAATGCCAACCTTGAAGTGTTGTTACTGGGTACGACTGCTCCAGATATTAATCCTTCTGAACGAACCTCCGTACTAAGGGAGGCTTTACAGCGGGTTAGCAAAACCAAGCCTCATCCGTTGTATGCCCGAAGTTTTTCGAAGCGGGTCCTGGTGGGAACGGTGGAAGATGATTTTCAGAAAATTCAGGACTGTGACTGGGTTATTGAAGCCGTCGAGGAAAAACTGGAGACCAAGAAAAACATTTTTGAGAAAGTAGATACGCATCGAAAACCGGGCAGTATCGTCAGTTCGGCTACGCAACAGTTGCCCATTCAGGGATTAATTGAAGGGCGTAGCGAAGACTTCCGGCGAAATTTCTGCGGAACACACTTCTTTCAGCCCGTTCGTTACGTAAAGCTACTGGAACTCATTCCAACACCGCAAACAGCCCCTGAAGTAATTGATTTCCTTCAGCATTTTTGCGAGTATCACTTGGGAAAAACCGTAGTGCTGGCCAAAGACACGCCCGCTTTTATAGCGAATCGGGTTGGGATGTATTCCTTGCTTCAGAACATTCGGGCAGCCGAAAAACTGGGTTTATCCGTTGAAGAAGTAGATCTCTTGACTGCCGCTCCGCTGGGCAGACCCAAAGCCGGCACTTTCCGGGCGGCGGATACGCTTGGTATTCATACGCTGGCCTATGCCGCACAGGGCTTGGCTCAGGTATTGAGTAAAGATGAATCCCGAAATGGTTTTCAGCTTCCGGGCATTTTGCAGACCTTGTTGCAGAACAAATGGCTCGGAGATTCGACGGGTCAGGGGTTTTACAAGAAAGAAAAAACCGAAAAGGGGGTGTCCGTTATACAGGCCCTGGACCTTCCCTCGCTTGATTATCGTCCTGTCCAAAAGCTGAAGATACCCGTACTGGAAGCCATCAAAAAAGCTCCCAGTCTCGAAGCCCGACTTTCGATATTATGGAAGGAAGAGGGGAAAATCGGTGAGTTTTACCGAACGATTTTTGCTGAAAACTTAGCCTACGTAAGTCACCGCATTCCTGAAATTGCGGACGGATTATACCAGATTGACCAAGCTGTGAAGGCGGGTCTGGACTGGCACTATGGCTGGTTTGAATTATGGGAATCCATAGGTATTCAGAATGGGATTGAACTCATCGAAAGCGTGGGTAAAAAACCAGCGGATTGGGTGTATGCGTTAGTTAAGGCAGGAAAAGGTCGTTTTTATACCCTTGAAAATACGAAGCGTTATTACTACGACATCGTTTCCCAAACGTATCAACTCATTCCTGGTCAGGAAGGAATCATTATCCTCGATCATTTACGAAATAATAAAGAAATCTGGAGTAATGCCGAGGCTCATCTGTGGGACTTAGGCGAGGGTGTGATAGGTCTGGAAGCTCATTCCAAGATGAATACCTTCGGTCTGCCTCTGATGGATGCCCTGGAATATGCCCTTACACTCGCCGAGAAAAATCATCGCGGTTTAGTCATTGGGAACGATTCGACCGAAGCTTTTTCGGCGGGGGTTAACCTTGGACTGCTATTCGTTTACGCTTCCCAGCAAAAATGGGAGGAAGTAAATCAGATGATTAATCGCTTCCAGCAAACGATGATGCGGGTGCGTTACTCCTCTATTCCGGTGGCGGTAGCTCCGCACACGCTGGCTCTGGGTGGCGGCTGCGAAATCAGCCTTCACGCCGATCAGTTAGTAGCAGCGGCCGAAACCTATATGGGGTTGGTAGAAGTAGGGGTGGGTCTGATTCCGGCGGGGGGAGGCACGAAAGAAATGGCTCTTCGCTGCTCGGATTTACACCAGCAGGGCGACGAAGAGGCTCTGCAACGAGCGTTCACTACTATTGCCACCGCAAAAGTTTCGGGTTCGGCTCAGGAGGCTTTGGAAATGAATTTCCTGCGACCCACGGATCAAATCGTGCTGAATCGTTCCCGGCTGATTGCCGAAGCTCGTAATGCGGTAGTGAAGCTGGCCGATCAAGGTTATACCCAGGCTTCGCCCCGAACCGATGTTCAGGTTATGGGGAAAAAAGGAATAGCGGCTTTCGAAGCGGGGATTGCCCAAATGCGGGCGGCTCATTTTATTACTGAACACGATCAGTTCATTTTACAAAAACTGGCCTATGTCATTTCGGGTGGAAATCTGGATCGGCCCCAGCTTGTTTCTGAACAATATTTGCTCGATCTAGAAAGGGAAGCCTTTCTGAGTTTGAGTGGTGAACTTAAAACCTTGGAGCGAATCCAGCAGGTATTAACGGGCGGCAAAGCTCCTCGTAACTAATAGCTTAGAAGCTAAAAGCGAACAGGTTCCCGATGATCTCGGGAACCTGTTCGCTTTTATAGAGAAACTTGCCAGATGTTGCGGAAAAATTTCCTCCCACTACGGACTCAGAATCAATAGAATTGGGTGTTTAATAGGATTTTAATAATCAGGTACGGGATTTTTAGAAGTTTTTAAGTATTCGAATTTTCAACCGAAGAGACTAACTCTTAATTAATTGCTACACACGATGAAAAAGGTAACGATGTTATGCATGCTAGCGGCTAGTGCCCTGGCATTCCAGGCTTGTGAAAATAAATCAAACACAGAGAAAGCTTCTGAAGAACAGGCTGATGCTTCCATGGATCAGGCTGAAAATATGAATGATAGCCTGCAAACGGTAGACAGTAAGGATTCTGACTTTGCCATGAAAGCGGCAAGCGGCGGTATGTTTGAAGTAGAAGCTTCTAAACTGGCTGAGCAAAAAGGAATGAATCCTAAAGTGAAAGAATTTGCTGCCATGATGGTAAAAGATCACGGCAAAGCTAATGAAGAATTAATGGCAATCGCTTCGGCCAAAGGAATTGTTCTGCCTCCCCAAATGGGTGAAGATCATCAGGAAAAATACAATGAGCTGAGCAAGCTTTCAGGCAAAGAATTCGACAAGAAATACGTAAGCCTGATGGTAGATGCCCACGAAATGGATGATAAAGCCTTCAGCGATGCCGCTACCGAATGTAAAGATATGCAACTGAAAGAATTTGCTACCAAAACTTCAGGCGTGGGTAAAAGAACACCTGAACCATGTGAAGCAAATTAAAGATAGCATGAAATAGTCAGATTAGAATGCTCTGATCTGTTATCAAAAAAGCCGCTGGAACTAATTCCAGCGGCTTTTTTGATATAATAACATTCAGTTATAAAAATCTGAATATTATTATATTAACTAACAACTACAGCGGCGGCCGCTAACAACCTATTATTTCCGTAAAGTAAACGTCTTGGGCTGTTGATTATGAAGGGTGAGTAACAAGCCTTCACGGGTACATTGTTGCAGCAATTTATCAGATCGGTATTCGGAGATGTTTACCAACTGGGCAAACTGTTTTGCCGAAATCTGTTTATGCTTCTGAAGATAAGTGATCAACCGTTTGACGTTGTGCTGTTGCAGTAATTCAGAGGAAACTTCTCCCTGTTCCTGCAACCATTTGCCCATCTGCTTGGTCGCCGGAACTGATTTATCCCGGGCCCGAACGTACACCTGCCATTGTCCCTGATGATCTTTTGCCTGGTGAGGTTTATCCTCGCTTTCATCAACCCGAACAATCAGCACGCGGCGTTCATGATGCTCAACGGCTTTGTAACGGAGCAAAACGCCTGGCTGAACGAATAAATCCGAAGCCGCTTCGAGTTGCTGAACAATGTCTTTTTCCGATTCAATGCCTTTCACCGATCGATCATCGTTCACACCGATCACCAGCCAGCCACCCGAAGTATTAGCAAAAGCCGCCAGCGTTTTGGCGATGCGACCGGGAGCTTCAATGGTGCGTTTAAATTCAAGAGTAGAGCCTTCCGATTGGCTTAATAAATCCGTGAGTGTTGGAAATGGCATTCAGTAGAATAAGGGGTTTTAGTACAAGTATGGACATAACAAGCGGTCCTGGTCTTCGGTTCAGAAAATCTTTTGCCAGAGCCTATCCTGGAAGTAATTTACTCGGTTTTGAGTAAAATGCAAGACATCCTCAGCGGGTTTTTGGCAAAGATTAACGTCCACGGGGGTGATATTCCGTAATGACCGTTTTCAGATAATCCCGGTCAAGGTGAGTGTAAATTTCAGTGGTGGTGATGGATTCATGACCCAGCATTTCCTGCACAGCTCGTAAATCGGCCCCGCCTTCAATCAGGTGTGTGGCGAAACTATGGCGAAAGGTGTGCGGAGAAATGTTCTTCTGCAAGCCAATTTTAGCCGCGAGATCCTTAATAATCAAAAAGATCATAATTCGGGTAAGGCTTTTCCCACGACGATTGAGGAAAAGCATATCTTCCGAACCCTTCTGAATATCCAGATGCCGACGAATTTCATCCAGGTAAATCTGCGTATACTTGATCGCGTCGCGACCAACGGGAATCAGCCGGGTTTTGCCCCCTTTGCCAAAGACCCGAATGAAGCCAATGTCAAAGTACAGTTCACTAACCCGCAGATCGGTTAACTCTGAAACCCGTAATCCGCAGCCGTATAATACCTCGATGATGGCTCGATTTCGGGTACCTTCGGGCGTAGAAAGGTCAATGGCTGCCAGTAACGCTTCCACTTCTGGGAAACTTAGGGTATCTGGTAACTTTCGACCTAGTTTAGGCGATTCAATCAACGAAGCCGGATCGGTGGGAATGACCTGTTCCAGCAACATAAATTTGAAAAAGGCCTTAATACCGGATAAAATACGAGCCTGGGAGGTAGAAGCGATGCCTAATTCACCAAGGTAATATAAAAAATCCAGCAAGTGAACGTCGGTAACCTGTTCCGGCGAAAGCTTCTCCTGTCCAGATAGTTGCAGGTATTGAATAAACTTTTGAGCGTCGTGTAAATACGCCTCAATCGAATGTTCAGAAAGAGAGCGTTCGAGCGTCAGGTAAGATTTGAAGTTTTTAAGATAGCTTTGCCAAAGCATTGATGAACCGTTATTTTCCTAAAGGGTTGATAGTAGTGAGGTGTTACGGCGGGAATAACTCATTTTTCGCACCGAACATTTTTAAATATAACACCGGAAATAGGGGTTTGACTCTAAACAAAAAGAAAAGGTGAAACGCATCCTGATTATCAACGGCCCTAATTTAAATTTACTCGGACGCCGGGAACCCGAAGTGTACGGTTCGCAGACGTTTGAAGACTATTTTGCTACCCTGTTACCAAAATTCCCAGAAGTAACACTGGAATACTTTCAGTCGAATCACGAAGGAGCATTACTGGATAAAATTCATGAAGTGGGTTTTTCCTATGACGGAATTATCCTTAATGCTGGAGCCTATACACACACCAGCGTAGCCCTGGCCGATGCAATTTCAGGGGTGAAAACACCCGTGATTGAAGTGCATATTTCGAATGTTCACGCCCGGGAAGCTTTCCGTCATCATAGTTATATCAGCCCCAAAGCCGCCGGGATAGTGATTGGCTTCGGTTTGAAAGGCTACGAAATGGCGATTCGGTCGCTATTATAAAAAAGCAATAATAGACGAGGTTTCGTCACGTCTTTAGTACCAGAAAAAGCAAATACAATGATTCTTTCTTTTTATCCAGGACCATCGAAAGTCTATCCGCAAGTAGCCACGTATTTGCAGGATGCGTATCAATCGGGGATTTTGAGCGTAAACCACCGCAGTGCGGAGGCTATGGAAATGGTAAAAGAAACGTATCGTCTGTTGCATGAAAAGCTGGAAATTCCGGCGGAGTACTCCATTGCTTTTATCTCTTCGGCTACCGAATGCTGGGAAATCATCGCCCAATCGTTAACCCGCCAACAGTCTTTACACGCTTATAATGGAGCATTCGGACAAAAATGGGCGGAGTATACGCAGAAGCTGGGAGTAGAGGTCATTCCTAAACCCTTCGACCTAAACGATGCATGTGAGCTGACGGAAGACGCAGAACTCATCTGTTTAACTCAGAACGAAACCTCTAATGGAACACAGATCCGAATGGCTACGCTCGAAAAAATTCGGGAGCAAACCACGGGATTAATCGCTTTGGATGCCACTTCCTCTATGGCCGGAGTAGCCTTTAACTGGCAGCTCGGCGACCTCTGGTTTGCTTCCGTGCAGAAATGTTTTGGCTTACCCGCTGGTTTAGGAATTATGATTTATAGTCCACGAGCGTTGAGGCGGGCTGAAGAAATAAACGAGCGGAATCATTACAATAGTCTCTTGTTTATTCATGAAAATGCGGCGAAATTTCAGACGCATTATACGCCTAATGTGCTGAATATCTATCTTTTAAAGCGGATGCTAGAGCAGGTTCCCGTGTTGTCGGAGGTCGCAGCACACCTGAAAAATCGGGCTCAGGCAATGATTCAATTTTTCAATCAGGAAACGCATTGGGAAATTTTGGCTGAAAATCCGCTGATCCAGTCAGATACGGTACTGGCCATTACGGGAGAAAAAGAAAAAATTAACCAGATTAAAATCAACGCTAAATCTCACGGGATTATGCTGGGCAATGGGTATGGAAAGTGGAAAGAAAATACCTTTAGAATTGCCAATTTTCCGGCTTTGACGGACAATGAATTTTCAATAGTAAAGCATTTTATTACACAGAGTTAATCACGGTTCTATTTAGAAAGGTCCCGCCTATGAAATTTGATATTAAAGAAGTATTGTCGGTAACTCTGGTATTATTTTCCGTGATTGATATTCTTGGAGCTATTCCAATTGTACTGGATATTCGGAAGAAAATTGGAGATATCCATGCCGCCACTACCACGCTGGTTTCGGGTGGTATTATGATTGCTTTTTTATACATAGGAACGTCGATTCTTAAGTTATTTGGGGTGGATGTTCAGTCGTTTGCAGTGGCGGGGGCATTGATTATTTTTTTGATTGGTCTGGAAATGACCTTGGGACGTAGCATTTTTAAAAGTACGGATATTCAGCCCCGAGCTGCTTCGATTGTTCCCCTGGCTTTTCCCATTATTGCCGGAGCCGGAACGATGACTACGATTCTTTCCCTAAAAGCCCAATACCAGGAGATTAATATTCTGGTTGGAATTTTCGTAAACCTGGCTTTAATCTACCTGGTTTTGAAGTCTTCATCTTGGATTGAGAAAAAAATAGGGCCTGCCGGTACGGGGATTCTGGAGAAAATATTCGGGGTTATTTTACTCGCTATTGCCATTAAATTATTTAGGAGTAATCTGGGGATTTAATATAAAAGGCGGCCTGAACACATGCAGGCCGCCTTTTATATTAACCTTTATCCAATTATCGTCCCGGATAAAAACGCAACGATAAGGAAGTAGTATTGAGTTGATAAGTAGGGTCAATTTCAAAGTTAAACGTAGTATTAGTCGTAGTGGTATTCGACTGTTTTAACTCCATTTTACTAGCGTAGAATCCTTTTAAATCGAGATTGCCAATCATAGCAGCAATAGCCCATTTAGTAGTTAATTGATACTGAATACCAGGCCGTATGTTAGGCTGAGCGGAATAGCTTTGATTCGTACGTTTTGCATCAGTGTCGGTCGTTTTGGTAGAATTATAACCTAGGGCAATACCGCTGTTTACAAAAATGCTCCACTTCCCTGCAATGGGCCAGTAATATTCTACAAAAGGTCTGACATTGGCTCCCCAGGAGTTTAAAACATTTTCTGAAGATGAGTTAGCCGTAGCATAACTTCCGTGAAGACCAATACCCACTAGCTTTCGGGGCGAAACAAATTTCCCTCCCGAAAAGCCTACGCCAACTCCGGTGGTATTAGCCATAGGATAGGAGGTATGAAGGGTCGAAAGATCGGCTGCCAGATACCCCGTTCCCACGGCGTAAAGCGATTGCTGGGGTGGCTCTTCAAAAGCCGAGCTGCTGGAACCGAAATAATGAGCCAGCCCTATTTTGAAAGAACTGACGCCAAAGGACCCATTGAGCTGCACATTGGTAACTACTTTTTCGTCTTCTTTTCGGGCATGGGTTACGTTTAAGCCAGCCAGATTAGCCGTCGCTTCCCAGGCCCAGTTTTTCTTATAAAAATAAGTAAGTCCCAGCCCAAGGGAGGCCCCGGCACCGAAGGTATTTAAGGTGATTTCTCCGTCAGCTATGCTTGGTCTGTACGAAGCTCCCAGCGTTCCCTGAGCAAAAACCCGTACCCGTTCCGAGGGGACTACGTATCTTCTGATTAGATAATTAGCTGATAAAAAGGGAGTTGAACTTGCATAGTCAGATTCCAGAATTTTATAATGATTATAGCCCAGACCTACATTCCAGCCATGAGCGACATTATCGCGGATAAACTTACCCCGGCTGAATTCCAGATTAATATCATACGTACGCTCCCGGGTAGGGACGGTCAGATCAGAAGCCGTTTTGCTACCCGAAAAACTCAAATTTCCTGTATAACTCATGAAGCGATTCCCTTCGGAGGTTTGAGCAAAAAGAGGAGCAGACAGGCCCAGTAATAGGGTTAGTAAAGGTATTTTTTTCATAAAACAGTAACTTACAGAGATGTAATATTGAAAGTTGACCTCTTCAAATGTAGAGCATATATCAGCAGTTCTTTACACCTCAAACAAAAAAGACAGGTAAACCTACCTGCCTTTAACTTAAAAATGAGTTATTTACTTTTTAAGAAAATAGCGAAGCGAAACGCCAGAGTTATTCAATGTATAGTTAGGATCGAAAGAAATTCCACCTCTTATTAAGTCGCCTCTCCATGCAGATTTTTCATAAGAAGCATGAACTGATCCTATTTGAAATGAACCTATGAGACCCGTAAGAGCCCAGCGATCATTGATCTGATACTGAATGGCAGGAATGATGGAAGGGAATAACGTCAAACTATGAGTAGTTATTTGTTCTCTTGCTTCTTCTTTTGCATAGGCATAAGAAGCGTTGATTCGGACGTTAGCAACCAGAGATAATTTTTTAGCAATAGGAAAGTAATATTCGTGAAACTTGTAGATTGAAAAGCCCGCCGTCTTTGAGTTGATAGGATACCATTCTTCGATTGATGTATACTCTGGAGCTTTATTAAATCTGGCTGTAATTCCAAACCCTTTCGCATACGTAGTGGTAACAAATCTTCCTATTGAAAACCCTGCCTGAAGGGCCTGTGTATTGTTATTAAGATAATTATTATTCTCATTAAATAGAGCAGTAGCAGAAATATCCCCTGTGATGAAACGCTGATTAACCTGATATAGACTATCACGCTTACTGGTTAATAGAGTAGATTTTTCGTTTTGACTTCCAATGTATTTTACCAGGCTTAATTCAAAAAAATTAGAAGGAAGATTGGATTGTAGACTGACCAAGTTTTGAGTAGGAGTAATAGGAGAACGGTAATGCGAGGCATATACAGTTGCTACATTTGCCTTAGCTTCTAGTGACCAATCATTTTTATAGAAATAAGTTAGTCCTAGATTTACTCCCGCTGATACCTGATAAGTTTGATAGACAGCGTTACGCTCCATGAAACGTAGGTTAGCTTGAGCTCCTGCAGTTGCTTCACCAAATAAGTAAAATCCAGGGGTAAGCGATACGTATTTTCTGTTGAAATGCTGAATAGATAAAGCAGGGCTCCAATTGGTATAATTATACATTACAGTGGGATTAACGATCCACCCTTCAGCCGTATTTTCTTTAGTGAATTTGCCTGATGTAAGTTCTGGGGAGAAATTTAAAGAACTATTATGAATATCGGCATTGGGGTATGCCATATTACCATAGCGAAAGGAACCTCCAAACCCCAAAATTTTTGTGTTAGCAGGAATTTGTGCAAACAGTGAAATACTAGATAGGAAAAAACTGGAAAGAGTAAAAAATACTTTTTTCATAAGCTTTTTAAAGTGGTTGAACCATAGAAAAATTAAAAATAATAAGCGTTCGATAGCAATTATACGTTTTAACTGTATTTAACATTTTAATCTTTATAATCCGCTGATTAACGGAATGCATTAATAGAGCTAATTACGGCCATGCAGGAAAAAGCCTAGCGTCAATACCGCAATTCGTGTAGTTTTGCAGAGTTTTTGACTGACTATGAATCTCAACGAATACATACAGGGGGCTTTGGCCGCCGCTCTGAAACAGGAGTTTGCTATTGAAGTGGCCGCTGCCGATCTGGCTTTGCAGCCTACCAAGAAGGAGTTTGAAGGTTTTTATACCTTCGTTTGTTTCCCTTATGCTAAGCAATTGAAAAAAAGCCCGGCAGAAATCGGGACGAAGCTGGGCGAATACCTTGTGGCTCAGAACGGCCCCGTTTCAGCGTTTAACGTCGTACAGGGTTTTCTGAATCTTAGCATTTCTGATCAGGTTTGGCTGGAGCTTTTTGCGACCATTCACGGGAACGAAAGTTACGGTCAGTCACCCGACAAGGGCCAGAAAGTAATGGTGGAATACTCATCACCCAATACGAACAAGCCTTTGCATTTAGGACACCTGCGTAATAACTTCCTGGGGTATTCCATCGCTGAAATCCTGAAAATGGGTGGCTATAAAGTAATGAAAACCAACGTGGTGAATAACCGGGGTATTCACATTTGTAAGTCCATGCTGGCCTATCAGTTGTTTGGTAATAATGAGACTCCCGCCACCAGCGATATAAAAGGGGATCATTTAGTTGGGAAGTATTACGTAGAGTTTGATAAAGCATACAAAGCTCAGATTGCCGAATTAGTGGAAGGCGGCATGGAGAAGGAAAAGGCAGAGAAAGAGGCTCCGCTTTTGAAACAGGCCGAAGCCATGCTGTTGAAATGGGAGGAAGGCGACCCTGCGACGATTGGTCTCTGGGAAATGATGAATAGCTGGGTATACGCTGGTTTTGACGAGACCTATAAAAAAATGGGCGTCAACTTCGATAAGATTTATTACGAATCGGATACCTATTTATTAGGCAAAGACATTATCGAAGAAGGGCTGGAGAAAGGGGTTTTCTACCGCCGTCCTGATAACTCGGTCTGGATTGACCTGACTGCCGACGGATTGGATGAAAAACTGGTGTTACGCTCCAATGGAACTTCGGTGTATATTACCCAGGACTTAGGTCTGGCGGATTTGAAAGCGGAAGATTTTCCAATGCAAAAATCCGTGTACGTAGTTGGCAATGAGCAGGATTATCACTTCAAAGTATTATTCCTGATTATGCAGAAGCTGGGGCGTCCTTACGCAGCTGGTTTATACCATTTGAGCTACGGGATGGTCGATTTACCCAGTGGTAAAATGAAATCCCGCGAAGGAACGGTGGTGGATGCCGACGATCTGATGCAGGAAATGAATGATACTGCGGAAGAAATGACAAAAGAGTTAGGCAAAATCGACGGATTTACGGAAGAAGAAGCCAAAGCTCTGTATCATACACTGGCGATGGGTGCCTTGAAGTATTTCCTGCTAAAGGTGGATCCAAAAAAACGGATGTTATTTAACCCCCAGGAAAGCGTTGATTTTCAGGGCAACACTGGGCCTTATATTCAGTATAACCACGCCCGGATTCGTTCCATTCTTCGCAAAGCGGACCAGATGGAGTTAACACCAACGGCTCCCACTACGATTGACCTGCATGCCAGCGAGCGTGATCTCATCTTTACGCTCAGCCAGTTCCCTCAACGCGTGGAGGATGCCGGTGCTATGTACAGCCCTGCTCTGATCGCTCAGTATGCGTATGATCTGGCGAAAACGTACAGCCAGTTCTTTAGCGAAGTGCCGATTTTTGCGGAAGAAAATCTGGATAAAAAACAATTCCGGGTGGCACTGTCCAAAGCCGTTGCTGAAGTCATTCGCAAGGCAATGGGCTTATTAGGCGTAACAGTTCCTGAACGTATGTAATGGGTTTTTAGATGTTACTCAAGTTCCCTAAAGTTCTAAAACTTTCGGGAACTTGAGTTTTATAGCACCTGAACGTCGCAGACGTAACCTATGAAGGTAAATAATCTCAGCTAAGGAGGGATTACAAATCCCAAACAGATGGCTTTCGGATTGCAAATCCGAAAGAGCATAAGTAAAAAAATCCTATGTCTTACGCTGTTTCGGATTTACAATCCGAAACCTATCTGTCGCGAATTTGTGATCCGCTTATTGGAATTGCAAATCCGAAAGAGCATAAGTAAGAAAATTCCTATGTTTTATGCTGTTTCGGATTTGCAATCCGGAACCTATCTGTCGCGGATCTGTGATCCGCTTATTTGTAATTGTAAATCCGAAAGAGTGATAAGAAAATTCCTGAATATTATCGGTTCATCAAACTGGCAAACTTCGTCGGAATTGCCGTTTCAAAGTGCATTTGTTCTTTCGTAATGGGGTGCTGGAAGGCTAGTACCCAGGCGTGCAGGGCCAGTCGATTAATAGGGTTACTATTGGAGCCGTATTTCTTATCGCCCACAATCGGATGTCCAATGCTTTGAAGGTGCACCCGAACCTGATTTTTACGCCCCGTTTCCAGACTTACCTTCAGCATGGAGAAATAGCGGTTCTGCTGAACTGTTTCGTAATGGGTAACGGCTTTCTGTCCACGTTCGGCGTTTTGGGTGGAATACACCATCATCGATTTTTCACTCTCCACCAGATAAGACGTAATGGTGTCTTCTGTTTTCTTTGGACTTCCATTAATGACAGCCAGGTAAACCCGTTCCTTGGTCGTAGACTGCCAGGATTCCTGCATTTTTTTCTGAACCGTTTCGCTTTTGGCGAACATCATCAATCCTGACGTTTCGCGGTCCAGTCGGTGAATAATGAAAATTTTGTTTTTGGGGTTCTGCTTTTTCACGTGCTCGCTCAGCAGGCTATAAGCTGTTTTCCGCTTTTCTTTTTCAGTAGCCATCGACAAAATTCCTTCTTCCTTTTCAATGACAATCAGGTGTTCGTCCTCAAAAACGATCTTAATGCCCTCGTACTGTTTTTCGGCGGGAGCTTTCGTCCAGCGAACGCGAACGGCATCATTGACCTCAAGCGGATGATTGAACTGAAAGGTAATCTTATCATTCACCAGCACCTGCTTATCCCGCAGGAGTGACTTGATATTATTGCGATTTTTCGACGGAAATTTCTGTAACAAAAAAGCCATAAGCTCAGCCGGTTCGGTGACGGCAAAGCGAGTATCTTCTTTTTTTTCGTAAGCGTTGCTATTCTTTTTCTGCATGAAACTTGGATTATGCTGCAAAGGTAGACGCTCTCGACCACTATGTAATAAATTTAATTCCTGCCACTGCCAGCTTTTTGTTCCTCTGCTGCTAGCGAGAGTGGTTGTTTATCAACTATGGATTAGAAGAAAAGAACATCCCATTAAGGATTGCCAGCCTTTTTAGCTCTTGCCGCTGCCACCCACGTAGCCGCTGCCAGCTTTTTCGCTGGCAGCAATAAGCCATGGAGTAAGAAAATAGCCTACCAGCAGAAAAAAAGCTGGCCGGGCCACGATGGCCGGGCCACGCTGGCAACGGTGATAATTACTTTAACAACTAATAGGGTATTACATCAATAGCTTGGAATGAATGAACTCCGACATCTGCCAATGCGGCCGCTGCCAACGGAAAAGCTGGCAGCAATAAGGTAAGGGCTAAGAAAACAGGCTACCAGCAATCAGGTAAGTTGTAGTAGCTTAGCAATTCTCAATTGCTAATCATTGAAAACTGGAAAACGACCACGGAAAACTACTATATTGCTGAACTAATTGACGTTCCATTCGTTTATTAATCAAACCTTATAAACTTTAATCTGACTCCAGATGGTAAAGCTCCTGCTTATGCTTGGAACCCTGTTTACTGGCTTATTTGCGGATAAAAATGAAGTCGCAAGCCGTCCCGAGAGCTTTGCTCCGGCCAAACAAAACTTATACGATTTTAAAGTGCAGTCGCTGGAAGGAAAAGAAGTAAACCTTGCCCAGTATAAAGGCAAAAAAGTAATCATCCTTAACACGGCTTCAAAGTGCGGATTTACGCCTCAGTACGCAGATTGGGAGAAATTCTATGAAGCTAACAAAGAGAAAGTCGTTGTCCTGGGTTTTCCTTCCAATGATTTCGGCGGACAGGAACCCGGCTCAGAAGAAGAAATTGGAGCGTTCTGCCAGAAAAATTATGGCGTAAGCTTCCCTATGTTTTCGAAAGTAGTAACCAAAGGTGACGGTCAGGCTCCCTTATACAAATGGTTGACTACGAAAGAATTAAACGGATGGAATGACAAAGTTCCTACCTGGAATTTCTGCAAGTATGTCGTGAATGAAAAAGGCGAACTGACGCATTTCTTCGCTTCAAAAGTAAAACCTGATAGCCCAGAGTTTCTCCAGGCAATCAAGTAATTGCATGCTATTTGAGTAATAGAAGACTGCCAGCCTCAGGCTGGCAGTTTTAGTTGTGAGCTAATCCATTTCATTGTCGTAATTTTGTGTGGAGGGCTTTCTCTCGCCCGTTATTACTAACTCCAATTTTGAATATGCGTTCCTGGCTTTCGGCAGCCCGTCCCCGCACCCTGCCTTTGTCCCTTTCCTGCATCCTGATGGGAAGCTTTCTTTCGGCTGCTCAGGGTGGTTTTCGCTGGTCGGTTTTTGGTCTGGCCGTACTCACTACCGTTCTATTACAGGTATTATCCAACTTCGCTAACGATTATGGCGACAGCGTTTCGGGCCTTGATAACGACGAGCGAAAAGTAGCGACTCGGGCTGTCCAGACCGGAGCCATCACCAAAGAGCAAATGCGAAAGGCAATTATTCTCTTTTCCGTATTAACCTTTGGAGCGGGATTATTACTGTTATATATCGCTCTGGAAGGGGGCACCGCTCAGGAATTTCTGTATTTTCTGGGACTTGGTGTACTTTCCATCATTGCCGCCATTACCTATACCGTGGGTAAAAAACCATACGGATATGCTGGGCTGGGCGATATTTCCGTGTTAATCTTCTTTGGTTGGGTAGGCGTTCTGGGCACGTATTACCTGCACACCCGCTCGCTTGACTGGAGTATTTTATTACCCGCCACCAGTTGCGGTGCTTTTGCTGTTGGGGTGCTGAACATCAATAATATACGAGACATTGATAATGACCGCCGGAATGGAAAAAACTCAATTCCTGTGCGTTTAGGAGCTGCGAAGGCGAAGGTGTATCACTGGTTTCTGTTGACGGGTGGGTTAATCTGTGCCATGGTCTACGTCTTATTATTCCATCCGAACTGGAGTAGCTACCTGTTCTTACTGACCTTACCCTTATTCTGGAAAATAGCCAGTGGCGTTCAGAAAGGGCAGCGACCTGAAGAAATCGACCCTTATCTGAAACGCATGGCTCTTTCAACCTTACTGTTTGTTATTCTTTTTGGAGTCGGGCAGCTTTTGTAAAAGATTTCGGTTGGAAGATAATCCATCTAATTTTCAGAACTATGTTAAAAAAGCCTCTGCATTGAGGCTTACTTTTTACATTTGTGTTTAGCCCAGACTTTATACTCGCTCCATAGCTCTATATACAGTATTAACTATTGATTGGTGCTTAATGAAAAGACTTTTCCCAGCTATTATTCTTACTCTATTATTTATTCCGATTGCCAGGGCTCAAACTCCCGCTGAATTCTTTAGTCGAGGGGTGCAAAAAAGTAAAAACCGGGATTTTAAAGGAGCGTTAACGGAGTTTACTCAGGTGATAACCATGTCCCCGGAAAACCCGCAGGCCTATTATAATCGCGGATTATGCAAGGCTTTACTGGAAGATTATCCCGGGTCCATTCAGGATTATGATAAAGCCATTGCATTGAAGGCAGACTATTACGATGCTTTGCTGGCTCGTGGTGACAGCCGCGATCGGCAGGAGCAGACGCAGGATGCTCTCAAAGATTTTGCTAAAGCTATAGAAATGGATGCGACCGATAGCCGGGCGTATTTAAAGCGGGGGATGATTCGCAGTCGACTTCAGTATTACCAGGCTGCTATTCAGGATTTTAATAATGTCATAGAACTGGAACCTGAAAATGCTCAGGCCTATTACGCCCGTGGGGTCTGCCGCACGAAACTGGGAGATTATGAGTCTGCTTTAAAAGACTTTACCCAGGTTATTCATATGAATGATAAACTTGCTCACGTGTACATTGCCCGGGCGGCGGTTTATGTCAAATTGAATAATAGCCGGGCTGCCGTTGACGATTATACGCGGGCCATTATTCTGGACCCTGAAGATGTCAATTCCTATTGCCAGCGGGGTTTTGGTAAATACCAGGCCTTTGACTATAGCGGAGCCATGGCTGATTTTGAAAAAGCTCTGACCCTTGATCCTCAGAATACCGCAGCTTTTTACGGACGTGGACTGGTGAAGTCAAGAAACGGAGGTTCCCGGGAGGCTATCGACGATTTAACGAAGGCCATTGAAATCGATAATTCATCGGAAAGCAGAGCCACGTTCACGGGTTTAATTACCAAAAATGTGCTTGACAATTTGAGAGCTTCCATTATTGAAAACAGCCGCTTTATCGAACTAAGCAATGACCGAACCGAAGCCTATTATGTGCGTGGCATTAGTAAAGCACGCGTAGGGGACAACAAAGCTGCCATCGCAGATTTATCGAGAGCTCTGGAATTAAATCCGATTTTTCCAGATGCTTATTTCAGCCGGGCCATGGCCCGGTCTGCGGCTAATGATCAGATGGGAGCCATTCAGGATTGCTCCAACGCGATTCGTTTCAATGCCCGTCACGCGGAAGCCTATTACCTGCGGGGGCTCATTCGGTACAGTCAGGGAGACGAAGAAAACGGGTGTCTGGATTTAACGAAAGCCGTAGAGTTAGGCTATAAACTGGCGGTAGCGGCTCAAAAACAATACTGTAGTAAAAAATAAGGAGGCTGTTTTCACAACCTCCTTAATCACTTATTCGAAACGTAAGTGTTTAACTGAAGCTCCCGACTGGGCCAATTCTTCCAGCGAATCGATACCAATCTGAAGGTGTTTTTCAACAAACTGAGTCGTTACTTTCTTATCGCTCTCTTCCGTTTTAACGCCTTCAGGAATCATCGGGTTATCCGATACGAGTAACAATGCACCGTGCGGAATCTGATTGACGAAGCCTACCGCAAAAATGGTTGCCGTTTCCATATCAACCGCCATGGCCCGGGTATTACGCAGGTATTCCTTGAAATTCTCGTCATGTTCCCACACGCGGCGGTTGGTGGTATAAACCGTTCCGGTCCAGTAATCCATTCCGTTTTTCACAATCATGGACGAAACGGCCCGTTGTAAACGGAACGAAGGAAGAGCGGGAATTTCGGGAGGCATGTAATCGTTACTGGTACCTTCGCCCCGGATGGCCGCAATAGGCAGAACCAGATCGCCCAGTTGCGTATGCTTTTTCAAGCCTCCGCATTTACCCAAAAATAACACGGCTTTGGGATGAATGGCCGAGAGTAAATCCATGATAGTCGCGGCTACCGGACTCCCCATACCGAAATTAATGATGGTAATTTGTCCAGCTGAAGCCGTTTGCATAGCCTTACCAACGCCGCGAATTTCAACGCCATAACGGGTAGCAAACATTTCAACGTAATTATGGAAATTCGTTAAAAGAATATAAGGCCGGAATTCTTCCAGAGGTGTTCCGGTGTAACGTGGAAGCCAGTTACTAACTATTTCATCTTTAGTTTTCATATCTTTCTTGTATCACTTTTATAAATCAGGCAAGTATACAGGTTCTGATTTATTTGGGATGTTTGGAATGAGTAAAATTCAGCAAATTTAATATAAAGATATTATACGGCCAAAAAAATGGCCTGAAAGTTATGATTGAACTCAATTTGCCGTCTTACGATTTTCAGGCTCGAAAAACCGAAGAAGGGTATTTTATTTTCTGTATCTTACGTAAGAAATGGCTGGTGTTAACTCCCGAAGAATGGGTTCGGCAGCACTTTGTTCATTTGTTGACCAGTCATTATGCTTACCCTAAAAGTTTATTGAAAATTGAAGGAGGCTTAAGCCTGAACCGTACTGCCAAACGCTCGGATCTGGTGATGTACAGTCGCGATGGCTTGCCCTTTTTGTTAGTAGAATGTAAAGCTCCCGAGGTAAAGATTACCCCGTCAGTGCTGGAGCAGGCCATGCGTTATAACCATGTGATCCAGGCTCCTTTTCTAGCTTTGAGTAATGGAATGGAACATTTCATTTTTAGGTTCACTAAACAGGGCAAACTGGAACGGCTAGAAGATGTTCCTCCGTTTGGGGAATGAGTGAAAGTGGAGCAGAATTATAATTTTTTTATAAAACTTTAGATTTTCCAGTACTAAAAACAAAAGTTAGGAGAATAGGTATAATCGTTTAGCAAGAAACCGTTTTTATTATTGACACGGTAAACCCATAGGGTCTAACTTAGAGTGCTGAAACAAGGGACAACGAGCTCTGCTGAATCCGTGGCTATTACCTAGCGGACTGGAAATCACAGAAATCACCGGTTTAATTATGCCATCATCAACGTACGAGTACCTGGGCACTAAACAAAAAGCTCTTAAAATAAATCTTGATAAACGAATTTACGGTTCGTATGCCGAGATTGGAGCAGGTCAGGAAGTAGCAGCTAACTTTTTCAAGGCAGGCGGTGCTTCCGGGACTATTGCTAAAACGATGTCAGCGTATGATATGACGTTTTCGAACGCCATTTACGGCCCTGAAGAAAGCGGTCGTTATGTCGTAGAAAGCCGACTGGTCAAGATGTTACGTCATGAGTACGACTTACTTATTGAGCGTTTGGATCAAAAGCGGGGTGAGGAAACCTGCTTTTTTTCGTTTGCTAATACGGTTGTAGCCCTCAATTACCATAAAACCAATGAGTCGCATGGTTGGGTGGGGCTGCGTTTTCAGTTATCGCCACAATCCGAACCCAATGAAGTAATTATTCACGTTCGGATGCTGGATAATGACACCATTCTTCAGCAACAGGCTTTGGGAATCATTGGGGTTAACCTGATGTACGGCTGTTATTATTACCATCAGATGCCCGAAACGTTATTGCGTTCGCTGATGGATGACTTAACAACCGAACGTATCGAAATAGATATGATTCGGTTTAACGGCCCCGACTTTAAGGCGGTAGATAACCGTCTCATGAGCCTTTATCTGGTCAAGCATGGGTTTACGAATGCAGCTTTGTTCGGCCCCAATGGTCAGAATTTGCAGCCTGCCGATACCCTGTATAAAAAGCACATTGCCGTTATTCGTGGACGTTTTCGCCCGTTTGCCCTGGTGCACCAGGATATGCTACAAAACGGCGTGGCCCAGTTTCTGGAAGACCCCGAAGTAGACCCTAACCGGGTTGTTGTACTGACGGAGTTAACGCTCCAGAATTTACGTGACGGCGACGATATTAACGAGAAAGACTTCCTGGATCGGGTAGATATTCTTGGGAAACTGGGTCTGACGGTCATGGTATCCAACTATACAGAATACTACAAGCTAATCGCCTATCTGGCGAAGCTGACCAAGCTGAAAATTGGCCTCATCATGGGTATTCCGAACCTGGAATTCATCTTCGATGAGCAGCATTACGCCAACTTGCCGGGGGGAATTCTGGAGGCCTTTGCGACGCTCTTTAGCCGGAAGGTGAAGCTCTATGTGTATCCGGCTTTACGACCCGACGGAACGCTGGCGAACTGCTTCAAGTTTCAGTTACCTTTCCATCTTCGGGATTTGTTTAGTTACCTGATTTCCAATAATAAAATTGAGGATATTCGGAGCTTTAACAAGAAAAATCTTCACATCCTTTCCGATCAGGTTTTATCCATGATTAAGTCGGGTGAGGATGGTTGGGAACAATACGTTCCTGATGAAGTAGCTACGATGATTAAGGATAAATGCCTGTTTGGTTTTCCCTGCGTAGTGTATCCGAAAGAGGAAAATAAGATTGAAAGTGCAGACGAGTTTTTTGCCGAGTAGTCTTCAAGTTCTGATGGATAAGCCTAATGAAAGCAAAAGCCTCGAATCACCAGATTCGAGGCTTTTGCTTTCATTTAACTATGGAATGATTATACCAGCGACATTTCAGGTTCAACGGGTTTCTCATTCGATTTCAATGGTTTTTCTTCGTCTTTCCGGCGGGACATCATCGTGTATACGGCTGGAATTACGTACAGCGTTAGCAACAACGAGAACATAATACCACCCACAATCACAATACCCAACGGAATCCGGCTGGTGGCTGCCGCCCCGAGCGAAAGGGCGATGGGTAAAGCTCCCAGGGCCATCGCCAAACTTGTCATTAAAATTGGACGTAAACGCATCGTAGCAGAGGTAATCGCCGCATCGACTTTATTCAAACCTTCTTTGCGTTGCTCATTCGCAAATTCTACAATCAAAATACCATTTTTCGTGACCAGACCCACCAGCATGATCATCCCGATTTGCGAGAAGATATTCATGGTTTGGTCAAACAGCCAGAGTGAAAGCAAGGCACCTGCCAAAGCCAGAGGTACGGTAATCATAATGATAATAGGATCGAGGAAGCTCTCAAACTGAGCTGCCAAAATCAGGTAAATCAGTACCAGAGCCAGCAGAAAGGCGAAAGATGTATTCGATGAACTTTCAGCGTAATCCCTGGATGCCCCTGATAAAGCAGTAGCAAAGCCCTGTTCCGTCAATTTCAACTGCTTGGAAACCGATTCCATGGCTTTAATCCCATCCGCAATGGTCATACCCGGTGCCAAACCTGCCGAAATCGTAGCCGATTTATAACGGTTATAGTGATACAACTGCGGTGGCGTGGTGGATTCAGTGATCCGAACAAGGTTATCCAACTGAATGGATTCGCCCCGACTGTTTTTAACGTATAACGTCTGTAAATCAACGGGCTGAGAGCGGTCTTTTCGGTACACTTCACCCATGACCTGATATTGCTTCCCTTTCATCGTGAAGTACCCGTACCGACGGTTACTATAAGCCAACTGCATGGTTTCTGAAATATCCGCTACAGATACTCCCAGTTCACTGGCTTTGGCCCGGTCAATTTCCACGCGTAACTCAGGCTTGTTGAATTTCAAATCGATGTCAACCCCCTGCAACGCTGGATTCTGGTTGGCCGCATCGATGAATTTGGGAAGGATGGCTTTCAGTTTTTCAAAATCGTTGTGCTGAATCACGAAAGAAACGGGTAAGCCACCCCGGCGGTTCACGGCAATGGTTTGTTCCTGAACAGCAAAGGCCTTTCCTTCCGGGAAATTCTTGGTATTACGATTAATCATGTCAACGATCTGCTGCTGACTGCGACTGCGTTCGTTAATTTCAGGTAACCCAATCCGAATGGTGCCCGAGTTAACCGAACCTGCTCCTGAGAAACCGGGTGCGGTAATACTCATGACAATCCGGCTTTCGGGTACGGAATCCATCAGAAACTGACTCAACCGCTGCATGTAATCGTCCATGTAATCATAGGACGTTCCTTCGGGAGCAGTGACCGAAAGCCGGAATTGGCTGCGGTCTTCCAGGGGAGCCAATTCAGACTGGATGTTATTGTAGAGCACGTATGCCAGACCAAAACAGCCCGCGATAATCACCCAGGCCATCCATCTTACTTTCATGAAGCTGGTCAGCGTTTGCTGATACCCCCGATCCAGTGACTGGAAGAAAGGCTCGGTCTTGTCGTAGAACCACGAATTTTTGTGTTTCTTTTTCGACATGAGCACGTTCAGAACCGGCGTTAAGGTCAACGATACAAAAGCCGAAATCAATACGGCTCCGGCCACGACAATACCGAATTCCCGGAATAACCGTCCCACGAAACCTTCCAGGAAGATGATGGGCAGGAACACGAAGGCCAGCGTAATGGACGTAGATATAACGGCAAAGAAAATCTCCTCGGAGCCTTCTTTGGCGGCCTGCATTCGGGGCATACCCGCTTCCAGCTTTTTAAAGATATTTTCGGTAACTACAATCCCATCATCTACTACCAGACCCGTCGCCAGTACGATGGCCAGCATGGTCAGAATGTTGATTGTAAAGCCAAAAATGTACATAATGAAGAATGCTCCCACCAACGACACCGGAATGTCAATCAAGGGTCGGAAGGCAATGGCCCAGTCGCGGAAGAAAAGGTAGATGATAATCACCACCAGCACCAGCGAAATGAGCAGCGTTTCTTCTACTTCAGTAATGGATTTCTTGATGAAACGCGTGTTATCAAGAGCAATGTTCAGACTTAAATCTTTGGGAAGATCCGTTTTGATTTCATCCAGACGTTTGTAGAATTCATCGGCAATGGATACGTAGTTAGAGCCGGGTTGGGGGACAATGGCCATCCCCACCATGGCTATCCCATTGCCACGCATGGCCGTTTCCTCATTTTCAGGCCCCAATACAGCTTCACCCACGTCCGAAAGACGAACCACCTGACTGTTCGTATTGCGAAGGATAATGTTGTTAAACTCTTCTTCAGTAGTGAGTCGACCAAACGTACGGATACTTAACTCGGTTGCATTCCCCGCGATTTTCCCCGAAGGCAATTCGACGTTTTCACGCGACAAAGCATTCAGTACATCAACGGCGGTGATGTTATAAGCCGACAGTTTGGCGGGGTCCAGCCAGAGACGCATGGCGTAGCGTTTCTCACCCCAGATTTGAATCGCACTTACGCCGGGAATGGTCTGCAGACGTTCCTGTAGAACGTTGGTAGCGTAATCATTCAGCTCGAGAATATTCCGGGAAGAGCTTTGTACCGTCATGGTAATAATTGCGTCCGAGTTAGCATCGGCCTTACTTACCACCGGTGGAGCATCAAGGTCATTGGGTAACTGGCGTTGAGCCTGCGAAACTTTATCCCGCACGTCATTCGCAGCCGCTTCCAAATCCGCTTCCAGGTTAAACTCAACGGTAATATTACTCGTGCCCTGACTACTGGTGGAAGAAATCGAACGTACCCCGGCAATCCCATTAATGGCTTTTTCGAGGGGTTCGGTGATCTGGGATTCAATGATGTCGGCGTTCGCTCCGGCATAGCTGGTCCGAACGTTAATAATGGGAGGGTCGATGGCAGGGAAGTCCCGCACACCCAAAAATGTAAACCCTACGTATCCGAATAGCACAATAATGATGTTCATCACAATGGCTAGCACCGGACGGCTCAACGACAAAGAGGGTAAACTCATGCTTAACTGGTTTAGACTAATAGCTAATTCAGATATTCTTTATTAGTAGGGAAGAGCCGTAATGGTTTACAGGTCAGTTATTTATGAAATATCTATACCAGGGCTCCGCCGCTTTCAGATCGGTAGAAAAGAAGAATCAAACTTATTTTTTTACGCTCCTGATTTTTAATACCTGATCAGGTTTGATTTGTAAAATTCCGGTGGTAATAACCGTGTCGCCGGCCTGAATCCCGCTTAGAATCTGAACTTTGGTATCCGTACGTGTTCCCGTTTCTACGGTTTGAAACGAAGCTTTTCCCTGACGGGAGATGACGACCTGTTTTTCTTTGGTCCCGGGTATAATGGCCTGCGAAGGAACCATTAACGCCTGTGGGGTTTCGCCCAAACGTAATTTCACCTGAGCAAACTGACCGGGACGAATCTGATTGGAGGCATTCGGAACCAGAGCCCGTAACTTCACGGTACGCGTAGCCAGGTCAATTTTGGGTTCAATGGCGTACACTTTGCCTTGATAAGCCTTCGTTTCGCTGGCAACATTGAAGCTAACGACATCACCCACCCGCACCTGATCCGTGTATTTTTCAGGAATAGAGAAATCAACTTTCAGGGGATTGGTCTGCTGAAAACTGGCAATGACCGTCGTTGGGGTTACAATCGCTCCTTCACTCACGTAGCGAAGGCCAATTTTTCCGGCAAAAGGAGCCCGAATTTCCGTACGCTGTAGTTGGGCTTTGGCTACGGCCATATCCGCGTCAAAAGCATCTACTTGTGACTGGGCCACATCTACTTCCTGTTTACTAACGCCTTCGCGTTCCAGCAGGTATTGCAAACGTTCCAGTGATTTTTGAGCCAACTGACGTTGGGTACGTACCTTTAAGGCCTGAGCCGATAGGTCGGCATCATATAATTTTACCAGCAAAGCTCCTTTGGGAACGAGTTGACCCTCCTTAAAATAGATCTTGATGACGCGGGCACTCAGCTCGGATTGCAGCGAAATCTCTTCATTGCTTTGTAGAGTACCACTCGTCACGATGGTATTATCGAGTTTTTCGGTACTGGCAATGTAACCATCAACCGTCAGGGCTTTTGAGCCCCCCGCACCAGCAGATTTGGACTCATTACCAGCTTTCTTTTTTTCAATACGGTTAAGTTTACCATAAACCAGATACCCAATGCTGCCAACGATTGCAACGACGAGTAACCAGCGAACCAGACTTGAGGATTTCATAGATAAATTTTAAACAAATACCGGCTTAGAGTCAAGCACCGGGATACGTTAGATAATGGAGGTTTGCAGGGTTTACTATTGGACGAAATTAACGCTTTTTTGGGCTTAATTCTTTAAAAACGAGGGGGCAGATGAATGAAAAGGAAAATCCAAAGACCAAGTGGGGGAGGAGTATGAAAAACTCCCGTAGTTTTGCGACGTAATTTTTGAAGTTTCGTGGCGGATAGATGGGTAGAATAAATATCGACCCAAGGGGTAGCAAGAAGCTATCCTGAAGTACGCTCTGTTACTAGTAACCTGCTCTTCCTTTAAGTAGAAATTGAAAACCTATGACGTATGCAAAGACTTTACCTCTAATTTTTAACTCTATTAATCAGTAACTTATGAAGTTTTTCATTGATACCGCTAACCTCGACGAAATTCGGGAGGCCTATGAATTGGGCGTGCTCGATGGCGTGACCACCAACCCTTCGCTGATGGCGAAAGTGGGGATAAAGGGAAAAAATAACATTTTCAAGCATTATAAAGACATCTGCGATAGTGTAGACGGAGACGTAAGTGCCGAGGTCATCAGCACTGATTTCAAGGGCATTATTCGGGAAGGGGAAGAGTTGGCCGAAATCGATGAGAAGATTGTGGTGAAGGTACCCATGATTCGGGACGGTGTCAAAGCGTTACGTTATTTCTCGGAAAAGGAAATTAAAACGAACTGTACGCTGGTATTTTCAGCAGGTCAGGCGTTACTGGCGGCTAAAGCCGGGGCCACCTATGTTTCGCCCTTTATTGGTCGCCTGGATGATATTTCGTACGACGGCATCGAGTTAATTGAGTCTATCGTTTCAATTTTTGAAAACTATGGATTTATGACGCAGGTATTGGCTGCGTCCATTCGCCATCCTGTTCATATCCTGAAGTGTGCAGAAATTGGAGCAGACGTAGCAACCTGCCCGCTTTCAGTAATTACTTCCTTATTGAATCATCCGCTCACGGATTCTGGCTTGAAGAAATTCCTGGAAGATGCCAGCAAATTTGCTTAGAGCTTATTTTTGCGATATATAATTTCAGTATAGTACAAAAAGCCTGCATGAAGCGGGCTTTTTGTTTGATTCATAACATTAAAAAAACTTAAAAGGACAATAGTTTGACGTTTTCTGAAACTTCGATTTTACTTTTGTACGATAGTAGCTCCACTTACTCATGTTAAAACGTATCTGCTTACTCTTCTTTTTAATCGGTTGCGGCCTGTCTTCAGGGGCTCAAAGCAAGCCGATGGAGCAGCGTACGGACCCTACGTTAGAAGAACCTGCTTCTAGTGGGGGAATTTCTAAAGTATTAGGATTTATTAAAAAGGCCGGGAAAGCAATCGATAACCCCTCAAAATTGAAATTTGAGGTAATTGAGGACGAACAGCCACCGCGTGAAAAACCCCGAAGCGGATTTTCAAAATTCATTCACTTCATCAAGGAGGTAGGGAAAGTGATGGATGATCCTACCAACCTGAAAATCTCCGTTGAAGAGGAAAATAATTCTCCCCGCAAACCCCGCCGGGAATAGTCTTCTCCTTTGTTATTCATTTCCAGCTAGTTAGTAGTAGCGTCTTTTTAACAGTTCTGCAAAAATAATTGTGGGACCATGCAACGTGTTTCTCTGACTTTGCATCCTCCGTCTAGAATTCCCGGGCATTCTTCTCTTTTTCTACTCACCCCATCTTCTTTACCGTTCATCACGTTATTTGGCTATTCAAGGTAGCTTGTATTGCAAAGTACTGTTAATTGCCTTCATCTTTGTCTCATCAACAAGAGCAAAAAACACACCTACAGAAACTGTCTTTTCCTAAAGTCATGAAAACATTTATATACACCCTGATTCTCTTCATTTGCGGCCTAAGTCTAGGGCACGCTCAGAGCACTTTTAAAGGGAGTGTCTCTGGAAAGATCATTGACAAAACGGGTAAAGCGGTGGAGTTCGCTACCGTTATGGTCCTGAAAAGCAAAGACTCTACGCTGGTGAAAGGCGGCGTCGCTGACGCGGATGGTAATTTCGAAATAGAAGGCATTGCCGAAGGACGTTACCTAGTTGCCACTACCCAGGTGGGTTTTGCCAAAAAGCTGACGCCTCCGTTCATTCTCAATGCAGAAAGTCCGAAAGTAAAGCTGGCGGCTTTGATTATGGACCCTGTTTCTCAGGAACTGAAAGAAGTGAAAGTTGCTGCTGCCAAGCCTTTTATTGAGCAGCAGATTGATAAAACGGTAGTTAACGTAGAAAACAGTATTGTTGCTGCGGGTAATAATGCCCTGGAAGTACTGGAGCGTTCTCCCGGCGTTACCGTCGATCGGGATGGCAATATTTCGCTGAAGGGCAAAGCTCAGGTGCGGGTAATGATTGACGGGAAACCAACATATCTTTCGAGTGAAGATTTAGCCAACCTGCTCCGTAATACGCAGGCCAATCAGTTGGAGAAGATTGAAATCATGACGAATCCCTCTTCAAAATACGATGCGGCGGGTAATGCCGGAATTATTAACATCCGTACGAAAAAGAATCAGAACATGGGAATGAATGGTTCGGCAACGCTGGGAGTGGGCTATGGCTTAAATCCGAAGGGTAACGCCAGTTTAAACCTCAACTACCGGAAAGATAAATGGAATGTGTACGGTAATTATTCAGGTGGTGCCCGTAAAAACTGGAGAGATCAAAGAATTACCCGCAGATTCCGCGAAGGAGAAGAAGTAACTGCTTTGTTCGAGCAAAGTGCTGAGAATATCACCCGCAATCATAATAACAACGTCAAGTTAGGAGCTGATTATTTTGCTTCAAAAAAGACGACGATAGGAGCTATTGTAAATACCAATACGGGTAGCTGGGGTAGCACGGGCGATAACATTACTAAAATCTATCAGGGTACCTCGACACTGGAAAAAATAACCACTACGGGACAGGATTTTAAGAATACCTGGAAAAGCCTGACCACTAACCTGAACCTGAAGCATACGATTGACTCAACCGGGAAAGAGTTAACGGCTGACGTGGATTACGCCCGTTATGACAATCGTTCGGATCAGAAATACAAAATTACGACCGTAAATCCTGCCGGAGTAAATCTTGCCATTCCTCGGTTCGATATGGGTAATACGAAAGGAATCGTAGACATCTATTCCGCCAAGATTGATTACACGCATCCCTTAAGCAAAAATTCAAAACTGGAAGCAGGTTTGAAAACAGCTTTGGTAACGACGAACAACAACATGAAATTCACGATTGAGCAGGGGGATGTCGCTCGTCTGGATTCGGGACGTACGAACCAGTTTATTTACCGCGAAACAATTAATGCGGCCTATCTGAATTACAGTACGCAAATCAAGAAAACTTCAATTCAGTTGGGCCTTAGAGGTGAGCAAACGGTCATGAGAGGAAATCAGGTGACCTCCGACACCAGCTTCCGCCGGAATTACCTGAACTTGTTCCCCAGCGTATTTATCCGTCAGGAACTGAACAAGAAAAATAGTTTGGGAATGTCGTATAGTTACCGCATTGACCGCCCGGATTATGAGGATCTGAATCCTTTCCTTTACTTCCTGGATTTGTATACCTATCAGCAAGGTAACCCATACCTGAGACCTCAATTTTCGCACGTAGCCGAAGTAACGCATTCGTTAATGGGATTCATCAATACTACGTTGAACTACGGTCGCTCGAATGGCATCATTACTGAAGTATTACGTCAGAATGACGCAGCCCGAACCACCTATATTAACAAAGAAAACTTTGGGTTCCGTGAGAATTATGGCGTAGCTGTTTCTGCTAATATTCCCATTACCAAAAAATGGATGAGCATAAACTATATCAATGTGAACCGTAACCGCTTTGTTGGGTTACTGAATGGTGGCGAATTCGATGGTCGCATTGTAACGACGACGTTCAATACGCAGAACCAGTTTACCTTACCCAATAACTGGTCAGCAGAAATCAGTGGTTTTTATATGAGCGGATTCCTTGAAGGAACGATCAAAGGAAAGCCAATGTGGCAAGTTTCGCTGGGCCTTCAGAAGCAATTCTGGGAAAAGAAAGCTAGTCTGAAACTCAACGTGCGGGATATTTTCTGGACGCAACAATTCCGGGGAAGCTTCGTATTTGGAAACGTGGATATGCAGATCAGTAACAAGTGGGAAAACCGCGTAGCGAACCTGACTTTCTCGTATCGTTTTGGTAACTCAAAAGTTCAGGCCTCCCGCCGTCGCAGCACAGGTCTGGAAAGCGAAGCAGGTCGGGTCAATCAGGGTAGTAACTAAATAGACAGAACCTTCAGCCTGGAAAGCAAAGCAGCCTCACTTTTCATAAGTGAGGCTGCTTTGATTATATCCAGATTAGCTTCGTTAGGATTATTCTACATAAAAAAGAAACAATCGCAGCGGGGTCAAATAAGATTAGTCCCGGGTGAAAACTCGGGTGCCGCCGTTGGTAGAAACTTGCCATTGCCTAGGAACGAGATGGAATCTCGCACTATTTAGTTAACCCTCACGGTCATCTCGAACGAAGGGAGAAACCGTCGGTAGAATGGGACGGATTTGGGGTTATTAAGTTAGTTACGTCGTGGTTAGGGTCTCACCCCAACTAGGGCTTGCGTATAAATGACAGGTGATACACCAGCCATGGCGGGAATAGGGCCGCAGGTTCAGTAAGGTCCTTCACTTCGCTCTGGATGACAGAGATAAACGAGTTTTCTCCTCTCCAACAAAAGAGGCCTACTGATTTTGAATACAGGAAGAAACAACCCAAGCAAAGTCAAATAGGTTAGCTTAGGGTGAAATGCAGCAAATAAGTACTGAAAATCACTTATGATTCGCCGCCTTTAAAAGAGAAGGATCATTCTCAAAAATGGCCATTGTAAAATCCTTACCATCAAAGTGAGCATAGGACTGGGTATAAATCCATTCGCCAATATTAATGTAACGACTGGTGGGTGACACCTGCATATCCAAAATCAAATGCCGATGGCCGAAGACATAATAATCGTGATGGTTTTGGGATTCTATTTCGCGGCAATACAGAAAAATCCATTCGCTTTCATCGTTCTTGAAAAACTCATGAGGTTTACCTGCTTTTGAAGCCCGCGTGTGGTGAGCCCAGCGATAAGCCAGCGTAATACCCACATCTGGATGTAACCAGCGAAAGAAAAACTGAAGAACAGGGTTCGTAAAAATGGGCTTCAAAACCCGCTTATACGCATAATCTCCCGGACCTAATCCATCGCCATGACCCAGCATGAAACGAGTCTCTTTACCCGCTGAGGTCACTTTAAATTCGATGGGTTTGCGGTGAACGGGAATGCCAAATTCGGTAGGGAAATAGTCCCGCATCCATAAATCATGGTTACCCGTAAAAATTTGGATGTCGATCCCCGCGTCTTTTAATTCAGCCAGTTTTCCCAAAAATCGGACGTAACCTTTCGGAACGGCTTCTTTGTATTCATGCCAGAAATCAAAAATATCACCTACCAGAAAGATCACCTGAGCTTCTGATTTGATCTGATCAAGCCAGCGAACAAGGGCCTTTTCGCGAGCAACGCTACGATCCAGAGGGACACTACCTAAGTGGAAATCAGAGGCAAAGAATATTTTCTTATGGGGGAGAAGCTGAATTTCGTTCATTAGAACGGGAAAATTGGTAAAACAACGCTGATGGAAAGACAAAGATAGAGCTTTGCCAGAAGTATCACTTTACTGGATAGAATATAGCTTACCTGAGGTCATAAAAAAAGCATTTCCGGTTATTAGGCCAGAAATGCTTTTTTATGGATAAAGTTAGCTTATTCAGCGGATGGCGTTGGCTCTTCGGTAGGAACTACTTCTGAGTTATCGGGAGTAGCATCTTCGGGAATTTCCGTCGGAGCTGACTCTTTTCCTTTCATATAAGCCTGATAAGAAGTTTCCTGCTCAAACGGACGTTTGCCAATCAGTTCTTCCAGATCAGACTGGAATAACACTTCTTTATCTAATAATTGCTGAGCAATGATTTCCAGAGCTTTGAGATTTTCGGTTAACAAAGCCTTCGTGCGTTCGTAAGCGGCATCTACAATCAGTCGAACTTCTTCATCAATGATCCGTGAAGTTTCTTCTGAATAAGGCTTGTTAAAGGAATACTCATTGTTTCCTTTGGAGTCGTAGAACGAAATGTTACCCAATTTCTCATTCATACCGTAAACCGTTACAATAGAATAAGCCATTTTGGTTACTCGTTCGAGGTCACTCAAAGCACCCGTCGAAATCTTACCGAAAACAACTTCCTCGGCAGCACGACCACCCAGGGTCATACACATTTCGTCGATTAATTGCTCGGTGCGGTACAGGAACTGCTCTTTCGGTAAATACTGAGCGTAACCCAAAGCCGCCACCCCACGGGGAACGATGGTTACCTTAACCAGGGGATCCGCATGTTCCAGGAACCAGCCTGCTACAGCGTGACCCGCCTCGTGGTAAGCCACAATTTTCTTTTCGTGCGGAGAAATGATCTTGTTCTTCTTCTCCATACCCCCAATCACACGGTCCATGGCATCCTGAAAGTCCTGCATGTCGATCGCATGTTTGTTCTTACGAGCGGCAATCAGAGCCGCTTCGTTACAAACGTTCATGATTTCAGCACCGGCAAAACCAGGAGTCTGAGCAGCCAGCTTGTTTGCGACTACATCAGCCGCCAGTTTCAGGCTGGACATGTGTACTTTAAAGATCGCTTCGCGACCAATAATATCGGGTTTGTCGATAGAAATCTGACGGTCAAAACGACCCGGACGCATCAGGGCGGAGTCAAGAACGTCAGGACGGTTGGTGGCAGCCAGGATGATAATCCCTGAATCTGTTGCAAACCCATCCATCTCTACCAGCAGCGAGTTCAGTGTGTTTTCACGTTCATCATTAGCACCGGGCATGGCACCGCGTCCACGCGAACGACCTACCGCATCAATCTCATCAATAAAGATGATACAGGGAGCTTTTTCTTTCGCTTGTTTGAAGAGGTCACGTACCCGAGCAGCACCTACCCCTACGAACATTTCTACGAAGTCAGAACCTGACAAAGAAAAGAAAGGAACGCCTGCTTCACCCGCCACCGCTTTCGCTAACAGGGTTTTACCTGTACCTGGAGGGCCAATCAGCAAAGCACCTTTCGGAATTTTACCCCCCAAATCCGTGAATTTCTTAGGATTCTTAAGGAATTCTACGATTTCCTTGATCTCCTCCTTCGCCTCATCCAGACCTGCCACATCGTCAAACGTGATCTTTACTTTGTTTTCTGCGTCAAATAACGTAGCTCTCGAACGACCAATATTGAAGATTTGTCCACCAGGACCAGCACCGCCAGTCACGCGACTCATCATAAAATACATCGTTACCACGATCAGAATCAGTAAGCCCCAGGTTGAGAAAAATTCAACCAGGCCTGCCCGCTCATCAACGGTGTAATCGATCTGATTGTTAGGGTGTACTTTGTTAAATTCCTTTACGTCATCATTGAAAATTTCGGTAGACGGAATCGGGAACGCAAAATGGGGTCCGGGAGTCGATGGGAAGTACGTTTTTTCACTCGTAAGACCTTTGTATTCAGGTTTCTGGAGAGCTTCCCGGTTCAGGGTAACTTCTACCAGTTTGTCATTAACAACAACCGTCTGATCTACTTCGTTTTTAGCGGCCATTTCGAAGTATTGTTTCATTTTAATTCTTCGAACGCCACTATTTTTACTTACGACCATAATAGTAATGATCGCAACAACCAAACCCGCAACAAGCCAACCCTGAAAACCTGGACGGCGGGGGGGCTTTGGTAGCTTGGGTTTATTTGAGGTTTCTTCAGCCATATTCTGTCTTTCTTTCTAAGATACCGATGGTGTGTCGGCGATAAATCAAACTGGAACGAAGTCCAGAGGTGTGTTAGTAACTTCCCAAGTTGAAGGAATGGTTTCATGCCTAAATTCAACTTGGGTCGAATGGCAGAATTTAGGGGTAAGCGGCAAAAATCAGGCCTCGTCTTCGATAACCGTCATCTCCGCGTCGCCCCAAAGCTCTTCCAGACGATAAAAATCTCGCCGATCCTGTTTAAAGACGTGTGCCACTACGTCCACATAATCGAGAAGAATCCATTCTTTCTGGTTTTTGCCTTCCCGGTGCCATGGATTCACACCGGAAGCCTTATGTACTTCCTCGTCAATCGAGTCAGCAAGTGCGTCAACTTGGGTATCGGATTTTCCTGAGCAAATGACAAAGTAATCAGCAATGGCATTTTTTACTCCTTTTAGGTTCAGAACAATAATGTTCACACCCTTCTTCTCCTGCATGCCCTTCACTACTAGTTGGCAGATATCTTCCGCCGGGATGTCATTTTGCTTTACGCGTTCTGCAGTTTCAATCATTCTTCAAAAGATTATCGTTTCATGGCTAAGAGAGTTTTCGAAAGCTTTAGCCATTACGAATCAAGATTTGCTATTAGGTTACGAATTAAGGCGAAAATCGGCACTTATGAAGTGTCTTATCCTTACTATAACGTTTGATTCGTAAATTTACTCCCTTAAAACTAAAAATAATTGTACAAATCCTATCCTAAGACCCAATTTATCGGGCAAAAAATTATATATCTGCCAAGTTGTCACTCAACCAATGACTTGGCCGCCGAATCTTTGCGTAATGATGCCCCCGAAGGTACGTTGTACGTGACGGATGAGCAGACGGCGGGGCGGGGTCAGCGTGGCAATGTCTGGAGGACCAATACAGGGGAGAACCTTACTTTTTCGTTTATCGTTCATCCTACTTTTTTGCGAGCTACCGAACAATTTCGTCTCAGCATTGCCATCGCATTGGGAATCCATGATTTCTTAACGGAGTTACTATACGACGGAGTGAAGCTAAAATGGCCCAATGATCTCTATTACAAAGATCAAAAGTTAGGGGGTGTATTAATCGAAAATTCCCTGATGGGTACCCACCTGACCGGTTCTGTGATTGGTATTGGTCTGAATATTAATCAGTTAAGTTTCTCCATAACCACAGCTACTTCCGTTCGGCAGATTACAGGTAAGGAATATTCACTGGAGGCTTTGCTGTTACAGTTATGCAATCGACTGGAAGAGCGGTATCTGGCCTTGAAAGACGGAAGCTATAACCAGCAAAAAATAGAATACCTCCAGCGGCTGTACCGTTTCAGAGAATGGCATCGCTTTCAGGATACGTCAGGAAAAACTTTTAATGGTCAAATTATCGGCGTAGCTGAGTTTGGGCAATTGCAGGTAGAAACAGAAACCGATGTTCGACTGTTCGATATTAAAGAAATTTCCTTTGTTCAATAAGTTATAATTCCTGACGGGCGGCTTTCTGAGCGGGCATCCAGGAGGCCGCCAGCGTAATGATAATGAGGGCAATGACGGTACCAATCAAGTCCTGAATCTGCATTCGGACGGGGTAGGCATCAACCAGCGATCCTACCAATTGCATTTTGGCAAAGCCGTATTCTTCCTGAGCCCAGCACAAAGCAACGCCCAGCACCAGGCCGACAATGGCTCCACTGAATCCTACCAGAGCCCCTTCGGCCAGGAAAATACGTCGGATGAGTCCCGGCCAGGCACCCATGGCAAGTAACGTCGCTACATCCGCTTTTTTCTCTATCGCTAACATAGAGAGCGAGAAATAGATGTTGAAAGAAGCGATGGCAATGATGAGCGTTAGGGTAATGAAAACAA
The DNA here is from genome assembly GCF_030818595.1 of Siphonobacter sp. SORGH_AS_1065. Classification (NCBI taxonomy): domain Bacteria; kingdom Pseudomonadati; phylum Bacteroidota; class Cytophagia; order Cytophagales; family Cytophagaceae; genus Siphonobacter; species Siphonobacter sp. SORGH_AS_1065. The sequence continues at coordinate 3,036,937 of NZ_JAUTAM010000004.1, forward strand.
ATAGTTTTTCAATCTGAATGGCTCGAAACAAACTAGCGTGCTGTTCATCCTGATTCTGAACTTTAAAGTTTTCACCTACAATTCGCTGCATTTGTCGTTGGATCGGTTCGACGTCCAGGCCAGGTTTTACCTTAAACTCCAGAGCGGTACGTTTTCCTTCCGTTTCAAATAAATCTTCTGCAAACCGAAGCGGAACGAAGATATAATGATCGTCGATGCTTTGTTCAATGCTAAAAATGCCGCCCGGCTGAATGGTAGCTTCGTTGAATGCCTCCAGACCCGGAGCTGCAAGATTGGCGTTTTTACGCGGATACCAAATTTCCAGGGCCGTAAGCGGATCTTCGGGACTAACTCCCAGCATACGAGCTACACCCACGCCTAAAACGGCAAAATTCTGGTGTTGGCTTTGCAATTGCAGGCTTCCGGCAATACGGGTCGTATCCATTTCCGGGTGCGTAGAAAGGTTATCATCCACCGCTTTGATCGTGGCTACGGTCCGATGATCCTGGTATTGCACCAGAGCATTTTCTTCGTATACCTGCGTAATGTGCTCGATGCCCTGAATTTTTTTCAAGTTCGTCCAGAGAGAATCGCTGACCGTAAAGCTTTTTCCTTTAGCCGGGATAATGCGAAGATCGGAATCAAGCGTTTTAAATAACTGCCGGTTAAAATCTTCCAGGCCATTAAAAACGGAAAGTACCACTACCAAAGCCATGGTCCCGATGCAAACACCCAGCATGGAAATAATGGCAATCAGGTTAATGTAAGAAGTCTTTTTCTTGGAAAGAAAATAACGGCGAGCAATCAGTAAGGGCAGGTTCATGCCGGAACTCCAGAAGTAATAGTCAATAAAACGATCAGTCCGGTCAGGATTACCAACCGGACTAATCAAAAACATTATTCTTCTTCAGCGTCATCTTCGGACGCGGGAGGAATAACAATGCCCGAAAATAGAGCATCCATCTTGGCGGCGTATTCTGCCGTATCATCCAGAAAGAATTGTAATTCGGGAATGACACGAACCTGATTACGAATCTTATTCGCCAGGATCTGACGGATTTGCTTGGTCTTTTCCTGAATATTTTTCAAAAGCTGATCCTTATCGTCTGTGAGCAGGAAGCTCAGGTACGCCCGGGCCAGGCCCAGATCAGGGCTTACTTTTACATCGGTAATGGTAATAAATGCGTTACCAAATTGATTACGCATTTCTTTCTGAAAAATATCTCCCAGGTCTTTTTGTACTTGCCGGGCAAACTTCTGTTGTCTTTTTGATTCCATACTATAAACTTATGCGTTATGGCGGACTTAAAGGAATCCTGCTGAATCCTCAAAAAGGCCACGCGGCTACAAATATCCGAATTTTCCGGCTGACTTGGGGTAAGATAGCGTAGGTTTCGGAATTGAGTGGTTAATTTTGAAAAAATTAGGGCTGAAGCGTGGGTTTCGGGTAAAGAAAGGCAGGGCTTTCGGCTTAATTTTTCCAGAGAAGTTACCTAAAGAATCAGACCATCTGGTTTTGTCATTACGTATCCTAACGTCATACGGTTTTGCTTAGTTTTTTTCGAGTAAATGCGGCCTATCAGATTTTTATACTTTTAATTATCCTGTTTCTCGTTCGAATTCCGGTGTTACTGGGAAACACGCCCCTGCTGATTCCTGAAATGCAGTGGACCCTGCTGGGCGAGCAACTTAGTAAAGGATATATCCTATACGAACAGATTTGGGATAGTACGGCTCCTTTGTCGGCAATGGCCTACGCTGGTATGCACTGGATTTTTGGGCGTTCAGAAATAAGTTATCACTTTCTGGCTTATATCATTACGGCTTTTCAGGTTATTTATTTTAACCTGATTATGAGTCGGCAAAGCATCTTTCCAGAACGGAATTACGTGCCAGGTTTTATCTACCTGGTCATTATGAATATTTCTTTTGATTACACCACGCTTTCGCCGGCCCTGATGGCTACTACCTTCCTGTTGCTGGCTCTGGGAACCTTATTAAAGCAGTTGGATCGAGAGGGCATTAAAGACGAGTTACTGGAAGTAGGCTTTTATATCAGCATTGCCACCCTGTTTTATCCGCCTTCGATGGTGTTTATCCTCTGGGTCGTTTTATCATTATTATTATACAGCGGGGCCAGTTTTCGTCAGCACATCATCAATGTATTAGGGTTTCTGTTTCCGATTGTCATTGTCAACCTATACTTCTATCTGGATGGACATTATGAAGCGTTCACGAGAAATTTTTTAAGTATCATCTTCCAGATTCGGCAATACGACCTAAACGATTTTCAGACCTTGCTGGCCGTTATTGCCCTGCCTGTCATTTTTGCGGTACTCGGGTTTCTCAAGATTCTTAATTATGGTCGTTATACCAATTTTCAGTCGCGGGTGCAGCAGGTAGTAGCTCTGTATCTGGGAGGATGTCTGTTATCGGTAGGGTTAATGTCTTATCTGGCTCCCATGCAGTTCGTGATTTTCACACCGGGGCTGGCGTATTTTACCGTTTATTTCTTCGAAACGTACACTCGTAAAAGATGGATTCCTGAGCTAATGCTGGTGGTTTTTGCGGGAGGGGTAGGCGTATTGTTTTACCTGACATTAATGCCCGCTTTTTCCAATAGCATTGTTAAACTGGAAAACCTGACGGTAAAGCCCGTTCGATTACCCGCCGAGATTAAAAATAAGAAAATTCTGGTCTTCGGGGAAAGCATGGGAGAGTATCTGGATAACTACCCGGCAACGGCGTATCTAAACTGGAATTTGTCCCGTTTTGATCTGGAAAATCTGAACAACTATAACAACGTTATTAACATTCTCAGAAACTTTGAGAAAGACCCTCCTGAGTATCTGATTGATCGAAAAAACCTGGTTCCGACGTTGTTCAAGCGAATTCCAGCTCTTGCCCGACGGTACCAGGAAATTGAAAAGGGCATTTATCGTCGGGTGTAAGGCATAAAAAAGGAGTCGGACTTATTACTATAGCTCAGGGAAGAGAAATGTAATAAGTCCGACTCCTTTCTATGATCAATCATTAGCAACTAATCTTCCCTACTCGGGTGGCGTGGCGACCGGCTTCAAATTCCGTTGCCAGGAATTTTTTGACGCAACCTTCGGCTAATTCATACGCAATGAAGCGAGCGGGAATGCAAATGACGTTTGCGTTGTTATGCTGACGGGATAACTCCGCCAGATCACGATCCCAGACCAGAGCCGCCCGAACGCCCTGGTGTTTGTTGGCCGTAATCGTAACTCCCTGACCGCTACCGCAGCACAGGACGCCAAAATCAGCTTCGCCGTTCTCTACGGAAGAAGCCACCGGGTGAGCAAAGTCAGGATAATCGGCGGAATCGGTTGAATAGGTTCCGAAATCCGTTACTTCATGTCCTTCTTTGGCTAAGTAATCTGCCAGACGTTTTTTATAGTCAAAACCTGCGTGGTCGGAGCCAATAGCAATTTTCATAGAAGATATTCGGAAGTTTAAGTAAAAACTGCAACATTACGCGTCGGATTATCGTTATATCCTTCCCGTTTTGCAAAAGTACGGGCCTTCAATCAAAACCCTTGTATCGATCAAGAAATGTTCAAGTAAACGAGTAGATTATGTCAGAAGTAAATGGAATTAAGCCCACCGGATTGCCCCCGGTGCCCGAAAATACAGAAAATATCCACCCTTTGACCGATGTATCATTGATGAATCCGGCGGTCACGGAAGATGAAGCCCGGATTCGTGAAGCCTTCGAAAACCACGACTGGGCCGAAATTAAGAGTGCCGACTCCTGGGTCATTTTTAAAGTAATGGCTGAATTTGTGGAAGGCTTTGATCGGCTGGCTAAAATTGGTCCCTGCGTATCGATTTTTGGATCAGCTCGTACCAGCTCGGATCACCCTCACTACAAGATGGCGGAAGAAATTGCCGCCAAGCTGGTAAATCTGGGTTATGGAGTAATCACAGGCGGTGGCCCCGGTATCATGGAAGCCGGTAATAAAGGGGCAAAAGAAAACGGAGGTAAGTCAGTTGGATTAAACATCAAACTACCTTTCGAGCAACAGCCCAATATTTATATTGACCACGATAAAAGCATCAATTTCGATTTTTTCTTCGTGCGAAAAGTAATGTTCGTGAAATACGCTCAGGGATTCATTGCCCTGCCCGGTGGTTTCGGAACAATGGATGAGTTATTTGAATCCTTAACCCTGATTCAAACCCAGAAAATTGGTCGGTTCCCGATTGTGTTGGTGGGTAGATCGTATTGGGGCGGATTGATAGACTGGTTAAAGACGACCATGTGCGAAGAAAACCGTTACATCAATCCTAAGGACTTACACTTATTCAACGTGGTAGATACCGCAGACGAGGCCGTTGAAGTCATTCAGCGTTTCTATTCCCGGTATATGCTCAAGCCTAATTTTTAGTTGAAATTCGTTCAGTTATAAAAAGAGGCAGCCGCAAGGTTGCCTCTTTTGTTGGTTTAATAGGCTAGGTAAGGCTCCAATTTTTTCAGGGTTTGTTCGTCCAGTAGCTTCACCGCTTTCAGGTCTGCTACGGAGCGAAAAGCCCCGTGCTGATTTCGGTAGGCCATGATCGCTTTGGCAACGTAAGGTTTCAAATACGGATGCCGGAATTCTTCGGCTTTCACCTCATTAATGCGAATTTTTCGGATGGTAGTAGGATTGGAGATATGACCGTGTTTTAACAACTCCAGCACTACTGTCGAGTCGAGCCCCCAGACTTCTCTGATTTGTTCTTCCCGAACAAAACCGCCCAGATTGTCCCGAAATCTGATGATCCGGTTGGCTAGTTTGGAGCCAATGCCGTACACTTTTTTCAATTGTGAGGTATCAGCCTCGTTCAAGTCAAAACGGGTTAGTTTTTCCCGTTTAGGACTGGTAGAATAAGGAAGGGTTGAAGCAGGAAGGCTAGGTGAGGGGGCAAAATCAGAAGACTTAGTATTGGCTAGCTCAGGTAACTGAATGTAAGGTTCAAGTTTCTGATAGGTATCCCGGGGAAAATCATACATGCGGAGTAAATCTTCTTTTTTTCGGAAAGCCCCCCCTTTGGTCCGGTATTTCAGAATTCGTTCGGCCATCCAGCGGGGCAACCCTAATTGCTGCCACTGTTCCGCAGAAATGGTATTCGGGTTAAAGGGAAACAGACGTACCGAAACGGCTTTTTCAGAGTGGTAATCAGAGCGTCGCGAATGCTTTTCTTTTGGTTCGTAAGGATAATCTTCTGGCGTTGAAACTTCCAACTGTGCTACCACAGAATCCAGCTTTTGAGAATCGTTGGCTGGAGGAACTTTATCGGGTAGAAAATCAAGAAGAAAGGGCGTTAGTAATAATCCGGCTATTACGAAAAGGAGCACGAGAAATCCCCGCGATTCAGAAGAACTAAATCCGAAATAATCACGAATCCAGCGATTTAAGTTAGGCTTCATCAAAACAAAGGTTGGAGGACCTAAGTAAGAAGATGAGCCTGTAAAAATGGTTGCCGGGAAATAAGTAATAGTGCTTGTATTTAGCTTTAGGAGATGACGGCAGATTCTACCTGCCGTCATCCCCTAAAGCTGTTACTTCGTTTTTTGGAAACTTTATTAGCCTCAGCATCGCCCCATTCTACAGAAGTTCTCTCCCTTCGTTCGAGATGACAGGTAGAGACATCCTCTTCTGGTACGATATTCCATTTCGTTCTTACAACAACGACAGGTTCTACCTGCCGTTCTCTCCTAAGTCTGTTACTTGGTTCTCGGGGAAATTTTCTAGTCCAGCACCGTCCTTCTGCAGAAGGTCTCTCAAACCCCGTCAGCCATTACTGGTAAGTCCCGTTCGGAATTACTTTTTCAATAATAGCTGAACGGAACTATCATTAATTTCGAACTGATTCTTTTTCAGTAAGTTAATAATTTCAGAAGCCGCCAGAATCACGGGGCCATAGCCATGAGCGGCGTATGGACTAATGGGTCGGTGGTAATAAAAAGCGGGTTCAAAGCCCATGCCTGTTCCTACGCAGGTACCTTCCACTTGTCCTTTCTGGTTAACCTTAGTTGTCACGGCATTCCAGGCCAGCAGGCAGGCAGGAGCATAGGCTAATCTATCAATCCAGCCTTTGTTAATGGCCCGGGCGATGCAATAGGTATAAATAGCCGTAGCGGAAGTCTCCAGGTATGAATCGTTGCGGTCAATGAGCTGATGCCAGAAACCCGATCCCGACTGATAAGAAGTTAACCCTTGAACATGAGCCCGCAGTAACTCCAGAATTTTGGCTCGCTGGGGATGATTCTCGGGTAATACTTCCAGTAATTCTACCTTCGTCAGAATAGCCCAGCCATTAGCCCGTGCCCAGTGAAACTGCGGATGAGCCGTCATGCCTTCTACCCAGCCGTGCATGTACAAGCCTTTGTCGGGATTGAACATTCGCTTTGAAAATTGCAGTACCTGTTTTACCGCCTCATCATAATATTTTTTGTCACCCGTTAGCTTGCCCATCTGAGCAATGGCGGGAACGGCCATGAACAGATCATCCAGCCAAAGCGAGTTAGCCTGCGGACGATTTCTGGCCAGCGTGCCATCGCTGAGGCGATGTTCCTTAGTCAGGATGTAATTCAGAAAGTGATCCACTAATGGGCGTAACGAAGCCGTATTTCCTCCCCGTAGCGATTTAATCATGGCAGCCGTTAGAGCACCGCCATCATCCAGAGCGTGTGGGGCCAAGAAGGCACGCATCGCTAGTCGATTTTTGGGGTCGGAAGTTAATAAAGGCTGAAAATGAGGAGCAATTTCGGCCAGAAATCGGAGTCGTTCGTCGGTATAAGCTTTGTATTTGTGATCACCGGTGGCTTCGCTGGCCTGTAAGAAAGCAGCATAGGTAACTCCCCATTCGTAACTCGTTAAGCGAAAATCTGCCTTGGCAAAGGTCGAATGAGCATCTATTTTGGAATAGTCGGTGATAGTCTTATTAGTTTGTTTATCGACGAGTTGAGCGGGTGTTACGTTCTGTAAGTAATCATAAACTCGGTTTAAAACGTTGGTTGTGTTTTCAATACTAACCAAACCGTAAGGAACCGGATAATCAGGTTGAAGCAAATGGAGGGGGGTGTCTGCATCAGTTGCTTTGGTTTCGTTTCGTTGAGCGAACGAAGGAACCGCCACAGAGGCTACGAAAATGGACATGAGTCCGGCCAGGCGTATAGCTAATTTCATAGTTTAGAGGTTTACGTAGACCTTAGGAGGCGTAGTTTTATGGAATGACTTGAAAAGTAGAAGAGTCCCTTAGAAACCCCTGTTTCAAATGTTGCAGGCATTTAGAAGAGAAAAGAAGGGAAAGAATGAAAAAGGAAAACCCATCGAGCTCAGCAAGCTGGATGGGTTCGATTAGAGTAAAATTAGTTCCACCGCCATGGACTAATCCTTTCAATACTCAAAGATCAATCATCAAACCGCCATTTGATTAATTGACTTGTGATACAAATGTATAGTGGTAGTAAAAAAAGGGTCTGCTTTTTCGTCCATTGGTATGAAATGTTCGATAAGTAGCAGAATAAGGTAGGTTTTAGGTAATAATTAAGACTATATACCTAAAAATATGTAGGTATACGTACAATAAACAGATAGTCTACTGATTAGTTATGAGGCGGTAGCTTGACAATATTTGCCCAAAAATCGTAAAGACTGGCAAAGGTCCTCACCAGATCGGCATAGCTGGAAGGCTTAATGATATAAGAATTAGCTCCCTGCAAATATGCATGCTTAATGTCTTCCGTTACGGAAGATGTGCTCATGACCAGAATGGGAAGGGATGAAGTAACCGGGTTTCTCCGAATACTCTGGACGATGTCCGAACCCGCACCGGGTCGCAGGTTCCAGTCCAGTATAACTAAGTCAGGTAAATGATTTCCTGATTCCAGCCGGGCAAACAATTCTTTTTCAGAACTAACAGATTCGCACTGAACATTTTTACTAACTTCAGTAAAGGCCTCTTTAACGAGAAACTGATCGTCTACGTCGTCGTCGGCTAGTAAAATATGCAGGCTAGAATTGTCAATCATAAAAGCTACGCATTAATAGAAAAAAGGGGCTTGAAGAGCCTAATTAGTATAAAAGTGCAAAAAAATATACCGTAGCTAAACTGGGTATCATTCCGAACATATTTTATGGTAATCGTGTAGAAATAATAGACAACTATACATAGAACCATTTGGTCGGGGAATGGTTTTCTCACTTAGCCATTGCTTCCTGAATAAAACATGAAATCGAAAGCTAATCCTTTTCTTACCTTTGCTTCGATTGTTTTTGATAACTTATGAATATTCCATCGTTTTCAGAGTACCCTCAAAATAGCCTTCCTTCGGGTTACATCACCTTAATTTCGGAAGGAAATGTGCTGGAATGCCTTCAAAATCAGGCAGACGAGTTATTGACCCGATACGAGTCTCTGCAAGACCCAGAGCAGGGGAACTATCGCTACGCCGAAGGAAAGTGGAGTTTGAAAGAAGTGCTGGGGCACATGATTGATACCGAACGGGTTTTTGCCTACCGTGCTTTGTGTATAGCCCGGGGTGAAAAACAAAGCTTACCCGGTTTCGATCAGGATGAGTATATGCAGTATGTCCCCTTTGGTGATATGACACTTGCAAGTTTAGTTAAAATTTACAGACTTACCCGGCAAAGTAATATTGCTCTGTTCGAGACTTTTACGGAAGCAGATCAGACTCGAATGGGCGTTTGTAGTAACTATCCTTTATCTGCCCGAGCGTTGGTTACCATGATTGCCGGACACGAGCGACACCATTTGAATGTCCTGGCTGAACGATACGGGCTGGTTTAAGCAAGAAAGTAGAGACAGGAAGGAGTAATGAAGATTAGATCCTATGATTACCATACAGGAAGTTACGAGATTACTCGAATTAAAAGCACCGCTGGCTTATCAGGAAAGTTACGATAACGCCGGCCTGATTGTGGGAGATCCCCGTCAGGAAGTGCAGAATATATTAGTAAGTCTGGATTGTACGGAGGAAATTGTGGATGAGGCCCTTGAGCAGAATTGTAACCTGATCGTAGCCCATCATCCCATTGTTTTCAAAGGCTTGAAAAAGTTCAACGGAAAGAATTACGTTGAGAAAACAGTTATTAAAGCCATCAAGCATGACATTGCTATTTACGCCATTCACACGAATCTGGATAGCGTAAAAGGGGGTGTAAACTGGAAAATTGCGGAGAAGTTAGGCCTGACTAATATTCAGGTGCTTTCGCCCAAACCACAGACTTTACAGAAACTGACCGCTTTTGTTCCTGAAGCATACACCACCCAGGTATTGCAGGCCTTGTATGCAGCAGGAGCTGGTCAGATTGGGGATTATAAAAACTGTTCTTTCCGTACATCAGGAACGGGCACGTTTTTACCTACGGAATCTGCTCAGCCTTTTATCGGGAAACCCGGCGAAACCGAGGAGGTAAACGAACACCGGATTGAAGTGATATTTCCGGCCCATTTGCAAAGCTCGATCATGCGGGCCTTGCGGGCAAGCCATCCGTACGAAGAAGTGGCTCATTACCTCCACCAGCTCGAAAATGAAGATCAAACCGTGGGCTCTGGTGCGATAGGTGAGTTACCCGAACCCCTGTCAGAAATGGACTGGCTGGCGTATCTTAAAAATAAGATGCAATTGAATGTGATTCGGCATACACCTTTACGGAACAAAACGGTGCAAAAAGTTGCTGTTTGTGGAGGGGCGGGCAGTTTTCTACTGAAAGATGCTGTAGGCCATCAGGCAGACGTATTTGTAACCGCAGATTTCAAATATCATGAGTTTTTCGATGCTGAAAATCGGCTCATCATTTGCGATATTGGGCATTATGAGAGCGAAGTTTTCACGAAAGAGCTTCTAAGTGAGATTCTAACGAAAAATTTCCCTAATTTTGCGACACTTTTGTCTAAAACTGACACCAATCCGGTTCACTATTTCGTGTAATGGTGTACAGTCTGAAGTTTAAAGTACAGCGATTACCTGCTTAAGTCTTTAAACTAGAAACTGGAAACTATAGATTCGAAACTCTCATTCATGGAAGCAACGGTAGCTCAAAAACTCGATTTTCTCCTCCAATTACAGGCCATAGATTCTCAATTAGACGAAATCAAGAAAATTCGTGGGGATTTGCCTGAAGAAGTTCGGGATCTTGAGGACGATATTATCGGATTAGAAACCCGCATCAAACGTCACAAGGATACCATCGATACACTCGATTCGGAAATTCACGGATACCGCCAGGCGAAACGTGATGCCGAGAAATTAATTGTTAAGTATAAAGATCAGCAGAACAACGTTCGTAACAACCGTGAGTTCGATGCCATTAACAAGGAAATCGAATTTCAGGAGTTGGAAATGAAACTGGCTGACAAGCGTACGGCAGAGGCCAGCGAAAAAGTACGTTTGAAAGAAGAAGAAATTCGTAGCACGCAGGCTGCTCTGGAAGAACGTAAGAAAGATCTGGACGCGAAGCGTAAAGAACTGGACGTAATTCTGGGTGAAAGCCAGGAAGATGAGAAAAAACTCGCTGAACAACGTGAAAAACAGGCTGAGAAAGTAGAAGAGCGTTTACGCGTGGCTTATCAGCGTATTCGTGATAACTCTTCGAACGGTCTGGCGGTAGTTACGGTTCGCCGGGCTGCCTGTAGCGGCTGTTTTAACGTGGTGCCTCCCCAGCGTCAGGCTGACATTCGCGAGAAGAAAAAACTCATCATTTGCGAACACTGTGGTAGAATTTTAGCTGACGTTGAAGATGCACCCGTAACGGTTGCTACTACTTCACGACGGTAATATTTAAGTACTGCAACACCAATTGAAATGTTCTAAACCCGTCGAATATTCGACGGGTTTTTCTTGTTTTAACCTTTTCCCTACGGTATGAAACGGCTACTTTTCTTTACCCTTTTCTTTGCATCTTTTCATGGATATGCTTCTGATTTTGAATGGAATACCAAAACTCAGCAGGCTTATCTAGATATTTTTAAACTGAAACTTACCAAAGGCCAGCAGGAGTTAAGCTCTGAACTCGGCACCAACGGCGTAGCTCTGTATCTGGATGATTACGCTGATATGTTATACCTACTGCTAACGGAAGACCGACGTTCGTACGAGGCTTTGGTGAAAAAAGGAGAACAGCGGCTGGAGCGGCTGGAGGATATGGATCAGGAATCACCCTGGAATCGCTGTTTGCGGGCCGAAATTAAAATGCACTGGGCGTTTGTGAAGATCAAATTTGGTAAAGAAGTACCGGGAGCCTGGGATGTAATTAAAGCCTATAAACTGCTGGACGAGAATGCTAAAAAATTCCCACAGTTCACGTACAACAAGAAAGCTTTGGGAATGTTGCACGTGCTGATTGGCTCCACGCCCGAGAGTTACCGCTGGGTTACCAAATTGCTGGGTTTACGCGGAAACATTCAGCAAGGCTTGCAGGAAATTCATTCGGTAGCCGTAAAAGAGCCTTTATTCAAATCTGAGGCTCAGTTAATAGAATACCTGATGCAGGCGTATGTTTTGCGGTTAAGTAAAAGCGAAGTTACTGACTTTCAAAAATTCCTGAATCAGAATGATGATAACCTGCTGATCCAGTTTTTTGGCAATTCGATCTTAATGAAAGAAGGATACGGTGAAGCAGCCCTGGCGATTGCCAATAATCATCCTGCTTCCAGAGAATACCTCTCTATTCCTTTCTTTACGTATCATAAAGGTGAAATATTACTGCAAAAAGGCGATTATGACCAGGCCATCTTGGCTTACCAGCAATTTCTGAAACAGCATAACTCTGGAAATTTCATTAAGGATGCCTATTACAAACAATACCTTTGCTACGAACTGGATGGCAACAGTAAACAGGCTCAGGCTTATTTTTCTAAGATAAAAAGCGTTGGCGAAACTAATAATGAAGCGGACAAAACGGCCCAAAAAGCCAGTGATAAACCTTACGTAACCTTCACGGCGAATCAGCGGGCGGTAATGAAAGCTCGTTTCGCCAGCGATGGGGGTTACTACGAGCAGGCCCTGGGAATGCTTAAAAATCTGACAGAAGCCAGCTTTACGGACCTTTACGATCAAACCGAGTTTAATTACCGCAAAGCCCGGATTTATCACCGGATGAACGATTTTGTTTCGGCTCTGCCTTTGTACCTGCGGGCGGTGGAGTTAGGAGAGAAACAAAACTGGCATTTTGCTCCGTCGTCCTGCCTTCAGATAGGGTATATTTATCAGTTACGCAATGAGAAAGCCAAGGCAAAAAGCTATTTTGAGAAAGCCATGAGTTTCAAAAAACACGAATCTAAAAATTCAGTGGATGGGAAGGCAAAGGCGGCCTTGAATGAGATGGGCTACTGAGTAGTTGATAGTTTTAAGTTATTAGTTAATGGGTTGATATTTAGGTTTTATAGCTGAATAGATATTAAATAAATAGAAGAACTGTATTTTCCATTATTCTTAACTAAAAAATCCGGGAAGGTAACTCCCCGGATTTTTTAGTTAAGAATAATATAGTGTAGAGACGTGATTCGTCGCATCTCTTCCTCATCATAGCAAGCTTAAGACTTAATTACATCTCACCTTCAACGCCTAAGCCAAACAAAGCAAAATCATATTTAGCCGGGTCTTGTGAGTCGAAACTGCGTAGGTTTTCGGTTAACTCCAAGGCGGCTTGCCAGTCGGTGTTAGTTCGATGGAGTAAGCCTAATTTTCGGGCAACGCGATCGACGTGCACATCGCAGGGACAAACCAGAGCGGCGGGGGAAAGCTGATTCCAGATTCCAAAATCTACCCCGTTTGTATCGTTTCGAACCATCCAGCGGAGAAACATATTGAGGCGTTTGCAGGATGATTTTCGGGCGGGAGTAGCCACATGCTTTCGGGTGCGGGCGGGAGCATCTTCCAGTCCAAAGAAAACTTCATGAAAACGCACCAATGCCTGCTCCGTTTGAAAAGCGGCGTGCCGAATTGGTTCTTTCTTTTGAACGCTCACAGGCGTTTCCCCCACGAAAGCTTCTTCCAGCGAATCATGTTTGGCGTAAAACTGCTGGAAAAAGTGAATGAAATACAGCGTATCCGTTGCGTTGAATGTGCGGTGCTTGAAGTGTAAAAAAGGCTTTAAATCCGTAGGTTGATGATTACGGATAAAGTCATAGGGAGCTCCGTCCATTAATCGAATCAGTTCATTGCATTTATTAATAATCGTTTTTCGCTGACCCCAGGCAAGAACGGCGGCCCAGAAACCCATAATTTCAATATCCTGCTTTTTCGTGAATTGATGCGGAATACTAATCGGATCGTTAGGAATAAAATTGGGTTGGTTATACTGCTGTACTTTCTCTTCCAGTAAGTTATAAAGCCAGTCGGGAGTGTCGGTTTTTTCAAAAAGTGCCATCGGACAAAGTTCGGGAAACAATCGCTGAATGCTACACGTTTAGCTCCATATCGCCCGGATATTATTTTCCTAAACTCATGCCAGAATTACCCGAAGTCGAAACTTATCGTCGCTATTTTGAGGAAACGTGTCTGAATCAGCCCATTCAGGATGTATTTGTAGAAGATACCAAACTATTAACTACGGATTATGATTTGCTGGTAGCCAGCTTACGCGGGAAGAAATTCATTGCAACCGAGCGAATTGGAAAAAACCTCTTTGTGCAAACCGATGGTGGTTTTTATGTTCATTTTCACTTCGGCATGACGGGCGATCTGGCCTATTATCAATTCGAAGAAGAACGCCCCCGTTTTTCCCGAATCGTCTTTTATTTTCAGACGGGGTATAAGCTGGCCTTTATCTGTCCGCGAAAATTCGAGCGAATTGGTATCGTCGAGAACGTGCCGGAATACCTCAGGAAAAAACGTATTGCAGCAGACGCTCTGGCCATTTCCATTCCCACGCTCGCGGCGACGCTGGCGAAGAAAAAGGCATTTATTAAACCGGTGTTACTGGACCAGTCGGTGATTGCGGGCATTGGTAACTGGATTGTGGATGAAGTATTATTCCAGGCTCGTATTCACCCGGAACGGCTGGCTGCTTCGCTGGACGAAATGGAAGTAAAGCATCTCCATGAAGCCATTCAACTGGTGCTAAAAACGGCGATTGATTGCGAGGCTAATTATGCCTTATTTCCCGAACGTTTCATCATTCATGCCCGCGAGTGGGCGATGTCGCCTTATGCAGATGCAAAGCAGCATTTGTTATGTCCGGTTTGTCATCAAAAGCTACAAATTACAAAGGTAGGGGGGCGAACCACGTACTTCTGTCCCGTAGATCAGCCTCTGGAAATGACGTAAAAAAATAAATTATTAAATTTTTTTAAAAAATACCGTATTTGTCGGCTTCACGTGTCTGGGTTGTTCAGGAAATGCTTTACTTTTGCGTTGTAAAACTAAGCCTAATCCCAATCACATGCTGCCCGAAACAGACACGTTATTAGCTGCTCCGACGCTGAATCAGCCCATCGCGTTTGAACGTATTCCTACTCAGATTTACGCCGATTCAAATGATGCTTCAGCAGCCGTAGCTCGTGAAATCGCCGAAATCATTCGTGCCAAACAATTACAGGGAAAACCTGCCGTGTTGGGTTTAGCCACTGGTTCTTCACCCAAGAAAGTATACGCAGAATTGATCCGTCTTCACCGCGAGGAGCGTTTGAGCTTTTACAACGTGATTACCTTCAACCTGGATGAGTACTATCCCATGCAGCCTGATGGACAGCAGAGTTACGTTCGCTTCATGCAGGAACAACTGTTCAATCACGTAGACATTCCAAAGAATAACTATTTCGTTCCGGATGGAACGCTGTCTCCTGCTCAGATTCCTGCGTTCTGCCAGAACTACGAACGTCAGATCGACGAATTAGGCGGACTTGATTTCCAATTATTAGGGATTGGTCGTAATGGTCACATTGGTTTCAACGAGCCTGGTTCTCACGTGAACTCACGCACTCGTCTGATGACTCTGGACTTAACCACTCGTGCGGATGCCGCTCTGGATTTTGGTGGTCTGGCCAATGTTCCTAAGAAAGCCATTACGCTGGGTGTAAATCAGATCATGAAAGCCAAGCGGGTAATCCTGCTGGCCTGGGGTGAGCACAAAGCGAAGATGATTCACCAGGCTATTGAAGGCCCGGTAACGGATCAGGTTCCTGCCAGTTACCTGCAAGGACATCCCAACGTACAGTTCGTACTGGACGAATCTGCGGCGGCTGACTTAACCCGTCGCAAGATGCCCTGGTTGGTGGAAGAGGTATCCTGGGACAAAAACATGATTAAGAAAGCCGTCACTACGCTTTCTCTCAGCCTGAATAAGCCCATCCTGAAGTTAACCAACCGTGATTACAACGATAACGGACTCTCAGAATTGCTGGCTCAGGTAGGTCAGGCTTACGATCTGAACATTGAAGTCTTCAATCAATTACAAAATACGATTACGGGTTGGCCCGGTGGCAAGCCTAACGCCGACGATACCAATCGTCCAGAACGTGCATTACCTACCCAAAAACGTTGTCTGATTTTCAGCCCTCACCCTGATGATGACATTATCTCGATGGGTGGTACGTTCCAGCGTCTGGTAGATCAGGGACACGAGGTTCACGTAGGTTACCAAACCTCTGGTAATATTGCCGTAGCGGATGATGAAGCCATGCGTTTCATTGATTTCGTTGTGGATTATAACCGTCAGTTTGGCATCGATAGTCCAAAAGCAGAAGAAATCTTCAAAAATGCTGCGGAACACCTGCGGACGAAAAAAGACTCAGAAAGTGATACGCCTGAAGTTCGTCAAGTGAAAGGAATTATTCGGGAAGGTGAAGCAAAAGCAACCTGTCGTTTCGTAGGAAATGGGGTTGAAAATGCTCACTTCATGAAAATGCCTTTCTATGAAACGGGTAAAGTGCAGAAAAAACCACTGAGCGAAGAAGATATTCAAATTGTGATGGATCTGATTCGTGAAATCAAACCTCATCAAATCTACGCTGCCGGCGACCTGGCCGATCCACACGGAACGCACAAAGTTTGTCTGGATGCGGTGATGGAAGCCGTTCGTCGTTTGAAAGACGAAGCGTTCATGAAGGATTGCTGGGTGTGGTTATACAAAGGTGCCTGGGATGAATGGGCAATCGATATGATCGAAATGGCCGTTCCCATGTCTCCTGATCAGGTATTGAAAAAACGTCACGGTATTTTCAAACACCAGTCACAAAAAGATGGTGTTGTGTATCAGGGTACAGATTCCCGTGAATTCTGGCAACGAGCAGAAGATCGGAACCAGGCAACGGCGAATTTATACAACAAACTGGGGTTAGCGGAGTATGAAGCTGTGGAAGCTTTTGTACGCTGGAAATACTAAGAATAGAGTTGATATTTGTTAACGCGACGACATCATTCGTGATTTCGTCGCGTTTTTCGTTATTTTTATCCTATAAGATAAACCAAAAGGTCCTCCAGATCGTATTTATACTACTGTGTAGTACAGTTTTTTTAGGCGATTCCTATCATCTGTCCGTCCACTATAAGTTTAACTATGACTGGGATCTTTATTATCGGAGGCGTTGCATTACTAAGTGGCTATGTTATTTACATGGTGTGGTTAGTTTCAAAAATGCAAGGCAAGTGCGAATGCAAAAGCTGCAAAACATCTATTCACATTGAGCGAATCAATCGCCCTGAACATGTTAAAAAACTGGCGGGCTTTATTCCTTTGAAGTATTACCGTTGTCGGCATTGTAGCGGAACTTTTTTCTTACGAGAAAGTACTCCTGATAACGAACCGGTAAAGATGGAAATCTCGAGAAAGAGAAGAAGAAGTTCAAGAGAAGCAGAATTGGCTTAAGGTATTCTGAAAGTTATAAAAAGCGGCTTGCCCCTAAGGGCGAGCCGCTTTTGCGTTAATGGGCCTGTATTAAGCATATCTTGTTTCATTTACTATCGAAAATCTTATTACTTTAGGTCATCAAACCAATCAATCTATGCTTCAGGGACTCCGTACCACCGTTTATCTCGTTGATGATCTTTCTAAAGCTAAAAACTGGTATTCCGAAGTGTTAGCAACACCTCCCTATTTCGATGAGCCTTTCTACGTGGGTTTCAACGTCGGAGGTTTTGAGTTAGGATTGCACCCGACCGATACGCCGTATCCTGAAAAAGCTTCAGTAATCACCTATTGGGCAGTTGAAAACATTCATGAGTCCTATCAGCGGTTAGTATCGCTGGGGGCCACCGAACACGAAGCTCCGCACGAAGTAGGCGGAGATATTTGGGTGGCTACCGTCTGGGATCCGTTCGGCAATTGCCTGGGCATCATCGTTAACCCTCATTTCAGCTAAAATTTCCGCCTAATTCCGGGATCATTAATCGAACATTCATGGGTATCGAGGTTGTTGAGCTTATCGTATTATTACTCTTTGGCGTCACCTTTCTAGCCGTTTTTAGCTTTCGTAGTCATTTTCCTTTTCCCATCGCTTTAGTTCTGGTGGGCCTTATCGTAAGCCAGATTCCCGGCTTACCAACGCTGGTTCTGAATCCCGACATTATCTTTTTCATTTTCCTGCCACCTTTGCTATACGAAGCGGCCTGGAAATCCAGTTGGCATGAATTCAAGGCCAATATCCGCCCAATAACCATGGCGGCAGTGGGCTTGGTTGTTTTCACCACCCTTTGCGTAGGCTGGGTGGTGCATTCCATGATCCCGAATATCAGTTGGGCGGAGGCCTTTTTGTTAGGAGCTATTGTGTCGCCTCCCGATGCCGTTGCTGCTTCGTCGGTTACGAAAGGTTTAGGCTTGAACCCACGGATCATCAGCATTCTGGAAGGAGAAAGCTTACTGAATGACGCCAGCGGACTGATTGTTTATCGTTACGCTCTGGCCGCTATTTTAACCGGAGCTTTTAATTTCTGGGATGCCGGATTACAGTTTTTTATCGTTGTAATTGTTGGCGTAGCTTGTGGCTTGCTGGTGGGTTATGTCCTGTACCTGATCCATAAATATTTTGTTTGCGAGTCCCTGGTCGAAGTAACGCTTACCTTATTAACCCCCTTCGCTTCGTACCTGCTGGCTGAGCATTTCCACGCTTCTGGCGTTCTGGCGGTAGTAACTACCGGTTTGTACTTATCGTATCGTTCTTCGGAAATGTTCTCGACCGAATCCCGGATTCAGGCCAATTCCGTCTGGGAAGTGGTGGGCTTTATCCTGAACGGACTCGTGTTTATTCTCTTGGGTTTACAGCTTCGGGTCGTCATGACGGATCTGGACATGGTAACGACTCACGGCACGCTCATTCTTATGAAATATGGGCTGTTAGTGAGCTTAACGGTGATCGTCGTTCGGTTTATCTGGGTATTGCCTGCGTCTATTCGACCGAAATTTCTTTTTCATAAAAAAGACGAACGGGAGTTACTGGACCGCCGGAACCTGATTATTATCGGCTGGTCAGGCATGCGAGGGGTAGTGTCCATGGCCATTGCTTTGTCCATTCCCTTAACCATTCCTTCAGGAGAGCTTTTCCCGAACCGAAACCTAATTATTTTCCTGACATTCTGCGTGATTATGGTTACGCTGGTGGCCCAGGGATTAACGCTTCCATGGGTTATTCGTAAGCTGAAAATTCCGAAATACTCCCTGTTAGCGGAAGAATACGAGGTACGTTCGCAGATCATCAGCGAAGTAATGGTACACATCGAAAATAACTTGCAGGACATTGATCATGTAGTGTTAAATCGAATTCGAAATAGTTACCAGAATCGTTTTGAACGACTTCAGCATACCGAACTTCCCAGGACCGAATGGGCTAGTTCTGACAACCGGGCCCTGCGGGTTTTCAATCAGTTCACGCAAGTACAATTGGACGTTATTGAAGTGGAACGCAAAGTAATCAGCCAGCTTCATCGTAAAGGAACAGTAAGCGAAGAGATTTTAAGAAAAATAGAAGCCGAGCTGGATATCGAGGAGACTCGTTTACAGATGGAAATGGTCAAATAGAGAGGGATAGGATTTACTGGTAAATAGTTGCAGTTAAGTTCTTGTAATAACTCAATAAGAAAAGGTTCGTTTATAAAATGCTGACTATTAGACTGTAAACTAATAACTGAAGCGGCTAAAAACGATTAACTACTTATTATTTCAGAGGGCAGCGTATTAATCATGAAAAAAACGTTACGTTTTCTTGGCTGGTTTTTGCTGGTTCTTTTCCTGTTTTTCAACGTTCTGATGGCTTTTCAGGCGTATCGATTTACGTATTTCTACGAGCCGCAGGAGGCTGTTTTTCGCCGCCCTGAGCAGATGTCTGCCGGAGAGAAAATTTCTGCTGCCTTATTTGGTTTTCGGGCTCCTAAGCGTCCCGTGAAAGAAAAGCCTGATTTTCCTTATCAAACCGTTCGCTTAAAGAATACGGCTCAGCAAACACTGGTGGGCTGGGTTAGCCCGGCTCGGGGAAAATCGAAAGGCACGGTTATTCTTTGGCATGGGCATGGTTCCAATAAATCGCGGGTGCTGGCGGAAGCCCGGTACTTTCATGAATCAGGTTACCAGACGGTTCTCTTTGATTTTCGGGCTCATGGGCAGTCCGAGGGAAATGTCTGTACGATTGGATACAAGGAAACCGATGATCTTCGAACGGTGTATAACTGGGTAAAAGCCAGAGGCGAATCGAATATTATCCTTTGGGGGATGTCGATGGGAGCGGCTACCATTTTAAAAGCCGTACCGGAGTATGCATTAAAACCTAAAAAGGTAATCATTGAATGCCCTTTCGGAACGCTGGAAGAGGCCATTAAAGGCCGACTGCGGTCGCTGCATATTCCGGTGCAACCCATCACGAGTCTGTTACTTTTCTACGGAAGTTTGGAGCGGGATATGGATGGGGCGGCCTATCAGCCTTCCACTTACGCAAAACAGTTTGACATGCCGGTATTGTTGCAATGGGGCCGCAATGACCCACGGGTTTCGCAGGCTGAAACGGACCGTATTTTCAAGAACCTGGGCTCTACAAACAAAAAACTGGTGATCTACGAAGAATCGGGTCACCAGTCGTTCTGCCGTCATGAAACGGATAAATGGAAAAAAGAAGTTACTGAATTCCTGAATCAGTGAGTGCATTAGAAATACCGCATCTGTCCGACTTTGCCAGTTCCGTTGTCAAACTCATACCGTAGGAAAAACTGCCAGATCGTACTTTCTGTGGTATTAAAGCCGAAGCTTCCGGTTTGGGTAGAATTGAAATCGTAACTGGCTCCTACGCGGAAGCGATCCCCCAACTGAACTTCGGCGGTTCCGAGAATGCCACTTCGTCCACCCAGCGTTTTGAGCGTACTTTGATACCAAAGTCCAATCCCAACCTGCTTTATCCACACCGTTGCATTAACGTCAGCATTGGCCTTAAAACGGGATTCAAGTGTCTGTCCGCGAACGAGCGTAGCTAGCTTGAGCTTTACTTCTTCCGACACATCAAAAAGATAGCCACCCGTCAGAAAAACAGGTCGAAGATTATCGTAGTAATTATTAGAACCGACCAGATTTTGGGCCGAAAGTCCGGCGTAATAACGTGGCGTTTTATACTGAACTCCTAATCCGGCACTGACGGGATACACATTATTACCAATAAAATTGTTGGGTGGAACCACCTGCGTTATCCCCACCTGAGCTCCGATTGATAGCATTTCATTTTCCGAAATCCGGTGACGATAGGCTCCGGTTCCGTAAAAACCTACAGACGCAACGGAATAAGGGTCCCGGAAAGCCTGGAAGCCAACCGCAAACTTTTCTCCCGCCGGAGCATCAAAGGCAAAATATTGAGAACTATAAGTATTTCGATAAAACACTGAGCGACGGCGATTGATGAACGTTAGACTCGTTACGTCGCGACTTCCGGCGTAAGCGGGGTTAATAGCCAGCGGGTTGAAAGGGTAGGAGCTATACGCTGCTTCTAACTGAGCCGAAGCAATTTCAGAAAGGAAAACAAGATAGATTAGTACAAGTAAACGCATACCAGTGGTTGATTGGAAAACGAAATATAAGCAGAGCCGAATGAAAAAGGGAGTATAAAACGACTTTTCAAAAAACCACTTACCCAAGAAAACTAGTTATTCATCCCAATAACGTAGACTAATGATGCGTTTCGAGAGAAGTTTATGTATTCAATCTATCTATAGTTTCTGATAAAGCCATGAAAAAGTATCTAGTCTGGGGCGTTACCTTCCTCGCCCTGAATTCCTGTAGCCGGGATAATGTTGGACCTTATGATGAAACCTTTGCCGACTTTTCGCTAAACAACTTCGATCGCCTCGCCATGAGTAATGGCTTAAAGGTTTCTGTCGTTCAGGGGAATGCGTATCGCATCGTTGCCCACGGTCACCGGGCCGATGTAGATGATCTGGATGTTCGAAAAGTAAATGATGAGTTACGCATTAGTTACCGACATAATCGCAATCGGCAGTATGATATGGAGCTGGAGATTACCATGCCTTATCTGGAATCGGTAGATTTTTCGGGAGCAGTAGAGGCCGATATTACAGGTTTTGAGCAGGAACCTCAGGTAGATGTAAGACTCTCAGGAGCTTCTGAGCTATGGTTTAGTGGAACAGTTGACTTTCTCTCCGCTGATCTTTCGGGAGCCAGCGAGCTGGAATTAGAGGGGTATGCGAACCAAATGGATGTTATTCTGTCGGGAGCTTCGGAGCTGGATGCCTTTGAATTTCCAGTCTATGATGCTGCCGTGGATTTGTCAGGGGCGAGTAAGGCCGAAGTAACCGCTTCTCAAAATCTGAAAGTAAGAGCCGCCGGAGCCAGTGCATTATGGTACCGGGGTAATCCCAGAATGGATGTGCAAAGCTCAGGCGGAAGTACAGTACGCCGGGATTAATTCCTAGTATAAAAGCCGATCAGCTCTAAGAAAAGCCGTTTTGGCCTTAGAAAGGGTCTGAATATGACAATTTGGATAAAGCAGGGAGATTATCGAACCGTCTCCCTGCACCACTGGTGCGAGATTCCCTATTCTTGCTAGCAAAAAGGCGGATAGGATGCGACCCTATCTTTAGTTACAGAGCAGTTTTCAAAACAAAAACGTGCTTGCTAACATCGGCTAGAAGCCTGGCAGCCTATGTCGTCACTCGGCCAGAGCCGAGCGACTGCGATTAGGTAAAGATGCAACTTCATCGCGTCTGGCTGGGCGATGAAAATAATATGGAGGTAACAAAGCCGCATGAATATCTTATACACGGCTGTCATTCAGAGCGAAGAATCTTACTATGGTCTCATAGAATCCTTACTAACTTTTAGCATCCTCCCATTCTACAGAAGATCTCGAACGAAGTGAGAGATGACAGTTTAAGGAGCGTTGTTTATACCCCACCGCTCTTTCATCCAAAGCGAAGGCAAGTAATTGCCTTCCCATTCTCAATTGAAGAAGGTTTTAAAAGCCATGACTTGTATAGCGTTCGTCGATTGGGGATTTTGAAAAGTCTCTTAGAGCTGATCGGTTTTTTAGGTATTCCCGTCGAAAAAAGGAAGATTCTCATCGCGGGATGCAGGGGGTATGGCATCTTTTGTGGAACTTACATACTTTTCAAATCGAATAAGTAGTTTACCCTTAGATGGTTACCCCTTTTTCAATACGTATTTCAAGAGCCTGGCGAAGCCTGCTTCAGGTGTTATTCTGGAGCCTGTTCGTGGTTTGGCCTTTGGTATTTACACCGCAGCCCAGACCTCATCGGCCACCGTCGGGCAAACCACCCGAACCCAGTTACATGGTGGCCCTGAACCTGATGGCGGTTCTATTCTTCTATCTGAATACCAAGATACTGATTCCTAAAGTACTGGAGAAAAGAGGCATTGGCGTGTACCTGGTAACGGTAGCCAGTTCGGTGCTGGTGATGTTTCTGATTTCGGTGGGGTTACGCTCGCAGTCCCTGGAGTCTGATCTGACCAACGTCCGGTTTATGCTAGGAACCATTTTTCCGGTATTATTCATTTTTTCGTTAAGTACGACGTATCAGATTCTGAACGATTTTCACCGAAAACAACAATCCGAGAAAGAACGTGAAAACGAGCGGCTCAAGTCTGAACTGAGTTTTCTCCGTTCTCAGATTAGTCCTCATTTTCTCTTTAACATTCTGAATAGTATTGTATCGCTGGCCCGGTTCAAACCCGAGTCTGTGGAGCCCGCCACTATTCAGCTAGCCGAGTTAATGCGATACATGTTATACGAATCGGATGAAGCGAAAGTGCCAATTGATCAGGAAATTAGCTATCTGAAAAGTTACATTGATCTGCAAACCCTCCGTCTGGGAAAAAAAGTACAGGTAGGCTTTAACACGGGGCCCATTAACGGGAATCATTCGATTGAACCTATGTTACTGATTCCTTTTGTCGAGAATGCGTTCAAGCACGGAATCGGCATGATTCATCAGCCTACGATTAGTGTTCAACTGAGCATTGAAGAGGATATTTTGTATTTTCTGGTAAAAAATAAAGTAAGCATGCAACCTGATGACCCGAAAGATCATCATTCTGGTATTGGGTTGAAAAACGTAGAACGACGACTGAATTTGCTCTATCCCCAACACGAACTCAACATCGTGGAGTCGGAGGGCTGGTATGAAGTTCAATTAACCCTAAAGTTTTCATGAATAAAATCCGCTGCGTAGCCGTAGATGACGAGCCACTGGCTTTGGCCTTACTCGCCGATAATATTAAAAAAGTACCGTATCTGGAGCTGGTTGCCACCTGCGAAGATGCCCTGGAAACGCTGGAAGTAATCAATCGTGAAACGGTTGACTTATTGTTCATGGACATTCAGATGCCGGGCCTCACGGGCACGCAATTTCTGAAATCTCTGACGCAACGGCCTCAGGTTATATTTGTGACCGCTTATGAGCAATACGCTCTCGAAGGTTTTAACCTGAATGTGCTCGATTACCTGTTGAAGCCCGTACCAATGGCTCGTTTTTTACAGGCGACAGAAAAAGCCAGAGAATTTTTTAGCCGCACGAAGGCTGCGGTGACAACGGCTCCGGCGGAAGATCATTTTTTTGTCCATGCCGATTACTCACTGGTAAAAATCCAGGTTCCAACGATTTTATACATTGAAGGACTAAAAGACTACGTGAAGATTCATACCACGGTTCATAGTCGCCCGGTTATTACCCGGATGACCCTAAAAAACCTGGAAGAAATATTACCTGCTCCGGCATTTTTACGCGTGCATCGGTCGTACATCATTGCGACCGATCGGGTGGATGCCATTCGGAAACTGAAGATTACCGTCGCAGGGAACAGCATTCCGGTCAGTGAACAGTACCTGCCTCAGATACTGGAAGTGTTACAGGTAAACAAACACGAGTAGCTTTTTTCGGAAAAACCGTACAATAAAAGCCGCCAGCAACGTTAATAAAGCTAGTAATTAGCCTGAAGTAGAATTTATTTCCGAGTCCTGAAAAGAATGAAGTTTTCGGGAAAGGATACTTAAAGGTAAGAGAGTTATTGTTTTTTAATGGGTAATGTTCTTTTAATCAGTAGTTTATCAAAGCTGCATCCTAGAAAACGGGAAAAGGTCAAAGGAAAGAAGGGCGATAAATCGGAGTTGAAAATGACGAGCGGAAGCAGCTTTTCGACTGAGGGTTTTATTTCCTAAAAACATAAGATTACTTTTGCGTTTTTATTAGGCGAAAGCTGACAAGTAAAAAGGATTTGTATAACCGAGTATGATTCCAGTGAATCACTCCATTACATACATTCCCGGATTAGAAAGCGAAGGTACCGATCAAGCGGAGCTTACGAGTGGACTAATCTATTAATCAACTTTTTCATCATACCGAATTAAATGAAACGGTCTGACTTTTCAATGATGTCTATTTTTTCAAATCCCACCTCTGTGCGTAGTATTTCTCGTGGATTCCGGTCTATGAACCGTTCCCTTTTAATGATTGCTGGTTTAGCAGCCATCGGTTTTTCTTGTGGCAAAAACAACGACACCACTGAGTTTGGTGACTGGACTCGCAAATCAGACTTTGAAGGAGTAGCCCGTGGAGGTGCTGCCAGCTTTGTTATTGGAACGAAGGCATATGTTGCCACAGGTTTAAACAGCAACAGTGAGCGTTTATCTGACATGTGGGAGTACGATTCTCAGTTGAATACCTGGACTCAGAAAGCGAACTTCCCCGGTGTTGCCCGTGCATTAGGATCTGGCTTCGCTGCCAATAACAAAGGTTACGTTGGCTTGGGTCAAAATGCGAACAACCAATACTTAAAAGACTTTTATTCATACGATCCCACAGCAAATAAGTGGACGAAAATTGCCGATTATATGGGTAGTGCTCGTTCTGGTTCTGTATCGTTTGTAATCAATAATAAAGGATATGTTGGAACAGGTTATGATGGTAACTATGTGAACGATATCTATTCTTATGATCCCGCTGCTGACGCCTGGACTAAAGAAACGAGCTACGCTGGTGTGAAACGTCGCGGAGCAGTGTCAATGGTTATTAACAATGTTGCTTACGTTGGCACGGGTGAGAACAACGGTTCTAGCCAAAGAGATTGGTGGGTATATGATCCAGCCACGAAAGTTTGGACGCAAAAACTGGACTTTACTTCTGATCAATCCACGATTGCCCGCAGAAATGCTAGTACTTTTGTAATTGGAAACATCGGTTATCTGTTAATGGGTGAAGGTGGAGATTCTTTCGTATGGTCTTATGATCCCGCTACTGATATCTGGACAAAAGTTCAGGATATTTCTACAGGTTCCTGGAAAGTGAAGCCATCTATCAGATCTTTAGCCGTAAGCTTCTCCATTAATAACATTGGATACATCACTACGGGTGGTTCAAGTACCCGTTATGATGATATTTATGCTTTCGATCCTTCCAAAAAGCGGGTTGTTGCTGAATAATAGCCATGTTTAGAAAGCGTTGGGTTTGGTTTTTATTCATTATTGGCCTGATCGCGGTAAGTTTCTATTTCTGGAAATCCCGTTCCTCTTCTTATGAAGTCTCTGTTTTTAAGACGGACATCGGCTGGGGATATCAGATCAGTAACCAGGGGAAACCTTACATCCGTCAGCCCATGATTCCGGGCATTGATGGTGAAAAAGGGTTCAAAGATGCAGAACAGGCAGAAGCTGCCGGTAAACTGGTTCTGCATAAAATAGAAAACCAAGAATTCCCTCCTTCACTAACAGTTGAAGAACTTAAGGAACTGGGTGTAGAAATACCCTAAGCAAGTAAGAAGCGGGAGTGGGTAGATTGCCTGCTCCCGGTTTTGTTTACTCAAAAAATAATCAATGAAGAATAGGAAATCCTGGCTATTGCTATGCTTTGTAGCAAGTTTGCTCTATGTATTAGGGAGTTGCCAGAAAGGAGACCTTAATTTAGGTTCTGAAGTTATTCCTGACGCGAATCTTTCGGTGGTGATGGTTGATACGTTTACCGTAAAACTATCCACAGTAGCCGTAACGGATACGGCTATAACTTCTGCGGATTCCATGATATATGCAGGTCGTTGGAGGGATGCCAATACGGGTGTGCAGGAATTTACCGCTTTCGCTTCTCCTACATTTCCCAGTAATACTCTGAATACCAGAGCATCTTCAATTGTACTTGACTCTACCGTTCTGATTTTACCCCTGTCTTATTCGTATGGGGATAGTGTTCAGACCTTTAAGCTAAGTGCTCACGTCATGACGACGCCCTTAGCTTCCGGTACGCTTTATTACAATACGAATACGTCTGCTCGTTATGCAACG
Organism: Siphonobacter sp. SORGH_AS_1065; assembly: GCF_030818595.1. NCBI lineage: Bacteria > Pseudomonadati > Bacteroidota > Cytophagia > Cytophagales > Cytophagaceae > Siphonobacter > Siphonobacter sp. SORGH_AS_1065. The sequence goes on from NZ_JAUTAM010000004.1 coordinate 3,063,685, forward strand.
CAACCGCTGGCAGAAAAAAGCTTTTATCCCGGCAAAGGAGGAACCCCCACTGTTCGCATCCGTAAGGATTCATTGGGAGCCATTCTTTTTGACCGATTAAAGACTCGCACCATTCGTGATGATGAAACGCTTCAGCAGGTCTTACCTGGCTTAGCGTTCAAAGGATCTTCGGCTGGAAATGTTATCGTAGGCTTTGGTGTCAATACGGGTAGAAGTCTCATCCGACTCTATTTCCATGATAATAGCTCTACGACCGTAACGTCAGAGAAAATAGACATTGATTTTTCTTACAAGCATTATACACGTTACGGCTTTGATTATAAAGGTACGCCCTTGGCAAATCTGAAAAATCGTTCGGATGCTGTGAATAGTTCACTGACTGGAAATGTCGCTTACATTACGCAGGGCGGACCATTACGGACGCGGGTTGAGTTCCCCTACTTCGACAATGTATTGATGAGTAGAGATGCGATCTTAGGAGTGAATCGGGCGGAGTTAATATTCGATCCCGTTCGAACGAACTTTAGAGATAATGCACTGCCTCCCAATACTTTGTACTTGTACAAGACGAATGCGGTAAATGATATCCTTACCAGTCAGCCCATCGAAACGATCACTAATTCGTTAACCCCCGTTTCGGCCACCTATACGACGGAAAGTTCGATATATGAAACAAAAGATCATTACACATTCAATGTAACGAACTACTTTAATCAGTTGATGTCGGGCAAAACGCAGTTAGCTCCCATCATTCTGACACCCGGCGTAGGAGCTCAACAGTATCTGAATTTCTCGCGAACATCTCTGGGGAATCGAAATTATTCCTCCGATCGGGTAAGGCTCGTGCTTTACTACACCAATCGCAATCGATAAAAAAATCCCCGGTAGCTCCGGGGATTTTTTTTATCCAGCAATCGCTGGTATTCTCCAGTTATCACAAAAAAGTACAACCTTCAGTACATACGCCCCATCTTTGGTCGTATTTTACAATCTATCCGCTAGGGTGGTTTTTAAGCCATAACCCCCTGGTTTTATCAACAACTTATGAAACAACTTCTTCCTCTCTGGTTATTGGGCTGTTTTTTCGTACAAACAGCTTTGGGCCAATCTATTGAAAAAGCAACAATTTCCGGTTATGTCAAAGATGCCGCCAACGGCGAAGGACTCATCGGCGTTTCGGTTTTCGTGAAAGAAAAAGCCACGGGAGCCGCTACGAATAGCTACGGCTTCTACTCCATTACTCTGCCCAAAGGAAACTATACGCTGGTATACAGTTTTGTGGGGTATCAGCGTCAGGAAAAGCAAGTGGATTTGACTCAAAAGGACGTTACGCTAAACCTGGAAATGAAGGATGAAGGCATCCAACTACAGGATGTCGTCGTACGAAGTCAGGCAGCAGACGAAAACGTAAAATCGGTGGAGATGTCGGTTAATAAAGTTGACATCAAGACGATTAAACAAATGCCTGCTTTGCTGGGCGAGGTCGATTTAGTGCGAAGTATTCAGTTGCTGCCGGGCGTTTCGACGGTAGGCGAGGGAGCTTCCGGCTTTAACGTTCGCGGCGGCGATGTAGGGCAAAATCTGATTTTGCTGGATGAAGCTCCGGTCTACAACTCTTCACACCTGTTTGGTTTTTTCTCCGTTTTCAACCCGGATGCCGTTAAAGATGTAAAACTTGTCAAAGGCGGCATTCCCGCCAATTACGGGGGCCGTATTTCTTCGATTCTGGATGTTCGGATGAAAGAAGGAAACTCTAAAAAACAGCAGATTGAAGGGGGACTTGGATTAATTTTCAGTCGGTTAACTTATGAGCGTCCCATTTTTAATGGCAAGGGTTCCTTCATTGTGGCAGGTCGCCGTTCGTACGCGGATATTCTGGCTAAACCCTTTTTAAAGGGAGATTTGAAAGGGGCCGTCTTTAATTTCTACGATCTGACGGCTAAAGGTAATTACCAGCTTAATGACAATAATACCTTCTACGTTTCGGGTTACTTTGGCCGGGATAACTTTGGGGGCGGTGATTTTGGTTTTAACTGGGGAAATGGCACCGTCTCGACGCGTTGGAATCACATCTTTAGTAACCGCCTGTTCCTGAATGTAACCGGTTATTACTCCAACTATAAGTATTCCTTGGGAGCTGATACCAGTCCACGGGATAGCTTCAAGTGGAATTCGCAAATCAAAAGTGCGAGTGGCAAAGCAGACTTCACGTACTTCCTGACGCCCAGTAATCAGTTAACCTTCGGGGGACAGTACATTTATTATGATTCAGCTCCGGGTAAGGCTATCGCCCGTTCGGTAGGAGAAACCGTTGATATTAGTCTGGAAGGACGCCGAGGAGATGAGTCGGCTCTATACGTGGCTAATGAGCAACGCATAGGAAAGCTATTAACCCTGCAATATGGACTTCGGTATTCCATGTTCAGAAGTCTGGCTCCGGGCGATTTGATTACCTACCTTCCCACCACGCCCGGTGATCACCTGGAACCGCAATTGCCCGGCACTCGCGTGGAAAGTGGTGTCCTGAAGACCTATGGTAACTGGGAGCCTCGATTCTCAGCCAAAGTTCAGGTCAACTCGAATGCATCGATTAAAATGAGTTACAACCGTATGGCTCAATACCTGCATTTACTGAGCAACACGGCTGCTTCGTCACCGCTGGATGTCTGGACCCTTTCTTCGTCAAATATCAAACCCGAACTGGCCGACCAAGTGGCTTTAGGCTGGTTCCAGAACTTTAAAAACAACGCCTACGAGTTTAGCATTGAAGGTTATTACAAAGACCTGCAAAATCAGATTGATTATGTACGACGTTCGGATTTGTTGTTGAATCGATTTGTTGAAGGAGATTTATTATACGGCAAAGGTCGGGCTTATGGAGCCGAGTTCTACCTCAAGAAAAACGAAGGAAAACTGACGGGCTGGGTGAGTTATACGCTGGCTCGCACGGAGCGTCTGGTGGATGGCATCAATAATAATAAGTGGTTTGCGGCTCGTTTTGATAAAACGCATAACCTGACAGCCGTAGGAATTTATCAAGTGAACGACCGGCTTTCATTCTCGGCAAACTTCGCTGCTTCCTCGGGAACGCCTGCCACCTATCCCACCAGCCGAAGTGAATGGAGTGGGGGAGAACCGGGTCAGGAAATCATCATTGGCGATAACTATTACGATAGCCGTAATGGAAGCCGTATTCCCTGGTACCATCGACTGGATTTATCGGTAACGCGTAAGGCGAAGAAGAAGCTCTTTGGTAAAGGCGATGCCGAGTGGGTGTATTCGATTTACAACGTTTATAATCGTCGGAATCCTTTCTCGGTTTTTGTTCGTCAGAATGAGAACGATCCGCTTCGCACCGAAGCCGTTCGTTATGCCGTACTAGGCTCGCTGATTCCTTCTATTACCTACAACTTTAAGTTCTGATTCAACCATGAAACGATATAGTTTTTTTCTTCTGCTTTTACTGAGCATTTCTTTGATGTCTTGTGAGGACGTTATTAACTTAAAAACTGAAACGGCCCCGACCCGATTAGTAATCGATGGCTGGGTAACCGACCAGTCTGCACCTCAGTATATTAAGTTAACACTTTCTCAGAATTACTTTGATAACTCACGGGCTTTACCCGCCACTGGAGCCACCGTAACCGTTACGGATGATCAGGGGAAAGTGTATACTTTTCTGGATGAGACCCGGAATGGAACGTATACCTGGAAGCCCGTCGCCAAAGAAGCGATTGGTCGCGTAGGGGGTAGTTACAAACTGACGGTAATGTATAATAACGAAACCTACGAAGCTCAAACGCAGGTAAAACGCGTGCCCCCCATTGACTCGATCACGTATTATTATGATAAGCCCACTTTCGTGGCTGAGGATAGTCCGAAAGAAGGCTATGTAGCCGAGTTTTACAGTACTGATTTTAAAGGGTCCGATGATTGTTACTGGATTAAAGCCTATAAAAACGGAACACGGTACGATAGAAAAGCAACCGACCTGAACATTTCTTACGATGGTGGCTTCAGCAAAGGCGGAAGCACCGATGGTCTGGTTTTTATTCTCCCGATTCGTCGGTCCATCAACCTGAATAAGCTGTTCAGCGAAAATGACTCCCTTCGGGTAGAGTTATTTAGCATTACCCCAGCCACGCACGAATTTATTAACGCAGTTCGGTCAGAGGCGGGAAATCAGGGCTTGTTTGCTACGGCTCCTGCCAACGTTCCCACTAATATCTCCAACAAAAGAGCCGATGGTCCAAGAGCGATGGGCTGGTTTGGAGCTTCGGCGGTCAGCCGCCGATCAACGGTTTTTAAACGGGAAAACGCCATTCCAAAACCCTGATTTTTGCTGAAGTAGATTGTAGTTACTGAACTAAAAAGGGGAAACACTTTGGGATAATAATAAAAGACTAACGGCAGGTGAAAACCTGCCGTTTTTGTTGGAACAAGAGGCAGTCTCACACCAGAGGTGAAAAGGGACATGCTTTATTGCTACCAGCGTGGCCCGGCCCGTTTTTTGTGGATAGCTACTGATTCGCCTCCTATCGGCTAGAGCCGAACGACTTTGGCAGTTTTCATGACCAAGTAAGTTCCTTAAGTCAATAAGGTCCTTCGCTTCGCTCTGGATGACAGGTCAGGGGATAGAACGACAGGTAGAATCTGCCACTAGGGTAGGAACGAGAGAGAATCTAGCTCCAATAGTCAAGTTCGTATAAACATCTCACCTGTCCTCTCGAACGAAGTGAGAGACCTTCTGTAGAATGGGACGGTGTGAGGGTTAATAGAGTTTCTATAATGACAAGTACGTTCGCAAACCTATTATAAGGTTCTTCGCTTCGCTCTGAATGACAGGCTCCAGGAGAATGGCAGGCAGGAACGTGGCGTTTTTGAGGAATGAGATGCAATCTCGCACCAGTGATTTATTAGTTGTTAATCCAATAACTAATACCCATCAACGAACAACTACAAAGAGTTACAATAGCGAAATAACTCTACCACGGGTTTTTCGTCGAAGTTGTACCATTTCACGCGGTTAACGAAAAAAGCTACGTCTTCCCGGCGGTCATTCAGTGTTCTATAAATCTGTTTGAGGCGGCCTTTATACTTTACAATTTCTCCATTCGGTTGCTGGAAGTAATAAACATTCCGCTTTTGTTTTTCTTCCTGAAAAGGTACACGAATGACTTGTTCCCGACCAAGTAAGCGAATTCGCCCGTCTACTAACAACTCAAAAAAGGTAGGAACGAAGTGATCGTTATGCTTGAAAGACTCGACGACGAAATTTCGCATTCGATTGGCCTGATAATCGAAAAAGTAGAAGGACGCTACTTTATGAGCCGAAAGTACAGTAGTAACGCCATCAAGATTAAACTCCAGAAGACCCAGATCGGCGTTGAAATGCAATTCTCCACTCAGCCATTCCCCATTTTGTAATTGCACCTTTCCAGAGTTCCAGTGGGTTTCAGGGTCTGAAAGTGCAAAGCTTAAGGTAGCAATAGAAAGGCAACAACTGACCAAAGCAAATTTTAAGATAGTAAACGTTTTCATGGCAAATATTTCTCAGAAACTGAATTGAAGAAATTTATTAGAGGTACTTTTTGTATTATACCCAATAATCTTTGATTTATTTTGTACTCGTCAAAGTAAAAATTGGATTAATTAAACAAATGTGTCAAAATTTATCGATTACTTCCAAAGAAAATATCGATTTTTTAGTCCTTATTTTCAGAGGGTTAGGGGTTATTGATAGGGGAATTAATTCATAAAAAAACGTCTTCCCAAAACTTGAGAAGACGTTTTCATTTAATGATATATGTAATAAGTAAGTTCTTAGCATCATTGAACCATACATGGTACGGTTGTAAAACGTTGACTATCGATCAAGTACTTATTAAATCAAAGGCTTAAGTCCATTCAGTAAATGACCCATTTTATCACGCTTCGTTGTCAGATAACGCTCATTGTGCGGATTAGAAGGAATTTCGATAGGCACGGTTTCTACAATTTCGATTCCGTATCCCGCCAAAGCCGAACGCTTTTTGGGATTATTGGACATCAGACGGAGTTTGCTAACGCCTAGATCGCGAAGAATCTGAGCTCCTACGCCGTAATCACGCTGATCCATCTGGAAGCCTAACTCAAGGTTAGCTTCAACGGTATCGCGGCCCATTTCTTGAAGCTTGTAGGCTTTCAGCTTGTTCAATAAACCAATACCACGCCCTTCCTGAAACATATAGAGCACTACACCTTTGCCCTCTTTTTCTACCATCTGCATGGCCCGGTGTAACTGTTCCCCGCAATCACAACGGCAGGAGCCGAAGATATCGCCTGTTACGCAGGAGCTGTGTACGCGGGTCAATATGGCTTCACCTTCCTCCCAGGTGCCTTTCACCAAAGCCAGATGCGTGTCGTTTGTAGCTACCTGCGTGTAGGCAATCAGACTAAAATTACCCCATTCAGTAGGCATATCCACACCAATTTCCCGTTTGATGAGGGATTCAGTGCGTAAACGGTAAGCAATCAAATCTTTGATACTTACCAGTTTCATGTCGAATTTATCGGCGAAGGCTCGAAGCTGAGGTAAGCGAGCCATCGTGCCGTCTTCGTTCAGAATTTCGATGAGCGTACCGGAAGGTTTCAAACCAGCAAGAACGGCAAAATCAATTGCAGCTTCGGTATGGCCGGGACGACGCAAAACGCCTTCTGCCCGAGCTTTCAGGGGAAAAATATGGCCGGGGCGACCTAAATCTTCGGGTTTCGTTTCGGAATCTACCAGAGCCCGAATCGTTTTAGCCCGGTCAGAGGCTGAAATTCCGGTGGTACAGCCATTCCCTAATAAATCAACGGAAACGGTAAAGGCTGTTTCGTGATTGGATGTGTTATTCCCAACCATCATATCCAGGTCCAGTTCCCGGCAACGTTCTTCCGTCAGGGGAACGCAAATGAGGCCCCGGGCTTCCTTAGTCATAAAATTGACCATCTCGGGTGTGATCAACTCCGAGGCACAAATCAAATCGCCTTCATTTTCACGATCTTCGTCGTCAACAACAACAATGATCTTTCCGGCTTTAATGTCTTCTATAGCATCCTCGATGCGATCTAATTGAATGGGACTCTCTTCCATGGCTGCTTACCTATAATCGGAGTTTTAATGTCGGGTTTTGCCAAAATCAGCTTTAAAATATACGCCTGAGGCGATCTGATGCGTTGTGACTACACTGAACACGCAAAATTGGCGTTAGGTTTCGTCGGTAAAAAATGGTGTTTGGATATTCAAAACTACGGCCCTATTTTGGAATGATGGCAGGATTAACGGAAATTTGATTCGCCATACAGCTTTGACACAACCTTCAGATGCGAATACGGATACTTTTTTTGATTTTAGGAATAGCGTGTAAAAGCTGGGCTCAGTGCCCGACAGTAAAGGGTACTCAAGAAACGGGAAAGCTAGAAGTGAGGATTGGAAGTCAAAATGCTACTCCTATATCGATCACAGGGACCTCTAAAAATGTTCTGAAAATATGCAAAGGAGATAAGGTTTATACGAGTGATCTAACAACGGGCGGCGGAAATACAGGTTTTTGGTACGAATATCAAGACCCTACCATTGACTTTAATAATAACCTTAAATCTGAAACGGTTACCACGAGTCACCAATATGATAAAGCAGGGACTTACGGCCTGATAATGGTTGGTGCTGCGGGTTCAGGTTACTACGCTTGCCAAACTATTCAGGTAGTCGATAACCCCAAACCTCTTTTTACCGCCAAATCCTGTTCTAATCGTCAGGTAACTATAGAAATTCCACAGGATGCCTCGAAGAATCCTTACGATACGTTCATTATCAATTGGGGAGACGGAACTTCCGAAACGCTTACCAAGGACAAATTACCTTATACCAAAACCTATACGTACACCGCAAGTACCCCCAATACCGTAAACATAATTGTGTCGGGGGGATACACCGGAAGTGCCTGTACGAATACCAGCGACCCTTTAAGTGTTAATATCAACACACCCGCTACGTTTACCCCGGCTATTACGCAATTAGAGCTTGCTAATGATAAGAAAGCCGTAACCATTCAGTTTGTAGGAAGTACAGCTTTTAACCAAAACATTTACCAGAAAGAAGTAAATGGAATGTATCAGGCAACGGGTTTGGGCTCAGGCAATGGGGGAGCTACTTCGTTAACGGTTAATCAGTTAGATCCAGCGAAGCAATACTGCTTTCAGGTAAGGACGGAAGTGCCAGCGGGTTGCGGGAATAGCGGCATTTCGCCCGAAGTTTGCACGATTCCCCTAACGGTATCAGCCAGTTCTCAAAAAAATGGATATTAACTGGAAGGGGTATCCTAATGCTCCAGATTTTGAGTCATATACCGTTTATAAAGATAACAAAGAGGTAGCCGTTATTACAGATATTACCAAGCTGAGTTTTACTGATCCAGATGTAGTTTGTGGGAAGTCTTATTGCTATCGGGTAGTAGCTAGCGTAAAGGGGGTAGAGTCTATTTCAGATGCTATATGTAAAGAAATAGATTCCAATGATAAGCCCGAATCCATTTCGGACTTATACACAACAGTAGCCAAACAGGGAGTACTGGTAGACTGGAGCATTCCTGGCGGTGGAGAAGCCTTAAGCGAACGTATTCGGAAGGCCAATGGTGGCGGAAATTTTCAGGACATTCCTGCCAGTCAGGTTAAAAAACCGTTTGCGGATAGTGCCGTGGATGTCAATCGCTTATCCTATTGTTATCAGGTGGCTTACCAGAGTGCCTGCCGTACCAACTCCGATTTTTCATCATCTGTCTGCACTATTTTTGCCAGTCAACAAGACAATTACATTCAGTGGACTTCCGCTAATCCCTTTACAAGTGCCCTGGTCTCATACCGGGTTCAGGTGGTCGATGCTCAGGGAACTGTCATCGGTTCTCAGAACGTAGGGCTGCAAACGAAGGTCAGTTTAACGAGTTTAACCATTCCGATTCAGTCGGGGTATGCATACCGGATTGAAGCCCTTTCGGAGAGTGGGCGTGTAAGCGTTTCCAATACCATTCCCCTGTTCGAATCCGTTCGGATTTACGTTCCGCAGGCTTTTTCTCCCAATGGGGATGCCCAGCATGACATTTTTCTGCCGAAAATGCTGAACGTAACCCAAATGAAAATGGTCATTTTTGATCGATGGGGAAATCCCATTTTTTCTTCGGAGGATATGAATCGGGGTTGGGATGGTTTAGTGAATGGTTCCCCGGCTCCGGTAGGTAGTTATTCGTATCGGGTCGATATTCGTAACGATGCCGGTAACTCCTTCACCAAAAGAGGCGTTTTTTCAGCTCATTCGGTAAGGGAGGAATGTCCTATTGTCAGGTCTGCATTCGGCGGCAGGACTTTTTTGATGCTGAATTACCTACTTTTGCAATTAGTTAACAAAAACGACAACAGCACATGTTTGATATGATGGGCATGATGGGCAAGATGAAAGAAATGCAAGCCCGCATGAAAGACGCTCAGGAATCTCTGCCTTCCATTACGGAAACAGCCGAAGCCGGTGCCGGATTAGTAAAGGCAACCGTGAACGGTCGTAAGCAACTGATTCATTTGGAAATTGACCCTGATCTGGTGAAACCCGAAGACACGGAAATGCTTCGTGACCTGATCGTGGCTGCCACCAATAAAGCTCTGGAAGCCGTTGAGGCCAAAGTAGCAGATCATCTGAAACAGGCTACCGACGGATTATTACCCAATATCCCCGGCATGGACAGTCTGTTTGGTAAGTAATCATTCTTTATATATTTCAGAAAGAGAAAAGGCTGCTATCGGTCTTTTCTCTTTGAGTTTATTTCCCCCTTGCTCGGCTATCAGGCCCCGCAACATGATATGGATCTTTTAGCCATTGTTATTCTTAATTACAACGGTAAGGCTTACCTCGAAAAATTCCTTTCTTCGGTTGTCAGGCATTCCGGCGAGCACGCGGTGTATGTGGCTGATAATGGCTCGACGGACGAATCCGTTCACTGGCTGAAAGAACATTTTCCGCAGGTTCGGTTGCTCGTCAATGCTTCCAATTTAGGTTTTGCCGGAGGGTATAACGAAGCTCTGAAACAGATTTCGGCGAAGTATTACTGCCTTCTGAATTCAGACGTGGAAGTAACGGCGGGCTGGATTGATCCGGTGCTGAGTTTACTGGAGAATAATGAAAAAATTGCGGCGGTTCAACCCAAAATTCTGGACTATAACTACCGTAAACACTTTGAGCATGCCGGCGGTGTGGGGGGGTATCTGGACGTATTGGGTTATCCTTTTACCAGAGGACGGATGTTTAATTTTCGGGAAGAAGACCTGGGGCAATACGATACCGATAAACAATGTTTCTGGGCTTCTGGAGCCTGTTTTTTTGTTCGGGCGGATATTTTCAAAGGCTTGCATGGATTTGACAGCGACTTTTTCGCCCACATGGAGGAGATTGACCTGTGCTGGCGAATTCAGTTACTAGGCTATCAGGTCTGGGCGACGCCGAAATCAACCGTCTACCACGTCGGGGGCGGCACGCTGGATTACCAGAATCCGCGAAAGACTTTTCTGAATTTCCGCAACAGCCTGGCGATGTTATATAAAAACTTACCTGCTCATCACTTGTATCGGCTGGTTCTCATTCGACTGGTGCTGGATGGTACTGCCGGAATCCGATACTTTTTCGCGGGCTTCCCACGTTCTTGTTGGGCCATTGTTCAGGCTCATTTTTCCTTTTATGCCGAATTGCCCAAATGGCACCGCAAACGAAAAGAGATTAAAACATTACGCAATCTGGGCAATCCAGTGGAGCGGTATGAGAAGAGCATTGTATCGGCATACTTTTTTCACAGATACCAGAAGTTCTCGGAATTAAAGGGCATAAAGTAAGTTATTGATTATACGATAGTTTACTGGGCTCAACTAAAGTATATGAATAGCAAATCAGTCCAGTTTCAGTATCCAGCTGAATTTCCCGAGCAAGTCCGAATGCTTGAGAAACTGAATCTGCTATTTACGGGGATTGTCCACGTGTACGATCTCGAAACCCGCCGTATTATCTACATCAATCATCGTTTCACGGAGTTATTAGGGTATTCTTTACAGGAATTGGAGGGTTGGGACGGTAATCTGGAAGTGCCCGTATTGCCCGATGATTTATGGTCCCAGAAAGAGGAAAAGCTTGAAGCTTTATTACGGAAAGAACTAAACGCGATCGAGTGCGAAACCCGGCTGAAGCACAAAGACCAGTCCGAGCGGACCTATAAAACCCGGCTTACCATTTTTCGGGAAGACGAATACGGCAAACCACTGGAGTTAATCGGGATTTCGGAAGACATAACCGAGCAGGTAAATCGTTACAAAACCCTTTTGCAGCAACAGGAAATGCACCGCATTACTGAACAGGCTTTCCACTTCGGCAGTTGGGAGAAAAACCTGGAAACCGGGGAGTTAGTCTGTTCGGATGGACTGTATAAAATCATGGGTCATTCGCCAGAAATGATGAGTAGTAACTGCGAAGAGTACACCTCACTATTCACTTTTCTGGATAAGAGAGATGACACGATGGTGAGCCAGACGGTGCAGGAAGCCATTCGAAATCATCAACCTTTTCGGTTGGAACACCGGGTATTAACTCAATCGGGCAAGAAAAAAGTATTAATGGTGGTGGGTCGCCCCGTACTGAATGAAAACGGCACGGTAAGCCTGTTGGTAGGAAGTATTGCGGACATAACCATGCTCCGCCAGTACGAACAGGAGTTGCGATTGAAAATAGAAGAATTACAGCGTTCGAACGGTGAGCTGGAACAGTTTGCGTACGCGGCTTCGCATGACTTGCAGGAACCCCTGCGGAAGATTTCATCCTTTGTTACGCGGCTGCGGGCCAAGTTAGGAGATACGCTGGAAGACGAAGCCGAAGATTACATGCGACGCACGCTACAGGCTATCGACCGCATGAAAAGCCTTATTGATGCGTTGCTTTTATTATCCCGGGTAACCCGACAGGGAAATGTCAAGGAAAGCGTTTCCCTGGCTCATATCGTGCAGGACGTGTTGGATGATCTGGACACTCAGATATCCGAGAAAAAAGCCTTTATTGAGATAGACGAGCTGCCGACGATAGAAGCGGTACCCGTACAGATGCGGCAGTTGTTTTATAACCTACTGGGAAATGCTCTTAAGTTTACGGACCCTTCCCGCGTGCCGCATATTCAGCTAAAGGCCACGCCTTTGCCGCTGGAAGAGGCCCGCGAAAAAGGGTTATCAACTCATTTTCAGTGGATGAAAATAACCATTAAGGACAACGGTATTGGTTTCGAGCCGGAATATAAGGAACGCATCTTTCAGGTTTTTCAACGCCTGAACGGACGTTCCGAGTTTGAGGGTACGGGCATTGGGTTGGCCCTTTGCCGAAAAATCGTAGAATTCTGTGGAGGCACCATTACCGCCGAAAGTCAGTTGGGCCAAGGCACTTGCTTTACTTTTTATTTACCTGCCGCCCTTTAATTCAAGGTACTGGGTCATGCCCATGACCACCCCAGGGATGACAACTGGCGATGCGGCGAATCGCCAGCCAGCCTCCTTTCCAGGGACCGTATTTTTCAATGGCCTGAATGGCGTATTGCGAGCAGGTGGGCGTATAACGGCAGGAATTACCCAGGTAAGGGGAAAGAGCTCCCTGATAAATTCGCACCAGAATGATCAAAAACCTACGCATAAGTGTGGTATAGTAGGGTAGTTTATTTTTAAAGTAATTGTTAAAGCGGGAAATCAGTTCTTAGAAATGAAACGTTCTATGAAAAAAATGGATCGCTAAAGTGAATATTTTCTTACTTTTGCCATATATCCCCAACAGTTCTTCCTCAAAATAGAGAGCATCGTGACGTTGATTAAATCTATCTCCGGAATCCGGGGAACCATTGGTGGAAACGTGGGTGAATCCCTAACCCCCGTTGACATAGTTAAATTTTCCGCAGCATTCGGAACGTGGTTAAAACTTAATTCTCCCGAGAATAAAAAAATTGTCATTGGACGTGACGCCCGTCTTTCGGGTGAAATGGCCGTACGTCTGGTTTCTGCTACTTTGCAGGGACTTGGACTAAATGTGATTGATCTGGGATTATCAACGACTCCAACCGTTGAAATGGCTGTTCCCGCCGAGCAGGCTGCTGGTGGTATTATTTTAACGGCCAGTCATAATCCGATCCAGTGGAACGCTTTAAAGTTATTAAACGCAAAAGGCGAATTTATTTCAGCCGAAGAAGGAGCTCAGGTTTTGGCAATTGCTGAGGCAGAATCTTTTTCTTTCGTAGAAGTGAAAAAACTAGGTAGCTACCAGCAGGATGATACCTATCTTCAGAAGCACATTGATGCCATTCTGGCTCTGCCGCTGGTAGATAAAGAGGCCATCGCTGCGGCTAATTTTAGTATCGTTGTGGACGCCGTCAACTCTTCAGGAGGGATTGCCGTTCCTATGATTCTGGAAGCTTTGGGGGTAACTAGAATTGTAAAACTTCACTGTGAACCAACGGGTTACTTCGCTCACAACCCTGAGCCCTTACCCGAACACCTGACCGACATTCGTAAAGAACTTCGTTCTGGAAAGCATAGCCTGGGTATTGTCGTAGATCCTGATGTAGATCGTCTGGCGTTTGTGGCTGAAGATGGCGAACCTTTCGGTGAAGAATACACGCTGGTTGCTGTCGCGGATTACATCCTCAAAAACAACGTAGGTAATACGGTTTCAAACCTTTCATCGACTGTTGCTTTGCGGGATGTTACCCAAAAAGCCGGTGGTACTCATTACTCGGCTGCCGTTGGCGAAGTGAACGTAGTCACCAAAATGAAAGAAGTAGGAGCCGTGATTGGTGGTGAAGGAAATGGCGGTATCATTTACCCTGAGCTTCACTACGGACGCGATGCATTGGTAGGAATCGCCCTCTTTCTGACGCACTTAGCTAAGTTTGGTAAATCTGTTTCGATGCTGCGTCGTTCCTATCCAAATTATTATATCTCAAAAAACAAGATTGAGTTAACTCCAGAACTGAACGTTGATGTAGTGCTGGAGCGAATTCAAAGCAAATACGCTCGTCAGCCGATTAATAGCGAAGACGGGGTGAAAATTGAGTTTGGTAACGAATGGGTTCACTTACGTAAGTCAAATACCGAACCCATCATTCGGATTTATTCAGAATCTGACTTTATGACGAAAGCAGAAAATCTGGCTAAAAAGATTATTCAGGATATTAAAGAAGTAGTTGCTACGCTTTAATAAGCTTACTTCAGGTGAATAACGAAGAAACCCGACGACAACCGTCGGGTTTCTTTTGCTTTATAGCTATAGCGACTAGACACCAATTTCATTACTTAGTCCAAATGCTTTGGCACTGGCCTGAATGGTTTGCAAGAGCTCGGTATAACTAAAAATGCGTCCCTCGATATAATCCCGTTCGGAAGGATCACAGAAGGCCAGGTGATCCCGAAGTTCGTGAATGCCACTATGAACCGTAATGAGTACATCGTGAATGAATTCCAGGTATGTCTCGGGCTGCTGCATGGATATTATCGGTTAATAACGGCTTCAAAATGATTCCAGTCAATTTCCCGGAAGTCGGCAATGACCGCTGAAGTAATGGGTGCGAGTTCGTCTTCGCTGTGACTGGTAGAGACCCCAATGACGGGCATACCTGCCGCTTTTCCAGCCTGAATTCCCAATAAGGCGTCTTCAAAAACAACGCAATTTTTGGGATGAACTCCTACTAACTCCGCTGCTTTCAGGTAAATATCGGGAGCAGGCTTGCCATTCTGAACCATCGAAGCATCGACCACTACATCAAAAAGTGGACGTAAGCCCGTTCCATCAAGCGTGAACGCTACGTTTTCGATAGGAGCAGAAGTGGCTACGGCACATTTCACCCCGTGTTCACGTAAGACATTCAGAAAGCCAATCAAACCCTCGGCAGGTTCCAGGTGAGGGCCATAATTGTTCCGATACATTTCTTCTTTTTCAATGGACATCTCCCGAAGTTCTTCGGCTGAAGGCTCACGACCCAGCAGAAACGCAAAAGAATCGAATGAGTTTTTGCCATTGAGCTGGGTATAATACATTTCCTTACTGAAAGCAAACCCGTGAGCTTCACAGAATATACGCCAGGCAGTTTCGTGGTAAGGCATATTATTGACAATCACGCCGTCCATGTCAAAGAGAGCGGCAAGGGTAGTGGGATCAGGTAAAATACTCATGCAATGAATGTTTTGAGAAATTATCTAAAATGTATAATCGTAAAACCATACTACGAGTGATGGTTTCTGAAACCTTTACCGATTAAGCATCGGAAGGTTTCTCTGTTCATCTGCGACGCTCAGCGTTACAAACGCTCTTTTTTGCGTAATCCGAGTTGGAAACGCGGAATAACGCCTGATAAAAAGTACATAGAGAAAACGAGCAGGCTCCTTCGCTCTGGATGACAGGGAGGAATGAAAATGCTTCCTCGAATGAATGGAGAGAAAATGCACGGTCTCTCTATTTCATTAAAATGTCTTTTTCAGACCAGTTCCTAAAATCAGGAAACAAAAAATCGGTACCACTCGGGTCGAAGTGATCGCTGAGTAAATGCAAGAAACAAAGAAATGCGTAAGGAGGAATAGATTATTCCAGGGTAATTTTCAGCCCATCATACGCCAGATGCACGTGTGGAGGTAGCTCGGCCTCAACAGCCGCGTGTAGTCCCATATTATGGCTAATGTGAGTAAGATAAGCGGTTTCGGGCTGAACCCGCTCAATTACTTCCAGAGCTTCTGGTAAGGTATAATGCGAAAGATGTTTGGGGCCTTTATGCAAGGCATTAACAACCAGAACCCGCGTACCTTTCAGCTTTTCCAGTTCTTCTTCCGCAATAAAATTAGCGTCAGTAATGTAGGAGAAATCGCCAATCCGGTAACCAAAGACGGGCAGCTTATGATGCATGACCTGAATGGGTGTGAGGGTGAGACCTAACACTTCAAAAGGTTCGTTCTGAATGGGATTTAGCTCCAGACGGGGAATGCCAGGATATTTTTTTTCAGCGAAAGCATAGGCAAATTCAACTTTAATCTGCTCCAGTACTTCAGGCTGACCATACAGAGGAATATCCGAATTCTGACGGAAATTGAAAGGGCGTACATCATCCAGACCAGCCGTGTGATCTTTGTGAGCATGCGTAAACACAACCGCATCCAGATGCAGAATATGCTCCCGAAGCATTTGCATGCGAAAATCTGGTCCGGTATCAAAAACCAGACTACGACCTTCGACTTCCACATGAATGGAAACGCGTAGACGCTTATCCCGAAAATCAAGCGAACGGCAGACCACACAGTCGCATCCAATGACCGGAACGCCTTGAGAAGTACCCGTACCAAGGAAAGTGACTTGCATATAAAACAGGCAAAGATGAGCGGAAGCTTCCGCTCATCTTCTAAAGAATGATGGATAAATCG
Source organism: Siphonobacter sp. SORGH_AS_1065 (assembly GCF_030818595.1). NCBI lineage: Bacteria > Pseudomonadati > Bacteroidota > Cytophagia > Cytophagales > Cytophagaceae > Siphonobacter > Siphonobacter sp. SORGH_AS_1065. Next base: position 3,080,167 of record NZ_JAUTAM010000004.1, read on the forward strand.
AGGTAGAAAAAACTATTCTACAACGCCACCCGTGTATTCACGAACTTTAGCTACGAGAGCATCAAAGTTAAGGGGCTTGATCAGAATGTCGTCAAAACCAGCAGACTTGAACTCCTCGGGAGAATAATTGCGGGCATTACCTGTGATGGCAAGAATAGGGGTTTTGGCCTTGTTTGCATCGGGTAATTTCCGAATCTGACGGGCACATTCCATTCCATCCATAACGGGCATGTTGATGTCTAACAACACCACGTCATAATTTTCTTTTTCAAGGAGTTGTAAAACTTGCTCGCCGTTTTTCACGGAAGTAATCTCGAAATTCTGAAATTCCAGGATTTTCTTAGCCAGGTTTTGAATGACGGAGCTATCTTCAGCAATAAGAACGCGTTTGAAGGCCATTGTCGAAATATTGGGTTTCGGAGTAAAATGATAAAGCGAAATAACAGCTAATTACCGGAGAACCTTCAAAAAAATAAAAAGGAATCGTCCTGTCCTGTGGGTGTATTTCCAAAAACGTAAAGATAAAGTCGTGGTTGACAGTAGCTTGTCTTTCAGAAAAACAAATAAAAATAATCAGCGGGTCTACAGGTCATCCTGCTTCATTACCTACAGGACTTTATGTACCTTCTGATACCCTATCTAACCAAAAATTTAACCCTGAAGTTTCGGGTTATTCAAATGCCGGGTCGCGTCGCGGATGTTTTTCTTTTCGAGGTTACGCTCAAAAGCTTCCGTCAGATTAATTCCGGTTTGATTAGCCAGACAGATTAATACCCAGAGGACATCAGCCATTTCATCGCCCAGATCTTTGCCTTTGTCGGATTCCTTTTCGGATTGTTCTCCGTAGCGGCGAGCCATAATCCGGGCCATTTCGCCGACTTCCTCCATCAGAATAGCCGTGTTGGTTAACTCATTAAAGTAACGAACACCGACGGTTGTAATCCATTCGTCGACTGTTTTCTGAGCTTCTTCTAAGGTCATTTAGATGCGGTTTTTTGAATCTATGATAATCGTAACGGGACCGTCGTTCAACAAGGCGACTTTCATATCCGCCCCAAATTCGCCCGTTTGAATGGATTGTCCTAACTCTTCTTCCAGTTGGAGAATCATTTTTTCGTACAAAGGAATCGCCACTTCGGGTCGGGCAGCCTCAATGTAACTTGGGCGGTTACCCTTTTTGGTGCTGGCAAATAATGTAAACTGACTGATTAATAGGATATTACCATTGACGGATTTTAAATCCAGATTCATCTTTCCTTCTTCATCCCCAAAAATGCGTAAGCCCGTAATTTTTCGGGCGAGCCACTGCAAATCTTCTTCCGTATCGGTATGGGTAACGCCCAATAACACCAGTAAGCCTTGGTCAATCTGACCTTTGATGAGTCCATCAATCGTTACGGAAGCCTGAGTAACCCGTTGAATCACTGCAATCATAATTTAGTTTTCAGTTTACGGTTTTCCGTTTTCAGTGGTAGAGACGCGATTGCTCGCGTCTGGGTAGGGTTAGTTTTTAGTGATTCTTTTTCAGTTTGCCATTACCATACGCCGATCTATTTATTGATGCTTAGTCATTTACGAAATGAATTATAGTCTGTAAACATATTCCTTTTTCTCTCGATTAGGTTGTTATACCGCTACCAGCGTGGCCCGACTGGCTTTTTGGCTGGTCGCAACAGCTTACTTCACTAAAATAGACCTCCTAGCCTAAGTTAGTGCTGCCAGCGAAAAAAGCTGGCAGCGGGTTTGTCGGTTAATTACTATCAGCGAAAAAGCTGGCCGGGCCACGCTGGCAGCAATGAACTAGAGACTATTTTTTTGAGAAATAAATTTATTTGATAAACAACTAACAACTAACAACTAACAACTAACAACTAACAACTAACAACTAACTAACAACCCCTCACCAGTTATAAAGCAAATAAGCAATTCCAAAATAGACACTGTAGCCTAGAAAGTCGTTGGCGGTGGTGATAAAAGGCCCGGAAGCGACAGAGGGGTTAATGCCGTATCGATTCAGAATGATGGGCGTAACGGTTCCGGTGAAGGATGAAAGTAATACCACGGCCATCAGCGAAACAGCTACCACCAACGAGAGCTTAACCGGGTGGGAGAGAATCAGATAGGTAATCAGAAATACAAATGCTGCAATCATCACGCCTTTTAGTAAGGCAACCGTGGCGATTTTAAGCATTCGGGGCCAGAATTCACCCGTAAAACCCGACTTGTCGCTCAGAATCTGCACCATGAACGAGGAAGACTGAATACCTACATTTCCGCCCGTTGAACCGATAATGGGAATAAACAAAGCCAGAGCCGGAACCATCATTAGCAGGTCGTGCTCGAAAATACCGAGGAACTTGGCTGCCAGCAAACTGCCGATCATACCAATGCCCAGCCAGGGTAAACGCGAACGCGTGATCTTCCAGACGGAATCGTCCTCTTCGACTTCTTCCGAAACCCCGGTAATGGCCGCAATATCTTCCTGTGCCTGCTCGGTAATAACATCAATGACGTCATCAATTGTAATTTGTCCAAGTAAGCGTTTCTGAACATTTACTACGGGCAGGGCGTCCAGGTCATAGCGTCGCATGAGCTCGGCTACGTCTTCGGCGGAATCATAAGTAGAAGTATAAATTACTTCATGATCGTAAATCTGTTCAATGCTGCTGCCTCGTTTGGCCAGAATAATATCCTTTAGAGAAACAATACCGAATAAGGTATTCTCGTCGTCAACCACGTAAACCGTATATACTTTCTCTACCTCTTCGGCCTGCCGACGAATTTCCTCAACGCATTCCGTTACCGTTTGCCGAACGTTGATTTTTACTAACTCCTTCTGCATCAGCCCTCCGGCTGTGTCGGGCTCGTACGGTAACAGATCTACAATAAAACGGGCCTGTTCACGGTCTTCAATCAGGGCAATAACTTCCTCCCGAATTCGAACGGATTGCTCGATTAATAAATCAACGGCATCGTCCGAGTCCAGCACATTGACGTATCGGGCCATCTGAGCGGAGTCAAACAGAGCCAGTAAGTCCCGACGAATACTGGCATCCATTTCCGCCAGAATTTCGGCCCCCGTTTCAATATCCAGCAATTGAAGCACATAGTAAGCCTGCTCGGGTTCGAGTTCACTCAGTAATACCGAGATATCCGCCGAAAACAGATGCTCCAGTTCCAGCCGAATAAAAACCTCATCTCGTTGATCAACGGCGTTACTTAGCTGTTCAACATACTCTTTAGTAAGCTCGAAAGCCATACAAAAGGGGCTATTTGAAGGGTGGAAGAAAGGATAAAAAAGTGGTCAGGAATTTAAGGCTGAGCTTTTTTGGCCTGTTGGATGGTTTGCGTGATGTCCACAAATTCGGCTACCCCTAACTGTTCGGCCCGTTTATCCAGCAAAGGATGATCGAAGATCACCCCGATGGGCTTAAGAGCGTTTCGAAGCGTCTTGCGGCGTTGGTTAAAAGCCGTCTTTACGACATTAAAAAACAGTTTCTCATCACAGGCTAACTCGGCTACGGCGTTGCGTTCCAGACGAATTACGCCGGATTGTACTTTTGGTGGAGGATCAAATGCTCCGGGAGGAACGGTGAAGTGATACTTAATGTCGTAAAAAGCTTGAAGTAACACGCTCAAAATGCCGTAATCCCGGCTCCCCGGAGGTGAGGCAATGCGTTGAGCTACTTCTTTTTGTAGCATGCAAACAACCTCGGGAATCAGATCCCGGTGTTCGAGCACCTTAAAGAAAATCTGGCTGGAAATGTTATACGGAAAGTTTCCAATCACCCCAAAAGGCTCTGTGGAGAACGTGTTGAGATTCCAGCGTAAAAAATCGTAGTTATGAATTCGGGGTGATAACTCCGGGAAATGGACGTTCAAGTAATCCACCGACTCGCGGTCAATTTCCACAACGTGCGTTTCAAACTGCGGTTTCTTCAGCAGAAACTGCGTTAATACTCCCATCCCCGGGCCGATTTCCAGTACCGTGCGGTAGTTCTGATATCCCGACAGCAAATCAGCAATTCGCTCGCAAGCGTGTAAGTCGCGGAGGAAATGTTGCCCTAAATGCTTTTTTGCTTTTACTTTCATTCAAGAAGTTAGTAAAATATTCAGTCGTGCTTCCTTCTGAATACGAATCCTGGCTTGTTACTGAACTCAAAAACTGGATTTAATCTTTAATAAAAAGAATTAAATTTAGATAGACTTTAGTTTAGTTTGAAAGCCGTTATTGAAATGTAGGCCAAAATTACCCTGATTTTTGTAGTTTTAACGAAAATGGGACGTTATAATCCGTAAATCAGATGCTGATACCTGAGTATATCGCATTTTACGAATCGCCGCTGGGTTGGATGGAGTTGAAAGCTTCGGCAGAACAGTTACATTCGGCACGGTTTGTAACGGCAAAAGGCCAGCAGAGGCTAACGCCACTCCTGAAGGATGCTCATCGACAATTGCAGGAATATTTCGTTGGAAAACGGAAGGATTTTGACCTGCCGCTGTATCTGAACGGAACGGCTTTTCAACAGAGCGTCTGGCAGCAATTGCGGAAGTTACCCTACGCCGAAACGATTTCCTACATCAATCTGGCCCGCACGATGGGCGATGAAAAAGCGACCCGAGCCGTAGCGGCGGCTAATGCCAAGAACCAGATTGCTTTGATTGTTCCCTGTCATCGGGTGATTGGTTCGGATGGAAAACCCGTAGGTTACGCCTGGGAAATCTAGCGGAAACATTGGCTGTTGCAACACGAACAGCGAAATGCAGAGAAAGGCCAATTGTCATTATTTTAAAACGAAAAAGCTAAACGTCTGCGATTAACCGGGCGTTTTATCATCATAACCCATGAGTAAAGTTAGTATGGCCGAACCTGTTTCAACCTTGCGACAAACTTCGCCGGGGTTACCCCTGAGCTCGGCCTCTTCAGAACTACAGGATCTGATCCGTAATACTACGGATTTGATCCAGATGATTGATTTACAGGGACGCTTTCTGTACGTAAACAAAGCCTGGAAAGATACCATTGGTTATCGGTCGGCGGAGTTGAATCAGATGAATCTTCGGGATGTTATTCACCCGGAGTTTATGGAAGAGACACTGAGTAGATTTGACCGGGTGAAGAATGGGGAGCAAATCCCTGATTTTGAGGCGGTCTACCGTCGGAAAGACGGTCGCCGGGTGTATGTGTCTGGTTCGGTTAACTGTCGGTACGATGAAAATGGTAATCCTATCGTTTTTCGGTGTATTTTTCACGATACCACGGCCAAAAACCGGGCCGAAAATGCTCAGAATCTTTATTACCAGATTGCCAACTCGACTTTGAGTACGCGAAGTCTGGACGATCTGTATCAGTTCATTCATGAGGAATTGGGGAAGGTAATTGATACCAAAAACTTCTTCATTTCGCTTTACGATCCTTCTAAAAGTTACCTCTATTTTCCGTATTACGTGGATGAATATTTTGATAAGAATATTCGATTTACAAAGCGGAAACTGGGGAATGGATTAAACGAATACGCCATTGTGGCCAACCGGCCTTTGATGCTAACGGAAACAGAAATCCAGGAACTGGCCCGTCAGAAAGTATTATACATCTACGGACAAATTCCGAAGGTAATGTTATGCGTACCGCTTCGGATCGGGGATCGGGTCACGGGGATTATCGGGGTTAAATCCTACGAGCGTACCAACAAATACGATATCCGGGATCTGGAGTTACTGGAGTTTATTTCGGGTCAGGTTGCCGTTGCGATTGAAAGAAAGCAGGCGGAATCGGATCTGGCTAAACAAACGGCTCGTCTGCATGCCATTTTTGAATCATCGAGTCACCTAATGTGGACGGTGAACCGTCGTTTGCAGCTAACCTCCTTCAATGATAATTACCTGAACCTGATTCAAAGTCAGCTTCATGTACCACCGCAGGTAAACGTCACGACCGACCAGTTTGCCTGGCGACTGATGAATCCGGCGAACCGGAAAATCATGGAGGATAAGTATAAAGGGGCATTTCGGGGAAAAGCCGAGTCGTATGAAGTACACATGGATAACATCCGGTACGGCGAAGATATCTGGCTGGAGGTATACCTGAACCCCATTTTGCTGGCCGATGGTCGCATTGAAGAAGTAGCAGGTATTGCCCGGGATATTACGCCGTTGAAGCGATCTGCCCGCGAGTTACTGAAGGCCAAAGAAGAAGCCGAGCGTTCGCTGAAAGTAAAAGAACGGTTTCTGGCGAACATGTCGCACGAAATCCGTACGCCCATGAACGGGGTTATCGGGATGATTGACTTACTGAGCAGTACGCATCTGGAAGAAGAGCAGCGGGAATACGTTCATACGATTAAAAAATCTTCGGAAACGTTACTTAATATTCTGAATGACATTCTGGATTTATCAAAAATCGAAGCCGGAAAAATGGTGCTGCACGAAGCTCCATTTGAGTTCAGAAGTATTTTCGATAAGTTAACCAGCCTGTTTGGACAGACTGCCCGAATCCGGAACAATACCCTGAGTTATGACTTGGGCGAAAATCTACCGCAGTACATCATTGCGGATGAAACACGGTTACTGCAAATTCTTTCCAACCTGACTTCCAACGCCCTGAAATTTACCGAGCATGGTTCGGTTCAGGTACGGGTAACCAATTTGTCGACGCACGGCAAGTGGCACAAAATCAAGGTTGAGGTTATTGATAGCGGCATCGGAATTTCTTCTGAAGGCTTGAAACAGCTTTTTGGAGCCTTCCAGCAACTGGATAATACGACTCGCAAATCCTTCGGAGGAACGGGGCTTGGGCTGGCGATTTCCCGCGAGTTATCCCGACTGATGAAGGGAGAAATGGGCGTGGAATCAGAAGTAGGGAAGGGAAGTACCTTCTGGTTTACGGTGGAATTAAAAGAAACCATGATTGCTCCGTTTCAGGAGAAAAAATACGCGGAAGAGTTTCAGATTCTGAATTACCTGGCTCAGGAGAATCCCCACATTTTGCTGGTGGATGATAACGCAGTAAACCGGAAAGTAGCCAGTGAAATTCTTTCCAAAGCGGGTTGCCGGGTTCAAACAGCCGATTCTGGGCGGAAGGCTATTCGGTTGGTTGATGCCAGTGAAAAAGCGGAACGCTATGACCTCATTCTGATGGACATTCAAATGCCAGATATGGATGGTCTGGAAACGACGCATGAGTTAAGGAGGTTGTTCGGAGAAAAATTGCCGCCCGTGCTGGCCATGACGGCTTATTCCATGAAAGAAGACCGCGAGCGGTTCCTGAGTCAAGGCATGAACGATTACGTGTCCAAACCCATCCGAGCCGAAATGTTGGTGCTGAAGGTGAAAGAATGGGTAGATCGAATGGCCAGTCGCCAGCGGGAAGCGGTTCGACTAGAAACCAAAGTAAAAGAGCCTGAGCCTGTTATACAAAAACCAGCCTCTGCGGAACTGAACGAGCTGTACGATTTTGAGGTCGTGAACCAGTTAGCCGAACTGGCGGGAAAAGAAATGGTCGAGCAGGTATTTGCCGAATTTGAACAGGAAGCAATCGAGCAAATCAAACTAGCCCAGGAATTTTTCGAGACGCAGGATTTTCAGGGCGTTGAATCGAATCTGCATACCCTGAAAGGTAATGCCGGAACGCTGGGCATCACGCGATTACACGAAGCCGTGAAAACGCTGGAGCATAAAACAAAAGTGGGTAACTTCAGCACCTTTGCTACTGAATTTCCACCCATTAAAGATGAGTTTAACATCTTCCAGGAAACCTACACGCAGGTGTTGGAAACGTTAGCCTAACTCTAGAAATCTACCAAACAAAAGAGCGATCAGAAGACAGCCTTCGGATCGCTCTTTTGTTTAAATATCTTCGGAGAAACTTTATTTACGAATCAGCTTCGCCACGTACGCCCACATCCGGGAAGGAATGGACAAAAACCAAACAAGCACATTAAACGCTAAATAGAAAACCGCAATAATGGGGTAAGCCAAAATAAAAATGATGTTGAAAATAATGGCACCGGGCGTTATGTATTTGGAGCGTTCGGGTCTTTTGATCATATACGTGTGTTTTTACAAGATAGTAACGATAGAACGAAAGAAAGGTTCCGGTCAGGATTTGAGTTTTTTATGAATCAGCCAGTTAAGGCTTTAAATGCTGATTTACAGGATAATTATTATTGTTCAACGGCCAGATAGCTTACTTCTGCACGGACGCGGCGGTCTGTAGGCATGAGTTTCTCAAAGGCCCGGGCTGAAAGTCGCACAATCACGCCCCCGGCTGGACCCGTATCGGGTAACTTGCCAATTACTTTCACAATCACACTTTGGTTATTCGCCTCATTCCGAACGGTTAACATCGTTCCGACGGGAGCTGAGCGGTGCAAGGCCAGATACTTACCCGATTTATCCTGAGCATCAATTAACTCGCACAAACCGATCTCTGTAACTTTCTTCGCTCCCGTGCTTGCATTGGGAACGGGGTCATTTTCGGTACGAACGGGAGTTAATACTTCGGCTTCTGGTTTGGGAGTGGTAACGGGTTTGCTCCCCGTGGGTTGAGGGGCGGCTTCGGGCTTCGTTTTTGTCGTCGTATCCGCTTTTTTAGGGGGTTCCTGAACGGCTACTTCGGGTTTATTTACTACGACAGGAGCTTTGGGTGCTTCCGTTTTTACGGGCTCTGCTTTGGTTGGTTCTGGTTTACGGGGTTCCGTTACGGGTGTTTTGACGGGAGCTGCCGCTACTTCCGTTTTACCAGAATCAGATTTACTCGGATCCGAAACGTACAAAACCTGACCGAATTTTACGGTACCATCGGCTGGAATATTATTCCATTTTTTCAATTCAGCCGTTCCTACTTCATACTTACGGGCAATGCTGAATAACGTTTGACCGGACTCTACTTTATGCGTTTTGGCTACCGAAGTAGTTGCCCCAACGGAGGTTGCCCCAACGGAGGTTGCCCCAACAGAAGTTGCCGTTGCTGGTGCGGCATGGTCTGAACGACGCCAGGGTCGTGGAATTCGTACAACGGATTCTGACCGCAGATTACCCGAGAAATCAGGATTAACGGCTTTGAATTCATCCAGGGTGACGTTATACTTCTTCAAGAGGCTATATAAAGTCTGTCCGGGCGTTACCTGATACACAATCAGCGTTTTACCATTCTTCCACTCCGTCCCGATAGAATCCAAAGGAATGGATCGGGCGGAAGTTTGTAACGAATGAAGACAAAAAAGGCCGAAGAGGGGGAGTAAAAAATTATGATACCGCATAGCAGCAAAGATAAACCTGATCTTTTATATAAATGAGTTGGTGTCGCCAGTTGATAAAGGTCGTATGCCCTTGTGCATCGCCGAGTGAAAGCGGCTCATGAAACTGAACCTGCCCCGTATTAGTAACGACTAAGAGGTTGTTTTTAAGCTTTTCAGACTCGTAAAAATAATAAGAAATAATGATCAACGGTGTTAATTCCAGATAATCACAGGCACCGATGGGGTGGTTTTCAGTGGTATAACGTATTAATTTCTGTAAAGTCGCCAGGTGCACATTTCCTTCCGGGTAATGAACCGGAAGGCGGATTTCATGCAGAGCAGACTGAGAAGGCATTTGGGGAACGGATTGTCCCGTTCTCAAATCCAGAAACTCATAAGATTCCTCCCCAGACTGTACCCGAACGATTGTATCCAGCGTTTCCTGCCAGATTCGGTTAGATACCGTCCAGAGGAATTCTCCCGTACGTCCATCCAGAGCATGTAGAGCAGTGGGACGGGGCACTTCCGGTTCTTCGAATGAATGATACAAAATAACCCCATGAAAACAGCCCAGCATATTAACCCACCAAGCAACCTCTACCAGAGGAGTCTGATTTTGGGAGAAAAAATGCCCATCTTCAGCACAGGCCAGTGACTGGACGTAAGCCTTTCGTTGCTCCGAATCCCGAATTTCAATGCCTACGTAGGGATCATAGGGATCTGGAGAAATTTTATAGATGGGATGGGAAAATTCAAGACGCTGCATACCGATACACTGGAATAAAAATTTTGAATTAACAATCTTATGCTTTTCGCTGCCGTTACTTCTATACAGGTGTATTGAAAGCAGCGAAGCTTCCTTAACTTGCCAGCAGAAGGATAAGGTTCCTTCTGGCTTAACCTTCCATTCTTTCAACTGAGTAAAACTTCAGTTTATACGTATGCAAAAGTATTCCATCCTTTGGGCCGATGACGAAATTGACCTGTTAAAACCATATATTCTTTTTTTACAGCAAAAAGGCTATGAGGTAACTCCCGTTAACTCAGGGGCCGATGCCCTGGAACAACTCGAAAATAATACGTTCGATTTAGTCTTCCTGGACGAAATGATGCCCGGTTTGACGGGCCTCGAAACGCTTGCTCAACTTAAACAGCAGTGGCCAAACCTTCCGGTGGTCATGATTACCAAGTCCGAGGAAGAGCACATTATGGAGGGAGCTATCGGTTCTAAAATTGCCGATTACCTCATTAAGCCACTCAACCCGAATCAGATTCTGCTTTCGGTACGTAAGATTCTGGATTCAAGACGATTAGTAGAGGAAAAAACCAATTTGAGCTACCAGCAGGAATTCCGTCAGTTATCCATGCAGTATCAGGATCGTATTGGTCATGAAGAATGGGCTGATATTTACAAGAAGCTGGTTTATTGGGAGTTAGAAATTGATGATACTCCTAATAAAAGCATGGAAGAAGTAATGAATATGCAGAAGTCGGAAGCTAATGCAAACTTCTGTAAATTCATTGAAGATAATTACGAAGACTGGATTAACGAGCCCAAAGCCGACAAACCGATTCTTTCGAATATGTTACTTCGGAAAAAGGTTTTCCCACATTTGCAGGCTGGTAATCCCTTATACTTTATCCTGATTGATAATTTTCGCTATGATCAGTGGAAACTCATCGAGCGAACCTTGACGGAATACTTCACCATTGATGAAGAAAGTCACTATTACTCGATTCTTCCCACGACAACCTCCTTTGCCCGTAACTCCATATTCTCGGGTTTATTACCCAGCGAAATAGAGAAACAATACCCACGTCTCTGGGTACACGACATTGAGGGTGATCAGAAAAATGATGAAGAAGGTCTGAATGTGCATGAGGAAGAGTTTCTACAAATGCAATTGCAGAAAAGTCGTTTAGGCCATATTAAAATGTCCTATCACAAAATTCTGAACGTCAATCAGGGAAAAGCACTCGTCGAAAACTTTAACAATGTCTCCAATAACGATCTGATCGCAGTAGTTTACAATTTCGTAGACATGCTTTCCCACGCTCGGACGGACTCGACGATGATTAAGGAACTGGCTGCCGATGAATCAGCTTATCGAAGCCTGACTAATTCCTGGTTCCAGCACTCGCCTTTATTGGATTTCCTGAAAAAAATTGCGGAAAAAGGAGGACGAGTAGTACTAACAACCGACCACGGAATGATTCGGGTTCAGAAGCCCGTTCGCATCATTGGCGACCGTTCCGTTAATACCAATCTTCGCTATAAGCAGGGTAAAAACCTGAATTTTGATGAAGATCACGTTTTGGTTTGTCGCCGTCCCGAAGCCTTTGGCTTACCGAAATTTAACGTTTCTTCGGCCTATGTCTTTACCATGGAAGATTACTTCTTTGCCTATCCCAATAACTACAATTATTACGTCAATTATTATAAAGACACTTTCCAGCACGGAGGAGTGTCGCTGGAAGAAGTAATTGTGCCGGTAGTACAGTTAAAAGCAAAATAAACGCCCTGTTTCTGAATAGCTATAAAGCCCATTCTTATCTTTGAATGGGCTTTATAGCTATATAATTGTATACCCCAGAATAATATATTTTTAAGGTTTACGCCGTGGTTGGTGTCTCACCAACCACAGTTTGCGTACAAATGGCTGGTGAGACACCAGCCATGGCAGGGAAAGCTAAACGCAATGAAGTCGCGTCTTACTTAATGAAACTTTCTTATAACCCGCTGTGCGTATAAACAAATCGCAGATGACTGGTAGGATTTTGGATCGCTAATCGCTGTATTTTAGATCAAAATGATGGGCCTATTCGAAAGTTTTGCGAGGGGAAATGTTAGAATTTTGTCTTTTTTTGTGCCTTCACTGCTAGGGAATGGTCATACGCACAATGGGTATAATTGTATACCCCAGAATAATATATTTTTAAGGTTATAGTCGAGAGAGTCTAGTGTGAGCTAAAATTTCTTACTTTGCATACATTAATAAGGTAAGGAGTTTTGTACAATTCCATATCTTTACGGTATCCACCTAACCCATGCTTTATGCGTTTTTTTACCTACCTGTCTTTAGGTATTCTACTAGGCTTTTTCAACCCGGTCTTCGCTCAGGACGACGACGAAAGTAAATCTTCAGGATCTTATTATGTACAGGCCGCTACGACGGCTCTTTCTACGTCAGGACGAACTCCGTTCTGGTTGCAAACCAATCAATACGGAACCATTCCAATTAAACCCCAGGCTGGTTTATTCACGATCGGAGCTAAATACCACGTCCCCCTTTCGCCTCATACCCATCACTGGTCTGTAGATGGAGCTTTCGAGGGCCTTCTTCAAACGCAAAACCCTAATGTGAAAGGAATTATCACGGAAGGATATTTACGTCTGAACTTTAAAAACTGGGAATTATACGGGGGGCGAAAAAGAGAATACGTTGGTTTGTCAGATACCTTAACCGGGACGGGTTCTTTGAACTGGTCTGGTAACGCCTTGCCTATTCCCCAGATTCATCTCGGGACGAAAAAGTTTGTCCCTGTCCCTTTTATTGGCAAATGGCTGAAATTCAAAGCCTATTTTGCCCACGGCTGGGTTTGAAAACTATAATTCTTTTTCCAAAGATGCTTACCTCCACCAAAAAGGATTTTACCTGAAATTTGGTAAGGAAAACTGGCTCATCAATTTGTATGGCGGATTGAGTCATTTTGTTCAGTGGGGTGGCTATGCTCCAAGTCTGAAAGGTGACCCGGGCATTTTATCTAAAGATGGGAAGTTCAACGACTCTTGGTTTGCTTACTGGAATGGCGTGGTGCTGGCTAAGAGTATGCAGGTTAGATATGGCTATAAAGGATATCCTATGGATGACTTTATTTCGATTGATGTAAACCGGATTGGAAACCATTTAGGGACAGTGGACGCTGCACTTGAGGTGAAACATTGTGATTTTAACCTGTTTTTCTACCGTCAAAGTATGTTCGATGACGGCTCCCTATACTATCTCATTAATATTGATGACGGCCTGAATGGAGTGCGGTATATTAATCACATACAGCAGGCTTCAGACGTTCATTTGGAACGGGTAGGTTTTGAATACTTAAGCACGATTAGTCAGGGCGGAAATGACTTTATTATTGACGATCCTTTGAAAAGGGGCGGGGATAACTACTTTAATCACAGTCAGTATCAGGATGGATGGACGTATTTTGATCGCTCGATTGGAACCCCTTTCGTCCAGCCGGATAGTGATTTGAAAAAGGATATTCAGACCCATGTGCGTGGAATGCCCAATAACCGGGTTCAGGTCTTTAATCTTACCTTTCTGGGTAAATACAAAAAACGGACAACCTGGGAAATTCGCGGTTCTTACAGCCGGAATTTTGGCACTTATAATAACATGCGAGAAGAGCCTTACGTAAACGGCCCATTCAAACAGTTTTCGGGCTTAATCCGCGTAGGGGTAAAAATGCCCTGGCTCAAGGGAAGCGAGTTTTCGGGTGCTCTGGCTTACGACAAAGGCCAGATGTATGATGACACCTTCGGAGCCTATCTAATTATCCGCAAAACGGGCTTAATCGGAAGAGCTCGTTAGAGATATTCTATCCTATTTCATGCGTTTTGATTGCCTAGGTCATTAAGACTCAGGTAGTAAAAACGCATGACCTGTAACGGAACTACTGAAAGATACAGAGGATTAAAACATTATAAATAGTTACTAGTTCTGCTCTATACATAGTTTATGAATTAACCACTATTCGTTAATTATTCCTCCATTTAAATGTATTACAAACCCCTTCAACGAAGTGTTTTCTTATTATTTTTTTGCAGCTTATGGGTACAGGCACAGGATACTACCAAATATCGCCCTTCAGGAACGTACTTTATTCAGCTCGCAACCACTGCTCTCTCTACCAGCAATCGCACGGCTTTTTGGTTACAGGCTAATCAATATGGGATTATTCCCTCAACGCCGCAGAATGCTCTACTTTCAGCCGGGGTGTATTATGCCATTCCATTGTCAAAAAAATGGACTATTGATGCTGCGGTAGCAGGTGTAGGTCAAAGTAATAATCCTGATTACAAGGGAATTATTTCAGAAGGATACCTGCGATTGAAGTTCAAGAAATGGGAACTGTACGGCGGACGTAAGCGGGAGTACATAGGGTTGTCAGATACACTGCTAGGCATGGGCTCCATGGTTTCTTCCACGAATGCCTTACCTATTCCACAGGTTCGATTTGGGACGTACGATTTTATACCCATTATTGGAAAGTGGTTTTGGGTAAAAGGGTATTGGGTTCATGGCTGGTTTGAGAATAGCCGCCCTTTTGTTAAAAACGCCCTCCTGCATCAGAAAGGATTGTACGTAAGATTAGGCGGAAACAAGTCCCCCCTCGTTTTACACGCCGGAGTTAACCATTCAGTACAATGGGGAGGTTATGCCGAAACGTTCAGGCAAGATAATGGTAACATGTCCCGCTATGGTTACTATGAGAATTCATGGCTGGGGTATCGTGGGGTTGTTAGCGGGATGAGTATGGCCGAGTACGCCGTTGCTCATCCCGGTCGGGTTATTGTTTTTGACCAAAATCGCGTTGGTAATCATCTGGGCACGATTGATTTAGGTTTACAGATCAGATTCAAAGCATTTGATTTGTTTGCCTATCGGCAGATCATGTTTGAAGATGGCTCTTTATTTTATCGGCTACAGGCCGCCGATAGCTTCAACGGACTTCGCTGGCTTAATAAAAAACGATCTGATCCTGCGTTTTACCTAAGTCGAGTTACTGTAGAATTTCTGAGCACGATTGATCAGGGCGGAGCTGAATTTATGGATACGGATCCCAGAAAACGGGGGCGAGATAATTACTTCAATAACAGTCAGTATCAGGATGGCTGGATGTATTTTGGAAGAACACTTGGCACTCCATTTATCATTCCTGACAGTGAGTTAAAGCAAAGCGTGCGAAGAAATGCCCTGGGTTTCACCAATAATCGGATAGAGGTAGGGCACCTGGGGCTAGCGGGTCGGATTCATCGGAGAACATCCTGGGAGTTAAAGCTTTCGGCCAGCCGGAATTACGGTACTTACATCATGCCTTATTATAAAGCCTTAGACCAGTTTTCAGGATATTTACGCATCGGAACGCAGCTTAAATGGCTGAAAGGAGGAGAAATTAGCGGAGCTGTCGCCTATGATGACGGACGAATTCTGGATTCTACGTTAGGCGGATTTGTTAGTTTTCGTAAAACAGGGACTTTCTAATGAGAAGAGCGAAGAAATCGAATTCTTCCTGCATTGGTTAAAGTGAGGTCATTCCTTCATACTGTTAAGCAATGGCTACGTTTTCCTTGAGTAGAGACGCGACTTTATCGCGTCTGGGTAGACGCGATGAAGTCGCGTCTCTACTAGTGAAAAGGGACGGCCTCGTTTGGAGCCGTCCCTTTTCGTTACTAATGAATGCTTTTGTTTTCCTTGATTAGAGACGCGACTTCATCGCGTCTGGGTAGAGGCAGTTTTACTACTACTTACACTCTTCTCATTTAGCTACCTACGTAATCATTCCGTTCAAAAACCCGGTTATTTTCACAACGTAGCATTCGCTGCGGAAACTTGCGAATCAGGTCAAAGTCGTGCGTAGCCATCAATACCGACATGCCCGATTTATTAATGGAAAGAAATAGACGCATGATTTCTTCCGAAACTTCCGGGTCGAGGTTACCTGTAGGTTCATCGGCCAGTAAAATCTCAGGATCATTCAGCAGGGCCCGGGCAATGCCTACACGTTGCTGCTCGCCACCGGAAAGCTGATAGGGCATTTTATTCATGGAACTACTAAGACCTACCCGAATCAATACTTCGGCTATCCGGGTTTTCATTTTCATAGAATCCGTCCACCCCGTAGCTTTCAGCACAAACTCCAGATTTTGAGTGATGTTACGATCCATGAATAACTGAAAATCCTGGAAAACGATGCCTAATTTCCGACGTAAAAAAGGGATATTCGACCGACGGATGGAATTAAGCTCATACCCGGCAATCTGAGCCGAACCCTTCGTCAGGGGTAAGTCCGCGTAAAGCGTTTTTAGTAGAGAACTTTTGCCACTGCCCGTTCTTCCAATCATATACACAAACTCGCCCTTACCAATGGCGAAGTTCACATTCTCCAGGATAAGCTTATTTCCCGCCTGGTAAATGTCCGCATTAATGACCTGAACAATGGGTTGATTCGTAAACGCTGTATTAATCATACACTAGTTTTCAGTTTACTGTTTTCAGTCTTCGGTTTAGCTTGTAAACGAAAAATGAAACCGTTCCAGTTTGGGGGAACAAATGTGAGGTACTTCTAAAACAAGCACTCAGACAAATAGTTTGCAAATTAAACGCCGAATTGCTTTAACAAAAGTCAGAAGCATCGAATTCAGCTCAATTCTGGGAAACAGCTTTGGAAAGCCCGTAGATACAGGCTAATTTTGTATGAAAATAAGTTACCCGTAATCGATTAGTTTACTGAGCGTTAGCAGTAATGAGCTGACTATTAATGAGTTTTGTTCACCCTTTTACACCTTTGAAACTAATCGTCTCTATCACTTTTTATTGTTAGGTCTTCGAATTAAGCTATGGAAGCTACGCAAACGTACATCCCTTACAAAGTAAAAGACATTTCGCTGGCCGAATGGGGTCGCAAAGAAATCCGCCTGGCCGAAGCTGAAATGCCAGGTCTGATGGCTATTCGTAAAGAATATGGTCCTCAGAAACCACTTGCTGGTGCTCGCATAGCCGGATGTCTGCACATGACGATTCAGACGGCTGTTTTGATTGAAACTTTAGTGGAACTGGGTGCCGAAGTAACCTGGTCTTCCTGTAATATTTTCTCAACGCAGGATCACGCTGCCGCAGCTATTGCCGCCGCAGGTGTTGCTGTTTATGCCTGGAAAGGCATGAACGAAGAGGAGTTCAACTGGTGCATCGAGCAGACTTTGTTCTTCGGCCCGGATCGCAAGCCTCTGAATATGATTCTGGATGACGGTGGCGATTTAACCAATATGGTTTTTGACGAATACACCGAGCTGATCGACGGCATCAAAGGTCTTTCTGAAGAAACTACTACGGGTGTTCACCGTTTGTACGAGCGTTTCCGTAAAGGAACCTTATATCTGCCCGCTATCAACGTAAACGATTCAGTAACGAAATCGAAATTTGATAACAAATACGGTTGTAAAGAGTCGCTAGTAGATGCCATTCGTCGTGGGACGGACTTAATGCTGGCGGGTAAAGTAGCCGTTGTTGCTGGTTATGGTGACGTAGGAAAAGGTTCTGCGGAATCACTTCGTGGAGCAGGTTGCCGCGTATTAGTGACCGAAATCGATCCTATTTGTGCTCTTCAGGCTGCTATGGATGGGTATGAAGTAGTAACCATGGACGACGCTGCTCCCCGGGCTAATATCTTCGTAACGGCTACGGGTAACGTTAACATCATTAAGGAGCGTCACTTCCGGGCGATGAAGGACAAGGCTGTTGTTTGTAACATTGGTCACTTCGATAACGAAATCGATATGGCCTGGTTGAACAGTGCTTACGGTTCTACCAAAACACAGATCAAACCACAGGTTGACCTGTACGAAATTGATGGTAAAGAAGTAATCGTATTGGCTGAAGGTCGTTTAGTGAACCTGGGCGTTGCCATGGGTCACCCTTCTTTCGTGATGTCTAACTCGTTCTCAAACCAGACGTTGGCTCAGATCGAATTGTGGACGAACACTGATAAATACGAGAAGAAAGTATATGTGTTACCGAAACACCTGGATGAAAAAGTAGCGGCTCTTCACCTGGACCACATTGGTGCCAAACTGGAAAAGCTGGAGCCTGCTCAGGCTGAGTACATCGGCGTAACGGTAGAAGGTCCGTTTAAATCCGATCAGTATCGTTACTAATCGTATCGAAATGGGTTGAAAAGCCAGGCTCTTGTATGAAAGGCCTGGCTTTTCTTTTTTTATTTGCACTGTGTTTGTGGTTTTGTGTTAGGTTAATGATTGACTTTTTCCTCCTTCATGAAAAAAATCATAATTATACTCGGTTGTATGTTTCTGGCTATTTCCAAGGGCTGGTCGCAGGTATCACCGGAGGAAAATTTGCGGGCGAATCTGAATCAATTTCGTAGTAATTATGATGTAACTTACTATGAGCTTGAGGTAAAGGTTATACCTCAGACACAGTCGCTGGAAGGTACCGTAACGATGCATTTTCAGACACTCGAAAATCTTCTTCGCTTGCAGGTAGATCTGGATCAGAATCTGGAGGTTTCTACGATTACCTACCAAAAACACAAGCTAGCATTCAAGCGGCAGGATCGGGCTATTTTCGTTGACTTTCTGGAACCAATTCCCAAAGGAGAGCTAGCTTCGATTCGGATTGAGTATAAAGGTCGGCCTCCAATGACCCAGAACGCTCCTCAGCAGGGCGGCTTCGACTGGCGGCAAAACCTATCAGGAAAAGACTGGATTGCCGTTTCTCCCCAGCAAACCGGAGGGAGTGGGTGGTGGCCCTGTAAGGATCATATTTCCGATCAGGCTGATTCCATGCGGATTAAAATTGCGGTTCCGAAGGAATTAATAGCCGTTTCGAATGGCCGATTAACCAGCGTACTGAAAAATCGTTCGGATGGTTTCTGGTCGTATCAGTGGAAAGTGAGTGAGCCCATTCAGACGACGAATGTTATGCTGAGCATCAGCAATTACGTTCTCATCAAAGATACCTACGAGTCCGATGAATACGGAAATCTGGAGTTGAGTTACTACGTCTTACCCACTAACGAAGCCAAAGCCAGAACTCACTTCAAGCAGGTAAAAACCATCTTACGAACGTACGAGCGGATACTGGGAAAATATCCTTTCTGGCGGGACGGATATACGGTTGTTGATACTCCTTTTCAGGGTGTCTATGCACACGGACTTATTCCTTACGCCAATTTTTACCGGAATATTCCCGAACAAAACGTAGATTACACCTTACTACACGGCACGGCTTCGCAGTATTTTGGTAATAGCATCAGTAATGAAAACGAAGCAGCTTTGTGGATTCCCGAAGCTTTTTCTACTTACGCGGAAGCCTTATTCATCGAACGCCGAAAGAGCTACGTAGATGCTCTGGAGTACCTCAAAAAGTACCGGAAGAATATTAAAAATGCGGCTCCGTTGGCGAGCCTTTCCCCAACGGTTCAGATCCGTTCTGATCAGGACCCGGCTTATAAAGGAGCCTGGATCATCCATACGCTCCGAAAAATCGTTAACGATGATTCGGCATGGTATGCCCTTATGCGGGACATTCCCCAGCATTTTGCTCACCAGCTTATCACCAACGAAGCATTGGTACGCTATCTGAATCAGCAATCAGGGATCGACTGTACCCCTTTCTTCAATCATTACCTGTTTCAACTTGACCCGCCAGTGTTTGAGTTTATGGCGGTGGACAACCCCAGACGTTACAAGTTGACCTACCGCTGGCGTTCGCGGGTACCGGGCTTTAAAATGCCGATGCGGGTAACCTTTGGCGATCGTTACCAGACGTTATACCCTACTCAGGAGTGGCAAACCATCACCTTACCCAAGCAGGATGGGCAGAAGTTTGTACTGGATATGGATCGGTTTTACGTGTTTGGAAATCACTTACCCTTGCCTGACTGAAGTTGGTACGGGATTTTCGAGCTTACAGGGAAACTAAAGAAATACAGTTATGGCTGAAGTAAAAGAGTTATCCCAAAGCGAACAGATCGCCTTACTTAAAGATAAAATCAAAGAAGTGAAAGTGGCGATGTTAACTACCTTCAACGATGAGGAGGGGTTACGTAGCCGTCCCATGGCAACTACCGAAATGGAAGAGGATGGGACCTTATGGTTTTTCACGAAAGAGCATTCCCGTAAAACGGACGAGGTCGAGCAGGATCATCGGGTAAGCGTATCCTACGCCGATCCCAACAGTAATACATACGTGAGCGTACAGGGACGGGCCAAAGTGGTTACGGACAAAGCAAAACTGGAAGAGCTTTACTCGCCGGTCCTGAAAGCCTGGTTCCCCGATGGTATAGATGACCCTGAGTTAGCTCTGCTGAAAGTAAATGTGGAAGAAGCTGAGTTCTGGGACAGTTCTTCCAACAAGCTGGTGAACGGTTTCCGAATGCTGAAAGCTGCCATCACCGGCACTAAATTTGAAAGTGGTCAGCACGGAACAGTAACTTTATAAAGTATGTAGCAAAGAGATCTGGTTACCAATCAGATCTCTTTTTATTACTTGTACCAATCAAAGTAGAAAGTGCTGCCAACGCCGGGGGTGGATTCGAGCCGAAATTTTCCGCCTTGTTCTTCCACTAACACTTTTAATATATTTAAGCCAACCCCTGTTTTGACGTCACCCGTTTGCGAAGGCGTATCGTTGACGCCAAATAACTCGAAAAGGCTATCCTGGCCTTCCTGCGTAATACCCGGACCGTTGTCCCTGACGTAAAATTCATAAGCATTAGGCATCTCGTGGCAACCCACCTCTACCAGTCCTTCGGCCTTATCATTATACTTGATTGCATTACTGATCAGATTCTGAAACACCTGCTGTAACTTCAGTTTCCGGGTAAAGAAAGTAGGCATTTGGCCTTGGATGTTGGTCTTGATGGTTCGGGGAGGGAATAGCAATTTGAAAATCTGCTCTACCATTTCCTGCACATTAACCTCTTCAACGGTCTGCTCAGCCAAGCTTTTTCGGGAATAATCCAGAATTTCAGTAATCATGTTTGAAAGGTGATAGGTTGCCTTTTGGGACATGTCCATGTATTCCCGAAACTCTTCCTTACTCAAACTTCCGTCCTCGTATTGCATTTCCAGTAAAGAAAGCATACTGATAATGCCGTTCAGGGGGGACTTGAGGTCGTGAGCCACAATGTAGACGAAATTCTCTAGTTGCTTATTGGTTCGGCGAAGAGCATCCGCTGTGTTTTTTAGCTGATTCTGGTACCGGTATAACTTTTCGAAGACACTAACTTTGGCCTGGGTTACACGAATGTCAAGGGGTTTCTGGAGGTAATCAACCGCTCCCTCCCCGTACCCTTTCAGGACGTATTGCTGTTCTTTATTGAGAGCGGTAACGAAAATGATGGAAATATCCCGGGTTTTAGGGTTGGATTTCAGGATGCGAGCTACCTCGAATCCATCCATTTCGGGCATTTGTACGTCCAGCATAATAAGCCCAATCTGGGGGTTACGCAGGACTATTTTCAAAGCCTCATTTCCTGATAAAGCTTTTATAAAAACCCGATTATTCTGTGCCAGCATTTCTTCCAGCGAAATCAGGTTTTCTTCCCGATCATCCACCAGAAGAATGACAAAATCAGTTAAGGAATCGGTATTGGTCATGAGGTAACTTATAGATTTATAGAGAAAAAAGAGAGTTTATAAGCTCCGAAGGCTTCACTAAAGTCGCGTTGGGCACTAACTGGAGGCCTGCCAGGGGCATAGCCGGAAATGAACTGAATGCAGGGTCCTGAATAAAGGCCTGGCCACCCATTTTAGCCAAATGAGCCAGGCCTTCGGCTCCGTCATGATTAGAGCCACTCAGCAAAATTCCGGCGGCCCGATGGGCATACACATCGCCGACACTTTCAAACGTAGGGTCCAGAGAGGGCCTGCTGTAATGGATGGTTTCCGAATAATCCAGACTAAAACTTCGGTTATCTTCTACCAGTAAATGATAATTCTGAGGAGCCAGATAAACCTGATTCGGTAGAATCAGGTCTTTATCGTTCGGCTCGATAACCTTCGTATGTTTGTTTAAACTCAGCACCTTATCCATTTCACTGGGGCCGGATCTTTGTCGATGCAGCACCAGTATCAGGGCAAAAGAAAAGGTTTCAGGTAATTGTTCAAGGAGTTTTAAAACAATCGGAAAACATCCGGCTGAACCGCCTATCACGACTATTTCCGGTCCTATTTTCGTTCTCAAATCTACGGACGTTAGCTAGCTTTTACGTCTGAAAATCTTGGCATCGTCTTTAATGGTATCAAATTTCGGACGTACATCCATAAATAACAAGGACTCTTTCATACCCAGGGCCATGTATCCCAGCGGGACCAGACTGTCGTAAAACAAGTGTAAAACTCTGTTTTGTAAAGTCTTGTTGAAATAAATCAAAACATTTCGACAGCAAATAAGCTGAAATTCATTGAAAACCTGATCGGTTACCAGATTGTGTTGCGAGAAAAGTACGTTTTTCAACAAACTGGAATCCAGAATAACATGATCGCGTTTAGCTTCGTAATAGGACGAAAAATCCTCTGTTCCGCCCGAGCGTAGGTAGTTCGCCGTGTACTCTTTCAGGGCGTTCAGCGGCATAATGCCCCGGCGGGCTTTTTCAAGATTCGCCGGATTCAGATCCGTTGCATAAATGCGGGTTCGGTCGAGTAAGCCAGCTTCCTTCAACAGAATCGCCATGGAAAAAACTTCTTCGCCCGTAGCACACCCGGCGTGCCAGATTTTAATAATCGGGTAGGAGGCCAGCCGTGGAATCACCGTTTCCCGTAGGGCCTTGTAAAAAATCGGATCCCTAAACATCTCGGTAACATTTACCGTCAGGGTTTGCAAAAACCAGTTAAAAAACGAAGGTTCGTTTAGTAAATGATGCTGCAAGTCGGAAACGGTTTTCACACTGGAGGCCTGCATGCAATGCTTGACCCGCCGGGTGAAAGAAGCTCGGGAGTAATCTCCAAAATCATAGCCGTATTGTTCTCGTATAATCTGAATAATATCGTCTATTTGTTCCGGTAGAATATCAATCCATTCATTCATAAATCGCTTTGGCTAATGCTTTTTCACAAGCCAACAGCTGGGTTAACCTTGTGAAAGCCAGACTCGTATTAGGGATAATAATTGTTTACTGTCAATGGGTTTAGTAATGTAATCAGAAGCCCCAGCCTCGATGCACTTCTCCCGATCTCCCTGCATAGCCTTGGCGGTCAGGGCAATGATGGGCAGTTTCTCGAAGCGTTTGTTGGCCCGGATGTGCCGCATGGCTTCGTACCCGTCCATTTCCGGCATCATAATGTCCATCAGCACCAGCGTTGTATCGGGGTTATCTTCCAGCGATTCCAGCGATTCCCGACCATCACCAGCAGTAATCACATGCATTTCGTGTTCTTCCAGTAACGTGCTCAGGGAGAAGACATTCCGCATGTCATCATCAACCACCAATATCTTTTTGCCCTTCAAAGCTTTTTCAGGAATAATGGCCTGAGCTTTGGGTAATACCGGCGGGTTTTCTACTTTAAACAAAAACAGTTCCAGCTCGTCGAGCAGACGATCTTTAGCCAATTGGGAGTTCCGAATAATGACGTCTGACACCTTTTTCAATTTGGCTTCGTCGGCAGGTAATAAATCCTGATTCATGAACAAAATCGTCGGAATCCGCCGCGTACCCCGGGCTAGCTGAATGGACTGAAGGTTTTGAAAAGATTTTTCAGCCGAATCACCTGCGTCCACCAGAATGCTATGGAAATCCTGATTCATTAATCGGCTACAAGCTTCTTCAAGGGTGGTAACAAACTGCGTATGGATGTGATAGTCACGCTCTTCCAGCCATTTGCCAATGGAATTTTCCAGGGTTTTATTCTCCGTCAGAATCAATAATTTCTTCTCGTTGGAAGGAACCTCATCCGCAAACTGAGTAAATACTTCATTCAATGTATCATGAGCGGAGGCTTTATTCGTATAAGTTTCGGCCCCTTCGATTACTTCCCGTGGCTTGTCTTCCGAGGTAATGATATGAACAGGGATGGGCTTGAGAAGAGCATCACTTTTGAGGTATTTCAGCACTTCCCAGCCGCTAATGCCGGGTAACTGAATATCCAGTAAAATGGCTGACGGGAAAAATTTGCGGGCGTAATACAGCCCTTCTTCACCACTAATAGCCACGATGGTTTTATACCCTTTGGTACGGACGTAATCGCGTAGTAAATGAGCAAAAAGCGGATCGTCTTCAACGATTAAAACACTTCGGTCATGCGACTGGATCGAATCCCGGTCATCATGCACTACGTCCTGCTCTGTTCGGTGTTCAGGGAAAGTGACCTGTTCCAGCTCTGCTTCTTTTTCGGGAACGGGAACAGGCGTAGAGGCTTTGTAAGCCAGGGAAGGCAGGTAAAGTGTAAACTTACTTCCTTTTCCGACCGTGCTTTCTACGCGAATTTCCCCACCTAGCAGATGAGCCAGCTCTTTGCAAATGGATAATCCTAAGCCCGTTCCGCCGTATTTTCGGTTGGTTGAGCCATCGGCCTGCTGAAAGGCTTCAAAGATTAACTGCTGTTTTTCGGCGGGAATACCAATGCCGGAATCCTGAACACTTAGAGCCAGGACTTCACGGGCTTCGTTGAGGTTATGGGTAAAGAAACCACTGCGGGGTCGGATCAAATCAATGCTGAACTTGATCGTGCCTCCTGCTGGCGTAAATTTGAAGGCATTGGAAAGTAAATTCTTGATAATCTGCTCGATGCGTTGTTGATCGCTGGCAAAACTTTGTGGAGCCACTTCCCCACGAATGGCCTGGAACTGAATACTTTTTTCATCAGCTAAAGCACCGAATAATTCCTGCATATTTCTCAGGATGTGAGCCGAATATACTTCCTCCTGAATAACGTCGACTTTCCCTGCTTCGATTTTCGATAAGTCCAGAACATCATTAATCAGGGTTAACAAATCATTACCCGATTTGAAAATGACCCGGGCGTGTTCCACCTGTTTTTCTGTCAGGTTACCGGGCTTATTATCCGCCAATAAACGGGCCAGAATCAGCACACTGTTCAGCGGTGTACGTAACTCATGCGACATGTTAGCGAGAAATTCCGACTTGTATTTACTCGTCATTTCCAGTTCACGAGCCTTGGAGGCGAGAGCCTGTCGGGCCGATTCCATGGCTTCGTTACGCTCTTCGAGTTCAGCGTTAACCTGCCGCAATTCTTCTTCCTGTACCCGCATTTCCTCTTCCGAAGCTTGAAGAGCTTCGGTTTGACGGGTTAATTCTTCATTCGTTTCCCGCAGGTAGTTCTGCTGGTCTTCCAGTACTTTCTTCTGCTCCTGAACCTGCGTAAGTAAAAGATTATTGGCCTCCTGAATCAAACTGGCATCCAGAGCAACGGCAATGTTATCTTCTACCGTTTGTAATAAAGCCAGAGCCGCCTCACTGAAAGGCTGGAACGAAGCTAGCTCAATGATCCCTTTTAGTTTATGATCTACCCATAAAGGCACAAAGACCAATTCTCCCGGAAGAGCCGAACCTAGCCCTGCTTCCAGACGCCAGAAGTCAGCCGGAACCTGATTCAAGTGTTGTAAGTGCTTACGCTGAGCAGCTTTGCCAATTAACCCGGCTCCTAAAAGGTATTCGATGGGAGCATTCTGAGGAAGACCAATGGCGGCTTTGCGTAATAATTTATCTCCCTCAACCACATACAATGATGCAGCCTGAATATTCAGGTATGAAACCAACTCATTAATCACCGTATTCGTCAGGGATTCTGTATTATGTGTAACGTGTAAACTGTCATTAATCATGGAAACGCCCGTTAATAACCAGTTTTTCTGTTCGGCTTCATCGTTAAGTTTGGAAACCACATCCAACTTAAGGCTCAACTCCTTCTGGGTAGCCTGACGTTGTTTTAATTCTGCTAAAATCAAATAGATGAATAAGGAGGCAATGAGGATGGCGATGGCCATGGAAATCAGAATCGTAATGGCCGCCACCCGAAAAGCCGAAGCCTGAGTGGCTTGCCGTTCTTTCAGTAGGTTTTCCTCAATGCTTATCATCTTATCAATGCCCGAACGAATGGCACTGATGCGAGTACTTTCGTCATTGATGGTTTTGAGGTTATGGATTGAATTTTCTGGCAGCGACCAGAATCTAAGGATTGCTTGTAAGGCATCCTCAATTCTGGAAAGGTGAACGGTCTGAGCGGCGTTGTCAGCCATCAGTTGCTCCAACGTCTTGATTTGAGCTTCCAGTTGGTTATGAGCAAGGGTAAACTCCTTCGTGGAGTTTTTATTGAGCGGATTAATCCGTCTATCCCGCTGAGCTACGTGCATTTTCTGAAGCAGGTGGCGGGAATTTTCCAGGTGGTTGATTGTTTGATAGGTATGGGTAACCCAATCGGAGTCTTCCGCTTGTTTCAGAAACGTGCGATAAGTAAAGACTCCCACCACAATTAATAGGGAAATTCCAAGAATAAAAATTAAATTAACTTTACTTTTAGCAGATATCGAATTCATAAACCAGGCTCTGAGAAGAAAGGATTACTGATGGAAGTACACCATCAGAACGGCAAATTACGCACGAGGTAAACATTTGTGAAGGAAAGCAAAAGGTATTTTAGTAAAATCGTAGAAAATAGGTAGATTGCTGTCTATAATCTGCTCAACGATTATCAATTGCATCTACCGGAGATTATTTTGTATTTAAGTAGAGAATTGATAGTACAAGCGATTCATCCAGCGGATCTGTTGAAGAAATTTTCATGCGTAAACAGCATGATTTTGAAGCATTCAACCAGAAAAGAATCGATTGATCGTAGGCTCTGACCTTGTTCGTATGAATTATAAATCTCCTTCGATAGTAATAGCTGAAGACGAGGCTTTGACGCTAAAGATGTTAACCTATCGTCTGCAAAAAGAAGGCTTTGAAGTACGTTCGGCATCGGATGGCAAGCAAGCTTTGGCATTACTAAGTGAGTCTACACCCGATCTGGTATTGACCGACTTGCTTATGCCCCATCACACAGGTATTGAGATTTTAACGTATGTAAAAGAGCAACTGGGGAACGACATTCCGGTAATCATATTATCGGGTCTAGGGCAGGAAGCCAGTGTTACCGAAGCCATGCGTTTAGGGGCCGCCGGATACCTTGAAAAACCCGTTAATCCCAATGATCTGGTTCGTACCATCAGGAAGATAGTACAGGGAGTACTTTCCTAAACACAATGAAGGCCCGATCAATGTCGGGCCTTCATTGTGTTTAGGAAGAAGCAATTAATCACGTAAATCAATCACTTCTACGCCTGGGTATCTGGCTTTATTGAAGGTGAATTGATTATCTGCCACTGCTACATTAGGTGTAAATTTGCTGATTTTGAAATGCTGTACTCGGCCCGATTTATCCGTAATCTGCCAGCCTTTGAGCGTGTTATCTTTCTGAGAAATCGTCAGTCGTACTTTAGATACATTCGAAGACTTCCCTTTGTTTGGCGTTAGGTCAATTACTGCGTTACCAGCTTTTCCTGCTTCCACCAGTTTATAAGTGTACCCATTTTTGTAGATGTTGTAAATATTCGCCGGACTGAATTCATTACTGGCCGGATCGTTGCTGGAGATATTCACCTCATTGGCCTCTTTCACGTAAGTAGCCACGGTCTTGCCATCATTAAAAACTTCCTGACCGGCTAGTTTCAGGTGATATTTTCCTCCTTTAGTCGTGATGACTCCCGCGTCTGAACCATAGTTAAAGGCCGCAGTGAAGGAAGAAAAAGACTGATATTTTTTGCTCATGGCATCCAGAATCGCAGCGGCTTTGGCATCCTGGGCCTGGCTAACGATTGGAGAAATGAGTAGGAGGGTTGCAACAAACAGACGTTGAATATTCATGGTATATCGTTTCATGGATTACAGAAAGTAACGGAATGGGCCATTACTTGGTTTTGGGGAAATGTTAAAAATTGTGAACCAAAGGATCGTTACACATAAATAGCCACGAACGTTCATCCGTGGCTATTTGAAGTCTTCTGAAAAGAGAAGGATTATAATCGCAATTCTTTAAATAACTCCTCCAGCCGTTCTTCGCTTTGAATCAAAACTTCGCGGGCTTTTGAACCTTCAAAGGGACCGACCACGCCCGTGGCTTCCAACTGATCCATGATACGGCCCGCCCGGTTATACCCGAGTTTCATTTTCCGTTGAATCAGAGAAGTAGAGCCTTGCTGATGAATAACAATCAGTCGGGCCGCGTCTTTATACATTGGATCGAGCTGAGCAAGATCTACATTTTTCTCTTCATTACCGGATTCGTCACCCTCAAATTCAGGCAATAAGTAGGCATCCGAATACCCCTGCTGTTCGCCAATGAAATCGCAAATCGCATCTACTTCGGGCGTATCCACGAAAGCACATTGCAGACGCGTCATGTCTGAGCCTTGCAGGAAGAGCATATCGCCCTGACCTACGAGCTGATCTGCTCCGCTGGTATCCAGAATCGTCCGAGAATCGACTTTCTGGGTTACCTTGAAAGACAAACGAGCCGGGAAGTTAGCTTTGATTTTACCCGTAATAATATCCACCGAAGGACGCTGCGTGGCAACAATCAGGTGAATGCCAATGGCCCGAGCCAACTGAGCCAGACGAGCAATGGGCGTTTCTACCTCTTTTCCCGCGGTCATCATTAAGTCCGCCAGCTCATCAATCACCAACACGATGTACGGTAGAAAACGGTGCCCTTTTTCGGGATTCAGACGACGTTCAATGAACTTCTGATTGTATTCTTTCAGGTTCCGGCAACCGGCGTTTTTGAGTAACTCATACCGCGAATCCATTTCCACGCAAAGCGAATTGAGCGTGTAAATAACTTTCTTGGTATCTGTAATAATAGCGTCTTCCGTACCAGGTAATTTCGCCAGGAAGTGTCGCTCGATTTTACTAAACAAACTTAACTCCACCTTCTTCGGATCGACCAATACCAGTTTGAGCTGAGAAGGGTGTTTTTTGTAGAGTAAAGAAGCCAGAATAACGTTCATCCCTACGGACTTACCCTGTCCGGTAGCCCCGGCAATGAGTAAGTGAGGCATCTTTGCCAGATCGGTTACAAAGATTTCGTTGGAAATGGTTTTGCCTAGAACCACGGGTAACTCAGCCGTTGATTTCTGGAATTTCTCGCTTGCCACTACCGCCCGAATACTAACCATTTCGCGGTTTTTGTTCGGAACTTCAATGCCAATCGTTCCCTTTCCGGGCATCGGAGCAATAATCCGAATTCCCAAAGCTGCCAGCGACAGGGCAATATCATCTTCCAGCGACTTAATCCGGGAGATTTTTACCCCTGCCGAAGGAATGATTTCATACAGGGTAACGGTTGGCCCTGGCGTAGCTTTAATACTGGCAATACTGATGCCGTAGTCACTCAGGGTGCGAACGATGGTATCTTTTTTCGACTTTAATTCCTCCTCCGAAACCTGAGCTTTATCCGGAGCATATTCCTTCAACAGGTCAACTCCTGGATACTCATACCGAGCCAAATCAAGCGTTGGATCGTATAAACCCAGTTCCTTGATTAGATTTTCGTTGGGCTTGGTATCGAGTTTTTCAATTTTCTTCTGAGGTAATATTTCTTCTGCCGGAACCTGTTCGATGATAAAATCTGGCTCGGCATTTCCTGCCTTGGGGGTGGATTTATTTCCGCTACCATTAACCGTTACCGGAGGAACATAGGCTTCTACTTCCTCGAAAGCAGGCTCCGGTTCAGGCTCAACTTCAGGTTTCAGCTCTACGGGCAGACGAACGGGCGTTTCCAGCACCCGTCGGGCATCTTCAGCCAGACGATTTACTTTTTCCAGCTGAATCTGCTCCAGATCCTCTTCGGGTTCTTCTGGCTCCGGTTCTTCTTCGATTTCTATTTTGGGTTCCACCGCAAACGGTATACGGGGGGCAGGTTTAGGGATTTCCTTCGCTACCGGAGCGGGTTTTTCTGTTTCCGGTTCTAGCTCTTCTTCTTCCTCTGTTTCTTCTAATTCCTTGAATAAATTTTTAAACGGATTACTGATGCTGGGCTTCGGAACCTTCATTCCTTCGACTTTCTCGGCAACGTGTTCCAGTGAATCAACCCGGTAGAAATAAATCACAAAAACAAACAAGCTTGCCGCAATGACTGCAATAGAGCCCCAACCAATTAAATTATACAGTAACTGGTTGATTAATAGGCCAATGCCGCCGGAAAGTGTGCTGAGATTTGCCTGAGAATTGGAGTATAACACCACAAAGCCCAGAACTGAACTAACCCAGAGCGTATAGAAAATGGCCTGATAGGTTAACCGCTTTAACGGAAAAATTTCCCGGGCAAAAGTCATTTTTATACCCGCCACCAGTAATACCGGAATGATCAGAAAAGAAGCGATTCCGAACCATTGGAACACGAAAAAATGAGCAACAACGGCTCCGGTTAAACCCAGCCAGTTTTGTACTTTCTGCCCGGATTCGTGAATGGAGGTCTTGAAAGCAGAGCCCACAACGCTCTGATCGGCCTCACCCGAAATGAGGTACGAGAAAAAAGCCAGAAACAGTAATACCGAAAGTAATATGGTCAATCCTCCTACGACCAGCCGCGTACTGGGTCCAGGGGCTTTGGGCTTAAAGCTTTTAGCGGCTAGACTAGCTGGTTTTGAGGAAGATTTTTTAGCAGAATCTACCTTTTTTGCCATGTATGGATACTAATAATAAAGCGAAACCCTAGAAATGAACTAGCGTTATCAGTGGGAGGAACGGTCTGATTTAAGATCGAAAATTTACAAAAGTAAACTGGCGAAATGAATTTATGTTCCAGATAAATTTTAATTAAGCGGGATTCTGTAGTAAATACTTACAAATTCGCTTCACCAGACCCGGGCCTTCGTAAATGAAACCCGTATAGACCTGTACCAAACTGGCTCCGGCCTGAAGTTTTTCCCAGGCATCTTCCGGTGAATGAATCCCGCCAACGCCGATGATGGGAAACGAGCCACCTGAGTGCTGGTGTAAGTAACGAATGACTTCCGTAGAACGATTCCGAACGGGTTTACCGGACAATCCGCCTGCTCCGATGCTTTCAATTACGGAAGCGGGCGTTTTTAGGTTTTCTCTGGAAATCGTCGTGTTGGTGGCAATGACTCCGGCAATGCCGCTGGTTTGTACAATTTCAATGATATCATCCAACTGACTATCCGTTAGATCTGGAGCAATTTTCAGCAGAATAGGTTTGGGTTTGGCCTGTTTCAGGTTTTCTGTTTGCAGGGTAATTAACAATTCCGTCAGTGGTTCTTTTTCCTGAAGGGCCCGTAAGTTAGGCGTATTGGGCGAACTTACGTTTACCACAAAGTAATCCACCGTTTCCTTCAAATCGTGAAAACAGGCCAGATAATCCTGAACGGCATTTTCGTTGGGCGTTACCTTATTCTTACCAATGTTTCCGCCAATTAATACCTTACTTTTCCGGCGTTTGAGTTTCTCGGCAGCTACCCGGGCTCCTTTGTTATTGAAACCCATGCGATTAATTATACCCTGATCAGCTTTCACGCGAAACAAACGAGGCTTGTCATTACCGGGCTGAGGGCGGGGCGTTACCGTGCCCATCTCAATAAATCCAAAACCCAGGTCTGCGAGTTCGTCTATCAATTCGGCATTTTTATCAAACCCAGCTGCTAGTCCAACGGGGTTTGGAAAGCGTAATCCGAAAACTTCGCGTTCCAGCCGGGGATCTTTTATCGTAAAAAACTGACGGGTTAATGCGGATACAAAAGGTATCTTGGCACTAAATTTCAGTACATTGAATGTAAAGTAATGAACCTGTTCAGGATCGAAGCAGAAGAGAATGGGGCGAATCAGAGCTTGGTACATGGGACAAAAATACGCACTTTGTAGCTATGAAATCGTTGTTATTGCTTTTCGTTTTAGTGACTTTTCCTAATTTTCTCTTTGCCCAGGGAACACTCAAGGGCCGGGTAATTAATGCCGAAGACCAGAAACCCCTGCCTTTTGCTAACGTTTTTCTGGCGAACACCACCAAAGGAACGACTACTTCTGATGTAGGTGCATTTACCCTGACCCAGATTCCCGCCGGAACGCAGGAGTTAGTGGTTTCTTACGTTGGTTTTCAAACGCAAACGCTTCGCATCGAAGCCAATAACTCAGAGCAAAGCCTGGAAATCAAGCTCAAACCTAACCCTAATCAGTTAGCAGAAATTAAAATTAAATCAAAACGAGACAAAAACTGGAATCAGCGTTACGAGCAGTTCACGAGCTTATTTCTGGGAACGACGGAAAATGCCAGAAGAACAAAAATTCTGAATCCTGAAGCGGTCTGGATTAATGAAGATTCAACCAAAACCTGGATAACCGTAGGCAGTCGAGAGCCTCTGCTGATTGAATGTCCGGCTCTGGGGTATCGAATTAAATACCAACTGGAAGGCTTTGCCTA
The DNA here is from genome assembly GCF_030818595.1 of Siphonobacter sp. SORGH_AS_1065. Classification (NCBI taxonomy): domain Bacteria; kingdom Pseudomonadati; phylum Bacteroidota; class Cytophagia; order Cytophagales; family Cytophagaceae; genus Siphonobacter; species Siphonobacter sp. SORGH_AS_1065. The sequence continues at coordinate 3,112,642 of NZ_JAUTAM010000004.1, forward strand.
TCACCAGAAACAGGGGTATTTATCATACATCGGTTACCCGGTTTACGAAGAAATGATGCCTAAACGAAGCTCTGATTCGACCACCTGGCAAAAAAATCGGGCGATGGCTTACTACGGTTCGTTAACCCATTTTTTGCGATCGATTCATGAAGGCAAAATGGAAGAGGCGGGTTTTAAAATTCAGCAAATGGTGGAGTTGAAGAGTTCGCCGCTGAATGCCTTACTCTGGCAGAGTGAAAAACTCAGCAATCCTGTCCTCACGGGCTTTGAACGGTATAAAGTAATTCCCGAATTTCAACCCGCTTCGGCCATTGTGGTTGCCCGGTTGTCTACCAAAGAACAAACCATTTTAAGTTTTCAGGGGGGCCTGCAGGTAAGTTATGTGGAGAAGAAGAATCGAAGTGCTGCCGGAGAGGTCAATAGCCGGAGAGACCAGATAAGCGTGGTTGAGTTGATGAGTCAGATGGTAAAGATCAAGCCTAACGGACAAATTTTCCCGGTAATGGACCTGCTGGTTTCGGGGGCTTTTTCGCATCAGAAAGTAGCTGACTCCTTACCGTTTGATTACGTACCTACCGAGTTACCCTGAACGATTCGATTCATTGGGCTGGCAAGAATGTTTTTAGTAGTACAAGGGTTAACTAAACAGAAGGTGGTAAAAATGAATACCTTCATTAATCAGAAGAAACATGGAAACGTATCAGACGCTGGCTCCGGCTTATGTAGAATTACTGCAAAAGGCCATTGGTAATAAAAATAGACTGGAATATTTCAACGAATATCGGGAGTATAAACTTGCGGATTCTCCCTTGAAGCAGTTGATTACAAACGAAAAAGGAGAATTTCTGGAGCTGGCCACGGGGCAGACCATTCCTTTGAATCAAATCATTAGTCTAAATTCTATTTTCTTTCCCGGCTACGAGGATTATCAGGAAGTACTGAGCGTTCGTTGCAGTCGTTAGTGAACGGAGGGAGTTTATTCGAAAAAATACCTTACTTTCGAGGCTATCTCCAGTTGTTATTACCTATTTGACTTATGAAGTATTACCTCGGCATTGAAATTGGTTCGGGTAAGTTACACCTGGCCGTTGCGGATGAGACGAATACAGTTCTGGAACAGATTCGTCACGCTGTCACTCCCGAACAAACGGCGGATGATCATCGAAATTTGTTGGAAACCTCCATTGGGGATTTACATACTCGGTATCGGTTTGCATCGGTTTGCGTGGGTTTTAGTGGCCCGGTAGATTGGCAGCAGGGTAAAACCATTCGATCGTATCGGGTAAATGGCTGGGCTAATTTTGATCTGAGCGACTGGCTGGAAGATATTCTACGGTGTCCCTGTAAAATTGAAAATGATGCGAATCTGGCCGCGTTGGCTGAAGCTTTGCAGGGGTCAGGAAAGAATTATCCAACTGTTTTCTATTTGAAACTAGGATATGGAATTGGGGGAGGATTGATTCAAAAAGGCCAGATTTACCACGGTGCCCGACCCGGAGAATCTGAAATTGGAAAGATACGTCTGGATCGCTCAGGAACGACGCTTGAGAATGTAGCTTCTATTCGGTCGATCGTAGAAAAAATCAAGACAGAAGTAACACAACATCCCGATACAGATCTTGCAAAAGCGTTTTCTGAAAACAACGTAAACGATTACCTAACCAAGAACATCGGGCAGGATGCCTGGGCAACGCAGGTAATGCAGGAAACGGCAGATCATCTAGCTTTTGGACTTTCGCACGTGATTCATTTATTACACCCTGATCTGATTATTATCGGCGGTGGTTTCCTGCCCCTAAGCGATCATTTACGATCGGTTATTGAAAAGATATTGCCCACGTATGTAGTAGAAGCTTTCCGTCCCTTACCCAAACTTGCCATGGCTCAACTAGCCGACGAAGCTGTAGTTCGCGGGGCATTATTGGTGGCTCGGCAGAATAGTTATCTTTAGCGTTTGGAGCGGCCGCCGCTGCGGTTTGGAGTTTGGAGTTTGGAGTTTGGAGTTTGGAGTTTGGAGTTTGGAGTTTGGAGTTTGGAAAAGAGAAAACCCGTAAAGATAGAGAAGACGTTTTGAAATGGGAGATATAACCCCGGAGGGGTTTAATATGAATAGCCCCGGATGCCAATCCGGGGTTTTCGTATATATAGGTACATATTCCCTCCCTGGCTGGTGTCCTCACCAGCTATTATTTAAGTGGTTGGTGAGGACACCAACCAGGGAGGAGGGCGGATGATTGCCCATCCGAAAAAGCATAGCAATTAAGCATTCAGGTAGCGACGCGACTTCATCGCGTCTGGGTAAGAGGCGGTTTTTTGTTAAGATTCGAAGGATTACGCATTCCCGCCTTGGCTGGTGTCTTCACCAGCCATTACTTAAGTGGTTGGTGAGGACACCAACCAGGGCGGAGGGCGAATGATTGCCAACCCGAAAAAGCATAGCAATTAAGCATTCAGGTAGAGACGCGACTTCATCGCGTCTAGGTAAGAGGCGGTTTTTGTTACGATTCAAAGGATTCGCATGTCCCGGCCAGATGTGATGAAGCCGCTTCGCTACCAAGAGGGCACTAGATCCCTAGCTACTCCACACAACTTACTTTTGCCAGACGCCATTTTCAGATCAAAACCGTTTTTGAACCAAAATAAGTTTGGATCATTCCGTTTATCCTTTCTGTGCAAGGAAAGACCCGCAGTTCTTTGGGCTTGTTTAATAAAATGCATAGAATTGCCTCATAATCAATCTCCTTATCTCTGACTATCTATGGAAAATCAACCGTACTCTCAAACCCCAATACCCCTGAGTGATCCTGATTCCCGTACCTGGGCGATGCTGGCTCACTTGAGTAGCATTATTGCCAGCTTTCTAGGCGGCATGGCCTTCCTCGGACCACTGATTGTCTGGCTCATTTTTCGCGAACGTTCGTCCTACGTTGATTATCACGGTAAAGAAGCTTTAAACTTTCAGATCCTGATGTCGATTGTCATCATTGGTGGTGTCATACTCGGTGTTGTTACGTGTGGATTGGGTTTTGCAGTCTTTCCTGTTATTGTAGTCATTGATGTTGTTTTCGTAGTAATCGCTGCGATTAAAGCGAATAATGGTGAATACTACAAATACCCCTTTAACTGGAGAATCGTCAAATAATTAGCCAGTGAGGGCATAAAAAAAGAGCAACCGGTGTAAACCGATTGCTCTTTTTTTATGGGTAATCAGGAGCAATTACTTTGATTCATTCTGACGAACCGACTGCGGAGCCGAGTTCAGGAAAATGTTGGTTTCGTGACGGCGAATGGCCCAGAATATACCAACCAAACCAAACAACACGGCTGGAACACTCAGAAGCTGACCAAGGTTATAGGTCATCTGGTCTTCAAACGTTACTTGATTTTCTTTGTAAAATTCGTACACAAAACGAAGTGTAAAAACCACAACCATGAAAATTCCAGTGGTTAAACCCTGTGGTAAATTGGTTTTGTATCGACGCCAGATCAGGTAAAGCACGATGCAGAGAATGAAGCAGGAAATGGCTTCGTATAACTGCGAAGGATGACGCGGCACGGGAGAAAATTCCGTGTTATTAACGAAAATAAAGGCCCAGGGCACACTCGTAGCTTTGCCAACGATTTCAGAATTCATAAGGTTACCCAAACGAATGAAACAACCCGCCAGGGCAACGGTAATGACGATACGATCGGTAATCCAGAAAAAGTGAATTTTTTTGGCTCTGGCGAAGAGGTATAATCCCGTAAAAATACCAATGGCTGCTCCGTGGCTTGCCAGACCCGCATAGGGGGGGAGTAACATATCCTTGAACCAACGCCAGGGGTTGGCAAAGAACATGGGATATTCGTAAAAAATATAATGACCCACGCGAGCACCGATTACGGTTGCCAGTACCATGTATAAGGTGAGGCTATCTACCCAGTCTTCGGGTAAACCTTCTTTGCGGAAAATGTGCAGAATGATTCGCTGACCAATCAGAAAACCGAGGGCGAATAATAACCCGTACCAACGAACCGAAAAAGATCCGATGTTGAAAATTTCGGGGTTAACGTCCCAGACAATATAGTTTAACATGCAGAAAGGAGTTTCAGGCGGTAAAAATAGAGGGTATTTCTTAGGTTGAGGCGGCTTTTACCAATTTTCGCTATCTTACTACCACTTTACGGGTAATCTTTCCACGGGTAGCGGTCTGAATTTCAATAAGATACATGCCTGTAGGAAGGCCTTTTAAATCTAAGGTATAACGTTGAGCGGTCACGCGTGTGACCTGCCCCAGCCATTGCCCCAGCATACTATAAGCCTGAACCTGAGCTTCAGCGTCGGTTTCAATAACCAGTTGCTGCTCGTAGGGATTAATCGGGTTGGGGTAAATCTTTACCATTTCCGAACCCGTATTCGGCGTAGGCTTTAGCTTTTCAGATTTATTTTTCAGGAAACGTAATCCACCCGTAGCCGTCCCTGCGATCAGATCGGGCAGGCCGTCGTTATCCAGATCTCCGGCAGCAATGGAAGCAGGACCGCTGAGTCGAAGCGAAGTAATACCAGCGATAGAACCTGTGATGGCACTGGTATCCGCCTTTAACTCCGACTGATTCAAAAAATCATTAAAAACGCTCATCGATCCATTGGAATAGGTAGCCAGCAAATCAGGACGTTCGTCGCCATTGACATCCGCGGAGGTAATGGAAAAGCCCCGGTTTAGGTAATTTTCCTGCAAACCACCATACGTTTTCGTTTCGACTTGGTACACTGGCTGGGTGTTTGTTCCGATATTTCGATGATACTGAATGCTTCCGTAATACGTGCCCAGTAACACATCAATTTTTCCATCACGGTTTACGTCCTGATACACCGGAACTGCCCCAAAGTAATAACCATCGGGCAAGGGTAAGGAAGTTAAGTCAGCACTGTTCAATTGAAAAGCAGCGTTTCGACTGCCTTTATTAGGAATGTAACGAATCATTGAACTCACAAACGTTTCAGCCGTAAAACCCAGATCCGGGATGCCGTCGCCCGTGAGATCGGTCACGAAAATCTTCACCTCCGTAATTAACAGATTTTCTTTACTCTGAATCTGAGCGGCCAATCCAAGGTAATCTTCTGTCTCCAGCACAAAATGAGCTTTCTGAGGCGTGCCCGTATTTCGGAATAAGGCAATTCCTCCGCGATACCCCTGATCTGAACGTACACCAGCGTAACCCACCAGCAAATCCAAATCGCCATCGCCGTCAATATCGGCAAGGGCGGTGGTAGCGTTAGTGCCCAGGTCTACCATTTCATCCTGAAGAAAATTTTCTTTTCGGAAGGTAATCGCAGGTTTAGCGGAGGTGCCAGTGTTTTCATACAGCCAGGCCGATTTCCGAAAATTGATTTGTTTCAGTTGATCGTCCTGATAAACGTTAATGGCTGAAATGAAATCTGGTTTTCCATCGAAAGTAACGTCTTCCGCAAAAGAAGAAGGGAAAATATAAAAATCAACGGGGTGGTCATTGGGGAAGTTATAGTCGGCGGAAGCAAATTTGGCCGTTTGCTTCGTACCCACGTTCGGCATATAGGCAATGCGATTTTGGGTCACGTGTCCAAAGAAGATGTCTTTCAGTCCATCGCCGTTAAAATCCCAGAGTAACAGCGTATTCCCCGTATGCTTGGGACGACCGCCGGGGTTGGTAACATTGCTGGTATCGGCACAGTGACTCATGCCCGTGTTACAATCCATATTAAAGCAGATGTCGCCATAGTGTTCCTTAATGAAGTTACCCCAGCAATACCCAATCTTCTGAAAATCAAGCCCAGCCTTGCCCGTTCGCTCGACGCTCATGTTCTGGTGGTATTCCGTAAAGTTTCCCGAAGGATCGAACAATACCAGGTCTATATCGCCATCGCCGTCAAGGTCTTCAATGCCCGGAATATCTGGTGAGGAAATCTGTAGGTTCACTTTGCCGGAAAACCCCTGCGTCATTAGGGGAACAGCGGCGGGTTCCCATTTAAAGTTCCCATCGCTGGTGGCTACATTCCGGTAGACCTGCACGCCAGCAGTATGGCGGGCGAATAAGTCTTTTCGACCATCCTGATCAAAATCACGCAGCAGCATCCAGCTATCCATCTCTGGAAAAATCGCTTCGTATTGAGGAGCATAACGCCAGACGTAACTGCCTCCCTGAGCTACGGCTACGAAGGTGAAAACTTTACTGGTAGTACGATCAAACACCACCAAATCCTCCACTGTATCCTGATTCAGATGCATTTTGGAAAACTGGGGAGCGTTCAGTCCACCCGCCCAGGCATTAGGAAGCGTACGACCCTGAATACTTACCTGAGCAGTGGTATCAAAGGCAAAGGAAAAAGTCTGTGCAGAGGTAGAGAACGAAATAAAACAATAAAGCAGCCCAAGGGCGGTTAACAGGTAATGGTTTTTCATTGCATCTTTGTCGAATCAGTAGTAAAACGAACAGAACTCCGGTTTAGCGTTTAAAGTTTAGATTGAATAAACGGCCAAACGCTTCTTCCATACGAATTTCAGATGATGATTACAGAACTTCACCAAAAGTACCTGACTTGCAGCAGTGTTTCGATTGATACCCGTAAAATTGAGCCGGGAGCCCTGTTTTTTGCTCTGAAAGGAGAGAAGTTCGATGCCAATACCTTCGCGGCAAAAGCCCTGGAAAATGGAGCGGCCTACGTCGTGATGGATAATGCCGAATATGCCGTAGATGAGCGTTGCCTGGTGGTAGACAATACCTTACATGCCCTTCAGAAACTGGCCTTAAATCACCGCAGGTTACTTCAGATTCCTTTTATCGGAATTGGCGGTTCGAATGGAAAAACGACGACCAAAGAATTGGTTAATCGGGTATTATCGAAGAAATATAAAACCTTCGCAACGCCCGGAAATTACAATAACTACATCGGCGTTCCATTGACGATCTTGTCCTTACCGAAAGACGCTGAACTGGCCATTATTGAGCTGGGAGCAAATCAGAAAGGGGATATTGATGAGTTAGTTCGTATTTGTGAACCCGGACTTGGCCTGATCACCAATATTGGTAAATCGCACCTGGAGGGTTTTGGTGGCTTGCAGGGCGTTCGTGAGGGTGAAGGCGAGTTGTATGATTTCCTCATTAAAACCAACGGTCAGATTTTTGTAAATCAGCAAGACGTAACACTCATGGACATGCTCCAGGAACGTCAGGCTACTGCGGAACGAATCTTGCCTTACCGAACCGATGTCGAACTGGTGGAAAGTAATCCGAATGTCATTTATCAGCAGGGGGAGAATCGGATCGAGACGCATTTAATGGGAGATTATAACTTCATTAACATGCGAGCGGCCATGACGTTGGGGAGCTTCTTCGGAGTAGCGGAAGAGGAGATTCATGAAGCCATTGCGGGGTATGTGGCGGAAAATAATCGTTCGCAGATCATTGAAAAAGGGAGTAACACGATCTGGCTGGATGCGTACAACGCCAATCCGAGTTCGATGGGAGCAGCCCTGAAAAACTTCGAAGCTCTGAAAGCTGAGAAAAAACTGGTGATTTTGGGCGATATGTTTGAGTTGGGCGAAGAAGGCCCTTACGAACACGAAATGATGGGTAAACTCATCTCCGAATGCCATTTTGATTATGTGTTGCTGGCAGGTCCATTGATGCAACATGCCCTGAAATACTTACCCCGGGCGTATTACTTCCCCGATAAATTCGGTCTCCATGTTTGGCTGGAAGAACACCCCATGACAGACACCCATTTCCTCATTAAAGGTTCAAGGGGTATGGGGCTGGAAAGTACGCTGGGAATGATTCGATGAGTTAGAGCGGCCGTCGCTACGGTTTTGAGTTTTCAGTTTTCAGTTTTGAGTTTTGAGTTTTGAGTTTTGAGTTTTGAGTTTTGAGTTGGAAAGAGAAACCCGTAAAGGTAGGCAAGACGTTTGAAAATGGAGATCTTAACCCCGGAGGGGTTTAATATGGATAGCCCCGGATATTAATCCGGGGTTTTTGTTTCAGGTACAAGCCCCCGCCGTGGCTGGTATCCTCAACAGCCCTTACTAAAAGCCTAGTAGTTGGTGAGGACACCAACCAGGGCGATTTTGATTGCCAATCTGAAAAGCATAGCAATCAAGCATTTCAAGTAGAGACGCGACTTCATCGCGTCTGGCTGGGAAATTCGAATCATTCTAATTGTAACCAAAGTCGCGTTTCTACAATAAGGAAACGTAATAAAAATCTATAGAGCGTAAAGTCTACAAATCCATGATCTGGTAGGATATAAAATCCCTGGTCATTACCGATAAATAGAAAAACCGACTAGCTAAGCTATTACCTTTACAAAGTCTTTGGCGAGCAAGAACAAATTACCCTACTTTTAGAGTTCAACATTTGATAGGTTCTGGTTAATCACAAAAACACTGGAACTGGTCCAAAGCAAATGCTAAACTCACCCTATCTTTGCATGTTTTTTCATTCTATACTTTCAATTTCTGGACACAACGCCGACTCCAATCCGGCATCGTTTCGTGACTTATGACGACGACTACGATTCAAAAACCCGACATCCGTACGCTTCTTAAAAACCGTATTCTAATCCTTGATGGAGCGATGGGTACGATGATCCAGCGGTATAAGCTGGAAGAAGAAGACTATCGGGGCTCTCGCTTTGCCGACTGGCCCCATCCGCTTAAGGGTAACAACGATTTACTCGTGTTAACCCGACCCGACATTATCAAAACCATTCACGGTGAATACTACGAAGCCGGAGCTGATATTGTAGAAACGAACTCATTTTCAGGTACATGGATTGCCATGGCTGATTATGGGATGGAAGAGTTAGTGTATGAACTGAACTATGAATCGGCCCGCATTGCCCGCGAGGTAGCGGATGAATACACGGCTCGCAATCCTGAGAAGCCGCGTTACGTGGCCGGTTCTATGGGACCAACCAACCGTACCGCCAGCCTTTCGCCGGATGTAAATAACCCTGGTTACCGGGCCATTACTTTCGATCAGCTCGTCGGAGCCTATTACGAACAGACGAAGGCTCTGGTAGAAGGAGGTAGCGATATTCTGCTGGTTGAAACCATTTTCGATACACTCAATGCGAAAGCGGCTCTGTTTGCTATTGATACCTATTACCAGGATGTAACCAGCGGTAAGCTACCCTGGCCTGTCCATATTCCAAAGGCAGAGAAATTTGAAGTGCCCATTATGGTGTCAGGCACTATTACCGACGCTTCGGGACGAACGCTTTCGGGCCAAACTACGGAAGCCTTCCTGACCTCTGTTTCCCATTTACCTTTACTTTCCGTTGGGTTGAACTGTGCGTTAGGAGCCGATCTGATGCGTCCTTACGTACAAACCCTGGCAGACAAATCTCCTTTCTTTACCTCGGCTCACCCCAATGCAGGGTTACCGAATGAGATGGGAGAGTACGATGAAACGCCCGAGCAAATGGGCGAAACCATTAACGGTTTCCTGAAAGATGGTTTGATTAACATCATTGGGGGTTGTTGTGGAACGACCCCCGGTCACATTCGTCGGATTGCTGAAATCGCGGAAAAACATCAGCCTCGTCATCTTCCCGTGGAAGAGCCCGTGCTGAAGCTTTCCGGACTGGAACCCATTGAAGTAACCAAGGAAAAAGTTCTCTTCCTGAACATCGGTGAACGTTGTAACGTAACCGGTTCGAAGAAATTCGCTCGTCTGATTCGTGAAAATAAATACGATGAGGCACTGGTTGTGGCTCGTGAGCAGGTAGAAAGTGGAGCTCAGGTTATTGACGTAAACATGGATGAAGGGATGATTGACGGGGCTTCCGCCATGACGACTTTCATGAACCTGATTGCTTCTGAACCGGACATTTCGAAAGTTCCCCTTATGATCGACTCTTCCAAATGGGAAGTGATCGAAGCCGGACTGAAATGTGTGCAGGGCAAGGCCATCGTGAACTCGATCTCGCTGAAAGAAGGGGAGGAAAAATTCAAGGAATACGCCCAAACCGTCAAACGGTACGGAGCCGCCGCCGTGGTCATGGCTTTTGATGAAAACGGCCAGGCCGATAACTACGAACGCCGAATTCAGATTTGCGAACGAGCATATCGAATTCTGGTAGACGAAGTAGGTTTTCCTCCACAGGATATCATTTTTGATCCCAATATCCTAACCGTTGCGACGGGGATTGATGAACATAACAATTACGCCGTAGACTTCATTAATGCCACTCGCTGGATTAAAGAAAACTTACCCTACGCTAAGGTATCGGGTGGGGTGTCTAACGTGTCGTTCAGTTTCCGAGGGAACGAACCCGTTCGCGAAGCCATTCACTCCGTATTCCTGTATTACGCGATTAAGGCGGGTATGGATATGGGAATCGTAAACGCCGGTCAGTTGACGATTTACGATGAAATTCCCAAGGATTTTCTGGAGCTGGTTGAAGACGTTATCCTCAACCGTCGCCCTGACTCAACGGAACGTTTGGTGGCGTTTGCGGAAACGGTAAAGTCGAAAGGCAAAACCGATACGGGCCCGGATTATTCCTGGCGGCAGTTACCCGTAAAAGAACGCTTATCGCACGCGTTGGTGAAAGGCATCGCCGATTTCATTGATGAAGACGTAGAAGAATGTCGCCAGGCTTACGAAAAACCCATTGAGGTGATCGAAGGTCCATTGATGGACGGCATGAACATCGTCGGTGATTTATTTGGTGAAGGAAAAATGTTCCTGCCTCAGGTGGTAAAATCGGCTCGCGTGATGAAGAAAGCCGTAGCCTACCTGCAACCTTTTATCGAAGCAAGCAAAGAGGCTGGTTCTACTGCCGGACGCATTTTGCTGGCAACCGTAAAAGGCGACGTGCACGATATTGGTAAGAATATCGTGGGCGTAGTGCTGGGCTGTAATAACTACGAAATTGTTGACTTAGGGGTAATGGTGCCAACGGATAAAATCCTGGAAGCTGCCAAAACGCATAACGTTGATATTATCGGATTATCCGGTTTGATTACGCCCAGTTTGGACGAAATGGTGGGTGTGGCGAAGGAAATGGAACGTCAGGGTATGAAAATGCCCCTCCTCATTGGCGGTGCTACCACTTCCCGCATTCATACAGCCGTGAAAATTGATCCGCAATATTCCGGCCCGGTTATCCACGTGCTGGATGCTTCGCGTTCGGTTCCGGTGGCAGGTCGTTTGACGCAGAATAAGCAAACATTAGCGGAAATTCACAGCGAAATCAAGCAGCAATACGCCAAGCTTCGGGAAGATCACGCCAAGCGTAAATCGGATAAAAACTTTGTAACGATTGAAGCCGCCCGTCAAAATAAGGTGAAGATCGACTGGGATAATTTCAAAGCTTACAAACCGAGTTTCTTAGGTACGAAGGTATTTGAAGATTATCCGCTGGCCGAAATTGCCCAATACATTGACTGGACGCCTTTCTTCCAAACCTGGCAGTTGCACGGCAAACACCCAGCCATTTTTGAAGATAAGGTGGTAGGAGATGAAGCCAAGAAATTGTACGAAGACGCGAATAATCTTCTGTTGGAAATCATTCACGATCAATCGTTAAAAGCAAAAGCCGTCATTGGTTTCTGGCCTGCCAATAGTCACGAAGACGATATTATTCTGCATCCTTTCGAAGAGATCAGGAAGGAAGTAGCCTGCGAACGCCACGGCTCGCATACGCATCTGGAATACAAAATCAGTCGGGCTTCTCAGGAAGGTAAGATCGATGAAACGGACGTAATAGCCACCCCTGCGTTGGCGACCTTACATCAGTTACGTCAGCAAAGTCTGAAGGCTGGAAATCTGCCAAATTACTCATTGGCTGATTTCATTGCTCCGCTGGAAAGTGCTCATACGGATTACATCGGCGGCTTTGCGGTGACGGCGGGTATTGGAATTGAAGCCTTACTCGAGAAATACGAAAAGGATCACGACGATTACGGCAGCATCATGGTTAAGGCCATTGCCGACCGTCTGGCGGAAGCCTTTGCGGAGTTAATGCACGCCCGGGTTCGTAAGGAATTCTGGGGATATGCTTCCGATGAAAAGCTGGATAATGAGTCTTTGATTGACGAAAAATACCAGGGGATTCGTCCGGCACCGGGGTATCCGGCCTGTCCTGAACATACCGAAAAACGGACGATGTTTGATCTGTTAGGAGCGGAGGAGTTGGGGATTGTCTTGACCGAAAGCTTTGCCATGTATCCGGCTAGTTCGGTTAGTGGCTGGTATTTCAGTCACCCTGACAGCCGTTACTTTACGATTGGTAAAATTCAGAAAGATCAGGTCGAAGATTATGCCAAACGCAAAGGCATGACGCTTGAGGAAGCCGAAAAATGGCTGGCTCCAACGCTCGCTTATTAAAGAGGCTAAAGACTTACTTTACTGATCTAAATAATAAAACCGCTTTCAACTCTGTCTTAGAGTTAAAAGCGGTTTTATTATTTCAAATCTTAAAGGCTAGTTAAGAGGATCTTCCCGCAGTCGCTTGGCTCCAGTGGTGCCTAGTTCTAGGCCTCTGGCCGGTAGGATGCGAAATAACAGCTAGTAACAAAATACCTTTCTCCATCCCAAAACAGCGTTATTCGGCTAGAGTTGAGCGATTGCGATGGGTTGACAATTGGATGTTAGACGAATGATGCCAGCAAAAAAGCTGGCATCGGTTGGGCTGAAGTCTATGGATTTGTCCCTTTCCTGTTCTTATATTCACTCGGATAAAGATGAGTGACTCTAAGAAAATCTGTGAGGTAGTAAACTCCCGCAGTCGCTCGGCTCCAGCCGAGTGACTACCTAGCTCTAGGCCTCTGGCCGTTGGGAGGCGAAATAGTAGTTAGTAAGTAAGATACCTTTCTCCATCCCCAAACAGCGTTATTCGGTTAGAGCTGAGCGACTGCGATGGGTTAACAATTGGATATTAGACGAATGATGCCAGCAAAAAAGCTGGCATTGGTTAGGCTGAAGTCTATGGATTTATCCCTTTCCTTTTCTTAGAGTCACTCGGATAGAGATGAGTGACTCTAAGAAAATCTGTGAGGTAGTAAACGCAGTTAAACCCGAAATTTTGGTTTTAAAAGGGTAGAGACGCGATGAAGTCGCGTCTGGTTGGGAGATGGAAATAGTATTCCCCGCCATGGCTGGTGTCTCACCAGTCCACCAGTCATGAGTACGCAAATAGTGGTTGGTAAAACACCAACCACGGCGAAGGAAGGAATACAGAGGTAACCCCAAACCGCCTCTTACCCAGACGCGATGAAGTCGCGTCGCTACTTGGGAACTTGTAATGGAGTCTGCTTTATCAAGAATTTTGGTTTAACTAACTAAGACCGACTGGTGCGAGATTCCCTCTTGTTCCTCCCAAGTGGCAGGTTCCCACCTGCCTTTATTTCACAAACCTGCCATCCACTTACATTTTTCTGATCAAAACGGTAATCGCCGCTTCTGGTTTTCGAAGTCGAATGGCCAGCCAATGTTGGACTTTAGGTAATAAACTCCCGTCTGGTTTTGCCATTTTTAGTAAACAAACCGTTTGCTCCTGATTGGTGGTGCCATCAGTCGATAGGTGTTTCCCGATGGACACCTCTACAATTTCCGGGTAAATGGCTTTTAGTTCCTGAGCAATTTGCGGAATCTGTGTTTCCAACTGGCTATTTTTTCGGAGGGAATCCATCTCCATCCGTTGCGTAAGTAATAGCTTTTCCGTTTCGGTTAATACACTCCGGGACGTTTCCGCCAGAATGGTATCATCAAAGCCGTAACGGAAGGATAACTCGGTATGATCTAGCCGATAACGAGGTAACTGACTTTTTAGCGAGTCTAACTCCTGGCTGGAAATACGCTGACCCACGATTAATAACTCCACCTTTCTGCCTCGAGCCGAAGGCAAAACCGTTTGCTGAATGACGTAATGGTTATTACCCCTGATTTTTTCGTCGATGAAAAGCTTGAGATTTCTGCGATAAATGGAATCCGCCACGAGCTGATAAGCTAAATAAATACTGGGAAGCAAAGTCAGAATCATCAGCCAGGTCATGGTTCGGCGTACCCAGTTCTGCGTTTCTTTTTCTACGTATTGATACGGTTCAAAATTGAGGTAACGCACTACCAGATAGGTAGAGAATGCGATGCAGATTCCATTAATGGTAAACAGATAGAAAGCTCCCGCCACGAAAGACCAGTTTTGATTGGCGATTCCATAACCCGCTGTGCAAAGCGGTAACATCATTCCGGTAGCGATAGCCACACCCGTAACGATGGTTCCCTTTCGGGTTCGGGAGGCTCCCACGATCCCAGCGACCCCACCAATCAGAGCAACCAAAACGTCCCAAACGCTGGGGTGCGTATAGGCGATCATTTCGGGTTGTACTTCTTTCAAAGGACTCAGCCAGAAATAAATGGTTGAACTACCCAAGCTGAAAAGAACGAAAATCAGCAGATTGCGAAGGGCACTTTTAAAGAAGGCAAAATCGTAAGTTGCCAGGCTTAAACCAATGCCATAAATCGGGCCCATCAGCGGGGAAATGAGCATGGCCCCAATGATGACAGACGTGGAGTTAATGTTCAATCCAATGGATGCAATGAAAACGGCTGCCACCAGAACCCAAAGGTTAGTTCCCCACAGAACGGCTCCTTTTTTGATGGACTGAACAATCTCCTGTTCTTGTTCTTTGTCTTCTTCAAGGCTAACGAGTCGAGTGATTAATAGTCGAAAATTGTTTAATTGCATAGGATATTCATTCGATGGTCAGGTTGGGACGTTTGTACACAAACGAAAAACGAAATAATAAGGTAAGGCAGCGAAAAACTAGATGATGAGGCATTTTTTACAATCGCTTATTGTAATTCTTGGATTGGCGAACCTGGGTATCGCTCAACAGAAAATCGTGGTTTTTCAATCCGATTTTGGTCTGAAAGACGGAGCTGTTTCGGCCATGAAAGGCGTAGCAATGGGCGTTTCTCAGGAGTTGAAGTTATTTGATTTAACGCACGAAATTCCGGCTTATAACATTTGGGAGGCCGCTTACCGGTTGGAACAAACCGTACCGTACTGGCCCAAAGGAACCGTATTTGTCTCAGTGGTGGATCCCGGTGTTGGGACCAGCCGGAAGTCGGTAGTACTAAAGACAAAAGCGGGTCATTATATAGTAACGCCTGATAACGGAACGCTGACGTTACTAGCCGAATCGGAAGGAATTGATGAGGTTAGAGAAATTAACGAAGCGGTGAATCGCCGGAAGGATTCAGGTAAGTCCTACACGTTTCATGGTCGGGATGTCTACGCTTACACCGCTGCCCGGCTGGCCGCTGGAGTTATAAAATTTGAAGAGGTAGGAGAGGTCTTACCTAAACAGGTCGTAACGATTCCCTATCAGAAAGCCAATAAACAAGGTTCGGTTCTGAAAGGGAATATTTCGATTCTGGATGTTCAATACGGGAACGTCTGGACCAATATTCCAGCAACGTTATTTCAGGAACTAGGTGTGAAAACGGGTGAGCTGTTAACTGTTCGGATTTATCAGAATCAAAAAAAGAAATACGAAGGTAAAATGCCCTATGTTCAGACGTTTGGAGCCGTCAAAGAAGGGCAACCTTTAGTTTATCTGAACAGTCTATTACAAGTTTCACTAGCCCTGAATATGGATAACTTCGCCGAAAAATTCAAGATAGCAAGCGGTAATGAATGGAGTATTGAAGTAAGTAAATGAGATTGAATGATTGAATGATTGAATGATTGAATGATTGAATGATTGAATGTTTGAATGTTTGAATGTTTGAATGTTTGAATGTTTGAATGTTTGAATGTTTGAATGTTTGAATGTTTGAATGTTTGAATGTTTGAATGTTATTGTTTTCAGAGATAACTTTCTCAAACTAAATCAAACGTCAAACTAACATCAAGATTCTTCGCTATAAATCGGAGTTTTTCGTTTGCGGAGCTGACCGCCTTCGCGATGCGAGAAAACCGTTCTGATTTCCGCTAAAATGGATAAGTCGATCTCTTCGGGCGTGGCTGCTCCGGTATCCAGTCCGGCTGGACTATAGGTTCGCTGAAATTGTTCGGTAGAAAGCGTAATCCCTTCGTCATCCAATCGCTGAATCATCTTCTCAAAACGCTTTCTGGGACCTAATAAGCCGATGTAAGGCACCTGAGTTGCCGTGATGTAACGTTGGTAATTCTGAAAATCCGTTTCCAGATCGTGAGCCATTAGAACCACTGCGGTATAATCGTCGGGTTTAATTTCGGTGTGTTTCTGAACAACATGATCGGCCCAATCGAACAAAGATTTATTGATTTTCTGAGGATTACAGAAAACGGTGCTTAGCCAGCCTAACTCTTTTGCCTGCCGAACAAGTGGGAAAATGTCATAGTTACCACCGTGAATGAAGAGGTGAATAGGCGGCGGGATGATTTCCAGTAAAAGGGTAATGCTGCCAAAATCGCCCGTTAATGTTTGTAGAGCTGATTTCTCGTTTGTTAAGCAAGTGTGGATGCAATCCATTACCTCTTTTCTTGCAATCGGAAATTCAAAGTTTTCCTGCGATTCAAAGCGATGGACGGAGCCTTTGGGTAACTCGTCTAAAACACTATCAATCACGGTAATAACTACCGAGGGTTGTCGACGGAAAACCAGCGGCTGTAACTGCAAAACGGCATTATGGGTATCGTTCGGATCCAGTGGACTTAGTAATACATCGATAATTCCATTACAACCGAGTCCAACACCAATCTGATACGGATCGTCATCTGTGGTATCATACGTGACCATGGAAGCCTTACCCGTTGACATAGCCAGTCTGGCTCGTTTGAGAGCGTCGCCTTCCAGACATCCGCCTGAAATACCTCCAATCCATTGTCCGTCTTCGGTAACCAGCATTCTTGCCCCGACCCGGCGATAAGACGAACCTTCCACCCGCACCACTGTTGCCAGAGCCGCTCGCGTTGTCGAAAAATCAATTTTTAAGTAATGCTCGATTATGGACTTTATTTCTTTCATTGCGTTTGTTTACCGTTTTCAGTTTGGGGTTTTCAGTTGAAAAGGGAAAACCTATTAAGGTAGGGGGAGACTTTTGACGATGAATGTAATAACCCCAAAGGGGTTAATTCTGAGTAGTCCCGGATGATAATCCGGGGTAATGTTCGGAGTTTAATACCCACCGTGGCTGGTGTCTCCACCAGCCGCTGTACTTTATATGAATGGTTGGTGGGGACACCAACCACGGCGGAAACTTTAGCGTCCCAGACGCTCTTCTCACGAATCTGAGGCGAAACGCAGACTACCAGTTTTAACTGAAAACTAACAACAGTCAACTACCACACTCTCACCTTCACCCCACCAAAAAAGGCTCGACTCGTGGCTGGTTCGAAGTATCTGCCGCCGGCAGCGTTGATTTGTACATTCGCAAAGTACTTCTGATTCAACAGGTTATTAATCCCACCAAAAGGTTCCAGCGACCATTTATTCCACTTGATTTGCCAGCCAAAACGTAAATTCAGCAAGCTAAAAGCTTCCGTTTTTACCTGATTGGCATCGTCAGCGTAGAACGTGCCGTTTCTACGGAACTGAACGATTCCATAAAAGCCTTTGGGACGAAAATAACGTAGTTCGCCGTATCCAAAGTGCGGTGGAATACCCGGTAGTTGATTTTCATCAAAAGTCCCGGAAGTCGTGGTGTAATTCAGGTATTTAAAGTCGGAATACGTGTAATTTGCATAAGCAGTTAATCCCTCCACTAACTGAGCCGTCAGCCCTAATTCAACGCCACGACGGCGGGAGTTACCCGCATTTCTGTAAAAAGTACGGCCCGGAAACTCGCTTAACTGATAAGGGACAATTTCACCCCGAACATTAACCTGAAAGACGGCTACATCAACTTTTACTTTGTTAAAAGTAGCCTTCGTTCCCACTTCAAAATTCTGAGCCCGCATTGGCCCGAGTTCGGGGTTAAAGCCGCCCAGATTACTTGGATTCGTACCTAATTCCGTCAAAGCAGGGGTTTCAAAACTGGTAGAGAAATTGGCGTAAACGCTGCGTTCGGGCTGATACTCCCAGTTCAGACCAGCGGTTGGGCTAAAGCGGTGATAATTCCGGCTACCCGACTGATCGCCATCACTCAGGAATTCATCATTAACGTTCAGGCGAATAGCATCGTAACGCGTACCAATGGTTAATAAAGTATTTTTCAGCAAGCCAAACTCCTGTAAAGCATACGCTCCGATGTTATGAAAGGTTTCTACTTGTTCCAGTGAGAGCGGGCCTTGCTGACCGTCAATGTTATTATATCGTTTCCGGTTATCCTGTTGGTTTTCAATATCAACCCCTGTTTTTAAACGGTATGAAACGGACCCAAATTGATCGGTGTATTGGTAACTAACGCCACCCCCCATGTAATTACGGAGAAACTGAACGTTGCCCCCGGCAAGAAAAGCCAGCCGGTTTTCAAAGTCTCGATTGGTCCAGAATGTGCGGGCCTGAAACTGATGTTTTTTACCAATTAAATGGTCATAAATAGCTGCGATACGCTGTTGAGTAGCTCTCGAAAAAGCCTGGAACTGCACGTTTTGCGGACGAGCCATACGACGGTTTTCCCCGACTTGCTGAAGAGTTAATCCGCCGGGATCTTCGGCTGTGTTTTTTGAAAGATTGTAGAGGATGGTTAACTTATTGGAAGCCGTAAATTCGTGCTGGAATTTTAGATTTAGTAACCAGTTATTCATAGAAGAATATTCCCGGTATCCATCCTGAAGGTTACGACTGGCATTCAGCAACAAGGTCGACTGCTTCCATTTCTGACCTACTTTCAGTTGATACCGCTGGAAGCCATAACTACCCGCTACGGCCTGAGCTTCCACGAAATTATACGCTGGCGTTTCGGTAGTGTACGAAAGAATGCCGCCAGAAGCATTTCCATACAAAGCCGAAGAAGCCCCACGAATAACTTCGAGTTGCCCCAAACTTCCTACATCAAAATTATTCACCTTGGCCTGGCCGTCGGGCGTTGATTCGGGAATGCCGTCAAGTAATACTTTCAATCCCCGAATGCCAAAAGAAGAACGGGCTCCAAAACCCCGAATGGAAATGCGTAAGTCCTGGGCAAAATTGTCTGGGTTCTGGGAAAAAACACCCGGAATAGTCCCCATCGCGTCGAAAAGCGAAAGCTGAGGTTGTCCAATCTGAAGGCGGGACTGATTCAATACGGACACCGAAAATGGACTCCGGTTTTCGGCAATTTGAAGTCTGGTAGACTGGATCTCTACGGGCTTCAAATCGCGGGTTCGCAGGCTGTCCTGAGCCTGAGTAATCATAGGTATGCAACTAATCAGTAGAGCGATTCGAAAATACATAGAGCGGATTAAATGTTGAATGAGTAAAGGAATGATGATGGAATGGAAGGCTGATACAGTACATAAAACTCTGAGCCATCAGATAGAGGTAATAATTCTAATCACCAAAACCAATTATTAAACTCATAAGTATAACTTTTCCGCGATATAAAACGTTTTATATTATAGTTAGAATAAATTGGATATTGTAAGTATATTGCCAGCCTTCAGAAGAAATACTTCTGAACTTCAGAAGATCGTAATGCTATGAAATCGGATTCTTTGTTTGATCTCAGAAGTCATTTGAGAAATCGCCGGTTAGAGCAGGTCGTTGAAAATCGAACGGCTTATACGCTGGATACCGCTGAACTGAATATTTACGAAACGCATTCGCAGGCCCGGGCCGTAGAGTTAACTTTTCACAGTCCGGTGCTGACGAGTATGATTCGGGGCAAGAAAGTCATGCACCTCGAAGATACCCCGGATTTTGACTATCATCCGGGAGAGTCGGTGCTGGTTCCGGGTAATCGAACCATGCGAATTGATTTCCCGGAAGCTACTTTTTCAACGCCAACGCAATGCCTGGCTCTGGCCATTGGTCAGGATCAGATTGCGAAGTATACGGATCTTTTAAATGAAAACATTCCACTCGTTGATTCACCCTCGGGATGGCGATGGTCGGACAGCAGTTTTTACTTCACGAATTCTTCGACGGTAAATAGCTTGATTAGTCGGCTGATAGACATTTTTACGGAGAATAATCCGGCCAAAGATTTCTTCGCTGATCTGGTCATGAAAGAATTAACCATGCGATTGATTCAAACGCAGGCTCGTCGGTTATTAATTGAAAACAGTCAGCAACACAGCAGTACGAATCGGCTGGCTTTTATTACTCAATACATTAAGGATCACCTACATGAAACCTTTAATGTCAGACAGTTAGCCGATAAAGCCTGCATGAGTGAGCCTAGTTTTTATCGACAGTTTAAAGCTCAGTTTGGCCTATCGCCACTGGAGTTTATTAATCAGCAACGGATACAGTTGGCTCAGCGACTACTCAAAACAACCAATCGGAGCGTTGGTGATATTAGCGTAGCCTGCGGATTTAATAATCTGAATCATTTTCTGAAACTCTTCAAACGCTATACGCAAAGCACGCCCGTTCAGTATCGGCTTAATTAGTGGATACGTATTCGTTCTTGAGAAGGCCAGCGAATTCGCTGGCTTTTTTTGTGGTTTGCTGGTGGCCTTGCTTTGATGCTAATTGAAAGTTTTCAGATTCAACCTACTGGGTTTACTAGTAACTCATGCTACCAGCGGAAAGCTGGTAACGGAAGATGAGTTTTTCCTTGATATGATTTATGATTTGCTGCCAGCTTTTCTGCTGGCAGCGGTTGTTTTACGTGTATGTTCTTAGTTAGCGGTTATTGAAAGTTAGAATTCAGCTTACTGGGTTTACTAGTAACTCATGCTACCAGCGAAAAAGCTGGTAGCGGAAGATCGGTTTTCCTTGATATGATTTATGATTTGCTGCCAGCTTTTCTGCTGGCAGCGGATGTTCTACGCGTATATTCTTTGAAGGTTACTGAATTCAGCTTACTGGGTTTACTAATAACTCATGCTACCAGCAAAAAAGCTGGTAGCGGAAGATCAGTTTTTTTGTTGGTGGCTTTGCTTCTAGGGATAATGGAATAGTGTAGGATTCAGCTTACTGGGTTTACTAGTAACTCATGCTACCAGCGAAAAAGCTGGTAGCGGAAGTCCAGCTTTTTCGCTGGCAGTCTTGCTTCTAGGATCATTGAGAGTTACGAAAAGCATTTCTGTAGGTTTACTAACGGTTCTTGCTGCCAGTAGAAAAGCCGAGCGGCGTTTAATTTTTGATTAGGATCATTTCTTTCACTTCGCCTCAAATTGATAGAATCGTTACTTTCTTTGATAGGATCAATCCAATAAAAAATAGACTAATTCCTGATCTTTGTCTTAGTAAACCTCTTAAACAATTGGATTATGGAAGCGACACTCGAAGCTCCGGTACGGACGGATCGTCCGACCTTTAAAGAACGATACGAAAATTACATTGGTGGAAAATGGGTAGCTCCGGCTCGCGGTCAATATTTTGATAATATTTCTCCCATCGATGGGAAAGTATTTTGCCAGGTAGCCCGATCGACTGCCGAAGATATAGAAACGGCCCTGGATGCGGCTCATGCGGCTTTCCCGAAATGGTCCAAAACATCAGTAGCGAATCGTAGTAATGTACTGCTAAAAATTGCTGACCGCATTGAGCAGAATTTGGATTATCTCGCCAAAGTAGAGACGATTGATAATGGGAAGCCACTTCGTGAGACTACCGCAGCGGATTTACCACTGGTTATTGACCACTTCCGGTATTATGCAGGGGTAATTCGGGCTGAAGAAAGCTCGGTGGCAGAACTGGACGAAAATACCGTTTCGCTGAACATTCACGAACCCATTGGCGTAGTAGGCCAGATTATTCCCTGGAACTTCCCATTGCTAATGGCTACCTGGAAAGTAGCTCCGGCCCTGGCGGCGGGATGTACCATTGTGCTGAAACCAGCCGAGCAGACGCCAACGAGTATTCTGGTTTTACTGGAATTAATCGGTGATTTATTACCTGAAGGCGTACTGAATGTAGTGAATGGTTTTGGTCTGGAAGCAGGTAAACCACTGGCTTCTTCTAATCGGGTGGCGAAAGTAGCCTTTACGGGTGAAACGACCACAGGCCGTCTGATTCTTCAATATGCGGCTGAGAATCTGATTCCAGCTACAATGGAATTAGGGGGTAAATCGCCCAATATCATCTTCCCCAGCGTGATGGATAAGGATGATGAATTCCTGGACAAAGCCGTCGAGGGAGCCGTATTATTCGCCCTGAATCAGGGAGAAATCTGTACCTGCCCTTCGCGATTACTGGTGCATGAATCCATTTACGAAAAGTTCATTGAGAAAGTAATTGCCCGGACAAAAGCAATCAAGATGGGTAGTCCACTTTCGGCAGATACCATGCTTGGAGCTCAGGCTTCGAAAGATCAGTACGAGAAAATTCTGTCTTACATCGAAATTGGTAAGCAGGAAGGAGCTCAGGTATTAACCGGCGGAGCGGCCTTCCATCAGAATAGCGGTCTGGAAAATGGTTATTACATCCAGCCAACCATCCTGAAAGGACACAACAAAATGCGGATTTTCCAGGAAGAAATCTTTGGTCCGGTTTTATCCGTAACTACGTTTAAGGATACGGAAGAAGCCATTTCTATTGCGAACGATACGCTTTACGGATTAGGTGCAGGAGTCTGGACGCGTGATGCTCACGAATTGTACACCGTGCCCCGTGCCATTCAGGCCGGACGCGTTTGGGTGAACTGCTACCATGCTTACCCCGCACATGCTCCGTTTGGTGGCTATAAAAAATCAGGTTTTGGTCGCGAAACGCATAAAATGATGCTAAGTCACTATCGCCAAACCAAAAACATGCTGATTTCCTATGATAAGCATAAGTTAGGATTCTTTTGATGAGTTTTGAGTTGAGGGTTTTGAGTTAATGGGCTAACTCTCAACTCAAAACCCCAAACCTCAAACTGCTATGGTATCTCGTGTATTAGTTACCGATGCGGCAAAGGCCATTATTGATCAGCTAAGAGAGGTACATGGCGAATTGCTTTTTCACCAAAGCGGAGGTTGCTGTGATGGATCTTCGCCCATGTGTTTTCCCGTGGGAGATTTTAAAATCGGTAGCCACGATGTGTTGTTAGGGAATGTACATGGCTGCGATTTCTGGATGAGCGATTTTCAATTTGAATACTGGAAACATACCCAACTGACCCTTGACGTGGTGCCCGGACGTGGGGCTAGTTTTTCGGCGGAAATTCCCTTAGGGGTACGTTTCCTAATCCGATCACGGTTATTTACGGAAGAAGAATTAAATCAACTGGAGCCCGTTACCGTTGGTGAAAGCCCTGATTAAGTTAGTAGGTTCAGATTACAGGTGTACAAGTAGAGCTACCCGAATCGTTTTTCGGGTAGCTTTTTATTTTTCAACTTTTAAGAGCTGTCTAGCATTTATACTAGAAGACCTTGATACGAATCAGGGTTTCTGTAATCTTGAGCGATTGCGAATCGGAATGCGATCCTTGGCTTTGCTAGGGCTAATAGCCCTGGGAGAACGGCAGGTAGAACCTGCCTTATTTAAGAAAAAAGATAGAATCTCACACTAGTGATTAACCCCCAGCTGTCATCTCGAACGAAGAGAGAGAACTTCTGCCGAATGGGGCGGGGTTGATTTATTCAAGTTACCGCATGCCCCAACAAGCTCGAAAAAGAGCATAAGATTCTTCGCTTCGCTCTGAATGACAGAGGCGGATGATCACGTAATGATTATCCTTTAGGTATGAGATAACTATTATTAACAACCGTGTCCCCGGATTTTATCCGGGGAAGGAGCATTCCCGAAGCTTCTCCGATTCACTCTCGATGACAGATCGCTGTATAAACTCTTCCTCCAATGGTCCTCCCGAAGTGGGGAGAGACCTATTTCCCTTTATCTAACTCTTAGTTTTAGACAGTCTCTCAAATAGTTAAGTTAATGATGTATTTATTTGTTGTAAAAGGTTGAATAGTAATCTATCAACTTACAACCGCTAAAAATGATCAACTACCTGGCGTACGCTAAACTAACCGCTCCGCCCCATTATAAATATTGGCGTGAGAATTCCGAAGAAAGCCTATTAAGGTAAGACCATGTTCCTGAGCCAGTGAAACGGCTAGACTGGAAGGAGCCCCAATGGCGGCAATCAAAGGAATACCAGCCATGACAGCTTTCTGAACTAGCTCAAAACTAATGCGTCCACTCAGCAGTAAGACTTTATTACTGAGGGGTAAATCGTTAGCATTCAAAGCATAACCCAGTACTTTATCTAGAGCATTATGACGACCTACATCTTCGCGGAGTATTAATAAATTACCTTCGTTATCAAACAAACCCGAGGCGTGAAGACCGCCAGTTTGATCAAAAGTTGATTGGGCCTCCCGGAGCAGTTGAGGTAATCGAAAAAGCGTCTCCCAATGTATCAAAGGAGTTACTTCTGAAATGGGGTAACGAGCCGTTTGCCGAACGGCTTCCAGTGAAGCTTTGCCACAGACGCCGCAACTCGAAGTCGTATAAAAGTGACGTTGCAACCGTTCGGATCGTTCGGCTACAATGGGTAATACTTCTACGAAAACCTTATTAATTAGAGAGCTAACCCGTACTTTCTGCACTTCCGAGCGATCCAGTAATAAGCCTTCCGAAAAGAGAAAACCCAAAGCCAGTTCTTCATCCTGACCCGGCGTTCGCATGGTTACGGACAGACTTTTCTGCTGCCATTTTTCATTCTCTCTCCAGGCCAGTACAATTTCCAGGGGTTCTTCTACTGCTAATACATCGGGTAAGGTTTGGGCCGACTCGTTCAGACTAACTTTCTGAATAATAATGGGCTGAATAGAAGATATTTCGTCAAAATCAGAGGTCACAACTGTGGGAGGATAGTAGTTTCAATTCGATCCATCATATTCAAAAAAATGGATTCCATCGGAATGAAGGGTAAGCCAGAGCCGGGGTTTTCCAGCATTTGTCTTACTTCAGTTAGTGAAACGTATTTCAGTTCTGCAATCTCTTCCGCCTGTGGCGTAAATGAGGATAATTCGAGTTGCGTTTTCCAGACGAAAACACCCGTAAACTCCCGATCAAAAGACTGCGTTTTTGCATCAAACCCATCCATAGTCCAGACATCAACGAAGTGTAAAGCTGAAGAGGGGACCTGAATGCCCAACTCTTCCTTGACTTCCCGGATTGCCGCCGTGCGATAGTTTTCACCCGGCATTAAATGTCCCGCTATGCAAACATCCCAGAGATTGGCAAAAAGGTCTTTGTCGGGATGGCGTAGGTTTAGTAACAGCTCCTGATTTTGATTAATAACCCACACTTCCGTGCTGCGGTGCCAGTCGCCGTCGCGGTGTACGTCCGACCGTATTTTGGTTTGCCAGAAGGGAAGGTTCTGTTCGTTGTATAACTCAAAAAGCTCCATGAATGGTCAAAGGCTTATGAAATGGGCTCGGGTATGGGCAACAGTTTCAGTAACGTACCGAATCGCCAGTGTAATATCTTCAGCGGTAGTAAAACGTCCCAGGCTAAACCGAACGGATGCATGGGCTAGCTCATCGCTTAACCCCATAGCTTTCAGCACGTGCGAAGGATGAACCGAAGCTGAAGTACAGGCCGAGCCATTAGAAACGGCGATTTTTGTCAGATTTAATAACAAAGCTTCTCCATCAACGCCACCAAAAGCCAGGTTACTAACATGCGGCAAACGATGCGTAACCGAGCCATTCACCTGAACGTTGGGGATGAATTCCAGAATCGTGCGTTCGAGGTAATCCCTTAAATCAGCCAAACGCTTACTTTCGGTAGGTAACTTCTCGTAACTCAGCTCGCAGGCTTTTCCTAAACCAATAATTCCAGGAACATTCAATGTCCCTGAACGTCGCCCGCGTTCGTGTCCGCCGCCGTGCATTTGAATGGCCAGAGGTGTTTTTCTGCGAACGTACAAGGCTCCAGCTCCTTTCGGGCCGTAAAGTTTATGGGCGGAAAGACTGAGTAAATCAATGAAATCGGCCTCTACATAAATGGGGAGTTTGCCCACCGCCTGCGTAGCATCGGTGTGAAATAAAACGCCGGTATCGCGACACATTCGACCAATTTCCCGAATCGGTTGAATCATACCAGTTTCGTTATTGGCCCACATCACGGAAACCAGTAAGGTATCTTCCCGAAGGGCTTCCTGAACTTGTTGCGGGGTGATTAATCCCTGAGAGTCCGGCTGTAAATAGGTAACTTCCGCACCCTGTTTTTCCAGATAGTTACAAACGTCCAGAATCGCTTTATGCTCGGTCTGAACGGTAATAAGGTGTTTTTTGCTGGAAGAAGCTTCAAAACTACCCAGTAAAGCCAGGTTATTCGATTCAGTGGCTCCGCTGGTAAAAACGATCTCTTTATCCTGAGCCCCCAGGATCTGAGCTACTTGCTGACGGGCATTTTCAACCGCTTCGGCGGCTTCCCAACCCCAAAGATGCGTGCGACTGGCGGCATTTCCGAATTGTTCCGAAAACCAGGGTAACATCGTTTCCAACACCTGAGGGTCTACGGGTGTGGTTGCGTTATAGTCCAGATAAATCGGTCGGTTTATCATTAGCGTTTGAGGCGTTAGCGTAGGTTTGATAAATATAATACGCACGCTAAAAAAATCGCCCCGATGGTGACCGGGGCGATTCATTTAAGCCTGTTTGTTGATTAAATCAATTAATAAATCAACGTATAAAGGACTGTTATTCAAACTTTCTACCAGTTGCCAGTGCTGACCTCCGTTTTCCTCAAATAACTCTTTATATTCTTCGCCTACTTCAATCGTCGTTTCGAGGCAGTCGGCCACAAACGCAGGGCTGAAGGCCAATACGCTTTTCTTTCCTTGTTTAGCCAGATCAATAATCACCTCGTCGGTGTAGGGTTTAATCCAGGGCGTTTTTCCCAGACGGCTCTGGAAACTGGTGGTATACGTACCTTCTTTTAAACCCAACTCCTTCACGAGCAGGCGGGTAGTGGCGAAACACTGAGCCCGGTAACAATACTGATTATCCTTATGAATATGATCGCAGCAACTGCCAAACTTACAGGTATTACCCGTATGATCGCCCTTGGTAATCTGGCGTTCGGGTAAGCCGTGGTAACTGAACAGGAAGAAGTCGTACTCGTGTTCACGCATGTACTTGCGAGCTGTTTCCGCAAAATGTTCAATGAATTTGGGATGATCGTAAAAGGTATTGGTAAAGGAAATTTCAGGAATAACCTGCCATTTACCTACAATTTCCATGACCTTTTCATACACCGAACCCGTTGAAGCAGAAGCATATTGAGGGAAGAATGGAACGACAATAATCTTCTTCAGTCCTAACTTTTGAAAGCGATCCAGACCGGCTTGAATGCTGGGATTCTGGTAACGCATGGCCAGCTCTACTTCGTAATCTTCACCCAGACGCTGTTGAACCAGTTCTTTAATATCTTCTCCGTAAAACTTGAGTGGCGAGCCGCGTTCTTCCCATAATTCCCGGTACACTTTAGCGGATTTGGGAGCCCGGAAGGGAGCAATAATCAGGTTGATTAAAGCCCAGCGATTCATGAAAGGAATATCAATGACGCGGCCATCCATCAAAAATTCCTGTAAATATTTACGTACGTCCGGTACATTGGGACTATCGGGTGTGCCCAGGTTAACCAGTAAAATACCCGTTTTCAGTTGTTGAGTCGTGCG
This sequence comes from Siphonobacter sp. SORGH_AS_1065, assembly GCF_030818595.1. Lineage (NCBI taxonomy): Bacteria > Pseudomonadati > Bacteroidota > Cytophagia > Cytophagales > Cytophagaceae > Siphonobacter > Siphonobacter sp. SORGH_AS_1065. Next base: position 3,140,305 of record NZ_JAUTAM010000004.1, read on the forward strand.
AGTGGACGCTAATTCTGTGACCTGCATGTTTGGAGGGTTACCTGAATAGATGTAACCTTAAAATACGTTCTGTCTATCTCTTCTTCGCTCGTGGCGTTTCGGGGACAAAGGTCGGAAATCTTTGCCGTTCTACATATATAAAAACCTTCCCCGGAAGAGGAAGGTTTGAAGTTTGGTTAAGTTTGAGCAGGTTTAATTAATGTTTGGTCAAGTTTGAGATAGTTTGACTTGGTTAGAAACGGTTTGATTGGTTAGGTGGATTTGATCCTAAACCGCCAGGTTACAAATAACTTTTCAAACCGAAATCAAACTTCAAACTACCTCAAACCCGCTCAAACTTTGTAAACCTTCTCGCTAGTTAACTTCATGCTTTTTAGGCATCGCATTTTCTACGTTTACGCCTAAGCCCTGAGCAATACGCATCCCCAGACCAATGTCGGCCCGGAAGAAGTGGCACAACTGACGGTTAATGATTTCGTCACGTTTAGGACCCGTAACGCCGCCCAAAGCACCCACGATGGTTTCTACCAGGTGGCTTTTCTGCTCATCGTCCAGAACGTTGCGATACAAGTTACCGGGTTGGGTGTAGTGATCGTTCTCACCTTCACCGTTGCGGTCGTACCAGCCAGCTATATTCGAATCCAGTTCCCAGGCAGGTTCCTGATAGCTTTGATCTGCTACGATGTTATCAAACGAGTTAGGGAAATAGTTGGGATTACGGCCACCGTTACCATCAACCCGCATTTGTCCGTCACGCTGGTAGTTAGTGGTAGCGAAAGGACAACGGTTTACGGGAATCTGTTCGTAGTTACCTCCTAAACGATACCGCTGAGCATCAGGATACGAGAGCAGACGGCCCTGTAACATCTTGTCGGGCGAATAACCAATGCCATCCACCACATGAGCGGGAGCAAAGGCCGCCTGTTCTACGTCCTGGAAGTAATTATCAGGGTTTCGGTTTAATTCAATTTCACCGACTTCAATCAGCGGATAATCGGAGTGAGGCCATACTTTCGTCAAATCGAAAGGATTGATATGGTATGTTCTAGCTTCCGCTTCGGGCATGATCTGAACCTGCATCGACCATTTTGGGAAGTCACCCTTTTCAATGTGTTCCAGCAAATCACGCTGAGCAAAATCCATGTCTTTCGACTTCATTTCATCGGCATCTTTACCAGTGAAATTTTTAATGCCCTGTTTGGTCAGGAAGTGGAATTTTACGTAAAAACGCTCATTTTCTTTATTAATGAACGAAAACGTATGACTTCCAAATCCGTGCATGTGACGGTAGCCATAAGGCGTGCCGCGATCAGACATCAAAATCAGAACCTGATGTAAGGATTCAGGGTTCAGCGACCAAAAATCCCACATCATGGTAGGTGATTTCAGGTTAGTGAAAGGATCCCGCTTTTGCGTGTGAATGAAGTCACCGAATTTCTTGGGATCTTTGACGAAGAAAACGGGTGTGTTGTTACCTACTAAATCCCAGTTACCATCTTCGGTATAAAACTTGAGAGCAAAACCGCGAGGGTCGCGTTCGGTATCAGCAGAGCCTTTTTCGCCACCTACGGTCGAAAAACGCAGGAATAAAGGCGTTTGCTTCCCAACTTCACTGAATACTTTTGCCCGAGAATATTTCGTAATATCATTGGTAATGGTCAGGGTACCGAAAGCACCAGAACCTTTGGCATGCACTACCCGCTCTGGAATTCGCTCGCGGTTGAAGTGAGCCATTTTTTCGTGTAAAATATAGTCTTGTAGCAATAAAGGACCACGGGGACCTACGCTTTGTGAGTTTTCGTTTTCAGCATAGGGGCGTCCTGAAGCGGTTGTTAATTTTTGTTGATCCATCGCTTGCTTAGTGATTTTGAAGTAAGAACTGAGACAAAAGTATAAGGAAGAAATTGATAAGTAAAATCGATTATATTGATGAATGTATAATAAAACATAATGACCACCCTACTTAAGGATGGTCATTAGTTATAACTTATTTATTATCAGATGTTAAACCATCAATAAACGCCATACGCCAGATAAGACGACCATCACTAAAGCAAGAGGCGTTAAGACTTTCCAGCCTAAATACATTAACTGATCGACGCGAAGGCGAGGGTAAGTCCAGCGAACCCAGATTTGAACGAGGATTAACAAAGCAGCTTTGGCCAATAACCAGAACATACCTGAGAAGTTACCTAACAGCGTTCCCGGTGCACCGGAAGTCCAGTCCGCTAATTTTACTGCACCTATATTGGGTAAGGGGGTATTCCAGCTACCCAGAAACAACACTACGCCGAGAATACTAACCAGCATCATCATGGCATACTCGCTGAGGAAAACCAGGGCCCAGCGGAAACCGGAATATTCCGTATGAAAGCCACCTACCAGCTCAGATTCCGCTTCGGGTAAGTCGAAAGGAGCCCGGTTGCATTCGGCCAGCGAGGCGATGAAGTAGATAATAAAGGCAATAAAGAAAAGTGGCATTCGGAAAATATTCCAGCTTAGAAAACCACCGTTGGCTGTTACATCCAATCCCCAGCTTTTTATACCGAAGAAATAGACATTTTCCTGAGAATAAATGCCTTGCTGAAAACTAATTTCCTGTAAATCAAGGCTCTGGCAAATCATGGCTACGCAAAGCACCGAAAGCCCCAGCGGAATTTCATAACTCACAATCTGAGCTACTGAGCGAATAGCTCCAAACAGGGAATATTTATTGTTAGAAGCCCAGCCTGCAATGATAATACCCAGCACATCGAGAGAAACGATCGCCATGAGCCAGAAAACGCCAATGGCGGTGCTGGAGCCAATCCAGTCGGGGCCGAGCGGAACGACGGCATAACCTAGAAAAATCGCCACAAAAATCAGACAGGGAGCCACCAGATACATCCAGCGATCTGCCAGTTTGGGCACAATGTCTTCTTTCTGGAGTAACTTCAATAAATCGGCAAATAACTGGAGTAAGCCATATGGACCCACTTCGGTAGGGCCGAGGCGATCCTGAATAAAACCCGAAATTTTTCGTTCAGCGTATACTCCCACTACAACCGTAGCAAGAGTCAGGGCGAGGCATATCAGTAAAGCAGGAAGCAAAATAGTACACGTTTACAGGTTTGGGAATTTCCCGCTGCAAATCTAAGCCGATGCTCGGATTAATTTAGAATGGAACTAAAAAAGACCGTTTCTTAGGAGAAACGGTCTTCACAAATAGAGAAAATCGGGTATTAGAACTCTGCTGATTTAGGGAAACGGGGGAAAGGAATCACATCGCGGATGTTACCCATACCCGTTACAAACTGAATCAGACGCTCGAAACCTAAACCAAAACCCGAGTGCGGAGCCGAACCGAATCGACGCGTGTCGAGGAACCAGTCCATGCTTTGAGGCTCAATGCCGACTTCTTCCATCCGGGCTACGAGTTTTTCCAGATTATCTTCCCGCTGACTTCCGCCAATCATTTCACCGATACCGGGGAATAATACATCCATGGCCCGTACCGTTGGCCCTTTGTCTTCGGGACGATCCACTTCCTGTTTCATGTAGAAAGCCTTGATCGCCCGGGGATAATGGGTCAGGATTACGGGTTTCTTGAAGTGCTTTTCAACGAGGTAACGCTCGTGCTCACTTTGCAGGTCAATACCCCATTCTACAGGGTACTGGAACTTCTTCTCTTTGTGAGGCTTCGACTGAAGCAAAATTTCAATAGCCTTCGTATAAGTCAGACGCTCGAACTCGTTTTCTACCACAAACTGGAGCTTTTCCAGTAGTGGCATGGGACTACGCTCGTTCTGGGGCTTGTTCTTTTCTTCCTCAAGCAACCGTTTTTCGAGGAAAGCTAAATCGTCCTGGCAGTTTTCCAGAGCGTATTTAATCACGTACTGAACGAAATCTTCGGCCAGAGCCATGTTATCTTCCAGTTCGAAGAACGCCATTTCGGGCTCAATCATCCAGAACTCGGCTAAGTGACGAGTCGTGTTTGAGTTTTCGGCCCGGAACGTAGGACCAAACGTATAGATTTTACCCAGACCCAAAGCCGCTAATTCGCCTTCCAACTGCCCTGATACCGTCAGGTTAGTTTCTTTGCCGAAAAAGTCTTCTTTATAATTAATCGAACCATCTTCGTTCAGAGGGGGATTTTTAGGATCCAGCGTGGTGACGCGGAACATTTCACCCGCTCCTTCGGCATCCGATCCCGTAATAATGGGAGAGTTCCAGTAGAAAAATCCATTATCACTGAAATACTTATGAACGGCGAAAGCCAGGGCATGACGTACCCGGAACACCGCCGAAAACGTATTGGTACGAGGACGTAAGTGAGCAATTTCCCGTAGAAACTCCAGCGAATGACGCTTGGGTTGCAGCGGATACAGATCAGGATCGGCTGTGCCGTATACTTCGATGGACTCAACTTTTAATTCAACTGACTGGCCCGCTCCCTGCGAATCGACCAGTACCCCGGTAGCTGCAATGGCAGAGCCGGTCGTTACGAGTTTGAGAATATCGTCCGAAATCACGCCCGCTTCAGCCACAACTTGCAGGTTATTGATGGTCGAGCCGTCATTTAGAGCAATAAAATTGACATTCTTGCTCTCTCGCTTGGTTCGAACCCACCCCTGAACCGTTAGGGTCTGACCCACAAAACCGTGGTGACGGAGGTAATCTTTAATTTGATATTTCATGATGAACTTCGATCAGCGGCGGAACACTCGTCCGCCTGTAATGGTCGCAAAATTAGCTACTTCCTGTTACCAGAGAAAAAAAATCCGGTAATGAACCAACCTTTCTGCGTCTTCGCGGCTCTTTTGATTAGAAATTGCCCCTATGGATGACCTGTCAGCCCTTATTGAAGCCTGTATTCGGCACGATCGTATTGCTCAGCGTACGTTGTATGATCGTTACAAAAAAGCCATGTTTTCTTTGGCCTATCGAATGACGGGTGACTTTGATATGGCTCATGATGTTTTGCAGGAGGCATTTATTGAAATGTTTCGCCATCTCAATGATTTCAGACAGGAAGCTTCTTTAGGACGATGGTTAAAAACAATTATCATTCGGAAGGCTTACCGATACATTGAGAAAGGTAAGCTCTGGATAGCTGAAGTGCCGGAAGAACTGGTATCGGATACGGGTTATGCTCAGATAGAAGCTGCTCACCTGGAAAAAGCCATTTTGAGTTTACCCGATGGGTGCCGTGCCATTTTTCTGATGATTGAAGTGGAAGGATACAGTCATCGGGAAGTGAGTGAGCTACTGGATATCTCGGAAGGAACTTCAAAATCGCAGCTTCATGCCGCCAAACGGAAGCTGAGAGAACTACTAAAATCACCTGCTTTAATCAGCTAAAGACTATGGAATTTCCAACTTTACCCGAATATGAGCCAGATGAAGCGTTATGGCAAAAAATTGAAGATCAACTTCATTGGCAACAACTTCCCCATTATGAGCCCGCAGAGCGGGCCTGGGAGAAAATTGAATTACACTTACCCCGAAAAAATAAACCTCTGCGAAGCTGGATGAGCAGCCTGGCCGCAGGATTGGTTCTGGTGACCGGACTTTCTTTCTGGCTGATTACTCCGCGAAATTCGGTGAAGGTTACTAGCGAGCCGATGGAGTGGGCGAAGGTGGGGGAGTCTTCACTGGATCAGCAGCAGAAACGGCTGGAATTGATGTGTGAAATGCAAGTAATCACCTGCCAGCAACCGGAAGTACGGGAAATCAGAACGGAATTAGCCCGACTCAGAGAAGCCAGCGAACGACTGCATCAACGGACTGGCGTGTACCATAATGATCCTCAGGTAATTGCTTGGGAAAGTCAGCTCGACGACCAGCGGGCTGAATTATTAAAGCGTCTTGCCCAACTCATGTAATTAAGGTATGAAAATGAGTATTCAACGATTAGGATTACTGAGCGTCGGGTGGCTGTTAACCGTCGTAAGTTATGCCCAGACGACGCTTCAGGTAGTTAGCCGATCCCTTGAGCAGCATTATGAAGGAATCCTGGGTTTGAACATTGTAGCAGATCGGGCAGACGTAGAAGTTCGGGCCTGGGATAAACCAAGCGTACAGGTACAGGTAAACTTATCGGCTCGCCACCCGGACGGAAGTATAGCCCGACGAGAGCTAGAGTCGCTTCAATTTGTAGGAGAACGATCCGGCAAGCAGTTATTTCTCAGGAATCTGGTCGTTATGCCATCTTCGGGAAAGTTGACTTCTTCCTTCAAGACCAGTCTGATTATCTGGTTACCCGCTTCCTGTGGCTTAACCATCAAACAAAATTTTGGCGTTTTGAAGCTGGAGGGTCTTCGGGCTAATGTTCAGGCTTCAACGGAGTTTTCGAACATGAGTATTGATCAGATAGTGGGGAATATAGAGCTAAAAAGCCAGTACGGAAATCTGGAAGCCTCACGCATTACGGGGAAAATTAGGGTAAACTCCGAGTATACGAAACTGAAAGTGGAAGAGCTCAGAGGCATTTGTTCCGTCTACGCTCAGGGAGGCAGTGTCGAGATAAAAGCCACGAGGCAGTTAATGAAACTGGAAGTAAAAGCTCAAAAAACAGCCGTCCGACTATTAAACGAGGATGATACTCCTTTCAATTATCAGCTTCAGGCTTCCTACGGTAGTCTGGACTTACCCCGCAAACTCAACTTCACCTGGGAGCAAAATACGCCTGACGAACGAAAAGCTTTCCTAAAATCTAAAAAGGGTGGCCTGATTGACATCCAAACCTCCTTTGCTACAGTCAGCCTTCAATAATAGCTATGAAGAAAAGTTTATTAGTGCTGCTTTTGTCTGGATTAACCCATACCCTTTATGCTCAGAATGACAGTACGTATGTGCAATATTCCACGGACATTGATACCTCATTTGTTGAGAAGAAACGATTATTGGACACCTATGGAGATGTTTTTCAAAGTCAGGTAACCGCTAAGAGCATATTCAAAATTGTAGTGCCCCTGGCAACAGCCAAGTATGGATTTCCACCACTAATGCTCATTCCCGATGGTTTCGAATACCGTACACTTCAACGGGTAGGGTTTATTCGCCTGGCTTACGAACGAAAGCTTAGTCCGGCCTGGTCTATTAACGCTGAATTGGCTATACCGTCTGCCGTAGGTAGCTATCTGGTTAGTTCTTTACGTTTTATGATTCAGCCTCGCTGGTATTACCGCATGAACGAACGGATACGAATGGGGAAAAGTGTTAATAATGTTTCCGAAAACTACATAGGTCTGTCGCTGGAATCTTCCTTTCGGTTCATGCTTACCAAGAGTATCAACGACCCTGGTCTGGGTTACAGTAATCAGGACATTGCAGTGGTATACGGTATTCAGCGGCGATTTAAGAAACGAGGACTGATTGATTTCTCCGTTCTTGGCGGATTGAATTTCAATCGATATAAAGATAATTTCAATCCCAACTTTTACAATTCGGGTCGATATAACTGGTTTATTGAAACCAGAACTTTACTGGGCTTAGGGTTTACCAAATACTCACAAAAAACTTCTTCTAATTGTGAAATACTAAGCTGTTTTGAGCCCATCCGCTCGCTCTGGAAACTGGATTTAAACAATCCCATTCGTTTTTCCAGCGATGATAACTACCTCAGAACATCGTTGGCGTATGAACGGAAATTAAGCTCCAGTCCATTTTCCTTCCAACTGGAAGGCAGCGTGTATGGCCGTAGTTTCCAATTTCGGAGTAAGTACGTTGACCCGGAGGAGCTTAACCAAAGCCAAGTAGCCTCTCGAGTGGGGCAGGTCAGTTTAGCCCTTGAAAGCCGCTATTATTACAACATGAACAAGCGAATTCGGCGGGGGAAACAATCGGATAACCTGTCTGGAAATTTCCTGACGATGGGCTACATGAGGGAAAAGTTTTGGAGTAAAGTCAATGGTACTAGTAATGTGGCAAAAATCAGTGAATTAGAGCATTACGTTAGTATCAGTGGCGGAAATGATACGTATGGGGATGCCTATCTGGCCTGGGGTGCTCAGCGACGGTTATTTACCAATGGTTTTCTGGAGTTAAAGGCCGGGCTGAGAATGCCGCTATCACAATCCACTAGTAATCATTACGAGGTAACCCATACAACTAATGGGCAACTAATGATAAGTAATTGGGTAGAGGCGGGTGCTTACGACAAACGTCGTCATTATGTTATCGGTGGAATTTATCCTTTTGTCGATCTTAAAATTGGTCTGGCTTGGGCTAAGCGTAAATAAATCCTAAGGAATGTATTAAAAATCACCTCAGACCAGCTTTGCTCTTTGGTGAAGGGCGTACGGGAAATTACCTTTGTTGTTAGTCGAATCACAAACTAGACCTTAACACTTGAATACCGCCCTTGCCCGTTTCCTTTCGTTTGTTCTGCATCCCTTATTAATTCCGACCGTTTTATTCGGAATTATTTTTTACGCAGCCACGCCTGCCGTTGCCAATCTGGCGGCGTTCAATGGCGAGCAAACCATCGATTTTTTTGGTATCAAATTATCCTTCAGAGCAGGGCTATTGTTACTGGTTTTCTTTTTTACTTTTCTGATTCCCAGTTATTTATTATACGTACTGTATCGGCTGAAAGTGATTAAAAGCCTCACCATGGAAAATTTACAGGACCGGCGATTGCCTTACCTGGTCATTGTGATGCTGTATACCATTTTCTCCTATGCGTCGTTTCGCTACATGGCGTTGTTACCCGAGGTAACAGTAGTAATGGCCAGTATAACCTTTTCCATTTCCTGTGTCGCTTTTATCAGTCTCTACTGGCAAATTTCAGCTCATGCCACGGGAATGGGCGGAGTATTGGGCGGTTTACTGGCCCTAACCCTGAAGCTGGGACTGAGCAGTTTACTCATGCCTTTCCTGATTGTTACGTTATTAACGGGTTTTCTGATGAGTGCCCGTTTGTACCTTAATGCTCACACTCCCCGGCAGATTCTGATGGGGCTATTATTAGGAGCTATCGTCTGCGGAACTACCTTCTACATTTTTATCTAATTCTCCTGAAGGGCTATAATGCAAAAAGCCATCCCCGTCAAAAGGATGGCTAAATATGCCGTCGTAAGGGATTGTTGAATCCGTTACTGCAACTATTGTTGCTCGCTTTCCTGCATCTTCTGACGGTAAGCCGCCTTGATGACCTGGTGACGACGAGTGATTGATGGCTTCGTAAACGCCATACGAGAACGAAGTTCACGCATTACGCCCGTTTTTTCGAATTTCTTCTTGAAACGTTTGAGAGCCTTGTCAATGCTTTCGTTTTCTTTAACTTGAACGATAATCATGTGTGTTATTCGGCAATTTGAATGGTTCAACTCCAAAACAGGATTGCAAATATACGCTTCTATTTCAAAATTTCAATAGTTTATTAACAACTTTGGCGAAGGATTCGATCAGTAGGGAATTCTCCGCGGGAGATGTTGGGCATAGCCCCTCCCTTTTTCTTTTTATTTATAGGTAAATGGCCTCATCATCAAGGCATACGACACATGAAACGTCAGGCGATCATAGATTTGGGTACGAATACTTTTCAGTTGGTGGTAGCGGAAATGGAGCAGGGGAATTTTAAAATTCTGCACGATTCCAGTTTACCCGCCAAAATCGGCGAAGGTGGAATTTCGGAAGGTAAAATTTCTGATGAAGGGATCCGTCGGGCCATCGGGGTATTGAAACAGTTTCGACAGATTACGGATGAATATAACATTGAGCCTGAGAAAATTACGGCTCTGGGTACAAGTGCCATTCGCAATGCCTCCAATCAGGCCGAATTTTCCCAGCGAGTGCTGGAAGAAACCGGCATAACGGTTACCATCATCAAAGGCGAAGAAGAAGCAGGCCTGATTTATGAAGGGGTAAAAGCCGGAATGAAGCTTAGAAAAGAAACGTCACTCATTGTGGATATTGGCGGTGGAAGTGTAGAATTTATTCTTTGCAACAACGAGAAACTGTTCTGGAAACAAAGTTTTGAAATTGGTGGGCAACGATTGATGGATCGCTTCAATCAAACCGATCCAATTTTGCCCGATTCGATTAGTAAGCTCAATGAATACCTGGAACAGCAACTGGTGCCTTTAACCAACGCCGTACACCAGTACGAAGCCCACGAACTGATTGGATCGGCAGGTTCTTTCGAGACTTTACTGGACATTCATTCCATTCGTGAAACCGGCGAATTGCCTGATCTATCGTTAACTAGCGGAGAGTTGCCGCTGGCTTCGTTCATTGATTCCTACGAAAAATTCATTACTTCTGATCATGACCAACGCCTGGAAATTCCCGGTATGAAAGCGTATCGGGCGGATATGATCGTGGTAGCTAGTTGCCTCATTGCCTTCCTCCTGCGGAAATACGGTCTGAAAAATATCCGCGTTTCGATGTACGCCATGAAGGAAGGATTGTTGTCCCGAATGAGTAAGCAGGAATCATAGAATTGTTAAAAAAGCTCAACATCGCACGATACCAGTCCGTTTTGCGTATCTTTTTGAACAAGTATTTGGTAAAGAAGGTAGTTGATTAAGATTTTGGAGGCGATAAAAAAGCTAAAAAGATCAAGTACTACTAAACCTTTTACGCGTTCATAGGTTGCCTAAGTATCAACGAGAACATCACTCCAAAACCTGCATTATTAAGACGGATTGATTTGCGTAATGGAAAGAAGACACTTCCTTAAATTCTGTTTAATAACACCTTTGGTGGGCACCCTACTGACTCAGAATCCGGTTAAGCGATACCCGGTTGAAAAAACTGATTCAGAGTGGAAGCGAATTCTTACTCCCGAGCAGTATTTCGTAACCCGGCAGAAAGGGACGGAAAGGGCTTTTTCCGGAAAGTTCTGGAACAATCGGGAGAAAGGAAGCTATCGCTGTGTATGTTGTAATGCTGAATTGTTCAAAACGGATGCCCAGTTCGATAACGGTAGTGGCTGGCCCACGTTTTCGCGGGTAGCCAATCCTCGTAATGTAGAGGAAACAGAAATGCCCGGTGGCCGAGGTAATGAATTGACTTGCAGTCGTTGCGGGGCTTACCTGGGGCGGTCTACGCCGGATGGCTCCGCTCCGGGGCGATTGAAGTACACTATTAATTCGGCGGCTTTACTGTTTGAACGAAATAAATAATTACCCAGGGCCAGCAGAGAACTGCTGGTCTTTTTTGTATTTTTCCAACCAGAGGGCTTTTTTCTCATACCCAAATTTGTAGAGTAATTCGGTATAAGATTTGGTATATCTATTGTATGCTTATACTTAATTGGTTATTTTTCCGATTATGTAGAGGTTTTAATAATTGTTTAAGGAATTTTTAGATTTTATAACAACTGGACACCTATGGAATTTTCCTATGACAATTATCAGACGGAAGGTTTTTTCGATGAGATGTTTGATGCCGACGGAAACGTTCGGAAAGGATACGAAGCTTTTAAGCAACGAAGTGAGCAATTAACCTATGAAGAAATGGTTCGGCGACACCAAGCCGCCGAGCGGTCATTGATGGCCATGGGTATTACGTTCAATGTATATTCTGAAAATGAAGGTACCGAACGTATCATGCCCGTTGATATTATCCCCCGTATTATTCCGAATGAAGACTGGGCCAAGCTGGAAAAAGGTCTGATTCAGCGAATTAAGGCCATTAATATGTTCATCGACGATGTCTATAATGAACAGCGAATCCTGAACGATGGCATTGTTCCCCGCGATTTGATTGAATCGTCGAAGTGCTTTCTACCCGCCTGCAAGGGCCTTAAACCACCCAAAGGAATCTGGTGCCACATTACCGGAACGGATTTGATTAAAGGCGACGACGGCGAATACATGGTACTGGAAGACAACCTGCGTTGTCCTTCAGGCGTTTCATACATGCTCGAAAACCGGGAGTTACTCAAGCAGACCTTCCCTGAAGTTTTTGCCCGTACCGACATTCGTCCGGTTTCCGATTACCCAAGCCGATTGTTGCAGATGCTGCAATACATTTCGGGACGGCCAGATCCTACGGTTTGCGTGTTAACTCCGGGCATTTATAATTCAGCGTATTTCGAGCATTCTTACCTGGCTCAGCAAATGGGCGTAGAATTGGTAGATGCCCGTGACCTGGTAGTTCACGATGGTTACGTGAAAATGAGAACTACCAAGGGTTTTCAGGTAGTAGACGTTATTTACCGTCGCATTGACGATACCTATCTGGATCCTCAGGCCTTCAACCCGGACTCGCTGATTGGCATTCCGGGGATTTTTGATGTGTATAAAAAAGGCAGAGTAGCCCTGGCGAATGCTCCTGGAACGGGCGTTGCGGATGATAAGGTGATCTACGCCTACGTACCTCGAATCATCAAATATTACCTGGATGAAGAGCCTATTATTCCTAACGTTCGGACGTACATCTGTCGGGAAGAAGAAGACCGTGCTTACGTGCTGGAGAACATTGAAAATCTGGTAGTAAAGGAAGCCAATGAAGCAGGCGGTTATGGCATGCTGATTGGTCCCAAAGCCACGAAAGAAGATCACGCTCTTTTCCGGGAAAAAATCAAAGCAAATCCCCGAAATTATATTGCTCAGCCTACCATTTCTCTGTCACGGGTACCCTGCCTGGTAGACGGTGCCATTGAAGGCCGTCACGTAGATTTAAGACCTTATATTCTTTATGGTGAAGACGTTAACGTCATTCCCGGAGGTTTAACCCGTGTAGCTTTGAATAAAGGCTCGCTGGTAGTAAACTCTTCGCAGGGTGGCGGAAGTAAAGACACCTGGGTTATGTGGTAAATACATCATACTTTGATAAAGAGTCCTCTAGGTTAAAATCATTGACCTGGAGGACTCTTTTTTATTCTTCAGCGAATGTAGCCTGATCAACAAAGCCTGTTTTATACTACGAATTATCACTTTTAAAGCCTTCACAATCGAAAGGAGTTCCTTGGCTATGACCCTCGCAGTCGCTCGGCTCTAGCCGAGTGACGAGGTAGTTTGGTAGGCCTCTGGCCGATGTTAGCAAGCTTGTTTTGGTTTGGGAAAAGTTGTTTTATGACCCGCTAGGGGTTCGCCTCTACCGGCCAGAGGCCTAGAGCTAGGTAGCCACTCGGCTAGAGCCGAGCGACTGCGGGTAGCTTTTCGAACGTAACAAGAGCCCTTGGGTAGAACGGGGCGGGGTTGGTTTAGTCAAGTTACCGCATGCCCTAATACGCTCGAAAAAGTCATCAGATCCTTCGCTTCGCTCTGGATGACAGACGCTGATGATAAATTAGTTGGGTGTCATTTAAGTCCCCGGATAAAATCTGGTTAAGAAACTAAGTAAGCTCCTACCGTCTAAGGCAAAGAAATATAGCAAGAAACAAAGGGCTTGGTTAACTGGAAGACCTTACTTAGGATTGAAATCACCTTCCTTGATTGTTAGTATGTCAAAAACCAGTAAGTTGCTCTAAATGACAAGCTTGAAGGGATAACGACAGGTAGAACCTGCCACTTGGGAGGAACGAGATGGAATCTCAAACCAGTGCTGAGCACTTCTGTAGAATGAGACGGCTTTGATGTTTTTAAAGGTATCGTATGATCTAATACGTTCTCAAGGTAATGAAGGTTCTTCGCTTTGGAGGACAGACGACGGGGTTTTCAGCAATGAAACGAGAGACTCAAGCAGGGTCTCTAACTTATAATAAAAGATCAATTTAGCCAACCTCTAAGACTTTCAAAAAACAGAACTTTTAGAACCCGAATTGGGTTACGAACCAGCGGAATCAGACTCCGCAGGAACAATTATTTTTATTTTGTAGCTTAATCGATAACTTCGTGCTTTGCTGCGTTTATTAAGAGTACATATTGTTTACAACTGGATTTATAACGTTTGTACCTTCAACAAGAACATGTCCGAATCTTTAGCTAGTTCTGATCTTCCTGTGCTAAAAGTATTATTGGTAGACGACCAGCCTTTTAATTTACAGATAGCCCAGCGGGTAGTCGCCAAAACGAGTGCGTTGGTCCAGACAGCAGAAGGCGGGTTAGCCGCCATAGAATTGGCTCGTAAAACGTCTTTCGATTTTATTTTAATGGATATCCAAATGCCTGATTTGGATGGTTTTACAGCCAGCAAAGAAATCAGATCATTTGATGCTAAGGTGCAGATCTACATTATGTCTGGAGATGTGCCAACGGAGGAAATATTGAATTCTGAAGCCGTTAATGGCTACATTATGAAGCCTCTGCGTCCTCAAGCCCTATTGTCTTTACTAACTGATATATCATCTAAATAGCTCTATTATAACTATAAATTAAAAATATTCAATACGACTGCACATTCACGGATGCGACTTAAATTCTGGATAGGTTTAATGTTAGGGGGAGGGTTTCTTATAGAAGTCCTTCTGGGAATTAATGGGCATCAGACGATCCAACGGCTGGTAACGACCAATAACTGGATTACTCATACGCACGTGATTCTCGAAAAAGCGGAACAGGTTGACACTCGACTGACGCATATCGACAATGACTTGCGGGGACATTTGCTCAGTAAAAATCCCTATTTCCTAGCAGATTTTAATCGAAACGCAAAAGATCTGATTGATCAGTCGAAAGATCTAAATGACTTCGCCCGAACGGACCTCCAGAAAAAGAGATTACGTTTTTTTAATCAGAAGCTTCTTGAAAAACTAAACCTAGGGCAGAAGCTATTCCTTCAGACTAGTATACAGGATAGTATGCAGAAGCTGGATTCGGGGCGGGCTTATCTGGATAAGACCTATGAATTGCGGGCTTTGTTGGTTGAAATTCAGGACGATGAACAAACCCTGCTTGCCAAACGCGTACAGGAGAGTGAAGAGTCGGCGAGCGAAGCAATTCTAAGCATTTTTGTTGGAACACTTGTGGCGGTTATTATTATTCTCGGAGCCGTTTTTCTGCTGTTTCGAGTATTGAAAAGCCGAACGAAACTTAACCTGGAGTTACAGGAAAACGAAAAACGACTGAAGGAAATTCTGGATGCCATTCCAGCCGCCGTTATTGTCTATGATCAGCAGGGAAAGGTGTTTTATACCAACAAAAACACGCGTACGATGCTGAGGCAACAGTCGGTTTTTGATTCGTACCATACCTTATTCCGCTCCTTACAAATTTATCGTTTTCCAACTGGCGAAGAATACCCGCATGAAGAACGACCTTACTTCAAGGCCCTCGAAGGACGGGCTGTTCAGGTGGACGATATGGAGTTGCGGATTGGAGAAGAACGTACCTTGTTATTGAATTCAGCCGTCCCTGTGTATGATACAGACGGAAATATTCAGTATATTGTTTCGAGTTATGTTGACATTACAGATCGATTATTGTCACATACGCGACTGCGGGAAGCCAAGGAAATGGCTGAGAAAGCGGCTTTGATGAAGGAAAACTTCCTGGCAAACATGAGCCACGAAATCAGAACGCCCCTTAACTCGATTATTGGATTTACAAACTTGCTGGAAACTAGTCCGTTAACTCAGGAGCAGATTGAATATTTAAGAGCCGTTAATACCGCTAGTCGTAATCTGCTAACCATTGTTAACGATATTCTGGATATTTCTAAAATTGAAGCAGGCATGCTTCAGTTCGAGAAAATACCATTCAGTATTACTGCTTTGGTGCAATCCATTAAAATTATGCTTCAACCAGCGGCTTTCGATAAGCAACTGGCTTTGGAAGTGCAGATTGATCCGAATTTACCCTCGGTGGTACTGGGCGATCCAACGCGATTAACCCAGGTATTACTAAACCTGGCTTCGAACGCTATCAAGTTTACTGAGAAAGGGAAAATACACATTAGTGTTCATTATAGCCGCCAGGAAGGTGACGTAGCCTGGGTGAAGCTGGTTGTGCAAGATTCAGGCATTGGGATTGCCACAGACGTATTACCCCACATTTTTGAACGATTCCGGCAGGAAAGTTCATTTACTACGCGTCAGTATGGCGGCTCGGGTTTAGGATTAAATATAGTTCATTCGCTGGTAGAGATGCAGGGAGGATCTATTGCGGTGATTAGCACGCCCGGATTGGGCTCTACCTTTACTGTCGATATTCCCTACGAAGTGGCCCGGCAGGAGGTACTCGAAGAATCAGAGGTTGCTTCTTCGAGTAGCCAGTCTAATCTACATATTAAAGTCCTGATTGTAGAGGACAACCCTATGAATCAGAAGCTGGCTACTGCCGTACTGAGCCGAATGGGTTATTCGTCCGAAGTGGCAGGCAATGGAATAATAGCCCTCGAGAAATTAAAATCGAACAGGTACGATCTGATTTTGATGGATATTCAGATGCCCGAAATGGATGGCTATGAAACTACCCGTCAAATTCGAACCGTTTTGAAACTGGATGTGCCGATCGTAGCCATGACGGCTCATGCCCTGGTGGGAGAACGGGAGCATTGTTTGCAGGTGGGTATGAATGATTTCGTATCCAAACCTTTCCAGATGAATGATTTATATAAAATTGTTCGGAAGATGCTTCAGATTAATACGCCTACCTTTGTACATTCTGAAAATGCTCTAAAAAACGATCCAAAAATGATGGCTCCTACACTTAATCTTGATTATTTGAACGATGTAACCGGCGGAGATCACGAATCGATGGCGGACTTATTAACCGTATTTTTAGAAGAAACACCTCTACAGCTCCAAAAAATGAATGATGCTTTGCAGGCGGGTAATGTGGAGGAAGTAGGGAAAATTGCCCATGCCCTAAAATCGCCCGTTCAGATGATTGGAGCAGAAGAACTAACGCCTACATTTATTAAGTTACAGGAGTATGGTACCAAAGGTGCGGATATTAACCTGGTTCAGCCGTTGGTACATGAGGTGCAGGTACGCATAGATGCGTTATTACCCCTCGTGGAAGAAGCACGCAAAGAATACTTACCTGCCTAATGTCACGTACAAAGGCGATCTAACAGCGATTCATTTTTGTAACAGGAAAATAGTTACTTCCGCAAAATGCCGTAATCAGAACCTGGATTACGGCATTTTTTGAATAAGATTTTACCTTCGCAGGGTTATTCAAGCTTAATTGCATCCAATGTCAGCATACATCGTCGAAGGTTTTCGCCTGCCTACGGGTAAAGCAAATGGCTATTACAAGACCGAAATTCCTGAGCGATTAATGGCTGAAATACTCCGGGAGTTTCTTCGTAAACATCCTTCTCTTTCGGTAACGCTGGATGAAGTAATGCTTGGAAATGCCCTGGGGACGGGTGGAAACATGGCTCGTTATGCCTTACTAGAAGCCGGACTTCCAGTAGCTATTCCGGCTACGACCATTGATATGCAGTGCGGAGCGGGACTGCGGTCGGTGATCATGGCCGAAGCCCAGCTTCGAAGTGGAATGAGTCAGTGTGTGATTGCGGGAGGTATGGAAAGCAACAGCCTGGCCCCCCGAAGACAGTATCACACGCGTGATTTTCGGTATCAGGATGAAGACACGTACTATACGCAGGCCACCTTTGCTCCCGAAAGTTGGGGTGATTCGCGATTGACCGAAGCGGCTCGTCTGGTTGCTGAAACGTATGGCATCACGAAAGAAGAAATGATCCGCTGGACGCTTCGAAGCCATCAGTTAGCCAGCCAGTCGGAACAGCTATTGAAGGAAATTCGTCTTCCGTATCAAAATTTTTTCAGCGATCAGCCCATCCGCAAAAATCTGTTGGAATCTCAGTTATGGGCAACGCAAACCTCAGCTTTAATTGACCATACCAATACCGCTCATTTACATGACGGAGCTGCCGGAGTTCTGTTAATCAATGCACCGGAAAAAGCTGATTTTCAGCCCAAATTCAGGATTGTAGCTTCGGCTCTTGCAGGGGGGGGACCTACGATGGCTCCGGCTGGGGTAATCTGGGCTACGGAGCGGTTATTAAGCCAAAGTAAAAGGTCGATTCAGGAGATTGATTTATTCGAAATCAATGAGTCATTTGCGGTAAAACCACTCGCATTTATGCGGCACTGGAATATTTCCGAAGAAAAAGTGAATATCTTTGGGGGCAATTTGGCTTACGGACATCCGTTCGGAGCCTCTGGAATCATTAATTTAATTCACCTCATGCGGGCTCTCGAACATACCCGCAAGCGATTTGGACTCGTAACGGTCGGTGTTGCCGGAGGACTCGGAATCGCTCTAATGATCGAAAATCTCAACGCGTGATCGTTCAGAGAATTCTTCATACCGCTGAAAAATTTCCTGAAAAGCAGGCCATCGTGTACGGCCTGCAGAGTCTTTCGTATGCCGAGTTGAGTGAGGAGATTAAGTATCGGGCGGGGGCTTACCAGCACCGAGTCACTGCCCCCAAAGTTATCCTGACGCACGCCCATTCGCTGGAAAATCTGCTGGATTTACTGGCGTTACTGGCTCTTGGGAAAGCCAGTATTATGGCTTCTACTCAGCTAAATGAGGAGCAAATTCAGGGCTTGCTTGAACAGGAAGAAGCGACGACTTTACCACCAAGAAATCAGGAAAGCGTAGCTCTGACCGATATACAGTCCGCTACCTTGACAGATCGGTTTTTGGGTGTATTAACCTCTGGGACTGAGTCAACTCCCAAAGTAATCTGGAAAGACTACCAGAGCTGGGTAACGGCTTTCCCGCATCAAAGTGACGTATTTGGCATTACCCCAGATGACCGTCTGTTTGTGCTGGATGCCCTGAGTTATTCGGCTAACCTGAACAGCGTGCTGCATATGCTCTGGCAGGGAGGCACGGTGGTCATGACTTCACTGAAGTCGGCTGCCAGCTGGCCCCGACAAATGCAGGAGCAGCAGATTAGCTCAGTGTTTATGGTGCCTTCGCACTATCGGCTTTGGGCAAAAAAATCATTATCGCTGCCAGGAATCCGGTCACTGGTTAGTGCGGGGGAAAAGCTGGAGGCTTCATTAGCGGAAATTCTGCTGGCATGTTGCCCCGACGTTTTATTGACCGAGTATTACGGTGCTGCCGAGTTAGGGCACGTCAGTTACCAGCAGAATCAGGAGATTATTCAGCATAGTTACGCGGTGGGGCAGGCCTTTCCCGGCGTAAAAATCAAAATCGTTGATCAGCGAATTTTGGTTGAAAGTGACTATGTATCACCCGATTACCGGGGCGTTAATACGGTTTTTGATTTAGGGTTAATCGAAGACGGACGCCTGATTCTGATGGGCCGTTCGGGCCGGATGTTTAATCGTCGGGGGCTGAACGTTTTTGCTGAAGAAATAGAAAACAGTGCGAAACTGCTACCTTTTGTTACCGAAGTAGCTGTCATAGGCTTGCTTCGGGAGGACCTTTCGCACGATATCTATCTGGTGTTTAGTGCCAGTTACCCGGGTCATGTTCAGGCAAATTATAGCCAGCAGCTAAAAACCCATTTATTACATTCCTTACCTACGTTCAAACAGCCCAGACGTATTCTGGAGTTACGCAATCTTCCCCGAAAAGATAATGGAAAGATTGACTATCAGGCTGTTGCTCGGATTTTTTCCGAAGAAGATTCCCTTGCTACGCTCGAACGTTAAGTTCGATTGATCGGGTTGTTCCTTTGCTGTGAATCTTCAGGGTTCACTAGCCTTTACCCGATTGTACCCTGTTTTTCTTTTTCTTAACTCACTCACAGAAGTGTGATGGAATTCTAGTGCCCAGGCATTCATGAATGATCCATTTTAAATCTTGCTGAGTCCTTATGCTTTGTTTATTACATGAAACGTATAGTATACATCGTTGCATTTCTCCTTTCTGCCCATTTGTACGCTCAGGATTCCACTAAAACTGTTGGTTTATCGGAAGTTACAGTGACCGCTAACCTACAATCAACGGATATTCGGAAAACGGCCCGTAACGTCACCGTTATTACCGCTCAGGAAATCGAAAAAGCTCCCGTTAAGACCCTGGATGGCGTATTGCAATACGCTTTGAACGTCGACGTGCGGTCGAGAGCTCCGTTGGGTGTACAGGCCGACGTGAGTATTCGCGGCGGGAACTTCGATCAGACGCTGATTTTGGTGGATGGTGTTAAAATGAATGATCCGCAGACGGGCCACCATTCGCTCAATTTGCCTTTTCCATTGGAAATGATTGAGAAAATAGAGATTCTTCAGGGCGGAGCTTCGCGTGTGTTTGGTCCCAGTGCTTTTTCAGGGGTTATTAACATCATTACCAAAAAGAATCAGCCCAGTCAGGTACAAATTGGAGCCGCCGGAGGTCAATATGGTCTGTATCAATTAAATACAGCGGTTGGGGTTAACCACCGAAAAACAGACAACACTCGTAGCGGCTGAAAAAATTCATAGCGATGGATATGCCTATAACACCGCTTTTGACCGACATAATCTGTACGGAAGAACGGCTTTCCACTTAGACCGGACGACGCTGGCCTTGCAGGGTGGTTTTATGGATAATCAGTTTGGAGCTTCCAATTTTTATCATCCCAAATTCAACAATCAGTACGAGCAGGTAAAGCAGTATTTTGTGGTGGCTCAAGCTGACCGACAGCTAACCAAAAGCTGGTATTCAAACCTGACGGGTTCCTGGCGGCGGCATTATGATATGTACGATTTCAATAACTATCGCTACACCAAACCGGCTTCCATTAACTTTCACCAAACCAACGTCTATGATATCGAATGGCGTAACAAGTGGACGAATGCCTGGGGTACCACTTCCTTTGGAGCCGAGTGGCGGCGGGAATCCATCATTAGTAACCGTCTAGGAGATGCTTTAGCAAAGTCGCGGGAAGTGCCGGGTTTTTTCGGTAATAATTACACTTTAGGCAAAGACCGGGATAATGTCAATTTTTACCTGGAGCAATTCAAACGCTGGGATCGGCTGACGCTGGTGGCAGGGACGCTATTTAACATCAACTCGCAGTTTGGTAACGAATGGTACCCCGGACTGGACGCTTCTTATTCGCTCTCTGAAACACTTAACATTTATGGAAGTGTGAATCGGGCGGTGCGTTACCCGACTTTTACGGAGATGTATGGTAATACCTCTACCGTTATTGCTGACCCCAATGTGCGGCCAGAAAAAGCCTGGAGTTATGAGGTAGGAACGAAGCGATTTACAGCGATTGACCAAACGACTCTTTCTGTTTTCTATCGGCAAAGCAGTACGGCTATCGACAAAATCAAACGTCCCGATCAGGCCGTTCCCCGCATTGAAAACATTAATAATCTGAACACGATTGGGGCGGAAGTAGCGTATACTTTAAGAATGGCTCAGGTGTTGGGTAATGAGAAACACTGGTTTCAACGACTAACTTTCAATTATGCCTACATCTGGGCGGATAAGAAGCAAAATAACTTCCAGTCGTTTTATACCCTGAATTACCTGCGGCATAAATTGAGTGTAGGAGCGAATGTGCGGCTGGCCAAAGATCTTTCGCTGGATCTTTGGTATACGCTCAAAAAACGCGAGGGTGAATACCAATGGGATGCCACTACTGCCCCCGAGCCTTACGCCACGATTCACCTGGTCGATACCCGCCTCTCCTGGAATCGTCCAAAGTTCCGGTTATTCGTCGATGCCAATAACCTGTTGAATCAGTCTTACTTTGAACACGGATTTGTACAGCAACCCGGTCGCTGGGTGACGAGTGGAATCTCGTTGAAATTGTAATGACTTTTGCCGCTGTCGGCTTGTAAAGTGTATGGAAGAGTAGTTGCTGCCAGCGGAAACGCTGGCAGCGGCGTTTATAGACTAGTAGGCTGTTGAATTATTATTGTTTTGAGCACGGAATTATACAGCAAGCTGGCTGGGCCACGCTAGCAGCGGCATTATTAGGTTATCAGTTCATTAAATTGATTTTTTGAACATAGACTTGTACAGCAATTCGGTCGCTAGGTTACATTCTTTGCCACTGGAAGCAGCATTTGTAGGCATCATCCATTGTCGATAACGACCATCTATTCCTACCCTGGTAGAGTTCTATAGAAAAGCATAATTACTACTATATAATTCTTATTGAAATTTTTGAACCAAAAAATGTGTACGTTTCTTGTTCGATACGAGAAAATAATTCTATATTTGTTCAAAAGTTATAAGAATTGACTAAAAAAAATGGATAATATATCTGCTGAAGAGCTAACACAACCGGACTTTTTTTCCAGAAATCTAGTTCAGTTACGCGGTCGATTAGAGGGGAAGGTTTCTCAGCAACGTCTGGCGGATGAATTAGGATTAAAAAAGTCAACCTGGGCTGCTTATGAATCTGGACGGGCGGAGCCTCGCTACGGTGATTTAGTAAAAGTAGCAGATTTCTTTCAGGTAAGCGTAGATGACCTACTTCGGAAAGATCTCAGTAAAGAGCCTGTAAACATGCCTAAAGTTCCTGAACTTCGGGTATTAGCCACAACGGTAGATACGCAGGATCAGGAAAACGTTGAATTTGTTCATGTTAAGGCTTTAGGTGGGTACGCAGAAGGCTACGGTGATCTGGATTTTATTGGCAAATTACCTACGTTTCACCTGCCTTTTCTGGCTCGCGATCGTAAATACCGGGCCTTCCCTTACGAAGGTGAGTCCATGCCTCCTTTACGCGATGGAGCGGTAGTCTTTGGGGAATACATCGAAAATTGGGAAGCGGTCAAGAATGGTTCGATTTGTCTGGTCGTTACTCAGGATGAAGGAGTCGTATTAAAAATGATTTATAACTACCTTGCCGAAAAGGGAGTGCTTGTACTAAAATCATTGAATGATCGCTATGCCCCTTATCCCGTTCGCCGGGAAGATATTCGGGAATTATGGCGTTTCGCGGGCTATTTTGAAAATAATTTCCCTATTCAGCGGCTTTCCGAGTAGTGTATAAAAAAAGTGAATAAATGTCTTTATTTTTTGTATAATTTTAAATTTTTATTTTATATTTGTACAAAAGATATAGACTTTATTGAGTCGCTAAAAAAACACTATGGCTATGAATTCATCGAACCCAGTAGCACTTGCTTCGTCAGAAAAAGGAAATCTCAAATCGTATCAGATTGAGCGAGTGGATGAAGAAACGGGAGCAATGGTTGCAGAAAGCAAGTTTCTGTATCTGGAAGGCCACCCACGCGAATATCGATTCAACGGTCAAAATGGCCAGTTTAATTTATACGGAGAACGAATCCTGACGGATTCCATCGGTAAGCCCGTTACTGAATTTTCATTTCAACCCATCGCGTACCGGATTTTTGAAGATACGCTCTTTACCAGAAGTGAGCAGGAAGTATGGGCGGAGTTTTTCTTTGTAGATTCGGATAACTGCGTGGCTTCGCTGATGTTTAACAACACATCCGTTTCAGAGTTGTACCGTATGATGCAACCCGTTTTTTACGAAAGAAAAACGCTGTGTGATTTAATCATTACAGTGAAACCAGAGAAAGTGACGAGCAAAGCAGATTCAGGAAAATCCTGGTACATCGCTCGGTTCTCGTACCGGACGGGCAATGAAGAGCTTGCGAAAGAATACCGCGATTTTGCCCGGGATCATCATTTGTATCGGGCCGAAACATTGACGGATTCAGCTTTACATCGGATTGTGTCTAAATTCTACAACCGATTACCCGAAGCTGAACTGGTTTCTTTGCCAGAATCGCCGAAAGAATTGGCTAGCAAAGCGGCCTAACCGCAAAAAGAAAGACCGCCAGCTGGAAATGACTCGTGAGAAAGTGAAGTTGGCGGTTCTTTCTAATTACTAAAGACTGTTTTCGGTTTGAGTAGGCTTAATGCTACCGATAACGTCACGAAGAACAACGATTTGTTCTTTAAGGAGGGCAATAACCTCGTCGCGATCATGAACTTGTTTTTCAAGAAACTGAATCTGTTTTTGCAGTAACTCCAAACCAGAAAGGGGTCCATTCGTTTCAGCATTGATGGCTTCAGAGGGGTAAGTAGGGAGGGTTTGAATAAAAATATTACCCGTTCCCCGAAGTAACCAGTTGCAATCAAGATCATCGTATACGGAAGCAATCGACAATAACGTATCGTAACTCGGTTGTGTTTTACCTTTTAAAATGGAGTAAAGTTTGGCAGGTTTTGAGAAGCCTAATTCCTGACTAAACCGGTAAGGAGTCAGTTTTTTACTTTGAATTAGGTGAGATAACCGTTCGTAGATAGTTGCCATTGAGGTTTGTTCCATATCCGTGCAAGAGTTTTTGTGGACTTCAGCAAAAGTAGTCAAATGATTTTTAAATTATTGCTGAAAATGCTCAATAATTTTTTGATATTTCTAAAATAATGGGGTTTTCCCGAAATTGAAATGATCAAAGTGCATAAAGAGCCAGCGATAGGCCGTTTGGCCACGCTTCCATCTATCGAATATCAATTATTACGGGAAATTCAACCCTTAACGGTTCGGCAGGTGGCTACCCCGTCTCCGGCATTGCTGGAGTTGTATGAACAGGTTCGGGAAAACTCCACTTTTGGAACGGCCTGGCGGTTTCCAAAGTGTAGTGAAATCAGTAGAAAACTGGGAAAAGATACGGTAATAAAGCTTTTAGCGATTACGCTGGCGGATTTGTCACAGATTGCCCACGCGGATTGCCGTTTATTTCCCGCTCAAATTACAAGCCTAGCTGAAGAATTGGCCCAGCAGTTTCCATACGAAAGTTATCGTGAATTTGTAGTGGCGTTTAAAGAAGTCCGCAGTCGGGTTAGTCGCTGGAGAAGGCCCCTGAGCCGTCGGCGAATCATCCAGCTCTTGCATATTCACTTTGAGCGTCGGGCTGAATACCTGGAACGCTTCCACGGAAGCTATTCCGAGAAAAATCCTGCCTACTCACAAAGGGCCTAATGATTTGTGAACCTTTAATTCTTTATTCCCATGCCTTCAAAACTAGTTACATCCTCGGTTATTCCTGTTGAGGTAATGGCCCCGGTGGCTGCTCGTACGCGTAAAGCTCCCAAAGTGCCCAAAGATTTCGTAGGCAAGGTGTCTGCTCAGGTTTGGCAGGAAATACAACCGTTAAAGACCGATTTTAAAGAACCCAAACGTTGGCCCAAGCACTTACTGCTAGATACGCCAACGCTGGATTACCTCATTCGGGATGCTTACCGACTGTCACAGACGGCGGTGGTGGCAATCAATGAGCCTGGCATTACCTGCTATGTGAGTGAATGCTCCTGGCTGGAACTGGCCGAAAAGATGAAACGTGATTTATATGAAATCAATGTCAGCTTTGGTGAATTCATGAACCAGGTAATGACTCACTATAAATTACAATTATTACCCATGGATGCTCTGGCTCTGGAGAAATACCGGAACCTTTCCGCTTTACCAAACGCTGCCAGCCGCATTACCTGTGGCTGGTTGGTAGCTCAATCTTTGGCCATAGGGGCCACCTTAATTTCTCCAGATGGTCATTTTGAGGCTTATCGTTCGCAGGGATTGAAGCAGCTTTGGTAAGCGTATATTGTATAACGTTATTGATTCCACCCGCCTAAAACAGGCCCAGTCAGGATTTTCTGGCTGGGCCATTTTTTTTATTAGTCCAAAAAAGCAATCAGCATATGACGAAGAAAAAAGTAACCAAGGCCTTCAACTATACACTTGATTTTAAGCAAACAGACTTTCGTGAACATCCCGAATTATACCGGGTTGGGGTGGGAGAACAGGGGGTATTGCTGGTGGAACCCTATAAGTCTGAACTATTACCTTTATGGCGATTTCGAACGGAGCTCATGGCCAGAGAATCGGCAGAAGCTATTTATGAAAAGTTTAAAGCATACCTGCATGAAAAAGATTTTGTAGGGGCAGATATGGCCCGAAAATATTTGCAGATGGGATTTACCCGGGCTCGGCGTTATGCTAATCACGCCAGCGGTAAAAAATATACGGAAAAAGAAGACGATGGAAAAGGTGAGCAAAAATCATATCCGTATTCACAGGGTAGTATTCACAAGGGAAATGAGATTCGCCCCCAGGAAGAAGATGCTTTAACCAGCGAAAAGGCGAAAGCGGCGGCTATTTTCAAGCATTATTGGGACGAAGCCCGGCAAAATCCTGATTACTTACAGCAGAAAAAAGAGTTTACGGAAAAGTACGTAAGCTAATCTGTACTTTTCCGTAGCTATTAAAAAGCGGGCTGGGTGCTGGTATGAGCTACTAGCTGGCTCATATCCAATTGTGGATATAACTGGCTGAGAGCCTGCCAGTTCAGTTTGGTTTCTACAATAATTTGCTGCGTTGCAGTAGTAATAATCGAGGTATCCGATTCAATTTCAACGCTTTCAATGGTTTCAGCCTTAAGCAGCCAAATGCCACGGCTTCCCTTCAGTAAAATCATATTGAACCTCCTTCCAGGTTTCTATTAAAAATTGATATTTCTTCCGACCCTGTTCTAAAAACTCAGGGCTGGTTTTAAACCAGAAAATGTCATAGGGTTCCTTTTTCTGAACGCCGACGAAAATGAATTCTTTACCCGAACCTCCCAGGCTATCCAAATAAAAAGCTGCCTGTCGGTCATATTCCAGGTTATGGCACTGATTCACAAAGTCAGCAAATGAATTCGCCGAAGTCGTTTTAAGATCCAGAACCACCTGATTTCTGAACACCATATCCAGGCGGGCTTTGCAGGGAAGAGAGGTAGTTACGTCCGTGAATAACTGAGCGTGCTCTTTCTTCGAATACTGACGATACCAGTTGAATTCTTTATGAGCCCGCAAATTGGCTTCCAGACGCGTCAAACGCTCCTGATCTTCCGTATGAATGGGAATCTCCGGGCGGTGCGGCTCCAGCAAAGTAGCATGTAAAGCCCGACCAAAAGTGGCTGTTCGGGGTGGTATGTAGGATTTACGTCCGAACAGGTAATCCCTGAACCGACTTAAATCGCTGTTCGAAATGCGGCGTAACTGCCGGTATTCGTCTTCGTTCATCGATGTTTCCATTGCTGATACAAGTGCAAACCCTGAGCCGTCGCTTCTGACAGCTCACGGGCCGACAATTTATATTCCCGGTAAATCTTCATCCCTTCAGGCGTCAGGTGACCGTGGGTAGCCACTTCCTGCCGAATGCATAGTAATGCGAATGATTTGGTAGACATACAGGACTTGAGGAGTTAGGAAGCCAGTTTAGTCGTGGCAAAAGGAATCTCGTCCACTTGCTTGGGAGCTAGTTCCCGTAACAGTGCCTCCGTCTGATTAAAAGCATCTGCATAGGCAGCAGCCGAAGTAGGTAAGCATCCATAAGCATATAGCATACCGGGCCAGTAACGAAGTCGTTGAATGGCTGGGCAATCTTCACGCAAAGCAACGATGGTTACGAAACCTTCCGTATGACGGAAAAAATGCTCTCCGTCGGGTGTCTGATAGAACAAATCTCGTTGAATAGTCATGATTGGATTAGTCAAAAGTTTATATACAAATATAATAACTATTTACCTTATTTGATTAATTATTCTAGATTTTATTCACATTAAATGAATATAAATTGAAAATATAGGTAATAAATTTTGTATATTTGAATAAAAATAATGGTCAACATGGAGAATAACATTGTTCGGCAGAAATCCGTCAAGGAAGAAGATCGGGAATTCGAGCGGGCTCTTCGACCGCTCTCTTTTGATGACTTTACGGGGCAGGATAAAGTGCTTGAAAACCTAAAGATATTTGTTCAGGCCGCCCGGCAACGGGGGGAAACCCTGGATCACGTATTGCTCCACGGCCCTCCGGGTTTGGGCAAAACTACCTTGTCTCATATTCTGGCTAATGAAATGGGAGCCGGCCTGAAGGCTACTACGGGGCCAGTATTAGAAAAACCCAGCGATTTGACGGGAGTGCTAACAACCTTGCAGAAAGGGGATGTGTTGTTTATCGATGAAATTCACCGACTGAATCCTGTGGTAGAAGAATATCTATATTCAGCAATGGAGGATTATCGAATTGATATTTTATTGGATAGCGGTCCGAACTCCCGGACGGTGCAGATTGGTCTCAATCCTTTTACCTTAATTGGAGCGACCACGCGGGCGGGCTTACTGACTTCTCCTTTGCGGGCTCGTTTCGGGATTAACTGCCGACTGGAGTACTACGATGCCAACTTGTTATCTACAATTATTACCCGGTCGTCATCCATGTTAGGAACCCCCATTCAGCCGGAAGGAGCACTGGAACTGGCCCGCCGGAGTCGGGGAACGCCACGTATTGCTAATAACTTACTACGCCGAACCCGCGATTTTGCTCAGGTATTAGGCGACGGTACGATCAGCCAGAAAATTGCAGAAACATCTTTGAAAGCCTTGGAAGTAGACGAAGGAGGATTGGACGAAATGGACAACCGAATTCTGTTGGCTATTATTGAAAAATTTAAAGGTGGCCCGGTTGGACTTTCTACGATTGCCACTGCAATTGGAGACGAAGCCGAAACGATTGAAGAAGTATACGAGCCTTTTTTAATTCAGGAAGGTTATCTGATGAGAACACCTCGAGGAAGAGAAGCAACCGAGAAAGCGTATCGACATTTAGGGTTTGATTATCCAATAGGAAATAACCCATTTCAAATGGCAGCTTAGTAAATTAAAAGGCGATTTAAGTCAAAATAAGAGCTTCTAATTCGTAATTATTCTTAATTAATATTTTTTGTTAATAAAAAAGAGAGATTTGTATAGACTGTTTTAAAAAACAGTCTATATTTGTACATGCTCTTTAAATTACGAACTCAGCAATAAGAGCTAATTAAAGCGAAGTTGGCGGCTTAGCTTTAATAAATAACGAGGGAAGCATCGATGTTTTTAACATCGATGCTTTTTGTTTTATAACTAATAAAAATAGAAGGTACTTTAAAAACAATAGGTATTATTCAATAATAAAATATTGATACTATATACTTAATGTATTGTAAAAATATTATTCTTTAACAAAGAATTAATTTGATTAAAATAATTTGACGGTAGATATACTTTAATAAGTAAAAAAAGCTATTCACGTGAATTAAGCCCTTGTTTCTTCAGTAATTAAAACGGGTAAATCCAATAAACGGGCTACTTTTAATTCTGCTTCTCTAAATTCACTTTCACTACAAGGATCACAGGCTAATTTACCCAAAGTATCAGGTCTCATACGAGTACGTTCTACCAGAGGATTAAACTCATAAAGACAAATAATTTTCACCTCCTCACCCTGGCATTTAAAATATTGCCCGCCGCCTTTTGATTTCATAAAAATGGGTTCCTGATTCATGGCTTTAATTTTATAAGTAGGTATAACTACATTTAAAAAGATGAATAAGTGAAGAACATTACTCTAGGTTTTGATAATGCCCTTCACTTAAAGTATGACTATGCTGCCCGACGACCGGGTAATGAAATTAAATGCATGTCTAATTCCGGTTTAATTCGTTCGGTAAACCGCCGTTGTACAAAACCATTTTTTAAATAATCGGGTAGTGTACCCAGAAACTCGCGGTAGGCCGTTACACCCATGGCTTTTACTACATAGGCTTCGTGGATGGCGTTGATATGATCCACGATATCCAGTAAAGACACGTGAAAAAGTTTGAAATCAACATCCACATTGACGAAGCGTTCAATCTCCCGGTTAGTTGACGAAATCCGAAGGCGGGAGAACAAATCCAGGAAGGTGGTTAAACCTACCCGTTCCGATAACTCCTGCCAGTGTTGGGCACTGAATTTCTCCAGAATTTTACCCGTCCGTTCGCTTCGCAAGGCCAGTGCCGGGTTACTCTGTAATTTCTGACGCAGCGACCGTAATTGTAGGGTACGCGTAGTCCGTAAAAACTGTCCGATCTGAGCCTGAGCCTCAAAAGGACTATCGGCCAATACCAGACCGGGATTCCGTTGGCCTTTCGGTAAACGATGAACGTGGTAATGATCCAGCGGGCCGTCGGCGTAAAAACTTAGGTAACGAGGGTAATACGAATTAGCAACTAGTCGGCTGGTACGACGGCGAATGTTTGCTTCGTCGCTCGTTAATACGCCCTGAGTGGCCAGGAATGCTCGCAGACCGTACCAGACACAGTAATAAGCCTGTGGGAAGGTCCAGTGTAAGGCATTGGATAAAAAGGAATCGTCACCCATCGTTGCGGTATTTCGCAGGGCGTATTCCGTATTCCACGCGTTGATTAACATTCGTTTGGTTACTTCAAGCGTAGTATCATTCATACGGGGAGAGAAGTTACGGAAACGCTCCAGATCGGAGAGTTTTCCGGCGGCTTCGGTTTCCCGAATGTGGTAATGAATTCCAAAAAAATGGTTCAGAAAAACGCGGGCTGCGATGGATTGCCGCCACTGTTCGTCGTCTTCCTGAAGGATCGATAACTGTTGCTGATTTTCTTGCATTTTTTCAAGTAGGCTTATGGATTAATATAACCAAATCTACCTGCTTCGTGTTCCCTGATAATGAATATTTTTTATCTATATAAGCGATTGTTTATCAGTATCTTAATAAGTGGATTTTGAAAATTATTGGATTGTAAATCCTGCTCTTGAACAATAGTATTTATTAAAGAAACAAACCTGGTAAATGAGTGCTGGTTTTATTCTGAAAAAGGCTGAATCCAGCCTTTCCTTCCGTCGGATAATCGAATGAATTCATAAGAAGAAGCGATCCCCAACAGATCGACTGGAGTGCCTGATTTTAGCGTGTCTTCAGTGGTGGCGTCCCAGTTGGTTCGGAAGAACACATCCGTCGAAAGTTTCCGGCGATTCAGCCGTTTTTCGGGTAACTGCATACTTGTGGCCAGAACATAGCCACGAATGCCATCGGGCGTACTTACGCGGTAGTAACCTTTAGTCGAAGCCTCTACCCAGACAATTGTATGTTTAGGAAGCCGTTGCCGGGTTACTTTTGAAGGAGGCAGGCTGCTGAAGAGTGGGGTCGCTTCCCGAGTCCGTAGCGTATCTCCCAACCGCCGGGTTACGGTGGCAGCGGGTAACTGTGAAGGTTCCACAAAAGCCAGTGGGTTAATGGGCCCTGAGCCGCGACGGTAAATGCCAAAGTGAAGGTGCGGGGCGGTGGTGATCGCATTACCGGTATTCCCCACGGTTCCAAGGGTATCTCCGGCTTGTACCCGTTGGCCTGACTGCACTAGGGGCTGGTCCAGGTGAGCGTAATAAAGCGAAAGATTCAATCGGTCAGCGGATAGATTAACTACATTTCCTCCCAGATTATTAACGCCAACGTTCGTAATCGTTCCGGAGACGGAGGCAATCAGAGGAGTGCCTCGGGGAGCGATGACGTCAATACCTTCGTGCGAACGGGCTCCGCCGTCACGGGCCGCTCCCCAGAAACTAATGATATGCTGAGTCGATTTTCCGGCCACTGGAAATTTGAGAATAGGCTGCGTACTCAGGCGAAGCGAAAAATCTTTTTTAGTCTGATCGACAGGAATTTGTACGCGTAAAACCAGTGGAAGGTCTTCGGTGGTTTCGTAGGTGATAACCTCATTTTTAGGCTTGGCATAGGCTAGTCGCTGAGGCTTACCATTGGGCTGGAGCCGAAATAAATCCAGGAAATACAGACTATCAGAATGAAATAACTGAGCTTCCAGCCGCCGACCAGCAGGTAAGGTAAACTGGTAACTAAAAGCCCGTTGGCCCCCGGCTGGAAAAACGCCGTCTTCACGAAAGGGAAGGGAGATGATTAACGAATCAGCGAGAGCCGCCTCGCCCGCCAGCATCCAGGTTTGAACTGCCTCGGTTTCCAGTATTTTCTGCTTACGCAAACTTCGAATGTATTCGTCCCGGGGAGATTGCTCTCCCAGTAATGCCTGAATACCCGGGCCGGTTTTACAGCTATGGAGCCCAATCAGTAAGGCAAGGAGGCATACATTATAAACAAATCTTTTCATGGCTAATGGAATGGGTATCAGGGTGATAAACCCAGAAAAGTGAATGCCAGTAACATTGGCTGGGGTGAAATATCTACGGAATCAGTTGGTTGATTGAAAGGGAAAGAGGGCCGGAAATCGTCTTGAGTAAGAACCTAAGAATGCCCATGAGAAAACTACTGATTCTAATTCTATTACTGGCAACCCTGGCTTTTCAACTGAAAGAGAGTCCGACGCAGGTATTCCTCATCGGTGATTCTACCGTGTCCAATAAACCCAATCCCGCCGATCCCGAACGCGGTTGGGGACAAGTGTTACCTGAATTTCTGGACGAAAAGGTAAGCGTTCAGAATCATGCGGTTAACGGTCGTAGTACAAAAAGTTTTATTAACGAAGGCCGTTGGAGAAAGGTCGTAGAAGGCTTGCGTAAGGGCGACTGGGTACTGATTCAGTTTGGGCATAATGACGAAAAAAGCCAGGATACTTCGCGTTACGCAGCCCCGCAGAGTACTTATCGTGACAATCTAAAACGTTTCATCAAAGAAGCTCGGGCAAAGGGAGCAAACCCCGTGCTGATTACGCCGGTGATGCGTCGAAAGTTTAATGAAAAAGGCCAGTTTGAAGATACGCACGGGGATTATCCCGCAGCGGTTAAAGCCGTAGCGGCTGAGCAGAAAGTACCCCTGATTGATTTACATGCCAAGAGTCGCCAGGTTATCGAGAAAATGGGGGTTGAGGAATCGAAAAAGCTGTTTTTATGGTATACGAAAGGGTATTACGCCACCCGCCGGGAGGGCGTAAAAGACGACACCCACTTCTCGGAATACGGTGCCCGCACGATGGCCGCCCTGATTGCGGGTGGTATTCAAGAAGAGAAGTTAGATTTAGCCAGTCATCTGAAAAAGAGTCCGTTTGCAGAGAAACTAGCGTACGAATTACCGATCATTTATCAACCCATTTTTCGGAAAGATACCTTCAATATTATTACATACGGAGCAAAAGCTGACGGGCAAACGCTGAATTCAGAGGCGATTAATCGGGCGATCAAGGCCTGTAGCGAAGCGGGTGGCGGAACGGTCGTAATTCCTTCCGGCCTTTGGCTGACGGGTCCGGTTATCTTTCAGAGCGATGTGAATCTGCACCTTGATCGTGGGGCTGTGCTGCAATTCAGCGAAAACAAGGATCATTATCCACTCATCAAAACGACCTGGGAAGGACTCGATGCCATTCGTTGTCAGGCTCCGCTGTATGGGAGAGATGTGCACGACATTGCCATTACCGGCGAGGGTTACATTGACGGAGCGGGCGATGTCTGGCGGGCCGTGAAGAAAAGTAAGCAAACAGCTCCGGCCTGGGATAAACGGGTGGCTTCAGGTGGGGTAGTCGATGGCGACATCTGGTATCCTTCCGAGCAGTTTTTAAAGGGAGCAAAATCGAAGGTTGCGGTTAGTATTGCCAACGGATTTGACATGAAAAAGTCAGCCGAAATCCGGGATTTCCTACGTCCCAACCTGCTGAGTCTAACCAACTGCCAGAATATTTTATTGGAAGGAGTTACCATTCAGAATTCCCCCGCCTGGTGTTTGCATCCACTGCTCTGTCAGGATATTAGTCTGATTAACCTCAAGGTTCGTAACCCCTGGTACGCTCAGAATGGCGATGGTATTGACCTGGAATCCTGCAAAAATGCTTTGATTGATGGCTGTACGTTTGATGTCGGAGATGACGGCATTTGTATCAAATCTGGTCGTGATGCCGAAGGTCGCAAGCGGGGGGTACCCACGGAAAATGTGATTGTAAAAAATAGTACGGTTTTTCATGCTCATGGGGGCTTTGTGGTAGGTAGCGAAATGTCGGGAGGGGCCCGGAATCTGTACGTGTCTAACTGTAACTTCTTAGGAACGGACGTGGGGCTACGTTTTAAAACGGCTCGCGGTCGGGGAGGTATCGTGGAAGACGTCTATGTGGCGGGTATTCAGATGACGAACATTCCCGGTGAAGCTATTCTTTTTGACATGTATTACCTGGCGAAAGATCCGGTATTATTAACGGGTGAAAAGGCTGATCCACTGGCTATTCAACCTGAACCCTTGAACGAAGGAACGCCCCAATTTCGCAGATTTTATGTTCGAGATGTAGTCTGTAAAGGAGCCGAAACGGGCATTTTAATTCGCGGATTACCCGAAATGAATATTCAGGATATTTACATTGAAAACTCCGTAATTGAAAGTAATAGAGGGTTAGTCTGTATTGAAGGGCAACGCATTACCCTGAAAAACGTGCAGCTATTAACGAAACAAACGCCCGTTTTGTACGTGCAAAATAGTCAGCATATTACCTTCGATAAAATGGGTTATAAACCTTCATCGGATCTGTTGTTAAAAGTTTCCGGGGAGCGTTCAAAAGACGTTGAGTTATTACATACCGATATTTCAAAAGCCAAAAAAGTAAGAGAAGGCAAGTGATACCCTTTGGATAAGAAAATTCTGAATAAGAGACGCGATCAATCGGATCTCCTTTTGTATGGAACGGTTTATTACGCATTAATTCAGCAATTATAACTACAGCAACTAACCTCTATCTAAGAAGATTATGACACTCAATCCGAAAGAACTACGCTTTGTAAAAGCGAATGAGATTCCCTGGGAAACCGTAGGCGATGGACTCAGACGCAAGGTATTCACCTACGATGCAACCCTAATGATGACCATGGTAGCCTTTGAAATGGGAGCTGTGGGAAGCATGCACCAGCACCCCCATACACAGGTGAGCTACGTAGAAAGCGGGGTGTTTGAAATTACCATTGGTGAAGAAGTAAAGGTCTTGCATAAGGGTGACGCCTATTACATTCCACCGAATATTCTGCACGGAGCGGTCTGTCGGGAACCGGGAGTTCTAGTGGATGTTTTTACGCCCATGCGGGAAGATTTTATTGAATGAAAAGGTAACCTAACCAGTTACCTTTTTTATTATGCCGACATAAGTTCATACGTTAGAATAATCATCTATTTTCGATAAAAATCGCTTCTAAACCATTTGCAATGAGATCTATTTTAATTCATTACGGCGTCTACTCGCTGGCTTTGAGTATGATGGCTTGTCAAACCCACTCAAAAGCTAGTGAGACAAGTCAGGATTCAACGAAAGCATTACCTAAACCTCTGATCACTGAGCTTTATACGGCTGATCCTTCGGCTCATGTTTTTGAGGGAAAAATTTACATTTATCCTTCGCATGACATTGAAACCGGAGCGAAACAGGATGAAGATGGAGGGCATTTTGGAATGAAAGATTACCACGTGTTTTCGTTGGATAGTGTGGGGGGAAAAGTAACCGATCACGGCGTGGCTCTGGATATTAAAGACATTCCCTGGGCGGGGCGGCAACTTTGGGCTCCCGACGCGGCTTTTGTCAACCGAACGTATTACCTCTATTTCCCGGTAAAAGACAAGCAGGATGTATTTCGAATGGGCGTAGCTACAAGTCCTTCGCCCAGTGGTCCCTTC
The DNA here is from genome assembly GCF_030818595.1 of Siphonobacter sp. SORGH_AS_1065. Taxonomy (NCBI): domain Bacteria; kingdom Pseudomonadati; phylum Bacteroidota; class Cytophagia; order Cytophagales; family Cytophagaceae; genus Siphonobacter; species Siphonobacter sp. SORGH_AS_1065. Next base: position 3,175,530 of record NZ_JAUTAM010000004.1, read on the forward strand.
AAGCCCGAGGCTAAGCCGATGGAGGGAACGTATAGTATTGATCCTGCTGTTTTTACGGATGATGACGGCCAGGCTTACCTGTATTGGGGTGGTATCTCGGGAGGGCAGTTGCAACGCTGGCGAACGGGAACATATGATGCAAAAGGCACCGAACCTGGAAAGGATGAAGCGGCGTTGAGTCCGAAAGTGGGTCGGTTAACGAAAGACTTTTTGAAGCTGGACGAGAAAGGGCGGGACGCTCAGATTGTGGATGATGCGGGTAACCCTTTGAAAGCAGGAGACCACGACCGTCGTTTCTTCGAAGGGGTCTGGATGCACAAATACAAGGGGCAGTATTACCTGAGTTATTCCACGGGCGATACGCACTTTCTGGCTTATGCCGTAGGTTCTTCGCCCTATGGTCCGTTTACGTATAAAGGCACGTTTATGAACCCCGTAAAAGGCTGGACTACGCATCATTCCATTGTTGAATTTAAAGGCAAGTGGTACCTTTTTTACCACGACTCGGAGTTATCGGGTAAAACGCATCTGCGAAACATTAAAGTCCGAGAAATCAAACACATCGCTGATGGAGGGCTCGAAATGATTGAGCCTTATCAGTAAATAGAAAAGGGTTACGAATCTGTTTTCGTAACCCTTTTGGTGAAGCCCTGTATTTCGATTATTTAGGTAATAAAGCCGTTACCTGCTCTACGAATTCGTCGCTGTTATAATTAGCCATCCCTTCGTTTCTGTAAACGATTTTACCTTCGGAGTCAATCAGAAAAGTAACCGGAATAGCCTGCGTTTCAAACTGCTTGGGTAAGTTACCCGTTGGAGCATAAACCGGGAAGGTAAAGCCTTCTTTTTTCATGAAATCGCGGGCAGCCTGGATGTCTTCGTCTACGGTTAGCATCACGAATTCAACGGGTTTCCCCTGCATTTTCTTATAGAGCTTTTCAATGTCGGGTAACTCCGCCCGGCAGGGAGGACACCACGTCGCCCATACGTTCATGAAAACCACTTTCCCTTTCAGATTACTCAGATTAGTGGTTTTACCGTCCAGCGTTTGCAGGGGGAAATCGCCCGCTTCGGCGGTAGTTTTTACGGAATCAGCAGAAGCAGTTGTTTCGGCAGTTTCAGTTTTTGACTTACTCTGGCAACTGGTTTGAACATACGAAAGTCCCGTGAGGCACAGGATGGTAAGGATTACGGATGCCGTACGTTTCCCGAATTTCATGAAGAGTTGTTTTATTTATACCAGGTTTTTAGCGAAACATCTTTTGAATGTTCCTGAGCATAGCTCAATAATGCTGCAATATAAGGGATGTTTTTAACTCCTTATTCATGATCAGACACGGAGTTTACCAGCTCACTTTTAGGTTTTTGGGTTAACTTACCCACCGTAAGCCCCTGAACAATAAGCGAGAATACGACAACGAAGTAGGTAATGGCCTGAAATAAATCGCTATTGAGGTGTTCGTCAATGGAAAGGGCCAGAGCCACGGATACCCCGCCCCGAAGTCCTCCCCAGAGCAGAATAATCATAGACTGACGATCCAGTTTTTCACGGAAAGGAATAATCGCCGAAGGCACCGCGATGGAAATCAGTCGGCCCAGTAATACAACAACAATACTAATCAGCCCAATTTCCCAGTATTTACCCAGATCGGGGATCAACAAGAGTTCAAAACCAATGAGCAGGAACAGACAAGCGTTCATGATTTCATCAATCAGCTCCCAGAATTTTTCCAGATAATCCTGGGTAACTTCCGACATGGCCTGCGTTTTTCCGTAGTTACCTACCACCAGGCCAGCGGCTACCATCACTAGCGGACCCGAGATGTGCATGGCTTGAGCGAGGAGGTAACCTCCCATCACAATAGCCAGCGTAATCATGACGGAAACTTTGTAGTCGTCGATTCTTTTGATGGCTTTAGAACCGATAAAGCCCAGCACCAGGCCTACGGCCAAACCACCTATCGCTTCTTTCACTAATAATAAGGAAATCGTACTTAAAGAAAAGTTGGTTTCGCCTTCCCGGGCCATTTCCAGCAGCGTCAGGAAAACGACTACAGCTACGCCATCATTAAATAAAGATTCGCCCGCAATTTTGGTTTCCAGTGATTTAGGAACGTCGGCGGCTTTCAGGATACCCAGCACGGCAATGGGATCAGTGGGAGAAATCAAAGCTCCAAACACCAGGCATTGTACAAAGGGAATTCCCATATTCAACCAATTGAGGGCCAGGTACATAAGTCCGCCCACCAGTAAGGTAGAGAGGACAACGCTAATCGTGGAGAAGACAATGACGTATCGTTTTTCTTCCCGTAAATCATTAATGTGAATATGGATGGCTCCGGCGAAGAGCAGGAAGTTTAGCATTGCTCCCATGAGGATTTCCTCAAGGTTGGCACCTTTAATAAAGCGGGCAGCATTATCGAATAAATGCGGCCAAAAACGGCCCACGCTTACCAGAAACAGCGATGAAACCAGGGCCATAACCATGATCCCAATCGTAGCGGGGAGTTTGAGATACCTTAAGTTGAGATAGGCAAATATGGCAGAGACAACGATAAGTACAGAGAAGGTGTAATAGAGTTCCATAGGGTGATGAGTTGATACACAGCTTACTAAAAAACAACGCCTGGGTAGTAGAGTTGTTTTAAAGTCGGTTTAAGTTTTGCGGAATTTCCTATTAGAAAATTTTAATGTGCTGCTTTGTTCTTTCGGATTTGCAATTCTAAATCGTCAACCAGTTCCCCGGGTTGTCACCCGGGGCTATTCATAATTAAACCCCGCTGGGGTTATGGAGGTGCGTTGAACAGAGTCTGCTTTTTCGGATTTGTTCCGCCCTGGTTGGTGTCCTCACCAACCAGTATGCTTTTAGTAATAGCTGGAGATGACATCAGCCAGGGCGGGAGAATTTATAATTCCAAATCATCAATTAGTTCCCGGGTTGTCGCCCGGGGCTACTCGTAATTAAACCCCGCTGGGGTTATGGAGGTAAGTTGAACAGAGTCTGCTCTTTCGGATTTGTAATCCGAAAGCCATCTGGTTGGGATTTGTAATCCCAAATTTTTAATTGAACAGCTATGCCTTCGTTAACCCAAGGCTATCTACATTAAATCTCGCTAGATTACTAAGCCAGAATCACTTCTTATGGCCGATTAATAAAAAATTCGTATTCAAACGAAGATATTCCTGCTTAGTCTGTAATAGAATGGGCTTTTTACTGTCGCGTTTTTAACGGTTTCCTGTATCTTTGCCCCCCGAATTACGTTTTCTAAACATTCGATTTTTCGAAAGACCTTTTATGGCCGAACAACAAGAACCCGCTGGCTCGCTCAAGGACATCATCGCCCATGCCAAGGAGTACGGCTTTGTTTTCCCTTCTTCAGAAATTTACGACGGATTACAAGCTGTGTATGACTACGGTCAATACGGCGTTGAACTAAAAAATAACCTGAAATCGCTGTGGTGGAAAGCCATGACGATGCTGAATGATAATGTGGTAGGGATTGATGCCGCCATTTTTATGCATCCCCTTACCTGGAAAGCTTCTGGTCACGTTGATTCCTTTAACGATCCGATGATCGACAATAAGGATTCAAAAAAACGATATCGGGCCGACCAGTTACTCGAAGCAAAAGCCGAAGAGTATGCCAACAACGGTCATACCGAACGTGGAGATGCTTTATTACACCAAATGGGCCGTCTGCTCGACGCAGGTGATCTGGAAGGTGTACGGGAGCTGATTATTTCGGAAGGAATCAAGTGCCCCATTTCTGGAACGGACAACTGGACGGAAGTACGTCAGTTTAACCTGATGTTCTCGACTCAGGTAGGTGCCGTGTCGGACGATGCCAGCCTGATTTACCTGCGTCCCGAAACGGCTCAGGGGATCTTTGTTAACTTCCTGAATGTTCAGAAAACGGGCCGGATGAAAGTTCCTTTTGGTATCGCCCAAATTGGTAAGGCATTCCGAAACGAAATCGTAGCCCGTCAGTTCATTTTCCGAATGCGTGAATTTGAGCAGATGGAAATGCAATTCTTCTGCCGCCCTGGTACCGAGATGGAATGGTACGACAAGTGGAAAGAAACCCGCATGAAGTTCCACCAGGCTATCGGAATTCCAGCGGATAAACTGCGTTACAAACCCCACGATAAGCTGGCTCACTACGCCAACGCTGCCGTGGATATTGAATACAAGTTCCCCTTCGGTTTCCGCGAAATGGAAGGAATTCACTCGCGTACCGATTTCGACTTAAGCAGTCACCAGGAGCTTTCCCGAAAGAAGCAGCAGTACTTCGATAACGACCTGAATGAAGAGGGTAAGCCTTATGGCAATTACATTCCTTACGTGGTTGAAACATCCGTAGGAGCGGACCGTCTGTTCCTGGCGGTGTTGAGTAATGCTTATACGGAAGAAACGTCGGAAGACGGAAAGTCTCGCACGTATCTGAAATTCCACCCTGCTATCGCTCCGATCAAGCGCTGCTATTCTGCCCATCGTGAAGAAAGATGGGTTGCCTGACAAAGCTCGTGAAATCCAGAATGCCTTAAAATACGATTTCAACGTATTCTACGAAGAGCGTGACAGTATCGGAAAACGCTATACCCGTCAGGATTTGATCGGAACGCCTTTCTGTATTGCCGTTGACTACCAGACGCTGGAAGACAACACGGTAACCATTCGTCACCGGGACACGACAGAACAGCAACGCGTAGCTATTTCTGAATTGAAGAGCATCATCGGCCATGCGGTTTCACCTGAACGCGTGTTCGAAAAATTATAATCGTACCATTTTGAATAAGGGGTATTGGCTGGTAACGGTCAATACCCTTTCTGTTGTTTATGATCAAAACTCAGCGAGAATCTGCCCATTCAGCCGATGCTACTTTATTAATCGGTGAAGCCGTGCAGGAGTTAAGGCGGCGTTACCCCGGCTTTGAAGCCAATGAATATGCAGCCAGCGAAGCCGATCAGACGGGAGCCGCTTTTGTTATCGCCCGTCTGGATGGAGTACCCGTAGGCTGTGGAGCTTTACGTCCCTTTGAAACGGCGGACTCGGTCGAGATCAAGCGAATGTTTGTTCGGGATGCCTACCGTCGGCAAGGGATTTCCAGGCAAATTCTGGCTTTTCTGGAGCAAACGGCCCGGGAGTTAGGGTATCAAAAGATCGTGTTGGAAACGGGTACCAAGCAGCCTGAAGCCATTCAACTGTACCACGTATCGGGTTATCATCGGATTCCCAACTTTGGCGAGATTACGGACGAAACCATCTGCGTATGCTTCGCCAAGGAGCTGTAGCAAATGCTTAACTATGGTATAACTTTTTCTGGGCGGGCAAAACAGAAAAAGTCGCCTCATTTTGAGGAAATCTCAGGTTAAAATGAGAAAAATTATACAAAAATAAAAAAAGTTATATCTCAATCGACGCTTTAGAAGTGGCTTGTTAACTAGCTGGTTTCTAGTAAATAAAATATTTTACAAAAAATCTTTCGGTGAATTTGAGGCTTAAAATAGCCTTAAAGCCGCCGAAAGATTTTTTTTATTCTAGCCTTCGTGGGCTATCTTTATGAACCTCGTTGTGACAACTAACCGAATTTTATGCTAAGAAAAGTTCTTCTGGCAGGTATTTTTACTTGCTTCCTGAATGTATCTTTTGCTCAACAAGCGGCCAGTAATCAGGTTCAAGCTACCCGAGTCGAAGGTTTTACCAACAAAGTACTTGATTTCGCCGAACAGCATCTTCACATTCGCTATCGGTCCGGCGGAACTACCAAAGGTGGTTTTGATTGTAGCGGTTTCGTTCGCTTTTGCTTCAAAAACTTTGGTATGTTATTACCCCACTCCAGTGCCTCCATGGGTTCCATGGGCCACGCCGTAGGAGTGGACGAGTGCCGTCCCGGAGATCTGATCTTCTTTAAAGGAAGTAATTCACGAAGCCGTAACATCGGTCATGTAGGCATTATTTCTGAAGTGAAGGATGGTAAAATCAAATTCATTCATTCTGCTTACAATGGTGGTGTACGTTTTGACTGGCTCGATCAGGAAAGATATTACCAAAACCGTTTTGCAGGTATTCGCCGGGTGGTAGGTGTGCTAGATTTATTACCCGATCAGTCCTAGTATTCATTTGATTTCAAATGCAAAAAGAAGAGGCCCCGATGAGTCGGAGCCTCTTCTTTTTTACACGAGGGGTATTCATCAGGTCAAACTTTCAAACCTAATCCAACCCCTTAGTAACTAGGCATTTTCAAACTGACGCAGGAAACGAACGTCGTTTTCTGAATAAAGGCGTAAATCACGAACCCGGTATTTCAGGTTAGCAATTCGTTCGATACCCATGCCAAAAGCAAAGCCTGTGTATTTATTCGAGTCAATACCGCAGTTATCCAGCACGTTAGGATCAATCATTCCGCAACCCAGAATTTCTACCCAGCCGGTGTGCTTACACATGGAGCAACCTTCGCCCTTACAGATCGTACAGGAAATATCCATTTCTGCACTGGGTTCGGTGAAGGGGAAGTAAGAGGGACGGAAACGTACCTTGAACTCCTGACCAAATAGCTCCCGTGTGAACTGGTACAGGGTATCTTTCAAATCTTTGAAACTTACGTTTTCGTCAATATAAAGTCCTTCCACCTGATGGAAAAAGCAGTGAGCACGGGCTGAAATCGCTTCATTACGGTACACTCGACCGGGCATGATGCTTCGCAGCGGAGGTTTCTGGTTCTGCATCAGACGAATTTGTACATTAGACGTGTGCGTACGCAACAAAATATCCTTACCGTGGCCTTTCTTCTCAATGAAAAACGTATCCTGCATTTCGCGGGCCGGGTGGTTTTCGGGGAAATTCAGAGCGGTGAAGTTGTACCAGTCTTCTTCAATTTCGGGTCCATCCGAAACATTAAAGCCCAGGCGAGCAAAAATTTCGACGATACGCTGACGAATTAAACTCAGCGGATGCTGACTGCCGGTTTCGTTCGGAATCGTAGGTAAGGTTAAATCAACATCAGGAGCAACCTGCTGGCTTTGCGAATTTTCGAGCTGATCCTGAGCAGTTTGAAATTTATCCTGAGCTAGATTTTTCAATCCATTCAATTCCTGTCCCATGGCTTTACGCTCTTCCACCGGAACATTTTTCAGTAACTCGAACAGTCCGGCCACGGCACCTTTACGGCCTACATAGGCAATCCGGAATTCTTCTAGCTGTTCTTTCGTGGTAATGGTATAGTCAGCAATCTGCTGACGAACTTCATTGACTTGCTCTATCATGACACAAAAATAATGCAATTGCTCGGGCGAACGGATGTGATCTTTTGTTTTTCGCCGTGATTACGTAAAAATACGTGTTTGAACAAATTTGAAGGAGAATTGTTTGGATCGAATTGCTCATTTTTTCATATTTGTCTTAAGTAATTTTATACTTCAACCTTCAATCGATTATGTACAGTAACCCTGCATTAGGTGCAGCCCCACAAAAATGGGCTGTTCCCGACGGTACTATTCCCGTCTTTGATCGTCGTATTCAGTATGTACCTGTTGATGAAATCATCATGATTGAGGGCGACGGTAACTACACCAACTTTTCCTGCACCAACGGTCGGCGTATTATGGTTTCCAAAACCCTCCGCGACTATGAAAAACTATTAGGTGAGAATTCCCCATTTTTCCGAATACATAAATCCTATCTAATTAATAGGCGGTTTGTGCAGCGATATGATGTACGCGGAGAAGATTGCGTATGGCTCAAAACAGGACATATTCTGTCTATTGCCCGTCGCCGTAAACATGAATTCGATCAGTTCATGCGTCAGCATGCACGTAGAAATTAAGTCTTACTTTTTTATTGATTAGGTGCATTCCCATAGCGGCGAACGCCTGATTTGCCGTTATCCTACCCAAAGAAAAAGCCGTCGGATTTCCCCGACGGCTTTTTCTTTGGGTAGGCAATGACTTGGTTGACTCTAAAAGACCTTGATTCCCAGCGTTACCTGCCAGTTTTTAGATTTTTGCTTGAATGGGTCGCTACCGTTTGGCGTTTCAATGTTCACAAAGCGTACGTTTGAAATGCTGTCTTCATAACGAACATCCAGCGAGAAATTACCAATGTCAACTCCACCGCCCAGCTGATAACCCCAGGCTGCCTGTTTGAAGGTGTCGTTAATACTGCCGCTGGTGTATTTGGTAATGGCATCCTTGATGCTTTCGTTGGATCCAATCATGAATGAGGCTACCGGACCCGCATTTACCCGCAATGGTCCTAGGCGTAACCCTACCAGTAAGGGAACGTCGATGTTTTCCGTTTTTACCTTCACCTCCATTGGTGTACCCGTGGGGTTACCATTCGCATCGATTACCTGAACCATGTACGAACCACCTTTGCCCGAGTAAAGAGCTTCCGGCTGAATGTACAGGGTACGTCCAAAACGCATCCACACGCCACCTACGAACCCGGTACGGGTATTCAGGCTTTCTTTCAGATTTTCACGAAGCGTAGAACCCTGGTATCGTCCATTTGCTATAAAGTTACCCGTTTTGAGTTGGGAAAGGTTAGCTCCAGCCTTGATTCCTAGCTGAAACCAGGGCCTGTCGTTTTGAGCAAAGGTTGAAGCTGACGACAGGACTAGGAAGCAGCAGAGTAAAAAGTACTTTTTCATGGTTATAATAAGGAATAAGTTGAAGAACTTTTATAAAACGCTATTCCAGTGGTATTTTGTTATGCATGAACTCTTGAAACAAAAAGTATTTTTTGATATATACGTATTGTTGAGTAAATTACTTGGTAGCAGCCTCTGAAACGGCTGTTTGTATTGTTTTATGGCAAAAGTTAAAACTTCATATTTCTGTCAAAATTGTGGGTATCAGGCGGCTAAATGGCTGGGACGTTGCCCGGCCTGTGGCGAGTGGAATACCATGGTGGAGGAGATCGTTCAGAAAGCTGAACCCGAGAAAGGCCGCTGGCGACCCGCTTCTTCAGGACCCGTTATTGCGTCTAAACCGAAGGCAATTTCCGAAATTAATTACAGCGAACAACCCCGTTTGCTAACGCCCGATGCGGAATTAAATCGCGTACTCGGGGGTGGAATTGTGCCGGGGTCATTGGTATTGATTGGTGGAGAGCCGGGTATTGGTAAATCCACGTTGATGTTACAGATTGCCCTGAACCTGCCTGGTATCCGCGTATTGTACGTATCGGGTGAAGAGTCGGATCAGCAGATCAAGATGCGGGCCGAACGACTGGGGAATAATTCTAACGATTGCTTCATTTTAACGGAAACCTCAACGCAGAATATCTTCAAACAGATTGAAAACTTCGAGCCGGATATTCTAGTGATCGATTCCATCCAGACCCTACAATCCAATCTGGTTGAATCGGGAGCGGGGAGTGTTTCGCAAGTGCGGGAATGTACGGCTGAGTTAATGAAATTCGCCAAAGAATCGGGCACGCCGGTATTCATGATTGGTCATATTACCAAGGACGGAAATCTGGCCGGACCGAAAGTGCTGGAACACATGGTGGATACCGTCCTCCAGTTTGAAGGCGACCGCCACCTGGCCTATCGAATTTTACGAACAACGAAAAACCGTTTTGGAAGTACCTCAGAATTAGGGATCTACGAAATGCAGGGGACCGGTTTGCGAGAAGTAAGCAATCCTTCCGAAATTCTGATTTCACAGCGGGAAGATGCCTTAAGCGGTATTACCATTGGTACGATGCTGGAAGGTAATCGCACCTTACTGATTGAGATTCAGTCCCTCGTATCCATTGCTACTTACGGAACGCCGCAACGGAGCAGCACGGGTTTTGATGCCAAACGGCTTAATATGTTACTGGCTGTGCTGGAGAAAAGGGGTGGGTTCCGCCTCGGTGCCCAGGATGTGTTCCTGAACATTGCGGGTGGTCTGAAAGTAGAAGATCCGGCGATTGACCTGGCCGTATGTGCCTCGCTGGTTTCATCTTACGAAGATATATCCATTCCACCTTCGGTTTGTTTTGCGGCGGAAGTCGGCCTGGGGGGAGAAGTTAGAGCGGTTAATCGCATTGAAAACCGTATTGCAGAAGCTCAAAAGTTAGGCTTCAAAGAAATCTGGATTTCCCGATATAATGCGAAAGGATTGGATCTGGATCAATATAAAATCAAGGTTCGGACCGCTTCCAAGCTCGATGAAGTTTTCATTTCATTATTGCGTTGAGTAAAACATTACCCGTTTTCAGAATAGCACGTTTTTTGAAGCTAACCTAGTATCGTAACAAAGCGAATAGACAAAGGCTTCATCTAAATCTGCACACGTATGAAAACGATAATATGCCTGTTTCTCAATACAATAGCCTGGTCTGGTTTTGCTCAGGACCTGGTGGCTGATACGGTTAGGCAAACCCTGAAAGCCAGAGTGGTAGAAGAATACGTAAGCGTAGATAACGCGGCAACAGCAACTGTCATTGAACGGCGGGTACGCCTGGTTAATAAAACGAGTCCGAAGGTAGAAACCAGAGGAAATGTAATTAATAAAAACGAACGAATCCCTGATTCACTTCGCATCCTGAAGCCTAATCCCAAAGCCCAGTCCAGGCCTGTAGATACTTTCATGCGATACAAACAGGATTGGACGGATCAGATTTCGATGCAGGTTGACGAATTAAATCAGGAAATTCAGATGTTGCAGAATGCGGGAAGTAATCGTTCAGGAAGACTCCAGCAATTAACCCAGCTTCGAACGAAATCGCTAGAAGTGCAGGCTGTTCTGGAAAAAGCCAATACTGAATTACAGTTGCAGAAGGCTATCGAAAAAGCAAAACCCGTCATCAGCCAGGGTAGACGATTTTTATCGGCGGGCTAGGTATAATGAATGGGAGAGTTTTTCGTTCTTTACTGGCTCAAAGTACAAGGAGTCCGCTTAACTATTGTAAACTCCTTTAAACCCAAAAAGAGCGATAAATTCGCGAACGTCGTTATTTTTGAACAAGCATAACGCACGTTTAACTAATTCTTGACCATGTCTAAATTTCGCATGTTCGCTGCTGCGGCAGCCGTTGTTTTTACCATCAACGCTCAAGCTCAGAGTATTGATGAGATCGTAAACAAGCACATTGAAGCCCGGGGTGGAGCTGAAAAACTGAAAGGCATCAAGACGTTGGTCATTGAAAACTCAATGACGATGCAGGGAATGGAAATCCCAATGAAGCAGATGATCGCAACGGGTCGTGGCTTGCGGATGGAAATTTCTGTGATGGGTAACGAAATGATTACGGCCATCGACGGTACCAAAGGCTGGGCTATTCGTCCGGCTATGATGGGTGGAACGGGAGAGCCCGAAGACCTGCCAGCCGATCAGATCAAAAGCTCAACCAGCCAGCTTGATCCCGCCGGACCGCTGTTTAATTATAAAGAAAAAGGCACCAAAGTAGAACTGGTAGGTAAAGAACCCGTTGATAAGAAGGAAAATTACCACCTGAAAGTAACGACTAAAGAAGGAACGCTGGTAGATTACTTCCTTGATGCGAATACTTTCCTGTTGACCAAGCAAGTGGCCAGCCTCAATATGCAGGGTCAGGACGTACGTCAGGAAATGAATTTTTCTGATTACAAGGAAGTATCGGGAATCAAATTCCCTCATACGATGGAAACAGCTTCGCCCATGGGTGGAGATATGACAGTTACCACTAACAAGATTACTGTCAATGGCCCAATCGATGAGAAAATCTTCGTGAAGCCTACTAAATAAGAAATTTAGTATAAGGAAAACTCCCACAGCCCTGTGGGAGTTTTTTTTTGCCCATCCGTGAGCAATAGGCTGGCATTCTTTTCTAGGGATATATCAAGGATCTTTGCTTTTGCGTTACTTACGTTCAAAACCTTCCCTGTTTATGAAAAAATATTGGTGGTCAATCTTCCTGGCAGGCCTGCCGTTGGCCAGCTTTGCTCAAAATTTCAATGGCTTTGCCCACAGTACTTCTGCTGGTATTCATAATGTATACACGAATCCGGCCTTAATTGCCGGGTCTAAGTATAAGCTTCATATCAATTTGTTTGCAGGAAATGCAAACGTCTATAATAACTACGCCGAGTGGGTAGGTCCTTATAAACTTAATCGCCTCATTTTTGGAGGAATTCCTCAGCAATACCTTCGCTCGGATGGCCGTCCAGCTTTGCAACCTGAATATTTTCGGGAAAACCTGGACGGAAAACCTAAAAACGGAACGGGTACCGCCGAAATTCGCGGGCCGGGCTTATTAGTTGCTCTCGGGCCTAAACACAGCATTGCCCTCACCACTCGGGCCCGAGCTTCTGCCCAGGCGTTTGGGGTATCCGAAAACTTGCTTTCCCTCGTTCGGCAGGGTTTCGATTTTGCTACACTCTGGAATATCGCCAACGTTGATAACAAATTTTCCATCAATGGAAATATCTATGGCGAAGTAGCCTTGACTTACGGGGCAACCATGATCGAAGCGGGACCTCATACCCTGAAGGGGGGGATCACCGCCAAAAAAATTGTAGGGTTTTATTCCGCTCACGTTCGAAACCGGGATTTGAGGTACCGAGTCATAGAAGATCCCGAACGGCCCGGAAAAGGACTTTTCGTCATGGATAACTTCGACGCTGATTTTGGATATACTTTACAGGAACCGATTAATGACGGCGTAGGCTTACGGAAGTTTCTAGGTCAGAAAATGCCTGGTTCGGGCTGGGGTTTCGATCTGGGTTTTGCTTATGAGTATAATGCAGAGGAAGACGAGTCGGGCCGGTATAACTTACGACTTTCGGCGTCTGTCATGGATGTTGGAACCGTTCGCTACGAAGACCCATCCCAGATCAGGGGATATACTATTCTAAGATCTAATAAGACGATACGTCAGGAGGATTTTGATAATGTCAAAGGAAGCGATGAGCTGGTTCGGTTGATTGAGTCGAAAATGGAATTGCAACCCAGTGAAGCTAAAACCAGTTTTGTGACGGGATTACCCATGGCTCTGAATACCAATGCTGATTTGCGACTGAGCGAAGAGATTTTCGTGAATGTTTCTTATATTAAAGACCTGCGTTCGGTGAATGCATTATCCGCCCGTCAGCCTACTGTTTTTTCGGTAACGCCACGCTGGGAATCAGCTTCGGGCCTGGAAATTGCCGTACCTTTGAACTGGATGTTTAACACGTTCTCTCCGGGCATAGCCATGCGATTAGGGCCTATTTTTGCCGGAACAGATAACATGGTTTGCTTATTCAGCAATAGCCGCAGAATTGCCCCCCGGGGAATGGATGTCTACGCCGGATTAAGTGTGCCCTTATTTAAAAGAAAACCCAGATATTAAGCTATTTACTGATGAAAGTTGGAATCGTATTTTCGGGGGGAGCAGTGAGGGGATTTGCTCATTTGGGCATTATGAAAGCGTTACATGAAATGGGGATTTTCCCCGAACATATTTCTGGCGTTAGTGCTGGTTCGATTGTGGGAGCCTTTGCTGCCTGCAAAGTAGATGCCGAAGAAGCCTATGACCTGATTGAGCGAAGCAATTATAAAAGTTACCTGAAGCTGGCCTTTAGCCGCATGGGATTTCTGAAATTGGATAAAGTCGAGGATTTACTTCAGCAACATTTGCCCAAAACCTTCGAAGAGTTAGCCTTGCCTTTGACGGTGAATGCCACAGATCTGACGACAGGAGAGGAGGTTTTCTTTGGTTCAGGTCCGCTGATTCGACCGATTACGGCCTCCTGCTGCTTGCCGGGTTTATTCGAACCAGTAACGATTAATCAGCGACAGTTGATTGATGGCGGTGTGTTGAACCACATGCCCTACGAGCCCCTGGAAAGTCATTGCGATGTACTGATCGGATGCCATTGCAATCCCGTTGGGTATCTGGATACGCCGATTACTTCCATGAAATCCGTATTAATGCGGAGCTTGTATCTGGCAACGGCGAAAGCCAGCCATCTGAAAGCTCAGCGATTTGATGTCTTCATCGAGCCCCCACAATTACAGAATTTCAATGTATTCGACACCAAAAAATCCCGCGATATTTTCAGGATTGGCTATGAATACACGCTACAAATGGCCCCGCAGCTAGAGAAGCTGCGAGAGCAGATTAGCTGTTGATTCAATTATAATATACCCGTTCATGTTTAAACTATAAAGACCTTTGCAGCTATACTGAATCATCTTTAATAGTTTTTATTAAATAGAAAAAGGCCCCTAAGCTTTAAAACTTAGGGGCCTTTTCGATGAACTAAATTAATACCCTGGATTTTGAACCAATAACGTATTAGTATCTATCTCTCTCTGAGGAATGGGTAGTACAAGCCGGGCGTCATTGTAAAGGATCGAAGAACTAATGTTACGGCGAGTTCTGCGAAGGTCGTGTAAGTATTCTCCTTCAAAAATAAGCTCCAGCTTACGTTCTTTCAGGATATCACTGCGAGTAATACTGGTTAACGCTGCTAAACCTGCTCTGCTACGAATTCGGTTGATATCCTCAAGTGGAGTAGCACCTACCTGCGTATTGAGCATGAAGTTTGCCTCTGCTCTGGTCAGATACATTTCAGCTAATCTAACCTGCGTAACGTTGGCGTATTGATCCTGATATTTTGCTGTGAAAATCCGACCGATGCCATCCTGAATAAAGAAATTGCCCCGCACTTTATCACCATAAGCGGCATACTCATTCAGTAATTTAGCCTGAATACGTACATCATTACGTCCTCCGTTAGCACTGGAGCCATAATAAGTTAACAGGCTGTTAGTTCCGTCCTGAATGGTAATGAGCGTTGAAAAGATAGACTCAGAACTGGGAACTCCTCTACGATTTTTGTAATCATTGAAGACTTTCGAATAATCAGCTTCTAAAGAATACAGGCCCGAAGCAATAACACGGTTAGCTGCATCACGAGCGGCTGCATAGTTACCTTGCATCAGATAAACTCTCGAAAGAATAGCAGCGGCAGCAGCGGCATTGGCACCGTTGGCAGTAACGGGGCCATTCTTTAAATCAGCTTCTGCTTTAGTTAAGTCAGCAATGATCTGCGTATATACGGCAGAAACAGAATTCCGAGGCACAGAGTTAGCTTCTGTAATGGGGGCTTTCGTTGCCGTTAATACTAAGGGTACACCAGGGTTAACCGTATTATCGCCATCACCCCAAGCCTTAGCAAACAACCGTACAAGGTTAAAGTAAGAAAGCCCACGAATGAAGAGAACTTCTCCTTCGGCTGCGGCACGTTGAGCGTCTGTATCCAGTTTGCCCAGATTTTCCAGAACGTTGTTCGTTCGATTAATGGTGCTATAACCGTTTCTCCAGGTTAGACTGATTTGCGAGTTAGTAGCAATCATTGTCTTCCGCCAGAATTGCTGATGAGTGGCAAAGGTTCCGGCAAAACGAACGTCGCCGTCATCGGCTAACAAATCAGCGATATACTGAACGGCTCCAGAGCCAAATTCAGTACTTCCATATCCATCATAGCATCCTACCACCGCACCAATGACGTCACTGGAGGTTTGTAATGCTTTCGCTTCATCTACCGACTGAACAGGATCAACATTGAGTCGGTCACCGCATCCCCAGACCATAAATCCGGTGAGCATAGCCGCTGTTAATTGTAAAAAACTATGTCTTTTCATAAGAATGTCTTAGAATAAAAAGTTGGATGTACGGTTGTGGATCAGAACTTGATGTTAATACCGCCTAAGAAAGTTTTTGCTTGAGGAGGGGTGTAGAAGTCATAACCCTGAGCAACACTGCTAACGATATCATCGGCATTAACTTCTGGATCCCATCCGGTGTATTTGGTCCAGGTAAGTAAGTTTTGACCTGTCAGGTATACGCGAATGCCTTTTAATTTAAGACGATTGACTACCGTCTGAGGTAAGTTATAACCTAAAGTGACGGTCCGTAACCGTAAGTAAGAACCATCCTGAATGTAACGACTAGAAGGGTTATTACCATTGGAATAGAACAGACGGGCCTCAGGAACTTTGGTGTTCGTATTGGTTGAAGTCCAGGCATTCATCTGGTCGGCAGTCTGATTATCTTCATAAATACCGTTTGCGGATGAATACTGCCCTACACCATAGAAGTTGATTTTGTTACCGGCAACGCCGTTTAAGAACACGCTTAGGTCAATTCCTTTGTAGGAGAAGGTATTATTTAAACCACCCGTTAGTTTAGGAATAGCATTACCAACCACCACGCGTTGAGCCTGCGAATAAACATTTGTCGTCGAGCGATCAATAGTACCGTCAGCGTTTGTCGCATTTTTGTAATACAGGGCATCGCCATTGGTAGGATCAACTCCGGCGTATTCAACCGTAAAGAAGGTACCGATAGGCTGTCCTTCTACGGCACGGCTCATAGAAGATATACCTGCTTCTACAATCTGCTTCTGAATGTTGGTGATTTTGTTTCGGTTGGTTGCAAGATTCAGACTGGTAGACCATTGGAAGGCACCTACAAAGTTTTGCGAGTTAATAACCAGCTCAAAACCTTTATTTTCCAGACTACCTACGTTGCGAGTTTGAGTATAAAATCCCGTAGTTCCCGGAACGTTTACGTTTAATAAAAGGTCGGAAGTCTTTTTGACGTAATAGTCAATTTCACCGTTGATCCGGTTATTCAGGAAACCAAAATCCAACCCAAAATCAGCCTGCGTAGTTGTTTCCCATTTCAAATTAGGGTTAGCCAACTGAGTGGGAGCTTGCCCTCCTGTTCCTGCATAGTTTGCGGAGCTGTAAAGACCCAAAGAAGGGAAGTTTCCAATCTCGGCATTCCCCGTCAAACCGTAGCTACCACGGAGTTTCAGGAAGCTGATAGCTGTATTCGTATTGGACTTGAGGAATGATTCTTCAGAAATTACCCAACCCGCAGAGACCGCTGGGAAAAATCCATACTTCGAATTTTTACCGAAACGAGAAGAACCATCAATCCGGCCACTGGCAGAAAGTAAATAGCGATCATTGAACTTATAGTTCGCCCGTAAGAAATAAGACAAGAATCGGAAATTAGTAGTAGAAGAGCTACCGCCTGAGATCGTACCCGCATTTTCAATGGAACGGTAGGCATCACTAGGGAAGTTAATTGCAGAAACCGAATTCGCTTTTGTTGCTGAGTTTTGATACGACATACCTACTGTTGCACTAAGCGTATGCAGATCAAAAGACTTATCAAAATTGAAATAGTTGTTGGTGTTGTAATTGATAATCCCCGTGTAAAGGTTATCACCAGTACCATTCTGCTGTCCTGTCAAACGGATGGTTTTGGAATTAAAATAACGCTCTTCTTGCTGAGATAAGACGTCAATACCTAGCTCAGACCGGAATTTTAAAAATGGTAAGATATTAATCTGACCATAGACGTTCGAAAGGTTTCTGATAACCTCCTGGTTCTGGATGATGTTTCCTAAGTTGATTAAGGGGTTATAATAGTTAGGCACATCTGTATTACCCGGAGGAGTACCCGTAGGTAACCCTGTGGTGGGATCATAAGCGGGAGACAAGGGCGTAAGAGCTGCCGCCTGGATGGGGTTATTGAATTGACGGTCACCAGACAAACGCTTGTTTAAGGTATGAGCCAAACTCATGTTCATCCCGATACTAAGAATATTTGATACCTTATGATCCAGATTAATGCGACCAGTAATACGCTCAAAATTGTTTCCAATGATAATACCTGTTTGATTCAGATATTGACCAGAAATATAGAACGAAGTCTTTTCATTACCGCCACTAAAGGTCAGGTCAGCTTGCTGAGAACCAGCATTTTTCCGGAAGGCTTCATCCTGCCAGTTGGTGCCCGTGGCTAAGTCGCTTGATTGGACAAAACGAGTATAGTCTGCTCCTGAATTAAGAGCCTCATTAACCCCTTTGTTATAGCGGCCTAATGAATAGGATTCAAAGAATGATTCCATGTAGGCAGTAGAAGAACCTGGGTCCGAGGGATCTATTCCATCTAAACGATCCGCATTCCCCGCCGCCATTCGATAAAAGTCTACGTACTGCTTGGGATTCAAGAAGGGTACTTTACGCGTTGGATTACTAACGCCAAACTGATAGTTAAAAGAGATGTTGGTTTTGCCCACATTCCCTCTTTTGGTCGTGATCAGAACTACGCCGTTTGCCGCCCGCGAACCGTAAATAGCCGCCGCCGATGCATCTTTTAATACTTCTACAGATTCGACGTCGTTGAAGTTAATATCAGCTAAAGGGTTCGTTGCTCCACCAAAGCTGCTTTGGTCAGTGGAGGTAACCGGAATTCCGTCAATTACGTATAAAGGTTGACTGCTGGCACTAAGCGAAGAAGCCCCACGTACTCTTACCTGAATTCCCTGGCCTAACTTGCCACTGCCCTGGTTGATAACAACCCCAGCAGCCCGGCCCTGTAAGGCAGATTCAATACTTACAGCAGGAATGTTAGTAATATCACTGCCTTTGATTTTGGCAATATTACCCGTCACATCCCGTTTAATCTGCGAACCAAAACCCGTTACCACGACTTCAGAAAGTTGCTGATTGTCGGTACCTAACTCTACGTTAATAACGGTCTGGTTACCCACCACTACTTCTTTGCGGCTCATGCCCACAAAACTGAAGACCAGGGTAGCATTGGGGGATACTGAAATACGGTATTCACCGTCGGCATTGGAGTTTACTCCCTGACTGGAGCCTTTGACCTGAACGCTTACGCCAACTAATGCTGTACCGTCTTCGGAAGAAGTTACTTTTCCGGTCACAACATGATCCTGAGCAATTGTACTATAACCGCTCAGTAATATGCCTAAAAAGGCACATAGAAGTAACAGTTTTCTCATGTGATATAAATTGATTTTAGTAAGGGCACATAAAAGTACTAATAAAATCGGAAATGGAATAGAGTGGACTTTTGTCTAGGTAGGGAATATAAATATATAACTCATGAAGAAGTTATTTATAATATTTTAAGAAAATAAGATATTATGCTAAATAATTTGGTGGGGGTACTCTAAGAAAAAGTGTCTTTTATATTTGAAAATTAATATTTCAATAAAAACAAGAGCAGATATGGTCTAGCTTCACAGACATCCTGCCGCTCGTTGAATTATTTCAAGAAATACTGTGTTATTGAAAATGTTATATTTATCCAATAAAATGTGATTGAAAAGTAAAACTCTCCAAGTCTTTTTCTGAGCAAACTTTTTAATGATTCTACGTAAACTCCTGTACATTATATCAAACTTCTGACGGCAGATTTGTACTTTTGATATTCATTCGGGGCGGTGCGAAGGGCCGTCCGTTTCTTTCTTATGCTTTCCATCACGAATCTAAGTTTCTATTTTGGCAGTCGGGCATTATACGACGAGGCCTCTCTTCATATTAAACCCAAAGATCGGATCGGCCTGATTGGGGCGAACGGAACGGGAAAATCCACGCTTCTGCGACTAATCGTAGGAGAGTATACGCCCGACGGAGGAACTATCTCCAAGTCTGGGGATTGTACGATTGGTTTCTTAAATCAGGATTTGTTGAGTTATGAATCCAAGGAATCCATCCTGATCGTAGCCATGCAGGCGTTTGAGCGGGAAATGGTTCTGCAAAAGAAAATCGACGAGGTTCTTCACGAAATGGAAACGAACTATCGCGATGAGCTGATTGACAAACTAGCCAACTACCAGGAAGAATTCGAAGCGTTGGATGGCTACACCATTCAGTCGAAAGCCGAAGAAATTCTTGAAGGGCTGGGCTTTAAAACCGAAGACCTCAATACTCCTCTGGAACGCTTCTCCGGGGGTTGGCGAATGCGGGTGATGCTGGCGAAATTGCTCCTGCAAAAACCAAGCTTGTTGCTTTTAGATGAGCCTACCAACCACTTGGACTTACCGAGTATTGAGTGGGTAGAAAACTACGTTCGTAACTACGAAGGAGCGGTAATGATCGTTTCTCACGACCGGTTCTTTCTGGATAACTGCGTAAACGCTATCGTGGAAGTAACGGGCGGTAAATTGAATTTTTACCCCGGCAACTATTCGTTCTTCATTGAAGAAAAGGCTTTACGAAACGAAATCCAGAAGGGAGCTTACGAAAACCAGCAGGCGAAAATTCGCCAGACCGAGCGTTTTATTGAACGTTTCAAAGCCAAAGCTAGTAAGGCTCGTCAGGTGCAAAGCCGCGTGAAGTCCCTTGAGAAAATGGATTTCGTGGATGACGTGATTGACGAAACGGCTCGGGTAAACTTCAAGTTTACGCTGGCGACTCAGCCCGGGAAGAATATTTTCGAGTTACAGGATGTATCAAAAGCGTACGGCGAAAAACGGATTCTGACGGATACGAATAGTTTCATTTCGCGTGGAGATAAAATCGCTCTGATTGGAGCCAACGGAAAGGGTAAGTCCACGTTACTGCGAATCATTGCTGGAACGGAACCCATCGAGGGCAAACGGCAATTGGGGCACAACGTGGCCTTTGCGTTTTACGCTCAGCACCAGTTGGAGTCGCTGAACATTGATAATACGCTGATTGAAGAACTTCGGGAAATGGGGACGGATAAGACGGAAGCTCAGTTACGAAGCATTCTGGGTTGTTTCCTGTTTTCGAACGACGATGTGTTCAAGAAGATTAAAGTACTTTCCGGGGGCGAAAAATCGCGGGTAGCTCTGGCGAAAATGTTACTTTCGGAAGCCAACTTCCTGTTATTAGATGAGCCCACCAACCACCTGGACATGATCTCGGTGAACATTCTGATTCAGGCTCTGCAACAATATGAAGGAACGTATGTCATTGTTTCTCACGACCGTTTCTTCGTTTCGGAAGTAGCGACTAAAATCTGGTACATCGAAGATGAACAGATCAAGGAATACCCCGGTACGTATGATGAGTATGTAAACTGGCAGGAAGAACGCGAAGCAAATCGTAAGGAATCAGCTCCGGTGAAAACGGAGAAACCAGCGGAAGTGAAGCCTGCCAAGCCTCAAACCTCTGCTTCGGATGCCGAGCGAAAGCAGTGGCAGCAGAAACTGAAAAAGGTGCAACAGCAGGTAGAAGAACTGGAAAAGAAAGTAAGTACGCTGGAAGCTAAAAAGGCCGATGCGGAAGCTCAACTGGCCGATCCTAAGATTTACAGCGACACTCAACAGTTTACAAAAATTCAGCAGTCTTACGAAGACATCAAGAAGCAACTGTCTCAGGCGAACGATGCCTGGGAAGAGGCGATGATGGAAGTAGAAAGTCTGGAAAAAATGATTTAGAGTCGAATCATTAGTTATAGAATGCCTGGTTAGGTTGTAAAATATTGACTATCAATTGATCAACTACTTATCCTTGAAAACGCTGATGAAACTTTTGCCTGACATTGGTTTCGTCAGCGTTTTTTATTCACCCTATAAAGCCTGTTATGAAAGTGCTAACCCCGTTCATACTTGCCATTGGCCTTATTTTTCTGGTTAATCAGCTCATTGCTCAGGTAATCGAAACGCGTCGCCAGAGCGGTACGATTTCGTATGAAGATTTCATCTACGATGAATCCATTAAAACGCCGCTGGTGTACCCTACGGGTGGCGTAAGTAGTAATGATATTTTACAACCGCCCGTGCTGGACCTGAATCAGGGTGGAACGATGCGGCTGGAATTCGACTGGCTCGGCAAGGAGCAGCCTCAATTCCGGGCTAAAATTCTGCATTGTAATGCCGACTGGAAGCCGTCCGCTCTGAACGACGTAGAGTTTTTGCCGGATTTCAATGAATTCCCGATTTATGACGTCAAAATTGCTCAGGGAACCAAGGTGGGCTATGCTCATTACTGGCTGGAGTTACCGAGGGTGAAAGTCAGTGGTAACTTCGTAGTAGTGGTCTATAAAGGCCGTCGGGAGTCGGATGTTGTATTTACCCGTCGGTTTATGGCCTTTAACCAGCAAATCATAGCGGCTGGGAGAATCAGTTTTGCTCAGGATATTCCCCTCCGCAATAGTCATCAGCAACTCGATTTTTCCGTGAAATATGGCAATTACCCGGTCCTCAACCCCAAGCAGGATTTATACGTAGTGTTGCGGCAGAATTATCGCTGGGACCGCACCATCGCTGGTTTGAAGCCTTATATGGTGCAGGAATTTGACCGGATGCTGGAATATCGGTTTTTTAACAATGAAAATGTCTTTCCGGGAAGTAACGAGTTTCGGGTTTTTGATATTCGCAGCCGCCAGATCAAAGGCATCGGCGTATCCAAGCTGGATTTTACGCCTAATTACAATGCTGTTTATTTGTTCCCGGACGATTTGCAGGCGGGTAAAAGTTACCTGCAACAAAACGATCTGGACGGGCAATTCGCCATTTCCACCCGTGATGATTTCGGCGATCCGGATTATTTCCCGGTAACCTTTACGCTGCGTTCCGAACCCTGGGAGGGTGGGAAAACACCTTATGTGGTGGGTGGGTTTAATTTCTTTGAGTTAAGGAAAGAAAATCAGATGCACTATGAGCAGGCCGCCGCAGGGTATCAGGCCACCATCCTGTGCAAACAGGGCGTGTATAACTACATGTACGCTTTGCCCAGTGCAGATGGCAAAAAGGCGGATGAACAGCCCATTGAAGGCTCGTATTCCGTAACTCAAAATACGTACGAAATCTTTATCTATCATCGGGCTCCCGGTAGTCGGGCTGATCAACTGGTAGGCTATCAGGTGATTCATAATTAAATGGAGTGATCTCTTCAAACACTACGAAAAAGAGCGACCTGATCGGGTCGCTCTTTTTCGTTATGAACCTAACTTAGAGATGCTGCTTATACGTTGAAACGGAAGTGCATGATGTCACCATCCTGAACCACGTATTCTTTGCCTTCAACCGCCATTTTACCCGCTTCTTTGATGGCAGGCTCCGTTTTATACTGATTGTAATCGCTCAGTTTGATTACCTCAGCCCGGATGAAACCACGCTCGAAGTCCGAGTGAATAACCCCGGCAGCCTGAGGAGCTTTCCAGCCCCGTTGGATGGTCCAGGCCCGTACTTCTTTTACGCCAGCGGTGAAGTAAGTAATCAGGTTCAATAAGCTATAAGAAGCCTTGATTAACTGACTCAGACCAGACTCCTGCAAACCGTATTCTTCCAGGAACATCTGGCGTTCTTCCAGATCTTCAATTTCGGCAATTTGGGCTTCAATGGCCGCACAGATCACGATAACCTCTGCTTTTTCTTCGGCAACGGCGGCTTTTAGTTGTTCCACAAATTCGTTGGAACCTTTCGTCAGGCTCGTTTCATCGACGTTGGCAACGTAGATAACGGGCTTAATCGTTAATAAGTGCAGATCTGCAACGGCACCTTTCTCTTCTTCTGAAACTTCAACCGTACGAGCTGATTTGCCCTGCTCCAGCGTTTTCTTGAAACGGTATAATACCTCAACTTCCGCTTTGGCTTTGGCATCACCACCCGTGCGAGCGGCTTTCTCAATGCGTTGCAGCTTCCGATCTACGGCTTCCAAATCTTTTAGTTGCAGCTCATAATCGATGATTTCTTTATCAGAAATGGGGTTAACCCGGCCTTCTACGTGAACGATGTTATCATCTTCAAAGCAACGAACCACGTGAATGATGGCATCTACTTCCCGAATGTTCGCCAGGAATTTATTACCCAGACCTGCACCCTGACTAGCTCCTTTGACCAGCCCGGCAATGTCCACAAACTCAATGATCGTTGGGATTACTTTCTGGGGATTAACCAGTTTTTCCAGATCTTTCAAACGTTCGTCGGGCACTTCTACCACCCCAACGTTAGGTTCAATCGTACAGAAAGGATAATTAGCCGCTTCGGCTTTGGCACTTGATATAGCACTAAATAACGTTGACTTTCCGACGTTCGGCAAGCCCACGATTCCACATTGCAAACCCATGGTTGGCGAAAGATATTGATTTAAAAATCAGTGATAATCAGTTCGACTGACTCGATTGAAAACAAAACTAGTTTGAATAGCGTACGAATCAGAACCGCAAAGGTACAACTATAAACCAACAAAAAAGCCTTCGCCACGGCAAAGGCTTTCTCAAGATCTTCACAATCAGATAAAACTGTTAGGGGTATCAGTTAATCATAAGGGAACGATTGTGGTTAATCCCATTTCAGATCGCTACGATATTCATCATCTTCTTCACGAGCAGCGAATTGAGAGAAATCGAATTCAGGCATCAGTTCCGTCTTCACATGGTCCACGGCATTTTTGAGAGCATCAACAAACTTGTCAAAATCTTCCTTGTACAGGAACATCTTGTGTTTCTCGTAAGCAAAACCATCTCCCTGAGGGTAACGACGACTTTCAGTAATAGTAATGTAGTAATCGTTGGCACGGGTGGATTTCACGTCGAAGAAGTAAGTCCGCTTGCCAGCCTTTACACGTTTCGAGTAGAGTTCTTCTCGTTCTTTTTCAGCCACAATTTTGGAAGTTTATGGTTTGATCGCTCGTAAAAATAGAAAGAAAGCCTTTGGACGCAAAAAAAACGTAGAAAATAAGGGACTGTTTTCTAAAAACGATAGAATATGTAAGTATGAGTATTAAAATGAAAAGGACAGCTTGAGTAAAATATGTATCTAACGAATAAATTTAAAACCTTTTTCTTATTCAAAAGTTAATTTTAGTGCACAGGCATTGAACAGAAGAATTATTGGCTAAATCCTTCACGCCCAATATACTATTAAAGCAAGCAAATGTCAATCGTCAACCTCTTAGAAACGTATAACTTTTTGAACAATCTTTTGTGTAAAAATGAGAAAATTATTTCCGTTTTAAAAATAGGTGTTACCTTTGTGCATGAACTCTACTCAGTTCATGGCAATTCGCCCGAAGTGCTCCCGCCGCTGCTGAAGCATAACGTTAGTTCTTTGAACCACAAAACGAACTGCCTATGAATAGCTGGACACGTAGAGCAGTAACAGCATTGTTACTGAACCTAAGTATTTTACCCTGTATTGCTCAGGCTCATTATTCGGTATATTACACTAAATATCCCCCAGTAAAAAAACCGCTGGGAAAAGAATATAAAGGGCGAGCTACTTACTACGGCAAACAATACTTTGGTAGAGTCACTGCCAGTGGAGAACGATTAAAAAATGGTACCTGTGCTCATAAGACACTACCATACGGCTCCATGATCGAAGTGACAAATCTCAAAAATGGCCGCAAAACCATTGTCAGAGTAATTGACCGTGGGCCATTTGGAAAGAATCGCGATATTGATCTTTCCTATGATGCCGCCCGAAAATTGGGCATGACCCAAGATGGCATCGTTAAAGTAAACCTTAGGGTCGTTGGTACAAACGGAGTAGTTTTATTACGACCCAAACACTATCTTCTCGAAGATAACTCCACGATTACCGCCAGAGCGGACATGGCAGCACGAGAGTAGATTAATTACAAGGGAGGTACAGAAAGTGTACCAATTTAATGTTTCAGCGGCAGCTTTTTTTTAACCGCAATTTTCGTTAGTGAATAGAGATAAAAGGTTCAGTCTCTTGAAACTTCCCGAAAATTGCGGTTTCTTTTTTGACCTTTCCGAAAGAATTTTCCTGCCTTGGCTCAAAACTTTCCCGCGTTTTTCCGTTATTAAATATTGGAAATGCATTCGTTTTCAAATTTCGAACGACTCTAAACCCACCGCATGGCTCTGGACCTGACAAAAGCTCGCGAATACGGTAATATCGAATTTCTGGCCCGACAAATGGTTGAAGGATTTATCACTGGTTTGCATAAATCTCCTTTCCACGGTTTTTCAGTGGAGTTCGCCGAGCACCGCCTGTACAATACCGGCGAGAGCACGCGTCACGTGGACTGGAAAGTGTTTGGGAAGACGGATCGACTCTATACGAAACGCTACGAAGAAGAGACGAACCTGCGTTGTCATTTACTGATTGATACGTCGTCTTCAATGTATTACCCGGAGCCTTCGCATGGGAAAATTACCTTCAGTATTCTGGCAGCGGCGGCTTTATCTTACTTACTGCAAAAGCAACGCGACGCGGTATCACTGACGACTTTCTCAGATGCCGTAGAATTACAGTTGCCCACCCGATCTACCGCTTCGCACATTCATAAGATTTTTGTGAGTCTGCAACAGCTACTACAGCAGCCGAAACCGAACCGAAAATCGGCTGTTGCGGAAGTGATTCACCAGATTGCCGAACAGGTGCATCGTCGTTCGCTGGTTATTATTTTCAGCGATATGTTCGATGATATTGAAAACGCAGATAAAATCTTTGCGGCGTTACAACACCTCAAGCATAACCGCCACGAGGTTCTTCTCTTCCACGTAACCGATCGGAAAACGGAGGAGGAGTTTGATTTTGAGGAGCGTCCGTATGAGTTTATTGATTTGGAAAGTGGCGAGAAAGTTCGGGTGCAGCCCGGACAGGTGAAAGACTATTACCGGACGGCCATTCAGAAATTTTATTACGAACTGCGGATGAAATGTAACCAGTATAAAATCGACTTCATCGAAGCAGATATTTCGCAGGGTTTTGACCCCATTCTTTCGTCTTATTTAGTAAAGCGGTCAAAAATGCGTTAACCGCGTGTGTGATACACCGCTCCTGATTCGTAATTCGTCTGAACCATGATCAAAAAATTAGTACCCCTTTTCCTGCTGGCGTCCCTGTCGAGTTACGCTCAAAAGCCTTCTTCTCCGCAGAAACCAGGCATGGTATCGTATACCTATCGGCACAGTTTTGCAAAAGACGTTGCTGCTACGCTGGATACGATCAAGGCTTTTGGCATTACAGACATGGAATTCTCGAACCTCTTTGGTCGTAAGGCCCAGGATATCCGCCAGTTACTGGATGAACGAAAAATGCAATGCTCTTCCTTTGGGGTGAGCTACGACGATTTTCTGAACAAAACCGATGAAGTAGCCCAGAATGCGAAAGCTCTGGGAGCTAAATACGTGCGGGTAGCCTGGATTCCTCATAATGGTCCCTTTACGCTGGCAATGGCGGAAGAAACCGTTGCGAATTTTAATCGGGTAGGGAAGTTGTTGAAAGAAAACCACGGCCTGACCTTCTGTTACCACAATCACGGCTTTGAATTTGAACCTTACGAAAACGGTACACTCTTCGATTACATCGTTCAGAAAACGGACCCCAAGTACGTAAGTTTCGAGATGGATATTCTCTGGACGTTTTTTCCCGGACATGATCCCGTGGCTATTCTGGAAAAATACGGCAAACGTTTCAAGCTTATGCACCTGAAAGATTTGAAAAAGGGTGTGAAGGGTAACTTATCCGGTGGAACGCCCGTGGAAAATGATGTGGCCTTAGGAACGGGCCAATTGAATTTACCCGCCATTATGAAAGCAGCCAAGAAATCATCGGCCATTGAACATTATTACATCGAAGACGAAAGTCCGAATGTAAATAAGCAGGTACCTCAGACCATCGCTTACTTGAAGAAACTATAAGCAAAGCACGAAAATGAGAAAAGGCTGGCCGATTTTTCGGCCAGCCTTTTCTTTTCTGTCTAAAAATGACATTTAAAATAATAGCTAATCTCTGATGCAAGATTCCATCTCGTTCCTACGATAAGGCAGGTTCCACCTGCCATGATCCCCCCGCAGTCGCTCGGCTCTAGCCGAGTCACTACCTAGCTCTAGGCCTCTGGCCGGTAGGATACAAAAGCTTTTCAAGTTAGGCAAGCTCTTTGTTTCGTAGCATATTTCTTTGCTTCAGACGGCCAGAGGCCTAGAGCCAGGTAGGATACAAAAGCATTTCAAGCTAAGCGAGCTCTTTGTTTCGTAGTATATTTCTTTGCTTCAGACGGCCAGAGGCCTACTGCTAATGGGTCACTCGGCAGAGCCGAGCGACTGCGGTAGATTATAAATCTTAAACGGCCTTTATAATACAAAAGAAAAAATATAAACAACTAACAACCGCAGCCGCTAACAACCTACTTCTTACCCGGCTGACTAAGCAAAAACTCAAAGTATTTATCCAGTTCATCGACGGGGAAACGACGGGCTAATATCTTCTTGTCTTTATCCAGCACGTAAATGGTTGGCGTAGCTTGGGCATCGAACGTATTAAGATAATCCGTGTAATGAACGGTTTTGCCCTGGGCGTCTTTATGGACGTCGATTACGTTAATAAAATCCTGAGTTTTAAACTCGTGAATGAACTTCTTCCATTCATTCACATCGCGTCGTAAATCTGTAGCGTAAATTTTTACACCTTTGCTTTTATACTTCTCATAAAACTTTTTCAGATTCGGCGTTGATTCCCGGCAGTGACTACAATCGTCTGCGTAAATCACCAGAATCGTATAATTTGCTTTTACGTCATACAGATTCAGGGGCTTACCCAGGGTGTCGGTTTGATACATGTTCGGGATTTTGTTACCAGTCAGCAAAGGTTTAAGAATCTTGATTCGATTTTTAAAATTACTTACCGTGCTGGAGTCCCAAAGTACTGGTTCACCGACGTAATACTTCTCGCCCATGTGCACGAAAAGAGCTTCGGTGCCTAACACCCGTGATTGCTCGTACTTGCTGGTAATGCGATACGCCACATAACGACGCATTTCGTTCCCCTTCGCCCGTGACATTAAGAAATCGGCCTCTTTAATGAGTGAATCGGGAAGCTGATGCACGAGGTTATCAAAGTAATAATCTAGTTTTTGCTGGAGGAATGGCGTGCGTAACAAACGTTCGTCGGTTAAATCAACCCCGTCGAAGTAATGTTTTTTGTAATAACGATAGGCAAAAGTAGAGTCAGTTTTCCCGTTAGGTAACTTGGGAGCCGTAGGGACTTCAGGTTCTCCGGCGGCTTTGAATAACTGAGCAGTAAACGAACCCGCATGTTCACGGATGAATTTTTTACGATAATCCAGCAATTCTTTTTGAATAGCCTTTACCTGCTCTGCCGCCTTCGGATCGGTCTGAGCCTGGGGGCGTAACTGTTGCAGGGCTGCCATCCGGGCTTTCATCTGGTTATTCATCTCGTAGAAAAGCGTGTTTTCCATCGAGCTCGTTACCTTCATGTTCTTGGGCGGATTTCCTTCGGCCACACTTTCCTTATCGGTGAACAACTCAAATTGCTGATCGGCGTCAACAATGACATCAAACAGCCGCCATTGACTGATGGAAATCACGTAGAGGCCTTCGGGTAATTTTTTGGTTCCGGTGAACGTAATGGTTCCCTCAGCATCGGCTTTGGCCGTATCCTGAACGAAAAACTGCCCGTTCCCCAGGCCTGTGTAATAGGCCAGATAACAGGTGCTGTCCTGTAACCCTTTGATGTGTGCGGTAATCTTGTAGCCTGACTGGGCCGAGAGCGTATAACTGAAGAAAGTCAGCAGGATGAGGGAGAAAACGTAACGCATAGAGTAAAAGAAATGGATAGCCAAAGGTAAGGGTTAATCGAATAAAGTTGCGGACCTTTGCTAAGGAAGCCCTTTTTCCTACAACGAAAACCTTCATAATCTATGTTCTTTATACTCTCTAAAATTTTCTTTTACCTATTAATGCCCATCAGCTTTCTGTTCTACGGACTGGTGATGGCTGTGTCAACTCAATCACCCCGACGCAGAAAACGGGCGGTGATTGCTACCCTGATTGGCTTGTACGTGATGAGTAATGGCTTTTTTGTAAATCAGGTTTTACGTATGTGGGAGTACGCTCCAAGAACGATGGGGCCTCAGGAAAAATACGATTTGGCGGTAGTACTAACGGGAGGCATTGCCGACAAGAAAGGTGACCAGATGTTTTTTGGAAATTCCGCCGATCGGATTCTTCAGCCTCTGTTTTTATACAAAGAAGGGAAGGTCAAAAAAATCCTCATTTCTGGTGGTTCGGGCTCAGTCTCCGCTCAGGCGGATTCGGCTTCGGAAGGTAGGGCTGCCGCGTACTTACTGGAAGTGGCAGGTGTGCCGAAAGCAGATATTATGCTAGAAGGAACCTCACGTAACACGCGGGAAAACGCCGTTAATACTGCGAAGTTATTACGGGGGAAGGAGCAGAAAATCGTTTTAGTCACCTCTGCCTATCACATGCGGAGGGCCGTAGGCTGCTTCGAAAAAGTTAATCTCAAGATAAGCCCTTACCCAACGGATTTTTACGCAAGTGACAAGTTATATACGCTGGATCAATTACTGGTTCCGAAAGAGTATAACCTGTATTGCCTCTATCGGGTTGTGCACGAAATGCTGGGCTATGTCGTGTATTCGGTGTTGGGTTATGCGTAATGCAGTTCCAAGAAAGATCAAAAAGAGCTGGTAGGAAACCCTGCCAGCTCTTTTTGATCTTAAGAAAGAATGTGAACCATTCGGAGCAGATCGTCAGAGATGGGCTTATCCTTGGTAATACATTCAATGAAAGGCGTATAAACCAGACGGTTATTGACTACGCCTGTCATTACGTTTTTCTGTCCACGTAGTAAGCCTTCAATGGCTCCCAGACCTAAACGGCTGGCCAGGATACGATCCTGAGCCGAAGGAACACCACCCCGCTGAATGTGACCCAGCGTAGTTACGCGAATGTCTACTTCAACGTCGATGCTTTTCTTGATTTTTTCGGCGATTTCGGTCGCACGACCTTCCTTCTCACCTTCAGCTACCACAACGATAGAAGAAGATTTTTTCTTTACAAAACCTTGTTTCAGCGTTTTAATAACTGCAGAAACGGGTTCAGAATGATCTTCGGGAACCACTACAAACTCGGCTCCGCCGCCAATACCTGACTGAATCGCAATATAACCCGAGTCACGACCCATTACTTCGATGAAGAAAACGCGATCATGAGAATCAGCCGTATCACGAATTTTATCGATGGCATCGAGGGAGGTATTTACCGCTGTATCGTAACCAATGGTATAATCCGTTCCGTATAAATCATTATCGATGGTACCAGGAGCACCTACCGTAGGGATTTTGAATTCGTTAAAGAAAATCTCTGCTCCGGTGAAGGTTCCATTGCCACCAATGGCTACTAAACCTTCAATACCCAGTGCTTTAAGATTATTATAAGCCTCCTGACGGCCTTCTGGCGTCATAAAGCGACGAGAGCGTGCCGATTTCAGAATAGTACCGCCTCGTTGAATTATATTAGAGACATCGCGGGATGTCATAGGGTAGATATCGCCTTCGATCATGCCGCTGTACCCCCGACGAATACCAAAAACTTCTACTTTATGGTACATCGCTCCCCGGACTACCGCCCGGATACAGGCGTTCATGCCTGGAGCATCTCCTCCGGAGGTAAACACTGCAATACGCTTCATATTTGTGGTCAAGCCCGTGTTTAATTATTGGTTGTAAATGGGATTTTGGAAAATTTTCACTAGGTTCCCTCTAAACTTTCTGCAAATTTACAGCTTCTTTCAGTCTATTGGTTTAGTGAAGTTTAAAAAACCGGGAGTTCATGGTAATTTAATAAGAAACAAACTTTTTTTGCTGAATTCTAAGTACCTATAAACAAGTTTATCAGGTCTTTTCAACAAATCCACCTAAATGATCGTTCTTAAATAAATCCAATAAAATCTTTTGCCTTTTACCCGAAGCTCAAGCCAAAGTGATAGGGTCTGTGCGTATGAAACGAGTCCTTCCCATTATTTTAATACTTTTCAGTATCACCTCAGGTGAACGGGTACAAGCCCAGTTTTTACTCGGTCAGAGTAGCAGTAATTACGCCGGCGTGCATGGTGTTTACCTTAATCCGGCTACGGCTGCTGACTCTCGTTATAAGGTTCAGATTCACCTGGCGGGTTTCGAAACTTACTTCTATAATAATTATCTGGTATGGCAGGCTCCTTATTCGCCCTTTCAGATGATGACCAATACCGTACCTTCTAAATACCGGGGGCCAAATAACGGCATTATTTTCAGGGATCAGGAATATTTGAGGGAGAAGTTGAACGGAAGAGACAAGCACGTTCGGGCTGGGGCCGAAATTCGGGGCCCTGGTGTGCTATTTACGATTAACAACAAAAATGCAATCTCCATCAACTCTCGCCTGAGGGTAGGGGCTGCTGCCACGAACGTTTCCGAATCCGTAGCAAGGCTTTTGAAAAACGGAACGGTCGTCAGTGGTCGAATTGAACCTGAGGATTTTGGAGCTCATTTACATGCCAATACCAATGCTCTGGTTGAACTTTCGGGAACCTACGCCCGGGTGCTGCTGGATGAGGAGGAAGAGTTTATCAAAGTAGGCATTACGGCCAAACGTCTGATCAGTTTACAGCAATCCCACATTCATGGCCAGAATATTAACTATGAGTACATCACCGATCCCAGCGTACCTAATGGAGCCTACGTTCGGCTGAACAATCTCTCGGCTCAGTATGGAATGACGAACGAAGGAGCCTATAGTAATGCCAGTTTTAGTCCCGCCTGGTTATTAGGAAATGCCTCGGCGGGCAGTGGCTGGGGAGCAGATCTGGGTTTCGTATATGAATACCGTCCGGATGTTCGAAAGTATTCCTACCGTGAAAAAGGGCAAATGCTGAAGGATAATAGCAAAAATAAATATCTGTATCGGGTGAGTGTTTCCCTGCTGGACATTGGCCGGGTTTCGTATAAAAACCCCAACTACGTAGAAGCCTATAATTTACAAAGGTCAGGGCTGATTCTGAATGAAAGCAACTTTCGCCAGTCGCCGGGTTTACCAGGAGTTATGGATGGGTTAAATCAAACTTTGAGGTCATCGCCTGAGGATCAGGTTTCGGTTTACCGAACGCTGCTACCAACCCGTTTGCAGGCCAGCGTGGATTATCTGGTAAAGGATAAGGTTTATGTAAATGCAATGGTTATCCAGGGATTTGTTTCGAACAGGAATGTAAACTTTACGATGCCATCCCTGCTGGCGGTTACGCCTCGATATGAAGCCAAATGGTTTGAAGTAGCCGTACCGTTTTCATTAACCGACAACTACAGCCGGGTAGCAATGGGGATCGGGGCGAGAGCCGGAATTTTGTATGTGGGTTCTGATAACATCCTTCCTACGTTCAATATTGGTAACCCCAAAGGCATGGAATTTCACTTCGGCCTACAGATTCCGATTTACCGGAAACCGCCAGAATCACAATTGAAGTGTTACCCTGAGACCGAGAAGAGAGGAATTTTTGGTTTTATGAAGAAGAAAAGAAGATAAACAAAAGAGCCGACTGATTTCTCAGCCGGCTCTTTTGTTAGGTGATGCATGTAATTAACCCTTCACCATGCCAATGCCCGTTAGGAGTAAGCCTGAGCCGAGTAACATAAAAAAGGCCGGAGCCAGCCAGGTTGCCAAAGGAGCATCCACCCGAGCCTGACCCGGATTTTGAAGCGAATACCGAATGGGTAAACTGCGGCCTTTGATATTGGTGCTGGTTACCCGAAGAGCATAGCTTTTTCCATCCACTTCATAGACAATTCGGTCTTCTTCAACCAGCCCTAATACGCGGGCAGTGTTTTTCATCCAGTCCCGACGTTTATTCAAAATCGTCCAGCCAATCATGAAGGCCATGCCTCCGAGAATAATAATGATAACTCCAAAAACAACCATGGTCGGGTAAAAAAGGAGAGGGGTGCTCTCCTTTTGATTTAAAGAATATATTGACTCAAATCGCGGTTTTGCACCAGTCCGGCCAGCCGTTGATCGACCAGTTCTTTCGTAACTACTACCTGAGCATTGGGACCAATCTGGTCGGGAATGTCAAATAACACATCATTCAGCAACTGACTGACCACGGTCTGTAATCGGCGGGCACCGATGTTTTCTACTTCGGTATTAAGCTGGAAGGCGACTTCCGCCAGAGCCTGAAGTGATTCGTCATTGAAGGTCAATCCTACGCCTTCGGCCCGAAGCATGGCTTCATACTGACGGGTTAAGGCATTGCGAGGTTCCTGTAAAATCCGAACAAAATCGGCTTGCGTTAAGGGCTGTAATTCTACGCGGATCGGGAAACGACCCTGAAGCTCAGGAATAAGATCGCTGGGCTTGGAAACGTGGAAGGCACCGGCGGCAATAAACAGGATGTGATCCGTGTGAATAACCCCGTACTTCGTATTGACAGTAGAGCCTTCTACGATGGGTAATAAATCCCGTTGCACCCCTTCGCGGGAAACGTCCGGGCCGGAGCCGCCGCTTTTGGCCGCTACTTTATCAATTTCATCAATGAAAATAATTCCCAGATTTTCTGCTTTGCGAATGGCTTCGTCCTTCACTTCATCCATGTCGATGAGTTTGGCGGCTTCTTCGTCCAGCAGAATTCGCTTGGCTTCGCCAATGGTTACCTTGCGTTTCTTCCGCTGCTTGGGCATCATGCCGGAAATCATCTCCTGAATGTTCATCATGGAGTTATCGTCAATCGGGCCGCCCATGACGCCAATATTCGGCGAAGCACTTTGCTGTACGTCGATGTCGATCTTGCGTTCATCAATCTCGCCGGATCTGATTTTTTCCCGAAAACGTTCCCGCGTCCGTTCGTTCAGTTCTGCGTCTGACGCATTTTCAATGTTTTCGGAAGTAATAGAAGCCGAATGTGGATGAAAACCCGCGGGTTGTTTCACCGAAGGAATGAGGGCATCCAGAATCACTTCTTCCACAGCCTGAGCCGCCCGCTCTTTCACGGATTCTTTCTTGGCTGCCCGAACCATATGAATGGCCTGCTCTACGAGGTCGCGAACCATGCTTTCAACATCGCGGCCTACATACCCTACTTCGGTAAATTTGGACGCTTCCACTTTCGTGAAAGGAGCATCAGCCAGTTGAGCCAGACGGCGGGCAATTTCGGTCTTACCGCAACCCGTAGGTCCAATCATCAGAATATTGTTCGGCATGATCTCCCGTTGCATTTCTGCCGGAGCGTTCATGCGTCTCCAGCGATTTCGCAGGGCAATGGCTACGTTCTTTTTCGCTTCGTGTTGTCCAATAATGTATTTATCCAATTCCGCTACAATCTGGCGGGGCGTAAGAGCTTCGAGATTTTTTGACATTCCAATGCTGTTTTCTTTCCATGAGTCCAGTGCAAAGCCTGACTCTTTCACATACTCACTTTTACTTACAAATATTATTCTAGCAACCTGGATACCTCACTATTTTTGTTTAAATGGTCAAAATTTTGAGGATTTACTTGATGAAGATTTATTGGTAAACAACTGAATAATAGTTTGTTATGGTTGTTTGATGGCCTCTTTCAATAACTTTTCTAAAGTAAGTAAATTCAAACTGTAAATCGGAAAATTTGTCAGGAAAAGCCTGGAGAACCGTTACTCTCAAGTAGAAAAGCACGGGCGAGCGAAACGCGTATGAGGAATAACTCTGAAATAACGGAAGTACCTTCTTCGTTAGAGCTTAGATCGGCTTTTGGGTGTTCAAATTAAATTTTATAAAGTTTGAACTTTCCACTTGCCAAATCCTTTAAAAACTACAAATTTTGTAAAGGAAATTGACTGATTCCGAGAATTTTTCGGGGAAATATGCAAGAAGTTAAAAGAGGAATCATACAAGGGGTAGTAGTGCTGGTGGCCCTTGTATATCTGGCGAAGTTATTTTACTTACAAGTGGTGGACGAGGGGTACTCGGAAGCTGCCGTGAATAATGCAATTGAGAAGGTAGTACAGATCCCGTATCGTGGTCAAATCTATGATCGTAAGGGTAATCTGATTGTGTATAACACCCCTACCTATGATTTATACATCACACCTAAGAAAGCCCGTATACCAGATACGCTTCGGTTATGTAATCTGCTGGGTGTTACGAAAATGCAGTTTGATAGCATGTATTCGGTGGCTCGGACGTATTCCAAGTTCAAGCCGTCTTTATTCATGCGTCAATTATCGGTAGAAGACTTTGCCCGCATTCAGGATGCGATGGTAGACTACCCCGGCTTTACCTTTGAAACCAGTGCTTTCCGAACGTATAATACTTCCACTATGGCTAATGCCCTGGGATATGTAGCGGAGGTAAGTCCTAAATTACTGGAAGACCAGGAAGAAAAAGGTGAGAGTTACTACCGTCAGGGGGATTACATCGGTCAGAGTGGACTGGAGCGTTATTACGAAGAAACCCTGCGGGGGCAACGCGGCATGAAGTACATCATGAAGGATGTACACGGTGTTGTGAAAGGGCCCTGGAAGGGGGGAAGTGCGGATATTTCGCCCATCGCCGGAAAAAACCTCTATACTTCCATCGACCTGGATTTACAGCAATACGCGGATAGTTTATTTCAGAATAAATCAGGAAGTCTGGTAGCGATTGAGCCCAATACGGGAGAGATTCTGGCTATGGTTTCCTCGCCTTCGTACGACCCTAAATTGTTGTCAGGACGTAACTATTCGAAGAATTACGCCAAGTTGGCTTTGAATCCCTTTAATCCCTTATTAAACCGGGCTTTACAGGGAACGTATCGTCCGGGGTCAACTTTTAAGACCATTGAAACACTGGTCGGATTACAGGATGGGGCCATTAGCCCCAGTACGGTATTAGGTCACTCCGGCATTCGCATGAACTGCCACTGTGGAGCAAGTTCGAGTAACTTGCACCGGGCCATTCAGCTTTCCTGTAACCCCTATTTTTATCACGTATTTCGTCGGATTATCTACAACAACGACGAAAAAGACGTTTACAAAAAATCGAAAGTGGGCTTAACCCGCTGGCATGATCGGGTTGCAAAATTTGGAATCGGTCAGAAGCTGGGGGTAGATTTACCTTACGAAAAAACGGGCTTATTACCCGACGTTGATTATTACAACAAGCGAAACAAAGGGGAGAATAACTGGAAATTTTCCAATATTTATTCCGTAGGGATTGGGGAAGGTGAGTTGCTGGTTACCCCCACTAAACTGGCCAATGTAGCGGCTATTATTGCCAATCGAGGCTGGTATATTACCCCGCACCTGGTGCGGGCCGTTGGTTCTCCGAAAAACGATCCACTCCCGCAATACCGGGAAAAACATTCAGTGGACATCGACACCCGGCACTTCGAGACGCTGATTGCAGGCATGTCAGACGCGGTGCGGAACGGTACGGTGATGCGGGCGGCAGTGATTCCTGATCTTGAAATCTGTGGAAAGACGGGTACTTCTCAAAATCGCCCCGGTCAGGATGATAACTCGGTTTTTATTTGTTTTGCCCCTCGCAATAACCCCAAGATTGCTATCGCGGCCATCGTCGATTATGGTCGGTGGGGGGGAACAACTTCTGC
Organism: Siphonobacter sp. SORGH_AS_1065; assembly: GCF_030818595.1. Lineage (NCBI taxonomy): Bacteria > Pseudomonadati > Bacteroidota > Cytophagia > Cytophagales > Cytophagaceae > Siphonobacter > Siphonobacter sp. SORGH_AS_1065. The sequence continues at coordinate 3,212,619 of NZ_JAUTAM010000004.1, forward strand.
TCCCATTGCCATGATGGTAGCCGAGAAGTATATCAAAGGCACGGTAACGCATAAAGGCCTGGAACGGGAAATGATGAACAAGTATTTGTTACGTTTACCCGAACCGTCAAAAAAGAAAAAGTTGCTGGCAAAGCCTGAAGCAGGGAAGCAAACGCTCATCGTGCAAAACGGTAAAGTAATTGCCATTCCGGCAACCCCCAAGGCACTACCGAATTTCTCAGTTAACGATTTCCTGTCCGATTTATATTGATCGCCGCAGGTACTTCACTGATTCTAATACCCTACGAAATTGGCTTCTCGCGAGAATAGCATTTTAAATCGAATTGACTGGGTTACGATAGCCCTGTACTTGGCTTGTGTGGTCATCGGCTGGCTGAATATCTATGCCGCCGTATATAACCCCGAGCAACCCATAAGTATCTTTAATTTTGAGACAAACTCAGGTAAGCAATTGGTCTTTGCGGGTTTTTCGGTATTGCTTATTATCGCCATTCTGGTGATTGACTACCGATTCTGGGAGACGTTTGCTTTTTATATCTACGGCTTTATTCTCTTATTACTCGTTGGCGTTCTGGTTCTGGGGGCTGATATTAAAGGTTCGCACTCGTGGTTTAGAATCGGGCCGGTTGGCTTTCAGCCGGCGGAGGTTGCCAAGATGGCTACTGCCCTGGCCATTGCCAAGTATCTGAGCACGCCGGGAACGAATTTAGCCAAGTTTAAGGATCAGTTTACGGTAGCGATTTTCATGTTAATTCCCATTCTACTGATTCTTTTATCGAGAGAAACGGGACAAACGCTGGTGATTGTTGGGCTGGTATTGATGCTGTATCGGGAAGGGTTACCGGGCATTTACCCCTCCATTATTATCGTTTCAGCGACCTTACTGATTCTGGCTCTTACAGTCGATACCCTGACTATCGCCATTGTTCTTGCTGTCATTGCTGGTGTGGTCTTATTCTTTATGCCCCGGTATGAGCGAACTCGGAAAACGTATGTTACTATAGGACTTATTTATGTGGGTTGTCTGGTTGTGGTCTGGGCTACCGACTTCTTCATCCATAATGTTCTCGCTCCGCACCAGCGTTCACGCATAGAAGTATTAATTGATCCCAACAGCCATAAACGGGGGGCGGGCTGGAACGTCATTCAGTCAAAAATTGCGATTGGTTCGGGGGGCGTTTTCGGTAAAGGCTTCCTGCAAGGCACACAAACGAAGTTTGATTTCGTGCCCGAACAAAGTACGGACTTTATCTTCTGTACGGTAGGCGAAGAACACGGATTTTTCGGGAGCCTCGTGGTCATTGGCTTGTTAATAGCTTTAATTCTTCGTTTAATATTTCTCGCTGAACGACAGCGAATTAAGTTCGCCCGCGTGTATGGGTATGGGGTAGTATCCATCTTCTTCTTTCACTTTCTGGTTAACATAGGCATGACGATTGGACTCATGCCTGTGATCGGTATTCCGCTGCCCTTTTTTAGTTATGGAGGTTCGGGGTTATGGTCGTTTACTATTCTACTTTTCATCTTTTTGAAACTCGACTCCCAGCGTTCACTGATTATGTCTCGGGTTTAGAGGCTTGCCGTCAGAACTTTTATGGAGCCTTTCAGCCCAAAGGAATATTCAGCTACAGGGGATCTTTGTATAATGGCATGTAGAATCCGTTATACCTATGGTAATCCTTCAAACCCAACAACTTGAATTTTATTTTCGAAAAGATCAGCCCATCGTCCGGAGTATTGATCTCCAGGTGCCGCAAGGATCCATATTTGGATTTTTAGGACCCAATGGAGCCGGTAAAACCACCTCCATCCGGCTGATATTAGGACTATTGCAGGCAAAATCTGGTACGGTTGAAATCTTCGGGCAGGAGTTGGAATCCAATCGAAGTGCCTTATTTCAGAAAATAGGTTCCCTCATCGAATCGCCTTCCCTTTACCTGCACCTGACGGGTAAACAAAATCTTGAAATCGCCCGACACTATACGCAGAAGCCTGCGTCCAGAATTACCGAAGTACTGGCAATGGTGGGGCTGGAGCACGCGGCTACTAAAAAAGCCGGGGCTTATTCGCTCGGAATGAAACAGCGGCTGGGGCTGGCCATGGCCTTGCTTCATCAGCCTGAGTTAGTGATTCTGGATGAACCTACCAATGGCCTCGACCCGGGTGGAATCATTGAAATGCGGGAGCTGATTAAACAGTTGAATCGGGATTTTGGAATTACCTTCTTCGTGTCAAGTCACCTGCTGGCGGAGGTCGAGCGGATGTGCACGCACGTAGGAATTATTCATCAGGGTAACCTGCTTTTTCAGGGTAGTATTCAGGAGCTTCAAACGGCTCAGGCACAGCAGCGAATGATTTATATTGATACCAATAATCACGAACAGGCTCAGTCAATTTTGTCGGAACTGAAACCTCAGCTAGTGGCAGGTAAGTTAACCGTTCCTTTTGAAAGTAAAGCTCAGGTCGCGGCTCTTAATCATTCGCTAGTAACGGCTGGAATCGATGTGTACGAACTAAACATTCAGGGAGCCGATCTGGAAGAAATGTTCCTGAATATTACCCGCTGATTATCAACCTTTCACCTTCACAAAACGATGTTATTAAGTTATATACCTGCTTCCTTTCGGATTGAAATTCTGAAAACGCGAAATACTTCGGCCCTATGGCTAACCTTTATTGGATCACTTTTTGCTCCAAGTATCCTCTTTATCGGGTACTTGTCCAAACCTGAAATTGGTTACGCTGGGGCGAAAATAAATGCCTGGGATTTATTCATCGGGCGTTGCTGGCAGGCTGAAATTGCGGTGTTTATCCCTTTTTACGCGGTACTCATTAACAGCTTGATTGTCAATATCGAGCATCGTTCCAACACCTGGAAGTATGTATTCACGCAACCATTCCCGAAAAGTTCCGTCTGGGTTGGGAAGATACTCCTCATCCAAAGCTTGATTCTCCTGCATTTTCTGGTTTTTAATAGCTTAACGCTGGTAGCCGGAGGGATTTTAGCTCTCATAGATCCTAACTATGGTTTTGCGAATCATATACCCAGCTTTGATATCATTTTGAAATTTATTGTTAAAACCTTTATTGCCACCCTGGGCGTTTCAGGCATTCATTACTGGCTGGCTACCCGTATCAAAAATATCATTGTGCCGATTGGTATTGCCCTGATGGGCATCGTATTATCCAGTGTCTTAATAATGCAGCAATGGAAATACGTGGACTGGTTTCCATATGCATTTCCCTTGTTATCCTCTATGAGAAAGTCCAACGATTTTCTGGTTCTTCACGAATGGGTCAGTCTGGGATATTTCGTCGTTTTAAATGTATTGGGCTACCTGGATATTTCCCGACGTAATATGGGGTAATACTCAGGTTTGATAAAGCTCGCCGTGATTAGTGATCAAACTAGTCACGGCGATTTTTATTTACTACTCAAATGGATTAGAGACGGAAGGAAGTGTATCCAGGAATCAGTATTGACCAAATAAAAAGTAGGACTTAAGAGTGAATAAAAAAGAATATCGGTTTGGATAATACTTTACAGATCATGTAATTTTAGCGGCTATTTTAACATCCCCCTTCTTAAAGTATGTCTAGTTCCAGCTCTCTGACGACGAGCACCACCCGTTCCGCATATACCATCATTCTGGTGGCGGCCCTGGGGTATTTTGTCGATGTATATGACCTGATTCTGTTTGGAGTCATCCGTAACCCCAGTTTATTAGATTTAGGAGTTCCTGAAAATCAGTTACTTGCTCAGGGCACTACGCTCTTTAACTGGCAGATGGCTGGTATGCTGCTGGGCGGAATTTTTTGGGGTGTTATTGGAGACAAGAAAGGCCGAAAGTCGGTTCTGTTTGGCTCTATTTTAATGTATTCGCTGGCCAATGCGATCAATGGATTAATCAGCGATCTTACCATTTATGCCGTCTTACGCTTTATTGCCGGGGTTGGGCTAGCCGGTGAACTGGGAGCAGGAATCACCCTGATTAATGAAACCATGCCGAAAGAAAAACGGGGGTATGGTACGCTGATTGTGGCGGGTTTTGGAGCTTCAGGAGCCGTTTTTGCCGCTTTATTACCCGAATTTATTCCCAACTGGCGAATCCTCTATTTCATTGGCGGTGGCTTGGGACTGGCTCTATTAACCCTGCGAATTGGAACCTACGAATCCGGTTTATTCGAAAAAGCGGAGCACAGTAACGTCAAGAAAGGCGATTTTCTGAGTTTGTTTACCGATCAGAAACGCTTTAAAAAGTACCTGGCCTGTATCTTCATCGGTATTCCAATCTGGTATGTTATTTCGGTATTAGTCCTTTCTGCACCAGAATTGGTAAAGGCTTTAGGTATTCAGCACATTCGTCCCAACCTGACCATTGCGTATCTCTACGCCGGACTTTCCATCGGTGATCTGGTTGTAGGGTTAATCAGTCAGCAGATTCGGAGTCGTAAAAAAGCCATTTACCTTTACCTGTCTTCGCTGACGGTGTTGGTAGTGTATTATATGTATTCGCAAGGACTTTCCTCGCAGGAGTTTTACTGGCTCTGCTTCGTGTTGGGCTTTTTTGCCGGGTACTGGGCCATGTTCGTGACGATGTCTTCGGAGCAATTTGGCACTAACCTTCGGGCAACGGTAACCACTACGATCCCCAACTTCGTTCGCGGAGCCGTTATTCCTATTAGTTTGTTATTCAAGAGCTTTATTCCTTCGTTGGGCCTGATTGGTTCGGCTTTGACGGTTGGTCTGGTTTGCCTGGGACTGGCCTTCCTTTCCAACTGGAGCGTTGAAGAGACGTTTGGCAAAGAGCTGGATTACCTGGAATAAATGAGTTGCGAAACGAATTCAACCGACCGACGATCTGCCCAACACAGGCCGTCGGTCGTTTTTTCATAAAAACCACAATGACCGCCCATCTGAGGCGTTTCCAGCCAGAGGTAATCCGATTTTCGGGCTAAGGCTTCTGGCGAACAACTTGGCGAAAGAATGGGGTCATTCTGAGCATTTAATAACAACGTTGGAACCTGAATGTGTTCGACAAAAGGCAGGGCAGAGGTGGCTTCCGCGTAATTTTTCCAGCCTAACAAAGGAGAAACGTATTCGTTCGTGAAGTCGTCGAGCGTACGGTACCGGGCAAATTCTGCGTATTGCGTTGGGGATATTAGATGTTGTCGGGTAGCCATGAATTTTCGAAGCTTCCGCATGAAATACCATTCATAAAACGTTCCGCGACACGCCGCCATGCTACCCGCCATATCGGTTGGGGTAGAAATGGCCACCATCGCCTGAATGGCCTTGGGGAGAGCAGCCCCCAGTTCGCCAGCGTATTTCAAAATCTGATTACCCCCTTTACTATAGCCCACCAGAATCAGGGAGGTGTAACCTCGCGATAAAGCATAGCTTATGATTTCCTTTAATTCATCCGTGCTGCCGTGAGTAGTTATCTTTTCCAGTCGGTTGCAGGTGCCCCCCAAGCCCCGATGATTCCAGGCCAAAGTGTCATAACCTGCCAGATTAAAGGACTTAACACCGCCCAGCACATAGTGACGGGTACTATTTCCGAGGTAACCGTGTGAAATAATTGCCAGTGGTCTTTTAGTGCTGGAAATCAGCGGATTATCAAGGTGGTCTCCAGTAGCATAACTCCAGTCTAAATCAAGAAAATCACCATCTGTTAATTCTAAACGTTCACGTACATACGTTACCCCCTGCACCCGTCTGAACGTGCTGGGATAAATCGTCGACAAATGTGGATTTCTGAACCCCTTGGGGGCTTTATAGGAAGAATGAGTAATCAAAGGCATTGAGTAAAGATACGGCAACCGAAAAGCTTACCTGTGCATTGTTTTCAAAAAAAGTAAGATAAAATTTTTCTCTTGTCGGAATGAAGTATAGGTTTAAAGTGTAGTTTAGATGAACCAAATAATAATTAAGTGTTGGCATAGTCCTTTCACCTATTCCCTATCAGAAACTTTTGTAGTAGTTTCGTTTCACTATTGAATATTTGCCTGCCAACATGACAGGTCTTTGCTATATGAATAAAAAGAAGCCCAGTTCACTCACCAACCTACAACTAGTCGAAATGTCTGAATTTGACAGCATGGAGATGATTCCTCTGTCAGCTGGCGATTTTGATGAAAATGATGATCCTGCGGATTATGCCGAACAGTTACCCATATTGCCCATTCGCAATATTGTGCTGTTTCCAGGGATGGTGATTCCGGTAACGGTCGGGCGTCAGAAGTCTATCCGTCTGGTAAAGAAGCAATACAAAGCTAAAAATAAGGTAGTGGGCGTGGTTGCTATGGCTAACCCGCAAAAGGAAGAACCTACACCGGAAGATCTTTACCGCGTAGGAACGCTCGCCCAGATTCTGAAAATGATTGTGTTGCCCGATGGGAACGTTACGATCATTGTGCAGGGGAAAAAACGCTTCCAGATTCAGGAATTCCTGAAAGAAGAGCCTCATTTTCTGGCTCAGGTAAATTACATCGACGACAATTTTCCAGCAAAACCGAATCGGGAAGCCAAAGCTCTCATTCAGTCGTTGCGGGATGCCGCTCATAAGTCGCTGAACCTCAACCCTGAAATTCCAAGAGAAGCTCAGATCGCTCTGGACAACATTGAGTCGAATAACTTCCTCATTCATTTCCTTTCTGCCAATACCAACGCCGATCAGCCTGAAAAACAGGGGCTGCTGGAAACGTTTGATTCCGTAGAGCAGGCCACAAAATTGCTGGCCGTAATGCTGAAGGATATTCAGTTACTGGAAATGAAGCGGGAAATTCAGACCAAAGCCAGCAGCGAAATTGATCAGCAACAGCGGGATTATTACATCCGTCAGCAAATCAAGGTACTTCAGGAAGAGTTGGGTATTGATTCGCCCGAGCAGGAAATTGATGCCCTCCAGGCTAAAGCGGCTCAGAAAAAATGGAGTAAAGAGGTAAATGACCAATTCCAGAAAGAAATCAGTAAGCTACGCCGGACGAACCCCATGTCGCCGGAGTATCCGATTGGGATGAACTATCTGGAATTGATGGTTGATTTACCCTGGAATGATTATACCAAAGATTTCTTTGATCTGAAAAAAGCCCAGAAAATCCTCGATCAGGATCACTTCGGGCTGGAGAAAATCAAGGAACGGATTATTGAATACCTGGCCGTACTGAAAATGAAGGGGAATATGAAAGCCCCGATTTTGTGTCTCTACGGTCCTCCGGGGGTAGGTAAAACATCCTTGGGCCGTTCCATTGCGAAAGCTCTGGGACGCAAGTATGTTCGAATGGCTCTGGGTGGCGTGCATGACGAATCGGAAATTCGGGGTCACCGGAAAACCTACATTGGTGCGATGCCCGGTAAGGTGATTCAGAACATTCGTAAATCAAAATCTTCCAATCCTGTATTTATTCTGGATGAGATAGATAAGGTATCGAGCGATTTCCGGGGTGATCCGTCTTCGGCATTGCTGGAAGTACTTGATCCTGAACAAAACGGTAGCTTTCAGGATAATTACCTGGAAGTAGAGTACGATCTATCGAAAGTACTTTTCATTGCCACGGCGAACTCGCTGGAACCCATTCAGCCCGCCCTTCGGGATCGGATGGAGATCATAGAGTTGACGGGGTACACGATGGAAGAGAAAGTACAGATTGCTAAAAAATACCTGGTTCCTAAACAGAAACAGGAGCACGGTCTGGAAGGAAAGATGCTGAATTTCACGGATGCGGCCATTCAGAAAGTAATCGAAGGCTATACGCGTGAATCGGGCGTTCGTTCGCTGGAACAGAAGATTGGTTCCATCGTTCGGAAGATTACCAAAGCCATTGCTCTGGAAGAGGAGTATCCCAAGACACTGCGTACGGAAGACGTGGTAAAGTTATTGGGAGCCGAATTTTTTGATAAAGACGAGTACGATAATAACGATACCGCCGGAGTGGTAACGGGTCTGGCCTGGACTAGCGTAGGGGGTGAAATCCTCTTCGTGGAATCTAGCCTGAACCGGGGCCGTGGTACGCTTACCCTGTCAGGACAATTGGGTGATGTAATGAAAGAGTCTGCTATCACTGCTCTGAGTTACATCAAGGCCCACGCCGACGAGTTGAATATTGACCACCGTTTATTCGAACACTACAACCTGCACGTACACGTACCTGCCGGGGCGGTGCCGAAAGATGGACCTTCTGCCGGGGTTACGATGATTACCTCGATGGTTTCAGTCTTTACGCAACGGAAAGTCAAGTCTAACCTGGCCATGACGGGAGAGGTTACACTTCGGGGTAAAGTATTGCCCGTAGGCGGTATCAAGGAGAAGATTCTGGCGGCGAAGCGAGCAGGTATTAAGGAGATTATTCTTTGCAAGAAAAATCGCAAAGACATCGAAGAGATTAACCCTTCGTACGTTCAGGATCTGGTTTTCCATTATGTAGACCGCGTAGAAGAAGTACTGGAGGCGGCCTTACTGGAAGAAAAAGTGGATCGTCCGATCAAGTTCGTTTTTCCCGATGAGAAAGAAAAACCAGCCGATACGGCCACTCCTGAAGTTGTCGTGTTGAATTAATAAAAGCTCAGTAAAACAAAAGCGATGGATTCCGGAGAGTCCATCGCTTTTGTTTTACTAAATACGTGTGGTATGGGTTATAAAACAGAAGTTCGTTTCTTCATAAAACTCTTTACCGCAGTGTCTTTGTCGCGGATGAGTAGCTTTCCAAAAGTTGCTTTCTTCGTAATCGACGAAGAAAGACTAGCCACCCCTGCCGCCTGACGGCCTCCTGTACTGGTACCGTATAAGGCTGCATTCAGTAAAGTTTCCTGCGTATTTCCTAAGGCGTACAGATTAAAAGGCTCTGAAAGGGAGGTATTAGGCGTAAAACCAGCCGTATAATCGGATGCCCCGAGACTATTATATACCTTCACGATAATGGGCTGTAATGCGAATGAATATTTACCTGTATCGTCGGTTAAAGTGGTAGAGCCTACGTTTTTCCCATAAGTGGTTTCTCCAATCAGATTAACCGTCATGTAGGGTTTTAGTCCATTGATAACCAGCTCACTGGCAGAGGCCGTCCACTCCGAAGTTAAAATCGTAACCTTACTAATCTGATTGCCAACATTATTGGATTCATTCGTAAAATAGGCGTTGAAAGCGTCGCTGCCGTATTGTTGCTGGAGGTACTGATTCATCTGGCTGTTATACTCTTCTTTATAGAAAATCTGCGTAGCTCCGCTGTACTTCACAATCAGACTCGCCAAAGTAGTAGCCGTCGCACCTGAACCGCCGGGATTATACCGCAAGTCCAGAATTAATTCCTGAACGCCCGCCGATTTAAAATCTCCGAAAATCTGACGCAGGTGATTGTCGTAGGCATTGCTGGAAGAGTTATTCGGGCTGGAAACAAACTGGTTATAGACCAAATACCCCACCTTCTTTCCATTAACCGTATAGGTCGAATCCAAAAACACCGGATCTTCCTGAAAAGTCGTGGCGGTTACGGCCAGTGTCGTGCTGGTATCCTCGATGGTGTTACTGGTACTGACGGTTCCCAGGGTAAACGAATAAGAAGTGGTTGAACCGTACAGTAACGACTCATAGTTGGTAGTGGTAAGGGTGGTGCCGTTAACTTTCGTGAAAACGTCGCCGCGTTTGAAGCCCGCCGCCGCTGCCGGAGAACCTTTCAGCACATATAATACCTGTCCAACGATATTTACCCGAGCATTATCGCGATAGAACAATCGAAACTGCATGCCCGTGGTGAGGCTTTCGCCATTCAAAGCCGCTTCCAGCGTTGCTGCGTCCGGGGAGAAATAAGAGAAGCGATCTCCATCAGGATTGGAGGTGGCGTTGTAAGTGTTTAGTAAAGAGGTGAAATACGATTCTGGCTCCAGCGTCTGGTCAGTATTAGCTTCGCTGGGGAGCTTGTCGGTCCAGAAATAGTAACTCGCCATTTGTTCATAAATCCACTGATTACCGGCTACATGCTCCTTTGAGTTAGTGTCGGGAGTGGCATCTTCGGTATTTTTTTTACAGGCAAAAAGGCCCATTCCGAGGCACAGAGCTAATAATAGGGGAGCAGTTCTTCTTTTCACGGTTTTCGTTGGAATGATTTAACAGCCCATACGCCGATTCACGCGAAGGCGTTGAGGTCGCCTACGGCTTAGGGATTGAAAGGAAACTTTTGGCGATGGGAACCCTAAAATTCGCTACGTACTCAAGCCGATGGACTGGTACGTTTCTTTCGCTGAAAGAGTGAAAGCATAAGAGGGAGCCATACCAGTACCTTATCTTTTTCTACCATTTAAAATGTAATACAATGGATTTAAAATTGACTGAAAAAGTAGCTTTGGTGACGGGCTCAACGGCGGGCATTGGGTTGGCAATTGCTCAGGGATTAGCTCGGGAAGGAGCAACCGTGTATGTAAATGGCCGAACGCAGGAGCGGGTCGAAGAAGCGATCGCAAACATCAAAGCCACTATTCCAGACGCGAAACTGAAAGGCGTTACCGCTGATTTTTCAAAAGTAGAGGAAGTGAATGCTCTGCTGGAAGAAGTCCCGGAAGTAGATATCCTGATTAATAATGTCGGCATATTCGGACAAAAACCGTTCGCAGAAATTACCGATGAAGAATGGATGAACTATTACGAAGTCAATGTGCTGAGTGGTGTTCGACTGTCCCGGTATTATTTCCCTAAAATGCTGGCTCAGAATTGGGGCCGCATTATATTTCTTTCCAGCGAATCGGCCATTCAAATACCGGAAGACATGATTCAGTACGGCATGACAAAAACAGCTATGCTGGCGATTAGCCGAGGTTTGGCGGAGTTAACCAAGGGAACGGAGGTGACCGTTAATGCCGTTTTGCCCGGACCGACCTGGTCGGAAGGCAATGAAAAGGGAGTCAAACAAACCGCGGAGAAAGAGAACATTACCGTTGAGGAAGCTCAGCAGGAATTTTTTAAAAAAGACCGTCCTACGTCATTGTTACAACGCTTCGCAACGACCGAAGAAGTGGCCAATCTAGTTACGTATGTGTCGAGTCCTTTGTCATCGGCAACCAATGGGGCGGCTTTGCGGGTAGATGGCGGAGTCGTTAAATCTGCTTTTTAAAAAGATGCTTATGGAACCAGAATTGCTGTATTTCAAAGACGACGGCGTGATTCCTAATAACAAGCTCCCCGTAGTTATTTATCGAAAAGTAACCGAAGAAACCGGGAATAGAGCCGCTCAATGGCTCGAAGATCGTTTTGCCAGTCATGATTGGACCAACTCGTGGAGGAATGGCGTGTATCCCTTTCATCATTACCATAGCACTTCGCACGAAGTTCTGGGTATTTATTCAGGCCAGGCTCAACTGCAATTGGGGGGCGAAAAAGGCCAGGTATTAAGCGTACAAGCGGGAGATGTGCTGATTCTTCCGGCGGGAACGGGCCATAAAAAGATAGAAGCCAGTACCGATTTCGGAGTGGTAGGAGCGTATCCGCAAGGGAAAGACTGGGATTTACTGAAGGGAGAAAAAGGCGAACGACCTCAAGCAGATCAAAACATAGCTGCACTTGAGTTACCCGCCAAAGACCCTGTTTACGGAGACTGGCGTATTACTTCCTGGCAAAAATGAATAAAAAGGAGCTTTTACCCTGGGTTGGATGAGTAAAAGCTCCTTATAGTCTTAATAAAATTGAAGGTTGAATAGTTTCTATTAATTAGATTTCCGCCGGTTAATCGTTAACGTGAGTTGGTAGACGGAGCCGAGTTTCAAATCTATTTTCAGAATAGGCAGAATGTATGGAAAATAGATTTGAAAAACGCAGGACTCATATGCATGCAATGATGAGTTGGCACTAGTTACTACGTATTAAGATTGAAGGTGACCAATAGACCGTATTCGGGACTTCTGTTGTGAATCGTTTTACAAATGTATAAGGGGATAATAATTGAGTGATTATGCTTAGATAAATGGTAAGTTTATTACTCTAAAAGGTTTGTATTGCTCTATGATCTGTAACAAATACTGTATAATAATATGATATTTATATACATTTAATGTTTGTACATGTATGGTATGGCTAGTTATAATACTACTACTCACAAAAAAAGGCAAGCAGAAGCTTGCCTTTTTTTGTGAGTAGCTGGAATAGGTTAGGGTTTACCTCCCACGGATGATCCGCCCGTACCTTCCATCGTATTGGTAAGGGTAGCCAACTTCGTACTTAAACTTTGAATGGCTTTGATGTGACGGGCTTCTAGCTCAGGCAAATTAGCCGTTGATTTAAGGGAAGCTTCGTAAAGCAGAGCGGGTAACATCCAGGAAGCATAGCCGCTGTACGGATCCGAAGAAGCGTATAAGGAGCGGTACCAAGGACCAAAAGCCATGCCTTTTTTATCAATGAAGGATTGTTCTAATTGCTGCATGACCTTGTTAAGTTCAGCAACTTTATCCTTACGTCCGGCTGCCAGGTAATGTTGCCGAGCTGCCTCCGCCGCTTCAGCATTTTTTTTCAATTCAGTCACGGCAGAAAGAATAGGATCAATCGTATAAGTTGGCGAATAAGCTTTAATGGCTTTTTCAGCAGCTTTCAGGTGCGTGGTTAAATCACTGGCGTATCGAACGAGGTCATAGGGTAATACATCCGAATTGGCCAGTCGTAAGGCCATGGTCCCTACTACCTGCTCCACCATTGGGCCCATTTTGTAAGTCGAGTCCACGAACTTATGATAGAAGAATAAATCATCATAAGAAGAGTGGTAAAGCGTTGGACCGCCCACGCCCGCACTCAGCGAAGGCACCCCTACGTGCATGTAAGGGCCAATGTGGTCGGAGCCACCACCCAGATTACCAATGATGGGTTCGTTGGCTGCCAATGCCGGAGCCGAAGAGGCAATGCCTACCGTGCTGCCGCCTTTGGGCGTGCCCTGAGCCATCCAGTGCTGATATACTGTTTTATTAGAGTCCGGGTAATCGACGGATTTGGCAGCTTCGATTACCAGCTTTTTAAGAGAAGGCGAAGCACTTGCTCCAAAAACCTTACCCGATACTGCTGCATCGAAGTTCATGTAAGCGACGGCTTTCTGCGTCAGTTCATCCCGGAATTGTTCCGCCCATTCCGCCGAACCTATGACTCCAAATTCTTCAGCATCCCAGTGAGCCACCTTGATGGTTCGGCGGGGTTTTTGTCCATTTTTCGCCAGCTTTCCTAAAGATTCTGTCAGGCCCAAAAGCATCGCTGTTCCGCTATTGGGATCCGTAGAACCGTAAGCCCAGGCATCGTAATGGCAACCCGCAATGATCCATTCGTCGGGATAATCGGTGCCCGTGAGCGTTCCTACCACTTCGTAAATTCGGGTAATGGCAATATCCTGTTTTACTTTCAAACGCACTTTCAAATCCGCTCCACCTTCCAGTCGATACGTAAAAGGTAAGCCGCCCTGCCAGCCGCCGGGAACGGCTTTGGCTCCCTTCATTTGCTTCATGATTTCCAGAGCCGAAGCATAAGGAATGGGAGTGACGGGTATTTTATGCAGATCAACATCTTTAGGGTCCAGGCGTTTAACCTTTACTTTCCCATCTATCGGTAAGGCTGGTTCGAAGGGAGTGAGGGGATCACCGGTGTAGTTCACCGTTAGTAACGAACCCCGTTGAATCACGCTTTCACTGGGCTGAGGGCCTTCGGGGAAGGTTAATCCTTTCATGTAGCCATTATCGGCGGGGTCCGTGTAAATGATGACTCCGGCTGCACCGTGGAGTTGGGCAAACTGAGCTTTATAGCCCCGGAAATTTCCGCCGTAACGAGCCAGAACAATCTTGCCTTTGACGGAAATGCCGAGATCTTTGAGCTTCTCAAAATCTTCTTTCCGACCATAATTGGCGTATACTACTTCCGCAGTAACATCACCCGAACCGGAGTAGGCATTCCAGCCGGGCATTAGTCGCGGATCGGCGGCGTATTTATCTTCGGGGAAAAGATATTCTCTGATATTCAGTGGCTGACGAATCGGAGTCACTACTTCTACTGCTACGTCTCCCGGACCTTTTGGTAAGTAAATATCATGCGGATAAATGTCTACCTGCCAGCCTGCTTTCCGCATGGTTTCGGCGATGTAATCCCGAACTTTTTCGTTCTCGGGTGTTCCGGCCACGTGCGGAGTGCTAGTCAGCATTTCCAGGTGTTTGCGATAGGCAGCTGAAGACTGTAGCTTTTTGAACTCCGCTTCCATTTTAAGTTCGGTGGCTTCGCGGGCGGGGGTAAATCCCGTTAAGGTCTGAGCCTGAACCAGCCCCGTAACACCAAAGGCCAGGAGAGGTAATAGTAGATTTTTCATTGGAAAGAGAGATCAGGAGATCAAGGGAATAGTAAAATAACTAATCAGTCAGATGAATAATTATCCGTATAAAATTAGGTGTATGAATTGGAATCTGAAAGAAAAGTTTGGCAATGTGCGAATGGATGGAATATAGAATGGCAACTGGTAATGAACTTTTGCCAGAGAAGCTAAGGCATTTCATTTACTGAGGAGCCAGCCAGTTGAAGGGAGCCATAGGAATATTGCGAAGAATCCAGAAAAGACAAACCAGCGTCAGTAAACCTGCAATGACCTTGGGGTTTCGGTACGCTTGGGGTAAGGTTTCAAATCCTAAACCGAGGAGGTGCGTTCGGATACTCAGTACGAATCCAAGGCTGAGGTAAGGGATCATCAGTAGCAGCAAAGCATTAAATCGGAATGCCTCCCGAAAGTTACCGTGTAGTAATTGATGCAACGCTCGCTGAGCTCCGCATCCGGGACAGTGAAGACCTGTATATTTATAGAAGAGGCAGGGCGGAAAGAATGCGTGCTCTACCGGGTTAAATTCATAATAGAGAAAAATGACGGCTACCAGAATAGCCGCCATTATCCAGTAAATAAAAAGTCGTAAAGTAGAAACCATGGATTAGTAAGTGCTGGGAACGCCACCACTCTTGAGGGTACTTGATATAAGTGCTCCGTAGAAAATCACGAAACCTAGCCATAACACCACGCCAACGGCCAGCGGAACGAGCGTCCAGAGTTTTGCCTGACGGGCATCACTGTCAGCACCTGCATAATCACCCAGATTATACTTGGTTTCAACCCGGGCTGCATAAACTACCCCTACAACGCCCAGGTAATTGCAGCAGAAAAGAGTAACCAAAATTGCCGGAACCAGCCAGTTATAGGGCTTGGGTGGTGTGTTGAAAGAGGAATCGGTTGGGAAAGGTGGTACAGTACTCATAGAAGGTTAGGAGATTTAGGTTGAGACACGGTTTATTAGTGAAAAATGAACCGCTTGATTTGGGGAATTAACTTGTGCAATATGTAATAAAGTTTTGAAAACTAAGCGGATAGGTGAATTAATTAATGGTTCGCAATAAAAAATTGAGGTATTATACAACAACCCCGAAAAGACAACCCCGAAGGGGTTGAATAGAAGTTGAGGTAAAAATCGAAACCGTTTATTTTGATGTAATTCCTATATTAATCCTCGGATTATCATCCGGGGTTACTCGTATTCAACCCCTCTGGGGTTATTGTCATACTGAGTAAAAACTGAAAACAGACCACCGAAAACAGTAAATGAAAAAAAAACCGCTCTGAAAACAGAGCGGTTCAGACATATAGAGCAGAGGTTGATTAAGCAAGAGTATCGAACGCTTCTCCAAACGCCTTCATTTCGTCGAGCGTACCCATGGAGACGCGGCACCAGTGTTGGCCGGCGAATTCCCAGTTTCGAATGGCAACCCCTTTCTGAGCCATTTTTTCAACGAACGATTTACCGTCCGATTTGAGTGGGAAAAGCACGAAGTTGGAAGACGAAGGTAGGTATTCATACCCTTTGTCTTTAAGAACTTTATACAGATATTCTTTCGATTCTTTGCACTTGGCTTTGGAGTAAGTAATAAAATCCTCATCCAGGTAGCTGGCGATGGCTCCCTTCATGGACGTAGCTGAAATGCTGCCGCCGCCCGTGCAATATTTATTAATTTCTCTCAACGTTTCGGGCTGCCCAATAAGATAACCAATGCGTAGTCCTGCAAAACCATGAACTTTTGAGAAAGTGCGGGCGATGAGGACATTATGGCCTTTGCGAACCAGTTCCATCATGCTGCTGGCTTTGGGGTCAGCGGCGTAGTCCATGTAAGCTTCGTCGATGAAGAGGGGTTTTTTCTTAGCCATATCTTCACAAAAAGCCGACATTTTAGAAGCATCTTCCAGCACACCCGTCGGGTTATTCGGATTGCAGAGATAAACCAGTGAAGTTTTACTGTCCACAGCCGCCGCCATGCCGTTGAAATCGTAAGTGAAGTCTTTGGTAACAGGGACTTTCTTGAACGTATTACCCAGATCAGAAGCGGCCCTCAGTAATTGCATATACGTTGGGTCGCCGCCGACGATATTGGTGCCCGAACCGCCTTTGATCGTGTAATAAATCCCCGAAGCCATCAGTAACTCACCCGAGCCAGCCCCAAGCATGACGTGTGCTTCCGTAACGCCGTTTTCCTTGGCAATCATTTTACGGAAGGCCATCGCCGCTTCGTGCTGGTACATCCAGCCGCTGGAAACGGCATCGGCAATAGCTTTCTGAGCTTTTTGAGAAGGACCGTAAGGGTTTTCGTTTTTATTCAGACGAGCCTTCACAGCCATGCCTGCCAGGTGAGGCAAGCCGACTTCCGCTGCTTCGGCGGGTCGCCAGAAATCAGGTACGGTGGCTCCGGCAATAGCTAAAGCCCCGGATTTAAGCCAGTTACGACGGTTCATCGATGCATAAGTTTAGACGTGTATGTTAGATTGATGTATTTTACTTGACCTGAACGGCTGACAGACGTGTAAAGGCCTGCCCTTTGTATTCGCCCTTCCAGCTAATAGCCGCCCGATTCCCCGAAGCCGGAGTCGAAATGCCCAGTTGAGCCCAGGTCATGGCAAAGGTTACAATACCTTTACTATCGGTCGTTGCTTCGCCAATCTGGGTGCCATTGCGAAGGGTTAATTTGACAGGTAAATTGGCTACCGGAATGGAATCAATGCCTTTGGTATGATCCAGAATATTCGTCTTGTCCAGCTCCAGAATTCGGGCGGTTAGCGTGGTAGCTTTTGTACCGTCCAGTGTTACCGTAGGTTCGGTGGCAAAATCCATTTGGTAAGGGGCTCCCAGTACCTGAACCAGTACGGGCGAAACTACCCGGGGAACAAAGGGATCTTCCGCTTTTTGACAAGCCGTTATGAAACCAAAACCAATCAGGAAGGCGAGGGGAGTGAAGAATTTTTTCATGAAATCTGTCGCTTAAGCTTCATTGCTGAGATTAATACCTGCTGAAAAGTTGTTTACTTTTCAGCCCACCAGAGTTTGGTTTTGAAGTCATCGGCACCGCCGTTGAGGGCAATACCTGCTTTCATGTTCACACCATTGAGAGAAGCCTCCGAGCCAGGGTACGTCAGGCGAGTGGGTAAGACACCATCATTCGCAAAAACTGAACGAGGATCTTTGGCGGGGAAAACGGGCAAGCCCGTCCGACGCCATTCTGCCCAGGCTTCTACGCCATTGGCAAAGAGACTAATCCATTTTTGCTCCATAATTTTTTCGCGAGTAACCGTTCCTACCGTCGTGAAATAGCTGGCGGGCGTAGTTAAGCCGTATTGGGCCATGGAGGCGTTCACGCCTTTCTCGAAGTAATCTTTTGCTGTCGCTGTTCCTCCATCAATGTCACCGTCGATGGCCGCTTCTGCCAGAATAAAGTTAAGTTCGGCCAGCGTCATCACTACTTCTGGAGCATCGGCTTTGGTAAACGTGGTTCCAATTTTAGCCGCTGTAGAAAGGTAAGTCGTTGCGATGGCATCGGGTAAGCCATTAGGAACGCCCTGCCAGACATTACCCTGCTGGGTACCGTAAACATCGAGCCGGGGGTCATTCAGGGAAACTAACTTATCAACCAGCGTTTTCGATAAATTCCAGTCGGTCCGGCTGCCCC
Source organism: Siphonobacter sp. SORGH_AS_1065 (assembly GCF_030818595.1). Lineage (NCBI taxonomy): Bacteria > Pseudomonadati > Bacteroidota > Cytophagia > Cytophagales > Cytophagaceae > Siphonobacter > Siphonobacter sp. SORGH_AS_1065. The sequence continues at coordinate 3,230,591 of NZ_JAUTAM010000004.1, forward strand.
AAATCATGGTTTCATTCCATTCGTTATTGGAGGGGCGAGACGTGGTGGTTTTTAAAGTCGCATTATCGTCATTACTGGTGAAAATGGGGTACGTCGTAGGGTCAGCCAGAATTTCCTTCATAATGGCCCGGGAGGCGGCAGGTTTCTTAGCCGCCTGACGATTCGCTAACCGCAACCGCAGGGAGTTGGCAAATTTCTTCCATTTCAGAATGCTGCCACTGTAAACAATATCTCCCGAAATAGCCGGGCCCGTAACCGAAAGCTTTTCATTTGCCGTTTTCAAATCCGCGAGCATTTGCGTGTAAATTTCTTCCTGCGAATCGTACTTAGGTGTTAAAATCGGGGAGTCAGTGCCGCCTTTGAGAGCTTCGGAATAAGGGATAGCTCCAAACGTATCCGTTAATAAAGAGAAAACCCAGGTTCGCATCACCAAAGCCACGCCGTAGTAATTCGTATGAGGCTGGCTGCCATTTTCGGCGGTGATCGTTAGGATTCGCTGAAAATTCAACTGCGAATCATTGAAGAACGACTGCCAGTTATTGAGCATCAGGGCCTGCGAAGCTTCGTAGTTATCGCCTTCATTGGAATAAATATTCCGGCCCAGGTGTTGAATCCATAACTCTGCCGCATCCAGATTTAGTCGTTCAAAACGGGTACTAGTGCCCCAATAGCGATCAATGGATTTCTCCAGACCGTAGGTTAACAGATACTGGGGTGAAATAGTAGTAGGACTGTTGGGGTCTTTGTTAATGTTATCAAATCGACTCGTACAAGCGGAAGAGATCAGGGCAATTCCGGCTGCTAGGGTTATATTTTTCAGTGAAAGTAGCTTCATTTTTCAGTGATTATCGGTGATTAATCATCAAGCGAGTTACGGGTGATCCGCTCGTTAGAATCCAAGACTGAGGTTAAAGCCCATACTTCTGGAAGAGGGCAGTTCACCATAACCAAAGCCCTGGGCATTGCCGCCATTGGCATCAATTTCAGGATCAGCGTGGGGGTGATTTCGGAATAACATCGCCACATTGCGACCCACCACGGAGAGGCGGGCGGACTGCAAGCGAAGCCGTTTGATAATTGCCGAAGGAATCTGATACCCGAAAGAAACCTCCCGAAGCTTGACATAGGAAGCGTCAAAAATGGCGGCTTCGTGATAGTTACGGGGGTTGTTATAGCCATAATACTGATTGGCTGCCACGATGGTTGAGTTGGGGGTAAAGGTGTAGCCGCCGTCTGCTCCGCGAACGGCACTAACACCCTGACCAATCACGCCTTCTTCCCGACCTATCGCAGTTTCCGCATACTGACCCGTCCAGCGGGCGTTGGCCGTTCCTTCATCGTACATATCGCCGCCGATTTTAGCATCAATCAGTGCGGAGAGAATAAATCCTTTGAAGGAGAACGTATTTGAGAAACCGCCCGTCCATTTAGGCTGAACATTACCAAGAATTTTCTGCGTTGTTGAGCGGACAGGTAAGCCATTATTCAGCACCAACTGCCCGGTATACTGACCGCTGGGATCATAATAAGCCGCTGAAGGGTCAGAGCTTTGTACACGTTCAAACCCATAGCCATATAGGGTGCCATAAGGCTGCCCGGCCCGTGCTTCCAGCGTTAAACCTCTTCTTTCGTTGATAACCAGGTTATTAAGGACGCCTGGCAATAACTCAATCACCATGTTACGGTTACGAGCAAGGTTCAGACTCACGTCCCAGGTAAAGCCGTTCTTGAGTTTCAGCGGCGTTCCGGTAATACTGATTTCTATACCCCGGTTTCGCATTTTACCAATGTTCTGAATGGCCTCGTTGTAACCCGTTGCTTTTGATAACTGAACGGGAATGATCTGATCTTTTGTAGTTTGAGAGTAGTACGTTACATCCAGACCCAGACGTCCCCGGAAGAAACGGGCTTCCAGACCGGCTTCCTGACCCGTTGTGATTTCAGGTTTCAGAAGGTTATTGGGCTTACGGGTGGGTTCAAAAAACTCGGGTAAGGAGCCGTTCCAGGACGTAGCTGGTGTGAAACTTGGCATCAGGCGATAGGGATCGGTGTCGTTACCTACCTGAGCCAGACTACCCCGAACTTTCAGGAACGAAAGCACGCCATTCTTCAGCGAAGGCACCATGTCGGAAACTACCGCACTTAAAGCCGCCGAAGGATAGAAGTAACTGCGGTTACTGGCGGGCAGTGTAGAAGACCAGTCATTCCGGGCGGTAAGATCCAGGAAGAGCATGTTTTGCCAGCCGAGGTTCACGGCTCCAAATACCGACTGACTTTCTTTTCGCTCAATGCGGCTGGCAACCGTGTTTTGCGTGGCGATGGAATTGGCCAGGTTATACACCCTGTCCACGACCAACTGCCCCACGTTTGTATAATTTCGTTTGTAATAATTCGTCCGTAAAAGAGCACCCGCTGTAGCGTTCAGCGAAAAAGCTTCGGTAATGTCTTTTTTGTAGGTAAAAATGACATCGGTATTGTTCTCTTGGCGGCGAATAACTTCCTCCGAGTAGGCTCCGTATACGCGTGTACCGTTTCGAACGCGTTCGAAATTACCGACGTTAATAGCGGTTTGCGTCCACAAATCCGTACCGGAACGAAGCATCACACTCAGGTCGGGAAGAATTTTGTAAGTCATCGCCATATTGCCCACTAACCGATCTTTGGTGTCGCTGCTGGGTAACATTTCCTGAATGTAATAAGGGTTCGTGAAGAAGGTATGCTGCCAGTTGGGTGGGTTACCGTCGCCCGCTTTTTGGATATGGACGCTGGTATAATCCCGCCAGTTGCGAATCTTATTCCAGTCGGTCTGGCGGTGTGACCAAATAAATTCCTGGCCACCCGAGTAACCCCGGTTGCCAGAGCCGCTTTGAATGTATTCCGCAGAAAGTGATACGTTAAGTTTTGGGGTGAAGTTATAATTGGTATTGAGTTTGTAATTATTCCGGTGATAATCATTGTAATACATAATGCCCTTCTGATCCAGCCGACCTAAGCCCAGCCGGAAGCTGCCTTTGTCATTACCGCCCGAAATCGCAATATTATTTGACCAGGTACTTCCGGTTTGCCAGAAGTCCTGATAGTTATGAGGCATGGGTACCAAAGGAGCTACGTCCGTGCCCGTCCACCACTGGCGAACCAGTCGACCGTCCATCGGAGCACCCCAACTTTCATCGGTGCCTTCCGTTCCGGTCAATGGAGCATAAGGGCCATAGGCAGCCCGGTACTGGGCAATCTCATTCGGATCGGTAATGGCACCGCTCCAGCCGTCGTGGTACCAAGTACGGTAGCCGTTGCCGCCGCCGTAGGTATTCTGGAAGTTTGGAGAAATCCAGGGACGTTCGACGGTGTAGTTCGTGTTTACTTCTATACCAATACCCTGTTGCCCTGAGCCATCTTTCGTTGTGACCAGAATAACGCCATTCGCTGCTCGTGAGCCGTATAAGGCAGAGGCCGAAGGGCCTTTCAAAACAGAAATATCCTTGATGTTCTCCGGGTTAATATCCGCAATGCCACCGCCTAGGCGTTTGCTGAAACTTTGTTCAATCGGAACGCCGTCCACGACAATCAGTGGCTGGTTGTTATTGGTAATTGAAGAAGCTCCCCGAATCTGAATCGTTGAACCCGAGCCCGGCCCGGTGCCAGATTGTATGCGTAACCCCGCCACTTTTCCCGAAAGGGCATTGGCCACGTTTGCAGGACGAACCTCGGCTACGGCTTTTCCGCTGAGGCTCTGCTGGGCGTAGCCCAGAGCTTTTTTCTCCCGTTGAATCCCTAATGCCGTTACTACTACTTCCGTTAACTGCCCCGCTTCTGGTTTCAGATACACCTCAAGTGAGGTTTGGGTGGTGATGGTTACTTCCTGTTTGATGTAACCAATGAAAGAAACGATCAGAGTGGCTCCACCGGCGGGAATCGTCAGTTTAAATTGTCCATCGCTGTCAGTGGTAGTGCCTATCGTAGTACCCTTGATGGATACGGACGTACCGGGTAGCCCCAGCTTGTCATCATCCGAATATACTTTTCCGCTAAGAATCTGACTCTGAGCCGAAACCGTAAAAGACCAGCCCATCAACAAGGCCAGAAGCCATAGTAGATTTTTCTTCATAAATAATTTGGTCAAGCGTGATAAATGGGAGATTCAACCATTTGTAGTTGAACAAAAAGAATACACGGGTGCACAGAAAAGGGCAGGTAAATCAAGGCCCACTGCCGCTGGAAAGGATGTAGCGTCAGAACCTAAAACTTGGGATAAAAGAGGTATTGCATGAGTAGATGTTCCGAGTAGTGCGTTAGTTATAGTGGAAAAAAACGATTGCGGAAACAAATTTCATACGTACGGCCACAGGTCAGGGAAAGGGCCGCAATCTTTCCGATTGACCTGTGGAACCGTAACGTAAACTGCGTGATCATGTTTCCGGAAAACATGTCACTCAGTGTCAGAGCGTAACAAGCGGCGTGTTACGTTACTTCATTAGTAAAGTATAAGTCAATTTCTATACTAGTCAGGTAACCATACTAACGCATAGGTTATACGTTAGTTGATTCACGAAGTAAATCAATCCGTCATCAACTGATTTCTTTCCTTCCTGACTAAAGCAAGCTCTCCATAGTGCGGCCAGGCAAACTTACTTCAGAAGAGAGTTCTAATTCTTGAACTATTTATAGGTACAAGGTTATATGTATTTTTTATAAAAACCAAATTATGAAGTTTGTTTTTTATGTAAAACGGGACAATATTTTGCTAAATATGATTTTTACGGAATTTAATTATAATCACAGGTAAATAATTTATGGTAATAATTATATGAATGGCAAAAAGGAGGTTTTGAATGCGAGAATGAATGATTACAAAGAAAATTGAATATTTTAAAGTTAATTATACTAAATAGGTCCAGAATCAGTTATAGTATATAGCTGAACTTAAGGCAATTACCATGCGTAATAAAGAATGCTCGGAATAATAATTTGGCAGTTCAGTCAATCCGAGCCATTTTTGTGCTGCTTACCGAAACCCCCATATTTGGCATGAAACTACCAGTATTGAAGATTTCGGCTCTGTTGAGTTGTATGACTTTTTGCAAAGCAAAAGCTCAGGGTGTGGCGGAGATAACGGGCCTGGCGTCAATTTATCACTCAAAGTTTGAAGGTAAGAAAACCGCCGCGGGCGAGCTCTTTAACCAGTCTTTCCTAACCGCCGCCCACAAAACCTTACCGTTTAATTCGCTCATTGAAGTCATTAATCCCGATAACAAAAAATCGATTATTGTTCGGATCAATGATCGAGGGCCTTACAGGCATCATCGTTTGATTGACCTATCGGAAACAGGGGCCAGATTGCTTGGGTTTCTGGGAAAAGGTGTTGGCGAGGTGACCATCCGTATTTTACGCCTGGGCGGAGCTACCACTCCTAAGGCTCTGCCTGATCTCGAACCTGAAGCTAACTATTTTGCGGCTGATTCGCTCATCAGACGCATGAGCAGCGTTCGGATTCAACGTTAGGCAAACATTCTTCAGAAAGGTTCGTTGGTATTATAGAGAGGAATATTTTTTTATTCCCATTCCCACTTTGTACCTTTAAATGACGAATAGAATTAATCATAACGAGTATGGACGAGACGCTTCATCCACTTTCCTGGCTTTCGGGCTTAGTTTGGGGCAAACCTGAAGAGGATCTGCCCGCCCAGGAAGCGACCATCTATCTGTATCGAGTAGGGGAGAAAAAAGCTTTTTTCCGTCGTTTCAAGATTTGGATTAATGGTAAGTACATCGGTAAACTGGACAACTGGGGCAGCATGGCCCTAAAACTGGAACCGGGGACGGTGCATATCGAGACAGCCCTGAGCGGCTTAACCATTGTGCCAAGATTACGTGAACAGGTAACCCTGGATGTAGAGCCCGGTTGCGAGTATTTTGTGGAAGGCAATCATCGATCCGGTATGCTCAGAGGTTCTTTAGGACTAAGTGAAGTGACTGAACCGACCTTTCGCAAGTATGCAAATTACCTCAAGAAAGTCGGTTGGCGAAAGATATAAGCAAGACGATTGTGTAGAAAGCCCTGAATTTAGTCAGGGCTTTTTTTGTGATTAAAAAATGCCCTGAATCGAGTATAAAGCCGTTTTAGGGTTCTTTCCTGATTATGAAACGTTCAGTTATGATGCTGGGAGCGGCCCTGGGCCTGACTCAGTTGGGACAGGCTCAGACGGGAAGTCCGCAGGAGCCAGTTCGTTATGTGGGTGGAGTAACCGTAGATCCCAGTCTGCACGAAGGCCGACTTCGGTATGCCATCGGCACCGAAAATCGACAAACCATGCGGGCTAACCGCACCCATCCCGAAGAATCCGATGGTTACGGCTGGACGTATAACCATGCTTCAAACCTCTGTTACTGGAACAATACCTTTTTTCAGCAATACCTCAGTAACCCCGTAGACGAGCATGTGGCTCCGGGACAAACGCTTCTGATGACCTCCAGCGATGGTCGCCACTGGAATAAGCCACAGGTAGTTTTTCCGCCCTATCAGGCTCCGAAAGGTGTAGAAATTCCTAAGGGTTACAAAGGCTACATGATGCATCAGCGGATGGGCTTTTACGTTGCCCCCGATGGGCGTTTATTAGTGTTGGCTTTTTACGGTCACACGGAAGATCCCTTCGGAAAAGGCGGCATTGGCCGGGTGGTACGGGAAGTCTATAAAGACGGTTCTTTCGGCCCGATTTACTTCATTCGTTATACGAGCCACGCTGACTGGAATGAGTCAAACACAAGTTATCCCTTCTATAAAAAATCGACGGATGCGGGTTTTGTCAAAGCCTGCGACGATCTGCTGAAAGATCAGCTAATGAATTTTCAGTGGTACGACGAGGATCACGGACTGGATGGTTTTTATGGAGGAAAGGAAGCCGGACAAGCTTTGTCCTATTACCACCGCAAAGACGGGAAAGTAGTGGCTCTCTGGAAAAAATCATTAACGGCTCTTTCTTCCGATGAAGGAAAAACCTTCTCCAAACCCGTAAAAGTACCGACTCTGCTTATGTCAGGGGGGAAACAATGGGGACAGAAAACGGACGATGGTCGTTATGCCATTAGTTATAACCCCATCGAACAGACGCAGTATCGTTTCCCACTGGTGGTGATTACGGGTGACGATGGAATCATTTTCGATGATATGTTACTGGTGCAGGGGGAGTTACCCGTCCGTCGGTTTACGGGTCGCTGGAAAGATTTTGGGCCCTGCTACATGCGGGGCATTGAGGAAGGCAATGGTAACCCGCCGGGAAATGATATGTGGCTGAGTTACAGCATGAATAAAGAAGATATCTGGATCAGCCGGATTCCAACGCCCGTTACTTACGCAGTGAAAGGGACCGTTAAAGATCACTTTGACCAGTTAGAACTGGATGGGGCGGTGCCAAACTGGAACATCTATGCTCCGAAGTGGGCTCCGGTATCAGTAGCGAAGACGCCCGGAAAATCGGGTAAAAGTCTGTTACTGGAAGACAAGGACTTGTACGATTATGCCCGGGCCATTCGGGTATTCGAAGAAGGCACGCATCTAACGACGAAACTAAAAGTATACGCAGACCCCAGTAATACCGGGGTGTTGGAAATTGATCTGACGGATCAGTACGGCAATCGTCCCGTTCGCCTTCGTTTTAACGAAAAAAATCAGATCATCGCCACCGATGGTAACACCGAGAAAGTTCTACAGGAATACCAGAAAGGGCAGTGGTACGACCTGGAAGTACAAACCCTGGCGACGTTGAAGGGCTATTTTTCGGTAAAAATCAATGGAAAAATCGTCCTTACGAAAGCTCAGCTAGCGGAGGCAGTGAAATCCATTGAACGTCTATCGCTTCGAACGGGAGCCTACCGAAATTTACCCAATCGGCAAACGCCCAATGAAACTAACGATCCGCCGTTACCCAATGCAGATATTCCCACGTCACCCACACGGTTTTATATTGATGAAGTAGTGATTGGGAAACCGTAGGATGGAAGTGCGAACTATTGGTACAGGATTCCAATCCTGTACCATTGAAAATAAAGCATTTTTACACTTGTCGAATGGAGTAAACAAAAAAGGATAATTGCAGACGATGCAATTATCCTTTTTTGTTGGTTACGATGGAGTAACTATTAATGGTTTACCAGTTTCATCGACCCTTCGCTGTATCGCTCACCCGTATTCGGGTATTGTTTGAGGAGCGTTTCGATGCGTTGTAAATCTTCAGCGGAAAGCTGTACTTCGGAAGCTGCAATGTTTTCTTCGAGATAGTTAATCCGTTTGGTGCCGGGAATAGGTATGATATCCTCGCCCTGAGCTAATACCCAGGCTAGAGCTAGCTGCGTGCCTTTCAACCCTTTCTCGGCAGCGAGTTGCTGTAAACCTTCGGCCAACTTGCGGTTATTGTCCAGGTATTCTGCCTGATAACGAGGGATGGAACGACGAAAATCGTCTGGAGCGAGCTGATCGGCTTGGGTAATGTTATCAAATAGGCCCCGAGCCAGTGGCGAGTAGGGAACCAGTGTAATGCCTAGTTCACGAATGGTTGGTAAAATTTCCGTTTCCAAATCTCTGCTTAGGAGCGAGTATTCGGATTGCAGGGCAGTGATGGGATGCACCTGATGGGCCTTGCGGATGGATGCCGCTGAAGCCTCCGAAAGACCAATGTAACGTACCTTACCCGCTTGCACCAAGTCTGCCATGGCACCTACCGTTTCCTCAATGGGTACGTTTGGGTCCACGCGGTGGGCATAGTATAAATCGATGGTATCAATCTTCAGACGTTTCAGACTCGCTTCTACGGCAGTTTTTACCCACTCAGGCGATCCATCAAAATAGGTTCCTGCTGCGGCACTGCTGCGGGCGATTCCGTCTTTAAAGCGAAAACCGAACTTGGTAGCGATGAAAATCTGATCGCGGTGCGAAGTCAACAGTTTTGATAGCAACTCTTCGTTAGCTCCGTTGCCGTACATGTCAGCCGTATCCCAGAAATTGATACCCCTTTCAAGGGCTCGCTCCAGGGTAGCGATGCTTTGCTGTTCATCGGTAGGGCCGTAGGCGAAGCTCATCCCCATACAGCCTAGTCCAATTGCGGATAGTTTTTCTCCGGTGTTTCCTAAAGCTCTGTAATCCATGACTTATGTGTTTTGTAGTGACTGCGGCAAAAGTAGAGCGGATTACAACGGGAGAAAAAGAAGATTCAAACGAAAAATTATAAAATTCAAACACAGCCCATTCGAACTTCCCGGGGTGTTTTTCCCGTAGCTTTCTTGTAAAAATTATTGAAGTAGCTGGCATATTCGAAACCCAGTGAACTGGCAATTTCGGCTACGGACCAGTCGCTGTGGGTGAGCAGTTCGTTGGCTTCCACGATGATTCGGGAGGCAATATGTTCGGTTGTGGTTTTGCCTGTTATTTCACGAACGGCCCGGTTCAGGTGATTGGTGTGAACAGAAAGCTGGCGGGCAAAATCCGTAGCCGAGCGTAACTGAAGCTGGTTTTGCATGGAGTCGATGGGAAACTGTCGTTCCAGTAATTCCAGAAAAAGGGACGTAATGCGGGAAGAAGCATTCAGCGGTGGCTCGTAGTCATTCACAGGCTGCATTTTCAGAGCCTGATGTACAATAAGGTGAAGATAACTACGCAACACATCCTGTTTAAAGGGATACGTTGACTGATTTTCAGCCATCATCTTTCGAAAAAGCTCCGAAATTTCGTTGACGACTGATTCCTCGGGGAAATATATATGCTGTCCGTCCAACTGAAACATGGGCAATTCCGTCAGAAGTTCGTCCCGCTGATGAACGAAAGCCTTATTGAAAATACAGAACCACCCTTCCTGTTCCTGCGATAAGGGTTGCCACAGATAAGGAATCAGCGGATTGGAAAACAGCAAAGCCGGACGGTCAATATTAATGGTACGGTTGGCGTATTCCAGTCGACCTTCTCCAATAATGAGTGTAACCTTATAGTAATCCCGCCGGGAGTAGGGATGCATGCCCTGGCAACTAGCCCGTTCGAATAAATTGATGTGCGAACGTTCGGCAGAAACTTGCTCCTGAGTGGTATAATTAATTCGCTCGTAGAAGCTCGATAAATCTTCTCTTTTCATGGAGGTAAAAGTATAAAATTCAAAGGAGTGTGCAAGGCAGCGTTTACTGGTGCAAGGTGTCATTTTAATAATCTCTATAAAATAAAGCAGTGTCCAATTGCCCTAGAGCCTAACTTATCAAACAGCATTATAGAGGCTGAGAAGAAGAGTTATTTTCAGGTTGACTATAGAAATGAGTAGGAAATACAAATTTCACGACTCCACTGAGCTTTACTTTATTACGTTCACGACCATTTACTGGATTGATGCCCTAACCAGAAATGAATACCGGGATATTATTATTGAAAGTTTGAGGTATTTTCAGAACAAGAAAGGGCTGGAGTTATAGGCCTTTTGCCTCATGACTAATCATGTACATGTCATCGTTGGCTCAAAAGAAAAAAGGCTGGACGGTATATTCAGGGACTTAAAACAGTTTACGGCTAAACAAATTTTAAACGCCATTGCTAAAAATCCGAAGGAAAGTCGAAAGGATTGGATGCTATGGATGTTTGAACGAGCTGGACGCAAGAATTCTTCTAATATGAAGTATCAGTTCTGGCAGAACGGGGTACATTCGATTGCATTAATTTCGCCTGAATTAACGAAGCAGAAGCGTACCTATCTGCATCAAAACCCCGTGAGGGCGGGTTCTTGTAGAACATTCGGAGGATTGGTTATACATTTCAGCTCGGAATTATTACGGAAAAGGACAGCCTATATTAGAGGTGATACTACTCATATAAATTATAAGGTGATGGGCTCGCATCTGGTACAGGATAGAATCCTGCACCAGAATGGTAGTAATCGAAAATAATGGATGGATAAAAGTGACATAATTTAGATTATAAAGTCTACTAAATCTATATACTTTATAATTTAAATTGTTAGTTTTGTGCCGGACCTTTCAAAAGCCATTCATGAAGCCACGAATTATACCTTATTGTTGAGCACACTCTGAAATCATTGCTGAGCCTTCAGCCTTTTCCTTATTTCATCCCAATCATCATCTGTCCTTACGACGTTTCATTCTCTTATGAGAGCTATTGCTACAACTATACTTCTAACCGTCAGTTTAGTATTGACGTTTTTTTCTTCCCAAGCTCAGGAACAGCCCATTATTAACGCCACCGTCTCGGGTACTGTTCTGGATGCCACTTCGGGCGAGCCCTTAGTAGGAGCTACGGTCATTATCAAAGGCACCACCAATGGAGCCAGCACCGATGGGAATGGTCAGTTTAATTTAAGAACCGGCCAAAAATTACCTTTCACACTGATCGTATCCTTCATTGGTTATACTCAGAAAGAAATAGTCGTTCGAGATCGGCAGGTGACCATTTCCCTCGAACAGGCAGCGAATAAACTCGAAGACGTGATTATTTCGTCTCGCCGTCGGCAGGAATCGGCTCAGGAAGTGCCTATCCCCATTTCGGTCATTCGTGGATCTACTGCAGAAGACGCGGGAGCTTTTAACGTAAACCGTCTGAAAGAGCTGGTGCCTACGGTACAGTTATACGTATCCAATGCTCGTAATACTACGCTAAACATCCGGGGTTTAGGTTCTACCTACGGCTTAACAAACGATGGTATTGACCCCGGCGTGGGCTTCTACGTAGATGGAGTATACTATGCTCGTCCGGCGGCTACGGCTCTGGATTTCATTGATATTGACCGTATTGAAGTATTACGCGGCCCTCAAGGAACGCTGTTTGGCAAGAATACCACGGCGGGTGCCTTTAACATTACCACTCGCGGAGCCAGCTTCACGCCCGGAGCTAATGCCGAATTAAGCTACGGTAACTACGGTTTCGTACAAGCTAAAGCCTCTTTAACGGGGCCACTGAGTAAGAAACTGGCCGCTCGTTTGTCGTTTACCGGAACGCAGCGGAATGGCTTATTTTACAACGTACATACGCAACTTCCCATCAACGACATCAATAACATTGGCGTTCGTGGCCAGTTTTTATACACGCCGACGGATAACGTAAAAATTACGCTGATTGGTGACATTTCGGATCAAAAACCCAATGGATACGGCTGGCCCGTAGCGGGTGTTGTTCCGACAAAACGGGCGGCTTATCGTCAGTTCAATAACATCATTGCTGATCTGGGTTATACCTTACCTTACAAGAGTGCCTTTGAACGTAAAGTGGACCTTGACACGCCTTCCAAAGCAGACAACCAGTTAGGGGGTGTTTCGGTCAATGCGGATATTAAAATCGGAAACGGAACGCTGACCTCTACGACGGCCTGGCGTTACTGGAAGTGGGTTCCTCTGAACGACCGCGATTACATCGGTCTGCCCGTGTTTACAATTTCTTCGGGTAACTCAGCCCATGATCAGTGGTCGCAGGAGATTCGCTATTCGGGTAAAATCTCACCGAAACTGAGTGGCGTAGTAGGTTTATTCGGCCTGTGGCAGGATCTGAAATCCGATCCCGTACAGACGGAAGAGGCAGGTTCGGCTCAGTGGCGGTTTGCCCAAAGCACCACCAGTGCCCTCTGGAAAACACCCGGTCTGTTTGATAACTTCGGTATCCGTACAACAAACCGCATTCGTAGCACCAGCTTAGCCGTATTTGCTCAGGCCGACTGGTCTATTACCGATAAGTTACACCTGCAACCCGGCGTTCGGTACAACTACGATAAAAAAGTAGTGGATTATAACCGTGTGACTTACGGTGGTCTGCAAACGACGGATGCCGCTCTGTTGGCTCTGAAACGGCTGGTATACACCGATCAGGCCTTTAACACCGATTACGATCAGGGTAATTTCTCAGGGCAGATTTCCTTGCAGTATAAAGCCAATAGTAAGTTTAATGCATATGCCACTTATTCCATTGGTTATAAGCCCATTGGCGTAAACGTAGGTGGCCTGCCAACGGCGAACGGCCAGACGTTGATTGAACTGGCCAACGTAAAGCCCGAATACGTAGATCATAAGGAATTTGGAGTAAAAACGAAGCCTTCATTAAACTCCATTCTGAACCTGACCTTCTATCGTTCGGACATCCGCGATTTCCAGACGCAAGTACAAACACCGGAACCAGGGGTAAACCGGGGGTATCTGGCGAATGCCGAGAAAGTTCGTGTGCAGGGTGCGGAATTGGACGGAAGCATCCGTTTTACGAAATTAAATCTGAATGCTGCTCTGGCGTATACGGATGGTAAATACCTGAAATTCACGAATGCTCCCGTGCCACTGGAAGAAGTGGGCGGAGCTCAAGCCTTCAAGGACATTTCGGGGGGAGTGTTACCGGGCATCTCAAAGTGGTCGGGATCAGTAGGGGGTGAGACCCATACGAATGGTACATTCCTTGGCCTGAAGGGTAACTACTTCCTGGGCATCGACGTATTCTATCGCTCGAAATTCTCGTCGAGTCCTTCACCTTCGCAATACCTGAACATTGACGGTTATTCGCTGACCAATGGCCGTTTAGGTTTCCGCGGTTCTAATGGATTGTCGTTCTTTGCCTGGGCTCGCAACGTATTCAATAAGAACTACTACGAAATGTTACTAGCCGCTCCCGGTAGCTACGGCCAATACGCTGGCATCGTAGGCGACCAACGGATGTATGGTGTAACCATTCGGTATACGTATTAAAGAATTGAGTTTAGGGTAATAAAAAAGGTAATCGTAGCTGGCTGCGATTACCTTTTTTGTTGGGGGTCTGGTTGACGCTTTGCTCAACCTTCTTACGGTTAATTAGCCAATCGGAGCAGTTACGATGTGAGATTATACGCTTAATAGATTTAAAATTTCTTTACTGAATTACAATACGTTGACTCTTTTGGATTACACCATAGCCAGCGGAAAGAATGTAGATACCCGTTTTTAATAGTTGGTCGGTTTTTAATTGAATGCTGCCATCCGAGTTGGTGAACGCTGATGTGGGAATAAGTTGTCCGCTCAAGGATGTTAATTGTAAATCTTTTAGTTCATAGCCAGTCATCCAAAGTTTTATACTTTGATTGGTGGTGGGACTTGCGACCACTAAAAAAGGAGCAGGATTTTCCAAAGAGACGGCTTTGATATGAGAATACGTGAATGTGGTGTCCTGATCCACAATTTTTAAGCGGTAATATATAACTGAGATAGTTAGTGGGATTGTAAAATCCTCGAAATGGTATAGTTGGGTCTGTTTAGTTTCCTGTGTAGACTGAGTAAAGACCTGACCAATCGTAAAAAACTCCTGACCATCGTAGCTTTTCTGAACTTCGAAGCGTGATGTATTTTTTTGCCAAACGGTCTGCCAGTTAAGCGTAACTTTGACTGGGGCTGGCAACAGATATGCATTAAATTGCGTCAAAGTTACTGGTAATGACGATTGGGATTGTAACTCAAAGGCACCCATATCAATAGCAGGCCCTATTACTCTTAAATTACCCGCTAAATCAGTACTTGAAGGGTTATTCCAAGATTGCACGGTTGATCCCGTATTTACTGCCGGAGAAGTTTGGGCTAGTTGCAAATATCCATGATCAATGTCAACAAAAGGAGAATCGTTGGAAAATACGTTGTGTTTTGGATTATTAACATCTGCTAAGGGCATTTCAAGAAAACTATAATCTATATAAATATATCCTCCATATTTACCATTTTCGTTATAAAAAGTGTTTCGTAACCCATTATTCCAAAAAATGCAATTAGTTGCAAAACCATAACTGAACATGACAGCACTTGTTGCTCCCCCCAGTCTGGCTCGATTATTAATGAATGTACAATTATAGATTGTTAAGTTAGCATAATCAGCTATAGCAATTGCACCTCCACTACCTTCACTTGTGTTATTTATAAGTAGGCAATTGTAAAAATTAAAATTACCATTGTTTCCACAATAAACAGCACCCCCAGAATTAGTACTTCTATTGTTAGTAAACCAGCACTTTTCAAAATTGGTGCTTGCAATGGATACTATACTACCACCTTCACTAAAAGATTGATTATTTGTAAACCAGCAGTTACGAATAAGGGTATTAAGTCTATCTGAGTATAGACCTGGTCCTCCATTTTCACTATAGCCATCTCGAATGATAAAACCATCTAAAAAGACTGAGTTTTCATCGTCATCAGTTTTTGGGAACACATGAAGAATGCGTCGAGAGTTATCCTTCATGTCATCAGGATTGCCAATATTTCCGCTAAGAATCGACTGTGAAGGGTGATTGTAGTTGATAGCAGGGCGTTGATCTAATGACGTTTCTGTACCTAAAAAACCACCATATACCTTTACTCCTCTATTTATCTCGAAAGAAGCCGATGTATTAGCATCTTCTGTCGGTTTGTAGGTTCCAGCAGCTACCCATATCTGTTGCCCTGACACAGCCGTTTTTAAAGCATCCTGTAAGGTGCCTAATGGGGAAGACCAATCGCATCCTAGTCCACTGCCCCCAGTTTTGACATAAATAATATCCTGTGAGGTACCGCTTGATAAGATAACTTTTGTTTCCGCGGTTACTGTACAACCATTACTCGAGCGTACACTAACCTGGTAGGTGCCGGGACTGGTAGCACTAGCGATATTTGACGCTTTAAATACGTTATTTTCATTACTGAAGGCATACTGTTGTCCCGTAGGTAACACAGTCAAAGTAGAGGTTTTACTTTGGCAGCTAATACCTGTGTTAGTAAAAGTTACAGGTGAACCAATTAAACTAAAAGGCTGAGAGCTCACCTTTGCACATGAGCCTATAACGTCTACGCTATATACGTTCGCTGGTTGGTAGTTAGCTTTGGGCAGTATAAGTACGGAACTATCCGTACCAATGAGTAAATTGTTCTTTTTCCACTGATAGTGCAGATCCGTCCCAGTGGCGACTACTGCTATTCTAGCTGAACTGTCTGATAAGCATAGGATGTTAGCTAATGGCTGGCTTATAATGGCTGGCGGAACGGGCGTGGTTGATGTGGAAGAAGGATCAAATCCTTCAAAAGCACCTATATCTATAGCCTTTGTCTGATTACGGGGGTTACCTGCAATATCCGTTTTACCAGCCGGAAGATGATTCGCTCTTGCCGGGATGCCTGCGTCCAGAGCTTTGGAACAAGTGTTTAAATATAGATTGCCGCTTCGAAGGTTTGCAAAAGGAGAAAACTCTGTTTGTATATTACCTATATTTCCATTTGTATAGCTAGACACCTCTGGTTGGACAATACAGTTTGTTAAAGTACCTATTATTTTAAAATCAAAATAATAATTATCGCATCCGCCCAATGCAGGATGAGCATAATAATAAAAGGTATTAGCTCCGCCATTATTCCAAATAATACAGTTGAGATAATCACGGTAACAAGAGCCATAATCCACCCCTCCTGAAGTAGCAGAATTGTTTACAATCGTGCAATTATTAAACTTTACCGTTTTAAACGATACAACAACCCCTCCATTTATCGCCGTATTATCTATGAAAACAGAATTGACAAATCTGCATGAGTTGTCACTAAAATGAGCTATAACACCGCCTTGTTTAGCAGAATTACTACGAAACCAACAATTATAAAAATCAGGTCCATATCCAGAATTCGAGCTAATATTAGTAGTGCAAATTGCCCCTCCATCTCGTTTGGCTACATTGTTCGTAAATCCACAATTACGTACTGTAGTATAACTACTAGCGTTATACATCCCTGCTCCATCATCCAAGGAGTAGCCATCCCGAATGATGAACCCATCAAGTACAGAGCTAGCAGACAAGTAACGATTCATAATAACGTGACGCGTATTATCTTCTCGCTTGGTAAGGTCGCCTATCTCTCCACTTAGTACAGATGTAGAAGGGTTTTCGTAAGAGATGGCCGGGCGTTGCTCCAGAGTCGACTCTGTTCCCCAAAATCCGCCATACATCTCCACTCCATTCTTCATTTGAAAAGAAAGGTCAGCATTCGTTCCTGCCGTGGGCTTATAGGTACCTGACGCAACCCATACTTGTTGACCCGCTTGTGCTTTATCGATAGCCTTCTGAAGTTGTAAGTGATCAAAAGCTGTTTGCCAAGACGTTCCATCTTTGATGGAACGTCCATCATCGGGTCTTACATATATTCTAGTTTGACCCCAAGATGTAGTCACCAAGGCTAACAGAAAGAAAATACTGGTAAGCAAGGAAGTCTGGATGAGTGCTTTGACTGAAGAGCAGGTAAAAGTAGTTCCCATACAATAGAAATCTAAAGTTTACGATAAAATAAGAAGGTTTTACTAAATAGAAGGCTCGATAAATAATGAAATAGTAAGTCAGTAAGAGCTATGTATAGCACTAAGTCCTTACTAAAAACAAGACTATAAATAACGAATTAGAATGTTATCCGTTGACTAAAAGGAGTCAATTCCCTACTAGAATAAGAGCTAGTTCAAAAGCGATAAAGAATAGGGAACGAATGATGAAAATGATACATGGCAGTGCAGAATTAATGATGGGCTAATGCCCAAATATAATATGTATGGTTTGAAAATAGGTTATGTATAAGTATATTTAATAGTAATCCTCTAAATGGGCAATTTAACTCTTGCACATTTATGGAAATAAAGGGAATGACGTTTATTCAAAGAGTTGATTATTCTGATATTACCTAGTATTTATTACTGGTCCGAGTAAGAATAGTTTTGAATTTTAGTATTTCTTATCTATCTATAGAAACACATTAGTAAAGATATAAAATAGGTAGTTATTGTATAATATTAACTTATTGTAAGTTTGGGTTTTAAGACAAGTTAAGATTATAGGTACCCGTTGTGCAGATGGTTTTCATAAGAGTCTATTAACGATCAGTCAGGTGTTATAATTTGAATATCCAGTAAGCATCTGAAACATTTCATGATTCCTGCTTATTTGTTCAAGACCCGTATAGTATTAAAAGTATTTGACTGGTTATCAGTTAATTGATAACCAGTCAAATCATCGTTCAATCTGCATAACGTATTGTGTTATCTATTGAATATTAATGAATTAACTAAAAGTAAATTCATACTCTCTGCTTATCGTTATTCATACCTACTTAGATAATTAAGCCAATCACTAAAACTGGATAATATAAATTTATTCAAGTACTCAGAATTCCAAATAAGCTAATAGATTTATATTTTAATCATTTTTAAAGTATACCTCCTTTGATTTATTATTACATTCATTAGATAATAACCAGGTCTTAGTGTTGATAAATCATTTATTGAAATTGCTGGTAATGTTATTTCATTTATTTTTTTATGATAAACCTGCCTGCCATCCTGGGTATATAGAGTGACATTATTATCGTCCAGGCTTGTGGGCGCATGAGATAGTTCAATACTAATATTATCATTAAATGGGTTAGGATAGGCTTTGATAGATATTACCTCGTTATCAATGGCTGGATTTATTGATATTATATTTGAATAAGTAAATTTACCATCCATATCCACCTGCTTTAATCTATAATAAATTACTTTTTTATTATACCATGCGGTCTTTTTATCTAAATATGAGTATTCTTGTTTCATAATACTATTACCTGATGCATTAACTATATCAACAGTTTCGAAGTCTAAGGAATCAAATGAATATTGAATGAAAAATTTTTGTGTATTCCTTTCGTAAGAAGTTGCCCATTTTAGTAAAATGCCCTCTGGATCAAGTTGTGCGTTAAAATAAATCCAACGTAGAGGAAGGGGAGTTAGATTTTCTAACGTACGTTCCACTAAGGGATTCATTGTAAGCTCTTCTTGTAATGTTTGTATATTAATGGTTTGAACTGCCTCTTTCTTAATAACAGCCATTACAGCAGCTACGCCAGCTGCCTGACCTAGCATCATAAATACAGGCTCCATACGAATAGATCCATAAGCAATGTGGCTTGCAGAGAGACAAACGGGAACTAGTAAATTCTGACATTCTTTCTGACGAGGTACAATTGATCGATACGAAATACCATAGGGTTTGTTTAGGGCAATCTGTATATCTCCTGCATTTTTCACCATTGCTTTACCTCCCTTCACATACACTATTCGCTGACAATTATGAGAATCCATTGCGTACGAACCCTGAGCAACCTCATCATCTATATTTACAGTACCCATACAGTTGGCTTCGGTCATGACATAGTCACTTACCATCCTTCGGCTCTCTCTGATATAAAGTTGAGGTGTCCAATTGCCATTGTCTGTGAACTCATCTTTCGCGTATCCCCACTGTTGCATCTGTTTTCGCAAAGTAGCAGGTACGCGTGAATCATTTCCAAAAAAATACAAAAGGCCTTTCGTATACGACTCATGGGCTGCTATTATGTCTTTTCTTTCTTCAGGAGAGCCTTCTACATAGTTGTAATTCATACCAATCATATCTGTAGAAAAACCACCCGCATTATTAAGATCCACTTTTTTATTAGGTAATGGATTCCAAATAAAGTAATCATTAAGGGAAGTTTTCTCTGGCTGAGCTGCCATCAGCCTCAGTAATAGCTCATATTTACTAGCATCGTAATCTGAGGGACGAGTGAAGGGTATGGAATTTGAAGAGTTGTTGGTTAAACATAACCTAAAATTATAGGCCTGAATTTTATTATCGGCCGTGCCAATTGTCGCGAGAGGTTTGTCGCTTACTCCCCATACCAGTCCTGAAGAGGCATTGCCTGGAATTTTATAGGGATCAACGTGGTCTGGAAATTGATGAGTGAGTGTTATCTGTACTCCATTATATTTTTCTTTATAAGTCGTAATTGCCTCTCGACCGTATGTGTAACTTACTCCTGACTTTGCCATCAAATCGCCTTCGTAGCTACAATCCATAAATATGGATGCATTGATTTGTTGGGTTTTACCTGATACTAATACGTTCTGTACTGTAATGCTTTTTATGACATTGCCTGATTTTGCTACGCTTTGCAAGCGATAATTCGTTTGAACGTGCAGGTCTTGCAAGTAATAAGAAAAGACTTTTTTCGCAACCTTAGGCTCAAACGAAAATTGTGCTACTTTTTGACCATAAATGGCCCCAACCCTATTATAAAAATCTCTGGCTAGGCCTTGTATACTTTCAGTTTTGCCTACATCAGTGTAGCCAAGTCCTCCTGTTGTTAGACCTCCTAGGTGGGTAGTAGGTTCCACTAAAATGACTGATTTGCCTAGTTTCTGGGCCGTGTAGGCAGCAATAATACCAGCAGAGGTTCCTCCATACACACATACATCTACGTTAACTACGGGTAAACTTTGTGCTAGTATGGTTCCGTTTAAAGCAAGTAAAAAGAAAAGAACATGGCGGACAACTTTTGTGAAGAAACACATGTTTGTGATTGATTTATAAAATTCAGTTTTGGGAATGGTAAAGTTATGAATAGTTAACTCTAAATTTATATTAAGTAATTATTAAAATTATAGATTATAAATAGGTTTTTTATAGGTCTAACATTTACTTAGTAGAAGTACTAAATAACTGTTTTAGTACTACACATAAATAGAATTAGGTAAATATACTTAACGTGCTTTATTAGATTCAAAAAAATATATTTTAAATCAATTTTAATATGACTATAGAGGCTAGTTTGTTACTTTACCACCAATTTTTTATGTAAAAATACTTAGTTAAAAGTAGGTCAAATAAGTCCTTAAATAATTATATTTTAGTTTCTAAAAATGGTTTGGTTGGATTGCTCTAATAGGTAGTATACTAATTATTCATCATTTGATGATAGTGTTTATTTAATGCTATGTATCAATAGGAAAAATAGATTAGGTAGATTTATTTTATTGCCTGAATAATGGGATGATTGATTAGTAGTAAGATAATAGGTATGAATCTAAAGCTAACGAAGTGATTAGCTATTCGAAGTAAGCTGCATTGTTTGGCTGTGCATGACAGGCTGGGAAAGGTGTTCCTCTACCATTACTGCCGATTAGTGAAGTACCCCCAAAAAATTAGATAAGATAGGTCTTTTCATGACCCATTAGGTATAGTATACACCTACTTGTTAGTTCGTCACTCAGCAAAACCGAGCAATTACGAAATCAAGGGAATTAAGTAGATGAGAGCACGAAAAGAAAAATAGGATTCATTGTAGCAACTCCCACTCAGCTTACCCCAGTCTCCGTCAGAAACTCGCTCACGTACCGTTTATAAACCTTTCCAATTTTCAAACTTTTTCCGCTAACGGTGATGCTATCCGCTTCCAGCATCTCCACGTGTGAAGTATTAATCAGGTGCGAGCGACTGATGCGTACGAAGGTTGGTTTGGGTAATCGCTCCTCGGCTTCCTTCATCGTCAGTCGGGTTACGTGCGTTTTTCGGGGTGTGACGACCTTTACATAATTTTCCAGACTTTCCAGATACCGGATTTCTTCGTAGGGAATCATCTGCTTTTCGCCGTCCACCGTACAGATGAACTCACCCGAATCCACCGGGGGTATTACTTTCGGCAGATTGGATTTCAGGGGAGTTGGAATGCCCAGCGTACTGCGATAAAAAGCGTAAATGCCAAAGCCCGCCAGGGTATGTACCCAGAAGCTGAGGATCGGGGGAAGCGGGTGGGTAACCTGAAATTGCAGCGTTAGAAAGCCATACATGCTTAGCGTGTTAAGACTCATAATGAGCAGCGTCCAGCGTATATATTGGCGTTTGCGTTGCTGGAGGTAAAAACGTTCGAAGAGGACTCGGTTATGAAAAACCAGCCAGCCGTATAAGCCCAGCAGAAAAAGGTAGGGTAGCAACTGATTCATGCCCATTCGTTGCTGTAAGTAATACCGGTCTGACACGTAATGCACACCCAACAAAGCCAGCAGACCCAGCAGGTTACGAACGACGACTGAACGAAAGACTTTCTCCATGCAGGCAAGTTACAGCTGGTCTGGGTGGTTTGGAAGTAAATATTGACGAAAGAACTTGGTCACTAGCTAAATCATCTGGTCACAGAAAACAGGTAATCAGGAGAAAAGGACGGCAATTTAGGGCTTTCACTTTTAAAAGCTTTTCGATGGAGACTCTTCATTCCATTAACCTAATCATTCACATCTCTTTTGGTCTGGCCGCGATGGGACTCGGCGTAGTTGCCCTAAGGGCTCCTAAAAAGCGGGGGCCGCATACCCGGTTTGGCCGTTACTTTTTGTATGCCATCAGTGTAGTCGTGGGAACGGGATTAATGGGGGCAATTCTATTTCGAGCCAGTCCGTTTCTGGTCATGCTTACGCTGCTGGCGGGTTACGTGAGTTATGCCGGATGGCGGATCGTCAGGCTTCGCGAAAAGCGTAGTTCCACGCGTGATGTGGCTTGTGCATTACTGGCCTTTACTTCTGGATTATTTTTTCTAGGTATTGCCAAAACCTCGGACGCGAGCTGGAATCCGTCCGTGATTTACTCCACCTTTGGAGCGTTATCGCTGGTGACTACTTACGATCTGGTCAAACATTACTGGTTGCATGAATCCCTGAAAGGCGGGTGGCTGTACGAACACATTTATAAAATGCTCTCGGCCTTTAGTGCCTTATTATCTGCCTTTGCGGGAAACGTGTTACCACAATGTCAGCCCTATAGCCAGCTAGGCCCTTCGGTATTGGGAGTGGTGATGATGATCTGGTATATGCGTCAGGCAACCAGGTCACAAGGGAAGCCTGCCTGAAGTACGGATTTCCGTTCGTTCGCAACCGATGTCACTAATGTCTTCTAAATCCTTACCTTCGGTCGTCTTTCATAAAAATTATCCTCCTGATGTCCATCGAATCCGTTTCTGCCGATAGCCTTAACGAATTAGTCAACCTAGTAGTAGCCCTATGGCCGGAATGCTCGTTTGAAGAGGAGCGGGAGAGTTACCAGCGTCTGCTTACGGCTACCGATGAAGTTTGTTACCTGGCGAAAGAAGGAACAAGCTATTTCGGATTCATTCATCTGACACTCCGAACGGATTACGTGGAGGGAGCTTCGCACTCACCAGTGGCTTATGTAGAAGGCTTATACGTAAAACCGGAATTTCAGCACCAGGGCATTGGTCGGTACCTGATGCAGGCAGGAGAGGGCTGGGCTCGGGAAAAACACTGCCAGGAAATGGCTTCGGATACGGAACTGGACAATGCAGAAAGTCTGGCCTTCCACCAGAAGCTTGGTTTTGAAGAAGCGAACCGAATCGTATGTTTAATCAAAACGCTGTAAAAGATAAATCCAATACCAAGAGTTGGATCAGCAAAGGGGATCATCTCCAAAGGCCGAGCATCAGCCCCAAAGCTATTTCGTGTAAGTGCGTGCGTAAGTGCTTGAGTACCCGGGTAAGGTGATACTCAACGGCTTTTTCGCTCACCTGAAGTCGCTGGGCTATTTCGGGTATGGAAAGCTGTTCGAAACGACTGAGTCGAAAGACCTCCTGTGATTTCTCAGGCAATTCCCGAAGATTTCGTTCAATGGCTTCTGACAAATCCTGGAAATCCAGTAGTTCTTCCGTATCCCGGTCTTCCGTAGCCAGAAAGGACTGATAATAGCTAACAAACTTTTCGTGAACCTGCTCGGATTCAATCAGTCGGATGATTGAGAACTTAAGGGCGGTAAACAAATAACGTTTCAGCTCCTGAATCTGAACCGTTTCTCTGCGTTGCCAAAGACTGACAAAGAGATCCTGGACCAATTCCTCGGCAGTTTCTTTGGAACGTGTTTTCTGGTAAGCCGCTCGGTAGAGAGGCTTCCAGTACCGTTCGTAAATTTCAGAAAAAGCGGCTCGATTATTTTCTTGCAGAGCTTGCGATAATTCTGCATCACTCCAGCGATTCAGGGCTGCCAACGTACTAGTTGAAAAAGTTTACATACTTGATTATGACGTTAAATGTAAACTAAATATGCAAATAGTACTATAGTTTAAGAAGTTTAAGTAAATATTTCCATGCTTTGTGATGAAAAATACAGGCTTCCGGCAACTTATAAAATCGCCATTGCATAGGCTGAGTATAGCAGGTTTGTAAGGTTCTTACAGGTTTGACGTTTTAGCATTCAAGTTCTAAACTAACCCTAAAGTAAACCGTAGCTAAAGTCTTACAGCGATACCTGCACCATGGCGATGAGTTCACCCGCTCGGGAAAAGATCTGTTTGGTTACCGGGCTGTACAGCGGACGACTATTGTATTCGACCGTAATTTTAGCCTGATGACTGTCCAGTAGAAAAGCAGTACCAATGTTATAGTAGTGGCCCGGCTGCCGAAGAGCTTGCAAATCTTTGTAACTGTGAGCAACGTAAGGTTGAACACGCACGGCTGAGGTGAATTGTGGAAGAACAAAACCTAGCTGGGTGTAAGTAAGCGTACCCGTGCCGGATAGATACCGGGCATTGCCGGGGCCTTCTGCGGCTCGTTGTTCAGTAAAATTAGGATTCACTGTACCGGGATTCATGATACCTGAAGTGCGAATGTAGTTGGGCCCAAATTCGTACCGATACAGGCCGCCGTAAATCGACACGGCCATCCGTTTGGCCGGATCGCCAATGGGTCGATCCCAAAAGACATCCATCGCTAGCGTCAGTTCATCGTGTTTCCTGAAAACATTCGCTTCGGGTTGGGAGAGGGTTGCATTTTTATTATAGTAAAAGCCGAGTCCAATGTTGAAGACATTTTTGGAACCCAGATACGTACCGGGGAAAAAGGCTGTTAGCAAACTTTCTTTATCCTTGAACTGGTAATTAACGTAGCCCCCGTAGGCCGGTTTCCCATCCTGATTGTTATCAACGGCTGCCCCACCAACGCTGGGGGTCAGCGTAGTGGTGAAAGGTTTGTTGACATGAAAACGGTACGCTATATTCTTCCACATGCCCTTGGCAAAAACGCCTAACTGACGGCTGAACTGGTCAGAGACTTCAATATTGGGCCACTGGAAAATGGGTACGTCCAGTGTGAGACTGCTGGTGATACCCGGACTGGTCAGGCGACTGACGCCATTCCAGGCGTGCAGCCCGGCTCCCATGGATAGTGAAAAGTCAGCCGGTTTTTTAGTAACCGGGTTTAGAGCGGGAACCACTACAAATTCACTGTAAGCATCCTGAAAGAAAAGCGGAGGCTTTTTACCTAGACCGTTGGCTCCGGTACCAGTGCCACCACCGCTGTTAAAAGACTGGTTGTTCATCCCAAACTGAATGACAAATAAATAACGCGGCGACATCTGTCCGATGACCCGAACCCGGGTACGGCGAAGGCTGACGTCCCAGACATGATCCTGCGGAATTCCATTTACGAGCGTTCCCGGATTGTTTTCAATGGAACGAATCCATACCTGACTCCACAGATTAAAGGCCAGGTACTTAGCTCCATCGGGGCTAAGTTTGATTTTCAGCCCTTCGTAGGGGGGAGTGACAGGGCGAATGGATGGTTTCACGCGGGCTGTATCTTTGCCCGAAACAGCCTGAATGGGTCTCGACGAGTGAAGTGTGTCCAGAGACACTACGGAATTCAAGGCCAGTTGAGCCATACCCGTATATGCACTGAAAGTCAGTAGAAGAAGAAAAATGTATTTCATAATAATTATATTAAATATTTGATAAATTATATTTTTAATTAGATAAAGCGATACGGAGACACGCTCGCCTGAGGTGCCAGCAACAAATGGCAGTAAAACGATTGGATTATCGTTAAGAAGGAATCTCGAAATAGTCTACCAGGTGGGAGGAGCCAATGTATAAGGGCGTACGCTGGTGGAATCGGTTAGGGATGATGTCTAGAATGGGCTGTTGTCCGTCAATGGCTTTACCTCCGGCTTGTTCGGCGAGAAAAGCCATGGGGTAACATTCATAAATCAATCGTAACTTTCCCTGAATATGGGTTTGCGTAGGTGGATACAGGTAAATGCCTCCTTTGATCAGATTTCGATGAAAATCAGCCACAAAAGAACCGATGTAACGACTGCTGAATCGCTGCTGGTAAAATTCCTGAATCCGTTGCACCACAAAGGGTGGAAAATCCCGCTGGTTACTTTCATTACAGGAAAAAGTCTTGCTATAAGCCGGGAAAGTCAGGTTAGGGTGCGAAAGGATGTATTCCCCCAACGTAGGTTCATAGGTAAATCCATCGACTCCGCAACCGGTTGAATACACCAGCATGGTGGAAGAGCCATAGAGAATATACCCTGCGGCTACCTGCTGCCGACCGCCTTGCAGAAAGTCCTCGACGGTGGGCGAAGTACCCAGCGGCGAAACCCGTCGATAGACCGAGAAGATTGTACCGATGGCTACGTTTGCATCAATGTTGGAGGAACCATCCAGGGGGTCCATCGCGATGACGTATTTCCCTTCCGGGTTACCCGTGTCTATAATACCAGCTTCTTCTTCCGAAATGATACCACATACTTCGCCGCCGTTGACGAGTGCCCGGATGAAACGGACGTGAGCGATCCAGTCCAGCTTTTGCTGAATTTCTCCCTGAATGTTATCAGTAGCCGTATCTCCCGTAATATCAGCCAGACCAAAACGATTGATTTCACGATTAATGATTTTACCGGCCAGGGCAATATCCCGCAGTACCTGGGATAAATCGCCGGTGGCAGACGGAAACGTTTTCTGTTTTCGGAGAATAAACCGATCCAGGGTGATGCCTACGGAAGGTACGGTTACAGCAGCTTGCATACAACTATTGTTAAGTTTTGGGTGAAAGTCAATACCGTTCTATTTGTTCAACACCACTGCCGAAGGGCGGGTGGGCGTGTCAGACGCAACCGTGGATGCCTTTTCAGGAACAAGCCCAAACGCCCGGTTCATTTGCTCACGGTCCAGAGCTTTTTCGTGATTAGCGATCCAGATGGTGGCTACGCCATTACCAATAAAGTTGGTGATACTGCGGGCTTCTGACATGAAGCGGTCCACCCCAAGTAAGAGAGCCAGTCCCTCAATGGGGATCACTTTTACCGCCGTCAGCGTAGAAGCCAGTACAACAAATCCACTTCCGGTTACCCCGGCGGCTCCTTTGGAAGTAACCATAAGAATACCGATGATCGTGAGGAGTTGAGTCATGCTTAAGTCAACGTTGAACACCTGAGCCAGGAACAGGGTCGCCATCGACAGGTAAATCGTGGTACCGTCAAGGTTGAATGAATAACCCGCAGGTACGACCAGTCCTACCACGGGTTTGGCACAGCCCATTCTTTCCAGTTTTTCCATTAATGAGGGTAAGGCAGATTCCGACGAGGAGGTCCCCAGTACGATTAGCAATTCCGCCCGGATATACCGGAGAAAATCCACGATTCGGATATCACACGAACGTAAAATCATACCCAGCACACCGAAGATAAACAAGGCCATCGTGGTATAAACCGTACCCATCAGTTTGGCTAAAGGAAAGAGGGTTTCCAGCCCGTACTTGCCAATCGTATAGGCCATTCCACCAAACGCTCCAATGGGGGCCAGTAACATGACTTTATGCAGTCCTTTAAAAACAACTTTAGACACCCGATTCATTCCAGCCACAATCACGTCCTTGGAACGTAACTGACTGAACAGAACGCCCGCCAGAATCGCTACAATCAATACTTGCAGCGTTACGTTATCCTGGAGAAAATGGAGCCAGCTAAAGTCCGCACTTTTCTGGGTGTATTTCGAAATATCCCCACCTTTGACCTGATTGGTCACCACGCCATGACCCGGCTTAATGAGATTTGCAATCACCACGCCGATCACCAGGGCCAGGGTAGTAACTACTTCAAAATACAGCAAGGCTTTGGCTCCTACTTTGCCTACTTTTTTCAGGTCACCCATACTGACGATGCCGAGGGTAATTGTCAGGAAAATAATAGGGTTAATGAAGAGTTTGACGGTACTGATAAAAAGGCCACTGAATACCTCACTAAGGGTAGTGCCAATGCTTAACTCTTGCCCCATGAATCGGCCCTTGAGCGGTTCATCGAGTACTTTTAGCAAGGCCCATTCCGGTTTGAAATGACCCAGAAGTATACCCGCCGTAATGGCCGTTAAAACCCAGAATGTCAAATTACTGAACCACTTTTTCATAGTATTAAGGATTAGAATTGAAAAGCTTGCGACCAGTCGCCGCTGCGTGCGAAGACGTAGAATTAATCAAGGATGGGCCCTGCCTGAGTAATGGCCGGAGTAGCATCCGATTGGTATTGCTGATAGTTTTCCTGGAAAGCCTGGGCTAACAGACGGGCCTGATGATCGTAGGCAATCGGGTCGGACCAGTTTTCTCGGGGATTCAAAAGTTCGGACGGAACATGGGGGCATTCGAGCGGAATGGACAGATGAAAAGGAGCGAAAGACTGAAAGGCTACCTGATCCAGCTCGCCCTGCATCGCTGCCGTAATCATGGCTCGGGTACAGCGGAGTTTAATCCGTTCGCCAACCCCGTACGAGCCACCTACCCAGCCGGTATTAATCAGCCAGACATTGACCTGATTTTGCTGTAATTTTTCCCCCAGCAACGTAGCATAACGGGAAGGATGCAGTGGGAGGAAAGCCGCCCCAAAGCAGGCCGAAAATGTAGGTTGCGGTTCTTTCACACCGACTTCGGTTCCGGCCAGTTTGGAAGTAAATCCTGAAATAAAATAATACATCGCCTGTTCGGTCGTCAGGCGTGAAATCGGTGGGAGTACCCCAAAGGCATCCGCCGTAAGAAAGAAGATGTGCTGGGGCGAGTTTCCGACGGAAGGAATGAGAGCATTGTCAATAAAAGGCAGCGGGTAAGCGGTACGGGTGTTATCCGTCACGGAATTATCCTCGTAATTGACCTCCTTCGTTCCCGGAAAAAAGCGGGTGTTTTCGAGAATAGAATTCTCCCGGATGGCTCCATAAATCTCCGGTTCTTTTTCCTGCGTCAGATCAATGACTTTGGCGTAGCAGCCGCCCTCGATATTAAATACCTTCTCCTTGGCCCAGCCATGCTCATCGTCCCCGATTAACTGACGATTGGGGTCTGCCGAAAGCGTTGTTTTTCCCGTGCCTGACAAGCCAAAAAATAGAGCCGTATCACCTTTTTCTCCCACATTGGCGGAGCAGTGCATGGATAAGATGCCTTTCTGGGGAAGGGTATAATTCAGCACGGAGAAAATGCCCTTTTTCATCTCACCCGCGTAGCCCGTACCACCGATCAGGACGATTTTTCGGCTGAAATCAATGATGGTGAAATTGCCGCTACGGGTGCCGTGAACGGCGGGATCTGCTTTGAATTCGGGAATATTCAAAATGGTCCAGTCGGGTGAAAACTGGGCAATAGCCTTTTGATCCGGGCGAATGAACAGGTGGTGGCAGAAGAGGTTATGCCAGGCTTGCGTGGTAATGATGCAAACCGATACCTGTTCTTCGGCCAGTGCACAAGCCTGAGCGTAGCGAACATACACAGTTTTCTCGTCCAGGAACGTGAGCATATCCTGGTGTAAGGTCTCAAAATGCGATTCTTCCAAAGGATGATTAACGCTGCCCCACCAGACGGTTTCGGCGGTCATTTCATCCCGAACGATGTATTTATCTTTTGGCGAGCGACCCGTAAAAACACCCGTGTCACACATGAGGGCTTTTGTATTGGCTAGTACGCCTTCCCCGTTCAGCAGGGCTTTTTCGACCAATGCTTCTGCAGGTAAATTCAAATAAACTTTCGTCGTTTCTGGTAAGCCGGCTTGTTTCAGGACAAGACGATCCCGTTCGGCTATGGGTACAGCTGAAGCAAATTTCATAGATAGGATATGTTTAGTTGTGAAAGAGCAGCTAACCGGGCCGTTACCCGTCACTACTGATGAGGCATGTAAAGTTTTATGTGTTAAAAATGACAGAAATGGAATGGGTTCAGTACCAGGGATTAAAATCTGTATACTACCTGAAGCTGGCCGGAAGCTCCGTTCGCTGAAAACTGGCTTACATTTCTTGGATAAGGGGTTTGTCCATTAGAATAGGCCGCCTGATTGCTCAAAATGCGATCTGGATACGTATTCAGTAGGTTCAGACCCATCAAACTAAACTGCCAGTGCTGGGTAGGAGTATATTCGATGGTGACATCGAACAACGTTTTTCCCCGAAAGGTCTGATATTCATAAGGTTGAGTCAGCGGTTTGATCCAGCCCGTCACCGCTCCAATGTAAGTCGCCCGCACCGACCCGCTCCAATGATGGTGTCGATACTCACCGGAAATGGTAAATTTTTCCCGAGGCTGAGCGGTTTCGATAAGCCCTCGGCCAATGGTATCAATCAGAGAAATAGCCGAAGCCGTACCTTCCTGAAAAGCAGCGGGCGTGGGTTTGATACGGGTGATCTGGGTTTGGTTATAGGAAAAAATAGCGGAGACTCGCAGGAAGGTATTTTTCTTACGGTTATTGCTATACGTTAATTGTGCATCGAGGCCTTTCGTTCGGGTGGACAACTGATTCGTAAATAACCGAACTTCCGTTAGTTCAGGAAACAACCGCTGGAGCGAGGCGATGGAAGCAACGAAAAGTCGGTCACTCAGGATGATCCGGTCACGAATAGAAATCTGATAGGCATCCAGGGCAAAAGTGAATGAGGGTTGTATTTCTCCCGCTAGGCCCAGGGTATAATTCCAGGATTTTTCGGCTTGAATAGGAGGAAAGCCCATTTCAGCCATTCGGGGGTCCTGACTCGAAATCTGACGGGTGAGAGCAATGGATCCCGCCTGAACCGTAGACGTAACCAGCCGATTGAAATTCTGCTGTAAGGAGGGAGCCCGAAATCCCCGATTGATGGAACCTCGCACGGAAAGCCGGGAATTCATCCGATAACGAATGGAAGTCTTACCTGAGAGATTGCTGCCAAAATCGCTGTAGGACTCCAGCCGTAAAGCCATACTACCCAGGATTCGTTTCTTCCATTCGCCTTCTACATCGCCATACAAACCCAGGTTGGAACGGAACGCCCGCACTTCGTCGGCCCTGGCGATTCCAGGCCGACCACTTGCTCCGGGAGCTTTATTCATGAGTGGACCTTGTTCCGAAGCTGCCGCGTCTCCCGCCCGTAACTGAAATTCACTCCGCCGAAACTGACTCCCCAAAGCCACATTCCAGTTCGTGTTTGGAGCATGAAACAGCCGGGTTGCCGTTGCATCCACGAGGGTATGAGCAAAGAAACTCCGACCTACGTAAAAATCAGTGGGGGAAGCCGCTCCCAGCGAAGGATTGCTCGTGTGATTGGCCCACAGGTCTAGTCGGTTGGAACCGTAACTGCCGCTAAAATCCCATTGCCATCCCTGGGGCATCTGGCGACTCAGACCGATGACCTGTGAAAAATCGACGGTTCTGCCCGGTAACTCCGGCGTATAGCCATCCGGGTATAAGTCGGGGTTTGAATTGGCGTTGTCAGGAATGGCATTTCTGAAGAAACCATAAGCCATAATGTATTTGTTGGAATAGCTTCCGGTCTGATAAAGAGTCCAGTGATTATGAATTGGGTAACTGATTTTGTACAAACCCTGCACCGTGGTAGAGCCGTTACTGCCGTAGACCCCCACCCGGAAAGGCGGTTGCCAAACCCCTCGGTTCTGACGAATGCGGTTATCGGTGGTAGAGTCGCTGGCGTAAATACGCCCGGTATAAGCATCAGACCGATTGGTAACGCCAACGGATTGCACCTGTAAGCTCAGGGTCAGGTTACTACCCGTTTTTCCCAGCCCGGTTCCCCAGCGGAGGCCCGTTGTAAAGAAGGTCCCGTCTCCTCGGCTGGTACTCCCTACGGAACTTCGAATTAACCCTCCCTGCGTTTCTTTTCGCAAAACCAGATTAATAATGCCCGCAATAGCGTCTGATCCGTACTGAGCTGCGGCTCCGTCCCGAAGAATCTCCACGCGTTCCAGAGCCAGGGCTGGGATGGCATTCAAGTCGGTTGTTACGGTACCCAGTCCTACCGTCTGGTTAAGATTGATGCCGGAAAAAGGGTGGCGGCGTTTGCCATCCACCAGAACCAGCACCTGATCGGGAGCAAGTCCGCGTAAGGTAATCGGGTCGGCATAATTGGCCACGCCGTTGATTCCCGTTTTCAGAGTCTGAACCGTAGGAGAAGTAAACTGTAACTGTTGAGCCAGTTCCAACTGACCCGAAGTCTGTAACTGATCTGAAGTGAGCACGTCTACGGGAACGGACCGATCCAGACGAAAGCGGGGGTTCGCGTAAGAACCCACAATTGCAATTTCAGGAAGAGCGACCGTCGTTTCCTGAAGAATGACCGTCGGCACCAGGCCGGGCTTTCCCATGACTTGCGTAGATTGATAACTTAGATGAGAAAACAGGAGGGTGGCGGGTTCAGAACCTGATAACTGGTAGGAACCGTCTGCCTGGGTGGTGGTGCCCTGCGAACTTCCCTTGATTCGTATAAAAGCATCGGAGATCGGCTCTCCTTTTGAGTTTTTGACCATTCCCCTGAAGAACGTTTCCTGTACTTGAGGAACGGAGTCCTGAGCCGTGAGAATAAGGTTCCCCCTGATGAGTTCGTAATGAATCGACAAAGGCCTGAATAAGCGATCCAGCACCAAACGCAACGGCTCCTGGTGGGCCCGTACAGAAACCTTTCGGCGTACGCCTATGGCATCAGGATTATATAGAAAACGGGCAGAGGTCAATTTTTCCATTTTCGTTAGTACGGTTTGGAGTGGCGTATCCTGCATACGCAGGCTAATCGATTCTTCTAACGGAGACTCTTGGGCATAAGCTAAGGTGCAGCTAAAGACAATAAGCATCAGGACCTGTTGAAAAACAGGCATTCTCCAGCGTGTCCAAGGGTACCAAAGCAACCTCAACGGTATCAGTATAAATTAAAGTATAAAGTCTATTTCGGGGTTTTTATGGGGAAGTAGGACAGGGTCGTCCGTCAATAACTATAGTTTTTTGCTCGATGCGATACGACCATTTAAGGGTTTTACAGAGTAACTCCAGCTTTCCGTAGAAGGTAGAGTCTGCCAGGGTGCCTGAAAACGTACAACGTTCCAGAGGCGTCTTAGCCAAAAGAACCGGAATATGATAGGCTTTTTCTAACGAATCAATCACGGCTTTCACTGGAGCATTGGAAAAACTAAAACTCGAGGGCAGGGTAGTCTGAGGTTGCTCTACCAGCCCACTGACCCAGCGTTGCGTACGAAGGTTTACGACGACCTGTTGGTTAGGGGTCAATAAAACCGAGATGGGCTGAAGCTTGGCTTGTTGAGAAACCTGCACCCTTCCCGTCCGAACCTCTACCTGAAGTTGCTCCTCCGAACTTCTTACCCAGAAACTGGTGCCAAGTACCTCCGTAATGGTTCCTGAGGCGTACACCCGAAAGGGCCGCGAGGGATCTTTCGATACCTTAAAAAAGGCCTGACCTGCCAGCGAAACCTCCCGCCGATCCGAAGGAAAGGATTTGGAATACACCAGCGTAGCACCAGGATTTACTTCAACCGTTGTTCCCTCGGAAAGTGATACGGTAACGGGCTTCGAGGACGTATTGGTATAGGTAACGGAATCATCCATGCTCCAGAAAATGCCCAGGCTAATCACGATAAAAAGCCCAGCGGCAGCAGAAACCCAGCGAGCCGTAGAGGTAAAAAGCCAGAGCGTTTTTTTTTCCTGCGTTCTTGTGTCAATGACTGCTTTCATTCGCTTCCGGGCGGCAGTTAGCTCTTCTTCGGAAAGCTCAAGGTCTGCCCCCAGTTCCTCATACCATCGGTCAAGGCGACGATCTTCCTGAGGGCTTTGCTGGCCGTTCAGGTAGTTTCGGAGCAGGGTGCGGAATTCAACCAGATTCATAAGAGAAAAGGCATGCTTGCGTGTTCATAGTGTAAGTACGCTAACCCCGCCATTTACCCTAAATTGATTAATAAATTATTTGAATGTTTATATTCTTTTAGGAGTATATTTAATAAATTCTTGAAAAAATTATATATGTATTTGGTATGAAGACAGACGTAGGGGATTATTGATTACTCCAATTATTCTCTCGAATGTAGGGGGCTTATGTAGTCCTTGCAGTCGCTCGGCTAGAACCGAGTGAGGATGTAATGCGGCCGATGTCAGAAAGGAGGTTTTGTTGGGAAAGGTGTTGTTTGATGAGATAGTGCTTCGCATCCTACCGGCCAGAGGCCTATAGCTAGGTAGTCACTCGGCAGGAGCCGAGCGACTGCGGGAGAGTATGAGTAATTTCTAAACTCTAAATAAGGTTTTGTGCTTTGCTCTGGCCAAAGTTAGCAAGCATAAGTTCGGGAAAGGGGTCTTGTTACTAGCTACTGATAGTTGTAGTTTTTATTCAGTTCCAAATAATTTTCCATTAAATGTATGAGTGCAACAAGTACAAAATGGTTTCATATCTTTTGCTTTTAGATCTGGATTTGATAATTGTAAAATATTATTATCATCAACAAACAAGCCAGAGAAATAGGACGATTCGCCAGTTCTTATGAAATCTCTTTTTTTATCTTCTATTAAGGCAACCATCCCATATATTGGTTCAACTTTATCCAGTCTAGCTTTGGCTTCACTAAAAATTTCGTCCCAGTTAGAGCCAACTTTTGATAATAAAAATCTATAAAGTGGAGTATAGTCTAAACCTCGTTCCTTTTTCCCAAACATTTTTCCTTTAGTTTGTTCTAAAGTTTCTCTTTTACTGTGTCGTGTATTTCTAAAATCTCCACCAAGATAATGATCAACATTAAATGCTTTAGTGTTTACTTTTCTAAATAATTTAGGTTTTTCTTTGTTCATTTTCCATTTTTATATTAACAATGAATACTTTATGAATTTCAATTATGGTTGTAGTTTAAAATTACCATACAATCATCCAATTAAACGCAACTCGGACATTTATACTCTCAAATATACATCTTTTCATGACATTCCCTTGCACAGCTCATACCACAAAGCACTCATGATTGAATATTTACCATATTAAAAATCTTAAATGCATTGAAAAAAAGGTGTTGTTTGATGAGATAGTGTTTCGCATCCTACCGGCCAGAGGCCTATAGATAGGTAGTCGCTCGGTGGGAGCCGAGCGACTGCGGGAGCCGTTATTTTTCTAATAGTTCTGCAAATCTTTCAACTTTGTCACCTTGGGTTACCATCATATTTTTGTCAAAGTCGAAGAACGGTTCAAGTTGCCAGTCTTCACTTCCTGCAAATCCAATTCGTGAATAGAAGTCAAGAAAATTCCACAAGTTATTGCCAAGCATTTTGCCGTGCATAGCATCGCCTTCGTGTGAAAAATATATTATCTCGGAATGGTTATCTCCAATTGCAATTACGTCTCCATTTGGAACATGCATCAAAGGCAATTTGTCTTGCCATAGTTTTTCAGTTATCTCAATCGCTCTTGTGCCGTTGTATGCTGGGTCAATGGATGCCTTTACCCATTCTTGAAAATTAGTGTATTGTTCGGCGAGTGAATTTAAATTCCAATAGATATCACCAGAAAAATTCTGTCTAAACTCTTCTGAAAGTGTTTCGTCAAATTGATAGCTAAATTCTAAATGTCTAGAAAAAAGAAATAACTTTCTTAAATCATCAGGTATGATCTTGCCTATTTGCTCTTCAACGGAATTTATTTCTGCTATTGTTGCAGGTCTGTCGATGAAAGGCTTAACCGTAATTGCCCAGTTTTTTCGCTTGGCAATGTCCAGTATCCCATTGATTTTATTTATTACTTGTTTATAGATATGTTCCTCTGTCATCATAATAGGTGGTAACGGTCCGAGGTTTAGCGATATAGCGGATGTTTGGCTCTAAAGTTTAGTAGAAATAGTACTATTGAAGCTTGCACCGAAGCTACAGCCTCAAATGATTAATAGAAGCATTATACACGTGATCTGGTTCAGCCGCCCTATTATCAAACCAATATTGACGTTTTCTTATTACTGTTTTAATTGCCCTATCTCACTGAGTACTTTAGTCAGTTCTTCTGGTTTATTTGTTCCAATAAGTAATTTTTTATGGTCTATAAATTCAAGTTGCAAACCTTTGTTACCTGAAACATTAAAGGCTATTCCTTTTCCAAAAAGTCCAAGTCTTAATCCCCATCCACCATATTCAGTCAATGGTGAATATGTTCTGACAAACGATTTTGTGATACTATCCCAAGTGTAATGTTTGAACTTTAAGTGAAATGGAAAAAGCGAACATGAATTCCGTCTTTCTTTATTATTGTGTCAAGACGAAAGCTTATAAATAAAAGTGTCAAAACGATTATTAATCCCATTGTAATTAAAAGTCCTGTGTTACTCATCGGCTTGTCACCAAATAGATGTCCCCCAATAACTTGTTTGAATACACCAAATGAAAATAGTCCATTAATTCCTAAAAGAATTAACCATAACCACCATTGATTAAATCTTTGTCTTTCCGTAAATGAAATGTCTTCGCTCATTAGCTTATTGTTTCTCGTTTCTCAATTCTCTTAATAATTAGAAACGCAATCAATAAATTGGGAATCCAGCAGAGCCAAGCAACTATTTTGTAAGCGGATATAAAGTCATTAAATAGAATGACTAGAAGCGGAAGCCAAATTCTAAGTGTTACTGCTGCAAAACACAAAGCATAACTGTATAACATCATTTTTTCGTGATTAGCAATCATTCCTTTTTTAATCTGAATAAATGCTGTCAGGGTTGTGTAAAACCATATAAAGCCTAAGCAAATAAACCCTAAAGATGTAAAAAGTCCACCTGTTGAGTATATGGCAATGTAAAGGCTTGTTAATGCACTTATTAATGCTGAGATTACATAAATTTTACCTATCTGTCTATGGAGAGTTAAGTTTCTTGCTCTTATTTTTTTACTGAATTGTGTCCAACCGATAAGTAACGCAAGCCCTCCTGAAATGATGTGAATATAAAATGATAAGCTCCAAAAAATGTTCTTGAATAGCCCATTATCCTTTGTGCTAAGTAGTCCAAATTTTTTGTCCAAGAATAAATATAGCGTTGGATACAGTCCAATAAGTATTGCCATTGTTGCAAATAATATCCAAAGGGCCTTTTTAGTCATTGTGTACGTCTGCTCGTTTAAATTACTGCTAACTATCTAATAGACGTAATACTTGCATCTATCTTTCAAATATATATCTTATGCATACCATTCATGTATATGCATAAGTATCAATTTTTTAGGTATTTAGAATATGCATTGCCTGAAAACGTGTCGAAAACAACACAAGAGACGCAATAGCTTGGTATTCCTCTAGCTGATGGTAGCAGGAATGTTTTCGTTTGGGAAAAGGTGTTGTCTGACGAGACAGTGTTTCCCATCCTATCAGCCAGAGGCCAGCTATTCACTTGACTGAAGGGAATGCGTCTAAGAGGCTTTATTAATCAAGATGGCCTACCTCAACAAAACGAGTATCTACGCTGTTCTGGATTTGCAATCCAGAACCAGTCTGTTACGGATCTGTGATCCGTATGTGGGGATTATAAATCTCCAACAGATCGCTTTCGGATTTTCAATCCGAAAGAGCAGAGTATTACTCAAAAGGCAACCCAACCGAAGGCTCGTCTCAGTTACTTCTTTACCTTCTCAAACAAAAAATCCAGCCGCTCCGCATCAGGCAAAACCTCTGCTTTTACTTCCTTACCGAGATTGATAATCTTTTTATCCTGAGTGGTGTACAAGGGCCAGTTTGGCACGTTTTTTCCGTTTGGGTTTCCCGTCGTAATAAAATTCAGCCAATAGGTAGACATGATCCGGGCCAGATCGCGGTCTGTGGATTGCCACGGACGATGGAGGAAGGCAAGGTTATCATAGGCATACGCGACTTCACCCGTATGAAAGGCTCCATACTTCGCATATTCGCCCGTTCCGGGTACTTTTCTGGTAAAGCGATATACGTACACGGGCTGGCCCTGCCGACTTTGAGCATTTGCCCAGGCGTAATTCTGTACGCCAAAAATTAAATCACGTGCCAGCTCATATTGGGATTTAGTAGCTTCTGCTTCGTTTGAGGCGGGGTAATGCCTGAGAAAGGCATTGCCCTCAGTACCGTATTGCTGATACAAGTAATGCTGGTAATCTTCTGCCTTTAGTAAGGGGCCTCGCAGGATACCTTCTTCTTCATTCCACCCGGTTAACAGCGAAACGGGGTTTTGCTGATGGGAAGCAAAAATCTGAGCGATCGGCTCGGGTAAGATGTACCCATCCAGAATGGGGCCGCGTAGGCCTGCATCCGTTTTTAGAATGGCTTCCGCTGGTTTCTTACGTAATTCATCCAGCGATGCTGCTTCGAGCGAATGCATGAACTTGATACCGGCTTCTTCCGCCTGAGCCAGACTTGGATGAGGGGAGGTGAAGTTCGCTCCACTTTCGGCGATAGCCTGCTTAAAAAGGCCCTTTGCCTGCGGACTAGCTACTAGTGCATTGACGCTCATAGAACCCGCCGATTGTCCGGCGATGGTTACCCGGTCAGGATCGCCACCGAAGTTTCGGATGTTTCTCTGAACCCATTTTAGAGCGGCAATCTGATCCATTAATCCGTAATTCCCGGAAGCATAATTACCCGATTCCTGGGTCAGTTCGGGGTGAGCAAAGAAGCCGAAGGTTCCCACCCGGTAATTAATGCTGACGAAAATAATACCCTTTTTAGCCATCGCTTCGCCATCATAGATGGGTACAGCACTGCCTCCGCCCATGAATCCACCGCCATAAATCCAGACCAAAACCGGACGCTTGTCCTGGGTCGATTGTGCTCCTGTCCAGACATTTAAATAGAGGCAATCTTCACGAATGGGTTGTTTAGGAATTAAAAACTCCTCGCTCCACATGCTGAATGGGGCCGGAGAAGCCTGCATGGGACTGGGGCCAAATTGCGTACATTTCCGAATGCCTTTCCAGGGAATTACGGCTTGCGGAGCTTTCCAGCGTAATGGGCCAACGGGAGGAGCCGCGAAAGGGATGCCTTTGTATATACGTATCTTTTCGTGCAGGCTTCCAGAAATCAAGCCGCCGTCCACTTTGACTGGAGCCGGGCCTTTGAAAGAACTTAAACCCAACAGGAGTAACAGATAAAGAAGTAAGAACTTTTTCATAGGAATAGAGGGATCAACAGCCAATCAATCACGGTTTATAAACCGAAAATAATTGAATCCAAAAGAAGCAAAAGGGAGGGTAAGGTAGGAAAGAAAAAAGAGCTAAACAACCGAAGTTATTTAGCTCTTGCCAGTAGTCCGTACGGGAATCGAACCCGTGTTTTATCCGTGAAAGGGATACGTCCTAACCCCTAGACGAACGGACCATTTTATGTTGTTAAGCGGCGATTTTGTTGTCGTTTCGTTTAACGTGGTGCAAATATAGAGGTTTTTTGAAAGCGAACGCAAGTGTTGGGCTGAAAAAAGATAATATTCTTTTAAAGTTTATTCGATTTATAGGTTTTGTCTAATAAAAATGAGTAGGGACGGCAGTTTTGAACAAAAAAAGGGAGAATCCCCCGTTAGGCAATTCTCCCGAATAAATTACTTGATTTGATAAGCCGCTACCGTGTTTCCGTTGAACGTCGGAACGTAGATCACTCGCTTACTTTTATCAAAGCCAATGTCCGCACAGTTCTTTTTATCGGGACGGGTATCCAGTAGTTGTTCCAGCTTTCCATCGGCGGCGTGCCAGTAATGTAAAACGCCTTCCCAGCGGGAAAGGAAAAAGTTTTTCCCGTCGGGTTCGATGCCATCGCCAGACGGCATTCCTTCGGCCAGTTTTTTCAACGTTTTATCGGGATTAACTTCAAAGAAATCGCCACCGCCTGCGGAAATAATGTACATTTTGTTTCCAACAAACTTGATGCCGTTCGGACGCTTTAGTTCGGGACTTTCCAGAAAAACGGAAGCAGTTTTGCCTTTTATTACATAGACCCGGTCGGAGCCCGAATCGGTTACATAAACTTCGCCGTTGGGAGCTACGTCAATGTCATTGAGGTTAACAGCTCCAGCCGGGGCAATTTTCTCTTTGATTTGGCCCGTTCGGACATCAATTACGGCTACTTCGGTAATGTCCGCTACGTATAATTTACCCTTGGAAATCCCCATACCTTTGGGGGCATTCAGTCCATCGGCCCATTTTAATGTCTGTACGGCTCCGTTGGCGGCCAGGGTCGAAATGAATCCCTTCCCGTCAGATTCCCAGGGTTTCCCGTCAATATTGCTCACATAAATGGAATTGGTTTTTGAATCAACCAGAACAGATTCTGGGGTAAGAAACTGATTGCTGTCGGTTTCCCAAAGCTTTTCGAGTCGGGTTTGTGCAGAGCTGGATAGAGCCAGTAATAAACCGCCTGCGGCCAGAAGATTTTTCATACGTAGAATGAATTAGGGTTGAAAAAGAAAGGCTGGAAAAGTTTCCTTCACCAGCCTTTCTGTGCGTATTACTAATCAGTTAAAAATTAAAGTTGAGGCTGTTCCGCAACTAGGGTTTCGTCCTGTTGGTGATCTGGTTTTTTGTTACGCATCATGAACCAAAGTACACCAAAAGCGATGATCAGAATGGCGGGGAAGATGGCCATATTGTCCAGTACTTCCTGACCAGCGGCCAGTTCCATTGCATCGCCAGTAAGGCCCCGAGCGGCAGCATTACGTTTTTCATCATCAATCCAGCCACCAATGATAGGTTGGAAAATGGAAGTAGAGAACATCCCCATACCGCCCATGATGGAAAGTCCGAAGGCTCCTGATTTGGGAATGTATTCAGCCACAAAACCAATCATGGTTGGCCAGAAATAACACACGCCAATCGCGAAAATTACGGCTGAAACGTACACCATCGTGCCAGTAGACTGGCTCATCAAGACAATACCAATCGTCGTGATTAAAGCGGAAGTCCACAGAACACCGGTTGGGTTCAGGTTATGCACCAGTGGGCCTGCGAAGTAACGTCCAACGGCCATTAAGCCCGTTACTAAAGCCAGAATCAATAGTGGGCTAGCTCCTGCTTTACCCAGAATAGGCTCTACCCACTGGGTAGTACCAAATTCTGAAATGGAAGTCAGAGCCATGCAAAGCAGCATGAAAATGTACAGCGGGCTTAGCATTGCCTTAATGTTCGTAACGTTCGATACGCCTTCTTCTGCTTTTGTTTCAGGGAAGGCCTGTCCCGCGAACAGGAGACCGTAAATCACCAAAGGAATGATAATAATTCCCATTTGTAATTGCCAGCCTAAGCTCGCTTCGGTCATGTATTTTGATACCAAACTACCAATCACAATACCACCGGGGAACCACATGTGCAGACGGTTCAGCATTTGTGTTTTCAGCTTGCCTTCATACATGTCAGCAACCAGTGGGTTACAAGCGGCTTCTACAGTACCATTACCTAAACCAACGAAGAAAGTAGAAAGCAATAAAGTCCAGAAACCGTCCGCGAAAATGGTGGAGATGATCCCAATCAGGTGAGTAACGAACGCTACCCAGATGATTTTACGGGGGCCAATGATGTTATATAAAGGACCACCAAAAATCATAGCGATGGGAAAAACCCAGGAATGCCATCTGATTGACATAGCCCAGCTCTTTGGAGGTAAGATTAAATTCAGTACCTAACTGGGTAAGGACACCCGCCCGAATGGCGAAAATCATGGCGGTGGTAATAATCCCAAAACAGCTTGCAACTAATAAGCGGCTCCGGTTAATGGATTGGGTCATAGCTATTGAGGTTTAGAAATAGGGTTTATGGTGTTTGTAATGACGTAGTTAGCGTAATAAACGCTGGGAGGGTTATTAAATTTTTCGGCTAAAAAACGAAAATATATACATTTTAGCTAGAATTTATGGGGTTTATTCTTGAGCTAAAAAGGGGGGATGCGGCTGGAATGTATACTACTTTCTCCGGCTTATGTCGATTCTTCATTTGAAATCTGCAATTTCTTGTCAAACTTTGGCAGCCTTAATTTAGGCGGGGGACGGAATGTATTTTGCTTAAATACGTGGTTTTCTTAGCATTTACGGATAAATCAGGTCTTGAAGAAAAAGGGTGTAGGCAATGCACAACCGACCCTATTCCGTCTTTCCACTAACTATTCATTACGTCTTAAAAACACCTCTAACCATGGCCAGAAAACTCAGAATGGGAATGATCGGTGGAAGCCTGGACGCTTTCATTGGCTCCGTTCACCGTCGGGGAGCCGCTTTAGATGGCGAAATTGAGCTGGTATGCGGAGCGTTCAGTTCAAATCCTGAAAAGTCAAAAGCAACGGGTGAAGCCCTTTATTTACCCGAAGATCGCGTATACGGAAGTTTTGAAGAAATGATTCTTCGCGAAAAAGAACTTCCTGAAGGCGAACGAATGGACTTCGTGTCGATTGTTACTCCCAACCACGCCCATTTCCCCCCCGCCAAAATGGCTCTTGAGAACGGGTTTCACGTTGTTTTGGAGAAGCCCATTACCCTAAACCGGGCCGAAGCCGAAGAGTTGAAAGCCATTTGGGAAAAAACGAATTTGGTCTTCTGCCTGACGCATAATTACACGTCTTATCCGATGGTGAAAGAAGCCCGCCATTTAGTTAAATCGGGAGCTATTGGTAAGATTCGTAAGGTAATTGTGGAATATCCGCAGGGCTGGCTGTACAAAATGGTTGAAAGCTCAGGTACGAATAAACAGGCCGATTGGCGGACTGATCCCGCTAGAAGTGGAGCGGCTGGTGGCGTAGGTGACATCGGAACGCACGCTGAAAATATGGCGGAGTATATTACGGGGTCAAAAATTACGGAGTTACTCGCTGACCTGACCACCTTTGTTGAAGGCCGTCGGCTGGACGACGATGCCAATATGTTACTTCATTTCGAGAACGGAGCGAAGGGAATTCTGCATAACAGTCAGATTTGCAATGGCGAGGAAAATGATCTGAACATCCGGATATACGGAGAACTTGGCGGACTGAAATGGCGACAAATGGAGCCAAACACGCTGGTGTGGACGAATCAGGAAAAAGGATCAAGAATCATCCGTACGGGCGTAAATGCCGAATCGAGAGCGGCTCAGGTGCACACGCGTCAGCCAGCGGGTCACCCCGAGGGGTATGTAGAAACGTTCGCCAGCCTCTATCGGAACTTTGCTTTCGCCGTTCGGGCCAAAGAAGCTGGTCAGGAACCCGATCCTGATTATGATTTCCCGGGTATTGAAGAAGGTATTCGGGGCATGGCCTTCATTAACACTGCTTTAAAATCCAGCTCTAACGGAGCCGTCTGGACTAAATTTGAGTAGTTTGATAGTTTGGACATAGTTAGATAAAGTTTGATTAATGTTAGAAAAGGTTTGAAGAAGTTGGTAAACGTCTTCAAACCTTACTAATCTTGTAGATTAACTAATCTCAGATGCCGACAGCCCATCGTTTTGAAGAATTATTAGTTTGGAAAATAGCTCGCGAATTGTGACAGGATACTTATTCATACACGAACCGGGCAGATTTCAACCATGATTATACTTTAAAAAATCAGATTCGTGCGTCATCTGGTTCTGGAATGGACAATATTGCAGAAGGCTTTGAACGTGGTAGTCGAAAAGAGTTTATTCAGTTTTTAACTATTGCAAAAGGTTCTATTGGCGAAACTCGCTCACAGCTTTATCGGGCTTTTGATGCAAAGTATTTAACTACTGAAGCGTTTGAATCAGCCCAAAGCCAATGCTTGAATTTGGCTAAAATGCTTTATTCCTTCATCGAACATTTAAAGAAGTCGGAAATGAATGGAATTAGGTATAAAGTTCAGGAGGATAGGACTTCTTATGGAAATAATCAGACTTTGAATATTGAAAATCAGTTTTTTACTGAAGTATAAACGGATTCAAACCTTTTCAAATAATCAAACATTTTAACTCTTAATTAAACATTTTTAAACCTTCTCAATAGCTCATTTCACTGATGACAAAAATTAAAGTAGGCGTTGTTGGAACAGGATTTATTGGCCCCGCTCACATCGAAGCCTTACGCCGATTGCCTAACGTAGAAGTAGCTGCTCTCTGCGAAGTAACGTCTGAATTAGCCGCCGCCAAAGCTGCTCAGCTAGGTATTGCCCGTTCGTATACGTTTGATGAATTATTACAGCAGGAAGACATCCAGGTAGTACACATCTGTACCCCCAACTTTTTGCATTACTCGCAGTCTAAAGCTGCTTTGTTAGCGGGTAAGCACGTGGTTTGCGAGAAACCTCTGGCAAAAGATTTGCACGAAGCCGAAGAATTGGTAGAGTTAGCTGCTCAGACAGGTCTGGTAAATGCGGTGCACTTCAACCTGCGTTACTACCCTCTGGCTCGTCAGATGAAAGCCATGCAGGAAAAAGGTGAACTGGGTGAAGTCTATTCCATCATGGGTTCTTACCTGCAAGACTGGCTGTTCTACGAAACAGAT
The DNA here is from genome assembly GCF_030818595.1 of Siphonobacter sp. SORGH_AS_1065. Lineage (NCBI taxonomy): Bacteria > Pseudomonadati > Bacteroidota > Cytophagia > Cytophagales > Cytophagaceae > Siphonobacter > Siphonobacter sp. SORGH_AS_1065. Next base: position 3,274,874 of record NZ_JAUTAM010000004.1, read on the forward strand.
TATAGCTGGCGTCTGGAGCCCGATAAGTCAGGAAACAGCCGGGCTATTGCGGACATCGGGTCTCACCTGATGGACATCATCGAGTACATCACCGGACTGAAAACGGTGGAAGTATTGGCTGACTTTAACATCATCCACAAAACGCGTAAGAAGCCTTTGAAGCCCGTTGAGACCTATTCAGGTAAAATGCTTCAGCCCGAAGATTACGCAGATATCGACATTACTACGGAAGATCACGCGAACGTTCTGTTGCGTTTCAATAACGGAAATCGTGGCGTAATTACGGTATCGCAAGTATCAGCTGGTCGTAAAAATCAGTTGAAACTGGAAATTGCTGGTTCGAAACAAACCTTTGCCTGGAATTCTGAAGCTCCTAACGAGTTATGGATTGGTAAGCGGGATGGCAATAACCAAGTATTGATGCGTGATCCTTCATTGGTTCACCCCGAAGTTCGTTCCATCATTACCTTCCCAGGTGGTCATAACGAAGGTTTTGCCGATACTTCCAAGCAAATGTTCAAAGAGGTATATGCAGCAGTAGAAGCCGGTAAAATGCCCGAAAATCCAACGTTCCCGACCTTCGCGGACGGCTACCGTGAGTTACTGATTTGCGAGAAAATCCTCGAATCAAATCAGAAACAAGCTTGGGTTCAGATTTAGTTTTGAATGATTGAAGGAGCGAATGATAGAATAGAATGGAGCCATTAACCCAGAAGGAAGCATTTGTTGAAGAATTCAAAAACCGGACCCAGCAATTCGTCATTCGTAGCATTCGATTATTTCAGGCATTACCTAAAACTGATGAGGCACGAATCATAGGAAAACAATTTCTTCGTTCGGCTTCATCAGTTGGAGCTAATTACCGGGCTGCCTGCCGGGCTAGAAGCAGGGCAGAATTTTACGCTAAAATTAGTATTACGATTGAAGAAGCAGACGAATCTTTATTTTGGTTAGAAATTATCAGAGAAACAGATTTGATGTCTGCTAAGCGATTAGAAGAGTTGATGAAAGAGGCTCTTGAAATCGTTAAAGTACTTGCAAAAGCTAGAAAAAACAGCAAGACGATGAATGAGTAAGCCTTACAAGTATTCACTCATTCTATCATTTACTCATTCAAAACTGAACCTATGAAAAGCTTAAAAGGTCCCGGAATATTTCTGGCTCAATTTATTGGTGATGCGGAGCCGTTTAACTCAATCGATAGTATTGCCAAATACATGGCAAATCTGGGCTACAAAGGAATTCAGGTTCCTTCAGGCGATCCCCGGATGATTGATTTGAAAACTGCCGCTGAGTCCAAAACGTATTGCGACGAGTATAAAGGCAAGCTGGCTGACATTGGTCTGGAAGTAACAGAACTCTCTACGCACTTACAGGGTCAGTTAGTAGCCGTTCACCCGGCTTATTCAACGATGTTCTCCGGCTTTGGGCCGAAAGAAGTAGCGAATGATCCGGCTGCCCAGCAGGCATGGGCTACAGAACAGTTAATCTGGTCGGCTAAAGCCAGTCAGAATCTGGGCCTTACTTCACACGTAACTTTCTCTGGAGCCTTATTATGGCCCTTTGTCTATCCTTGGCCTCAGCGTCCGGCTGGACTAGTGGACATGGCATTCACGGAATTGGCTAAACGCTGGACTCCAATTCTGAATGCGTTTGATGAAGCAGGCGTGAACGTAGGCTTTGAATTACACCCCGGTGAGGATTTACACGACGGAATTACTTTCGAAATGTTCCTCGAAAAAGTAAATAATCACCCACGGGCCGGTATTAACTATGACCCCAGCCACTTCCTGTTGCAACAACTGGATTACCTGCAATTCATCGACTTCTATCACGATCGCATTTATGCATTCCACGTAAAAGACGCTGAATTCAATCCTTCTGGCAAGCAAGGCGTATACGGTGGCTATCAGGGTTGGGTAGAGCGGGCAGGCCGCTTCCGTTCTTTAGGGGATGGTCAGGTAGATTTCAGTTCCATCTTCAGCAAAATGGCTCAGTATGACTATGATGGCTGGGCTGTTCTGGAGTGGGAGTGTGCCATCAAACACCCCGAGCAAGGTGCTGCTGAAGGAGCTCAGTTTATTACCGATCATATGATTCGTGTAACCGAACGGGCCTTCGACGATTTCGCTGGAACGGGGGCTGATGAAGCTTTCAATAAGAAGGTATTAGGTTTATAGTTCCACTACCAGTTTTGCGGCTAGTAGCGAAAATAAAAGAGCCTTTCTGATGCTGTCAGAAAGGCTCTTTTTATAGTTAATTGTAGCGTATCAGGCGTGTACTTTATTCTGCTCTACCCAGGCATTAATCCTGCCTAAAATATCTTCTGGTTTAATCGTATCCATATCTGCGTTTACACAAGTAAGAGATTCTGCTTTTTTACCAACCGGTCCCCAGCGACCAGCATCTTTGGTATGGATATCCGTGTATAAACCCAGCGTATAAATGCCCGAAGCGGCGGCGATGTGAACGGGGCCCGTACTACAGGCAATTAACCCATCAGCCTGACTGATAAACGTAATAAACTGGCTCAGCGGCATTTTACCACTAATGTCAGTTACCTCTTCCGCGTGCTGAGCAAGCCAGGGCTCCAGTTCTTCATGCTCCTTGGCTGACCCGCTGATAAAGATTTTGAATTTTGATTGATCAATTTGCCGGATGAGTTGGGAGTAGTTTTCCAAACTCCATTCCTTACTGTTTTTATGCGACTTGGGGTGAATAATCAGATTAAAGCGATCGTCTGATAATAAAGCTTTAAACTCTGGATTTAGAGGTTGGAAGCGAGTCAGTCCATAATAGTCCGTAACTTCATTCCAGGAAAGCTGCCGATAAATATCTAATCCTCTTAATAACTTCACATTTAACTGAGCTTCGTGCAGACCAGAGTTTTTGCGACTCAAGGGGATCAGTTTGTTGCAGGTATACCAGAAAAAAAAACGGTTCATGGTACCGATTCTTCGCTCAATACCCGCTTTTTTCAATTGCTTCGCCACCACATCCGAATCTTTCAAATGAACTGCTACATCAATCTTTTCCTTGGCTAGTAACTGGTTGATCTCTTCTGACGTTTTTCCCGTCCAGTCATCAAAATTCACGAAACCGTCAATATGCTCACTGGCCAGAGCAATGTCACGCGTATACGTTCTTCCTAAAACAGAAACTTTCGAATCGGGATATTTTTCCTTAATCAGACCGCAGACGGGCATAGCTAACACCATATCTCCTACGGCGTCAGTTCGGCAAACTAATATATGTTTATGGTTAAAAGTCTGGGATGATGGCATAAACGAAATAAATATGTATGGGTAATGAAAGAACGGTGCCTGATGCTCTTTCCGTTAACGAGTTTCCGTGGCGAAAATTTACAATGAGAAACGAAGAAGAAGGGCTGTAAAGATAGACTTCTTCGATTAAAGCTCATGGCGTAAGCCAGATAGTTTTTAAAACCAGTTCAAAAAAGTGAGTTGGAAGTACCAGATTGCTACTATTGATTAATAAATAGATTTGCAAAACGACCAATTCCATTTTTGCCACTAGATTTGTTGACTATCATTTGCTTAGGGTAAGGCAATTTCGTGAAAACAAGTTTCCCTAAGTAAATAATTTTCAGTAAAACCGTACATTTCAACAAGTTAACCTCAGATTCATGAAAAAGACACTCATCGGTATTCTGTCGCTGGTTACAGTTACCTGTCTTGCACAATCCCCCAATTCTCTTTCCAAAGCGGAAAAAAAAGCAGGTTTCAAATTACTTTTTGATGGCAAAACCACTAACGGCTGGCATAAATACAACGGTGAAGGCATCGGTACGGCCTGGAAAATAGAAGAAGGTGCCCTAAAACTGGATGCTGAAGCCCGCAAAGGTGGAGCGACGGCTGGCGATATCGTTACCGACGGTGAATACAAGGATTTTGAACTGAAATACGATTCCAAAATAGCTGAAAACGGTAACAGCGGCGTGATGTTTCACGTTGTTGAAAGTGATAAATACAAATACCCCTGGTTGACGGGTCCTGAAATTCAGGTGATTGACAACGAACGTCACTCGGATAGCAAATTGGAAAGCCACCGGGCGGGTAGTTTATACGACCTGATTCCGGCTAATCCTCAAAACGCGAAACCAGCCGGACAATGGAACTCCATGCGGGTAGTGCTGGATCAGGGTAAATTCGTGATCTATCAAAACGACGTGAAAGTGGTAGAAACGGACATGAGCACGCCTCAGTTTACCGAGATGGTTGCAAAGTCTAAATTCAAAACCATGCCTGATTTTGCCAAGTTTGCAACGGGTCATTTTTGCCTTCAGGATCACGGAGATACGGTATGGTTCCGTAACATCAAAATCCGCGAAATTAAGCACTAAGATTTCAACCTTAGTAACAAAAAAGCCTTTTCAGCGAAAGTTGGAAAGGCTTTTTTATGCGACAGCAATACTTTAAGATTCTAAACGCAAAAATCAAAACCTAAACTCCTACGAAAGCTTGGTTATTTATTATACATAAAACGATTTTATTATATAAGTACACCTAATAAAGAATACATTTGCCCGTACCCCATTGGTCATGGAAAGTATATGTTGAATCATGTAGTACCCATTCAATCACAAGTACGCGTATGTATGAAGACCGAATATTACGAGCAGATCTGCGTGACAAAATTATAAGCGTAGATGAGGCCGCCTCGTTTATCAAAGATCAAATGGTGGTGGGAACCAGCGGCTTTACCAAGGCTGGAGACAGCAAAGCCGTATTACTGGCCTTAGCCCAGCGAGCGAAAACAGAACCTCTGAAAATCACTCTGATTACCGGGGCCTCACTGGGGCAGGATACCGACGCCGCCCTGGCGAACTCTCACGCATTGAATCGCCGGATGCCTTTTCAGGTAGATCCGGTATTACGAAAGAGTATTAACTCAGGGGAGGTTATGTTCATGGATCACCACTTGTGTGAGACCGTTGAGCTATTGCAAAACCAGCATTTACCTTCATTAGATATAGCCGTTATTGAGGCCGCCCGCATTGAAGAAGATGGCAGCATCGTGCCGACTACTTCGGTGGGAAACTCCGCTCACTTTGCGGCTCTGGCCGATAAAGTTATTGTAGAGGTTAACCTGTCAATGCCACTTTCGCTTTGCGGACTACACGATGTGTTTATGGCAGGCGTATATCCAGACCGTTCTATTATTCCCATTACCTCGCCGTCTTCCCGCGTGGGACGCACTTCCATTCCGGTTGATCCAGAGAAAATCGTGGGAATCGTTATAACCAGCGTCAAAGATAGCTCGGCCCAAATCGTACCACCCGATGAAAAGACGACGGCTATTGCTTCGCACTTACTGGAATTTTTCAATCGGGAAGTTAGGCAGGGGAGGCTTAAAAAATCATTACTACCCTTGCAGGCCGGCATTGGCAAAGTAGCAAATGCCGTGTTATCGGGCTTTATCAATAGTGATTTCGAGAATCTCACGATGTACTCAGAGGTGTTACAGGATAGTACGTTTGAGTTAATGGATGCCGGAAAAATGATTTATGCGTCGGCTTCGTCAATTACCGTTTCTGATGAATGGTATACGAAACTGATGAAGGATATTGATAAGTATCGTGATAAGATTGTGCTGCGTCCCCAGAATATCAGTAATGCTCCCGAGGTAATCCGTCGGATGGGCGTAATTGGTATTAACACGGCCATCGAGTTTGACATTTACGGAAACGTGAATTCTACGCACATCAGCGGTACCAAAATGATGAATGGCATCGGTGGTTCGGGAGACTTTGCCCGCAACGCCTTTCTGAGCATTTTCGTGACGCAGGCGGCTTCGAAGAATAATTCTATATCTCACGTATTACCAATGGTTTCGCACGTGGATCATACCGAACACGATGTAGATATACTGGTGACGGATCAGGGTTTGGCAGACTTACGGGGATTGGCTCCCAGAGAACGGGCGAAGGCCATTATTGCCAATTGCGTGCACCCTGACTATCGGGAAGAGCTACAATCGTACTTTGACCGAGCCTGCGAACGCGGGGGGCACACGCCGCACGTACTGGAAGAAGCTTTTAGCTGGCATACCCGCTTAGCAACAACCGGTACGATGAAGAAGGCTGGGGTTTCAACATGAGGACCTTCAAATGGAGAGACGCGACTTCATGGTGTCTGGCCTGGAGATGGAAATCAATGAAAGGTAACAAAGCCACATGAATCCCTTTATTCCTCCAGCCAGATACAGAGAAGTGGAGAGCATTATTTTAGGACTAGGATAGGTTAGTAACAGAGGGTTACTAACCTATCCCAACGTTCGTCCCATTTTTACTGAAAATCTCGAACGTAGTGAGAAATGATAGATGAGACGATTAGGTAACTAACGTCTTCTCTGCGAATAACTCATTCCTAAAAACAGCAAATAAGCCACGGCTACAATACCCAAACCGCAGGCTTCGCGGGCTAATTCCTGATTAGGCGTTTTCATCGTTAAGCCTTCATTTTCGCTGAAGAAACCTTCCCAGGCGGTCATTTGTGTCCAGGAGCTAATAGCCCAGGCCGCTGACCAAATCAGTAGCACTAGTAAGAGCTCTTGATTAAACTTACCCTGAAAAGCCCGTAAGGCTGTGTAGGAAGCGATTAGGTAAATGGTACCCCAGAGCAAAGGATCGGGATCGTTGTATTGCCAGCCTGCAAACAGAATGAAAATGGGAACGAGTAGTAATGCGAAGTACTTCATACGAAATTATTTACAGAAAGTGTCAACCGCGTCGGCGGCTTCGGCATAGCCTAGTTTTTTAGATTGCTGAAAGCTCAGACAAGCGGCCTCCCGGTTTCCTACCAGATTTTGAGCCAGTCCCATGTTAAAAAAGGCCTGTGGAAATTCAGAACGCAGACCAACCGCCTGCTCATAATCGCGGATAGCGGAAGGGTAGTTCTTTTGTTCCAGATAGAGATTTCCTCGAACGAAATACGTCTCGGCGTTCTTAGGAGCCAACTGAACGGCTTTATCAAAATCGACCGTGGCTTTTTGGGGTAACTTCAATTCAGCATAAATAAAGCCACGGTTCAGATAAATCTCAGCCGAGTCGGGAGCAAGGGTAGTTGCTTTCGTTAAATCATGAATAGCCGCCTCAAAATCGCTTTGAGCCATGCGAAGTTTGGCACGATTGAAAAAAGGCAGGTACAAGGACGAATCCGCCTGAATAGCCTGATCGTAATCCATCATCGCGTTACTGAAATCTTTAAGCTGATAATGGGCGACGCCACGGGCATTGAGAGCCTCGGCATTCTTCGGATTAGCCTCTACGGCCTGGTTTAATTCCAGAATGGCTTCGTTTAATTTATTTTCCCGCAGTAATTTTCGCCCTTCTTCCAAATGTTTATTAGAAGAGTTACAGCCTGATATGCAAAGAGATAGACCTAAAATAAGGGCAGGTAGATGGAGCAGACGAAATTTTTTCATGCTGCAATTTACGCTTTGACTTGACATCGTGTCAAAATAAAACGATCTTTGCAGCGGCAAATCAGGCCAGCTCCTGTTGAATCCCCCAGGTCTTGACCGAAGCAAGGGTAGACGGTTGTAGCGGTTCGTGGTTTGCCATTTTTTATTTTATAGCCTTTCCAGTTTTATTCTCCTTCATTTTTGTGTCTTGAAATGCTCCTTTTTCGCGAAGGTGAATATTCTTATTCTACGAGACTTTCTAAAATTTGCAATTATTTTTGATCTTCATTCGAATGATCGAGGTACGAATGAATTTTTATACCTGTTATCTTGGACGAAGTGAGAGAACAGGGTGTAGAAAGGAATACATTTTAAGTACACCTAATGACCAGATGAGTTCGCAAAAACAAGAAAGTCCCTTCACTCTGGATGACAGGCTTGCAAGATAACGACACTTCGGATGGCCCGCTCCAACGAAGGGCAAGCCTATACATTTCTTCCTAGTTTTATTCAAAATACCATCTTAGATAGTAAGTTCTTGTAGCTGATGATACATTGTTTAGTGGTAGAACGCTAAAGAGCATCGATCACCTACCGACCCATAAACTATCAACTACTTACAAAGAAAAAAGCTTCGACCTGATGTCAGATCGAAGCTTTTTGTATGAAGTGATGGAGCGAGCGACTAGTTCCGGTATAAAACGGACTTCACCGCTGATACTACACGCTTAGGATTGGGTAATACCTCTTCAATCAGCGTAGGAGCGTAAGGCAGAGGTACATCGCGGCTGGTTACACGAGCGACGGGAGCGTCAAGGTAATCAAACGCGTACCGTTGCAGGTGATAGGCCACCTCCGAAGAAATAGAGGCCAGAGGAGCTGCTTCCTCAACGATCACACAACGATTCGTTTTCTTGAGGGATTTAACTACCGTACCGTAATCGATTGGACGAACAGAGCGTAAGTCGATTAACTCAACCGAAATACCTTCTTTCTCCAGTTCTTCAATCGCAGGCATTACGATGCGAGGAATTACTTTACCAAAGCTTACGATGGTAACGTCTTTTCCTTCTTTTTTTACATCAGCCACACCGATGGGGATGAGGTATTCTCCGTCGGGTACCTGACCTTTGTCACCGTACATTTGCTCCGATTCCATGAAAATCACGGGATCGTTATCGCGAATGGCTGATTTCAATAAACCTTTGGCATCGGCGGGGTTTGAGGGAATCACCACTTTCAAACCGGGTGTATTTGCGTACCAGCTTTCGAAGTTAGACGAGTGCTGAGCCGCTAACTGACCCGCGTTACCAGTGGGGCCACGAAATACGATAGGAGCGTTATATTGTCCGCCTGACATTTCGTAAATCTTAGCCGCTGAGTTGATCACCTGATCAATCGCTACTAATGAGAAGTTGAACGTCATGAACTCGATAATAGGACGCAGACCATTGGCGGCTGCACCCACACCGATTCCTGCAAAACCTAATTCGGCAATGGGAGTATCGATTACGCGTTCTGGTCCGAATTCATCCAGCATCCCTTGAGATACTTTGTACGCACCGTTGTATTCAGCAACTTCTTCGCCCATTAAAAAAACGCGGGGATCACGTCGCATTTCCTCGCTCATAGCTTCGCGAAGAGCCTCCCGAAATTGTAATTCTCTCATGTTCAGAGTTTCTGTCGTATGTCCAGCTTGAAAGTCTTCGTAAAGACCTTCAAAATTAGGCATGGATCAGCAATTGGCAAGCCTCAACTGCAATCATTTCCGATTTATGCCAATGTTTTTATGGGGAATAATTCATTATCAGCTTATTAAAAATACAGTGTCTTAGATAATTTATAAATCTAAGCTTAAAAAAGGATTATAAGCTCATTAAAAATGTAATTATTGTGCGATAAAATGATAAAAAACTTTTATTACGATTGTTTTTGTATTACTTTTAGAACGCTGCTAGGTAGGTAGTGGCGGATTACTATTGATTACGCGTAGCGAAGTTCCTGAAATCGGCTGCCTGATTTATAAAACTAGCTCCAGTACTCTCCCTCATTAAAACTAAAACATCTAAATCATCGGTATCCAACGAAATTTAGAGAAAGCACGTATTAACTATTAGTCGAGTTCATTAGTTAACCAGCGTTTGTATTCCTTAATGCCGAAAAGCGGGGAATTACTCTTGATGGCTTTGAAGGCATTCTATCAGGCATGATAAGGTCGCATCATACCCGGAATGACCAGCAAAAGCCTCATTGGCAGAGTTCAGTTTTAGTAGTCAAATCAGTTTAATCCGGAAAGATTATGACTTTGGAAGAATTTCTTCAGAGCGATGGGTGCGTTCTTATGCTGGTCTTTCAGCAATACAACCCCCAAGTGAGCCAATCAGAACGTGTGTTGGAAAGCTTTGTTAGTCAGCACCCCAGAGAAGCCCGTTTATTGCGAGTGGCTTGTGGAAGAGAAGATGAATTATTTAAACGCTATAAGATTCAGTCGAACCCGACGGTACTGGGGCTCCGAAAAGGTCGCGAAATCTGGCGGCACGAAGGCCTCACCGACGCGGCGACCCTGGATCAGCTAGCTTCGCAACTGACAGGGAATTGTGCCTAGCCGCTCGAACTAGCTAAAGTTTGTCGTACTTTTGCAGTCTGAGAAATCATTAATGCATGGTACCCATTCGGTCAGTATTAGCAAAGCCCGTCGCGGCCTGGGTTATATCAAAGCGTCGTCAGTGGGAGTTAAAACCCGCTGAAACGCAGAATGTATGGTTTAAAAACTTACTGGATTCCGCCCGGAACACCGAGTTTGGGCGGAATCACTATTTTAAAGATATTCGAACCCCCGCCGATTTTCGTCAGGCTGTTCCCATTCGGGATTATGAAGGGCTAAAGCCTTACGTTGAGAAAGTTACCCACGGGGAAGAGGATATTCTATGGCCCGGAAAGCCCTTATACTTCGCCAAAACTTCGGGTACTACTTCAGGGGTTAAATACATTCCCATCTCCAAAGAATCCATTGGATACCACATCTCCGGTGCCCGTGATGCTCTGCTGAGTTACATTCACGAAACAGGACGAGCCGAGTTTCTGGACAAAAAGCTGATTTTTCTTTCAGGAAGTCCGGAAATGACGATGAAAAATGGCGTTCACGTAGGACGGCTTTCGGGAATTTCCAATCACCACGTTCCGTCTTACCTTCGCACCAATCAGTTGCCTAGCTGGGAAACCAACTGCATTGAAGATTGGGAAACCAAACTGGATCGTATTATTGACGAAACCATTCATCAACCCATGTCGCTGATTTCCGGCATTCCGCCCTGGGTGCAGATGTATTTTGACCGGATTCAAACTCGTACGGGGAAAAAAATCAAGGATGTTTTTCCTGATTTTCAGGTCTTCGTATATGGTGGCGTAAATTTCGAGCCCTATCGGGCGAAGTTATTCGATTCTATCGGGAAGAAGGTAGACTCCATCGAGACCTATCCTGCTTCAGAAGGTTTTATCGCCTACCAGGATTCTCAGACGAATCTCGGCTTACTGATGCTTCTTAATCAGGGCATTTTCTACGAATTTGTTCCGGTAGAGGAATTCTACAATGAAAACCCCCGCCGGTTAACAATTGGCGAGGTAGAGTTGGGCAAGAATTACGTAGTCATTATGAATACCAATGCCGGACTTTGGGGGTACAACATTGGCGATACTGTGAAATTTGTTTCCAAAGATCCGTATCGCATTCTGGTAACGGGCCGAATCAAGCACTTCATTTCGGCCTTTGGCGAACACGTGATTGGAGAAGAAGTAGAGAAAGCCATGGCTTATGCCGTGAGTCGCCAGCCCGAAACGCAGGTGGTGGAATTTACAGTAGCTCCGCAGGTAACACCCACCGAAGGGGGATTGCCTTATCACGAATGGCTGATTGAGTTTGCTAATCCTCCTCAAAACCCTGAACAGTTTCGGCAGGATTTGGATACGCAGTTAACCAAGCTCAACGTCTATTATGACGATTTGATTACGGGAAACATTTTACAGCCTTTGAAGATTAATAGTCTGCGTCAGGGAGCGTTCATTGACTTCATGAAGAGTCAGGGAAAACTTGGCGGACAAAATAAAGTACCTCGTTTGGCAAACGACCGTAAGATCGCCGACGAATTAGGCAGGTTTCACTAGTTGTCAGTTGTCAGTTGTCAGTTGTCAGTTGTCAGTTGTCAGTTGTCAGTTGTCAGTTGTCAGTTGTCAGTTGTCAGTTGTCAGTTGTCAGTTGTCAGTTGTCAGTTGTCAGTTGGAAAGTGAAAACTTGTAAAGGTAGGCAAGACGTTTAGAAATGAAAGATTTAACCCTGGAGGGGTTAAATACGAATAGCCCCGGGTGCAACCCGGGGTAAGGTACAAGTTAAATTACCCCGGTCTGGATGGATCTGGATGATAAAATACAATCAACCCAACGTTTCCCCCAGAGTAACTTTCCTGCCTTGGCTGGTGTCCTAACCAGCCAATTGTAAAAGGAAGTGATTAGTGAAGACACCAACCACGGTGGGTTTAGGTGCGTAAGAACAAAAAACGCCAACAGAAAATACCAATAATTCCCCCATGCAGAAACGAAGTATTGCTATACTGGGCTCGACGGGCTCGATTGGAACACAGGCACTGGACGTGGTTCGGGCTAATCCCGAAGCCTTTCAGGTTGAAGTGTTATCCGCTCAGAATAATGCAACCTTATTAATAGAACAAGCGGTCGAATTTCGTCCGAATGTGGTGGTAATCGGTAATGAAGATGTATACGACAAGGTAAAATCGGCCCTTGATTCACTGGATATCAAAGTTTACTGCGGCATTGAAGCTCTGGCTAATGTGGTACAGATGGACACGATTGATCTGGTGCTAACATCAATGGTGGGATATGCTGGTTTGTTACCCACGCTGAAAGCGATTGAAGCGGGCAAATCCATCGCTCTGGCGAATAAAGAAACGCTGGTGGTGGCAGGAGAGCTGGTTACTGAAGCCGCTCGCCGAAAAGGCATCAATATCTACCCCGTCGACTCTGAGCATTCGGCTATTTTTCAATGTTTGGTAGGGGAGTTTCATAACCCAATCGAAAAAATTATCCTGACGGCTTCGGGCGGTCCTTTTCGTGGAAAAGACCGGGAGTTTTTGAAAACCGTTACCAAAGCTCAGGCTCTCAAACATCCGAACTGGGTAATGGGGGCGAAGATTACCATCGATTCCGCCAGTCTGATGAACAAAGGACTGGAAGTAATCGAAGCCAAATGGCTGTTTGGACTGGATACGCCGCAGATTGATGTAGTGGTACATCCGCAGAGTATCATTCATTCGCTTGTACAGTTTCAGGACGGTTCCATCAAAGCTCAGTTAGGCTTACCTGACATGCGATTACCGATTCAGTTTGCGATGGGTTATCCCAATCGAATGCCTTCTGATTTTCCCCGATTTAGTTTCCTTGACTACCCGACGCTAAGTTTCGAACAGCCTGATGCCGAGACGTTTCGAAATCTGGCTCTGGCTTACCAGGCCCTTGAACGCGGAGGGAATGCCTGCTGCATTCTGAACGCAGCCAATGAAATTGCCGTAGCTGAGTTTTTAAACGATCGGATTGGATTTCTGGAAATGTCGGACCTGATTGAAGACTGTATGAATCGAGTTTCCTTCGTGAAAAGTCCGACGTATGAAGACTATGTACAAACCGACACGGAAACCCGCCGACTGGCTCAGGAGCTCATTAAATCACATTCCATTCATTAAGATATGTCCCGTTACGCTTTAGCTCTAGACCTCGTTGATGATCCACAATTGATCGCTGAATACGAAAAGTACCATGAAACCATCTGGCCGGAAATACACGAAAGCATTACCAGTCAGGGCATTACGAACATGGAAATTTATCGGGCGGGGAATCGTCTGTTTATGATCATGGAAGTGGATGAAACGTTTAGTTTCGAGAAAAAATCGGCTGCCGATTCGGCGAATCCGAAAGTGCAGGAGTGGGAACAGCTCATGTGGAAGTATCAGCAGGCGATTCCCGCTGCCAAGCCCGGTGAGAAGTGGGTAATTATGGATAAAATTTTTCAGTTGTAGATCAAGTTGGGAGATACCTATAAAACAATAGAGCAGCCCGCTGAAGGGTTATTTAAGGATAAAGGAAGTAAGTTTCTTGCCTACGCCTATCCTTTCACGGACGAAGAAGAGCTAAAAACCCGCATTGCCGAGTTAAAAGATTTACATCCCAAAGCCCGGCATCATTGCTGGGCTTATCGTTTAACGCCCGACCGCAGCATTTTTCGGGCCAATGACGATGGGGAACCGTCAGGATCAGCGGGTAAGCCAATCCTCAATACCTTATTGTCGAATGATGTTACGAATATTCTGGTCGTAGTCGTTCGTTACTTTGGCGGCACTCTGTTGGGGGTACCCGGACTTATTAATGCCTATAAAGCAGCTACCCAGGAAGCTTTAAATGCAGCGGAAGTGGTTGAAAAACAGGTTAAGCAAAAGTACGCTCTTCGATTTGATTATTTACAGATGAATGATGTGATGCGGGTGATGAAGGAAGAACCCGTAACCATTCTAAAGCAGGAGTTCGATAATCAGTGCCTGATTGAGTTTACCATTCGGCTGTCTTTGTCCGAATCCGTGGCAGGCCGTTTGCAGAAAATAGAGGATATAGAGCTGGAATCTATAGGAGTTATTTAATATAACAATAAAAGGAAATATTTTACTTATTGTGGGAAAAAGCTTAGGCGATTCTGTAGACGGTTTCCTACAATTAATTTGCTAAGTACTAACTTTTACATTGATAATCAGTATTTTATAGAATTTGTAAGTTGGTTTTTGGCTTGGCACGTCATTTTTCTAGTATAGAATCGTAAACCAGATGTTTTAAAACGAAAAAGAAACACTTATTTATTCTGAGAAAATCCCTGAGGAATTTCAAAAGAGGTTAAATAAGGATTTTCGTCAAGCCATAGAAAGGTAATAACGTTTACAAGATGGTTTGAAAACTGGAGCCCCTGTATTGTTCACGAGTTACACAGGATTATATGTTCAACATAAGAAACTGTTAATTCGACTCCTGAGAGTAAAACAATGCAGAATGTATTTCCGGAAAATCAAGTTTCGAGCGTAATTGGAAAAGATGAGTAACTAATAGGAGTACTCTTATTACTTTTCCAGACATTAGGTTTTTTCGAGAAGTGGCCAGTGTTAACTGACCACTTTTCCTTTTTATATATCAGTTTTGAATGAGAGAAGGAGTGAATGATAGAATAAATGAATAGTCTTTCCTATTCAAATTATAAAGAAAATAACAAAGACAACCCTAACACATAGACGCGATTAGTCGCTTCTGGCTTAGAAATGGAGATAGATAAGGGCTAGCCTTGCTTTTGTTGGATTAATAGTCCAAAACTCATCTGCAAAGAATTAGTATATCATGGCCTAGGGTAGTGCTGCCAGCTTTTCGCTGGCAGCGGCCACGTTGGAAAGTCTTGGTGCTTCAGATCTATAGCATTCATTTACAGCTAACTGGAAAATAAAAAGCCAGATCGTGTTGTAACGATCTGGCTTTTTTATAAGGGTTGCTCAACCCCAAACAAATAAATTATGACAGGGACTGGAATGTAATCCAGGCAGCTACGTAGGCAATGGCCGTCATATACGTAAATTGTACGGCGGGATAAAACCACGACTTAGTTTCGCGGTAAGTGGCTGCCAGCGTACTCATGCACATCATGGCGAAAACGTAGAAGATCAATAACGAGAAAGCCACCGCAGGCGTAAAGCGTGGACCGCCCGTTTCGGGATTAATCTCCGTCCTCATTTTATTTTTTACTGTATCCGTATCATCGTCGCCGCCGAGACTGTAAATCGTGGACATCGTTCCGACAAATACTTCACGAGCAGCGAAAGAGGTTAATAAAGCAATCCCAATTTTCCAGTCATACCCCAGTGGACGAATGGCTGGTTCGATAAAGTGACCAAAGCGACCCGCGTACGAAGTTTCTAACTGAGCAGAGGCAATCGCATTACCTAACTCTTCCTGACTTAAAGTCGGATTTTCTTTAATGATCTGCTGTTCAGCCTGTTCCATTGAATCGCCGGGGCCGTAGCTGGCTAATACCCAGAGAATAATCGAAATGGCGACAATCACTTTGCCAGCTTCCAGTACAAAGGCTTTTACGGCATTCCAAACGGCCATCACAACGTGATCAACTCGAGGTAACTGAAACACAGGCATTTCCATGATGAAAAAACTGCGTTCTTTCACTTTCATTAAATTCTTCATTACCCAGGCGGATAACAAAGCTGAAACGAAACCGAGCAGGTAAAGCAGCATCAAGGCAAGTCCTTGTAAATTGAAAATTCCTAAAATGGTTCGTTCAGGAATCACCAGGCCGATCATAATCGTAAAAATGGGCAGACGGGCAGAGCAACTCATCAATGGAGTAACCATGATGGTAATCAGCCGATCTTTCCAGCTCTGAATAGTTCGGCTACCCATAATAGCTGGTACGGCACAGGCTACGCTTGAGATTAAGGGCACAACGCTTCGGCCATTCAACCCGACTTTCCGCATGAGTTTATCCATCAAAACCATGACCCGAGCCATGTAGCCTGATTCTTCCAGTAAGGAAATGAAGGTAAAGAGGAAGGCGATTTGAGGAATGAACACCACCACGCCGCCAATGCCGGCCACAAGCCCATCGGTTAATAAGCTGGTTAATAAGCCTTCGGGTAAGTTTGATTTCAGCCACTCATTTAGCGAAGCCATGCCAGAATCAATCCAGTCCATCGGATATTCCGCTAATGAAAAAATGGACTGAAAGATCAGGAATAGAATGGCGAAAAAGCTGGCATAGCCCCAGATGGGGTGTAATAAAATTTTATCCAGTTTCTGGGTGAACGTTTCCTGAGGCTTGTCGTCTTTCTTGCGAATGGATTCATCCGCAATGGCTCCCAGAATTTTGTATCGATTAACCGTTTCTTTCGTCTGAAAATCAACTTGCTGAAAGCTATGCCGACGGTTAATGTCTACTAATAAGGTACGATTTTCGGAAGTCAGGAAGCGTAACTTTTCAATCTGGCCTGCCATGAGCATGGCCAGGTAATCGTTCGCAACTTTAAACTGGGATTTGATTTCCTGAATAAATTCTTTCGATACCGTATCCAATCGAAGCACAGGTTTGGGTAACTCCGAATGCTCGATCAACTCACCTTTAATGGCAAATTTTAGGTTCTCCAATCCTTCTTCTGACTTGGCATTAATCAGCACAACGGGAACGCCCAGTCGTTCTGAAAGTAGATCAGCATTAATGGTTAAACCGTGAGCTTCCGCCACATCAACCATGTTCAGAGCCAAGATGGTATGAAAACCCAGATCAGATACCTGACTGAATAATAATAAGTTACGCTTCAGGTTAGAAGCATCGGCAACCATGACTACTACTTCCGGGTAATCCTTGCTGGCGGGGTTCGCCAGAATATCAAGCACCACCTGCTCATCCAGCGATTTAGGATATAAGCTATACGTACCGGGTAAATCGATAACGTCAACTTCGGTAGTTTTGTCCAGACGCGTAACACCAATTTTACGATCGACGGTTACACCGGGAAAGTTTCCGGTTTTTTGTCGAAGGCCCGTTAGTGCATTAAAAAGCGAGGTCTTGCCGCAATTGGGGTTACCTACCAGAGCAATTTTGGGATTCTTATTCATTTACAATGGGTAATTCGAATGAAATCCGAAGGGTTTCGGAAGAACTAAACTATTGTAACTCAACAACAGACGCCTCATCCAATCGTAGTGAAAGCGTATAATCGCCCACTTGCAGACAAATGGGGTCGCCGAGTGGAGCAATGGCCGTCAGACGAATTTCTGTGCCCGGGAGGCAACCCATTTCGAGTAACTTAAGAGCGAGATTAGGATCATGGAAACCGGCGATTACCCCTTTTTCTCCAAGCTTCAATTGCGATAAGTTCCGAGCAGCCATAGCACTTCGTTAATGAAAAACGTCTACTTGTTATTTATATTCATTCTAAAAGAATCTCAAAAGTAGGAAATAGTTCCTAACGTGAACCAGTTTTTTTGATAATTACGCATATAACGAAGCCTGATAAATAGATAACTATTTCTGATGCCAGCTATGAGTTTTCTAAAAAATAAAAACAACCAGCCGAATTGTGCTGTACCTTTGCGGGAAAGTACAGGAAGGTAAAAAGCCACCGGAAAAAGGAACCGGAGCGTACCAGTAATTAGTAAAGTATGCGGGAAGTTAATGCCCTGATAGCGAAAGAAGTACGTCTCGAATGGAGGCAGCGTCATGCCCTGAATGGGATGTTGTTATATCTGGTGAGTACGATTTTCGTGTGCTACCTGAGTTTTCGTTTGAAGGTGAATAAACTCGAACCCATTACCTGGAATACGCTCTTCTGGATTATTCAGCTTTTCACGGCGGTAAGTGCTATCGCCAAGAGTTTTACGCAGGAAAGAGCTGGTCGATTGTTATATTATTATACCCTGGCTAGTCCGGTAGGAGTGATCCTCTCCAAGATGATTTATAACACGGCTTTGATGCTGGGTTTGTCGCTGGTAGGATTTGGCGTATACGCTTTTGTGATGGGAAATCCCGTCGGCGATCTGGGAATGTATCTGGTGTCGATTGTGCTCGGTGCGATGGGTTTTGCCGGAACGCTGACCATGGTAGCAGGAATTGCCAGCAAAGCCGAAAACTCGCCTACACTGATGTCCGTGTTAAGCTTTCCCATTATCCTTCCCATGTTACTGATGTTGCTGAAACTTTCCAAAAATGCCCTGGATGGTCTGGACTGGAATTCCAGCAGCGACGAAATATTAACCCTACTGGCTCTGAATGGAATTGTCTGGATACTATCCCTGATTTTATTCCCGTTTATTTGGAAAAGCTGATTTTCAAGGAAATTTCTCTGCGAATAATCATTAGTTACGTTACTGAAACCAGTGTAGCTTTATCATCATCCCGAATGTTGGGAAACATTCAACAAACTGAATTTTTAATTAATTGCTTATCTAGATTGCTATGGCTTGGTGGAAATATGTATGTATGTTTTTGCTGTTTTACGTCTACACGGGAGGTTTGCTGTTACCCATACCGCACCAACCGATCCTCTACGAAACAGCCCGGAATTTATACTTCCACGTTCCTTTATGGTTTGCGATGATTCTGTTGCTGGTGTTATCGGTCTGGTACGCCATCAAATACCTTCGTAAGGGTAATATGGATGATGATCTTCAGTCGGTTGAGTTAGCGAACACAGGTTTGGTTTTTGGAATTTTAGGATTTATTACCGGAGCCATCTGGGGAAATTACACCTGGGGGAGTCCGTTACCGCAAGATCCCAAGTTATTATCGACCGAAATTGCCATGCTGATTTACCTGGCGTACTGGGTTTTACGAGGTTCTTTCCGCGACGATCAGCAGCGGGCTCGTATTTCGGCGGTGTATAACATCTTCGCCTTTGCCGCTTTCATTCCTCTGACTATCATTTTACCCCGTTTATCGACAAACTCGTTGCATCCTGGAAACGGTGGCAACCCCGGTTTTAAGATTTACGATTCTGATCATACCATGAAGTTCGTTTTTTATCCAGCGATCATCGGGATGATCCTATTAGGTTACTGGATTTCAACGCTTCGGATTCGTTACCGTCGTCTGAACGCCATTGTAGAAGAGAACTAAGCAAAATCATTGGTGAAGCCGGATTTGTGTTGTCTCTTTGTTTTTTACATCCACTCAGCTAAGCTGACCATTTTAAAAAGTTAAGGTTAGGAGACTTGATTTCCAGCCACTGAATACATGAAAAAAGCAGGATTATTTTTACTGTTAACTCTTCTCTCAGGCAACCTTTTTGCTCAACAGGACGTTGAAATGGCCGATACCATGCATTCAAACGGCAAAATTTACGTCGTTGTAGCCGTAATTGCCGTTGTTTTGATCGGTTTGATCATTTACCTCCTGAATCTGGATCGGAAGCTGACCCGACTAGAAAAAGAAATTAAAAAGTAGTACCCCTGATTTACCAATAATTTCGAGCATCACGATGAAAAAAATACACCTCTTAGGTATCGCCGTTATTGCTGCGGCTATTTTCATTCTTCTTTCTACGGCGGGTGACGCCAGTACGTATGTTGATTTCGCAAAGGCTGAGGAGATGGCAAAAGGTGGTGACGACAGTAAAGTACACGTAGTAGGTAACCTTAAAAAGGACATGGCCGGAAAAATTCTGGACATGGAGTACAATCCTGCAGTGAATGCCAATCTATTAACGTTTTCGCTGGTAGATGATCTGGGAGTGGAGCGTAAAGTGATTTACCACGAGCCTAAACCACAGGACATCGAGAAATCGGAGAAAGTGGTTGTCGTAGGCCGTATGGAAAACGGAATCTTCGTTTGCGATCAGGTATTACTCAAATGCCCTTCGAAGTACAACGATGCCAAAGCCCCAACGGCAATGAAATAAATTGATGATTGAATAAGTGGGTTATCCCCTCATTCAATCATTCACGCATTCAATCATTGAATTATGCATTACTGGATTGGAAATACGGGTCACCTGGCTATCCTGACATCGTTCGTGACAGCACTGGTGGCGACGTTTGCCTACACGAAGGCATCACAAAATACGCTGGAGGCCAGCTCCTGGCAGCGATTTGCCCGGTATTCCTTCTACGCTCACGCCGCAGCCGTAGTTACCGTGGTAGCCAGTCTGTACTGGATTATCTACAATCATTATTACGAATATCACTATGCTTGGGATAATTCATCACGTTCATTGCCAGCATATTATGTAATTTCCAGTTTCTGGCAGGATCAGGAGGGAAGCTTCCTGCTCTGGATATTCTGGCTGGCGGTCATTGGAATTTCGCTGATTACTTATTTTAAAAGTAATAAACTCGAACAGAAGGTAAGATTTGAAGCTCCGACCATGGCTATTTTCGGTCTGGTACAGGCATTCCTTTGTTCGATGATTCTGGGTGTGGTGATTCCGGGCCTGGAAATGAAAATTGGTTCTTCGCCCTTTCTGTTGTTACGCGAAGCTCACCCGGAGTGGCCGGTTTGGGCCTTAAAGCCCGAATTTATTCCTGAAGATGGGAATGGGCTGAACCCACTGCTCCAGAATCCCTGGATGGTTATTCACCCACCGACCTTGTTCTTGGGTTATGCCCTAACGCTGGTGCCTTTTGCGTTCTGTATTGCCGGTTTGTGGAGAAAAGAATACAAAAGCTGGATCAAGCCTGCCTTGCCCTGGACGGCTCTGGGAGCGTTGATTTTGGGGGTGGGTATCATGATGGGTGCCATCTGGGCGTATGAAACGCTAAACTTCGGCGGTTACTGGAACTGGGACCCCGTTGAAAACGGCATTTATGTGCCCTGGTTAGTACTGGTAGCGGCTTTACACACGCTCATTATTTACCAAAACAATAAGAGTACCCTTAAGATTTCCAGCATTCTGGTGATTGCTCAGTTCATTCTTGTCTTATACGCGACATTTATGACGCGAAGCGGAATTCTGGGGAATGCCTCCGTGCACTCTTTTACGGATTTAGGACTTTCGGGTCAGTTGTTGATTTACCTGTTGACGTTTACGGTATTATCCATTGGGTTATTATCGTGGCGTTGGAAAGACATGCCGAGTTCAGATAAAGAAATCTCGACCTATAGCCGTGAGTTCTGGATTTTCTGCGGAGCAACGGTTATCTGTCTGGCAGCATTCCAGGTGATTACCACGACGTCTATTCCGGTTTACAATGCATTATTAGCCAACTTTGGTATTAAGTCAAACATCGCTTTACCCGCCGATCAGGTGAAGCACTATACGGACTTCCAGCTTTGGTTCTTCGTAGTCATCGTAATTCTGAATGCCATCGGACAATACTTCTGGTGGGGTAAAGTAAGGGTTGAAAAGACGGAACCTAAAGTCGAAGGGAACGTATTGGTTACTCGCGGAATGAGTTTCAACCTGGGTGCCTGGGAAGTATTCTCAACACCTCTGATGATCACGTTTGTCTTAACGGCAATTCTGATTGTAGCGATGCAGGTAGGTGCCTGGAACTGGATCTATCTGGTCTTATTACTAGCGGCTATTTTCTCGCTAGTAGTTAACTTTTCTACGATTCTAACGGTACTGAAAGGTAAATGGCAACTCTCAGGTGGAGCCGTTTCGCACATAGGCATTGCCTTAATGCTGATTGGCGTTCTGTTCTCTTCGGGGTATTCAAAGGTCGTTTCTCAGAATAGATCAGGACTGATTATTTTTAACGATAAAAAGGTTGATACCAAAGAAAACGTTGATAATCAGTTGCTATGGATGAATCAGCCACAACAGTTGGACAAATACCTGGTAACCTATAAAGGTCAGTTCCTGGAAGCACGGGAAGTGCCGGGTTATTTACCTAAATCTTGGGTAGAGTTGATAGAAAACGACTTCCATGCCGTAGCAAAACAGGACATCGTAAAAGATGGTAAAACCTATTACAAGAAAGGCGATACGCTGGCGGTTTTCCCTGAAAACACGTATTACGAAGTAGAATACCGTCAGCAGGATGGAAAGATTTTCAGTTTGTTCCCTCGCGTTCAGGTGAATCCAAGGATGGGAAATGCGGTTTCGCCTTCCATTCGTCATGAGTTAACCCGCGATGTCTACACGCACATTACGGATGCTCCGATGCCCAATCAGGAGAAACAATGGAGTGCCACGGAGACGCAAACCGTATCAGTAGGGGACACCCTGATTCTCAATGATTACGTAGCCATGTTCCGTGGTGTAGAACCCGTTCGTGAAGTGGATGGGGTAACGCTCGGTCCTCAGGACGCAGCCGTACAGGCGGACGTTGAAGTGTTTGATAAGAGCGGACGCAGTGTGGCAGTGAAGCCTATTTACTTCATTAAAGACCGCACCGTAGGATTGAAAGCGGCTACCAGTGATGAACTAGGGTTACGCTTACAGCTAGCTCAGATTGATCCTAAAACGGGTCAGTTTACCTTCAATATTAATACCTCTCAACGGGATTACATTGTCATGAAAGCTCTGGAAAAACCACATATTAACCTACTGTGGATTGGTACAGGATTGCTAGTAGTGGGGATGTTCCTTTCGACGGCTCGCCGTTTTAAGGAAAGCAAATAAGGAATACGCATGAAAGGGTTCACACTCAAAGAAATACTCTTACTATCGGCATCCGTAGGTTTTCTGATGATCTGGGTGGGAGAAATTATCTCAGGTCGGGTCAACTGGCGGGATTCCTATTTCTGGCTTATGTTCTCGGTGGTAAGCTTGCTGGGGTTTCAGTACTACAAAAACCAGCGGGTGATGCGGGAGAAAAACCAGACGCCTCCGGCACCAGAGGTTAAGCCTCGTAAGAAAAAGTAATCCAAAGCCCTGTTCTTAGAACAGGGCTTTTTTATGACCCTACCTCCGTAGAGACGCGATTCATCGCGGCTGGGTAAAAGGCGATTTTATTAATAACAATTGGTGAGAGAATCACTGGTGCGAGATTTCAATCTCGTACCCAAAATAGGATCGATTTCTATCTGTTAACCCTGTGAAAGGCAGTTAAAAACTGCTGAATTATGAGTACGAGGTAGGAATCTCGCACCAGTGGGCTAGCAATCTTACATCAGTGGTAGGTTAAATCAATCTTACGGAAAACGGCAAACCGAAAACTGTAAACTAAAAAATGACTATTTTGCAGCAAACTTCTGCAGGCGACTGCCTGTGCTAACGGATGACTTCCCAGGAATTTCTCATCATTTTACTTTCCATGCTGGCCTCTGCCTTTTTTTCGGGCATCGAAATGGCTTATGTGTCAGCAAATAAATTATACTTTGAGCTTCAGGCCAAACAAGGCATTGTCACCGGGCAGATCATCTCTGCTTTCCTGAAGCAGCCTTCCAAATTTATCGGCACCATGCTGATTGGAAACACGTTGGCTCTGGTGATTTACGGGATTTACATGGAGGGCTTCCTCCACCATGAGTTCGAAATCTGGCTTTCTCAGTTACCGGAATCTCTGAGTTTTCTGCATAACGATTTCGTTCAAATTATTCTGCCGTCTTTACTGGCAACAATCCTGATTCTGGCCGTTGCTGAGTTTACGCCCAAATCATTATTCCTGCTTAATCCTGATGTTTTTCTGGAAGTATTAGCCATTCCAATATGGCTGGTTTATTACCTGATGTATCCACTAGTATATGCCATTGTTTCGGCTTCCAAATGGTTCATTATTAATGTATTACGGTTAAAATATTCGGAAGTAAAACCCATTTTTGGCGTCACGGATTTATCGAATTACCTCGAGAATATTAACGTTCCCGAAGGCAAAAAAGAAGAAGTAGCCGACGTGGATACCAAGATTTTCAATAACGCTCTGGAGTTTCGGCAGGTCAAAGTGCGGGATTGTATGATTCCCCGGACGGAGATCGTTGCGATAGACATTGAAGAAGGCATGAAAGGCCTAAAAAAGATGCTTCAGGCCAGCGGACACTCAAAAATTCTGATTTACCGAGAATCCATTGAAGATGTCATTGGCTACTGTCACGGGCTGGCAATGTTCAAAAAACCGAAAGACATTGAAAGTATTCTGAATCCGATTCTGATTGTGCCGGAAGCCATGTCGGCTCAGGATTTGATGATCAAGTTTACGCAGGAGCGAAAAAGTGTTGCTCTCGTTGTCGATGAATTTGGGGGAACCTCGGGATTGGTTAGTCTGGAAGATATTATCGAACAGATCTTTGGCGATATTCAGGATGAATATGATGATTCGGAAGACTGGGTGGAAAAGAAAATCGATGACCGCACGTATCTGCTTTCGGCCCGTCATGAAATCGACTACCTGAACGATAAATACGCCTGGAATTTCCCCGAAGGTGATTACGATACGCTCGGCGGGTTGATCATTACCATCAATGAAGACTTACCCCAGCCCAACGAAGTCGTGGTGATGTATCCTTTTCAATTCCAGATTATGGAGATGAAAGACGCCCGAATCGATACCGTTAAACTTACCATCACGGGACCGATTCCCGAAGAACGAAAGCCTTCGAAAGAAATACGGCATTAAGGCTATCGCAGTCGCTCGGCTTTACCAAAAGACTGTGATAAACGAATATACTTCTATGTGCTTTGCCTCAGACGGCCAGGGGCCTACTTCCAGGTGATCACTCGGCAGAGCCGAGCGACTGCGGAACTCTACAGTAACCACAGAGAAAAGAGAAAAACACCATCACCTATCCACCGATACCGCTGGTTTTTTAGAAAAAAATCAGCGTCATAGCGGATGTGGAGTAAGGCCAGACACATCAGGATTTCTGTAAATGCAAACCGACGTTGATAAGGAAACAGATCGGTAAAATTGATGCTCAGGAATAGAATAAGAATGCTGGCTAGAATCAGGAAGTTGACAATGTTGGGTAAGCCATCCCGGAAGATGCTAGAAAAATTGGGTGAGGACAGCTTACCTTCTTTCGTTTCCATCCAGGAGAATAACAGGAGGTTCTGAAAGGCGATCAGGCCAAAAATAACAGATAAGCTTTTATCCTGCCAGGAAATATCGGGTTGATTGGCAAAGGCCACTCCCCATACGCCGCCCGTGTAAACCAGAGCAGTAAGGGGCTCTTTCAGAAAGTACCATTTGCTTTTAGGGCCAAGGCGATTGACCATAAATAAATACAAGGCTACTACTCCGGCTAAAATCAAACCCCAGCGAATGAGCGAAAGGGGTAAAAAAGGAGTGATCGCTGCCGCCAATACTCCAGCGGCAATAGTAGCCTTCCACAAAAGGGCGGCATTTTGTAAGTGAAACTGGTGGCGAGGGGTATTAGGGACGGGTTTTCTGCGAATATCCAGTAAACGGTCCAGCGTATAAATAAACCAGGTTGTCAGGCCCAGACTTGCTAAGGCCCAATAGTTAATTTCTCCTCTTCCGTCGGGTAATCTACTACCGGCAGCGGCACTTAAGACGGCACCGGCTACTATATCCAGGTTAAGCCAATGAATTCTTTGTAATACAGATCGTACTCCCACAACTAATACTTTTCAAAGCCCAAAAGTAGAAAGCTTTTTAGTCCAGAAAGTCGAAAAAGGGGAGATATGTTTTAATAAAATTCAAGAATAAGAACGGAGCTGTGTCGGAAGGGTTATTACTGACCACAAATTCAGACCACTCCGCTCTGGGTAATCGATAAAATTGGATGGGTAAGCGGATGTAAGATAGAGCTGCAAACGACTGGGAGATTTACGTCGAGGATGATAACATCGCATTCATTTTGGTCGGCCTATAAAAGAAGCTAAGCGGAGATTGGAGCGGCCGCCGCTGCGGTTTGGAGTTTGGAGTTTGGAAAGAGAAAACCTATAAAGGTAGGAGGGTTGCTTAAAAAGAGAATCATAACCCCGGAGGGGTTTAACATGGATAGCCCCGGGTAAGACCCGGGGTTGCATCGGGGTTACCTAATGGATGAACCCGGTCTGGATGGGCCCTCTGTGTTAATCCGGGGTGGAATGTGTTCAGTTATTCCTAATGTATTTATAAATCCCTAAAAATGCCTTTTACCCATACGCGATGAAGTCGCTTCTCCACGCAAGGTGTTGGTATGGGCTGTGCTGGAATTGCCAATACAAAAGAGCAGAGCAATTCATTAAATTTCCACCTGAAGAGGAGCTTCCTTAACTTTTGATACCTCAATCAAATCACCGACTTTAATGCTTTGAGTAATACTTCCGGGAAGTAAGTTTTGGCCGAAGAGAATTTTATTATTCCAGTTTCGGTATTTACTCAGCGTTTTCAGCGGTTCTTTTCCTTTTTCAGCCGTTGTTTGATCAATTGTAGTTAACACACAGCGGGCACAGGGCTTTACTCCAAAAAAATCCTGCGGACCTACCTTAAATGCTGCCCAGGTATCTTCCTCATACGGATTTCCCCCCGTGAAAACCAGATTAGGCCGGAAGCGATTCATGGGAACGGGCGATTCCAGACGAGCGTTCAAATCATTGAGCGATTCCTGACCAATCAACAGAAAAGGATACCCATCCGAGAAACTGGTAATCTCTCCGTGAGAAGCATAGCGGGAGTCTACTTTCCGTTGGGTGCTTTCGGGCTGGAAAACCAGTCGGCAAGGTTGATCCAATGCTTCACTAAACCAGCGATCCGCTTCCGCAGAAACAGAAAGGGCTTCCATCGTATCGTCCCAAACCTGAACCGTTAATGGTTCGGAGCTGTCATTCTTGAAAGGGATTAACAAAGGCAGGAGATTTTTCTGACGATGCGATACGAGTAAGGATTCCCCTTCGATTTTTACATCAATCAGGGCAAGAGCAGGCAAACTCCGTTGAGTCATGAATTTACCATTTGCGTCAATTAACATCCAGCGGCGATCATATTTCAGTCCCCGGGAAGTCAGTTCCGTTTCCGTCAGGGAAATGCCAGCGAGCGACTTAATAGGATAAATCCAGATTTCTGATAAAGTCAGGGGAGTGATTCTTGCTTCCATACACAAAACTAGAATTTTATTAGGGGAAGATTTTAATGAAAGCAAAAGGATTGTAATAAATGTAGAAACGTTTAAATAACCTAGTCGAGCATAATAAACTGGATAACAGTCTAATAGGATATATTTTTTTCGAAAAAAGACTATATCTTCGAAGGTTCGCTACAAGACTTTTAAGTGTTAATGAACGTTAAAGTCGAAATAAAAGTTAACAAGTATGTATATACATTAAATGTAGTTGAATATATTTGCAACGTATTTCAGTAACACCATGTCAATTGAAACGGAAATAAAACAACGAGCGGCATTTACCAGTCCTTTTCATAAGGTTATGGTAAACCTGATTTATACTAATAACTGGATAACTTCGAGAAACTCAGAAGATTTAAAACCGTTTGGATTAACCATTCAGCAGTTCAACGTATTACGCATTCTCCGTGGGCAACATCCAAATGCCATTACAGTGAACGCCATCATTGACCGGATGCTCGACAAAATGTCAAATGCCAGTCGATTAGTAGATAAGCTTTTAGCTAAAGGCCTGGTTAGTCGCTTGGTTTGTCCGAATGATCGCCGTGCAGTGGATGTTCGGATTACCGACAAAGGCTTGGCTCTCCTGAGTGAGATTGACAAGGGGATGTCGGGTTGGGAAAGCGAAATTACGGGTCGACTGACGGTCGAAGAAGCCGAATTATTAAGCCATCTGCTGGATAAAATGCGTGGAAACTCCACCAGCACCGATTGCGATGGAAATGAAGTTGTTCCTGAACACGAGTCCGTTAACTAAAATTATTCTCCCAAATCAATTAATCAAAAATGAAAACAGTTAAATTCTTCGTTGCTGCTCTTGCAGCTGGTATGTTGTTCGTAAACGCTGCTAAAAAGCCTACGCCTGTTAAAGTAGATGTAGCAAAATCTTCAGTAATCTGGTTGGGTAAAAAAGTAACTGGAGAACACTCAGGAACGATTGCTCTGAAAGATGGCCAATTGATACTCGACGGAGGTAAACTGGTAGGTGGTAACTTCACAATGGACATGAAGACCCTGAAAGTTACGGACGTAAAAGACGAAAAAATGAACGCTAAACTGAAAGGTCACCTGGAAAATGATGATTTCTTCAGCGTAGCTACTCACCCTACTTCTACATTAAAAATTACAAAAGTTACTCCTAAAGGCGGTAACAACTACGAAGTAACGGGCGACCTGACCATCAAAGGAAAAACAAACCCAGTAACGTTCCCCGCAACAGTTGATCCTAAAACGGGTGTAGGTACCGCGAAAATCAAAATTGACCGTGCGAAATATGACATCCGTTACGGTTCAAAAAGCTTCTTCGATAACCTCGGAGACAAAGCCATCAATGATGATTTCGAACTGGACGTAAATCTGGCTACAACGAAATAATTAATTTGTGCTCATAGTACAAAATCCCCGGCGATTCGTTTCGCCAGGGATTTTTTGTAATGATAGAATGATAGAATGATAGAATGATAGAATGATAGAATGATAGAATGATAGAATGATAGAATGATAGAATGATAGAATGATAGAATGATAGAATGATAGAATGATAGAATGATAGAATGATAGAATGATAGAATGATAGAATGATAGAATGATAGAATGATAGAATGATAGAATGATAGAATGATAGAATGATAGAATGATAGAATGATAGAATGATAGAATGATAGAATGATAGAATGATAGAATGATAGAATGATAGAATGATAGAATGATAGAATGATAGAATGATAGAATGATAGAATGATAGAATGATAGAATGATAGAATGATAGAATGATAGAATGATAGAATGATAGAATGATAGAATGATAGAATGATATTGCTTTCAGGGATTGATTTTGGGGTAGAGACGCGATTTTATCGCGTCTAGCCGGGGAATGAAAATCATTTTAATCGTCACCAAAACCGCCTCTACCCAGACGCGATGAAGTCGCGTCTCTACCTAAAAAACATCGTGTCCCGTTTTAAAAGTTTCGGGAAGTTGAATAAACAACTAACAACCGCAGCCGCTAACAACTAACAATAATAACTAAACCTCATACAGTTCAATGGGCAGATCGTCTGGATCAGCCAGGAAGGTAAAGCGGCGTTGGGTCCATTCGTCGATTCGGATGGGTTCGGTTGCTACACCCTGGTGCGTTAGCTTGGTAATAGCTGCTTTCAGATCCGTCACGGCAAAGGCTAAATGTCGTAAACCCTGAGCTTCGGGCCGACTGGGTCGGGCTGGAGGATTAGGGAAGGAGAATAATTCAATCTGATACAGACCATTAACGGCCAGATCAAGCTTATAGGAATTACGTTCTGCTCGATAGACTTCCTGCACAATTTCCAGTCCTAATATCTCCGTATAAAAATGTTTGGAACGTTCGTAATTGGAGCAGATAATGGCAACG
Source organism: Siphonobacter sp. SORGH_AS_1065 (assembly GCF_030818595.1). Classification (NCBI taxonomy): domain Bacteria; kingdom Pseudomonadati; phylum Bacteroidota; class Cytophagia; order Cytophagales; family Cytophagaceae; genus Siphonobacter; species Siphonobacter sp. SORGH_AS_1065. The sequence goes on from NZ_JAUTAM010000004.1 coordinate 3,304,237, forward strand.
TGATGAATGGACTGTAACATACAGGTAGGTAGAATAAAGGTTTGGTAGGGGGTTATTTCTTGGATTGTTTCATCCGACGAATGAGCTGACTCGAATACAGGAACTCTTCCAGTTCGGGCACTGTCGTATCCAGAATATTCTCGTTGGTTCCTTCCCAAAGTTTCACGCCCTTGTGGAGAAACTTAATATCCTCTCCAATGCCTAACACCGAGTTCATATCATGGGTAATCACAATCGTCGTGATCTGATATTCATCCGTAATTTCCTGAATCAATTCATCGATTTTAACGCTGGTTAAAGGGTCTAGTCCGGAATTGGGTTCATCGCAGAATAAGTACTTGGGATTCATTACGATGGCTCGGGCAATACCTACGCGTTTCTTCATCCCACCCGAAATCTCGGAAGGCATCCGTTTGGCGGCGTTGTCTAGGCCCACCCGTTTCAAACAGAATTCAGCCCGTTCAGTTTTTTCTTCTTCTGACTGATCCGTCAACATATCCAGCGGGAACTTCACGTTTTCAAGCACAGTCTTCGAATCAAATAGAGCTCCACCCTGAAAAAGTACGCCCATCTCCCGGCGAATGTCCCGCTTGGTATCCGCATCTCCCGACCAGAAATCGCGGCCATTGTAAAGTACCTGACCACTTTCGGGTTTGATCAATCCCACAATACATTTCAGTAATACGGATTTCCCCGTACCCGAACCACCGATAATCAGGCTGGTATTACCAGGTTCAAACTTGCCTGAAATGCCATCCAGAACGACCCGACCATTAAATTCTTTGCGTATATCTTTTATCTCGATCATGACTATTATTTCTCCCTTCCCCGAACGATTCCATCATAATTGGAATCATCCAACGGAATGCATTCAAAAACTTAAAGCAGTAACTGAGCCAGTAAATAATCGGCCACCAGTACGGCAATACAACTATTAGTAACGGCGGTAGTGCTGGCTCTTCCTACTTCCAGTGCTCCTCCTTCGGTGTAATAGCCTCTGAAAGCCGAAATGGAGGTAATCAGGAAGGCGAAAACGACGGTTTTAATCAGAGCAAAAGGTACGTTGAAAGGAATAAAGTCGGCCCGGATACCGTAGATGTAATCTTCTGGCGTGATGGCTCCCGTAAGCGTGCCAGCTACGTAACCTCCCCAAATGGAAAGAAAACCTGCCATGGTAATAAGCATGGGAAAGACCAGTACAGCGGCAATGATTTTGGGTAATACCAGGTATGAAGCAGAGTTAAGGCCCATCACTTCGAGTGCATCAATCTGTTCTGAAATTCGCATGGTGCCCAAACCGCTGGCAATGTTAGAGCCTACTTTCCCGGCCAGAACAATACAAGTAATGGTAGGAGCAAGCTCCAGTAAGGTCATATCCCGAACGATCAATGAAATGACGTAATCCGGAATGAAGGGGCTGACGAGGTTATAGGCTGTTTGAACGCAGGTTACGGCTCCAATGAAGGTTGACACAATGGAGACAATAAAAATGGAATCGATGCCGATGGCAACGGCTTCTTCTAGTATTTGCTTTACGTATACGCTCACTTTCTCGCGGCGGGTGAAAAGCAAACTAATAAAGATGAAGTAACGCCCGAGTCGGGTAAGTAAATTCATGGCTGAAACGTAGCTAAAGTAAAGGGTAGAAATCAGGAATGGCGGCGAAGCACGGTTCCCAAATTTCAGGTTACTGATTTAATTAAAAAAACAAACCAACGCCCAATCGGGCACTGAGTGTTCCGGCAGTTTGCGTAAAGGCGGGCCGAGCTGTGTTTAAACTAACCGGGCCAAGCGTCGCTTGAATGGGAATATCATCGAAAACCGGACGCGAACGCAAACCATCCACATCGACGAACAGCTTAACTGTTGGTGTTAGTTCATAATGAAGACTTCCTCCGACTCCATACATTAAAGCCTGTGAACTGACTTGAGGGGTCGAAACCCGTAAATCGTACGTATTATTATCCAGCGGAAAAACGGCTCTGCCTTCGCCCACAATGCCGGGAAATTTCACGAAAAGGAGGCCCCCATTTAATCGCAGGTCAACGCGAAACCGGCATCCCAGTTCAAAAGTATAGTAAGGCGAAAGATAAGCCGAAGCAAATCTGAAATTTTCTGCCGTTGCCCGAAGTTCGCTAACCAGCGGAGCATAACCTGCTGGTAGATACCGATTCCTCAGGTATTCTGTCATTTGGGCTTGTTTAACCGAATGCGTCCAGTAGGTTCCGGTCAGGGCTATTCCGAAATGTGGCGAAAAGTCATGTCCAAGCGTCAATCCGTAGTTAGGGCCGATATTGACTAACTCGGCTAATTCCTGCGTATCAGAATCTTCGAACTTCCCATAAGGAATGCTTGGCCCCACGCCAACCTTCACGTAAAACGGAGTTTGAGCGTGTAGAAAGGTACCGATTAGGAGGAAACCCAAAAGCAGGGCGTATTTTCGCATGGGAATATAAATTTTTTACGAATTAAGCACCAGAACACCTGACTGTATGCGGTAAAGAAAAGGTTCTTTTTCTTTTTTTCGTATACGGAATTAATAATTTGCTGATAATGAGTGATTTGAAATCTGATAATGCCATGCACACTTCGGTAGGAAGTCATTTTGGAAGACCCTGGATTGTGGTAACGGGTGGAACCAAAGGAATTGGAAAAGCAATCATTCGACGATTTGTGAAGGATGGTTTTGATGCCATTACCGTAGCACGCAACGCCGAAGACCTGGAACAGTTCAAAAAAGAAACGGAGCAGGAGTTTCCCGGCAGTACCTTATTAACCTATACCGCAGACCTAGGGGAACGCTCCCAATTGGAAGCCTTCGCGGCCTATGTAAAAAGCCAGAATCGACCGCTGGAATTACTGGTGAATAACACCGGGCTTTTTCTGCCGGGCGAAATCCATCAGGAAGAAGAAGGAACCTTTGAATTTCTGATGAATGTAAACGTCGCCTCTGCTTACCACCTGACGCGGGCTTTGTTACCAAACATGCTGGAACGCCAGAGGGGGTATCTCGTGAATGTTTGTTCAACGGCAAGTATTACGGCGTATACCAACGGGGGTTCTTACTGCATTTCCAAGTTTGCGTTATTAGGGATGACCAAAGTGCTCCGGGAAGAACTCAAAACGAAAGGCATTAAAGTAACTGCCGTATTACCCGGAGCCGTATACACCAACAGCTGGGCCGGGACAGACCTACCCGAAAGTCGCTTTATGCAACCTGAAGACGTAGCCGAATTACTCTGGACAAGCTACCACCTGTCACCTTCGGCAGTAGTAGAAGAAATCCTGATCCGCCCACAATTAGGGGATATTTGATGAGTTTTGAGTTTAGAGTTAATGATGTTTTGAGTTTAAGTTTGTTGGAATCCGCACCCTACCTTACTAAATCATCGTGTTATTAACTCGAAACGTAAAACCCTAAACTCAAAACAGATAATCTAAGAATTCTCTTTCGAAAAGATTTGTTTTTAAAAAATTTTATTTTTTAATGAATGTAATGGGGATAAAAAGAATAAATTAAGAAAGAGAAACCTTATTTTCGCCCCAGTTTTCTGCAATTGTTTACCAAAACCTGTTTCCAATTTTCATGGCTGATAACCAGTACTTAGGCATAGACGTGGGCGGAACGAACGTCAAAATGGGCATCGTAGACGCAAACACGGGTAAAATTTCCAACTTTTACAGCCACGATACACTGAGTTGGCGGCAATCTGGCCACTTTGAAGAAAGGCTGGGGGATGCCATTTCGCTGCAATTACTTGATAATCCTTCTCTGACGAAAGTAGGTATTGGCCTGCCGGGAATGATTAATAATAAGCGTACGGTACCCCTCGAGATTACAGCTATCCCTGAATTAAATAACGTTAAGTTGGTTGAGTACCTGAGCGGTCGTTTTGCCGGGGTATCTTTCTATCTGGAAAATGATGCTAATGCGGCTGCGTTAGGCGAATTTTACTTTGGCGAAGAGAAAATCGACGAGAACTATATCTTCATTACCCTCGGAACGGGAGTAGGTGGAGCGGCTATTCTGAACCGTCGTGTATTCACGGGCGGGAACGGAAACGCTATGGAACCCGGTCATATTCCTTCCGTAAATGGGAAAGTGCTGGAGCGTAACATCGGTAAAAACGAGTTACTTAACCTGGCCAATGGCATGCGGAAAGACTACGCCGGAGCGACGCAATTACCCGGTGATGGCACGATCTCAACGACAGGTCTGGTAGCTGCGGCTGCGGCTGATGATGAACTGGCTCTGAAAATCTTCGAACGCGTAGGCGAAATTTTAGGAGATGGGCTGGCTTCATTGGTACGGATTCTGGACATTAACCTGATCCTGATCGGTGGTGGTTTATCGGCCTCTTTCGATTTCATTATGCCTGCTGTTTGGAAACAACTCAAATACTGGCTGACTCCTTATAACCTGGAAACCATGGAAATCAAACGGGCTACGCTCGGAAATGATGCCGGACTTCTGGGTGCTGCTTCACTGTGCTTCGACGTGCAGGACGGTGCCGGAGCTGAAGGATAAGCTGTTAAATTTCATCGTTGAAAAGCCCCTTTCTGGAAAGAACAGGGGCTTTTTTTGTAAGCAATCGTACGAGGCACTAACGTTCAAATCGTCTTTATCCAAAAGAAAACCAGAAAACCCAAGGGCAATTGCTCTATTTTGTGTTTTTTAGAGGATTAATTTGAATATAATGAAGTTTATTCGTTACGCCTGCTTGCTGCTGCTGCCGCTTTCTTCCCTGGCACAAACCAAAATCAATACGGCAAAACCCTGGGCGTACTGGTGGTGGATGGGGAGTGCGGTCACCGAAGAGGGAATCCGTAAAAACCTGAAAGACTACGCTGACGCGGGGCTGGGAGGTTTACACATCATTCCCATCTACGGAGTAAAGGGGTACGAGCAGCAATTCCTGCCCTTTCTGAGTCCATCATGGAATAAGGCTCTGGACATTACCTTGAAGGAAGCCGAAAAATTAGGGTTGGGCATTGACTTAAGCTTGGGGACGGGCTGGCCTTATGGGGGCCCCTGGGTAAGGGAAAGCGATGGGGCCCGGAAGTTTGACTTTCAAGGGGATAGCTTACTAAACTTACCCACAAAACAACAGGTAAAACGGGCGGCTCCCGGTGGCGAAGGACTCGTCGTTAACCCTTTCGACGAAACGGCCATTCGCAATTACCTGACTCATTTTGAGCAGAACCTTCTCAAAAACAACAAAGTACGTTCCTATTATAACGACTCGTACGAAGTATACGGGGCTACCTGGACCAATGATTTCTTACCTGAATTCAAACGTCGTAGAGGGTATGACTTTAATCCGGCGATTTTAAAACGAAAAGAGAATTTAACAGCGGAAGAACGCCAGCAGTGGGCCGATTATCATACGACTTTATCCGAACTGCTAAGGGATCGTTTTACTAGTTTATGGACGAAATGGTCGACGAAAAATGGAAAAATTACCCGCGATCAGGCCCACGGTTCTCCCGGAAATATCATTGATTTATACGCTCTTGCGGACGTACCTGAAACGGAATACTTCGGTAGCAAGCAGTATAAAATTCCTAACTACCGTTTAGACCCCGACTATGATTCTACCCGCTTTGGCGTTCCCGGAACCTTAACCATGCAGTTTGCTTCATCAGCGGCTCACCTGACGGGAAAAACGCTGGTATCTTCCGAAACCTCAACCTGGTTGGCTGAACATTTCCGGGTATCACTTTCGCAGATTAAACCCATTGTGGATGAGTTATTTACGGGCGGGGTTAATCACATCTTCTATCACGGAATTCCGTATTCTCCGCCCGAAGAAAAATGGCCCGGCTGGCTGTTTTACGCTTCGACTAATTATAACCAGCAAAGCCATTTCTGGAAAGATTTACCGGAACTGAACCGATACATTACCGCAGGTCAGGAGCGATTACAGGCCGCCAAACCCGATGCCAGTGTATTGCTATACTTCCCGATTCAGGATGTTTGGCATGGTGTAGCAGCGGGCGAAGCTCCCTTTTTATTTGATGTCCATGCAAATGCCCGTCGCTGGCTGAATGATACGCCTTTTGGTGCTACGGCTTCCGAACTTCGGATGCACGGGTATCAGTCCGATTTTGTGTCGGATAGTCTGTTACATCGCTTTTCGGTGAAAAACGGAAAACTTGTTTCCGAGGCCGGAACGGTGTATCCCGCTCTGGTTATTCCAGAAACGAAATACATGCCGATTGAAACGCTGGCGAAGCTTCAGGAACTAAGTAAACAGGGAGCGAAAATTGTTTTTGTGAAGGCATTACCTGCTCAGGCCAGCGGTTACCACAACGGGCAAACGCGGAAACAGCAATGGACCGAGCTTTCCAAACCGTTACAACCACTCGTAGCGGCGGATTACCTGCAAAAGCTGAAAGCATGGAAGATTCGTCAGGAAAATATGGCTGAGCTGGGGCTTTCCTACATTCGGAAAAAAAATGCAGAAGGGACCTTATACTTCGTTACTAATTTAGGGAATGAATTTCATCGGGGAACGTTGCGGTTAGCCAGTGCGGCTCGTTCCGTAGAGGTAACGGATCCCTTGAGAAATCGTCAGGGGTATATTCCGGTAAGGGCTCAGGCGGATAGTACATTGGAAATTGAACTGGCTCTGGAACCCGGAGAGTCAGTATTTCTGCAAACTTTTGCTTCCATGCGAAAAGGAAAAGCTTGGCCAGAATATCCGCTGGCGAAAGATACGTTAAGCATTAAGGGCATCTGGAAAATTGATTTTCTGGAAGGTCAGCCGCAAATGCCGCCGCCATTGGCTACGTCCCGACTGGTTTCCTGGACGGAGCTGGACCATTCTGAAAGTGAGAGCTTTAGTGGAACGGGCCGCTATTCTATTCAATTCAAATTACCTGCTAACTGGGAACCGGGAGAAAATAGAGTATTGGATTTAGGCTCCGTCCGGGAAACGGCCACGGTTCGTCTGAATGGTCAGTTACTCGGCAAACTCTGGAGCTTGCCTTACCGAATTCAGATTCCTTCCCAGTTACTGAAAGCCCAGAATACGCTGGAAGTAGACGTAACCAATAGCTCGGCTAACCGAATTCGAAAATTGGATACGGATAAATTTCCCTGGCGGAAGTTCTACGATATCAACTTTGTAAGCATTCAGTATAAGCCATTCGACGCTTCCAGATGGGAACTGGAACCTTCGGGCTTATTAGGGCCAGTGGTTATTTATAAATAGTTTAGAGCGGCCGCCGCTGCGGTTTAGAGTTTAGAGTTTAGAGTTTAGAGTTTAGAGTTTAGAGTTTAGAGTTTAGAGTTTAGAGTTTAGAGTTTAGAGTTTAGAGTTTAGAGTTTAGAGTTTAGAAAGGGAAAACCAGTAAAGGTAGGCAAGCCGTTTGGAAATCGAGATCCTAACCCCGGAGGGGTTCAATATGAATAGCCCCAGGCTGGATAGCCTCGGATGACAATCCAAGGGGACGGGTGGTTAACGCATTTACGAATTCCTCTCGCCCTGGCTGGTGTCCTCACCAGCCATTCATAAAGGCCTAGTGATTGGTGAGAACACCAGTAAGGGCGATGGAATTCTAACCCCGAAGGGGTTCAACATGAATAGCCTCGGATGACAATCCGGGGGACGGGCGGGTAGGTTAACGCACTTACGAATTCCTCCCGCCTTGGCTGGTGTCCTCACCAAACAGGGTGATGGAATCATAACCCCGGAGGGGTTCAACACGGGTAGCCCCGGATGAAAATCCGGGGTAACAATTCGGTTTTTTCGTATGAGGTACATGTTCCCACCTTGGCTGGTGTCCCCACCAGCCATTACTAAAAGCCTAGTGGTTGGTGGGAACACCAACCAAGGCGGGGGGTACCTAGCCCAGGTTCATCCAGACCAGGACCATCCAGCCTGGAGCTCTTCCTATGCAACCCCGATGGGGTTATTTTTGGGATGGATAATCCCCGCATACAGACCATCGATCTGCGACAAATCGACTCCAGATGGCAAGTCTGGAATTGCAATGAAGCAAAGAATAGCGAAACTTAGTAACCTCTGTGCAAAAACGCTGAGTAGCTTTTGGGTGAATGCTACTTCCCAAAGAGATCATCCGCGTCAAATTTCACGGGTAATAAATCGGCAATGGATTCTGTAGCAATAATACCACCGCCGGGCTGGAGCATGAGCAATCGGATGGGTTCTTTCTGCCGATGTTCGTATTCCAGCATTGACTGCCGACAATTACCACAAGGGGACACGGGCTGAAAAACAGATCCTTCGCCGGGGCGAGCCAATACCGCAATCGACTTGATTTTTATATCTGGATAATTCGCTCCAGCCCAGAAAATAGCCGAACGCTCTGCACAAGAACCCGATGGGAAAGCCGCATTTTCCTGGTTATTAGCGGTGATAATGTTACCATCTTCCAGTAATAGAGCGGCTCCTACATGAAAGTTTGAATAAGGAGCGTAAGATTTATAAGTCGCTTCTTTTGCTTGCTGAACTAACTTTTGCTCCGCTTCGGGAAGCTCATTTTCAGAAGAATAGGAAGTCAGATTTACCTGTAATTGCAATTTTTTCATAGACCATTTGTAAGGAGGGAAGAATATAACCTGATCTATCGAAAAAATGTTTCCTAAGAGAAGCTGTCTTTAAATAAAATACTTCTCTGGTGCGAGATTCCATCTCGTTCCTAAAACAAAGGCAGGTTCTCACCTGCCGTTATACCCCTAACCTTGTCATCCAGAGTGAAGGTAAGAACCTAATTGCCATCTCGAATTTACTTGAACCTGAGGGACCTTTAGCAAACGTAAAAGTCGCCCCATCCGGCCTAAGTTCTCTTTCTGTGTTCGAGCTGACAGCTTGGATGTTTGTTATCTTGAGCAAAAGATAAAGGTCGACGATGAGAGAATTGAACAGCCTTTTGGGTTGATACAAGAAGAACCTGCATGGCATTTATTCCCATGCAGGTTCTTCTTGTATCAAAAATATCAATTCTAAGCATTCGCCAGAATCTCGCCAAACTGAATGGCAAAGTGCGATTCATTATAAACACATTTGCCATCGCGAATCAGTAATACCTGTGGCGATTCATGTTGTACTTCAAATTTTTCAGCAATAGCCTGCGAAATGGGACGGTAGCGTAATAAGTCCAGGTAATAACTTTCAATGCCTTGACTGTCATCCCATTGACGTTCCAGTCGGGACTTGGCTGTGGCACTGATGGAGCAGGTTGTGCTGTGTTTATAAATGAGAACCGGATGATCAAAAGACGCTTGTGCAATCGTTTCTAATTGTTCCAGTTCAGTAATGGCTTGCCAGTTCATAGGAAATTAAGAATATAAAAAGATGTCTTTGAATAAGTCTGTATTCAACCTCGAACGTTCGAATACGCCGACAAAGTTCTATTTTTGGTGCGTAAAAAGTTTATTCCAGACCTTGTATTCTTTCTTTTATACTATTTCTGTCTTTTTTATGCAGTTGGGGTTTCGCCTGGCCGCTTTTTTTCATCCCAAAGCCCGGCTGTGGATTGAGGGACGAAAACAGCTTTGGCGTCAACTGGAGCATTACCAGCCGTCACCTCAAACCGCGTGGTTTCACTGTGCGTCAGTGGGAGAGTTTGAACAGGCCCGGCCCGTACTCGAGACGTTTCGGAAAGAAAACCCGGATTGGAAAATTGTTCTGACGTTTTTTTCACCCTCGGGTTATGAACTTCGGAAAAATTATAACCAGGCAGATTTAGTTTGTTACCTGCCACTGGATACCGCCAAAAATGCCCGACAATTTGTATACATTATTCAACCCAAAATGGCCTTTTGGGTGAAATATGAGTTCTGGTATCATCACTTACATGAACTCAAAAAACGGAATGTTCCAATCCTTCTATTTTCCGCCATTTTCCGTCCCGATCAAATTTTCTTCAAGTCGTACGGCGGTTTTTACCGAACGATTCTGAAATGCTTTTCGCATCTTTTCGTACAGAATGAAGAGTCGCTGAAATTACTCAAAAGCATTTCTATTACCAATGTTAGTTTATCGGGAGATACCCGTTTTGATCGCGTGGTGGAGATTGCCCGGGAGGCCAAAAGCTTTCCTGTTGTTGAGCAATTTTGTGGAGAGGCAAAGGTATTAGTCGGGGGGTCGGTCTGGCCGGAAGACTGGAAAACGATAGCTTATTTCATAAATGAATACGTTGGAAAACATAAACTAAAGTGTATTATAGCTCCGCACGAGATTGATATTCAACAAATAGAGCAATGGAGTAATGAAGTGTCCGTAAAATCCGTTCGGTATTCTCAGGCAACTACCGAAGCCATTCAGCAGGCCGATTTGTTGTGGATTGATAACATTGGGATGTTGGCGAGCTTATACCGGTATGGGCATTTTGCCTTTGTGGGTGGGGCTTATAAAAATGGGTTACACAACATCGTAGAAGCCGCCGTTTGGGGCATGCCGCTGTTCTTTGGTGACAAGAAATACCGAAAGTTTCAGGAAGCTCACGATTTACTAGCTTTAGGTTCGGCTCATGCGGTAGCGGATGGTACGGAATTTACGAGGATATTTACAAACTTATTACAACAGCCTGATCTATACCAGCACGAAGCCGAAACCAGCCGAGCGTATGTATACAGCAAAATCGGAGCTAGGGAGCAGATTATGCGTAGTTTAAAAGTTTAACTAGGTTTGAAATTGGTTCGAGGAGGTTTGAATGGGGTTTGAAGTATGAATGGATTGTTTGAAAGTAGTTTAATAGTAGGTTTGAAGAAGTTTGAAGTTAGTTCGAGAAAGTTTGAATAGGGTTTGAAGTAGGAGTTAGGTAATTGTTTGATGAGGTTTGAACGGTTCGATAGTAGTCTCAATCGTTTTCCATCAAACCTCCTCAACCAGATCAAACTTACTTTATAGTCATGAAATAGATGTCAGAAAAAGGAATAGTCATACGATCAACAGGCTCCTGGTACGATGTACGGGATGAAGAAGGCCATGTTTGGCAGGCTCGATTGAAAGGAAAATTTAAGCTCAAAGGTCTGAAAACCTCCAATCCGTTGGCGGTGGGAGATCGGGTTAGGATGGACATTGAAAATGAGAATGAAAATACGGCCATCATTAACGAGATAGAAGATCGGGATAATTACATCGCCCGGGCATCGGTTCATAAAACTAGTCAGGCTCATTTGTTGGCTGCCAATGTCGATCAGGCCGTCTTGATTGTTACCCTTGATTTCCCACGCACGTCGCTTGGTTTTATTGATCGGTTTCTGGTCTCAGCAGAATCGTTCCGAATTCCGGTATTAATCGTCTTTAATAAGCAGGATATTTTCGATGAAGAAGGCCGCGATCAGCATCAGCCCATCATGGACATGTACGCTAATCTGGGGTATGGTACCTTGCGTACCTCGGCCTTGACGGGTGAAGGAATCGAGGAGTTAAAAGCTTTGTTGAAAGACAAAGTATCATTGATTTCCGGCCATTCGGGGGTGGGTAAATCAACGCTGGTAAATACCATCGCTCCCGATCTGGATTTACGCACCAGCGAAGTATCTACTTTCGCCAATAAAGGCGTGCACACCACGACTTTCGCCGAAATGTTTGAACTCGAATCGGGTACATATCTGATTGATACACCGGGGATTAAAGAACTGGGGTTAATTGATATGGCTCCGTCTGAAATCAGTCATTACTTTCCAGAAATGCGGGAGTTACTCAATGAATGTAAGTATCATAACTGCCTTCATGTGAATGAACCCGCCTGTGCGGTGCGGGATGCTGTAGAGGCTGAAACGATTGCCCTGAGCCGTTATCACAGTTATCTGGGAATGTTACAGGGCGATGATAACCGTCGATAAATCAATACGTTGTCCAAAAGAATTCGTAAGTAAACCATTAACTCATCACATCCATGCAGCCTTCCACGCCCAATCCCATGACTCGGTTTTTTGGGGCTTTTTTTACGATTTTAGGAACCATGATTATTCTTTTCGCCTGTGTTGCTTTTCTTAATGATGGGAAGACTACGCTGGGCTGGAAAATCTCCCAATGGGAATCGCTAGTGCCTTTTTTAGTGGGAACCGTGTTTCTCATTACGGGGGTTAACATGATGCGGAATTAAGTATAGATTGAATTGAATCAACGGGCAGAATTGAAAAGTTAGAGTTGACGTTTTCTAAAGAACAGCGTCTTTTAAAAATAATTACTTTGAAAAGGGAACAATCTTTTCAAAAAACGTATTGGAATTATGCAATGAAAATGCGTTACTTTTGCCATTTCTATCCGATAAATTCAATTTAGTAATACCAATATGAAGCTGCAGCCTGTCGACATTGTTACGGACATCTCTGGTGAAGAGTTTCGCGAAAAATATTTAAAAACCCATCGCCCGGTTATTCTGCGGGGTATCACCGAAAAGTGGCCTGCTTTTGAAAAGTGGCGTCTGGATTACTTCAAGACCCTGGCGGGAAATATCGAAGTACCTTTGTACGATAACTCCAAACCTACGCCGAGTTCGAAGCTGAATCAGCCTGACAAGGTGATGAAGTTTGGAGAATATCTGGACTTAATTGCTTCAGGACCAGTAGATTTACGGATGTTCCTGTTCAATATCTTTGATCACATCCCTGATCTGTGTAATGATTTCACCTTCCCTGAGCATCTCATGAAGGGCTTCCTCAAGAAGTATCCGATGATGTTCTTCGGCGGTGCCGGTTCAATCGTGTATTTGCACTACGATATGGACTTGTCGAATGTATTCCTGACGCAGTTTCACGGTAAAAAACGGGTAATCCTGTTTGATCAGAAATATTCGAAACACCTCTACCGGATGCCCTACGGTATCTTGAGTTACGTGGATCCCGAAAACCCTGATTACGAGAAACACCCGGCCATGCGTTATCTGGAAGGATACGATTGCATCATGGAACATGGGGATATGTTATACATTCCTTCCGGCGTGTGGCATTACATGAATTACCTGGAAGGGGGATATGCGTTGGCCGTTCGTGCCTTTGATCCCTCCATTTCAACGCGTGCAGAAGGGATCTTCAACATCACGGCCATGCGGACGTTTGATGATTTAATGAAGAAAAACTTCGGTAAACGTTGGTGGAATTATAAATCCCGTAAAGCAGAAGAATTTGCTAATCAGGTAGTTTTAGAAAATGGCGGCAAAGGTCGCATTCTCGAAACGGTATAAGTTTTAGTGATTGGATGTTAAAAAACGGCTCTACTTGGATTTTCCAGTTAGAGCCGTTTTTTTATGCAGAGCCGCGACTTCATCGCATCTGGCCGGGGAATGGGAATGAGTTAGAAGGTAACAAAACTGCCCTTTAGTCAGTGAAACGTAATAAAACCGCCTCCACCCAGACGCAATCAATCTCGTCTCTACAGGATTAGAAAATGGATTATCCTTTTAAGACACCTATTCCCACGCTGCAATTCAAACATTTGCGTTGGTTACAGTACGATTGCACCCATTCCAGAGCGGCCTGTGAATCGGCAGCATTCTGGCATTTCAAACCGTATTTTTTCCAGGTATCTATCCACGTATTCGTTTCTGAAGGTAGTTTTTCCAGTAATTCAATGGCTCGATCCAGAAAGGTAGGGTCGTCTTTGTAGTGGCTGAACGCGGTTAGTAAGGGAACAACGGCGTTAATAACCATCCGCTGAATAGTGTCTTTCCCGAGCTGAGTAATGCCCTGTTTCGTAGGTTTTTCGAAGGTGTAATGCGACTGCCAGTAGGCCGAAGGGCGGACTTGCCATTGCTTTTCGATGCTAAGAGTTTCATTGCAGCTAAGAATAAAGGAAAATAGAGGTAGGGGCTCAATGGCTAACTGAACGAGCTGAGCCATACGAACGGTAGGAAAACTGGCGGGTCGTAATCTTAAAAATTTCCACACTGATTTAGGAAGCGGTTCAATCTGATATTTCTTCATCAAAAAATGAGCTTCTTTTTGCAATTGAATCACGTAGGTATCGGTGGGATTTTCAGGAATCAATCCAGAGGCTCCAAACACCAAAGCTTCCATTTGAAAGGGCTGATTGCGGTGTTTGCGGAGAATTTTCAGGGGCACCAATCGAGTTAACCATTCCATCGGATCGGCGTTGAGCGAAGCTCCCATCGACCTTCCCAGCATTTGCCAACTCGTTTCTTCCCAATCATTTTGAGTTGATTCCAAAATTTGTTGCACCTTCTGTGATTTAACGGATAACCGCTCAATCAGCGTGCGATCCAGCATCATTCGTCGGGAGAGCTCGCTGGAGGAAGCAAACTGAGCTCCACAAGCCAGGGTTTCCTTTCCATCCATGAGCGAGCGATAACGCTGTAGCCAGGTTTCATCTGTACGATTTTGAAGAGCAAGCGTTGGAATTTCCGAGCCATCCTTCCTGAAAATAGCCTGATCATGAATCCAGACGACATGAAGAATGACGTTTTCGTACGCTTCGTCGGTTTGGTGGGTATGTCTGATCCAGTCGGAAGATCGCCTGTGAATTTCCACGGTACCAGCCCATTTGATGCTATTGATAATCAACTGAGCATTCTGAAAATCGGGTCCAGCGTGGGTATGAGCTTGCCCCACTGATAGAATTTGCAGCTTTTCACCCGCACAGGTCTGTAAATCAGTACGATCAAATTTCTGAAATTGCCAGAGGTAATGAATGAAATCTTCGGTCATCTTACGTGCGTTTGAACCGAAAATTACGTGATACCCTAAGAACTAATCGTACCGAAAAATAAGTATTAACTACCAATTGATAAACCTGGATCGGTGGTTAATGTATGGTTATGGTGTACTCTCTACTCTCTACTAATACGTCTCATTTAGATTACTTCCCCGCCGTCACTCGGCTAGAGCCGAGCGACGGCGGGAATCTCTTTCAATTACTTATTGCTTCGGCTGAATGACTGACAAAACCAACCTCTCGTATCCAGTTATCCAGTCCTTATTATTATAAATCTTTCTTAGACCAATTATAAATAGATCAGAATTGATAAATTTGTCCTGATTTGTAAAATCAGACCGAACGCAATGAGCTTTAAAAAATGGATAGGCTGGATACACCTTTATCTGGGGTTAGCCTCCGGTTTAGTGGTTTTTGTAGTGGCTATTACGGGTTGCATACTAGCCTTTGAACAGGAAATTAAGAATGTAACACAACCCTATCGATTCGTTGAGAAGCCTGCTCAGGCCGTACCCTTAGCTCCTTCTGCTTTACGAACCATCGCCGAGAAAGCTCTACCTGGAAAAGCCGCCGATGGCTTATTGTATGGATTGCCCAATCGCAGTGCTGAAGTCGGTTTTTATAACTTCGATCCTGAATATTATTACGTCGTTTACATCAATCCGTATACGGGTAAAGTTCTGCACGTATGGAATGAAGACGACGATTTCTTCCACTTCATTTTACACGGCCATTATTACCTATGGTTGCCCGAGAAAATTGGCCAGCCCATTGTAGCTTCCGCAACCCTGATCTTTCTGGTATTAACCATTACCGGATTGATATTATGGTGGCCTAAAAACAAAAGTGCAGCCAAACAACGCTTCACCATTAAATGGAATGCTGCCTGGCGACGTAAAAACTATGATCTGCATAATGTGCTGGGTTTCTACGTTATGGCTCTGGGGATGGTCTTTGCCATTACGGGATTAGTCTGGGGTTTTCAGTGGTTTTCGCAGGGACTGTACACCGCCACGGGTGGGAAAGGGTCCGACGCGTATCTGATTCCTCCTTCTGATACCACGGCACTAGCCACTACGCCATTAATGGGTCGCGTCGACCAGATTTGGCGGGATTATAGCCTGAAGCATCCCAATCATCAGGGACTTAATATTTCCTTTCCAGAAGATAAGGTAAGCTCGATTTTCTCTTACGTAAATTACCGGGCTGGAACTTACTATAAAGTGGATTATCACTATTTTGATCAGCATTCAGGCAAAGAAATCGCGGCTACTGGTCCGTACAGCGGTAAGTACGCCGATGCCAATGTCGCTCAGTTACTCCGCCGGATGAATTACGATATTCACGTAGGAGCCATCTGGGGGTTACCCGGTAAGATTCTGGCCTTTTTTGCCAGTTTGATCTGTGCCAGCTTACCCATTACCGGAACGCTTCTCTGGTGGGGCAGACGTAACAAAAAGAAACCTCAGAGTAAAGCCACACGAGTCATGGCAAAGAAAACACCTGTGACGACGTAACGAATAGGAATTAATTGGATAGGGTAGCAGTCAAAACGGTTACCCTTTTTTCATACTATTTAATAAGCATTGAGCGGGTAAGCCTTAAGAGGAGGAATAGACATCACCAATACAATCTTCACTCAGGATGTTACTAAAGTCTGAATCTCAATGCTGTTGAATCAGTGAAAGGATTGCAAGACCTCTTTTCAACTGAAAGGTCTGATACAATGAATGGGTTTAGACAAGGATGAAGCAGGACAGTTTTAGAGAAAAGGCGTTAGCGGATACGGGCCGCACCTGTTATCTTTCGTCTCTTCTGTAGCTATTCTTTACTTCGAAATGATTAACCGTCTGTACCTCTCCCTTTTTCTTCTCCTCACCGCATTAAGTTTCAAACCCGATTCCGGGCCTTCCGACGAACAGTTTAAAAATCCTTCTCAATCATACGGCATTCGTTGCTGGTGGTGGTGGCTGAATGGCAACGTAACCAAAGAAGCCATCACCCGCGATCTGGAAGAAATGAAAGCCAAGGGCTTCAGTGGAGCCTGTTTGTTTGATGCCGGTGGGCAAAATCAGCGGGATAATGCCGATGTACCTGAAGGCCCGATGTTCGGAACACCCGCCTGGCGAGAGTTATACCGTCATGCCGTAAAAGAGGCTAGTCGGCTGGGACTAACCCTAAGTTTGAGTATTCAAAGCGGCTGGAATCTGGGTGGACCCGATATTACCCCCGAAGAAGCTACCAAACACCTAACCTGGTCCGAAACGAAAGTAAAAGGGCCCGGCAAGATTCGTCAGGAGTTACCCATGCCGAAAATCAAGGATGGCTATTACCGCGAAATTTCGGTAATGGCTTACCCCGCTAAAGCGAATCATAACCGCAAACCCATTAAAGATTTTAAGTTTAAAAATGCTTCCGAAGAGGTGGGTTGGTCGAATATTCCGGATACCCGGCCCTTATTAACCGACGAACCTGCGGTGCCCGGTGAAGAGGACGCTACGTTGAAAAATGTCATTACCCTGACGGATAAGGTAAAAAACGGCGTGCTGGAATGGGATGCTCCAGCGGGCGAGTGGACCATAATTCGGTTGGGGTACACGCCTTCAGAAGCCGAGGTTTCTACGTCGAGCGGCCAGTGGAAGGGCCGCGTGCTGGATCACATGAGTGAAAAACATTTCAATCGTTACTGGGATACGCACGTAGAACCCTTACTGAGAGAAATTGGCCCGGCGGCAGGCAAGACGGTTAAGTATCTACAGACCGATAGCTGGGAATTGGGTGGTATTAACTGGACGGAAGATTTCGCCGCAGAATTCAAAAAGTTTCGGGGGTATGAGATCACGCCTTACTTACCGATTCTGGCGGGAAAAATTATAGAGAATCGAGAGGTAACGACCCGATTCCTGGCGGATTTTCGTAAAACGGTCAGTGACTGTATCTCCGAACATCATTACGGGTTATTTGCCAAACGGGCGAGGGCCTTTGGAATGGGCATTCAGCCCGAGTCAGCCGGACCACACGCGGGTCCGTTTGATGGGTTGAAAAACTACGGACATAGCTCGCTGATGATGAGTGAATTCTGGGCTCCATCGCCGCACCGACCCACGCCTGAACGTCGCTTTTTTGTGAAACAGGCCGCCAGTGCCGCTCACATTTATAATGTACCGTTCGTTGGAGCGGAGTCGTTCACAACCATCGGTCCGCATTGGAATGATGTGATCTGGGCCTCGATGAAACCCAGTGCTGACCATGAGTTCTGCTCGGGACTGAACCTGATTTTCCTGCATACTTTTACCTGCTCGCCCCGCGAAATGGGATTGCCGGGTCAGGAATATTTTGCTGGAACGCACTTTAATCCGAACGTAACGTGGTGGAATGAATCCGGAGCTTTTGTAAAGTACCTGAGTCGGATTCAGTATATGGCTCAAAATAGCCGTTTTGTGGGCGATGTGTTGTATTACTATGGCGATCACGTGCCTAATATTGGCCGCCTGAAAGAAGACGATCCGGCGAAAGTATTACCCGGTTATGATTACGATCTGACCAATGAAGATCGGTTATTGGCATTATCCGTGAAAGACGGCCAGGTTACCTTTGAGCACGGTCAGCATTACCGCTTACTGGTCATTCCCGATCATGGAGTACTATCATTGAAAGCCCTTCGTAAGATTCACGAGTTAGTGAAAAATGGAGCGACCGTTCTGGGGCCCAAAACGACCCATACCGTGAGTCTGGAAAATTACCCCGCCAGTGAAACCGAAGTGAAAAAACTGGCGGACGAGTTATGGGGGGCGGCATCGACTTCTTCGGGTCAGCATACCTTCGGGAAAGGTCGGACAATCTGGGGAAAAACGGCTCGGGAAGTCTTGCAGGAGGATGGCATTCAGCCCGATTTTTCTGCTGATAAAAAGCTGGATTACATTCATTACCAATGGGGTAAGGCGGATTGGTATTTCGTTTCAAGTCAACAGAAAGAAGCTCAGAAATCCGAAGTAGAATTTCGTATGACGGGCAAACAACCTGAACTCTGGAATGCCGTAACGGGCGAAATTCGTCCGATTATGAATTTTCGTCAGGAGAAAGGAAGAACCATCATTCCGCTGGAATTTACGCCGAATGGCTCCTGGATTGTGTTATTCCGTACGCCCATTCCTGAAACCAAACAGGGTAATGCTGTTTCAAATTTCATTAGTTACCAGCCCGTAAAAACAATTGAAGGAACCTGGAACGTAAGCTTTAATCAGAAGTGGGGTGGTCCGGAAAAAGCAGTATTCAAAACCCTGACGAGCTGGACGAAACGGCCCGAAGAGGGTATTAAGTATTACTCAGGAAAGGCGACGTATCAGATTACGTTTGATAGCCCAACGCCCGCTAACCCTTACCTGGATTTGGGTGATGTACAGGACGTAGGGGTAGCTCACGTACGATTGAATGGCAAGGATCTCGGCGTACTGTGGTGCCCTCCGTATCGAATTTCGGTGAAGGGGTATCTGCGA
This sequence comes from Siphonobacter sp. SORGH_AS_1065, assembly GCF_030818595.1. Lineage (NCBI taxonomy): Bacteria > Pseudomonadati > Bacteroidota > Cytophagia > Cytophagales > Cytophagaceae > Siphonobacter > Siphonobacter sp. SORGH_AS_1065. The sequence goes on from NZ_JAUTAM010000004.1 coordinate 3,323,384, forward strand.
GCCAAAAATAACATGCTGGAAATTGATGTCACAAACTCCTGGCGTAACCGACTGGTAGGGGACCGTGGCAAACCACAAAGCCAGCGATTCACTCAAACCAATATCCTGATTCGCCCCGAGTGGGAGTTGCTGGAGAGCGGGTTACTCGGTCCAGTGCAAATTCTGAAGGGAGAGTAAAGGAGGGTGTTTTGCAAATCCATTATCCCGGATTGACATCCGGGGCTATTCATATTCAAGCCCGTTAGGCTTAACGAGAGACGATCACGGTTCCGGCAGTTAACCCGAAAAATAGTTTAGGGTTAATAAAGAAACCCGTGGTCTTATCAATAATACTTCCGGCCAAGCCCGGAACTCTAAACTAGTAACCTATGCTTCGTCGATTTTTTCTTCGCCAGTTGGGCGGGGTGGGATTAGTCAGCACCTTGAATCCGTTGGAAACCTTAGCCAGTCCTGCCACAGCAGCTCCCACTTCTGATCGGGCGTACTGGGTTAGTATTTTGCAAAAACTGGCGGAACCCGTCTTAACGGCCCTGGCGGAAGATCAGCTGAAAGTTCGAATGCCAGTGGAATCGAAACCAGGTCAGGAAGCAGACCGCAAAAATTACTCCTATCTGGAAGCCGTTGGGCGTTTGTTAGCGGGCATAGGTCCCTGGTTAGAGCTGGATTCAGCCGAAGAAAAAGCCTTACGGCAAAAGTATTTTTCTTTGGCCCAGAAAGGGCTGGCAAATGCCGTCAATCCAAAGGCGAAAGATTACCTGAATTATACCAAGGGCGGTCAGCCGCTGGTGGATGCTGCCTTTCTGGCTCAGGGTTTAATCCGTTGTCCGAAGCTCTATCAAAGCTTGCCTACGGAAGTAAAAACACAGGTACTGACCGCCTTCAGGCAAACCCGAACGATTCAGCCTTATTTTAGTAACTGGTTGTTATTCAGTGCAATGATTGAAGCATTCTTTGCTTTTATTGGAGAAGAGTACGACAAAATGCGACTGGATTATGCTCTGCGTCAGCACGAGCAATGGTACAAAGGCGACGGTATTTTTGGAGACGGGCCGGACTTTCACTGGGATTATTACAACAGCTACGTAATCCAGCCTTTCATAGTGGATATCCTGCGAACCTTACCCGGTAACAGTTACGATTTTCTGAAAAAACGGATGGATAAAATCGCCCCCCGTTACGCCGCTGTTCAAGAGCGATTGATTGCCACGGATGGTACTTTTCCCGTCATTGGACGTTCCATTTGTTACCGGGCCGGGGCTTTCCATCACCTGGCTAATACGGCTTTTCTAAAGCAGTTACCTCCTGAAATAATACCCGCTCAGGTTCGCAGTGCGTTAACCGCTGTTCTGCATAAAACCCTCGACAACCCTAAAAATTACGACAGCAAAGGCTGGTTGTATATTGGCCTGAACGGCCATCAGCCCGATTTGGGTGAAGGATATATTTCTACCGGAAGTTTATACCTGACGGCAACGGCCTTATTGCCTTTAGGATTACCCGCCACCGATCCTTTCTGGGCTAATCCAGCGACTGACTGGACGAGTCGCCGCATTTGGGAAAAAGGCGAAAACCTGCCCACGGATCACGCCATTCATGCCTGATATAGGTAGAGACGCGATGCAGTCGCGTCTAGCTGGGAAATGCGAATCATTTGAATCGTAACAAAAGCCGCCTCTCCAAATCAGGACTGGCAAAGGTTTTTCTATGGAGATCTGAAACGAGCAACCCTATGAAACGTGCCTTTGATCTAAATGAAATGCTACCCCGCATTGAAAAAGCCATTGCCCCTTATCCCAAAGCCGCTATGTTTGAACTGGCCGAGCGGGGCTATAATACCCTGTTTGAGCAGCTCATTTCCTGTTTGATTTCCATCCGTACACTCGATGAAACGACGATTCCGCTTTCGTTAAAACTCTTTAATCGAGCCCGAACGCCGGAGCAGTTAGTAGCCATACCCTTTGAAGAACTGGCCGAAATGCTGGTGGGTAGTCAGTACCCCGGACAAAAGGCGGAGACGATGCGGGCCATTGCCCAAATTGCTATTACACAATACGGCGGTAAGTTACCTGCGAATTATGACCAGTTAACTGCCTTGAAAGGCGTCGGTCCCAAATGTGCCAATCTGGCTCTGGGCGTAGCCACGGGAGTCCCCGCTATTAGTGTGGATGTCCACGTACATCGCGTGGTGAATCGCTGGGGATTTGTGAAAACCACCACGCCCGAAAAAACGCTGAACGTACTTGAAAATAAAGTTCCTCAGAGTCAATGGATTGATATTAACCGCTTGCTGATGCCGTTCGGAAAACATATTTGTACAGGAACCTTACCCCGATGTTCCAAATGCCCGGTGCTGGAATTCTGTGAGCAGGTAGGGGTAACAAAACACAGGTAATAATGCTCGTTTCGGGCCGTAGAAACCCTTTCTTTGCATTCTTTAAAGGATGATGGAGTATGATCCCGATCTTTGGGTCTTCCTCCATCATAAGCCCCTTCCAGGGTTTTGTTTTACCATTAAACGAATGTAATGAAAAAACTGCTGGTGCTTGCCTGCCTGCTTTTTAGCGGGTTGACGCATGCTCAAACGAATTCTTATCCGCTTATTCCATACCCAGCGTCGCTCAAGCCCGGAGCCGGTTTTTTTGAAGTGAAGGCTTCAACCAGCCTGATTTTTCCGGCAGATGCTCCCTTAACCTCACAGGTTAGTCAACTGAAGTCGCTGTTAGGCATTAGCGGGAACGCGGCTGGTTCGGCTAACCGGATTATTTTAGGTTTTGATGCTTCATTAGGGAACGACGAAGCTTACTCGCTGGAAGTAAGTGCTTTAACCATTAAATTATTAGGTAAAACCCCAGTAGGTATAACCCGGGGTATTCAGACCCTACGTCAGTTACTGCCTGTTTCGGCTGGAGCGGCGAAACGAATTCCCTCGTTAGTCATTAAGGATCAGCCTGCGTATTCCTGGCGGGGTATGCACCTGGATGTGTCGCGGCACTTCTTTACCGTAGATTTCATCAAAAAATACATTGACCAACTGGCTTTCTATAAATTCAACAAGTTTCACTGGCACCTCACCGACGACCAGGGCTGGCGGATAGAGATCAAAAAATATCCTTTATTAACTCAGGAAGGAGCCTGGCGGACACTCAATAATCAGGATTCTTCGTGCATTGCCAAGTCAAAAGACAATCCAGATTTTATCATTGATCCCCGCTTCCTCAAAATGAAAGACGGGAAGCAGGTATACGGAGGGTATTATACGCAGGAACAAATTAAGGAGGTTGTAGCGTATGCAGCGGAACGCTCCATCGAGGTCATTCCTGAGATCGATATGCCCGGTCACATGATGGCGGCCATCAAGCAATATCCCTATCTGAGCTGTACGACGGATGCCAGCTGGGGAAAAACGTTTTCAACGCCCATCTGCCCCTGTAATGAACAGACGTATGAATTCGCTGAAAATGTGTTTAGTGAAATATTTGACTTATTCCCAAGTAAATACGTGCACCTCGGAGCGGATGAAGTGGAAAAAACAACCTGGGCGAACTCGGAGGCTTGTAAAGAGTTGATGAAGAAAGAAGGCATCAAAAACGTGGAGGAATTGCAAAGTTACTTCATTCACCGCATGCAGAAATTCTTTACGTCCAAGGGTAAAAAACTCATTGGCTGGGATGAAATACTGGAAGGCGGCATTGATGCTTCGGCGACTTTAATGTACTGGCGTTCCTGGGTGAAAAAAGCTCCTTACGAAGCGGCTAAAAATGGGAATGAAATCATCATGACGCCCGTAAGTACGCTCTACTTTGATAGCCCTCCAGGCATTCAGTCTGTATCGAATGTGTATCATCTGGAGGTTATTCCCGAAGGCATTACGCCCGAGCAGAAGAAACTTTTCCTGGGTGCTCAGGCCAACCTCTGGACGGAATACGTTCCCACCGAAAGCCGGGCTGAATACCTCTACATGCCCCGCATGACAGCCCTCTCGGAAGTAGTCTGGACGAATAAGAAGAACTACGATTCATTTCAGAAACGCCTGTTGCAGCATTACCCGATGATGGAGAAAAGCAACATTCATTACCGCCTGCCTGACCTGACGGGTTTCACGGAAGAGAACGTTTTCGTAGACAAGGCGACGTTAACCATCAAAAAGCCGCTGGAAAGTTATACCATTCGCTATACCACGGATGGTTCGTTCCCGGAGAAAAATTCACCTGAACTGGGTAAAGGGTTGACGATTACGAAACCCCAAACCATTAAGCTGGCGGCTTTTACTTCGACGGGTTTACGCGGAGATATGTATACGTTGAAGTATCAGCAACAAGCCTATGCCAAGCCCGTGCCGGTAACGGGCAAAACGGCTGGTTTAAAAGGAAGTTTATATAAAAAAGCGTTCAGATCAACGAAGCTGATGCAGCGTGAGAAAGCGGACAGCACGTTTACGGTTCCGAATGTGGAGGTGCCCCAAACGGTAACCGCTCCAAGTTTCGGAATTCAGTTCCGGGGTTTGATTAACGTTCCTGAAACGGGCGTGTATAGCTTCTTTTATACCTGCGACGACGGCGGAATTCTCCGCATCGCTGATCGAATGGTAGTTGATAACGACGGTAACCATTTCCCTATCGAAAAAAGTGGGCAGGTAGCCTTAAGTAAAGGGGCTCATCCTTTCGAAGCTGACTTTATCGAAGGTGGGGGTGGTTTTACTCTCAAGTTGAAATACAGCCTCAATGGTTCAGAACCGAAGGACATTCCTGCTAGTTGGTTCATTCAGCAGTAAGAGTAGTAGAATATAAGACTTATTACAATAAAACCCGTAACAAACATTACGGGTTTTATTGTAATAAGTCTTTCTGCTGTTTCGGATTTGCAATCCGAAAGTAATCTGTTTGGGATTTATAATCCCACATACGGATTACAGATAGATACAGAATAGCGTAGCATCTCTACATATATATCAACCATCTCTCTGTTTTCTTTACTAGTCACTTTTAGTGTAGAAAATATATTTCTAAATCTACCGTAGAGACGCCGATTTATCGCGTCTCGCTCTCTTAGGCAAAACTGCTTCACTTTGGACAGATGAATAGAATTCGCCTAAATAAAAACAGTTTGATAGAGAAATAAGACGCGATGAATCGGCGTCTCTACGTTTGTTCGTTCTTTCGGATTTGCAATCCGAAAGCGATTTGTTGGGGATCTATAATTCCATATACGGATTACAGATCCGTAACAGACTGGTTCTGGATTGCAAATCCAGAACAGCGTAGGAGCTGGATTATAACATTTATTTTAGAAGGTAATCATAACAAAGGAGTTCTATTAGGTAATAAGTATGATTGGGTTAATATTAAATTTTTTAATTAATAAAAATACTGAAATAGTTGCAAATTAAAGTTATTGATATGCTTGTTTTACGCTTTAAGTTTAAATAAAAATTGATTAGTAAAGTATTGATTTATAGTTATATAGAAGCGTTTTATGAATTTTAATTAGATAATGTATTGTTTTGATAAAATTCAGAATACCTTCGCTTAAATCCATCTACTTATCTACTTAATAATTGTGCTTATGAAAAATTTAATTACCATTCTTTTCCTCTTTTGCTTTTTCACAGGGATAGCTCAATCCCCTAAACCCATTGCTTTTGAAGATCCCGCTTTTAACCAACAGTTTGCGAAACGGTCTATTCCTAAAGTGACGGGCCAGCTTATTCACGTTAGCAAAGAAGAGCTACAAAAGCTTACCATTCAATATGCAATTAGTAGCCTTACGGGTCAGAAAATGAAAACGGCTCGTATCAATGCCGATGGTCGCTTTACTTTAGAATTAGAAAATCCGCTTCCTTATCAGCAGGTTTTTATAGGTATTGGTGATCTTTTTACTACTGGCATCTATGCTAATAGTGATCTTCATGTCACGTTTGATAAGAGTAAGAAAAAACCATCAACGCCCTGGTTAAGCTCTTTCGCTGAAGGAATTACCTATACAGGAACGGATGCCTCTCTGAATAGCTATCAACTTGAAAATTTCTTTTTCAAGGTAGAACAAAAAATGGCTCTTGGGAAACGTTTAAGTCAACTCTCTCAATTAAAGTACCCTGATACTAAGAAGGTACTTACCGTTTACAAACCTGTATTTGATTCATTAAAAACCATCCAACAGGAATTTATAAGCACACACCCATCTCCTCATAGCTGGATACTGGAGCATGAACACCAGTTAGATTTCTACGCAACAATCTGCTTGGCTTCTTGGGATCAAGTCATGGAAGACAGTCTTTTTAATACGATTAGAGATTATAAGACGTATATATTGTCCGGTAATAGTAGAATCTTTTATGAACATTTATGTGGTTATATTCGTCATTACCCAGGTTCACAGATTATGGCTGGCTGGAAAGAAGTCGCTCATTTCCCTGATCTTACCGAGGTGGAACAGGCGGCCATTGATTCCTTACGAGCTACCCAGAATTATGCTAGGTCTCATCCCAGGACGCTTGAGTGGTATAAAGAAGTAAAACCCAGAATTTTGAAAGTGCTTAGCGAGCGGGAACTGCAGAGAAACATTCGCTTAGCCGACAGTCTTCTTACCCCCATCAAGGCAGATATAATAAAATTATTATTTAATCAGGATAAGGACATCGAGGAGCAGAAAATAGCTTTACAGCAAATCGTTTCAAGTATGTCTACACCCTGGTGCCGAGCGATAGCTAAGAAAGAATACGCTCAAACGATAGCGAGGGTAGACCATGTAAACCAGGCGTTGGCTGCCTCAGATCGCTCCTCTGCGACCTCAGATGCATTGGGCAAGGTCTTAGAGAAAACCAGCTTTGGAGCGACCCTCTACAAAGTATCGGGGGTGAGGGCTACGGACTTTCTGGCCAAACTCAAAAGCAGTTTTGCGGGGAAAGCCATCATATTGGATCGTTGGGCCACCTGGTGTGGATCCTGCCTGGAAGAGATGCCTCATAGCAAAAAACTTCAGCAGGAAGCTCAGGACTTACCCGTGGTATTTATCTATGCCTGTACAGCTAGTAGTTCAGATGAAGGAAAATGGAAGCGAAAAATTTTCGAATTAGAATTGCCGGGCATTCACTTCTTTATTGATGAGACCTTGGATGCCGAGCTTTCTGAATACTTTTCGTTTACCGGGTATCCCGGTTATGCCTTTATTAACCAAAAAGGGACTTACAAACCCGGAGCTATTCAACGGATATTGTTAGTAAAAGATAGAAGTGCCTTGGAAGAGATTCTCCGCTAATGTTTAAGGAGTAAAGGTATTCTTATTTCCGTGGCTGGTGAATACACCAGCCACGTTTTGTTTGGGCAGAAAACATATTTCTAAATCTACCGTAGAGACGCCGATTGATCGCGTTTCGCTCTCTTAGGCAAAACTGCTTCACTTTGGACAGATGAATAGGATTCGCCTGAATAAAAGTAGTTTGATAGAGAAATAACACACGATGGATCGGCATCTCTACGTTTGTTCGCTCTTTCGGATTTGCAATCCAGAACAGCGTAGGTGTTTAGAAAAGTGTCATTGTAGAAGGAGTAATAAGGGGGTACTGAAGCTGTTCGGATTATAATAAAGTAAAAACTAATGCCGTCAGCTCGAAAGCGGAGTCATAACCTCCCTGTTTAGTCACATGAACGTTTTCCTAAACCTAAGTACGTTCCTAACACCCATGAGATCCTTCGCTTCACTCGGGATAGCAGAGCAGGGGTTACGTCTTACATCGCGATGGGTACCATTATAAGCCAAACCCTTTATTTACTCATTTTCTCTTCCTGTCATCTCGAACGCAGAGAGAGACCTTCTTTGGAAATGGGACGGTTTTATTTTCACGGGTATTGCCCTAACTCTAAGCGGTACCTGACATTGGTAAATTCTGGATGGAAGGTCGAATTTTCCCAACGTTTGAAGAGACATTAGTAACAAATTCATCACCCACGAAAATCAAACCGAGTCATCGGTTCCCAGTTCTTTCCTTCGTGCTTCAATAACCAGAAATGATCCAAAAGCATGGTTTCTGAAAAGGGACGATCTTTGAAATAAGGCCAGGCCAGTTGGAATTTTTCTTCATTCAAATCACGGTAAGCAATCGTCAGATGAGGGGTGAAAGACGGACGATGCTGGGATTCTGGCAAGAGTGAATTTTCGACTGCATAAGCCATTAGCTCTGTATACTGCTGCTGCATGAGTTCCGTCTTTTCAACAGCTACGTAAATGACATGACTTTTCTTTCCTGAAAAATACCCAAATCCCTCCAGTCTGACAGACTCGGCTTGAAACGATTGAATGAGTCCTGCAAGGCCTTGCTCCACCATTGTCACATCTTGTTCAGGCAGTGTAAAAGGCGGAATATAAGTGATGTGAGGCAACACCCGCATACCGCGAACGCTGCCGCAAGTTTCGGCTACGTGACGTTTATAAAACCAGACCTGTTGAGCTAGGTCTTCAGGAGGTAAGGCGGCTAGTAAATAGCGGACTAGTTCTGAATTCATGAGTAATGAATGGGATGATCGTCTGGCAATATAAATGAGCTTGCGATGAATCTGGCGATTTCATCTATTATAGATAGGCAAGTTGTTCCTTAAAGCGTATTTTGCATCGTTAGCTTCTTCATTAACCAAACATTCTTTTCCCCGCTGTATGAAACAATGGAGTACTTTTTTGGTGCCAGCACTGCTTTTCGGTAGTGTATATGCCCAGCAGAGGCCCGTAATGACCACGCAGGATTACGCTCGTGCCGAGCGTTTTCTGACGGCTACGCAACAGTACGTCGATCATGTGCCGGGACGTCCCACCTGGCTTTCGGGAGATCGTTTCTGGTACCGAAACCTGATCGCTCAGGGTAGCGAATTTATACTGGTCAATGCCGCGAAAGGAACGCGAACGCCCGCCTTCGATCAACAGAAACTGGCGGAAAGTCTTTCTGGTGTTACGAATACAAAGTACACGGCATGGATGTTACCCTTTCAGGAGTTTACGTATGCACCGGATGAAAAGTTTATCACGTTTTCTGCCCATGGAAAGTCCTGGAAATGTGATCTGAAATCGTATCAGATTACGGCTGATACGACCCCGAAAAACCGGGCTGACCGTCGCAATGAAACGCTGTCTCCTGATGGAAAAAAGTCCGCTTTTATCAAAGATTATAACCTCTGGCTTCGGGACCTCAGCACTGGGCAACTAACCCAGCTTACTAAAGATGGCGTAAAGGATTTTGGCTACGCAACGGACAATGCGGGCTGGAAACATTCGGATCGGGCCATTGTAACGTGGTCACCTGACTCCAGAAAAATTGCAACCTTCCAGCAGGACGAGCGGGCCGTGGGGGATATGTATCTGGCTACAACAAACGTAGGCCATCCCACGCTCGAAGCCTGGAAATATCCTTTGCCCGGCGATAGTGCCATTGCGATGATTCACCGGGTAATCATTGAGGTAGAAAATCCGAAAGTTATTCGATTGCAGGTGAGTCCAGACCCACATCGTTCGACCCTGGGTGATGACATTAGTCGGGGAGGAGAGCTGAACGATGTGCAATGGAGTGAAGACGGTTCTCAACTGGCGTTTGTGTCCACGTCACGTGACCATAAGCAGGAAAAAGTACGAATTGCCGACGCGGTAACGGGTGCCGTTCGGGAGGTTTTCGGTGAAACGTCAGCCACGCAATTCGAATCGGGTCAAACGGCCATTAGCTGGAAGTACCTGCCGAAAACGAAAGAACTCATCTGGTATTCCGAACGCGATAACTGGGGCCATCTGTACCTCTACGATGCCACAACCGGGCAGCTTAAAAATCAGATTACCAAAGGGGACTGGGTCGTATTAAGCCTGACCGATGTGGATGAGAAAAACCGGACGATTTACTTTATGGCGGGTGGCAAGGAAACGGGTAATCCGTATTTTGCTCATTTCTATAAGGTAGGTTTTGATGGAAAAAATCTGGTTTCCTTAACTCCTGAGCCGGGTAATCACCAGATCTCACTTTCCCCGTCGGGTAATTACTTCAGCGACCTCTACGCTCAACCCGATGTCCCTTCCGTCCTGACGGTTCGAAACACCAGTGGCAAGTTGGTAGCCCAACTGGAAAAAACCGATTTAACCCGACTGAAAGCAGCGGGCTGGAAAGCTCCGATTCCGTTTTCAGCGAAAGCTCATGATGGCAAAACGGATGTCTACGGCTTGCTCTATACACCGACTCATCTGGACCCGAATAAGAAATATCCGGTGATTGACTACATCTACCCCGGTCCGCAGGGCGGTAGCGTGGGTAACTGGGGATTTGCGGCTTCCCGTCGGGATAACCAGGCCCTGGCTGAGTTAGGCTTTATTGTGGTGGAACTCGAAGGCACCAGTAACCCCAAACGTTCGAAATCTTTCCATGACATGAGTTATGGAAACATGGCAGAAAATACCTTACCCGATCAGATTTCGGCTATCAAGCAACTCGCGTCAACTTATGCTTATATGGATACCAGCAAAGTCGGGATTTGGGGGCATTCGGGCGGTGGCTTTGCAACAGCCTGTGCCATGTTCAGGTATCCTGATTTCTTTAAGGTAGGCATTTCAGAATCGGGGAACCATGATAACCGCAACTACGAAGACGACTGGGGCGAGCGATACATTGGTCTGGAAACGAAGGGTAAGGATGGCAAGTCAAACTACGAAAATCAGGCCAATCAGGTGCACGCGAAGAACCTCAAGGGCAAGCTTATGCTGGCTCATGGTATGATGGACGATAACGTACCACCATATAACACCCTGCTGGTGGTTGAAGCTCTGGAAAAAGCGAATAAAGATTATGATCTGGTGATTTTCCCGAATAGTCGTCATGGTTTTGGAGCATATTCCAACTACATGATGCGTCGCCGCTGGGATTACTTTGTGCGGCATTTGCTGGGAGCCGAGCCACCGAAAGAATATTTGATTAAAAGCGTGGCTGATCCGAGGAATGAGGTGAAGTAATGATTTACTTTCGTGGCTGGTGGAGACACCAGCCACTTTTTGTTTTTACAAGATTAACCCAATCCATCGGTTTATAAATTACTTAGGTTAACTATTGCCCTTCACGTTTGCCTGTAAATCAATCTCAAACAGACAACAGTTAGGTTCGTTATGGTAATGACTGGGGAGGGTTGAGGTTTCTGTTAGTTTAAATATTCCTAGAAAATTAAATCCTGCGGAAGTATAATGCTCAATCAATTTTGTATTGTTTCCTAAGGTATCAAGGCGTACGAATCGTTTACCTAATTGTAACGCATATTCTTTAGCCCATTCAACAATTTTGTCAATATATCTGTTTCCTCGAAGGGTAGGATTATTACATATTCGGTGAATGTATATGGAATTATTCTGGTCTTTATTACCCCAAATTTCCTTATCTTCAAAAGTAATAGCCCAACTGCAAGCCATTACATTTTAAACTACAATTTTCCACTGCCGATCTTCCTTTATGCCATTTTCAATAAATGATTTATCAAATAAGGGCCACACTACCATTTTTCTTTGCATCTGAAGAATTCTTGCTGCTTCATGTAGTGATAAGAGTTCATTGATATCGGTCAGTAAACATTTCTTTATTTCCATATTTTTATTTTTTTGATTGACGAATATGGAAGTTGGCTGGGAATTAGAAAATCCAGTTCTTGCTAATTTTATTTTCTTGCATAAATTTCTATGAGTTGTATTTTTTGTAGTTACTGGTAGGCAGTTACTCCGTATAGACGTCGATTCATAGGCGTTTCTACGGGGTAACTAGCAATGGCTTGAGTTGGGAGGATGGACGCATTTACTTGCCAGAAATGGTTAGTAGAGAATCAAAACCTCGCACTTTCGGATTTGCAATCCGAAAGTGCGAGGCTATAGATTTATAATTCCCACATACGGATCACAGATCCGTAACAGACTGGTTCTGGATTGCAAATCCAGAACAGCGTAGGTATTGAAATGGCAGGTTCAGTTAGCTATGATAACTTTCCTGCTAAATCATATCTTTACTTAAACGAGATTTACGATTTGGCAAGTGATTATCTTCATGGCAGAGAGAAGTCGAATCCAGAAGAAGAAATTTTTAAGTATTTGTACAAAATTGGATTTGCTCTTTTGAATTGTAAGGCGTCAAAAAGTTTGATGACCTCATAGGTAAAACAATAGAAACGGCGTATTCTAAATTTCCAAAAATTCACACAGGAACCAATTTTGGATTGTTCCATATGCAACACCAGAGGCTGCTTTGATAGCGACAAGACCACCTGAGAAGAAGAAAAACCGCTAACATTGTATTGGCAATATGGCAGGGCGACGAATATATTCTCAGCTTTTTGTTTGCAAATTAGCTTCGGTTTTGGCAGACGAATAACTCCGAACAATAGAATAAACAATGAGCTTTTGTATCTTTAATCAGCAGCGGCACCGGGCAGACGAAACACAGAATACTGCCACATCGCCAATGCTTCAACGTTAGGAATCATTATATGGAGACAGAACTAAATAAAATATTAGAATCATATCCAACGATTGTTAATTATACAGACATAATTGATTTCGACAATTTTGACGAAAGACTTTCAGCTGTTGACACTTTAGTTGTAAATACGATAGGAGTTTCAGAAGACATTATCGAGTTTATTCCATACAATGAACCGCCACTTAAAGAGGAAATTCATTGCTGGATATGGGCAATAAGACCCGATCTATCAAAAGACTTACTCACTCTTGACATCAACGAAGATTTTCGAATTCTTTTGAAATCCTATATGGACAATGACCTGAGCATGTTTTGGAATCATATGAGTTAACGCAATGATAGAAAACTATATACAATATGCTAGCGGTTATCAAAAAGATAATATTGATGAAACAGATATAGCAAAAGCTATTGCTGACATTCAACTAATGGATGACGAACACGGAGCATTTTGGGTTTCTGTTATAACCGATGACGAAAATGTGATTGAAGTGAATAAAGATTTAACACTTTCATTAATTTTCGGAGGACAGAAAATTAAACATCGGGTAAAAGATTGGAAGGAAGTTTCAGAACTTTATGGATTTTTATTGAATGAAAAATTCGATGAAATTGCTGCGAAAGTAAAATAACGAATGCCTAACATGGGTTTTGCGTCAGGCGGGCTGATGTGCAAACTTGAGACTGAGTTCTTCTAATTAACTTTAATAATAAATTGAAACTTTGTGCTTCGAAACCCGCCCGAACGCAAAGCGACCATCTAAGTAAGAATTTGACAACTGAAACAAACAAAGAATCAATTTAACAAATGACCATATGGACAAGGTAATAACTTACGACTTTACAGACCTAAGAAAAGAAATTAATGACAGTATTGTAGAGCATAATAAATATGGTGTTTGGGAGGGTTTATCTATAACAGTACAACTATTTTAGCTATAGTTATGACATCTTTAGCAGCATTGCTGCCAATAGACATATTCTACCTAAAAATAATATCAGGCATTGCAGCAATGTTAATTGCAATTGACCGAGCATTAAATTGGGGAGCACGGTGGATTTATCACAGACAAATGCGACACGAATACCTAATTATTATAGCGGAAATTTCCTTCTATGAAAATATGCCAGAAAATTTTAATAAAGAAGAAAAAAAGCTCATTATATGGAAATCTACACGGAATTATATAACACTAGAATAAAAGAAGTTTCAATGCCAGGAGTAAAGGCGGGATAAAAAAGAATCTCGATGCAAGGAAAATCATCAGCGGCTAACAAGGTATTGCCAAAAAGCGGGGCTGAAATGCTTCTATGAAACATTTGTTCAAGGTTCAACGGTAGTAATTCTATTAAACTTTTTTGCTAAAAACCTCCGCCTTCGGCAATACCCAATCCATTAATGGCAAGTTTAGAGTAATATCAGTGCTAATAAAAAAATAATAACGGACGATAATTTTAACAATGAGAGACACCAACGAAAATATGATTGAACTCATAGACGTTTCAAAGTTTGACAATGTTTATGCATCAATAATCCGACATAAAATTGCTAACAAAGAATTGAAATTACGTTTTGGTATTGACTCAATAGACTATGGATATTTGAAGCGAATTCTGGAATTTAGACCATTCGACAATACTGGTGTTGCTCCTATATCGATATTTCTTTGCTTTGTCATACAGAAAAGACAGCGACAATGAGAACTCAGGATATATAGCAGTACGGGTTGAGCAACTTGACAGACATAAACAATATGAATTCATGACTTCAAGAAAGTATATTGCAAACATTCTTTGGTTTAACTCACTGACAGACACAAAACAAATTGAGCAAATGATTGAAAAATAAAATCAGCAACCAACACGGGTTTTGCGTCAGGCGGGCTGAAGTGCAAAACTCAACAGTAGTTTTTCAAATAAACATCAGTAATAAGGTTCAATATTAGTAATTCTATTGAACTTTTGTGCTAAAAATCACCGCCTTCGGCAATCCCCGAACCGTTGCCTGCAAGTTTTAACGACCATCAAAATGAAACAAATTTTTACTGTAATAACATTACTACTTTTTCTCGGACGAATTTCATTTGGACAATCTAAGTTTAAAAAGGAGAAAGTTATTTGGGTAGCTTTTGACTGGGCTGACCCTGATTACAAAGATGTAATGCTCATTACCTCAAGGCTCGACACACTCGACTATTTTTTTCGTTGGCAGCTTGACACGGGCAGTCCTTACACTTATCTTGAAGGTGGAACTTTTAAAAAATTCACTAATAAGTTTCCATATTTAGCTGACAAAATAAAACGAGTGGACACAGTTTGCAATGGTAACTGGTATAAGATATTTACACCACCTTTCAAATTTGAAAAACAAATTTTGCCATCTATAATTTTAAAAAATGATAAAATTGGTGGAGGTTTTTCACAAGACTTACTTGATAAATACAAAGGGTTTAGTATTGGGACAATTGGTGTTGACATTTTTAAAGAAAAAGTGTTAATTCTTGACTTTAAAAATAAAAAAATTGGTTACTGCGATAATTTAACAAAGGGATTTTACAAACAAAAAATAAGCTCTTCCCCATTTCAATTTTATAAAAACAGAATTATTTTGCCAGTGCAAATCGGAAATAAAAAAATAAATTTCATGTATGACTGCGGTGCAAGTATGTTTACTCTGAACGCAACCCCTAAATATTCAAAGTCGTTTGCACCCAAGCAACTGACAGATACACTCTATAATATCAACAACGGAGAATCTGGCACGGTTTATAACGCAGTAGGTGGCAAGACAGACAAGCAAGTAAAAATTTTAGGGAACACATATAAGAACATGACTGTTTATTTGGAGAAAGGAGAATCAGACATATTTGAAGAGGCAAAAGTAGCAGGTGCTATTGGGAATAAACTTTTCCTTGACCACATAGTAATAATTGACTTTAGGACAAAAAGGTTTAGCCTTGTGGACTAAACCTGCAGGCAACATTGGGTTTTATGCAAGTTGGGCATGACCAGCAAACATCAACGAATTGCAAATCCAGGCTGTGGTTCGGGCTGGACGAATAAATCTCAACTTTATATTTTCAATCAGCAGCACCAGGCAGACGGAACACAGAGTGCCGCCACATCGCCAATGCTTCAACGTTAGCAGCTACTTTATTATATGCACACAACCTCAAAATTTTGGGAATGGTTTAAAGACAACAATAAGGCATATACCTTCCTAAATTTTGTTGACGAAGAAGCGAAAGAAAAACTTCTTAACGACTTTTTAGAACAGCTTCATAAGTATTGCGACAAGATATATTTTGAAATTGGCGGTTATCCTGATGAAGACCAAGAGCTAATCATAACCGCAGAGGGCGATAAAGACTATTTTCACCAAGTAGAAGAATTAGTAAATGCTGCACCAAAAATTGACGGCTGGACTTTCATTGCGTTTAAACCGCCAATGCCTGACAATTTTAAGAGTAAGTGGGATGACTTGGAACTTAACACGGAGGACATGTGGTTTCTTCCGCTTTCAAACGACAAAACTCAAGACTTAGGTATAAGAGTTTGTTTCAACAATCAGGACTTAATAAAAGGCAACAAAACACTGACACCGCTCCTTTATAAAATGCTCGACACTATTGCGGGAGAAAAATCATTTGCTTTGGATATTCATTATATTGACACCGACTTGCTGCCTGACTACCCCAACGAAGAAGGCATGTATCCAATTTTAGAATTGCCCAACTACATTGAATGGCATAAATCACAAGCGACAAAAAGCAGCACCTAACAGCATTTTGCAAAAGTTGGGCTGACGAGGTAAATTTAAACAGTAAATCTCGATTCAGCTATTGTGCAAATGTTAGGCTGACGAATTTCAAATTCCCACCCTTCGCAAAGCTGATAAACGTTATAGGGCATTTTAAATGACGAGACTACCACAAGACATAAAAGAAAGATTTTATAAGACAATCAAAGGCGACATTTCGCTTGACGACTTTGAAAAGTGGACGTATGTCGACAAAAAACTTGAAAAGTATTTGAACTCTAACGACTATCTTGACTTAATTTCTCTCGCTCTTTCGAATTTGCAATCAGCTTCAGATTCGGCAGACGAATAACACCGAGCAACAGAATAAACAATGAGCTTTGTATCTTTAATCAACATTGGTTCCCGGCTGGACGTTCAATGAATGCCGCCACATCGCCAATGCTTCAACGTTGGCGTCAATTTTGACAGACCCTAATCACGAAACAAAGTATAATGACAGAAACTCAACTGATGATCGAAATCTTGAAATTATGTGTTTCACTATTGACACCAATTTTAGTATTAATTGTCGGACTTATAATTTCCAAAAAAATAGAAAAAGCAAAGCTTGATGTTTTAAAAGAGAAAGAGTGGCAAGTAAAATGGGCAGAAATGTTTTTAAAGCAAGCAACAGATTTTAATGACAATATCACAACAGTTATATGTTCTTTATTCAACTTGCAAAGTGAGGCTGACAAAGTAAAAGTTGACGAATTAAGAAAACTAATTTTGTCAAGCTGTGAGCGGCTATCAGAAATAGATTGGAACATTCGTAACTATACCCAATTCTCAAAGAATTATCAAAACGAAGTGATTTCAACACAACAGAAATTAATGGACAGCACAAGACAACTAATGTCGTCGGGACAAGGAAGTTTAGAGGAAGTAAGAAAGCAACAATTTGAGTATAACAATGCCGTAAGAAATGCCCATAGTGAAATTTTGAAAATGAAATAAAACTGCCACCAACATGTGGTTTGCTGCTATGCTGGCTGACGAATAAATCCTCATCTTTTGTTCGCAATCAGCAGCGGTTCGTTCAGACGGAGTTCTATTCAGCTTTAGTTCTTATCTTCAACATCAGTAATTTTATTGGGCTTCAGTTCCGGGCTGGACGTTATAAATTCCAGCACAGCAGCAAGCCCTGTTTGTTAGCGGTAACCAATTGACGACTCATAACAACATTAATAAATTCTTCATTATGGACAATACTTAAAAGAAACTCATGACCGAACAGCTTGAAGACTATCTTAAGCTTTCAGAACATGAGCAATTACTACAATTGGGAAAAGTATCCTCTGCTCTTTCGAATTTACAATCCGAAAGCCATCTGTTAAGGATTTGTAATCCGCCACTTCTAACAACTTTTAACACTCTCCTTAACAACTATTAACATTCTGATTTTTAATGCCTTAAAGTAGAGTTATACTTTCGGTGCTTTTAGGAAGCCTTTCTAAAACCGATCAGATTAACTCCTCTTTATGAAAAACTTTTTACGAACAAACACCCTGCTTGGGTGGCTGGTATTTAGCGTTGCCCTTCTTACGTATGCCCTTACCGTAGAACCTACGGCCAGTTTCTGGGATTGTGGCGAATTCATTTCCTGTGCCTTTCGACTACAGGTGCCACACCCGCCCGGAGCCCCCATTTTCCTGATGCTTGGCCGATTGTTTTCCTTACTGGCGGGGAATGACGTCACGCAGGTAGCCTACTGGATTAATATGGTTTCGGTAGTAGCCAGTGCCTTTACCATTCTCTTCATGTTCTGGACGATTACCCTGCTGGGACGGAAGATCGTTGGAAAAACGGCTGAAAATCTGACCACCAGTGAAGCCCTGGGCATTTTTGGAGCAGGCGTGGTTGGGGCTTTAGTATATACCTTCAGTGATACGTTCTGGTTCTCCGCTGTTGAAACGGAAGTGTATGCCTTATCCTCTTTCCTGACCGCTCTGGTCTTTTGGGCCATGCTTCGCTGGGAGTTAATTCAGGACGAAGCCACCGCCAACCGCTGGCTCATTCTGGTGGCTTACCTTACCGGTATCTCCATTGGCATTCACTTGGTTAATCTGGTCATTATCCCGGCTTTAGCTCTAATGTATTCTTACCGCAAAAAGCCCAATCAATCCTTTTTTCAAAGCATTTTGGCGATGATTGCCGGAGTACTCGTGCTGGGACTGATTAATGGAGGCTTATTATCTGGCCTCAGTGCGGTGATGTTTGCGATGGATCGCTTCCTGGTGAACTCCGTGGGACTGCCTTTTAATTCCGGCGTTTGGTTAACGGTCATCCTGTTTTTTGGAATCTTGGGCTATGGCATTTACTTCACGCAAAAGCGACAGAAATCTCTGCTCAGTACGGCCCTGTTATCCGTACTTTTTATTATGATTGGCTATGGTTCGTACACGTCGATTGTGATTCGCTCCAATTACCACCCACCGATCAACGAAAACGATCCTTCAAATCTCATTAACTACCTACATTACCTCAATCGGGATCAGTACGGAAGTCGCTCATTGTTGTACGGGCCACAGTTTACGGCTCGGGTAACGGATTTTAAACGCGGAACGCCGCAGTACAAACAGGACGGAAATCGCTATAAAATCTACGATTACGAACCCGCTTACGTTTGGGAAAAAGATCAACTGACGTTTCTGCCCCGCTTAGGTTCAAACCAACCCGGCCATGATGATGCCTACGCGGCTTCGCTGGGCTTACCCAAAGACCCGACTGACCCGTCTCGTTACGTCAAACCCACCTTCGCTCAAAACCTTCAGTACATGTTCAGTCACCAGATGGGCTTTATGTACATGCGATATTTTCTATGGAATTTCGTGGGCCGTGAAAGTGATGTCATCTGGGCTGACTGGTATCCGCGACTGGGAAAAATCGCAGACTTACCCGAAAGCATCCGAGCCAATAAAGGGCATGATAACTTTTATTACCTGCCGCTGATTTTGGGTATACTGGGTTTTGGTATCCAGTTTATGAAACGGGAAAAAGATGGGTTAGTTCTTGCCGTGGCCTTCCTGATGACAGGTTTGGCCCTGGTCTTTTTCCTGAACGCTCCACCCATTGAACCACGTGAAAGGGATTATATCTACGCGGGTTCGTTTTACTTTTTTGCTCTGTGGGCGGGATTGGGCGTATTGGCTCTGCAAAATCTGTTACAGAAAATAGCTCGAAAACCAATGCTGGCCGCTTCGCTGGCGGGAGGTTTGGCGTTAACTGTGCCTATGTTAATGGGGGCGAAAAGCTGGGACAATCACGACCGTTCCCATCGTTATGCGGCGGCTGATTTTGCTCGTAATTTGCTGAACTCCTGTGCTCCCAATGCCATTTTATTTACAGGGGGAGATACCGATACTTTTCCCCTTTGGTACGTGCAGGAAGTTGAAGGTTTTCGGAAGGATGTTCGGGTGTGTTGTCTGTCGCTGTTAGGTACGGAATGGTACATCCAGCAAATGAAGGAAAAAGCCGATGGTTCGGAGCCTTTGCCCATTTCACTGGAAATGGATAACTACCGCAAAGGCATTAACGACCAGATTATGTTTGCGGAAAATCCGAACGTAAAAGCGGGTATTGATCTGGTGGAATACCTGAAGCTGGTCAAAGAAAATAACCCGGCTATTCAGGTAGAGACGAGTATCGGCTCGCTGAATGTGTTACCCTCGCGAATTTTTTCATTGAAGCTGGATCGGGATACCATTCAAAAGTCAGGCGTGATTGCCAAGGGTATGGAACCTTTCTTCACCGAAGATCGCATGACCTGGGATTTCGGCACGAGCGACCTTATCAAGGATCGACTCATTCAGCTTGATATTATCGCTCAAAATCAGTTTAAACGGCCCGTTTACTTTGCCTCAACGCTGGCTTCGGCTAATTACCTGGGCCTGAAAGAATACATGCAGATTGAAGGATACGCATACCGGCTCATGCCATTTAAAGTGTCGGGTGCTACCGACGGCTTTGTGAATACGGACCTCATGTACGACAAAATGATGAATAAAATGTCGTGGCGGGAAATGAATAACCCTGACGTTTATTACGATGATACCATTCGCGGGGCTCCGGTGGTTTCGGCCCGACTGGCTTTTTACCGCCTGTCAACCCAACTCATTCAGGAAGGCAAGCTGGACACGGCCAAAGCGGCTCTTAATCGTTGTCTGGAAGTAATGCCTGATCGTTCGCTTCCCTACGATCAGGTCTCCGTAAGCTTCATTGGGCCGCTGATGGCGGTGGGAGAGCAATCTAAAGCCCTGCAAATGGCTCAGACGATTATGCGGCGTTGCGACGAAAACCTAAATTATTACTACGCCACTCGCGGCGACCGGGAAGACATACGGATGAATCTTTTTCAAATGAATCGGGTCGTACAGCAATTGCAGGAAGCCAAACAGGAAAAGCTGGCGAAAACCTACGAAAGTCAGTTTGAAAAACAATATCAGCGATTTGAAAATCGCTTTGTGGAAGCAGAATAACGCCCCGTAGAGACGTCGATTTGCTCGTTTTCGTGGCTGGTGAAGACACAAGCCACTTTTGTTGATGTCTCATCTTAGGCAAAATGGATTGGCCTTATAAACGAATTAATGTACAATACAGAAACAGTCTGAATGAGAAACAAGACGCGATCAATCGACGTCTCTACGGATTTAACAACCATTTCCCGTTCCCGTGGCTGGTGTCATCACCAGCCGCTTTTGTTATTAACAGATATTGGCAGAAGAGTAAATTTCTGTAGTTAACGATGTTTCATCTTGAGAGTAAGTGAAGCAAATAATCCATTTAAAGTCATGGTCAAAAATGACTATTATAGTATCTCCTGATTGCGAAGCTTTATTTCCTTGGCTGGTGTCCTCACCAGCCACTTTTTACGATTTACCGTATCTAATCTCTCCGTTTCTGTAGCTGGTGAGGACACCGGCCACGGGCGTCGATTGATCGTGTCTCATCCTCTCTTTGGCATAAATGGATTGGTCTTGACAAACAAATTAATGGGCCATTTCCGTGGCTGGTGTCTTCACCAGCCACTTTTTTGCCTGTCTTTGGCATAAATGGCCTGGCCTTGACAAACAAATTAATGGGCGAGACAGAAACAGTTTGACTGAGAAACAAGACGAGATCAATAGGATTATTTCCCCGAAACTGGAATCCACTGAGCCGACAAATTCGGCGTTTTCATGTCTTTGTCAAGCGGATACATCGGGCGTTTAATGTGTTTATAGGGGAGGCGATACAAATCCTGATCGACGCCCCCGGGTGTTAAGGCCATGATCCAGTCTTTTTGCATGTTATATAACTCTGGCTCCAGGTAACCGATTTTCACCACCACTATGTCTGCTTCGCGGGGCTTTAGTCCGAGGCGTTCGAAGTCCTTTTCTTTGTGGTAAGGTTTTCGTTTCTGGGTGACAATCACATGAACGCTGCCCACCTTGACTACCACTTCCACCACGCCATCCCGGTCGCCTTCTACGATGGATTCAATCGTTCCTTTCAAAGGAACGGGTTTAGCAAAACGATGATCCACAATGGCTCCGGCGGTGCTTTCAATGGTTCCACCCACACCAATCGCCTGAGCCTTTTTTACAAATTCTGGATCAGGAATCGAAGCATAGATTAATGCGGGCCCATCGGCTTTCTGAAACTCAGGACGTTTGAGAATTTCGGTAATCGTCCAGGTTACATCACCCGCGGCTCCTGCCGTGGGGTTATCGCCCGTGTCGCTGATAAAAAAGGGTTTCTTCTTACTCACAACGGCTTTGTTCAGGACTTCGTCCAGCTTACCCACGGGAGCAACGAAATCAAATTTTGAGCGAACATCCCAAAAGTGTTTAGCCAGCTTTTCAGCTGATGTAGCCACTTTTTCTTTGTCGTCGCCGACTACCATCACCACCCCGTGATTTCGCGGAGCATCGGCCCAGGCATAACTAATCCAGATGCCCGCGTCCACAATGCCTGCGTTGTTATCGGCAATGGGCGTTACTTCGGCATACAGGCTTTTGCCCGGTTCAATACGCGTGCTGGTTTGCTCGCCGGGTAACAGAATCGGGACCGGAATCCAGGCTTTGTAAGCTGGTTTTCCTTTTCCACTTTTCAGGCGATCCAGTAAGTGCTGCACGGCCCGTTCCTTGGTTTGCATGGCATCTTCGTGCGGAGCCATGCGGTAACAGGTCATTAAATCCGTATTTTGAGCCAGCCGTTTGGTTACGCAACCGTGCAAGTCCATCGAAGTGGATAATAGGGTTTTGTAACCGACCACCTGCCGGATTCGGGTAATGAGATCGCCCTCGGGATCGTCGAGACCCTGTACGCTCATGGCTCCGTGAATGTCCAGGTAAAGACCGTCGTAAGGAGCATTTTTCTTCAATAAATCCAGCATTTTCGTGACCAGAGACTCGTAGGCTTCCCGCGTAGCGGCACCACCGGGAATGGATTTCCCAACCAGCGAAGGAAACCACTGAGCCTGTTTTCTCAAAGGGGACTCATCCTTCATGAAAGGGTAGGAGGTAAACACCTGATCGCCGGTTTTGGCATGGAAGGCCTCTTCATGGGTAACGGCGGGAGAAAAAGTGCTGGACTCAATGCCGAGGCCCGCAATAGCGACGCGAGGGAGATTGTTTTGAGCTGAACCGAAGTGCAACGCTGCGAACCAGCAGGTAAGGCTTAAGAGGAAGTGTTTTTTCATAGCTACAAGATAGAAAAAACAGGCGTTTTTCAGTCACGCAAAACCGAGGGGTTTGGCGACAAAAAAAAAGACTGATACAGATTCTTCAAAAAATCCATATCAGCCTGACTAATTAAACTTTATACTTACTGAAGATTGGCGTCTTCTTTACTAGTAAACGTATCTCCCTGGTTAATGTCGCCCGTTTTTAAGCCTTTCTTGAACCAGTACACCCGCTGGGCGGAAGTGCCGTGTGTGAAAGCGTCGGGAACGACTTGCCCCTGGGTTTCCTGTTGAATTTTATCGTCACCAATGGCATTTGCCGCCCGAATGGCCGATTCAATATCTTTCTCATCCAAAGCCACGCTTTGCCCCTGAGCCCGATTGGCCCAAACCCCTGCGAAGAAATCCGCCTGCAATTCAAGCCTAACCGAAAGTTTATTGTATTCCTTTTCACTGAGGCGTTGCCGCATGGCATCTACCTTGTCAGTAATGCCCATCTGATGCTGCACGTGGTGACCAATTTCATGGGCAATGACATAAGCCATGGCAAATTCACCGGGAGCCTTAAACTGCTGAGCGAGTTCGTCATAAAAGGAAAGGTCGATGTACACCTTCTCATCAGCCGGACAGTAAAAGGGGCCCATCGCATTTTGAGCCGTTCCGCAACCCGAGGAAGTAACCCCGCGATACATGACCAATACCGGTTTTTGATACTGAGAATTTTGTTCGGCGAAAATCTGGGTCCAGGCATCCTCAGTACTGGCTAATACCTTTCGTGTAAACTGAGCTGCGGCATCGTCGGCCTGCTGGTTTACAGGAGCTTGCTCCGTGGCGTTTTGAGTCGTTAAAATACTCGAAGGATCTCCACCTAATAGAGTAACAATCAGGGCAATAACAATGGTGCCGATACCGCCACCAACAATCAGACCGCCCCGGCCACTGCCCCGACGATCATCGACGTTATCGCTTTCGCGACCACCTAACCAACGCATAGATTGAAGTTTTAAAGTTGAACGCTGTGAAAATATAAATTTTGATGCCAGAAACAGGAATTTCCTCCCGAAACCTTTGTAATAAATACATGAAGAGGACGGTAGGGATAATTCTACTAAACCTAGGAGAAAGGTTGGAAGCATGGCCTAACTGCTAGTTCAGGCTTTGCTCGATTGAATAGAAACTTAAATTTCAACGGGATGGGTCTTCCTATCAAATTGCCTCTCATAACCCTAATTTCTCCGAGAAGCTACAGCAACGGATGTCGACTCGTCAGCAGGGTATTCAGCAAGAGTTGGGTTACATTCATCGCTTTCCCCGGAACCGGGCTTTAACGCTGGATGCTTATTACCAGCATCAAAATCGGCCCCAGCAACTGGTGGTAGAATCGGGGAGGTTTCGCTCACTTTTCCCAATTACTGAAGGAAACGTGACTCAACGGATTAGTAATGAGCTTCAAACCTACGGTATGCAAACCCGGTGGATGGGGGCTTTACCCAGCAAACAAAAGTATGCACTTCTAGGAAAAGGGTCTTATCTGAGCGAAGGTTTTACTTCAGGATTAAATACGGAAGCTGGTTCAGTGACTGATTCATTGTATAGGAATCAACTGAACTACCAGAAGTGGCAGGGGTCGCTGGAAGCCAATACCGCGATTCCGCTGGGACGGTTGGATTTTTACGCAGGAGTTTCTTTGAACTTTGTTCTGTTGAAAGAGCAATCCCTTGGTTTGTGTACAAAGTTTGTTTTCCTGAATCCGATGATTGGATTTACCTACCGCATTAATCAGGAAAATAAACTCAGGGCTTATTACAGTCGCAACCAGAGTCAGCCGAATGCAATGGATTTGATTAATGGCTATGTCCTGACCAATTACCGGGCCTTTCAGCGGGGGTATGCCGGGCTTAATCGCCCTCAGTCAGATGTATTTACATTCAGTTATTCCAACTCAGACTGGCTCCGGCAGTTTTCCATGCACACCAGTGTCACGTACCTTTCGGAAAAATCTCCTTCTATAAGTCAGGTTCTTGTCAATGATCAGTTTACGTTCATGGGGCAAGTGCCTTCACCCGCCCGTAATGAATCGTATGAGCTGGCTTCTGACCTGAGCAAATACCTGTCCGCCCTGGAAATTAATAGCACGCTTCAGCTAAATGCGGGTTGGAATTCCTACCAAAGTGCTCTGAACTCAGCCCTGATTTCCAAAGGTACGATTCGTTCGCTGGGAGGAAAACTAACCCTGCGAACGGCTTTTGATGGTATCGTTAATTTTGAAGTGGGGTATGAAGATCACTGGTCGGATGTTCAGGAATTAGGAATTTCACTGGGATATAATCGTTTGAGAAAACCGATAGCGGGAATCAAAATGACGCCTTCGAAAAGCTGGTATTTCATTACGACTTCCGAATGGACTGATCTGCGGAATAATACCTCTCAAAACCAGTTTTACTTCCTCGATGCTCTGGTTCGTTTTACCCCTTTGAGAAAACGGGTCGTATATGAACTCTCCGGAAAGAATTTATTAGGCAGCCCAACGGCTACGTATAGTCAGCTAAGTAACTTTTTAATCAGCCAGTCTACCTATCAGTTAGTTGCAAGATATATTCTGGCAAGGGTAGAATTTAATTTCTAATCCTAACTAAAAAACCACGGTAATGCTACCGTGGTTTGTAAACGAACAATAATCCTTATGGCTTATTTCGGTAACGTAATCCGAATGTTCCGAAACTCAATCGGTCCATGGTCGCCTTGCAGGTAAATGGGGCCAGGTTCACCTTCTTTGCTGTCGATAGCTCCGCCAGTAATGCCCGGAATCGTGGTGTCGCAAATAATTGTCTTGCCATTCAAAGCTACGGTTACCCGGCGTCCTACCAACGTAATATCGTAACTCTGCCATTCGTCGGCGTTATTGTCGGGAAGCTCGTTGGGGGTTAGAAAACCGTACACGGCACCCAGCATATCTATTTGCGGTTCCATGCCTTTACTGTCTACAATTTGTACTTCATACCGTCCCCGCAGGTAAACGCCGCTGTTGCTACCTTTTGGATACTTGAATTCAATGTGCAGTTTAAAGTCAGAAAAAGTCTGATCGGTCTGGATGTTGGAGCCTGACTTGGGA
Source organism: Siphonobacter sp. SORGH_AS_1065 (assembly GCF_030818595.1). NCBI lineage: Bacteria > Pseudomonadati > Bacteroidota > Cytophagia > Cytophagales > Cytophagaceae > Siphonobacter > Siphonobacter sp. SORGH_AS_1065. The sequence continues at coordinate 3,349,431 of NZ_JAUTAM010000004.1, forward strand.
CTTTTCAAAACGCCATTTTCCACGACCCACTGATTCGTTTCGCCCATGGCGTGCCATCCTTTGAGGTCTTTGCCATTGAATAACTCAGTGGTTTTTCCCCAGGTAACCGATTTGGTTTGAGCCAGCGAAGGAGCACGAACGCCCGTCCAGGTTAAGGTTTTTCCGTTGGGGCTTACCATGGTTCCGGTAAGTTTGTCGCCTTCCAGCATGCCATTCACCACTAAATCCTGGTCGGCTCTTTCCCACTGTGGAGGAATGGAGAAACTAATCTTGCCATCCGTAAAATTGACTTTCGAAATGGGGCGGGCACTGCCGCTACTCCCCACAAAGCGGCCCACAAGCGTGCTATGACCCGAGTGCGTTACTTCCAGCCAGGAAGGTAGGGTTTTGCCTTCGGCCTGCACCGAAAGGTCCCAGCGGCCTTCGAGCGAGCTGGCGGTAGGAGCAGGCTTTTGATCGTCAGCGAAAGTCATAAAACTTACCAGGCCGAAGGCGGCGGTAAGTAAGGTACATGTGCGTAGGGTAGAGGAAAGCATAGTGATCTGAAATGTATGAGGTATAAACGTCCAAATCTAGTCAATACACCACTGGCAAAAAAGCCTGGCAGAATAATCTTTAAAAGGTATATTGCTCACCCGGTAGTCTGGTATTAACCCCACTTTCAGCTATGAAAAAGTCAGTATTTCTATTTTTTCTATTGATTTCCTGTAATTGTTTTGCTCAGGTAGATACATTAAAAAATAATTACCTGAGAATTCAACCATCGCAGGTGTTACTCCGGGAATTGGCTCTGGAATATGAACAACCAGTCACAAAAAGATTAACTATTGGACTAGGAGCCGGCTATCGATTTCCGAAGAGAGGTCAACCATCAGAGATTGGAGAGTTAATTAGTATGATGGCCGCCGATTATCGTTTTCGAAACGTGGTTAATCCTCCTTATCATGGACTTAGATTGTCTATTGCCCCCCGTTATTACTTAAATCCTCGTAAAACACTTTTTATTTCAGCGGAGCTTTTTGTGAGATACTGGTGGTTCAATAACGTACCATCCGATTATCAAAAAACGACGAATAGTTATGGAAGTATAAAAAGCGAGCACATGGACGTAAGGGGAGGAAAACTACTGATCGGATATAATAGTCCCTTACTATCCTTGCCTAATGGACATAAATTATACTATACGCCTTTCGGAGGTTTCGGACTTCGATCAAAAGAATACCTATACATAACCCAGTATAACAATATAAGCACAAGCAGATTCGAAAAAGAATCCGGGAAAATCATAACTCCCAGTATTCATATGGGAATATTCCTTGCGTATACTTTGAGTAAGTAATGGAATTTTTTGCGTTAAAATTATGACTGTTAGATTATTAAGTAATATTTTTTGTTTCACCCGGAGTAAATCCAGAGAAGGAACGTACGAGCCGATCCTACCGCAGTCGCTCGGCTCTAGCCGAGTGACCACCTGGTTGCAGGCCTCTGGCCGTCTGACTCAAAAAAGCCAAGGTAATTAAATGCTGATTTTACCCCCATGTATTTCAATACTATCGGCCAGAGGCCTATTGCTATTACGTCACTCGGCAGAGCCGAGCGACTGCGGGGGTAGTGAGGAATGTGCAGTCACTTCTGGTGCGAGATTCCATCACGTTCCTATTCTAACGACAGGAGAGAACCTGCCGTTAGCTGCCAAAGCCTGTCATCCAGAGAAACGTACGAGCCTATCCTACCGCAGTCGCTTGGCTAGAGCCGAGTGACCACCTGGTTGTAGGCCTCTGGCCGGTAAGATGCGAGCCAGTAGCTAGTTACTAGAAACCTTTCCTAAACAAACTATACTTGTAGCCATCGGCCAGAGGCCTATAGCTATTGCGTCACTCGGCAGAGCCGAGCGATTGCGGGGGGAGTTATTGGTTTGCCGATAAAAGGTTTTTACGTATTAAATAAGTCATTCCAACTGAATCTTTTTTATCACTAAAAACAATAAGATTATCTTTCTCTTTAGTGAAAGGATGACGCCTTATTATTCCAAATTTATAAGTCCGTTCTTTCGAAAACATGGATTTTTTATACGATATATGAATAGTGTCATTAATAAAAGAATACTCACCAATATCTTCAGTTATTCCAAAACAGACACTTTTGGACTTAGTTAAACCGCTATCCTTTAGAGTAATTGTGTCGGTACAGTTTGCAACTCCTTCATAAGTGGCGACTAATACATCAACGCCTTCATATTTACTAAAATCGATAATTCCTTCAGGAAAAATAAAAGTCAGAAAAAGTAAGGGAAACATAATTTCAATGACTTGAATTCTGATTTTGTTATGAAATCGTTCGCTAATTGATTTATAAATCTGAATAAATAAGTTTACAACTAAAACAACATAAGATGTGACTAAAGATAAAAATACAGGTAGAAAAAATACGTTCAATCTTCCTGACCAGAAGTAAGAAGTATGGACAATAAAAAAATAAAGAATAGTAAACAGTAGTAGACGTTTAGGCATGGCTCTGTAATGAGATTAAAGGTAGTTAAAGCTTTCATCTACTAGATGGTTAAAATTGCGAGATTCTTATGAAATCTCGCAATTCCTCCCTTTAGGACTTAATGCTAACCTTCTCCGGCGTTGGGTATTCCAGCAATTTAGAAAAGTCTACTTTCCAGAAATCTAAATCTAGCAGACGGCCTTGTGTGTCTTTGGTAAGGGTAATGACGACGGGCGTTTCGTCAGAATCCGTATAGTCTACCTGAATCAGATCGCCATCGTACGCATTAGGGTCGCCGCCGAGTGAAATGCTACCCATTTTCCCCCCCTCGTATTCATCTACCAGTTCGTTGAAGGGATAATCTTCGCGTTTCAGATTCAATTGTTCCAGTAGGTAATGAATCAGGGTTCGTTCGTTTTCGCGGATGGGTCGTAATTGGCTCATGAGTACGTTGCAATAGAATAGATAAACTCAAACTTACGGGAAGTAGGGGAGGAGTGCGAATTTTTCTTTCTGAAAAAGCTAAGATCGTACAATCAATGGTCAAGTTCAGGGAAGATAGGCGTTGATAAGTGCCCTGTGAAATCCGGGAGGCTTCCCCGGTTTATCACCCAGGGTTTTGCGTTTGTCGAGATGCGGGCTGATAACCTGACTAAAGGTTTGGCCACAAGCTATGATCAGATCCGATGAAGGATTAGTTATTTTAGAAAATGAAACGATAGTGTTTATTACCAACAATTCACTACTTTACCTCACCATTACCCAAGTAAAACCAACAACGGTAAACTAGTTCATGAAGGCCCTTATTACCACCCTGTTTCTATTCTTCAGCGTTACGCTGAGTTTTGCTCAACTCAACGAATATCAACCCTTTATCGCTCAGTCTAACGAATACCTGATCCTGCGGAAATGGCAAGAAGGTTCGACTGAAAAATACTGGGCGGTGCATCCGAAAACCTTGCAAACGATGGTTTTGGAAAACGTTACTGTCAAGCCAATGGATAAAAACGAAGCCCGGAGCTGGATAGGTCGAACGCCTTATGGCCGAGCTTTGTATACAGAACAAACGAGGGCTGGAGCTTTGCAGGATGCAGGGTTAACCCGAACGCAACCCAACGAGAAAGGCTTTAGCCTGACAATGGACTTATGCCCCTCGCACAAACCTCTGACACGAACCGTTTTCGAAGATTTGATAGCGGCTTTCGAACCCGAAGAAAAGCCCGTACCGATCACAATTACCATCACGGGTTTATGGATGCAGAGCCATGCGGATGATTTGCAATGGCTGAAAAATCTGGAAAAACGTGGAGATTTACGAATAACCTGGGTTAATCATTCCTTTCATCACCAGTACGATCCGAAGTTGCCGCTGACTCGTAATTTCCTGTTATCCAAAGGTACCAATATGGCGAGTGAGGTATTACTCAACGAACAGGCCATGATTCAGAACGGATTGCTGCCTTCCATCTTTTTCCGTTTTCCCGGCCTGATTTCTGATCAATCAATTTTTGATGATGTCCTTAATCTGGGATTATTACCCCTCGGTAGTGACGCCTGGCTGGCGAAAGGGCAGAAGGTGCAACCGGGCAGCATTGTATTAATTCACCCCAACGGAAACGAACCCGTAGGCATCGCTGATTTCATTAAGTTAATCAAAACCAACGCTAGTTCTATCAGAAAAAAAGACTGGCTGTTGTACGATTTACCAGCCAGTCTTTCCCAAAATTAATCGACACTCAGAGCGTATACCGCGAAAGAGGCCAGCCAGTGCTCGCCGCCATAGTTACCTCCAGCTACCTGAGGTAAGGTTTTGCTGAGGTGTTCCTGAGCACTCGCCAGTAACTTCTTCCGGCGTTTGTCTTTCTCGGGTAAAGCCGAGGCAATGCCTTTCATACACCAAGCCCGACTTAACGCTAGCCCATCCAGATGGACGATGGAATAATCCGTTCGGTCGCTTACGAAGGGTAACTTCATGACATTATCCAGTCCTTCGGCGGGCATGTATTGATTGAACCAGGTCAGAAATTCTTTCGGAGAAAGGACCCGACGCATCAAGTCGCACACTTCCAGCGAAGGCGAAAGGAAATCCGTTCCGTCGGGCTCCTGGATGGCCGGAGCGTTTTTATTGGCAAGGTAATAATCCTTACTGCGTTGAATAATTAAGGCCTCAAACTCGGTGTCTTTCACCGAACGGGCGTAATCCAAAGCAAAAACCAAACCAAACGCCGTGTTAGGGTGAACACCCGTACGGTTGGGATAGGTTTGTTTGGGGAGGAAGTTTTTCCATAAGGTAAGAATCTTGGCCGTTAAGGGCTTCAGATTTTGGTGCCATTGTTTTGCCTGTGGATCATTCCAAGCCTGTAACTCTTCGTCCAGTTTCAGTAACCAGGCCCAACCGTACGTCCGCTCAAAACCTTTGGCAATTTTATATTTATCAAAATAAGCGGCTTCGGCCTGTAATTTTTCGGTTTGAAAGCTGGTATTCAATACCTCACGAATGGCCTTTTGCTCGCTTAGGTTTGGGTACATTTTCAATAATCGCACCAGCATCCAGTGACCGTGAACAGACGAATGCCAATCCAGACAGCCATAAAACGAAGGGTGTAACTGCTGAGGTGTCAGGCTCATGTCCGCCTCAAACTCATAGGTATGGTTCGGTTTGTTTGGTAATACCTGCGTAATGCAATGCAGAGGTAACTGAGCCAGGTGAGACGCTCCGGCTTCGGTTAACTTCATGGCAGTGCTATCAAACAAAACCGTCTGGGCCGAAAGCTGGTAACTAAGCAAACCCAAAGCAAGGAGGGTAAATTTTTTCATAGGAGTGTATACACGGTTAAGGATCAATGACACCATTAAAACAAACGTAGAGATGCGAGTAATTTGAAGGTAACAAAAACTGCCTCTTACCCAGACGCGATCAGTCGCGTCTCTACGGAAAAAGAAAAAAGCTCAACCCGGAAGAGTTGAGCTGGTAAGTATTAAGCCCAGTCAATACCCTTACGTAACCATTGCAGGGTTCTTTCTTCGGCACTACCTGGCTCAGGATGATGATCGTACTCCCAGCGAGCCAGTGGCGGTAAGCTCATTAATATAGACTCCGTTCGACCGTTGGTTTCCAGACCAAACTTAGTACCCCGATCGTGAACGAGGTTAAATTCAACGTAACGTCCCCGGCGTAACAACTGCCAGTCGCGTTGAGCTTCGGTATAGGCTTCGTCTTTATGCTTTGCCATGAAGCTCGTATAAATCGGAGCAAAAGATTCGCCGATGGCTTTCGTAAACTCGAATAAATGCTCTTTCGACTGCGTTTCGGAGGGCTTCAGGTAATCATAAAAAATACCCCCGATGCCCCGCGTTTCGTCCCGGTGAGGAGAGAAGAAGTAATCATCCGCCCAGGTTTTGAACTTGGGGTAATAGTCTGGCGAAAAGCGATCGCAGGCCGACTTTAACTGTTGATGAAACCAGCGGGCATCTTCTTCAACGACGTAATGAGGCGTTAAATCAATACCGCCGCCAAACCAGCAGGTGCCTGTAGACAATTCAAAATACCGAACATTCATGTGAATAATCGGTACGTTTGGATTTACCGGGTGCTGAACGATGGACACGCCCGTGGCAAAAAATTCGGTCCCTTCCTCTACTCCCAGCGAAGCCCGCATCTTGGGATGAATTTCTCCCGATACGGCTGAAAAACCGACTCCCCCTTTTTCCAGAACAGCACCGTCGGCAATGACCCGGGAGCGACCGCCGCCGCCGCCGGGGCGTTCCCAGAGGTCTTCCCGGAACCTGGCGAGGCCATCGGCTTTCTCTAGTTCCTGGCAAATGTGGTCCTGTAATCCTTTAAAATACTCGGAAATTTCCTGTTTATCTATAACGGCCATGCCGGAATTTGTCTTTAAAGATTCAATGAATCGGGTCGTATATCGATAGTGGGAGGTGCGAACAGATCTTCCAGTGAATCGTTTTCAAAATAATTGGTAGTATCACTCTGAATCGGAGCGTAATAAGACTGACAGGATTTGTATTCTTTCGAAATCGACAGATTCATTTCTTCCGCCGTTGGGAAAGGCTTCAGTGTGTAGGCTCCCGAGTTCAGCATTCGTAACATGAAGTCCTTGTAAATCGGAAGTGCGGTTTGAGCTCCTTCGCCGCGTCGACCCTTGAAGTGAATACTTCGGTCATCACCTCCCACCCAGACTCCGGTCACCAGATCAGAGGTTACTCCCATGAACCAGCCGTCGGAATAATTGGAAGTAGTTCCGGTTTTTCCACCAAAGGAATCATATAACGTCTGGCGTGAAACGCCTTTAGGACTGAATTGCCAGAGGAGGCGAGAAGAGGTTCCTCCGCCTGAAACGCCACCCTGAAGCATGTTTCGCAACAAGAAAGCTGATTCTGGACGAATGACCTGCGTCCGGTTTTTTACAGCCATATCCTTGAAATCGGCAATGATTTCACCATCACGACCTTCAATTCGAAGAATCAATTGAGGTTCAATGCGATAACCACCGTTAATAAAGGCTGAATAGGCTTCTACCATTTCATAAAGCGAAACGTCTTCCGATCCTAGTCCGACGGAAGGAACAGCCTGAATTCGGCTCTTGATGCCTAATTTATGAGCGTATTGAGAAACGGTGTCTGGGGTTACCAGATCCGTTACCTGAGCCGCTACGGAGTTGATGGAACGAGCCATTGCTTCGCGTAAGGTCATCTCACGGTAAGTGAAGTACCCTTCCGCATTTTGCGGAGACCAGCGTTTCTTCTCCCCGTTTTCTTCATATTCTTTAGTGAAGGGCTGATCCCTCACGGTATAACAAGGGCTCAAGTCACGTGGGCCATCGATAGCAGCACAATACATAATGGGCTTAAACGTAGAACCCGGCTGACGCTTGGCCTGACGAACGTGATCGTACTTGAAATAATTATAGTCCAGTCCACCAACCCAGGCTTTGATGTAACCCGTTTGAGGGTCCATCGCCATCATACCGGCTTGAAGCATCCGCTTGTAATAACCCAGCGAATCCATGGAAGTAAACTCTTCCTGACGGCGGGTAATCTGAGGGTCACCTTCTTTGGCCTTATCATTCCAGGCAAACACACGAACGGGGTGTTTAACCTTAGTCAGGTAATAACGGATCGAATCCGGCTGTCCGGGGAAACGTTTCGCTAAAGCTTTATAGGCTTCGGTACGTTTCATAGCCGAATCCAGGAAGTTTGGAATCTCCTGGCCGTTCTCGTAAATCCAGGGATTACGCGAGCCCAAGTGATTCTTAAATTCCCGTTGCGTCTGCCGCATATTTCCCACCAGAGCTTTAATGGCATCCGCCTGCATCCGGGAGTCGATGGTGGTATAAATCTTCAAACCATCGGTGTATAAATCAATACGCTCGTCATTGCTTTCCGCCCATTTGGCAACGGCTTCGGCAATGTATTTTTTGAAGTAACCTTCATAACCAATGGCTTCTTCTTCCTGAAGAGCTTTCTCGCGATCAGTTCTCACGCCTAAATCCAGACGGGCGATGGAGTCGGCCTGGGGTTCCGTGAGGTAACCGTACTTAGCCATCTGGGCTAATACCACATTCCGGCGTTCTTTGGACCGCTCGGGATTGATGTAGGGATTATAGGTAGTAGTAGCTTTCTGTAAACCAACCAGAACGGCTCCTTCCTGTACGCTTAATTCCTGGGGCTGTTTCCCAAAATAAACCCGTGACGCGGTCCGAATACCGTAGGTGTTGGAACCAAAATCTACGGTATTGAAATACATCAGCAAAATTTCATCTTTTGAATATTGCCGCTCCAGCTTCAGGGCCGTTAGCCACTCTTTGGATTTAATCACAAAAAGCCCTACTACTGGAATAGAGCCTAGTAAGCCTTTACGGGCGATCCCCGTTTTCTTGCGGATTTTGAATAAGTTTTTGGCTACCTGCTGGGTAATGGTTGAGCCTCCACCGCGTTGGTTGCCGGTAATGACTCCAAAAGCCACCCGACCCATCGCAGGCCAGTCAATGCCACCGTGTTCGTAAAAACGGGCATCCTCGGTAGCAATCAGAGCTTCAACCGTATGTTTGGGAAGTTCCTCAAAATTGCGGACGGGCGTCCGGTTTTCAGTGAAAAAACGACCCAGCGGTTTTCCGTCAGCCGTATAAATCTCGGAAGCTACAGCTAGGTTTGGGTTCGCCAATTCTTCTGTACTAGGCGTTTCCCCGGTGAGGTACAGAAAGTTCGTTTCCAGTACGAACCAGTAGGCTAGTAATAAAACGAATAGATTCAGGCCAAAGCCAACAATTCGGCCGGGCCAGGGATGCTTCCGGCGAAAGGCCCGGTAAGGGGCTCGAATGCGATGAAACCAGAAGTCAGAAACATTGGTCTCAACTCGAGTATAAGAGGTACCGAAAATTCGTACTAATGCCATACGAATCAGGCTCCAGAGCTTAGAAAAAGCCCAGACAAAGGGGAAAGTAATGATTTTCCAGAGCGTCCTGAAAAAGCCGCGAATTTTTTCCATGTGTGCGTAAAATTCCTGCCTAGCGGGCGGATGAGGGCGAAGTTAACACTTCCCGTCAAAAAGTAAGCCCTTCCGATATTAACTCGAAAGGGCTTCTTTTATTTTATCCAATCTTTATTGCTGATTTTCTTAGGCTTCAGCGGAATTACAAAATTCATCAAAAACCATTTCCAGGTGTTGAGCAATAATCTCAGCAGGACGACCTTCGATGTGGTGACGCTCTACGAAATGCACCAGTTCACCGTCTTTAAATAACGCAATAGCTGGTGAGCTTGGAGGATAAGGCAGCGTAAACTCACGAACCTTAGCTGTAGCTTCCATATCCACCCCTGCAAATACAGTATACAGACGGTCGGGTTTAGCCTGAGAATTATTCACTGCATATTTTACACCGGGACGAGCCGTGCGGGCTGAACAGCCACAAACAGAATTGATGAAGACCAGCGTCGTTCCTTCTTCCGCTTCAGCCATGGCCTTATTTACATCTTCAGCCGAGTGTAATTCCTGGAAACCACCTTCAGTGATGTCCATACGCATGGGAAGTACGAGTTCAGCAGGGTACATTGACATTGCTTTATTTTTTTTAGTTTGAAATAGTATAGTTGTTGGTTGTTTGTTGATGGTTGTTGGAATTTTACGAACAACGAATACCCATCAACGAACAACTAAAAAATTACATGAATCCTAGTTCGAGTTTCGCTACGTCGGACATCATATCCTGCGAGTACGGAGGATCGAAGGTTAATTCCACGGAAACATCCGAAACACCTTCAATTTCGCGAACTTTCTGCTCGGCTTCTCCCGGAATTTCACCCGCAGATGGGCAGGCGGGGGAGGTGAGCGTCATCAGTACGTATACGTTATTAACGGGAAAAATCTTGATGTCGTAAATCAGACCCAGTTCGTAAATGTCCACCGGAATTTCGGGATCATAAACGGTCTTCAGAGCCGCAACCACCTTTTCCCGTAATTCTTCTTCATTCATGGGGAATGTGTTTAAAGTTTTGAGTTTAGGGTTTTGAGTTTAGGGTTTGGGTGAACTAAATTATTCAACAATAACTCCAAACTCTCCACACAAAACTCCCAACATAATTTAGTTCTTCAATGCACTGAAAGCCAGTGCGTAGGTTTTCATTTGTTTTAGCATCGAAGCCAGACCGTTGGAACGGGTTTGGGCTAAGTGTTGCTGAAGACCCACACGCTCCATAAAGTACAGATCAGCATTGATGATTTCTTCGGGGGTATGCCCGGAAAGAACTTTCACCAGCATCGAAATCAGACCTTTCACAATAATAGCGTCGGAGTCTGCGGTAAAAACAACTTTGTCGCCGTTAAGTTCAGCGTGTAACCAAACCCGACTCTGACAACCTTTAATGATGTGATCTTCAGTTCTGAACTGCTCTTCAAACGGAGCCAGTTTTTTCCCTAAATCAATGATGTATTCGTATTTCCCTTCCCAATCATCAAATAACTCAAACTCTTCGATGATCTCGTCCTGGGTTTCGTTAATAGTCATATTTTGTTGTTGGTTGTTAGTTAATAGTTGTTTGTAAAATCCAGTAACAAACAACCATCAGCCAATAACTAAATGTTACTGATTGTTGGTTGATCGTTGTTAGTAAAGACTAATAACAAACAACCATCAACCAATAACTAAATTAAGCCATAAGCTTTTTCACGCGGTGTAAACCCGCTACTAATTTGTCAATTTCTTCAATGGTATTGTAAAAAGCGAACGAAGCCCGTGTGGTTCCCAGAATACAGAAACGATCCATGACTGGTTGGGTGCAGTGGTGACCCGTTCGAACGGCAATGCCTTGCTGATCCAGGATGATACCGATGTCCTGGTGGTGAATACTCTCCAGAACGAAGGACAATACCGAGATTTTTTCTTTCGCCTGACCAATAATCCGAACACCCTCTATTTGACTTACCTGCTCTGTTGCATAGGTCAGTAAATGATTTTCATAAGCCGAAATAGTAGATTTACCGATGGAATTGATGTATTCCAGAGCGGTTTTCAGAGCAACTACGTCGGCAATGTTCGGGGTACCGGCTTCGAACTTATAAGGAAGATCATTGAAAGTCGTTTTCTCGAACGTTACTTCTTTAATCATTTCCCCGCCACCCATGTATGGAGGCATGGCTTCGAGTAAAGCCCGCTTGCCGTATAAGGCACCGATGCCCGTAGGGCCGTAGAGTTTGTGAGCCGAGAAAGCATAAAAATCGACATCCAGATCCTGGACGTCAATTTCAAGGTGGCTGCTGGCCTGGGCTCCGTCTACTAATACCACCGCACCGACGGCGTGTGCCTTGGCAATGATTTCCTTAACGGGGTTCACCGTGCCCAATGAATTGGAAGCATGGTTCACTGCAACGATCTTCGTGCGGTCGGAAAGCATGGTATCGAACGTTTCCATATCCAGTTCTCCATTTTCGAGAACGGGAATCGCCCGAACGGTTAACCCTTTTTCACCCGCCAGCATTTGCCAGGGAACGATGTTGGAATGGTGCTCCAGCCCGGAAATAATGATTTCGTCACCTGCTTTCAGAAAGTGACGACCATACGTTTGAGCCACGAGATTAATCCCCATGGTGGTGCCGGAGGTAAAAATAATTTCTTCTGCCGAAGGAGCGTTCAGAAAATCACGAACGGCCCGACGGGACGCTTCAAAATCAGCCGTAGCTTTTTCAGCCAGCGTATGAATACCGCGGTGAATATTGGCATTATAACCCCGATAATAATTCATCAGAGCCTCAATCACCGCGACGGGCTTTTGGGTCGTAGCGGCGTTATCAAAGTAAACCAGTTTGCGGCCGTTTACTTCCTGATCCAGAATGGGAAAATCAGCCCGGATGCGTTCAATATCAAAACTAACTGCGGAGGTTGTAGTCATCATACTGGGAATTGGTTGCTGATGCGTTTGGGGTTAAAGGTTTCGTGTTTTGAGTTAATTTTCCCAAGACCTCAAAACCACAGCGACGAACGCTATGAACCCCCTACACTTAATCAAGATTCTTTACAGTTGGTTTGGAGTCAAGAACGCTTGGTAATGGCTTATAAAATTAACCCAAAACTCTAAACTCCACTAACCTAACTCTACTAATCAAGATTGCTTGAAAAGAGTTTCGAAAGGTGAAGATATTACCTGTAAGAGTCTATCTTTTTACTAGAGTAACCTATTTTCTAAAAAAATGACCGAAACGATTGGTGATTGGGAAAATCCATCGTTTCGGTCACAAGACAAAGGAATCAGGTGATTAGACTTCGCCTACTTTTTTAGCAATAGCGGATTCCAGATATTCCCGGATGGCTGGGATTTTGATTTTCTCCACTACATCTTCTGCAAAAGCCAGCATTAATAAAGCACGACCTTTGTCTTTAGGAATACCTCTGGACTGTAAATAGAATAACGCTTCTTCGTCCATCTGACCCGTCGTCGTTCCGTGTGAACATTTCACGTCGTCGGCGTAGATTTCCAGCTGAGGCTTGGTATTCATGGTGGCATCTGGAGAAGCCAGCACGTTTTTACAGCTCTGGTAGGCGTTGGTTTTCTGGGCATCCTCGCGAACGAAGATCTTACCGTTGAAAACACCCGTCGATTTATCAAACATGATGCCTTTGTACAACTCGTTTGAGTAGGAGTTAGGCATTGCGTGATCTACCAGGGTATGGTTATCAATGTGTTGTTTGCCATTAGGCAGGTACAGGCCCGTCAGGTGAGCTTCTACGTACTCTCCACCCATAACCAGATTCAGGTTATTACGAACCCAGCCCCCGTTGAGGGTTACGGTTGTATCGTAACTCAACGCTTTATCGCTGTGGTGAACCTGAGTGGTGCCAATGTGGAAGGCTTTTTCTGATTCGTCCTGAACCTTGTAGTGATCGTAATTGGCTTCTTTTCCTAAAAAGGCTTCCGTAACAGTGTTCGTGAATGAAGCAAATTCTCCCAACGTTCGAAACGATTCAGCTACTTTCAGCGAAGCTCGCTCTTCCACGATAATCAGGTTACGCAGTTGAACCGCTACATTTTCGGTACGGGCATCAGAAATGAACCGCAGAATGATCGGAGCTTCTACAACTTTGCCTTTGGTCACGTGAATAAAAGCACCGTACTGAGCAAAAGCCGTATTCAGAGCCGTAAAAGCATCATTTGAATCGTCGGCATATTTGGCAAAGTGCTCTTCAACTAACGCGGGATATTTTTTATATCCTTCGGTAAAGGTCAGAATCTCCACTTCGTCAGCGGGCGACACAATGGTCGAAAGCTGGGGCTGATACTGACCGTTGATAAAGTAAAGTATATTTCCTGCCAGATTCGGGATTTCGAGGGAAGTCAGATGGTCGTGCGAGATCTCAGCCGAAGGAGTAATATTAAACTCCTGACTAACGAGATTTTTGACGTTCGAATACTTCCACTCTTCATGTCTGATCGTCGGAAAACCTAACTGCTCGAAACGCGACAGGGCGAGCCGGCGTCGCTGATGAAGCGAGCTACGGCTTTCACCGTTGAGTCGGGTTTCGTTGAGCTGAAATTCGGCGATCAACTGGGCTTTAAAATCAATCGGAGTAGTCATTACTATCGTTGAATGTAAAATTGAGAATGTTGAATGGAGAGTTCTCTCCACGGTCCATTCTTCATAATCAATTAAACCAGAGCGTCGACTTCCGCCTTGATCCAGTCGTAACCTTTTTCTTCCAGTTCGAGAGCCAGTTCTTTCGTACCGGATTTCACGATACGGCCTTTGTAAAGAACGTGAACGAAGTCGGGTACGATGTAATCCAGCAGACGCTGGTAGTGAGTTACTACGATGAACGAGCGTTCGCCATCGCGGAGGGTATTAACGCCTTCTGCCACGATACGCAGGGCATCGATATCCAGACCAGAGTCCGTTTCGTCCAGAATGCCTAGCTTGGGTTCAAGCATTGCCATCTGGAATACTTCATTGCGTTTTTTCTCACCGCCGGAAAAGCCTTCGTTCAGGGAACGGCTCAATAAAGACTGATCAATATTAACCAGCTTCATTTTTTCCTTCATGCGTTTCAGGAAGCTTACCGCATCGAGTGGCTCTTGACCCTGATATTTTCGGATCTCGTTCAGAGCCGTTTTCAAAAAGTTGGTAGTCGATACACCGGGAATCTCTACTGGATACTGGAATGCCAGAAAAATACCTTCCGCGGCCCGTTCTTCAGGAGCCAGTTCGAGCAAATCCTTGCCTTCAAAAAGTACGCTACCGCCCGTTACGTCGTAGTCTTCACGACCCGCCAAAACAGAAGCCAGGGTACTCTTACCCGAGCCGTTTGGGCCCATAATCGCGTGAACTTCACCGGGTTTCACTTCCAGATTGATGCCTTTCAGAATCTGCTTTTCCCCAATGGATGCCTGAAGGTTCTCTATTTTAAGCATAGCTGCTTTGTGTCAAGTAAGTGGTTCTAAACTGCAAAGGTACAGGTTCTCAGTTAAAAGAACGCTGTTTGTGAAAGGATAACTTGCTTTTGAAAAGATTGGTTCTCCTAAAATCAGGAAGTTACTGGTGGATAAAGAGAAAAATAGGGGGGATTTAAGGATGATTTTTAGGGGGTATTTCTACAATAGAAGTATAACCCCGCTGTGGTTAAATAGGCTGGATAACCCCGGATGATAATCCGGGCAAAGTGGAAGAGATGGACGATTATCTCAATTAATTCTACTATGTATGTAATAATCAAAACCCCAGCGGGGTTAAATCATGGATAGCCCCGGGCTGGCAATCCGGGGAAATCCAGCGGGGGAAACGGGAAACCATACCATTATCTACCTAATAACCTTGATTTATGCTATCCTTATAACCTCGATTCGGGGGGCATATGCAATGCGGGCCACTGACAGTCTCCCCCGGGTTATCACCCGGGGCTATCCATAGTTTAACCCCGCTAGGGTTTTGAATAAAGAAAAACGACACGGGTTTAGCCAAGTAACCGTGTTGCTTGGCGTGTGAGCCATTCAAATTAAGCCCCGACAGGGCTGGAAAGCGTTAGCCAAATGACCCAAAATCCCCTCAGCAGGCGAATTTCGGCCTTTTAAGAATGATCATCCCGAAAACTTTTTTCTGGGTTTAAAAGCAATAGGCCCATTTTTGGCAATTTGAGCTGGAAATGAAATTTTTCACTTTGCAGAAAGCGTTTAACTTGCGGCCAACCATGTATAGGGAGTCAAAGACGGTATCAACGAAAACCTAATAAACCGACGAGCAAATCTTGTCCTTAATCACCGCCTGATTCCCGTCCAAAAATGTAGTGTATGCAATCCATTTCAGTTTCGAGTGAAGTAGGAACCTTAAAACGCCTGCTCATTCACAGTCCAGATTCAGGATTAGGGAAGGTAGTCCCTTCCAAGGCTCAGGACTGGCTATTCGAAGACATTGTGCATCTGGATACGATGCGAAAAGACGAGTACGACTATTACGTTAAAATTCTTCTATACTTTCTCGATCCCGAGAAAATCAAAGGCAAACTTGCCGCTATTGATGCTGACCCCAAGCGATCCTTTTATAAACCCGATCATCCTGAATATTTCAATTCCAGCAGAGTCATTGAATTTCAGAAACTGCTGGCCGATATCCTGGATAATGATCAGGTAAAAACCAAACTCATCGCGGCGATTTGTGCCGTTGAACACGAATGGTACACTACGCAGAATGAGTTGAGTGAGCTGTCTTCCGTGGAACTGGCCAAAACGCTGATTTCAGGAACGACACCCGCAGGCGAAATGCTTTTTGCTCCCGTACCAAATTTTATTTTTACGCGGGACATTGGCATTACCATCAATGACCATTTTCTGCTGAATAAACCGGCCAAACAGGCCCGCACGCGGGAAGCCTTACTAGCTCAATACATCTTTTATACGCACCCGGTTTTCGCCGATCTTCGCGGGAAAATTATTGAGTTACCCGACAATGAACTGTACTTTTTGTTACCCGATAACGAAAAGAATTACAACAAAACTACGCTGGAAGGCGGCGACGTAATGATCGTTGCTCCAAATCACCTGGTCATTGGCGTTTCGGAACGGACGACAGTTTTTGCGGCTCAGCAGGCCATTAAAATTCTGTTTGAGAAGCATGTGGTCGATAAGATTACCGTCGTGAAAATTCCCTTCAAGCGGGATTATATGCACCTCGATACGGTTTGTACCCAGGTAAAGAAAAACGTCTGGGTGGTGTTGGGGTCCTTACTCAAGCAAGGCCGCCACGGCGAAGATCAGATTGATCCCACCATGAGTGGGCTGATTCCGCCTAAGTTAGATGATGACGTAAAAATTGTTCAGTTCTTTAAAGGAGAAACGGCTACCCGCGAGTTGGCTAGTCTGGAAGAGTTACTCATTCAAATCAGCGTTGAAGATTTAGGCTGCTCGCCAGAGGAGGTAAGGTTTATCTATTCGGGTAATAACGAATTCCCTTACGGGGCACGTGAGCAATGGACGGACTCCTGCAACCTGTTGGCCTTGAAAGAAGGCGTAGTGATTGGGTACGATCGTAACGATAAAACCCTTGAAGCGTTCCGTCAGCAGGGATTTCGTACCGTTCGGGCGGCTGATTTATTACAGGAATTTGAGCAGGGCATTACTTCACCCGACACGCTGACGGATACCTTTATTATGTTACCCAGTGCCGAATTATCCCGGGCCCGGGGTGGTTCGCACTGTATGTCAATGCCTTTATTGCGTAGCTAGCACTTATTTAATACCATGAGAACGCAGTCCACAAGTAATCTTTTAATGATCCGGCCTGTGCGGTTTGGATTTAACGAACAAACCGCGTCTTCCAACGCTTTTCAGGATGTTCACGCGGCGGATGAAACCAAAGAAATTGCCCAGCAGAAAGCTCTCGAAGAGTTTGACGAAATGGTGCGTTTATTACATGCCAAAGGTGTAAACGTGCTGGTCATTGAGGATACGGTTGAACCCTACACGCCCGACTCCATTTTTCCGAATAACTGGGTGAGTTTCCATTTCAACGGAACGGTGATTACCTATCCGATGCAGGCGGAAAATCGTCGGCTAGAGCGACGGGAGGATATTTTGAAACAGATTGAAGAGCATTTTTACATCAATCGCCGGGTAGATTTAACGGCTTTTGAGAACGAAGGCAAGTTTTTGGAAGGTACCGGATCGATGGTTCTGGATCGGAAATACAAGATTGCTTATGCCTGCCTTTCTCCTCGTACGAACGAAGAAGTTTTGGATGCCTTTGCCTTGCAGATGAACTACGAAGTGGTAAAATTCCACGCTGTAGATGAGCTGGGTCGCCCCATTTACCATACCAACGTATTGATGTGCATTGGTGACATGTTCGCAGTCATTTGTCTGGATGCGATTCCCGATCCTGACGAGAAGTTTATCGTACGGAGTTCACTGGAAACATCCGGTCGGCAGATTATTGAAATTACACTGGATCAGATGAAGCATTTTGCGGGTAATATGCTCCAGATTCGCAATACGAAAGGAGAGCAGATTTTGATGATGTCGACGAAGGCCTATGAAAGCCTGACGCCCCGACAGATTGATTCGCTTGACGACTACTGCCAGATTTTACACACGGACCTGAGCATCATCGAAAGCAACGGTGGCGGTTCGGCTCGTTGCATGATTGCGGAGATTCACCTGCCGGTTAAATATTAAGGTAGAGACGCGACTTTATCGCGTCTGGGTAGAGGCGGGTTTGGGTACTTTTAAACTAATATTATTCCCAGACAAGACGCCATAAATGGACGTCTCTACAAAAACGGGAATCGAGGTATGATCGATTCCCGTTTTTTATTACTGAACTGTGGTGAAGGTCATTTTTGGCAATTTCAGGGCCTTTTCAATAACCTTAATCTCCAGATACAGAATGCCCGCTTCTGATTTCAGATCAATCTTTTCGGGATCGTCGGTAGGTTTGTGATAATCCTCGTGACCGCCCGTATGAAAGAATAAAACTGGAATGCCTTTCGCATAAAAAGCCGCATTATCCGAGCCGCCATTTCCGGCCCGATCCGTGAAATATTTGATGGAAGCCTCCTGGCCTTCAAAGATTCCCGGCCAGGCGTCACTGGTGCCTACACCACCCACGCCTACGCCTCGTTCGGGATTGTAGCGACCAATCATGTCCATGCAGATCATGAAATTGAGTTGATCGAGGGGCACCGTAGGGTTATTCAGGAAGTAACGCGAACCCTGCAAGCCAAGTTCTTCAGCACCAAAAGCAATGAACAGAAAGTTATATTCTTCTTTTACCCCATTTTTCGAGAAATAACGAGCCAGTTCCAGCAAACCCGCCACACCAGAAGCATTATCATCCGCTCCGTTATGAATTTTCCCTTCGGGGTTAGGTTCCAGCGAGCTGCCTTGCCGACCCATGCCGAGGTGATCGTAATGAGCACCGATGACAATGGTATTCGCCGCCCGATTATTGATAAAACCAATGACGTTCTTGGCTTTACGCAAGCTATCCGTTACCAATACTTTCTTCACTCGAGCCGTAAAAGGTTGCCAATACCCCTCTGACCCCATGGGTAATAAGCCCAGTTTTCGAAACTCTTTGGTAATGTACTGAGCGGCTTTATCATTTTCCTTGCTACCCGTTCCACGGCCTTTCATCTGATCCGAGGCCAAGGTTTTAATATGGGTTGAGATACGATCCGTCGAGGGAAGATAATCTTGTCCGAAGAGTGGACTGGAGGCTAGCAAACCCAGCAGTGCAATCAGTTTTTTCACAGAACAGAAGTGTTAATAATGGATTTCAAAAGTAAGGCTGTCCTGGCGTTGACTCCTTCTTTTTTTCATTTTGAAAAAGAAAACCTTTCAAAACGGAAAGCCATTGGTTACTAAAGAAAAGAGTAATGAATTGACTAATAACGTTTTATAAAATTTACTGCGGGCTGGCTGTTGTTTGGTAAGAGTAGAGGCAAATCAAAGTTAATTACGATGGAAGCTTTGCAACTGGATTTATGGCATCTGCTGAAAACGCATCTTCCCGATTTCGAGAATGACTCGTGTCACCTGAGTGCCTATCGACTTACTACTCAACTATTAAAACTCACCCGGCATTATGCCGATACGCACGATTTCATCGCCGTTCGGCATTGTTTTCTGGTGGCCAATGATCTTTTAACCGAAGGTTCCAGCTCTACTCAGAACGCCGTATGTTCAGTTTACGTATACGGTCTGGAGAATCTTCTGTACACCCAATCCAACTCCCGTGAGGTATTACTTCGGCTCATGCCTTACGCTTTACACGAAGAATACCGCCGTCAGATTACGCATTCATTACCCTAAAATTATGGAAGACCAACCGTTTATAATAGAGGAAGCCTCCACCAAACACCTCGTTTGGGCCGAACAAATTTGTGAAGCCATGCGGGAAAGTGCCGTCACTCGGGGTACGGGCATTGGTGATCGTTCGCCGGAAGATATTCGTCAGAAAATGCAGCAGCATCAGGCCTTAGTCGCCGTAGACTCGCAGGGATGCTGGGCGGGATTTTGTTTCTGGGAAATGTACGAAGAAGGAAAATTTGTTTCCAATTCCGGCCTGATTGTGGCTCCACAATTTCGGGGTAAAAAATTGGCCGAGTTATTGAAAACCAAACTGTTTGGGTATTGTCGCTCGCTTTTTCCTAAAGCCCGAATCTTCGGGATTACGACCGGAACCGCCGTAATGAAAGTAAATACGAAACTGGGTTTTCAGCCTGTTGCGTTCGATGAGCTAACTCATGATCCCGCCTTCTGGAAGGGTTGTCAGATTTGTAAAAATTACGACATCCTGACTCGCACCCAGGGACGTTATTGTTTGTGTACGGGAATGATTTTCGATCCTGAAAAACAACGAGTCGGCTAAGCGTGAGCCAGTTTAACGATATCCCGAACCTCTAATACCCGAGCAGGATAGCCCTTCAAAACGGAATTAATCATGGCCTGACCTAATTCGGCCAGAGTGCTTACGGAGTCTGGGAAAAACTTCCGCATGGCGGGATAAAGCCAGTTGATGAACGTATAGAGGCC
Organism: Siphonobacter sp. SORGH_AS_1065; assembly: GCF_030818595.1. Taxonomy (NCBI): domain Bacteria; kingdom Pseudomonadati; phylum Bacteroidota; class Cytophagia; order Cytophagales; family Cytophagaceae; genus Siphonobacter; species Siphonobacter sp. SORGH_AS_1065. The sequence goes on from NZ_JAUTAM010000004.1 coordinate 3,369,447, forward strand.
AATCGTATTTTTTAGTCCTGGTGTGGGTTTCATGAAACCCGGACGAAAAGCGTAGGTATTCTTGAAGGGCAACTTCGCCAGATCGTTTTCGGTCTGGCGTTTGACTTTGGCCCACATCAGCGAGCGATCCGTACCCGCCCCCGAAACATACGTAAAGACCAGATGCGGTGATTGCTGCACCAGCGTTTCCGCAAAGTGCATCGTTAAGTCGTAGGTAATTCGTCGATATTCCGGTTCTTTCATGCCTAGCGACGACACGCCAAGGCAAAAAAAGCAGGCATCGTAACCGCTCAACTGTGGAGCGATGGGAGCAAGGTTAAAAAAATCTGGATGAACGATCTCCTGCATTTTCGGATGACTGATGCCCGAAGGTTTTCGGTTAATAATCAAAACCTTCGTGACGGCTGGGTGAAGCAGGCATTCATGCAAAACGCCTTCGCCCACCATTCCGGTAGCTCCTGTAATGATAACTTTCATGTGGAGTAGGTTTACAAATTCCTAAAGAAGAACTTCAGGAATTTAAGTGATTACTTTAGGAAACTTAAAACGGCTTTCGTGTATGCGGGTAAGTCCTGGATGTGCGGAATGTGGCCTACGCCGGGCAACTCCACGAGCTTACTGCCTTTGATTTGCTGCTGCGTACGCTTGCCCAGAGCCGGGTACTGTCCGTATTGACTCACAAGCTCTTTAGGAACGCGATTCTTTCCCACAATCGTTCGGTCTTCCTGACCGATGATTAATAACGTTGGAACACGGATGCGGTTGAATTCATAACAAACGGGTTGCTCATAAATCATCTGGTAGGTCAGAGCATTAACCCAGGCAATTTCTTTAAAGCGGGGATCTTTCAACGCCGAAGCTTGCACCTTTACCCATTCTTCATACTCGGGTTTCCATTGCGGGTAATAACTCTGCTGGTATTTTTTATAGGACTCGTAAGTGGCCGATAATTCATTGGTATATAATTCGTTCAGCGGAGCATAAGGCACCATGATTCGGTAATCTTCCAGACCAATCGGGTTTTCCAGAATGAGCTGATGCACTTTTTCAGGAAACATTAACGTAAAGCGAGTAGCCAGCATGCCACCCATGGAATGAGCAATCAGGGTTACCTTAGTAATATTCAGCGAATCCAGTAATCGTTTATTCGTACTCGCCAAAGCATGAAAACTGTAATGCAAATCGGGATAACTGGATTTACCCCAACCGACCTGATCGGGAACAATAACACGGTAACCTGCCTGACTTAGAAAAGCAATTACTTCCCGCCAGTATATACCATTGAAGTTCTTTCCGTGAAAAAGCAGGGCCGTTTTTCCATTCGCTTTTCCTTGGGCCGGAATGTCCATGTAGGCCATGTCTACCGTTTTCTGTTCCTGATTAACGCGAAAAATATGGACGGGGTAGGGGTATTGAATTTCCTGAGCGTAACCCGAAACAACCAGCAAGGACAAAAAAATAGAGAGTAAGAAAGGGCTGATTTTCATAACAGAGGCAGATTCTAAGAGAACAGAGCAAAAAGAAATGTTCCAAGAGATGAAAATAAATCGGTAATTCACGAATTAATTAAACAAAGCATACGCCATTCGATTACCTACAATACTAACCACTCCGCCTGTGGAGACGGGTTGATTTAGTTTGAGGAGGTTAGCGTTAATTTGAAGTTTGATGGGGTTGGAAAGGACTGATCATTAGTTAATCAGACCTCATGTACATCCAGCTCTTAGGTTTTGCGGATGTAATGGTAACCACCGCAATGCTAGCAATTTAACCCGAAAGGAAGCCTTCAAACCAGTTCAAACCCATTAAACCTGCTGTCTTTATGAACCGAATAGTACTGATTGTTTTAACCCTTTGTTGCAGCTTTAGTTCCTGGGCCCAGCAGGCGTCGAAGGCCTTGCAAACCTGGAAGAATGACAAATATTCCATGTTCATTCATTTTGGGGCCTATTCGGCTTTGGGGGGTGTTTGGGAAGGAAAGCCCGTAACCCGGGGATATAGTGAACAAATTAGGGCCCATGCACCTGGCTTATACAGCGATACGTATGAAGGCGTGGTCCGAAACTTCGATCCTAAACTCTGGAATCCTGATTCAGTCGTAGCTCTGGCGAAAGCCGCGGGGATGCGTTCGGTGGTATTAACATCCAAGCACCATGATGGTTTTTGTATGTTTAAATCCGCTTTCACGAAGTTCAACATCGTGGATGCTACTCCGTATAAACGTGATATAGTGAAAGAGCTGGCCGAGGCCTGTGAACGCCAAGGCATGAAGTTTGGGCTTTATTACTCCATCATTGACTGGCATTTTCCGGCAGCTTATCCCATTTCCAGCAGTAACTCTGATCCCATTCCGGCGGCTCATCACGAGTACAACAAAAATCAGGTTCGCGAACTATTAACCCATTACGGACCTATCTCCGAGTTATGGTTTGACATGGGTTCGCAAACCCCGACTCAAAGCCAGGAACTGGCCGACTTAGTGCACGAACTACAGCCGGACTGTATGGTTAGTGGTCGCATTGGTAATGAGGCCGGGGATTTCTGCGTGATGGGAGATAATGAATACCCGAACTACAAAATCGCGACGCCCTGGCAAACGCCCGCTTCGATCTATGATGAAACATGGGGGTATCGTTCCTGGCAGGAGCACGGCTCGGCGGATGATAAAGCTCGTGAAAAATTAGTGAGTTTACTGAAAGTAGTGAGTCGGGGCGGAAATTATCTGTTGAACATCGGGCCTCGTGGCGATGGAACCGTAGTAGAATTTGAGCGGGACGTATTACTGAAAATGGGGGATTGGCTCCGTCAAAATGGTGAGGCGGTGTATGGCACTAAGGCCGATCCCTTCCCGAATCCATTCAAGTGGGGTGAAGTAACGACGAAAGGACGTAAGCTGTATTTGTCGCTGCTGGGCATGCCCGCTGGCCGAACGATTACTCTGCCCGGAATTACAGGAAGTTTGCAGATTATCCATGTGCTCGGCAAACCCCGTGAGACAGCTTCTTTCAAACGCGTTGGTAACGATATTCAGATCATCTTACCCGCTGAAATCAAGTCGGTTAAAGATATTCCGGTAGTAGTGGTTGAGTTTAGCGATGACTTTAAGGTAGCTCCGGCTAATATTATTCAGGTGAATGCCATTCAGAAAAATCTGGTTTTATCCCATGCCAATGCTCAGCATGAGTACAGCATTGGTGGGGTAGACTACAACAGTTATTACCGAACTACGGTTAAGGAATCCTGGCGATTTGAAATTCCAAAAACTACTGCCGTTCATCCCCTGGTTGTTTTTTCGGATGAAGAAAAAGGAAAAAGCATTGATCTGGATGTAAATGGGGTACGTCGTTCCATCATTCTTGACGATGGTGAGCCTTATCAGATGGCTAAAACCGGAAAGGTAACCTGGGGACCGACGTATCTGAATCAGGCCAAAGGAACGGGCATTGGCTGGGGAAGTGTATTAACGATCGATCCATCCAAGGGCTGGCCCCTGCGGGAAGGTCCGATCTGGAAGGAAATAAACCGGAGTGAAGTACGTCAGCTTCCTACCGAACCTTCACAAAGCTGGTTCGTACTACAGGAGTTAACTACCGACCGCCCTCAGAATTTGATGGTTGAAATTTTAAGCGGTGATGGTATCGGGGTTTGGCTGAACGGCGAGCAGCTTTTACTCCATAGCAACCGGGCCAAAACCGACTCTACCCGTGATCTGGTTTTACTTAAATTGAAAACAGGTTCCAATCAGTTACTGGTGAAACTTTATAATCGTTACCATGAGCAGGTACCGCTGTCCATTACCGATCAGGTACCACAGGTCATGTATCGGAAACGACTGGATCGGATTCCTCTGGAACTGAGTAATGACGTAAGCTGGCAATTGCACGACCCGTCTTCCCCGCACCAGGATCTGGAGTTACCAAACCTGTTTCTGGAGTGGAAATTGAAGTAGTTTTCCGTTTACGGTTTTTAGTTTTCAATTGCGTTGGTACCCAAAGAGGCCGGTGAAAACCGGCCTCTTTGGGTTAGAGAATACACAACCCCGGAAGGGGTTAATTATGAATAGCCCCGGATGATAATCCGGGGTGGCCTAATCTGGCTTTGGGTTAGAGGAAATAGAACCCCGGAGGATTTTATATTATGAATAACCCCGGATGATAATCCGGGGTGGCCCAATCTGGCTTTGGGTTAGAGAATAGACAACCCTGGAGGGGTTTAATTATGGATAGCCCCGGATGGTAATCCGGGGTGGCCCAATCTGGCTTTGGGTTAGAGGAAATAGAGAACCCTGGAGGGGTTTAATTATGAATAGCCCCGGATGATAATCTGGGTTCCATTCAGACCGGGGTCTCTGTAAATAAGACCAATCTAAATAACAATCTGGGGTAATGCGTTTGTTGTTACGAGATTCCCCGGGTTTCACCCGGGGCTATTCAGATTAAACCCCTCCAGGGTTATGATTATTATTAGAGGGTACTGAAAAAATCTGACAATCAACTTATTTCTAAGGTTTCTGATTATTATTTAGAGGGTACTGAAAACCGTAAACTAAAAACTGAAAAAAAACCAGACCCAGCCAATGAAGAACAATTGCAGCGGCATTCGGAGCCAGAGATACGCAAGGCCGGGGCCGTCGGTTGTGCCTTTTTGATAGTCGATACGATGAAAGGCCGCGTAAATATTGGCTGGTAAAATCAGAATGAAAAACAGCATAAGCCACAAAGCAGTCAAGTGACGAAAGCTGGGAATCATCAAACCAATGGCCGCGGCTACTTCAATAACGCCCGTTACATAAACCAGCGGAACCCGATAGGGAACGAAAGGAGGTAACATCTCCGCCATGCCTTTCGGAAACATAAAATGTCCCAGTGCCGTAAAGAGGAGCATTACGCTCATGCCTACATTACCAGCAAAGCGAAGGTGCCATTCTCCCGAGGCCAGCCAGAGCACAAGTAAGGTAAGTAACGTGACGATCAGTAAAACATATAAGGGCTTCATAAGCAACAGTTAGGATTAGTTTCATTCATCCCGCCCCTTAAAAATAGTCCTTTCCTGCTTTTCTTCCGCGATTAATTGCCGATTCGTTCGCTCAAAAACCTTGAATAAAACAATCAGGTATGCAATTAAAAGGGGACCAATAACCAATCCCAGAATTCCGAAAAGTGGTACGCCCAATACCACGCCAGTCAGGGTAATAAGGGGGTGAACATCGCCCATCCGTTTAGCCAGAATGATGCGTAAGACGTTATCGACATTCGTTAACACAATCGCTCCTACCAACAAAATTCCAATGCCCCGGCCCGTATCACCCTGAGAGATGGCGATTAACCCGGCAGGTCCCCAGACAATAGGCGTTCCTAAAACGGGAATGAAGCTCAAAAAGAAAGTAACGGTTCCCCAGAAAGCAGCGTCGGGCGTGCCAAAAATCCAGAGGGTAATTCCTGTTAAAATTCCTTGAATCAGAGAAATCAGGCCCTGACCAAGGATGTTGGCATTCACCATGTTCTTCAAGCTTTCGCCTAGTTCCTGGTCGGTATTGGAGTCAAAGGGAAGGTAACGCTTCAGGCCATTGAGAAAACTTTCTTCCTGCGTAAACATGTAGTAAAGCGTAAAGAAGAGTAGGCCAAGAATAATCAATACGTCCAGCGTGCCTCCAATGATGCTGGGAAACTGCTGACTGGCCCAGCCAGCTCCCTGTTGAATCAGGGATTTTATATTGTTTTGATCAGTAATGGAAATCCCCGTCAGATCCTCAATTTTTTCTACCAGTTTCAGAATATCTTCATAATTCTGACTGTAATACCTCACCCGGTCGGCCAGTAACAAACTCAGCACCAGAAAGGGAATGATAATGACAATGATTGAAAAGAGTAATAAGCCTACGGAAACCCACGTACGGTTAAGCTTCTTTTTATTAACCAGATTAGTAAGCCAGGGACGAAAAATAACGTATAGAATGGCGGCTCCGAAGAAAGCCGTAATATACTGACGTAACCCGGCAATGATAAATCCTGAAATAACGATCAGACTAAAAATAAGCAGGTAACGCTGCTGTTTGGGGGTGTAGATGGATGACATAAGGGATAGAATTGAAGGAATAACATTCGTGAATGGCCAGACGGGCAAAGCTTACCATTTTTAATGATAAGGGCAGTACGATTTCTTAAAAAACAATACCTGGTTTTAACTTAATACGATTCGGAAAGGGCAGGTTCATTTGAATAATCGTTACTTTGTCTTTACAAACGAGTCGATGGATGATTCGTTACCAGCGATACTAAATAGTTGATTATTTTTAGCGGCCGCCGCTGCGGTTGTTAATGGATTGATAGTCAGGTTTTACAACTGAACCATCTATCATTAAATAATGACAAGAACTTAAAGACACGCCGCAAGCAATTGTTAAATCACGATACCCTATGAGTTTTGAGAAAATTACCCTGGAAGTCACCAAGTTGGCCAAAGCTGCCGGGGAGTTCATGTTAGCCGAATTGAAGCATTTTGATTCTACCCGAATTGAGCATAAATATGGCGAGAACTTTAATCTGGTTTCCTACGTCGATAAAGAAACTGAAACGCGTCTGGTAGAAGGGTTATCGGGGCTGATTCCGGGTTCAGGTTTTATTACCGAAGAAGGCACCGTAGAGCAGGCCAAAGATCAGGATCTGGTGTGGGTAATCGACCCGCTCGATGGCACGACTAACTTTCTGCACGCCTATCCGCAGTTTTGTACGAGTATTGGCTTATTACAGGGTGGTAAACCCGTAGCAGGCGTAATTTACGAGCCTTTCCGCGATGAAATGTACTATACCTGGAAAGACGGCGGAGCCTGGATGAACAAGCAACAACTGGTGGTTTCGAAAGTAAGCGAAATTCGTCATAGCCTGCTGGCTTGTGGTTTCCCCAGCCGCCAGAATCAGAAAACGGATGCGTACATGGACATGATTCTGAAAATCACCCGCGAATCGCACGGGTTCCGTCGCATCGGTTCGGCAGCTCTGGATTTGGCATATACCGCTCGGGGCTGGTTTGAAGGTTATTTTGAGTATAACATCAATAGTTGGGATATTGCGGCTGGGGTGTTACTGGTGGAAGAAGCAGGGGGTAAAGTAACCGATATGAAAGGCGGCGACAGTTACCTGGCCAACGGCGAAATCATCAGCTCGAACGGCCTGGTGCATGACGAGCTGGTTCGCATGATTCGGGAAAGTTTAGGAGAGTAATCGGGTTTGAAAAGGTTTGAATTCTGAGGTGTTTGAAGATTATTCCCTTTTTCTGAACAAAAAGAATCCTTTTGAACGTTGTCTGGAAAATTAAGAAGACTATGGAAACCGCTATCATTATCCTTTTATTTCTGGGAGCTTTAGCCTACATGGGTAATCAGTTCAGAAAGCAGTTTAGCTTGCGAAAGTCGGGCGGTTGTGCGAAAGGCTGTGGTTCCTGTGGGGTTACTAAGTTTGAAGATATACACGTGGAGGCATTACCGAAGAAGTAAGGCTTCCCGATCATTACTACGAAACCCCGGCCTGCTGGTCGGGGTTTTTCTTTGACTTTATCGCTTCTGCATATGCTGAATCAATGTATCTAAAACGGAAGTTAATTGCTGTTCGACAGCCGCATCATTCCATCGCTTGCGAGCGTTGGAAATTAATACGCTGGTCTCTTCAGAAATCTGCGTTCCTAATACATTCAGAATAAACTGAAGTGATTCATGAGCTTTTTCACCCGAAGTTGAGGCTGTAATCAAAGCGGTTGGTTTTTCGGCCCATTCGCCCGATGAAAAACCGACCGTCCAGTCCAGCAGGTTTTTGAGTGATCCGGGAATGCCGAATACGTATTCAGGCGTACAAATCAGAATACCATCGGCCTGTAATAACTGATTTCTGAAACGCTCAACCGACTCCGGTAATACTTGTAAATCAGGATTGAAAGCTGGAATCTGCTCCAATTCCTGATAACTATTCCAGGTAATGGTTGCCGGAATCTGAGTGGAGAGTTTCTCTAAAATCTGATTATTAACTGAAGCAGCACGTAAACTGCCAGAAATGGCAAGGATTTGGTGGGTATTTTTCATTCGAATAAAAGATAGGTAAGGGCAGAACCCCTTCTTTTCTGAAAAAGATCACCAAAGCCTCACGAAATTCATTCCCATCTATATAACTGAAAGCGGCTTGGGATACCTTAACTTGCAAGCCAGAAACGCAGCGATTGCATGAAAAAACTATTTCTTCTGGACGCGATGGCCCTGATTTACCGGGCACACTTCGCTTTCGCCAAAACTCCCCGTATTACCACCTCCGGCATGAACACCAGTGCCGTTTTTGGTTTTACAAATACCTTATTAGAAGTTATCCGTAAAGAAAATCCAACGCACCTGGGCGTTGCTTTTGATACTCCCAAACCCACCTTTCGGCACATGCGTTTTGAGGCTTATAAAGCTCAGCGTCAGCAACAACCGGAAGATATCACCATTGCCATTCCTTACGTGAAGCGTTTGTGTGAAGCCCTTTGCATTCCGGTTCTGATTCTGGATGGGTACGAAGCAGATGACATCATCGGAACGCTGGCAAAAAAAGCTTCAGCCGTTGGCGATTTTGAGGTATTTATGATGACTCCCGACAAAGACTATGGTCAGTTAGTGGAGGAGCACGTAAAGCTTTACAAACCTGCCTTTATGGGTAAGGATGTCGAGATCATGGGCCCCAAAGAGGTTTGTGAACGCTGGGGGATTACGAATGTCGATCAGGTGGTTGACTTATTGGGCCTAATGGGCGATGCGGTTGATAACATTCCGGGCATTCCGGGCATTGGAGAAAAAACGGCGGTAAAGCTGATTGCCGAATATGGTTCCGTTGAAAACCTGATTGCGAACGTTGACCAGTTAAAAGGCAAGATGGCGGAAAATGTACGCACGTTTGCGGAGCAGGGCTTATTGTCGAAAGAACTGGCGTTAATCGAGCAAAACGTGCCGATTGAGTTTGATGCGGAAGCTCTGAAAATCTGCGAACCCAATCGGGAAATGCTGTCAGCTTTACTGGACGAACTGGAATTCAGAACGCTTCGCAAACGGATGTTAGGCGATGAAACACCCGCTCCTGAGCCTGCTGCGAAAGTATCCAAAGCCAAAGCTCCCACGGCTCAGATGGATCTGTTTGGAGCCGCCCCTGTAACGGAAGTAGCAAGTGCGGAAGTCGCTACGCAATGGGAAACTTCCACCGTTCGCCGAACCGTTCACGATACGGTTCATGATTATCAGTTAATCGATACGCCCGAATTACGCCAGTCGCTGGCTCATTACCTGAATGTACAGGAGGCCATCTGCTTTGATACGGAGACCACCGATCTGTCAGCCATCGAAGCGAAATTAATCGGTATATCCTTTTCCTATCGCGTAGGGGAGGCGTTCTACGTCCCTGTTCCCACAAATCAGGAAGAGGCTCAGGCCATTGTAGAAGATTTTCGGTCGGTCTTTGAAAACGAAGCAGTCGAGAAAATTGCTCAGAATATCAAGTACGACTTGACCGTTCTGGCCAACTACGGCATTGAGGTAAAAGGAAAGCTCTATGATACGATGTTGGCTCATTACCTGATTGAGCCGGAAAAACGGCATGGTATGGACATTCTGGCCGAAACGTATCTGAATTATACGCCCGTTGCCATTGAAGAACTGATTGGCAAGAAAGGCAAGAATCAGGGGAATATGCGGGACGTTGACTTGGAGAAAATCAAGGAATACGCCGCTGAGGATGCAGATATTACCCTGCAACTGAAGGAAGTCTTAAACCCCATACTCAAACAGAATCAGAAACTGGTTTCGCTATTTGAAGAAGTGGAAATGCCGCTGGCCCGGGTGCTGTCTGAGGTAGAATCGGAAGGGGTTCGGCTGGATTTAAACTTCCTGAGCGAGCTTTCCCATCAACTCGATACCGACCTTCGGGACACGCAGCAAAAAACCTGGGAGCTGGCCGGACAAGAGTTCAATATTTCCTCCCCGAAGCAATTAGGAGAAATTCTATTCGAAAAACTGCATCTTGACCCTAAAGCGAAAAAGACCAAAACGGGTCAATACATGACGGGGGAAGATGTCCTGCTAAGTCTGGAGTCCAAGCATGAAATTGTACGTAAGATTCTGGATTTCCGTGAGTTGCAGAAATTAAAATCCACCTACGTCGATGCTTTGCCGGCTCTTATTTCTCCCAAAACGGGACGGCTACATACCAGTTTTAATCAGGCCGTGACGGCTACGGGACGGCTTTCTTCCACGAATCCAAACTTGCAGAACATTCCGATTCGGACGGAAAGAGGTCGGGAAATTCGAAAAGCCTTTATTCCCCGCGATGCCGATCATGTTATTCTCTCTGCCGATTATTCGCAGATTGAGTTACGCATCATGGCGGCTTTCTCGGGCGACACCAGCATGACCGAAGCCTTTAACAAAGGACTGGACGTTCACCGGGCCACAGCCAGTAAGGTATTCCATGTGCCGCTGGAAGAGGTTACCTCAGATATGCGGCGGAAAGCCAAAACGGTAAACTTCGGTATTATTTACGGCGTGTCAGCCTTTGGACTTTCACAGCAGGTAGAGGTATCTCGGACGGAAGCTAAAGAACTGATCGATAACTATTTCCGTGAATTTCCGGCGGTTAAGGAATACATGGATGAAAGCATCAGTAAAGTTCGTGAAACGGGCTTTGCCGAAACCATTTTAGGTCGTCGCCGTTATTTACCAAACATTAACTCCGGTAACCAGACGGATCGGGGGTATGCCGAGCGTAACGCCATTAATGCTCCCATTCAGGGTTCGGCTGCGGACATTATGAAGGTCGCCATGGTGAAAGTGCAGGATTTTATCCGAAAAGAAAAACTGAAATCCCGCATGATTCTCACCGTACATGACGAATTGGTTTTCGACGCACACGTAAGCGAACTAGAGTACCTCCGGGAAAGGGTTAATGATTTGATGGTTCATGCCTTACCGTTATCTGTGAAAATGGAAACAGGCATGGGCGTTGGACAAAATTGGCTGGAAGCCCACTAATCCATTCAATAAGCGGGCTTAACCAAACGTTAAAGACTGAAAGGTCGGTCGTCAATCGACGGTCTTATGAGGTTTTTAACTGAATAGAGTAGCCTTAAAGCTATTTCAAAGCTTTTTACGTACATACTAAACTCAAACCCCGGAAAGGAAGTCTTTTCAGTTCGCTAGCGATTGATCTCCAATCCCCCACAAACGAAACAAAAAATTAGATGAAAAAGAGCTTAATGTTTCTGGCTTTATCAGCTGCTTTAGTTTTTGGTTGCAAGAAGGATAACGAACCGGATTCGTCAGCAACCTCCGCAACGGTGAAAGCCAACCTATCCAGAACCTGGCAGGCACAAACCGTTAAAGGTATTCCTGGCGGATCTGGATCTTTCGGAATTACGGTGTATACCAGAGGTGGGGGTAGTGCTAATTTGATCAATGATCTAGCAAACTTCTTCGTAACCTTCAAACAGGACGGAACGTTTGAGCGTAGCTCATTGGACACTCCGGGTGCAGTAGAAAGCGGTACCTGGACTTTAGCGTCTGATAATAAAACGATTACCATGAAAAGCTCTACGGGTGCTACATTAACTTATGTGGCAGACCCTGTTAAGGCTACTAATGCGACTTTCAAGTATACGATCAATGTGAAAAATCCTACGGGACTTGATTTACAAATCGTACAGAAAGCAGCAGCGATGGGCTCCACTCTCCCTGAAGGTTCTACTTTAAATTTTGAAGTAATTCCAAAGTAAGGTACTAGCGAATAGGATGAAAGGCTGCAAACGTAAGTTTGTGGCCTTTTTAGTTAGAATAACTTCATTTGCATGCCATCCTTGCGGAATTGAGTAATGTCATAGGGAGGCATTACCCGGTGGGCCATGTACCTATGCAGCGAAATGCGATGTAATTGTCGAATATGCTCAGCTATTTTTCCTTCCCCCATCATCCGAACATTCCAGCGACTGTCATTCAACTGTCCGCCGTGACAATCCCGAATTTGATTTAATACTTTTTCGGCCCGGTCGGGAAAGGTTTTATGAATCCAGTCTTCAAATAACTCAGCAATGGCTCCGTTTAGTCGCACGATGGTATAACCCGCCGTCAAAGCTCCGGCCTGAGCAGCAGCTTCCAGAATTTTAGGAATCTCCTGATCGTTCAAGCCCGGAATAATCGGGGCCGACATAACGCCAACGGGCACACCTGCCGCGGTTAACTGCTCGATTACCTGCAAGCGTTTGTGAGCCGTTACCGTTCTGGGTTCCATCGCCTGCCGCAGATTTTCGTTGAGGCTGGTAATGGAAATGTAGACGTGAACCAGCCGATGAGCGGCCAGCTCGCTTAACAAATCAATATCCCTTAGAATGAGGGCATTTTTGGTAATCATTCCCACCGGATTTCGATACTTCAGGAACACCTTCAGCAAACTTCGGGTTAACTCGAATTTCTTTTCGGCGGGTTGGTAACAATCCGTATTTCCAGATAACTCAATGGGGGCGGGTTCCCAGCTTTTCCTGAGAAACTGTTCTTCCAGCAACTGTGCCGCATTTTTCTTCACCATGATTTTTGTCTCAAAATCAAGTCCGGCTGAAAAGCCCCAGTATTCGTGCGAGTTACGGGCATAACAATAAATGCAGCCGTGCTCACAACCCTGATAGGGATTGATGGATTTGCCGATGGGTAAGTCAGGGCTCGAAAACGTACTGATGATTTTCTTTGGCGTTTCGGTAAAAAATTGCGTTTGCGGCGAAGGCTGTATTTCCTCATCCGGTTCTGCTTCCAAACGCTGTTTCAAAAATCGATTGGCCGTATTGAGCTGAGCTCCGCGACCTTTGAGGTAATCATTCATACCCATGGCTGTAAATTTTGATCAAATGTATATAAAAACAGATCAAATAATCAGTTATGTAGACAAAATGATTATTTTATGTAGTTATTGAATAAAAAAAATAGCGACTAATCAGTCGCTATCCAGAACTTTATATCCAGGTAATTAGAGGTTTAATCGCAATTAAGCATCCATTTGATGCCGTATTTATCCGTCAGGGTTCCGAATTTCGAACCCCAGAAGGTATCCTGTAAAGGCATCGTCACACGCCCACCCTGAGACAAGCCTTTGAAAATTCGCTTGATCTCTTCCTGCGAACCACAGGTGACATTCAGAGTAACCATATTGCCTGAATGAACCGATTTGTGCTGTACGTCATCTGCCGCCATCAGTTCGAGTGAATGATTTTTTAACCGCGAATGCATGATTTTCGATCTAACATCATCCGGGATAGGCATCGGCGAGTTTTCGTAAGTCATACAATCAAATTCACCACCGAAGCATTGCTTATAGAAAGTCATCGCTTCCAGGCAATTACCGCCAAACATTAGATAAGCTTTGATTTGTGCCATAGCTCAATAAATAGAAGTAGAGGAACAGGTAACCGATGACAATGATAAGTATAATTTATAATTATTGAAATTATTATTTGTAATTTATTTATAATATCAAAAATAAAGGCTGGTGGAAACACCAGCCTTTATTTGGGAAGTCACTCATTAGAGCAAAGGGAATACCTACCCTGTGGGTGGTGTCCTTTCCTCCCGTGGTTGGTGTCCCCACCAACCACTTGTAACAAAATGGCTGGTGGGGACACCAACCATGATACGTGATTGAGTATTGTATTTTACTAGCCAACCACGGCAATTGACTACTGCTCCCGTGGTTGGTATCCTCACCAGCCACTTGTATAGTTGATCGGGCTTATGGCTTTTGAGTTGTTCAATAGATAAGTATGTGCTTTATCTTATATAGTACTTGAATGAGATCGGCCAAAGGCCTATCGCTAGGTCGTTACTCGGCAGAGCCGAGCGACTGCGGTTAGGAATGAAGTAGCCAAGGTTTCCTCGATCTAGCTATTCAAATGCTGCCAGATTAAATCGTAAACATCGGTAGCCAGTATTTCAGTTTTTCCCGTGGGCTGATCCGAGATAAACACGGGATGGAATGCTTTGGGGGCGTAAATGGCTCCGTGAGAACCTTTAACCAGCGTCGCATCCAGCGGAATGACATCCATCAGATACCGGAAGCCTAATAACTTGCGAGCCAGTTTATATCCTGCTCGCAGCTTGATGAATGGATTCTTGGGGTCCATGAACATCTCTACCGGATCGTACCCCGGCTTACGGTGAATATCCACCAGATGAGCATAATCGGGAGCCTTTTTATCATCTAACCAGTAGTAATAGGTAAACCAGCTATCCGTTTCAGCCATTAGTACCAGATCTCCCGAACGTTCATGATCGATGTGATGCTCGCGTTTTCCTGCTTCGTCTAATACCAGCTTTACGCCCGGTACTTTTTCAAGTAACTGCTTCACAAAAGGAATTCGCGATTTATCCTTCACATACACGTGTGCAATCTGGTGATCGGACACCGCGAAGGCTTCGGATACACCTGCGTCGAGTAACTCGTACCAACGTTCGGTTCGCACTGAGATTAACCCGGCTTCCCGCAAAATGCGGTTCAGGTGAACGGGACGATTCACATCATTAATACCGTATTCCGAAAGCAGAATAATCTTCGCATTTTTCTGCTGGTAATACTCAATCAATTGCTTTAATACCCGATCAATTTCACCGAGTTCCTGCTTGATATGATCAAAATCCAGGCCGAATTTTTGCAGGCAATAGTCCAGGTGCGGCAGGTAGATCAGGGTTAATGTGGGATCATTCCGCTGGTCTACCCAGATGGAAGCGTCGGCAATCCACTGCGTTGATTTAATATTCGCATTCGGGCCCCAGAAGCTGAAGAGCGGAAATTGCCCCAATTGTTCCTGTAACTGATCTCGTAGTTCCGGGGGGTAGCTATAGCAATCGGGAGCCTTTACGCCGTCGGCATGATACTGGGGGCGGGGCGTAACCGACCAGTCTGCCGAAGCGTACATATTATACCACCAGAACATCTTGGAAACGGTAAATTTGGAATCAACTTTGCGGGCCGCTTCCCAGATTTTCTCACCTTTTACCAGGTGATTCGACTGTTTCCAGAACTTGATTTCGGCATCCTGATGGTCGTACCAGCCGTTGCCGACGATACCGTTTTCACTCGGCCATTTTCCGGTAACATACACACTTTGTGCAGTGGTGGTAACCGCCGGAAAAACGGGAGTTATGGTTTGTATATTTCTGGTTTTGAGGTAATTGCTTAGGAAAGGCGTATGTTCCCCGATCACACTCTGACTCAGGGCAACTACGTCAATGACAACCGTCTTTTGCATGATTTTCAACAGGAGTTAGGCAATAAGGTCGGGGCTTAATTAAGATCAATCCGCGTGCCGAGTTCAATGTGATCGAGCACCCATTTCATTTCGCGGGTAATCGATTCCGTAATGGGTAATTGCGATTCGGAGGGTAATACGCCCCAGGTATAGGTTTCGACTTCGAGGTGCTCCGTAAAAGGCTTACGTTTCTGCCGATTGAGCACCTGAATAATGTCCTGCTGCGTCGATTGCAGCAATCCGTATTGTTCCAGAAATAGGGGAACGTGGTAATGAATTCGCCATTGTCCGGTTGGATCGGCCTCCCAGAGAGCGGCGTTCAGGTCGGGATACTTGAGTAATGTATCCTGATGTTTAGCTACGACCTGATGCAGATACGTAGGTTCGTCAAAACGTTGGAGTAACTCCAGCTTCTCTTCGATTTGATCCTCAAAATCAACCTTCAGGGCCGAGCTAATCTGAATTTTACCAATACCAATGCCTTCCTGTTCAAATAGATCAATGGCCTGAGTCTGGTTCTCAAATTCTACGGCAAAATGGCAGACGTCGTAACAAACCTGCACGTGCGTGCGAAGAGCTGCCTCGGCTTCGGCTTCGTTTAATCCGGCCTTCTGAACCAGGTAAGGAACCCCGTCGAATAGTAACTGATCGTTAAACCAGGCGATGAACTCGGTGGAGTTTTCGAGTAATCCATCCGGTTCGGGTTCCAGATTGAGGTGTAAAACCTGACCCGTTTCCTGATTGATCTGAATTAAAGCCAGCACCACTTCTAAAATATGATGCGTCGCCTGTTGAAAGGCTTCCGTCCGGGTAGATTCCTGTGGGCACCAGTGGCGGTAGGTCAGGGGTGAAGTCGAAATACTGCCCCGCATGCCTTCGGGTAATAACTTCGAAAGAATCTGAAACAGACGAAGGGTATAGTCGCGGCGTTCGGGCTGAATCCAGTCGGGAGCGTGGACATTTTCTTTGACACGGGTATCGTGAAAACCGCCGTAGGGAAACCCATTCATGGTAAAGACATAGGCGTTCTGATCTTTCAGCCATTCCTGAAAAGGCTTGAGATTGGTTTCCAGTAACAAGTCCTTACTCGCCAGACCTGCCACTCGTAAGCCTATGCCGAAGGGTTTGTGCGGAGCCAGGGATTGCCGGATGCTAGGAATGCTGGCTTTTAAAGCGTCGAAATGGTCATCCCAACGTTCGCCGGGGTGAATATTGCTGCAATAAGTTAAGTGACCCAAAGATGTTTTCATAGACTGGTCCTGTTTTGGGTTAGAGGATTATTGAGAAAGCCCAGGTGATTATCCCGGGCTAGTATTAATTTAAAGTACTTCGCTTACGTTTTCAAACGTATTTCCCTGTAGGGCCGCTACGGATTTCTGAATTAATTCGTTATCCATTTCATGCACTTCTACGCCTTTACCCAACGCATCGAGCAAGGTAATGGTTAATCGTCCACCGAGGTGTTCCTGGAATTCCCGGAGTCCGTTAATCAGGTGGAACGAATCATTTTCTGCCAGTGCCGGATGGTATAATTCAAAACCTAGCTGCGTTAATACGCTTAACACCCGCTGCGTGTCTGCTTGATTTAACCGACCCGCGAGTAAGGAATAATACGTGTCTAAAGCTATACCAATGGCTACGGCCTCGCCATGACGAATTTCAAAATTGGTTAGATATTCCAGTTTATGAGCCGACCAGTGCCCAAAATCGAGCGGCCGAGCCGAGCCACTTTCAAAGGGATCTCCGCTGCTGATGTGCT
Organism: Siphonobacter sp. SORGH_AS_1065; assembly: GCF_030818595.1. NCBI lineage: Bacteria > Pseudomonadati > Bacteroidota > Cytophagia > Cytophagales > Cytophagaceae > Siphonobacter > Siphonobacter sp. SORGH_AS_1065. The sequence continues at coordinate 3,386,494 of NZ_JAUTAM010000004.1, forward strand.
GAATGTGTAACTCCGCACAACGGTGGATGAGGTATTGCATTGCTTCGGTACCCCGCTGAGACAGAGCAAAGGCATTCGCTTCAATCCACTCAAAAAAGGCTTTATCCTTAATGAGAGCTACTTTAATGGCTTCCGAAATGCCTGAACGCCAGTCACGGTCGTCCAGCGTACGCAGAAAATCGCTGTCATTGAAAACGGCAATTGGTGGAGCAAAAGTGCCCAGAAAGTTTTTCTTGCCTTTGTAGTTAATACCGTTTTTCACACCTACGCCCGAATCATTCTGTGAAAGTACGGTTGTTGGAATCCGAATGTGTTTCACGCCCCGGTGCGAAACGGCGGCAGCGTAACCTACCAAATCCAGAACGGCACCTCCCCCAATGGCGGCTACAAACGAGTGACGATCAATGCCAAAGCGATCCACAGCATCGACAATTTTTTCGAATAAATCAGGATCGTTTTTAGAGGCTTCCCCTCCTGGAATAACCAGCCATTCGGGAACGCAGGTAATACCTTTCACCGAACGGAAATAATGGGCAATCTGATCGGGTAATGTAGGGTGAGCTTCCAGCACGCCAGAATCGATGCAAAAGAAAATCTTCTTGTGGAAATCGCTTTCGCCGTATTGACTAAGAAAATCCCGAAGCTGGGGATTCTCAGGATCGAAAAGTTGCTGGGTAAAAAAAACCGGATACGAAAACGTGACCGTGAATCTCTGCTGAATGGTTTCCATGGACTTTAGTGGATGATTTAGCGTTGTGAGTTTTGGGTTTAGAGTTTAGGGTTGAAATAACCCCTAACCCTAAACTCTAAACCCAAAACTCACAACTCTTACGTTACGGCGAACCATTTGGCTAACTGTAGCGAAAAAGGTAACAAGAGGAGAGTTGCCAGTCCCAGCGGCCAGGCTCCGAAAGCCATGCACCAGGCAGCATTCATAATGATTAAAGACAATACCCCGGCTTTCACGGCTTTACCAATATTTGGGCCAATAGGATTCTGATAGGCCGTTAATAAGGGCTTGAAAACCATAAAGGCATGAATCAGAACCAGAGGCAGAGCTTCGAGTAAATGCCCCTGCATGTAACCAAAGGTCAACTGAGCTATTTCTACCACGGCATATAATATCCCCGCAAAAAGCATGGTGCGGGAGTGGCCGCCGTGCACTTCACCCCGGCTAATCATGGTAATGGCTGCAATGAAAATAATGGGTAGAAAACCGACGGCATAATAATCGCTGAGTAACTCAGGAATTAAGCTTACGCCTAATAACAAGTTTAGTCCGCGGCAAAGGCCCATATTCAAAGGCCCAAGGATAGCGTCATGCTTGGCAAAACGATCATAGCTTAGGGTAAGGATAGCGATGGCGGCGGCAATAATACCACTTTCAAGGCTACATAAGCTGGCGGCTCCGATGCCTAATAAATGCAGAACGGTTCCCTGAAAAATGGCAGCTTCGATGGAAACCTGTCCGCTAGGGATGGGACGTTCGGGACGTTCTACAGCGTCGAGCTGAGCATCGAAAACGTCATTAAAAACCACACCTCCTCCGTATAAACCAACCGTGGCGGCACTGAGGGTGAGAAAAGAACGCCAGTCAAACGCGGGAGGAATAGCTCCGGCGATGGCTGCTCCGGCCCAGACATCAGCGACTGCCGTGACGAGGTTCGCCGGTCGCATTAACTGAATAAATGCCTTGATGTTCAAAATAGTATTCTTCTAGAGCTTAGAAAAGCAGTGATAAAGCAGGTTTCGAAAAATCCTTTTCAGAAACAGACAGGCAATTTAGTCAACATGGTTAACAAAAGCAGTACCTGAATTCATCTCTATCGACAAAATAAGGTTTCAATAAGACTTAATAGTTTCCTAAAGGCCCATAAAAATAAGTTTGTTTTTCTGAACACAAACGTGGTCCGTAGCACGCAGAATGATAGGATGCATTCTTACGTGTTACAGACCACGGTAGCAAAGGTAAATAGTTGACCGTTTTTAGCGGCCGTCGCTGCGGTTGTCAGTGGACCAATGGATAGTCAGTATTTTATAACCTAACCATATAGTATTGAATAATTACAAGAACTTAACGCAATAGGTATTACTTAATAAAAATTGAATCTTTGTCAATGCGGGGCTGCTGACCACCGCGAAGAATGGTATTACCATTGAATTTCTGACTTTGGTCAATTTCCTGTCCGAAATCAGCTTCATCAATTTGTCCGCTTTGGGCGAAGGCATCGAGGGCATTCTGATAGGTAACCAGTCGAACCGCTTCGTCAGAAATGCCTTTCATTTTCATCAGAGCCGCCGTTTTGGGAACCGCCAGCGGATCGGAGATGCCCCAATCTGCCGCCGAATTCACCATAATCCGCTCAGGGCCGTATTGTCTTACGACTTCCACCATACGTTCATTTCCCATTTTAGTGAAAGGGTAGATGGTGAAAGCTGCCCAAAAGCCCTGATCCAGCACACTTTTTACGGTTTCTTCATTGTTGTGATCAACAATGACCATACCAGGGTCCAGACCGTGTTCCAGAGCGATAGCCATACTGCGTTCGGTACCCTGTTTTTTGTCGCGGTGAGGCGTGTGAATCTGAACGGGAAGATTGGCTTCTTTGGCCAGTTCCAGTTGCAGGCGATAGAAGCGTTCTTCGGCAGCGGTCTGGTCGTCAAAACCAATTTCGCCGATGCCTACCACGCCCTCTTTGTACACAAACAAGGGTAATACTTCCATTACCTGTTCCGCCAGAGCTTCGTTATTAGCTTCGCGGGAATTGAGGCCGATGGTACAGTAATGCTTAATCCCAAACTGTGACGAACGAAAACGTTCCCAACCCACCAGACTGCTGAAATAATCTTTAAACGAAGCCACGCCCGTACGGGGTTGCCCGAGCCAGAAGGCGGGTTCAATCAAGGCTACTACTCCGGCATCGGCCATGGCCTGATAATCGTCGGTCGTGCGGGAAGTCATGTGTACGTGGGGATCAAAGAACTTCATGCCCTTGATCAGATCCCGGTACTGCGTGAATTCCAGGTTACTATGCGTAACTTCTTCTTTATTTTCTTCGAAATGAGAAGGATTTAATTCGTGCTGGCACATAGAAATAGCGGCTTTGAAAACCGGATAAAATATGAATTAAGCAACCTGCGTATCGAGCTGATGCCAGGTAAGATGTTCAGGAACGTCACTGGTATATTCCTGTAGTAACAGGCGGGCCGGGGCAAAATTCGTTTCCGTACAAATAAGGTAAGCCGCCTCGCGGTCAATGGCTCGATTGGAGTGGAACAAATGCCGAATGTCAGCTAACATAGATTCATTGACAAAAGGAACCACCACCTGCCAGGCTCTGGCGGGTACGTAACGACCAGCGGCCCAGCGTTCATGGGCAAAATCCACCAGAATGCGTGCTAACGCAGGGTTACTACGTTTTTCCAGCCCTAAAATACCACCTACTGATTTATCATTGAAAATGGTTTTCATGACTAGCTGGTTCCAGGCCAGTTCGGAAAATTGCTCGGAAGGGTAGGGATTCCCCAGGGCCAGTGAATCGAAAACCAACCCCATGTTGGAACGAACGGCCTCTGTGGCTCTAAAAAACCAGGCTTCGGGGTAAGGTAATACGGGAAGTGAAGCGTATAGGGCAACGAGTTCATTCATCTCCGCCGTTTCAAACAGGGTTTCGATGGATTGAATAAATAACTCTTTTTGCTCCAGAGGCAGGTGCAAAAGCAGGTATAAGCGAGTAACCCGATCCAGAGGCCAGGCCAGTATACTGAAATGGGAACGCAGCTCAGCGATTTGCTGGCGACGTTCGGGGCTTAAGGAGACCGGCTGTTTCCCCGTAAAACGCGGAGCCGCTACAAAAGCCGTTTGAATGCTGACGGGGTTCGTGAGATTTACTTTCGTATCCAGCCATTGGCGACCGGCTTGGGGTAATTGTCCAGCTAAAATCTCACCCAACATGAGTCGTAGCGTAAGAATAGAATCAAGAGGCAGTGTCATACGCAGAAAATAGAGCCGGCCTAACCGGGGAAAATCATTTCCTACAAAAATACCAAAGCCTTTTGAGTTTAGCTGTGATTTATGTCATTTGAAAAAATAACTGATGGACTTAGTAGTTGGTGAGGACATCAGTAAGGGAGTTACCCCGTGGCAGGTGTCCTCACCAGCCACGGCAGATTATTTTTAAAAGGATAAGAACGTAGAGACGCGATTGATCGCGTCTGGCTTAGGAATGGAATTAATTTAGAGGTAACGAAAACAATTGTGATCAGCGTGAGGGATAGCCAGAACGAAGAAAAGCTACCCCGTGGCTGGTGAGGACACCAGCCACGGTATAGAGCCGCGATTGATCGTATCTCTACAACAACATATAAAAATAAATATAAGATAGTAATCTCGCATAAGTTGCGGAATAGGGTAACCGCAGTCAGTGTGACCCGGATAGTTTTGCTGCCAGCGAAAAAGCTGGCAGCGGACCTGCAAGTTTCACCGTGGCTGGTGTCCTGACCAGCCACTTGTTAGGGAAGGAGGACACCTGCCACAGCAAATGAATTAAGGATGTTGCGAAGAGATGAATTGCATCGCTACACTAATAAAAAAGAGAACGCAACCCAATGGCGTTCTCTTTGAAGGGTAACAAAGAGTTTATAGTTAGTCATTCAAAAGCCACTTACTCAGATTCTTTGCGGCTTTGAAGTTTTCGTATTCCATTGGTAATCGTTTACCGTTCAGGTATTCGTTGTAAATCCAGGGATCGCCGAGGACAAAAACACGACCTTTGCCAAGCTGAGCTACGGCCATAATTTCATCGCCGTTGGCCGTTAATACCGGTTTGGCAGGAGCTTTGGTTTTTAAGGTAACTAATTCTTTGATGAACACCTTTTTTACATCGCCGAAAATCGGGTGGTTACCGTCAAAGAGAAGCTTCCCCTGATCGTATATGTTGTTTTTGACCATGTTCACGTTTTGGTCTGTAAACTGAATACCAAACTTCCCTGCCAAAATATTGAAGTTTTTAATCTCCGCATTAGAGGTATCGTTAGCTAACAATACCAGCGTTCCACCCGCTTTCACCCAGTCGGTAATGACTTTAGCGTAAGCTTCCGTCATGTAGTTGGGTTTCGCCGTTTCTTTTTTGGTATCAGGATCAACGATGATGTACACATCCAGTTTTTTCAGCGATGCCGCCGTAGGAGCCTCAGGAACGGATACCGTTTTGGCTCCATAATCGCGGAAAATGCTACCCCATAACGAATAACCTGAATCACGGTAATCGTCCCAGGTGTAATGGTAACGCTCGCCTTTACTGGTGTATTCGTTGTTGAAAAAATAATCCAAGCCTACCGTTTTGCCTTTCACATAGGACCATTCAGGAAGGGTTTCCATCTCAATACTCGCCAGAATGAACGGCCCTACGCCCTTGAGATCATCCAAACGGATTTTCTCACTCATGTAATAGGCATAACTGCCGTCGCGGTAGGGATCCCCACCTAATCCACCTACGCTTACCGTTTTGTCGAGATGAACTAATCCTTTTTCATCCGTAGTAATGAATTCTTTCAGGATACCCTGATACCCTTTTTGTGCCGCTTTCAGGAAAGAGGCATCCAGTAAACCTTTGCGAATGCCTTTGGCTAGTCCATACACAAACATGTTGGAAGCCGAAGCTTCAAGGTAGTTCCCTTTTTCGGTGCCTTTATCCAGGATTTGCCACCAGCAACCACTTTTGGGATCCTGAACCTTAACAACGGCGGGCATTAATCGCTGGAAAATTTCCTCTAGTTGACCGCGTTTGGGATGATTTTTCGGGAAATAATCCAGCACATCGACTAGAGCCATGACGTACCAGCCTACGGCACGACCCCAGAAATGCGGCGAAACGCCGGTTTGTGGATGGGCCCATTTCTGTTCGCGACTTTCGTCGTAGGCATGGTATAACAAGCCCGTTTTAGCGTCGCGGGAGTTTTTCTCCATCCAGATGAACTGATTGGCAACTTCATCGAGATACTTAGGTTCCTTGGCAATCAGGGCGTATTCGGCGGAGAAAGGCTCTGCCATGTAAAGGCCGTCGAGCCACATCTGATTGGGGTACCGTTTTTTGTGCCAGTAACCGCCTTCTTTCGTGCGAGGCTGAGATTCCAACTGACTATGTACGTACTGAGCAGCTTTCCAGTATTTCTCTTTACCCGTGTCCAGGTACAATTTCAGCAGCAAACGCCCGGAAGGGATGTTATCCAGGTTATAATCCTCGAAACGATAGCCTCGAATTTCTCCCTGGTCATTGACGTAAGAATCAATATTCCGCTGCATGTAATGGAAGTATTTTCCATCTCCAGAACGCTCGGCCATGCGACTTAGGGCATACAGAATAACGCCCTCTTCGTAACCCCATTGCGTAAGCTTACCTGCTTTGATTTCAGCAGAATCCAGGCGGGTAGTCATGATGGAATTAGCCATGCGTTCAGACCAGGGAAGTGGTTGAGCCCAGGTGGTTGCCGCCAGCAGAATTCCCAGAAGGCCAAGTAAAAGTCTAGAGGATTGCATATTCTAGTTAACAGGTAACGATCGCTTTTCTAATAAAGAAGCTTATTGACGAGCCTTTCCCTTATTCTGTAGTCTGAGCTTAATAGGAGGCCCATTGCATAAGTAACCCGGTGATATAGCCTGCGTATGTACCAATGGCATAACCTAGAATGGCTAATAAAACTCCAACGGGGGCCAGCGAAGGATGAAAGGCAGCGGCTACGACGGGAGCCGAAGCCGGGCCACCAATGGCCGCCTGCGATCCGACGGCCATAAAGAAAAAAGGTGCTTTGAAAAGTCGGCCTGCCAGGACAATAAAAACGCCGTGAATCAGAATCCAGATCACGCCAACAGCGAAAAGCCCGGGGTTATCGGCGATGGCCCACAAGTCCATCTTTAATCCGATGGTGGCAATTAATAAATACAGAAAAACACTGCCAATTTTGGAGGATCCTACGTGTTCGAGCTGACGAACGGGGGTGAAGGAAAGGGTAATTCCCACGATCGTGGCCATGGAAATAATCCAGAAAACTTTAGAAGTTAAGCTAAAGCGTTCGAGGCCTGGGTATTCTTTTAAAACGGGCACAATAGTATCCGCAACGACATGGGCAAAACCCGTAACCCCTAAACCAATGGCAATGATCATCAGTAAATCGCGTAGCTGTGGAATTCGCTGGTTTTGGGCCTGATACGTTTCCAGTTTTACCTGCACTTCGGTAATGGCCGAGGCATCGGCTTTAAAGAATCGATCGATGGCAAGGGATTTTCCCGCTCCATAAATCATGAGGGCCATCCAGAGTTCACCAACGATAATGTCTACTGAAACGCTTTGGGAAAAGAGTTTTTCGGACGGTTTGAAAATTTCCTTTAATGCCACCTGATTGGCTCCGCCGCCGGTCCAGCTTCCGGCAATGGTGGCTAGGCCTTTCCAGACGGCATCGGCTCCTTCGCCGCCCACCGTTGCGGGCGAAAATTGCTTGACAATCCAGACGGCAATGGGCCCCCCAATCACGACGCCGATGATACCCGCCAGGAAAACCATTACCGTTTTAAAGCCGAGTCGTTTTAAGGTCTTCAGGTCCATTGACAGGGTAAATAATACCAGTGTGGCGGGAAGCAGGTATTGCGAAACGACTTTATAAATCGCGGAATCATCACCGACCACTTCGGGTGCAAAGACCCCTGCCGTAGTTAATAAACCAGGGATGAAGTAGCTCAGAAGAACTGGGGGGATGATATCGTAAAATTTTTTGAGGGAAGGAAAAGTAGAGGTATAGAAGATCAATCCTAGAACCGAACATAAAATGCCTAAAACAACCGCGTAGTTTGATACCATTTGATGAAGACGTCAATGGGAAAATAAAAAACGCGAAATAACGGGAAAGGATTGGTAAATGTTTGGCGAAACCAGGAAAAGATAAGAAATCATTCCAAAAAAAACACGCAATCCTCAGAAAGGTTGCGTGTCAGAATTACACTTCATCAACAAACTAAAAACCAAATAAAAATACTGCCATTTCTTCGAAATCCCGCTTTCACCGGATAAAAAAACACTAGGCGGATCAATGATCCGTAGAAGCCTAGCCTTGAAAGAATGGGAATAAATGGTACTTAGAGCTGTAGGAGAAGGATTCGAACCTCCACGAAGCAGTTAGATACAGCACAAAATTTGGTGGTCAACCCCAGTCGGACTTGCCCGGCTTTATACTGATTTTTTCCTGGACTCTTCACCCCCGAGACAGGAGGGCATGGCTGCCAATTTCATCACCCTACAGTGTGGAACAGCGTTATCGCGTTTGATGTTACAAAGGTAATGTACAGAAGTGTCGTTTTGCAAGAGTTGTATAAAAAATTTAAAAAATTTACGATATTATTAATAATTGGTCTGTATTATTGCTTAGTTTTAAATAGAAACGCCAAAGCAATGGATAAAAATTATGAGATTGATAACGTAGACCTGAAGATATTGGGTCTGCTGATGCAGGATGCCACCATGCCCTATACCGAAATTGGTAAAAGAATCTTCGTTTCCGGGGGTACTGTACATGTTCGGATGCGTAAAATGGAGCAAATGGGTATTGTGAGGGGTTCTACGTTGATGATTGATCACACTAAACTAGGGTGGGACATTGCCGCTTTTCTAGGAATTTATCTGGATAAAAGTTCTTTATACGCTGAGGTAGCCGAAAAACTGGCGGCTATTCCTGAAGTCGTAAATATCCATTATACCACAGGTATCTATTCTATTTTCGCGAAAATCGTTTGCCGGGATACGACACACCTGCGGGAAGTATTACACGATAAAATTCAGAAAGTAGGCGGTATTCAGCGAACCGAGACCTTTATATCCCTGGAAGAGAGTGTTTCCAGACCCGTTCCCTTTGCAGAATTAACAAATGGGTAAATTTATCCATTGCATTGAACGTTCCACCGCAGGTTTTGTTATATTTTTGCATAAATCTCTGACAAGCAAACATGGCGAAGGAAGCAGATATCCTAGACGAAATCACCAGTTCCGAATACAAATATGGGTTTGAGACCCTGATCGAAGCTGACGAAGCTCCGGCGGGGCTTAGTGAAGATATAGTGCGTTTTATTTCCGCAAAAAAGAATGAACCCGAGTGGATGCTGGAGTGGCGATTGAAAGCCTACCGCATGTGGCTGGAAATGACAGAACCCGCGTGGGCGAACGTGCATTACGAAAAAGTAGATTACCAGTCGGTAAAATATTACTCAGCTCCGAAACAGAAAAAAACGGTTGAATCCCTGGATGATATTGATCCAGAATTACGTCGTACGTTCGAGCGTTTGGGTATTTCCCTGAAAGAGCAGGAACGTATCGCGGGCGTAGAGCGTCTGTCAGGCGTAGCGGTGGATGCAGTGATTGACTCGGTTTCAATTGCTACTACTTTCAAGAAAGACCTGGCCGAACGAGGTATTATCTTCTGTTCGATGACGGAAGCGATTCAGGAACACCCTGAGTTGATTAAAAAGTACCTGGGATCGGTAGTTCCTCCTAAAGATAACTTCTTTGCAGCGTTGAATGCGGCTGTTTTCTCGGATGGTTCGTTCTGTTATATTCCCAAAGGCGTTCGTTGCCCGATGGAACTGTCTACGTACTTCCGTATCAATGCGGCTGGAACGGGTCAGTTTGAGCGTACGCTGATTGTGGCGGACGAAGGAAGTTACGTAAGTTACCTCGAAGGTTGTACAGCTCCCATGCGGGATGAAAATCAGCTTCACGCGGCGGTAGTAGAATTGATCGCAGCTGAAAACGCTGAAATTAAATACTCAACCGTACAAAACTGGTATCCCGGAGACAAAGAAGGAAAAGGAGGTATTTATAACTTCGTAACCAAACGCGGAATCTGCGATGGAGCGAATTCTAAAATTTCCTGGACTCAGGTAGAAACGGGATCGGCTGTTACCTGGAAATACCCTTCGGTTATCCTGAAAGGCGATAATTCCATTGGGGAGTTTTATTCAGTTGCAGTTACGAATAACTTCCAGCAGGCAGATACCGGAACCAAAATGATTCACATCGGGAAGAATACTAAATCCCGTATTGTATCGAAAGGTATCTCAGCGGGACGTTCGCAAAACTCGTACCGGGGATTAGTGGAGGTAATGAAGAGAGCCGAAAATGCTCGTAACTTCTCCCAATGTGATTCCCTGTTATTAGGTGATAAATGTGGAGCACATACGTTCCCTTATATTGAAGTTAAAAATAATACCGCAACCGTAGAGCACGAGGCAACGACTTCGAAGATTGGCGAAGACCAGTTATTCTACTGTAACCAGCGGGGTATTCCTTCCGAAGCAGCCGTTGCTCTGATTGTAAACGGTTATGCGAAAGAAGTATTGAACCAGCTTCCGATGGAGTTTGCTGTTGAGGCACAAAAACTGCTTGAAATCAGCCTGGAAGGAAGTGTAGGTTAATTGGATTACTAGTTAGTTGTACCGCCCGATTTATAGATTATACCGCCAGTTCATGAACGTATAATGCAATCAATCGGACCTTCAATGTATTTGGAACAAAGAGTAGAACAACTAGAAAATTTAACTGTGGACCACGTTAAACAGATAGACACCATCGCTCACGGCTTAGGTCAGTTGACTACTGACATGGGCCGACGATTTGATCGGGTAGAAAACCGATTGGATCGCCTGGAAGCGGGTCAATATCAACTGGTCATTGCTCAGGCTGAATTTAACGTAAAGCTTGGTTTTTTAACGGATCGAGTAGATACGTTATCTGGTAGGGTAGATTCTATTGGAGTCAAAGTAGATACGTTATCTGGTCGCGTGGATGCTGTGTCAGATCAAGTAGCTACGTTATCAGATCGTGTAGATTCGATGTCCATTCGGATGGGTACGTTATCTAACCGGGTGGATTCCATATCAGACCGAATGGACACTTTATCGGATCGCGTAGATTCGATGTCTGTTCGAATGGATACGTTATCAGACCGAGTGGATTCTATATCGGATCGAATGGACACCCTATCGGATCGGATGGATTCGATGTCTGTCCGAATGGATACGCTATCAGACCGGATGGATTCCATATCAAATCGAATGGACACCCTATCGGATCGGATGGATACGTTAACCGACCGCGTAGATAATCTGTCTGGTAAATTTGATGGTCTATCCGGTAAAATGGACATGGTTATTGATCTTTTACAGTCACGTAATGGGCATTAATTGATGCTCTTTCCTGATATCAGTAAACATCCCCACCTTTCAAAAGGTGGGGTTTTGTTTTAACAATACCTGTAACGTATGAATACAGAAGCAGAAGAGTTAGAAGACGAGTTATTTGAACATCACCGAATTCTGGTGGATGCGGGTCAGAAACTAGCCCGGATTGACCAGTTTTTAACAGAAAAAATTCCGAATGCTACCCGATCCAAAATTCAGGCGGGTATTGAAACGGAAGGCGTAAAGGTCAATGGGAAAGCAATCAAAGCGAGTTATAAGGTAAAACCGCTGGACGAAATCGTTATTTCCTTGCCTCAACCCCCGAGAGCCGAAACGGAGTTAATCCCTCAGAATATTCCGTTGGATATCCGTTATGAAGACGACGATTTACTGGTGTTGTATAAACCTGCCGGCATGGTGGTGCATCCGGCTTACGGGAACTGGGACGGCACACTGGTGAATGCTTTAATTTATCACTTTCAGAATTTACCGACGGGCAGAAATGGTGACATCCGGCCCGGTCTGGTGCACCGTATTGACAAGGATACGTCGGGATTAATGGTTGTGGCAAAAAACGATTATGCGATGAGTCACTTGGCTCGTCAGTTTTTCGAACACAGCATCGAACGTACCTACTATGCATTGGTTTGGGGCGAACCTAAAGAAGAAAGCGGAACAATTCAAGGACATATTGGTCGAAGCTCCCGCGATCGGAAAGTAATGGATGTGTTTCCCGATGGAGAATACGGTAAACATGCCGTTACCCACTATAAAGTACTGAAAAATTTGAAATACGTCAGTCTGGTTCAATGTAACCTGGAAACCGGACGCACGCACCAGATTCGGGCTCATATGCGATACCTGGGGCATCCCTTGTTTAATGACACCATGTATGGCGGCGATCGAATTGTCAAAGGAACGGTCTTTACCCGGTATCGTCAGTTTGTTGAAAATTGTTTTGCCCTATGTCCCAGACAGGCTCTACACGCCAAGTCCATCGGCTTCGAGCATCCTAAAACGAAACAATGGCTTCAGTTTGATTCCGAGTTAGCCCCGGATATTAAGGCCGTTATGGACAAGTGGGAAGCGTATAGCCAAGTTTAACGTTGTTGGTTGTTGGTTGTTGGTTGTTGGTTGTTGGTTGTTGGTTGTTGGTTGTTGGTTGTTGGTTGTTGGTTGTTGGTTGTTGGTTGTTGGTTGTTGGTTGTTGGTTGGAAAGTATAAACCCGCAAAGCTAGGCAAGACGTTTCGAAATGGAAGATGTAACCCCGGAGGGGTTAAACCTGAATAGCCCCGGGTAAAACCCGGGGTTGCATCGGGGTTACCTACTGGATGGACCCGGTCTGGATAGACCCAGTCTGGATAGATCGGATGTCTGTAATAAACTCAAAACACATAAAACCCTAAACTCAAACGTTTTCCCATGAGTACCATCATTAGAAAGGCGACGCCCGAAGATGTTCCATCCATTTACCAGTTAATTGTAGAACTAGCGGAATACGAGAAAGCCTTACATGAAGTCATTAACACACCGGAGCAATTATTGAAAGACGGATTTGGCGAAAATCCCTTATTCGGAACAATCATAGCCGAAGTAAAAGGAGAAGTAGTGGGAATGTCCTTGTATTATTATCGGTATTCTACCTGGAAAGGCAAGCGATTATATCTGGAAGACCTAATCATCAAAGAAGCCTTCCGAGGGTATGGTTTAGGAAAACGTTTGCTGGAAGCCACGGTAGAAGAAGCCAGACAAACCGAATGTTCCGGCCTCATGTGGCAGGTGCTTGACTGGAACGAACCTTCCATTGAATTCTATAAAAAGTTCGGAGCCAAGCTGGATGAAGAATGGATTAATTGTCATTTTGATCTATAATCAAAAAATCAAAAGCCTTGATCGAAAGATTAAGGCTTTTTTCTTAGGTATAATCTAATGGAGCATACTCTTTTAGTTAAAACCGAAGCCCTGATAGTACGGGTTGCTAGTAACCCCTTATTTTTTCTACCATTGTGTCTGTTACTGAAAAACCTATGTTACGTTCCGTACTTGCCGGAATTCTTTTTCTTGGGCTAGGAACGACCTCTGCCCAGTCGTATCGCTTTGATTTTGGGGCGGGTCCGGCAGCTCGTGGCTACACCAAAGTAACAGCGGATATGAAGTATACCTCTGAACGAGGGTATGGATTTCTGCCCGGCTCGTCCGTGCAGGGTTTTTACGCAGTTCGTTACCTCCGGGATTACATTACCAGCTCTCAGCCTTTCTTTTTTTCGGTGAATCTGCCGGAAGGTAACTACGATGTGAAGGTTTTACTGGGCGATGAAAAAGATGCTTCCTATACAACCATTAAAGTCGAAAATCGTCGATTGATGCTGGAAAAAGTGGAAACAAAACCTCGCAAACTCGTCTGGAAAGAATTCACGGTTAACCTTAAATCTGCCCGAATTTCGGATCAGGATTCGGTTCGTTTGAAGCCTCGCGAAAAGGACTATAGGCACTGGGATAATCAGTTAACCTTCGAATTTACGGATGCCTTACCCAAAGTGGCCGCTCTGGAAATCCGCCGAAACACAAAGGCCCAAACGATTTTTCTGGCAGGTAACTCTACCGTAGTCGATCAGCCTCAGGAACCTTATGCGGCCTGGGGACAGATGATTCCCCGTTTTTTCAAGCCAGCCAAAGTTGTGATCGCCAATTACGCAGAGTCGGGCGAATCGTTACGGAGTTTTCTGGCAGAAAAAAGACTGGAAAAGATATTGAGTGTAATCAAACCAAATGACTACCTCTTTATTGAATTCGCTCATAACGATCAGAAGCAGAAAGACTTATTGCCTTTGGTGGGGTATAAAGAATTGCTGAAAAAGTACATCGCTGCCGCACGTGACAAAGGAGCGAAGCCCGTCTTGATTACATCCATGCATCGAAGAAATTTTGATGCGAAAGGTCAGATTGTTAATACGTTGGGGGATTTTCCCGAAGCCATGCGACAGACAGCGAAGGAGGAAAACGTTCCTCTGATTGATCTGAACGCCATGAGTAAAACACTATGGGAAGCTCTCGGACCTCGGGAATCCGAAAAGGCGTTTGTCCACATTGCGGCAGGTAGCTTACCGGGGGTAACGAAGGACATTCATGATAATACTCATTTTAGTAACTACGGAGCTTATCTACTTGCTCAGTGTGTGGTGAACGGAATAAAATCAGCTCAATTGGATCTGGCGAAAGAATTGGTAGCAGAGTTACCCGGGTTTGATCCAGCTCATCCGCCGCTGGCTGAGCAATGGAAATTCCCGGCCAGTCCATTGGTGGAGACGATCCAACCTGACGGTAATTAATCTGTAATCCATTTATTAAACATCTTCTAATGACTGGACGAGGGTTCGATATCTACCTAATACTATGCAAACGCTCAAGCGACTTTTTCTTTTTGCTTTGGTGTTAACGGTTGCTCTGGCGGCCCATTCCAAAGTAAAACCCACCCTGTATTTGATTGGAGATTCTACCGTAAAAAATGGTTCTGATAATGGAGACAAAGGCCTCTGGGGCTGGGGTCATTTTTTGCCGGAATTTTTTGATACTACTCGTCTTTACATCGAAAATCACGCCATTGGTGGCCGTTCCAGCCGAACGTTTCAGACCGAAGGCCGTTGGGAAAAGATCGTCGCTCGCTTGCATCCCGGTGATTATGTACTGATGCAATTCGGTCATAACGATGCCGGAGCTCTGGACGATACTGCTCGTGCTCGTGGCAGTATTCGGGGTATTGGAGAGGAGACCCAAGACATTTATAACCCTATTCAGAAACGACCTGAGACTGTGCATACCTATGGGTGGTACATGAAGAAGTACATTACCGAAGCTCAGGCCAAAGGGGCTATTCCGGTGGTTTTATCGCTGGTGCCTCGTAATAACTGGAAAGATGGGAAAGTAACTCGGGCTTCTTCAGATTATGGTCTTTGGGCGAAACAAGTGGCCGAACAAACTGGAGCTACGTTCATTGACCTGAATGAAATAGTGGCAAAGCATTACGAAGAAACGGGGCAGGAGAAAGTAAGTAAGCAACACTTTACGGAAATCGATCACACGCATACGTCACTGGAAGGAGCGAGACTTAACGCAGCTTCGTTAGTGGAAGGAATAAAAGCTGCAAAAGGATTAAAACTGGATCAATTCTTAAGTAAAAAATAACGATTCCTACGGGTTAACCTAGTGCGATTCCTGTCTTATTCTAAACCTATTAGATGATGAAGAAAAGATTCCTAGCCACGATTGGCTTGTTTGCCTTAAGCATCAGTGTGCAGGCACAGAAGCTTTCGAAGACTAAAGATATTCTGGAGCCTATGCAGCGGGCGAATGCCTATTTTATGCAAAAATGGCCGGATACGGGTAAAGAAATAGTAACGAATATAGCTCGCCCCAGTAACATCTGGACTCGGGCGGTGTACTACGAAGGGTTACTAGCCTTACACGAAATCGATAAGAAAAAAAAGTATCTGGATTATGCTTATGCCTGGGGAGAATCCCACAAATGGGGCCTGCGTGGCGGGATCAAAACCCGTAATGCCGATAACCAGTGCTGCGGTCAGACGTACCTGGCTTTGTATGAAATGAATCCTTCGAAAAAGGAATGTATGCATGACATCAAGGCTAGTATCGACAGCATGATGGCTACATCCAAAGTAAACGACTGGACCTGGATTGATGCCATCCAAATGGCGATGCCTGTGTTTGCCAAACTGGGGCAACTGACCAATAACCCAGCGTATTACGAACGCATGTATGAAATGTACAAACATTCCAAAGACGTAGAAGGAGGGAAGGGACTGTATAATCCACAGGATAAACTTTGGTGGCGGGACAAGGACTTTGTGCCTCCCTACAAAGAACCCAACGGCGAAGATTGTTACTGGTCACGCGGCAATGGCTGGGTTGTTGCTGCAATGGTTCGGGTATTACAAATCATTCCTAAAAATGCTCCTCACCGCGAAGAATACCAGAAAATGCTGGTAGATATGTTAAGTGCCTTACCAAAAATTCAGCGGACGGACGGTTTCTGGAATGCCAGCCTTCATGACCCTACTAATTACGGTGGAAAAGAAGCAACCGGAACTTCTCTCTTTGTATACGGCATGGCCTGGGGCATTAATCAGGGGATTATTCCAGCAAAAACTTACCGCCCTGTGGTTTTGAAAGCCTGGAATGCTCTGGTAAAAGAATCCGTTCAGCCTAACGGATTTTTAGGGTATGTCCAGGGTACGGGCAAAGAACCCAAAGACGGTCAACCCGTAACGGTAAGCAGTAAGCCTGATTTTGAAGATTATGGCTTAGGCTGTTTTTTACTGGCGGGAAGCGAAGTGTATAAGATGAAATAGGTGTTCGTTATTGATAAATAGATTGTGGTTAGCATCTCTACCTAGCCACAATCCGTTTCGATACATTACTAATAATTTTCTATTCGTGTGTTTTTCTGCTTTACCATATCATATACTTTTATACCACTGGCTGTAGCGTAATCAGACAATTTAGAGTCAGAGGTTATTAGAAATTTACATTCTTTTGCATATTCTAAAATCAAAGAATCGGTTAACCCCAGCTCATAAAATGAATGAGTTTTTGTGCCACTTACAGAATCAAGATACTTTTCTGAAGTAACGCTTATGATTTCTGTAATTCTTTCTAGGTAAGGGTACTTATAGGTTCCACCGAAATTATTCAAAAGGTTATCGACTTCTGTCCATATATTGGGTAAAACAACTAACTGATTGAGATCACCAATTACCTGTAGCAGTAATTGAAAATCTTCTTCGTCGTATATAGAAGTTCGTTTATGTTTTCCAATTAGATTATTATCAATTAACCCAACTATCAACAGAACCAAAGCATTGGTATCAATTAAAATCATTTCAATTATTGTATATATACAGACCTACCACTTCCTTATTTGCATTGATTTTTAATTTTTTATAAATTCTATGGTACTGAAAATCAGACGCTAGTTGAGCAAGAGGTGTGGCAGCTACACGCTTATTCGTATTTTCAACTAGATAAGAAACAACGACTTCCCAGATAGATTCATCTTCTTTATACTCTGCCTGTTCTAATCTGAAATCTGGATTAGCGAGAGTAGACAAACCATTAAGTTCATTTTTAGCAATAGTTAGAAGATCTTTAAGATTCATGGCGTGTAAGATTAAAGACGATTATGGTAGATTAACTTTCGTAGGTTATTAAGGTCAATGTTACCAATTTTTTGCAAAGGATGAAAACCTTAAAATAATATAAAAAGAAAAATCCTCGCCTAAAAGTTAGGTCGAGGATTTTCTTTTATGCTAACAAATCAGGTCTTCTTTGTTGGGTTCGTTCAACGGCCTGTTCATGTCGCCAGTCCTGAATTTTGGCATCGTGTCCAGATAGTAATACGTCCGGGACTTTATGCCCTTCCCATTCCGAGGGCCGCGTATAGACGGGAGGGGCGAGAAGGTTATCCTGAAAAGAATCCGTCAGGGCTGAGGTTTCATCGCCTAAAACGCCGGGTAATAGACGAATAATAGCATCTGAAATTACCGAAGCTGCTAATTCACCACCCGATAAAACGTAGTCGCCAATGCTGATCTCTTTGGTTACAAAAATCTCTCGCAGCCGTTCGTCAATGCCTTTGTAATGACCGCAGATAATGATCAGATTTTCGGTCATGGAAAGCGTATTCGCCGTTCGCTGGTTGAAACGCTCTCCGTCGGGGGCCGTGTAAATGACCTCGTCGTAAGTACGTTCAGATTGTAGCTTGCGGATCAGCTGAGCAATGGGATCGATCATCAGGACCATACCCGCACCGCCGCCAAAGGGATAATCATCAATCTGCTTGTATTTACCAATGCCGTAGTCGTGCAAATTATGAATATGAACCTCGACATGGCCTTTTTCCTGAGCCCGTTTTACAATCGAGTTCTGAAAAAAGCTATCCAGCAATTCAGGAACGGCACTAATAATATCCAAACGCATGGTAATAATCATTGAAACTGAAAAAGGAACTATCCTCAATCAGCATAGCCTAACAACAAGTAATAATGAACTAACAACGAAATTAAACGTCTTCTTCCTCTTCGTCGTCATCCCGTTCTTCCGAGTCTTTCGCTTCGCTCATGTAAATATCGAGCAGACCTTCAGGAAGGGTAACGGTTAAGGTCTGAGCCTCATGATCGGCTCCACCAATCATTTCATCAATAACAGGAATCAGGACTTCTTTCCCTTCGTAATCCATCACCATCAGATCCTGGTGGGAGAGGGCCGCAAATTCACGAACCTTACCCAGAGGCCCTAAGTTGGTGTCAATAACCTGATAACCCACTACTTCATGAAAGTAAAACTGATCGTCATCCAGATCGGGGAGATTATCGAGCGTCAACCAAAGTTTGGCCCCTACGAGAGGCATGGCCTTTTCGATGGTATTGATGTCCTCAAACTTGGTGATAATACGGTTGGGCTGGATGTTGATGTTTTCGATGAAAAAAGGAATTAACTGCCCTTTCACTTCGACTAACACACTGTCCAGTTCTTCATATTCAAATGGATCGTCCACCTCAAAAAGCATCTGCACTTCGCCTTTCAGGCCGTGGGCTTTGGTGATCCGTCCTAATTCGTAACAATCTTCTTTTGTCATGCTCTTTTAAAGCGATCTATAACCAGTGAGCGATTTTCTATAGCTCAAAAATAAAGCAAGTCCGCCGGGAAACCCGCCAGACTTGCCAAAATCGTTTACCAGGGAAGAAGCTTATTCAGCTGCTTCTGGAGTAGCTTCACCTTCAGTTGCCGGAGCTTCTTCGGTAGCAGCTTCCTCTTCAGCAGGAGCTTCTTCTACTACTGGAGCGTTTTTCTTAGCTAAAGCTTCTGCACGAGCAGCGTTAACTTTAGATTCAGCTTCCAGACGAGATTTTTTGTCTTCTGCTTTTTTACCAGCGATACCTTCCGTAGCAGCAACTACTTGAGCATCTTTGGATTGCTTCCATGAAGCAAATTTTTCATCAGCTTGTTCCTGAGAAATAGCTCCTTTGTTTACACCAACCTGAAGGTGTTTCTTCAGCATCAAACCTTTATACGAAAGAATGGCACGAGCCGTATCCGTAGGTTGAGCACCGTTTAATAACCATTTAACAGCACTAGCTTCGTTAAGGTTAATAGTTGCAGGTTGAGTGTTAGGATCATAAGTACCTAATTTCTCGATGAAACGACCATCACGGGGTGCACGAGCGTCTGCAACAACGACATCATACATTGCATGTTTTTTGCGACCGCGACGAGCTAAGCGAATTTTTACCATTATAGTTGGGTTTGTGGGGGAACCCGTCCCCCGGTTTCCGAATCGGATCGCAAAGATAAGACTTAGTTTTCAGTTTTCAGTTTATTGTTTGGAGTTTTTCTGTTTGGAGTTTGGAGCGGCTGCCGCTGCGGTTTGGAGTTTGGAGTTTGGAGTTTGGAGTTTGGAGTTTGGAGTTTGGAGTTTGGAGTTTGGAAAGGAAAAACCGATAAAGGTAGGGGAAAGGTTTGGAAATGAGAATCATAACCCTGGAGGGGTTGAATATGGATAGCCCCGGATGACAATCCGGGGTTTCTGTTTGATTTCACGGTTCTTATTCTCCCGCCCTGGCTGGTGTCTTCACCAGCCCTTACTAAAAGCCTAGCGGTTGGTGAGGACACCAACCAGGGCGGATGGGAAACCTATAAAGGCAGGAGAGTTGCTTGAGAAGAGAACAATAACCCCAGCGGGGTTGAATACGAATAGCCCCGGGTGTAACCCGGGGAAAATGAGGTCCTTCGCTTTGCTTGGATGACCGTTCAACAGAAATCATGGCAGGTAGGAACCTGCGGTTAGAGTAGGAACAAAAGGGAATCTCACACTAGAGGTCTTGATTTTGAATAAGCCCCAAAACGCTAAACAAAAAACTCCAAACCCAACAATGTACCTAAAAGAGAAAGGGTTTTGAGCTGAACAAATCAACCCAAAACCCTAAACTGAAAACTGTCAACAGAAAACTAACCTAATTCCCTGGGTAATTCTTCCAGTTATTCAGCGGTAAAATTCTCAGCTCTACGCGGCGGTTGCGTTGCATGCCTGCGTTCGGACGATCGTTCGGGGCTACAGGGCGGAATTCACCGTACCATTCGACCGTTACCCGGCTGGGATCTTTCAAACCATAACTCGTCAAATATTTTTTCACAGCCTGCGTCCGCCGACGGGATAATTTCATGTTGTAGGCGTCAGAAGCCCGGCGGTCGGTGTGACCAACAACCACGATACGGCAATCAGTTGCGTTATTCAAATACGAAATAACATCATTCAGCAGACGTTTGGCTTCGGGTAAAAGCGTCGATTGATCCGTCTTGAATTCTACGTTACCGAAAATCTGCGTACAAACGTCTTTCGGAACCTTAGCGTCCACAAAAGGTTGCAATAATTCCTGAAGATTCATGGCCACACCAGAGCCTGAAACGATGCTATTGGCGGGCGTGTCTGGTTCTTTATCAAATAGATCCGCCACACCATCGCCATCTGAATCAGTATATAGGCGAGGATCCACTTCGCCCGGCATAATGGCCTTTACCCGAGCCAGAGCGGTATCAAGTGTAGGGTTATAAGGTGCTTCAATGAGATCTTTAGGGTCCGTCCAGCGTAAATGATAGACTTTGTCTTTTTCATACGTGCCATCTGATTTTACCCGACCCGCTTTCCGGCCAAATTTATAGGTAACCTCAATTCCCAGGGTCCCGTACGTATCGTTGGCAGATTCTCCCTTACGAAAAGAGGTATTATTAACCGAAGAGAAAACCTGACTGGCTGATGAGTTATCATATCCACCCAAAGTCATATCCAGCTTTTCGGAGAATGTATGGTTGAAGGAGTATCGAATACCTAAATCCAGGTTAGGGGACCATTCATACACCAGGTGAACACCCGTAGGAATCACCAGATCACGGGTATATTTAGAGCCTGAGCCACCCCAGACCCCAGCAGTTTTTGAACTGTTAGGGCCGTTAGAAAACCGAATCTGATCATTGGGTTCGTAGGTAATATTCTCACCCAGTGAGTTAACAAACGACTGGGCATAAATAGAATAGACCCGAGTGTTATAATAGAGGAAACCCACACCCGCAAAAACGTCGAATTTCAGCCGACGAAGTTTACGTGTACCAAAAAGGAGCGATTTAAGGTTCACACTTCCCGTCAAGGCTCCCTGCATAACATCAGAGTTGAAATAACTCGGTACGTAGGAAATGCTGGGGGAAACACTATTGTGATCGGTATAAGTGGTACGATCCTTACTACCACTGAGCTGTCCAATTCCAAATTCAGCGGATACGCCGAAAATGTGCGAAAGCTGTTTATTGACGGAAACGCCCCCATAGAAAGGTACTTTCTCTCCGGGACCTTTAGCGAAGAAATTACCCGTTTGTAAGTCACCGTAAAACTTGCTGATGCCACCATGCACGCTTACCGACCAGGTATTCATTTTGTTGAAACCTTCATAGGAGCGATGCAGCCGTTTACTTTCAGCTTCAGCTAATACTCTCTGCTGGTTTTGCTCTTCCAGAGTCTGAGGAGTCTGGTATTTTTTGTCAGGTGTTTGAGCCATCAGGGGCCGCACCAATAAACTTAAAAGCGTAATCGACAGAAGGGTTCTTTTCATGTGCACATTAAATAGAAAGCGATTCCGGTTGAGGAGAATGCTTGACCAGGAGCTATGAATAGCTTTTGAACAGGTTGAACTCACTTCTTTTTACTAGAAAAAAACAAGCCGATAAGCCGGGTTCTGTCATCTTTGCTGTTACACAAAAACGTCTTATCATTTATCTAGGACGCCAGTCACCCGACGCCTCTAACGACCTACCCACCAGCACCGGACGAGCAGCCCTTCGACCCTTGCGGGTACCGCTGGTTTATTTGGTCTTTCAGCCCGTGAGGTTTGCCCTGCCTACTTTGTCACCAAAGGAGCGGTAGGCTCTTACCCTACCTTTTCACCCTTACTCTTCCGAAGAAAAGCGGTATCTTTTCTGTGGTACTAGCTGTCAGTTAACCGTCGCCAGTTAACTGCCTACCTGTTAGGTAGCACGGTGCTCTACGCTGCCCGGACTTTCCTCTTCCTTCGGTTAAAAAGGAAGCGATAAGATGGCTTGCTGCCTACAAAGGTAAGCAGTGAGTGGTTAGTTTTCAGTTTTCGATTTCCAGTTTTCCGTTAATTTCAGTAGTACGCTGTTCTAGTAACCACAGAGTTACTCAGAGTTAAAGGAGCGAAAATGTATGGTATTACCTGAAAATGACCACGGAAAACAATCCACTGATCACTAAACTAAAGTCCGTCGACATGCAATTGGACTTTTCCTTTTGCAAACACTACGGCGTATATCGATCCCGAAGTCAGGTACACCTGATCGGGGGTAATGGACTCAATTTTACCCGTTAGGGTTACTCCTTTGGCTACCTGATTTTTCGTTAATAAAGCCTGAATTTGCTTCTGAGCTTCTACGATGGGTTCGCCAACGGGAAAAGTTAAAGCTGACTGTAACGTTTTCCGCAAACGACTTTGCAATAACCAGTTCGCCGTCTTAAAGAGGAAACTACGCGTCTCCAGATCGTAATCCATGTCTCGCAAAGTAACCGATTTGCTTACTGGATCATAATAAGGAATACCCTTAAAATAGATAAATCCATCAATGCTTCCTTTCAAGCCAGCCCGAATGGCTAATGCATTAGCATCTCCATAAAGCTTAATGGAAGTTACTTCCACGGAATAGTTACCATACGTAAACTTCTGTCCCACGACGGTGTCTGATACCATTCGTTCAGCTTCGGCGTGGGTGAGTTCACTAACTAAACCAATTTTAAACTCATCGGTTGCCTGAGTCGCCAATTTTAAATCTGGAACCTGAGTGACGTTCTGAATAACAGGCTTTTCACCAAAGGCGGTCTCAGTATAGGTCTGAATACCGATGGTCGATTGAATCGTCTTGCCCACCGTCCGCAGGGGTGACATCTGAATGGAAACCGGTGTTATTTTTAACCAGGTTCTGTATTTTTCGGATACCTGGTAGGGTTGTAAAGCCGCATTCCAGGCCTGAATGACGTATTTTTTTACTTCAATATTCTTCGCAACTGCATCATCAATACCTTTCTCAAGCGAAGATTTTTTTGAATTCAGAGCCTTTTCTACCAATCCTGCGACCGGAATGGAAAGGGGACCGAGTTTTAAAACGGGCTTGGTCACCCAGTCATACCCCTCCAGTTTGGTGGTCGTATGGGCATCCCAGTTGGGAGCAATCATAAACCGCGTCGACAAACGAACGTCAATCTCGAAATTAAGCTCTTTTTCGGTAGATAATCCCAAAACGCTATAACGGGTTTTAATCCAGATTTTTAGCGGAACCTTCAGATTCAAAGAACTTTCATTCGCGACGCTGGCTCCGGGTGTAACCAGGATACGGCCTCGTTTCCAGACCCGAGCCATGAGATCATCCTGATCTTCGTAACTCAGGTCTTCATAAATCAAATCTGTTAAATTGGTATTAATCTGACGTTCTACTTCCAGTAACGAAATGTCAACGGGAAGATTAATAGTTGAGAGGTATCGACGACTTTCCACTTGTTTCTTCGTGTAGAGATACGATTCCTTGGGGGCTGGCGGATTGCTGGACACCGAACGTTTCGGTTGACAGCCCCCGAGCGAAATCAAAAAAAGGAATCCAATTGCCGCCCAAAAACCACTGGAAAAAGGAAAACGGCACTGATAATGATGCATTACTTAGGGAATTCGGAATGATGGAATAATGAATATGATAGGAGTACGAATGAATCAATACATTTATTCCCTAAAAGATTTTACCAGCAGTAAATTTTTGAATTTTCAGTTGTCGGTTTACCGTTTTCAGTTGGGTAAAGGTGCGATGCATTGCGTGTAAAATGCTGTTGTCGTGGCTGCACGCTCTTTCGGATTTGTAATCTGAAAGCGATCTGTTTGGGATTTATAATCCAGAACAACGTAGGAAAGAATCAGCCACGACGAACCTACTTTTATCTTGTATTGAAAACTGAAAACAGTAAATGGGAAACTATTTAATTTTCACCCGGGTAGCTCCATATCCAAACTTCTCTTTCTGAGCATCAGAGAAAAACGCTACGTGGGGGTGACGACCCAGTTTGCGGTGAATCTCCGTGCGAAGAGTCCCATTACCAACGCCATGAATGAAAATTATTTCGTCCAGACCGTGAGCAACGGCGTTTTCCAGGGCGGTATTAAACGTTTTCATCTGAAGCTCCAGCATTTCGGCATTATCCATCGCCAGGAAATGACGGGTTAACTTTTCAATGTGCAGATCAACCGTAGTTTCGGGTTTTTCGAGTACCGGCTTTACTTCTTCCACTTTCTTCTCTGTCAGACTTTCTTTCAGTTTTTCGGGCTGAATATTTTCTTCATCCAGTTGAAATAAGTGTCCGACCTGGTCAAGTACGGGAATCCGCTGCTTCGTTTTAAAGAAAGTCCCTGCCCGGAAACGGATTTTCTTTTCCAGGGGCGGCCGTACCTGCATAAAGGCTAGGCGAGAGAACAAAGCCTGAACGGTAAATACGCCCCAGCTTTCAAAATCCTTTACCTGCCAGTCGCCCGTTTTCTGGCTGCTGCGAGCTTTCAGAATGCCTGATCCCAGGCTTTTGAAATGAGGTTCAGAACCATTGATAACTGAGAAAGGAACGTCCCAATCCGTATTATTAACGATATACATCGTCATTTCCCGGTCATTTACGGGAATAAAAGCCAGGTATAAGCCTTTGTTGGCGACAACTTCCGAATGACGAGGCTTAATCGCATCCGTATTTTGAGCAGGAACGGTCCGGAACCGGTTTTTCTCTTCTGGTGAAATCAGCGATACTTCCCGCTTTTGCACGGGAATCCGGAAACCGGCTTCAATTTCTACTTCTACCAAATCTCCCGCCAGGAATTTAGTAATAATGCCTTCTTCGCGGCCATGCACCAACCGAACTCGATCTCCAATATTCATAGTAATTCGTAGTATTCACTTGAAACAGCAAAGGTAAGGGGTTTTGAGCGGCCGCCGCTGCGGTTTTGAGTTTTGAGCGACCGTCGCTACGGTTTTGAGTTTTGAGTTTTGAGTTTTGAGTTTTGAGTTTTGAGTTTTGAGTTTTGAGTTTTGAAAAGAGAAAACCCATAAAGGTAGGGGAGTTGTTTGAAAATGGAGACCCTAACCCCGGAGGGGTTGAACCTGAATAGCCCCGGATGATAATCCGGGGTAACCAGTCTGGACATTTCTGCCACCCTGACTGGTGTCTTCACCAGCCCTTACTAAAAGCATAGAGGTTGGTGAGGACACCAACCAGGGCGGAAACCTATAAAGGTAGGGAAGGGGTTTGAAAAGGGAGACTTTAACCCCGGAGGGGTTTAATATGGATAGCCCCAGGCTGGATAGCCCCAGATGACAATCCGGGGTAACCAGTCTGGACATTTCTGCCACCCTAGCTGGTGTCTTCACCAGCCATCCATATAAAGCATAGTGGTTGGTGTCCTCACCAACCAGGGTGATGGAATCATAACTTGGCCGACCCTAACGATCCGTCACTGATCACTATACACCAACCATGGCGGATGGATGACGAGCTGGGGAGAATGCCGGGGTTGGTGTTACAAAAACAGAGAAAGAGAAACCCGTAATGGCGTTTTAAAAAGGCAAGTAATAACCCCGTGGGAATCAAACCTGAATAGCCCCGGGTCATCCAGAAATTTTAATTAATGACATTTGAGTACAGGGATAGTCTGGCCTGCACGTTAGGGAGTTTTAATCAAATAAGAGATGAAAATCCATTCACAATCAAGGAGAAATCTACGTCTTTGCTGGTGGATTTTCTTTTCGGGACGAAGGGTAAATCGTAAACAGAAAACAGAAAACTGCTAACTCCAAACTGAATTCTAATTTTGTGCGGTTAATTTTGTTACTTGTACTTCAAACACTTTTATTAGTTATGCCTTTATTAGAAGGAAAAGTTGCCCTGATTACGGGAGCTTCCCGGGGAATTGGCCGGGCCATTGCCACACGCTTCGCTCAGGAAGGTGCTTCCGTAGCCTTTACTTATCTGTCGAGTGTAGAAAAAGGTCAGGCTCTTGAAGCAGAATTGGCCGCTCTAGGCGTTAAAGCCAAGGGATACCGTTCAGATGCTTCTGATTTCAAGGCGGCGGAAGAACTCGTTGCACAGGTTGTGGCTGATTTCGGAACGCTGGATGTGCTGGTTAACAACGCTGGTATTACGAAAGATGGTCTGTTGATGCGGATGACGGAGGAGGCTTGGGACGAAGTAATCCGGGTGAACCTAAAGTCAGTATTTAATCTGACGAAAGCGGCTACTCGCACCATGATGAAAGCCAAGAGCGGTTCAATCATCAACCTGACGTCTATCGTTGGCGTTCGTGGAAATGCAGGGCAGGCTAACTACGCGGCTTCTAAAGCGGGAATCATTGGTTTTACGAAATCAGTTGCCCTGGAATTAGCGAGCCGTAACGTTCGCTCCAATGCCATTGCTCCCGGTTTCATCGTTACCGAAATGACGGGTGAAGTAAACGAGAAAGCCGTAGAAGAATGGATGAACTCAATCCCTATGAAACGCGGTGGCGAGCCTGAAGAAGTGGCCGACGCCTGCGTATTCCTGGGTTCTGATATGTCAAAATATATTACAGGTCAAACGATCCACGTAAACGGTGGTTTATTGACCTAGGAAATGTGTTTGGGAGTTAATAGGTTTTGAGTTTTGGGTTATTAGTTAAAAGTAGATAAAGGCTGCCACCACGTCTTGTACTGATAACTCAAAACCCAAAACTCGAAACTCAAAACCCCAAACCCAAAACGCTAACCCATTTGAACTTCGTTTTTCAGTCGTCGCCGTGGTGGATTCCGTTATGCCTTTTGGTGGGTGGACTCTACGCTTTTCTTCTTTATCAACCCAAGTCTTCCTGGAGTAAACCTGCTAATCTGGCTTTAGCCGGGCTTCGGTTCGTAGTAGTGTCTACGCTATGTTTGTTATTGCTCAATGTATTACTGAGGCAAACGGAAGTTAGTATAGAAAAGAAAACGGTGGTTCTGGCTCTGGATAATTCCGCTTCGGTAGGAAAACTGGGCGAAAATCTGAAGGCAGGACTGAAAAAGCTGAGTGAATCTTTACAGGATAAGGGTTATACCGTCGCCCTGCAAACCCTACGAGAAACGCCTGTTTCAACGTTGGACTCTGTGCAATTTACCCAAAAATCGACGGATCTTTCCGGCTTATTGAGTCATGTCAAAACCAATCTCGAAGGCCGAAACGTGACGGACGTAGTGCTGCTTTCAGACGGCATTATTAATCGCGGAGCTTCACCGACTTTCAATTCTTATCCCTTTCCCATTCATGCCTTGGCGGTAGGAGATACGACTCCAAAACGCGACGTCAATCTGAAATCTCTTTCGGCCAATCAGATTGCTTATCTGGGAAATCAGTTTCCGTTACAAGCCGATGTAGTAGCGGATGGGTATGCCGGAAAAACGGCGACCGTTCTCCTTCGGAAAGGCGGGCAAACCTTAAGCCAGCAAACCGTTCGCTTTGATAAAGAAAATGCTTTAGCGACGGTTAATTTCACAACTCAGGCTTCGGCCAAAGGCATTCAGCACTTGACGGTTGAAGTACTGCCATTACCCGGTGAATTCAATACTCGGAATAACCGAAAAGACGTTTACATCGAAGTCATTGATGGTCGGCAAAAGATATTAGTAGTGGCTTCTGCTCCGCACCCGGACATTAAAGCCATTCGTAGTATTATTGAAAAAAATGACAATTTTGAATTTGATTTTCAGATTGTTAACCCCAGTTCTCCGGCTCAGCCTTCTGACAAAAAATATGATTTAATAATCTTTCATCAGCAACCGGATGCCTTTAATTCGGCTGGACCGTATATCAAAAGATTACTGGATACGGGTGTTCCAGCTTTCTGGATTGTGGCCAGTCAAACGGGTACAACGCCCTTAAATAATGCTCAGCAGATTGCTCAGATTCAGTCGCAACCGGGACAGGTGGATAAGGTAACCGGATTCTACAACCGTAATTTTACCCGATTGAATCTGAACCCTGAAACGATGGAGTTACTGCGTCGGCTCCCACCTATGACGGTGCCTTTTGGGGAAGTGAAGCCGTTGGCCAATTCGGAAGTCGTACTGTATCAGAAAAAGAATAACATCGAGACCACGAAACCTCTCTTAGTATTGAATACGGGGGCTAAACGCGGGGCAATATTACTGGGAGAAGGGCTATGGGAATGGCGTTTGGAGGAGTATCGGTTAACCGAAAAACAGGAAGCCGTAGATGATCTTTTTACGAAAATTATTCAGTTTTTATCAGCAAAAGACGATAAGCGAAAATTGCGGGTATATCCCACGCAGCATCAGTTCCAGATTGAAGATAGAGTGTCCTTGGAAACTGAAATTTATAACGATCTCTACGAGCGAATTTACGGTCCGGAAGTAGCCCTAAGTGTAACGGATGAAAAAGGACAGACTCGCAAGTATACCTATGTTTCTTCTGCCAGTCGATTTGAAATCAGTAACTTACCCGTTGGGGTTTACAAATATACGGCAACGGCAAAAGTGTTGGGCAAAGACGAAACGGCTTCGGGTGAATTTATCATTCGGGATGAACAACTGGAGCTAGCCAATACCACCGCTGACTATAATGGCTTACGCCAGTTGAGCCAGCAGACGGGTGGACAGTTTTTTACGGCTAGTCAACTAGATAACCTTGAAAAAGCATTAGTAAGCCGCGATTTACCCGATAAACTTACCAGTACGGAAGACCTCCGTGAACCCATTAACTTACGCTGGATTTTCTTCATTCTTATTACGCTGTTGGCTTTGGAATGGGGCGTTCGGAAATACCTTGGGAGTTATTAGGGGTGGGTTTGAGATTATTTGTTTATAAATACTTGATTCATTCCTTTTCCTAACTTCTAAAAGAGGCCAATTCTGAATAATACGCAGGCACTTGGCTGGGATGTATTTTATTTGCAACTCAGAATGTTTTCTATGCGTATACTTTTCCTAATCCTTTTAGTGACCACATCATCGGTTTTCGGCCAGATTCGGCAGGATCGACTGAATGGATTATTAATCGGGCAGGGGGTAGGTTTCGCCGGAACGATTTATGGTTTGAGTAAGGCTTGGTATAAAAAGCCGCTGAAAAACTTCCATACGTTCAACGACAATCAGGAGTGGTTGCAGATTGACAAGGCCGGCCATGCGTATACCGCTTACCAGATCGCCCGCGTCGGAATGGCGGCTTACCAATGGGCGGGAATGAATAATAAGCAGGCTGCCGTTTCGGGAGCTACCAGCGGAATTACCTTCATGTTACCCATCGAAGTCCTGGATGGGTTTTCGCCCGAATACGGTTTTTCTCTGGGTGACATTGCGGCGAATGTAACGGGCCCGGCCCTATTGGTTGCTCAGCAGTTAAGCTGGGGAGAAGTTCGTTTCACGCCCAAGTGGAGTGTTCACTCCACTAAACTCGCCCGGGAACGTCCAGAATTATTAGGAAGAAGCTGGAATGAAAGCTGGCTGAAAGATTACAATGGGCAAACGTATTGGCTGTCCGTAAATCCTGCTTCTTTTCAGAAACTAGATGATCGTCAGATCCGCTGGCCTAAGCTGATGAACATCGCCGTAGGGTACGGCATTGATAATATGATTTCTGCCGATTACGAGAAAAGTGTGGCGATGGGCCGTCGCCCGGTTCGGCAGTTTTTCATCTCTCCTGACCTGGATTTAACCCGAATTCCTACGCATTCTAACCTTCTCCGCAGTTTGCTTTTTATTGCCAATTGCTTCAAAATCCCGGCTCCAGCGGTAGAATTCCGGGTTTCTAAGGTTCCCCCCAAGTTCAAAATAAAGGTGCATCCGGTTTATTTTTAGTTTTTCAGTTTTGAGCGGCCGCCGCTGCGGTTTTGAGTTTTGAGTTTTGAGTTTTGAGTTTTGAGTTTTGAGTTTTCAGTTTTCAGTTTTCAGTTTTCAGTTTTCAGTTGGAAAGGGAGAACCTGTAAAGTTAGACAAGACGTTTGGAAATGGAAGGTATAACCCCAGCGGGGTTTAATTATCAATAGCCCCGGGTGCAACCCGGGGTGAGATGCAAGGTAGATAAATCCGATCTGGATGGACCCAAGTGATAACCTAGGCAAACGATCCCTGGATCACATCCGGGGATCGTTTAAGTTTAACCCCAGAGGAGTTTTTGTCTACATCTTTCATTCAGAGCGTAGCGAAGGACCTTTCGTCTTTTAAGTAACCCATTCCTTTATATATACAAGACTTTCGTAAACCACAGGTATTTCTCATTCCTGTATGAATTCTCTTATTTCGTCCGAGATAACAGGTTCCACCTTGGCTGGTGTCCTCACCAGCCATTAGAAAAAGCCTATTGGTTGGTGAGGACACCAACCAGGGTGGAAAAATTCTGTTACTTTGTTCGAGAGGACAGGTTAGGTTGTAGGAAGTGAATAAACAACAAAAAAGCCGTTACTAGGCAACGGCTTTTTTGGCAATCTTACAGTGGGTTGGTATGCTTATACGGCCTGAAATTGTTGTTCGTAGGCAGAACGTAGCATCTTCAGGGCTCGGCCCATTTGGGCTTCTACGGTTTTAATCGAGAGGTTTAGTTTTTCTGCAATTTCCCGATACATCAACCCTTCTTCGCGGCTCATGCGGAAAATCAGGCGGCAGCGTTTAGGCAAAGCTGAAATATTGGTTTCAATGAAATTGCTAACAATCTGGTAATCGTACTGATCTGCCAGACGGTCTTCAGACAGAGGCAGCGAATTGGCTACTTCTGGAGTAATTTCGTGTAAATGTAATTCGTGACGGTAATGTTTTAAATAATCGAAAGCCAGGTTACGCACCGAACGGAATAAATAGGACTCAAATGAGGTATGAATTTGCAAACGGGAACGATTCGTCCAGAAGTGCATAAACACGTCCAATACGACTTCTTCAGCCAGCTCAGTGGAGTTCAGAATCTTGGTTGCATAGACCAATAACCGCTTGTGATACCGATGGTACAGGTCGGAGAAAGCGGTAGCGTCGGCATTTTGAATAAAACGTTCGAACAGTTGAGCAGTAGTGACCTTCGATTTTGCCACTGTTGAGCGTAAAGTAGGACGGCGGGACGTGCTGTTCATAGACCTGAGGTTAGTAGATATCACATTCGATTATTCCTGGAAATCTGATTTTTACCGAATCAAATTCTGGCGAAATCATGGAATGATATTAGCGGAGTGATGAACCGTCTACCAAAGGAATATGAAAATATTTTCACGAAACCGTTCCCGAAACCGTTCCCGGAACTATCTTTACTTCAGTTTTTTTTTGGTAAAGTTCAATTTCAATTCAAAAGCCTTTAACAATAGCCCTTTTAATGGGTAGGAAATAAATTGTATTATTTATAGAAAGGCTGCTTTCTCCTATGGCGAATACACCCATCATTACGCTGAAAGAAATTGCCCGCCGATTGGGCTTATCTAAATCGACCGTTTCCCGAGCTTTGCGAGACAGCAGTGAGATTGGAGCCGAAACCAAAAAACGTGTATTGGAACTAGCCCGGGAGCTGAGTTATACGCCTAACCCTATTGCTTTGAGTTTGCAACGAAGTCGTAGCCAGACGATTGGCATTATCGTTCCTGAAATTGCGAATTCGTTTTTTAGCTCAGTTATTAGCGGGATTGAGGATGTGGCGTACCGGATGGGTTATTACATCATGATTTATCAAAGCCATGATTCAGTGGAACGCGAAGTAACCGATGTACGAAACATTCTGGTGCGTCGGGCGGATGGGTTAATCGTTTCTACCGCCAGCCAAATTCGTAATCTGGATCATTTTCATACGTTACAGGAGCAGGGCATACCGGTTGTTTTCTTCGATCGGAAAGTAGAGAACTTCCAAACCCACCAGGTGATTGTCGATGATTTTGACGGAGCTTTTCGGGGTACGGAACACTTGATTGAACAGGGATGCCGAAAACTGGCCTGCTTAACCGGACCTCAGCACTTACCTATTGTGCAACAACGAACGGCGGGCTTTAAAGCTGCTTTACAAAAGCATAATTTACCCATCCGAAGCGAATGGTTGGTGGAAGGGCCCTTTCGGCAAATAAGTGGGAATCAGTTAACGAAGGAGTTATTTTCAGACTTGACAGATCATCCCGACGGAATTCTGGCCGCGAGTACGAGCATCGCTCTGGGTGCCCATTTAGCCATTCGGGAGGTAGGCATGAAAATGCCCGATCAGGTTTCATTGATTGGCTTTTCAGATCCTCCGATTGCTCCCTTGTTAGATCCGCCGCTGAGTTCAGTGGCTCAGCCCGGCTTTGAAATGGGGCAACAGGCCGCGGAATTATTAATCGATTTGATCGAAAAGAAGGGGAAGCCCATTCGTTACCAAACCCGGATTCTACAAACCGACTTGGTGGTCCGGCGATCTTCTCAACGGAGTTAATAAACCAGAAAGGCTCCGACGTTCGAACGTCGGAGCCTTTCTGGTTTATTACGCTATGACTAGTCTTTGAAGAGTGTACTCATCCAGTTCTTCAGCCGTTCAGTCCATTGATCGGGAGTGGTTTTATTATTCATTCCAAACCCATGGCCGCCTTTCGGATAGACGTGTAGCTCGACGGGGACGCCGTTTTTTTCCAGAGCCTGAAAGAAACTGATGGAGTTATTAACCGGAACGGCTTTGTCATCCGCTGCGTGAACCAGAAACGTTGGTGGCGTTTTTGAAGTAATCTGCTTTTCGTTAGAATATTCCGTTTCCAGTTCAGCCGTTGGCTTTTTACCGAGCAAGGCATCGTGTGAACCCATGTGCGTAAAGGATGGGTCCATGGTAATAACGGGGTATAACAAGATCATAAAATCCGGGCGAACCGAAACGTCTGGCCGACCTTTCCAGTTACCCACGGGTTTTTCGAAATGTGTTCCAGCCGTTGACGCTACGTGCCCCCCCGCTGAAAAGCCCATAATTCCAATGCGATCAGGATTAATCCCGAACTCCTTCGCTCGGGAACGTACCAGACGGATGGCTTGCTGGGCATCCATCAAGGGGCCAATCTCATTTACCTCCATCAGGTTCGCCGTAGAAGGAAGTCGATATTTCAATACGAAAGCCGTAACGCCCGCTTCATTGAACATTTTCGCTACGTCAACGCCTTCGTGGTCAATGGCGAGAATGTAGTAACCACCACCGGGACAAATAATAACTGACGTACCATTAGGTTTGGCGGGCTTGTAAACGGTAATGGAAGGTTTCGTTATATTTTTGATTCGATGGAAAGAATCTTTCCCGGACCCTTCCTCAATTTCATCGGTCAGAGAAGCTTTGGGGCCCTGATTCGGAATCGGGCTGAAGTCGTAAAGAGGGATAACCTGTTGAGCCTGCACGTTTAGAAAGAGCATACTGCTTAATAAAACCAACCATGGTTTTTTCATAGGATCAATAGAGATTAAAGTTCTGTTCAAAGCATCTGAAATGAGACGATACTAGGAGGCAATTAACCTTACGAACGCCACTTTTCAAATGATCCTGAATTTATGATTCCTGAAAAACAGGCTCTGCTCGTTTTTTCAATCGCTGCCCCACCGAAATCAGAATGACAGCCGAAATGATAATTCCTGCGGCCAATACTACTTTTAATGACAGAGGTTCGTTAACAAATAAGTAACCTAATAGCAAAGCAACCAGCGGGTTAACATAGTTATAGGTCGCCAGTAACGTGGGGGACGTACGTTGGGATAACCAACTGAATACGGTAAATCCACCGAGCGAACCAAAAATAAGCAGGTATAAAAAGGAATAACAAGTGCTGGCGTTCAAACCCGATGGATTAAAAAGAGGAAACTCACCTGCCACCAAACTTCCCAACAGGGTTACAGTCCCGCCGCCCAACATTTGCATGGCCGAAAGGTAAGCTGCCGAATAAGGTAGCTGAGCTCGCTGAGAAATAACCATCCCCAGGCTCCAGCAAAACGTAGCCGTTAATAACGCGATAATGCCCAATGTGAACTGAGCCGAATCGCCTTCCAGCGAGAATGAATTGAAATCAAGTAATAAACCGACGCCGACGAGCCCGATTAATACGCCCATGATGACCATGGGGCTTGGGATATTTTTTAGCCAGAGCCACTGTAACAGAACCAGCCAGATCGGTACGGCTGCGACAATGAGAGCTGCATAACCCGTAGGAACCCAGGCCAAAGCGATGGTTACACCCCCGTTCCCTACACCCAGCAACAAGGTTCCGATGAGGAGAGAAGTAAGCCAGGCTTTGGAACTCAGACGAACGTTGGGTTCGGTAACTTTTGCCCAAATCATCATAATAATCCCCGCCGAAAAATTTCGAATGCCAGAAGCCATTAGCGGAGGAACGGTTTCAACGAGGTAATGAAGAGCCAAATAGGTACTTCCCCAGGCCAGGTATAAATAAAGTAATCCTGACCAGATTTTCAGAGTAGACGTGTGATTCATAGCATTGAAAAAAGCGAAGCAAAGGTACAGGAATCCACGGGGAGTACGTGTTAGATTGCCCATGAAGCCGCTGAGAAAGCGTATATTTTAAGTCATGCTTAACTTAAAATAGGATTAAAATCGACTTAGAGATTTTGTTAAAAAAAGGCTCCTTGCGTAATTCAAACCCGGTCTGGTAGTGTGACAATTAGTTTTTGATTAGTTGAACGAAGGAAGGGGTTTTCGAAGATGTAGATGAGGCATCAAAAATCAATCATTCGAGATTAAAACAGATTTCTCAATTGACTTTTTCGTCCATAAATCATCAAACCTAGCATCAGGAAACGGCTTTTCTGAGCTTATTACCCTAAGAAGAGAAATAGAGCTTCGGCTCTTCGCGATATACACGATTTTATCAGAGTAGTTTATAGTGGGAAGGTTGAAAAACTCCGCTCGTTTGAGCGGAGTTTTTTCTTTATCAGCAGGCATGAAAAAACAGCTACGATAGTATTTTCAGAAAAACGTACGGGCATTTTACCGCTGTTAAGCTTCTGATGTACCCAAGCGTTTTCAGCTAGAATAGAATCTCCTAGCGTTTGACTCGATGAGCTAAAAACCAGATGCCTAAACCCAGTATCACGACCAAGAATAAAGCTATTCGTAGGGTAGCCGCTTCGGCAATAAAACCAATGAGAGGCGGTCCCATCAGAAATCCGGTGTAACCTACAGTAGAAACCGCCGCCAGAGCAATTCCCGCAGACATGGTTTCGGAGCGACCCGCTTCTGAGTACACCAGGGGAACGACTGCCGCGACCCCAAATCCGATGATTAAGAAACCGATAATAACCGCAATCGGGAAAGATACGCCTACGGCCAGAGCCATGCCGAGAGCAATGCCTAATCCGCTCATTTGCAGCATTTTTCGAATACCATATCGAACCGTTAACCAGTCCCCCATAAACCGGCCCGTAGCCATGGTGATGGTAAAAGCGGTGTAACCCATAGAGGCCACTGCTCCACCACTCTGACGGTAATAAATGGACGACCAGTCGGCCATGGCTCCTTCGGTCAGCATGCAGCAGAACGAAATCAATCCCAGCAGTAATAAAGCACGGTCGGGCAGGACAAACATGGGTGTCTTTTCTGAACTTGTTTGCTCTTTCCGATCCGTACTAATCAATGATCGGTAAGCCAATAAGGCAATTAAAATCGAAAGAGCCATGACTCCCAGAAAATGATAAAAGGGAGTAATGTGCAGAGCCCCCGCAATACCACCCAGAGCAGAACCAGCGAAAGCTCCCAGGCTGAACAAACCATGGCAGGAAGACATGATGGGTTTTCCAAACCCCGCTTCCACACTTACTACTTGCGTGTTTACAGCGATATTGGCTACATCACCAGCGGCTCCGTAGCAGAATAAGGCCAGAGCCAGTTGCCAGCCCGTATCCATAAATCCCAGGAAGGGGAGGATACCCACGTAAAAAATCAATGACCATAAGGTTACCGTCCGACTGCCAATTTTCGTTACCAGCCAACCCGCCGGAGCCAGGGCTACCAGCGAACCCAGCGGCATACCCAATAAAACAGAACCTAACTGCCCCGGACTGAGGTGCATGGCTTGCTGAATGTCGGGAATACGGGCGGCCCAGCTAGCAAAACTCAGCCCCATTAAAAAGAAAAAGGTGCTTACTGATAGGCGAGCTGCCGGGTAATTCAATGGGTCTGTTTGGGTGATTTCAGACGAAACCATAGGGTCGTTTTTATGTCGTAAGGTCTACGCTTCAATGGGAGCAGGTAATAGCAACCGCTCTACTTCACGCCAGGTTTTTACGCGTTGATAACCTTCCAGCGTTTGGTTATGTGGGGCATCAAACAAAATTGGAGTGCCACGGAAGGTATTCAGATTTTTCTCGTGATCGTCGATGAGGTAATCCGCTTCAATCATCCATTTGTGCCCACAGAGGACAATATACCGCCAATCGATGAAAGGAAAATACTCTGCCAGCCAATCCACTTTTTCTTTAAGTGAATTGGGAAACTCAATCGCGGCAGAAACGATGAAAACTTCGTAGTGATCCATCAATCTTTTTACCACCTCCTGAGCATCAGGCATAACCTGCATTCCCCGGAAAAAGCCTGGTTCATGAACCCAGGTTTTAACAGTATCGGCGTGAATATCAACCGCTTCTGCCCAATTAGAGCCTTGCAACAACTCACGGGTAACCGTTTTTCCTACTCGATTAATACAATATTCGATGAAACGTCCAGAAGCATCTGCCAGAACGTCGTCCATGTCAATCAGAATTCGTTTCATATCCTACAAAGCAGTTTGTAAATCGGCACTTTTTAGAATGGTTAATAACTGAGAAATGGTATTTTCATTCCAGGAGTCGATTCGCCAGTCGGCTAACGATAAATCCTGGTTCCCGGAATTGGGATTGACATAACCCAGACAAGCCATTCCGGCAGCTTTGGCGGCCCGGCAGCCATTGGTAGAATCTTCAATTACCAGGCATTCCTCGGGTTTTACTCCGTAAAAAGCGGCCTGCCGCAGGAAAATCTCAGGATCCGGTTTGGACCGGGGTACATCTTCGCCGCTTAGAATATTCTGAAAGTAGGGTCGAAAACCCGAGCGATCCAGGCATAGTTCGATCATCCGCCGTTGGTTGGAGGAGGATAGAACCATAGGAATATTCTCTTCATCCAACCTTTTCAGAACGTCTGAAATGCCATTTACTAAAGGAAGTGGATCGAGACTGGCGAATTTTTCCATCAACAAATCATACTCCCGTTCAACGTACACAACGGCTGGTTCAGGAAGCAGATCGGGATAAATCGTTTTAAACCGTCCGAAAATTTCTCTCGGAGCCACGCCCGTGACGCTATCCAGCTCCAACTGACTCAAGGTAATGCCTAATTGAGTTTCAAAGTAATAAGGATGAAAATGATGATAGATGGGTTCACTATCAACCAAAACCCCATCCATATCGAATATGACTAGCTTCATGCGTTATTTTTCGTTAATACGATTTAGTTCAACAAAAAACCGTAACAAAACGCATACTTCCAAATTAAATATGTGTTACTTTTGGGAAGAAAAACGAATAAAAACGAAATGCTCCGCGAAGAACGCCTTCAATACATCCTTCAGAAACTGGTTCAGCAACAACGGGTAAGTTCCGTGGAATTAAGTCAGGAGCTTAACGTTTCGGATGATACCATCCGCCGGGATTTGAATGAACTGGCGAAGGATGGCCTTTTGAAAAAAGTCCACGGCGGGGCGGTTCCGGCGGTTCCTAAAGCTCCGGCTCCCTTGAAACTGACGGAACGAATTGCCTATGCTCAAACCGAAAAACAGGAGATTGCACAAAAAGCACTGGCCTTATTTGAATCCGGGCAAACGATTATTCTGGATAATGGATCTACCAACATGTTAATTGCCCGATCGTTACCACCAGAACTTCAGGTTCAGATATTTACGAATAGTTTATCCATTGCTCAAATTCTGAGCGAACACCCCAATGTGGAAGTTCATTTGATGGGGGGCTGGATTTTCAAACGGGCTCAGGTAACCCTCGGAGCGGCAGTGATTAATATGATCGAACGACTTCGCCCGGATTTGTGCATCATGGGTGTTTGTTCCATTCATCATGAACTCGGTGTGACGACGCCGTACTGGGAAGAGGCTCTGGTGAAACAGAAAATGACTCAGGTTTCCAAGAAAGTGATTGCAACGGCCTGGAAGGATAAGTTTAATACCGCAGAAACCTGTAAAGTGTGCGATTACGAAGAGCTGGATTTATTAATAACCTCGTCGCAGGCTCCTACCGAAAACTTGTCATCTTACCTCAATAAAGGCGTAGAAATCTGGTGAGGGGTTCAGTTTTGAATGATTGAGGGAATGAATGATTGAATGATTGAATACTGATTTTATTATATTCCTGTCTTTTGCAGTCGCTCGGCTCTGCCGAGTGACGACTTAACTGTAGGCCTGTGGCCGTGTTTCCCAAAGACAATAGAGGTAAGCTAAATAATTTACCAAATCCAGCTATTTTTCAATTCTATTGGTCCATTCATCCATTTCGTTGTTCGTCAAAGCCGAGCAACTGCGAGAGAAATCATTAGGTAGAGACGCAATGAAGTCGCGTCTGGCTTTCTCTGCTATGGCTAGTGCCTCACCTCACCAGTCATTTGTACGCGAACTGTGGTTGGTGAGACACCAACCACGGCATAAAGGGGATAAAGTTGCGTCTCTACGTGAAGAATCGCATGTTTTTGGGGTTATCATATAAATTGTAGGCTTTTGGCTGTCTTTTTAAAAGAGATAGGGGAGCTAATGTTTGCCTGACCTAAATGTTTTCAATGCCACCGGCTTGTTCATCTATTTCGTTACTCGACAGAGCCGAGCGATTGCGGGAGAAGTAATTCTAAAAACTCAAAACGCTTAACCCCAACCCAAAACTCCAAACGCATAACCATTTTTCGCTTTTGGCAGATTTTTTTACGGATATCACACACGTTTATGCTGAAAAATTAAGTTATCTTGCTTAAGCACCGTTTTTCAGTGATTTTTAAATGAGAACTGACCATGAAGGAATTGAGCGACTTTCTACCCGGAAAAAACAATGCTCAAACGAAGGTTACCAAGGGCTGTTTGTTATTGGCTGAACCTTTTTTGGGCGATGAAAATTTTGAGCGAAGTGTGGTGTTGATTTGTGAACATAACGAGCAAGGTTCTTTCGGACTGGTGTTAAATCAAACGACGGAGCTTTTACTGGATGATGTAATTGAAGAAGACATTTACCCCGATATTCCTCTGTTTGTAGGAGGCCCGGTGGAGAAAAACACGCTTCACTACATTCACCGGAGGCCTGATCTGATTGAAGATTCGATTCAGTTGGATGGAAATTTATATTGGAGTGGAAACTTTGAACAGATAAAGAAACTCTTGAATCTGGGTACGCTGAAAACCGAAGACATTCGATTTTTCATCGGCTACTCGGGCTGGAATGCCGGACAGCTTACTTCTGAGTTAAGTCGCGATTCCTGGATTATCTCAAAGGTTAATACAAACGATCTGTTTGATACGTCAACAGATCAGCTCTGGCGGGTTACGCTACGGAATATGGGGGGAGCTTACCGTGTACTTTCCCATTATCCTACCGATCCCAGATTAAACTAATATTCGTGCTTAAACAAAAACGACCCGGCTCATCACCGGGTCGTTTTTGTTTAAGCACGAATAACTAACGTCTTTTCCCTGAAAAGGAATTCTTCTTTTTATCGTAAGAACCCAGAGGGAAGCTATAGCCTACGAGTAAAGAGAAGGACTGGTTATGAACTTTACTGAGGTTTGGGTCCGTATAAACTTTACTAAATCCGAGATTATATCGAACATCAATATTTAACCATTGCTGATGAGCAAAACCAATATTCAAACCAGCTCCGGCAGTTGCTCCAACATCAAACTTTTTGAAAGAGTCGTTAATGATAAAAGGACTGCCTGATTGTCCTGTTTGAAAACTTACGCTAGGACCCAGAAATATTTTTGGACGAACGGCCCCCTGGCCCATATCGTTACCAAAGTAGTAGGTAGCCAAAATCGGTACATGGATGTAATCAAGGTTCAGATTAAAAGCTGGCGTTGGCGTTTCAATCTTCGTGCCCCAGCGGGTATAAAGTACGTTTGCTGATAGCCCGAAATGTTCTTTAATGCTATAGTTGATGAAAACACCAGCGGCTGGACCTGCTTTGTATTTAGTTGTGAGAACGTTAGAACCAAGATTGGGAAGCGTTGAATAAGTCCCTCCAATCATGGGGCCAATGGAAATATTTTCTCTTTGAGCGGAAGCTACACCGGCCCACAACAGGCCTAGAGCAATGAATAACGAACGCATGGGATAGAATTGGTTGAGATAAGATGGTAGGGTAATTCCTGACATAAAGTGAACGCAGATATAGGTAAAGCCTTTCATTTTACATATGAACGTAAGTTTACACGCAATAGACTTTACCATACGTAAAAATTGTTTCGGATGCAGGCTTTGATTAACGGTAACTAACTGGTTTTCGGGCTATTTTGTTGCACAAAAAAAGCAATGCATTTTTAAAATGCATTGCTTCAAAGGTATTCATTACGGGCCTAGTTCGAATCTTTGTCCCGGGGTTGTCGATTATGATTAAGGCGTTCGATTAGCATCTGGGTAAATCGCTGATCCGCTTTATATAACTCAGATAACTGTTTTACATTAATCACTTTCAGGTATTTAGCCTGATATTCCCGCTCCAGATCCACTTCCTGCTGGCGTAGATCGATGATCTCTTTCAGGTTCTTGCGGATGGCTTCATCACTGGCGGATAAATTATTCGTTTCACCATTTAATCGGCGAATGCGGTGACGAACTTCCCGACGCTTGTCTTCGTATTCGTTAAATAAAGGCCAGAAATCTTTGGCCTGATCGGGCGTAAGATTCAATCGGTTGGTAATCCAGGTGATTTTGGCGGCCCGGACTTGTTGCTGGCCTTCTCTACCCTTGTTTTGAGCCTGAAGCGTCAGCGACAAAAAGAAAAATAAACTACCTGCGATCCAGAGTTTCATAGTGCTTAGGGAAAAACCGTGGCAACGGTGGGTAATGGTACTAAATAACGTCTTCAAAATCTTCCAGCGAAAGCTGTTCCATAATTTCTTTATTGGAAATCTTCACCTGAGGTAAAGGCTGGTTACCTAAACTATCAATCAGCATTTTGTTCTTTTCCGTATCGGAAAGATCCTGCAAAGAAACATTTTCGTGTTCGAGGTATTGAACAATATCCTCGGTTTTGAGCTGGCTAAGCGTTTCTACGCCGATGGAATCCTGCCGGGTGGGCCAGCTCAGATACATCAGAATAGCAACTGAAGCGGCCGCTCCTGCGGTAAGCCAACTGTGGCGAGCCGTCCAGTGAGGTTTGAGTACTTTGGTGGGATTCTGCTGCACACGAGCCTGAATTCGTTGCGGTAAATCTTCAAAGTAGTGGTCAGGTGTATGGACGGGGTTAATTTTTGGAATGTGTTCCAAACGAATTCTTTTATTATCCATTGTATATATCCAATAAAATCAGCGGATAATTAAAATGAAATGACTGATTATCAGTTTGTTGATATTTTGCCTTTGGAACAAACTAAGCTCGCAAAGTTTAATTACCGTTTAAAAATTCTTCAATTTTTTTTACCGCATGGTGATAGGAAGCCTTGAGAGCTCCTTCGGAGGTGCCGGTCACTTCGGACATTTCTTCGTAAGGCATTTCATCGTAATACCGTAGATGAAAGACCAGTCGCTGTTTTTCAGGTAACCGAAGAATGGCTTTTTGTAATTTATTCTGAATGTCGTCGCCCGAGAGTAGGGGA
This sequence comes from Siphonobacter sp. SORGH_AS_1065, assembly GCF_030818595.1. Lineage (NCBI taxonomy): Bacteria > Pseudomonadati > Bacteroidota > Cytophagia > Cytophagales > Cytophagaceae > Siphonobacter > Siphonobacter sp. SORGH_AS_1065. Next base: position 3,428,645 of record NZ_JAUTAM010000004.1, read on the forward strand.
TCGGCGTCAATTTTAGCTTCCAGCTCATGGTCTACCGAATCCAGCGATAAAAAGAAGCGACGACGTTTTTTATTCAGGAAATTGAAAGTTTCATTCGTCGCAATTCGGTAAAGCCAGGTATACAGCTGCGAATCGCCCCGAAAGGTTTCGAGGTGTTGCCAGACTTTAATAAAGGTTTCCTGAGTAAGATCATCCGCATCGGAGTGATCGATCACCATTTTACGAATAAGTCCATACACCTTCTGCTGATATTTACGAACCAGCAGGTTGAACGCGTAGTTCCGCGTCTCCGGGTTCGCAAATTTATCAAGCAGTTCCTGATCGGTCATGGTCTGGTAATTGGTGATGGAAAAGCAATTATATGCATTTACGACCCCTCACTGCAAGCGAGTTTCGGGCAAAATCCCTGTCGAAATGTTAAAATCAGTGAAATAAGGGAAAAACAGACCGTAAAGTAAATGGAAAAAAAGAGAGCTAGAGATTAGAATTTCTTTAATCTCTAGCTCTGAAATCGTTGGAAGAACGATGTCTTATTTTGACTTACGGGCAATTGCCTTCTTCGCAGCTTCTACAATGCTGGCAGCTTTCAGTCCGTATTTTTCCATCAGTTCATCGGGCGTACCGCTTTCACCGAAGGTATCTTTCACGCCAATGAATTCCTGAGGAGCCAGGTAATTCGTTATCAGCGTATGAGCGATGCTCTCGCCTAAACCACCGTTAATCTGGTGCTCTTCAGCACTTACGCAGCAGCCCGTTTTTTTCACCGAAGCCAGAATGGCTTCCGTATCGAGGGGCTTGATGGTGTGAATGTTAATGATTTCGGCAGAAATACCTTCATCTTCCAGAAGCTGGCACGCCTGGAGAGCTTCCCAAACCAGGTGACCTGTAGCGAAGATACTCACGTCCGTGCCTTCATTCAGGGTAATAGCCTTACCGATTTCGAAAGGCATATCTTCAGGAATGAATACGGGAATAACCGGACGACCAAAACGCAGGTAAACGGGACCTTCGTAGTTCGCACTGGCGATGGTGGCTGCCTTGGTCTGGTTATAATCGCAGGGGTTAATCACGGTCATGTTGGGCAGAGCCTTCATCATGGCCAGATCTTCGAGTACCTGGTGGGTGGCTCCATCTTCACCCAGGGTAAGACCTGCGTGCGAAACGGCGATTTTTACGTTTTTGTTAGAGTAAGCAACGGATTGACGAACCTGGTCAAACACGCGGCTGGAACCGAAGTTAGCGAAAGTCGTCGCAAAAGGAATTTTTCCTGTAATGGCCAGACCTGCCGAAACGCCGATCATGTTTGCTTCAGAGATACCGCACTGGAAAAAACGCTCGGGGTTTTCCTGAATAAACGTATCAATTTTCAACGAACCCACTAAGTCAGCACAAAGGGTAACCACATCAGGATTGGTGCGACCCAGTTCGGTCATACCCGCACCAAAACCAGAACGAGTATCTTTTTTATCGGTATAGGGATATTGTTTCATTTTGGTAAGTTTAGAGTTTAGCGTTTAGAGTTTTCAGTTGGGGTAATTTACCACATTCGTTTAGAGTCAAATGAACTCAAAACAGAAAAACTCTAAACCCTAAACTTTATTAATAATCTCCTAAAGTTTCGGGAAGTTGAGCGAGGGCTTTGGCTAATTGCTCGTCGTTGGGAGCGGTGCCGTGCCATTTGTGCGTATGCATCATGAAATCAACACCCTGACCCATTTCAGTTTTCGTGATGATCATGATGGGTTTGCCTTGCCCGGCTAAACCTTTGGCCTGCGTCAGAACGGTATCGAGTGAAGTATAATCGTTACCATCCATGTGCAGCACTTCCCAACCAAACGCCTCGTATTTAGCTCCGAGGTCGCGATTGTTCATTACCTTTTCCGTAGGACCATCGATCTGCTGACCATTGAAGTCAATGAATGCAATCAGGTTATCTACTTTGTGGTGAGGAGCAAACGTCGCTGCTTCCCAGACTTGGCCTTCCTGCTGCTCGCCGTCGCCCATCAGGACGTATACCAGATGCGAATCGCCTTTGAGTTTTTTACCCAGAGCAACTCCGGTGGCTACCGAAAGCCCCTGACCCAGCGAACCAGAAGCAATACGAATGCCGGGTAAGTGCTCAGCCGTTGCTGGGTGACCCTGCAAGCGGGAATCCAGCTTACGGAACGTAGCCAGTTCGGGTACGGGGAAGTAACCGCGATGAGCCAGAACAGAGTAGAGAACAGGAGAAATGTGACCGTTTGAAAGGAAGAAAACGTCTTCGTTATTGCCTTCCATATCGAAAACAACCTGACCCTGATCGTCGGTCTTTAATTCCATGTGTTTGAAATAAAGACTCACGAGCAGATCAGTACAGCCGAGGGATCCACCGGGGTGGCCTGATTTGACTCCGTGTACCATCCGTACGATGTCACGGCGAACTTGAGAAGCGATGTCCTGAAGATTCATAAGTATAGATAAGCGAAACAATAAAGGGTATCTCTAAAGAAAGAGGTTAAATTTAGGCGATTACCCTGGAATAATTAAAAGCAGAAAAGCTACGTTACTTTAAAATCTGACTGGTGTGCTCTTTGGTATCTACTTTCTGAATTACCTCAGCAATAAGTCCTGATTCATCAATAACGAAAGTAGTCCGTGCAGTACCCATGTACTGGCGACCGTACATATTTTTCTCCACCCAAACGCCGTAAGCTTCCACAATTTTGTGGTCAGTATCCGCTAAAAGGGGGAAAGGTAATTCGTATTTCTTGGCAAATTTCTGATGAGACTTTTCATCATCGACACTTACGCCTAATACCACAAAACCTGACTTTAACAAAGCTTCGTAGTTGTCGCGAAGGTTACAGGCCTGAGCCGTGCAACCGGGCGTATCGTCTTTGGGATAAAAATATAAAACGACTTTCTTGCCAGTAAAATCGCTGAGCTTGACGAGGTTACCGTTTTGATCAACCGCTTCAAAGGCCGGAGCCAGATCACCTTTTTGAAGAGACATAAGTTTATTAATTGATAGCAGTCCGATAGGTTGGATGCTGAAAGTAATGTGTTATCAGAACGACGTATCTCCGAATAAGATTCCTGGAATCAGCTCCGAAAAGCTAACCTGTCTTCTAGTTCAGATTCGGTCTGCCAAAAGTAGCTTTGTTTCCTGAATTGTCCGTTATCTCCAGCTTCAATTCACCACGGAAAGGACGATTTTCTTCTCTTATTTCTGAAAAGAGCAAATTATTCTTCTCGTCATAATCCAGAATCACCGTTTCAGTACCTATACGAGTTTTCCAGGATTTTATACCCGAAAGATTGTCCCTAATTTTAAAACGCAACTGACGGCTGGAAATACTTACAGGGGTAATGGTGGGAGCTAGCGTGTCGGTAGCAAGGTAATAAGTACCAAAGAACCTGGTTTCGGCGTGTAACTGCCCGTCTTTCCAGTGTCCACCCACAAAAACGGATTGTTTATCTTCCCGGTATAAAGCCGTTTTCTCATAGAGTGAAATGGGCGACTTGGGCTGATAATGAATGGCTATTTTACCTTTCAATGGAGTGGTCGGCTCACCGACGAGTAACTTGCCATCCTTTTCCTGAAGCATAACGTAAAGCGTATCGTATAAACTGCCGGGCTTCCATTCCAGCGTTAGCCGATCATTCAATACCTTTCCTTGTTGCTGAGGATAAGCCGTCCCAACAAAGTTGAATCGAATGCGTTTAGTCCCCGCGTCAAGCGAATCGGGAAGCCCTTTTCTCAAATCCCAGAGGTAACACCCCGGATAAACTGCTGTTAAGGTTTGTTGCCCTTTCGGTAAGTATACATTAAGGGAGTCGGGTAATGATCCTTTGATGACCAGCCAGTTTTCTTCCACCGACCAACGCAGGTTAGGATCGGGGGAATTTCCTTCCGTTGCTTCGCCTTTTACGATCAGGTGTAATTGCGTTTTGTTCTGGAAATGATCCCAAATGGTTAAAGTAACCTGATGAACGGCCTTGTTTGTTACGCTCAATTTCCCCGAACCCGCAGAATAAATCGGAACCCGGTCGTTACCGTCGGCTTTGTAACACCGCTGGAAGAATTTGCCCGTTTCATAATAGGTCGCGTAATCGGTATGAATGTTAATATCATCGGTAAAGGCCTCTGGAATCTGGCTTAGTTGGTGGTAATGTAACTCCCGACCATCGACGTGAATTTCCAGACAACTGATTCCATTTTTGGAAGACGAACCATTACTTTGATCGTAAGCCAGTAGTTCCAGCCCTATTTCGCCGATGGCTCGAAGGGTATCCCGCATCCGGTACAGGTGTACCGAGGGCTTAGGCGATTCTTCCCGAACAAGACTGTATTCCATTCGACCAAATCTTCCCTGGATACGAGAGTCGCCTGAAAGCGTACGAATAGCCAACGCTTCCATGACGGGAGGAATATCATCCTGAACTTCTTTGAAAGAGTAATTCAACGGATCTACATTAAGTCCCTGAGCATTGCGTATTTCAAAATGCAAATGCGGTCCCATCGAACCGCCGGAGTTACCGGACAGCCCTAATTCTTCTCCTCGTTGCAGCGGTAATAGATTGGCTTTCGGGTTTACCATGATTTCGGTCGTGCCCTGAGCTAATTGCTGCTGCCTGAGGTATTGGGTAATGCGGGAGTTAAATTGCTGTAAGTGGGCGTAAACGCTGGTTTCGCCTGTGGTATGTTTTACAAAAACCACATTTCCGTAACCGGTTCGGCTAACAATGATTTTGGATACGTAACCCCGCTCAATGCACTTGACCGAGAGGCCTTCCCGTTGCTGGGTTTTAATGTCCATTCCGGCGTGAAAATGCTGCGGACGTAGCTCGGCGAAGGTTCCAGCCAATAGAGCGTTTTCACCGGGAAGAATCGGGAAAAGATAAGAATGCTGAGCCTGAGCAGCCAGACTGACTAAAGCAAAGAAAAGAATATAACGAATAACCAAGGGAATAGTGACGATAAAAGGTTTAGAGTTGGGCTGGTTTATAGCAATTATTGGCGGATAGTAAATCCATTACCGAGGGGCTTTGGGATCGAAATACACTACAGGCCTCTCGCTGCCAGCTTTTTTGCTGGCAACATTATGTCCCTGTTGCCTAAGTTTACCTTTAAGGTAAGTGTTAAGGACTTAGGTGATCAACTTCCCGAAAGTTCTGAACTTTCGGGAAGTTGGGTTATAAGTTAACTTATTAAGAATAGAAAGCAACTTAACTGAAAACCTACAACGCTTACTTGATTTCAAAATTGAACATTTCCTGCCCTTCCAGACGACCAACGAGGCGGTCTCCAATATGCACCTGACCTACACCCGCGGGTGTTCCTGTGTAAATCAGGTCACCGATTTTCAGGGTAAAGAATTTAGAAAGATAGGCAATGATTTCCCCAAATGACCACAGCATCATGGTTGTGTCTCCTTGCTGACGAACTTCGCCGTTCACGCTCAAATCGAAGGTGAGTTTCGGGAACTCAGCGAACTGACTCTTGGGTACGAACTTCGAAATAGGAGCCGAGCCATCGAAGCCTTTGGCAATTTCCCAGGGCAGACCTTTGGCCTTTTGTTTGGCCTGAATATCCCGGGCAGTGAAGTCAATACCCAGTGCAATTTCCTCGTAATAATTATCCGCAAATTGCACGGGAATATTCTTACCTAATTTGTTGATTTTAAGAACAATTTCCAGTTCATGGTGCACGTCTTCGGTAAAGTCCGGCAAATAAAAAGGATTGTTTTCTCGTAATAATGCTGAATCTGGTTTCGTAAATATGACAGGATCGGTCGGACGTTCGTTTTGAAGTTCGGCGATATGCTCCGCATAGTTTCGCCCGATGCAAAAAATTCGCATAGTATAATAAATGTTTAATTATAGTACTAACCCAGCGTAATTGAATGAGTTTTATTCCTCAATTTTGCGGCCTTAACTGAGACGTCCTGCAAAGCTAAGCGAACAAATATACTTTACAGGCTCGGTACAGGATTTTCTATGAGTAAGTAACATTTTTAGCATTTCCACAACATGAAAAGAACCTTCGCCCTGGGTATTGTACTGGCAGCCACTGTCTGGGCTTGTAGTCGTGTACCTATTTCAAACCGGAATCAATTATTATTAGTATCTGACGCTGAAATGAACCAGCAGGCTCTGGTAAGTTACAAGCAGTTTCTGGATACTAGCAAAGTCATCTCCAACAGTAACGCTAATACCCAGCTAGTCAAGAAAGTAGGGGAGCGAATTGCTGCTGCAGCTACGAAGTACTTCAACGAAATCAAACACCCTGAATACCTGGATGGGTATCACTGGGAGTTTAACCTTGTTCAGGATAATCAGGTAAACGCCTGGTGTATGCCTGGTGGTAAGGTAGTTGTTTACACGGGTCTGTTGCCTGTCACGAAGACAGAGGCAGGTCTGGCTACGGTAATGGGACACGAGATTTCTCACGCCATTGCCAAGCACGGTTCTGAGCGGGTTAGTCAGCAATACGTAGCTCAGGGGTTATTAACGGGTGGACAGGTAGCCTTAGGCGTGGCAAATGCCAGCAATCCTTCCCGAGCTAATAACATCTGGAGTTCGGTTTTTAACGTAGCGGCACCTATTGGAGCTAACCTGGCCATTCTGCGATACAGCCGTCAGCACGAAAGCGAAGCCGATCACTTGGGTTTAATCTTTATGGCGATGGCGGGTTACGATCCCCAAGAGGCTATTACTTTCTGGGGACGCATGGCTGAAGCCAGCAAAAATGCTCAGAAACCTCCCGTGTTATTATCTTCACACCCTTCGGATCAGCAGCGGATTAACGATTTGAAGAAATTGCTACCTGAAGCGGAGAAGTATTACGCTCGCAGATAGGGTTAGTTTGTAGTTTTCAGTGGTTGGAATAATGTGGTTTGGGTAGAAAAAGGAAATTGCGAACGATTCAAAATAAAGAAGGCCACTCTTGGAGAGTGGCCTTCTTTATTTTGAAGATATCCGATTTGCAGTTACTGAAAACTAAAAACCGTAAACTTCTTAGAATTGGGTAGCTAAAACGTCTTTCAGACGGTCAGCAGCGTCTTTCAATTGTACCGCAGAGTGTACTTCCAGACCTGACTCGTCGATGATTTTTGCTCCTTCTTCCGCATTCGTTCCTTGCAGACGAACGACGATAGGTACAGGAATATTACCGATTGCTTTGTAAGCTTCAACGATACCCGTAGCTACGCGGTCGCAACGAACGATACCACCGAAGATGTTGATCAGGATGGCTTTTACGTTAGGATCTTTCAGGATAATACGGAAACCAGCTTCTACGGTCTGAGCGTTGGCTCCACCCCCTACGTCGAGGAAGTTAGCAGGCTCACCACCGGAAAGCTTGATTAAGTCCATCGTAGCCATGGCCAGACCCGCACCGTTTACCATACAGCCAATGTTGCCGTCCAGTTTCACGTAGTTCAGGTTGTGGTGACCAGCTTCTACTTCCAGAGGATCTTCTTCGCGAACGTCACGCATTTCAGCTAAATCCGTGTGACGATACAGAGCGTTGTCGTCCAGGTTAACTTTTGCATCAACGGCCAGAATTTTGTTATCAGACGTTTTCAACACGGGGTTAATCTCGAATTGAGAAGCATCCGTATCGATATATGCTTTGTAGAGAGAGCCGATGAATTTCACCATTTCTTTGAAAGCATCGCCTTCCAGACCTAAAGCAAAAGCGATTTTCCGAGCCTGGAAGCCCTGAAGACCCACTTTAGGATCGATCCATTCTTTGATGATTTTTTCGGGAGAATGCTCCGCTACCTCTTCGATGTCCATACCACCTTCGGTAGACGCCATGATGACGTTACAGGCTTTAGTACGATCTAAAAGAATAGCCAGATAAAATTCTTTGGGCTCCGTAGCTCCGGGGTAATACACATCTTCAGAGATGAGGATCTTATGTACTTTCTTACCTTCGGGACCGGTTTGGTGGGTAACTAATTGCATGCCCAGAATCTGTCCTGATTTCTCACGGACTTCTTCGTAGTTCTTAGCCAGCTTTACGCCACCGCCTTTACCACGGCCACCGGCATGGATCTGAGCTTTTACCACAAACCATTTCGTACCCGTTTTGATGTTGAGTTCGCGGGCTACTTCTACCGCTTTGTCGGGTGTGTCAGCGACGATGCCCTCCTGAATACGTACTCCGTAACGTTTGAGGATCTCTTTCGCCTGGTATTCGTGTATGTTCATTAGGAAGTTGAGTGAGGTTTCACTTTACAGCCCGAAAATTAGGCAGAAATCGATAAAGTCTTTGAGTTATCTTGGACAAAGTTTTACAACTTTGCTCAACAAACTATAGCTGCCTTCGTTCAATAGTTTGGATGCAATTCATTTAACGAACTGATTAACAGAGGGATTACGGCCTATTTTTGCCTGATATATTTAATATGCTTGAAGCTCGTCAACTCGTAAAAACATACGGTTCCTTACCCGTCCTGAAAGGAATTGATCTACAGATTCAGCCCGGAGAAATCGTTTCCATCGTGGGAGCCTCGGGGGCCGGGAAAAGTACCTTGCTCCACCTGTTAGGTACCCTGGATCGGCCTGATTCTGGTCAGATTTTTCTGGATGGGCAGGAAATTAGTAGCCTAAAGGACCGGGCTCTGGCGGAATTCCGCAATCGTCGCATTGGGTTTATTTTTCAGTTTCACAATCTATTACCAGAATTTACGGCCCTGGAGAACGTGTGCATGCCCGCCTGGATTGCTGGGAAAAAGGCAGAGACCGAAGAGCGTGCCCGGATGCTATTAGCGAAGCTTGGATTGGCCCAACGGGAGAGTCATCACCCCAGCCAGCTTTCGGGCGGCGAGCAACAACGAGTTGCCGTAGCTCGGGCTTTGATTAATGCACCAGCAGTCATATTTGCGGATGAACCTTCGGGTAATCTTGATTCTAAAAATGCTCGTGAATTACACGAATTATTTTTCCAGCTTCGCGACGAACTCAATCAGACTTTTGTATTGGTAACCCACAACGAAGAATTGGCCCAGATGGCTGACCGTAAATTGGAAATGCTGGACGGAAGAATTGTTTCTGAATAGATTTATTGGTACCCAGACGCGATAAAGTCGTGTCTGGGTAGGAGATAGAATTTAATGTAATTCCCGCAGTCGCTCGGCTCTGCCGAGTGACTGCGTAGCTGTAGGCCTATGGCCGTCTCATTCAAAAAAATATGGATAACCTAAATAATTGCCTGACCTAATTGATTTTCAATACCACCGGCCGGAGGCCTATACTCTATTTCGTCACTCGGCAGAGCCGAGCGACTGCGGGGAACCGTGTCCCCGGATTTCATCCGGGGAAGCAACATCTATAAATAAGCTCTAAGTGGTATTAAATACCCAGACGCGATAAAGTCGCGTCTCTACCAATAAAGAAGGGCGGCAGATTTGTATCTGCCGCCCTTCGGTTTTTTAGTTTTTAAACGTTAAGCCAATGGCCCAGTGAAAATCGGTTCGTCTTCGACCGGGCAATACTACGCTTTCATAGGTGTGATCGGCAGTTAAAGATAAGGCCAGTCTTTTGCCCAAAGCATACGCCAGCGTGCTTAACGAACTCCAGCGAAGGTTGGCTTCATTCAGAGCGGGTTGGACGAAAAGCGTACTATTGAAAGCCATTTTGTTAAGCGTCGTTCCGATCCGAATACGGGTTGAGTTTCGGATTACCCGAATGTCCTGCATGGTAATAAAATCGGTATATTCGAAAACGATAGCATTGGTCATGGAAAGCTTAATGAGCGTATTAGGGCGTTTTTTCCCACCAAAAATTCGCCAGCCAATTCCCGATCCCCCATACCACCGAGCTGGAATTTGTCGCAGGTTACTCTCTTCGTGCACCCCGAAGGCCATCAAATAGGCATCATTCTGATTATACCAGAGCGTCGTGTTGAAATCGACAAATAACTCCCGTTCCTGAAGTTCGCCGCTGATGCGTCCGTATGTATACCGGGGCGAGCTGTAAAATCCAACGATAGATTTCGGATTCAGGTAGTCTAAAGAGGTATTAATGGTATAAAGCGAACGCTGTACGTTACCCGAACGATAATCCCCACCGAGTGTAACGGCGTAGGTGAAATGCTTGAGTGTATCTGCTGGTGGACGGGTTACCTGTACCAGACTCGGGAAATTTTCAACGCCAGGGGGTAAGGTATCGCCTTGCGTGATAGCACTGGAATCGGGTAATGACTTAAAATCAAGAGCGTAAACGGGGGCATCATTGAAAAAAACGCCCATCGAAATGAGAAGAAAAGGTAAGATCGAAAATAACTTCATAAGCACTGAATAAGTAAGTGTTGACGGATGCAAGCGAAGATAAACGAACGCGTAGTTACTAGGCTGAACGAAGAAAAACCGAGGATGTTTTCCCCGGTTTTAACCTTTATAACGATAACTTTGACTTTAACGGAGTACTCTATATACGGGATAACGGAGGTGTTCGGGTTCGTAGTAGGGCGAAAGTCGATACACAAAATCCAGTTGAGCTCGACCATTTTTAGCAAAGGCAGGATCATTCGCCCGCTTTTCCTCTAGTTGCTTTTTTACTTCGGGATGGGTCTTGAGAAACTCCGCCGCGAGGTCTTCGAAAACATAATCTGAATACCCTTCTTTTTGCTGTAAAATGGAATCAAAGAAGTTCCAGGCAAAAAAACCTTCGGGGCTGGTAGGTTCCAGCGTTTCAATGATATACCGATTCTTGTCCTGATTGCATTCGATGTAATAATCACCTTTTCGGAAATGAATTTCCTGCGTTTTTGAACTCACTTTCACGTCCGTGTGCGGGTAATGGCCCTCATACGCTCGTGGGGAAGTTTGGTAAGATTCAATACGATAGGCTTCCACAGACATCGTCTGATCTTTTTCCAGACGCTTCATGACTACCTTATTCATTTTCAAACGTTCGATCACAGGCCACCACGCTTGGGGAATAAGGTAGGCTTTGGGCTTTTGAACGGTAACCGTCGGTACAAAATAATCATAATACGGCACGCTCATCTGAAAAGGTTTGGAGCGATCATAATACAGCCGGGGTTGACCCGAAACTTCGCTGGGCTTATACCCATGCTCATAACCCAGAAACTCAATCGTACGCGAACGGGTAGTGTCCTTCTTCCAGGCTAAAGGAAAGATCTGCTGCGTTTTCACGGCTTCTTTGGCTTGTTTTCGCAGGGTTAGGATTTCTTTGGCATTTGTTACTGTGAAGTCCAGATAGATTTTTAATAACTCATACGTAGACTTTACCCGCTGGTCGTAAGACTTCAGCATGTGCGTTTCAGGCATGAATCCCAGCGTCTGAAACAGAGCGGCATAACCCGTTGAGTAGCGAGGGTAATCAATAAATCCGCTGAATCCTTCCTTGGTAACATTGGGGCCGAAATTCGTCACGTATGGAGTCATGGGATAACCCTTCTCCTGCATTTTCTGATAGAGGTAAGGCTCCATTTTCGTATGCAGGAACTCCCCTAAAACACCGCCCATTTTACTATGCTGCGTGGCAATCAGGGTCATGACGTGCTGGTAATCAGCTCCGTTACTTACGTGCGTATCTACAAATACATCAGGATCAACCTGATGAAAAATTTCGGCAAAGGAGGTCGCATTTTTACTATTTGCCTTTACGAAATCCCGGTTTAGATCATAGTTCTGCCCATTGGCCCGAAACCCGTACGCATGAGGCCCATTCTGGTTCGCTCGACTAAAGGAATTCCGATTCAAAGCTCCGTCGATATTGTAGAACGGAATTATGCATAGCACCAGATGGTCTGGCAGCCTTAATCCATCTTTTTCGGTTAATAGATTCCGAAGTAATAACTGACAGGCATCCACACCATCGGGCTCGCCGGGATGAATGGCATTATCAATCAGCAGAATGGCTTTGCCTTTTTTTCGCTGTTCGGCCAGATCAAAATTCTTGTCTTTGCTCACCACAATCAGGTGCAGGGGTTCGCCCGAATCAGTTGGCCCCATGGTTCGCATCTGAACCTGTGGATACTGCTGATCCAGTTGCTGAAAATAAGCCATACCCTGCTCGTAAGTTGGGGTTTCGGCTCCTTTCGACTGCTCGAAAATAGTTTGTTGGGCGGAGGCCATAGACCAAGTAAAGAAAGTGCTGAGGAAGAAAATAACCCGTTTCATACCCATAAATAAGGAAAAACGAGGAAAAGAAAAAGATTTAATTCGACCAAATCAAAGCATTCTACGACTCGCCATTAGTTTTTGATTGTAGGCGAACAATTAATTCTATTCATTTTTTGCGGAAAAGTTGACCGGAGCATGCTGGCAGCAGCCACGTTGGCAGCTACAATGCATCTAGTTTTTCTGAGCGGATAGGTAGGTCATACTGGTAGCAACTACTGTCTCATGACAGTATGATTTCATGGCTTGGGTTAGTGCTGTCAGCAAGAAGGCTGGCCGGGCCACGTTGGTAGCGGCAATACACCTAATTTTTGTTGAACGAATAGGTAGGTCATGCCGCTACCAGCGTGGCCCGACCAGCTTTTCCGCTGGTAGCAACCACTAATCACTGCCTCACAATGCTATGATTTCATAGCCTGAATTAATGCTCCTAGAAAAAAGCTTGGAGAGGTCACGCTGACAGGGAGGGCCGCATATTCAAAAGATTCAAACTTAAGATAAGCCTCTTCAAAGCCAGGTAACGAAGCCACCCTTCTTAGCTCTTCATTGTAGGTGAAAGACCGTTCGTATCATTTTTTTATAGAGAAATGATAAATCAATCATGAAAAAAAGGTCTTAACCCTGTTTCTCCGCACTCTATGAAAAAATGGATAGTTCTACTGTCAGTTCTTTCCCGTACGCTTGCTTTTTCGCAATCTGAACCTTCGGCTCCTCCGGCACCTTTGCCTACCGATTTCATGCAGGAATTATGGTACAAAAAGGCTCTGATATATAACCTGGATGTGAAAGTTTTTAAGGATTCGGATGGAAACGGCTTTGGAGATTTCAAAGGATTAACCCAACAATTAGATTACTTGAAATCACTGGGAGTGAACGTTGTCTGGCTGGCCCCATTTCATCCTTCACCGCTGGAAGACGATGGGTACGACATTGCCGATTACTATAAAATCGACCCCAGAGTGGGCACGGAAGAGGATTTTAAACAGTGCATTCAGGAAGCAAAAAAGCGGGACATCCGAATTATTACGGATCTGGTCATTAATCATACTTCCATCCAACATCCCTGGTATCAATCGGCCCGGAAGGATAAAAACTCTCCGTATCGTAACTGGTACGTCTGGTCGAAGGAACGCCCGAAAGATGCGGATGACGGAATGGTTTTCCCCGGCGTGCAAAAAGAAACCTGGACTTATGATTCACTGGCTCAGGAGTATTACTTTCACCGATTTTACGATTTTCAACCGGATCTGAACGCTCAGAATCCAGAAGTTGAAACGGAGATCAGAAAAATCGTCAAGCATTGGCTGGATTTAGGCATTGCTGGCTTTCGTCTCGATGCCGTGCCGTTTTACATGGAAATCCCGAAAACCAATATCAAGAATCCAACCTTGCAGTTTGATCTGCTGTATCAATTGCGGCAATTTATTCAATGGCAAAATGGGCAGGCTGTGTTATTAGGCGAAGCCAATGTCGATCCGAAAGAAACTGAAAAATTTATCGGTAAATATGGTGAAGGCATTCAGATGATTTTCAACTTTTACGCAAACCAGTATCTGTTTGCGGCCCTGGCTACGGAGAATACCGAGAAATTTATCAAGGCTCTGGTGGATACCCGTCAGATTGCTCCGACGAGCCAATGGGCCTGGTTCCTGCGAAATCATGATGAAATCGATTTAGGACGACTGAGTAATGAAGACCGGGAAAAGGTCTATGCTCGATTTGGACCTCAGAAGAATATGCAGTTATACGATCGGGGGATTCGTCGCCGACTGGCTCCGATGCTGCATGATCGGAAACACATTGATCTGGCATACAGCTTGTTATTCTCTTTACCCGGCACACCTAGTTTGCGTTACGGCGAAGAAATTGGCATGGGAGATGACCTTAGTCTGAAAGAACGAAATTCAGTACGAACGCCAATGCAATGGTCAACGGCTAAAAACGCAGGTTTTTCTACTTCTAATCAGCCTTTTCATCCGGTTATTAATCAGGGCGAATATGGTTATCAGAAAGTGAATGTAAGTGCTCAGGAAAAAGATCCTAAATCGTTACTGAATCACGTGAAGAAGTTAGTAAAGCTGCGTGAAGAATGTCCAGAAATTGCGTTGGGGGAATGGACGATTTTGCCCGCCTCAACGGATCAGGTTTTGGTGATGAAATACGACTGGAAAGGAAAATCAGTGATCGTAGCTCATAATTTCAGTAAAGACAAAAAATCGATTACGCTGGGTTTGAGCGAATGGAAAGGTAAAAAGCTGCAAAATCTGATGAGTAATGCATCGGTAGCCTCTACTTCCAATGATACCTATCCGGTTACGCTGGAGGGGTATGGGTATCAGTGGTATCGACTGAATTAATATAGATATTAGCCAACAAAAAGCCCCTTCAGTTTTCTGAAGGGGCTTTTATTAATATTGGAAAGCTGAGATTACATCATGCCACCCATTCCGCCAGGACCGGCAGCAGGAGCAGGATTATCTTCAGGCTTGTCAGCTACTACACATTCGGTAGTTAACAGAAGACCTGCTACAGAAGCAGCGTTCTCCAGAGCCAGACGAGTTACTTTCGTAGGATCGATGATACCTGCTTCGATCATGTTTTCGTAACGATCTTCGCGAGCGTTGTAACCGTAGTCACCTGTACCTTGTTTCACGGCATTGATTACTACAGAAGCTTCGCCACCAGCGTTACCTACAATGGTACGAAGAGGAGATTCAACCGCCTGACGGATAATGTTGATACCTGTCGTTTGATCGTCGTTTTCGCCTTTGAAACCTTCCAGAGCTGATACGGCACGGATCAGAGCTACACCACCACCGGCTACGATACCTTCTTCAACCGCAGCACGAGTCGCGTGAAGAGCATCGTCAACGCGATCTTTCTTCTCTTTCATTTCCACTTCAGTAGCAGCACCAATGTACAGGATAGCTACGCCACCTGACAGTTTCGCCAGACGTTCCTGAAGTTTCTCACGATCGTAATCAGAAGTAGTGTTTTCGATCTGAGTTTTGATTTGGTTCACGCGAGCAGTGATATCGTCTTTGCCACCCACGCCGTTTACAATCGTCGTGTTGTCTTTGTCGATAATGATTTTCTCAGCCTGACCTAAATATTCGATAGAAGCGTTTTCCAGTTTGAAACCACGCTCTTCGCTGATAACCGTACCACCCGTCAGGATCGCGATGTCTTCCAGCATAGCTTTACGACGATCACCAAAACCAGGAGCTTTTACAGCTGCTACTTTCAGGGCACCACGGATTTTGTTTACTACCAGGGTAGCCAGAGCTTCACCATCCACGTCTTCAGCAATGATTACCAAAGGACGACCGGTTTGAGCTACTTGCTCCAGCACAGGAAGAAGTTCTTTCATAGAAGAAACTTTCTTCTCAGAGATCAGGATGAAAGGACGCTCCAGATCAGCTTCCATTTTGTCGGGGTTAGTCACGAAGTAAGGTGACAGGTAACCGCGATCAAACTGCATACCTTCTACGGTTTTTACTTCCGTTTCAGTACCGCGAGCTTCTTCAACAGTGATAACCCCTTCTTTACCAACTTTGTCCATCGCATCAGCAATCATAGTACCGATTTCGTGGTCGTTGTTAGCAGAGATAGTGGCTACCTGAGCGATTTCTTTAGAAGTGCTGATGGCACGTGATTGTGACTTCAGGTTTTCTACAACTTTTGCAACGGCTTTATCAATACCGCGTTTCAAATCCATAGGATTCGCACCAGCAGCTACGTTTTTAACCCCGATCGAGTAGATCGCCTGCGTTAATACCGTTGCAGTAGTCGTTCCGTCACCTGCCTGATCAGCCGTTTTAGAAGCTACTTCTTTCACGAGCTGAGCACCCATGTTTTCCAGAGCATCTTTCAACTCGATTTCTTTCGCTACCGAAACACCATCTTTAGTAATGGTAGGGGAGCCAAATTTTTTATCGAGGATTACGTTACGGCCTTTAGGTCCGAGGGTAACTTTAACTGCGTCAGCTAAAGCGTCAACGCCACGCTTCAGACGGTCACGGGCTTCGGTGTCAAAAAAGAGTTCCTTTGCCATAGCTAAAAGAATTTATAATGTGTTGGAATGTGAAGCAATCTTCACGTTGTGATGTAAAAAGGAAAATAAAATTAAGCAGTCAGGATCGCCAGAATGTCTGATTCCCGCATGATGAGGTAGTCTTTTCCGTCCGAAGAGATCTCGGTACCAGAATACTTACCGTACAATACGGTATCGCCTTCTTTTACAGTAACAGGCTCATCTTTTTTACCAGGACCTACGGCTACAACTACTCCACGTTGAGGTTTTTCTTTGGCCGTATCGGGAATGATGATTCCAAATGCAGTTTTCTCTTCTGCTGGAGCGGGTTCAACAAGAACGCGGTCTGCCAAAGGTTTAACGTTTACTGACATATGTGTGTAAGATAGATTTGTTAACTTTTTTGATTAACCATCTGGTTATGGTATGCATTCCTATGATTGTCGTGCCAAACCAGATAGTCTGTCAATTTTGCAGAGCCTTCTGCCAAAATCACAAAACTGCCTATAAACCAAAGGAATACCTAGTTCTTTCGAAAGATGAAGTAGAAAAATTTGGATATTACTGAAAAAGAAGTAGCTTCGAAAAGGATAAACGAAAACCAGGAGTTTATGAAAAAGTTACAAAAAACCTGGATTACTGATGGATTACTTGATTTCGAGTATAAAAAATATCAGCTTCTGGGGTATCTACAGCATGTCAACGACTCGTTTCAGGCCAGAAAATTATACCCTGAACTGTCAGATTTGCAGAATCATTACCAGGAAAGTGTGACTTTGCAGAAACAGCAACTGAAATGGTCAACTCAGATTCAGAAAAAATTAATCGGAATCGATCCAGAGAAACTGCAATTGACCTACGCCAGCGAATTTGAAGAACTAGCTCCGTTGCAGGAATTAGACGATATTCTTAGTTACGCCATCCCGCGACTCGGTTCAACGCTTTCTAAAGGAACGGAGTTGCTGGAGACGGTTCAGCAGGAGTTATCCATTCAACCGATTGGGATCATGCCGCTTTTTCGTAAAGAAGGGTATTTGTTTGTATACGAAAGCACCAACCGGGATTTACGCATTTACCAGTATAACGTACAACTCTTCGAATCGCACGTTCCACCCCGACGTCGGGTTGAAACGACTTTGGTGGAAGCTCGACGAAAGAATTATACGACTACGTTTGAGAGTATAAAGCTGGAGTTAGTACGTAAGAATCGGAATCTGCCAAACCCGGCTTCGTATCTGGTGGAAAGCAGGCTGGGTTATCCTATCGATGAAACGTTATTACCCATTGCCCGGCAGAAGATCGCCGAGGAAGTAGAATAAGCACCTAAAGAAAAAGCCCTCACAATTCCTTGCGAGGGCTTTTTCTTTATATCTAGAAAGCTTACGATTACTTCTGAGGCTGTGCGGGCTGAGCCGGAGCAGGTTGTGCTGGCGTTGTTGCCGGAGCAGGCGTTGTTGGGCGGGGAGCTGGTACGGTAGCCGCAGGAGCTACGTTACCCAGGCCATCATCCATACCTGAAGAAACACTTTGACCATTCAGGAAGAATACAGAAGCCAGAGCGAAAACAGCAATGGCACCACCGAAACCCCAGGTCAGTTGCTCGAGCAAATCACCCGTTTTCTTTACACCAAAAAGTTGTTGTGAACCTGCTCCCGTAAATTGAGAAAGACCACCACCTTTAGGATTTTGAATCAACACCACCAGAACCAGTAAAGCGGCAAATACGATGGAAGCAATAATCAGAGTAGCAAACATTTTATGAAAGTAAAAAATTAATGTCCGGTTAGGATAAAGGCGGGTTGTTTTTTAGGGCCTCTATTTTTTCTGCAAAGTACGTCTTTTTTTCGGGAAACTTCAACTGTAGTTTTTCATAAACTTCAATCGCTTTTTCAGTTTTTCCCTGACGAGCCAAAACTTTCGCGTAGGCTTCTGTAACTGGCGTGCTATGGGATTGCTGTGGTTTTTGAGCTAAATCCACCTGAATTTCTTCGGGTTGACCTAGTTTAGCCCGTAAAGGCCCAATGCGTGGCTCAGCCTGAATGAAGCGGTCAATAATAGAAAGCTGGTCCAGAGGATTACTTTCCTGGGGTTCGGTTTCTGGTTTTTCTTCGTTCTTTTTTAACAAGACTTCCGAATAATCGAGACCCCGCAGGGCCTGAACCGGATTAATTTCTTCGAAAAATGGTTTGGTACTTACTTCCACCACTTCCCGGGCGTGGCGGCGGGTGAAGGGTAAGGCCTGATCCGTCGTTGAGGTGGATTGAGGAAAATCGCCTTCCATGAATTTACGTAACGCATTTCGACTCAGAGCATAGGCCGCTGCTTTACGCAGGCTCGCCTCGGCTGACTTCGAGTCATGCGTGTAACCCTTTGCCAGAAGGACGTGTCCAGTCTGACAAAAAGGGTAATGTTCCACCAATTGTTCCAGATAAACCAGATCATCAGAGGAGAGTTCACTCGGATTTGTTACGAGGTATGAAAAAGTATCACGTTGCATAATTGCCTACCGCACCAGGGAAAATTCGAAAAGATTAACTTCTAAGATACATCATTCACGAATCGATAATCAATAGTCGGCTTGTGTACTAAACTTCGGTATTCTAAAGTTAAAGTTTATTTAAGAAATTATAAACAGCTAAAAATAAAAAAGTTGTCCGAAAATTCTTCGGACAACTTTTTTTAAATAAAAATAACTATTTCTACCAGTCTCCAGCCGTTTTACTGAAAATATCCAGAATAATCTGATCCAGAATGGGTGGGATTAACTGGGCTTCGACCTGATTTAAACTTTGATTCTGGGGGAAATCCCGAAAGAAAGAAAAGGGCTGTTCGAAATTACTGGACTCGTCCTTGTTATTCGTAAACCGAACGGTTACCGTTATGTTCAGCCGGTTCAGACCCGCTTTATCCTGAGCCGTTGGAGCCTGAGGCGTTACTTCGTAGTTAGTAATAGCCCCTTCCAGAACCAGATCTCCGTCGCCTTCAGGCCGTAATTGTAACCTCGTGTTTCGCTGGAAATATTCTTTTAAACTTTCCGTGAATGTCGTCGGTAGCGTAGCGGGCCCTCCGGCAGCATTCATGACGAAGTTATTAATCGTGATCGTTTTTAAATCGGACGATAACTTCCCGCCCGGAGAGAAGGAATAAGGGCCACAACCCGAAAACAGAACCGGGATTAAAAGGACCATGATAAGCGAGCGAAAGCTCTTACTCTTCGTCGATTTCATACTGTTTGATTTTCCGATATAAGGTACGTTCGGAGATGCCAAGAGCCTGAGCTGCATTTTTTCGTTTATTACCGTTTTTTCGCAGAGCCTTAATAATCATTTCTTTTTCTTTCTTTTCCAGGGAAAGCGATTCGTCCTCGCTTTCTTCCGTTACATCCACAAAGGATGGTTCGTTGGAAGAGTCAATCGAAAAAACGTTCGGGCTCTGATTGCTGGTAGTAGAAACGGGTAAATACCGCGTTGGGGTATTGGGTTCACTAAAATTAACAGGTTCGTCGTGAACACCCTGAAAAAGATTAGCGTGCTGACGCAAAATTTCACCATCTCCGGTACCGTTCTGAGCCATTTCAACGAAAAGCTTTTTCAGTTCGGTAACGTCGCGTTTCAGATCAAAAAGGACTTTATATAAAATTTCACGTTCACTGAAATCCTGATTCTGCGATTGCTGATCCCGAAAGACGTCGGGTAACGAAGAGCGTTGAGCGTCAGGAATGTATTTCACAAGCGTACGTCCATTCACGAGTCTCTCTTCTTCCAGAATTGAAACCTGCTCAGCCAGATTTTTCAGTTGACGAATGTTACCGGGAAACCGATAACTTAGTAATACTTCACGAGCATCTTCGGTTAACTGAATGGGACGAATCCGCTGGCGTTCACTGAAATCAGCCGTGAATTTTCGGAATAACATGAGAACATCATTCCCCCGATCTCTCAACGGCGGAACAAAAATGGGAACGGTATTGAGCCGGTAATACAAATCTTCCCGAAAACGTCCTTTTTCGACGGCCTGCATGAGGTTCACATTCGTTGCGGCTACCACGCGAACGTCCGTCTTCATAATTTTGGACGAACCTACCCGAATGAATTCCTTGTTCTCCAGCACCCGTAACAGACGAGCCTGCGTACTCAGGGGCATTTCTGCAATTTCGTCGAGGAAAATAGTTCCGCCGTCGGTTACTTCAAAATAGCCTTTCCGGGCATCGACTGCCCCGGTAAATGCTCCTTTTTCGTGACCAAATAATTCAGAATCAATGGTTCCTTCGGGAATAGCTCCGCAGTTGATGGCAATAAACTGGCCGTGTTTACGAGTAGAAAGCTGGTGAATAATTTTTGAAAAAGATTCTTTCCCACTACCACTTTCACCGGTAATAAGAACGGTCAGGTCGGTTGGTGCCACCTGAGCCGCAATTTGAATGGCATAATTCAGGGAAGTAGAATCGCCAATGATCCCAAACCGGGATTTTATAGATTGAATTTCTTGAGGCGACATGCAAATAGTGTAAAGAGTGAAGGAGCAGAAAATACAGGGAGAGCGGACCGGAAATCTTCCTGCGTTTTCGGTCCGCTCTATTCAAACTCAATCCTCTGATAAAACGGGTTCGCCTAACAGAGTGGCTGCCGTGCAATCGGTTACCAATACGTTGACGTATTGTCCTTTCTCAAAATGATGTTTCGGGAAAACGACTACTTTGTTCTGGTCGTTACGTCCCTGCAAATGTTCGGTGGAACGCTTGGACGTGCCTTCAACCAGCACGCGGTGTACTTTACCAATGGCCATCTGGTTACGCTCCATGCTGTGTTGTTGCTGAAGAGCGATGATTTCATTCAGACGACGCTTTTTCACTTCTTCGGGAATGTCGTCTACGAATTTCTTGGCCGCTGGTGTGCCGGGGCGTTCGGAATAAGCGAACATATAACCGTAGTCATACTTCACATACTCCATCAGCGTCAGGGTATCGCGGTGTTCTTCTTCCGTTTCCGTGCAGAAACCAGCGATCATATCCTGAGAAATGCCGCAGTCTTCACCCAGAATCCGACGAATGGCATCCACCCGATTCATGTACCATTCCCGGTCATAAGTCCGGTTCATGATTTTCAGAACGCGGGAGTTACCACTTTGAGCGGGCAAGTGAATGTAGTTACAAACGTTGTCGTACTTTTTCATAGTGTACAACACTTCGTCGGTAATATCCTTAGGGTGCGAGGTACTAAAACGAACGCGTAAATCAGGGTGAACCAAAGCTACTTTTTCCAGCAGATGGGCAAAGTTGACGTGCTCGGTTCCATCTTCGGAAGTCCACTTATAACTATCTACGTTCTGTCCTAGCAGTGTTACTTCGCGGTAACCCTGGTTGAACAGTTCTTCTGCTTCTTTTACGATGGAATGAGCATCCCGCGAACGTTCGCGGCCCCGGGTAAAGGGCACTACGCAGAAGCTGCACATGTTGTCACAACCCCGCATGATGCTGATAAACGCGGTGACTCCATTGGTATTCAGACGAACGGGAGCAATGTCGGCGTAGGTTTCTTCCTTAGAAAGAAAAACGTTCACGGCTTTCTGGCCCGTCTCTACCTCTTCCAGCAAGCGGGGCAGGTCACGGTAAGCATCGGGGCCTACCACCATGTCCACAATTTTTTCTTCTTCCAGTAACTTAGCTTTCAGCCGCTCGGCCATACAACCCAACACGCCAATGGTAGTATCAGGCTTGCGACGTTTGAGACTGACAAACGTGCTTAACCGATTACGCACTTTTTGTTCGGCGTTATCGCGAATGGCACAGGTATTCAGTAACACTAAATCGGCATCATCTGGACTGGAAGTCGTGGCGAAGCCTTTTTCACGCATGATGGAAGCTACGATTTCGCTATCAGAGAAGTTCATCTGACAACCGTAACTTTCAATATATAACTTCTTTTTGCCCTGGGCACCTTGTTCATCTTCCAGTAAACGGGGAAGATCAATGCCTTGCTTATCTTCGGGAGTTAGAATTTCTAAGGTCTTCATGGATGCTCGGAGCCTTGAGCCTCAGGCTTTCGGCTTATGTGATAAATATGGAGTTCAGACGAAGCCACAAAGCTACAAAAAAACTGACAATCTGTCAGACAGTAGTAGGAAGTGATTTTTAAATACTTGTTTAAAAAAGCGGAAGGCTGATTAGGTATTCAGAGGATAAATAGCTTGAATGATAACCTTCGAATACTTTGTAACATAATAAGCAAAACGCAACTTTACGATGAATCACTCTACATCTGCTGCATTGGTAGCTAATTTTTGCCTAAACAACTTTACTGACTTAGATCAAGCAAAATTGGACCGGGAATACTATTATGCTCATCTGCCTTTATGCGTGATTGATAGTGTGTTTTCTATGGGAGTAAAGTATGAATCGGTGCGTAATGTTGTGACTCGAATAAAAGGTTTCTTCCATAATACCACCTACCGCGAATTTGGATCTGAACCTAAAAGTACTGCCGATCAGATTTCGATTACTGAATTTCGGAGAAAGTTAGCAAATCAGACCCCTGAAGAACTGGCAACTCACGTATATGGTAACAAGCAACGCACCTCTAGTCAAAACGGAATTTTAAAAGCCGAAGCGGTTAACCTTTTCCTTGAGGTATTAGTAAAATATGAAGTTGACTATTTTCAGGATGTAACTAAGCTGATCGGTAACGGGGATTTTAAGAAGGATATAAAAAGGATTCCCGGTCAAGCTAGTGGAATTTGCCTTTCTTACTTTTTCATGCTGGCTGGTAACGATACGCTTATTAAACCTGACCGAATGGTAGAAGCCTTTCTTGAGGGTATAGTTGGTAGAAAATGTACACTTACGGAATCTCAGAACCTACTAGCAGAGGCGTCGAACTTGCTGTGTGAGCAGGGGTACGAGATGAATCCAAGATTACTGGATAATGTGATCTGGAATTACCAACGAAAGCTCGTCATAACCAAGGGTTAATTCGCTCGAACAAAATACTTTCCCAAGAAGGCTATAAGGACTTCCGGTAAATAATAAATAACCCCACTATCCAGAATAAAGGCGAAGGAAACGCAGCCGCAAAGCCAAAGGGGGAGATGCAAAAGAAAAATAAAATACCTCCCCAGCAACCTATGGTTAAAGATTTCTTCACTAATGAAATAGCAATAACCAACTGACCTGCGACTATGAATAGCAAAAGGGTAGTCGCGTGCGATTTAAAAAAGCCATTGATAAAGACTTTGTAGAAAGAGAAGAAAGCAAAATCAGCAAAAGATTGGTAAGCTTCGGGCGTGGTGAAAGCAGTATAGGCATTAACTATCGCTGCCGCAAAAAACATAATGGCGTAACAGTAGCGAGCCAGGGTGACATTTTTTAAACTGCAAACAGCCATACTAATGGCAATGCTATTACTTACTAGGAAGGCAATCCGCGTATGATCCATAAACGCAATAGTAAAACGCAGGATAATAGCAATCGCTAAGTAATATCAGTTTTCAGATTGATCATGCGTTTAGAATGGATACCCAATCCCAAATCGCAACTGAGGCCTATATCGATTTTCCAGACGTTCGCTGAATAAATCTTTGATGACCCATTGGCCTGTGCCGCCATCCAGACGGGGGCGGGAAGGTTCGTAAAGTTTAATACCCCAATCGGCTCGCAGGATGAAGAACGATTTATCAAAACGGAGGCCAAAACCCGCGTCCAAAGCGGTTTGACCAATGAAAGATTTTACTTTGAATATTTCTTCTTCCTGACCTTGACGTAGTAACCAGACGTTACCCGCATCAACGAATAAAGCTCCGTTGAAATCGCCAAAAAGTTTAAATAAGGGGAATCGCCATTCCGCATTAAACTCCAACTGCAAACCGCCCGGACGTTCGAATTTATAGCTTGGCACTACAACTCCCGATTTCAGCGTATCGTAACTGGCCGCTCGTCCGCCCAGGCCTAATTTACGCGGATTCCAGCCCCGCATGGAGTTGGCTCCACCGGCAAAAAAGGCTTTTTCGTAAGGGAGAATGCCCCCGTTTTTCGAGTATTCCCAGCCCAGGCCCCCGAAGCCCCGGAAGACAAACATCGAACGCCCCCGACGACGCAAAGGCACGTAAAGGCGGTAATCGACGCTGGTTTTCAGGAATTTATAAAAGCGTAAGTTTTCATTATCCGTTAGTGCCTGCTGAGCTTTTTGTGAAAGCAAATTAAGTGTCGTTCCTCCCGATTCCATGAAAATTCGCAGGTACTTCGTTTTTCGAAACGTATTCAGGTTCAGGTTGTTATCATTATAAACGTAAGAACCACTGATGCTCGAAACAAAAGAGCGATTAAAGGTGTAAATCAGGTTATTACCCGCAAGTTGCTGCTCTCTTAAAAAGGCTTCAAATTCGGATGACTGGCGGCTCGTATTAATCAGGTTAATGTCAATCGGGCTGAAATAGAAGGTCTCCTTCGGTGAAATCTGCCAGGAATAGTTCACGGCCAATTTCAAACCCGTCCGGCGAAAATCTTTTCGATCACTGAACGAATAACCAATCCCGACCTGCGTGCGGGGTGTACTGTTCGCATACCGAATTCGCATGCTGGCGGGTAATAACAGCTGCGGGAAAATGAGCGAAGTATTAATGCCCGCTTCAAAGTTCTGATCTTTAAAGGCCAGGTTCTGAGAGCTTTGGGTGAAGCCTGGCTGTCCGTCATACCCCGCTTTTCCGGCAATTTCCAGGGTTTCCAGTCCTTGAAAAATATTACGAATCCGTAAGGCTCCGTTGAGGAAGGGGCCCGGCAGTCCCTGATACACGTTCATACCCACCTCCGAGGATAACTCATAGCGTTGCAAAGACTGAGCAAAAATCAGAGCATTTAAGGTACGGTCAGCCGTAGTATCGTAGGTAATGTTGGGAAATTTAAACTGATCCAGCGTCCCCAGCATTCGCAGGGTTTCGTTGTTTAAGGTCTGGCTATAGGTCATGTTAGGTCTTACCTTGACCTTGCTATCCAGCAGTTTAGTAGAATATTTTCTTCCAGCAAAGATGTACCGAATCCCCCGGAAGCTGGTAGAGTCAATACTCGGATTGGTTTCGGTTCCGTCCCGGCCATCCACAACAAAGGTAACCGCATTAATCTTGAAGTACGGGTACTGAGCGGGCATCGAATCAATCACCATGGTCACTTGCATGTGGTGTTTCATCGGCTCGGCCAGCGAGGTGTCGTAGGTGCCCGTGAAGGTGATGTTTTCCTTTGTGAATCCGTAGTACCCCTGATCGCGGAGGAGGGCTTCGATGCGATCCCGTTCGGCACTGAAATTACGCTCGTCAATGCGGGTCCCCTTTCTTAAAAAACGAATACCCCGCGTATTACGAATCAGACTATCAATGCGGGCATCCTGGGTAACCAAACGAATCGAGTCGATCAGGTAAGGTTTATGCTGCTCTACTTCGTACAAAACCTTCACCCGGCGAAACTTAACGGTATCCAGTTTATAACGAACCGAATCATCGAACATTCCACGGTTGGTTCGTAAAAAGGCCTGAATGTTGGCTGCATTCTGACGGGCGTCTTCTTCGGTGATAATGGCTGGAGGTTCGCCCACTACCCGCATCCACCAGTGTCCTTGTTCAATGGCGAGTCGATTATGGTCAATTTTTCGACTTAGGCGATCAATTTTCTTTAGAGTTCTTTTGGACTGGATGGAATCCGGGCCATTCCGAAGTTGATTCATTTCAGCCTGATACTCCCGAATTTCCTGCTCGAAACGAGGCTTTTTATACTTCAGAAAGTCAGGTCGGGCAATTTGATAAACCCATAAGAAAGGCGTAATGGGTTGGGTAATCAGCACGCGGTTGGATTCCTGGGGTAATAGGGCCTCCAGCTCTTCATTCGGAATTTCCTTGTTACCTTTGATCGTCTGTTTGGCGAGTAAATACTCGCCCCGACGCAATTCGGTACCTCGCGTACAGGCGGCTAAAAAACTAATAAAAGCCATTCCTATCATCAAAAACTGAAGAACAGAGTTCCTTTGGAGGAATGGCATAAGTATACGGGATAATGATCTCACAAAAGTGGCAAAAACAAATTCGCTTACTTCAACAAAAAAAACACCGGCAGGAGCTGGGAGCTTTTTTAGTGGAAGGCGGCAAGAGCGTTCTGGAGTTACTAAAGGCTGATTTTACGATTCAGGCTCTGTTTCTCACGGACACATTTTACAAAGAAAACCAAAAGCTGCTCGATGAGCAACCCTTTTCCTTTGAATTGGTTGAGGAATCGGAACTGGAGAAGGTCGGAACGCTGCAAAGTAATAACGCCGCCCTGGCTATTGCTAGAACGAAAGAGAACCGTCCGTTGCGTGTGGAAGGCTCGGAATTTGCTTTAATTCTGGATGATATTCGCGATCCCGGAAACTTGGGTACTATTATTCGGATTGCGGATTGGTACGGTATAAAGAAGGTGATTTGCTCGGAAACTTGCGTGGATGTGTATAATCCCAAGGTGATTTCCGCAACGATGGGATCGTTTACCCGCGTTCAGACGTATTACGTATCATTACAGTCTTTTTTAGAGCAGGAACAGACGAAAGCTATTTACGGTACTTTTCTGGGTGGAGAGTCGATCTATGACTTGACATTCGCCGATTCAGGATACATTGTTATCGGTAATGAGGCGAATGGGATTCGTCCTGAAAATGAGAAGTTTGTTTCGAAGAAAATAACAATTCCCCGTTTCGGAGAAGCGGAGTCGCTGAATGCGGGTATTGCAACGGCGATTGTGTTGGATAACTGGCGGCGAGGAGTGAAGCATTAGTTAATCCCCTAATGCAGTCACTTGGTTCTGCCGAGTGTATAGTCCTCAGGCTGATCTTCTGTAAGTTGATTTTGAATTGGGGAGTTTGCTCTTATGTAAGATAACTAGTTAGCTGAGACCGGCCAGAGGCCTATGAGCTAGTTAGTCACTCGGCAGAGCCGAGCGACTGCGGGAGACTGCCGAGATAGGCGGTAATCCCCAAAACTCTTTTTTAAAACGAAACGGGCATTTCTGTCGCGGCATCGTCGGCCATTTTGCGGGCGTTATCTTCACCCAGCCAGCGGTCAATCAGGTAGTGTACAACGTATAAAACCGGAATCATTAAAATTGAAATAATAAACTTATAGAGGTAATTATTCAGAGCGACCGAGAGGGCCTGCTTCGCCGTCCAGTTACTGAAAATGTAAAAGGCTACGAAAACGACAACGAAGCTGTCAATGAGCTGGGAAACCAGTGTGGAACCCGTCGCCCGAATCCAGATATGCTTGTGCCCGGTGTGTTTGCGAAGGTATTGGAAGACCGTAACATCCAGAAATTGAGCTAATAAGAACGCCGTAATTGAACCTATAATAATGCCGAGTCCCTGCCGGAAAATCGTTTTGTAGGCAAAGTCAATATTGAAATTAGTATCGCCCTTATTGATATCCATCCAGAACTGAGCGGGAGGTAGGGTGGTGGCGGTGTAGATAATGAAAAATGAATAGGTAATTAAACCCGCGGTCAGAAAGGATAACCAGCGAACGCCTTTTCGGCCAAAGTATTCATTAATCATATCGCCGATGATAAAGACAATGGGCCAGTTTAACGCTCCTGCGGCCTGATTGAAAGACCATTTATCGCCCCAGGGGGTTGGAATATTGGCTGGATTCATGCCCAGAACGGCTTCGACGGAGAAAATTTTACCACCAATGATTTCCGCAACCAGGGCGTTACAAATAAAAAATCCCGACAGAACGAAGAAAAGAATTTGTCGTTTAGAGCTAAATAAAGCCTGGTCTTTCATATACAAATGGGAGCTGATAAAAGCGGTCTGAACTGACAAGAAAGCCATTTTTCCTGAAAAAACGTTCGCGTCTTCTTACAAAATATCTTGCAAAAAGACGCGAACGTTTATGGATATAATTCAGAAATCAGGCCAGTGGAGTAACCTCCTGTGGTTCTAATACGGCTTTTTTTTCGGATCCGTTTAACAGGAAATTCTCAATTCGATTCGCGGCCAGATTCAACTGCTCGATGGGCGGTAACGTAACAATGCGGAAGTGATCGTCTTTGCCGTAGTTAAAGCCTGTGCCCGGAACGAGTAATACCCGCTCATTCACCAGCAATTCATAAATAAATTGTTCATCATTAGCGAAACTGAAGCGTTTCAGGTCCAGTTTCGGAAATAGATATAAGGCTCCTTTGGGCTTCACACAGGTAATCCCTGGAATGGACGTAATGCGATCATAAATGAACTGCATTTGCTGGTATAAACGACCCGAGGGAATTACCAAATCGTTGATACTCTGATAACCACCCAAAGCCGTTTGAATGGCGAATTGGGCGGGAACGTTACCGCAAAGCCGCAGACTGGCTAACAGATTCAACCCTTCAATGTAGGATTTTGCCTTATACTTGGCACCGCTCAAAATCAGCCAACCTCCACGAAAACCAGCCGCCCGGTAATTTTTCGATAAGCCCCCAAACGTCAGACAAAGCGTATCCGTAGCGAGTGTGCCCATCGGATAATGGACGGCTCCGTCGTAAAGGATTTTATCGTAAATCTCATCGGAGAATAACATTAATTGATGCTCTTCTGCGATGCGGGCAATGCGGGTAAGCACGTCTTTGGAATAAACGGCTCCCGTCGGATTATTAGGGTTAATCAACACAATCGCTTTCGTGCGACGGGTGATTTTACGTTCAATGTCTTGAATGTCAGGATTCCAATCGGATTCTTCGTCGCAGATGTAATGGACGGGTTTACCACCCGCTAAGGCAACTGACGTAGTCCATAGGGGATAGTCGGGCGAAGGAATTAGCACTTCATCCTGGTCGTCTAACAATGCCTGCATGGTAAGCAGAATCAGTTCGCTCACGCCATTACCGATGTACACGTCATCAATGCCGACTCCCGGAATGCCAATGCTTTGCGTATAGTGCATGACTGCCTTACGGGCTGCGAAAAGTCCCCGGGAATCCGAGTAACCCTGAGCATCCCGAATGTTCACGATCATGTCGTGAATGATTTCGTCGGGAGCGTCAAACCCAAAAGGGGCGGGGTTACCGATGTTCAGTTTGAGGATTTTGTAGCCCTGAGCTTCCAGCTCCAGAGCTTTTTCATACACGGGTCCACGAATTTCATATCGCAAACTATCCAGTCGAGTCGATTTGTAAAAAGCCATACGCGGCAAAAGTCTGGTAATAGGACACTGAAAATTTAGTTTTCAGGTTACGAACCGAGAAACTAAATTATTTTAAAATATGTATTCAAAACTTCGGATGAGGCTCGCAATTTCGCGACATTTGGGGAAAGATGAAGCGATTCATTCAGAATATTCTATAAAATCAGTAGAATATTTTGTCGGAAACGTGCTGGAACCATCAGAAAGGCATTTGAAGTTATTCACCATAGGGGCATATCCCCTGAATTTGTGCTTATTACCTCTAATCTTTTATGGCATCAACAACGAGTAACATTCGCGTTTTAGTAGTGGGTTGCGGCAACATGGGAACTTCCCACGCCCTAGCCTATCAGAATCTGGAAGGGTTCGACATTTGTGGGATTGTATCGACGGGCAAGAGCAAGGAAGTACTGAACGAAAAGCTGGGTGGTGGGTATGCCTTATACAATGAGTACGAAACGGCCCTGAAAGAAACCAAGCCCGACGCGGTTTGTATCTCAACGTATCCTGATACCCACGAAGCCTACGCTATTCTGGCTTTGGAGCAGGGGGCTCACGTCTTCATTGAAAAGCCTTTGGCGGATACCGTTGAAGGGGCTGAACGAGTGGTGGCTGCAGCGGAGAAGGCAGGTAAAAAAGTGGTGGTAGGCTATATCTTACGTCACCATCCAAGCTGGGAAAAATTCGTGGAAATTGCTCAGGACATGGGCAAGCCCTTGGTGATGCGGATGAACCTGAACCAGCAAAGCCACGGCAATATGTGGACGGTTCACCGGAATCTGATGAAAAGTCTGAGTCCCATTGTGGATTGTGGCGTGCATTACATTGATGTCATGTGTCAGATGACCCGCTCGAAACCCATTCAGGTGAATGCCATTGGAGCTCGTCTCACCGATGAAATACCCGATTCCAACTATAACTACGGTCAGTTACAGATTCGCTTTGAAGACGGTTCGGTAGGTTGGTACGAAGCGGGCTGGGGGCCGATGATGAGTGAAACGGCCTTTTTTGTGAAGGACGTCATCGGGCCGAAGGGTTGTGTATCCATTGTAGCCAAAAATGCAGGAGCTGCGGGGAAATCGGATGATGTGGATTCGCACACCAAAACGGAATCTTTACGCGTGCACCGGGCGAATCTGAACAAAGACGATGAGTTTGTGCAGGAGGATGAATGGATTAACCTGACCGATGAACCTGATCACAACGAACTTTGCGAGCGGGAGCAGAAGTATTTTTTGAAAGCAATCGAGGAAAATACGGATCTGACGGATCACTTGCAGGATGCGGTGAACAGCTTACGCATTGCCTTTGCCTGTGACGAATCTGTTCGAACGGGTGAGCCTGTTCGGCTATAATAAATAGAACGATACTTTGTAACCGGAAACGGCCCGCGAAAGTGGGCCGTTTCCGGTTACAAAGTATAAATGGTCTGAGGTTTATAAAAACGTCTTTCAATAGTAGTGTAGGTCCAACGCGAGATATAAAAAACCAGGATGTAGAAGACTGTCTAAAAACAAGATTTAACTTCCCTAGATGAAATCCAAAGCTAAAGCTATCCAGCCTGTGGCCATCCAGGCCGATACTACTCATATTGACCCCCGCTCTACCTGCCGTCCTCCCAAGCCTGTCAGCCCTAGAAAAGCGGAAAAACGTATTGCGATTCGCAATAAGGTCTTCAATTCTAAATGTTAGACAGCTGCTAGTACAGTAGAATAGTTACTAGGAGCAAATTTTACTTTTTACAGAAATAACAAGCGTTTGCAGGTTAGTAATTTCTGAATAATTGTAACGAATGATAAAGCCACTTAGGATAAAGAAAAAATCAACAAATAAGTCAGTTCCTTGCATAAATGGATTATTAAGAACGAGCGTGTCTGAGAAAAAAGACATGTGGACTAATACAATGAATGACGCTAAAATCCCTCTGAAAATATCAAGTGTCGTAAATCTCTGTTTCATTATTAGGCCTTTTTGCTTCTAAACTCTGCGGGTCGTCGATTCACCATTTGCAGAAAGGTATTACTAAAAGTTGACAAGCTCGTATACCCTACATCGTAAGCAATGTCAGTAATTGATTTATCCGTTTGTAACAAGTCTTCAATGGCCCGAATGATGCGATACATTTTCACGTATTGCAGAAAAGACATATCTAATTCCTGATGAAAAATTCGGGAGAGCGTTCGGGCACTTAAGCCGAATTCGTGAGCTACTTCTGGTAAATGCAAAGGCTGCGAAACGTTCCGTTGCAGATACTCAAGCACCGGCGTCAGCCGTTCGTGATGCGTGGTAGGAAGGGCAATAGGTAGGGGATGCTGGCTAATTTCCGGTAATAGATGCTTTAGCGTCATCAGAAATTCATAATCAAATCCACCGGGACGGATGGTTCTGCTCCATCGTTCCGTAAAGACTAACATCTCCAGTAATAAATCATTAACGGGATAAATGCCCATTTTACTGAAAAAGGGATGCTCCAAATCATGTTCATCCGTAAAATAGATGTTGGCTACCTTCAGGGTAGACGAAGTATGCAATACAAAATGCTCAAGCTGCGGAGGAATCCAGATGTAATGTCGGGCGGGCAAAAAATAGGCTTTGTCTCTGGTATTCAGGTAAGAAATCCCACCTTCGATGTACGTAAATTGTCCTTTTTGATGATTATGATAGGGAAAAGTCTGTTCTTGTTTTTGATTGACCAGGTAAATTGAATCTTTGAATAAATCAATGTTACTCAGATAGTCAGCTGTATAGAGATTCATAGTAAAAAGGGCTTGGCTGAAATGAACAAATAATTGGCAATTTATACAAAAAGAAGCGTTTTGCATTATTCTAATTTTGCATATCGGATGTAAATGAAAAAATGCAATGAAGTTAGTACCCCAAACCATCGTAATCTGGCTGATTACCTTGGGGATTATCCAGGCCCAGACTCCTTCCCCGCAACAAACCTTATCACTTTCTGAAGCCTGGCAAAAAGCTGAAAAGTTCAACAAGACGATTCTGGAACAAGATCTTCGCCTTAAGATTAGTCATGAAAGACTGGAGCAAACGAAAAGCGAACGGCTCCCCGAATTAGGGGCGAGTACGCAATACGCCCGGGTCAGTAACCTACCCATTTACGAGCGGGGTATTCTGAATACGCCTTTTCAATATCCCGTTTTACACAACTTTTTTCAACTGAAAACGGAGGCTTATTTTAAGGTGTACGAAGGCAAAAAACTTCAGACAAAAATTAAAGCAGAAGAGACGGAACATGCCTTGGTAGAAGAAGAAAAAAAGCAGACGGAGTCTGAAGTTAAGCTTCGGATAGCGGCGGTTTATCTGGATTTGCAACGAAATCTGATTTATAAAGATTTGATGCTGAAGAACATCGAAGAAGCCGAAAAGCGTCTGACTGAAATCAGGGAGTTGAATAAAAATGGAGTAGTCTTGAAAAGCGATTTATTACGGGCAGAGTTACAACTTTCCCGTCAGAAAATGACGCTTCATGAAATTGAAAATTCCATCCTTATTACCAATCAAAAATTGGATTTAATGATTGGATTGCCTGATACTACTATCGTAATACCAGCACCACTTCCCGCCAGCGATTCTCTGGCAAAAGGATATGAATCTTTTCTGGATGAAGCGTTTGATCACGCTTACCTGCTAAAAATTGCCAGTAAGCAAAAAGAAATAAGTGAATTACACTTGAAAGAAGTTCGGGCGGATTATAAACCTAAAGTCGGACTTTTTGCGGAGTATACCTATGCTTATCCCCAGATTACTTTTTACCCTTACGCTGGAGCTTTATACGGCTTTGGCATGGCGGGGTTGAAAGCTTCGTATTCGCTTTCTTCACTTTATCATAATAAGCACCGTGAACAAGCGGCTATGGTTGAAATTCAGCGGCAACAAGTAATTGAATCTGACCGGGAAGATCAGGTAAGGCAGGCGGTTAAGGAAGCTTATGTGCGTTATGGAGAGGCTTTACATCGTATTGAAGTCTCGGAATTAAGTACCAGACAGGCGGCTGAAAATTACCGCATTGTTCATAACACGTACTTCAATCAACTGTCTTTATTGACCGATTTACTGGACGCAGATACGCAGTTACTCCAAAGTCAATACGACCTGGCTTCGGCTCGTTTAGCGGCTCGTCTTCAATACTATCAACTCTTAAATACCTTAGGAAAACTTTAATCATGAACACGTCAAAATATACCCGTACTGATCAGTTAATCACCCGGATCACGGCCTGGGTTGCGGGACTTATTATTATTGGATTAGTGGCTTGGGGCGGCTTTACCGTGTGGGATTTATACCATTTCGAAGCTACGAATGACGCTCAGATTGATGAGTACATCAACCCCGTAACCAGTCGGGTGACGGGCTATGTTCGAAAACTATATTATGAGGATGACCAGGAAGTAAAAAAAGGAGATACGCTGGTTGTAATTGATGATGACGAATACCGGATTCAGAAAGCGGAAGCTGAAGCGGCCTTAATGACGGCCAAAGCCCAGATTGGGGTGCTCAGTAGTAATACCGTTACCTCGGATAAAAACGCGGTAGTGAATCAATTGCAAATCGGAGCGGCGAAGGCCCGTTTGGTGAAACAGCAGCAGGATTTTGAACGGTACGAAAAGTTATTAGCAACGGAATCCATCACGCAGCAGCAATTTGAGAACGTAAAAATGGCATTGGATGTAGCGAAGTCAGAATACGAAGCTTTGCAAAAAGCCTACGAAACTTCGTTGTCAAAAACGGATGATATTACCGCCCAAAAGGCCGTAGCCTTGGCAGAAATCAAGCGTCGGCAGGCAGTGCTGGATGAGATTAATCTAAAAATTTCCTATTCGGTCATTACGGCTCCTTACGACGGAAAAATGGGTAAGAAAACCATACAGAAAGGGCAATTGATTCAGGCCGGACAAACGCTGGCCTTTATGGTGGACTCCGAAGAAGGAAAATGGGTGGTAGCCAATTATAAAGAAACCCAGATTCGGCACATGCACCTGGGGCAGACTGTAGATATCGAGACGGACGCCTTTCCCGGTGAAGTCTTCCACGGTGAAATCGTATCGTTGTCGGCGGCAACGGGTTCCCGGTTTTCCCTATTACCCCCAGATAATGCAACGGGAAACTTCGTGAAGATTATCCAACGGGTTCCGGTTCGTATCAAACTGACCGATGATGTAAAGAAAACGCAGGTGCTGCGGGCGGGAATGAACGCCGTGGTAACGATTAAGAAAGGAGTCTGAGATGAACGAGAAAATGCCCGTTTTTAAAAGCTGGGTGCCTGAATGGCTCATTCGTGGGACGATCTTCACCGTTATTATGCCCGGCATGTTTTTACTGGGAATCTTTGCTGGAAACGTAAATGAAACGGTCGGATTTTACGGAATTGAGCCTGCCGATGTACAATTCTCGGTGCTGGTGTATTACGTAGCTCTGGCCAGTTTTTTCTCACTTGAACAACGACTGGTGAGTTACTTCATGGCCAAACATTACTTCCTGATGGGCCTTTGTCTAACCATCGGATTAAATGTTCTGCTCTACTTTGTGCGAGAACCGATTTATCTGTATGTGCTTCGATTTTTGCAGGGAATCTGCATCAGTGGGGTAATTGCCACGTCCATGAACCTGATCTTTTCCCGGATGACTTCCGAAAGGATTCGGGTAATGGGTTATACCGTTTTTTACGGCATGCTACTGGCTTCGGCTCCCTTATCTACCGTTTTTGTGTCCTGGGCCTTGCAATACGTGGAGTTCAATGTGCTGTTTAAACTAATGATTTACATTCAGATTCCTGGGGCTTTATTATTACTCGGAATCATGAATAACGTTCGCCTGAAACGCCGAATTCCGTTGGTGCAGGTGGAATGGATTAGTTTTGTTTTACTCGTCCCAGCCCTGATCAGCTGGGCGTATATGATGGTGTATGGTCAGCAGGAAAACTGGCTGGATTCGCCGAAGATAGTTATTTGCTTGGCTTTCAATCTGTTATTAATACTTCTGTTCATACTGCGTCAGCGAGCATTAAAACGTCCTTACATCAACCTGGCCGTATTTCGAAGTTCGGCTTTTAATCTGGGATTGTTAATTCTGCTGGTATTCTACGTGTGCCGGGGAGCCCTGGGCTTGACCTCTTCGTATTTCGGGACGGCTCTAAAAATGGACCCTATTCACGTAGCTGAACTGATGCTTGTTAACCTGGTCGGCATTGTCGTGGGATCTTTTGTCGTTTCCCGTTTTGTATTGCAGAACAAGAGTCTACGGATGATTTTGCTGACAGGTTTTGCCTTTTTAGGAATCTTTCATCTTTGGATGTATAGCCTTTTTTCTGATACCGCTGAGCCTGTTTACTACGTAATTCCCTTGTTTCTACAGGGACTGGGGGCGGCTACTTTAATGGTGCCCATTATTAACTATTACGTCTCATCGGTTCCGGCACCGATCAGTGGCTCGGCTTCGGCGGTAGGCATTCTGGTGCGTTATACGGGTTTTAGTCTAAGTATGGCCTTATTGAATTTCACCAGATTGTTCTCGAAAAGCATACACTACCACCGATTACAAGATGCAGTTACTTCCACCAATCCGTATACGGTTCAACGATTGACGGCCTATAAGGAAAGTTTGATTCACCGGGGAGTGCAGGCTGATCAGGCGGGACTGATGGCGAATAAGTTACTCGGACAAACGGTAGATTTACAGACGCAATTACGTTTTTCTATGGATTATTACCTGGTGATTGCGGCCCTTATTGGCGTTACTATGCTGGCCATTGCTACGGTTCCTTATGTGCAGTCAAAAATGATCTTCACGCGACAACCCGCTGCTCCGGTGTTGTAGCTTGCTGTTCGTCCGCATTTTTTACGCGGACGAACAGCGTATCAAAAGTGTTGTTTAGGTATAGCCTTAAGTAGAAAAACTAAGAGGATAAATTTCAATAATAATTGTAACTCTATACATGCTATTCCTTTCTATAAATACATCAATAATCAGGCAATTGATTAATTAGAAATATTCGCCGAATCAAAACTTACCAGTTGCTTTATAATTACCTCCCGTAAATGTTCTTCGTGTTCATCAGCCCATTGTCCTAAAGTGGCAATTACGGGAATTAATGTATGTCCGAATTCAGTTAGGCTGTATTCTACTTTAGGTGGTATGACAGGATAAATTTTTCTCTCAACCAATTCGTGTTCTTCCAGTTCTTTCAACTGAATATTCAAGACTCTGCGTGAAGCGTCGGGAATTTTACGTTGCAGCTCGCTGGGCCGTTTATAACCTTGATTGATAAACCATAGCAAACGAATTTTCCACTTGCCATACAACACTTCACCGATCAGATCAAGTCCACAATTCAGGTTCGGTATTATTTTTCTTTCA
This sequence comes from Siphonobacter sp. SORGH_AS_1065, assembly GCF_030818595.1. Classification (NCBI taxonomy): domain Bacteria; kingdom Pseudomonadati; phylum Bacteroidota; class Cytophagia; order Cytophagales; family Cytophagaceae; genus Siphonobacter; species Siphonobacter sp. SORGH_AS_1065. The sequence goes on from NZ_JAUTAM010000004.1 coordinate 3,465,356, forward strand.
TACATACTGCGAAAGTAAACGTATGGCTGAATTTGTGCAATAGGGGAAAAACTTATCCCTATATGAATCCTGATTCCGTACTTGTGTAAACTTCAATTAGGGTTCAATTTTGTCCTATCAACAATTTTTGAATAGGACAAAATAAATGGAGCCATTTAATTTCAACAATGAGTTATCGGGCAAGATTGCCCTGGTAACCGGCGGTACAAAGGGAACGGGTAAAGCCATTGCAGAAAGGCTTTTACAGGCGGGTGCAACCGTTATCATCACCGCAAGAAACGCACCGCAAGAAGCGGACAGCAGGCTGCATTTCATTGCCTCTGATTTAAGCAAGGCACCCGAAGCACAAGAGGTAATTAACGAAGTACTCTCAACGTACGGGAGGCTAGATATTCTAGTAAACAACCTGGGGGCTTCTGAAACACCCGCGGGTGGTTTCGCCGTATTATCGGATGCAAACTGGGAGTCAACCCTGCAGGCCAATCTGCTTGCTCTCGTCCGACTGGACAGGGGATTCCTCCCGCAAATGATCGAGCAAAAAAGTGGCGTTATTATTCACATTGCTTCCATACAGGGCAAATTACCCCTGTATGCTTCTACGTTGCCTTACGCCGCCGCCAAAGCAGGACTGATCAATTACAGCAAAAGTTTGTCCAATGAAGTTACGCCCAAGGGCGTTCGCGTGCTGACGGTTTCGCCGGGATGGATCCGGACGGAAAATGTCAAAGTGTGGTTGGAACGACTTGCCCATGCTTCCAATACTTCTGTGGAAGAGGCAGAGCAAAGTGTTATGAATGCTTTGGGAGGAATACCTTTTGGAAGACCGGCAGAGCCCGAAGAAGTAGCAGAGTTGGTTGGATTTCTGGTTTCACATCGAGCGAGCTATCTCACCGGAACTGAATTTGTAATTGATGGTGGAACTGTTCCTACCGTTTAATAACCTTTTAAAAGACAAAACCATGAATTTACCGAAAGTACTGACAGATTTAGTAACAGCACAAAACAACTTTGATAGTGTGGCCTATGCCAATTGTTTTTTAGAAACGGCCGTAGTGTTTGATGAAGGCAAAACGCATAAGGGCCGAAAGGAAATAGAACATTGGATTGCGGATGCTAACGAGCGATATGAGGCTGTTATGAAGCCCGTCAGCTTTGAAGAAAAAGAAACGGAAAGCCTTTTAAAGGCAGAGATTTCCGGAAAATTTAATGGAAGTCCTACAGTATTAAATTATCAGTTAGAAATAAAAGATGGATTTATACAGTCATTGAAAGTTACGGGATAACCGGGGAATGGCTAAACTTAGCCGTTCCTTTTTTAGTTTAAGATAACCATCAATAACCATCAAAGGAGATGTAAACTAATTTATTAGACAGGCATAGTAAATAGATAGTTCAATGAAAAAGGCTTTGCAGAAAGGTCACTTTTAGGCTTCTCAATTTACAACAACACCGAATAGTAATGGCAGATTCATTTTGCTTCACAGATGCATGGATTAGACATCTTCCTTCAACGAAAGTTAACAGCAACTTACTATGAACTTCGGGTTAACTCCGCCTGCCCTGTTGAACACATTGAAAGACTTTACGGATTGTATAAGATGAGTTGGGAATAACCAAGTGGTTTCGTCTTCGGCAAAGAACTTGCTAGAGGAGTAAGATCCTTCGCTCTGGATGACAGAAGAAGAGTTTTCCGGGTACCATCCTACAAAGAAAGCGGTTAACAGAAGATTCTGCTAACCGCTTTTCTTTTATTCCTAATCTCAGAAACCTACACTACTGAGAACATAGATTTCGCTTTGGCTTCGAGTTTGGAGGTACCACCATTGAGGTAGCAATCCGCCGCCCGGGCTGCTTCGCGACCTTCGGAAATGGCCCAAACCACCAGCGATTGTCCGCGACGCATATCTCCCGCGACGAATACTTTGTCAATACCCGTCTGATAGTTTTCTGAGAGAACGTTTCCGCGAGGATCGAACTCTAAGCCATTTTCTGCCAGTTGAGCTAATAAACCTTCGCGTTGAGGATGTAAGAAACCAGCCGCAATCAGAGCTAGGTCGCATTCAATCACGCGTTCGTTTTGCTCAACGTTCTGAGCTTTTCCGTCAACTACCGTAAGTACGATGTCAGCAATACGTAAATGCGTTAACTTCTCGCCATCGCCGATGAATTCCTTCACTGAAATGCTCCAGTGGCGTTCACAACCTTCGTCGTGGGACGTACTGGTACGTTTCATGTTGGGCCACAGCGGCCAGGGCGTACCTGGGTGACGATCTTTTGGAGGCTCAGGCATTACTTCTACCTGCGTTACCTTCGCCGCACTGTGACGGTTAGAAGTTCCGATACAGTCAGAGCCTGTGTCACCACCACCGATTACTACTACGTTTTTACCCGTAGCTATTAATTCGCCATTCTGGTATTTCGCTCCCCGGTGATCGTACACGCGGTCGATGTTGGCCACGCGTTTGTTCTGCTGACTCAGGAATTCCATGGCAGGATGAACACCTTTGTTCAGGTACGTATCCCAGCCAATTACATCCTTGCCATCCCAGGTTTTATTGATGCCACGGGCTACTGTTGAACCACCCGAGAGTAATACTAAGTCATATTGTTCCAGTAATTCAGAGCCGGAAACATCTTCACCAACGTTAACACCCGTTTTGAAGACGATACCTTCGGCTTTCATTACTTCCACACGACGGTCAATCGTCCATTTCTCCAGTTTGAAATCGGGGATGCCGTAACGTAATAAGCCACCTACCTGATCGGCCCGTTCGTAAACGGTTACCCAGTGACCCGCCTTATTAAGCTGAGCAGCGGCTGCCAAACCCGCAGGACCACCACCGATTACTGCTACAGATTTGCCCGTACGGTCTTTTTCATCGATAATGTTCGGTTTTACTAGATTATGTAAAAACGCATATTCGATGATCGATTTCTCGATGTATTCAATCGTAACGGCGGGTTTGTTAATTCCCAAAACGCAAGCTGACTCGCAGGGAGCGGGACAGATACGGCCCGTAAATTCGGGGAAGTTATTCGTTGAACTCAGAATTTCGTACGCTAAAGCCCAGTTGCCTTCATACACAGCGTCGTTGAATTCAGGAATGATGTTTCCCAGCGGACAGCCATTATGACAGAAAGGGATTCCGCAGTCCATACAACGGGCTGCGTTGTGCGTCTGCACCTGCTCAAAAGACAGATCAATATCAATTTCCTTGTAATCAAGTTTACGCTCAGCAACCGGACGCTTGGTGGGTACTTCACGCGTAAATTCCAGAAAACCAGTTGGTTTGCCCATTGTCTTATATTGTAATCACTGCCTAGGCAGTAAGGAATGATCAATTTGGAAAAGTAAATGAGGGGAGGAGAAGAGCGGATACATTAGCGTATCCGCTCCGTCCAAACTATTTGGCCAGCACGTCAGCTACAAAGTCACCGTATACGATTTCTTTATTAGCAATCTGATCGCTAAGGGAAATACCCTTGTTAGCCAGAGCGTTTTTGAAATCGGTAGGCATTACCTTCACAAACTGATCGGCGATGACATCCCAGCTATCTAATACCGTTGCCGCTACTTTGGATTTGGTAGAAGTCAGGTGCTTGTCTACAAACATTCGTACGATGCTGTGATCTTCGCTGGATAATTTTTCCAGCGTAATCATCTCAGGGTTAACCTTCTCGGCGAAGTCTCCGTTTTTGTCCCAGACGTAAGCTACTCCACCACTCATACCGGCACCGAAGTTCCGGCCTGTATTACCCAGGATAATCACCAGACCACCCGTCATGTACTCACAACCGTGATCACCGATTCCTTCAACCACAACTTTCGCACCAGAGTTACGAACGCAGAACCGTTCACCAGCCATTCCGCGAATGTAGGCTTCACCCGAAGTAGCTCCGTAGAAGCAAACGTTACCCACAATACTGTTTTGCGAAGGAATGAAATCGGGACGGATGTTACGGTCGGGGTAAATGATCAGCTCCGTTCCGCAAAGGCCTTTTCCTACGTAGTCATTGGCGTCACCTTCGAGTTCCAGTTTCATCCCGTTTGTACCGAAAGCTCCGAAGCTTTGTCCGGCTGTACCACGGAATTTGTAGTGGATCGTGCCCGCAGGTAATCCTTTGGCTTTGTATTTTTTCGTAATCTCGTTCGAGAGCATGGTGCCCACGGTACGGTTTACGTTGATGATACTGAATTCACCCGTTACTTTTTCCTGGTTGTCAAGAGCGGCTTTCGCTGCTTCGATCATCGCCCAGTCGAGCTGAACGTCCAGGCCGTGATCCTGCTCTTCTACTTTCACCATCGGCTCCGTATCGTACATCGGATCGCGGTAAAGGATGGACTTGAGGTTAACCGTTTTGGCTTTCCAGCTCTGAACGCCTTCCCGCATTTTCAGTCGCTCTACGTGACCTACCATTTCAGGAATCGTGCGGAAACCAAGCTTACGCATGTACTCACGAACTTCAGTCGCCAGGAAGCGGAACAGATTTACTACGTGATCGGCATCTCCCGTAAATAAGGCACGGAGTTCAGGGTTTTGCGTAGCCACCCCAACCGGACAGGTATTCAGGTGACATTTACGCATCATGATGCAACCCATCGTTACCAGAGCAGCCGTGGCTACACCGAATTCTTCGGCACCTAACAGAGCGGCGATGGCAATGTCTCGCCCCGTCTTTAACTGACCATCCGTCTGAATCGTTACGCGACCACGCAGACGGTTCCGAACCAGCGTTTGGTGAGTTTCAGCCAAACCAAGCTCCCAGGGCAGACCTGCGTGACGGATGGATGACAGGGGAGAAGCTCCCGTACCTCCATCGTGTCCGGCAATCAGGATGTGATCGGCGTGAGCCTTGGCTACACCCGTAGCTACGGTACCTACACCGGCTTCAGAAACCAGTTTCACCGAGATACGAGCCTGACGGTTGGCATTTTTCAGGTCAAAAATGAGCTGAGCTAAATCTTCAATGGAGTAAATGTCGTGGTGAGGAGGAGGCGAAATCAGACCTACGCCGGGCGTAGAGTGACGCGTCTTACCAATCCAGGCATCTACCTTATGGCCAGGTAACTGTCCACCTTCACCAGGTTTCGCTCCCTGAGCCATTTTAATCTGTAATTCTTTGGCGTTCGTCAGGTATTCCATTGTTACTCCAAAACGGCCAGAAGCTACCTGCTTGATGGCAGAGTTCATCGAATCACCGTTTTCGAATACCGTATAAAAACGTTTCGGATCTTCACCGCCTTCACCCGTGTTGGACTTACCGCCAATCCGGTTCATCGCAATTGCCAGGGTAGAGTGAGCTTCCCATGAAATGGAGCCGAAGGACATCGCACCCGAAGCAAAACGAGTCATGATGCTTTCAATCGGCTCTACTTCTTCGTCTTTCAGCCATTCCGATTGGGGCAGTAATTTCAGATCAAGCAGACCGCGTAATGTAGCCGTTTTCTGCGTTTGATCGTCAATGGCTTTGGTATATTTCTTGAATAACTCGAAATCGTTCTTTTTCGTCGACTGTTGCAGAGCGTGAACGGTTTCGGGGTTAAACAAGTGGAATTCACCACGGTGTTTCCACTGGTAGAAACCACCTACTTCCAGGCGAGGATTACCCACGTGAACTTCGGGGAAAGCCTGGTGGTGACGAATCAATACTTCCGTCTGGATACCTTCAATGTTCAGACCGCCAATGCGGGTAACGGTGCCGGTGAAATATTCATCCACCACTTCTTTAGAGATACCCAGTGCTTCGAAAATCTGAGCACCCTGGTAACTCTGAAGCGTTGAGATTCCCATTTTAGAGAAAATCTTCAGCAATTCTCCATTAACCGCCTTCGTGTAATTGGCACAGAGCTTATCGAAATCGTAAGGAACCGATACGAGATTTTTGTCTCGCATGTTCGAGATGGTTTCGAAAGCGATGTAAGGGTTCACAGCCGCCGCACCAAAACCAATCAGCGTAGCAAAGTGATGCGTTTCCCATACGTCTCCAGCCTCAACAATCAGACCGACTTTTGCCCGTAATCCCTTGCGAATCAAGTGCTGATGAACGGCTGAAGTAGCGAGTAAGGATGGAATTGGAGCGTGGTTGGAATCGACGCCACGGTCAGACAGCGTAATGATCTGGTAGTCATCATTAACTGCGTATTCCACGTCTTCACAAATGCGTTTCAGGGCTTTTTTCAGAGCACCTTCGCCGCCATTGGCCCGGAAGGTGATGTAAACCGTTTTGTTCGTGAAGTGACGGGTATCAATGTTCCGAATCTTTTCGAGTTCGGTATTATCCAGTACTGGCTGACGCAATTCCAGCACTTTGCAGTGTTCGGGAGATTCCGTCAGAATATTACCGTAACCACCTACATAACTCATCAGCGACATAATGGTACGTTCGCGGATGGGGTCAATGGGAGGGTTGGTTACCTGAGCAAACAATTGCTTGAAGTAATGGCTCAGGTGCTGGCTTTGATCCGAAAGGATGGCCAGAGGCGTATCCACACCCATCGAACCGAGGGCTTCCTTACCCGTCTCTACCATCTGAGTCAGAATGATCCGAACGTCTTCCGTCGTCATTCCGAATACCTGTTGCTTGGTAACCAGATCTTTATCGTAAGGGGTATTCCACTCCGTTTTAGGCTCGGGCAGATCGTTCAGCGTGATTTTGTACTTGTTCAGCCACTTCTGGTAAGGCTGAGACGCACAAATTTCTGATTTCAGTTCTTCGTCAGGAATAATGCGACCCTGCTCCATGTCCACTACGAACATACGACCGGGTTGCAGACGGCCTTTCGAAACTACTTTTGACTGATCAATGTCCAGAACCCCGGCTTCCGAAGAAAGGATAACGGTATCGTCATCCAACACCCAGAAACGGCTCGGACGCAGACCATTACGATCCAGCGTAGCACCGATGATTTTACCGTCCGTGAACGAGATCGAAGCTGGCCCATCCCAGGGCTCCATCAGAGCTGCGTGGTATTCGTAGAATGCTTTGCGTTGCTCATCCATTTCGGTGTTGCCGTCCCATGCTTCGGGAATCAGCATCATCATTACGTGAGGTAATGAACGACCCGCGAGGTAAAGTAACTCAATGGCATTATCCAGGTTCGCTGAATCCGACTGCCCGGCAGGACAGAGGGCTTCGCGAATGATTTTCAGTTCTTCATCCGAAAAAGCGTCTGACTTGAACAGGGCTGAAGTTGCCTTGAACCAGCTTACGTTCCCTTTTACGGTGTTAATCTCGCCGTTGTGAGCGATAAAACGGAAGGGCTGAGCCAACTTCCATTCAGGGAATGTATTGGTAGAGAAACGGCTGTGAACGATAGCAAATGCTGACGTTACCGATTCGTTCTGTAAATCCAGGAAATAAGGCAGGGTTTGCATCGTCGTGAGCATACCCTTGTAAATGATCGTACGGCTGGAAAGTGACGAGAAATAAAACTTCTCGTTAACGCCACGCACGGCTTCGTTAACCACGCGGGTAACTAACTGACGGAATACGTACAGTTTTCGCTCGAAGTCCAGTTCACCCGTAAGGTGGGCGGGCTTACGAATGAATAACTGCTCCATCTGAGGCTCGGAGTCCCCCGAATCGGCACCCTGAATGTCCGTGTTATTCACGGGAACAATGCGGTAACCTAAAATCTCAAGCCCTAACTCAAGAGCCTGACGGTGAATAACTTCCTTGCACTCTTTGCGTACAGCGTCATCTTTCGGGAAGAAGGTCATCCCAACGCCATAATCGCCGGAAGCGGGAAGACTGATGCCTTCTTTGGCACATACTTTCAGAAAGAACTCGTGAGGAATCTGTAACAGGATACCCGCTCCGTCACCGGAGTTTGGATCACAGCCGCAGGCACCCCGGTGATCCATGCGTTCCAGAATCTGGATGGCATCGCGAACCGTGCGGTGCGATTTACGGCCTTTCATATTGGCAATAAAGCCAATGCCACAGGCATCGTGCTCAAATTCAGGGCGATAGAGGCCCAGAGGTTGCTGGTTAGGCTGGTTTGACATATCCCTAACGGTTTGCTCGGTAAAAATTCAAAAATCGGTAATGCAATAAGGAAAAAAGGTTCAGAAGAAAATCTGTGTAAATAAGAATAAGTACCACAGATATTAAACTGGTCTGCTAAGATAGTGCAAAAAATAATTGGTAAAAAATAGTGTTAGCCATATAAAATTTGGATTATTTCTAAAGTACGGAAATAATGAAATTTTCAGTTAGGATTATCATATTATTAACAAAACACTAAAATCGTTAAAAATTTGATAATTACATTTACAGGTTTTCAATTTAAAGAATTAATTATTGAAAAATTGAAAATACTGATTTAGAGGTTTCGGATTTAATAAAAATTAAAATAAAACTGGTGAAATCTCCGATTTAATGTTTCATTAAGCTTATAAGTAAGTTTTTTGTAAAAAAATCTATCTTTTCTGTATAAAATCTCTTGCTGTACCTAACAAAAAGTGGGCAAATGAGTTCAAATCTGAAATTTTAGTGGATTTCGCCTACGAAAAGACACAACCAAACAGGCCGTGCCTTTTTCATAAAATAATACTTGGGAAGCCGAATGCTTTTAAAGATGATCTTCTCTATACTTCGCTTTCGAGTGATCTGAAGCTGAAAAGTAAATGGCCTGCTAGTTTTATGGGAAATCAGACCGACTTCCCAGGAATCCACTCTCAGCTCTAATTTTTCCCTTTCTAGAAACAGCTAACGTTACATCTGATTGGAAGAGATATGGGTTAGTCTCTGACTTTACTGAAATAGAAGGATTAAAAAATCTGATGATCGTTGCTGACCGGGTGAATTCCGATTTCATACGTTTTCCCTTCTTCTGCCAGAATGGATGCAGGAAAGACTTCCTGAGCATCCAGCAAAATTTGGGTAACGTCCCGGTAGCGGGAAGAAAAATGTCCTAATAATAACTGCCCCGCCTGAGCATCTTTGGCTACCTGAGCCGCTTGTCCCGCCGTCGAATGATTCGTTCGCAAGGCCCGTTCATGCAGGTCGTTCGCAAAGGTGGCTTCGTGGTATAATACATCTACGTTTTTAACAACTTCGGCTAAATCGGGCAGGTATAAAGTGTCCGAGCAAAAAGCATAACTCCGCAACGGTGGTGGCGGCGTGGTCAGGGCTTCGAAGCTGTACTTAAGATTCCCATTCGCATCATAAACGTCTTTCCCTGACTTAAGCTGTATAAGCTCTTCCGGCAGGGCTTTTTCTGGAACCAGGCCTTTGATGAGATTTCGTTTCTTGGGTTTTTCCCTGAAAATAAAACCGGTACACGGAATGCGATGCTTCAGCGGAACCGTCTCGACCGTCAGGTGTTCATTCTCGAAAATATGCTCCTGCTGATGCGGATTCGTGGTGTGAAATTCAAGCGGATAGGTAAGCCGGGTATCGGAATATTTGAAATGGGTAGTAATAATATCGTCCAGCCCATGGGGACCGTAAATAGCCAGTGGCTCCTGCCGTTGGGCCAAACTCATGCTGGTTAATAACCCAAATAAACCAAAGTAATGATCGCCGTGTAAATGCGAAATAAAGATATTATACAGCCGACTGAGCCGCATTTTATGCCGAAGTAACTGCAACTGTGTACCTTCTCCACAATCCACCAGAAAATGCTCGCTTTCGTACGTAATCCACTGGGCTGTTGGGTTTCGGTGAAGCGTTGGTGTGGCAGAACCTGTTCCTAATATCGTGACCTGAAATTGCAAAGCGTCTTCCTTTCGTTTATGTTGCAAAAGGCAAGAAAAGAATTATTCCTGAATCAAAAAAGCCGACCCTGCGGTCGGCTTTCCCTTAATATTCTTCGTCCTTGCTGCTGGAACTGCCTTCTTCATCGGCACTTCCGCCGTAATCGTATTCATCGTCTTCTTCTTCGCGAAATTCGCCTTCCAGCTCATTCATGAAGACGGCATCAACGGCTTCTTCAACGGTTGGCAGAATCGTCAGATCGCGGATTTTGGCCCCGTCCAATTCTTCCGTAAGCTCATCGTCTTTGGTGACCAGAACAAACAAACCACCATCCCGTAAGCACAGTTCGTTGGCTTTACGAAGTACAGAGAATCCGTCCTGTTCAATGTTCTGAACCTGAGCTAAATCGATAACCATGTTAGTATATCCTTCTTTCCAGAGTGAAGCAACGCTTTTGGAAAGAGCCTGAGAAGCTTCGGTATCAATCGTCGCCTGTGGGATGTCAATTAATACGTACTGCTGATTTTTTTCAATTTTTAAATCCATCGTTCTTTATATAGTTTTTAGTTGATGGTTGTCAGGTTAATAATGCTATAAAATCTTATTTGTAGAAACAACAAACAACAAACAACAAACAACAAACAACAATTATGCTCTTGAAGCTAATAACTGGTTCACATTCATTTCAATACGGGCCAGTGGATTTGGATCGGGCGTAGGCGTGAACGTTTCACCCGCTACTTTTTCAAATAACTCAATATATCGTTGAGAAATCTGATTAATCCACTCTTCAGACATTTCAGGAACGCTTTGGCCTTCCTGTCCCTGAAATCCATTGGCAATGAGCCATTCGCGAACAAATTCCTTGGAAAGTTGTCGCTGAGCTTCACCCGCGGCTTGCCGCTCCGCATAACCTTCGGCGTAAAAGTAACGGCTGGAGTCGGGTGTATGAATTTCGTCAATCAGGTAAATCTCCGTACCACGCTTGCCAAATTCGTATTTAGTATCCACCAAAATCAGCCCCTGGTCGGCGGCCATTTGCGTGCCGCGTTCAAATAAAGCCAGCGTATACTGTTCCAGTTGCGTATATTCCTCTTCGGAAATTAAGCCTTTGCTAAGAATTTCTTCCCGCGAGATATCTTCATCATGACCTTCGTGAGCCTTTGTGGTGGGGGTAATAATCGGCTGAGGAAGGCGATCATTTTCTTTTAGCCCTTCGGGCAAAGTAACGCCGCACAGCACCCGCTTGCCGGAACGATAGGTACGCCAGGCGTGTCCGGCTAAATAACCGCGAACTACCATTTCAACGGGATACGCTTCGCAACGCCAGCCGAAACTAGCGTTCGGATCGGGGACTTCCAGTAACCAGTTCGGAACGATATCCGCCGTAGCTCGCAGGAAATGAGCCGCTAACTGATTCAACACCTGTCCTTTATAAGGAATGGGGTGGGGAAGAATTACGTCAAAGGCCGAGATCCGGTCGGAGGCGATGGCCAGTAAGTAATCTTCGAAAAAATATACGTCACGAACCTTGCCATGATACAGGCCGGTCTGACCGGGAAATTGGAAATCAGTACGGGAGATAGGCATGAACCTGAAAATAAGTTACAAGCTGCAAAATTAACCAGCGGAGCGTCAAATGCCAACTTTAGCAAGGAAACAGCCGTAATCCTGATTGATGAATGTTTGGAAAAAAGAAAGCGGTTACCATTTCTCCTTGGTTTCCATCGTGTTCTCGGGTTTATGCGGGTGCTGCTGGATGTACTGGATTTCCTGATTTCGGGAAGCCTCCAGCAATCGTGTCGCCTGTTCTTCCGTGAGGTTATACTGCGTCAGGGATTTTAAAATCTGTTCCTTTCGGGTAGAAACCTTTACTTCTGCCGATTGAGTGGGTGGAGGTGGCGTCTCGGAAGATTTCGGAGTTTCTGGCGGCGGACTCCCTTGCGGTGGAGTCAGGTGTTTTCTTCGAACCAACTCATAATTAAACCGGGCCTGGTCGTTGTCTGGATTACGAACCATCGCTTCCTGGAACTGAGCTTCGGCCTGGAGGGTATCGCCGGAAAAGCATAACAAAACGCCCAACTGATTCAAAGCCGTTGACGCAATGCCCGCATTCGAAACGCGAGCCAGCCGACGGTATTGGCTGATAGCCAAAGCCGTGTCTTTTTTAGCAAAAGCCGCATGAGCCAGATTCAGGATGACATCCGGTTCGGGAACAAGCTGTGTGCGTTCCAGATACTCGTAATACGCCAAAGCCTGATCGTAATCTTTTTGACGATAGGCATTTTCAGCAATGGTTTTGGCTTGGTTTCGCTGGATGATCTGGTTGGGCCAGCCCAGGGTCGTCAGCCAGATGGCAATTTTCAGCCAGAATATATTCATAACTCGCAGTCTTATAGTCGGAACGTTCGAACGGTAATCATAATATCGAAGCTCAGCAAAATTAAGGCCAGAATCACGAAATAATAGTAACGGTTGGAGGTAATGGACACCTTTCGCTGGTCAATGAGTCGCCCGGCAATTTGCTGAATGCTTTGACTCAATTGTGGAAAATCATTTCGAACCGAAGTGATTTCGAAGTAAGAACCACCCGCTTCACTTGCGATTTTTTCCAGTGATTCGGACTGCAACATTGTTCGCACAAAATTGCCGTCCTCGTCTTTAACGTAACTCCCGTTGGATGGAATTCGGCTGCCTTCCCGAGTACCTACGCCCAGGCAAAGTAAATGAATGCCTTGTCGACGAATGGCCCGGAGCGTTTTAGTATTGACGCTGCTAAAATCTTCGCCGTCGCTAATGAGCAGGATTACTTTGGAAGCATTGGATCTCGTATCCGTTGATTGCTTGTCCAGAGCCATTTCCAAAGCGGGCTGAAAAGCCGTTCCCTGATCGGTGAGCATTTGAGTATTGAGCGATTCAATGAAAATGGTCAGAGCATTCCGGTCGAAGGTAAGCGGACATTGCAGGTACGTTCCCGACGAAAAAACAATCATCCCGAAGCGGTCGCTTGGATAGGTATTGATGAGCCGATTCAGTTCAAACTTGATGCGTTGCAGTCGGGAGGGCTGCACATCCGTGGCATCCATACTGCGAGAAACGTCTACGACCAGAAAAATATCTTTACCTACGGCCTGGAGTTCGCGTTCGGGATCACCGAAGGAAGGTTCCAGCAAACCAATGATGAGAGCACCCATGGCGGTAGAACGTAGGAAAAACTTCAGGGCAGCAGAGCGGGCAGAGGTTTTTAATTGATAAGCATACCAAAAAGTTCTACCTAAATAAATGAGGTAAAGAATGACAAATAAGGCAATGAAAATCAGCTCAGTCCGGCTCCAATCGCGGTTGAAAATCATAGGGTGGCAGGCAGTGAAAAACACAAAAGACGGATTTTTTTTTAAGAAATACTTGCGTTCGGCGATTTTATAACCCTATATTTGCAGACCGAAACGGAACAGGAGAGGTGCCTGAGTGGCCGAAAGGAGCAGTTTGCTAAACTGTCGTACGCCTAAAGCGTACCGCGGGTTCGAATCCCGCCCTCTCCGCAGTCTCTCAAGTAAATTAGAGTACGTTTAGTTTTTCGGGGTGTAGCGTAGCCCGGTATCGCGTCTGCTTTGGGAGCAGAAGGCCGTCAGTTCGAATCTGGCCACCCCGACACATTGACCAGTACCAGTTCTCAGAAATACTGCGAACCATTGCTGAAACCGGCTGAGTCTGGTCCCATAGCTCAACCGGATAGAGCAACTGCCTTCTAAGCAGTAGGTTGCAGGTTCGAGTCCTGCTGGGATCACCTGATAATCAAGGCCTTACGTTTTATCGTAAGGCCTTTTTTGTTTTACCTCGCCCACAAACTCGCCCATATCGCTAAATTCCTGCTACTGTAGCTGCTATCCAGCCGTATAATTGAGTACCAGCTGTTCGGTTGGCATAATACCCTGGGTGATTGAAATCATCATTAGCTACTTGAATTACATTGTTAGGCGAGCCTTCGTCCACTTGAAAGCTAACACTCGAATGAGATAAGGGCTGTCCAGCATGCCAAGTTGGAATAAGATAGATACGGTTTGTTTTCTGCTGATCCATTGTGCCGAATCGAGAAACTAATTCCTTATACAAATCAAATTTTGCGTTGTGCGCTGATTGATCAAAAAGTCCCTTATAGTTGGGGTGCCTCTCAGGAAACATCGGGCCTGGAATATCAGTAAGGCAAACCCCTACTTTTACGTTGGGTAATTGGGACGCACATTCGTTTGCCAATTCCATAATGTCATTTACGATTTCGACGTAATTACTATGAAATAATCGATCGTTTTCTCCTAGACATATAACAATGTGGCTAGGTTCGCATACATCATAGGAATTAACGTTTGTTACCTTCGTTCCCGCTGTAGAACCTACGACTAGTCGAGTTACACCATCATTAGCCAGCGTTTTATATCTTTCCAAATACTTTAAAATACTGAAACGATTCGTACCCGTTTTAGTAGTGTCGAGATAACGATTAGATGCTCCGTTTGGAACATTATCAATCCAAGACTGTACCGCTGCTCTTTGTTCAGTTGTATCCGTCCAAGCCCCTAAATTTGTTATTTGACTTTCAGCTACTAAGATCGCATATGAATCACCAGAAATTACAGGTGTATTTACCCCATACGGTGTTTTAGTAATTAGGAGTTTATCGGCCGCTGTTGCGGCATAATCTCTACCTGTTTGAGCTTTCAATCCCAACAAGTCCCAAGCCCCGGCAACGTTGCTTACCCACATTCTAAACGGGTGTCGTAAATAAGTCGAAGTAGCATAGCCACCAGCACCACTTGCCCCGCCTCGAATGTTTGTAGTCGTTCCTCGATAGCTGACCGGGACGGTTACGATATTTTGATCGCCTACGCAAACAAATTGATAACCGCTTCCTGCATCGATAGAATTTTTAAGGGACATTTCTTTCGCCATGAGCCACATCGAACCAGCACCTGTTCTTTGACCGTTAATCAATCGGCTGGCTGTAATACTATCTCCTATGTAGAGTAGTTTTGTTACGAAAGCTTGTAAAACAGCAGTGTCAACAGAAATTCGATTTATCGTCAGAGTTTTCGTAAGGTATCTACCTCCGCCAATGAGAATGCTCATAGCCTCTTGAACAATTGCTGTTGCATTAACTGCGTTCCGAGAACCGACAATGAAGTTCTGATTCTTTTCGAGGAAAATATCGACCCGTTCCCGGATAAAATGCTGTAAATACAACATCAGCGGTTCCTTGCGAGCATTATAATTGCTCATTTCGGCATCTGATCCCGCCGGCTTTACTGCGTTGTTAGCGAAATAAACGTTTGCAGGTGCTAGTACTTCGAAATCGAGGTTCCCGGTATTGGCCCCGCTTTCAACGTCTTTTAGGCGTTGATCGATGGTGCCAAGGTTATAGAAAGCCGTTACAACGTTATAAAAGTTTACCGCGTTGTAATTGCTATTCGTTGAGGGCAAAGCCGGTACATCTGTATACGTAGTGGTTACGGGGTTAGCCGACCAAAAGCGATAGCAATACGTACCGTCGTTCCATTCGCCCGACGGCAACAACGCGTTTGCTGTACCGTAAACAGGTGTCATTTTGTCCGAAGCCTGAACGGAAACAAAGAACGTATCGCCTACCTGTAAATCCATCGGGGTCGTAAAATCGACCTTTAGCTCGTAATTTCTAAAGTCGTTATTAATG
Source organism: Siphonobacter sp. SORGH_AS_1065 (assembly GCF_030818595.1). NCBI lineage: Bacteria > Pseudomonadati > Bacteroidota > Cytophagia > Cytophagales > Cytophagaceae > Siphonobacter > Siphonobacter sp. SORGH_AS_1065. The sequence continues at coordinate 3,480,762 of NZ_JAUTAM010000004.1, forward strand.
ATGCCCGCCGTATTGAATTTCGCAATTTCCGCCGCCGTATAGGTCTTATTCGCGAGTACTGTTGCCGTACTTCCCCGCTTATGTACGACCTGAACGCGGAGGGGATTCGCAAACGTACCGTTGGCCGTATTCTTATAAACAAAGACGCCTACCCGCGTAATTCGCTTTACCGACTTAGCCAAAAACCACGATCTTATTTCCGCCTGTTCACTTGAACCAAAAAGCGTAAAACCGTAATTCGGCATCGGTTGAATAGTAGCCGTTTCCGTAACCTGCGTTACTGAACTTTTAATATTTGTCGTATCAGTTTGAAGGGTACTAATGTTGCTTTTTGCGGTTGCAATATCAGCGTCTCGCGATACGAAATCGTCAAGGGTCGCGAGCTCCGATCCGTTCTTTTTGGCTTTAGAACCTACGACATCGGCCTTAAAAGGTGTGGCATTTAACCCCGCGTTAACGGATAACGAGCTGAACGCTTCCCAAGGCAAGGCTATGCTTCCCAAATTAACCATAATCGTACTTACGCGACCGGTATTGCTTGACGAGTAGGCTTGAAACTTCATAAGCACCGCCCCCGTTGGGATAGTGTACGTAGTTTTATTAACGGCCTGATCGTAGAGGCTTAAACGGGTTCCTGTAGCATTATAGAACGACAATCCCCGGCCGCTACCGTTTTGCAGTCCGTCAATGGTCAGTTGGGTATTATTAGCCGGAATTGGCATTTGAACAAGGCCGGCCGTAGCATCCGGGTATTCGACTCCATCCGTACCGATTCCTTTTCCCGCTACTACATGCCCGACCTGATCGAAAATCTGTCGGCTTGTTGGCACTACCTCGGTTGCACGCGTAACGGCTTTCCCTTTCAGGTCATTCACGTCCGTTTGCATCGTATCGAGCGTCGGAAACGTCGTTACGTAGTCGTAGAAATGTACCGCGTTGTAATTGTTTTCGGGGGCTGGTAGTGAGGGAATATCGGTATAAACGGGAACCGTAGAATTTACCAGCCAGTACCGGAAACAATTCGTACCGTTGTTCCATTCACCTGAGGCCAATAAACTGTTTTCATTGCCAAAAATCGGCGTTGTCGGGGATTCCGTATACAGTGAAACGAACATGGTATCACCCGATACAATGTTCATCGGGACATCGAGGTTAGCTTTAAATTCGTAGTTTGAATAATTCCCCCCGAAACCGTTCGTATTGTACGGCAAAAGCTCAGCATTCGTAATTACCCTGTCGAGTAATTTCGTGACTGTAGACCCGCGTTTATGAATCACTTGCAGACGGCCGCCGCCCGTAATCGGATTCGCACCCGCCTGATTATCCTTGTAAATAAATACACCAACCTGAGCGAGTCGTTTTGAACTCTTAGCAAAAAACCACGAATTAATCAGGCGTTGTTCTGACGTTCCGAATCGCTGATAATTTGAGGTAGCACTCGGACGAATGACCGCTTGATAGGTTGAGACCGGCCCAAGTTTGGCTACCTGCGATTCAAGCGTATTCGCTCGCGACTCCAACGCGATTGCTTTTGAAAGTGCAAGGCTTGGCTTCGGTCTTAGGTACCACTGAGTACCCATCTTTGCGAGTTCATCGCCTACATTCAATGTATTGCCAACTGCGAAGTTTACACCTGAAAACGGAACGGTGCCTCCTACGGTAATAGGGAAAAAAGCCCCGTCCTGATATGTCGCTGAGCTCGCAGTAAGGGCGGGCGTATTTGTACTAACATTCCAGGGGCCTTGATCTTTACCAGTAACCACGCTTTGAGCGGCGGCTATCGCTTGATTTTGTGCCTCGAGTGCGAGGCCTTGGGCGGCTTGTGCTTGGAAAACTAAATCTTCAAGTCCGAAATCGCCTACTCCAAAAAGAACTCCCATAGTATTATGAATTTAAGTCTGTGGTCAGATTAATTTTTTACTGCTTCCAGTTTGGTAATCAGGGGTATCATTTCCCGAGTAATTTCTTCCCGCTTATCGGCATCTTCCAGGCACTCCTGGATTAGGTTGATCTGGCCCTGGTAGAAATCGAACTGAAAGACCTGACTTTTCTCAGGGTTCCAGGTTATCAAGCCATTCCCTGAATCCTTCATTTCAAATTGTTGAATTTCGGAAGCTGAGAATTCTACCAAATCCGATATTGTTTTAGACAGGAGCATTTTGATTTTACCACCTCGTTGGGGCAGTAGCGAAACGATAATTGCTCGTTCTGCAATAGTGAGTTCTAATTGTTTCATCTTACCAGTTATTATCCCAACCACTTATTATGTAGAATTTATTATCGGTAGCATAGCATAATTGCAAACCGTAACCTCCGTTAAACTTGGGAATAGGGATGCTCGCTCTAATAGCATTTTCGGCTATACCAAATGATTCAGTTCGCATGTGTACAATTGTGACTATCTTACCAGGTTTGATTTTATCCATTCCCTGCAGATAATAAGCGTTGTCTAAACCACCCGTCGTAGGATTGTTTAATAAAAACACATCGTATAGATTCACGTCCAGATAAACCGATCCGGGTTGTGTAACGACTTGATAAGGTCGGCCCTGCTGTAACAACCCATCCATTGAGACATTACCCTCAACTATCAAAGCGTAATTACCAGGGTCGGTATTGGAATTTTTTAAATATGCGGTTACTGAGCTTCCAGTAGATGCCGAAACTACATTGGTACCCATTCGGGCCATCCGGCTACCATCGAAGTTTTGTAATACGAAAGCGGCTTCACCTTTAAATACGGAGCCCTCTTGGTTACTGAGTATCCCGTCTTTAAGTTGCATATTACCTATTTGGCCTTTCGTAGCGAAGAAGGAGCCATCTGCTAAAACGCGATAAGGGGCATTGCCTCGATCTTCATAAGTGGTACCTGCCCAAAAGCGAATAGAACCATCAGCAGATGTATTAGAACCAGAAATTCCGGCTTCTCCAACATTGTTTTCATTTAACAGCTCAATACGTTTTCTCGCCCACATCTCTCCACCCTGGTTTACCCGGAAAGGTGCAAAACCACGATTGCCATAAGAAGCCCCTGCCCAGAAGCGGATAGAAGAATCCGCGGTGCCTTCCCCGGAAATACCCGCTAGAATAGCTCCGTTTACGCCAGCCAGCTGGATCCGGCCAGAGGTGACAATGCCCCCATCAATGGTCGTGACCGTATTATCGTAGTAGGTGCCTTCCACCCAATCAAGCGGATCAAATGACTGGCCTTCCAATCGATCGGCTATGGAACGTAAAAGAATTTTGTCTTCTTTAAGCCAGATGTCTCCAATCTGGTAGGGGGGAACAGGATTTGATGCACCCACAAACGTAGTGCGTTTCCCGTCGGCCGTGTCCTGAGCTTTCGCCGCATTGGCCAGAGCTGCCAGAGCGTCCTTATCTTTAATTACTTCCCAGGTATTGGATGCACCATTATAGCGGAAAGCCTCATTGGTATTAGTCTTGTACCAAACATCCCCGTTGTGTTTAGCTCGGTCGGCCTCTGGCCAGGTAGCAGGATTAGTATCTTGATACCAGGTTTCAATCTTTCCGTCGATTTGTTCTTGGAGGTCTTCCTTGTCTTCGGGGTATACGACCTCTACGAAATCTTTCAGATCCTGATCAATTTCCGAGACATCTTTTATAGTACCATCAGAGCGGATAAATTTGATGTATCCTGCTATTTCGCCAGCGTCTAGGTCAAAGTAGGTGGTGCCGTCGAAGCTTTGGATCCGACCCGTTTTAATAAACCGACCGTTTATGCTGGTAGCTCCATACGTTAGACTGTACCAGCGAACCCCGAGCGTAGTATCTACTGCATGCAAAACACCTACCAGAAAATGGTAGTAATTAGGATCGTCATCGGGCTTAATCTGGGCGGTTGAGAAAATGATATTACCGTCAGAGTAATTCGTCTTGTTGCACTTGGCATAAATGTATCGGGCCGTATTATCACTAATCGTGTACGTCTGATTTTGAATTTGCCAGGTGCGAATGTTTTCCTCAATAGTATAGTGGGTGAGCGTTCCCGAGTTCACCTTCACAACATTGAAATTGCTTTGATAATTAGGCTCAATGACTACGTTCAAGATGAACTGACCTGACTTAGCCCCGACGACGAGCATCATGGTTTCAATACTCTCAGGCTTAATGTGCCCGTCGGTAAAGTAGCCATCTGTATCAAAGATCATGGACAGTAGCTCCTGCGTAGTACGCCAGCCATAACGGGCCCGAGCTGCATCACGGAGATCGTTGATCCGGATAATGGTTTTCGTATCTGCGTTATCGGCAATGATCCGCTCAATCAGCGTCACATCATAGGTATCTGCAATGGCAACCGTGTATCTATATGGATACTGTAAATCCCGATAAAAGGAAATGATGCGGCTGGCCTTATCGATGAATAGGTCATCGTCTTTTATTTGCAATTGATCACCAAGAGCGTAGAAGTTGGTCAGTGCTCCCTCGGAAGCAAAGTCTGAGAGGTACATTTCATCTACTTCAAGGCTATAATGAACCCGTGGAGCTGAATTATCATCCAGGTATTCCTGTGCTTTGGCTAGTAGTTCCGCTTCGGCAGTGGCCACGTAGCTATCCGGCATTACGATGTCAAGCAAGACATACTTATCACCGGCAGCAATCGTGAAAGCTCCTGAGTCACTAGGGAATTCCATACCCCGTTCATCCTTAAAGGGCAGGAGGGTAAAGGTTTTACTAGCGTGAGCGTATTTGGCAATCTCGAACTCGTATCCTGCCAGGTTACCCGTATTAAAATGAACTTTTGCCGATACGCCCTGAATCAACCACTTGGTTTCACTGACTTCTTTTCCATTTACAGTCGTGGTGCTGCCGGGTACAATTTCGCTCAAATCGAAATCCATCCCAGCATCCGTAAACGTGAGCTTATCGCTACCCAAAGCCGTTACGGTTCCCGTGCGATGTGGGTAGATTTCATCAAAGTTTTTTGGGCCTTCAATCAGCCCAAAGGCGGCTTTGGCTGCAGCATTCTCTATAAAGCTTCCCGGCGTATCCATCCGCAGTCGCGGTGAAAAATTCCGGTAGTTGGATTTTAAGTTCTTTTCACCCCCAAACGCATAAAGCCGGGTTATGAAATTCTTGTCGGATACCGTCTCACGCTTCAAATTATAAAGCCCACCTGCACGGCCATACTCGTATACGTGCCCGAGTAGCTGTCCAACCTTTTTAAAGCTTAGGGTCCGATTCCCGCCCGCAGAGCGGATGATTTCGAACTCCGTACTGTATTCCTGACAAATCTTTTGCAGGACTGCCAGACAGTTTTCATTCGAAAATGAAAGGGTTTTGACAATAGATGGCTCAATGCTACCCAGTGACCACTTCGATCCAAATACCCGGGTGATGTTATTGATGAGTACGTTAGCAAACATCTGCAAATCACCCGTAAGCGAAAATTCGTTTGAGGTGTTTACGCCATTGATGTCCGTGTTGAAATACACGACTTTTAATAACTCATACTGAGGGCCTTCAAAGGTTAGGTCATAGATAAACTTTCGAGAGCTACTTTTTCGGGCAATCGGCATGACATTGAGTACATACTCCTCGCCGAAAGCAATGACCTTATCTCCAATCTCAATATCCAGCGGAGTGACCGATTCAACGGTAATTGATACGCGGTCTTCTCCTAAAAGCTCACGATACTGCTGAGCCTTCGTCACCGTGATGGCGGGCTCTTGCTGCATGAGGACTAACTCTGCACCGTTTGCTTTTATAATTACAACTGATTCCATACAATGGGGGCGTTCGAGCTAAATCCAGACATTTCTTCAATCACGCCAGCGACGATGATGTAATGATCCCCACCGGTCGTGAAATTGTGGGAAACGGTTTTGTTGGTACCGTAGACGTTACGGGTTTTTGAGCCGTCACCCCAGTAAATGCTGGTCATCCATTTGGAAGTCAGCGTAATCGTAGCGGTGCCGGTACCCGTGAACTTGAGGACCCGCTTAATGGGTTCAGGCTCCCGGAGCTTGAGCACGAACGTTCCCACCATGAGATCATCCGACCATTTTTTCTGAAGATTGACCGATTCACGGCAGTACACCTCATATACCAGGGGCTTGCTGGAGTGAACCTGAATCATGAGTCGCTGGGTGCTTGGTTTCATGAACTCAGCCATAAAGTTTTTTACTCGATCCAGAAACTCATCCCGGCCTACACCCTCTATGAAGCAGGAGAGGGAAATCTCACGGACATCGTAGCGTGGTCGGTTCAAATCAATTACTTCTCCGTGGTATTCGTCCCATTCTACCTTGAAGGGCTCCTTCATATTCAGGTTGTCAATTACCCCATCGGATTCTGACACCCAGACGCCAAAATCTTTGAAATTGCGTCCATTTACTGAGTAGGTAACTTCCATGTTTGCAACGGGAGGGGTAATGATCTCACCGGAATTAATGCCCTGGTAAATCGTCAAATCTTCATAACTGCTGTGACCTGTCCCATTGAAAGGATTATCATTGAGCAAACACCAACCGGTCGGCGCTCCCCATTCGGGCGGAAACTCTTCTGACCCCACAAAGCGCGAATTCAAATACACGCTAACCTTATCAGTTTCCTGAATAATGGCAACGTAGGTCCAGCTGGTCATGGGAGAGTGTAAATCCACATAGACGTAATTTCCTTCGCCTGGGAACTTGAAAAGAATCCAGGAAGCGTTGGGCCCATCTATAAACTCATCAGCGATAACCCAGCAGGTAAAGGTGTATTCGCCATCTAGTGGAATCAGCTTCTTAGTGATTTCAGCACGACCTTCGCCGGGAAAATTGACGGCACGATTGACCCGCCCCTGCGTAAACCGTGCTCCAATCAGGGCTGCGTTGGCCTGATTATCTGATTGGTCATGCGCTTCATCAGATCCATCAGGGTCGTTAAAGGGGATATCCAGTATTTTATCGTTCTCTGCCATTATCCTGTAATTCCTTTTGAGCGTAAAGGGTCTGACGACTGAATTGAGCCCAGCTTTGCATCAATTCCTTCCAAAAACCGCATGTAGCGGGAGTAAACGGCAATTTCGGTTAGCTGGGTTAGTGCATTTTTCATGGTAAATAGCGTCTCTGCACCATTGATTCGGATAGCATTCATTTGTCCGGCAAGGACTGAAGCGGTTTCTTCGGACACGCCTTTTATAGCTCCAGAAAGAGCCGTGTTTGCCGCATCCTTTCCCGTGTTTGACTTTTTGAATATGTCCATCCCGTAAGCTCCAGCAGCGGACTGGGCGGCTTCTAGTCCTGCATAGAATTGTTTCCAGAGCTCATCAGCCTCACCAAAGAAGCGGCCGAAGTCATCGATCCAACTGCCGTCACCGGTTGGGCCATAGGAAGCAATCATTTCGTCCTGAAGCTTTTTAAAACTGGCAGAAAACACCTGGTTAAATATGAGCTGGGATAGCATGTCCTCTAAAATCTTGGACACACTGTCACCAAAGGCTTGAGCGGCATCCGTTCCTTCCTTGAATGCGGTCACCAGTGAATCCCGAAGTGTATTGCCAAGTGAACCCGCCAGTTCAGAAACGACACTTTTTACCTGCTCCTTGGCTTCCTCAATCTGCTGCATCCACTCAATGGTGTTTTGCAGTAATTGCTTGGTGTTCTCATCAACCAAATTTTGATCAATAAGCGTTTGAGCAAGTTCTTCGTCCAGTTCTTCCCAACCGTCTGCGGCTTCCTTGACTAAATCCGGATACATTTCCAGCAGGGAACCCCACTCGTCCTTTTTCTTTTTGCCTCCAAACAACCCTACAATCCCGCCGACGATTCCGCCCACGACACCACCCACTACGTTACCAATACCCGGAACGATGGTACCGATAGCGGCTCCAGCAGCGGCACCTGCCCCAATACCTTTACCAATAGCTCCGGCATCAATAGCATTTTTCTGGCCAGTTTTGGCCCGTCCATTCGTAAGCTTATCTATTGCTTCCTGATAGCCTTTGTTTGCATCGTTTAGCTTAGCTATACCGTCCTGAAGTCGACCTTGGAAGTCCTTAACAAAAACCGATTCATTTAGCTCGGATTGCAGACCTACCTGATCATTGAGAAGGATATTGTACTGTTGCTGCTGAGCGATGACGGATCGGTAATATTCTTCTTCAGCCTGCTTACGTTGACGGGATGAAGAAGCGATTATATCAATTAGGCCAATCACTCCGGAAATTCCGGCAGCCATTTTATCCGTTTTAGAGGCTGATTCATCAAAAGCAATCGTAACCAGATTTGCCTGTGAAGAAATGCCTGAAAGCAACCGGCCCGTTTCGCCTAATCCTCCGTTCACCTGAGAAAGGGCTTCTCCCAGATCACCTGCCAAACTGGCAAATACTCGGTAATCGTCAAGTGTTTCCCGTTTAAGATCAAAGCCTAAGTCTTTAATCTCTTTGGCGGTCTGCTTAAACAGTTCGCTTTCTTTACCTACCGTAGATTCTAACTCTTTTAAATAGGCCTTCAGTCGAGTAATCCTTATTCTAAGTGCTTCCCGTCCCTGTGCGTCGATTACCTTGTTGAGATCCTTGAAAGCCTGAGAGGCTTCGGCCTGTTGGATAGCTAAATCATCGTATTCCTGCTTCTCAGCTTTGTTGATGGCGCTTAAAGCTTTTTGATAATCGGCCCCGCGATCAGTATTAAATTTCTTCTCTAGGACTGCCCTGAGATCAGCGTACCGCTTTGATACAGCAAGCCGTTGCTCTTCTGATCCCAGAACCTGGTTGAGAAACTGAGCCAGTTGCTCTTTACGCTGCTTCTCGGTGTTATTTATCTCCTCAGCTAGGGTTTTTCTGGCTTCAAAACCATAATCGGTAGTATCGCCCTCCAGTGTATCCTGTTTTGCTTTTAACTCAGCCAGGTAATCCGTAAGATTCTTCGCTTCATCTTTGGCTCGAGTTAGGCTTTCCCGGAATAAATCAATAGCCGTTTTCGCCCCCGTAGCTTCCTGATACTGGATGTTAAGAGAAACCAGATTCTTTGAGCCTTCTACGGAAATAGTGCCCTCATCCTCTAATGATTTTAACTTGCTTATTTCGCTTTTAAGGTAATCGGCGTAGGTGTTGCCACTTTTAAGCAGTTCACTGAATCGTTCATCGGCGGAATGCTTATCTACAAACTCAACCCATTTGGTATAGAGCTCGTATTGCTTTTTCTTCTCGGCTAGTTCTTCTTCAAAGGTTTTTACCTCCAAGGTTTTCCGGATGGCTGCTGCCTTACGCTCCGCATCCAGCTTAATTGCGTTTTGCCGAGCGAGCACCCCTTTATTGGAATCAGGAGTTTTGTCAATAACTTCTTGGGCTTTTTTAGCTACGTTTTCCCAATAGGAAAGACTTCCCATGGGGCCAACTTTCTCCGCATCCTTTTCGGCTTTAGTCTTTTGGCCGGTTAGTCGGTTGCGGGACTTTTCCAGTGCGTCAATTTGCTTTTGATATTTATCAAATTCCGCACGAGAAGTAGCACTTTGCGATTGTTGTTCTTTAAGCGATTTAATCTGAGCGTCGTACCATTCAACCGTTTTCGCTACTGCTTTTTGATTGCCCCCTTCGGCAACTGCTGTAGACTTACCGACTTCGGAGATAGTTTTGACCCGTTCTTTAAGCTTCGACTGAATAAGATCTTCGTCTTTAACTATCTGATCGTTATACTTTCGAGTGGCATCAGCCGTTTCTGCTCCGAAGTTTCGATTGGCATTGGGCACTCCGGTAATGCTACCTGTTTGAGTCAGTCCAAGCTTGAGACGCTCCAGTATGGGTAGATCGTTCTTGCCTTCCCGTGCAGCTCGTTGACGATTGATTGAATCGGTGAGTTCCTTTTCAATCTCCTGCATCTCAAGCTTCCGTTTCAAAGCCTCGATGTAGGTGTTTAAAGCCGTAGTGCCATCGGCCGTAGCGACGTTTTCGAGGGTCAGGGCTTTGAGATGTTCCGGCGATAACCGGATAAGATCCTGCAGTTTTTTATTACGTTCGTCGCGGCTGAGATTCTCGTTATTGATCTGAGTCTTTAAAACCTCAATCTTAGCGATTTCAGAGGATGCCTGTTCTGTCGCCCGATTCATGGCCTCGCTTAACCGCTCCTGTACCTTTTCTGCTTGCGTTGCCTCATTGCGGAATACAACTACCGCAGTGATTAACCCAGTGAGTAAAGTGGCGGCTAGTACATAGGGGTTTGCTAAAATCGAAGCATTGAGAGCAGTCTGAGCTCTGGTAGCCGCTTGAGAAACCACTACCTGAGCGGCTTGGGCTACGGTTAACTGCCGTGTGACTTGAACGGCTACCATGCTGGCCCCGTTAAACTTCTGAATGGTATCAACGGTGGTCATCGCCGCCCGTACCTGTTCAACCACTACTAAGGCCAGAACCGCAGTGCGGTAAGCACCATAGGTGGCTACCATGACCTTGAGGACATCAATGACCTTCTCGTAATTCTCAACGAGCGTAGCGGCGGCTCCAATCCCGGAAGCCAGAATACCCTCATTGCTTTTGCCTATTTCGTTAAGCATTCCTTTCCAAGCATCTGATAATTGAGCAGTAAGGCCTGTCAAGGATTTAGACTGAGCTTCCATGAGTCCGCCGAACATCGAGCCGCTTTTGGTCAAATTGTCGATGACCTTTTGCACTTCAGGGAAACCTACTTTCCCCTGTTCGACCAGGTCCCTGACTTTACTTTCAGCTACTCCAAACTGTTTGGCTAGTTCCCGAATCATCGGGATACCTCTGCCCGTAAACTGATTTAAATCCTGCGTGTAGAGTCGGCCCTGAGTCATTGTGGTGCCGTACAAATACACAATATCGTTAAGAGGAGCCCCGATACCCGAAGCGATGTCACCTAGCTTAGTTAGGGTAGGGATAATCTTCTCGGCCTGCTCACCATAGGCAAGTAGCTGCTTAGCTCCTTGTGCGGTATCAGATAAACCGTACGGCGTTTTAGCCGCAAACTGAGCAACATCAGCAAGCAAGGCATCAGCTTTTGTCTTACTGCTCAGCATCGTAGTAAAGGCAATCTCCAATTGCTGGTATTGTCCTCTTACTTTGATGATTTCACCCGGGAGCTGCTGAAGGGATGCAAACGTCAGATAGCCGGCAGCCAACTGACTCATCATCTTAAAGCTCTGACCAATCCGATCATTCTCGGATCGTACTGTACGGGAATAGCCTTCAAAGCCCCTTTGTGCATCGCTGATTTGACGATTCAAAGTAGGAGGTAAGCCACGGATTGAACCTAAAGCTCCATCGAATGCTCTTACTTCGCTTCTGGCTTTACTCATCTTGCCGGGAACATCGCTCAGCTGAGTAGTAAAGTGTACTGCAGATTGACTAATACCTTTGAAACCCTTATCGATTCTGCCCGTTTCGTTGGTAACGTACGTTCCGAAACCCAGGATACGACGCTGCATCTCATCAATCTTTCGATTGAAAAAACTATCGTCGATATCGGCTTCAAAATCGAGAGGTCCCGAGTTATTCATGAGTCAAGACTATTGATGTAATTCATGATGTCCTTAGCATTCTGCTTGGTCAGCTTTTTCTTCTCTTTCACCTCTTTCTCTTCCTGCTTAGGCATTTCATAGCCAGGGGCATCAATGAGTACTCGTTGCATGATTGGCCATCTGATTTTCCAGTGTAGGTATTCCCATGACCAGCCATAATGCGCACAAATGGCCCCGCGCGTACCAAAAGGGCTTTTTAGGCCTTTGGCTCCTTCTTCTCTATCAGATCCGGAGCGGTCGTCCTTGGGTTTGTGGACATCAATCTGATAGAGTTTGTAAAATCCGCGATGTTGCTCATGGTGTTGATCAGTAGAGCAATCTGGAATAGCTTGGAAGGGGTTATCCGCCAAAGCAGATACTGTGTCAACACGCCCGAGAACAGAGCTATCTTTAGTTTACTGTTGAGAATGCACAGGGCGATGATGTGAGCACAGCGTTTGGCATTCACCAGGGCCAGTCGTTTCGATTCGCCGAGTGGGTCTTCTTTGATTCGCTCCTCCGAGAAATCCATTCGGATGTACTCAGCGGTGATGTAGTCGAGCGTACCTAAATAGGGTTGCTGGATGATGAAGGTTCGCTCTTTGGTTTTACTCAAGAGGCGTAGCCAGCTTCGAATAGGAGTCTTAAATTTGACGCCGTTTTCGATGAGTATGTCAAGCTCTTGTTTTTCAGCCTGTAAGGCGTCAAACACGTCAGGATTAACCTCCATGGATGGGGAATTGCATAAAAGCCCTAGAGTGTTCCAGGGCTTTTATAGTCGAAATAATTAAGCTGGGTTTGTTGCCCGAAACGTACCGACACCCGCTTTTTTAGGTTTAAGCGGCACAACGGAAATGTCAACCAAGAACATCCCTTTACGGCTAAACTGGGCATTAACTTTGGCTACCAGTGAGCCGCGAGGAATGGTGATCACTAAACCTTCCTGAGGCGTGATTTTAACCGTTTTTTCGATAGTTGGAGTTACATCCGGGGCATCCCAAGTTTTGGGTGTAGTCGATGAAACGGTGCCCCCGAAAATTTGCTGAAGCGTTTCCGCGTCCGGATCCATGAGTTGCCAGGCGAACGTGGTCCGGCCTTTTTTCATTTTTCGCACAATGGGGTCTTCTACCTCTTCGGCGAAAAACTCATTTACATCCGGATCATCCTGAGTCATGGTGCAGGAATCCTCGAACGTATAACCCAGGGAAGTAAGAGTAGTGCCGGGACCTCCGTCAGCAGCTACAGCGCCTACTTCAATTGATGCTAAACCTAACGTAACTACGCTTGCCATATCAATTTGAAAATAAGGTGATTACGAATTGTGAAACTTGAATTCTATTCTGAGATTCAAGTAATGCTGATTGATTTCCGGCTCTCGAAAAGTCGTTTGGTTGCTAATCCAGAAATTCCACTTTTCGGACGAATACCGCTCTTGTAAAACAGGGACAATGAGGGCGGTAATCGTTTTCAGGCGAGTGGTATTGGGTTGATACTGGGTCTTTCCGTTGATCTTGATCTGGATGTCGGGCACGTATACATTGACGTTAGCCGTACTGCGTTGTATTGAGCCTCGGTCAATGGGTAGGGAATTGATTATTACATCTTCCAGCTTAGAATCGTCAGGCCGGATTTGCTTGTATATCCCACCAGACAAAGCCGCTTTCACAGCAGATGTAGCCAGTATGGAATACAATATATCTTCCTGATCAAAGGTGGTTCTCATGCCGCGATTTGCAATTTCAGATCCCGGATCATTCGGGGGAACTCTTTTTCCGCCAGGTGCTCAGCAGAGCTTAACACGTCAAAGCCTTTCGATTCTACTGCAGCCGCGTAATTCATACCTGCCACTACAATGAGAGCATATCCGGTATTGTGCTGCTTAGCTAATTCTCTGGCTAGACCTCTGCCAATTTTTACGCCGTCCTCATCACTTTCAACCGTTCCCGTAACCGACTTGACAAAGGAAGAAGCTATCGTCCTGCCGTTTTTGACAATGATGTAGCCAATACTGTTTCGAAGGTTACCGGTCTGATCCTGATAGGTATTAACCGAACGCGCATGGTTGACGCACATTTCACCCAGATACATCAGCGTCGCTAGAATAGCCTGCTCAATGCGGTCTCTTCGCTGAACAAACGTTGACCGGATTTCTGCCTTGGTGAACTTCGGCTTTATACCCATATCCGGGAGTGTAACTGGTCTTTTGAGAAACGTTTCACAGTCGCCGATAAGCGAACCTCTGAACCGTCTCGGACTTCAACCCTGGTCCCGGCTTCCACCTTGGGTGCTTTTTTAGGCAACTGAATGAGTGATTCAAACCGATAAGACGACCCATCAACCAAATTAATAGTCTGGCCCTGTGAGTTCGACTCGTCCCGGCATTTTGAAACATTTACCCACTCAGAGGTTCCTTCCACCCAGTCTCCGTTACCATTCTGGTAGCTTTCAGTGGTTTGGAGCACCCAAAGCGTGTAAGGATACTGCTTTACCATAAATTCGAGCGGTCCTGTACAACCGGAGCTGCAGTGAAGACATTTTCGATTTCCAACTGAGCACATAAATAGCCGTAATAGGTAAGCAGGCTATCACGGTCATATTTGACAGAATAGCCACCTTCCGTTACATCAGCTCGATTCAACAAAACGGGTATGTACTGAGCGATGATTAGGTCAATATCCCTCTTACGATCTTTGCTATACGTAGCATCGCCGTTTAAGTCCGAGTCGGTGAGTAGAGTCTCAACCTTAACAGCAGACAACTCTACTTCCAACTCAGAGAACCGATCAACTACCACTTCCCTAATTGTTGCCATATATGCTAGTCCGTTAGTCCAGCAAAGGGTCAGATCCACCAGTGCCGTCTGCCTTACCATCAGTACCGTTGTTATCAGCAGGTTTGGTATCTTCTGCTTTACCTTCTCCGGCTTTCTTCGAGCTTTGCTTACCTGTATTGCCAGTAGGGGTAGCGTTACCAGCCTGCTTTTGCTCGATCAGGCCAAGACCAAGTAACGTAGTCAGACGCTGCTCTTCAAAATTGACTTCCTCACCCACTTCGTAATTCTTGTCGAAGTTGTCTTTGTCGCGAAATTCCTGTACGACTACATAAGCCGTTTCTGCTTTTTGCTTTGCCATTATGCCTGAACGGTTTTAGTGTCCAACAGATAGATACCTTCCGCCACAATGACGGGTACCACACGAGCCTGAGAGGCCGTGAACTCTGCCAGAGGCTTATTCGTACGATACTTTGAAACCAAAATATACTCTTCAGATTCTTCGTATTCGACCCCAGCGACTTTATGGTTTTTCTCCGCAAGAGTAGCATACGTCAGCGTGCCAACCTGGGGGCTGGTGATAGCTACAAATGCTCCTTCCGCCCATGGTTTGTACGAGGATTGAACCCCGTTTTTCTCGAAGATCACTGAACGATCCACCAGTTCAATTGTAGCCCCGAATTTCCGTTGTAATACTTCATTTACCTGATCCAGATCAGGAATGGGCATACCGGCTCCTACGAAACCTTTAATGAAAGCATATTGCTGCATCACCTGAGTCGTAGCGGCCATGTTCCGAAACGAGAAGCTATCCGTATAAAATTTAGTGATGGCACGGCCATCTTTTTTAGACTTGTCGATCATCTTTTGGATGTCGTCAAGGGGCTTGGCCGTCGCAGGCGTTGACCACAGGGTACTTACGCCGAACTTGTTGGCAGTCAAGTATCCATAATCTAAACGAATGCCTACACCTACATTTTTGTCGTCTTCTACTAAACCAATGCCTGTAGAAAGACCTTGCAGGAAAATTGCCTCGTTACGCTCGTGAATACCGGTAATTGCTTTAGACGTATCCGCAAACAGCTTAGCAAGGATTTGTTGCTCAGAAGCTTTCAGAGCTACCAGCGTATCCAAATCTGTAAGTTGCTGCTCGGTCAGCTTAAGCTCCATACCCATTTTAGGGATGTCGCCAGAGGCTTTACCAATCGAATCACGCGATTTAAGGGGTAATACCGAATCCATAGCCACGATGTCGGCCATCACCCGGGTATTCGAGGCCGAAAGAGCTTCCCATTTACCAGAAACGGAAAAATCTCTACGTAGAAGCGTTTTGTGTAAATACGTTAAAGGGTTGCCCGTACCGTTTACCCGCTCGGTGATACTAATGACAATTGCCGGGAAGTATTTTCTTACCCAATCAATGAAAAGAGACTGTTCCATTTAATTAATCCTCCCGGAAATCGATAAGAGGCAGGGCGGTTTTGACGGCTGCCAGAATTGATGACATAGAAAAAGGAGCCGCTGCTGGGTTCACGCGACCACGTGTTACGATACCCGCCATCGCTTTTTTGGTTGGAATGCTGGAGATCAGAATCCCGACATACTCATGCCCAGTCGGCAGTGAGGCATAAGCCGTAGCTCCTCCATTCAAAGGCATGGGTTTATAGTCTTTGGTAGCGGTTTCCATGATGATTACGTGTCCGGCCTGAATAACTGCAGGCGTAAAACCCGTAACGTTCAAAGATCGACCGCCCGGAATGGTATCAAGTACCAGGGGGACAACCACGGAGTCCTTTCCTGAGACGATTGACACGGAATCGTTGTTGAGATTCGTTGTTGCCATGTTTAAATCGCGTTCATTACGCCCTTAACGACAGCATCGTCTTTCGATACCGCCTTAACAGAGCTAGACCCTGATTGAGCGGGTTTAGTGACGCTGCCAAGCCCAGTGTTAGCTTCTGTTTGCTGGTGCTCCGCTCCGTCGGTTTTTACGTCTTCCAGATAAGCGTTGAAGTCTTCGTCAGTGGCAAAAGCCATTCTAGCGTAGTTCTTCTCCACTGTCTTTTTGTACGCATCCGAAAAGCCTGAAAGCACTTCAGCGAGTTTACCTTTCCGCGTATCCGTCGTTTTGCCTGTTTCAATTGCACTGATTTTTTCGGTCAATTTTTGGTTGTCCTCTATCAGCTTCTTGGCCCAGGCTGGCGTATCGTCAGGTACTTCGGTTTTCTTTTCTGGTTCCTCTTTCTTTTCAGGCTCGGCCCCCTTACCCGTTTCCTTTTTGGCTTTTTCGACAGCATCGTTTACACGCTTATCAGCATCGCCCTGGAAAGCTTTCAAAAGATCTTCGACCCCACCAATAGCGTTGTCAATTTCCTCTGTTTTAGTAACGGTTTTCGCTAAGAAGTCGGCCACCCCGTCAAACGCCTTATCCGTAAACCCCAAGTTTTTATACTTGATTTTTAACGCTTCTAAAATCTCTTTTTTCATACGTTACATATTCTTATGTATTTCGCAGTTAATAGTTGATGCAAAAATATAAATAAAAAATACTTTGCAAATAAAATTTTATATTTTTGTTACGCATGTAAAATGCTAATAATCAATACTTTAAACATTAATTTAAAGAATTATTTAAAGTGTATTTTAAAGGGTTTATTGAGTTATTTGAGCTGGTTTTGTATTTATAATATCTGCTTTTAATATCTTAATTAATTACTTTTTATTATTTATTAAATTGCAATAAAACCTTTTAAATGGTTTTCAAATGTCTAATAAAAAATACTTTGCAATTGAACAAACGGGTGGGGTTCCTACTAACGTTCAACAGATTTCTGCGGATAGGTACAGTGAAGCGATTAGGGTCGTAGTTGAGCCTGAAAAACCGAGTAAGAAAATCGGTATTACTGGAAGGTTTGTAGGTTACCAACTCTATGGAAAACTTTCCAATTATGGAGCAACTGTAAAGTTCAATTGGGCT
This sequence comes from Siphonobacter sp. SORGH_AS_1065, assembly GCF_030818595.1. Classification (NCBI taxonomy): domain Bacteria; kingdom Pseudomonadati; phylum Bacteroidota; class Cytophagia; order Cytophagales; family Cytophagaceae; genus Siphonobacter; species Siphonobacter sp. SORGH_AS_1065. Next base: position 3,497,966 of record NZ_JAUTAM010000004.1, read on the forward strand.
GTATATAAAGGAGATGCTTTTGTAACTTCTCCCGTATTCATTGAAGGTTCGAATGAAGGGGATTTGATTGTATCCGATGGAGAGTTCTTCGTTAACCTTTTTGAGAAACGTGAGCTACTTCAGGACGGCGTTGATTATCGGCTCTATGTAGCTGACCATAATAACGTAGATGAAACGCGAGGTTTTGTGGATGTAAAATATTCTGCTCCCGAAGAAGATAATAAAGGTAATACCGGAAAACCTGATCCCGTAAAGCCAACGGATCCTATTACACCTACTGTTTCCATTCAACCAGGTGAAATAAAGGCACTGAAGGTTGACTTTGCAAAAGGTTGGAGTCAGATTCCCATCTATTCTCTACCTACTGATGCCATGAATATTCCTCCGGGTGATATGCCGTGGGAATACCAAGCTAAGTATGCTAAAGCTGGGGTTTATAATTATATCCATATTGAGGCCTTGCTTAAGTATATGGGAGGTATTAAAGAAGATTATAATCCTCGCGGAGTTACTTGGGAAGATGTTAAAAAGAAGCTAGCAGAATACGATTTACCTACTTCAGTTGGTTTGTATCGAATTGCTTATTCAAACGCTGTTGCTCATTTTTTTCCAGCAAAAATTCGGCAAGGCGATCAGGAAGTAGATAACCGTGCTATACCTGATCAACGTCAAATGAATGAAACCATTGAAGGTTTTGGAGTAGGTATATTAAAGGCTATTGGTTGGGATAAACACCCCATTATTATCGATTTAGATTTTGAAGAAAGAGCTTTTTTCTTCTGGGGAGCAACTAATGCTGTAGCTCAGGCGATCAAATATACTTTCGACCGCAACCCATCCATTAAGATCAACTTTATGGTGTTTGCCTCGGGTTGGAATGCTTCCTCTGATGATGAAGGAGGGAACGCCCAGAACCCACATTTGCAAACCAATGGTGGTGAGCGTTACCGACTGTTTAGACAAGCCAATGTTAATTTATATTCAGGCTCTGTTCCTTATTTCAAAACACCCGCTCAGGAGTGGAATGATCCAAATCATGCCCCTAGCGTGATTGGAGAGGGAAAACTTTATAAAGACGAAGCCGATTACGGTGCTAAATCGTTGAACCCCATCAGGGCAAAAATTGGATGGACCGACGGCTATAAGTCTAATAAAGACCTTGATAAGTTCCCAATGTTAGAATGGTACATGGCCCAATATGAGGGAGGGGATGACGGCAAGCAACGATTCTACGACCCGTTTGGAAATTGGATCAACTCTTTAAATTGGATTGAAATGCCCGAATGGATTCAGGAAGGGCTTACAGTCTTAGCTGGAGTAATGGGGACATTTGATAACGGAGGTGGTAGCCACTTGTGGGTAGATGGTCGTGCCGTAAAAGTATCCAATTTCGCCTTTGAGCTTGGCAAAGCCCGTCTTTACGCTTACAATGATTTCCACGAAAACTCAGCTACCCTTTGGAACCAGGTACTGGAATTCTCGCTCGATGGTGGGAAGACTTGGAATAAAGATACGGATTCCAGAGGGTCAACTATTCTGCAAACTAACACCGACCCTAAACCTTACGCTCGTGGGGCTTTTCTGAATGGGAAACTTTGGATTGTGGCAACTGCTGGACAACCCTATCATCTGAACGGTCAGTCACAATCTGTGATACTTCGCTACCGAGGCAAGCAGATTCCTTTCACGCTTGCCTCTCAAACTGTTCACTCCTTTACTGTTGAAATCTAATGGGAAGAAAGGTTGAAGAACTTCACCCATATCTGGCCGCAGCTCATAACCGGGCGGCGGCTGAATACCAGCGGTTATATCCAGACGATCCGCAGCCTTTTTACACGGAAACAAGGCGGTCTACAGAAGAGCAAACAGCCTATTATGCTCAGGGCAGAGAAAAGCTAGAAGAAACCAACCGACTCCGTAAAATAGCTGGTCTTGGAGCTATCACCTTCGAGGAAAATCAACGTAAAGTGACTAATGCCAAACCCGGCAAAACGCTTCACTCCGTAAATCCTTCCTTAGCCTATGACATTGCCTTCAAAATTGGCAATAAGCTCTATTACGACCTCAAGTACTTTCAGCAGTATGCAAAAATAGTCTTACAGGACCCTAGAATAGAGTGGGGAGGTAACTGGAAAAGCTTTGTAGATAATCCTCATTTTCAATTCAGAGGCGTAAGAGCAAGCCATCTCTCTCAGGTCGGTTTTGATCCCATTCGCTTTACGGAGCAGTTCACCCTAAAAAAGTAAATATTAATCACTCCCACACGAGCCTGATAGGATGAAAGAATTTATTGGCATTGATCTACCCTTACTGATTGCCATCCTCGTGGGCTCAATCGTGGGTATAGCCGGCGGAAACATGGCCTTTTGGGTAGATTTAGCAAGACACGGTCAAATGAAAGAACTCGGATATGCTACTCTCTTAGGGTTTATCAATATCGTCATTGGCGGAGTAACAGCCATTTGGATGACTCCAATAGCTATTCACTTTACCACCCTAGCTATTCGCCTTATTCCAGGCATAAAAACAGACTGGATTATTCCTCAATCACTCATGCCGGGTTTTGCCTTTATGATGGGTTTACTGGGTATGAATATCGCTAAACTACTCATTCGCTGGGGTACCAAGTTTGAACTTGACCCAGTCCGTGCGATTGCAGCTTTGCGACGCGGCTATGATGCCATGAGACAACCTTTAAACGATGAACACGATGAGAAACTGGATAACTAAGGTTTGGTGGCCCTGGCTAAAAGCAACCCTCAAGAATTGGGGTATAAAGATCATAGCCTGGATGGATGATCATGAAGGCCGGATTCTGTTCATAGTCATTGTATTTACTGCCATTACGGCTGCAACGTACTATGGCATTGATGCAAAACGGGCTTACGATCGTAGGCAGATTGAAAAGCTTCGGCATGAGAAGTCTCAAGAAAAGCGTGTAAACGATTCGCTTCGTGTCGTCATAGCCGACACTGTAAGGGCTAAAAACTTTCAGTTGGACTCTGTACTCACCACTTTCAATGAAATCACTGATAGTATACGTCGTGGCAGTGACTCTCTGGCTCGTCTGTATTTGCGTGAGCGAATCTACCGCTCAAGACAAGCCCAGCCACCCAGAAAAACAGGTACTCGTTGACGCTTGGTACCTAAGAGCCTTAGAAGATTCAGCTGTTCTATTCGAAGCTATCAAACCAGTAATGATCCGCTATAGCGAGACCCTGAGTGTTACCCGGACGGCTTATGAGCTGGAAAAACGTGGACGGCAGATCACTGATGAGCTTCATGAACTCGACCGCCGCAAGTGGCAAATGGCCGAAGCGGATTTGAAGCGTCAAATTAAAGGCCTAAAGATTCAAAGTAAGTTAATGGGCTCCGTAGGATTTGTCATTACGGGAGGATTACTAATTGTAATTGCTGTTAAATAAAACCACACCACTATGAAACAAGACTACCTATACGCCTCTTGGTATTTCGTCGGAATGGCAATATGCGTGATGGCTTTTGTCTGGTACCTGTGCTTTACAGACCCGAAAAAGAACGATTCAATCTATTAACCATGGGCTCAATCTTTAAAACTTACCTCAAGTTTGTCCAGATCAGAGATACGGGCAAAACTAAAATATTCGAAGTGCAGAGCTTCAAGTATGGCAATAAGCTGGCAGAGATCAAGTATTACGGTGCTTGGCGGAAGTACACCTTATTTCCTGAACCTCATACACTCTTTGATTGCAAATGTCTTCAGGAAATTAGCGATTTCATGAAGAATTTAATGGAGGAAAGACGCAATGGCAAAAAAGCGAAAGTACCCGTCTGATACGGAAGTTGGTATTAGGACTATAGCTCAGATCGAAAAGCTTCCGGTTTGCCAACTATCCGATGAAGAAATTTGTAAGCTGTTTTTTGGACGGTTTGAAGCTAAAGCCATGGTCATGATGTACGTTGATGAAAATAATGAGCAACAAGCGTTTGGCCGGCTAAAGGCTACTAAATCTTGTGAAGTACTTCTTGATCAACTCTCTACCTATTACGACACTGTACACGTACTAACCAACCTGGCTTTAATAAATAACCCAGATGGCAGAAACTAAATTATCAGATAAACAGAAGCGGTTTGCCGATGAATACCTGATTGACCTGAACGGCACTCAGGCGGCTATCCGTGCCGGCTATTCCCCAAAAACCGCTAATGAGCAGGCTGCCCAGTTGCTCCAACGGCCGCACATTAAAGCTTATATTGAAGAGAGAAAAGCTCAGCTTAATCAACAACTTGAGAATAAATACCTGATCAATAAGGAGCGGGTTCTGCTTGAATACGCCCGTATCGCTTTTGCAGATCTCAGGTGTTATTTCAATGAGAACGGTTCGCTTAAAGAAGTAGTGGATCTAACTGAAGATGAAGCCGCTGCCCTTGCAAGCTCTGAGACCGACGAAATGAAGGAAATGGGCATTCCTATTGGCGAAACTAAAAAGATCAAGCTTTGGGATAAACTCAGAGCATTAGAGGGTATCCGTAAAGTAATGGGCTATGACGCCCCAGTCAAGCAGGACCATACCACGAAAGGTGAGAGTCTGAATAAAGGGTTTGGCGATTTCTTACAGCAAGTGAACCAGGTAAAATGAGTGAACAGGAATTTGAAAAGCAGGGTGAGAATCAGGTCCGTGCTTGGACTGAGGACTGGTGCAAGTTTGCCCGTGAAGCTTTGAGTGTTAATCTGGATAAAGAACAGGAAGCTATTCTTACCAGTGTTCAGCTAAACCCGCGTACCTCCGTAGCTTCAGGTACCGCTCGGGGCAAAGACTTCGTTACGGCCGTAGCGGCTATATGCTTTATGTACCTAACGCCGAAATGGCGGGGAAAAGAGCTTATCGAGAATACGAAAGTAGCCCTTACTGCCCCGACTGATCGCCAGGTGAAAAACATCATGATGCCGGAGATTTCGCGGCTTTTCAACCGGGCTAAGCGAAACGGGGTACTTTTCCCAGGCCGGCTCAACGCCTACGATATTCGGACCGACAACGAGGAATGGTTTCTCACGGGTTTTAAAGCGGATGAACACAATCACGAAGCATGGTCAGGTTTTCACGCGGTTAACACCATGTTTGCTATCACGGAGGCCTCGGCTATCTCAGACGATACGTTTGCGGCTATCGAAGGTAACCTCCAGGGCAACTCCCGAATCCTGATTGTATTCAACCCTAATACTACGGTTGGTTATGCGGCCAAAAGCCAGAAAGGTCAACGCTGGTCCCGGTTTAGACTTTCTTCCCTTTCGGCCCCTAACGTGCTGGCCAAAAAGCAAATCATCCCAGGTCAGGTTGATTATGAGTGGGTAAAGGATAAGCTGGAACTATGGGCCAAAGAAATACGCCCGGACGAGTTCACCGAGGAAGAAGACGATTTCGAGTTTGACGGCAAGCTATACCGTCCTGAAGACTTATGCCGCATTAAGATTCTGGGCAAATTCCCAAAAGTAGGCGAGGATTCGCTGATTCCTGAGCAGTGGATTGAACTAGCTAACCAGCGTTGGGAGAAATACCATAAAACCTACCGTGTAAATCAGTACCCGGGCTTGCAACGTATTGGCGTTGACGTGGCTGGAATGGGACGTGACAGCTCATGCTTCGTTCACCGGCATGACAACATCGTCAGCAAGATCCGTAAGAAGAACTCCGGTGGCAGAGCTAATCATATGGAGATTGCCGGAGCCGTAAAGCATCACTTGGATAAGGATAAACGGGCCATTGCCTTGATTGATACCATCGGCGAAGGGGCCGGGGTTTACTCTCGTCTGGAAGAGTTGGGATTGGTTGAGCAAATTGCTTCCTGTAAGTACAGCGAGGCGGCAAAACACGAAAGCGAAGAACCCCTAACAGACGTCACGGGCCAGTACAAATTTGCTAACATGCGGGCGTATCTGTTTTGGGCGGTGCGGGATTGGCTTAACCCAAGGAACAACCAGAATGCCATGTTGCCTCCAAGCTCTTCGCTACTTGAAGAAGCCACGGAGATTAAATGGAAGTTCCAGTCTAATGGCTCCATTATTATCGAGCCCAAAGAAGAGATTGTCAAGCGATTGAGCCGCTCTCCTGACGAATTTGATGCACTCGCTAACACTTTCTATCCGGCTACCGTATCAGCTCCACAGAATTTAACCGGAATGTTTTTCTAAACAGCTATGAACTTAACTGAATTAAGAGCCGCAATCGCCGCAGGCCAAGATATAAATAAAGCAATCGAGCTGCTGAAAGGTAAACGGACACTTCCTAAGGTTGATGACTTTAAAAAGCAGTATGACGTCAAACAGCATGAGGTATTCGATACTGCGAAGCGTAAAGACAAAACCCTGGCAGATGGTACGCTAGAAATGGTTAACCGATTAGGGTTCTCTTTTCAGGAACTCATTACTGAGCGGGCCGTAAGCTTTCTATTCGGGCTTCCCCCTAAGCTGGTTTGCGATCCACAGGGAGAGGGTCAGAAAAAGGTCTTAGCGGCTATCAATCGCATTTTTAAGGACAATAAGATCCCCAGTTTCAATGCGGAAATTGCTTTGGAGATGTTCAAATCTACTGAGGTGGCGGAGTGCTGGTTTCCAGTTAAAAAAGATGTCGAGCATGAAGACTACGGCTTCAAAACCCCATTCAAGCTTAGGGTAATGGCTTTCAATCCATGGGATGGCAATGAGTTATACCCTCTTTTCGACGAAACAGGCGATATGATTGCTTTTAGCCGTGCTTATGTATTAGTCGATGAAGCGGGGAAAAATATTAACTACTTCGAGACTTATACAGATGCTGAAAAGATAGTCTGGAAAGAAGGCGATGCAGTTGCTGGTGCCGGCGGATGGGTACAGGTTAGCCGGGAAACTAATGTAATTGGAAAAATACCCATCGTATACGGTCGTCAAAAAGAAGTAGAGTGGGCAAACGTAGAATCGATCATTAAACGCCTTGAATATCTGCTTTCCAATTTTGCCGATACCGATGATTACCATGGATCCCCGACAATTTTTGTGCAGGGTGAGCTAAAGAATATGGCTAAGAAGGGGGAATCGGGCAAACTCATTGAAGGTAAAAACGGGGCTACAGCTGAATACCTTTCTTGGTCTCATGCTCCGGAGGCTATCAAGCTTGAAATAGAAACACTGTTACGGTTTATGTTCTCCCTGACCCAAACGCCAGATATTTCCTTTGAGGCGGTGAAAGGCTTAGGGGAGATTTCCGGTGTGGCACTTAAAATGCTCTTCTTGGATGCCCACTTGAAGGTTAAAAAGAAACAAAGGGTCTTTGATGCGTACCTCGAACGTCGTGTCAACATCGTGAAAGCCTTCGTGGGGATGATGGCTACAAGCCTAAAAGCTGACGTTTCAGCGATTGACATCGAAACGGAGATTCAACCCTTCATTATTGACGACGAAGCGGGTCTGGTGAGCCGTTTGGTGACGGCCAACGGCGGAAAACCGCTCATTTCAAAGAAGACGGCTACGGCTCTTTCCGGCTTAGTCGACAACGTAGAGGAGGAGATGAAGCAAATGCAGGCTGAAAGTCAGCAGGAGCGGAGTTTTGACGTCACCGAAACCGCGTTCTAATGGCCAACAAAGCGTTTAAGGTTTCGGATTGGGAGCTTCGGCACTTCATGCGGACGGAGGCATTTGCCCGCCGGATTGATGGCATCTATCAGGATGTGATTAAGGAAATCGTCCGTTTGGGTAAATCCGTTCGAGTGGATCCTGAAAAGCCATTTTCTTTCGAGCAGTTCCCGTATATACGCGAGCAGGTAAAAAGGCTCTTAGCTGAAATGGCTGAACGCATTGAAGCTCTTACGTTGGAAGGCACAGAGGCTGAGTGGCAACTGGCCAATCTGAAGAATGATGCGTTGGTGGCCTCGGTGCTTGATACGACCCAAATTCCCGCCAAGCTGTTGGTGCGGTACGAAGCTCAAAACCTCTCTGCCTTGGCTGCCTTCCAAAAACGAAAGGTAGCCGGCATGAATCTATCAAGCCGCGTCTGGAATTACACCCAGCAGTTCAAAGAAGAAATGGAGCTGGCTCTTGATATCGGAATAGGTGAAGGCCGTTCTGCCAATGAACTAAGCCGCGATGTTCGTGAGTACCTCAATGAGCCAGACAAGTTATTCCGACGAGTACGTAACAAGCGTGGCCAGTTGGTGCTTTCAAAAGCCGCGAAGACTTACCATCCCGGCCAGGGCGTGTATCGTAGTTCGTACAAGAATGCTCAACGCATGACCCGTACAGAAATCAATATGGCTTACCGGGCATCCGATCACGAGCGTTGGAATCAGCTTGATTTCGTGGTAGGAATTGAAGTACGCCGTTCTAACAACCCATATCCCTGCGATGTCTGCGAACCGCTGAAGGGTAAGTACCCTAAGAACTTCAAATTCGTCGGCTGGCATCCTAACTGCAGATGTTACGTTGTCTCTGTCTTAGCCACGCCCGAGGAGTTGCGTATGCTTACCCAGATGATTCTTAACGAAGAGGATTTGTCTGGTTTCCGATCTGAAAATGCCGTTATCAAAATGCCTGAAGGTTTTACAAACTGGATTGAGGCAAATAAAAAAAGGCTGTTAAGCAGTAAGTCACAGCCATATTTTGTTAGAGACAACTTTAATCAGGGGAGAGTGGATAAGGGATTTAGATTTACCCATAAATAGGTATTTCAATATTTACTCCATAGGAAGATTTTTACAAAAAAAAACGACCTATGAAATTTAGCTTTACGTTGTTTCTATTCTTAATTATTTCTGCAAATTTATTTGGTCAAGAAATAAGAGGTGTAGTTAAAGATGAGATGGGGGATCCCATTCCGGGAACTACAGTTAAAGTTAAAAACAAAAAAATAAGTACTGTCACTGATGCCCTAGGTAACTTCAAAATTAAAGCGTCAATTGGAGACACTTTGGAGTTTCAGTTCATAGGTTTTAGTCCGACATATAGAGTTATTGGGAGACAAGATTCTTATGAAATCAATCTTACTTCAAGTAATTATAAATTATATGAGGTGATGGGAGTTGCTGCAGCTACATCTACTGAAAGCCAATGGGTTGGGGCTAATTTGTTTTATAATTTTGATGGAAGTAATCTAGATAATGTAGTTGGAGGTGCTAAAGTACAATTGAGTACAGCTAAGAATCTTACAGGTGCTTTCAGGTTTTATGTTGTTGGAAATATTGGTAAATTTTCAAGCGGAGTCGATAAAGCTGATTTAGAAAAGAATATTAAAGATATTGTTCAATCTGAACAAGGCCTCTCAGTTGGATTATGCCCACTTTACAGAATTATGGATAAACCTAATTTAAAGATTAGAACTTGGTCAACAATTAACTATAAACTAAACTCTTTCAATAATATTGAAGATGGGCAAGGCAATAAAACATCAATTGCTTTAAATCAGGGAAGATTGACTTTAGGTGGGGAAATTGAAGCAATTGAATTTATTGATAATGAAAATAAAATGCATTTAGGTATAGAAGGATCATATACTTTTTTCGATAAAAACACATATTATAGTATATTTCAGAAGGAAAGAAAAGGTATTTTAGGGTTAGAAATAACTTTAGTGATACCAATTTTTAATAAATTCGGGTTTATGGTTAATCAAACCTTTATGCAAGGATCTAAGCCGGTTTTCGGAGCCGGGCTAATCATTCCAAGATAACTTGGCAGATTCATAATATATGATTTACACCTACTAAAACCTTCTGCTCGCAATCGCCAAGCAGGTAATCTACCGCCAGAACCGCAATAGCTCTGCTCTGCACAGTAGTTAACGCATCAATACCCTCATAGGTTTGGCGATCATTTACTAATATGTCCAATGCTTCCACGTAGCCTTCCTTTACTGCGAGGTTAGAAGCCAGTTCGGCTTTGGGGTCATCTAGCTTATCGTCAATGAGATCGATGGTTTTCTGGATCTGAGATTCAGTTGGTTTCATTATTTAGGCCAGTTTTTAAAAATAAATCATCTACAAGCGGTTTGAAAATTTCAATATTTTCTGAAAGTTTATTCGTGATACTATCTATATAAACAAATGAATCGTTGTTCTTATTAATAATTGGTATGAGAAATCGAGTAGCCTTCGTAGTTAATTGATAGACTTCCTTGATATTATGCTTATCTAGGTTTTTACTGAGTACCTCAGAAAGAGGTTCAATAAATAAAGACAAGTACTTTTCCATATTGATATAATAATATTGATCATTGTATAGTTTAGTATAATACTTAATTATAAGTTTATTTATTTTGTCTTCAGTTATTTCGTCAAGATCCTTATTAGAATTAATGTTAATAAGCATATTGACGACATCCTGTACAGTGTCTAAGAAAGTTTGTTTAGCTACGGCATTTTCTTCTAAGTCTTTATCTATAAGTACTTTCAATTTTTCTGTTTGAGAGTAGAAATAATCTATATGAATGATTATTTCATTGAAATTATCATTGCCTATGATATTTTTATATGAGTGGTAAAGTTGTTCTTGATTAATCCTTTTAGTGATTCTCTCTAAATTAAAGTCATTTAAGAAATAAATAGGTGGAAAAGTAGTTCTATCACTCGCTTTGTAAATGCCTGATTGTTTTATACACTCATTGCATACTGATTGTACATAATAAATAGATTCTTTAATCAACAATCCAAAATATTTCAAGTTTTTTAAATCAAATGAATATTGATCATCTTCTCTTTGTTTATATTCTAATCTTTTACCCTCTTTTAATACCCAGTAAGCTCCCCATGCACCAATACCTGCGCCCATCAAAGAACCGAAGAAAGTAGCGCTAACACTCCACCAATCCGTACTACCTGCACTACCAAATTCTCCTGACTGATAATAGAAATCGAACATATTATATAGGGGTTAATTACAGTCCCAATATACTCAAAAACTGAGCAACTTCATAAACTCATGATTGAAAGGTTTGGTTAGGCTTGCTTGAATTAAGGTAATTAATTAAATTTCTATAGTTACTTCACTATTTATAGCTGCACAAGCTGATCAATATGCTCCAAAGCTTTTATGGGGTTGAATCTTTTTCCATTGCAAAAGAAATATAAATGAGTCTAGCCCAACCTTTCTTGAAATTGTAGGAGATTTTTAGAATACTTTCCCTGATTAAAAATAATATAAATATACTTCCATAAATAAATGTAAAGTATAGGGGCCAAAAAGCCCAAGTTAAATGAAGACGATATAATAAGCTAAGACCTACTATTAGGATTGGTAAAGGAGACACTATTGTTAAATTAGAATAGCTTTTGTTGCGGCTTATTTGAGTCAATGTTTCAAGTGATGCATTATTCATTACGTAGTTTTCGCATAACTCAAAATATTCTTTTTGATTGATTTTTGAAGTTCTATCAATAGATGTTAGTTTATACCGTTCTATCAGCTTTGTATTGACTTGAGTAATAATGTCACGTATTTTGATTATATTTTCTATAACAGTGACTGATCCATAACTCTTATTGGTGATTTTTCTAAAATATAATATCTGCATTTGAGAAATAAAAAATCCTATGACAAATGATACTACAGACCATACGATTAATAAAAAAGGTTTTTCGGATATTATATCTAACGCAGGCAGAAAACTTATCTTCTTAGATAAGAAAACTATATCATATGAAAATGTACAAAACACAACTCCTGGGATGAAATAAGTAAGGAAGTCTTTAAAAGACAAGGTTGGTATTTTGTCAAGCATAATTTTTTTAAGTAAATATATAGGTTATTTTGATATTTACTACTTTCCCTTCCAAGAATAGGAACTTTGTTTAAATTGAGGTTATTCTGTGAAATACTATAACAATTTACAAAGGATCGTTTAAAGAATGTAAAACGGTTTAAGGAGCTTACGGATTATTAGATTTATTATCGTCTTTGCCATTATAATAGTCTAAATATCTGTCTTTAGGAAAACGCTTCTGGAGCTCAGGATTTTCCTGAAGATGCTTTCTTACCCAATCCCTAAAAGCAATACCTAACCATAATGATGAATCAAAGTCTAGTATGGCTCTTCGAGCTTGTAAAAATTTTGTTATTGTAAATATTATCAGAAGAATAAGCAGCAGAAATATTATTCCTATTAAAAAGGTAAGGCCTAAGTATGTAAGCCAATCATGTAAATTAATATCCATAAGGATCATAATTGTTAGGTTTAAGAGGCTTTTAAGCTATTTGACAGACAATATAGTCATTAATAGCTTAAAAGCCTCTCAGCAGAGCAGGAATTGACTCTGAACTACTATATAGCCTTTATCTTGTTGAGTTGTTCCTCGTAGAACTTAAGAGCCAATTGTCCTACAACATAAGGATTATGCCTTTTTAAAACAGGTCTTCCGTTATGGTAGTCCGGCGGAAGGTATATGACCCCTTTATTAGTGACGTTACGTAATCTAAATTCGGCAGGATGTGGGTAATGAGTCGTAGTTTCAACCACATTACCTTTGTCGTCCAATCTATGAAGCTGAAAAGGGGTGTTTAAGTCTGGTCTACTACCAGGAATTATGTCGAAAGCTGCCAGTGTTTGCACAGAATGTTGATCAGCGTTTCGAGCTTGCCAGAGATATTGTAGCAGTTTATCATTTTTACGCTTATCTCTGACAAAATTATTAAGTTGTTGATACTTGCCCTGTAGTCCTTCACACCCATGTTGAGCTTTCGTCCAAACTTTGTCAAGGTGATTGAGAAAATTACGCCAATGCTTTTCGGCATCATGGAATTGATCTGACTTACTCATCTCAACTAATTCCTTTTTTGCTTGCTTTAGTTCTTCTTCGGCGTAGTATAGATTTACCATAGATTTATTTATAAAATGGTGGCTAAAGATATTTATAAAACAAGAAAAGCCCTCCGGTTAAGAGGGCTTTTTACTCATGCTGGTTTGTCCATTACATCCGGCTCAGCCGCTAGATAAAACTCAACTGCTTTTTCTTCGCAGTGCAAAGCCTTACTGACGTCTTTGAGTGCATCATCTTTCTTACCAGCTCGCCAGAGGTATTTAAAGCGGGAGAGCTTGTAAAAGATAGCTACTTCCTACGGTCCCCAGATTCGGGCCATCGCTTCGTCGCATTCCATGCCATTAGAGACATAGTGAGATGGTGTTCGGGACTCATTAAGTTTGATTGCAGGCATAACTATCTGGTGTTTAGGACTCTTAGCCTTTGAAACTAAGTAAGGCTAAGAGGCGGTGAGGTTTACTTGTTGCTGTTTCGAAGAGCCTTCATGCGGTCTTTCCAAGCAGCTTTTCGTTCGAATTTGTTAAGAAGCCGTTCCTCGTCTTTTTCAGGCTCATAGGGTATAGTCGTCCTGATACGACGTGTTTCGTCGCTGTTAGAATTTGTCATAAAAGTTGTGGTTTGATTGGTGATTTACTTGTAAACTCGTCTGGAGAAGATGCTTATTTGGGTGTTGTAGGTATCAAGTATCTAGATAGGCTTGTAGTTGTTTCTGCGATTGACCATTCTAAGGGTCAGCATGAAAACGTTTTTCCTCCATTTGCTAGTCCACTTCTGGTTAGCTATGTAATTAACTATCCTCAAATGTTCAACCTTCATACTGGAGAACTTTCTGGTGAAGTAGAATTTGAAAAAGAATTTTATAGGTAAATAAGAATCAAGTCTATCTAATCCTTCGGTGATGAAGTAATAAATCAACATGAGGTCACCAACCAGGAAAGCAATTAAGGCAGATAGGTAGGCTTTTTTAAGACCCTCAGAACGTTCGGCTTTGAACTGATAGCCAGCCATAAAACCTTTTACAGTAAAGTATACAACTAAAATTATGCTTATCATTTTTTACCTCCTTTAATAATCTGCCAAATTGCTTTTTTTTGTTCGTAAGTTAAACTACGGATGCTGGTAAAATCCCAGAGAAACCGTTCTAGCTTTAATTACAGGGCAGCGTCAGCCGCAAATTGCTTAAATTCCTCTTCAGTATCGAAAAATTTAAGCTTATCGGTACCTTCCTTGGTAATACCCGTTTTCGGGTCGAACCTGCGAGTACTGGATTCCAAATACACCGACCGCTGTGTTACTTCTCTGACTCTGTCCTTATAATGCTGAGAGGGTTTACTCAGATTGACTAGCCAAACGTGTTGGCCTTTTAGGAGCTTCTTCATGAGTTTAGGATTCGTTGGATACGGGCTTTAAGAGCTTTCATTAACTCGTTTTGTCCAGCAGCTTTACGATCTAATGCCTTGATGATATCTTCCTCTATCGTGCCAGTGCAGGTAATCCAGGTATTGATGACTGACTTTTTTTGACCTTGTCGGTGTAACCGTGCTACGGCTTGTTGGTAGAGTTCTAAAGACCAGGGAAGTCCAAACCAAACCAGATGATTGCCCCCATGTTGCATATTCAGACCATGGCCAGCACTCGCAGGGTGGGCAAGCAGAAAAGGTATTTCACCTCTATTCCACTTATCCAGATCAGCTACGTCCTTAGTAAGCACATAAGGCTTATAGGCTTTTAAATACTTCATGATTCGTTCGACATCGCTCTTGAATCGATAGAAGCATAACACAGGTTGGCCGTTAGCCGCTTCCAGAATATCTGCCAGAGCTTCAATCTTAAGTTTATGCAATTCATGGTAATTCTTATCCTCGTCGTAAACGGCCCCATTGCTGAACTGGGTTAATTTACCTGAGAGGCTTGCAGCGGAAACGCTGGAGATATCGTCGGCATCAGCAAGTTGGAGTACTGAGTCACGTTCGAATTTTTTGTACTTGGCTCGAAGCTCTGAAGGCATATCAAGGCTTACGTGGTTATTAATCAGTGGAGGCAGGGTGAGCCAATCCTCGGCTTTCATGCTCAGACATATATCTTCTACTTTTTCATATATCGCTTTTTGGTTGATGTCCTTACCCAGAATCTCATCGCCTTCTTCGAGTAGGTATTCATACACTACATGCCCATTTCTGCGACCCGGAGTGAAATAAGATTCCCGGTATTTGCCGATGGTCTTTCCAAGCCGCTCACCGCGATCCAATAAATAGAGCTGAGACCATAGGTCAATCAGGGTATTTGGGGCTGGGGTTCCTGTCAGGCCTACAATGCGTTTAAAGAGTGGTCTGGCGGTCTTCAAGGCTTTAAAACGTCCGGACTGTGGATCCTTAAAGCTGGATAGCTCATCAATGACTACCATATCAAAAGGCCAGCGTCCTAAGCTTTGCAAATAGGCTACTAGCCATGGCACATTCTCACGGTTAATAGTATAGACGTCGGCATCTGCTCGCAGGGCGTCTTTCCGCTTCTTTTCTGTGCCGATACAAACCGATACCCGTAGGTGCTTTAAATGGTCCCACTGTTCTACTTCTTTAGGCCAGGTATGCAGGGCTACTCTGAGTGGTGCGATGACGAGTACTTTGTTAACTTCAAAGCGATCATACATAAGTTCATTAATGGCCGTTAGCGTAGCTACTGTCTTGCCAAGGCCCATTTCAAGGAAAAGACCTGCTCCGCCACAAAGCTGTACAGCCTCATTTTCGATAATATGCCGTGTGGCGTGTTCCTGGTATTGGTGAGGTACGTATTTCATAGCTGATCTAAAAATGCGTGGAGGGATTCTGTAGAGTCGACAATCCAAACCGGAAAGCCGAAGGAGGCAAAGACTTTGTGTGCGATGAGCTGGAGTGGGGTAGGCTTCTTGCCGGGTGATTTCAATTCAACAAAGTGAACCTTTCCAATCGTGAGGACAAGCCTATCAGGTACTCCACGAAACCCAGGTGATACGAACTTTAAAGCCAATCCACCTTTCTTCTTCACTGCCTCTCTGAGCTTCTTTTCAAGTTGCTTTTCATCCATGGTGGGTGAGGGGTTGCGTGCAATGCATACATAAAAAATATACTTTTTAAACACTTATAGCGATTAGGCAGATTAGGGCTATACGTAATTAGCTTTTACAGCCTAATTGCAGTATTTATTGTTTTTATAAATTCTTTGTATGCAGTGTATGCAATAGATGTTAAATTGCTGTTTAACAGAATTATAAGTGCATGCAGTGGGGCTAACTTTATGTATTCGATTTGTATGCAGTTGTATGCACTTCTTTTTTTTCTTTGTATGCACTTTTGTCTAAAGTCGAGTCCTTGCATACAAGGAAATATCCTCTTTGAGCACCGTACATACCAAATCTCGAAATGCTTTTATATGCTTCCCATCCCTTAGCTTTACGACGCATATAGTCCTTAATGAATCTTGTGTTAAAGGCATTCATGTCTTTATGATTACCCTCAAAGGCTTCACACCAAATTTCCGCAGCACATACTTTCGTACGGAGAACCGTACCCTTTGGCATGGTAGGGTCAGGGTCATTTTGGGTATTCAGGAAAGAACGACGTTCGAAGATGGACATCATATCCCAATTTTCTGGAAGCAATGAATCCAGATACCATTGAATCCGCTCATCGCGTGGATCATGTACCTCTTTGGCTTCGGTCCGCTTTTTAGCTTCGGCCTCTAATTCATCAGAAAGGTATAGCTTTTCGCCTTTCTTGAAAATCTGTACAGCTTCCGCCCAGATTTGGTCGCGTTCGGCTTCGAGTCGCTCATGCAGGTTTTCAGACCATACTTTCTTAGTATCCACTACCCAGAAGCGTCGGTTCCCCGTAGTAGATACCAGAAATTCTACCTCATTAGTTGTAGCAAAAAACACCGTTTGGCGAGGGAATACTTCTTTTCTCCGGCCATAAGCTACCCTGTATTGATCGTTCTGCTTGGTAATAAAGTGTTTTACTTTCTCAACGCTGCCCCGCTTGAATCCATCTAATTCACCAATTTCCATTAGCCATACACCCTGTAAACTTTCCTCGGCAACTTTCTCCTTATTGATGTCGCCAAAGCTGTTAGAAAACCAGTCGCCGCCCAGGATCGTAATGAACGTAGTCTTTCGCCCGCCCTCATCGCCAGCAAACGTAAGAACGTAATCAAACTTACAGCCGGGGGTGTATATACGTGCAACGGCAGCGGCCATTACTTTTCGGATCATGGCCCTGGTAAGTTCATTGTCTTCGGCACCTACATAGGTAGTCAAAAGTGTCTCCACTCGTTCTACACCATCCCAGACTAGTGAGCTTAGATACTCTTTTACGGGATGGAATCTATTGTTATCAAACGTATTTGCCTCCGCAAAACTGAAGGTCTTACTAATGACGGGTAAGCCGTACTTGGATTCAATAAATTCACGCAATTGATTTGAATCTGCGTCGGTCAAAAATTCCCCCTTGGTAACCTTTCGCCAGGGGAGGTCTTTAAGGGCTACTTCCCGCTTTGCAAAACTGTCCGTTGCTAAACAGCCTTTGAGTTGAGGGTCATTTTCCATGATAAGCCGGAAATTCTTGGTAGTGGGTAACAGCTTGCCTTTGTTATCAATATCTAACTTAGGTAGCCAACTAAGGTCTTCCTCATTGTCCTCATCATCCACGCCACTAAAATCTTCTCTGGCTGACTGCAAGCGTTCGGTCAGCATCAGTTTCTTAACCTGCTCATCCTTGCTGGCAAACTCCTGCATGGCCAGATAGGAGGGAAGCTTATTGACTGGGGTATTGGCTTCCTTATCTTCGTCTAAATGCCCTTTCAAGTGGATTCGTACCAGGTCGAAGGCATTACAGAGTTTCCCGCTCGTTGGATCCGTGCCGTGGTGGCTATATGCCCACTTGTTTTCATAGACGATTACCCCCGCTGCCGTTGTGCCACCTTTGAAGGTATATCTATTTTCAACATCACAAGGCTCATAGACATCGGATAGAAAGGCTTCAATGGCTTCGTCAATGCCGTAAATCCGGCAAAAAGCTCCGATCACGCCTTCCTTTTCAGTAGGGTCGCCTTGCCGCTTAATACCAGTTTTAATCGCTGCGGTTTCAGCATCACCGACGGGCCATTCTGAGGTATCTTTCCAGTCATGATAAAGTTCAAGAATCGAATCAGCCTCCAGAAACTCACCTTCCTGCTCTTCAAATACGAACTCCGCATCGGAAGAAGTGGATGGCCAGTACATAAGCCGGTTGGCCTGATAGGTGGTATGGTCAAACTGGTCAATACCCACCATCCCCGCAATTTTACGAGCAATAGCTTCATACTCATCAGGAGTGACGGTTCGGTCTAAAGGAATAATGAGACGAACCCGTGGTTTCTCTGAGGTATACTTATGGGTTGAATACAGAATAGCGGCACAACTAAAGTTCAGACAGAAGTCGAACCAGAAATCTTTACTAGCAAAATCAGCATCCAGGGTAATAAGCTGTCGATGCACCACCGACTCCTTCTTGCGACGGCCGTTAGCCAGATAGCCACCTACAAACGCACCTACATCCTTAATCTCATCCTGCCGGGATTTCGGTGAGGACATGAAAACCGCTAGCGTTTCTGAGGTACGGTGAGTCACGGAACACTTCTTCACAAAGTCCGACCACTCCACCGACTTGTTTTTCCAGTTTTTCTCGTTGCGGTGTTTGCCGACGGCAATATCTATCTTCGACATAATAGTATCTAAAACACTTCGCAGCTCTCACTGCATCCGTTGGTAACGTCTAATACTTCGTTGCTGAATTCAGGGTATACGGTTCTGTCATCAGGGTATTCCTGAAACCCACCCTTTGAGGCTAATTCCATAATCTCATCAACAGATAAGTTTCCTCTGAAAAAGCGAATAGGGGCAATACGACGCTTGAGCTGGGAGACAGGAATATGATTCTCAAACTCAGCCTCCCATTTTTTGAAGTTTTCAAACCGTTCAGGTTTTAATTTTGCCAGTGTCAGGTGTTTGCGAAGTGTTTTCTTAAAACATACTTTGCAATTATCCTCATATCCAGCAAGCTCTAATCGAAAAGGCATCTCACGCCAGAACAGATTAATAATAGGTTTCGTGGTGCCAAGCTTGACCAAAGGATAAATGAGCTTCTCTTTGTCCTTATTTTCACTGATCCGGTCAATCTCATCAGCTCTGATCCCTATAGCAGTATAGTAATCTTTCCAACCTAATGATTTAGCATAAGAGCGAATAGCCTTTAGCTTAAGTTCTCGGGTACAATGAGGAAATAATTTATTGGGGATTCCGTACTTCTGGATCATCGATTTAAAAGGCTCGCCATCTCGCGAAGCACTTTCGAAATCAACCACTTTATGGGTTGTTCCTTTATTATGTTCTGGGTGTATCAAGGCTTCGACCCATATGACACCCAAATCAAAGTGCTTATCAACCAAATTCACAAATTCAAGCGTATTGACTTTACCCACGTTTGCTTCATCCCAAGTCTCCTCACCAGTGTTAGCAAAAACGTAAATGATATCGTATTCATCGCTTAAGTGCTTTTGACAGTATTGAGCCATAAAGGCCGATGTCTCGCCACCTGAAAATGAAACTAATAGCTTCTTTTTCATTTATTTACCTCCTTTCACCACGCCTAAGGCCCGAAGCACAATGCCGTCCTGGCCAAGTCCCTGCTGGATACTCCACTCATTAAGCATTACTAAAGCTTCAACGGCGGCGAACTGAGATTTAAAGAACACTTCACCGCTCGTTGCTTTATAGGCTACTTCCAGCGTAAGCTTCCCGTCGGCATAGGCGGAATACCACTTTTCCTGCTTGTCATCGTCAAAATCCGCTTCCCACTCATCGTTCACCTGACGAGCTGCATTGATCATCACGCCAACCCACTTTTGCCACTCCACGTCAGACTTGGTATTCATCCAGATGGAGGGCTGGCCTCCGTAATCAGGGACGACACCGGGTAAAATAATACCGTTGATCGTTCCCTTATAGTGATCGGCATTTACTCTTTCAGCTACTTCTTGCATGCTAGGTATTTGGTCATTGCAACGAGTTAATGGCGTTATATGCTTATTTGAGGCAGTAGGATGCATGGTAGTGAGGTTTAAGAGGGTGGATTATTTTTGATAGAATTTAGCTTCGAAGCCCTCCGCCTTCAGCGGTAGATCCGTAGCCCAGGGCATCGGAGTACTCATGATGTGATCGATTTCTTCAACTGAAGCTTGTCCCTCGGGCACTTCGAGAACGACCTCATCGTGAACGTGCGTGACAATCGTATAACCCGCATCGTCAAGGCGAATCAAGGCTTCCGCTAAGCAGTCACGGGCGATAGCCTGTACCACGTTCTCAGTCAGCTTGCCTCCGTAGGTGTCCTGATGGATCCAGATTTTCTTCACCTGATCCATACCTTGATACACCACGCTCATTCTCCCATTGCCGAATTTGCTGGGAGCGAGTTTAGCGTTGAGGTAGGAGAGCATACGACCCGATGGCAGCTCAACAAAAAGCGTTTTTTGTTTAAGGATCATGCGGATGAACTTCCCGCATTTGAGCCAATACCCTGGACGCTCAATGGCCTCTATTGCGGCCTCTTCCAGATCGTTCCAGAGTTTGATGATGGCGGGATTGGAGGCTCGCCAGCGTTTTACGATCGTGGGTAATTCATCCTCCGCAACGCCCTGCTTCAAAGCCCCCATGGCTATGAGAGCATTAGGGCCACCGCCGTATCCTAGGGCCAATTCAGCCACCTTACCTTTTTTGCCGAAGATCACTACCCTTGGTAATCTGCTCGATGGGTACGTTAAACATTTTGGAAGCTGAGGCTTCGTAAATCTTCCCGTGCGTGGCAAATACGTCCAACCGCCACTGCTCGCCGGCTAACCATGCGATTACCCTAGCTTCAATAGCCGAGAAATCACTTATAATCAGCACGTGGCCTTCCTTGGGAATCAGAGCCGTGCGAATAAGTTGGCTTAGGGTATCAGGAACGGATTTCCATAACATGTGCAGTAGTTCTTCGTCGTTTTCTTTGACAACTTCACGAGCTAATTCAATATGGTCGAGGTGGTTCTGCGGAAGATTCTGGAGCTGAATTCCACGTCCGGCCCAGCGACCAGTCCGGTTGGCCCCATAAAACTGAAAAAGACCACGTACCCGGTTATCGGCCCCAATATAAGCCAGCATAGCTTCATACTTTTTAACCGAACTTTTAGAGGCTTCCTGTCGAATTTGCAGGATTCGACGAACTTCAGCTGCTAGTTCTTTAGAACTAAGCATTTCTGAAACGTCCTCTTTGCGAAGCTTTTCTACTTCCTGACCATTTTCATTAAGCCAAGAAGACAACTGCTTGACACTGTTGGGATTGTCAAGACCTGTAATTGAAATGGCTTCTTGCGTGATTTGAGAAACGTAAGATTCCTGAATTTGAATAGCGTTGGTAGCAAGGTTCACGTCAACCAAAATACCGGTATCGTTGATTTTCTGGTCCAAGCAGTAGAGCCGCTGTTCAAACTCGGTTACGGGAATGTCTATAACTCGATCCCGAATGGCCATTTCAACTACGACGTCCTGACGATTGTATTCAATGTATTGAGCCCATTTTTCCGGATCGTCCGAAGGCATGTTACGGGTACGGCCACCATTCTTTTTAGTAGGTGTACAGGGGACAGAGAAGTATTTGATCAGAGCTTTACCCGCTGTATCTTTTTCCTGATCCAAACCCATGGCTTTAGCAGCCTGTCCCAGTTGCAGGGGGTACCCAGCTCTGGCTGCTCGCACCATTGTACAATCCCACTGCTCAACAGGCAATTCAATGCCTAAATGTTTCGATAGACACAGACGTTCAAAGGCAGCGTTCCAGGCAGTCTTGATATGATTCGGATTAGTTAAGGAAGCAATGAGCCATTTATGCAAAGGCTTACATGTCATATCAATAACCCCTACAGGCCCGCCGTCAATGCTATAAGCCAGCATGAGTATCTGGAAGTCTGGCGAAGCGATGTATGGATACACGCCAGTCTTTAGCAGATTTACGCTGCTGTACGTTTCTATGTCTATCGAAAGGATCATGACTAAGCAATTAAAAGTAGGGCTTGAATCTGATTGTGTACTTCGTTAGCTGGCATGACGGCCAATAGCTCTGCAAGCGATTCCATCATGGTTTGAAGAGGGATGCTGTCAGCCGAATAGGTGAGTTTTCCGGAGGCCGAAACGATGTCAACTTTTTCTTCATCTTCTTCGTCTTTCTTATCCAAACTCTGCTTTAGCTCGGCGTACTGTTCTGCCAGCTTATCGTATTGCTCTCCTCGATTGTGGAGGATTTTAGCCTCGGTCATTGCCGCCTGAAGGGCGACGAATATGTTCCCTTTAGGAAGATCATCTACTGTAAATACAATGCTTGAGTCTGTAGTAGCCAGATCTTCGGGTTTGGTAGTTTTCTTTGCCATGGTAGAAGAAAAAGAGGCGACTCGGTAAGCCGCCTCTTAGCGGTTTAAGGTTAGTTCCACATTTCGTCTTCATCGGATTCTTCAACTTTGAAGTCATCTTCAGGACGTGAGTTACCTCCGAGCGGCTCACCATCTTTAATCTTCTGAAGGTTGTTCAATCCGCAGGCGATACCCTTTTTGCCTTTGACGTGATACGGGTAAAAGTTAATAGAAGCCTTACCGTAGCAGCCGGAATAAAACTCGCTGCGGTCTAAAATGGGCTTAACGTTTATATCAACAATACCTGGTTTGGTAAGTGAGCTGGCGTTAATAAAATAGCAACCAGCATAATTTGGGTCATCAGGACGGTCCTCATCCCCATCACGAAGCGGATAGCCGAACTTAGATTCGATAATCTTACCTTCGAATTTAGATTTCAGACCCTCAGCTTTTGCCTCGTCTACGGCCTTCTCAATAGCTTTGACCGTTGCCTTATCCTTCTTATCAATGATAAGATTAACCGAGTACTTATCTTTACCACCCTCTTCCATTGAAGCTTGTGGTTCCCATACGTGTACGTATGACATACGGACGAGTCCGGTAATAACTTTAGTTCCCATAATTATTTGAGTTTGATCGGTTTTTGCAATTGTTCGGCCCGGGCCCAGGCGAGCACTTTCTTAAGGGCCTCCGTATGGTTTGAAGCCGTTACGGTTCGGGTTCCGGAAAGGATGCCCGCCTTGATGGTGATTTCGTAGACTTTCATGCAAAATCTAGAGCAGCAGAGTTAAACTCAGGTCGTTTATCAGATTCTGGTACCAGCGTAGGTGCCCCAGGCGGTTTCACAATCAGATTACCCAACATGCTGATTCCGTCCTTACCAATAAGCTTCTCAAGCGTACCTAAATTTACTAACGTTTTAGTATATACGTCTTTTTCCTTGAAGCCCATTTTCAGTACTTCCTCAGCAACTTTATCTGAATCATCGTACTTGCGATTGCTTCGCCCCTGAACGACTTTCCATCCCGGAAACTTAATTCCAGAAACAGCTGAGGATAAAGCATAATCGTATACGGCATTGGCCCAACTGGTGAGAAGGTCTACTTGGTTTAAAACCTCAGCAATCTCTTCATTGGATAATAGTCTGCTTGCCTTGAAGTCATACCGAGCCAATCCTTGATTATAATCATTGAGGGCACGGCACTGGGCTTTGACTTTACAGAAGGTACAGTGCTTACCTGGACTAGGGTCTCCTTCTCCAGCAAAAGCTAGTGTAGCCTGTTTCTTCAACTCATTTTCACCCCAGGCAAGAAGCTCATCAGCACTAATTTCAAATATGCTGTAGTTATCTAATCTAGGTTGGAAAATGGTCATTCGAACTCTCTGGATGTCAAAGGCAAAACCAAATACAGCTAATGCACCTAAAGCGTAAATCATCATCTGCTTGTTCTCTTCTGCATCGACCAACACCCCTTTGCCGTATTTGAGATCAATAACATCAAGATAACCTTCTGCAACGATTGTACAGTCACTGGTTCCAAATCCTTCCGGTATGTATTTTGTTAAGTCCAATCGGGTTTCAAGAGCCATAATAGCTTGATCGTCAATCATTACAAGTTCGTTGAAACGCTCGATTACATAATCCCGATAAGCTTCAGCGTGCCGCTGCATTTCAGCGTTATAATAGCTGTTGGTCTTTAAGATATCGATCTCCAGATCCATATACTCCCCTTTGAATTGACGCAAAAGTGCTTCTCCTAGGGCATGAGCAACCGTACCCTCCTTAGCCGCTTCACCGGATTTGTCCGGGTATCCTTCTTCCATTCTGGCACTGGGAGTACAGGCAAACCAGCGGGAAGCGGCTGAGGGAGATAGTAGGGCATGGGCCATTATAGAATAGGCTTAATTTGTTCGTAGAATGCTTTGTAATCTTCTTTTTTGACGCCACTAAGAGCCGTGGCATTGAAATCAGCTAAAACGGCCTGAATCTTAGCTCGTTTCTTATCATTTGTAGCCGCTTGTTTGATTAAGGGCTTCAAGAAATCAAGATCAGTCAAAGGCTCATCTCCACTTTCTTCGTGAGTAAAATCTGACTCGGCTACTGAGGACTCTTCTTCATCTTCTTCGACAGGAGCAGGTTTAACGGCTTTCTCCTGCTTCGGTTTCGGCTGCTTAGGAGCCTTAACGGGCTCATCGTCAGCTGCGGATTTAGCCTGGATAGCGGGTTCAACAGTAGCCCCTGAACCAGAAAAGGCAGTGAGTACTTTTGCGATCTCGGTAAGATCGCCTTCGATGTGAAGGGAAACGTGCATGGTATATGGTAGTTAAAAAGGTTTTCTAGCGTCAGGAGGTAGTTTTAAATACCTCGGATACAATTTGAAAGCAATGGCTCCAGGGATTAGGCACCAGAGCGTTCCGGCCAGGGCCATCAGGCAAAAAGCAATCAGGCAGATAATGAACAGATAATCAATCCAGTCGGTCATCGCTTTCTGCGTTTATACTTTAGGATGGATGGTTCTGATTCCTCCACGGGGCCATTCATGTACTCAATCAGCTTTGACTTGTAGAACCTGAGCCGATTATGCTTTTTGATATGAGGTATCGAAGCGATACGTTTATAAAGGGTCTCTCGGCTAATGCCAAGGATAACCAAGGCCTCAGGAACACCTACCGTCAGCTCAGGTTCGGACGCTTTAGGAGGAGCAACCGGTTGATTGAATAAAAGCAAACCCAGCATACGTTCCAAGTTGTCGAATCGAGCATTGATGATATCAAATGGATTCTCCATTACTTTGAGGTTTGTCGAAGGGCATAATCTACACCCGATACACTGATCCCGAGTTGATTAGCTACTTTGCTCTTCGCTATTTGCTTTGAAGCACCTTGATTTCGTAAAGCCGTATAGGCTTCGAGAATTTGAGAAAACTTAGCTAGCTTCTCTTGCCGAAACGGCGTTAAGAGTTCTACAGGCGTCATATCAGTAATTATTTGCTGTTCAATGAATTATTGCAGAATTCGAGCTGGAGCTCTAAGCCTTTAACCGTATCGGCATAAGCTTGCTGATCTTTCCAAAGAATCCCATTCTGGCAACTCAGAAACTTAACTTCTTCCTGAAGGGCCTTGACGCGCTGACGGTCAAATGCATAGAGTGCAAACAGGGCCATTAGCGTAATGGCAAAGAGTAATAAGTAGTTGTTTTTCATTGATATACGTGTGGTTTTGGCAATACAGGGGAGGGCTACTACATTAGAGTTGCCGTTCAATTGTTCACCCAAATCCCCTGTTAGTGATTATGGATAATCTCGAAGAATTAAAAGTAAAATGGACACAAGAAGTACTTGAGTATTTATACCATAAGTATCCTCAGTATGATTATCTCTTCGAGTTTAGTAATAGGACTTGGGTAGAGGGGGATAAAAGAACAAAGGTTTACTTACCGATTTTGGACGAATTAGTTTTCAAAGGATATATAGACAAAACACCAGGTAATACATACAGAATCAATACGTTAGGCCGTGAAATTATAGACACTGGCGGCTATGAATCTTTTATTCATAGATCTATTACTGAGGCCGAGGAAAAACGGCAACTTGAGCGAGATACAGCTAATGCTACTATCCGTAGTGCTGATGCGGCTGACCGAAGTGCGAAATTTACTTTGTATTCAGTACTCGCTGCTTTAGCTTCTGTAGCCTTTTCAATTTACACTTTCGTTTATTCAGCTAATCAAGAATTTGACCCCAAACCTCTTTACAAAGAGATTAATAACCTCAGAGATTCTTTAAAGACGACAAACCAACAATTAGACAGCCTAAAACTACGGAAGCCCCAAGCAACAACATTGCGTAATCAATGGCCTCCCAAGGTTTATTTAAAGATTGCCAAGTAGCTTGTGAATTTTTTTCTGAATTCAAATCATCTATGTAATCTTTAACTATTGCATCAACCATCGCTTGGTCCAGCTTGGATAGTAGCCACCCGTGATCGTGAACAGCGTTAATTGATTTTAGACTCAAAATCAGGTAGCGAAGTACTAATACCTCATTCACGGCTAATGGCCTTACCTGATCTTTCTTACGTAGCTTAAGGATGTATATCCGAATCAGCCAGGTAATGGGTATGTGGATCAATCTGATCATAGTCATAAGAGGAAAGTAGTTACTGTTCAAATATTTACTCAAATCCCCTGTTAGAGATTATGGAAAAACAGACACCTATTTTAAAAGATAAAGTACTTCAGTTTTTAATCGAAAGTGCTAATTGGGAAGGTACTATTGAAATCAAATCAGAGGATATACCTACTGACTTGGGTGTAACCAGGGCTTCCCTTGATCGAATTCTGACAAGCTTTGAGAAACAAGGTTTTATTTCGGATTTTCACACGCATTCTGCAACTCGAGACATCTTCAGTATTACCTACATATTGAATCAAGAAGCTATTGACTTTATGGAGCAAGGAGGTTTTACTTTCCAGTCACATATTGTTTCGATGAATCTTGAAAAATTAAAGGCAGAAATCGAACAGTTGAAAACGGATTCGCCTGTCAGAGCTGAAAGGATGACAACTATAGTAAATAACATATTGTCGTCTCTTCAAATCCTTAAATTCTTTGAGTAACATTTATTACATCTGGCTTGTCACTAGAATAACTAGATATTTCGTCAGGATCATGTAGTTCTAGTTTAAGGATGAATTCAGTATCCTCAGGTGTTGTGTCTATTAAAACCTTAACAGCTTTCCCGGCACTTTTGAGTTCTTTAGCAAAATCGCCCAGTGAAGCAACTGCCATTTTTAATCCTGGAGAACTCTCACTCAAGGGTAGTGTTTTCATTGCCTGACTATTCTAAAACCAATCATTCACTTTTTCCGCGGATCTCCCAGGACTCGAACCTGGATGGCTGTTAGCAAACTCCTAGAGGTTAACCGTCCCGCATAGACACTTCTCAGCGGTTAGAAATATTTTCTATGCCGCTTGATAACCTTTTCCCCTTTAAAGCATTTGTTAAAGACTACTTTTACAATATCTTTAAAGAGTTAGGACATGACAAACTTACATCAAATGATGTATATGTACAAATCAATTGATGTATTTATTTAAATTTTTTTACTCCAAATTGAAATGCAACCTGATAATCAGTCTATTAAATCTGATAAAGCCGCCAAACTTAAAGATATCAGAACTAAAAAAGGTTTAAGTCAGAAGGAAATGGCTCAAAGGCTAGGATTTACTCAGCAAAATATAGCTGGGATGGAATCTCGAAAAAGACCCATTGGCCCGAGTGTAGAATACAAGATACTCAAAGAGTTAAACATTAATAAGCAGTGGTGGGAAACGGGCGAAGGCGAAATGTATAACGAATTCGATGAAGCGGAACCCATCAACACTATTGAGGACTCTGAGAACCCAAACATTTTTACAACAAACAACGGAATTGAATTCAAAGAATTAGGTGACGGTAGATTACAAATGACCATGCCCTTGGTTGATCAGAGTGCATCAGCGGGATACATGGAAAGCTGGGCTGACCCTACCTATATTGATGAATTACCAAAGCACACCATTATAAGAGAGAAACGCCATCGTGGCTTCTATCGAGCTTTCAGAGTAAAGGGAGATAGTATGGACAACGGCCTAAAGGATGCTATCTGCAACGGCGATATAGTCGCGGGCCGTAAAATCGAAAAGCAATATTGGACTAGTAAACTACACATTGACACCTATGAGGTATTTGTAATAGTACATCAGACTCAAGGCATAGCTATTAAATCGATTTTAGATCACGATGTTAAGAATGGGAAGATCACATGCCGATCTAAAAATCCTGATCGACAAGCCTACCCAGATTTCACCTTGGACCTAAATGATGTGATGGAGATTTATAACGTGGTTTCCATTGAACGAAAATTGTAGATAATTTTAACCAACCCACTTAATGAAACATCTTTTACTTTTTGCTTTCATCGGTTTATCTCTTACTTCGTGTAAGAAGGAGTTAGAAAAGTTAAATACAACTCCGAATGAAGATATTGACGGAGTAATATACGTTGGCGGAATATCTGAATTACCTAGTACATATAAGATAGAACTTGGAACATATCGGAGTGGAGTAGATACTACGGAAAGCCCTATCAATCATGAATGGTCAGCATCAGCATTAGTAGATGAAGGTGATGATGCCACTTTTGAATGGACTCTTAATGATTCGAAGCCTGTAAATTATATAGGAACAACTACTAAAGAGTGGTTATCTAGACAAAATAAATGGCGTATAGTTAGTACAGTATTTATCTACAATTACATATTCGATAATATTACTAATTTCAAACTTACATCAAGGGTAAAATTTAAAAAATCAGAGACCCAAAAAGTCCAGTCGACTGATTTTGAAGTGATTAAAAAAGATATAAGAAATGATTATTTGAGATTTGATTTTGGTATGACAAAAGACCAAGTTAAGTCAATAGCCAAAAAAGAATATAAAACAGATTATTATCTAGAAACATTACCAAACGTAGGTATTGTTAATAAAGCTCATATGTTTCAACCTAATGATTCGTTTACTTATTTCGAATTTGAAAATAATAAGTTAAAAGCTATAACTGTGTATCAAACTAATATACAACATTACGGTGGGTTTTATGGGTCTATTCTATGGTATTATTATCCTTTCAAATATCCAGATACAAAAATTACTTTTGATCAGGCCAAACAGAGATATGTTTTAAGTAACTCCGTAACGTGGAATAATGCTTTCTTGAAATTCACACTTCAAGAAAAAGAATTTCAAGTTAGCTCTACAGAAAAGAGAACATATATCGGATTGATTCACGAAAAATTATAATATCATTAGGGCTAACTTACCAAATCTACAAAAAAAATGACAGAGAGCAAAGCTACAGTTGTATCAAGCATACTAGCAGGTATTTTTTCGTTGCTTTCTATAATCCTGACATTTTATTTAACCAAATCTGAAAAGGCCAACGATGAGCTGAAAAATACAACTGATACTTACAAAGAAACTAACGAGAAATTGCTTTCATCTAACCAAAAGCTTCGTGAAATCAATAATCAACTCAAAACAAAAATAGATGAACTTATTTATGAAATAGAAAGAAGAAATACACTACTCAATGACAAAAATAGTGTGCCTAGTCAAAAAGTAAATGAAGAAAGAAGTTCTCTGTATACAGTACAAGCCAGAAATTATACAATTGAACCTGTTGGAGATTTATCTGGTAGTTATTCCGAACAGACTGTAAGTTTCAAATTTAGAATAAAAAGTAATAAAGATTACAGTATAAGTTTGCAATTACAAAGATTGGGATTGGTAGGTGATGATTATAATAATTATGATGCTGTCTATGCAGCAATAGCAAATTCTGTACCAGTCACTTCGGTAAGATCTTCCGAGCGAATTCGTTTATATGATAATGTGCCTTTCTTAGGAGAAATAAAATTTTATGTTGATAAAAAAATTAGATATGCCAAACTAATTAATATTGAAATTGATGGAGAAGTAATTAAATATGAAGGAAAAAATTTTCCTATAAAATGGTATTAAAGACAGAATGGAGTTAATATAGCCCATCTCGATTATCTCACTGCTCAGTACCTGGGCATTCAAGACCTCTTGGCCGCTTTTGCGCTGGACCATAGTGAGATACTCATCCTACTGGCCTATGAGTTAAACCGCAAGTAGAATGAGATTGTCAATGAGATGAGCCAGGAGCAATAGGGGGATTATTATGAATAGTAATTGTGCTGATAAGCAAAAACTGAAAAATAACTCATTAAAATATACTTAGGAATGAGGATTATACTGATTTTATTATTCGTATTTATCCCTAATATTACTTTCGCTCAGATAGAAGAGTTAATTGAAAATTCATATTATACGGATAGCATATCTACATTTTATGATTCCAAAAATAGAGAAAGTAGTGATATTCATTTTCTGAATAGGAAATTTTTAAAACATTATAGCATAGGATTCTTGCCTGATAGTGTTGGAGTGATAATAATCTATACTCGATTCGATAAAGGATTTACAATGAAGTATTTCCGCATAAAACAACTAGATATTCGATGCTATTCACCTGAATCTATCAAAATTGATAATATTTCTGTAAATCAAAATGCGATATTTAATTTAGAAGCAAATGGATTTTATGTACATCATTCAAGATTCATGAATAATGTTCAAATTGCCAAATCCAAAATAAAAAATTTAGAAATTAATGTTTCTACTTTCAATAATCGATTCTTTTATTCTGGGAATACTTTTAGATTCCTCATAGTAGATAGAAATAAATTTGTGAATAATTCTTTTTTTTTCGATGCAGTTCTTGGGAATGCTTTCTTTTTGGTAAATAATGATTTTAATAGTGATTTAAGAATTGCTAATTGTCAATTACCTGAAACCTTTTATTTTAGAAGTAATAGATTTAAATCTGACGTATATAAAATTGATCTTACGAAAAATAAATTAGATTCAATAAGACATAGTAATTTAAATAGTTATGAAAAATGTAAGATTTTTCTAGATCCGCTAAACGCCAGTAATGTAATTGTTGATAGTAAAAGTTTTATTATAGGAGAAGATAGTACTTATTCTTACGAAGATATGTTGACAGTTTATGAGAAAGTACTTAGAACTTGTCGAGATCTAGGTATGGATGAAAGCGTGGAAGAATTTGACACCCAGTACCAAATATTCAAAATTAGGCACAAGTATGGTATTTTCGATGATTCTATAGTTTGGTTTCAGGACTATTGGTGGGGTTACGGTTATAAGCGAAGTAATATTTTGCAAAACATCATATACGCTTTTATAGCTTCACTGGTAATTTTCTTCATTGGCTATAAGAAAGTATTTCGAGCCTACTCTCCAAACTCAGATCATGATCCCGAAACAGTTATAAAAGAATGTGCGGATAGTGCCCTTGAAAGATTCAAGGTGGTGTTCTTCTATACTGCAATGGTATTCTTTAGTTGGAAAGTTGAACACGCCAGGGTCGACTATCGCAGATACCCGTGGATAGCATTGATGATATACACTATCTATGTAATAGGATTGATACATCTAGCCTATCTGGCTGCTTTCGTGTTAGCCAAGTGATTGATTTAATTAGTTGCTGAATGATATGGATTATTTATAATTAACCTATTATAGTTACGAACGATCATATTGGAAAGATAGAAATTACTAAGAACGGAATTGAAATATCATATATCCGGTATTTAGAGGATTGTGCAATAGGTTTTGTTTTAGTATTATATTTGATATATCAATATTTAAGATTGAGTTTCACTTCCCCTTACTACCATTTTGTAAGCTCAGAAGATAAAATTTTTATTATTTTTTTACTATTCATCGCATTAAAATATGAGATTTATTGATTTGTTTGCTGGGTTAGGAGGGTTTCATAAAGCCTTGTCTGATTTAGGGCATGAGTGTGTATACGCAAGTGAAATAAATCTGAATTTACAAAAAATATACTTCCGAAACTGGGATATTGTACCACATGGCGATATACGAAAAATTGTTAATGATAGTATAGATCAGATACCAGAACATGATATTTTATGTGCAGGATTCCCTTGCCAGCCTTTTTCAAAAGCTGGTAAACAGGAAGGAAAAGAAGATAAAGAGAGAGGGACGCTTTTCGATGAAATTATCAAAATATTGAACTTCCGTAAACCTTCTTATTTTATTCTTGAAAATGTAGCCTACTTGGCAAAACATAAAAATGAAGAGACATGGGTTGAAATGAAGATACAATTAGAAAACGAAGGGTATCAAGTTGATCATAAAGTGTACTCGCCACACCAGCTAGGTATTCCTCAACATAGAGAACGAATTTTTATAGTCGGTAGTAGATTAGGCTTGGATAATTTTAAATGGTTTGATGATTTTAACACAAATGTAGGGGTTGAAAATTTTATTGAAGATAATCCTGAAGATAGTCGAATTGTCCCTTATGAGGAATTCGAATGTTTAAAAATATGGCAGAATTTGATTGATGCTCTTCCTTTAAGCAGCAAGTTAATTTCTCCACTTTGGGGTATGGAATTTGGTGCTGACTACCCGTTTGAAGAGTTCTCGCCCGCAAAACTTAGAAGTGATGAATTAGGGGAATATAAAGGAAATTTTGGCATAAGTTTGGAAGGGTTATCCAAAGAAGATCAATTGAAAAATCTTCCGAGTTATTCAAGAGATGTAAAGGATTTTCCTAGCTGGAAAAAAACATATATACGAAAGAGTCGTGATTTTTATAAAGACAACAAGAATTATATTGAGGATCATGTAAAAGAATTATCAAAATATAATTCTCAAAGTTGGCAAAAATTAGAGTGGAATGTAGGGGAATATTCTGAACGTAATATTTTTAAAAATATTATACAATTTAGAGCTTCAGGATTAAGAGTTAAAAAACCTGATTTTTTCCCTTCCTTAGTATGTACTCACACTCAAGTGCCAATCATTGGTTGGCAAAATAGATATATAACTCGCAGAGAAGGAGCACGGCTACAAGCCTTAGATGGAATTATTTTACCCGATAATGACGCCGCATGTTTTAGAGCTTTAGGTAATGCTGTAAATGCTCACATAGTGAAAAGGATCGCCGAAGACTTAATACCATTCGAGCATCATGTTATGAATAATAATTTGCAGTTAACTGAATGCTAATAATAAATAAATATGATGAATGACAAAATCGATATAAAGCCTGGTGTTGCTATGCTAGGTATCTTAAAACATATTGAATATGATCATTGGTACGCAATAGCTGAATTTGTTGATAATTCAATAGATAGTTTTATTAAGAATGAAAAGCGAATTAAGGAAAGAGAAGGAGAGGACTTTAAATTTGTAGTTTCTATTGAAATAAATATCAATGATAGTATAATTAGAATTAAAGATAATGCAGCGGGCATAGATGAAGCTAACTATCAAAGAGCCTTTAAACCTGCTGAAAGACCACCAGATGCTTCTGGTTTGTCAGAGTTTGGTATGGGTATGAAGTCAGCAGCATGCTGGTATTCCGATCAGTGGTCAGTTAAAACTAGTGCTTTGGGAGAAACAACTGAAAAAACTGTAGTTTTTGATATGGGAAAAATTTTCCATGATAAAATAGAAGAACTAGAAGTTTTAACCCAAAAAGTTCCAGCAGATAATCACTATACTATAATAGAATTAACTGAAGTTAATAGAATGCCTGTATCCCAAACTATTAAAAAAATAAAAAACCATTTAGCTAGTATTTATAGAGAATTTATACGCAAGGAAATCATAATTCTAAAATTTAATAAAGAAGTACTTACATATACCGAACCTATTTTATTAACTGCTCCCAAACACAATGATATAAACGGAAAATCTATGTTATGGCGAAAGGATATAGATTTTGATATTGATAAAAACTTAAGAGTTCATGGGTTTGTAGGTATATTGAAAAAAGGTTCAACTACTGAAGCAGGTTTTGCTTTATTTCGAAGAGGTAGAGTTATTCTAGGTAGTTATGACCAAACTTTTAGACCTGTTAATATATTCAAAAACCCTAATAGCTTTAGATATCAACGAATAATAGGTGAGTTACACTTGGACGGTTTTGAGGTCAGCTTTAGTAAACGAGGTTTCCAAGCTGATGAGAATATGCAAATATTTCTAGAATTGCTTGAAAATGATATACAAAACTTTTTAGAACAAGCAGATAACTTTAGAGCTAAGGCAACTGAATCTGAAATTAGGCAGACTGCAGAATATGTTTTAAAATCTACAATTGGGGAAATAAGTAGGAATGCTAAAGATGTTATTGGTAATATAAGAAACTTGCCAAAAGTTACAGAAACTGTTTCTGAATTAGTATACACTGATAAGTCTAATAATAGGACTTTAATAGTAGACTTCAATGATTCAAGTTGGGAAATCAATATTGAACTTTCTTATGATCCTTCAATTGTAAATTTCTACGAAGTTGGAGATCATCTTATAAGTCCTGATACAGAAAGGAATAACAAAATTAGAAGAGTTGGAATTAGACTTTCACTTGCTCATCCATTCATGCAGCAATTTATAGGTATAGATAAATCTAGGCTAGAGCCTATGCTTAGAGTCGTTGCAGCTTTGGGTTTATCTGAAACTATCGCAAGGAGTGTCAATGCTACCAATCAAGGTGAAATAAGAAGAAACTTTAATCAATTAATTAAAAGATTATTAACACCTCAATCGTAAGTTATTATGGAGAATGAATTTATTTCACCTGATTTTCAAAAATGGGAACCCTTAAGTCATGAAGTTGAAGTATTAGGATTGCTAAATGCTAAGAATAAAAATGGCAACTTGATGGCAGATTCTAATACTCCAACACTTGTTGGTGAGCAGATTATCACAGAAACCTTCAATATACTATCTCTATGCGGGCAGCCTTCGCAAACTAAGTTCAGTGAGACTGGTTTAGTTATTGGATACGTTCAAAGTGGTAAGACTCTTTCTTTTACAGCTCTTACCGCTATGGCTAGAGATAATGAATATCAACTTATTATAGTCATCGCAGGTATTTCTAAAAACTTGATTCAACAAACTACAGATCGCCTTAAAGCAGACTTAAAAATACCAAGCGATGAAAGGAAGTGGATACTAATAGAAAACCCTAAAA
Source organism: Siphonobacter sp. SORGH_AS_1065 (assembly GCF_030818595.1). NCBI lineage: Bacteria > Pseudomonadati > Bacteroidota > Cytophagia > Cytophagales > Cytophagaceae > Siphonobacter > Siphonobacter sp. SORGH_AS_1065. Next base: position 3,532,834 of record NZ_JAUTAM010000004.1, read on the forward strand.
ATGAAGATGATTTTGATAGGATCAACTCTGGTCTTAAGCAATGGAATGATCACAAATTCCCTCGTAAGGATTGTCAGACGGTTCTGGTAACTGTTATGAAAAATGCTAGTCATCTTAAAAATCTTGGTTCAATCTTACAAAGGTTAGATTTAACTAGTACAGCAACTATAATTATAGATGATGAAGGAGACCAAGCTAGCTTAAATACAAATTCTGCTACCGCTGCACGTGAGGGAGTTGAAATTATCGGGGCGCAACCTAGTACTATATATAAGTGTATTACCGATATAAGATCGCTTCTACCTCATCATACATTTCTTCAGTATACTGCAACACCTCAGGCCCCTCTTTTTATTAATATTCTTGATAGGTTATCACCTAACTTTATAAAAATGCTTACCCCAGGGTCTGATTACACTGGAGGTAAAACGTATTTCGTTGATAATCCTGAACTTATTGAAATAATCCCTGCTAGTGATATAGTTAGTGATGAAAATGAATTAACTTCAATACCAGAATCTTTATTAAAAGCCTTAAGGATATTTTTTATAGGTGTAGCTGATGGGTTTAGTAGACACCTAGATCGTGGTAATAATAGAACTATGATGATTCATCCTTCTCGGACAACTGGTGAGCAGCGTGAGTATACAAATTGGGTTAATGATACAATTAATAGTTGGATAAGAATTTTAGACGACAATGGCACTTCTGATCAAGAAGAATTTCTCCAAGATTTTGGTAGAATTCATCGTGAGATGAGTAATATTGTTAATGACTTGACACCATTTGATGATTTAGTTTCCGGTAATTTTATTGATAGAGCAATTAGATATACTGCTAGAATTGAAGTTAATGCTAGCTCTGGTAAAACGCCAAATATACATTGGTCTGATAGGTATTCTTTTATTCTAATTGGTGGACAAGCACTTGATCGTGGATTTACTGTTGAAGGCTTAACAGTTACTTATATGCCTAGAAATTTAGGTACAGGTAATGTTGATACAATTTTACAAAGAGCTCGTTTTTTTGGTTATAAGAGATCTTATCTTAAATATTGTAGATTGTTTCTACCAGAGGATGTTGTCAACGCGTATCGTCAAATTGTTGTTCATGAAGAAGATGTTCGTAGCAGGTTGACTGAGCATAATATAAATGATAAACATTTAGACAGATGGGGACGTGAATCAGTATTGAGTTTGATGCTTAATTTAACACGTCGAAATGTTCTCTATAATGACGTTATCAGACAAATTTTTAGATCTGGAAAATGGTTTGATATCAAATGGCCGCACGATACTGATACGCTCATATCTCATAATTATCAAACTCTAATTAGATTTTTAAGAGAAAGAGAACAAGATTTTGTAATTGATGATGGAGATAGTAGACGTACACAAGACCAAAAAAACCTTATAATGCGAATTCCAGTAAAAGAAGTACTTGAATTATTACTTAATCATTTGAAATTTACTAATGCGTCAGATTCAGCAAAATATACAATAATAAGAAGTCTACTAACAAATCAATCCGAAATTCAAGATAATTTAAATTGTAATTTATATTTGATGTCTACTACGTCAATTAATGATTGGAATCCTAGTATTCGGAGCTTTGATGTAAAAAGAGGAATTAGGGAGCTTTTCCAAGGTAGAAATGAGGCTACAGGTTATCCAGGGGCTCGAGAAATTGCTAAACCAGATGATATAAACATTCAAATTCATCTTCTCAACCTTAGAAGTAGAAGTATCAATTATGATAATGTGCCTACTTTAGCCATTCAATTACCAAGCAGCATGCAAGTGGATCTTGTACAACAACCAACTAATCATATTTAGTTTTAATAATTATATAAGCCTCTCTACGCTGGAGAGGTTTTCTTTTATAATAAAGATTTCAAAATTTCCTTTGACTCTTCATTGCCAAAGCTACCAAAGTAGTTCTGTGTGGTTTTTAGATCAGAGTGTCCTAGGCTATCCTGAATGAATACCAGATTGGCTCCAGACTTCAAAAGGATTGTTGCAAAGGAGTGTCTAGCCTCATAGGTACGTACTTTATCAGCAATACCCAGCGTAGCAGCAATAAGGCCTACGTGCTTATTTGTTACTTTAATAATTTGCTTGATGACATCCTTCTTTCGGCGTTCCGTCATCATATCATCCAGAAAAGGGAATATATAGCTATCAGGAGAGCCTTTTAAGTTACCCCAGCGATTCAGTATTTCAAGACTTTCCGAAAAGAGGTTGGCCACGATCTTTTGTTGATTACCCTTTTTATTACGTGCAGTCTTCCGGCGGATAAATTGAATCGTTGAGCGTTTGACATCAATATCTCTGCACCGGAGCGAGCAGATATCAGCCAGATTCATTCCATTACTTAAATAGGAGAGTACCCATAAATCCCGGCTACGCTGCTGGAAGGGCTCATTATCTTCACACTCAAACTTTACGATCTTTAAGACGTCTTCTTTGCTAAGTGCCTTTTTAACGTTAACTGCTGCCGGCACGGTGTAGCCCTTTTTGCCAAAAGGATAAAGGTCACTCGAAACGCGTTTGTCCTGAATGGCTGAGTTGAACATGGTCCTCAGCTGACGAACGTAAATACCAATGGTTGATATGGAAGCAGGTTCACTTCTGCCTCCGGCCTTCTTGGGTGCTTTACCCTCCTTTAGCATCCAGGCTTCGTACATCTCCAGAAATAGGGGAGTAATGTGTTTAAACTCCAACAGAGGCAAAGCTCCAACTTTGACATCCTTATTATAGAGAGCCTTTAACTGCTCCTTGCCAAGACTAGCCAGGAAACGTTCGATGGAAGTTGCGGTATTCCGGCGTAGATCCGCATTACCTACCTGGTCATTCTTATCTAAAAGAGCTGCGGACCTCACTAGGGCTTCAATTACTCCAGCCGCCGGCTCCTCGTCCTTTTTCTCGGAGTAGAACAAGTGTTTGAATTCTGGAAACGAGAACTCTTCCAAATTATCAATGATCTGTTGAGCTTTATCCAGAAAAGGCTTGATGAGTTGATACGTCTTTTTAATATCCTCTGAGGTCCTCCGGTTTTCGGACTCGTGGTATTTAACCAGCTTATCAAAGTCAGTATCTGATATAATCAGGGGATGCTTTAGAGGCAAAGAATAACGGCGGCGATCCCTTTGAAAGGATACTCGGATTTTAACTGAAACCAGCTTCGGATCGTCGGTTTTGTCGTAGGAGATTTTATAAGAGGCTTGATTCGTATTCATTTTTGTGGGCGAGTCAAAAATTGGGCAACTCGCCCACAAACTCGCCCACAATTTAAGAATATTAATACTTTTAAATACTGATAGATACTGATTTGTTTACTTTGTCAATGTCGTAATTGACTGGTTATCAGTATTGTTTTAACTATTTGTTCCGAGCGATACTGATACATACTAATAGATACTAAGTCAAGCCGTACGCCTTCTAAGCAGTAGGTTGCAGGTTCGAGTCCTGCTGGGATCACGCTGAAAATCAAAGGCTTACGAATTAATTCGTAAGCCTTTTTTTGTTGCTGCTCACCTACATTATATACGTTGTCCTTTTAACATATAGAAATAAAAAATACAAAGGCTCGAAAAATTAAATGTATTTACCAATGGAAATTGAGTAAACGGTACTATATCTAAACATAAGACCCTGATAAATGTATCAGGGTCTTGTAAAGCCTTCCTAATTTTCCAGATTACCAGGCTTTATCAATGCTCGGTCATAGCTCAGGAAAAGATCGCGGATCAAAGTTTTTCGGATTTCTCCTGAGCTATCTTTCTCTCTTGTCGTTCAATTTCTAAAAGCTGCTTTACTAGGCTGGCATTTTCCTCGTACAGCTTCGCTTTTTCTTCAAGTGTCTTAATGTAATTGTCTTTATATTCAATGTTCTTTTCAGTAATATTTCCGTTGATTGTGTTTTGATTTTCGCCTGTTAATAAAAACTCAACTGTTACGCCAAATATCTTAGCCATCTTTAACGCCAAGTCTGCGTTCATGGTCTGCATTTCCACTGACTTATTTGATTTATACTGGAAGGGTATACGTCTAAAAGCTTAACTAGAGCCGATTGAGAAAGATTTTTGCACTCACTCACTGAACGCTCTTGATTGAGCTTGGGGCAATCTTTTCTAATCAAGAGCTAATGGGAATGGCAAGTAAGTTCCTTCGCTTCGCTCTGGATGACAGGTTGAAGGCAGAACAACTCCCATAATTATCTTCTCGGAAGGGACCTGATTAGAAGTTATTAATTCTTGTACTAGAGACCTCAGTACTATTCTGACAATGAGATAATTAAAAAGTATAACTAATAAATATTCTAATTTATTTATCCCTAACCCTTGACAAATGCATTTATCCTGCCTATTTTTGCATCCCGTTTGAGCGAATAAGCTTTCGTCAAACAAAGAAAGGCCTCCTTAGCTCAGCTGGTAGAGCAACTGACTTGTAATCAGTAGGTCATTGGTTCGATCCCGATAGGGGGCTCTTAGTTAACAAAAGGTTACGAAGTCATTCGTAACCTTTTGTTTTATACTTTTCTTATCCATTTATTTACTTAGAGCTTAAAATAAGGTATTCAATGGGTCTTTTGCTTTCGACAAGTGTCAGACCTAATTTTTGAAGTCCTTCCAGTAAGCTTTGCTGTTTGTCTTCCAGGCGTAGTTCCAGATTCAAATCATATTGGTTAAAGTAGTCGGTCTCATCCCATACGGGACGTCTGAGTGTTATTTCAGTATAATTTGGTAAAACTTCGACGGGAACTCCGGTGGATTGGAGTCCTCTGCCCCTATAACTCATAGAGTACGGTTTATTTGAAGAAGGAAGAGCAGTTTTATCTTTGCGTCTGACTAGCAGATAAACGGATACGGTATTTAGTTGCAATTCAGCATGGATTGGTAATCTTTCATTATCAGTCAGATAAATCCGGTACCATATAGCTAGAAACTGATTACTACTAAGCTATTCTACACATTTGGAACGGAGAGGCTTCCTTTGGAATAGTAAATTCCAAACCATTCGATTTGGAATATTATTTTGTAGTTTATTGATATTTTAAAAATTTATTCTTCAGAAAGGATATAATACAATAATTGTGTACTATAAAAAGAACCTTTAGTAATTTAAGTACTTCGCATTAGGGATTCTGTATTTTATGCTGCAATGGTGATTTATTTGCGAGTTCTTTCATACAAAATGTCCCTGATTACCATGTGTTTGAGAAAAGTCTATATCCCTCTGTTTTTATTACCCTTTGCGTCTTCAGTACTGGCTCAGAAGCAATTGCCAGAGAAAACGTCTATGCAGATTGACCGCCCCTGGAGTGCTGCTTATGATATACGTTCGGACATTGCTATGCTTTATACCATGGATAGTACCTTTAACTACCGGGCACAGTCCTGGCGGGAGAAGGGCTATAATCTGCAATTCATGACGGGAGTATCCTGGGGTAATTATCAGGACTATTTCCACGGAACATTCGACGGTAAAACTCACGAAGACGATGTACAGACGGATCGCGAGGGGAAACCCATTTTACACGGTGTGGATGTGCCTTATATCGTACCTACCGAGTCTTATATCAGTTACCTGAAAGCTCAGGTCAAAAAAGCGATTGACCAGGGCGTCTCGGCTTTGTATCTGGAAGAACCTGAATTTTGGGCTCAGGGTGGGTATAGCCCTTCTTTCAAGAAGGAATGGCAGGCGTATTACCAAACGCCTTGGCAGGCCCAGCATGAATCACCCGAGGCGACGTATCTGTCTTCCAAACTGAAATATCATCTGTATTACCGGGCTCTTCAGCAAGTGTTCCTCTACGCGAAAGAATACAGCGAGAGCAAAGGCACGCGTATCAAATGTTACGTACCCACGCATTCGCTGCTGAATTATTCGGCTTGGCAAATTGTGAGTCCCGAGGCGAGTCTGGCGAGTTTGCCGGGAATGGATGGCTATATCGCTCAGGTCTGGACGGGCACGTCGCGGGTGCCAAACTATTTTAATGGTGTCAAAAAGGAGCGGGTTTTTGAGAATGCTTTTCTGGAATACAGCTCCGTATTATCCATGACGGCACCGACGAAGAAAACGGTATATTTCCTGACCGACCCCATCGAAGATGGCACCCGTAGTTGGGAAGATTACAAGCGGAATTACGAAGCGACTTTTACGGCTGAATTAATGTTCCCCAGTGTGGATCATTTTGAGGTCATGCCCTGGCCACACCGGATTTACCTAGGAAAGTATCAGGTGGGAGATAACCCCGAGCCGCAGTCCATTTCTCCGGCTTATGCCACGCAAATGCAGGTGATGATTAACTCGCTCAATGATATGCCTGCTTCGACGAATAAAGTAACGGGTAGTCAGGGGGTCTCGGTGTTGTTGGGTAACTCCATGATGTTCCAGCGATTTCCGACGCATCAGGGGTATGAAGATCCACAGCTATCGAATTTTTACGGCATGGCTTTACCGCTCTTTAAACGTGGCATTCCGGTTGATCTGGTACACATGGAAAACCTGAGTTACCCTGAAGCTTTGCAAGGCACGAAAGTACTCATTATGTCATACGCCAACATGAAACCTTTTGCGGCAAGTGTGCACGAAAAGCTGGCGGAGTGGGTAAAAGGGGGAGGCGTACTGGTATATTATGGACGGGATACGGATGCCTTTCAACACGTGCGGGAATGGTGGAATACGGGTGATAACCAGTATAAAACACCCCTCGAACACCTGTTAAAACTCATGGATGTACCCGTAACGACGAATGACGCTTCGTATACTTATGGTAAAGGGAAAGTTTTTATAACCAAAACGGACCCGAAGGAGCTGGCCATGCAGCCGGGGCGGGATGAGGCTTTTATCCAGCAGATTCAGCAAGCCTACGAAGGCGATGCAAAGGCGGGAACGCTGAGGTTTAAAAACTCCTATCAGCTTGACCGGGGGTCGTATACGCTGGCGGCGGTGATGGATGAGCATCCGGATAAAACGCCCTTAACCATTCCTGGGCCAGTGATTGACTTATACGATCCAAGTTTGCCAGTGCTGGCTTCTAAAGTAGTTCAGCCCGATCAGCAGGCTTTTGTGTATCGATTGAAGGGAATTTCGAAAAAGCCTCAGGTATTAGCGGCGGCTTCCCGAGTGTATGATTTTAAAGTAGGTTCGAAATATATCAGTTTCCTGACAAAAAGCCCTTCGCAAACGAATAACGTCATGCGGATAAGTCTGCCGAAAAAACCGCAGACGATTACGGTTCTGCATCAGAAGAAGGCCTTACCTTTTGAACAAAACTGGGACGAAGCAACGCATACGCTGTTATTAAAATTCGAGAATTTTTCGGAAGGGGTAATGGTAGAAATTAAATATTAACGTTTAGAGGGGCTTGCTTTCTAAAGCAAGCCCCTCTCGTTGATGAGATTTAGCGAAACGTTCTTAATAACTGTTGTAAAAAGATGTTTTGCCAAAGCGGCGTTTTACTTGAGCCTAACTAACGTCGGAGGATGGACAGGAGAAAGTCCCCATTTCTCCCTTCATCGCTACAAAATCCACTTTTCGTCTCTACTATACTTCTTATTGAAGAGGATTGTTAGTATTTTTAGCTCATCACCTCTATAAAATTCTTCTTCCCTCATGAAGCACATTTTCCTGGGTTTACTGGCTGCTCTGCAATTAGCTACGGTGGCTCATGCTCAAAATTCTCAGCGTCCGGCGGCGACTCCTACCGAAAAATCCGCTCCGAAAGACGATAAATCTTCTGCTCAAAGCCTGAGCCTGAATCTGGATTCTCAGGTGGTCACGAAGGGAGAAGTTACCATCAAAGGACATAAAGTGCCTTATAAAGCCACCGTTGGAACCATCCCGGTTTGGGACGAAGAAGGCAAACCCGCCGCAGGCGTTTTCTTTACTTATTTTGAACGCTCCGACGTTACGGATCGCTCGTCGCGGCCACTGATGATTTCCTTTAATGGGGGCCCCGGCACAGCTTCGGTCTGGATGATGATCGGGTATACCGGCCCTCGGATATTGAAAGTAGATGATGAGGGTTACCCCGTGCAGCCTTACGGCATGAAGGACAATCCTAATTCCATTCTGGATGTAGCTGATATTGTGTACGTCGATCCGGTTAATACGGGTTTCTCGCGTCCCGCCAACAAAGATGTCCCTGCGGCGAAGATGTTTTTTTGGGGTGAATGCCGATGTGAAGTATCTGGCTGACTGGATTAATACCTTCGTAAGTCGCTACAATCGCTGGGCATCGCCGAAGTATCTCATTGGCGAAAGTTATGGCACCACTCGTGTGTCTGGACTTGCTTTGGAGTTACAAAGTCGTCACTGGATGTATTTGAATGGCGTTATTCTGGTATCGCCTACGGATCTGGGTATCAAACGCGAAGGCCCTACGGAAGGAGCTTTGACTTTACCCTACATGGCCGCAACGGCCTGGTATCATAAAGCTCTGGCAGCAGATTTGCAGAAAAAAGATCTGACAGAAGTGTTACCTGAGGTAGAAAGCTTCACCATCAATGAATACCTTCCCGCATTGGCCATGGGAGGCTCAATTTCTGAACAGAAAAAGAAGGAAATTGCTACGAAAGTAGCCCGTTATTCCGGTTTATCCGAGAAAGCAGTGTTGCAGCAGAATCTGGATATTCCAACCAATTATTTCTGGAAAGAATTACTGCGGGATAAAGGCTATACCGTAGGCCGTCTGGATTCACGTTACCTGGGCATCGATGTAAAAGATGCTGGAACCAGCCCTGATTATAATGCCGAACTGACTTCGTGGTTGCATTCCTTTACTCCGGCCATTAACCAGTACCTCCGCGAAGAACTCAATTATAAGACTGATTTGAAGTATTATATGTTCGGCCCAACGTTTCCATGGGATCGCACAAACGATCATACCGGCGAAAACCTACGTGCGGCGATGGCTCAGAATCCGTATTTGCACCTGCTGGTTCAATCGGGTTATTACGACGGAGCCTGCGATTATTTCAACGCTAAGTATAACATGTGGCAAATCAACGCCAACGGCAAGCTGAAAGACCGGATGAGTTGGGAAGGGTATCGCAGTGGCCACATGATGTACCTGCGGAAAGAAGACCTCGCTACCAGTAACGAGCATTTACGCGAATTCATTAAGAAAAGCACTCCAAAAGCTGGACAGCCTGCGAAGTATTAATACCCGTTAGCAATAGAAAGAGGCCACCGGAATTTTTCTGGTGGCCTCTTTCTATAATATAACCCTCCGTAGAAAGGGAAGTAAAGTACCTTAGGACCCAGTTAGTTTGCAAAGGGTATAAGGTCCTTTGCTCTGGATGACAGGCTTAGAGGGGATGACGGCAGGTGGAACCTGCCTTAAGGTAGAAACGATAGGGTATCTCGCACCAGGGGAATGGGCGAATAAATCAATTCTAACTTTCCTCTCGAATGAGAGGCTCTAAAAATTCAACAAATAACCTGCTCCCTTGTCTGTTATGAATGAGTGGATAAGGCCTTTGGCTCTTTATCCGGCTTGGCATAGGCCATCCGTTGCAAGGGCTGTGTGAGGTAGTAAGCATCCAGCCCAGCCACGGTTACTGTACCCGCCTGATGATGGTTAATGAAGCCATCCTGTTCAATGAGAGGTTCGTCTACCAGCAGGGCCACTACTTCTCCAATCACCAGCGTAGTTCCGTTCAGCTCAATGTCAATCATTTCCCGTAAGTGGAGTCCCATTTTTATGGAGGACTGTTTCACAAAGGGAGCCTTTAACTCCTGAATATAAAGAGGCTCAAAGCCACAGGCTTCGAACTCAGATACACCACTGGGATAGGTAGCACTGGTTTGATGAGCTTTTTCGTACCAGTCGGGCAGAACGTTATTAAGCGTATACTGGCCGGTTGATCTGATGTTATGAAGCGTATCGTTTTCGGGTCGCTGAGGACGCATGATCAATCCAATCAACGGTGGATTTGACCCCAGATGGAAAGCAGAACTGACCAGGGCTAGATTAGTTACTCCTTCAGGACTTACGCTACCCAACATGTTGAGCGACTTGTAACCCGGTAAACTATTAATCAGGTTAATGCGGAAATACTTCTCCATTGCCGCGATATCACTGTCTCGAAAAATGGTCATGTCTATTAGTTTTTTAAATGGCCCAAGCCTCCGTCTACGCCAATAACTTGGCCCGTTATCCATGAACTCTGGTCGGAAAGTAGAAAAGCGATCAAATTACCAATGTCTTCGGGCTGCCCAATTCTTCCCAGCGGATGACGTTTGGCCGATGCTTCCTGTTTTTCAGATGTATTGAGTAAAGACTGAGCCAGTGGGGTATCCGTTAGGGAAGGAGCAACGGTATTAACCCTGATTTTCTGAGTGACAAATTCCGCGGCCAGTGATACGCCCAGCCCTTCAATGGCCGCTTTAGCCGAGGCAATACTGGCATGAAAAGGTAACCCGACTTTCGCTGCTACTGAACTAAGAAGCACAATGGAAGCACCTTTAGCTTCTTTCAGGGGTTTCAGACTTTGCTGAATTAGGGATACTGCCCCTAGGACGTTTAGCTGATAATCCTGCAAAAAGTCATCTGTTGTAAGTCGGCTGAAGGGTTTGAGGTTAATACTGCCTACGGAATAGACCAACCCATGTAATACGTCGGGTAAAAAGCCCTGCACAGATGCAGCGGGATCGGTTACGTCCAGGGCAAGGTGATGCACCTCAGCGGGCCATTGCTCGTGAGCGGTTCTTGAAACAATGTATACGTTGGCTCCTTGTTCATGGAGTAAGCTGACGGTCGAAAGACCAATGCCCGAGCTTCCGCCTGCGATCAGGATATTTTTTCCCTGTAAATTCATGTGGGGCAGAGATGAAAAGGTGTTTGCGTAGAAAAGCAATGCATTAACCCGTGATGTGGAGCATTGTTTAGCTAATTTGGGTGGAGTATATCTAACGGCAGGTGGAACCTGCCTTATTGATAGAAACGAGATAGAATCTCGCACTAGAGGAGTTTTTTCGGTAGGCTCTGACCGAGGTTAGCAAGCCAGTTTTGATTGGTGAAAGATTTCCCCGGATTTCATCCGGGGCTACGTATATTTAACCCCGCTGGGGTTGTTAACCTTGTTAAAATAGATTTACAGCAGAAAACCCCGGAGGGGTTAAACACGGATAGCCCCGGATGAAATCCGGGGGAGAAACCAAATAAGCTCCTCCGCTTCACTCTCGATGATAGATGGTAGCAAAAAATCTTCCTCTAACGGTCCTCCAAAAGGAGAGAGGCTTATAAATCTTTCCTCGCTTACCCCTGGTTCAAGATATCCTCTCGTTCCTACGATCACGGCAGGTTCCTACCTGCCTCTTCCAAGCCTGTCATCCAGAGCGAAGCGAAGGAACTTACGGGTCTTTCCATATACTTTCAGTCAGGCAAGGTTATCCTAAGACTAGGTAAGCTCTCTCCCTGCATTCGGGAAGACTGCTGTGGGAATTCGTTTATACTAAGGTCCGTCGATTATATAACTCTAGACAATTCCTTGATCTTTAGAAAAATATACATTTCAACAGCCCATAAAAAAAGCGACCTTCAGCAATGCTGAAAGCCGCTTGACTTCTCCAAACACAAGACATTATTTCATGCCAATCAAATCCTTGTTTTTCAGGTATTTCTGAATGGTAGCTTTGATTTCGGCTTTGTTAGCAGCGGAAGCTTTGGGTGCTTTCAGATAGGCACTCGCCAGAGCATCGAGGGATTGATTCAGGCTTTTACCGTCTACTTTTTTCTCTAGTTCGATGCCTTTTTTCTGGGCAATCAGGTCACCCCAGACGTTACGAACGTCCACCCAGAAGGTACGATTGGTTTTCCACCATTCTTTGGCAGAATTGCAGGCGGCGTCTTTTACGCGATGGTAATCGTTAATGCCTTTTTCGTAAGCAATTACTTTTTCGCCTTCGGGTGTACGTAAGATTTTGCCATTGTCCTGATCGTGAAGGTAGCCGTAATCGGTAATAACGATCTGGTTGCCACGACGCATGACGTTGTAATCATTACGCGTAGTATACTCGCGGCGGGGCAGGGGGGCGTCCGTGGTGTTTTCCCACACGTGACGACCATCGGCGTGGAACCAGGTCGCCGAGCCTTCGTAACGTGGACTGTCATCTACTTCAAAAACCTGTTGTGACCACTGACCTTTGGCCTCGGAAGTGGGTAATGACTTGTATTTCCAACTGGCCTCTTTTTCGTAAGCGAGCAGATCGGTGTTCTGGAATTTCCAGTCTTCCCGCCAGTGTTTGATAATCGTGCTATCATTAATAACCAACAAGTGCATCAGCACCAGCTTGTTAGGCGTTTCTTCGTCCACGAAAACATATTCAAGAGCTCCCATTTCTTTCCGTTCCTTGAACTTGTATTCAGGATTGGGGGAGAATGTCTCGGCGTATTTGAATGTAATCGCATGACAGCCACACTGCCCTTTGATGGCCTGAATGTCGGCGGATTTTTGAGCAAAAGCTGAGGTAAATAAACCGCCTAAGGTTAGGGTAAGTAAGATTCGTTTCATTAATAAACAATTTTAGATGGTTGCTCGGACACGGGCACTGACTCGGGGGATTTCATCCATTTCCAGGATTCGAGGGTTAATAAAGAACTCATGATCATCACAAACGTGAGTAATAAAAGTTGCGAAGGGTCCCCTTCCTTAAGCTCGCCCACGACGTGGCTGATATGAGCCAGCGTGAATGGAACGCTCAGAAAGAAGTTTACCCTCCGCCACGCGATAGATTGAAGATAAAGCAGGCTTACCGCCCAGATGAGCGGAAAAATTTCGAAGATAAAGCGTATGATTACCAGCGAAGTAGGCTTTTGGCCATTCGCTCCTTCCTGTACGATATTAATTCCGTAAAACAGATCGCCAACGTGAAAATTAAAGTGCAAAATCATGCATATCGTCGTCAGAACCCAGAAAAATAAAATGCGTAAACGGGAAAGGGTGATCATTGAGGATAGGTGTTTAAAATACGTTGAGCTTCTACAATCAGGCTGACTTCTTCCATCATGCTGATGAGTTCTTCCAGCTCGTGTTCGGAAAGAATGATACTTAAGTTCAAAACTGGCGAACGCATCAGTAATTCCTTGCCGTGGCTGGTGGGGAAATACACCAGATTAGAACGTTCGTGTAGCATTTCCAGAAAATACTGATAGTCATCTCCGTTGAAAATCAGCAGGATATTGTTATAGGCGACGTTGTAAGTAAGACAGCCTTCACAATAGCCAATGTATCCATTGGGATGCTGCGTGAGCGTTCGGAAGCAGTGATCTTGGTGCATAAAAGCCAGTTTTGAGCGTGATGACTAACAATCGGATGGGATTATTTCACGGCCAGTAGCTGACAATGAATATCCAGTTTCTTCAAGGCTTCAGCAATGCGTTCAGGAGCAATCCACTCACTGAATACTTCAAGTGAATGACTAATGAAATCCACGCTGAAGCGGGTAATGCCGAGTGGAGCCAGTGTTTCTTTGATGAGCTGAATCCCCAAAGGCGAATCCAGATTGGTTTGAAAGCTGATTTGTTTCATTGTAGTAGAGTTGAATAAGGGAATGTTCAAGTAAAGGGTACTACATGTTTAAAAACCACTTCTTTTATTTAGACTAAATATAATTAATGCAAATGTGCATGATACTTTTTTTACTGGCAAGCTCTTTTCATTAAAACTTTAGAAAAAGTGCTTTGGGTAACCCCGGTACCATGGATTTTTTAATTAAATAGCTAATTATCAGTAAAGTAAACAGAGTAATAGGAATGTGTATCAGGAAATGAGTAGGCAGTAAAGAAAACACAAATTATTTTATTTAGAATGATTATAAATAAAATAACTCTGTTACATTTGTTGCGGGGAAGACAATCCCACATTTCAGACACAACCTAATAAGCCTTATGAAAACATTACTTTTTCGGACAAACATTGATTGTCCATCCCGATTGGCTCAGGCTTCGTATGGTCTGGATGGTCTGCGGGGGCGTTATTACCGCTATAGTGTAGATCTGTTGGAAGCGAATCACCTACTGACCATCGACACGGAGAGTTTACAGTCACAGGAAATCATTCAGGCCATGCAGAAAAAGGGAATTACCTGTAAGGAATTCAGGCCTGCCAAGAATACAAATCAGTATGCAAACTTCTAAACAAAAAACGCCTTCAACTGAAGGCGTTTTTTGTTTAGAATCAGATGGTATCGTGAAGCGTAATAAACAGGTTAACCTGGCCGAAACGCTCGATTGCTTTCTGTTTGTAAAGGGAAGGATCTTCTGAGTTAGAGCCTACTTCATAGGCCAGATCATCGCCATTTCCCACGCCGAGTCGATGCAGAGCGGTTTGTAGAGCTTCTTTATCTTCATCGACCAAAAGAATTTTTGCTCCCTGTTCGCGAAGAATTTCTGCCAGGGTTGTAGCTACGCTTCCGGCTCCTCCGGTGATTACAGCCACTTGATTTTCTAGTTTTTTCATAAAAGCAGATTAATCTGGGTTGATGGTTATTGTTCTTTTTTGACTTCTTCGGTAATCACTTTCTTCATTTCCCGAAGGCCTACTTCCGGCACCGCCAGCCATTTCAAGCTGGCTACCATACCTGCAATGTTGGTGTGGTTCTGATGGCGGGCTTTCCAGGCATTCCAGGTTTGTATAAACGCACGATCTTTCTCTTCAAAATGACCGCGATTAACAATTTCTTTGAGGGTATCGTAACTGTCGTTGCCCTGCGTATTGCCGCCTTTTTTCCAGATTTGGGGATGATTCTGACGAATATCTTCAGCGTAATCCAGCAGCTTTTTCATCGACTGGGTTACCTTCGGAAGTCTTGTAGTTGCTGTAGCCATAGCTCTCTTTTAAAACGCTAGACTCAAAAAACTCGTACCTCTAGTATAGAACGAAGCCTTAACTCTTTTTAACACGCAGAGAATTAAAGCTTTAAACCTCAGGCACGAAATTTGAGTCATAGGAAGAAAATAGCTGAAGCCATGAAAAAATTATTGATCATAGGAATACTAGCTCTCGGCAGTTTGCTGACGGGCTGTTCGTCTCGGGTTTATTCAGATGGATATGGATACAATAGCGGATATTACGGTCCCTACTATGGCCCATCGTACGGATACCGGCCTTATTACCGGCCCCGGGTTTATAGAGCTCCCGCTCCTCGGGTATACCGAAAAAACTGGAACCGAAATTATAACTATCGACCCGCACCAAATGGTGGAAGAAGAAATGATTCATTCCGGGGGAATCGGGGGGGCGGGCCCAGAACCAGAGGACCGAGGTAAAAAAGAAAGCGGCAGGAATCGAATTCCTGCCGCTTTCTTTTTTACTATATCTTATCTATAAACTACAGAGCCGCTACTTTGTCCAGAGCTTGCTTGAAGTCAGCTACCAGGTCATCGATGGCTTCCAGCCCCACGGCTACCCGAACCAACCCGTCGGTAATGCCTACCTCAGCTCGTTCTTCCTTACTCAATTTTGAGTGCGTTGTGCTGGCAGGATGCGTCAGAATTGTACGGGTATCACCGAGGTTAGGAGAAATCGAAGCAATCTCCAAATGCTGCGTCAGGGCGTTTACTGCCGCAAAACCGCCTTTGACTTCCAGAGTCAGGATGGCCCCACCGTACTTCATTTGCTGTTTGGCTAAGTCATACTGAGGGTGGCTTTCGAGGAAGGGATAATGCACTGCTGCTAATACCGCGTTACCCTCCAGAGCACGAGCCAGCGTCAGAGCATTTTCGCTGTGAGCACGCATCCGTACGAATAAGGTTTCCAGACTTTTCGATAGAACCCAGGCGTTAAAGGGTGACATCGCAGGGCCGGTATGACGAGCAAAAAAGCGAATGGGTTCAATCAGGTCTTTACGGCCTACCAGAATACCGCCCAGTACGCGACCCTGACCATCCATATATTTGGTAGCCGAGTGCATAACCAGATCAGCCCCTAACTCAATTGGGTTCTGAATAACGGGCGTTGCAAAGCAGTTGTCTACCGCCAGAGCTACGTTATGTTTTTTGGCGATGGCTGAAAGAGCCCGTAAATCCGTCAGCTCCAGACCGGGGTTTGAAGGACTTTCGCAGAAGTAGAATTTCGTATTTTCCTGCGTAGCAGCTTCCCATTGTTCAAGATTATGGCCATCTACGAAAGTGGTCGTAACACCCCATTTGGGCATAATCTTGTTCAAAATCTGAATGGCCGAACCAAACAGAGCTTTCGAAGCCACGACATGATCGCCTGCTTGCAGACTTCCCGCAAAGGTTGCGAAAATAGCCGCCATTCCAGAGGCAAAGGCAATGCCGTCTTCCCCGCCTTCCAGCAGACAAACTTTAGTAATGAATTCGTCGACGTTAGGGTTTGAATAACGCGAGTACACATTCCCCGATATTTCATCGGCAAACATCGCCCGGCCCATTTCGGCGTCCTCGAAGGTAAAGCTGGAGGTTAAGTATAAAGGAACAGAGTGTTCACGATTTTGAGAGCGTTCGGCCTGTGCCCGAATCGCCAGCGTTTCTTTAGATGCCATGTATGCGAAGAAATTCGTTGGATTCAATTTTCTGCCTGCAAAGTTCGAGATTTAGTATATAAAACAGGTAATTATCTTTTAATTTGGAAAACAAATCTATACAATGAGTAATAAGCAGTAGATATGTTTGGTGAGTAATGAGTTTTTAAATCCTTATTAGAAAAATATTCTATGGAAAATCTGGATGAAATTGATCGACAGCTTCTGACAATTCTTCAGAGGGATGCTTTTGTCTCGAACAAAGAACTTTCGCAACAGGTAGGCTTATCCCTGACTCCCGTGCACGAACGGGTCAAACGTCTGGAACGGGATGGGTATTTAAAGAGTTACGTGGCCTTGGTGGACCGCAAGAAAATTGGTCGGGAACTGGTGGCTTTTTGTCAGGTATCACTAAAAGAACATACGCAGGAGTTTATCCGGGAATTTGAGGCAAAAATCGGTAGTTTACCGGAAGTAATGGAGTGTTATAATATTGCCGGGCCGTATGATTATCTACTGAAAGTGGTGGTAAAAGACATGGACGATTACCGCCGTTTTGTGGTGGAGCAACTGGCGGCTTTAGCCCATATTGGCGGGCCGCAGAGTGTCTTTGTCATGGCCGAAATTAAAGCAACGACGGCCTATGAACTATAAGGTCTTAATATTATGTAATTGTTAAGATTAATAGGAATGAGAAAACAATTTGATAACGTGCTGTACTTTTGCAGCGTTTTCAACATTCCCAATAAGTGAACAAGATACTGGTACGTATTGGACTGACCGTCAGTCTATTCATTAGTGTGCAACTCGCTTCGCACGCCCAAACTTCACTCACCTCTCCGGCTCCCTGGGGTTCCTGGTTTATCGGAACCGTCGTTCTTCCTGGCGGTGAGAAAAAATGGGGCGGTTTCGCGGAAGTTCAGTTTCGAAGTAACGCCCTTTTTCAGCAGGTTTTCTACAACGAATTAAAAGGAGGAGTTACCTACGACATCAATAAAAACTTCACCGCCGCCATTGCTGGAGGGCGTTATGCTACGTATGATTATAAGGAGTTATCCGATGGTCCACTCAACATTGAAGGCCGTTTGTGGGAGCAATTCACGATTAATCAGTATCTATCCCGACTTCGTTTTGAACATCGGTACCGCGTCGAACAACGCTGGTTTAGTTTTCGGGACGGAACACATCCGTATCGGAATCGGATACGTTATCGGCTCAATATGTTTATTCCGCTTAATAACTCAAGTCTGAAAGAAAAAACGTATTTCATTTCCATCTTCGATGAGATATTCCTTAATCCCATTGGGCCAACTTTTGAACGAAATCGTCTGTTTGCGGGCCTAGGTTACCAGATGAACAAGCACGTAACGGTTCAGTTAGGCTGGGTGAATCAGACGAATTATAGTCCGGCTACGTTCGATCAGGGCATCTTTAAGCCCATCGCCCATTCTGGAAAGAATAATGTTTTCATTTCGCTAAACTATCGTCTCAATAGTGTGGCGTCAGAAAAACTTCCTTCGCAAGTCGATTAATCCTAGTCGCCTAGCATAAAAAATCCCGGTTCGTAGCACTTACGAACCGGGATTTTTTATGCTAGGGATCAGCAATTAGTGATCGCCGAAACGTTTTTCTCCGGCGGGAATCCGAATCGCCAGTTTGTTTTGTTTGAGTGGCAAAGGGCAGGTAGCGTATGGCGTAAACGCACAGGGAGGATTAATAGCCTGATTAAAATCCAGAATGGTATTGCCCTCCGCATCAGGCTCTTCCACGTAAATGAAGCGGCCTGATCCATAGGTTTCGGTTTTATTGGTAGCGTCACCAAATACAATGAAAAGCTCACCTTTGCCCGTAGCATCCAAACGGTACGTTTTTCCGTTGAGTTTGAATACCAGCGTGCCCGCTAGTGGTTGCTCTGAAGTCTGACCAATCATGTTTACGATAGAAACGGTGGTTGGCGTAGCCGGTTTTTCAAGATGAGCTTTCACCCGATACGTTTCATTGACGGGGTAACGCTCAATGCCATGAAAATTTTTCAGTTGTTCGCTCTCCAGATCACGCAGACGAACGCCGTATTTATCGCCGCGTTTGATAATCACCCAACGCAGCGATTGATGCTGAAGGGTAGGCACATTTCTGGAATGGTCAGAAAAAATCGTTTGAGTTGCGGTAATTTTTTCACCATTCATTAGCACCTCCGCCTGAGCATCAGGCGTGAACGTGACTTCTCCATTTTTCAACTGGAAGTTCCCAATGTGTTGATCTCCAGCAGGAAAAACTATTTTATTATCCGAAACACTTCCCACGGTATTATCGCCCTCTTTGAGCCAGAAAAGTCCGGCCAGATTCAGCCAGCCGTTTTCCTCTTTCAAAGAGTTAATCCGTTTCTGATGCCAGGCTTCAAGTTTAGCTTTATAAGCTGGGTCTTCCGAAGCGGGCGTAAATGAAGCCAGCGACAGAACAGTGAAAAGAACTATGATAGATCGATAAGTCATGGGCGACTACCTATTTTGATTTGAGAGACGAAGATACTTTAATATCTATTAATTATATAGAGTATGTGTGTTAAGAAGTTTAAAATTTTGTAATTGCTTTTCTATTAGTAGTTTACGCTTTACGGAGTATAAAAAAGTACTTATCAATGGAATATCTCTAAATACTTAGATATTTTTGTGATGATTGCCTAACCTAGTATCCTGAAGAAGACCCTTGCGGTATGATTTTTAATTCGATTGAATTTCTCATTTTCTTTCCTATAGTCGTATTTTTATATTACACCTTACCCCATCGATTTCGGTGGCTAATGTTGCTGATAGCCAGTTGTTATTTCTACATGGCATTCATTCCCGTCTACATTGTCATTTTAGGTGCTACGATTGTTGTTGACTATTTCGCAGGTCTCTGGATTGAGCAAAGTTCCGGGCAAAAACGAAGACTTTTTCTCATCCTTAGTTTAATCGCCAATCTCGGTGTTCTGGCCGTTTTTAAATATTACAATTTCTTTGTTGAGAACATTAATTTCCTGATTGGGCCTAATCATCGGCATGTCCCCTTACTACAAATTCTATTACCCGTAGGCTTATCGTTTCATACCTTTCAGGCCATGAGCTACACCATTGAAGTGTATCGGGGCAATCAGAAAGCAGAGCGGCATTTTGGGATTTATGCCTTGTATGTGATGTTCTTTCCGCAGCTCGTAGCTGGCCCCATTGAGCGGCCACAGAATATACTACACCAGTTTCACGAAAAACATAGATTTAATTACCCAGACGTTGTAGACGGATTACGATGGATTTACTGGGGCTTATTCAAAAAAATGGTGGTAGCCGATCGGCTTAGCATGTACGTAGATCCGATTTTTGACAACCCCGGATCAAGTCAATACGGGGCTCTAGCCACCATGGCAGCAACCGCTTTTTTCTCCATTCAGATCTATTGCGACTTCTCGGGATATTCGGACGTAGCCATTGGAACAGCTAAAGTAATGGGCTTCAAACTGATGGAAAACTTCAGGCGTCCGTACATCGCTACAAACATCCAAATGTTCTGGTCACGCTGGCATATTTCCCTTTCCACCTGGTTCAGAGACTACTTGTATATTCCAATGGGGGGTAACCGAAAAGGACTGCTCAGGAAATATTTTAACGTTACTGTCGTATTTATTATAAGTGGGTTATGGCACGGAGCCAACTGGACTTACCTCATTTGGGGAGCTCTTCATTCGGTTTTTAATCTGGGCACCATGATTAGCCGGGATTTTAAACTCATTCAATTACCAAATCGCTGGTGGGTAAATTTGCTGGGTATGCTCACCACGTTTAGTCTGGTATCTTTTGCCTGGATTTTCTTTCGGGCCAGCTCAGTTGCCAACGCCTTTTCTATCATTGATACCATTTTTACCTGGCAAGGCTGGGCTATCGAATGGGAAGGATTTAGGTATTGGATACTGCGAACAGGCGATTTCAAGCCTCCTTTACGAATCATAGTCAGTTTACTGGTACTACTGGTTTTAGGCATCGGAGATCTATTGATCGAATACCGGAAGAACTATCTGCCAACGGCTGGTTTACGGATGATGCGTCCGGTACTGTATTCCTTAATGGTTATTTTCTTTCTTCTTTTTGCCTTGTTTGATACGGCCAAGCAGTTTATTTATTTTCAGTTTTAAGATTGCCTAGTATTCATATACTCACCTAACTAAATGTATTATGAAAACCTCCGTCAGAAAAATTTTACGTAGAGTCAGCTTCATTTTAGTATCCTTGTATGGATTAGGATGGACGATTGAGAAAGTTCTTGACTTCGGTATCCGGCATAATTACGACTTCAAACCGGCAATGGCTGCATCGGGTAATAATCCCTTTGATGTATTGGTAATTGGCCCTTCACGGGTGGATTACATGATGGATCCCAGCATTGTCGAAAAGAAAACCAATTTAAGCTGTTATGATTTCGGACTTAACGGTAACAACATTGAGCATCAGCTAGCCATGCTGAAATTGTGGTTACATTACAGTCCAAAACCTAAGTACGTATTTCTGGAAGCGACGCCCGAATATCTGGCTACTCCCAGTCGGGGCTTTTATGATTTCTCATTTGTGCCATTTCTGGATGAAGTGATTGGACAATCGCTTCTGAAAGACAAGAATCAGAAAATTGTAGATACCAGATATATCCCTTTGCTTAAATATGCTCACTACAATTCAATTCTGGTGCCTGAAGCTATGGTTGGCTTGGGTCTTTGGCTGAGTGGTGGGGGAAGAGAATGGCAGGCTCAGAACGGATACATCCGCACACCCTATACTAAATTTGACCATACCTTTGATAGGCTGAAAAGTCAAAATCCTAAAGGTTATGCACTAGAGGTATCAGGAAAACAACTACAGGCCTATCGGGAGTTTATTAATCTGGCTAAGTCCGAAGGGATCGAACTCATCGTTTACGAGGCTCCTTTACTAAAAGAATATACGGATTTACACATCAACCGCTCTGAGCTGCTTTCAAAACTGGATGCATTATGTCAGGAAGCAAACGTGCCTTACTGGAAATTTGATGATCATCCCATTTCCCAAAGCAGAGCGTATTTCTTCAACGCCAATCACCTGAATCAGGCAGGTACGGAACTGTTTAGTCATCTGCTAGCTAATCGAATGTTGGAATCCGGTTTAACCGAAAAAACCAGCTTTGCTTTTCGAAATAATCAAAAAGAGACTACGGAAATACACTAATCTTTTAGTATACATCAAATGCTGAACGTAGTAATCAATGAGCCCAGCGAAATCTAGTATTTCGCCGGGCTCATTGGTTTATGTTTTCCGTTTCTTTTTTCGGGCGGAAGGGAAAAGCACATTATTCAAAATCAATCGGTAACCGGGCGAATTAGGATGAAGGTTTAAATCGGTAGGCATGCGATGGAAACCGCGTTGCCCTTCCGGGTCGTGCCCGCTGTAAAACGTAAACTGGCCTTTGCCTAGCTCTCCGTAGACGTAACGATAGGTTGACTGGCTCTGTCCCAAAACCAGCACTCCCGGCTTGAGCGTTTTTTTGTTAAAAGCACTGGTTTGACCGAAAAACTCCCGAATGGTAGATTCATGATTCTGGACCAGTAGGGAAGGGATAACATCCCATTTCGCCGAAAAATCGAAAAGCGAAAAATAGGTCTCATCACCCCAGCCGTATCCCGATGAGGCATTAATGCTGGAGAAAGACATGCCGGGAAAATCTTCATCTGAAACCTCCAGTTCAAAATCCTGAAAGGCAATGGTTTTGCTGAAATCCAGTTTTTGCTGAGCTTTAGGGTCCACGCCATCACCGTCGAAAACGCTGGGGACAATATCCAGACCTTCAGCGGCCAGGGCCACATCCAGCGATTCGGTTCCAGAGCACATCGCAAAAAGGTAACCTCCACCCGCACAGAATTCCTTAATCGTACGGGCCACTTCGAGTTTCAACTGCGATACTTTTTTGAAGTGATACTTCTCTGCAATGGCTTTCTGAGCTTCCAGATCAGCCGCACTCATGCGACGGCGATTACGACCAAATTGGCCCGTAAAGTCCTCGTGGTGCAGATGAAGCCAATCGTAGAGGTGTAAATCTCCCTTTAGAATTTCTTCGTCGTACACCACTTCATAGGGGATTTCAGCGTAATTCAGCACCAGCAGTACAGCATCGGTATCTTCAAAACTGGCCTTACTGACCTTAATCGGGCTGTAAACCACTATTTTTGCAGCTTTGTATAACTTGACCACGTCCATGTTCACGTCTGGATTCGTTATCGACTGAATCATGGACTGTTCTACTGACTCCGTAACGACTTCATAGGAAACACTGCGTAGTTTGCATTCCAGTTCCAGTTCTGAGGTGTATTTCATCAGAAAACTACCGCCCCGATAATTCACCAGCCAGTCAACTTCGCGGTCGGCTTTCAACTCCCGATACGCCAGGCCGTACGCTTTGAGGTGATTGGTTTGCTGAACATCCATTGGAATCAGGATGGAATTGGCCAGAAGCGAAGGGCTTAGCAATACCAGTAACGAAAAGAAAGTCCACATTTTACCCATAAGCGTAGCAGTTTCGAAATGGATATAGATCTGAAAATGGACAGGTAAGCGGGAGAGTATCTGTAAGTTACAGAATTATAAAGGAATATAGAAGTTTAGGTACGTTTGAATGAAAAGAAAAAAACAAACGAACGCAAAGACTTCATAAACGGTTTGGAACATTCTCCTGGAAAGAACCAATTTAGTATTTTATACTTAAAAATCAGTTTGATTGCTATTACATGGAACAACTCAATCCCCTGGAGTTAGCCACCGAGTTTATACACTTTACGAATAAAAACGTTTTTCTGACGGGCAAAGCCGGTACCGGGAAAACTACGTTTCTGCATAACCTTAAAAAGAATTTACTAAAGCGAATGGTAGTGGTTGCTCCGACAGGGGTTGCTGCGATAAATGCGGGTGGTGTGACCATTCACTCTTTCTTCCAGTTACCTTTTACGCCTTACATTCCCGATGGGAAAAATCAGCGGCAAACGGGATTTACCAAAGAGCGGATTAATCTGATTAAAAGTCTGGATGTGCTGGTGATTGACGAAATCAGCATGGTGCGGGCAGATGTACTGGATGGGATCGATGAAGTACTGCGAAAGTATAAAAACCGGAGCCTTCCGTTCGGCGGAACCCAATTGGTAATGATTGGGGATTTACATCAGTTATCTCCGGTAATCAGTGACGAGGAATGGGAGTTATTACGACCCCATTATCAGACAATTTATTTCTTTGGTAGTAAAGCTTTACAGAAGACCCATCCCGTTCGGATTGAGTTAACGCATATCTATCGTCAGTCGGAACCCGTTTTTGTAGAGTTATTGAATCAGGTTCGGGAAAATCGACTGAATCGTGAAAGTTTAGATCTTTTAAATCAGCGGTATATCCCGGATTTTAAACCTGCCGACGAGGAAGGGTACATCACCTTATCGACTCATAATGCTTCCGCTCAGAAGATTAATAGAACGAAACTGGATGAATTGCAGGGTTCATTAAAAACCTTTGATGCGGAGATAAAAGATGAATTTCCGAATGCGTATCCTACGGAGTTGAAGCTAGGCTTGAAGATCAATGCTCAGGTCATGTTTGTGAAGAATGATTCCTCCCGGGATAAGTTATACTTCAACGGAAAAATCGGTAAAGTAACCCGCATCGTTGACAACATTATTTACGTCAAAGGCAAGGACGATTACGCCGAAATTGCCGTAGAACCTGTCGAGTGGACGAACGTAAAATACGTTTTGAACGAAAAAACCAAGGAGATCGAAGAACAGATCATTGGTACGTTTACCCAATACCCTCTCAAGCTGGCCTGGGCCATTACTATTCATAAAAGTCAGGGTTTAACTTTCGAAAAAGCCATCATTGATGCAAATTTATCCTTCGCTCATGGTCAGGTGTACGTCGCTTTGAGTCGCTGCAAAAGTTTGGAAGGCATGGTCTTAAGTAGCCCCATTAGCAGTCGAAGCGTACGGACGGATGGGGTAGTTTCGGCTTACAGTCGGCAGGCGGAAAAAGATAAACCAACGGCTCAGCAGTTGTTAACGGAGAAGATTCGTTTTCAGGAAAAGGTAATAAAAGAGCTATTCACATTCAACGAATTAATCTACGCGTATCAGTCTTTGAAGGCTTTAACCACTGAAATCTGGTTTGATGCCGCTGTAGTTCAGCAGATGGGTCAGACGATGATTGAAATACAGGAGGTATCCGAAAAATTCATTCGTCAGTTAATCACTTTGTTCTCTAAAAAAACGAACCTGCCGGAAGAAGAACCTGCGGTTATTGAACGGGTTCAGAAAGCGTCTACTTATTTCTTCGATAAATTGGAGACGGGGTTATTTCTGGAAAGCCAAAAGCTGGAGGTGAAAACGGATAATCAGTCCATTAAGAAGACCTTTCATGAAGCCTTGGAAAAATTACAACGCCTTTTATTTATCAGGAAAAAGATGTTGGAATCCGGCATGGGTAACCTTCAGATCAATGAATTATTGAAGATTAAGGCTAATGCTGACATTGAATTCAAAGGAATGATTCAATTACCGAAAGGGAAGGAGGCGGTGAAAGGCTATACCCATCAAGCCTTATACTATCAGCTTAAAGAATGGCGGGATAATAAAGCGTATGAAAAAGACGTGATGGAGTTCCAAATCCTGGCTCATAAATCATTGACTGATATTACTGAACAGTTGCCGGTAACTTTGGAAAAGTTAGGTAAAATAAAAGGCATTGGAAAGGCTAAGGTGAAAGAGTTTGGGGAGGAAATTATTACGATTATTCAAGAATATTGTGTTAAAAATGAGATTGTTAAAGAAACGGCTACAGCCGAAAAGGTAAATCCGAAAGCAGAAGTTTTGCGTTATTATCGGGATGGAATCAATACCGAAGCGATAGCCACTGCCCTAAGTCTTGAGGTAGAAACCGTTGAAGACTATCTGATCGAATACATTGGCACGGGCAAACTGGATATCTATGATGTATTTAGCCGCCGGAACATTACCCTCATTTTGGAGTATGTAACCGAAACGAATCAGCGATCATTAAAGAAGATTCAAAAGGCATTGGGCGGTACGGTAACGATGGCGGAAATTAAGGGCGTATTAACCCATCTGGAGCATACTGCTGCCTAAAAGTCAAGTTTCTCTTTTCAGGAATACTTTCACGTCCGCTTAAGATTCATCAGAGGGACACGGTTCTCCCCTTAAAATTGCCTACTTTTGCGGCTCGAAAACCGTTATCTCTTTCCGAAGAGGTAACCGTCAACTGATAACTGAACAAATGGAGTACGCTTTTCGCGATATCGAGAAAAAATGGCAGGAATTCTGGGAGAAAAACCAGACTTACCGCGTTGAAGATCAAACCGACAAACCCAAGTATTACGTTCTGGATATGTTCCCGTATCCTTCTGGGGCTGGCTTACACGTAGGTCACCCGCTGGGATACATCGCCAGTGATATTTTCAGCCGTTACAAGCGGATGAAAGGATACAACGTGCTGCATCCGATGGGTTTTGACAGCTTTGGCCTTCCCGCCGAGCAGTACGCCATTCAGACGGGGCAACATCCTGCTATTACGACTGAACAGAATATTAACCGATACATTGAGCAATTGAAAAACGTAGGTTTCAGCTTTGACTGGAGCCGGGAAGTTCGCACGTCCAATGCGGATTATTACAAATGGACGCAGTGGATTTTCATGCAGTTGTTCAATCACTATTACGATAAAGACGCGGACAAAGCTTTACCTATTTCTTCGCTGACAAAGGCGTTTGCCGAAGGAGGTTCGAAAGCAGTGAATGCCGTTTGCGACGAAGACGTACCAACGTTTACGGCGGAAGAATGGAATGCCAAAAGCGAAACGGAGCAGTACGAAATCACTCTGAAATATCGCCTGACGTATTTGGCGGATGCCGTGGTAAACTGGTGCCCAGCCTTAGGAACCGTTCTGGCCAATGATGAAGTAAAAGACGGTGTTTCGGAACGGGGTGGTTATCCCGTCGAGAAGAAGCTGATGCGTCAGTGGATGATGCGAATTACAGCGTATGCCAACCGCCTGATTGATGGATTGGAAACCATCGATTGGTCGGAGTCTATCAAAGAACAGCAGCGGAACTGGATTGGACGTTCGTACGGAGCCAGTGTGAAGTTTCAGGTGGAAGGCAAAGATCAGACCATCGAAGTATTCACCACTCGTGTAGATACGATTTATGGCGTAAGCTTCATGGTAATCGCTCCCGAGCATGAATTAGTGCCTGAGCTGACTACCGCTGAGCAAAAAGAAGCCGTCGAAGAATATGTAAACGCGACCAAACGCCGTTCCGAACTGGATCGGATGATGGAAGTGAAGAAGGTTTCTGGGGTATTTACGGGTAGCTACGTTGTTAATCCATTTAACGAAGAGAAAGTCCCTATTTATCTGGCCGATTACGTATTGGCAGGCTATGGAACGGGAGCCGTCATGGGCGTTCCTTCCGGCGATCAGCGGGACTGGAATTTCGCGACCCATTTTGGCTTACCGATTATACCGATTCTGGATGCTCAGAAAGGGATCGGTGAGCAGGCTGATGCTACAAAAGAGGGATCCTATATTAATTCCGGTATCATTAACGGCATGGGATATAAGGAAGCTACGGCAACCTTAACCGCGTGGCTGGAAGAACGGGGATTAGGTAAAGGCAAAACCAATTACCGAATGCGTGACGCCGTGTTTAGTCGGCAGCGGTATTGGGGGGAACCGGTTCCGGTTTACTTCAAGGACGGATTGCCTTATCTGTTGGACGAAAATGACCTGCCGCTGGAGTTACCCGCGGTTGATAAATACCTGCCTACCGAAACGGGTGAGCCGCCACTGGGCCGTGCTACTGACTGGAAGTATAAGGGTGAATACGAATATGAATTAAGCACCATGCCCGGTTGGGCGGGTTCGTCCTGGTATTGGTTCCGGTATATGGATCCGAAAAACGAGAACGAACTGGCGTCGAAAGAAGCGATTCAATACTGGAAAGGGGTTGATTTATACGTGGGAGGTTCGGAACACGCCACGGGCCACTTGCTATACTCTCGTTTCTGGAACAAATTCCTGAAAGATATTGGCGTAGCCGAGCAGGAAGAATTTGCGAAGAAACTGGTGAATCAGGGCATGATTCAGGGTCGCTCGAATTTTGTGTATCGGGTGAAAGAATCAAATCCGGTAACGTTTGTGAGTGCGGGCCTGAAAAATCAGTACGAAGTAACGCCATTGCACGTAGACGTAAATATCGTAGATCAGGATGTGCTGGACATTGAGAAATTCAAGACTTCACGTACGGATGTTCCCGCCGATGCCGTGTTTATCCTGGAAGATGGCAGATACGTGTGTGGCTGGGAGGTTGAGAAGATGTCTAAACGATGGTTCAACGTAGTAAACCCAGATGACATTGTTGAGAAGTATGGTGCTGATACCTTACGTCTGTACGAAATGTTCCTGGGCCCGCTGACGGATTCCAAACCCTGGAATACCAACGGAATCAGTGGAACGTTCAATTTCCTGCGTAAACTTTGGCGTTTATTCTACGAAGATCAGACGGGTAAATATCTGGTTACGGAAGACCAGCCCACGGCGGAAGAACTCAAGGTTTTACACAAGGCCATTAAGAAAGTAGGAGAGGACATTGAAGTACTTTCATTCAATACGTCAGTTCCGGCTTTCATGGTACTTGCCAATGAGTTAACCACGCTGAAATGCCACAAAAAAGCTATTCTGGCTGACTTTGTACGCATTCTGGCTCCTTTTGCTCCGCACATTAGTGAAGAGTTATGGGCGGCTTTAGGTAATGAACCCGGAACGGTAACTACGCAAAGTTTTCCTGAATTCAATGCTTCGTATCTGGTAGAGAATTCCTTTGAATATCCCGTTCAGATTAATGGTAAAGTAAGAACAACTTTAACGTTCCCCGCTGACGCGAATCCAAAAGAGATTGAAGCTGAGGTATTAGCGAATGAAACGGTGATCAGATGGCTCGAAGGGAAGACTCCGAAAAAGGTAGTCGTTGTACCAAAGCGAATCGTTAACGTCGTGATCTAGTATCCTGTACTATCCTGAAATTAAATATTTTTTAGTTCAGAACTAAGAGTAATACCCAAGCCGGATCGTCTCTTCAGAAGCAAGAGGCCTTCCGGCTTTAGTGTTTAAGTTGAAATGTTTAATGGTTAGGCAGAAAGACCTCGGTAATGCTGAGGTTTTTTGTTTGTATGGGTTTTCAGTTTTGAGCGGCCGCCGCTGCGGTTTGGAGTTTGGAGTTTGGAGTTTGGAGTTTGGAGTTTGGAGTTTGGAGTTTGGAGTTTGGGAAGGAAAAACTTGTAAAGGTAGGCAAGACGTTTGGATATCGAGACCCTAACCCCGTAGGGGTTCAATATGGGTAGCCCCGGGTAAAACCCGGGGTAAACGTTGGACTGGCCCATACGCTAATCTTCCGCCTTGGCTGGTGTCCTCACCAGCCATGACGGAGTTTTTGAGTTTACAATCCCCAATAACAGGCGATTATTCATGTAGAGATGCGATGAAGTCGCATCTGGGGGAGAGACGGTTAGTGTTACTTTAGGAATTATAAATTCCTTACAGATGGCTTTCGGATTACAAATCCGAAAGAGCGTATTATAAATTTAAAAAACATATTTCTACTTTTAAGATTCAAATATATTGGCATCATCTTATGAGTAAAATATACTTATTTGCAATTTTAGTTTTATTGATTTCTTGTAAGAACAACAGTAGTATTTCTAGCACTGAGCATAACTTTAGTACCCCTGAGTTATCTTTTCAAACAGGAATAGAAATTTCATTGATTAATTTGCTAGAAAAAGAAACTAAGGGCAAAGGAGAGCATTTAAAAACATATTTTTCACAAACTGACTTGATCACTGATTCTTTAGTAGCACCTCAGAGTTTTCCTGACCAAAAAACAGTGCTATTGCCAGGGATTTGTTACCCTATTAGCTCGAAAGAAGCTGGGATAAAAATTATCAAAAAACTACGTCCATATATTGAATCAAAAAATTATAGACTTTTTCTTGTTGATGGGAGTGATTCTACTGCCAAGTTAGCTGTTGTTCATTCGGAGGACGAATGGACTCCATTGGTATACATGCAAACTCGTGGAGCTAATTATGGCCTTAATACCCCTAAACTAATTACGCACCTAAAAGATTTAAATGAAACCTTACATTTAAAACTGATTGGTGCAGACTACGATTGGTGTGAATTTGAAATCGAAAAAGAACCCGATAATTGGCAGAAAGTGGCTGAGAAAGTATACCGTTTGTGCCCCGATATTGTAGATCAGGGAGCGGGTAATGTTGAATCTTTAACGAAAGAATTAGAGCAAACGAAGCGATTGTATTTATGGTTTGATTAGGCTAGATTTACTGATAATTCAGAATATTAATTAGGCACTATCGTGCTATTACATTAGTGTAATCAATATCATAAATTTTACCACCCAAATCGATTACACTAATGTAATTTTCTCCCGCCCTGACTGGTGTCATCACCAGCCATCAATAAAAAGCATAGGGTTTGGTGAGGACACCAACCAGGGCAGATAAAAAATGTTTCGGTTATGCAAACATTAGCTTACCTCTAATCTCTTTGAAAAAGACGGCCAGAGGCCTACAACTAGACCGTCACTCGGCAAAGCCGAGCGACTGCGGAAGATAGGGGAGAGGTTTTTGAAATGAGAACCATAACCCCGGAGGGGTTCAATATGGGTAGCCCCGGATGTTAATCCGGGGTTGATGTTAGAAAGCCATAAAAAGACAAACTCGTAAAGGAAAAAATAACCCTGGACGGGTTCAGCGTGACTAGCCTTGGGTTTACACGGGTTTCTGTTTGATTTCACGGTTCTTATCTTATATCCCTGACCGCCGTCGCTCGGCTTTGCCGAGCGACGGCGGAGGGACGCGATGAAATCGCGTCTGATTAAGAGGCAGTGAGCGTTACTTTAGCGTTACTTTAGGAATTATAAATCCCTTACAGAGGGCTTTCGGATTGTAGATTCAAAAGAGTGTATACAAAAAGAGAAGCCCTTTCCTGAATCATTCAGAAAAGGGCTTCTCTTTTTTAACTCAAAACCCAAAACTCAAAACCCAAAACTCACAATGCTTACGCACTCAGTTGAGATTCCCGGTGAATAATGGCTTCACGGTCAGGGCCTGTAGAGATAAAGCTAATGGGTAATTTTAAATCCTCTTCCAGGAAGCTGATGTACGCTGAAAGTTCGGCTGGTAACTCATCGTAGCAGTGGTAACTGCTCAGATCCGTTTGCCAGCCTTTAAAGGTTTTGTAAACGGGCGTTACTTCAATGTCGTTCAAATCATGAGGAATCTGTTCAGTTACCGTGCCGTCAGGCAATTGGTAATGCGTACAAACCTTGATTTCGTCGAAAATATTCAATACGTCTACTTTCATCATGATCAATTGCGTAACCCCGTTGATCATCATGGCGTACTTGAGGGCAGGTAAATCCAGCCAGCCCGTCCGGCGGGAACGACCCGTAGTAGCTCCAAACTCACGGCCTTCCTGACGGATGCGTTCGCCTACTTCGTCGTTCAATTCCGTAGGGAATGGACCACTTCCTACGCGAGTACAGTAAGCTTTAAAGATTCCGTATACTTCGCCTACATTTTTAGGAGCAACACCCAAGCCGGTGCAAACCCCAGCAGTCGTTGTCGTAGAGCTCGTTACAAAAGGATACGAACCAAAATCAATATCTAATAAAGAACCCTGAGCCCCTTCCGCCAGAATGGTCTTACCTTCAGAGATGGCCTGATTAATGACGTATTCTGTTTCTTCCAGTTTAAATTGCTTCAGGAATTCGATGGAGTCAAAGAATTGCTGTTCGGCTTCTGCAAGATCGTATTCAAAATTATAGAAGCCCAGAATCATTTTATGCGTGTCTACCAGGCGGTTGTATTTCTCCTGAAAGTTTGGCGAAAGCACGTCACCCACGCGTAGACCCTGACGAGATACTTTGTCCGTATAAGTAGGACCAATGCCACGCAGAGTTGAACCAATTTTAGAGTCACCCTTCGCTTTTTCGTAAGCCGCGTCCAACAGGCGGTGCGAAGGAAGAATAATGGCGGTTTTTTTAGAAATCAGCAGGTTCTTGGTTAGATCCATACCGAACTTTTCGCTCAGACCTTCAATTTCTTTCTTGAATACGATAGGATCCAGTACCAGACCGTTTCCAATGATATTCAGAACTTCGGAACGGAACACACCCGAAGGAATCTGGTGCAACACGTGCTTCTTTCCTTCGAATTCCAGTGTGTGTCCAGCATTGGGACCTCCCTGAAAACGGGCTACTACCTGATATTGTGGAGCTAACACATCCACAATTTTCCCTTTGCCTTCGTCGCCCCATTGAAGGCCCAGCAATACGTCAACTTTCATTGTACAATTTGAAATTTAGAGAGTAAACACAAAAATCCGGCTTCGTTTGTGAAGCCGGATGTAGTGCTGACCCGTATTATTCGTTCGTTAGGGCGTAAGGTTGCCCTGTGAGCATTGATTTACGATTCTCGCAATTCTGCTTGGTACAAGACCCGTAGAAAATCAGGCTGTGGTGCATGATGTTCGATTGCATCATATCACCTACCATGTTCTGGATGTTCTGCACCCGAGGATCGCAGAATTCAGTTACGTGGTGACAATCAGTGCAGATCAGGTGATCGTGCTGGCGACGGCCATATGATTTTTCGTACTGAGCCTGGTTTTTACCGAATTGGTGTTTGGTTACGAGGTTACATTCTACCAATACATCAAGGGTATTGTAGACGGTTGCCCTGGAAACCTGGTACTTTTTGTTCTTCATGGAAACGTAGAGTTCTTCTACGTCAAAATGGTCGTCGCGAGAATAAATCTCCTCCAGAATCGCAAAACGTTCGGGGGTTTTACGAAGACCTTTATTTTCCAGAAACGCGGTGAAGATCTGCCTCACCGTCGTAAAACTCGATTCGTTAAGAGGCATTGTTTTCAGAATAAAGTGCAAAGAAAGGGCATTTTGGGACTTTATCTCAGAGAATTGTCAACTCCTTAAGAATTTAGATTCATTATAGCCCTGTCCGTGGTAGTTTGGATGAATAATTCAGTAGTGAGGAGGTTAGAATAGCTGCTTAATTTTCAGAATATTCAAAACGCAAAACCTCGAATACGCCTTTTACTTTTTTCAATTTCGAAATCAGCGTATTCAAATGCTCGGTGTCGTGGACGTATAACTTAATTTTTCCGTCAAAAATTCCACCTTCGTTAGTATCCACAATAATTGACCGCATATTCACTTTGTGCTCTTTGGAAATGACCTTGGTCACATCATTTACCAGACCCACCCGATCGGTTCCCTTAATGCGAATACCCGCCAGAAAGGCTACTAACTGGCTTGACCATTTGGCTTTAATCACCCGGTTGCCATGGGTAGAAAGTAACTCACGGGCGTTTTTACAGGTAGTTTTATGAATTTTAATGCCTTCATTCACCGTTACAAAGCCGAAAACTTCATCGCCGGGAATGGGGTGACAGCAGGCGGAAAGGGTATAGTCAAACTTATCCATATCCTCGCCGATCAACAGCATGTCGGAATCGGGTCGGTCGCCGTGTACCCGTTTTAATTCCTTAACAATGGTTTTGCTATCCTGAGCATCATTACTATTGTTAAGCACGTTTTTGGCTTCCAGAGCACGCTTGTGAGTATCACGGGCAATTTTCCAGCGTTTAAT
This sequence comes from Siphonobacter sp. SORGH_AS_1065, assembly GCF_030818595.1. NCBI lineage: Bacteria > Pseudomonadati > Bacteroidota > Cytophagia > Cytophagales > Cytophagaceae > Siphonobacter > Siphonobacter sp. SORGH_AS_1065. The sequence goes on from NZ_JAUTAM010000004.1 coordinate 3,566,122, forward strand.
ATCATCTGTATGCAGGTAGCCTTTCCCGAAACGGTAGAATAAATCATTCGGGTCGCGGGCGTTGAAGTAAGCCCGGAGCTGATTGGTTACGTCAAAGGATAAGTCAATGCCCAGGTTTTTGAGCTTCTTGCTTACCATTTCCCGTCCTTCATTAACATGTTGACGGTTAATCTCCTTCAGGGCTTCTTTGATATTAGCCCGGGCTTTCGTTGTAATCACAAACTTCAGCCAATCCTCGCGGGGCGATTGCTTGGTTGAAGTTAAAATTTCTACCTGATCGCCATTTTTCAGGACATGACTAATCTCAACGAGTTTGCCATTGACCTTGGCTCCTAGACAGCGTGACCCAATTTGAGAGTGAATGGAATACGCAAAATCCAAAGCAGTCGAGCCGGCCTGCAATACTTTGAGGTCGCCTTTGGGAGTAAAGACAAAGACTTCATCCTGAAATAAATGGCCCCGGAAATCATTAATAAACTCGATGGCTGAGCTATCATTATGCTCCAGCACTTCCCGAACCTGATTCAGCCAGGCGTCGATACCTTCGTTAACGTTAGTGTTGTTCCCCTTATATTTCCAGTGAGCGGCGTACCCTTTTTCGGCAATTTCATCCATCCGACGGGAACGAACCTGCACTTCCACCCACTGCCCAGAGCTACTCATGACGGTGGTATGCAAGGATTCATAACCGTTGGCCCGTGGATTAGAAATCCAGTCACGGAGACGCTCAGGGTTAGGACGATAATGATCCGTTACGATAGAATAAGCCCGCCAGCAAAGCGACTTTTCCTGATCGGGCGTAGAATCAATAATAACCCGAATGGCAAAAAGATCATAAATCTCTTCGAAGCTTTTGCCCTGGTTTTTAATTTTATTCCAGATCGAGTGAATGGATTTGGGCCGTCCTTTGATAATAAAGGGAATGTTTTCACTGCGAAGATCTTTCTCAATGGGCCGAATAAATTCCCGAATAAACTGTTGTCGCCGGGTTTTGGTTGACTTCAGTTTTGCCGCGATTTCTTTATAAATCTTGGGCTCTGCATACTTCAGGTATAAATCTTCCAGCTCCGTTTTGATCGTATACAAACCCAGCCGGTGGGCGAGGGGAGCGTACAGATACGTAGTCTCAGAAGCAATTTTTAGCTGTTTATCCCGACTCATCGAACTGAGTGTCCGCATATTATGCAAACGGTCGGCGAGCTTGATGAGGATTACCCGAACATCTTCTGAAAGGGTTAATAACAGCTTGCGGAAGTTTTCTGCCTGAGCTGAAGCTCCCTGTTCAAAAATCCCAGCAATTTTAGTTAAGCCATCAATGATCTTAGCCACTTTGTTCCCAAACATGGCTTCAATATCATCCAGTGTAATGTCGGTATCTTCCACCACATCGTGCATGAGTGCACAGATGATGGCCGTTGTTCCTAAGCCGATTTCTTCCACACAAATCTGAGCAACGGCAATGGGGTGGTAAATGTAAGGTTCCCCCGTTTTGCGTCGCATGTCCTTGTGGGCGTCAGCGGCCAGCGTAAATGCCTTCTTAATTAATTTGGCATCATTGTCCTTCAAAAAAGGTTTAGCTGTCCGCAAAAGTTTGCGGTAGCGTTTCAGTATTTCCTGGCGTTCCGCCTCTAGGTCAATCGTAAGTTCCACAGTACTCATTAGCACCCTGATATCAAATGGGATTGAAGAAGGGTTAAGTCTTTTATTACAAAGAAGAACAACTCTTCAAGTTTTGGGGATTAAGGTAGTGAAGTATTCTAACGGAGAAAACATCATAGAACTAATATATATAACAGAATGGTAACATTAGCGACTTGAAATAAAAATTATAAGAAAGTGTGAAAAGGTATTGACAAAGGTAAAATAAGAGCTTACCTTTGCGTTCCGAAATCAAAGGAAGGTCTGTTGCAGATTCGACTTTGAAACGGAAGATCCCAGGTTATACGGACGTGGCGGAATTGGTAGACGTGCTAGACTTAGGATCTAGTGTCGCAAGGCGTGGGGGTTCGAGTCCCCCCGTCCGTACGTAGAAAAAACCGATGCTGAGTGCAGCAGGTGATTTAGCCCTCAGAGTCCCTGATTCTGAGGGTTTTTTTAATTTTTAGTCCATTTGTATTCTTTAATTTCCGTATTCATTTCATATCTGAACTTACGTTTAAGAGCAAATAGACTCAGATACGGATTTCGATTCTAGATCAACATGAACATTACGCTCGACAAAAGCAGCACTACCGAAGCTTCTCTGAAAATTGCGTTAACTCCCGCAGACTATCAGCCTCAGGTAGATAAGAAAATCAAAGAATATACGAAACAAGCGAACATCAAAGGATTCCGTCCTGGTAAAGTTCCTGCTTCGGTTATTCAGCGTTTATACGGAAAAAGCATCCTCGTAGATGAAGTGAACGAGACGCTTTCCAAAGCAGTAAATGATTACCTGCGTGAATCTAAGTTATTAGTAGTAGGTGATCCTATGCCCGACCGTGAGAAGGCTAACGGAATCGATTGGGATACGCAGAAAGAATTCGAATTTGTTTACAACTTAGGTCTGGCTTCTGATTTTGACATTGACTTTACGAAACTTCCTGAAGTGAATGCTTTTGAAATCCAGGCGGGTGAGAAAGAATACGAAGATACCTTGGCTGACCTGAAAAAACGTACGGGCGAACACGCTCACGTAGAAGAAGTAGCCGCTGGCGACCTCGTATACGGAACGTTCAAACAAGGGGAGTACACAGAGAAATCGGCCATCCCTACGGACAAATTGACGGAAGAAGCATTAGGCTGGTTCTTAGGTAAGAAAAAAGACGAAGTTCTGACATTCGATATTCAAAAATTATTCGCCGATGCGAATGGTCTGAAACTGGCGACGAGCCGTGAGGATCTTTCTGGTGAATTTGAATTCACGATTGAAGACATTACCCGTAATCAGGAAGCTGAACTGAATCAGGAGTTTTTTGATAAAGTATTAGGCCCTGGAAAAGTCTCTTCCGAAGAGGAATTCAAAACGGAACTGACTAAGATTATTCAGGAAAACTACAAGCGTGAAGCAGAGTTCCTGTTACGTGACGACATTCAGAAAATGTTGTTGGAAAACGTTCAGATCGAACTGCCTAACGAATTCCTGAAGCAGTGGTTACTGGAAACAAATCAGGGTGAAATCACGGAAGAAGAAGTTGAGAAAGATTTCGACAAATTCGCTAGTGATCTTCGCTGGACGCTGATCCGTAACAAAGTTGCTGAAGCGGCTGATATCAAAGTAGAAGCAGAAGACGTAAATACGTACGCAGAAGCAATGGTTCGTCAGCAATTCGGTATCTACGGTGATGACAACGGAATGGGCGATGTAATTAAGAAAGTTGCTCAGAACTACCTCCAGGAAAACAAGGGTCAGAACTACATGAACGTGTTTAACCGCGTATACGGTGGCAAAACGATGGACTTCATCCTGACTCAGGTTAAAACCAATGCACAACCCATCGACGTAGAAAGCTTCAAAGCAAAGTCGGGTTTAGCTGAGTAAGCATTAGAAAGTTTGAGTATAGATTGAAAAGGTTTGAAGTTGGAGCGTTAGGATACGTTACCACTTCAAACCTTTTTTCGTTACTGGGTTTGAGTATCGGTTGAATGTTTGATAAAAAATCGTTTGAAGTTTGAGTATTAGAGCAGTTGCTAAATCTCGCCGTCATCCATACTTTCAAACAGCAAACGCATGTCAAACTTCCTCAAGCTTATTTAAATCCAATGGGTTCGCGGCGGGTGGCGGCACCAATTCGATAGAGCTCAGACAAAACGCGTTCTTCAAATTTTTCCCTTAAGTATCGATTCTCCTGTTTTAGCTTTTCGTTTTCTATCCGAAGTTTCTCATTTTCCAGCAGAATTTTTTCGCTGGAATTTGGATTGAAAAAGACTTCTGTCTGGGTTCCTAGAATCTGTAATACCTGCTCCAGCCGACTGATCGTCAGTTCAGTTTTCCCTCGTTCCATATCTCCATAGGCCGTAGTTGAAATGTGTAATTCCTCGGCCATAGCTTCCTGGGAATAGCCTTTTTCAAGGCGAAGTGTCCGTATTTTTTCGTGAATTTTCATGGAGATCTCAAGTTATTCCGATGAATTACCGGAAATTTCAACGACAGATTGTTGCGGATGCTAGCAACTTTGTACCAGTTAAAAGATCGGACAGAATGTCAGAATTTCGGCCAGAAATCGTCTGTTTTTTCGCTGGATTTGTTTTTTTAGATTTCAGTGAACAGATTCGTACATTCCTGGTTCGGCAATATAAAGAATCAGAAACTAATTAATACAAACGCTAATTACATGTTGAACGCTGAAGAATTCCGTAAATACGCCGTACACCACCGTGGTCTGAATGGCTTATCTGTTGATCGTTACCTGCAACAAGTAGGAGGAGCAGCTAGCCATCACGTTGAAAACATGACCCGTGCCGTGATCGAAGAGCGTCCCATGCCTTTCCGTGAAGTAGACGTATTTTCCCGCTTAATGGCCGACCGTATCATCTTTTTTGGAACGCCCGTAGACGATAGTATTGCTAACATTGTAGTAGCTCAGATGCTATTCCTCGAATCGGCTGATTCCAAGCGGGATATTATGATGTATATCAACTCGCCCGGTGGTTCTGTATACGCCGGTCTGGGTATTTACGACACCATGCAGTATATCCGTCCTGACGTAGCAACCATTTGTACGAGCTTAGCGGCTTCGATGGGAGCGGTATTACTGGCCGGTGGTGCAGCGGGCAAACGCTCGGCTCTTCCCCACGCCCGGGTAATGATTCACCAACCCAGTGGTGGTGCTCAGGGACAGTCGGTAGATATTGAAATCACGGCTCGCGAAATCGTGAAACTTCGGGATGAATTATACACGATCCTGGCGAACCATACCGGACAAACCAAGGAGCAAATCGAAGTTGATTCAGATCGTGATAAATGGTTCCGTGCTGACGAAGCGAAAGCCTATGGTTTAATTGATGAAGTACTACACCGTGAAAAATAGGTGAATACCCCTGGTAAACGAATCCCCCGGCTTCTCAAAGAGGTCGGGGGATTTTTATATCTTTGTGAAAAAAACAAATGAGTAGGAAATAAGTAGAATACTATAGACTTTATATAAAAGCCCTTAACCCACGCAAATTCTAGTTTATTTCAAACCCATGAGTTCCGTCCCCTTGAGCCCTTCAACGTTGAGTAATGCTGTCGTTCGTTATAACTCTATTCAAATGCTGAGGGGTTTAGCAGCCATCGCCGTTACTTTATATCATATTTCCGAAAACATCTCCCGTACCTATCAGCAGACCTTTCTTTTTGACTGGTTCAACATTGGTTATGCGGGCGTCGATCTGTTTTTTGTCATTAGCGGTTTCATCATTGCTCATACCAGTGCCAAATACATTAATCAGCCTCGTGAACTGGTTCCTTATCTTGAAAAAAGATTCTATCGGGTATATCCCGTTTACTGGTTTTTCGTAGTGCCTTTATTATTGGCAATGCTCGCCATTCAAAAAATACAACCCGCGTTAGTGGCCGATGCTTATCCGTTTGACTGGATTAACTTAATAAAAACGTTGACTTTATATCCAGAACATATTGCACTGGATGCTGTTACCTGGACATTGTCGCACGAAATATATTTCTATCTGTTATTTGCCTTATTACTAGTGTCCCGGCATTCTGCCTGGATTTTAGTAGCTTTAACCCTGGGAACCATCGTTAATTCCTTTTACATCTTTTCCCACGGGTGGCTTTTTGGCAGTGGCATTGTCAGATTTTTTTTATTAAGTCCCATTAATTTGGAATTTCTTTTCGGAGTTTCGGTTTATTATCTCCACAAAAGATTCCGCTTGAATCAGTTTTGGTTAGTAATTTTGATTGGGCTTTTAGCAGCTTTTTATCTGGCACCCCGAACGGGAGGCGATATGACCCGCGTTTGGAATCTGGGTATACCTTCACTATTGATAGTTTGGGGATTTGTGGAAGCCGATCGTTCTCATGCGTATCGGGTTCCAAATTTGCTGATTCACCTGGGAGATGCTTCTTACGTGATTTATCTGATGCACTTCCCCGTCATTGTTTTTGCGAATAAATTACTTTTCAAGGCTGGCTTTTCTTCGGTTTGGGCTCTCGGAATGGCAGACATGGGTCTTATGTTACTAATTTTCTGGCTAAGCTGGAAAATCCACAAGAATGTAGAGATGCCCATTGTCAAATGGTCCAGAGGGAGTGCTAAACAGTCGGCAAAAAAATAGATAGTATCACCTGAGAAAGACATGCGAATGGATGCAAGTACGTGCTCGTTTTGTGGGCGAAAAAAGAAGGATGTAGATTTATTATTATCAGGAATGGACGCTCTGATTTGTAACTTCTGTATTGAGCAGGGGTTTGAATTGGTGCAGGAGGAACTGGGCGTTAAACAGCCCGTGAAGAAAAAAGAACCCCAACCAGCGTTTCAAATTCTAAAAGTACCCAAGCCGCAGGAAATCAAAAAGTTCATGGACCAGTACGTGATTGGTCAGGACGATGCCAAGAAAGTACTGAGTGTAGCCGTATATAACCATTACAAGCGTTTACAGCAACAGAAAACCAACGATGACATTTACATTGAGAAATCCAATGTCATCATGGTAGGAGAGACGGGTACGGGTAAGACGTACCTGGCTCGTACCATTGCTAAAATTCTTCAGGTGCCTTTCGCCGTAGCCGATGCCACGGTTATTACCGAAGCTGGTTACGTAGGCGAAGACGTGGAGAGCATTCTGAGCCGTTTACTTCAGGCTGCCGATTACGACGTTGAAGCAGCCGAACGCGGTATTGTCTACATTGATGAAATCGATAAAATTGCCCGTAAGTCGGATAACCCAAGCATTACCCGTGATGTATCTGGCGAAGGTGTTCAACAGGCTTTATTGAAGTTACTGGAAGGGTCAATCGTTAACGTTCCTCCTCAGGGTGGTCGCAAGCACCCCGAACAGAAACTGGTTCCGATTAATACCGAACACATTCTCTTTATTTGCGGTGGAGCTTTCGACGGCGTACAACGTCACATCTCGAAGCGTCTGAATACTCGCCCGATTGGATTCACAAAAGACGACAATACGTCTCGTTTGCTCGAATCTCAGCAATTACTGCGGATGGTTAACCACCAGGATTTAAAGTCTTATGGTCTGATTCCTGAATTGCTGGGACGTTTGCCAGTCATTACTTCGCTGGACCCATTGGACAAATTTACCCTTCGTAAAATTCTGACGGAGCCTAAAAACGCTTTGACGAAGCAATACGAAAAGCTCTTCAACATGGAGGGAATTCAGCTTCAGTTTGAAGACGACGTATTGGAATACATCGTTGATCAGGCCAATGAATACAAACTGGGAGCTCGGGGGTTGCGTTCCATCTGCGAAGCCATCATGACCGATGCCATGTTTGAATTACCCTCCGAAGAAGGCGTACAGGAATTCACGATTTCGCTGAATTATGCCCGTGAGAAATTCGAACGGTCGGCTTTCTTTATGATGAAGAAAGTTGCGTAATAGCTTCTACCGGGGTGTACTAACGATCCGTCTTTTGGAGTAATAAATTCCTCATATTGGGAAAGTCGATAAACAAAAATTCAGGTAGGTTAAAATGTAATGCTCTGGTTTCGACTAGGGCATTCGTTTTTTTAGGTCCGTGCCTGTATTTCCTGTATTAACTCTATTTAAATCAACTTTCCCTATGCGTAAAATCTTACTGTTATCGACTGTCGGGTCGATGTTATGGTTGACGTCCTGTAATCGCTCTGCAACGACAGGATTTCAAAAATCTACCGCTCCTTCTTACGAGCGTCAGGTAGCTGCGAAAACTACTACCCCTGCCACTTCAGAGGCGGTTGCCACGGAAGTAACGCCAGTGCAAACGCCAGAAACGCAGGCTCCAGTAGCGGTAGCGAAAACTACAGATCAACCCGCTTCTGCTGAAAAGCCTGTTACGTTACCTAAAGTTACTCCCGAAATGATTGCCAGTGCTTCTGAAAGACTGGTAACTCAGACGAAGGGTACTGCGTTCGAAAAACAAGCATTAGTAATTCAGAAGAAACTGGCTAAAATTCAGAAAAAAGCTAGTTCAGATAACCTGAATGCTGCTCAGAAAAGCGTAGTAGCTAATAAAATGATGACCAAATTGGTCACTAAGAAAGTGCAGAAGCAACTGGCTAAAGCGAAAAAAGCTAACAAAACAAACGCACTAAGCCAGAACGTTAAAGTGGGTTTGATTCTGTTATTAGTCGGCGTAATCTTCCTGATTATCCCAGTGAACGTTGTACAGATCATTGGTTTGATTATGATGGTTATTGGTGCGGTAATCCTGCTGATCGGTTTATTAGATAGCGTATAGGAATAACAGTCACACTTCATCAACGTACACCCGGGAAAGAGCCTATCTTTTTTCGGGTGTATTTTTTTTACAACTTTCCGGAAATTTGTTCAAACCTATTAATAAGGAAAAGATATGATAACGCCACTCATTTTATTACACGGATACGGAGAAGATGCTAAAGTCTGGGACACCATCAAAGCGGCTTTCTGGCCTGCCACCAATGTACTAACACCCAGTTATGCGTCCCGATCCGATTTAAAGACGATTGACGAATATGCCGAAGCGGTGTATAAGGACCTATGCTCTCAGGGCGTGGAGCGGGGTGTGGTAATTGGTCATTCGATGGGGGGCTACATAGCCTTGGCTCTGGCCGAAAAACATCCTGAGTTTATAGAAGGACTAGGCTTGTTTCATTCTACGGCTTATGCGGATACGGAAGAAAAAAAAGCCAATCGCGACAAAAATGTAGCCGCAATTAAGGAAAAAGGCCCCGCAGGTTTTCTTCAGGGATTCGTGAAGAATATGTACAGCGATGCATTTGCGGAGAATAACCCCGGTGTTCTGGAAGAGCACATTACACATGTCTCTCAACTGCCACCAGAAGCCCTCATCGCCGGGATGCAGGCGATGAAAGACCGCCCGGATCGGCGGCAGGTGCTGGAGAAGGCGACCTATCCTGTGTTGTTTATTATTGGCATGAAAGACAAAGCCGTGAAGCCTGAGGAGGCCATGGAACAGGTGCAGTTAACGCCTAATAGCAGTCAGTTGATTTTGGAAAAAGCGGGTCACATGGGGATGACGGAAGAACCTGACGACTGTCTGGAAATCATTCAGTCTTTTTGGCAAAGAGTAGAACGTGAAGCTTCTTTGAAAGAAATATAGTTTGAAAATTGGATTTGAGCGTTTGATCCATCGGTTGAGTTAGTGAACAGCGAGGCTTCTAGTTACCCTTCGCTATCACCCATTTAACCCAAATCAAACGCTCAAGCGATGAATTATTAAGTTAATCGGGTAACACTTTCAGGATGATTAGCTGAGATTTCTGGCGATTTTCTGGCGTTTTATTCCGATCAAACTTGTTGAAATTATTATCCGAAATTAATACCAGCGTTCGGTTTCCGTTGATAATCGGACCCCAGGACATCCCTTCAATATTATCCAGATGAACACCGCCCCAGTTCACCTCTACCGGATTCTTTTCCAGTAGACTCGTTGACTGTGAACCTGCGTCAGAGCCGGTTTTGGGAATGTAAGTCGTGAACAGACGAATGGAATAGTTACTTTGATCGCGTTCACCCGTCCAGCATCTTTCCAGAAATAATAACTGCCCATCCCGAGCCAGTAGCATTTCAGAAATGCCATTATCGGGATAACCACAAGCGTTCCGGTCCAGCGGATATAAGGCCCGAACCAAAGTATCCCCCTGATTCAGTCCATATCCGGTTACCTGACAGTAAGGATTATTGGGTGTTTGGGGCCATTCGCTGGCTCCCCACAGAACCCGGTTGCTGTCCAGAGCCATGGCTTCAAAGCCTTTATTGTCTTCAAAATCCTGGTAGCTGGCCAGCGTATGAACGGTTGAGTCTTTCTTCAATTTCAGAAACTCCCCGTACGTTTTTCCAGCTCCTAATTCAGTAGTGAAATACAGCGAAGAATCTGCTTTGTCAAATCTAACCGACTCGGCACTATGGATTTTATTAAGTTTCCAGCGTTTGTAATTCCAGGTATTAAATAAGGAATCAAATTCAAACAAGTAACTCTGGCGAGTGGAATCGGCTCCATCCGTTACCAGGTACCATTTCCCAAGTTTAGGGACGTATTCAATGCCCGACAAGCCCCCAAAATAGGGATCGTTCTGAAGAGTGGTGGAATCGCTGAGGTTATACCATTTCAATAATTCCAGCCGGAAATGTTGGGCCTCGGCTACCAGAGCGGCGGTCCAGAGCAGAAAAAATAATCCTATCGTTTTCATAGCTAAGTAAGGTATGGCTCAAGAAAGATACGAAAAAAGCCCACCGTTAGGCGGGCTTTCCCATGAAATCAAAAAGTAGTCTGAACATGCATCACTACTCAAAAAGAATTAGAGACGAACGATCCAGTTGTGCGTATCTTCTACACGACCGTATTTGATATCGTCCAGATACGCTTTTACGCGATTAGCGAAACTATCAGCCTTAATTTCGGGAAGTTCGAAGTTTTTGCCTTCGTAACCAATCGTCGAGATTGGCGAAACCACGGCTGCCGTACCCGCTCCAAAAGCTTCTTCCAGACGGCCATTTTCGAGGTTTTCGATTAACTCAGCGATAGAAACCTTACGTTCTTCCACTTCCATACCCCAATCTTTGGCGATCTGAACGATGGATTTACGGGTAATGCCGTCCAGAATACTGTCGCTTACGGCAGGCGTAACCAGTTTGCCGTCAATCACGAACATAAAGTTCATAGTTCCGGCTTCTTCCACATATTTATGCTCGGCACCATCCGTCCAGATCAACTGATCGTAGCCTTCTTCCTGAGCCAGTTTAGCGGGATAAAGCGAAGCCGCGTAGTTACCTGCACATTTGGCAGCACCTGTTCCGCCGGGAGCCGCCCGAACGTACTGCGTTTCTACTTTCACCTTGACGGGTTTCGAGTAGTAAGCTCCTACTGGACAGTTAAAAATGATGAAACGGTATTTTTTAGAAGGAGACACGCCAATGTACTCATCCGTAGCGAACATGAACGGACGGATGTACAGCGAGTAGTTATCGCGTTGGGGCACCCACTGAGAATCGAGCTTTAACAACTCATACAACCCAGCCAGAAAAATATCTTCTGGAATCTCGGCCATGCAAAGGCGATGAGCCGATCTGTTCAGGCGGGCCGCATTTTCCTGGGGACGGAAAATTAATACTTCGCCATCCGCTGATTTGTAGGCTTTCATGCCTTCAAAAATAGCCTGACCATAATGTAAGGGCATCAGGGCCGGAGAGAAAGCCATGTCGCCGTAAGGTACGATACGCAGATCGGTCCATTCTTTGCCATCAAAGTCCGCGACGAACATATGATCGGCAAAAGTGCGGCCAAAAACCAGTTGATCAAGATTTAACTCGCCAATCCGGCTTTGACTGGTCTGTTGGATGTCTATGGGCAGTGTGTCAATCATGGGGCAAAGAATTTACAAAATGAATGGGAATGCGTTATGTTTTGTTGCAGAATCGGTTTCGAAATTAGACTCTGGGAATCCACTTTACTTCTTCGACCTGTAATTCCTGAGCCATTTTTCGGGAAAGTACAAAAAAGTAATCGGATAATCGGTTTAAATATTGAATGATGATGTCCTCTACCTGAGCCTTCTCGCTGAGGAGAACCACCTGTCTTTCAGCCCTCCGGCAAACGGTTCGGGCCAAGTGAGCAAAAGAAACGGAAGGATGGCCACCGGGTAGGACAAAATGACGCAGAGCGGGAAGTTCCTGTTCCATAGCGTCGATGGCGAGTTCAATTAACGTGACGTCTTCTCGCTGTAAGTCGGGCAGCGGTTTTCTGGAATGCCGTTCCGGGTCATCTGCCAGATGGGAGCCAATGGTAAAAAGCCGATCCTGAATCTCCTTTAAAAGAGAACGGCGGTTTTCATTCACCGACTGATCCCGAACCAGACCTACGTAACTGTTCAGTTCGTCTACAGTGCCGAACACCTCAATGCGTAAATCGGCCTTCGAAATACGACGACCACTGATTAAAGAGGTAGTACCTGTGTCTCCGGTTTTGGTGTAAATCTTCATGCCTGACCTTCGCGTGCTATAGTAACTGCAAAACTAAAGGTTTTCGGCAAAGCCCGTCCGTAGAATTTAAAAATTAATTGTCTTGACAACTAATTTAATAACTAGCCCGATGTTCTTTGAAAATGAATGTTATAACACGGAATGAGGAAAATTTAGTGACCTATGAAGCCAGAAGCAAGGAATAAATGAAAGGTTTTCGGAAGTAATCACAATCTCAACGACGAGTTCGTCGTAACTTTGCGGCCCGAAACCACAGCCTGCCAATACGAGCAACAGGTAAAGTGGTCAGGAACATTGAGCAGATGACTATCGCATATTTCATTTCCCAGATTACCAGATACGTATCCATTCTCGGATTTATCGTGGCTATTTTAATGGCTTACCAAAAACTTCCCACCGAAGTTCCACTTTCCTTTGATCCTTCAAAAGAAGCTACAGAAATGTACTCGAAGGAGTTAATCTTCTACATTACGGGTGGTACCATGCTGGTTCTTAATATGCTGTTTTTGTGGATGAGTCGCTTGTTTCCCAAGTTACCCGACGGATTTATTAAGTTACCTGGAGCGGTAAAATGGATGTTTTACCGCAAGCAACTCAATTACATCATTACCGAATGGATGAACTTCGGAGCAACCCTCACGAATGTATTATTAGGAGCATCGGTATATATTCTGGCCCTCATTAATGACCCCCAGGAAACGGTGCAATTACCCCAATTCAGTTGGGTTACTAGTGCGGGAACCTTCCTGATGATTATGTGGATGGTATATATCCCCTTGCGTTTGCTGTTAACCGGCCCCGTAAAAGAGTAAAGCGTATGCAAAATCTACCCATTGCTGATTTTGAATACGAGTTACCGGATGAACAGATTGCCCGGTTTCCGCTTACCGAACGTGACGCTTCGAAATTACTGGTCTACCGGAAAGGACAGATTACCCATGCACAATTCCCCGAGATTGTGCGTGAACTTTCGGAAGATACGTTACTGGTTTTCAATAATACCCGGGTTATTCCGGCCCGTCTGCATTTTCAGCGAGTAACTGGAGCTCAAATTGAGCTATTTCTCCTGCATCCGGTCGAACCGAGTACGGTTATTCCGGTAGTGATGGAGGAATCACATGCCTGCGTTTGGGAGTGTATGATTGGGAATCGGAAACGCTGGAAGTCAGGTGAAGTTTTGCAGAAAGAACTGACGATTGATGGACAGTCGGTTATCCTTTCTGCGGAGCTGGTAAGTGCCGACGAATCGCTGGTACGACTGAGCTGGACGAACGAAATTCGGTTTGTGGATGTGGTGCAGGCCATTGGTAAAATCCCCTTACCTCCTTACCTCAAACGCGAAGCCGAAGAAGCGGACCTGGAAACGTATCAGACGGTTTATTCCGAAAAACAGGGAGCCGTGGCCGCCCCAACTGCCGGACTACATTTTACCGATCGCGTTTTTGAAGCTCTGGATAAAAAGGGTATTAAACGGGAGTTTCTGACCTTACACGTAGGAGCAGGAACGTTTCAGCCGGTCAAAACCGAAAATGCTCTGGAGCATAAAATGCACGGCGAGCAACTGGTTATTACCCAGGCCAATCTCGAACATTTATTACAAGCCAGTCGTATCATACCCGTAGGGACAACGTCCATGCGTTCGCTGGAGTCCATGTACTGGCTTGGCGTTCAGGTGATACAGGGGAAGTATTTCTCTTTTTCTGATGGGTTTTACATTACGCAGTTTATTCATCAGGAGTACGCTGACCCGGAGTTACCTACCAAAGAAGAGGCTTTTCGGGCTATTTTGAAGCAGATGCAAGCAGAGAACCGAATGGAAATTGTGGGCGAAACCCAGATTATGATTTTTCCGGGGTATCAATTTCGGGTTTGTCAGGGTTTGGTAACCAATTTTCATCAGCCGGGTTCTACTTTGTTGTTACTCATTGCTGCATTAATTGGTGATGATTGGAAACGAATGTACGCCGAAGCTCTAACTAATAATTACCGATTTTTAAGCTATGGCGACTCGTCGCTGTTGTTACCCTTCGATCTATAAGAAAATAGTTAGAAAATGAATCCTAAAAATCCAGTTGACGTCTCGATTGTATATTTTGGTAAGCCCTACCAGACGTTGGTGTCTTTGCTTAGTTTGTTAAAGTATAGTCGGCAACATATTGATACCATTCATATTAGTGTCGAATATAAACAACCGCACGGAGATATAAATGGTATTTACACCGTATTAGAGGGATTAAAAAACGAGAAGGTTCAACTGTATTACCCTACTCAGTTTTACCAGTTGGGTCCGCTGGATTATGAACAGGTAAAAAAGGACGAGAAACTTCGCTGGAGCTTGCCCTATCAGTATGCTCTGGAAAAATCTACTAATCAATATCTTTTCATTTTGCATAATGACATGCTGTTTCATGCAGATATGATTGGAGATATGTTCGAGAAGGGTTTTTCTAAACGTAAACTAGCCGGAGCTGGCTCCATTGGGCAGTGCTGGTCTTGTCCAGCTAACTGGGATAATAAATGTTCGGGTAGCAAGCAGGAATCATACGTTCCTTCACAGGCAGAAGCCATTGCTGTACACGAAGCTCATGCAACGCCTCGGCAAAAACTCGATCTCGAAATCATTCGTTCTGGTAGGGTTTATCCATTGCCAGAATGCCGGTTAAACGAATATGCCTGCCTGGTTAATCTGCAAAACTATCAGCACAATACCTTGCCTTCGGGAGAAAGTCGCTGCTTTGGAGGTGTCTGGAACGGAGCTGATTTAGGCACTAGCTGGTTTTATGACATGGTAAATCGTGGGCATCGTTTTCAGCATTTTGTTTTGGAAGACTACGCGTTACATTCGCCTTTTAACCCCATTGGTCAGGGTAGTCAGGATTATAGCAAGGCAGATAGCTATCGAATCTGTGAAAATCGAGCCAAAGAACATTTGAAGGAGCATTACGAATTACCCGTTCTTTCGTCGGCAACCCAGATAAAAATGGGAATTAACCGGGCAAAATTTAACGCTCGTAAAGCGGCTGGTCAGGTTTATGCCCGACTCTGGAAATTGGTACATTGATGATCTCCCAGACGGAATAATAATAGAAGAAATGAAAATCAATTTTATTGAAGAACTCCGCTGGCGGGGCATGTTGCAGGACATGATGCCCGGAACGGAGGAACAACTGGAAAAAGAACAGACATCAGCCTACATTGGCTTCGATCCGACGGCTTCTTCGCTGCATATTGGTAACCTCGCCACCATTATGTTGCTGGTACACTTGCAAAGAGCCGGCCATAAGCCTTATGCACTGGTGGGTGGTGCTACGGGTATGATCGGCGATCCTTCGTTTAAAGCCGCTGAACGCAGCTTTTTATCCGAAGAAACCTTGGCACTTAATCAGGCTGGTATCAAAAAACAACTGGAACAATTTCTGGATTTTACCGGAAGTAATGCCGCTGAAATCGTTAATAACTACGACTGGTTCAAGGATTTTTCATTCCTGGGTTTTCTGCGTGAAGCGGGTAAATTCCTGAGCGTGAATTACATGATGTCGAAGGATTCGGTGAAGAAGCGTCTGGAGACGGGTATTTCTTTCACGGAGTTTTCATACCAGTTGTTACAAGGGTACGACTTCTATCATTTGTACAAAACCCGTGGGGTAAAGCTGCAAATGGGTGGTTCGGATCAGTGGGGTAACATTACGACAGGAACCGAAATTATTCGTCGTAAAGAAGGGGGGAATGAAGAGGATGCCGAACGCCGTGCCTTCGCCTTAACGACGCCACTGGTAACGAAAGCGGACGGAACGAAATTTGGTAAGTCGGAGAGTGGGAATGTTTGGCTGGATGCAGAACGAACCAGTCCTTATCAGTTTTACCAATTCTGGCTGAATGCCGCTGATGCCGATTGTGGTCGTTTGATTCGGGTATTTACCTTACTTTCCAAGGAAGAGATTGAAGCCCTTGAAGCCCAGCACGCCGAAGCTCCACATTTACGTATCCTGCAAAAAGCCATTGCCAAAGACGTAACGACTCGCGTTCACTCGGCGGAAGCCTACGAAATGGCCGTTCAGGCAAGTGAAGTGTTATTCGGAAAAGGCACGCTGGAAACTTTACAGTCGCTCGACGAGCAGACCTTTGTACAGGTTTTCGAAGGGGTTCCTCAAACGGAAATTTCACTGGCTGATTACGAAGCCGCTCCAAACGTAACGGACTTGTTGGCCGCGGCTGAAGTATATCCTTCGAAGGGTGAAATCAGAAGAGCGATTCAGGGCAATGCTGTTTCAGTAAACAAAGCCAAAATCACCGATGCGAATCAGACGGTTGATTTTCAGTTATTGCAGGGTAAATATCTCCTGATTGCCAAAGGCAAGAAAAACCATTTAGTGAAAGTGGTTTAAGAAGGTTTGATTTAGTGTGAGTCTGTTTGATAAAAGGTTTGAGGTTTGATTTAGAGCAGAATACTACTTTAAGTCAAACCTCAAACCTTTTAAGTATCAAGAGAAAAGTTATTCTCAAAGGCATCAAAACCTCACACTAAATCAAACCTTCTTAAACTCTTTCAAACTTCAACACTTCCTTCAAATACCCGTTCGGCTGGGCCGATTAGGTAGATATTTTCGAAGGAATCAGCTCCGGTTTGTTCGAAGCTCACTTCCAGATTACCTCCCAGAACTTTCACTTTTACCGGACTTGCTACCCCACGTTTGACGTGAGCCGTTAAGGCACAAGCGGTTACACCCGTTCCGCAGGAATACGTTTCGTCTTCTACACCGCGTTCATACGTGCGAACAAACAGTTGATCTTCACCCAGTTGCTCTACGAAGTTAACATTCGTACCCCCGCGTTTTACCCAGTCATCTGAGTAGCGAATGGCGTAACCTTCGTTGTACACTTTGTAATTTTCCAGATCTTCCGTAAACGCTACGACATGTGGAGAACCTGTATTCATAAAGCTATAATCAGCGTGTTCTTCCAGGCCTTTTACATTACTCATTTTTAGAGCGATGCGTTCGGGAGTAACAGAGGCTTCGTGTTCGCCGTCCACGGCAATGAAGCGAGTTTCGTCGCCAATAACGCCGAGGTCGTGGGCAAAGCGAACGGTCGCCCGCCCGCCGTTTCCGCACATGGAACCTTCGCCACCGTCGGCGTTAAAGTATTTCATGCGAAAATCATACGCCTCATCCTTCTGAAGTAAGATCAGCCCGTCGGCACCGATCCCAAAGCGGCGGTGGCAGAGCTGAGCAATTTTTTCTTTAGCAACGGGAAAAAGGCCTTCACGATCATCAATCATAATGAAGTCGTTACCCGTGCCCTGGTATTTGTAAAATGGAATAGTCATCTGGTCAATAAAAAGAGGGACGTGTCCAGCCTGAACACGTCCCCGCAAAAATAGATTCTTATCCTCGAAAATTAATAAGCATCTTCCCAGGAAATCGCTACCTGCCGTTGCTCGCCGAGGCCTTCGATACCTAACTCCACGATGTCACCTGCTTTCAGGTAACGTGGAGGGTTGAAGCCCAGGCCAACGCCCGGAGGTGTGCCGGTTGAGATGACGTCACCGGGCAGTAAAGTCATGAACTGGCTGAGGTAACTGATGATTTGGGGAACGTTGAAGATCATCTGAGTTGTAGACGAATTTTGTAACGTTTCGCCGTTTACCTTTAACCACATGGGCAGGTTGGTAACGTCTTCGATTTCTTCGGGTGTCACCAGATAAGGACCCAGCGGACCGAAGTTATCGCAACCCTTACCTTTATCCCACTGACCTCCGCGTTCCAACTGGAATTCGCGTTCCGAATAGTCATTCATAATGGCATAACCCGCGATGTAATCTTCCGCTTCTTCTTCTGAAACGTAACGGCATTCGGAGCTGATCACTACGGCTAATTCCACTTCCCAGTCGGTTTTTACGGAGTTACGGGGAATGATCACATCATCGTTAGGACCACAAAGAGCCGTCGTTGCTTTGAAGAAAACAATGGGTTCGGCTGGAATGGGAGCGTTGGTTTCCTTCGCGTGATCGGCATAGTTCAGGCCAATGCAAATAATTTTGGAAGGGCGAGCCACGCAGGAAGCGTATTCGATGGGGCCCGTTAACTCTGGTAACTCAGAGGTTCCGTATTGATCCAGGTAATCTTCCAGAACGGCCAGACCTTCTTCTTCGAAAAAGATTTCGTCGAAGTCATAGGCTCCGGTTTCTTCTCCCAAAGCTTCGAAGAAGGGTTCCAGGCTGTAAGATTTCCCGTCGATCAGAATGCCGGGAATGACATCTTCGTCAGTAACGTAGCGAAAGAGTTTCATTCGTTAATATGCAAGTTTGATAATACTTCTTAAATAGAATTCGCCCTCGGGGCTTTGATACTCGTTCAAAGGTATACTTTCTTCGGCAGGCTTATCGCTTAAATCTGCGATTACTTGGTCTGCACTTCCAGAATTGTATCCCGGGGATCCATCGTTACTCCATTGAGGTAGATGAAAAGTCCTTCGGGTTGTTGTTTGAATTTCAGAGCTTTATGTCCGTCAAAGAGACTAACACCAGTGACTTTTGGTTTGAAGTCAGGAACAAATAAATAGGAGGTTTGAGGAGCGGTAAGGATGTGTAAAAAATGACGGGAATCGCCTATTTTCGTACTAACACCCCATTCCTGAGGAGGAACGATACCGCCCCGTGTTTCATAAATGGTCTCGCCGTATTTTTTCAGCCACTGACCCACCGCTTCGAGTCTTTCCACAAATTCGGGCTGAATTTCTCCGTTCGGCATGGGGCCGACATTCAGCAGGAAATTGGCATTGCGACCCGCGGCTCCTACGAGGTAATGAATGAGTCGTTCAGGCGATTTATAATTCTGGTCTTTCAGTTCAAAGCCCCAGCTACCGTTTAAGGTTTCGCAGGTTTCAAGGGGTAACTCGCTGATTTTGCTGGTACCGCTAAATCCAGCGTGATTCTGACCGGGTAAGTCCCGCTCAAACATCTGGAAATCTTCCCCATCAAAAGGGGCTACGTGGTGGTTGTTGCCAACCAAGGCAGCAGGCTGAAGCTTATGAATCAGGTCATAGGTTCGGCGTAATTGCCAGTCCACTACCGTTTTTTGAGGATTGTTCGGATCGTGTGCCGACTGATCCCACCAGCCATCAAACCAGATCCCACCGATTTTACCATAGGTACCATTCAGTAATTCCGTTAGCTGCGTATCCATATAGGTGAGATACTTGCCAAAATCGCCGGATTCAGGGCGGCCCGTTTGCTTGCCCGTTCTGCCACGAGGAAAATAATCGGGATGGTGCCAGTCGAGATGAGAATGGTAGAGGAAAAGCTTAATCCCTTCCTTTTCGCATTCATCCGCAAGCATTTTAAGAACATCTTTTTGGTAAGGCGTATCATCTACGATGTTGTAGGGCGAAATTTTGGAATGCCACATCGCAAAACCGTCGTGGTGCTTACTGGTAAAGGTGATGTATTTCATACCTGCGTTCTTGGCTATCTGTACCCAGCGTTTGGCATCAAACGCCGTAGGGTTAAAGAACTTAGGTAACTTTTCGTAAGCTTTGACTGGAATGTTCTGGTTGTTCATGACCCATTCCCCGTCACCCAAAACGCTGTACACGCCCCAGTGAATGAATAAACCATAGCGGGCATCCTGAAACCATTTTCGGGCTTCCAGATTCTCGGGTGTAGGTTGGTAGGCTTGCCCCTGAGCTAGAAGAGTGCTCAAGGAGAAAAGGATAATAAATAGTTTTTTCATAGGAGATGAGGTATAAAACGTCCCGAAAGGCAGCACGCCCTAGTCCTAAACTGAGGCACGCCGTCTTTCGGGACGTGGTAGTGCTAAAACTGTTGCAAAACTTTCGCCATCTGCTCTGCTACGAACTGATTACCTGTATCATTCAGATGGACCCGATCCGTCGTGAGAATGCCTTTTTCTTCGTTTTTAGGGTTGTTTTTCTGGCTGTAGTCCATGAATGCCTTGCGAAGATCAATCAGAGGTAAGTTATTCTTGGCGGCCAGTTCGCGAATAAACATACTGTATTTATTAAGGTCACCATCCTGCTGATTGGTGTTATCGTAACGCTCCCCAATGGTGGAAGGAGTTGTTAAGACCACTTTGATATTTTGGGCTTTCATCTTATCAATCAAAGCCTGATAAAACTTGACGAACTTATCAGGGTCCGTTCCCGTACCGGAGCTGGCTTTATGCCACACATCATTCACGCCCACCCAGATCACTACCACATCGGGCTTTTGAGCAAGGACATCATCTTCCAGTCGCAGGTACAGATCATAGACCTTATTCCCACCAATGCCTTTGCCCACTAACTCGTACTTGTTTTTGTCGAGTAAGGTGCCCAGTTTGGTAATGTATCCGGTAGGACTAACCCCAGCCTGCGTGATGGAGTCGCCAAAGAAAATAATCTTTTTAGGCTTATCGGCCCGGAAAGCGAAGAGGAGTGTGGTGAGACAGAGTAAAGCAAGTACTTTTTTCATTGGAGCGTATTAGAGGTAAGTAATGGATTGTTTTTAGTGGCTGCGGTTACTAGCCCATGTTTTACAACTGAACCCTGTATGGTTAACTAATGGTAAGATCTTACTAAAATGGTTTGATGAAACTAGCCAGGGCAACCGCAAAGTAAGCGATTTCCCCAAAGCCCTATCTTCATCAAACCATTCCAGTGTATTAATTATTTAAAGTCGTGAAACCACCGTCAATGGGATAATCTACACCCGTAATGAAGGCCGAAGCATCCGAGCAGAGGAAGAGAGCCAGTTGAGCAATTTCTTCGGGTTTCGCCATACGGCCAATGGGTTGCGTAGCCGACAACTTCTCGAACATTTCTTCTTCTTTGCCGGGATAATTTTTGGCGATAAAGCCGTCCACAAAAGGCGTGTGAACGCGGGCGGGAGAAATGCTATTGCAACGGATGTTATCCTTGATGTAATCCTTTGCTACCGACAGAGTCATGGCGTGAACGGCACCCTTGCTCATGCTATAGGCAAAACGATCCGGGATACCCACTAGAGCTGCAATCGAAGCCATGTTCAGAATTACTCCGCCACCCTGAGCTTTCATCAGGGGAATGGCTGCGAAAAGACTGTTATAGGCTCCTTTGATGTTTACATTATAGATACGATCAAGGTCAGCTTCGGTTGTTTTTTCGAGGTTACCTACGTGAGCAATGCCAGCGTTATTTACCAGAATATCCACGGCACCAATGCGAGCAAAAACGGCCAGCATTTCTTCCTGATTAGCCACATTTACGGCATGAACGGCTGCCACACCACCGGCCTGCGTGATTTCATCAGCAACGGTCTGAGCACCTTCCGCACTTAAATCAAGAATATGCACATGGGCTCCCTGGCTACCAAATAAAAGACTGATGGCCCGACCAATGCCGCTGCCGCCGCCCGTAATCACCGCCGTTTTTCCGGCAAGACTAAATACACTCATCCTTGTTAGCTTTTTATTACCTAAAGACCCTTTCGTCCGGGCTAATACCCTATGAATACTGGATTTTTCGGTCTGAATTTATGACTTTGCAAGTTTCGTGTATTTCCGGAAAGAAGCGGAAACTTTATTCGGCTTTCTTTTTGAAGAGGGAAAAACACCAGCCTACCGTAAAGGCGACCACGCAACCCAGCATAACTTCAGACGTGCGTAATAAGGCAATTTGAAGAGCATCCTGCCAGGAGGCTTGCTGGAAGATGGCGGGCGTCATGACCGCAATAACTGTTGACGGAGCCAGTTTCCAACTGGAAGGATATTTCTTGATAATCGTACTCATGAAGATCGCAACGGCAATGGCGAGGAAAAGTGAGTAGATGTTAACACCCGTCAGAACAATGAAAACAATACCAATCAGACAACCGCTAATAGTATTAATAATCCTAGAAATGGTATTACGGCGAAGATCGCCAAAATCGGGTTCAGAAACGATGGCAACGGAGATCAAAGCCCATTCTTTTTTCTCAATATGCAGTAGATCAAGCAATATCCAGGTAATAGCAGCCCCGAGTAGAATCCGGGAAGCGTATAAAAAAGCAACCTTTTTCAGGTCAAATTGGGCAATAATAGCTTTTTCTATTTCAATAAGTCGGCGTTTGGGGTTGATCAGCGTTCTTGACATCATAGCAATCATATAAACTTTTGAAGGGAAGTGTATTTCGTGGCTTTGTATATTATTAACGCAGAAAAGCTCGATTCAGTTTTCTGTAAATTTGTATTATTCTAATAATCTACGCAATCTTTTAAATAGATTTACAAAATAGCCTGTCAGCATTTTACGAATCTGCGTCCTCGCTTAACGCCGCCAGCCGCTTATCTTTGACCGCCATCTTCATGATTAACGCATGCCTTATTTAGTATTAGACCTTGAAATGACCGGCGGTGAACCCGGCTGGAATGAGATTATTCAAATCGGTGCCGTTTTATGCGACGACCAGTGGAATGAGTTAGGAACGTATCTAACGAACGTTTACCCGGAAAATGAAGAAGCATTTTCGGAATATTCGGCTCGCATTCACGGCCTGACTCTGGATGATCTGGAGGATGCTCCCATGATTTACGACGTCATTCCCGAATTTGAAGAATGGATTCTGGAAAAGCTGGGCCGCTTGCGGGGACGGACGCAAACGGTTGATAATTCGCAATACCTGCGGGACGTTATCATCAGTGGTCAGTCGGTAATCAACGATATTAACTTTCTGCGTTTTGCCTATCGGGAGGAAAAGCTGAAATGGCCGTTTTCCAATAAGTTACTGGATTTACACACCCTAGGTTACTTTACGTTCGAAGTGCTGAAAGCCAACGGAAAACCCACGCCCAAGTCGCTAAGCTTGAAAGCCATTGCGGGTTATTTTGGGCTGGAACGCGAAGATGCGGAATTCCATAATGCCCTGGAAGACGCTCAGCTAACTACGCAATCGTTCAAGAACGTTTTTGCCCTGGCGAAGAAGTTCAAAATACAGGAGTAATAAAAAAAACGCTCTTTCGGGTTTTGAAAGGGTAGAGACGCGACTTTATCACGTCTGGGTAAGAGGCGGTTATTGGTGCTGATTGGGATTATAAATCCCTGTCAGATGGCTTTCGAATTACAAATCCGAAAGAGCGAAGGTCTCTTCGTTGGGGAGAATCATGAAGGAAGTTATGGGACTGTCATCCAGAGCGAAGCGAAAAACCTCGGTGGAGGATGCGGCCTTACCTATCATTAGTAACTGCTAGGATTTACTTGCGAAACTGTGTGATAGTAAACGCCGTTTAACCCGAAGTTTTGGTTTTGAAAGGGTAGAGACGCGACTTCATCGCGTCTGGGTAAGAGGCAGTTTTTGTTACCTCTGTATAACTTCCATCTCCCGGCCAGACGCGATGAAGTCGCGTCTCTACTTATGAACTGCAAGAATAATAAAAAACTAGCCCTGAAATAACTCAGGGCTAGTTGGCCTTCCTCCCTTACAAAACAAATGTCTGACTCGTAGCCGGAACGTGTACGGTAAAGCTTTTTTGCTGAACCGTTGTAGTAACGAGTACCTGATAATCTCCGGGTTGATTTAATCCTGAAAGGGTAAACTTCCCGTTCGCATCCGTTAAGGCTGCCACTTCGGCAAACGCTCCCGGCCCTGACTGAATCAGAATGGTCGCGTCCGAAATGGGTTGATTTTGCTGAGTTACCAGCTGTCCTTCAATGGTCATGAACCTAAGGCTTTCCAGTTTTGAATGTTATCATATACCGCCTGCACAATGCGGGTAGCCGAGTTACCCGAGCTGTGCCCGTTCGTGTGAATGCCCACTGCATATCGACTTTCGCCCACTTTCACCCACACGGGGCAACCGCTTTGTCCGCCCGCTGTATCAATCTGATAAGTAATGACCCGGGCCGAAACCGACGAGGCTTTCTGAGCCATCCACCACAGCTGATTACCTCCTTTGTCACCGGGGTAACCACCAACGTTTAAAGCATTCGCTTTGAGATAATTATCATCTCGTACCGCAAAACCAAAATACCCAACGGTATCGCCAAGGCGGGCATTGGCAGGAAGGATAATGGCTCCGTAATCGTTATTGCGGTTTCTGCTTTGCGTCCAGCCCGTCACACTTCTAAAATCAGTAGCAATAACTGAGCCATAGGGGCGGGAGGCATCATTTAATCCGGCTATTACTTCAATACTTTTCGCCCAGCCTCCATGCTCGTGCATGAATACGCAGTGACCTGCTGTAATGACTGTTCGCGGACCAACCAGATAGCCCGAACCAATCCAGCGGCTACCATCCTGAGCGGTCATTCGTAAAGCCACAATAGCTCGCCAGGGGTAAGTCGTGGTAGCTGTGATTCGTACACGTTCATCCGGGTAAATCACTACTTCCGACAGCAGTTCTTCTTCGGGGTAACTGGCATAATAGGCATCTTTCAGGGGTTCCTGCTGACCTGTCAGGCTGCCGGATTCCTCCGTACTAAAGGCAGATTCTTTGAGATTATTGGGGCTGGCGGTTTCGTCATCATCCTGAGCCGTGCGACCGGGGAAGTAACCCTCTACTTTTTCAAGCGTATCTTCAGTTACTTGAGGAGCTTCGAGCGTGAGTGTTTCACCCTGAAAAGGATCATTCGAAAGAATGGAGGTGCCATTTTTAGTAGCCATTTTCTGAAATTGGTTTAGGTTGAACAAGCGTTTACCTTGTTAGTAAGGTGTGACAAAGGTTCAGCTAAAATGGATTTCAGGAAATACCACAATTCAGTGATTCCAAGTGAATAAATAGAGCTGGTCGTGACTTTTTATTCAAGGGGTGAAATAAAAAAGCCGACCCTTTTTACAGAGTCGGCTTTTTCTAAGCATTTATTCTTAAGCTTCCAGAGCAGCTACTCCGGGAAGCGTTTTGCCTTCCATGTATTCCAACAGAGCACCACCACCAGTAGAAACGTAGCTTACGCGATCACCGTAACCCGCGTTATTAACCGCAGCGGCAGAATCACCACCACCAATGAGGGAGAAAGCTCCGTTTTCTTCCGTTGCTTTCACTACGGCTTCTGCAATGGCGTTCGTTCCAACGGCGAAGTTCGAGAATTCGAATACGCCCATCGGACCATTCCAGAGGATTGTTTTCGATTGTTCTACAATTTCCGTGAACACGGCAATGGATTGATGTCCAATATCCAGACCTTCCCAGCCTTCAGGAATCTGACCGGAAGGAACCGTCGTTTTGGAAGCATCGTTCGAGAATTTATCGGCCATAACTGTATCCAGAGGCATAACTAGGTTTACACCTTTTTCTTTCGCTTTCTCGATCAGTTCCAGAGCCAGCTCCATTTTGTCATCTTCGTGAATGGAATTACCAATCTGACCACCCAGAGCTTTCGTGAAGGTATACGTCATACCACCACCTAAGATGAGGTTATCAACTTTATCGAGCAGTTTTTCGATCACCAGAATTTTATCGGAAATCTTAGCACCACCCATAATGGCCGTGTAAGGACGCTCTACGTTATCCAGAATGCGTTGAGCATTATCCAGCTCGGCCTGCATAACATAACCGCTTACTTTATCCGTGAAGAACTGACCGATAACCGCCGTAGAAGCGTGAGCACGGTGAGCCGTTCCAAAGGCATCGTTTACCCAAACGTCACCCAGTTTAGATAATTTTTCGGCGAAAGTTACGTCCCCCTTTTCTTCTTCTTTGTAGAAACGAAGGTTTTCGAGTAACAGAATTTCACCGGGTTGCAGAGAGGCTGCCAGGTCAATGGCCTGCTGTCCAATGGCATCATCCGCAAATTTCACGGGACGGTTGAAGATAACAGACAGGGCGTTTACTAAGTGCTTAAGCGAATACTTTTCAGTAGGTCCATCTTTCGGACGGCCCAGGTGAGACATCAGGATAACCGAACCGCCGTCGTTAAGAATTTTTTGAATCGTCGGAATGGTTGCTTTGATACGGGTATCATCGGTGATTTCATAACGGTCATTCAGGGGAACGTTGAAATCAACGCGGACAAGAGCCTTTTTTCCGGCGAAATTGTACTGGTTCAGCGTCTTCATCAGTAAGAATCAGATGTTTAAATGAGTAATGATTTGACAACTCTTATTATACGTGTTGATGAGTCGGTCGAGAAAGGAACAAAATTATACATTCGGCCAAACTTCCCTAAACTTCCCTTCTTTTTAACCTTTAAGTGATAATTTAGATTTGATAAGTTATATTTTTACTTCTTTAATTTATCTTTTGCCAAGTAGAAAAGCTCTGTTCCTCTTCATCTTTATTATAACGGCAGAACCGGAAAAGGGTTTAATCCTTTATATTTGCTCCGTTCTTTGTAACGCCCGTCAATCGGATGGTTGGTTTCATTAGCAGATCTTCGCTGCTAAAGGAATGAAAAAGGAATCGTGTGAAAATCACGAGCAGACGTGCTACTGTAAGTATCTGTTTCGAACCTCGAAACAAGTGCATCCCAGATTTCCCATTGTTCCCTGAGGAATGAGAAGGGGGGAGTCGCATGATACAAGCCAGGAGACTTGCCAGCCTTCTCAATGGTCATACCTTCACGCATAGGGTCTGATTCACGCATTGATTTTACAAATTTCTGATTACCCAACTCTGCTCACTGCCGGTCCCGAAACTGGCAGGTTTGCGGTTGTGCCTGAATTGTGCTGATTTTGAAACCATCGAAGTCGGACCAGGAAAGCTATACCCTTATAGCAGAGGCATTAACTCCGTCATTCGCGTGAACGGATGACGACTCGTACGTTACTAATGCGGAATCAGTGATTCGTAACAATTCACCGTTTTTGGCGGGTTGGGTGTTTCGAAGGCGTTTTGATAAACCCTTTTTAACACAAAAACACATGGTTACTCACAACCTGGGCTACCCCCGCGTGGGCAGCAAACGCGAACTGAAATGGGCCTGCGAACAATTTTGGGCAGGAAAGATTTCGAAAGACGAACTTCTGTGGGCAGGTCGGCAAATTCGCCGACAAAACTGGCAGACGCAATTACAGGCAGGTCTGCAATGGATTCCTTCCAATGACTTTTCCTATTACGATCAAGTGCTGGATACCGCATTAATGGTGGGAGCCGTGCCCGAAAGGTATCAGGCGGTTATTGATGGAAAAAACAATCGGGAACTGGAGATTTACTTCGCCATGGCTCGCGGAATCCAGAAGGCCGAGCTGGACATAAAGGCGATGGAAATGACGAAGTGGTTTGATACCAACTACCACTACATCGTTCCCGAATTTTTGAAAGATCAGCAGTTTAAACGGTATTCCGATAAGGTCATTCACGACTTCGAAGATGCCAAGCAGATGGGTATTCTTACCAAGCCCGTCATTCTGGGGCCGGTTTCATTTCTGTTATTGGGTAAGGAAAAAGAAGAAGGTTTCCACCGAATTGATCTGCTCAATCGGTTATTACCCGTTTATATTGACGTATTACGCGAACTGAGTTACCGGGGGGCAACTTGGATACAGCTTGACGAACCTTGCCTGACGCTCGATTTGTCAGCTAATGAAAAAATCGCTTTTCAGCAGGCGTACCAGGCTATTCAGAAAGCATTACCTCAGGTTCAGCTTCTGGTGGCGACTTACTTCGAAAAACTAGGTGACAATCAGTCTTTGGCCCTGCAATTACCCGTATCTGCTTTGCATATTGACCTAATGCGTGGACCTGGACAATTAACCTCCATTCTGGCGGATCACGAATTTGTTACTTCCACTAAAATCCTTTCGCTCGGCGTAGTGGATGGGCGTAATGTCTGGAAAAATGATTTCAGCCAGTCGTTGCAATTGCTGAATGAAGCCATTGCCAAGCTAGGCAAAGCCCGTGTTTGGGTGGCTCCGTCCTGTTCGTTATTGCATGCTCCTTACGATCTGGATTTAGAGAAAAACGAAGAGGTATTGACACCGGAAATCAAAAACTGGATGGCATTTGCTAAACAGAAATTGCAGGAAGTAACCACGCTGGGTCAGTTAATCGAAGGCGAAAATCTGGAGCTATTAGCAGAAAATCAGCAGGCCATAGAAAGCCGAAGGACGAGCTCGCTGATTCATAAACCAATTGTAAAATCCCGCGTGCAAGCGGTTCAACCCAGCGATTTCGAACGGAAGCAAGCCTTTACGATTCGTCAGAAAATTCAGGAAGCAAGTCTTCAGTTACCGCTGTTTCCCACCACCACGATTGGCTCCTTCCCCCAAACCGAAGAGGTTCGTCAGTGGCGGGCGAAGTACAAAAAAGGTGATGTTACTAAAGAAGAATATGAGGCTTTTGTGGAGGGAGAGATCGAAAAATCCATTCGTTGGCAGGAAGAAGTCGGGCTTGATGTATTGGTTCACGGTGAATTCGAGCGAAACGACATGGTTGAATATTTTGGCGAACAGCTTTCGGGTTATGTGTTTACTCAATTGGGCTGGGTACAGAGTTACGGAAGCCGTTGCGTAAAACCGCCCATTATTTACGGAGATGTCGAACGGCCTGAAGCCATGACGGTTCGCTGGACGACGTTTGCTCAATCCAAAACGGCTCAATTAATGAAAGGCATGCTGACGGGACCAGTAACGATTCTGCAATGGTCGTTTGTGCGGGATGACCAGCCGCGTAGGGATACGGCTTTTCAGATCGCTTTGGCTATTCGGGATGAAGTGCTGGATCTGGAAAAAGCAGGAATCAAAGTCATCCAGATTGACGAACCTGCCATTCGCGAAGGCTTACCCTTACGCAAAGCCGACTGGGGCACTTACCTGACCTGGGCCGTGGATGCGTTCCGACTCAGTGCCGCCGGCGTTACCGATCAAACGCAGATTCATACCCACATGTGCTACTCGGAATTTAATGACATTATCGAGGCTATCGCTCGCATGGATGCCGATGTCATTACCATCGAAACGTCGCGTTCGCAGATGGAGTTACTCGATGCGTTTTCGAACTTCCAGTACCCGAATGAAATCGGGCCGGGGGTGTATGACATTCATTCGCCCCGTGTACCCAGCGTGGAAGAAATGGCACATTTGCTGGAAAAAGCACTTCGAACCATTCCAGCTCGTAACTTGTGGGTCAATCCCGATTGCGGACTAAAAACCCGCCATTGGGCCGAAACTGATCAGGCTCTACGCCACATGGTCGCTGCCGCTAAACAATTGCAGCAAACCGTGAAAGCGTAGGAGTTTAGCGTTTTGGGTTTGGCGTTTAGAGTTAATGTTACATTGAACTCTAAACGCTAAACCCAAAACTCAAAACCATTTTCCATGTCACTCGAAGAAAAAATTAAGGCGGCGGAGACCCGCGTGTTTAAGGCCGTTTTCCCGCACACAACCAACCATTACGATACTTTATACGGCGGTATGGCCATGCAGTGGATGGACGAAATCGCCTTCATTACCGCGACCCGTTTATCCCGAAAACCCATGGTAACCGTCTCCAGCGACCGCATTGACTTTCGGCAGGCCATTCAGGCAGGGATGCTGGTTGAATTGATTGGGAACGTCGTACACGTGGGGAACACCAGTATGCGAGTGAGCGTGGAGATTTACGTAGAAAGCATGTACGCCGAAGGCCGCGAACTAGCCATACACGGCACCTTCACCTTCGTAGCCATAGACGCAAATAAAAAACCAATTCGAATTTTGGAGTAATGTTTAGGGTTTTGAGTTTAGTGTTAGGAAGTTCTTTTGATAAGAAAAGAATTTACGTCGCAAGTATTAACTCAAAACCCTAAACTCCTAACTCTAAACATATGAATAAACATGCCCTTGAAGGCTGTCCGCGTTGTGGGCAGTTATTTACCTGCAAACTCAATGCAAGCTTAAAATGCGACTGCAATCAGATCGTATTAACGCCGTCGGAAATGCAGTACATCCGCGATATTTCGATCATGGATTATGACAGCGGCTGTTTGTGTCTGAATTGTTTGCAGGAGTTACAGCAGGAGGCGAGGGCATTAGAGTAAGCTTACTAAATAAACAAACAAAAAGGTAAGGCCCTGCCGCTGCCAGCTTTTTCGCTGGCAGCAACTAGTTGAAATAATGGTAACCCAACCTGTGAGGCACTATCAAACGGATTGCTACCAGTGAAAAAGCCGGTCGGTTCACGCGGGCCACGATATTCAGAAACTAATAGCAAATCAAACTTTTTCCTGAGAAAAAGACTTATCATAGCTCTAAGCCACGTAGCTATTTATGTCTGAACGTCTGGAACTTCCACCGAAATATTACCTCGATTACTTTACCTATTTACTTGCCTTTGTGCGTCGGTTTTACCTGAACTTATTAACCGACGATGAAAAAGAATTTCTTCAGGATTTCGATCAGTTGAGCGAAAACGCTCAGTGCCTTTTTATTCGGTTTACCAACCGAAGAGTGGCCTTTTTTCGGGTTCGAAAAATCAAGTATCCCGAAATTGATAACTGGGCAGAGGCTTTGCTTGAATTGGAAAACAAAGGTTTTGTCGCCCGTTTGTCTGACTATCACCAGAATCGGGCGGGGGAGATTCTTGACATTTTCAGTAAGCCGGAAGTACTAGGTTTTGCCAAACAACTGGCGTTGGAAACCAAAGGCAAAGCCAGTCTCAAAAAAGACGAGGTAAGCGACTGGTTGTTAGAATCCGTGCCTTTTCCAGATTTAGCCAGTTATATTGATCAAAGCGAACCCGTAGTCAAGGTTAACTACGAGGCTCAGACGATGCTTTTCAAGTTTTTATTTTTTGGAAACCGGCATGCGGATATGAGTGAGTTTGTGGTGCGGGATCTCGGCCATATTCGGTTTGAACGCTTTGATGAAGATCGGTTTGTTCCACATTTTACCTCCAGGGAAGAAGTCGAAGATCGGCTGAAAGTTTCATTGGCGGCGGAAGATTTCCATTTGATGAAAACCGCCGAAACGGATCCTTTGGAAATTAATACCTGGTTTCTGGATTGGTATGAGAATCATGTCCCGCTAGCTGAAATTGCTCAGCCTTCCCTGGATCGCCTGATGCTGAAGATCGCGGGTTTCATGGAACGCCAGAAAAAACTGGAAGAAGCCCTGGTGCTGTTTCGGATGACTACCGCACCGCCGTCGCGGGAGCGGCAGGTTCGGTTATTGATGAAGTTGAAAGACCCGGAGGCAGCTACGGCTCTGGCTGAGGAGATGTTGATTAACCCTTTCAATGCGGACGAGCAGTTTTTTGCAATTGATTTTCAAAACCAGCAAGCGGCTCAGGGCCAGAAAAAAAGGGCTCGTAAATCGACCACGGAATGGTTGTTGAAATCAGAAAGTGTGACGATTGACGTTAGCTGGCGGTATCGGGTAGAGGAGGGCGTTGCTGAATATTTTCGGGCACAAGGAAAACAGGCGGTACATACCGAAAACTTTCTGTTTGATGGCCTGTTTGGGTTGCTGTTCTGGGATATCATTTTTGATGCCGGAAGTTCAGCCATTCATCACCCCTTACAGCGGTCTCCATCGGATATTTATAAACCTACCTTCTTCGAAAAACGCCGTCCCGCTTTACTGGATCGTCTGGATTTACTGGAAAACAAAGCCGATACTTTCCATTTTCTGGAAGCCGTTTTTGAAGAAAAATACGGTATCAGCAATCCGCTTGTGGTTTGGTTCCCGGAGCTATTAACACTGGTAAAAATTGCGGTAGAAAAGATTCCAGCGGAATTATTGAAGAAGTTACTCATCGAAATGGCCACCAACGTACGTGAACATACGCGGGGCTTTCCCGACCTTTTTGTGTGGGATGAAACGAGTTATGATTTCATCGAAGTAAAATCTCCCACCGATCACCTTTCGCCGCAGCAGTTATACTGGTTACGCTTTTTCGAAACCACAGGCATCCGTTCCAAAGTATTACGCGTCGTTTGGGGATATGATCAATAGAGACGGGTTTGCCTTATTTCCATTTCTTTGCCTCATCCGCCATGGTTGGTGTCTTCACCAACCACTATGTCCTTTATGAATGGCTGGTGAGGACACCAGCCATGGGAGGGTTACCTTCAGATTATTTTCATTTCTCAGAAAGACGCAATGAAGTCTCGTCTTTACATAACGCAGTCGCTCGGCTCTACCGAGTGACTACCTGACTGTAGGCCTCTGGCCGTCTTGTGGGTAAAATAATGAATACTCAAACGCGTGTCTACCTTGAAGTATCTTCCATAACCCCAGCCAGAGGCCTCTGTGCTATGTTGTCACTCGACAGAGCCGAGCGACTGCGTCAGGGAGATGAGAGCATATACAGAGGTAACAAAATCGTCTCATCCGCCATGGTTGGTGTCCTCACCAGCCATAGTGGGAAAATTAGTACTAGTATTGTAGAGACGCAATGAAGTCGTGTCTGGGTAAGAGGCGGTTTTTAGGGCTAGTCCGTTCTTTTCATCTCCTGACCGAACGCCATAAAGTCACGTATCTACCTGCATTTAACAATCCATACCTATAATTCTTTTAGTTCCGTTGCCACTTTTTCTGCCCAGCGGGCTTGTTCGGCGTGGTTAATGCTGTGGCGGGTTTCGGCGTCGTATAATTCCTGATAGCGATTCATTTCCCGGAAAGACTCCAGAAAAATGTACTGAATCCGGCTATCATAATCTTCCAGCGGCAACTCTTCCGCTAATAAGGCTTTCTTAAATCGTTCCGTAATGAGATGCGTAATGTCAAAATGTAACTGCTCGTGAGCCAAAGCGTACATATTTGTGGCTGGTTCGGCCGTCCAGGACGAATTTTGAAGCATAAATGCCTTGACCGTCATGTCAATAAATACGGTTCCATTTTCAACTTTTGTCATCGCTTCATAGCCAAAACTGGTGTAAATCAGAGCTCCCGTTCGGGGATTAACTCGCCGAATCGGACCTCGGAAATCATTCCAGGTTAGCTTTCGTTGCGGACTATAAAACACGGTATCACCCAGGCGACTTTTAGGTTCGTACTCCTTAAACCGAATCTGTACACGACGGGCAAGTTTCTCGGTTTTCAGTTCATGCGTCTTTACCCAGTTACCAAACTCATGCAAACAGCGTTGCAACGTTTGCCGGATCTGAATCTCGTAATTTCCATCCATGCCAGCCGAGCGATTATAATCAGACCCTGCCTGGCATTCCGTCAATAAAATGTACCGCCCTTCTATTTCACGTTCAAAAGCCAACTGTACCCGAAACGTACCGCGAATCATCCGACTGGATGTTCTCTCATCAAACCAGAATTGCTTTACTCGTATTCGAACCGGATAATCCCGTTCCTGCCGGGGCGACTGCTTCAGTAAACGCTGAAAGGTAGTGGGCAAACTTCCCACA
Organism: Siphonobacter sp. SORGH_AS_1065; assembly: GCF_030818595.1. Lineage (NCBI taxonomy): Bacteria > Pseudomonadati > Bacteroidota > Cytophagia > Cytophagales > Cytophagaceae > Siphonobacter > Siphonobacter sp. SORGH_AS_1065. The sequence continues at coordinate 3,599,467 of NZ_JAUTAM010000004.1, forward strand.
AAGCGAAGAGAAGAGCTCTGACCCGAGGGCAGAATGATTGAACCAATGCCGGACCGATTGGGCCGTTCGTCTACAATGTCCTGAATTGTGTATAAATGGGGTAATTGCGAAATAGACTCTGATCGTAGCTCAAGCGTTCGTTGAGCCTGGGCCGAATTTAGTAATCCGACAAGAAAAAATAGTAGCCCCCAAAGGGATGGTTTATGTCTCAAGTTCATGGGTTTATACCTCTATGAACGTAAACGCTAGTTAAAAAGTGCGATGAAATAAATCACTTTATGCTTGACTTTATGGGTTGAGGTCATTAGGTTCACTCTTGCTAAGAGCTATTCTGTTTTCTACGATTAGTGAAGAATAGAATGGTTTTTTTACGCAAGCCAATATGGTCAAACCCTAAAAATGAGTGTGCGTATGAAACTGCAAGTGCAAACAGTTCATTTCGATGCAGATAGCAAACTGCTCGACTTTGTGCAAGCCAAATTCAACAAATTAGATCAATTTTATGATCGGATTACCAATGGCGAAGTCTATCTAAAACTAGACAAAGGCGAATCGAGCAAGGTCCAAAATAAAATCGTTGAGTTAAAGCTCTATTTACCCGGCGATTCCATCTTTATTAAAGAAAGCGGAACCACTTTCGAAGAGGCTACAGATTTAGTATTGAATGCCGCTAAAACGACGGTGAAAAAATATAAGGAAAAGCTCAAGGACAAAACGGCCCCTAAAGCAGCCGAGTTAATCGTTGAGGAAGAAGAAGAAGAATTCTAGTCCGTTCATCATCTGGAAAAGAGGTCGTTTCATAGCAGAAGCGACCTCTTTTATTTTCTAGTTCATCAGATTTTCCAGCGAAACGTGGATATTCTCCATATTTTAAGTAAATAGCCTGTGAAGTTTTGATACTCAGCCTGATACTTATGGAAAAACGTACGTTCATTAAATTATCTTCCGTCTTTCTGACGGGTTCGCTTTTCTCGCCTATGACGAGCTGTAACCAAACCAAGCAAACCGAATCAAGGGAAACTACCCAGAGCGGCAAACAGTACAATTGGGCCCGTAACCTTGAATATAATACGGAGAATTTTCAGTATCCCGAATACGCCCGAGACATTCAGGGCCTCATTAAAGGAAGTAAAAGCCTGAGAATTCTCGGTACGCGGCATTCGTTCAATCGCATTGCAGATAGCACGCAGGAGATCGTATCTCTGGAGAAGATCAAGCCTGTTTACGTGATTGATAAAGAGAATAGGACCGTTACCGTAGACGGAAACGTAAAATATGGCGATCTGGCCGAATACCTGCATTCAGAGGGATACGCCCTGCACAACATGGCCTCGCTGCCGCATATCTCAGTGGCCGGTTCCTGTGCAACGGCGACGCATGGTTCGGGGGTAAAGAATGCAAATTTGTCTTCGGAAGTGGTCGCTCTGGAAATGATTACGGCAGCCGGTAGACTCCTCCGGGCTTCCCGAACCTTAAGCCCGGAAACTTTTCCTGGAATGGTGGTTGCTCTGGGGGCACTGGGGGCAATTACGAAAGTTACACTTAAGATCCAGCCTTCTTTTCAGGTACGACAGGATGTATACCAGAATATGCCGCTGGTGGAGGTGAAAAAACACTTTGATGAAGTAATGTCGGCGGGTTATAGCGTGAGTTTATTTACTAATTACGCCAAAGAGAATATTAATCAGGTGTGGGTCAAGCGGAAGGTTGAGGGAGACGTGAAACTGAATCTGGTTACGGACTGGTTCGGATCAAAACTGGCGACTAAAAACCTGCATCCCATCGAAGAAATTTCGGCGGAAAACTGCACCGAACAGATGGGGGTTCCCGGTCCCTGGCATGAGCGATTACCGCACTTTAAAATGAACTTCACGCCAAGTAGCGGGGAGGAGTTACAATCAGAATTTTTTGTTCCGTATAAAAATGGAGCTGAAGCTCTGGCTGCTGTTTTCGAATTACATGAAAAAATTACACCACATTTATTAATCTCAGAAGTACGAACCATCGCTGCTGATGATCTTTGGATGAGTCCCTGTTACCAGCAGGATTGCGTGGCCATTCACTTTACCTGGAAGCAGGACTGGATGGCGGTGAAGCAGGTATTACCTTTGATTGAAGAAAAACTGGTTCCCTTTAACGCTCGTCCACACTGGGCTAAGTTATTTACTATGTCGCCATCCAGACTTCAGTCGCAATATAAAAAGCTGGATGACTTCAAGAAATTAATCAAGGAATATGACCCAGAAGGGAAGTTCAGAAATGAGTTTCTAGAGCAGAATTTATATGGAGTTTAAGGAACTCGCCTCTGGTCGGTAGGGTACAAACTCGTAGCTGGTCATAGAGCATCTTTCCAGACAAAAGCTTTCTTGCTAACATCGGCCAGAGGTCTACCAAACTATAACGTCACTCGGCTAGAGCCGAGCGACTGCGGGGTTGGGTATCAACAATTGGATATTAGCGAATGATGCCAGCGAAAAAGCTGGCATCGGTTGGGCTGAAGTCTATGGATTTGTCTTTTGTATTTTCTTACAGTCACTCGGCAAAGCGAGCGACTGCGAGAAAACCATTCGTGAATGGAGCTTCTGTTAGTGCATTTTTGTCTGAACTATTTACAGGAAAGCAGAATAAGGAAAGCTAATACTCTATATAATAAAATAATTTAAAAATTATCATTGACTGCTTCGGTCGGTTGCTAAATAATCCGTATCATTCGGGAATGAAACGCATGGTACGTACCCCTATTCTCATGGCAGGTGCCTTTTTTGCACTGGTGTCTTTATCTTCCCTCACGGACCCTAAACCTCTGTATAAGAATGCTTCGTTGCCTACGCATCGGCGGGTACAGGACTTGCTCAAGCGGATGACCACCGAAGAAAAAGTGGGTCAGTTGGCTACGCCGCTGGGCTGGTTTATGTATGACAAAAATGGCTCGCAGGTAACGGTAAGTGAAAAATTCAAAAAAGCGGTAAAAGAACAGCAGATCGGCATGCTCTGGGCCACCCTCCGGGCTGACCCCTGGACGCAAAAGACGTTAAAAAACGGGCTTGAGTCCCGAGCAGGCGGCTCAGGCTACCAACGCTTTACAGAAATACGTCATTGAAAATACCCGTTTAGGGATTCCCTTATTATTATCCGAAGAGTGCCCACACGGGCATATGGCCATTGGCACGACGGTTTTTCCCACGGCTCTGGCTCAGGGAAGTACCTGGGACCCGGCTTTGATTCACGAAATGGCCAAAGCCATTGCTCAGGAGGCTCGAATGCAGGGAGCTCACATTGGTTACGGCCCGGTGCTGGATTTAGCTCGTGAACCTCGGTGGTCTCGGGTAGAAGAAACCTATGGCGAAGATCCCGTCCTGAATGGTCAAATGGGTATAGCGATGGTGACTGGTTTTCAGGGGAAAAACCTGAAAAGCGGATCAAATATTATTTCGACGCTGAAGCATTTTACGGCTTATGGCGTTCCTGATGGAGGGCACAATGGTGGTAGTGTTTCGCCGGGAAATCGTGAGTTACATCAGGCCTATTTGCCTCCTTTCCGCGATGCTGTTCAGGCTGGAGCTTTGTCGGTAATGACTGCCTATAACTCCATTGATGGTATTCCCTGTACGGCTAATCCGGTATTGTTAAAGTCCATTTTACGGAAAGACTGGGGCTTCAAGGGATTTACCGTTTCAGATTTGAACAGCATTCAGGGATTAACTTTCAATCATAAAGTCGCGGCCAATAACACAGACGCAGCTGCGTTGGCAATTAACGCCGGACTGGATGCGGATTTAAGCGGAACAGGTTTCGATCAATCACTAGTACAAGCCATCAAACAAGGTAAGGTGTCGGGAGCCGTGCTGGATTCTGCCGTTAGCCATGTGTTGCGTTTGAAGTTCGAAATGGGACTTTTTGAAAACCCTTATGTTGATCCTCAGAAAGTTACTAGCGTAGCTCGCAGTGCGGAACACCTTCAGTTGGCTCGCCAGGTATCCAGAGAGGCGATTGTCCTTTTGAAGAATACCAACGAGTTATTACCTCTCAAAAAAGACCTGAAAAGCATCGCCGTGATTGGACCTAACGCGGACAACGTTTATAACCAACTTGGCGATTACACGGCACCGCAGGCGGACGGAGCTGTGATTACGGTGCTCAAAGGAATTCAGAACAAGCTGGGTAACGCTACGCAGATCAACTACGCCAAAGGATGTAGTATTAGGGATACGTCGACGGCTCAGATTGCAGCGGCGGTTGAGGCAGCCCGGAAGTCCGATGTTGCCGTGGTGGTCATCGGTGGGTCGAGTGCCCGTGATTTCAAAACGGAATACCAGGATACCGGAGCCGCTCACGTAAAGGCATCTGAAACATCGATTAGTGATATGGAAAGTGGGGAAGGATATGACCGCGTGAGTCTGGATTTGATGGGACGTCAGTTACAGTTGCTGGAAGCGATACTCAAAACGGGTAAGCCCGTTGTTGTGGTAATGATCAAAGGCCGTCCGCTGAACATGAATTGGATTTCAGCGAATGCTCCAGCCGTTATTGATGCCTGGTATCCCGGACAAGAAGGCGGGAATGCGATTGCCGATGTATTATTCGGTGATTATAATCCCGCGGGTCGTCTGCCGATATCGATTCCTAAATCCATCGGTCAGATTCCTGTCTATTACAATTACAAAAGTCCCGTTAAGCACGATTACGTAGAAATGGACGCCAAGCCTTTGTATCCGTTTGGATACGGTTTAAGTTATTCAACGTTTGAATACAGCGATTTACAAACCCAGGTAACACCTGCCAAAAACGACGTAACGGTAAAAGTAACCGTTCAGGTAAAAAATATCAGCAAGCGGGATGGCGACGAGGTGGTTCAGGTATACGTAACTGACAAAGTTTCTTCGGTGGTTGGCCCCGTGAAGCAACTGAAAAAGTTTCAGCGGGTTAATGTGAAAGCGGGTGAGACCAAAACACTGACGTTCGAGTTAAAGGCTAAAGATCTGATGTTGTATAATGCGGAAAACCAATGGGTAGCCGAGAAAGGTGACTTCAACGTACAAGTCGGAGCTTCTTCGGATGATATTCGGGTGAATAAAGATTTCCAGTTAGCATCAGATATTCGGAAATAGTTTTCCGTTTTCAATTAACCATAGAGTTTCACAGAGATTGGCACTGAGTAACTCCGTGTAAAACTCCGTGAAACTCTGTGGTTACCATACTGAAAACTCTAAAGCAATTTGTCTTTGAATTTCTGATAGAGAAATGAAGTTACCAGTAAAAGCACACCGACGCTTAGGAAGATGATGATTTTTCCGCCCGTAGCGACCCGGCTTAAGTCGAAAATCAGCAGTTTGATTAATACGACCCCAAATAAAGCGATGCCCGCCAGACGGTATCGCTTTATTTTTTTGCTAAAACCCAGAACAATCAAGGTCAGTGAATAAACGCCCCAAAGTACGCTGAAGCCTGCCTGTGTCGCCATGAGCCGTTGCTCAGCGGCTTCGGCGGGACTATTCAGGATGAAGAGCGTTACCAATTCCTGACTTAATACCCAGAGAATAACGCCGTGAATGGCGTACAAAAATAGATTTCGGGTTTGTTTCCAGTTATTAGAGTCATCAGGAATCATCCGGTATAGACCATAGGTGATGCCTGCAATGCCAAGATAAAGAAGGTAACGGGCGTTAATCCAAGCCGTTGGGGTTTTGATGGTAAGCAGGGTAACGGCCTGAACGGGATTCTGGAAAAAGATATAAATAAAAATCAGCACACTGAGTACCAGACTCGCTACTTGCCAGAAATACAATCGTCGCGGAGCAATGATTACTAGGGTAGCTCCGATGTACAGGCTGGTATAAATGCTGAAAACGAGATTTCGAATGGATTGCGGGAATCTCAGATTGCCCTGAGCTGCGAAGTAACGATCCCATTCCATTGAAATCACGTAATAACCCATTACAAACAGTAACAAGCCAAGTAATTTCCTTGAAAAACCAACTTGTTGAGCCTTGATTGACTGGATTAACATAAAGATAACCGCCGCAAGGAATAAGGCATTCGTAAAAAAAGTAAGATTCCAGTAAGGCAGATAATCTAATGAAGGGTTGGGTATAGAGTATCCGTGAATGAGTAGAGCACAGGCTGTCAGATTAATCAAAGCCGTCCCGAAGTGGGTCAGAATTTTCGACGAACGTTGAATGCCCAGCGTGTATAAGGTAGCAGCTCCACCTGCCCAAACCAACGTAATCCAATCGCCTTCCAATTGGATAGGAACCATTAGAATAAGGAATACAAGGGCCATAGACAGCGAAGCATCCGCTAACGAGGTCAGATTTCTCTGCCGTAAAAACCAGGCGATTCCCCCATGAAATAGGCTGTTGGTAAACGTATAGGCAGTAATAGAAAGGGTTGAATAATGCTGCTCTTTCAGAATGAAATACGTGGGAATGTAAAAAAATAGAGCGTTTAATACAATCTGTAAAATCGTGCGATGATGAGCGTAGGCTTTCTGGAATAAAGGGTAAACCAGTTGATTGGCATACATTAGCAGAAAGAAAATGGTGCCGAATACCAGGCTAATCCAGACGTAGCCTGGACGGTCGAAGCCATTGATGATGAAGGCTATAAATATCAGCCAGGTAACGAAAAAAGCGGAGGTGTTCATTAACTGCCAGTCGCGTTGGTAGGCCAGACTCAGCACGCCAGCGTTCAGAATAGTCATGTATACAAAAAGTCCCCAGGGGGACCCATTGCCACCCACCAGAAAAGGAACCGCATAAGCCCCGACCAGACCGAATAAGCCAATCCATTGCACTTCATAACGCGTAGCCTGCCAGACCGTAAAGAGCGTAACGAGTACCATCAGTGCAAAAGATAGCGGCGAAGGTAAGAACTGATAAAAGTAATAAGCCGCGTACGTAGTGAGATATACGGTAGCCACGCCTCCGCTGAGTAGTACGGCACTGTAGGTCAGGTATTTAGGCTTTAGCCATAGGGCCAGCGTAACAAGAGCAGAGCCGATGCTCCAACCCAGAGCCAGTCGCCCCCAGGGGCCAATAAGGTCATTGTCGAAAGCGTATTTAACGAAAATCGCAATCCCGATCACTAGGGCGGCAATCCCAACTTTGCTTAATAAATTCCCTCCGATGTATTCTTCCGTTGGTGTTTTGGCGTACGTAGGAGCAGGTTTTGTTATTACGGGTGGAGAAACCGCAGAAACTGGAGCTGAGGGAGGAGCAATGGGGGTTTGTGTAACGGTTTTAACAGGAGTAGTGTCGGGGCGTAGTGAACTTAACTCCCGTTGAATCTGAATAAGATTTTTCTGAGCACTGGAAAGCTGCTCAGCCAGTCGCTGGACTTCGGCTTCTAATGCATCAATCCGATTACGTTCATTCATAGGTAATAGATAGAGTAGGTTGGAAGGTAATGAGCTTAGTTTTCTGTTTTTGATTAACCACAGCGTTACTCAGAGTTTTGCACAGAGTACCTCAGCATAAAACTTTGTGAACCTTGGTGTCTTCGAGCCTTTGTGGCAAAAAATTGAAAACAGAAAACTAAACTTATTGGATTACAAAGTTAATTCGGTCGATTCCGGTGTTTTTGTTTACCTGATCGTAGGCGTAAATCTGTATTTCGTACATGCCTTTATCTTTAACGGAAAGCATTCCTTCAAAAATATTATCCTGCGAAGCAAAGCTCAACGGAATTTCTCCAAACTTCATGCCATCTTTTTTGACGAGAGCTTTTACTTCGATGTTATCAGATTTCCAGAACCCGTTTTTATTAATCACACAACCGCACATCATAACCAGATTAATCCGAATTTTTACCTGATTATCCTTTAGTGTGGTTTGGGTAATCACCTGATGAGATTGAGGTTCTAAAATGTCCACCATTAATCCGGGAATTTGGAGAATAATCCCGTCGCCATCGATGGGTTTTCCCGGGATGAGCCAGAGTTGGGTAGAAGCTTTTACGGCTGAACTTTTACGATTAACGGGAGCGATGGCTTCGACGGTAACGAAGGTAGGGGCATCCAGTTTTAAGTCTGCTTCAAATCGGGCTGTCTGGTCGTCGGTAAGGCGATTGTGGCGTTTGTAGGGCTGGTTCATAAGTAAATCCGTGTTGCCAGAATTTCCGCTGGTCAGACCTTTCGCCAGAATTTCACCCGTCAACTCATTACGAATAATGACATAAGCCCCACCAATGCCGGTGCCAATAAATTTGGCATCTTTGGCCTGGGCCCGAACGATAACTTTGGTGGTTTGTGCAAAAGTAAAAGTGGAAGTTAGGAGTACTAAAGTAGTGGTTAGGATTTTCAGCATATCAGATTTGACCAAGAGAAGAAAGAATAGGAATCTAAGATAGACAAAAAACCTAGAGACGCGATTCATCGCTTCTGGGTAAGAGGCGGTTTTAGCTATCCTGACGTCCATCTTCTGGGTAAGAGGCAGTTTTGGGTTACCCCTACGTTACTTCCATTTCCCGGCCAGACGCGATGAAGTCGCGTCTCTACAGGGTAGAAAACCAAAAGCCCGGATTGTTTATACAATCCGGGCTTTTTAAAGAGATATAATTCAAGGAATTACAGACCAAATTTGGCTTTTACCTGATCCACGTAATCCAGTTTTTCCCAGGTAAATAATTCTACTTCCTGCTCGATTACTTTTCCGTCGGGAGATTTGAATGTTTTCGTTACCACTTTCGATTCGCGACCCATGTGACCATAGGCTGCCGTTTCGGAATAAATTGGGTTACGAAGTTTCAGACGCTGCTCAATGAAGTAAGGACGCATGTCGAAGATCTCGCCTACTTTCAAGGCAATTTCTCCGTCCGTTAATCCCACCTTCGAAGTTCCGTACGTGTTGATATACAGACCGCAAGGTTCTGCTACACCAATGGCATAAGAAACCTGAACCAATACTTCATCCGCCAGCCCAGCGGCAACCAGGTTTTTCGCAATGTGACGCGTAGCGTAAGCTGCCGAGCGGTCTACTTTCGAAGGATCTTTACCCGAGAACGCACCCCCACCGTGGGCACCTTTTCCGCCGTATGTATCAACAATGATCTTACGACCCGTCAGACCCGTATCCCCATGAGGACCACCAATCACGAATTTACCCGTAGGGTTGATGTGATAGGTAATTTCTCCTTCGAATAACTGGCTTAACTCAGGTTTCAGAGCAGCTTTCACGCGGGGAATAACGATGTTAATGATGTCTTCGCGGATTTTAGCGAGCATCGTTTCGTCATCACCGAAATCATCATGTTGCGTCGAAACAACGATGGTATCAATTCGCTGAGGCGTGTTGTCATCACTATATTCAATCGTTACCTGAGACTTCGCATCGGGGCGTAAGTAAGGCATCAGCGACAGCTCATTATTACGAATGTCGCTCATTTCCTTCAGAATTTTGTGAGCTAAATCCAGAGCTAAAGGCATGTAGTTGTCCGTTTCGCGAGTAGCGTAACCGAACATCATACCCTGGTCACCAGCACCTTGTTCTTCAGGATTTGAGCGATCCACGCCCTGGTTAATATCGGCTGACTGGTCGTGAATAGCAGAAAGAACACCGCAGGAATTGGCTTCAAACATGTATTCAGACTTCGTATATCCAATTTTACGGATTACTTCACGAGCAATGCTCTGAACGTCAAGATAGGTAGTTGATTTAACTTCACCGGCCAAAACAACCTGTCCGGTAGTTACCAGGGTTTCGCAGGCAACTTTAGATTGAGGGTCGAAGGCTAAGAAATGATCAATGAGGGCATCTGAAATTTGATCGGCTACTTTATCAGGATGTCCTTCAGATACAGACTCAGAAGTGAACAAATAAGGCATGTTCTGTTAATTAATTGATTTGGGAGTACGAATCGATGAATATGTAATATTTCGTAATCCTTGGCCAAAGGAAGGAATTGAACGTTTTTGACTTTTCCTAAAAAGCTGATTTTCAGGAAAAAGTCCGTATCGTCAAACCACCGTAGCGTTCGAAACTCGGTTGGTGCCCTAGCTGGAGCCTCTGGATACTTTTGCAAAATTGTACATTCCGTGGAAATTCACCAAACAAGATGGCTTAACCTTGTCGGAATTCCTGAATATTTCGTTTAAAAATGTCAATGGCGGCTTTGGTAAAGGGAAGGATGGGCACGGAAACAATGACTTTTAAGTCTTCTGCCAGACTGCTTTCTTCATCCAGAAACCGGAAAATGCGGGGAGCCGGATTTTTTTGGAACAACCCCGTAAATATAGCAGCCGTAGATACCCGCTTTTTTAAAAAGACATTTAGAAAAACCTGATCGTAAAAGTAATTGAGAGCAGGGATGGCTTTATGAGTTACGGGCGAAACGTCGAAAGATCGTTCCAGGTTATGAACCAATTGTTGTAAACGCTTTTGCGTGCGGGTAAAGGTATAACCCGTGCTGGCCCGCGTATAACCGCCCGCAGTACCCACGCGAATCACGCGTGGAGCTGCCTGTTCCTGAGCAGGCTCGTCGCTCATGGGAATAACCCCGAATTCTTCTTCCAGAATTTCATAGTGCTGAATGGAAGTGAATTCCTGAATGTAACTTTTTAAACCTTCATCGTACTCTTTTTTTGAAAGCAGGGCCGGGGTAAAGAGCGTGAATTCAATGAGAGCTTCCGTTTCAGAAAAAGGCATGACGTAGACGAATCGACATTCGTTCTGCTGGTCGATTCGGAAATCCATCATAATCGGTACCTGCGGGTCAAAGGCAGGTTGATTAGTGCGAATGACCCAGCCTTTGAAGTGCTGTAACAGGTTTTGGTAGACAAAGCCACTCGCTGGCAAGGGTTTCATGGCTTGCAAAACGTGCGTACTATCGAAACACCAGCTTGCCCGGTATTCGCCTGCTTCGGTTTGAACAATGGCTTCCTGGTTATCAGACAGAATAGACTGAATGGGGCTGTATAAGAATTCAATGGCAGGGTTTGTCGCCAGTTCGTGATGAATAAACTGGTAGAAATCAATTCCGCGAAGTAACTTATACTGATGCTTGCCTAAGGTCAACTTTCGGGAAAATCCATTAGATCCATGAAACCAGATGGAATTCCATTTTCGGTAGAGGATGGACTCGAATGCACTTTCTCCTTCCTGCCAAAAGGCCCAGGTCCGGTCATTCCGGGTTTTCTTTTCACGATCAATGATCAAAATTTTCTTATCGCGTAAAGCACTACGATTGAGGTAATAGGCCAGACTTAGTCCAGCCATACCTCCTCCTGTTATGATGATGTCGTACTTCAAGCAATCGGGAATCTCGTGAATGAAAATAGAACCTGGAAAATTCGATTTTGTTTGAATGTAGAGAGGCGACTTCATCGCGTCTGAGTAGAGGCAATTTTTGTTACTCCCGCTATGGCTGGTGTCTTCACCCGCCATTAATAAAGCATCATGGTTGGTGAGGACACCAACCATGATGGAGCTCTGCCTGATCTCCATCTCCCGACTAGACGCGATGAAGTCACGTCTCTACCAAAAAGGCCTCGCTACTCCTAGGTAACGAGGCCTTTGACTCAAATCAATATAAATTATACGTTTACGTGACGTTCGGCGTGGTAGCTAGAGCGTACCAGTGGGCCCGATTCAACGTATTTGATACCTCGTTTTTCGCCCTCTTCCTTATACATCGCGAAGGTGTCGGGGTGAATCCATTCAATAACTTCGTGGTGCATTTTTGTAGGCTGAAGGTATTGGCCCAGCGTCAGAACGTCCAGTCCATGAGCGACCAGATCATCCATAGCTTTGAATACTTCGTCCTGCGTTTCGCCCAAACCTAGCATAATGCCCGTTTTGGTACGTTTGCCAAAGTCTTTCGTCCGTTTGATTTGCTCCAGACTCCGCGAATATTTCGCCTGAGGACGTACGGGGCGATACAGACGTTCTACCGTCTCCATATTATGGGAGACCACTTCCTGTCCGGCAGCAATCATACGCTCCAGAGCAGCCCAGTTTCCTTTCGTATCAGGAATCAGCGTTTCAATCGTTGTGCTGGGGCTTAATTCTTTCGTCAGGCGAACCGTCTGATACCAGATTTCAGCTCCCCGGTCTTTCAATTCATCCCGGTTTACAGAAGTCAGAACGGCATGCTTCACACCCATGATCTTAATGGCTTCGGCTACGCGACGGGGTTCGTCCGCATCATATTCGTTGGGACGTCCGGTTGCTACTGCACAGAAGGTACAGGAACGCGTACAGACATTACCCAAAATCATAAATGTAGCCGTACCCGCTCCCCAACACTCACCCATATTCGGACAGTTTCCTGACTGACAAATGGTGTGGAGTTTATATTCATCTACAACTTGCCGCACGTTGCGGTATTCCGGACCGGTGGGGAGTTTCACTCGCAACCAGTCGGGTTTGCGGGTAGAGGAACCTGGCTTGTTCTCGCCTTTGGTGCCTGTACCGGGTTTTGTTATTACGGGTAGCTCAATCATCCCAATATCAATTGCTGATTTGATAAACAGTGGGGTCTATCAAAAGATGTACAAAGGTAATGAGCTAACCTGTAATGACGATAAAAAGTTGCGTTTGATAAAAGAATGAAGCTTTTCACTTGAATTGTGAGGGCGATAACCCCGTGAAGAAAGATGAGTTAGAAAGAATAACTTACCTTTAATGGCATTTTTAGGAAAAGTGAGAGAAAAGCTTTTCGGAAAATACGTCTCATTCATTCAATTAAGATAACAGTTACAGGCATGGCAACGGCTACCATTACGTATTTAGGACAACTTCGCACGCAGGCTACACACGTAAGATCTGGCTCAGAAATTATTACGGATGCCCCAGTGGATAATCACGGAAAAGGAGAGGCATTTTCTCCCACTGATTTAGTTGCTTCGGCTTTGGGTTCCTGCATGTTAACCATCATGGGAATCGTTGCCCAGCGGGACCAGGTGGATATTACCGGGACGCAGGTAGAAGTTACGAAGAGTATGGCTGAAAATCCCCGTCGAATCAGTGAGATCGCTGTTAAACTGATTGTTAAGACGAGTCAGCCCCTAACTGAAACTCGTAAAAAGAAGCTGGAAAACGCCGCCTTAACCTGCCCCGTAGCGGAAAGCCTTCATCCCGACCTAGTGAAGGCCGTTACGTTTGAATTTGTTGTGTAGAGTTTGGCGTTTTGAGTTTAAATGTTGTGCCGCTGCCGTCGTGGCGGCTCCATAGGGGCAGTAGTGCTTGGGGATTCTGTCTGTCATCATATCCTATAAGAAAAAGCCGGAATCATCTGTTTGATTCCGGCTTTTTTCATGCCGCTGCCAGCGGAAAAGCTGGCAGCAATCGGTTTAATTCTTTATGGAATGCGTTTAGACCTAAAGTCACTGCTGCCAGCTTTTCCGCTGGCAGCGGCCACGATGCTAGAAGATGCTGTTTAGTATCTACAACTTAAGGAAAAAGCCGAAATGATCACTTCATTCCGGCTTTTTCTTTAAGTAATACTGAAGGTTTTAATAACAAAATCCCAACACTTATTTACGACTTAACACTGATTCTCCCCACCAGGCTTGCTGGATTTTTTTATTTACTTCTACATTAGGGAAAATACCACGGAATAACTCCGCTCCAGGACCATAAGCAAAGACAGGAACAGGATTGGCAGTGTGGTTCGACCAGATGAATTTACCTTCTACCTTACCATTTCTCCAGTCACCGCCCGTCAGGCATAAGCCGCCCGTTTCGTGGTCAGCAGTGACAATAACCAGCGTTTCGCCATCTTTCTCGGCAAAGTCGAGGGCAGCTCCTACGGCTTTGTCAAAATCAAGCGTTTCGGTGAGGAGGTAATCCAGATCGTTGGCGTGGCCAGCCCAGTCAATTTGAGAACCTTCGGCCATCAGGAAGAAGCCATTATTATTCTTCGAAAGGATTGATAACGCTTTCTCTACTTCCTGACGAAGCATTTCACCGCGACCTTCTCTAACTTTTTTAGGGTTTTCGCGGGCTGTGAACGCTACCAGTTTTTTACCTTCCAGTTTCGTAAAATCACCAGAAGTATCCGCTACCGAATACCCTTTGTCTTTGAAAGCCGCTAGTAAGTTTTTCTGGTCTTTACGTTCGGTAAAATACCGCATCCCTCCACCAATGACTACATCAAGATCGGACGTAACCATATCCTCGGCGATGGCTTCGTGTTTGGACCTTGAAGATTGATGAGCGTAAAAATCTGCTGGTGTAGCATCCGTAATATCGCACGTAGTGACAATACCGGTTGACAGTTTTTTCTTCTTCGCCAGTTCGGCTAACGTTACCTGAGGACGGTTCGAAGAATCCACCGCAATAGCTCCGTTTTTCGTTTTGACACCCGTAGCCAGGGCCGATCCTCCCGCACCCGAATCCGTGATGAAATCCTTAACCGGGTGTGTCGTCGACATCCCCATGTAAGGAAGACGATTCATATGAAGAGAGCCTTTATTGGCAATTTGAGCAGCATAAACGTGATTAGCTCCCATACCGTCGCCAATCAGTAAGATTACATTCTTAGGTCGTTTGGGCGTAGTTTGAGCAAAGCTCGACACACAGGCGGCCATCAGTCCTAAACAGAGAAGTGCGTAACGATTCATAGATACTAAAGAATAATGTTTCGAATTGCAAAATTCCACTATTTCCTGAACCTCACGGCGGCTCATCATGTCAATAAATTGTTAATAATAGCGACCTAAATATCATAAATTGATAAATAGAAGAATAGTACCTGAATGCTTTGCAAACCAATAGCTGAGGAGTAATGCTTATTTTATGTAAATTGATTTTTGATCATAAATAAGAATTCGTTTGTGATTTACTAATTAATAACCTGCCCGCTTTTAGAAAACTAAATATTAAGTTAAAAACATGGAAAAATAAAAACCATTAATTTTATTTGTTGGAGTCAATCCTCGAATGTCCTTCATTTCACCACCTTAATCCTATGCTCACACCACCTATCCAACTACTGTTGTAGGCTTAAGTCCTACTACTTAACATTGTTTTAAGTACAGATGCTAGTCCTCCTAAAAAATTGACCTTCTCTCATTGAAGATAAATTTATTCTTTTACCTATCCTGATAAATATCCTTTATGAATCGGTTGTCCGCCTGGTTTGCTATACTCTTATGTATAGTCAGTCTCTCCACGTCTGCCCAACGCTTTAAAATTAGTAAAGTAACAGTTGATGATCTGGCCGCCAAGTATTATCCTCTGGATTCCGCCGCTGAAGCGGTAGTTCTAGGAGAGTATGGGTCCGTAGAAATTACGGATAATGATATTAAAGGTTATTATGCGGTACATCGACGAATTCGACGCATTAAAATCCTGAAAAAATCAGCTTATGATCGAGCTACGATATCGGTTCATCAATACCGTAGGGGGGCAGATAGTGAGGAAGTAATTCGCAATATTAAAGGAAAAACGTATTGGCTGGAAAACGGGGAAATTAAATCCGAAGACCTGAGCAGATCAGCCATCTTTACTTCCAAAACTAACAAAAACTTTTACGAGACGAAGTTCACGCTTCCCCATGTACAGGAAGGTTGTATTATTGAGTATGAATACGATCTGATGTCAGACTTTATTTTACAGCTTCCGTCCTGGGATTTTCAAACGGATATTCCTATCAAGTATAGTGAGTATTATGCAACCTTTCCTCCCAAATTAGGCTATCGGGCGGTCTTCCAAAACCCGGTTGATCTGGTGATTAAAGAATATTCTGAAAATCCCAATACGGGAACATTTATGCGGTATGCGGTGAAAGATCAACCGGCTTTACGGCCTGAACCCTACATCACCACGATAGATGATTATACCACACGTTTGCGTTTTGAGCTGGTTGAAGCAATGGTTAATGGCCGGATACAGCGGTTTAGCCAAAGCTGGCTGGATGTCGATAAAAAGATGGCTACCGACGATGAAGTGGGTAGTTACATTCGGAAAACTACATTCCTGAAAGCAGTGGCTAAGGAAATCAAAAGTAAGTACTCGGATACGTTGTCAATCATCAAGGAAGCCCACCGGTATATCCGTACAAACATGACCTGGAACGGGCACGTAAGTTACTGGTCGGCCAGCAGTCCCAAAACCATCTTCGAGCAAAAGACGGGTAATTCGGCGGAGATCAATCTAATCCTGATCGGTTTGATTCGGGAATTAGGTTTTGAGGCCAGCCCCGTGATTCTCAGTACCCGCTCGAACGGAGCTGTATTCATGGCAATTCCTATGATTTCTTATTTCAACGATCTCGTTGGGATAACGAACATTGGAGGAAAAGAAGTGCTTTTAGACGCAACGGATACGTTTCTTCCCTTGGGCGTTTTACCAGATCGTTGTCTAACCAGAATTGGACGTATTGTAGATATTAAACATGCCAATTGGGTTTACCTCAAACCCACCTTAACTCGACAGGTAAAAACGCTTCAATATACACTCGATGAATCTGGTTCAGCCAAAGGATCTATTTCCTATAGCTGGCAGGGTGAGCTTGCTTGCCGTTACCGGAATGCTATTCAAAAATCGGGGATTAAGAAGTTTGGGAAGGAACTAATCAAGCAACCTTCTGCTGAAGTAGGCGAAAGCAAAGTTGAAAACGCTACGGAAATCGACAAACCCCTGATTGTAACTACAGAGGTTTCTTACGAAGAAACCTTTAATAAAGCGGGCGATCGTATTTACTTAAGTCCCGCCTTGGGGGAAGCACTTTCCGTTAACCCCTTTAAATACGAAAAACGAATGTATCCTGTCGATTTTGGTAACCCTAGTGAAGAAGTTTTCATGGCCAATATTAAAATTCCGCAGGGATATGTAGTGGAAAGTTCGCCTGCAACTCAGGTCATAGCATTGCCAGAAGATGGAGGCCGATTTACCTATCAGGTTCAGGTGCATGGAGAGGATATTATTAATGTTGTTACTCGTTTGCAGCTTAAAAAACCTATTTATTCTTCTGAAGAATATCCTTATTTAAAGAAGTTAATGGATATGGCCATTGCAAAAAATGGAGAACAAATTATTCTCAAAAAGAAATAATTGAATAGGGTTAAAAATCTGGTTATGAAAAGGGTATTATTTTTATTACTTCTGTTTCCGCTGAGCCTTTTCGCTCAGACGTATTCCGTAGAGTCCATTCCGGCTGATTTACGAAATGAAGCCTCTGCCGTGATTCGTTTGCAGGAAGAAAGTTTCGAGGTTTTAGCGGTAGGAGAAGCCGTTAAACGCATACATACGGTTGTTACCATTCTGAATGAAAAAGGAGATAAATATGCTACTGAAGAAGTATATTACGATAAGCTGAGCCGTGTTAAAAACTTTGAAGGTAAGTTATATGATGCGAATGGAAAGGAAATAAAACGACTAAGAAAATCGGATATTCTTGATGTTTCATCTCATTCAGATTATTCACTGTTTGACGACAATAAAGTAAAGCAGGCTGACTTTAAGTACGCTAACTATCCGTTTACCGTAGAGTTTGATTACGAATTAGTTTCTTATAATACTTTATTTTACCCTTACTGGATTCCGCAGCGAGACGAAGAGCTTGCCATTGAAAATTCAGCTTTCACGGTAATCGTTCCGGCTACGCTGGGATTACGTTTCCGGGAAATGAATGGGGTAGGAGCGGTTCAGAAATCAGAGAAAGATGGAATTCAGACGTATCAATGGCAGGTTAAAAATCTGAAAATCAGAGAAGAAGAGCCATACGTTGATTTTTATGCTTCCTGCGGGCCTGCCGTATTGACAGCTCCCAATCAGTTTGACATGAAAGGTAACAAAGGCTCGGCGGCAAGCTGGAAAGAGCTGGGGCAGTTTTTCTATGACCTGAATGTGAATCGTGATGAGTTACCCGAACCCGCTAAGGCTAACGTTTTGAAGGTAGTTGGAACAGAAACCGATCCACTGCGTAAAGTAGAAAAACTATATCAGTATTTGCAGCAATCTACCCGATACGTAAGTATTCAATTGGGCGTGGGGGGCTGGCAGAGTATTCCGGCGGCAACAGTGGTTGAGAAAGGCTATGGAGATTGCAAGGCTCTTTCCAACTACATGAAGGCAATGCTGAAAGTGGCTGGAGTGACTTCTTACACCGCTTCGGTTTCGGCGAGTTCTATTGATGTTTTGACGGATTTCCCGTCGGCCCGCTTTAATCACGAAATTCTGTGTGTACCACTGGCGAAGGATACCCTTTGGCTGGAATGTACGAGTCAACACGCCGATCCGGGTTATATGGGCAGCTTTACGGGTAATCGACATGCCTTGCTGGAGACGCCGCAGGGTGGGGTACTAGTGAAAACGCCTTCCTACCAGCAAGCCGAAAATGGGCAGTATCGTACCATTGAAGTATTCCTGGATAAAGAGGGAAATGCGACAACAAAGATGCTTACCCACTATTCAGGAATTCAGCACGATGATTATCGCTCTGCCACCGAATCGATGGCTGGGGAGACGCTGAAACGCTGGAAAATTCAACGGATGCGTCTGGCCAGTTTTGATCTGAATGACTTTGCCTTTGAAGTGGGCAAGCCCGTAAAGAGAATTCCTTCGATTACTGAAAAATTGAGTCTGACGGTTCGGAAAAGTGCGACGATGAGTGGTAATCGTATGTTCCTGTCAGTTAATCAGTACACACCCTGGACGCTAATTCCTAAAACCCTTTCCAATCGTCAGCATGAAGTGGTATGGACGGTGGGTTTTACGGATGCCGATACGGTTACCTATCATATTCCCGAATCTTATACGCTGGAAGCCTTGCCCGAACCTGTTAAATTGGAAACGGAATTTGGTACTTATACTGCTCAGACTGTTAAAAAGGGCGAGACTATCGTCTATACCCGGCGGCTGGAAATGCCTCGGTTTCGTAAACCCGCTTCTGCTTACCCTAAATTCGTAGATTTTTGCAAGAAAATAGCTCGGGCAGATCGCTCACAAGCGGTCTTTGTGAAGCAATAATCACTCCTTAATTAGAACAAAAAAGCCGAAGCTGTAGTATTAGCTTCGGCTTTTTCATTCGATGTTGCAGGTGCCTTCAGCTAAGTAATGAGCAGGAAGTGTATCCTTCCCCGGGTTTGTAAAGAATTTAGAAAGGGTTAAAATAACCAGATGAAAAATCGCACGCAGCGTGAAATTGGACGTATAGGCATGAACTTTTTTGCACAAGAGGATCAGTAGAGAATATACCTCAATGGGTAGTAAGTACAGGTGAGGTTAAGTAATTAATAAAAATACTGTAACTATTCCAACAAAATATTTAATCATTCAATGAAATATTTGGTAAGTTCGTAAAGAAACGCATTCTTTGCATAGTACAAAATATCACGGCAAAGTACAAATACGAGCTGTTCCCCGCTTGACCCTTATGTATATCAACGCGATAAGTAGCTATCTGCCGGAGCAAGTTGTT
Organism: Siphonobacter sp. SORGH_AS_1065; assembly: GCF_030818595.1. Lineage (NCBI taxonomy): Bacteria > Pseudomonadati > Bacteroidota > Cytophagia > Cytophagales > Cytophagaceae > Siphonobacter > Siphonobacter sp. SORGH_AS_1065. The sequence goes on from NZ_JAUTAM010000004.1 coordinate 3,618,826, forward strand.
ACCAATGAACATTTTGCCCGACTGAATGGATTGTCTGACCAGTGGATCGTGGAGCGGACGGGCATCCGAGAACGTCGGAAAGCTGCCCCTCACGAAAACACTAACACGATGGCCGTTGAGGCCGTTCGTCAGGGCCTAGCCCTTTTACCTTACCCAGTACAAGAAATTGATTTGATTGTAGGGGCTACATACACCCCTTATGATACGATTGTCTCACTGGCTCACGCTGTACAGCACGACCTGCAGATTCCAGATATTCCGGTTCTGTCGGTTTCTACGGCCTGTTCGTCTTTATTGAATGCGATTGAAGTAGTGCAAGGCTACTTCTGCATGAAAAAAGCGACCAAAGCTTTAGTGGTCGTGTCGGATAATAACACTGCTTACAGTAACGAATCTGATAAAGTAGCTGGTCACCTCTGGGGTGACGGAGCCGCGGCTCTGTTCATGTCCAGTGAACGGGTTTCTGATTCTGATCTGAAAGTGGTCGATATTCTGACGGGCGGTGCGGCTACGGTTGGCAAGGCTCTGGAAGGTGTAGTATTGCGACCCAATGATGAAGGTTTCGTAATGCCCAATGGCCGCGATGTCTTTATTCATGCTGTTCAGTACATGCCCAAAGCCAGTCGTCAGATTTTGGGCCGCAATGGCCTGACGATGGAAGACGTGGACTGGGTATTGCCTCATCAGGCCAATTTCCGAATCAGTAAGAAAGTAATGGAGGAATTAGGACTTCCCATGGAAAAACTTCTATCTAACATTCAGTACTTGGGTAATACCGGTTGTGCGGGCTGTGCCATTGGTCTCAGCGAAAACCGTTACCGATTCCAGAAAGGAGACAACATCGTAGTGACTACCTTCGGAGGTGGTTATTCGTACGGTGCCATGTTGGTGGCAGTTGAATAACTCTACGTTATTTCCTAGCAAAAAAAGGCTAGTCCAATCTGTGGACTAGCCTTTTTGCTGTATTGTCAAGCAATGATTGCTTAAAATTTCATAGTCAGAACCCGATCCCGGGAATTGTCGTAAGCGTCCACCGATACCGAAAGACTGCCAGGGGCTTTGGTTAAAAAGTTATAGGTATCAATCTGATCCCAGAATTCACTTTTTTCCTGACCAAAATCAATGGTCTTGCTGGCTCCTTCGTAACTGATAACGAGGTAATAATGCTTGGAACGAGGAGTAATATCCGCGAATTTCTTATACACTTTTTCGTGTTTCCATTCCATAGCCTGAATGGCCTTGGGTTCGTCCACCGTATTTTTATCCTTCTTGTTGAAAGCCGAGAAAGTGTCATACATGGCGTACGCCGCAAAAATCAGCACAATTAGCGGCATGAACTTCATCCAGATGTCTCCGTTATCTTTTCTGCCTTCATTATCGCCTTTGCCACCGAACATTTTTCCACCCCCAAAACCTGGAATGGACATTTTCTTACGCTCACGGTGGACAGGGCGGTAATACGGATTATCTTGCTGGTTTTGGCTCATAGTGAAAATGAAGTAGGGGTTATGGTGTCTATTACAGAACGTTAGTAAGCAAACTAACGTTTCAAAGTAGTCGTAATTTCAAAGCTTACTTTCCTATGATACAGCACTAGGGTTTTGTATCAGGCGGCAAATTACAACGAATTTTTTAGTTTGAAAGTTTCATGCCTCAGGGCTTCGGTTCAGAAAAGCTGTCAATTTGTCGCTTTGATATAACGTTTTGACCACTTTCGACTCTAAACTGTATTTAGGAATCGTTTTTTTGTTTTTGGGTAAAAAGAATGAAGTAAATTTGCATTCTACCTATTGTTGTACCCCGGTTGGGGTTTCATGTAAATCCGCTTAACCTGGCCGGATTATGAAAGAGCAGCTCGGTAAAACGGCTGACTAACCACGAATAACGGTGCATTAGCACATAGCTATGTTTAAACTCATCACCAAAATTTTCGGCACTAAGTCCGATCGGGATCTAAAGGAATTATATCCCTACGTAGGAAAAATTAATGCCGAATTTGCCAAATTAAGAGAGTTAACCGATGAGCAGCTTCGTCAGGAAACGGCTGCTTTGAAGTCTATTATCAAGCAACAACTGGCTCCTATCACCGACCAGGTTGATAGCATCCGTCAGCGAATTGAATCCAATCCAGATCTGGACGTTAATGAGAAAGACTCGCTCTTCAAGCAAATTGACGCTCTGGAAGTTCAGTCTGATCAGAAACTTGAAGAAGTATTATTAGAAATTCTGCCCCGTGCTTTCGCTATTGTGAAAGAGACGGGTCGTCGTTATACTGAAAACGGTGAACTGGTGGTAACAGCTACCGTTCATGACCGTTTTGTTGCTTCCCGCAAATCAAATGTGGTGATTGAAGGGGAGAAAGCTACCTGGAAAAATACCTGGAACGTCATGGGCCAGCCCATTACCTGGAACATGATTCACTATGACGTACAGTTGATTGGTGGGGTAGTGTTACACCAGGGTAAGATTGCAGAAATGGCTACCGGGGAAGGTAAAACGCTGGTTTCTACCTTGCCTTCTTTCCTGAATGCCCTGGCCGGTAAAGGGGTTCACATCGTAACCGTCAACGATTATCTGGCGAAGCGTGACTCCGAGTGGAATGCTCCTCTGTTTGAATTCCACGGCATGACGGTTGATTGTATTGATCGTCACGAGCCTAACACGCATAGCCGCCGCAATGCTTACCTGGCGGATATTACTTACGGTACCAATAACGAGTTTGGTTTCGATTACCTGCGTGACAACATGGCTCGCAGCCCGGAAGAACTCGTGCAGCGAAAACACCATTATGCCATGGTCGATGAGGTCGATTCCGTCCTGATTGACGATGCCCGTACGCCTCTGATTATCAGTGGACCGATGGTGAAAGATAATGATGTTCAGGAATTTGAAGTATTAAATCCCCGTATTTCCCGACTGGTAGAAGAGCAGCAGAAACTGGTTCAGGGTTTCTTGACCGAAGCTCGCCGACTAATTGCCGCTGGTAATACCAAAGAAGGGGGGTTGGCTCTGTTCCGGGCTCACCGTGGGTTACCTAAATACAAGCCTCTGATTAAATATCTGAGTGAGCAGGGGAACCAGGCAGTGATGCGGGCGACCGAAAACGAATACTTGCAGGAACAGGGCAAACGCATGCCCGAAGCCGATGCTCCCTTGTATTTCGTGATCGAAGAGAAAAACAATTCGGTTGAACTGACGGAAAAAGGGATCGACGTAATGACGGCAAATAATGAAGATCCTAACTTCTTCATTCTGCCTGACTTGTCAGTTGCCCTGAATAAAATTGAAAAATCGGATCTTTCTGAAGTAGAAAAAATTCATAAGAAAGACGAGATTATCCGTGATTACTCAATCAAAACCCAGCGTATTCACACCGTCAACCAGTTATTGAAAGCTCACACGCTGTTCGAGTTGGATGTGGAATACGTAATCATGGACGGAAAAATTAAAATCGTTGATGAGCAAACGGGCCGGATTATGGAAGGCCGTCGTTACTCGGACGGTTTGCACCAGGCAATCGAAGCAAAAGAGCGGGTTAAGGTGGAAGATGCCACCCAGACTTACGCTACGGTAACGCTTCAGAACTACTTCCGTATGTACCACAAACTGTCAGGGATGACAGGTACGGCTGAAACGGAAGCAGGCGAGTTCTGGCAGATTTACAAACTCGATGTCGTTTCGATTCCTACCAATCTTAAGATTTCGCGGAAGGATCAGGAAGACAAGGTATACAAAACGGTTCGTGAAAAATACAATGCAGTAGTACAGGAGATCGACGAGCTTGTGAAGGCGGGTCGTCCGGTACTCGTAGGTACTACTTCCGTTGAAAACTCGGAAATCCTGAGCCGTCTGTTACGGATGCGTGGAATCAAACACCAGGTACTGAACGCGAAGCAACACCAACGCGAGGCTGAGATTGTAGCCACGGCGGGTCATTCACAAAACGTAACGATTGCGACGAACATGGCCGGTCGGGGTACGGATATTAAGCTGACTCCCGAGTCGAAAGCCGCGGGTGGTCTGGCCATTATCGGTACTGAGCGTCACGAATCTCGCCGGGTGGATCGTCAGTTACGCGGTCGTGCCGGTCGTCAGGGTGACCCCGGATCGTCTCAATTCTTCGTATCACTGGAAGATAACCTGATGCGTCTGTTCGGTTCTGAACGGATTGCGAAGGTAATGGACCGCATGGGTATGGAAGAAGGAGAGGTAATTCAGCACTCCATGATTACTTCGTCCATCGAACGGGCTCAGAAGAAAGTAGAAGAAAATAACTTTGGTATTCGGAAGCGTCTGCTGGAATATGATGATGTCATGAACTACCAGCGGGAAGCCATTTACAAGCGTCGTAAAAATGCTCTGTTTGGCGACCGACTGGCTCTGGATATTGCCAACATTACCTATGACGTTTGCGAAGAACTGGTTTCCAATAACCCTAGTTTCGAAGAATTTGAACTTCGCGTAATCGAAACACTGGCGATTCAGGTTCCTTTCACCAAGGATGAATTTGTTCGTCTGAAGCCTGAGCAACGCACGCAGCAGTTATATGCCGCGGCAGAAGGACATTACCAATCGAAAGGAGCGGACATCGCTCGTCGGATGCAGCCTTTCTTCCAGGACTTATTCGAAGCCAACCAGGGCAATGTGAATGAAAATTCAGTAATTGGATTGCCTTACACCGATGGCGAGCACGTGATGGGCTTCCAGGTGAACTTCCTGAAAGCACTGAACAGCGAAGGACGTGAGGTAACTCGTGAGATTGAGAAGAACATTGCTTTGACGGTAATCGATCAGGAGTGGAAAGAGCACCTTCGTGACATGGATGATCTGAAGCAATCCGTTCAGAATGCGGTGTTCGAACAAAAAGACCCGCTGCTGATTTACAAATTCGAGTCGATTGACCTGTTCAAGCAGTTCATTAATAAAGTAAACTTTGACATTGTTCAGATGTTGATGCGTTACGATGTTCCTGAACTTCACGTAGAACAGCCACAGGTTCCGCAACCTCCCCGTCGTCCTGAACCACAGCCTCAACTGCAATTAAGTAAGGATGATGTCAGTGGGCTTACGGGTGGCGATGGTCCTTCGGTAGAAGAACTGGAGGAAATTGAGGTGGTAGAACGTCCGCGTCAGCAGCCCATTCGCGTGAACAAAATTGAACCTAACCAACGGGTATCCGTTCAGTACAGCGATGGTCGCATCGAGCGTGATGTGAAATATAAGAAAGTAGAGGAAGATGTTAAACGTGGTATTTGTGTCGTAATCGACTAATGCTGTGTTGAGTTTAGGGTGTTGTGCGTAGAGTTCTCGCACTAACCTATCTTTTGCAAAAGGTCAGCCTGCTTATAGTAGGCTGACCTTTTTGTTTATGGTAGAGACGATTTTATTACTAGTGATTCGTTTTCATCCCCCGACCAGACGCTCCGGCCCTGGTTGGTGTGTTCACCAACCATTACTAAAAGCCTAGTGGTTGGTGAAGACACCAGCCAGGGGGGGCTATACATAAAAAATAATCCTGATAATCCGAGTCAACGGTTACTATCCTTATATCAGGTAGAGACGCGATTGATCGCGTCTGGGTAAGAGGCTGTTTTAGTAATAGTGATTCGTTCCGGCCCTGGTTGGTGTCCTCACCAACCATTACTAAAAGCCTAGTGGTTGGCGGAGACACCAACCAGGGCGGATGTTACCATTTAAATGATTTCCATTTCCCGGCCAGACGCGATCAATCGCGTCTCTACAGAAATTTAAAATAGGATACAGTAAACCTACTGACATAGGGCTGTCACTGGGCGGTTTTAGTTTTGAATCGAACCATAAAACAACATAGACGATGGAACTAATTCCCCTGTTTTTGAAAGAAATGGAGCAGGAAGCTCTCACCACCCGCAAATTTATGGCCCTCATTCCCGACGATAAGCTGGATTGGGCTCCGCACCAGAAAAGCATGAAAATGCGTAACCTCGCCACCCACATTGCAGAGCTGCCCACCTGGGTAACCATGGTGTTGACTACCGACGAGCTGGACTTTGCCAAAATTCCTTATGAAGAGAAGAAAATTCAGAATAATGCTGATTTGATGGCTCTTTTTGAGGGAAGTCTGGCGAATGGACGGACGCAGTTAATCCCAGGAAATGAAGCCCTCCTGAATAAACCCTGGACTTTACGAAACGGTGAAATTGTTTACAGCGTTGATCCTAAACACGAAGTAATCCGAATGGCTTTTTCTCAAATTACTCACCACCGGGCTCAATTGGGCGTTTACCTGCGGTTACTTAACATTCCCATTCCCGGAAGTTATGGTCCAAGTGCGGACGAAACCCAGCATTAAGACTAGATAGAGTAGGTAGTATTCTAAATAAATCTTAAAAGCCAATCCCTCGGGTTGGCTTTTTCTGTTGAATTTTAAATATTTGATTATGAGTTACAAACCTTACCTATTTTAACTCCCTTACCTCTATGACTAGTACGCCTACACCTCCTTTATCCTTGTCTAACCATTGGTCTTTTCTACGCCGCTTGGGCATATGGTTTGTAGCCATTTATTCCGTTTGTTACGCTATGCCATTAGTTGCGATGCTGGGGCTAACACCTCTGGTTGAAACCGTAGGGAACTCCGTGTTGAGGATGAAAGATGTCAGGCAGATCACCAACACAGGCAGCGGCGATACTTCTTTTGACTATGCCTATTTAGCTGTCCTAACAACTTTTGCGTTAACGCTTGCCCTGGTACTGGCAATGATTCTTCGAAACCGATTTAATTACCCCTTACTTTACGTACTAACCCAAACCTTCGTGCGGTATTATCTGGCTTATTTCATGCTGATTTACGGCTTTGTTAAAGTCTTTGAAGCCCAGTTCAGATATCCCGATTTCTATACTCTGGAACAAACGTATGGGGACTCCTCGCCCATGGGGATCGTCTGGCGGCTCATGGGGCTTTCCCGACCTTATTCCATTTTTGGTGGTTTAGGGGAAGTGATAGGAGGCTTATTACTGTTTTTCAGACGAACTAAAGCTCTGGGAGCTTTGGTTGTCATTGCCGTAATGACTAATGTGGTCATGCTGAATTTCAGCTTTGATATTCCCGTAAAGCTGTTTTCCAGTTATCTGCTTTTACTGGCTTTTTTTATACTAGCTCCTGATCTATCCGCCCTTTACCATTTCTTCATCCTTCATAAACCCTCCTCACTGAATCGCGAATCGGTAGTGTTATCTAAGAAATGGCATCGCATTACGCACGTAGTTGGGAAAACGTTGGTGATTTTCTTCCTGCTTTTTGTAACGATTAGTGGTCATTCGTGGACGCGAAAACCGGATCATCCCTTGCGAGGTATCTATGCGGTGAAATCTTTTGTCTTGGGAAAGGATACTTTACCGCCGTTAACGACAGATACCGCTCGCTGGAATAAGTTGTTGCTGGAAAACAATTTTGCTGAAATTCGGCTGATGAACCGGAATTCTGAATCTTTTATGTTGAAGATTGATGAAAAAGAAAAAACCATTGCTTTAAAAAGTGACCGGGATTCAACCTCAACCCACCTTTTTCATTACCAGCTTCAAAAGGATAGTTTGAGCATAAGTGGAGCATGGCGAGGAAAAGCCTTGAAAGCAGGATTGAAACGTAAAAAAATCAGCGATTATAACCTGACGGGTCGGGGATTTCACTGGATCAATGAGTATCCTTACAATCGGTAATGGTACAGTTTATTTACGGCTTATCATTAAACATTGGTACAACTAACCATGCCGCATCGTAAGCCATACCTTCCCTCCAAAATCTGTCCTGTTTGCCAGTTACCCTTTAGCTGGCGAAAAAAATGGGAGAAAAACTGGGAAGAGGTGGTGTATTGCAGTGATCAATGCCGGATGAATAAATCAAAAGCCAAACCCAAGTCAGAAACATTATGAAACCTTTTGCCCTGTTCCTATTGCTCATCAGTTTGCTAGCCTGTCAAAACAAAGACAAAGATTCAGTAGTTGGAAAATGGACACTCAGCGGAGAAAATCAGTCGGATACTGGTTTTACCCTGGATAAAGAGGGGATTGCATCGGTTTTTCCTGCGGGTGATATAGACTATCAAACCTGGGAAATGCAGGGGGATAACCTGCTTCTGCACGGCAGAAAGCAACAAAATGGTTCGACTAGTCCCTATGATCATACGCTTAAAGTTATCTCGATTAAGGATAATACCTTGATCGTAGAAACGGAAGACGGCCAAACCCTGACGTATACCAAGACGCTGGATTCGGCTCAGGAAAACGAAGAGGAATGTTATGCTTACATGACCGCTAAAGACACGGTTTATCTACACATTTCCAGAAAGAACCGAAACATTACTGGAGACTTAACCTACAAGCTTTACGAAAAAGATAGTAATCATGGCTCACTGGATGGTCGTGTAAAGGGAGATACCCTCCTGGCAGAGTATAGCTTCAGTGCGGAAGGTCGGTCGTCGGTTCGGGAAGTGATTTTTCTGAAAAAAGGCGATACGTATGTCGAGGGGTTTGGTCCGGTGAATGATAAAGAAGGAAAGACCGTTTTTCAGGATCATAAGAATATTACCTTCATCAACGGAATTACGTTGAGTAAGACCAATTGCACGAAATAAGAACCACAGTTTAATAGTATTTTATCATTTATTGATGCAATTTGGAGGCAGTCGGAAACGGCTGCCTTTTTTGTGTTCAGGAAAAGATTTCAGGCTTTATTTTTAGTGGTTCATTTCAACTCTTACCCTATGCAAAACCGTTTATCCGCCCGCTGGATTCCCAGTTTTCTTGCGACTATTATTACCACTTCCTTCGTATACGCCCAGCAAACCGTCATTCCCATCGAAACCGAGCAGAACGCTCTGGTATTACAAACCGATGGTAGCAAACGGGTGGGGATTAGTTACTTCGGTACGCGGCTGCAACAAGCGAATGAATATGCTCTGGTAACGAAAGAAAGCCGCCAGAATGACGAAAACTCGGGGATTTCTAATTCGGCTTATACCCCCAGTGGAACCTGGAATCTTTTCGAACCCGCCATTCGAGTTACGCATGCCGACGGGAATACTTCGCTGGAGTTACAATACCAGAGCCATCAAACGCAGAAAGTGGATGATAACGTTACGCTAACTACCGTAGTACTGAAAGATCCCGCCTATGCCGTTGAGGTAAGCCTGTATTATAAAACCTACCGGAAAGAGAACGTAGTGGAGCAATGGAGCACGATTCGTAACAACGAAAAAGGGACGATTACGCTCAATAAATACGCGTCGGCAAACCTGTATTTTGTGGGACAGTCTTTCCATCTCACGCATTACCACGGGAGCTGGGCTCACGAAATGAATCCCGAAACCACCGAATTGAAGGCCGGAATTCTCTCGCTGGATTCCAAATTAGGCACGCGGGCAAACCTGTTTCAACCGCCGAGCTTCATGCTTTCGTTTGATCAAAAGGCTACGGAAGAAACCGGGAAAGTATTACTCGGAACGTTGGGCTGGTCGGGTAACTTCAAGATTGATTTTGAGACCGATACGTATAATAATCTTCGTGTAATCGCGGGGATTAATCCTCATGCCTCGGAATATCCGTTGACCAGTGGACAGGAGTTGAAAACGCCTTCGTTCATTTATACGTTCTCGGATCATGGCAAAGGAGAGGCCAGTCGTAACATGCACCGCTGGGCTCGTAAGTATCGAATTCTGGACGGCGAAGGCTCGCGTCTGACACTTCTGAACAACTGGGAAGCGACGTATTTCGATTTTGATGAGCAGAAGTTAACCGGACTTTTCGCAGATGGTAAAAAATTAGGCGTGGATCTGTTTCTGTTGGATGATGGCTGGTTCGCTAATAAGTATCCCCGGAATGGTGATAACGCGGGTTTGGGTGACTGGAAAGAGAATGTCAAAAAGTTACCTCATGGCCTTGGTTATCTGGTAAAAGAGGCTCAGAAAGCCGGGGTAAAATTCGGTATTTGGGTTGAACCGGAGATGGTGAATCCCAAGAGTGAACTCTACGAAAAGCACCCGGATTGGGTAATCAAACAGCCCGAGCGTCCTGAACATTATTTCCGTAATCAGTTAGTACTGGATTTATCTAATCCTAAAGTTCAGGATTTTGTATATGGTATATTGGACGAGTTATTCACGAAAAATCCTGATCTGGCCTTCATTAAATGGGATTGTAATGCAGTAATTTATAATGCTCACTCGGAGTATCTGAAAAACAGCAAACAGGCCGACTCGAAGCTTTACGTGGATTATGTGAAAGGCTTGTATAAAGTATTGGAACGGGTTCGGGCGAAATACCCCAAAGTACCCATGATGTTATGCTCAGGGGGCGGTGGCCGCGTAGATTATGAGGCCCTGAAATATTTCACCGAATTTTGGCCGAGTGATAATACTGATCCGCTGGAGCGGGTGTTTATGCAGTGGGAGTATTCGTACTTTTTCCCAACCATTGCTCATTGTAATCACGTAACGGATTGGGGCAAGCAACCACTGAAGTATCGAACGGATGTGGCAATGATGGGTAAGTTGGGTTACGATATTGTGGTAAGTAAGCTGGACGAAAAAGACTTTGAATTTAGCAAGCAATCGGTAGAGACCTATAAAAAAATCAGCGATCTGGTTTGGCACGGAGACTTGTATCGATTGGCTAATCCTCGCGAAAATGAGTATGCTTCCTTGCAATTCGTGAATGAAAATAAATCGCGGTCGGTTTGGTTTACCTACATGGTAAGCAGTCGGTATGGCGTAGGTACAGGCCGACCTATCGTATTAAAAGGCCTGGACCCCAAGAAAAAATACGCTTTGAAAGAACTGAACTTATACCCCGGCACAAAGTCCAGCATTACGCCTGACGCCGCGTATACCGGAGATTTCTTGATGAGCGTGGGTTTCAATCCCGCCGCTAACCTGAAGCGTACCAGTGTTATGATTGAATTAACGGAAGTCAAATAAAAGAACGAATTATTGCCCTAGCGAAAAGAAACTATTCAGCCGAGTAGTTTCTTTTTTTTTGTTGATTATCAGTGGATTAAAGGAAAGTGTAAAAACAATTCCTAAAAAATCTCAACAATCGAAAACTAATTTTCACAAAATAGGCTTTGTATTATATGTACCGACATTTAATGTGAAAGTCAATATTTATCCTTCATAAAAAAGAACATCATGAGTTCCCTTATTGAAAACCTGGAATGGCGTTACGCTACAAAAAAAATGAATGGTGTAGCGGTTCCACAGGAAAAAGTAGACATTATTCTGGAAGCGGCTCGTTTAGCTCCAACTTCGTCTGGATTGCAGCCTTTTGAAATTCTGGTGGTAACAAATCCTGAACTGAAACAACAAATTCGGGCGATTGCCAACGATCAGAGTCAAGTTACAGACGCGTCACATGTACTGATTTTCGCTGCTTGGGATGATCTGGATGCGAAACGGATTAATGACATGTTTCTCTACACCACTCGCGAACGCGGTTTACCCGATGACCGAATGGATAGCTATAAAAATTACCTGTTATCGGTGTACGGATCGAAAACGGCTGAAGAAAACTTCCAGGCTACGGCTCGTCAGGCGTATATCGGTTTCGGAATAGCTATTGCGGCTGCCGCTGAGCAACGCGTAGATGCTACGCCCATGGAAGGCTTTAACGCTCCTGCTCTGGATGAGTTATTGAATCTGAAAGAAAAAGGCCTTCGCAGTGTAACGCTATTACCGCTGGGTTATCGTGATGAAGCCAATGACTGGCTGCACGGCATGAAGAAAGTTCGTAAGCCGAAAGAACAATTCATTACTGAATTAAGCTAAGACGCTTTTCCCCTTTGAAAGCCATGAATAATGAGGACGGTTCAGCTTAGCTGAATCGTCTTTTTGTTTGAGGGAGTTTGATTGAGGTTTGAATGTTCGATGGGTTTGGGTTCTGTGTTTTGAGGGTTGGCTTTGTTTGAGTGTTTAAATAAAGTTTACTAATCATAAAACGCAGAAAGGCTGGCGTTGAGCCAACCTTTCAAACGTATATCAAACTTAGCTTTGACCAATCACTTTCAGACAAACGTCAAACCTTCTCCAACTAATTAAAGAAATCCTTCATTTTTTCGAAGAAGCTCTTGTCATTTTTCGTAGGGCGAGGCTGGAAGTTAGGCGAATTGCGGAGTCTTTCCAGAATTCCTTTTTCTTCCGACGATAACACGCGTGGCGTCCAGACGTTCACGTAGATCAATTGATCGCCTTTGCCGTAGCTATTCAAATGCGGAATGCCTTTGCCTTTCATGCGAAGAATCTTACCACTCTGAGTACCGGCTTCAAGCGTAATTTTCGCCCGGCCTTCAATGGTAGGAACTTCAACGGAAGTACCTAAAGCTGCATCAACGAAGTTTACGTACAACTCATGAACCACGTTGTTACCATCGCGTTTCAGGTCTTCGTTTTCTTCTTCTTCTACGACGATAAGTAAGTCGCCCGCCACGCCACCGCGAGGAGGAACGTTACCTTTACCGCTCATGGAAAGCTGCATGCCTTCGGCAACCCCAGCCGGAATTTTAATAGAGATTACCTCTTCTGCCAGCGTGCGGCCTTCGCCCATGCAAACGTCACATTTTGAATCAATGATCTTGCCTTCGCCGTTACAGGTAGGGCAGGTGCTGGCTGTAACCATCTGGCCCAGCATGGTTTGCTGCACGCGACGAACCTGACCCTGACCATTACAGGTAGGACAAGTTCGCAGGGAAGTTCCATTTTTAGAACCGTTACCACCGCAGGCATTACAGGAAACGTGACGCTTTACCTTGATTTTTTTCTCAACGCCATTAGCCACTTCCTGTAAATCCAGTTTTAGCTTGATGCGTAGGTCAGAACCTTTACGCACGCGTTGCCGCTGACCACCGCCGCCGCCAAAACCACCACCAAAGAAGCTACCAAACGGACTACCTTCTCCGAAAATATCGCCGAATTGGGAGAAAATATCTTCTGCGTTTTGTGGGCCAGAGTAACCACCTCCCATACCCGCATGACCGTATTGGTCATAACGAGCTTTTTTATTAGGGTCGGAGAGAACTTCGTAAGCCTCAGCCGCCTCCTTAAATTTATCTTCTGCTTCGGGGTTATCGGGGTTCTTATCCGGGTGGTATTTAATTGCCAGCTTCCGGTAAGCCTTCTTGATCTCGTCTTCCGACGAAGATTTGGTTACCCCTAATATTTCATAATAATCACGCTTTTGTGCCATCGTTTCTTAAAAAATGAGGAGAGAAAGACCACTGGAGAGAACGAAAATTTTTGTCTCTCTAGAATTCAATTACGCTCCAACCACAACTTTGGCAAAGCGGATTACTTTATCACCCAGGTAATAACCTTTTTCAACTTCCTCCACAACCTTTCCTTTGAGGTCTTCGGAAGGAGCGGGGAATTGGGTAATACTTTCGTGTAAATCAGGATCAAAAGGTTGGCCTTTGGACTCCATAGGTTTCAGTCCCTTGGCTGCCACTGCTTTTACCAGTTTGTTGAAAATCAGGTCAATGCCTTCAGTTTCAACTTTACCATCTGGTCCATAGTTTGCCTGAGCACGTTCAATATCGTCCAATACGGGCAAAATGGCTTTGATAACTCCTTCCGAAGCAGTTTTCACTAATTCTTCTTTCTCGCGTAGGGTGCGTTTACGGAAGTTATCAAATTCGGCGGCGAGGCGAACGTATTTATCTTTCAGGTCTGCAATTTCAGCCTGAGCTTTGTCAGCTTTATTATCAACAGGTTGCTCCGAAGTTTCAGCGGTGGGAGTACCTTCGGAGTTATCCGTTGCGGGTTCAGCCTGAGGAGCCTTTTCGTTTTCTTCGGGTTGCGTAAATTCCGGATTCGTCATGTCTTTTCGTACCTTGTTACTGTTAGCCTAACTACAAAATTACTTTGCCATTTGGGTTTTCGCTGACAGAATGACATTTTAAATGAAGTTTTTTGAGGAACCCATAGCGTCAAACCGTCCTGAAACCCACGACATCGGGTAGTGATGCTGGCTAATTATGCCGTAACTTTGCAATGGAATCTCCAGTACCTACTACAGCTGGGAACCCGTAGAGTTGACCAAATAGCCATGACTGTATCAGAAATTATTCAGCAACGCAATGCGTTAACAATCAAAGAAATTGCCCGGGATTTAGGGTTCGATTTCTGTGGCATTTCGCGAGCTGATTTTCTGGAAGAAGAAGCCCCCCGGCTGGAGAAATGGCTAACCCTCGGCAAACACGGTCAGATGCAGTACATGGAAAACCATTTTGACAAACGCCTTGATCCCAGACTGCTGGTAGAAGGGGCTAAATCGGTGGTTTCTTTGTTATACAATTATTACCCTTCTGAAACCTTGCCTGCCGAAGACGATGACCTGAAACTTTCCAAGTACGCCTACGGAGTAGATTATCACTTTGTAGTGAAAGATCGGTTGAAAGAGTTTCTGCAACGAATTCAGGACCAAATCGGCCAGGTGGACGGACGCTGTTTCGTTGATTCGGCTCCGGTAATGGAAAAGGCCTGGGCAAAAAAAGCGGGGCTGGGTTGGGTTGGTAAAAATAGTAACCTCATCACTCGAAAAAGCGGCAGTTTTTTCTTCATCGCCGAATTAATTATCGATCTGGAATTGCAGCCCGACGGCCCAATGGCCGATTACTGCGGTACCTGTACCCGTTGCATTGATGCTTGCCCGACCGACGCGATCTCTGAACCGTATTCGGTGGATGGCAGTCGTTGCATTAGTTACCTCACGATTGAATTAAAGGATGCCATTCCAAATGAATTTCGGGGAAAAATGGAAAACTGGTTTTTTGGTTGTGACATCTGCCAGGACGTTTGCCCCTGGAATCGTTTTTCCCAACCCCACCGCGAATCGGCCTTTGATCTTCCCCAGGAATTGAAATCCTGGCAAAGCCGTGATTGGCAAGAACTTACCGAAGAAACCTTCAGAAAAGTCTTCAAAAAATCGCCTCTCAAACGAACCAAATACGAAGGTCTTCAACGAAATGTGCTATTCCTGACTACCGAAGAAAAATAAAATTGGGGAAATTATTCAACAAATTAACATAGCATAAGGGCTGGAATGAGCTTTTTTTAAGTCGCAGTATACAAATATTTATACTTGCTTCAATCATGAAAAAGTACAGTTTATTATTCCTCCTCTTTGCAAGCATTATTGGAACGAAGGCTCAAGCTCAGGACAACCTTTCCTGGGGCCCCATGGGTGGTTTATCAATAGCTACCTTTCGCGGGGGTGGAGCGGGCAACACAACCTGGAAAACGGGTGGAACCGCCGGTTTATTCATCAACTATAGTGTAAACGAACACTTTGGTGTGGGTGGTCAGGTGCTCTACACCCAGCTCGGAGCTAAGAACCGACTGGCAGATCAGCAGATCAGATTAAACTACCTGCAAATCCCAATTCTGGCGACCTTTTACCTGAACGACCGTGGACATGCCCTGCGTCCTAAGCTATTCGCTGGACCTTACGTTGGTTTTCTCCTGGCGGCTCGTAATCAAAACGGCGACAACATCAACGTCAATCGTCAGAACTGGACGGCGGCTGATGCCGGTGTGCACTTGGGCGGGGGATTCAACTACCGCATTCAAAACAAAGTCTGGCTGAATTTCGACGTTCGTTACGGCTTAGGGCTGGTTGACGTAGCCAAGCCGATTTACGGAAGCGGCGATGTGTACCACAGCAACTGGGGCGTTAATCTCGGGTTAAGCTTCCCGTTGGGTAACTATAACTCCCGCACTGGTAGAATTCGCTAATAGCAGAGCTAAAGATTCTTAACTTACCTTCAAACTAATGAAATATGCCGCTGGCCGTAGAGGTCAGCGGTTTTTTTGTGCGGGTACTGGCCGGGTTTTATTAAGGTTTGGAGGAATCCACTAGAACGAAACTGCTAAACCATGGTCATCATTGAAAACGCTACCCTTGCCATTATCTTTTGCCTCATTACCATGCTTTGCTGGGGCTCCTGGACAAGCGGTCAGAAACTCGTTACGCAATCCGCTCCACTGTCCATCTTTTACCGTGATTACGTTTATGGGATTTTCATTACTGCTCTTGTATTGGCTTTCACGCTAGGCAGTTTGGGTTCTAACGAGCGAGCCTTTCTAGACGATATTCAGCAGGCAACCTTGCGAAATATGGCTCTGGCCGTAGTAGGAGGTATGATCTTCAATATTGGAAATACGTTACTTACCGTGGGAATTAATATTTCAGGTATTGCCGTAGCCATGCCCGTCGGTACAGGTTTGTCATTGGCTTTAGGACTGATTGTTAACTACATAGCTAAACCTGAAGGAAACGTAGGGTTACTTGCCATTGGGGGCGGCCTGGTGCTGGCTTCAATCGCGGCCTGTGCGTTTGCCTATAAAGCCAAAAATGAAGAAGAGGAGGAAGACGAAGGTTCCAGTACCAAGGGCATTTGGGTAGCTCTGGCGGGCGGGGTCTTCTCGGGTTTCTTTTTTCTACTGGTTACCCAATCCATTGTGGAGGATATTGCTTTACCTGAAGCTGAAAAGCTTACGCCCTACACGGGCTTTGTGTTGTTTGCGTTGGGAATTTTGATTAGTAACCCGCTGATAGAATGGACCGTGAAACGACTAAAGTTACTCGAAGGAGAAGACGAGGTGCGGTATGGAGACGTTTCTGCCAAAGAACATGGACTGAGTCTGGGCAGTGGATTCATCTGGGGAATCGGAATGATTACACTCCTGTTGGGTTCGCAGGATGCGGGCGGAGCTGTTTCTTACGGGTTAAGCCAGGGAGCAACGGTTGTGTCGGTTCTTTGGGGACTTTTGGTCTGGAAGGAATTTGAAGGAGCACCCGCCAAAGCCAAACGTTATTTATGGATCATGGGCGGAACTTATGTGGTCGGGTTAATACTCATCGTCATGGCTCGGGCCAATGCCGGATAAACCAAGAGCCGGAATAAATCCGGCTCTGGTTCTTAATTAAGTTCGTATGATTACTTAATAATGAATAGTTTGATGTTAAGTTATTGACTGTGAGTTTACTAGCTGATGACCGCAACGGCGGTCGCTAAGTCCTGCCCATTACTTAGTAACTCATCTCCACAATCTTCTTCACGTCCGAAGGTTTCAGGTCTTTATATTCCCCGATGCCCAGCCAGTTTCGTTGCGTAAATCGTTGCTCAATTTGCTCAGCCGTGTTTTCGAACTGATCGGTATAGGCAGACAATTTGGTTTGAATATGCAGCGAATGGAAAAACTCTTCCGTTTTTACAATGGCCCGTTCCGCTTTCTCTTCCGTCGTTCCTTCCGTAATCTGCCAAACCCGTTCGCCGTATTGAGCGAGTTTCTCTTTCTTCCGCTCGAAATTGTAACGGTAATGGCTGGGGGCAATAACCGCCAGTGTACGGGCATGGTCAATGCCATACAGGGCCGTTAACTCGTGACCCATGGCATGAACGGCCCAGTCGGTGGGAACCCCTTTCTGAATCAGTCCATTGAGAGCCATGGTGCAACTCCACATAAAGTCAGCGGCCGCTGAATAATCCGCTGGGTTTGCCATGACCAGCGGGGCCACTTCAATTAGCGTTTGCATAATGCTTTCCGCAAAACGATCCTGTAAACGGGCATGAATCGGGTACGTCATGTATTGCTCCAGCACGTGCGTAAAGGCATCGGTAATTCCGTTCGCAAGCTGCCGCGGAGGAATGGATTGAATAACCTGAGGATCAAGAATGGAGAAAACCGGGAACATGCCGGGTCCGCCGAAGGATAATTTTTCCTGCGTTTCTGCCCGACTGATGACCGAACCCGAATTCATTTCAGAACCCGTAGCGGGCAGGGTTAAGACAGTGGCAAAGGGTAAGCCTTTCTCAAAACGAATGCCTTTGGAAAGAATATCCCAGGGTTCGTCTCCTTCGTATAAAGCCGCCGCCGAAAGAAACTTGGCCCCGTCAATAACTGAGCCGCCACCCACGGCGAGGATGAAAGTAATGGACTGATCCTTAATAATTTGGAGGGCCTTTAAAAGGATGGCGTATTCGGGGTTAGCGGGAACGCCGCCGAATTCAACTACCTCAAAACCTTGGAGTGCTGCAATGACTTGTTCGTAAACGCCGTTTTTTTTGATACTTCCACCACCGTACAGCAACAGAACTTTAGCATGGGCTGGTAGCTCGGTGGATAATTTTTCAATTTGGCCCTTTCCGAAAATAATTTTAGTCGGATTCTTAAATTCAAAATTTAGCATAATCTCTGAAGGAATTGTTGGGAATTTGGGGGTTTAGAGTTTTGAGTTTGGGGTTGTGAGTTAACTGCAATTGTTGCATGACAACCCCAGCGGGGTTAAATTTCTAATAGCCCCGGGTGATAACCCGGGGAGGGATTGCACCCCCGCATTTCATACGGGGCTATTCATGATTTAACCCCGCTGGGGTTATTTTTTGCGTAATTACCCGAATCTATTAACCCGGGGAAGGATTGCACCCCCGCATTTCATACGGGGCTATTCATGGTTTAACCCCGCTGGGGTTATTTTTCATAATTACCCGGATCTATTAACCCGGGGAGGGATTGCACCCCCGCATTTCATACGGGGCTATTCATGATTTAACCCCGCTGGGGTTGTTTTTCATAATTACCCGGATCTATTAACTCGGGGAGGTTGTCTCCTTGGCACCCCGCATTTCATACGGGGCTATTCATGATTTAACCCCGCTGAGGTTATTTTTTGCGTAATTATCGAGTCCATTAACTGGAAAAGGCTTTCATTCCCACAACCCTGCATTATATGGAGTCAATTCATCAGCTTAACCCCAAACTCAAAACCCTTAACCCTAAACAAAAAAACTAAACCCCGAACTCCTAAACTCAACCCATAAACAGAAAGTGCCCCTTCGGGGGCACTTTACTGATAAGGTATTCAGAATCAGAGATTAAATTTTCCCTTTCAAGGCTTCCAGCCGGGCGTACATTTCCAGCATGGCGGCCTGATCGATTAGCGACTTCCAGGGGCGGGGGCCAACCAGATGTTGCGGATCTTTCTCTTCTTTCCAGATTCGCTCAGCGTCTTTCGCAAATAAACGCAGGTACTGCGGGTCCTTATCCACTTCAAAAAGCTCTACGTACCCCCGTAGCAAAACAACGTTGAACCAGTAGTTTCCCGGAAATTTATGGTTTCGATAAAAATGCTTCTTCGCCGCTTCGGCCACTCGCTTCGCCTCCTTGAGATACGTTTGATCCTTCGTTAATTCATACAAAAGCACGTTAGACTGAAGCATAGTTCCGGTATTATAGGTATAAATGGCCGAGTCGATTTTCATGCTGGGTAACTTCACTGCATCATAATAAACGCCCGATGGAGCCTGCAACTGTTGGTTCGTCCAGCGGTACAGCTCAAGGGCCGTTTGTAGATCTTTCGGGTCTTTCCTAAGTTTATAGAACTGCAAGGCAATGAGAATACCCGGGCCATTTGAACAGGTATTCTTGGTGGTTTTATCATCTTCTTTCCAGTAGATACCGCCGCCGCCCCGCTGATCGTAACCTGTCAGCATAAATTTATAAATCAGCTCTGCCGTTTTGAGGTAAGATGGCTGTTTGGTTCGTTTGTAAGCATCCAGGCAAGCAATCGCAATCCACTGATTATCATCATAGAAACGCGTGTCTGTCATTTCTTTTGTGACATAAGCCTGGTAACCCGGAGCCGGAGGGTTGGCGTTGTAATACTGCTGAATAGTGTGCAAAACGGGTTGAAGGTAAGATGCTCTGGGTTCCAGCACTTCCATTTCATTCGCCGCCTGAACCAGAGCACAAAGCGGCCACAGGTAGGAGTGAGGCTTTTCATTGTGAGCCGCATCGTTCGTCTCTTTATAGAGCCCGGTTGAAGGCTCGTAAAAAACGCTTTGAATATTCTGGTGAATTTGATGCAATCGCTCGGTTTGAGCCCAGCCGGATAAACTAAACGATAGGAATGTTGCCAGCAGGAAGGCAGATTTTTTCATAAAACGTAAGTATAGAGGAATTGTCAATGGTTCATCTATACATAGTGATACGTCACGGTTGGGAACTCTGATAACGAAGAAATTATTCCAAGGTCAGCTTGCTCGACTCCTGTTCCACAAACGCCTGAAAACGTTCCTGCAACTCCATATAAAGGTTAATCCAGCGTTTGCCTTCCGGGGTGATGAGGGCCCCGCCGCCGCGTTCGCCCCCCGTCTGCGTGCTAACTACGGGAGAAGCGGCCTGATTGTTCAGCGATTGGATCAAATCCCAGGCTCGTTTGTAAGACATGCCCATGCCCTTGGCCGCCGCAGAAATTGAGCCAGTCTGTTCAATTCGCTGAAGCAATTCCAGTCTGCCAATGCCCATGAAGCGTTCTTCTCCTTCAATCCAGATTCGCCCGTTTACTTTAAATGCCATAACATCGTCTTATTAGAATTTTCAGTAGCAAAAATAAGGATGAAATGAAAGGGATCGTATTTCGGAACCCTACCTGCTGAAACGAAGCCAGCTTAATACGGGATTATAAATTGATAACAAATAATCATTCGTTCAGCTTAAAATTTTGATTGAGCTAACAAGAAAGTTGGATAGCAGTTAAATTCACGACTAATTTTAAACAAGAAATCACAATCAAGGTTTCAACCTTGTGAGTAAGTGCTCTAGTGTTTTGAAAAAAGTTTCTTTGGATATGATTCTTATAGTAGATGACAGACCTGAGAATATTCTTCCTTTGAAGAAAATTCTTGAGCAGCATCAATTTTCTGTCGATACCGCAGAATCTGGAGAAGAGGCTCTGAAGAAAGTTCTTGCTAATAACTATGCCGTCATTATTCTGGACGTGCAAATGCCCGGAATGGACGGTTTCGAAGTAGCAAACTTCATCGGTGGGTATAGTAAAGCAAAAGATACCTCCATCATATTTCTTTCAGCAGTCAATAAAGAAAAAGAATTTATTACCAAAGGGTATACTTCGGGTGGAATTGACTATTTAACCAAACCGGTTGATCCAGACATTTTATTGCTGAAGGTCAAAATACTCAATCGTTTATACGAGCAGCAGCAGGAATTAAGGGCTACGCAGGAAAGCCTACTGAAAGAAATCGAGGTTAGAAAGCAAGCCGAAGAGCAATTGGCCAAAGGCATGCAGGAGTTACGGTCTATCGTAGAATCGCTGCCGCAAATGGCTTTTACGATTGCTTCAGCAGGGAGGGGAGATTGAGTATGTTAATGAACACTGGTATAAATACTCAAGACAACTGGATCAATTCCCTGAAATGCACCCGGATGATAACATTCATCTGGAGTGGGAGACGTATCTGAAACAGGGAGTTGAATACATCAAAGAAACGCGATTAAAAGAATTAACTACGGGAGAATACCGCTATCATTTGCTTCGCATTACCCCTATCAAATTTGAAGAAGTAACGGTTCGCTGGGTGGGGACTTTTACGGATATTCATCAGCAAAAAATCAATGCTGAAATTCTTGAACAAAAAGTAGAATTACGTACCAAAGAGTTACTGGATAAAAACGTAGAGTTAGAGCGAACCAATCACGAATTGCAACAATTTGCCTGGGTAGTATCGCATGATCTAAAAGAACCTTTACGGAAGATTCAAATCTTCAATGGCGTAATTAAAGAAAAGTATTTAAAAGACAATAACGAAGCCATCTCTTACCTGGACCGTTCCATTCAGTCTTCAGCCCGGATGTCGAGGCTTATCAGTGATGTGCTAGAGTATTCCAGATTATCCAATAGCTCTTCTTTCCAGGAAACGAATTTAAATGAAATCTTACACGAGTTATTAATCGATTTTGACGATTTAATATCCCGTAAAGAAGCCATTGTATCCGTAGGTAATTTACCAGTTATTTCAGCGATGCCGAGCCGGATCAGGCAGGTGTTCCAAAACCTGATTAGTAACGCTTTAAAATTCTCAAAGCCTACGGTAGCTCCTGTTATTCACATTACTGGTGAATTAGTCGCAGATAAGTCCATTGACAGCCCGGCAAAAGAAAATGGGGCATTCTGTCGGATCATAGTAGAAGATAATGGAATTGGTTTTGATGAGAAATTCCTGAATCGAATCTTCATCATTTTTCAGCGATTAAACGATCAGAGTAGTTACGAAGGGACGGGAATTGGATTAGCCATTGCCAAGAAAAACATTGATACGCACAACGGAATCATATCAGCCAAAAGCCAGATGGGAGAAGGGACAAGCTTTATTATTGTTTTACCCGTGAATCAAACTAACCACGTATTGAAGTAAGCATTTCTATTCGCCATGCCTAGAGCTCATTATTCAGTAATTAAACAATTGCAGGTTGTTTTCTCAATCTCTGTCATATTATTAGTCTTTAGCTTAGTAGCGTCTTTTTACAGCACCCAGCGACTGATTACCAATTCCGAATTGGTTAATCATACCAATGAAGTATTGTTGGAATCTGAAAACATTATGTCGCATTTAAAGGACGCAGAAACCGGACAGCGAGGATACCTGATTACGCTGGACCCGGACTTTCTTCAACCTTACACGGGTGCGTATGATAAAGCTAACCGCAGTTATAATACCCTTAAAAATCTGACCATTGACAATAAGGTTCAACAGAAAAATCTGGACGAAGCCAAGCGTCTATACGATGCAAAGTTTAACCAGATGCAACTGATTATTGATCTGGTTAGGAGAAAAGGAATGGCTGTTAGTCGGGATACGGCTCGTCAGAACGATGAAATGATAAAAGGCAAGAAGATTATGGATAATCTTCGCAGCGTCATCGAACAGATTAAAAAAGAAGAAAATAATATCCTGCAAAGCCGTCTTGAAAAACAAAGTTTTTACATAACGTATACGCCAATCGTTCTGGCTATTGCGGCGATTGTTTCTATTCTTATTACCGGCTTTTCATACACGAGAATTAAAAATGAATTAGATACTAAATTAAAAGAGCAAATTAAAAGAGAAGAGGCCTTCGAAGAGGCCAATCGTCGGATTTCGGTTATGGAAGGCATTACCGGAAGAATTGCACAGGGCGATTATACTTCTCGGAGCCAGGATACCCGGGATGATGAATTAGGGCGAATTGGCAGAGCTCTTAATGCAATGGTCGAATCGCTGGAAATGAGCTTTAATGACTTAGAACGTAGAAACTGGCTTCAAACGGGTTCCGCTGAAATTAATAATGCCATTAATGGCGAACGTAATGCCCGAAAACTAGCCAGTAATTTAATTAATACACTTACTCATTTTATCGGTGTTCCGGTGGGTACCGTGTACTTTATGGAATCAGATTTGAGTTATAAATTAATCTCAAGTTACGCTTCCAGTACTGCTCCCGAAGTCGTTTATATTGAAAAAGGACTGGTGGGCCAGGCGATTAAGGAGAAACAGATAATGCTCGTTAATGATCTGCCTGACAATTACTTAGTGGTGGAGTCAAGCTTAGGTCAAACGCCCATTTCTTCTCTGGTAATCATGCCGCTGGTATACGCCAATATGTGTATTGGAGTTATTGAACTGGGCTTTTTACGGTCACCAAACGAGCTAGAACTGGAGTTGCTAAAAAGTAATGCAGACGATATAGCAGTCGGCGTGAACGCCGCTTTAGATTATATTAAACTTCAGAATTTCCTGGAAGAAACACAGGCTCAGGCTGAAGAGTTACAGGCTCAGCACAACGAGTTAGAGAACCTGAATGCTGAACTTGAAGCTCAGTCTCAGAAGTTACAGGCTTCAGAAGAAGAGCTGAGAGTACAACAGGAAGAATTGTTACAGTCTAATACAGAACTGGAAGAAAGAAGTTTATTACTGGAAGAAAAAAATGAAGAAATTCAGAGAAAAGCCGAAGAGCTTGAAATATCAACGCGATATAAATCTGAATTTTTAGCGAATATGTCCCATGAATTGCGGACACCCTTGAACTCAATTTTATTATTGAGCCGTCTGTTAGCTGAGAATAATGAAAATCATCTTTCGAAAGATGAAGTTGAATATGCTCAGGTAATTAATAACTCTGGAAATGGACTATTAGGCTTAATTGATGAAATCCTTGATCTTTCAAAAATCGAAGCAGGTCAGATGAAGCTCGAATTTATGAATGTATCAACGAATGAAATTACCGATGAATTAAAAGCCCTCTTTACTCCTTTAGCGAAAGATAAAAAATTAGATTTCAAGGTAAAGGTTGCTGATACTATTCCTGCTTACCTGGAAACAGACCGTTTACGTCTGGGACAGATTTTGAAGAATTTATTATCCAATGCCATTAAGTTTACTTCCGAAGGCGAAGTTTCTTTAACGTTAGAAAAGGATACTAAATACGATAATTCAGTTCGATTCATTGTTAGAGATACCGGTATTGGTATTCCGAAAGAAAAGCAGCATTTGATTTTTGAAGCCTTCCAGCAAGCGGATGGTTCGACGAAGCGTAAGTACGGCGGAACGGGTCTGGGATTATCGATTAGCCGAGAGTTAGTAAAATTATTAGGTGGCGAGTTAGTAGTAACCAGTGAGGTAAATAAAGGTAGTGAATTCACGTTGCACTTACCTATTTCGAAGCTCAATCGAATTGAGATTGAAGAGATAGAGGTCACTCCAGTAATCATTAAAAAGGAAGAAGAAAAGCCGCAGCCTGCGAAAGAAAAGACTACTGAATTTTTGAGTACCACAATCCCGGCTAATATTCCTGATGATCGGCAGTCCATAGAAAGAGACGATAAGGTCATTTTGATTATTGAGGATGATACTGCCTTTGCCAAATCATTACTCGATTATTCCCGGAAAAAGGGCTATAAAGGCATTGTTTCCGTTCGGGGAGATGAAGGATTAAAACTCGCTGGACTTTATAAGCCTGCTGGTATTTTACTGGATATTCAGTTACCAATCATGAGTGGGTGGGAAGTAATGGATGCCCTGAAAGCCGATCCCCAAACGCGGCCTATACCGGTACATATTATGTCTTCCCATAAAATGAAGACGGAAAGTTTACTGAAAGGTGCCGTTGATTTTGTTAACAAACCGATGGCATTTGAACAAATGAAAGACGTTTTTGAGAAAATTGAATACGTTCTGAATCGCAATGCCAAGAAAGTTCTGATTATTGAAGATAATCCGAAACACGCCAAAGCATTAGCGTATTTTCTGGAAACATTCAATATCAATTCCGAGCTGAAAAGTGATGTCGATCAGGGCATTCAGGCTCTTCGCCGGAAAGATATTGATTGCGTGATTCTGGATATGGGTATCCCCGATTCCAAAGCTTATGACATGCTTGAACAAGCCCGGAAAGACCCTGATTTCGAGAACCTTCCCATTATCATTTTTACCGGGAAAAGTCTATCCCTTTCCGAAGAATTAAAGATCAAAAAATACGCAGATTCGATCATCGTTAAAACAGCTCATTCGTATCAGCGTATGCTGGACGAAGTCTCGTTGTTTCTG
Organism: Siphonobacter sp. SORGH_AS_1065; assembly: GCF_030818595.1. Lineage (NCBI taxonomy): Bacteria > Pseudomonadati > Bacteroidota > Cytophagia > Cytophagales > Cytophagaceae > Siphonobacter > Siphonobacter sp. SORGH_AS_1065. The sequence continues at coordinate 3,644,234 of NZ_JAUTAM010000004.1, forward strand.
CATTTAGTGGAGGACAATAAACAATCGGAAAAGAAAGAGGGTCGATATAAAAAACTGGGCGAATTAAGCCAGATATTGAAGGGTAAAAATGTGCTGGTAGCCGACGACGATATTCGGAATATTTTCTCCTTATCGAAGGCGTTGGAGAATTACCAGATGAATGTCATCACGGCTTTGGATGGCAAGGAGGCTCTTCAGAAACTTGAAGAAAATGCCCACATTGACATCGTTTTACTGGACATGATGATGCCGCAGATGGATGGCTACGAAACGGCCCGTAAAATCCGCGAGAATTACCTCTGGAAAGACATGCCCGTCATTGCCGTGACGGCGAAAGCCATGACGGGTGATCGTGAGAAATGCATCCAGGCTGGAGCCTCCGACTACATTACCAAACCCGTTGACATCGATCAGCTTTTATCGTTGCTACGCGTTTGGTTGTACGAACGCTCTTAAAGAATATCGTATAACACCTCTAGGAATAAATCAGGGAATGGAGAAAAAGCGAGTGCTCATTATTGATGACGATGCGAAGAATATTTTTGCTCTAAAGGCTACCCTACGCTCAAAAGCGTACGATTGTCTGTCGAGCAGCAGTGCTCAGGAAGCTCTGAATTTGTTGCAAACGGATGAGGTTGTAGACATAATTTTGATGGATATGATGATGCCTGAAATGGATGGTTACGAGGCTATTCCATTGATTCAGGCCATTGAGAAACGCAGGCATACGCCGATTTTGGCAGTGACGGCCCAGGCGATGGTAGGAGACCGGGAAAAGTGTTTGAGGGCGGGGGCTACCGAATATATTTCGAAGCCCATCAATGTGGAGCGTTTACTGGAGTTAATGTCTCGTGAATACTAGTAAGGTCATGATTGAAGAGGAAGAGATTGCCATTTTGTTAAATGACCTGTACGAAATTTATGGGTATGACTTTAATAATTACTCCAAAGCTTCTCTGAGAAGACGCATTCAGCGAATTTGCACCATTGATAAGTTTCCGAGTTTTGCGGAGCTTCGGTATCGGGTAAAGTCCGATCCCGCGTATCTGAAACGTTTTGTGGAGGAAATAACCGTTAACGTAACGGAGATGTTCAGAGACCCGACGTTTTATCATTTTCTGCGGACGGATGTATTACCTACGCTAGGGGCAAAACCTTTTATCCGAATCTGGCATGCCGGGTGCTCTACGGGCGAAGAGGTTTATTCAATGGCCATTTTATTGCAGGAAGCTAATCTTCTGCATAAGTCCCTGCTATACGCAACGGATCTGAATCCAACCGTTTTGGAGAAGGCTCGTGCGGGAATTTTTCCGATGAGTCACATGAAGCTGTACTCAGAGAATTACATTGGATCAGGCGGGAAAAACGATTTTTCTTCGTATTACATTGCCAATTATGGGCAGGTAAAATTCAAGGAAAGCCTGGGAGAGAAGATGATATTTTCCACGCATAATCTGGTTTCAGATCGTTCATTCAATGAATTTGATCTGATTCTCTGCCGGAATGTGCTGATTTACTTTGATAAAGATTTACAGGAAAAAGTATTAAAGTTGTTTGACGAAAGTTTGGGAACCCTGGGTTACCTAGCCCTGGGATCTAAAGAAACCTTGAAGTTTTCCAGCATTCAGACGCATTACAAACAATTGACACGAGACAAAGTATGGCGAAAGATCAGTTAATGGATGCTTCTAAAGTGGTTGTGATTGGCGGCTCAGCGGGGAGTATTGATGCATTAATGAAATTATTTCCGCTGTTACAGAAGCCTATCGGCTTTACTTTAATCATCGTTCTGCACCGGAAAAACTCGGTTGATTCTTCGCTGGCGGATCTTTTCTCGATGAAGACCTCTATTCCCGTAAGTGAGGTTGAAGACAAAGATCCGATTCAGTCGGGTAAAATATACGTGGCTCCTGCGGACTATCATTTACTGGTAGAAGAAGAGAACATCTTTGCCCTTGATGCTTCCGAAAAGATTAATTATAGCCGGCCTTCACTGGATGTTACTTATGAGTCAGTAGCCGAAGTTTTCGGTCCCTCGGCCATTGGAATTCTGTTATCTGGAGCGAATGCAGACGGAACGGATGGATTAAGAATCATAAAAAAAGCGGGTGGCCTGACCATCGTGCAGGACCCCGCCACGGCCCAGACGCCCTTCATGCCCCATCATGCCCTTCAACACGTACAAATTGATTTTGTCTTTTCGGTGGAAGAAATAGCTAGGTTTCTAAATCGCCTGTCCTGATTGGTTTACGAAGGCAATTCCTGGAAAATGATTCATTAGTTTTAGAGAAGTTTTTGCAAATTCGCAGCTTTCTGTTGAACGAAACGCTCCCTATTTTCAATGAAACTATTTAGAAACCTTTCCATTATAGCTTTCTCATTACTAGCTTTTTCCAGCTTCGCCGCCAAGGTTGATACGGTTGACACGTACAGTGCTTCCATGAAAAAAACGATAAAGGCCGTAGTAATTACGCCCGACTCGTATGCTTCTGGTAAAGCCTTTCCCGTTTTATACCTGCTACATGGGTACAGCGGAAACTACAGTGACTGGGCAAAGAAACATTTAACCATTAACGAATTAGCCGATCAGTATCAGATGATGATTGTCTGTGCGGACGGTAACTTTTCCAGTTGGTATTTTGACAGTCCTATTGACCCGTCTTACAAGTACGAGACCTACGTAGCCAACGAGTTACCTGCCTGGATTGACAGCCGTTACAAGACCGTAAAAAGTCGCGAAGGTCGGGGTATTGCTGGTTTGAGCATGGGAGGGCACGGAGCTTTGTATCTGGCCTTTAAACATCAGGACGTTTTTGGAGCCGCGGGTAGTATGAGCGGAGGCGTAGACTTTCGTCCTTTTCCTAACAACTGGGATATTGCCAAGCGATTGGGAACTTATGCACAAACACCGGAAAACTGGGAAAAATACACGGTCATTAACATGGTGCATTTATTAACGCCTAATTCGTTAGCCTTGCTGATTGACTGCGGAACGGAAGATTTTTTCTATGGGGTGAATGAAAATTTACACGCGAAGTTAATCGAACGGAATATCCCTCACGACTACATCAATCGGCCAGGTGCTCATAACTGGGGTTACTGGAATAAAGCATTAACCTATCAGGCTTTATTTATGAAGCAGTTTTTTGATCGAAAAAAGTAAGAAGTAATGCCTAAAAAAGAACCACGCTTTTAGAAAGCGTGGTTCTTTTTGATAAGGAAAACTTGGTGCGAGATTCCCTGTCGTACCAGTAGAATAATTCTCCTGGTTGAAAGTTAATGGAAAGCTCAGTAAGTTCCTTCGCTTCGTTCTGGATGACAGATCGGAGTATCAATGAGTTTACTCTAACGAAAAGAGAGGCCGTATCACGGTCTCTCTTTTGTATTTGAAATAACTTTTAGGCAGTCTCTTAGTTATCGAATACTTTCTTGATTCGCTTAATGTTTTTCAGACGAGCTTTTGCTTCGCGTTTCATCTGCTTTTTTAACGTTTCGGCCTCCAGTGATGGATCCTTATAACTCACTCGTTTGATGAGTAAGTAACTTACGTAATTGTAAAGGCCAAATAACGCAACCAGAATGAATAAGCCTTCGTTAGTCGATACCGAGTTTCTGATTAACAGAAAGAAGCAGGTTAAGATTAAGGTCAATCCGCATAATACACAGGTCGCCTGAAAATGCGAAAGCCCCTGAGCAATCAGGATGTGGTGCGTATGGTTTTTATCGGGGAAGAAGGGTGAACGACCATTCATAATCCGAACAATGAAAACCCGCAGTGTATCGAAAATAGGAACAATCAGAACGACAATCGCAAGAATCGGTGCATCGAGAATGGCGTTAGCTCCGGTGTTCAGGTGAATAAACTTAACTGCAAAAAGCGTCAATACGAAGCCCAGAATCAGGGATCCGGTGTCTCCCATGAATATCTTACTCGTTCGGGAAAAGTTAAATCGGATAAACCCGAGTAAAGAGCCCGAGAGAGAAGCGGCCAAAATGGCAAGGGCATTTTGGCTATTGAGTAGAAACCAGGAACCAAAAATCATACAGGCAATCAGGCCAATGCCGCCAGCCAACCCATCAATGCCATCAATGAGGTTAATGGCATTCGTCAGAGCAATAAATACAAAAATGGTAAGTAAAATACTGATTAGATAAGGAATCTGGTGGATCCCTAAAATTCCGAATAAATCATTGATTCTCAAATCAGCACCTATGATGACAAGCGAGGAGGCAAAAATCTGGGCGAGCATTTTCTTCATGGGTGCAATGACCAGAATATCGTCCTTTACACCCGTAAAAAAGAGAATAACAATGCCCGCAATAGCAAGGTGATGCAGATGGGTTTCGCCTTCGGGTAACCAGAGAAAATAGCCAATCATGGTTCCGGCAAAGATGGCGATTCCTCCCAGTGTTGGGGTGCGGTTGGAGTGGGCACTACGAGCTTCGGGCTCGGCCATTAAATTTCGAAGCCGGGAAATATTGATAATGACAGGAATTGCCTCAACCGTTAGCCAGCACGCCGCGATAAGAGAGATGATAACCTGAACAAAAGACTCGTTTAGGAATTGACGTAAGGCTGTGATCATAAAAATTGATTATCTGGTTCAATCAAGTTGCGTAGGTGGGGAGCTACACTAACTTTTCATAAAGACTTCACCAACCATAATATATCAGAATTTTACTGATTTCCAAAACTACTAATCAAACTTTACTTTCCCCGGATTTATCCGTAAAGTCTTTATAAGTGGACAAATAAAGTGATGATTATCATTCCTTAGTAGAACGGATAGTTTGTCACTAAAAATGTACCGTCCCATTAATTAGATAACCTATGAGTATTACTCAATAACACGGTTGCGAATTTTTGCGGCGGGATTTCCCCGATAAATCCCATAGGCCTCTAAATTACCCGTAGCCACAGATCCGACCACCAACATAGCGTGTGAATAGCAGGTAACTCCTGGGCACACAATGGATTTCGCTCCAATCCACACGCCTTCTTCAAGGGTGATAGGGGCCGTCATCAAATCAAATCTTGTGGATTTGTAATTATGATTTCCACACAATAACATGGCTCCCTGGGAAAGACAGGCGTTAGAGCCAATGCGTACCTGAACGAGGTTGTCAATCCAGACTTCTTCGCCAATCCAGACGTTATTGCCTATTTCCAGTAACCAGGGAAATTTGATGTTGACGTTAGGTTTGATCATTACGCCGGTGCCGATTTTTGCCCCAAACTTGCGAAGGATCCAGAGTTTCAAACCAACCGGAATAGGTAATTTGGTATAGAAAAATAAAATATTAACGACAAACCAGATTCGGTTTCTCCAGCTTTTGGATGAGAATTGAGGCTGATGTTGGTACTTGGACAGATCAACGCTTTTCGAGGACATCTTTTCCATATTCGGTTAAAAAGAATCGAGCAATGGCTTCCTTTGAAATACCCGCCCGATGATAGACTTCAAATATTTTGGCATCTACCAGGAAACGATACCAGAAACCCTGAAGGAAATGCCAGATAAGCCCGCGTTTCCCATCCAGAAAACCCATTTTTATAAAGTAACGGAATAGAAAATACAGAAATGGCCGCGTGAATAAAGGCAAGCTGGCATATTTGATTTTGAGGTACCGTTTGCGTTGTTCCTGCGTTCCCAAAAAACGGGGGGTAACGATCTCAACATCCCCAAAATCATACTTAACGTTCAGTAGATCAATAGCCTCCCGAATGGCATAAAGATTATGCTTCTGCGTCCACCAGGTTAAATTATTCAGGTTATGGTCCACTAGATCGTGATTCATGCGGAGCATTTCTCCTTCGGAAATCTTGATGTGTTCATCCATCCATAGCTCTTCACAATGGCCTTTTCCGCTTCGCCAGATCCGCAAGAGCCAGGTTGGGTAATAACCGCCATAACGAATCCACTGATCCATGAACATGACCCGGCGTTTGATATAAAAACCAGAAACTTCGGAAGCAACGTTAGGTAAGGTCTGAGCGATTTCGCGGGCTAATTCGGGTAATATGTATTCGTCCGAATCCATTCGCATTAGCCATTTCGTTTGAAAGGGACAGTTTTGAATGCCAAAATTGAACTGCGTTGCGTAGTTAACCCAAGGATTTTGAGCAACCCTGGCTCCCAGAGCCTCGGCCAGTTCCACGGTTCGATCAGTCGAACCAGAATCGACGATAAAAATTTTGTCAGTAACGGGAAGTAAACTTTTCAGGCAACGTTCAATGTGTTTTTCTTCATTAAACGTCAGTAATATTACCGCTAAGTCGGGATAGGAAGGGGTCATTTTTCCAGATAAATAAGGGCAATATTAACGAATTAAAGCTTCAAAGGATCGGTATAACTTGGTTGCTACTTTATTAATGTCAGCGACATCACGGGCAAAATTTTGTCCTTTACGAGCTAACTCTTTACGGTAAGCGGAGTCACTGATTAATTTTCTGAGTCCTCTTTCAACGTCTTTTACCTCGTGCGTAACCAGCTCAGCCGCGTGGTTTTGCTTGAGTAAATGCCCAAAGCCAATGCGATCTGTAGTAAGAACGGCGGTGCCGCAAACCATGGCTTCCAGTGCAGCCAGCGAAAAACTTTCCGAATAAGTTGGCAAGGCAAATACATCCGCATCGACAATTACTTTCAGTTTTTCCTCGCCCGTCAGCATGCCCGTCAGCGTGATTTGCTCCGATAGATTATTTTTCTGAATAAAATCCGTGACGAAGGAAAGATAGCCATCGTCCGGTCCGGTAATAAAGAGACGAGCTTTGGGGTAATCTTTCAGAATATTCTGAAAAGCCGGAAGTAATAAATCGAGACCTTTTTTAACATTGATCCGACTCAAAAACAGAATAACGGGAGTATCGGCATCCAGCGAATATTGACTACGGAACTGCCCCTTGGCCGGAAGCTGATCGTAATCAGACAACAGCATGCCGTTATTAATCGTAACTACATTAGGATGCGGATGGCCCAGGTAACGGACCAAATCCTCTTCTTCGTCAGGGTTATGAACCTGTATCAGGTCGCATTGCTCCACGTACCTACGCTGAAAAAGGGCAGAAATAAGCTGCTTCTTCCAGCCGGATTTTTTCATTGCCCAACGGTCCAGGGTACCGTGCACAGTAAAAACTTTTTTAGCTTTTGAGCGAACCCAGAAAGGAACCCAACCCGCAAAATGAAAGGGGCCATGGATATGAACAATGTCATATTCATGGGCGTGTTCACGGTAATATTTCCATAGCTCCGGTGAAAATTCCGGAATAAATCGAGCTAACCAATGGCGTTTGGTAGTAATGACTGTAGCACCTTCGGGGATCATGTAAAGCCGCTCTCCTTCAGAAAGGGGCGTCAGAATGGTCACTTCAGCACCCAGTTTGATCTGAACGTTGGTGTGATCATAAATAACCTTGGAGGGGCCGCCAATTTCCCAGGAATAACCGCAGAGATTTAATATTTTCATGAACGAAAGGAGGCTTCAGTAGGGGACCCTATTCGACGAAAACCCTGCCAGATTTCCTGAGCAACGGTAGTCGTATGAAAAGGAGCAATCAGTTTCAGCGAGTGCTGTCCCATCTGAGTTCGTTCAGCCTCCGATAAGTTGACAAATTTTTGTAAAGCGACCCCTAGTTCCAGTGTAACTTCTGGTCTAAAGGTGTAGCCATTTTTTTCTTCTTCTACTAAGTCGTTGACACAACCACACTGATTAGAAACCACAACGGGCAAACCACAAACCATAGCCTCATTTACCACCAGACCCCAGGGTTCAAAATGGCTGGGAAGCACAAGGGCGTCCGCCAAAGCCAGATACGCAGGAACTTCATTCCAGGGCTGACCACCGAGCCAGAAGACATCTTTTAAGGCCGAAGTGTTTAGCTGAGCTCGCAGCGGACCATCACCGATAATGATTAAACCCCAGTCGTGAGCTTTTGGGTCATTTTCTTTCAACCAGGAAAAGGCTGATAAGAGGGCTGGCAGATTCTTCTCTTCGGCCAGTCTGCCCACAAAAATAAAGTTATGAGCAGGTAAAGCATATTTTTCCTTTAGACTCTGACGGCTGTGGATGCTACGATCATAAACCTGACGAACAACCGTATTGTTCAGAACTGCGGCGTGTTGGGTAATGATTTGAGAAGAACGAGCCCCCATTTTAAGCATATACTCAGCAGAGGAAGACCCAAAGTTGATAAAGCCTGCAAACTGCCTGATTAGCGTTCGTTTGAATTTTTCTTTCCAGCCATTTCTACTCCCATCTTTTTCACTGGATTCATTACTCAAAACCAGTTTAATTCCTCGTAATCGGCAGTACCCAATTAATAACCAATAAGCAGGATCGTAATAACCAGAAAGATTAACTATGTCAGGGTTGAACTGATTGATCTGGCTTATTAATCCCGTTATTTTTTTGCTAAATGATAGGGAGTTTAACGATCCCGGATGTAATAAATGATAGGGGTATTGATGTTCAATCAAACCACTTTTTCCCAACTGATTGTACTTGTCTTCAGATTCGGCTAACTGAACAACCAGCAAAGTACAATCTACCGGACACTGTTGAGCCAGTTCTGAAAAAAGTGCAGCCTTATAATGAGACCATAAAATGTTGTGAACAATTAATACTCTCATACCTTAAGCAACGGGAGCAAATATCCGACCTGTTTTTTTGGCCGCTTCTTTTAATTTTATCCGTATTACTTCTTTATCATAGTCCATAAAACGAGCCATCATGAGAAACGGGAATAAAAAGGTAGTGTCTGAAGGTTGTCCACCGGAAAAAACAGAAACGGCAATAGGAATGAAAATAAAGCCCAGAAAGGCAGAGAAAGGACTAACAATATCTTTAATGCAACGGTAACATTCTCTTATGATTTCAAAGACAGATCTTCCAAAAAAGTAAAAGCCAGCAATACCGTAATTATACATGGCTTCCAGAATAGGAAAGTCCATATAAGTAGCCTTATACCCATTTCCCAGGATCAAGGAAATAGGATCATACAGCAATGAATTCTTAAATACATTAAACGACATTACCCGTTGAATTGCTGAATAATCAGCAACCTCCTCGGCATCTTCTCCCTGTACAGCCGTTTCAAACACATCGAGAAACTTATTCCAGAAGCCTTCAGAAACACCAATTAGGATATTTGTAAATTCTGATCTTCTGGAAAGTTTATAAATAACAAATGATACAATAGCAATTGTAATAATTAAGTTAACAGGCTTTATTAAAGTTTTGCCAATATTTTTAAGCGTACTAAGCCTAAAATGAAAAAACATTAAAACACCAATAGATAAAAATACGGAAAGTAAAGTAGCTCGGCTCTGAGTTAAGATAACAGTTACAATAGAAGCAAGAAGATTAGCAAAAGCGATGACTTTAAAAATAAAATTTTCCTTTGTCATGAACAAAAGAATAACAGATCCAATGACACCAGCGAAACCATTTCTGGAGAATACGTGCGGGTTACCACCATACTCATCGTCAAAATAAATGGAAGCCCGAGCCCCTAATACGTAATGTGGATTAGTATAGAGTGAATAAAACAAACCTAGATTACCAGCTAAAATAAAGACGATAAAGACAGGCAACGCATAATCTTTTACTTCATCGGGAATACTTAGCAGCATGAACAGGAAAGCCCCAGTCATCGCATAGTTAATTAACTCCCTCGAGCCCCCTGGACCTGGATTGATTATAAAAAAATAAAACAAACACACACCGATCCAAGCCAAAACGGGCATGGCGATTTTATTATTCAGTGAGTAATATTTTTGAAAAATAGTACTCGGAATCATTAGGAATAAGCCTAAAACCAGACAGGCCGCTGTAAATACGGATGACTGCGGAGCCAGTTTTAAACCATCCCGAAGGAAGAAAATAACGGGGTGTCCCATGGCAAAAATAGCAACGCCAAGGGCCATTCGTTTGTAGTGAAAACCTTCAAATAGGCTTTTAAACATATTGTTATACTTTAGCCGTACGATTAAAGCGAATCCGGTATAAGAAGTAAGCTAGGTCACCTCTTAGAAGAAATAACGCTAACTTTCTGAATTTTATGATTTTATAAAGAATACTTTCAGGAAAGCTGGAGGGTACCTGTTTGGAATAATGGTTTTTAATCTGTTGGTGTTCAGTCAGTCCTACCGTGAAAATGGTCGAGCTTTTGGCTAACTCATGCTGACGGAAACAGCCCCAGAAATCATCCAGTAATACAAACTTGATCCCCGGAATGCTACCCCAGCGAGTACATATTTCGTAGTCAAAAGCGAACTTGTAGTTCTCGTCGAAATAGCCGTGTTTGAGTAATAAATCACGTTTGAAAATCATGCACTGATTAAAAACCTGCATGCCTTCATACACTTGGGCCTGATTCCAGAAGGGAATTTGTTTTTTATGTTCGAAAACTAAATCGTCGCCATCAATCATTAATAAATGACCGAAAAAAACATCGGCATCCGCATTTTGTTTGATACCCTTGGCAACATTCAGGAACGCATTAGGAGCAAAGACATCGTCCGAATTCTGAAAGGTAATCCATTCACCGGTAGCTTTCTTAAAGCCAGCGTTAATCGCAGCAGTTTGGCCTCCATCTTTTTCACTAACCCAGTAATCAATATATTTTTCGTATTTCTTAATTACCTCAACACTATGATCGGTTGATCCTCCATCCATGATAATAAACTCAAGGTTAGGATAGTTTTGGTTGAGAATACTTAAAATGGTTTTTTCTAAAAAATCAGCCTGGTTATAGGAAGGGGTAATGACACTTATTTTAGGATAGCGTGTATCTTTATTTAATAATACTTTTTCATCAAACGAAGGCGTGCTGATGAATTTTTTTATATCGTCTTCTTTAAAAAAATCCATTGATTAAGGAATGACTAGTGAAGTTTATAACCAGATTGTTGAAAAAAAGGTCGCCAAAAATTGAGATTATATTTTTCCCAGGCATGGCACCCAAAGGGTAATTTTTTTTGATTCAATTCGTAACAATATTCAGGAAATTGCTCGAAAGAAAAAGCTAATGCTTCTTTAGGTTCGGGAAGTTTCATGAATGGTCTGAAGACAAAAAGGCGAGTGGAATGTAAAGAAAACAACATGTCTTCATTACCCGGCCATTGTCCGTACAATTGCTTGTAAAGGTGAATTAATTTAAGCGATGCCTGTACATTTCTTAATGATAATCCTCCGTTTAATAATGGTTTTTTTAGATCTGTGATCGATTGTTTCGAGGCATTTGGACTGAGGTAGGGAGCCCCGATGTAATCATATCCTTTCTTACACCAAACTTCTAACTCATCATGAAATACAAAGGCATCTAATTGGTAAATTAAGATGTATTGGTATTGCTGAAATGAAAGATAGAAATCAGGCTGAGTTAACAGTAAATTATACGCGTCAATTCCTTTAAAATAGTCGTCATGGAAAGACTGAGTTTTAAAGCTTGTATGAAACGTTTGTAAATACGAAACATCCAGTGATTGGGGCTTTACGATAATGATGGGGTAATGTCCTAGTTTCTGAACACATTGTTGTAAAGAAATCTTTTCAAATTCGTTCATTTCTGAACGGTAGATCGGAATTACCACGGCCACCAATGCAGAGGAAGGCATACGTTACTTCTGTTTTATTACTCAAAAAGATCACCTAATAAAGGTAACCACCAATCTTTACTGCTAAAGGCATAACGTCCACGAATCCATTCATTTAAAACGAGTGGAAAACGTTTCAGACGTGAATCCGGTAATGTGGCTCGAACGTTGAAATGCTTCTGTCGTTGGGTTAGTTGAGTCAGTTTTTCCGCTGGAATATCCTGACGTGCTTTTAATAATTGCTGTAATAACTCCAGATTAGTAGCTTTTTCCTGTAAGGGGGCCAGTTTGAGCTTACGATCGCGGTTAAAACGATCACTCATCGTTACTTTTTCCTTTTTCTCGCCAAAGCCAACCTGCTGGGTTGAATGTTTTCGATAGAAAAGTAACTCCTCTGGGATAAAGCCAATATTTCCCTGTAAAGACAGCACAATGGCAATCCATGCGTCATGAATAAGCTCTTTATAAGCCACAGGGAAAGGCGAAACGGAGCTTAAAATGCGACGGCGAATGGCCAGCGTTGCCCCGGTAACGACATAACCACCGAAAAGAATCTCGTAAGCCTTATTGTTTTTCCAGCGTTCCTGGGCCACGGTGTCGAATTCAATTTCCTGCCAGATCGTCTTTCCAATGGGTTGAGAATCGTCATTAATAACCTGAGCATCAGAAAAAACAGCTTCCATTTCGGGATGCTGTTGCAGGTAGTGAACCTGTTTTTCTACCTTTTGCGGATGCCAGCGATCATCCTGATCGCAGCAAAAAATGACGTCACCTGAACATAGATTCAGACACTTTTCAAAATTTTTGGTAGAGCCTAAATTACTAGGATTGACGTGAATATGAACTGGAAAAGGAACCTGAGTAGCAAAATTCTCCAGAATCTGAATAGTATCGTCTTTGGATCGATCATCACAAATAACCAATTCATCGACTGGATGTGACTGACTTCGTATACTTTCCAATTGCTCCCTCAGGAATCGGGAACCGTTGTATGTACACATCGCCACAGAAATTTTCATAGGGAATAATCTACTAAATAAACCGATTTGGTTTGGTTTAGGTTGAACAAATTTGGTTGCAAAGGTAGCCTATCTGAGAGAACTACGAAAGCCGTGCCGTAGGAACTTACTTGGGTTGTGAATCCTTGAATAGAAAATCGGGTTGATACGTGTTGATTTTCTTAATGAGTTTTCGAAAGGATTCAGCCCAATGTTGTCGAATTAAACTAACGGGTTCCGCAGGGTCAGCTAAACCGTACGCCGGTTTGATTTGGCTAGCCTGAGAGTATAACCGATGGGCGGTAAGGTTTGTTGAATATTTTCTGGAAGCTTGTTGAAAATAGGAGGGGATCGACCGATTGCTTACGTAAGATGGATAACTGCCGTCGGCTTTCATCGAATGAAAATGAAAGCTGGCAGGATTTTCACCCGAACGTTCAAAGGCATTTCCCACATGTATGCCGTACGCTGAATTTCGAAGTGGAAAAACCCCTTCGAATAAAGCCGGAGCCATGTCCAGCCACAGCTGATCAGAGCCCTGCCCTTCGCATAAATTATAACCTCCCCGGGTTTCCAAGTTATGACACCACCATTCCAGAAACTGGTTACTGATTGTGCCGGGACGAATGCCCCAAATGCCCGAGAAGTAAGTGCCGTAGTTTAGATAGTGTTTGCTATCAGGGAATTGGCGGTCGGGATGGGGCCGTAACCATTGCGAAAATAAGACCGCAGGCTGTTTCGTCAAAGCCGTACTTAACTCCGTTAAGGGCCTGAAAATCTGTGTTTCTGGTTCCAGAAAAACCAGCGTATCTTCTTTCAATAACCATTTAGCCAGAAAAACCCGGGCTATGTGTAGTAATTCGGTCTGGGTGTATTTATGGGCTAAATTTTTAAGAATACTGAGCTGATCGTATGAAACCACGCTGACGTTTTCAGGAAGAGTAACGTCAATGGGTTGATCAATCCAGCCTACATATAAAAACGAACCTGGATGGTGCTGAGCCACCTGATCCGCCAGAATCGCTATGTTCGGTAAATGCTTCGTCCAGCAAGCAGTAAAAAAATGCATAGTTTACACAATTCGTTTGGCCATAAACTCCGTCATCCGTCGCCCCATGAGGTATTCCTGAAGCGGTTGCCAAACTTCTTCAAAGGTTAGTTCAGAAGCTGGGCCTTTCCGTTTCCAGATGATTCGGGCGTTGCTTCCATCCCCATAACCTCCTGTATATAAGTTAAAAACTTCGAAATGTACGAGCTTGCCAATCAAGAGAAAGCCATACGTTCCTACGGCGTTAGCCAAATGGGCCGGGCCGCTATCAACGCCCACAAAGAAACTGGCCCGGCGAATAACTTCGGCGGTTTCCAGAATGCTTAATTGACCGCATAAATCACGGAAAGAAGGTGAGTTACTTTGAATCTGGCCTTTCAGCCCTACTTCAATGACAGGCCCAAACTCGCTCAGAACCTGAGATGTTAACTGATTCCAGTGCTGGGGTTGCCAATCTTTGACGGGTTGATTAGAAAAGGTATGAAAAACAGCAAATTTCTCAGGTAAATTCAACGCATCGATTTTAGATCTCACCTCATCAGGAATATACAGCGAGGGGGCTTTGGAGCGATCGGGTAAGGGTAAGCCCGCGGCGGCGGCGAAAATTTCTCCCAAACGACCAAAATTCAGGTAATTATGAATGGTTAAATCCCGCTGATCGGCAATGGGATTGACTAAACGCTTTTGCAAGGGGAAATAAACGCGGTTAGAGAGGTGAAGATTATAAAGCGTATCAAAAGGTTTTTTCTCCGTTAATAAAATGGAAAACAAGACATTAGGCTCTTCGATGAGATGGTTAATCCGGGGATTATAAGCTACCAGGTCACGAAAGGCTTTTTTGACAATCCAGAAGATTTGAGCATCGGGATGGCGTTCGCGGATGGTTTGCGAAATAGGTTCGCAGGCAACGATATCTCCTAAATGTTCGGTCATTAAGATACCAACGGTGGGTTTTCCCGTTCGGAATTTAATCCATTTAATACGCAGAACAGTCTTCCAGAATGCCAGATAAGTCAGGAAGATTTCTGAGTATTTTCGGTATCGATGTTGCCAGAGGGCAATGAACTTTTCCATAAAGCTAAATTCCTAACGGGTTATGGTTCAGGCGTATGGATTCAGCCAGTGAGCAATTTTTTCAAAAGGCATTCGAAACGCCTGCCGCACCCGTTTCAGACGAATGACTTTGGTAGGACGAACGTAAATACAGGCAAAGGTTCGGTAATAATCATTGAAATTGGCCTTCAACCGTTCAGCATAATAATCAAACAAGGGCTTTACATCCGGGCGTTGCGTAAAATCAAATCGATTCTGATACTTTGAAATGGAATGCGGCTGAGTGGGTGAGTACCCCGAGAAATGGAAAAATTGCAGCGGCCATTCATTATTAATCAGCCACTGATCGTCCTGATACGTAAAATGGCGTTCGTGCAAATTCCAGTACGCTACATTATGACCGGGATGTCGGTTGATGTGTACTTCGTCGTAGTAATGTGGAACGTAATTGATCCATTTCTGATCCGTAAAAAGGCCATTACAAATATCATTGTACGCCTGATACGCCAGTTTTTCAGCCCACCAGTTAATAAACTGCTGCGTTTGATCTGTTTTCCGTAACGCGATAAATCCCAGATTGAAAGTGCCCGAATTCAGCATGTCACATTCATTGGGCATGTAGGTGTCGGTGTAAGGACTTAAGGTATGGGGAGTAATAACAATCTGGTTTTCTCGTAATTTGTCCAGTAAATAATTGAGTTCAGTAAAAACGATAATATCTGGATCAAAATATATAAAATTTTGATAATCAGAATATTGTTCGTAAAAATGCTGGAAAAATAATGGTTTAACGGCTGTATTTAATTCAGTAATATCATAATTATCCTGCATCCACTGCATGTTCGGAATAGGAATCCGGTGCAGTTCCAGTAACTCAAACGGAGGTGTTTTATCCGTATCAAAAGCCACCCCATCCAGGCGATCAACCAGTCCGATTACATAATGAATGTCCGGGTTAGTAGCCGCCAGCGATTCTCCCAGAGTACGAGCCTGAGCGAGGTAATTGATTGAGCAAATGGTGAAAGCGAGGGTTTTCAAAGGTTGACGAATTTAGTACGAAAATCAGGAGCAGCTTTTTTCAATGAGCTCCAGAAAGGCCTGCATGGCCCGCTCATCCTGATGGCGAGCAAATACCTTTTCCCGGGCGGTATGACCCATTTTTTGCCGTAATTCCGGGTTTTGGAGTAACTGAGAAATATAATGACTCATGGCTGATGAATCGAGGTAGTTGGCTACAAAGCCGGCATCTTGTTCCACAAAATCGGGGGCTCCGCCGGATTGAGCGAAACAGACAATGGGACGGGCTAGCAAAGCTGCTTCCAGAACTACCAGTGGATAAGGCTCTTCGCGGGAGGTTAAAACGAAGACATCAAAGGCCGAAATAAAATCAAAAGGGCGATCTGAATGAGGAATCAGGTGCACCCGGTCACTCAAGCCCAATCTTCGAATATCTTCCGTAATCATGTGATATTCTACCTGATGTTCATGGCCCCCCACCCAGACAAAATGCGTTTCCGGTTCGGACTGACGGGCTAGCTGTACAAAAATGTCAATGCCTTTTCGCCAGTCAAATGTTCCGACAGCTCCGACTACTAACGCTCCTTCGGGTAATTCCAGCAATTTTCTGATCTGAGAAACGGCTTCTTCTGAAGGCTTCAATTGCCAGGCCCCGTCGGGTAATAGGGAGGGGAGAACTGAAATCTTAGCAGGATCTATCCCGAAACGTTCGATATAAATCAACCGCTGAGCTTCTGAACAGGCCCAGTACGCATCTGTGTAACGCAGGGTCTGATTGAAACTTGAAGGATCGGTATACATTGCGATGCCCATGGGCATTTCGTGAGCATACGTAACCATCGAGCATTTTACCATCGGTCGCAGTTGATGTAATAACTCGCCGTTGGTAATGGTATTAGATACGATCAGATCGTATCGTTCATTTTTAATCTCTTTTAGAATTTGCTCCTGAAATGTTTTACGGTTTAAAAGCCGGGCTACTTTCTGGCGATTACCTAATTCCCGATGATACCAGTGATAAACCGGAGCTACTTTCTCGAAATCCCGCAATAACGAACCACCGTGACGAAGTAATATCTTAAACTGATACTCAGGTACGTTTTTGAGTTGCTTCAGAAATCGGAGTAGTAAAATCTGTGCACCTGCACGGTTAGCATCGTGGCTGATGAACAGAATTTTTTTCATAATACGGAATCGTTACGTTAAAAGTTAAATCAGTAAGGCGGCAAAAATACGACTGTTTGATAAAAGACAGTCTTTTCCTGACCTTAAAGCTGAGCCATGAGGGTTTCCCAACGGGAAACAATGGCGGAAACATCAAATTGCCGGGCTCTGTTCTGGCTAGCTACCTCACTCAAAGCCAACTGATTGTTCATGACTTTTTTCATGGAAGTAACCACATCCCGCACGTTCCAGGAGTCGGGTACTTCGCCCATGCCTTCCTGCACAAATTCAATCACGCCACCAGAAGGGAAAGCCACAATGGGTTTAGCCAAAGTAGCTGCCTCAATCATGACTAAGGGAAAGGGATCTTCACGGGAAGTCAGAAGGAAACCATTGGCCAGAGAAAGATACGCGTAGTAATCCTCCCGCTGGATGCCCATTACATCAACCCGAATGCCCGTATTATGTTTTAGTTTTTGACGGGTATATTCGACCAGCCCATCGTCCAGTAACTGGCCCAGCCAGATGATTCGGGCACGGGTTCCCTGAAGCTCGGTAGCAAAGTCGGGTAATAGATCAAAACCCTTCCGATAGGTAGCCTGGCCTGACATTACCCAGACAAATTCGTCGGGTTTAATCTTTAAATCAGCCTTTAATTCTTCCACACGAGTAGGGTTAACCTGAATTCTGGACTGGTCAATGAGGGAGTGACATAACTCAATCCGTTGACCGCCAGCTTCCCGAATTCGCTGGCAAACCACTTCCGAACAACCAATAATCAGATCACTTTGGGTAATAATATTTCGGAATACATCGGCTTTCAGGGCCAGGTATTCCATGGGAAGTTCATGAAAATGCGTAACTATTTTTACGCCCAATTCCTGAGCCAGGGGTAACAAAAAAGAAGGCACCAGCGTATTGAAATACCATACATCGGCCTGATACGCTTTCTGTACTTTTTTGAGATAACTAGTGATCGGATTTTCACCGAATTTATTCTGGAGCTTCTGAATAATTGAAAAATGACTCGGAGCGGTAAACGTAGGTACGTCTTTGGGAATATCATTCAGTAACTCTCCGGGCTGAAGGGTACAGAGAGCCATTTGAAAACGCGTCCGATCAAAACGATTGAGTAAATACCCAATCATCATTTCAGAGCCTGTCCGTCCAGCGTAAGGAGTGATAATCAGTATCTTAGGGGTAGGCATACGTATCAGACGATATTTTCTTCGGGTTTGATTTTGTAAAACCCGGGGCGGTTCCAGACCGTGGGCCAAAAATACCGTAATAACATTTGAAAGCGGCGGGAAAACCGCTTTTGATTTTCCATTTCACTAAAAATCGGACGGCGATTGCGGAAGTTAACGAAGGCTTTCCACCCAGTAAAAATGGGAATCAGTAAAGCATAATTTAGCATCACAACTAAATAAGCTCCAACGCCATACTGCTTGCGTAGCCAGAGCAGATTAGAAACCTGCATCTGTACATTGAAGCGATTCACATACGAGACATCCGTTCGGCGGAAAGGGGAGTCGCTGGTTAAGTGTAGGAATCCTAAGTCTTTAAAATAGAGTAACTTGCCTGCCTTACCTAGTCGATAAGACCATTCGACGTCTTCTCCATACATAAAGAAACTTTCGTCCAGCGGTCCGACCTTTGCGACGGCCTCGCGACGAACCACCATGAATGCTCCCACCAGCCAGTCATGCTGACGAGGATCTTGATACTTAGTTTCTGGAATCAGCCGTTCCACCCATGTTTGCAAACGGATGGGTACGATATAAAATATGCGACGAAATTCGGCGAAACTTTGAAAATACGGCTGCGGAGTACCATTTGCGTATAACTGCATGGGGGCGGTCGCTACCACGTCGGGTTCAGCATCCATGCGTTCCACGCAGAGGTCAATCGCGGGCATGTTCTGTAAGGTGTCGGCGTTGAGTAATAAGTAATACCGACCTGTAGCTGCCTGAATGGCCCGATTATTAGCCCGGGCAAAACCGGCATTATACCCCATGTTAATCCACTGAACATCGGGGTGTTTCTGAAGAACTTCCGTCTGGCTGGAATCCTGCGAGTCATTATCAACGACAATGATTTCGTAGGTTACCTTTCGGGTCCAGTCTTTAACCGACTGGATGGCATCGTTGGTAAGGCCGGCACATTTATAATTAATGATCAGAATCGAAACATCATACATACTTTTCTGAGTTTTCAGTGGCCTGTTTTAGGTTTCAAGGTCGGGGCATTAACGCTGAATAACTACCGACTTCAAACGTTCCACTACTCCAGAATATAGGCCTTTAACAGTTCCTGAATCTGTTCTTTACTATTAAACATCATGACATCAATGATACTCAGCCAGGGGGTAAACTCGTCGCCCAGTTGAGGGTATTCCACTCGTTCCGAACGGATGAAATTTAGTTGAATCCCGTGTTCAGCAAACAGGTCTTTGTTATACAGTTCTCTACCGCCAATGGGATTGATATAATGATCAGCTTTTTCCTGTAAGCAAATATCCAAAATACGTTCCTGAGCCTTTAGATGCTGATTATTGTAGATGGTAGAACTTTTCACGAGGGGCGTAGAAATGGAAAGATATTCGCCGATCATGGTAAGGCTATTGTAAATGTAAGTGCTGATATTCGACTCAGATTGTTGAAAAACGGCTTCCACTATTGGGAAAACGGCAGCGAAATGAGGGGCCTTTTTATAATTCTGCTGAATCGTTTTAAGCAATTTATCCCGCCATTTCTGATCGGTATCAATTGAAATTTCGTGGATTAATTTATTCTGACTGGCTTCTTTCAGAGGTACAGTAAATAACTGGGCTTTTCCGTTATTCAGAATGGAGTTACGGTTAATCCATCCCCGATTAATAAAAGCTACGTCATCATAAATCACGAACTTATCTACGGCATTAAGCAGCTGGAAATATCCGATGTATGGAAATAAATAAGGCTGCATGATGGCTAAGGTCATAACTCTAAAATTAAGTTGAAGTCAAAATTAAAAGCTGTTTAGAGTTTCATGCATCGGAAACGCAATCTTCTAAACAGCTTTGCTGGAATGATACTGAGAATGGTTATTTCAATTTACGTAACCAGTAATCTTCAGCCGGCACCAACATTTTCGCTCGGGTGGCAGCTGTAGTATCCGTACCCAGACGAATGTCACCGGGTTGTGGTTTAATAACACTGGCCGCAAAGAAAAGGTAATCAGCTTCTTTAGGGATAGGCTGTAAACCTTGCTCAAACGGATTGATTGGAATGAGCTTACGGGTCAGGTTTTTACCAAAAAGCGGATACTCATAATCATCATTAATATCAGCTAAAGCGATTGTTGCGTTCTCCGGCACCAGCTTTTCAAAATTTTCATAAGCAGGCTGTAAATCTTCCCGGGCATAAGACATTCGCTCGATTCGTCCTGCTTGGAAGGCCGAGGGCTTTCCATGATGAGCTACAGGCAAGCAACGCTCGTTCCAAAGCACTGCCAGAATGGCGGAAGGACAGGCAAGCAACACAAGTACCAACGCATACGCTTTAAGTAACCCACTTTTGGTAGCCAGAAGGCTTTGACGTTTCGTAAAAAGTAAGGTCAAAAAGGGAACGGCATAAATGGCCGTACTGATGAAATAGCGTCCTTTGAAGGGATCATAAGGGGCCGAATAGGAGAGGGCTGCCGCGTGTAAAAGCGTAGCGATTGCCAGAAACCAATGTGGTTTAGAACGAATGACTCCAAAAAGCACCAGAAACACCAGCGGCCAAATTAACAGAAAACCCAAGGCTCCCCAGTAAGGTAGACCATTTGTGAAAATATAAGGACGATTGTATTCAAAAGGACGGATTGTAAAGTCCGTCTCTTCCACCAGTCGGGCGTGAGCTTTTTCTTCCAGCCAGATAAACGGGGCTTTAAACCAACGATTGGGTCCTTTTTCAATAGCTGGAATGTTAGTTAGACCGTCCAGATTCATGAAATCAAAACTGTAGCGTAACAAATTTCGAGTGCCTTGCTCATAAAGGTTGGCACTGAAAATTCCACCTGCTCGTTCCACTGACTGATGACGGGTAGCCGTTGGGGGACCAATCGGGTGGTTGTATCTCTTCAGATTAGATAAATAACCAGTCGGTAAGGTGAATAGAAGTATGCCCACGAGAGCCGAAGTAACCAAATGCTTGAGCTTGAAAAGGGAAGCTTTTACATTAGGAACGCCAGCAACGAATACATACACCGCAACCATAAATAGTGAAGGGAATTGCAGTACTAGCGTAATTTTATGTCCCAGAGCTATGCCAAACGTGAGTCCTGCCAGGTATAGATACCGACGACGTTTAGTTTCGTGATATGAAAACAGAAAATACACTAGACAATTGACATACCCCATCAGAACGATATCCGTATCGGTGGTGGTAGACTGTAGTAATACATTGGGTAACAAACCCATAACCAGACCACAGAACAAACCAGCAGTAAGATTTCGGCTAATCGAC
Source organism: Siphonobacter sp. SORGH_AS_1065 (assembly GCF_030818595.1). Taxonomy (NCBI): domain Bacteria; kingdom Pseudomonadati; phylum Bacteroidota; class Cytophagia; order Cytophagales; family Cytophagaceae; genus Siphonobacter; species Siphonobacter sp. SORGH_AS_1065. Next base: position 3,665,598 of record NZ_JAUTAM010000004.1, read on the forward strand.
TTGGCAATGCCATATGCACCTAACACGGCAACCCAGTAACTTAGATAATTAATGAGTTTAAAGGCATTCTCAACTTTTCCAGTGATTAGGTAGCTGTAAATCTGGATGTTGCAAACACTTCGGGGGTACGTATCAATGTTCCAGTTAGTGCCATAAAAGGGAGCCATCGTACCACGATGGATAAAGTACATTACCCGAACGAGGTGCCCGGTCATACTATCCCATTCATTTGGAACGGTAAATAAGACCAGAGCTAAGTTAACAATGGAGACAAAAAGCAGAGAAAAGCTTAAGAGACCGAATACGAGTTTTAGGTATATACTCAGGTCTTTATACCAAATCCAGAGATTCTGTAGAGAGCTGCCAATCAGACTAATAACGGAAAAGTCCTCGTATTCTTTGATAAATATTCTGGTAAAGAGCAGATAGAAAAGAAAGGGAGGTACAAATACCAGACCTGCCCAAAACCGAACGTCGTCAGTTTTGTGTAAAAAGGATAACAAAAAGCCGGAGACGATAATGCTACCAGCAAAAACGGTGAAAGCCGTAATCAGGACGTCTACTAAGGACTTTCGGGATACCTGTGCTGCGACGCGAAAGCAGAAGCCCACAAACATCAGGAAGAGTAAGCGGTAAAACCAATCCCACATGACGGTTACTTATAAGTTTTCGTTGACAATAGAAATTATTCGCTGAACATCTGTATCCGATAAATCAGGATACAAAGGCAAGCAAAGAGCACGCAGAGCCATTGCTTCCGAAACCGGGCAGGATTGCTGAGCATGCAGGAACGTCAATGTATTCAGTGAAGGATAAAAATAACGACGGGTGAAAATCTGCTGAGCTTCCAGGGCTTGCCGGGTGCGTAACAAATCAGCTTCTGTTTTGAAGAAGATGGGGTAATACGCATGATTCCATTCGACATTTTTCGGAATAACGGGTTTGCGAAGTTTGCTCCAGTTCAACTGATGATCATAAGACTCAGTAACCCGGTGGCGACCGGCAATGATTTCCTGAACATGAGGCAAGTTACAAAGACCCATGGCGGCGTGAAATTCTGAATTCTTGGCATTGATGCCAATATCAAAATACTCATCACCTATGTGTCCGAAGCTTCGGTATAGTTTTAGCTGCTCCGATAGTTCCTGATGAGGTGTAGTAATCATGCCGCCTTCGACGGTATGGAAAACTTTCGTTGCGTGGAAACTACAAGTGGAAACATCGCCGAAACTTAGCAACGATTTTCCGTCAACTTTTACGCCAAACGTATGAGCGGCATCGTAAATTACATAAAGGTTATGTTTCTTAGCAAGGGCCTCAATACGTTCCAGTTGACAGGGAATTCCGTACACGTGCGTGGCCAGAATAGCCTGTGTTTTTGGGGTAATCAGGGCTTCGATGCAATCGGGGTCGATGCAAAGATCTTCCTCACGAATATCCGCGAAAATAGGGGTGGCGTTTTCCCAGGCAATAACGTGGGACGTTGCACAATATGAAAAAGGAGTCGTGATGACTTCTCCCGTAATTTTTAAAGCTTTCAGAGCCATCTGTAGTACGATGGTTCCGTTCGAAGCAAAGTGCAGGTGTTCAACATCCAGATAATCGCGGAGTTTCTGCTCTAATTCTAAAACTAAAGGACCCTGATTGGTAAGATGCGAACGTTCCCAGATACCAGTCAAATAAGCCGTATACTCTTCTTTAGGAGGAAGGTAAGATTTTGTTACAAATATTTTTTCACTCATACATTAACCTCCTCAGACTGCTCGATACTAAAAGGGAAATAAGGACGAACGGAGCCCGGCCATTTGCCGTACCATTCCACACCGCCACGATAATCATCAATTTCAAACATAACCGATTCCTGAAGGTGGTAAAGAACCGTCGAGGCATCTTTCACGATCATCATGGTTATGGTATACGTTCCGTCATTCAGGAAGTTTCCGGGAAGATTAACTTCTCCCGTAATCAAGCCGGGATTGGCTTCTATTTGAGGAGAAGCCAAATTAAAGATCGTTTCACCCGTCATGGAGTTAAAGTGCATGCTTAGATTAAGCTTTGCATTTTTAACAAAATTCCAGAACTCGAACCGAAGCTTAATGGGCGTACGAACGTCGATCCGGGTCTGGCCTACCTCGAACTGAGGAATGAGCTCGATTTTACGAATCCGAACCTGATCGTTACCCGGAGCCTGTTCAGGCGTAAGCCATTCCCGAATGAGACTAGTCTGATTAATTTTGGACATATAATCCGTAATAATCTGACCGGTTTCACCTACGGCTACCATCTGACCCCGATTCATGAAAACCGCTCGGTTACACAGACTCTGCACGGCTGTCAGGTTATGGCTTACGAAAAGAATAGTTCGACCACTGTCAGAAACATCTTTCATTTTACCCAGACATTTCCGTTGAAATTCGGCGTCACCTACTGCTAATACTTCGTCAATGATCAAAATTTCTGGTTCGAGGTGAGCTGCAATAGCAAAACCCAGGCGAACAAACATACCCGAGGAATAGCGTTTCACAGGGGTATCCAAGAACTTCTCGATGCCTGCGAAAGCAACGATCTCATCAAAATGCTGCTTGATTTCGGCTTGCTTCATGCCGAGAATGGCACCGTTTAGAAAGATATTTTCACGGCCAGTCAACTCCTGATGGAAGCCAGTGCCTACTTCAAGCAAACTGGCAATTCGACCCCGAACGGTTACCCGGCCCGTAGTGGGTTCGGTAATACGGCTTAGTACTTTAAGCATCGTAGATTTACCCGCCCCGTTATGGCCAACAATACCAATTCGATCTCCCTGAGCTACGTCGAAACTGACGTCTTTCAAAGCCCAGAACTCTTCTTTTTCGGAAACGGTATTTTCACTCGACTTAGAGCCAAAGATCGATTTAACTCCATTGACTAACGATTCTTTGAGGCCCGATGGACCGCCATTCTTTCGCTGATGATCAATGTAGTATCGCTTACTGATATTTTCAATCTGGATGGCATTCATAACATTAAAGGTTAAAGAACTTATTCAAATCCATCCAACCTAATTTTAGTATGGGTAGAAAAGCTTGCAGATTAGATATAATCAACAAAACTATTTTCTCGTTTACGGAAAAAAGCAACGGATGAGAAAACGACAATCAGGATAATGATGACACTGGGAATAAAACTTTCCCAGCGGAAGGGAGCATGGCCCCCCATCAAAGTCCAGCGGAAACCATCGATAATGCCTACAATCGGGTTGAGGTTATAGATGGGATACCAGGATTCGTTTTCAATGTTTACTGGAGAGTAGGCAACGGGACACGCATAAAACCCAAACTGAATAATGAATGGAGTAAGCTGTGCAAAATCCCGGTATCTTACGTTCATTACTGACAATAATAAACCAAATCCAAAAGCGGCCAGATAAGCCATCGCTAGAAAGATTGGTATAAAAAGTAATTGCCAGGATGGTAAAAAGCCCTGTTTGAAAAAGTAATACAGGTACATGGGAATTATTAAAACAAAACCCACTAAAAAGTCAACAAAACCTACCATTACTGAACTAGTTGGCAGGATCAGTCTCGGAAAGTATACCTTCGAAACCAGGTTAGAATTTCCAACAATACTATGACTTACCTGAGAAAGAGAATTGGCGAAAAATTGCCAGATTAGTACCCCTGCAAAGGTGGCCAGTTTCGGAGGAACGCCTTCTTCAAAGGGAAGACCTGCTACTTTACCAAAAGCAAAAAATAAAATGGCTGAGGTCAGAACCGGGCGGACTACGCTCCAAACAACGCCGAGAGCGGTCTGTTTGTATCGAACCGTAATATCACGTTTCGCCAGTATCCAGAATAATTCCGTTGACTTCCAAAACTCAGCCCAGTAATTCTTCTGCGACCTACCGTGTTCAATAATCGTTTCCTGGGTCATTACTCTTGTAATTTTTTCATCATATTTTGATAGGTCGTAATGAGGAACATCATCACAAAGGATAATACAATTCCTAAAGCAATCCCGATTTTTATAGCTTTCCCTCTTGGATAAGGCGTTACGGGTAGGGGATACGTAGGCTCATCAATGATGGTTACCAGAGGACTTTCACGAATCAGGGACGTACGCAAGGCATCAATGTTACGCAACGCGTCCATGTATAGTCCTTGCAAATAGGTCGTATTTTGAGACATCCGCTGTTCATTAACCCGACCCGACGGCATGACCATGTACTGACTGTAATCCTGAGCTCTTGCTAACTTTCTTTCCTCCCCAGATAGAATGCTTAATACAGAATCCCGGCGACTTGTGTGCAACTGGAGTAGCTCCAATGTTTTCTGACTACGGGTCTCAGTGTAGAAACTGGTCATCGTTTTGAGCCAGGTTTCAACCATGATTTTCGATAGTGTATCCGAGTCAGTTTTCACCGTCAATTCCATGAAACTTGACTTTCGATCGAGGTTACCAATTTCCAGATCCTGAGAAGCATACTCACGAAACATGTCCAGATAAGACATTTGCGTAGTCGTGTAATATTTCAAGGACGTATCTGGAAAGGTGAATTCATTCCGTAAATATTCAGCGTTCTTGGTTCTACGTAAAGCACCCGAACGGTTCTTATAAAAGTTCACGAGCAAATCTCTTTTACCAGCGATGGTGACCGGAGTAGTCATTACCCGGTTACCGATTTTTTTCGAACGGAATAACTCGGTGAAGTTGGCACCCGCGAAAATATTACCATTCGAGCCACCACTACTCATCCCCAAAGCACTGGCAAAACTTGAAAGTTCTGATCCTCCCGAGCCGGTTTCAAGGTTAAAGACGATAGAAGCCTCATACTGATCGGGAACTTCGTTAACCTGATCATAAATCCAGCCGCCTACGCCTCCAAGAATGATACACACCCCTAATAACCACCAATACTTTAAAATTGTTAGGAAAATCGCTTTTGCATTCCGAACCAGTTTTCGGGGGTCAAATGGAGGAGCAGGCTCTATAACGGCTACATCTCCATTGGGAGTTAATACTGGTTTTGTTGAATCTGTGATCATTATTATCTCTGAATGAAGGTCTCTTATCTGAATGTTCTTAGTAAGGCTACAATACCTACGATGCCGCTAAGTGCACCACCAATTTGTGCAATTGCACCAATCACCTGTTGGGAAGTAATATCAGCCTGCGTTCTTTGTGGGACAATAACACGAGCTCCAGGTTTCACTTCAGGATAAGAATTAAAGAACAGGAAATGTTTCGTTTTTTTAGCAAAGCCGTTCGCATAGATCACATACGTACGTTTTTTCACGCTTTTCGAAGTAAATCCACCCGCTCTTGAAATGTACTCGCCAACGCCCACCCCACGAGTGAAACGGCTGGTAGTAGGAAGCTGAACTTCACCTTCGATTTTAACAGTTGGGTTATACTTCGGAATGTTAAGAACATCCCCATCCTGAAGAATTAAATCCATATCCGAATGCGGTTTTTCCAGGATTTTTTTCAAATCGATACCAATAGCTTCCTCTTTGTTTTCAGCTACGTAATCAGCATTTACAGCCGTCCGTTTGTTATCATTACCAATTTGACCAATCGTTTTTTGCTGTTGCTCAATTTCAATTTTGGTCAGCTTGGTTTTACGAATCAGCGAAGCTCCTTCTACGTAAGCATAAGCAGTTAACCCTCCTGAGCGTTTGATCAGATCAGAAATACGTTCATCGCGATCAATTAGGCCATAATCGCCAGGCGTCAGGACTTGCCCTTCTACGCGAGCTTCCTGATTATTCTCGAAGTTAGGAGAGGAACGAACGTATACTACGTCAAAAGGCTTTAACTGAAACTTCGAAGCTTGTTCAGTCAGACGTAAATCCTTGCTGATAGCCAGAGTAAAGCTTTCTGAGAGAGCAGAGGTAATCAGCTTTGGATCGTCAGAGTCCAGACGTTTAGGGCGAATAACTTCAATATGGTTGGGAGAAGCCGCCGCCCGAAGGTTACCGGCCTGAATAATTAAATCTTCTACGGTCATTCCTTCATACCAGGGGAAATAGCCACGAGTTGAATCGCCTTTAGCCAGGTTCACTTCGCCCAGAATCCGTACCTGCATTCCTTCCCGAAGCTGCGTTACACTTTCTACTTCCAAACGATCCAGTGCTTTCAGAGTGACGTTAGTGTCTTTGCCCGCCAAGATCCGGGAAAGGTTTACCGTAATCAGTTCTTCCGTTAAATCATCTTTCTGACGGTATAGACCTGCCCGGCCTAAAAAGGCATCCCGTTTGGTCCCTTCTGCCCGGTTGACCAGATCTTTTACCGTTGGGTTACGATCCAGCGGATAAGAGCCGGGCAAATAAACGGCACCTGAAATGGTAACCATATTCTCTTCACGTTCAGGCACTTTGCCGATACCAACACGGTCACCGTTCTTAATTTCAAAGTTGAATACTTCATCTTCTTTGACGTCAAGGAATTTACGGCCATTGCTGGTAATACGTTGGATAACGATAGTATTCTTATAGGCATCCTCAATAAATCCACCCGCATACTCAATCAGGTTACCTAATTTTTCGCCGGGAAGTAATTCAAAGTATCCCGTCTTCTTCGTTCCAGAAGTTAACTCAATCCGGGTTTTGTAGGGAGGAATCTGGATAACGTCATCATCTTTCAGGCTGATGTCGCTCATGCGTAAGCCTTTGGTCAGGTACTTGTAAAGGTCAATCGTGCGAATGATCGTATCCTGACCAAATTTGTTACGGCGGATCAGATTGATGTTACGGAAAGAGCCAGATGCTGTGGGACCGCCTGAAAAATACAAGGCGTTCATTACCGTAGCCAGTGATGGTAAATTGTACGTGCCCGGATTAACAACCTCACCAATGAAGTTAACGCGGATGCTACGGATATTACCAATGCGAACATTCATTTCCATTCCCCGTCCGATAGGATAGATTCTGGAAAGTTTAGCCCGCAAACGAGATGTCGCTGCTTCAATGGATAAACCACTCACGAATACAGGACCTACCTGTTCGAGTTGCAGTACGCCTTCAGGAGTAACTGTCTTCTTAAAATCAAAGTCTTTGTATTGGTCACCATAAATATTGATGACCACTTCATCTCCAGGACCTAAGATGTAACCTTTGGGCGTAGGGATGTTGGTAATCGGAGCAATATCAAGGCTCTTGTTAGAGAAAATATCGGCACCAAAAATCTTGATTTTCTGTTCTGCTGTGCCGGGTTCCTGTGTATTAGCCCGCAGCATACGTACGGAATCTTCACGAGCTTTTGTGCGTTGATCCAGTGTGTATTGTCTGGGCTGAATGTTATCGCTCTGCATGGAAGGAGTTGCCGATGGAACCGATGGATTCATCGGAACCGTTGAGGTCGGAAAACCCTGCGGAATCGTGTTTGTCGGAAAAGGTACCTGGGCCTGTACAGACGTACTCGAAAGCGTTAGTACAACTAGAAAAGCGGTTTTAACGGTGGAGAAGGGTAGGGAAGACTTTAAGATTTTCAAAACACAAGGCCGAAAGAAAGGCAACATTTCGATTCTTTTTTGGTGATAATTGATTTTTTCCCGGATGGGTCGGTATATGAAACTCACTGACGAACTAAATAGTTTTAATTATGATAACGAAAGAAATCTACTTTAATGCACAAAGTAAAACACTAAATTCGTATTTTCTGATACCACTGGTATAATTAACATTTCCCTAAAATAGCTTTTCCGCTATGATAGAAATTGAACAAATCTTATTTTTGAAGAACGAAAGGTTGGACGAATAATTGACTAATGGCAGAACAAAAATTAACGGATTACACCGAAGATAGTATCCGCTCGCTCGACTGGAAGGAGCACATTCGTCTCAGACCCGGTATGTATATTGGTAAGCTTGGAGACGGATCTTCAGCTGATGACGGGATTTATGTGCTTGTAAAAGAAGTAATTGACAACTGTATCGATGAACACGTAATGGGCTTTGGCAAAACCGTCGAAGTCAAGATTACAGAACATCGGGTTGAAGTACGTGATTATGGTCGTGGAATCCCCCTGGGGAAAGTGATTGATGTAGTTTCAAAGATTAATACGGGGGGGAAATACGATTCTGGAGCCTTCCAGAAATCGGTAGGGTTAAACGGCGTTGGTACTAAAGCGGTCAACGCACTTTCCAGTTATTTTAAAGTTCAGGCGATTCGGGATGGTCAGGCCAAGTGGGCCGAATTTTCAAAAGGCGAGCTGACGAAACAGTCGAAAGGCACGATTGAGACCAAGGAACGCAACGGAACGCACGTGATTTTTGAACCGGATAATTCGGTTTTCAAGAATTACCACTTCATTCCTCAATACCTTGAAAATCAGATTTGGAACTATGCTTATCTGAATGCAGGCCTGACCATTGTCTTTAATGGACAAAAATACGTAGCTCAACGGGGCTTGCTGGACTTGCTGGAGCGTAAAACCGATCAGGAAAGTATTCGGTATCCGATTATTCACCTGAAAGGCCCGGATATTGAAATTGCCATGACTCATGGGAATCAATACGGGGAAGAATATTACTCGTTCGTCAATGGTCAGAACACAACGATGGGCGGAACGCACCTGGCGGCTTTCAAAGAAGCGGTAGTAAAAACGGCCCGTGAATTCTTCAAGAAAGATTACGCTCCCGAAGACATCCGGGCGAGTATCTCGGCTGCCGTGTCCGTTCGGGTACAGGAGCCCGTTTTCGAATCGCAGACGAAAACGAAGCTAGGGTCAACCAATATGTCGCCTGACCCTAGTTCGCCGACCGTTCGTGGGCACGTGGTTGATTTCCTGAAAACGGAGCTTGATAACTTCCTTCACAAAAATCCAGCCGTGGCAGAAGCCATGAAAAAGCGGATTGAGCAGTCGGAGCGGGAGCGAAAGGAAATTGCTGGGATTAAAAAACTAGCTAACGACCGGGCTCGTAAAGCGAGCGTGCATAACAAGAAGTTACGTGATTGCCGTATTCACCTGCCGGATGCCAAAGCGGAAGATCGGCTGGAAACGACCCTGTTTATAACCGAGGGGGATTCGGCTTCGGGATCCATTACCAAATCCAGAAACGTACAAACGCAGGCCGTGTTCAGTCTTCGGGGAAAGCCGTTGAACTGCTTTGGGTTAACGAAAAAGATCGTGTATGAGAACGAAGAATTTAACCTTCTTCAGCATGCTCTGGACATTGAAGCTGGACTGGAAACGTTGCGGTTTAACCGGATTGTTATTGCGACCGATGCTGACGTCGATGGCATGCACATTCGTTTACTGCTGATGACGTTCTTCCTGCAATTCTTCCCGGATATTGTTCGGAATGGGCACTTGTATATTCTCGAAACGCCTTTGTTCCGCGTTCGGAATCCGAAGAAGCATGAGGATACTACCTATTGTTATTCCGAAGAAGAAAAACAGAAAGCGGTAGCGAAGCTGAGTTCAGGAGGTAAGAAAGTGGAAGTAACCCGGTTTAAAGGGTTGGGAGAGATTTCTCCCGACGAGTTCGGTAAGTTTATTGGTGAAGATATGCGTCTGGAACCGGTGATCTTACAGAAAGAATCGACCATTCCGAAACTGCTGAGTTATTATATGGGCAAAAACACGCCCGATCGTCAGCGATTTATTATTGATAACTTAGTTATTGAAAAAGACGAGATAGAAGAAACGCTGGAAGTCGCTTAGCCAAGCATAAGCCTTTAGTAGAAAACGCCTGATTCAGATTTTATGAATCAGGCGTTTTTTCTATAACTTCAAACATTCTTCCAAGTAACAGGTTTTATGGAAGATCGTTGATAACGTTTAGCGATCTGAAACCACGAAATAGCAAGAAGATAGTTACGAGCATAGAACTGGTTTATTAGAAAAATTCAATTTAAGCGAATTTTTATTTTATTCTGCTTAAAAGTTCATTCTAAAAAGTGATAATTATTTATGGATAGGGTGACTTTTCGGTACCCCTCTGAAAAGTGTTCCACTCTATCTTTGCGAAAACCAAATCCAATCTGTTATGGACAATGTAGTAACCAGCCCCCAATTAATGGATCTCGAAACTTTCAAGTCAGAGATGGATACCAAAGGTTGGGTAATTTTTCATGAAGTACTGGAAGATAGCTTCCGTGAAGAGCTGATCAAAGCTCAGGATATAGCCACTGAAGAGTGTCGTCAGATTCAGATTAAAAATGGGGTAGTGAATCGTACGGCAGGAACTTCACACCACCTGGTGGTTTTTGAAGGCCCTTTCATGAAGTTTGTGGAAGAAATGCCTTTGCATGAATACCTGACTGCCTATTTTGATAACGGTCCATATATTCTTAATTCCTTCGGGGGAGTAATGAACTTCAAGGCAGAAACGTCTTCATACGTAGGTAACGTACACCGAGATATTCGTACCTGGAGTGGAGACCTACCCCTGATGATGAATATGCTGGTGATGCTGGATGATTTTACGCCCGAAAATGGTGCGACGTGGTTCATGAGCGGTTCTCATAAATACGCTGAGAAACCAACGGATGAAGAGTTCTTCGCTGTTGCCGAGCAGGCCGTTGCGAAAAAAGGGAGTATCGTTCTATTTAACTCTAACGTATGGCACGCTGCTGGTACGAACCAGACAGACCAGATTCGTCGTGGGTTAACACCGATGTTTACGAAGCCTTTCTTCAAGCCTCAGTTCGATTATTCTCGTTACTTTGGTTATGATCGGGTAGCAAATTTCCCTCCTTTAGCCAAACAGCTTTTGGGATATAATTCCCGCGTACCAGCTAACCTGGACGAATGGTATCAGGTACCAGAAAAACGTTTGTATATTCCAGGTCAGGGTTAATATCGTTAACTTGCAGACGGGAACCAGTGCTAACTCCGTAAAAACCTCTTGTCAAGCGATAGATAAGAGCTTATTGATGAATAATTTATTCTGAAATTATATACTCTCCCCTTCCCGGTTTGAAAGCCGGGAGGGGTTTATCATTTAAACAAATTCAACCAAGATTATGGATCAGACGCTTCAGGCTGAATATGACAACCTTAATAAAATCACTGCCGATTACGACGATTATGAATTTGACCGTCGGATGCGTCATTATATGATGCGGACGCTTGAGCCGTTCATGCGTGAAGGAAAAGCACTGGAAATGGGTTGCATGTATGGGGAGTTTACGACCATTCTTTCCAAGCGTTTCGAAGACCTGACGGTTGTTGACGCAGCAGAAGAATTCCTGAATATTACTCGGGGTCGGGTAGGCGATAAAGTGAAATTTATTAACGGGCTGTTCGAAACGTTTGAGTCTGATGAAAAGTACGATGCCATCTTTATCATGCACGTACTGGAACACCTCATTAACCCCGTTGAAATCATGTCAAGGGTTAAAAACTTCCTGACACCAACGGGACGGTTATACCTGATTGTACCTAATGCTAATGCTGGTTCACGTCAGATTGCCGTTAAAATGGGCTTCCTGACGCACAATGCAGCTCTGACTCCTGCTGACATCAAACACGGTCACCGCATTACATACTCGTTAGATACGCTGGAAAAAGATGTGCTGGAAGCGGGATTAAGCGTAGTACACCGTGGGGGTATTTTCTTCAAAGGCCTGGCTAACTTTCAGTTAGACAAAGCTCTGGAGGCGGGTATCATCGACGATAAGTACATGGAAGGATGCTATCAGTTAGGTCAGGTATATCCCGATTTGTGCAGTAGTGTATACGTTGTTGCAGAAAACAAAGCATGATTCAAGTAAGAGAAATCATAACTGAAGACGTTCCCGTTATTAATCAATGGCGGAACGACCCGGAAGTGATGCAGTACTTAACAAACCAGTTTCGGTACATTGGCCTCGAAGCCGACCGGAACTGGTTTGCTTATTATCAGCAACACCGAAACGAAGCCGTGCGGCTAGCCATTCTGGATGAAGGCACATTAGTGGGCACGGTTCAGCTTACCCAGATTGATCGGATGAATCAGCAGGCGGAATACAGCATTATGATTGGTGAAAAGAATCACCAGTCGAAAGGGCTGGGCCGTCAGGCTACGCAGGCTATTCTGAAACACGGCTTTCTTGACTTAAACCTTCACCGCATTTACCTGACTGTGTTACCCGATAACGAACGGGCCATTCGCCTGTACGAATCCATCGGTTTTCAACGGGAGGGCATTTATCGCAAGTCTCTTTTCAAAAACGGACACTTTGTCGATGTTATGGGAATGAGTCTTCTTCGCGATGAGTATCAGATCGCCTGATGCTATTCTTTAAAAATTATGAAGCCAAAGCTTAGCGTTTATTGCATTACTTATAACCACGGGCCTTTCATCGCCGAGGCTCTGGAGAGTTTTCTTGCCCAGCAAACCAATTTTGAATTTGAAATTGTGGTAGGCGATGATGCTTCCAAAGACAATACTCAGGAAGTATTGAGAGAATACCAGCAACGGTATCCCGATAAGATTCGACTGTTGTTGAATCAGGTCAATCGGGGAGCTATTTACAACTTCATTGACACCTACGATGCCTGTCAGGGCGAGTATCTGGCTCTGTGCGAAGGAGATGATTTTTGGATTGATCCATTGAAACTGCAAAAGCAGGTTGATTTTATGGATCAGCATCCTGATTTCTCCATGTGCTTTCATAATGCAGAAGCTCGTTACCAGGATAACAGTGCTCCTTCATATCTGATTAACGACCATACCCAAAAGAAAGTCGTTACGGTCGATGATCTGATTGGTAATAAAGAAACCTGGTTTATGGCCACGGCCAGTATTGTACTGCGTAAGTCTTTCTTGCCCAAGTTACCAGCCTGGATGCCCCAGTCGAAAAGCGGTGATATTCCTTTGAATATTCTGATGACTCAGCGTGGTCCTGCGGGATATATGGACGAGGTAATGTCGGTGTATCGCAAGCATGCCGGAGGTCAGAGCAACACCGATCACCGCTGGCAAGCCCATTTTCTGCTGAATCGCATTAATATGTATGAGCATCTGGATAGGGAAACGGGGTATCTGTTTACGGATCGTTTCAAACGGACGATGGCCGAATTTTACTGGCTATTACCCGACACTGTTGAATTTGAGCAAAAATTCTGGGATCGGTTGAAGTACACCATGCGTGCCATGAAGTATGACCCCGAGAACTACAAAAGACCCTGGGGAACTTTGTTAAAAGAAAAGATACTCACGCAAAAACAACTTAATTTTACACGAAAATTAAGAGGCCTGAAGTAAGAACAGCAGCCTATCGACATAAACTCCTCCCTGTTGTGACTTTAGATGAATTAAGAAATCAGATAGATTCTATTGATAATCAGTTGCTTGCTTTGATGAACTCGCGGATGAATGTAGTTCAGCAGGTAGGTGAACTGAAACGCTCTTCGCAAGCACTGATCTATCGCCCTGAACGTGAGAAATCAATTGTAGATCGTTTAAGCCACCAATCCGAAGGCTTATTACAGAAGGATGCTATTGAAGCGATTTTCCAGGAAATTTTTGCCGTTGCCCGTAACATCGAGTTGCCCGAGCGTGTAGCCTATCTGGGACCGGAAGGTAGCTTTACGCACCAAGCCGCTGAGTCGCGTTTTGGTGCCATGAGTGAGTATGATGCCTTGCCAACCATCCGTTCAGTGTTCGAGTCGGTTGAAACGGGAAGGGCGAAATTTGGAGTCGTTCCCATCGAGAATAATCAGGAGGGTTTAGTATTTGAAACGGTTGATAACCTCAACGAGAAGAATATTCGAATTGCAGCGGAAATCGTAACGCCCATTCATTTTGCTTTTGTAACGAAGGCAGAAAAGCTGAGCGAAATTCAACGCATTTACTCCAAGGACATCGGTTTCCGTCAATGTAAGCGTTTCCTGGATGATTACTTTGGAAATTATTCAGTAGAAATTATTCCAGTAGAATCAACATCCAAAGCAGCCAAACTGGCTTCTGAGGATCCTAATGCCGCTGCCATTTGCTCGGCCATTGCGGGTAAAATTTTTGGGGTTCCTGTCTTGTTTAATAACATTCAGGATTCCATCGTTAACCGAACTCGTTTCCTGATTTTGGCGAAAGAGTTTGAAACCGTGCCTTCCGGTAACGACAAAACGACGGTAATTGTCCAGTTTCCGGATTCGGATAAGCCCGGTACACTTTCACGTTGCCTGCGGGAGTTTGAGTTATACGACATTAACCTGACTAAATTAGCCAGTCACCCCAGCCGTCAGGGCGATCGTTTCGGATTCTGGTTTTTAATGGAATTTGAAGGACACGTGAAAGACGATAAAGTGCAGAAAATTTTTCGCCAGTTAAAGTCTGAAGTGAAGTGGCTTGGAAGCTACGTAAAGCTGGTAGACTAAACGGAAAAATAGCTAAATGAAAAAGGCCTTCAGCATTACTGAAGGCCTTTTTCTATGGATTACGTTTGAAAATTCTAACCTGATCTATGGTTGAAATTAAGTGGTATTTTGATCCAATATAGGCTTTCACTTCGGCATAATATTCATGGGCCTTACCTAATCCTTTAGCCATGGGATAGGTGGAGTCCATTGTATCAATAAAAATCTCCGGCTTATTTTCCTCCATATCGCCAATAAAATTAGCAATACGGTGAGCGTAAAGATCCGACTTCATAAATAAATGGTGACTGTGAGGCATCCGATATCCACAGGCTCGATTAGACTGCACGTACCAGCGGTCTACCCAACCCCAAATCACGATGTTATCTTTATCGGTAGAATGTTGCCTGATTTGATCGACAATTTGCGTTTCATAAACAACTTTATCAGAGCTACTTTCAGGCTGTATAGTAACGACGTTGTAGATAGCCTGAATCAATGAAGCTAGTACTAGAAGGATTATGGATACATAACTGATTTTTCGATTGGAATAGGGAATAGATGCAGCAATACAGTATAAAACAGGAATAAATAGATAGAGGATATAATGAGAAAATAAGTTACCTGACTGACCAACGGCATACAGGCTGGTAGCCACCATAAGTACCGAAAAATAACCATTAATTTTTTCAAAAGAACTCGCTATTCTGCTCCGGAATAAAGTATATGAAACTCCTAGAATAGTCAAGGGTATCAAGGCAAAGAAATAAATTCTAGAGGATTTTACATTCAGAATGAATTTACCAATTCGAATTGGGTTAAACCTTTCGATGGTTGGTAGGGATTGAAATTGAGTCGAGTAAGAATACAATAGATAATTCCAGAAATAATTTATCCAGAAGTCTGAGAGTTTATGATAATAAATAAAGACCAGATTGATTAATAATGTAGGAAGAATTCCTCCTAAAATCAGTAAAGCTAAGAATGTATAGTTTTTTAAACGAAGGGTTAATAGCATCGCGAAAGCAGCAATGACCAAACCCATTGGAGCGTTTTGAAACTTCGCATAGATCAAGCTTCCCAGAATAGTTCCTAAAGTAAAGATCTGAAAACCAGAGGTCTGTTTCGTTTTTTCATACCTAACATACAGGTAGGTCGCCAGTGTTATTAAGAAAATGCTGATATGTTCTGAGTTATAGGCCGTATGCTGAAGAGACCAGGTAGTACTAATAAAAAGACAAAGCGTCCAGGTAATCAGTAGAGCCCGTTTAGCATTAATAAAGAGAGCAATGGATTTATAGAAATAGAAAATGATTCCTAACCAGCAGAGAATAGTAACCACATTGGTCAGAGCGTAACTTAAGTTAATGCCTAACCAACTGGGAATTAAGATCGGTAGAACAGTAAGCGGACGTGAGTCCGTATAGTTCAGAATCTTCCAAAGTTTATCTGGATAATAATTGATGGAAATAGCACTCGAAAGCCAGGTACTTGTATCCACATCTCCCTCAGTATTCTGAATATTTAAAAGCCGTAATGCTAAAGTAATGGCAAGAAAAATATAGATAAATCCTTTTCTTTTTAAGGAAGTTTCCGACCTATACTTAACCCAGACATAAGAGGTAAAAGCTACAAGAAGTAGTATAATAATAATTTTTCCGTAAAAAGTATAAATGATTGGCATGGAAGGTGGTGTAATAAAAAGTCCAGCCAAATATAAGAGAATATCTAGAATGCTAAATTGACTCTTCGTGAGTTAAAAACTCTATTATTTTATACGTTTATGTTACTATAGTTACGAACAAAGGATGAGCATTACCCATCCTTTGTTGATTTATAAGAACTTTAATGAATCAATTTTATCCTGCCCAATCTGGGCTATTAAGGGTTCAAGGCCGTTGTATTTAATTTGCCCGCGAAGCCAGATGACAAATTCCAGCGTGAGTTTTTCTCCGTAGATTTCCTTATCGAAATCGAAAATATTGACTTCAATGGTACGGATCGTACCGTCAACAGTAGGGTTGGTTCCGATACTCAACATTCCCCCATACCAGTTGCTCTTCCATTTCACCCGAACGGCATACACTCCATCGGCAGGAACAAGCTTATAGGATTCGGGTAATTCCAGATTGGCAGTAGGGTAACCCAGTTGCCGACCCAGTTGCCGACCTTTAACGACTGTTCCACTCAGCGTATAAGATCGACCTAGAAAGGCCGCCGCTGTTGTCACATCTCCGGTCAGTAAGGATTGCCGGATTCGGGTTGAACTTACGGCCAGATGTTCAACATCCTGCCGGGGGATTTCTTCCACTTCAAAACCATATTCGTGCGAATGGGCCTGAAGGTAATCGAACCCACCTTCCCGGTTTCGTCCAAAACGATGATCGTAACCAATTACCAGACGCTTGGTACCAATGGTATCAATCAGGATCTTTCGGATAAACTCGTCAGAGGTTAATAAAGAAAAATCACGATTGAAAGGAATAACCAGCAAGTGATCAATACCAGAAGCCTGGAGATACTCTATTTTTTCATCGAGCGTATTAAGTAATTTCAGGTCCGCACTATCCGCGGAAACTACAATACGCGGATGAGGCCAGAAGGTAATCACCACCGACTCACCATTGGACTGCCTGGCTGATTCGATTAATCGATTTAAGATTTTCTGATGGCCTAAGTGTACACCGTCGAAAGTTCCACTGGTGACAACTGCGTTAGGAAGTCTCCTGAATTCCTCTATACCATGGTATACTTGCATAAATTTAAAGGGGTCTGATTCGGGGTTCGTAAAGCACACTGCCGGGGCGGTGTGTTTCTACGAAATCTTCCAGAGAAATCGCGTCATCAATGTGGAATTCACCAATACGCGTCCGACGAAGGCTTTTCATATAAGCTCCTGACTGGCAGAGCAACCCGAAATCGCGAACTAAACTACGGATATAAGTGCCTTTGGAACAGACAATCCGGAAATCCAGTTCAGGAAAACGGCTTTGATCGAGTTCAAAAGCGGTAATAGTAATTTGTTTAGGCTTAATTTCTGCTTCCTGACCACTGCGGGCCAGTTCATAAGCCCGAACGCCTTCTACTTTCACGGCTGAAAAAATAGGAGGGGTTTGTAAAATCGTTCCGGTTAACTCTGCCAAAGCCTTTTCAATCACTTCAGGAGTAATATGATCCACCGGATATTCGCCATCAAAAGGCGTTTCCAGATCGACAGAAGGAGTGGTTTTTCCTAACACCAGCGTTCCGGTGTATTCCTTTTCTGCCGCCTGATAGGTTTCAATTTGCTTGGTCATTTTGCCCGTACAGCAAATCAGCAGCCCCGTTGCCAGAGGGTCCAGGGTACCTGCATGACCAATCTTCTTATATTTCGCCGCCCACTTCAGCTTTTTAACTACTGCAAAAGAAGTCCAGCCCAGGGGCTTATCTATCATAATGACTTCTCCGGGATCTGCTGCCTGGACTTTCTGTTCCTCACGCTCCATACTCAAGGGTTAAACTACTTCCATATTAACGCCACTCATCAAGAGGGCGATGATGATAATGCCCATCACAATTCGATACCAGCCGAACACTTTAAAGCCGTATTTCGTCAGGAAACTAATAAAGAAACGAATGGCAATCATGGCTACGATAAAGGCTACGACGTTGCCAATGACAAACAGTTGAATCTGATCGCCCGTTAGCGTGTTTCCGTCCATGAAATAATCCAGCATTTTCTTGCCCGTGGCCGCAAACATCGTTGGAACGGCCAGAAAAAAGGAAAATTCCGCTGCTGCTTTACGGCTGATCCCCTGACTCATCCCGCCAACGATAGACGCACCGGAACGGGAAACGCCCGGAATCATGGCGATACACTGGAACATCCCGATTTTGAAGGCATTCCATAAGTTAATGTCCTTCTCTTCAGTAATGACCGGGTTGGTAAACCATTTGTCTACAAAGAGTAAAATGATTCCTCCGATCAGTAAGGAAACAGCGACGCCCATGGCACTTTCCAGCAGGCTATCGATGATATCGCTGAATAACAAACCAAAAACGGCGGCGGGTATAAAAGCGACGAATAACTTGATGTAAAAATTAAATGACCGGAAAAAACGCTTGAAGTATAAAACAACTACCGATAGAATCGCCCCGAACTGAATGGCAACCGTAAAAAGTTTGACGAAAGGATCGGAAGCAATGCCGGCGAACGAAGAGTAAAGAATCATGTGGCCGGTGGATGAAATGGGTAAATACTCCGTAAGGCCTTCAATAATTGCTAAGATAATAGCGTGTAGAATTGACATGAAAAAGGTTGATTAAATAGGAAGTAGATTTGGCGGAATAAAACAAAGAAAGTACTGGAAGCAGAGATGCTCCCAGTACCCTTCAAACAAGACCTGTATGAACTAAGCCTTAGGCTTTTGTAAAATGGCGTAGAATTCAATGATATAACCAGCAACCACAACGATAGGACCGAGGGTAAGGCCCAAGAAACCGAAGCCAAATTCCTCTCTGTCCATACTCATGATGAAAAAGCCTGCCAGGATGGTAACCACGCCGATGATCATCCACAAATAGTTGCTACGTTGAAAAGGCATGGCTTTCGCCTGAGCTGAGGCGTCATTGCCAGTTGCAAAGGGGCTGGAAATGCCTGAGGTTTTAAATTCTGTTGCCATAATAGTTAAATGTATGAGCGTTAACCGGGTATAAAATCTTTAATAACAAGAGGCTAGTAAAGCTTATCGACAGATGAGCGTAGATAGCGTTCTACGGACTGAAGCGTGCTTACAAATCCAATAAACATGCCAATGATCAACAGGACAGCGGCCAGGATTCCTAACTTCTCCCAATCGCCTAGCAGGACATTAATTTCGGGAACGTACTTGAAACCCAGATTGATAATAGCTACTAATAACCCGCAGGCGAGTATTGCACTAACAATGCCCTGAATCAATCCGCGGTATAAAAAGGGTTTGCGGATAAATCCATTGGTGGCTCCAACCAACTGCATACTACGAATAGTAAACCGCTGTGAATAAAGAGCGAGTTTAATCGTATTATTAACCAGAACAACAATGATAATCAGTAATAAAACTACGAAGGACGAAAGCACAATATAGATTTTAGTGATGTTTTTGTTCACCTCATCTACAAAATTCTCTACGTAGCTAGCTTCAAAAACCCCCGGAATGCGTTGTAAATCCTGCTTGATTTGTTTCAGACCGTTTTCTGAAAAATAATCTTCCTGAATTTTAATAAAGACGCCATCCCGAAGCGGATTTTCGCCCAGAAACTCTTTGAAATTTTCGCCCGTATCTTTAATAAACTTTTCCGCAGCCTCTTCCTTGGAAACAAAGGTTACCTGAGGCTTGCCCTCTTTCCGGGCAACGTATGGTTTAGCCAGAATCTGGTTACGAACTCCCTCGGATTGCTCGGCAGTAAGGTCTTTGTTGAGGTACACCTGAACCTCAATATTTTGCTTTACTACCTCCGATAATTTCCGGCCCATCACTGTTAATAAACCACACAAGCCAATGATAAATAGGGCGATGGTTAAGCTAACAGTAATAGTCAGATTAGGTAAATACTTTTTACGTTGTTTTTCTGTGGCCATACGAGCGAATCCTTGCAAAAATAGATGTTTCCCGAAGGAAGAAACAGCCGCTTGCTATTTTTAAGGGTTTTTAACGAACGGTAACTCCTAATTGCGACGACTTATTTCGTCGCGAATCTGGGCTGCTTTTTCGTACTCTTCATTCGTCAAAGCCTGATCCAGCATTTTATGCAAATCTTCGGTTGTGTTATCTTTCAACTGATCGGGAAAAGGCTTGCTGGCTGACACGGGAGCGGGCTCAGGTTTTTCGCTTGAAGTTCCTTCATTGGCAACGATTCCGGCTTCTGAAAGTAAGTTTTCAAAAGTATAAATGGGAACATTGAAACGCAGACCAATGGCGATGGCATCCGACGGACGGGCATCAACCACGCGTTCTTTTAATCCATCCGTGCAGACAATCTGAGCGAAGAAAATCCCTTCCCGCAGATCGGAAATCACAATTTCAGTGACCTTATAATGAAAACCCTGAGCAAACGATTTAAACAAATCGTGCGTCATCGGACGGTTCGGGGTTATTTTTTCAATTTCGATAGCAATTGCCTGGGCTTCGAACATGCCAATAATGATGGGTAATCGACGATTACCAAACTCTTCACCCAATATCAGAGCAAATGACCCGGTCTGTGATTGACTCGGGGAAAGACCTAAAATCTCTAACTTGATTTTTTCCACTGGTTACGACCTCTGTTTAGAAAGGTAGGCAAAAGTAACAAGACCCGTCGAGTTTTGGAAACCAGACCTGCCTTATTCCGATTTATAATGCCTTTCAGGAGTTACAAAAAGTGTAACGAAAAGACTATACCAATTGTTCTGATGCCATTTTTGGCAGAAAAATTAGGGTCAGCTCATGATTTTAAGCTGACATAAGCAGCATTTTGAAGGAGAATAGCTTATGGATTATCTTCGCAAATGGAATAAAATAAAAATACTCATACGGGTCTGTTTCTCCGCGATCAGCCCATAAAATCCCGTTATGAACCGTCTGGAATTGTTAATAGATTTTTGTAGGGAAGAACCCAATGATCCTTTCAACTGGTATGCTCTGACGTTAGAATATCAGAAAACGGATGCCACTAAAGCGGGGGAAGGGTTTGATAAGCTAATCAGCGATTTCCCAGACTACTTACCCACCTATTATCACGCCGCCCAATTCTGGGCAGAACAGGAGGAAGAGGACAAAGCCCGAGTGATTTACGAACAGGGAATTCAGAAGGCGGAAGAAGCAAAGGATTTTCATGCCCTGCGAGAGCTTAAGGGAGCTTATCAACGCTGGGTGGATGAATGGGAGCTTTAGGGGATAGTTGTTGTTAATAGAAGAAACAAGTGAACACATTGGATCAGCCGTATTAGGGAGTACCGCTGCCAGCGTGGCCCGGCCAGCTTTTGCTGGCAGCAAACCCCAAATAAGCTATTGCTGCCAGCGGAAAAGCTGGCAGCGGCAGGGCTTTCAGATTGCGAGTGAGAAACAGTTTTTATGAGTCAATGTGATCAAGCGAATACAATTGGATCAACCGTATTAGGGAGTACCGCTGCCAGCTTTTCTGCTGGCAGCAAACCCCAAATAAGCTATTGTTACCAGCGGAAAAAGCTGGCCGGGCCACGCTGCCAGCGGCAGGGCCTTCAGATTGTGAGTGAGAAACAGTTTTTCCAGCTTTTTCTCTGCCAGCAATAGTTCATTTCTTAAGTTCCCATCAATGAAAGCCTTGTTTTAGACAGGATATTGCCATTCTCCCCTATAATCTCGTCGGAGAAGTTTGGTGGCTTCTTCGTCATTCAGGATTTGTTCTTTCGTACCGTCCCAGTTAATGCTTCTGCCTAATTTATACGAAAGCATTCCTAAAAGAGCCATATTCGTGGACCGCTGACCAATTTCAATATCACAAACGGGCTTTTGTCTGCTTTCAATGCAGTCGAGGAAATTACGCCAGAGTGCAGCAATGTTTTGCTGATCGGGTAAATCCAGTTTAGGGTCCTGATGAATGATGGATTTGTTCTTGTTAGTCGGATAGAAAGTCCAGCCATCCGTCCAGCCCATGTGAAAGGTTCCTTCCGTACCGTAGAAGTAACAGCCGACATTGGCTTTTTCGGCTTCATTCCCCGCAAAAAGCCGGTGTTCCCATTCAACCGTAAAATCGTCAAACTTCCAGGCCGCAATTTGGTGATCCGGGGCGTCGGTGTCGTCCTGGCGAATGGCTCTGCCGCCCGTCGAGTAAATCTGTTTGGGATGCGGGTCTTCACTCCACCACAGAATCTGATCCAGCCAGTGAATGCCCCAGTCGCCAAGCTGCCCGTTGGCATAATCCAGAAATAAACGAAAGCCTTTCGGATGCATGCTGGGGTGGTAATCGGCGAGAGGAGCGGGGCCGCACCAGGCGTTCCAATCGAGTTCTTTGGGTGGCTCCTGAGCGGTTGTTTTCTCTCCTGGACCACCGCCGTAATGCACGAAAGCCCGGACCATGCCAATTTTTCCGGCTTTGCCCGATTTCAGAAAATCCATTCCTGAAATGTTATGGGGGGAAACGCGTCGATGCGTGCCTACCTGTACGACGCGATTATGCTTACGAGCGGCATTCACCATCGCCCGACCTTCCAAGATGGTATGACTAACGGGTTTTTCTACATATACATGAGCTCCCGACTCGATGGCCGCAATACAGCAAAGCGGATGCCAGTGATCGGGCGTGGCTACAATTACAATTTCAGGTTTTTCTTTGGCCAGCATTTCGCGGTAATCCCGATAGACTTTGGGCTGATCGCTGGTGAGTTTACGGAGTTCTTGCTGAGCGGTCTTGATCTGGCGAGTATCCACGTCACAAAGAGCAACTACTTTCGATTGCCCCGCCTGTATGGCACACCGTAGGATATTCATGCCCCACCAGCCTGAGCCAATGAGGGCGGTTTTGTATTTTTCCGTTCGAACGAAAGAGGATAATAAAGGGACGGCGGAAAAGGCCAGGGAAGCCTTGGAAGTGCTTCCCAGAAAAGTTCTTCGGTTCATAGAGGTTTAGCGTCTGCCTTCGGGCGGTGAAACCCGAAGGCGTGTAGAGGAACCGAAAGATACAAAACCTCAGGAAATCTGTTGGATTAATCGAATAAAGAGTTGGGTTAAGTGAGGTTCAGCCTTAGCGGCTGCCGCCAGGATTTCTTCGAATTTGGCTTCTTTCAGCGTTTCAGGGAAACATAAATCCGTGATGACAGAACAGGCAAAAACCTTCATGCCCACCTGATGAGCTACGATTACTTCGGGAACAGTACTCATGCCAACGGCATCTGTGCCGAGCTGACGAAGGAGTCGGTATTCGGCTTTGGTTTCTAGTTGTGGTCCCTGAACGCTGGTATATACACCCGAATGAAGGGTTACTCCCAACTCTTTTAGAATAGCTTTTCCCTGATTAATTAACTCAAGATCATACGGTTGGCTCATGTCGGGGAAACGCGGGCCAAATGAAGCAGGGTTTTTGCCGCGTAAGGGGCTTTCGGGCAGAAATAACGCAACGTGGTCTTCAATGATCATTAAATCGCTGATGTTGAATGCCGGATTCAGACCCCCGGCGGCGTTGGAAACAAACAGATACTTCACGCCCATCGAATGCAATACCCGAATAGGAAAGGTAACTTCCTGCATCGAATACCCTTCGTAATAATGAAAGCGGCCCTGCAAGCAGATAACGGATTTTCCGCCCAAAGTGCCCAGTATTAATTTACCTGAATGCGTTTCAACCGTAGAGATCGGGAAATGGGGGAGCACATGATAAGGAATTTCGCAAAGCACCTCGATTTCCTGAGCCAGATGCCCAAGGCCCGTACCTAGAATAATACCGATCTTGGCTTCAAAATCGGGTAACTGATTTTGTATGAATTCGCTGGTTTCGCGAATGATTTCAGGAGTCATAAGAGAGATGTCAGAAGTACGAAGATAGATGGTGAGTAATAAATTGAAACAAAAAGGAATAAATCGGACTAAAAACTGCAAACCGACAACCGTAAACTAAACTGATTTGACAAAAACGAGTCATCTTTACACCCGTTTTAGAATTCGTTATTTATTAGTTGAAATGGCACGTACGAGAGGGATGCGTAATAATCGCTTCGTTTTTATTCTGTTTTTAGTGGGTATCGGACTGGTTCTCCGCTACTGTAACCAGCCGCATCCTTTTGAGGTAATCAAGGGGGATTTGTATGAAATAGCGGGCATGAAACGCCCACCGGAAACGCGTCCGGTGGATACCAGCAAAGAAACAGGTTCGAAACGTGAAAAGGGTAGGAAAGAAGAGTATGACTCGGAAGCTTCGGATGTACGGGAGGAAAGCAGTACACAAAACGGAGAGGAAAATACTAGCTCTACGCTGGGTTCGATAGATGAGTACTTACCTGCCTACAACAAGAATGATCAGATTATCAGACGCAGAGGGTACATTCTTGACTATCAGGAAGAATATGAGCAGCCATCCTGGGTGGTCCATTTGTTACTTAACAAAAAAGGCAATGCTAAGCGAGCCGATAGTTTTCAGCCCGATCCAATGGTAAAGACGAAAACAGCTTTGCCGAACGATTACACCAATACGGGTTATGATCGGGGGCACCTGGCTCCGGCAGGCGATTTTAACTATGATCAGGAATTGAAGGACGAAAGTTTTTACATGAGTAATATGTCTCCGCAATTGCACGAGCTTAACACGGGCATCTGGAATAACATTGAGCAGAAAGTAAGAAGCTGGAGCAAAAAACGGGGTGATCTGGTCATTGTTACCGGACCCGTTCTGAAAAAAGGATTACCAACGATTGGCAAGAGTACGAAAATTGCGGTTCCTGAATATTACTACAAACTCGTATACGATCCTCATCAACAGGAAGCTATTGCGTTCTTTATCGCCAATAAAGCTTTCGTGAACGTAGTTCTTCAGGATTTTACGACTTCAATTGATGACGTTGAAAAGAAAACCGGAATTGACTTCTTTGCCAAGTTACCCAAGTCCGTTCAAACGAATATTGAAGCTCAGCATGACGTGAAAGCCTGGTTTGGCCGGGGACGTTAACGGCTTAGGTTAGTACCATAAAAATCCCAGTCAGTATAGCTGACTGGGATTTTTATTAAGTCTTCATTTTCTTCTTTTTCGCGGCGGGGAAAAGAATGTTATTAAGAATCAGCCGATACCCCGGTGAGGTAGGGTGTAAATGTAAATCTGTCGGTTCTTCGCCTACTTCGTGACGATAATCTTCGGGGTCGTGACCGCCGTAGAAGGTCCAGAAGCCTTTACCGAAGGTTCCGTGAATGTAGCGAGCTTCGCCCACTGAACGATTCTCGCCCAGAATCAATACTTCTGGCTTAATGTATTCCTTTTTGAAAGCCGTCGTTTGCCCCATAAATCCTTTCACGGTCGTGGTATGATTCTGGGTTAACATCGTAGGAACGGCATCCCATTTCGCTGAAAACTGAAACAACTGAAAGTAATCGTTAGACTCGATCAATCGGCGTTCTTCAGGCTGGCTATCTACCGTAGAAAATTCAATCTGGTAAGGGTCAAGGATAACCTTAAAGTCTTTGAAAGCAAAGGTTTTAGAGAAATCAAGCTTCTGATTAATGTTTGGATCGGCGGGGGTTCCGTCGTAAAAAGGGTCTACGAAATCAACACCATTGGCCGCCAGAGCTACGTCATAGGTATCCGTTGCGTTACACATGGCGAACATATACCCACCACCCGAAACGAATTCCTGAATTTTTTTTGCCACGTTAAATTTCAATTCGGGAATGGTTGAAAACCCATATTTAGCCGCTGCCTGTAAGCCATTCCGTTTCTGAGCCTGGTAATAGGGATAATTTCGGTGCTGCCAGAACTTACCCATTTGTCCGGTAAAGTCTTCGTGGTGAAGGTGTAGCCAGTCGTAGGTGGGTAACTTGCCACTCATGACTTCATCATCATAAACCGTTTCGTAGGGAATTTCAGCGTAGGTTAGTACCAGTGTTACGGCGTCGTCCCAGGGCTGATTTACCTTTGGACTATACACGGCAATTTTCGGAGCTTTCTGAAGTTTTACCACGTCCATGTTCACATCCGGCTGTTGCAACTCCTGACGAATTTGCTGGGCCTGACCGTCCGAAATGACTTCATAACTGATGCCCCGAATAACTAGCTCATTCTGAAATTTCTGGTTTTCGGGGATCATGAAACTGCCGCCCCGGTAATTAAGTAACCACTCAACTTCGGTTTCGTAATTTTTTAGGACCCAATACGCCAGACCATACGCTTTGAGGTGATTTTTCTGGGATTCATCCATCGGAATCAGTATTTGCGAGGCCCGAGCGGAACCGCAAATCACGCAGAAAAGGATGAACGGAACGATTAGTCGTTTCATTGGTGCAGTAGTTTTCAAAATCAGGAACGAATTTTGACCTTTAGACCATATACGATCTTCCGATCATGGTTCTTGAAAGAATGAATTTACCAGAAATTAAAGATAATTAAGGAGCAATCTATGAATTTGCTTGAAAATACCCGCGAAGGATTACGGTCCATCCGGGCGAATTTATTACGTACGGTTCTTACTTCCCTGATCATTGCCGTGGGAATCAGTAGCCTGGTGGGCATTCTGACGGCCATCGACGGTATTCAGAGCAGTATGGATAATAGCTTTGCTGGTCTGGGAGCGAATACGTTTGATATTAATCAGGGCGAACAGATGGGGATGCGTATTGGCGGTCGCCGGCAGAAGGTTTTTGGGCCGATTCTTTACCGCGAAGCTCAGGAATACAAAGAACGATTTGGCTTTGGTGCTACCGTTTCTCTTGCTACGATGGTGACGGGATCAGCTCAGGTCAAGTTTGAGAGCAAAAAAAGTAATCCCAACGTCACGGTGATGGGAATTGACGAGAATTTTTTCACGGTAAAAAGTTTTAAACTTCAGGAAGGACGCAACCTGACGGCCAATGATGTGTCGATGTCTACGAATGTTGCCATTATGGGGGCCGAAATTGCAACTAATCTTTTTGGAACGTCCCAACCCATTGGGAAAGATATTACGGTGCTGGGGACGAAATTTCGGGGTGGTAGGCTTACTGGAACGAAAAGGTAACCTGACGGGTGGAGGAGACGACCGCCGAATTTATATACCCATTGAAACAGCCCGGCAATTGGCCGGTACCCGCGTGTTGTCTTTTGCCATTACTACCAGCGTCCCCGGCCTCAATCGGATAGAGTTATTAATGGGCGAAGCCCGGGGCTTAATGCGGCAAATCCGCCGTGATCCGACGACGCAGGAAGATTCTTTTCAGGTGGAACGGGCGGATGCCGTGGCGGAAAACTTTAAAGAAGCCAGTTCTAAACTTAAATATGGCGGTTTTGGTATCGGCATCATTACCTTACTAGGAGCCAGCATTGCTCTGATGAATATTATGCTGGTTTCGGTAACCGAGCGAACTCAGGAAATTGGCATTCGAAAAGCCCTGGGAGCAACACCGAGTCGCATTCGGCAGCAGTTTTTAATCGAAGCCATTGTTATTTGTGTATTGGGAGGCGTTGCAGGGCTCATCCTGGCAATGGTATTTGGCAATGTGGTTTCGCAATTGCTCAGTCAGGGCACGGCTAGCTTTATTATTCCCTGGTTATGGCTTGGCATTGGGATTAGCGTTTGCATCGTCGTAGGCCTGTTTTCGGGCTTTTACCCCGCCTGGAAAGCCTCCCGGCTTGATCCCATTGATGCATTGCGTTATGAATAAGTTTAGTCAGCAGGTTGATTTACAGGAGAATGTGAAGAAGTAGAAAACTTTTTCAGGAAAGAGCTTGCCAAGGCGTGTAGGAATGTTGTATACTTGCACTCCCAAACGCGATACGCAATGCCCAGATGGCGGAATCGGTAGACGCGATGGTCTCAAACACCATTGCCTTCACGGGCATGCCGGTTCGACTCCGGCTCTGGGTACTGGTCATCCCTCTTAATAGTCTGCTCGTCAGAATGTTGAGAGGGATTTTTGCTTTGTTACTGAATAATCTCAGATTTTAAGGCTAGGATAGAGGGTAGCTAACTATGCGTATCAGATCCCAATGCAAAGCACTCAGGATTGGCCTTCACTTGAGCAGCTTCAAGGCTAGGATGGACTGTTTTACAGGAACAATTGGCCGCCAATCAGTCGCGTTTAATTGAATCGTTAAAACAACAATTGGATGAATGTTTGCCCAAAGCATATAACGATCAGATGCATACGTTTGATTACCTCATTAATGGCATCATTTAGCATGAACATCTACCATCTTGGGCAAATTGGCTTAGTAATTAGCATGCTCAAGCACCCGTAAACCTTGTCTAACTTAACTTCTTTTAATGTCTAACCTTAAAGGATGGTACCAAAGCTTACCTGTGCCAACAAAATTGTCAATGCTGAGACTTGGCCTTATTGGTCCGCAACGGAGCTAAGGTGATCAGCAATGCCAGAGATTATTTTATCCCAATCTGCTGCATGAAGTTCATGGCCTGTTCCTTCTAAGGTTATCCGGTGTGCATCATCGAGCTCTGCTAGCAATACATCCGTGTGTTTGTAAGACCAGATGACATCATCGGTTCCATGAATAAGCAAAGTCGGCTGTTTAATCTCTGAAACTCGCCCATAGTATTCCTCTCCGCCTTGTAGGAAGGCATGATTGAACATACTCACGTAATTAGTTGCCCGCTTGAATTCAGTCCGGATCAGCTGTTCATGTCTGTTTTTATCAAAAGGTTTCCTTCCACTCATCAAGTGGGCCCCTTGACTCATGTACTCGACCACGGCCTGCTCATCAGTCCAATCTACCTCTCCCCGCTTAGCCTGAAAAGCAACGATACGCTGGTCCATTTCCGGAATGGTGGGATCAGAATCCCCCCAAGGTCCTGTGGAGATCAACGTGAGGGACTTAACGCGTCGCGGGTATTTGAGTGCTGCCATCTGGGCGATCAATCCGCCCAAGGACATGCCCACCAAATGAGCTTGACCCAGCCCGTAACCGTTAATGATGGCCATTGCATCATCCACTAGATCGTCTAACTGGTAGGGAGGAGGCCCCGGGGTATAGGTGGTCGATTGACCCACATCCCGGTTGTCGTAGCGAATGACAAAATAGCCTTTACGAGCCAGCTGCTGGCAGAAAGAGGTATCCCACCAGAGCATGGAAGCCGTGGCACCCATGATCAGTAAAACGGTAGGCCTGCCTACCTGGCCGAAGCTTTGGGTGCATAACTGCACATCTTTGTGTTGAATCAGGCGTTCATTCATCGACTTATCGTATTAGTTAGGTATCATCTGCTGAAGCACCAGGTAAACCAGCTCTTTTGAGCAGTACACCTGCGTGGACAAAGGTAGTCCCATCGGCAATGACCCTACTTGTATAAAATCGACATTTTACTCAGAACGAAACAGGGACCAATCCTGCTTGAAATAAGTCATTGGCGGTTGGCCAGCAAACTCGTTGACATCTCGAATAAAATGGGACTGATCTGAGTAGCCAGCCGCGTAAGCCGTTTGGGTCAGCGAAGTGGGGTGATCCATAAACAAATTGATGCTATGCTCAAAGCGAATGATGCGTGATAATAACTTGGGGCTAAACCCGGCTATCGTCTTAAAGCGTCGTTCTAGCTGCCGTTGGGACAGATAATGCTGATCCACTAACGCTTGAATGGCGAGTTGTCCTTTACTCGAAGTAATAGCCTGGATGCAGCGGAGGACGCCTAGATCGCTACTCGACAGAGTGGCCAATCTATTCTCAAAAAACATCGTCAGCTGGTGGATTCGCTCTGAGTTTGATCGGGCGAGGATAATGGTTTCTTCCAAGTCCTTTCCGACTTGTCCCAACAAGTCAGAAAGTGCTAAATGCTGGTTCGTGAGTTCGTGGGCGGGAACTCCTAACAGCACCCCCAGTGTTCCGGGATGAAAGTAAACTCCCACCAAACCCACAGCCTGGTGGGTCACATACTGAAAGGCTCGCTGGGTTTGAGCTTGTATACTCGCTCCCTTAAGAATTTGCGAGGTGCCCGATGGATTTTCAAGTTCCATCGTCCCTTGATACTGAAAGACCAGTTTGGAAGAGCCCGAAGCGACCGCCCAATGAAAAAAGGGGGTAGTTGGAGGGGCACTACTTTCCAGTGTCCAGAAAAAATGGATGTAGTCTCGGAGCCTCGGGGAGGGCAGATAGCGTAGGTAATGCATGGGCAATGATGTTGAGCAGGCCACGAACAAGAGAGCCTGGTGAGTTTGTTAACAGTTTGCTACGATAAACCCGTTCTGGTAAAAAAGTTGGTTAATAACGAATAGATTTTAGTCCAACTGCTGTTTAATCATTTCATACACATGTATTAACTGCCTTCGGCTTCCGTCGCGTCTTTTTTTCATTAAGAACAAACCAGAGCTCAACAGAGAGTTGCCTGTAAAGTTGCGTTGGGCGATTGCCAATCCACGTGTCGGGTCTACCAAAAGAAACTGTCCCCCAAAACCGTCTGCCCAATAGGTTTGTGTATCCTTATCAATCCACCACAAATATCCATAGGCATCAAAAGGCCACATGCTTTTATCCAATGTCTGGGTATAGGGTTGAAAGCTTTCTTCAATCCAGGAAGCCGAAACGATTGGCTTGCCCATCCAGACTCCCTTTTGAGATACCATCGCCCCGATCCGGGCCATATCGCGGGCACTGAGAAAAATCCAGTACACCCGGTAATCAGATTGGTCGTTTCGGATGGGCCATGGGTTTCCGTATACAACATTGGATGGTGCAAAATCCTGCAGGCCAAGAGGCTGGGCTAGGTATTTATCCATAAACCCGCCAATGGTTTGCCCGGTTTCCTTTTCGAGAATAGCACCTAACACGTTGAAGTCAAAATTATTATAAAAGAAAAAATCTCCAGGTTTATATTGATCTCGTTTCGGTCGGTTGGCCTTGGCAAAATCCGTCTCGGCTTCGGCTGGCAGATACACTCCTGATTTGGCCATTAACAAATCACGAACTGTAGCGGTTTTCTCCTGATGGGTCAGCGGGGTTTTGCTTTCATCGATTCCTAGTTCTCCCAAAGTCTGGTCAAGACGCAGCATACCTTTTTCAACCGCAATACCGATCAATAGATCCATTATGCTTTTTCTGGCTGAGTGACAGTTAATCAGCCGCCGGGTGTCTCCCACTTCAAGAATGATCCGCTCCTTCTGAATGGCTACTACGGCCTGAGCGTTCTGGGCAGTATCTTGTATATAAAGAGAAAGCTGCTTTTGGGTTGCGGCGGATAATGTACCCGCTGTGGAAAGGGGCTTGCCATAGCGGCTCTGCTTGTACCATACGCGTGGTAAACAGGCGTATACGGATGCCAATACCAGGATGATCAGCGTCGCAGTAAGTAAAGATTTGACTCTCTTTTTCATAGTTGCTTGTAGTTTTGGGCGAAGCAACCATCGAATAATTGGATAAGGCCCTCAAAAGATATTTTGAGAGTAATTAACTTGGGTCGATACCTCAGAATACGGATATACCCTTACTCTTGTTTGAAGTGTTTGTTTTGTTGTACATAGGTTTTGGGTGAAATCCCGGCGATTGATTTAAAAATCCTGTAAAAGCTGGCCTCCGAATTAAACCCGCACTCAAATGCGATTCCTAGCAAGGAAAGGTTTTGTGATTGAAGGGTATCCAGCATCCTTTTCACCGCCTCTACCCGGTATTCATTAACCAGTGTTCGAAAGCTCTTGCCAAATGATTGGTTAATCACCTTGGACACGACTGACGAGCTACTGCCTAGTACATCCGCCAGTTTCTGAATAGTAAGCTCGGGATCCAAATACAATTTTTGCTCTATCAAAACCCTCTCGATCTGCTCTTTTAGTAAATTTTGTTTACTTGATTGGTCATTAGAAACGGGTGAGACGAGACCGCTTCGCTGGGCCGGCAGGAATGAAAGTAACTGCTGTTGGGAAAGCTTTGCAAGGATACCGGTATTGTCTGCAATCATGTAACCCCTAAAACCAAGGTAATACACCAGGCTTGAAAGGTAAATGAAAAACACCTGCAAATAGACAAAGGGCCGTATCTGGAAAATCGAGAAGTTTTCCAGCAAGAAAGTTAGCCCCCAGATTCCAATCAGTATAAAGCACAGCAGCGATAACCTTCTAAGCCAATTGTAGGTGGGATAATCGGTAGTAGAGGTATAATCAAAAAGCCATTGACGATACTGATGAACTAACCTTGCCCCCATCCACCAGTATATAATAGCTGAAAAGATGGCTAAAATCTCCTCTATTTGCTTGACTAAATTAAACGAAAGGCCATTGGCAATAGCGTCTTTTTCATTTAAATCCATGGTCGATAAGGTTGCCATGTATACAGTAAGTGCATATCCCATTGAAATAGCAAAGGGGACAAAATGCGGCCAGTGCTTTCTGTTTAGTTTAAAAGGGACATAAATCAGGGAATGGATGTATAACCAGACGAGTGGCTGAATGAGCAGTTCAAATGCCAGTGGGAAGTACCGAAAGTATACAGAGTGCCAAAGTCCGGTAGTGTGAATCAATATTTTCACACCTAATAAATTGAAAGTGATCAGCACTGCTAACAATAACAACTTATTCAACTGTTGTCTTTTGCGAAGGGTAATCATTGCTGAAATAATGGTACCCTGGGCGATCCCAATAAGAATAATTACTTCAAAAAGGGAAAATCCGGCATCGTGACTCATGGTCAATTAGATACAAAAAATGTATTTGTATAGGCTTGAAATTAAAGCATCTATGTAGAAGTGACACCGCAAATCGGTTTTCCCAGGGTTAGTTGCTGTTTTTCACTAACCCTTATGTATAATCTACTTTCTTCTAAGGTAATCAGCATTTGATTTATCGTACGTATACGTTTCCACGTACGATTGTAATAGATGAGTAGGTAAGTACTGGAAAAACGTTCTTCTCCCAGCACTTTAGCTACTATATCATTAGTAAATGCTATCCAGTCTATAACCATTATAAGTTAGTTGCATAGCCGGGAAAAGCCTATTCCGATCCTGTTTTATAAGTGTTTTTAATTAAGTCGAATGTTTCTGCCAATGTTTGATTTCTTCCTCAATGAAGTGAGTGACTAAGGTTCGATAGAGCCCTTCAATTATATCTGGATTTAATCCCTGCTGCTGGGCCCAGTCTCGGCGTTGCACTAGCATAGCCGTGAAGCGTTCAGGGGCACGTACCGCTGTTTCATTGGTTTTGAACTTAGCCGCTGCTTTGACATACTCAAATCGCTGTGCCCATAGACGAATCACTTCCTTATCGAGGGCATCAATAGCCTGCCTGATATCAACCATGTCCTGACAATCTTCTGGCTTCTTAAAGGGATGATCCATGTATTTCTTAATTGTATAATCAATCGTTATGTTATATTAACTAGCTGAGGCTGTTAGGGAAGCAATTTAGCTGTGAATATCTTTTTGGGAGACATTTAAGCTTTCGGCTCTAGCAAGTCC
Organism: Siphonobacter sp. SORGH_AS_1065; assembly: GCF_030818595.1. Taxonomy (NCBI): domain Bacteria; kingdom Pseudomonadati; phylum Bacteroidota; class Cytophagia; order Cytophagales; family Cytophagaceae; genus Siphonobacter; species Siphonobacter sp. SORGH_AS_1065. The sequence continues at coordinate 3,698,906 of NZ_JAUTAM010000004.1, forward strand.
CAAAGATTGCCGTAGAGGTCTTCAAACACGGCTACTTTTCCGTAGGTTTCTTCTTTGGGAGGTCTAACAAACTTGATTCCCTGTTGCTGATACGCCTGATAGTCTCTTTCGAAGTCGTCGGTGTAGAGGAAGAGAAATACCCTGCCACCCGTTTGATTGCCAACCCGGCTTTCCTGAGCTTGCCCATCCGCTTTGGCTAGTAATAAAGCACACGACCCATCGCCCTTTGGAGCCACTAACACCCAGCGTTTGGTTTCGCTAAGTTTCGTATCTTCCAGCAAAGTAAACCCAAGCTTAGTCGTATAAAAGTCTATCGCCTCATCGTAATCTTGGACTACTAGGGTGAGGTGAGCAATGCGTTGATTCATATAGGATGCTAAGCTAGTGATTAAATACCGGTACTGGTGGTATTTAATCACTGCAAGATCTAAAGGTAATTCATGCAAAAGGGGTGGAATAATCCCACGTTATAGATATTCTGAATCACCTGTAAAGAGTCTGCTGGCAGTGAGCGAAGCGAGCGGACCGTTAGCTATCTAGTCCACTGTAGAGGCTTTTCGTGATAACGAACGTTTCAGTACCCGTTGTGAGTAAAAATCAAATTGTTGATTATCAGGTATTTGTGGTTTACCTAAACTGGGTTGGCTATATAGTCCACTGTTAGTTTGCTAGGATTGTGTAGATTCAATGATTGGTTCAATACTCGCTAAAGTTATGGACATTAACCTCCGGCTTTCCTACTTCTCCTGGATCTTGATTATAGCCTCAACATTAGTTACTCTATTACTATCCTTTGGCTTTTACCTGGGCTCTAAAGATGATTCACAGGCTATGCTTATTGAACAGGGATGGGTTTTAATTCTAGTAGCTAGATGGATTGGGTTTTCACTGTTATCAACACTAGCATCTGTTGCGATTGCCGTTCTTGGAACGATCGTATTAGACGCATCAAGTTACAGGCAAATATTCCGAATCTCAGCCGTTTGCAATAGTATCGGAGCCTTTTTAGGAACCGTAGCTTTCGTCAGAACTATCATGTTTTAAAAATCTTCCACCTAACACCCGGGGGTAGATCAGACGCTTTTAGCTACCGGGGAGGGTTAAATAGTAACTCTACCGCCCTTTACTTGCAAGACTGCCAGGAGGCTGATTCACCAACGATGATTGGACTAACTCCTATATGGGCTGGACAGAAGATATAGGGAGCTTCAGCATTCTCTTTCTTTTCCCGGTCTTCATCATAGTGAAAGGTTAGATAAAACACAGTGTCTGTTTTCTTAAATTCATCTGGAAGATTAAGTACTGCTGCCTGAGAGGTATAAATAGTACTCAAGTGAGCAGGCCGAGGAAGGTCCGAGCGTGGCTCCAAAAATGTCACCAGAGAAGCTTTAACCGGGCAATACTCCATGGTATAACGTACCGCTACACATGTACGCTTATGAATGTTTGCTTGCTCTTTCGAGCAGGAGAAGAGGATGAAAGCAAGCAGGATGACCGATACGATATAGGATTTCATAGGCATAGACTTAATTGGTTCAATACAGACCCTGAACTTGCATTATAGGTTGCAAAGCCGTTCATCCTAATTTCTTTTATTACTAGTCATGGAAGCACGATCTTAGATAAACTATCCACCCTTAACTGTCTGCTTATGTCCACTTACAAAGAGTTTATCAAAGTCTTCTTGGTTACCTTAGTAGGCATGTTCGTCTGCGTTTTTGCCATCGAAGTCCTCTACCGGGTTATGAAAGGATTACCATTTGAAGAAGCCATGACTCTCTATCAGCCTAACTATAGCCATGTGGGAGTCGCTTGTGCCATCGCTGTTGCAGTGACGTATGGAAAGAAGAAATCTGTTGCTGAGAAGTAAGTAATAAGCAATTCTCTAGGATGTAAAATTTTAAACGCCCTTTATTATCAGGTGATTTAGTTTCCCGCAGTCGCTCGGCTCTGCCGAGTGACTGCATAGCGGTAGGCCTCTGGCCGTCTGAGGCAAAGAAATCTACCAGAAAGCTAAAAGGTTTGCCTAACCTAAAAGCTTTGACTTCCATCGGCCAGAGGCCTGCACTCTACTTTGTCACTCGGCAGAGCCGAGCGACTGCGGGAGATTTTAAATTGCCCCGGAGGAATGAGTCCTTGTACAACTCCCTAAAATAACTTGAAATATGATGAAGCAAATTCTATGCTTTTTGTTTGTACTGGTATTCGTTGAGTGTAGCTGTCAACCCAAATGCAAGCCTGGTCTTTTTACCTTTAACCAGTGTACGTTTCCCTATCCGGCAACTGTTGGAGAGGCCAACGAGGTGATGAAGCTCAACTATAAGGGCAATGGGATTTTCGTTATCGACTCTGTGTACGGATCGTTTAAGTATGACTTCTTGACCCTTCATCATCGCCAATTTATGAAGGATTTCGACTGGGACCCCTTGGAAAAATCCGAAGACAATTTTGAGGAAAATGTAGATTGTTATTCATTCAATATTCCGGCGAAAATAGAGTCATACGAATCCATTATTCAGTCACTTGAAAAACAGGCAGGTGCAAAATCGAGAACCATTCACCACGAAAAAAATTATAAGAAAGACCCCCTTTGGATGATGCTTTCAGATGGTGAGAAAATCAATTTTTTTTATGAATATATTCGAATAAATGAATGTATTTCAGCTGTTATAATGGATGTACATAAGTTTCTTCCACCACAGGCCTTCAAGAAGTTACCTCCTAGGCCTGAACTCGTGTCGGTAGATTTTTTTATCAATGCTTCTGATGAAGAAATTTTTAAAATATATGGACAGCCATTGAAATAAATTTAAAACCAAGATAAAAAGTAAAGATTCTTAAATTTAAGAATCTTTACTTTTTATCTTGGTTTTAAACCTGATTTGCTAAGTTCAAGCTTATGCGTCAGATTGGGTTGTGCACAGTTATAAGCGGGCTTGGCTCGAACGAAGAGAAGACAAAGTAGTAATTGTGAAATATTATTTTAGAAAGTCTCTATGCTGGAAAATAAACCGTAAAAATAGATCCTTTCCCCACGACACTATGAGCGGTGATGGCTCCGCCGTGGTTATTGACTACGTTCAGGCAAATGGCCAGGCCGACGCCTGTTCCGGCGAACTCGTTTTTACCGTGTAACCGCTGAAAAACCTGAAAAATCCGGTCAAGGTATTGTTCGTCAAAACCAATACCGTTGTCCTGAATATCAATTTGATGGTAACGAGGCGTTTGTACAATGGGTTTTACGGTAAGGGGTAAATCGGTAACTTTCGTAATCTGGTATTGAATCTGAATGTTCGGAATTGTCGCATTGCCTAGCGTGTCACGACTGCTGAATTTTAGAGCATTGCTTAATAAATTCTGGAATAACTGCCGCAATTGCGAGGCATCTCCCTGAATGCTGGGCAATGGAGTCTGCTGGAGCTGAGCCCCGGACTCTTCAATGACAATCGAAAGATTATCCCGAATCTGTTGAAAGACCTCATTCAGACAAACAGGTAGTAATGTGATCGTGCGGCTGGAAATTTTGGAAAAATTGAGCAGGTCATGAATCAATAAAGACATCCGTTTGGCGGCATCCTGCATTCGGTTTAGATACAGCAATTCATCCTTGGCCGTAGGTTGGAATTTCTTCTTTAGCAAATCGCCAAACTGCTGAATTTTACGCAGCGGCTCTTGTAAATCGTGACTGGCGATATAGGCAAACTGTTCCAGACTTTCGTTCGAACGCATTAAATGCAGGTTCAATTCCGCCAGTTCGTCAATTGTACGGGCTAGCTTTTCATTCGTATGGATTAATTCCCCATTGGCTACCGCCAGCTCTTCCGTTCGTGCCTGAATCTGACTTTCTAAAGCAAACTGAAGTTTTCGCTGTTTGGTAACATCCTGAGCAGTTCCACTGACTTTGTAGGGCTCATTTTTGGCGTCGTAAAAGATCTTTCCCTGAGCATGCAAAATGCGTTCTGTATGCGTATGAACGTTTTCCAGCGTATACTCTACATCGTAAATGCTCTGGAGAAGAAAAGCTCCTGCCAGGGCTTCTTTCAGTCGAGGCACATCCGATTCCCGAACGGACTCGAAAAAGGCTTCCAGCGTGATTACTTTCTCACTGTCAAACCCATACCATTGCCGCATCCGATCAGAGAAAATGATTTCGTCCGTTTTTAAATCCAGCTCCCAGGTACCTAATTGAGCCAGTTCAACGGCACCCATCAGGGTAGCCTGAGCTTCAATGGCGTTTTGTCGTTGAACTACTACATCCGTGACATCAACGGCTACGATCAGCGTGGTGGTGTGGCCGGTTCCGGTTGCAACTGGGGTATAGTGAAATTGGTAATAACGTTTCGCAATCGAGTCAGATGGCTCATACACAGGTAATTCGGCAGAAGTATAAGCTTCTTTACGTTGATGAACTCTTCTCAGATCCTGGATGAAATCATGCTCAGCCCAGTCGGTCAGACTTTCCAAACAGGACTTGCCGATGAGTTCACGCCCTTTCTGCAAAAGCTTAAACAAAGCTTCATTCGCAATTTCAAGCGTCATGTCTTCTCCCGAAACCAAACCCATGGCAATCGGGGAGGCGGTAATCAGCGTCTGGAAGCGAGGATAGAGATCAGCAGACCCATGAGAAACCGGAGCCTCTTTATAAGAAGTAATGATGAGTTTAAAGTAATCCGGTTTCGTTTCAGTATCATAGGCACACCTTGCCCTGATCCGATGAATCGAGCCGTCATCCCAAACGACTCGGGGTTCAAAATACACCTGTCCCGTTTCCATGAGGGTTGAGTAAGCCGCCTGTCGGAGTAACTCATCCTCTGGGTGAAAGTATTGTACGAAAGCAAATCGGCTGAGCTGGGCCGCTGCGTTACCCGTCATCAGCCAGGCATACGAGGGAGAGTATTCAATGGCATTGCTCTTGAGATTAACGATACAAAAACCGACTTCCTGATTCTGAAAAGCCAGTTCTGCCAGTTTCTGAGAAGGCTGAGCCATTTCTTCAATGATACCCGTTAATTCAAAAGAGTTTTCCAGAGTTAAAATCTTACCCTTCATCCGCCGCCATTGAAAAGTATCTTTCGTTCGGAATTGTACTTCAAAAGCGGAATCAGCAGGCGTATTCGGGATGAAGTGAAAACGTTGGATGATTTGATGATGATCTTCAGTATGGATACACGCCAGAAATTGAAGGAAGGAAATGCGGTCTTCGCCGGAGTACCCCAGAAGCGATTGGGCCAGGTCGTTGCATACGATTTCCTGCGTTGTTGGTTCGTAACTCCAGGTGCCGATTCCGGCCACCTGTAAAGCCAGTTGCAATCGTTTGATTTCAGAGTAAAGTTCTGTAGGGGTAGGCATAGAACTGCCGGATAGTTATGCTGATCAAATTAGGTGAAAAATCACATAAACATACTTGAATGTTTAGAAATTTAGATGAGTAAAACCTAGGTATTGTGAATAGATAAGTAAGGATGAGGATAAATTAAATTTTTTTCAATCAATTCAACTTCAAATGGGTTAATACCAGATCGAAGGATGATTTGAAGAAAAGCTGTTTTTTGACGATTTAAACGATTAATCTACACTTCTTTACGCAACAGAACGCTATGATTACTCGCCGACATTTTCTTACGAATACCTTAAAAGGAGTGGCGTTGACCGGTACGGCTCCATTGCTTACTCCCTTCTGGAGCGAACCTTCAAAAGAATCAGAAATCATGACAGAAGACCAGAAAATAGCCAGGAAACATTATCGGCTGCCTTATCACTCGGGTTTGGGTGGGGTAGCGATTGGTAACGGATTTAAGCCTACTTCCGATGAGGATGCTGAACAGGCACTGGAAGCAGCCTGGGCACAGGGGGTTCGTTATTTTGACACGTCTCCCTGGTATGGACTGGGGTTGAGCGAAAGACGCTTTGGACATTTTCTCAAGAATCAGAAACGCGAGGATTATGTGTTGTCCACAAAGGTTGGACGTATTCTGAAAGCTACTAAAACGCCGCCCAAAGCCCTGTGGCAAAATCCTTCGCCTTTTCAGCATACATATGATTACACGGCCTCGGGCGTTCGCCGTTCCGTAGAAGATAGCCTGCAACGCTTAGGTCTGGACAGCATTGATATCGTGTTCATTCACGATTTATCGCCCGATAACGGAGATTTAAAAGAACGCTGGACGGAGCAATTCGAGATTGCTGCCAAAGGAGCCATGCCCGAGCTGACTAAAATGCGGGAAGAAGGGATAATTAAAGGTTGGGGATTGGGGGTTAATACCATCGAACCTATTCTAAAGACGCTCGAAGTAGCTGATCCAGATGTTTGCCTTTCAGCCACGCAATATTCGCTCATGTATCATCAGGATGCTCTGGACCGGCTTTTCCCGGCCTGTGAGAAAAAAGACGTGTCAATAGTGGTGGGTGCTCCACTGAATGCTGGTTTTCTGGCGGGTGTGGATCGCTATAATTATAGTGGGCAAATGCCCGAAGGGTATAAGCAAAAGCGGGAGAAGATCAGTGCCATTGCGAAAAAACACGGAACGGATTTGCGAACCGTCGCTTTGCATTTCTCAGCGGCTCCGTCGGTTGTTTCGGCGGTTATTCCCGGAGCACGAACGGCTCAACAAGCTTCCGAAAACGCGATTTCGATGAAAACAAAGGTACCGGCTGAGGTATGGCAAGAGCTGAAAGCCCAAAAGCTGATTTCCGAACAGGCTCCCACGCCTAAATTGGGTTAACCAAACCAAAAGAAACCCTGCTCGCATCACAAGCAGGGTTTCGGGATTACTTACTTCAGTTACTAAAGCCTTATCACGCAGAAAAAGCAGTACCAGAACCCCTTAAATAGCTGGTAGTATGGACGATAAAAAGCCTCTTGTGTCTAAAACAGGAGGCTTTTGTTATTATACGTAAGGCGTACTTGCTAACTTTTAGGGGTATTCAGGCCGCATAAAAAATGTTGCGGTTAGAAGAGTTCTAAATCCTGCTTAAGGGCTATAATTTGTATGAAATCAGTCGCTAACCCCTAACAGATTCATGAGCTGAAAGGCCATCATTCCGTCGCTTTAGGTATCGGGAGTCGGTTGAGAATCCTCAAGAAACGTTAATTTTAAGAAAAAACAGATGCGAATAATACTTACTCTAGGTTTTCAATTCATTTTCCTTTACTCCTTCGCTCAGAAGAATCTGGTGCCTTACGTGAAACCCTTGATTGGTACCGAGAAAATGGGGCATACCTTTCCCGGGGCTACCGTACCTTTTGGTTCGGTGCAGTTAAGTCCTGATTCTGATACGATTTCGTATGAACTCAATGGCAAGTATAATGGCGAGGTCTATAAGTACTGTGCGGGGTATAAGTATGAAGATAAAACCATTGCCGGTTTCAGTCATACGCATTTCAGTGGAACGGGTCATTCCGACTTAGGTGATTTTCTTATTATGCCAACGCAGGGGAAGCTTCAACTCAATCCCGGTGTAGCATCAGACCCCAAGACGGGCTACCGTTCGGCGTTTTCGCATACGAATGAAGTCGCTGAGGCGGGGTATTATAAAGTTAAACTCGACGATGATCATATTCTGGCGGAGTTAACGGCTTCCAAGCGGGTTGGTTTTCATCAGTACACTTTTCCGAAATCAAATGATTCGCACCTTATTCTGGATTTAGCTTCGGGGATTTATAACTACGATGATAAAGTAATCTGGACGTACGTTCGGGTGGTGAATGATTCGCTCATTACGGGTTACCGTCAAACCAATGGCTGGGCTCGTACCCGCACGGAATATTTTGCTTTATCCTTTTCAAAGCCTTTCAAGTCTTACGGACAGAAAAATCTCGACAAGAATCAGGTCTATCGGGGTTTCTGGCGGAAGTTCGACCAGAACCATAATTTCCCCGAGATTGCGGGAAAACGCATTCGTATGCACTTCGATTTTGCGACGGCAGAAGGGGAGCAGGTGAAGCTGAAAATGGCAATCTCGCCCGTAAGTCAGGAAAATGCTCTGGAAAACCTGAAAGAAGAAGTGCCCCACTGGGACTTTAACCGGGTAAAAGCGGAAGCTCAGGCATCCTGGAACAAGGAGCTGAACAAAATTCAGGTAGAAACCTCCGAAGATAACCTGGTCAATTTCTATACTTCCATGTATCACACGTTCATTAATCCAACGGAATACATGGACGCGAACCGACAATACAAAGGCTTGGATCAGGGCGTTCATACGGCGAAGGATTTTGTGAATTATACTACATTTTCGCTTTGGGATACCTACCGGGCTTTGCATCCGTATTTTAACATTATTCAGCCTTCGCGTAATAATGACATGGTGAAATCCATGATGGCTCATTATGACCAGAGTGCTCTGAAAATGTTACCCATCTGGTCACATTATGCCAATGAAAACTGGTGTATGAGTGGTTACCACAGCGTTTCGGTAGTAGCCGATGCCATTATCAAGGGCGTTTATACGGGTGATGCCCATAAGGCTCTGGAGGCCTGTATGGTCACGTCTAATCACCGTGATTATGAGGGCATTGGGGAGTACATCGACACGGGGTACGTTCCGGCGGAAAAGAATGGGACGTCTGTTTCAAACACGCTCGAATATGCTTATGACGATTGGTGTATTGCTCAGATTGCCAAAAAACTGAATCGCCAGGAAGTGTATGAGAGCTATTTAAAACGTTCGCAGAATTGGAAAAATGTGTATGATAAATCCATCGGTTTCATGCGTCCACGGTTGGCAGACGGTAGCTTTAAGAAAGAGTTCGACGTATTGAGTACGCACGGTCAGGGTTTCATCGAAGGGAATACGTGGAATTACAGTTTCTTCGTTCCTCACGATCCTGCCACAATGATGGAAATGATGGGGGGAGCTAAGAAATTTGCTACTCGTCTGGATACTTTATTCTCTATGCATTTACCCGATAAGTTCTTTGCTGAAACGGAAGACATTTCTCGCGAGGGCATTATTGGGGGTTATGTGCACGGGAATGAACCTGCTCACCACGTGGCTTACCTCTACAACTGGGCGGGTCAACCCTGGAAAACGCAGGAACGGGTACGGATGATTCTGAACATGCAGTATAAGCCAACATCCGACGGCCTGGGAGGGAATGATGATTGCGGTCAGATGAGTGCCTGGTACATTTTTTCGTCGCTGGGTTTTTATCCCGTAGCTCCCGGTTCTGATCTTTATTCGTTAGGAAGTCCGGCGGTGAAAAATGCTGTTCTAACTCTGGAGAATGGAAAGACGTTTACGGTAGAGGCCATTAACCAAAGCGATAAGCATGTGTATGTACAAAAGATTGTACTGAATGGTAAGCCCGTAACAAACTACACGCTTTCGCACGCAGACCTTATGAATGGGGGTAAACTGACGTTCTACATGTCGGCTAAACCTGTTAAAAAGTAATTTATGACAGAAAGCTGACCATTGGCTTTTGACGAAAATGCAGGGGACAGGTAGTTTACATTGGAGCTTCCCGAAAGGTTTAACCTTTCGGGAAGTTAAACGGGCTCCTGACAAAAATCTAACTTGTAATACAGATCATACCGAAAGCTAAACGCCAGCCTTGCTACTTTATAAAGTTTGATGTCGCATAGGTTTGAGATGCACCGTCTCGCGACCCTGAAGAACTTCATCCGGGATGCCTTGAACTCCGAAAACTTTATCCCAGGTACGTTCGTAACAATGAGCTGCATCTGGAAAAGTAATGGAAAGTTCAAGAGCGTGCTGGTAATAGGATTTCGGCTTTTGTTGAATTATTTCCCGATGGATGATGAACTGAGCCCCCAATACGAAGGTATACTTGTCGGGGCCTTCCAGGCCAGTTAAAGCCCGATAGTAACCCGCAATATCCAGCCCGCGGGCGTCTTCATTTTTACTCCAGGTTTTGAATAATTTCTCTCCTGCTTTATCATCCGTATCAATCAGGTGACCCAGCCATTGAAAGCCGCTTATCTGTCGTTCGCCAGCGGCCAGTTCGCGTAAGGTTTTATGGAAATCGAACGCATGGTCAAAAGGCTTTCCCTGGCAAAAAACCGTGATTTCAGCCAGAGAATCGTACTTTTCAAGAATATGATGTAGATACGTATGAGCTTCCCGCCCCACGTTAGGTAAGCGAATGCCAGACTCGTAGGTTTGGCTGGAATCTTTATGATAAACCGTCTGCTGAATAAGCTTCGGGACTTTGCGAAGCCAGTTGAGATTTTCGTTGTAATGGGCGACTACTAATTCAAATTGCATCCGGCAAAAATACGCAATTCTGATGGGAGGCTGGCATTGCTTTTTTACTTAGTAGTGTAGATCCATAACCACAAAAATAGATAAGATCATGTTTGACCGTCATAAAGAAAAACACGCTGGTACGTCGCTGGGCTCAGCCACTGCCGATACGAATTTAGTAAATAACCAGGGCTCGTCTTCAGAAGCAGGAAAGAACAGCACTATTACGCAACCCATCGAAAAACCGGTAGGCGGCCCTTATGATCCTGAAGAGGACATCATTGAAAAAGAGGCAGGATCAGAAAAAGTATATGGTGAAGATCCTAATCCAGAAGCTCAGTTTTTAAACGACGCTAATGCTACGCATGACCGTCGATATAAAGACCTGGAAGAGCGTTTCCCAGAAGATGACGAACTCGCTGGCGATCAAGCTCGCCCCGAACGTGACATTCCTCTGGTATAGTAACGTAGCTCTTTTAGGTTAATACCCCAAAGCGGTAGCAGGACTCTTTTCCTGCTACCGCTTTTTTTGTGTTGATATTATTTTAGACAAGTATCTGATAGTTAACTAATTATAGTTAAAACATTATTTGTGTAAATAAAAATTTACTCAAATAAGTAAAAATAAATAATCTGAGTAAGCGATTCAGGCCGTATAATTGTTGAAATCTTAAGCTTATGATTATATCCGTTACTAGTTTGAAGGGAGGGGTTGGGAAGTCCACCTTATCACAAAATTTAGCCGTTTGCTTTGCTCACGCGGGTTATAAAGTCTGCATCATTGACGTGGATACCAACCAGAGTACGATTCGCTGGTCGGGATTGCGTTCCGAAGACAATCCGGCCATTCCGGTATTCGGTCAGCCCGATGGCATTGAACTGTCGAAGAATGTAAAGATTCTGGCCCGGGACTATGAAGTCATTGTGATTGATGGTACGCCGTCGCTGAATAAAGTAACCAGCAAGATTATCCTTCTGGCCGATGTGTTATTAATCCCGATCTTACCGAGTGGTCTGGATATGTGGGCGACGGAACAATTCATGGAGCGTTACCAGGATGCAGTTCATGAAAAAGAAGCTCCCATTCCGGCGTACTTCATTCTAAACCAATTTCAGTCAAACATTAACTTGGCCAAAGAAGTTAGAGATGTGCTGGAAGATTCATCAATTCCAGTTTTTCAAACTACCTTAGGTACCCGAACCGCTTACCGCGAAGCCGTCATTAAAGGCGTAGGCGTAGTGGAATACAAAGATCCGAAAGCGAAAACGGAGCTGGTAAACCTCTTTAATGAGTTAATTAAATATGTAGAAGTTGTAAATAATTAATTAAGGTATGGCAAAAGAATCGGTAGGCTTAAAAGGGACATTGGGCCTGGCTCCCAAAATCGCCGTTAAATCATCCACTATCGACATCGATAAAACGGAGAAAGATGTAAAGAATATTCACTCTACTAAAATTGAATTGACTCGAATTAGTGTCGATATGCCGAAAGCCCTATTCAAGAAAATGAAGATCAAAGTGGCCGAAGATGAAATGACAGTTCGGGATTACGTATTGAAACTCATCGAAGAAGACTTGAATAAGTAGGCGTTTATGATACGAGTTAGGTATCAGGAGAAGGTCTGAGATAGAAGCATCTCAGACCTTTTTATTTAAAAATTTAGGTGGAGATAACCGCCATTATTAGCCTTTGGTATCATTTTAAGAACAGCTTCAGATTGGAAAGTTGTGAGGAGTCGTGGAAACACTGGGGACTTTTGTGTAAGAAAAGCAATAATATTTATTGAAAAAGTACAGTGGTATAGGTCTTTTATCAAGATAAGTGACGATTATTCGTCCCTATGCAACAAAACCTCAAATTAGTAAAATCATGAACAATCAATCGCAACAAGGTGGCCGTCAACAAGGTCAGCAAAACGATCAGAATCAAGAAAATCGTCAATCCCAACAATCTGGACAACAGAGTGGTCGTCAGCAAGGAATGGACCAAGGTCAGCAGCACCAGGAAGACAGCACTCGTCGTCAGGATCAAAACCAAGATCAGAACCGTGACCGCGAACAAAGTCGCCAGTCTGACCGGGTATAAAAGATAACTCAGTAAAAAGCAAAAGAGGGCCTTCGTTTAACGAGAGCCCTCTTTTACTTAATAAGCAATGATTACCGCTACTCCACTACAAAATAAAACGGTTAATCAAATTCTCCAGGTATTCCTGACGACCAGAACGGGTTTCTGGTTCGCCTAATTCTACGGCCAGATTGCGTAAATCCGTCAGGTTTAATTTACCTTCTTCATATTCTTTCCCTTTACCCGAATCAAAGCTGGCGTAACGATCCGTACGAATCTTCTTGTAATCGGAAGAAGTCAAGATTTTATCAGCGATGATGAATGATTTTGCGAAAATGTCCATCGCCCCTACGTGAGCGTAAAACAGATCGGCAGGATCCGTTGAGTTACGACGACGTTTGGCATCGAAGTTTACGCCACCGCCCTGCAATCCACCTGATTCCAGCAAGATCAGGGCAGACTCCGTCAGTTCATAAATATCGTTCGGAAACTGATCGGTATCCCAACCATTCTGGTAATCACCCCGGTTGGCATCGATGCTACCTAGCATACCCGCGTCAGCAGCAACCTGTAACTCGTGTGAGAACGTATGGCCCGCCAGAGTCGCGTGGTTTACTTCCAGGTTCAATTTGAAGTCGTTCAGTAAGTCATACTGACGCAGGAAGCCGATTACCGTTGCCGCGTCGAAATCATACTGGTGTTTCGTAGGCTCCATAGGCTTAGGTTCGATGAAGAACGTACCTTTAAAACCTTGGCTACGAGCGTAATCTTTCGCTGTGTGCAGGAATTTTGCCATGTGCTCCTGCTCACGTTTCATGTCCGTATTCAGTAAAGTCATGTATCCTTCACGACCACCCCAGAATACGTAGTTTTCACCACCTAAAGCAATCGTTGCATCAATGGCTCCTTTCACCTGGGCACCCGCGTGAGCCAGAACTGCAAAATCAGGGTTGGTAGAAGCTCCGTTCATGTAACGGGGATTTGAGAATACGTTTGCGGTACCCCAAAGCAACTTCGTACCTGATTCGGCCATTTTACCTTTGGCATAATCCACCCAGGTTTGCAGACGACCTTCGAATTCTACGACATTATTGGTGTAATCAGCCACGTCAACGTCGTGAAAACAGAAATAGGGCAGCCCTAATTTCGTAGTAAACTCGAACGCCGCGTCAGCTTTATCTTTCAGGCGTTGAATGGGATCAGAAGAGCTATCCCAGGGATATACGTGCGTGCCGGGACCGAAGGGATCGGAGCCATCACCCACGAGGGTGTGCCAGTAAGCCATGGCAAACTTGAAGTGCTCTTTCAGGGTTTTACCTGCCACCACCCGATTTTCATCATACCAGCGGAATGCCAGTGGATTATCTGATTCGGGACCTTCGTAGTTAATCTTCCCGATGCCGGGAAAATATTCCTTTTCGCCTAATAAAACGGCCATGATTTAATCGTTTAAGGTTAAACTAATTAACGTATAAAGACGAATCGTTTCGGACCCGTCGGGTATCATTTACTTCTGTAAAAACTTTTCCAGAATGGACTGCCAGTGAGCATAATATTCCTGATACTGCTCGGCTTTAGAAGCGTCAGGCTCAATGGTAGCCAGTTTGGTTAGCTTCGTGAACGCTTCTTTGGGAGCTTCGAAGTAACCCAGTCCAATACCTGCTCCGAGAGCGGCACCTTTGGCTCCGTCGGTATCGTATAACTCCACCGGAGTTTGGGTCACATTCACGAAAGATTCGGTGAACACGTCACTTAGGAACATATTGGCCTTACCCGCCCGAACTACCTTTGCCGGACTGCCCATGTCGGCCATGATATCCATGCCGTACTTGAGCGAAAACGCAATTCCTTCCTGAGCGGCCCGGAAAACGTGACTGCGGGTATGAATGTTAAAATCCAGACCGGAGAACGTGCTTGATACCGTGCGGTTTTCAAGCACCCGTTCGGCCCCGTTGCCGAAGGGTAATACCCGAACGCCTTCGCTGCCCGCTGGAATAGTGGCTGCCAGTTGATTCAACTGACTGTAAGTCAAGCCCGAGCCAAATTGGTCCCGTACCCATCGATTCAGAATGCCCGTTCCGTTGATGCAGAGTAAAATGCCTAGGCGAGTCTGATCATTTCGCTGGTGGTTGACGTGAGCGAAGGTGTTCACCCGACTTTTGGGGTCGTAAGCCACCTGATCCGTTACGGCGTACACCACACCGGAAGTTCCGGCGGTTGCCGCAAATTCGCCCGGTTCCAGAACGTTTAGCGAAAGTGCATTATTAGGCTGATCGCCTGATTTATAAGTAACGGGAATACCCGCTTTTAGCCCCAATAAATCCGCTACTGAACTGCGTAACTCGCCATGATTAGAGAAAAGCGGATTCAATTTGGGTAACACCGATTTCGGGAAGCCGAAGGCATTCATTACTTCCTCCGAAACAGCATTATTCTGAAAATCCCAGAAAATACCTTCCGACAGAGCCGAATTAGAAGTGGTAATACTGCCCGTCAGCATCATAGCGATGTAATCGCCGGGTAGCATGATCTGATAAACGCTTCCGTATACCTGGGGTTCGTTTTCCTTCACCCAAGCCAGTTTAGCGGCGGTGAAATTACCAGGCGAGTTCAGTAAATGGCTCAAAGCTTTTTCCGTACCAATTTTCTGAAAGGCTTGTTCGCCGTAGGAGACAGCCCGGCTGTCGCACCAGATGATGGACGGACGAAGCACCTGTTCGTTGCGATCCACCAGGACCAGACCGTGCATCTGATAGGCAATCCCAATGGCGGCGATGTCCTTCGAATGGTAAGTTCCCGTGGCATTTGCCTTTAAAATAGCCTGTTGCACGCAATGCCACCACATCGAAGGGTCCTGTTCGGCAAAACCGGGCTTGGGCGTAGAAATCGGGTTTTCAAGATCGGGGTAGGAAGCTGAAGCCACCACCTGCTGACTATCTGCGTCAACGATTGAAACCTTAATTGAAGACGTACCAACGTCAATTCCTAGAAGAAGCATCGCTAGAGATGAATTATACTGCAAGTAGTGTCAAATTGACAATAATAACAAGTGAATCGGTTAAAAGCTGACGTAAATTTTGATAATAAAAAAAGAATTTATGGTAATATTTTGAAAATCAGGCCCCACCACTGCGGATCTTATTGGGGTGTTCATAGGCAGAAAAGACAGTTTAATCCACTTGCGAAGCCGTTTATCTTTTAATAGCTTTGACTGACTGATGGATTCATTTACATTCGTCAGTAATCAATGAAGCTAACCTTCTAACTCACCACTATGGGTATTTTTGATTTCATTCGGAACGAATTTATCAATGTCATTGAATGGGTAGATGATACTCAGGATACGATCATCTGGAAGTTTCCTGACAAAGGAAACGATATTAAGTATGGAGCTCAGTTAACGGTTCGGGAAAGTCAGGTTGCGATTTTCATGAACGAAGGGCAGATTGCTGATGTCTTTCTGCCGGGTCGGCACGAGCTTACCACGGCGAACATGCCGATTCTGACGACGTTACGTTCCTGGAAATACGGCTTTGAATCGCCCTTCAAGGTAGACGTGTATTACGTCAACACGAAGCAGTTTACCAACATGAAATGGGGGACGGCGAACCCGATTATTGTCCGCGATCCTGAGTTCAAACAAGTTCGGATTCGGGCTTTTGGTACGTATACCTTCCGAGTAAAAGAGCCGAAGAAATTTCTGAAGGAATTTTCGGGAACAAATCCGCAGGTGCGGGTAGGGGATCTGGAAGAACAGTTACGTTCGGCTATCTTCTCCAAATTTTCGGATGCCATTGCCGAAGCCAACGTTTCGGTGCTCGATCTGGCTCGTAACTACACCGAACTCGGCGGAAAGTTGTTACCCATCCTGACGGAAGATTTCGATCAATACGGGTTAGAAATCGTCAAGTTCTACATTGAGAATACGTCATTACCTCCCGAAGTCGAGGCTTTCCTCGACAAAACCACGCAGATGAATATGGTGGGAGACATGGCCCGATTCCAGCAGTTTCAGGCGGGTGTTTCCATCGAAAAGGCTGCTGAAAACTCAGGTGCTGCCGCCAGTATTGTCGGGATGAATCTGGGAGGAATGATGTCAGGGGCGGCGGCCACTCCAGCTTCTTCGGGGGCGGCTCAGTCGAAGGAAGATATTATGGGTTTATTGAAGCAGTTAGGAGAGTTAAAAACCGCCGGAATTCTGACGGAAGAAGAGTTCTCCGCCAAGAAAGCGGAGTTATTAGCTAAGTTATAATGATTCAGATTGCATCCTAACAAACCAGCCTCCGAGCAATCGGAGGCTGGTTTCGTTTAGAACAGTTTCGTCCAGGCAAATCGTATCAACAACAGTAATAAAACGAAACCCATAACGAGGTAACTGAACGGAATGTAGATGACAGCGTAAAAATGAAGTCGATCCAACAGGAATAGCACACCGATTAAGGCCGCAATCAGGGTCAGAAACCCAGAGAGTTTTCCAAAACCCGGAATGTGTTCAAAAGGAATCTTTTGCCGGATGATCCAGAGCGTGGCAACCATGCTTAGAATGGGCAAAAACTGCGTAATCAGATTCAATGACCAGATGCTCTGCCGTTCAAAAAGAAAGAGATACAGGTTCAGCGTCACCGCAAAAACGCCCGGAATGGCCGAAGCAAAAACCAGTCCCATGTACACATATCGCCAGCGTAGAATCTCGGGAGCCGTTTGACCCGACCAAAGATTCGTAACCAAAGCCAGTAATGGTAAACAGCTCAGAAAGAGAGCAAAAGGGGCCGGGTTTTGCGAGATGTACCGAAAGAGTTCCTGAAGCGTCATGGGGCAAAATAAGGGAATAACTTATTGTAAGTTTGTCTAAAATCACTACCGCCTGCCGCTACCAGTGTGGCTCGGCCAACGTAGCTCCACCAGCTTTTTCACTGTAAGCCATGATTTAGTACCGATACAGACTTATTTCATAGCATGAGTTTGTTATTAACGATAATGATAAGTAATTATCCATGCAAAAAAGCAATTGAAGCTTATCTAAAATCACTATCGCCTGCCGCTGCCAGCTTTTTCGCTGGCAGCAGCGGAGAAATAACTCAGTTTCTTAGGAGAATCCGACGGTTATAAATTCCAGAAGGTATTTTAGAAAAATACAAAATCCCCGAAATTGTTTCGGGGATTTTCGATGGGCCAGGTACGTTTGTTACCGAAGAACTCTTGAACCATCAGGCTGTCCTTACGATCAATCCTCGGAAAAACCAGGAAGATTACTTCCTGCCAAGTATCCAGATCTTAAAGCGATTATTCCCCAAGACTATCATTTAGGCAAGTCTAACAGGAAACCAATGGTGAAGTTAGCATCCCAGTCAAACACAAACTGCTCGCAACCCGTAGCATCTGCAATCGCTTTGTAGATATTAATACCGGCTTTGGTCTTTGCATTTTCCATTTTATAGGCGTCGGGAGCGTCCAGTACGGTATAACGTTCTTTTCCTTTACGAACGGCCTTGGCTAATTCAAAAGGTACGCCACCAATGATGAAACAGGTTTTCCGCTGAGCACTTGGCACTTGCTTGGCCTTCGCTTTTACTTCTGAATACACCTGCTCATCGTTTTTACCCTCCTGGAAGTATTTTGAACCGTAGCTTTCCAAAGCCGTCGTTTTATTATCTGTTTTCCAGGAAATCTTGGTATTCCCCGATCCAATATCTACCACAAAGGCAGAGCTGTAGAAATCGGCGGGTAATACACTGCGAAGAGCCAGACGACCTTCTTCTTCAGGAGTTACGGTGTTTACAAAGTAATTCAGCGACTTTAACGCCCGGATGATTTTCTGGGTAACATCCGCTTTCACAGCACCGGAGCTTACTACAAAGTGAATGTCTCTGCTACTCACCCCGTAATCGAGCATGCCGCCAATGTATTTTTTGAGACCCGCCCGAACGTCTTCGTCCATGGCCATATTCTCAATAACCAGGCTATTGCCAAACTCTGATTTTTCCAGTTTCCAGTTTTTGTTCGCATCGATCCGAACAATAAAAGAGTTAAATCCGCTGGCTCCTAACTCGACTACGCCTTTCAGGGTTCCGCCAGTAGGCTGGGGAGCTTCGTAGTCAAAGCTGCGTTTGGAAGAAACAGCGGCGTCTGAATTCGATGAAGTTGAGCTTTCTTCAGAAGCAGAACCCTCCGCTGACGCACTGGTTTCGCCCGACTCCGAACGATGTTCCACTTGCTCCGTCTGATTTTTCTGAAGTGATTTCAGGAGATCGACACCTCCGACGTATTTAAATCCAAAGTAAATGGCTGCCAGAATCAGGACGGTAATCAGCAGCCGTCCGGTTACGGTTAGTCGTTGCATAAATGATGAGATAGAAGGGTATTGAAATTCGTTTAAAGGGGTTTTAGTTGGTTTGAAAGTTTGATCTAGTGGAAGAGATGTGATCGTGTTTGAAAGTTTAACAAGGTTTGAAGATGTTTGAGAAATCTCATTAACCCAAAGGAACTTTCAAATCTCATCAAACTTTCAAACCTACTCAAACTACATCAAATGCTTATTCCAACAAGCTTCGATACCCCTGGTCTTTGGGAGGGTTAATGGGTTTGTTGGGTGAACTTGGAGCGGGTGAATCCAATTGAATGAGTTTGAAATCTCCCTTATTATACGCTTCCAGCATGGCCTGCCCTTTATCGGACAATACGCCGTTTTGTACGTCTACGGAGTTAATGAAGTCCATCGAAAGATCCATCGCCCGTTTCATTTCGCCAAGTTTTTTACTCATATCGTCCTGGATGTACTCCATGGATTCATCGAAGTAAAACTTCTTGTCGGGGTTACCTTTAAAGATGCTAATGGCCGTTCGCAGGGCATTTGAACTCTCCTTGACGATCTGATATTCAGCTTCTTTTAATTTAACTTTAATTTCCGTTTCCTTAATGATGTAATCTGCACTGGTGTTCACCTTTTCCATGAAAGCCAGAACCGTCTGCACATTACGCTGAAGCGGGAATAGCTTTTCGTTCATTTCCTGCAAACCAGCCCCTTCAATAGTGGCCAGGGAGGCCGTTTCTTTCATGCCGGGTTTATCGGCCATGCTTTGAGCTTTATTAGCCTCGGCAAACTTCTGTTTAATGGCCTCGTTGTTCTCGTTAATTTTACGATTGAGCTTTACCAATTGTCCCGCTAATAAGTCAATCTGACCCTGCATTTTGCGACGCTTATCTTTCAAATCCTGAATGTAGATTTTCATGATGGCAATCGGGTCGAGTTGAATCACCAGTCCCGTTATTTTACGCATCAGGGTTTTGAAAAGAAAGAAAACAGCCGTGCGTACATCCTTACTCGTAAAAAGAAAAATAAGCACGCCCAGAGCGGCTAATAACACACCCAGGTAAAGCGTATTTTCGGTTACTTTAATCAAAAACTCGACAACACGATTAAAGTACACTAGTCCAACCCCAGCCAGGCCGATCAGAAATATAAAACCTAACACCCCCTCCGGTCGATTCCAGAAGGACTTTCGGGTCTGGTCCTCATTACCACCCCCCAATTGAGAAAAATCTGCTGACATATTTTTAGTTGTTTAGGGTTTTGAGTTTTTAGTTCAGGGTTATTAATTAACTCAAAACCCTAAACTCGAAACATTAAACTCATTTCAAGTACTGGCCAATTTTTTGGATATCCTTATTGATTTCCTGGGTGAATTGCAGGAATGTGGCTTCGTAGTTGGCTCGGTTTTGTTGGAGTTTACCACTTTGCTCGTCCACTTCTCCCGTGATTTTTGCCAGTCGTTCTTTATTCGACGCTATTTTATTCTGAATCTCCACAATTTGCCTGGTCAGGTTTTCATTTTCCTGCTGTAACGATTTTTGTTCGTTTTGTAAGCCGCCTACTTTTTCCTGAACGGCCAGATCCACGCTTCTTAAAAAAGCCTCCCGGTCCGATTGCAATGTCGTTAAATACTGATTAGCCGTTGAGGTTAATAAGCTTGGATTGATATCCTTACTTAAGGCCCGAAAACTAGCCCAGGCGGCCTGAAATTGTTGCTCTTCCTGAAGTCCAAGATTCGATAAATTTTTTAACGTGGCCCGGAATTCAAAGTAATCGGCTCCGGGTAAATTATTCTTTTCAAGAACCGTAGCAAAGTGCTCAATGAACTTGTGATCTGGCGAACCGGAAACCGTTTGGGCAGCGGGTTTGGGTTCTACCGAAACGGGCTGCTCAGGCGAAGGGTTTGGACTAGCCGGAGCATCTTCAAAGAATATGTTCAACAGCTTTCGACCTAAACTTTTAGATTCAGACATAAGCGTAAGGTTTCAAAGGTTTACTACGGATGAAAACAGCTTTACTAAGGTTTGATTGGCATACATGATGGACCAAAGGTCAGCTATGGTGGCTAAATGACCAGAATCATTCATATAAACGGATGCCAGACCTGACAGAAACCCAGAAAACTGGGTTGAATGTTGAAAAGGTAATGAAAAATTCCTTTTTTTCGGGGAAGTTAACCTAATCTATGGAACGCGAACTTGACGACCTTCTCCACTGCCCTTGCCCCAGTTGTGGAGCTCAATTACAATACAATGCCGAAAAAGAGGCTATGGCCTGTAATCACTGCGGTTATACTGAAAAACTAGTGCTAGGAAAAGATCGGATTGAGGAAATCGACTGGACTCAGGCTCGAACCGATTCGAAACATACCGTCGAGCGTCGGCTGTTTACCTGTCAGCGGTGTGGAGCCAAAACCACGGTCAACTATGACACGCCTACCATTACCTGTGGTTTTTGCGGCTCCACCAATGTTAATCCAGACGCTACCAAGACCCGGCTTTTTGAACCCCAGGGAATTGTGCCTTTCAAAATCTCCCGAACACAGGCGACCGAATCGTTTAAAAACTGGATTGGTCAGAGCATCTGGGCACCCAACGACCTGAAAAATCTGGCTCGGGTAGATACATTGCATGGTATCTACATTCCTTTCTGGACGTACGATGTTCAGACGCATTCGGAGTGGGAGGGGGAAGCCGGAACGTATTATTATGTCAATGAACAATTCCGCGATCAGAACGGAAACGTGCAAAGTCGGCAAGTGC
This sequence comes from Siphonobacter sp. SORGH_AS_1065, assembly GCF_030818595.1. Lineage (NCBI taxonomy): Bacteria > Pseudomonadati > Bacteroidota > Cytophagia > Cytophagales > Cytophagaceae > Siphonobacter > Siphonobacter sp. SORGH_AS_1065. Next base: position 3,720,250 of record NZ_JAUTAM010000004.1, read on the forward strand.
GGCAAACCCGCTGGACGTACCGGAATGGAACACACCAACAATTTTTCGATGACATTCTGATACTGGCTTCCCGTCAATTACCCCAGCAAACCATTCAGAAAGTATATCCTTTTCTGCTGGAAAACGTGGTCAATTACGAACCACGGGTCATGTTGGGTTGGGAGTCAGAAGTTTATAAAATTGATCCGCAGGAAGGCTTTTCAGTAGCTAAAAAAATAGTAGACGACCGCATCGAGTCGGCCTGTGCTGAGTTACTGGCGGATGATACCTACCGTAATCTGGAAGTACAAACGGAGTATTCGGATCAGAAGTTCAAGCACCTGGTATTACCCCTCTGGATTTGTGCGTATCAGTACAATGGCAAGACCTATCAATTCCTGATTAACGGCCAGACGGGTAGTATTTCGGGGAATCGGCCCGTTTCCGTCTGGAAGGTGTTACTGGCCATATTAGCGTTTATTGGACTAGTTATTCTCTTTTCAGTTCTGGGCGGTAGATAGCGTTACGGAACATAGGAGTATTGAAGTGATGGAAAATGTTGTTGAATCGGTTGTAAAACATTGAATATTAATCTAACAACTAAAAATCAACAACTAAAAACAACCTAAGTGCCATTACCTAACCAGCAGGTATTTATGAATTCTATTATTTCTATTCAGCAGCTCAGCAACACGTATCCCGGTGGGCAGCAGGTTTTGAAAGGCATTAACCTCGAAGTAAAAGCGGGGGAAATTATTGGTTACATCGGTCCGAATGGGGCGGGTAAGTCTACCACCATTAAAATTCTGCTGGGCATGATCTCCCATTTTTCGGGCGAGGTGCAGGTACTGGGACGGAACATTCGGACGGATGCTCTGGACATCAAACGAAGCGTAGGGTATGTGCCTGAAAATGCGGCTCTTTACGAAGTGCTAACGCCTCTGGAATATCTGACGTTCATTGGTCGCCTTTACGGTATGGACGATGCGGTCATTGAACGAAAAGCAGAAGATTTACTACAACTGGTGGGCTTATCCAGTCAGATGAATCAGCGGATGAATACGTTTTCCAAAGGAATGAAGCAAAAAGTATTATTGATCTCCGGCCTGATTCATAACCCGGAAATCATATTTCTGGATGAACCCCTGTCAGGTCTGGATGCAAACGCGGTTATTCTGGTGAAGGAGATATTGGCTCAGTTACGTTCTGCCGGCAAAACCATTTTTTATTCTTCCCATATCATGGATGTGGTAGAGAAAATTTCCGACCGCATCGTCATCATTAATCAGGGACAGGTAATTGCCAACGGAACCTTTGAAGAGCTAAAGGAACAGGCTCATTCGGGTTCACTTGAGCGGATTTTTCAGGGGCTTACGGGCGATGATACCACCCAGAGCAAAGCATCCGATTTCTTACAGGCACTTCAATAACGCTCTTCATGACCGGCTATCTTCTTTCGTTTCTCGACTACTTCCAACGCTTGTTTCGCTGGCTTGGCGTCGATTATTTCATGATGCGGAATATTGTTGAAGTAAAACTGATGATGGACAATCGTCGGAATTACGCAACGCTGGGCAAAAATTATCAGTCTGGCGATTCTAACAATCGGCTTTTAATGGTGTATGGATTGAATGCCCTGCTGGGTGGAATTATGTCCATCTTTGCGTTTATCATTCCGTCTGTTTTACTAACGACAACGATCCTGCTGGGTTACGTTATTGCCTGGGTAGCCCTGAATCTGATTTCCGATTACTCCGAATTGTTACTTGATTCAACCGACAATACGATCCTCCTGCCACGCCCCGTTAGCGACCGAACCATTTGGATGGCCCGGCTGGTGCATTTGCTCCTGTACCTTACCTTGCTGGCTTTGAGTATAGTGCTCGTGCCAACGCTGGTCATGGCCTTTAAGCTGGGGCTGGGTTATGCTCCTGTATTTTTGTTGCTGGCCTTACAGGCAACGCTCATGGCCGTTTTTCTGACCACCTTATTATACATGCTGGTGGTTCGTTTTTCCAGTGAAGAGCGGGTAAAAGACATGATTAGTTACGTCCAGATTGGCATGTCTCTATTGTTTACGGTGGGGTACCAGATTCTTCCCCGGCTGATTCCCTATCAGGAATTAGCCGACGTTCAGGATCAGATTCAAACCTGGCATTACCTCGTGCCAGCGGCCTGGCTGGGAGGTATGATGGATATGCTGGTCAATCAGAGATACGATTCGGGGCATCTGATTTTGACCTTTCTGGCAGTGGCGGTTCCGCCTTTACTACTAGTGGTCAATACTCGCTATCTGGCTCCTTACTTTACTCAAAAACTGGCCGTCATGGGTTCAGCGGATGCGGGCGTACCCGCCGCTGGGACGAATCAGAAATCGTCGGGATTGGCTGCTCGGCTGGCCGACTGGGTTACTTCGAGCAAAGCGGAAAAAGCCGTATTTGAGATGAGCTGGAAGCTTACTTCACGCGACCGCCGCTATAAAATGCGAACCTATCCGGCTTTTGGGGCTTTGGTACCCTTACTTTTTGTGTTTGTACAACCGCTTTTAAAGGAAAAAACCTCGTTAAGTACCCTTCAGAGTGGCTCTACTTATCTGGTCGGTATCTATCTCCTACAAATTATTGCGGGAAGTTTTTACGATAATAGCTATCAGTCGGATGATTACCGAGCTTCCTGGCTCTACTCAGCTATGCCACTCGATAAACCCGGAGAGGCCATCATTGGAAACTTTAAAGCCACGTTTCTGAAATTTTTTACTCCTTTTTATCTGTTGATTGCTGTTCTCCTATTTTCGGTCTGGGGTTGGAAAATTACGGATGATTTGCTGGCTGGGTATTTCTTTGCGGCCTTCATTACCAGTACCGATGTCTGGTTTCGGCAATCGGGATGGCGGATGCCTTTTTCGCAGGAACCCAAAGTAAAAGGCGGGAAATCCACCCTGATGATCGTTATGATGCTCCTTGGGCTTCCGCTTTTTGGGATGATCCATTACGGAGCTACGCATGTCCCGGGCGGGGGCATGTTCATGGCAATCCTGTACGGAGGACTGGCCTGGGCCACGTTGAAAAGTTATCGGCAACTAAACTGGACACAATTTGAGTAATTTCTGCATTTTTGCAGGATGAATACACTTTTTCAGGCTTCCCATCTTCATAAATCCATTGAAGAACATTCGATTATTACTGATTTTTCACTGGAGTTACCGGCTGGAGAAATTTTTGCTCTGGTAGGCGAAAGTGGGGCTGGAAAAAGTACGCTTCTCAACATGCTGGCTTGCCTGACCCCAGCCGATCAGGGAGAAATCTGGCTCGAAGGCAAAGAAATTTCTTCTTCGGCTCGTTACCTCATTCCCGGTCACGCGGACATTAAGCTGGTTCCCCAGGAATACCGCTTGTTACCCAACCATACCATTCGCGAGAACATTGCCTACGCCTTACGGGAATACACAAAGGAGTATCAAATCTACCGGATTGATCAACTCTTGCAATTAACTGGACTTGAGGGGGTGCAGCATAAGCTACCCCGCGAGGTTTCGGGTGGCGAAAAGCAGCGAACGGCCATCGCCCGGGCTATTGCCGATGAACCCAAAGTCTTGTTGTTAGACGAGCCGTTTTCAAATCTGGATACGCTGAATCGTCAGAAACTTAAAGGAGAACTCCGCCGGATTATCCGTGAAACCGACATCGCCTGCCTGTTTGTTACCCATGATTTACTCGATGCCTTAACCGTAGCCGAACGAATAGGGGTAATGCGATACGGAAAGTTAGAGCAGATGGGTTCACCAAAAGAGTTGCTGAACCAGCCTGATACGGATTACGTCAAAGCTTTTATTTCCAGTGGACTAAGCATTCTTCAGGAAGTCAAAGAACGGCTGGAGTTATAAGGTAAAATAGGCCGAAGCTTTCACCGCGAAACGATTAATAGGTACGCCATCGATGGTACGGGGCTGGGAAATATAGGTTAATCGGTGAAGGGCTTCAATTCGAAAAAACTTCAAGATGTTATCAATCCCATAGCCAATTTCTACGTAAGGTTTACTCGGATTGAGCGAGCCAAAACCGGGAATGGCATTCCCCTGTAAGTCATAGTCGGGGATAATATCCTGATTGGATTGACGGGCTCCGCCGTATAACACATTCACGTTGAGTAAGGTCCGCCACTTGAGTTTCTTGATGGCCGGAATTCGGTTGAATAATAAACCTTCAAAATTGTGCTCGTACTTCAGCGAAGCATAACGGTCGGACAGAAATTCGTAGTAATTCATCATGTTAAACGCATTTCCGACGTAAAACAAGGACTGATTTCCCAGGTGAGGAAAGAGCAGAGGGTAGGGAAGGGTAGAAGGCGTGTAACCCGCCGAAAGGGTGTAATAACTGCGACCCAGAATGCCCAGCCGGAAGTTATCGGCCATGGAAAGGGTGAAGCGGTGATAATTAAAATCGCCCCCTAACGTATTCTGCAAACCCAGCGAATAACGCAGCGTGTAAATGGGTGACTGAGCCGTTCCGAGGCTAATCCGATCATTGTCGTTGTAAATGAAAAGTTCGTTTTTCGCGATCCGTAACTCCGTGATTAACTCCGTGTTATGATACGTTCGGGATTGGCCCGAGGGTTCATTTTCAGTAATATAGGCGAAATTATATAAAGGCTCGAAGCTTCGCTGCCGAATCCCGATCATGGGTGTCAGGCCTTTGATAATCTCTCCCCGGATGTAAGCCATGTGTTCGCGTTGATAATACCCTCGGCGGTAGCGGCCAAAGCGGGAGTAAGCCGCGAAAAGACTGTTATTCCCTACGGCTTCCGAGGTTAAGCCAATCTGTTCGAGATCATAACTTGTTCGGGCTCCAATTTCAGCCCAGGGCTTTCGACTAAGAATATACTTGGCGTTCGCTCCATACTTCATGACTCCGTCTTTAAATCCGTAAGCCAGATAGCCGTCCATCACCCAAACCTTGCTAAACTCAGCATTGGTGCGAAAACCCGCCCGCAAACGTAAACCTTCGATGGTATTATAAGCCCCGGCACTTAAAAACGGACCCACTTCAATACCCGGATACACCCGCTGATATCCATTCGCAATGATGGTCAGAACTTGGGTATAGGAACGGACAATGGGAATGTTTTTTACTGAATCAATGAGCGAGTAAGCCGTTTTTTCATCCTCCGTTAAGGAATCTGGACGGGCTTCCTGCCAGTAGGTATCTTTCGAATCCCGGTAGTGATCGGCCAGCTCAATGGCGGGGTTGTAGAAGGTTACTTCCCGGGCCTGATTGATCTTAAAATTTCGATTGGAAACGAAAAATTTAGCCAGAAAACCTACGGAGTTTTTCGTGAATTCTTTCACATCAATCAGTACCCGCGTTTGTTGCGGTAACCAGGCTTTTTCGTGGCTCACCGAATCAGTAATCGGAGCCAGTTGCTGCTGAATTTTGATGCTTTCTACGTAATTAATATTCGCATCACCAGAGATTTGCAAATCAACCTGACGAAGAGCATAACTTGCGGTGTCAATCCATATTTTACCCGTAAAGGCCAGGTCCTGAGCTCTTTTGGGCGTTACTTCAATTTCAAAACAGGGAGCGGAATCAATCTGAATGGTATCGCCCAGAAAGTAATCATAACTACCTTTCCAGCCATCAGCAATAGGAGAAATGAACTCTTTTCGAAGAATTAAAAGCCAGTTTTCGTAAAAATTATACTGCTGAAACGCACTGCCAATAAACTGGGAAAACGTACTGCCGTCGGTAATCCCTACACCTGTGATTTTCGTTTTACGGATCCGTTCTTTCGTTAATTCGGGATTGCGTCGATGGTATAAATCCGAAATACTCTCCGAAAGAAAGACCGGAATAATGGGCTTGCCGTCTTCTCCCGCAATTTTCTGTAGTTTATCCAGCGGCCCCGTAATTTTTCGTCCAATGACCCCTTTTTTGAATTGCTCTGAAATCTTGTTGACGTCAAATTCATTTTTAACGTAACTCTCGTATTCATAGGCTTTTAAACGGCCCCAGTCATGAGCAGATTTGGCCGCAACTGTTTTTCTGATGATTCGAAAAGCGGGGTTTTCGCCTTTCGCAAAAATCCGTACTTCCCGAAGTTGGGAAGAGCCCGCCTGCAACTGAAAATCAATGATTTGTTCAGAAAGATGGGGCTGAACGGCTTTGACCGCTCGCTGGTAACCGATGTAACTAACAAAAATGGAATCGCTTAACTGACGGGCGTTGAAGGTATAATTGCCGTCAAAATCGGTATTAGCACCGGCCCCGCCGCCTTTAAGGCCAACGGCGGCAAAGGGAATAGGATCGCCCGTAACGGCGTCAGTGATTTTTCCTTTGATAATATGTTGAGCGTGCGTAATGCCGATGCCCAAGCTTAACAAAACAGCCAGGAGCCATTTATTCATAAACGTATCGATAAACTGATCAAGCCTTCAATTGGGAACTTTGGGGAAGGATATTAATGAAACGATAAAATACAAATACAGTTTCAATCAGTTTTGATTAATCTACGTTTGGTCCTGCTTAAGTACAAAATACGGCTTTTTCTGCGACGACTCAGGAGAGATGCATGGGTAAGGCTTTCAAAGCGAAGTTTTGCTGACGGAGGTATTCCAGCGTTTTAGGCAGAGCATAACTCATGTTTCGCCAGGCTTTGATGCTGTCGTGAAAGACGACAATACTCCCTGATTCACAGGCTTTAATGGTTCCCTGATAGACCTGTTCGGGCGAAAGATCGGGGTTGTAGTCGCCCGTCAGTACATCCCACATAATAAGCGTATGATCGTTCACGAGCTGAGCCGCCTGTCGCTTTCGTATGCGGCCATACGGCGGGCGAAACAGTCGGGTAGGGGGCAATAATTCCTGACATTGGGCCACGTTTTCATAATAAGCCTGATCCTCGGTTTTCCAGCCTTTCAGATGATTGAACGTGTGGTTTCCAACCGAGTGCCCCTGATCGATGATTTGCTTAAAAACATGCGGATGTTTTCGGATATTATCACCAATGCAGAAGAACGTAGCCTGAGCCTCAAATTGTTGCAATTGTTCCAGCACAAACTCGGTTACTTCGGGAATAGGGCCGTCGTCGAAGGTGAGATAAATGGTAGGCTCAACCGATGGAATTCGCCAGATCATTTCCGGATAAATCAATCGTAATAGAGCAAAGGATTTATGAAGAAAGAAAGCCATTATTTATGGGGGTTAGGAGTGACAATAAGTTCTTGTAATTAGTTAATAGTATTGTAGTTCGGTAGCTTAAAACTGAATGAAAATATATTAACTATTAACTAACAACTATTAACCGCAGCGGCGGTCGCTAACAACTGTATTCATTGAAGTTTTCTTCCTTTCCATTCGTATCCTTTACCCTGAGCCGCTAATCCAAAAAAACAGACATAAAAAGGATAGATGAGCTGCACTAAAGGAATCAATAAAATACTTTTTTCCTGACCTAAAAATCGTAACACAAGCGAAAGGAATATAAATTCACTGGAGAATTTAAGGAAAGCCATAGAGGCTAATACGAGTCCTGATAGTTGATTAAAGCTGAACAATAAAACCCCGGCGATGCAGCTAACATTTGCCAAGAAGACGAAAATAGCTAAAGCCGATACTTTCCAGTCCTGGTAGTGCTTCCACTTGCTGGCCCAACGGCGACGCTGCTGGTAAAAAGAGCGAAAATTCTGATGAGCCTCGGTTGCGACCAGAGCTTCAGCACTTTTAAGAAAACGAACTTCTCCCGGAAATCGGGCAGCGACTTTGTGCATCAAAAACTCATCGTCACCCGAAGCCAGATTTTCGTTACCAGAAAAACCACCAACGGTCTGAAATGTTGCTTTACTGTACGATAAATTAGCTCCATTGCACATATTGGGCCGTTTCCAGAACATAGCCACAGCGGCAGAACCAATCAAACTGGCAAATTCGACAATCTGAATTCGACTGCTTGCATTCCCTTCATCGTGAAACGTAACGGGGCCGGAAATGAGCCGGGCCTGAGTTTGTTGCTGGAAAGACGCAATAGCCGCCAGCCAATGTTTGCCTACCCGGCAATCGCCATCCGTGGTAACAATCCACTCGTGTTTACTTTGATGCAAAGCCTGTGAAATGGCTCTTTTTTTAGGGGAAGAATGAGGCTCGTTCGTAAGCGTAAGAAGCTTTAACGCATAGGTGCATTCCTTACTGAAATGAGAAACCAATTCAGCGGTTCGATCACTTGAATTATCATTAGCCACCAGCACTTCAAATTGCTCATGATTGAAGCTTTGATTTTCCAGATCCTTTAATAATAGCAAAATATTTTTCTCTTCGTTTCGAACGGGAATGATCACACTGATTAGTAACGGATTGGGTTTATTTTGAATAGAAAAGTCGGGCATTGCTAGCCAGCCTTTAATTAAGGCTAAACTAAATAAAAACCAGACGAATGGCCCAATCAAAATAATGATTTCAAGTATACTCATAATCGGTTTTCTTCCCGTTTCAAATACCTTAACTGAGTAACAAATAAAATGCCTACCAAAACGGGTAATACGATATTAATAACCCAGATCGTTAAGGAAGCGGAGGTAACTAAAGCCGGATTTACCTGATAAAAACTGAAGAAATAAAGGGTACTGAACGTCCGAATGCCCAGATCACTTAGAAAACTGAAAGCAGGAATGACACTTTTCGTAAGAAACAATAACCAGACCACTGTTAGCTGATCAAGCAAGGGAAGCGAAACCCCGAAACCGTGAAGCACCAGCAGGAATTGGACGCTATAGGTGAAAAATCGAAAGCCTGACAGAGCAGTTACCTGCGAAACATCCGCCGTTGAATAGGTTTCCAATACCCGGAAAAAACGGGCGGAGTTGGCCAGCCATTTGATTCGCTCCAGCGTGGGGGCCGCCCGGTCTTTAAGGCTTAATAAATAAAGCGTAGCTAAGTTGCTGATCCACAATAAAACAAGAGCAATCCAATGGCCGATACCGGGCGACTGAGGCATTCGATACAGGAAATAACTGTACGCCAGCGTTCCGGTAAAGAGGGTAACCAGAAATTGTACGGTGCTCCCTAGTAGAAAGGCTCCAATGCTATTGAGCCGGTTTTGGGCTTGTAGAAACCCCATTTTCCCCGTCAGGTCGCCTACGTTGGCCTGCGTTACAAAGCCGAGCGACTGCCCAGCCAGTACGCCACGCAGGGCCGTATAAAAAGAGATAGATTCCAGTTTTCGAGCCAGCACCTGCCATTTCCGAGCTTCAATGGACCAGTTGAGTCCGGTCAGGAGGATGGTCAAGGGTAACCATCCGCTGTTTTGCTGCGACCAGGCGGCCTGAATGTACTGCCAGACTTCGCCCAGGTCCTGTTGTTTACTCTGAAGCGTTCGAATGACGAAAGCAATGATGAGCAGCGGAACTACCCAGCGGAGGAGAAAGATAACAATTCGGCGGAAAGCCGGGTAAATGGAGTTATTTTGCATACAAATGCGACAACGAAAGCTTCAGGCTTCTCGTTTGTCACTGCAAAGCTATGTCAGAAAAGATTATTTTAGGTGTTGACCCGGGTACAAGGTTCATGGGGTACGGATTGATTTTGGTGGAAAAGGGGCAGGTAACCCTGTTGCAATACGGGGTCATTAACCTCACAAAATATGACAATCATGAATTAAAGTTAGGCAAGATTTTTGAGCGAATCACAGGGCTGATTGATGAGTTTTCCCCGGATGAGATGGCTTTGGAAGCTCCTTTTTTTGGGAAAAACGTACAATCCATGCTCAAGCTGGGTCGAGCACAGGGGGTAGCGATGGCGGCAGCCCTCGCCCGACAAATCCCCATTGTCGAATATTCTCCCAAGACGGTCAAGCAGTCTGTAACGGGTAATGGAAATGCTTCCAAAGAACAGGTTTCCTATATGCTTGAAAGTATACTGAAAACCAGGCTCGAAGGCGAAAGACTGGATGCCACCGATGCATTAGGAGTAGCCATTTGTCACCATTTTCATGAGAACTCAGTAACGACTCCGAAGGGTAAAAAAGCGTTGGGAATTAAGCAGGCTAAAAAAGGTAGCTGGAGTGCATTTTTAGCAGAAAATCAGGACCGCATCAAAGGTTAAAAACGTATGATTTAGTACCCAGAGGAAGCCTGAGCTACGCAGCTCAGGCTTCCTCTTTTTTGTACATACTATTCATAAGTACTTAAAATATTGATAAGTTTGTATCTGATGATTAGTACTGACATTATTTTAACCCATTTTTAAAATAATAATAGATAAAAAGTACTAATTTATAATTACCTACCTGAATTATGGAGAATAAAATTAAGCAAATTGCCCTACGCAGATTTATCTGGGTAGTCATTCTAGTATTGTTGTCATTAGTATGTGTTTTTATTGGCTTTACTAGTAAATCGAAGTCCTCAACAATCAAGAAAAATATTACGGTTTTAAAGGATGAACAAAACGATTACCAGAAAATAGATACTTGCATATCCCTATTATATGTAGCTGAAAATAATAGCCGATTATATACAGTAACTTCTGATACTACCTATTTATACAAGTTTCGGCAACAACTGGAAATGATCTCATCCATTATCGATGCTATTCAGAGCGAAAATGAGAAAAGAATGCCTCTGATACACGAAGATGTAAATGAATTGATTGCGGAAAAGAAGAGAAAAAACAATCAGTTTTTGTACCTGAATCAATTAACAGACAGCTTATGGGTGCTTTCTGCTAAAAATATAGATACTTCACTTGTTGAATTAAATTATCACCCAGGCATCAAGACCGTTAATACCATTGAGAGAACAAAAAATATAGACACTGTTCGTGTAATTCAAAAAAGAAAAAATAAGAAATTTTGGAGACGCATTGCGGATGCGATATCGAATAAAAATGATTTTGAAAATCAAACGAATATTAATTCAACGGCCTCTTCTAAAGTAGAAAAATCGGCCCAGGGTTCAGAATTGGCTCATAGAAATACTATTAAAGCATTGAATGATTATTATAAAAAACTGCTGGCTAATAAACAGAAGCTTAACCGTACCGAACGTGAAATTCTTGCCCTTAACGAAGCCATATTTGCTGAATTCCAGAAAGCATTGAGTCAGCTAAAGAAAGACGAGATTAAAGAACAAGAGAGGTATAGAGATCGATTACTCACGGGGACCATGCATACGATTGAAGAACTGGATGATCTATCGGTTATTAGCATGGGTATTGTTTTTATTTTAACGGTAGTTATCCTTTTTAATATATGGAAATTATATAAAAACGATTTAGCCCTTTTGCACTATAGTAATCAGGCGGTAACATATGCGAGAATGAAAGGCGTGTTTCTGGCTACGATGAGTCATGAAATCAGGACCCCACTTAACTCTATCATTGGCTTTTCGGAACAGATGAACAGTGATTTAATGCCTGATAGTCAGAAGGATAATCTGAATGCCATTCGTGCCTCATCAAGGTTGTTACTTGAAATTGTGAACGATGTTCTTGATTTTTCAAAGCTAGAAGAGGGTAAAATAGACTTATGCCATAAGCCCTTCCAACCAGCTGCTATCATGAAAGAAATGATGGATATGGTTGGCGTTCAAGCTCAAAACAAGCAGATTAGCCTCTCTTTGACTATCAATTTTGATAAGTCTGTTATCCTATCAGGCGATGCTTTCAGAATGAAACAGGTTATGATGAATCTGTTAAGTAATGCCATTAAATTTACCCCTGAGAAGGGCAAGGTTGAGTTTAATTCAACACTTCTGGAAGCCGCAACTGGTAAAATAGTCTGGTCTTTTGAAGTGAAAGATTCTGGGATTGGTATTTCCCAGGAAAATCAAAAAATTATCTTTAATGATTTTCAACAAATTGACCGGGAAGATCACGTAAATACAATTGCTGGAACGGGTTTAGGTCTGGCTATTTGTAAAAGGATTGTTGAATTAGCGGGCGGATCTATTCTGGTGGAAAGTACCATAAATGTAGGTTCTACATTCAAAGTATCGATTCCGTCTGTATTGGTGGAACCGCCTGTTTCTACGTTTACTGAGTCATCAGCACAGGAGATTAGTGCAATTCTGGAAGGAAAAAATATATTAGTTGTTGATGATAATAAAATGAATTTACTTCTAATAAATAAGATATTCAAAAAACATCATTTAGTAGTGACAGAAGCTTCCAACGGACAGGAAGCCCTAGACTTGCATCTAAAAAATCATTTTGACTTAATCATTACCGACATTCAGATGCCCATAATGAATGGGTTAGAAATGGCAAAGAAAATCAAAAATAATTCAGATAAGTCCATTTCAAACGTGCGAATCGTAGCCTTTACGGGTACATCAATTCCAGAGCATCAGCAGGAATTACTGGATGCTGGAATTGATGATTCGTTAATGAAACCCTTCGTCGAAAATGATTTAAAACAACTATTAATACGGATGTTTGGCGTCAATTAAAAAGACTGGGTAAGGTAATCAGAGTGAATGAGGTTCATCTGTTCATCAAAGTGATAAAAACGCGGGGCTCCCGTAGGAATATTTACCTCTGAAATAGCTGTTTCGCTGATCGATTCCAACGCCATGACAAGTGACCGGAGGCTGTTTCCATGAGCGACAACCAGGACGTTATTGCCCGCTTTCAAATGAGGTACAATCGACTCATTGTAGTAGGCCATAACGCGTTTCTGAGTCATTTGCAGGCTTTCTCCATGAGGCGGGGCAACGTCATAACTTCTCCTCCAGAGAGCGACTTGTTCAATGCCATACTTCTCAGCAATGTCTGTTTTATTCAGGCCTTGTAAATCACCGTAGTTACGTTCATTTAAAGCCGCATTTTTCTCTATCGGAATCTGCGTTTCATTGATCTCTTTTAAGATGATGGAAAGTGTTTCCTGGGCTCGTTTGAGCTCAGAAGTAAACGCTATGTCAAACGTTATGGTCTTTAACTTTTTGGCGGTTAGTAAGGCTTCATCGCGACCATGATCCGTCAATTCAACGTCTACATCGCCCGTAAATTTGTTTTCCAGATTCCACTGGGACTGTCCATGTCTGACCAGGACTAAGATTCTATTATGCATGTTAACTTCATCAAAAATTGAACGGTTACCTGAACTTTGAATGATCTAAACTATAAATCCATTCTCATTGAACTTTGTTAGGAGGTATAGAAATTTTATCTTATTTATAGTTTAACTAAACCGAAAGTATCTATTGTATTTGTATGAATTTATAAACTTTTTAATTCTTTTGCGAGTATTATAGAGTACTTTGCTTATCCCAATTTTCTAGAAATTTATGCAGTTAAGCTTGCTGATTTTTACATACCTACTGGTGATTTTCTCGCTTATTCCACTGATTCGTCATGACTACTGGACGTTTCGGGTTTTTGAATATCCCAGAAATCAGAAATTTTTTCTGTGTTTAATCCTACTGGTTCTCTGGGCCTGGGTAGGTGATCCTTTCGATACCCTTACGCTGGTCACTATTGGAGTGCTGATTTTGAATATGGTTTATTTATTCTATCAGCTTTATCCGTACACGTTTCTTTCGCCCAAACAGCTCATGGATTGTGCGGATTGTACGCCCGATCGGAATATTAGTCTGCTAATTTCCAATGTTTATCAATACAATCGGGAGTCGGCGAAGTTGTTACAGCATATCAGTCGGCTCAAGCCAGATGTAGTATTATTGGCCGAAACAGATCAATGGTGGGCGGATCAGATGACGCCCATTCATCAGCACTATCCGAACCGCGTTCTCCAACCGATTGATAATACGTATGGAATGCTACTGTATTCGAAACTGAAGTTATCGGATGCCTCCGTTAAGTTTTTAGTAGAAGAGGGTATTCCTTCCATTCACGCCAAGGTTACCCTGCCTTCTAACGAGCAGATTCAGCTTTATTGCCTGCATCCAACACCGCCAGTGCCGCAGGAAAATCCACGCTCGACCGAGCGGGATAAAGAGTTATTGATGGTAGGAAAAGAAGCTAAAAAATCAAAAATTCCGGTGATTGTGGCGGGAGATATGAACGATGTAGCCTGGAGTTATACCACAGAATTATTCCTGAAAACCAGCGGATTACTTGATCCGCGGCGGGGCAGAGGTTTTTATAGTACGTTTCACGCAAAAATTCCGATTCTGAGATTCCCTCTTGATCATATTTTCTGCTCGTCTGATTTCAAGCTACTGGAAATGCAACGACTGAAAAGTATTAATTCCGACCATTTCCCGATGTACGTTAAACTGACGTATGACCCACAGGCTGAGGCTTTACAGAAGGATAACGAGTTAACGCTGGATGCCGAAGATCGGGAGGTAGTTGAAGAAAAAATCCAAGCAGATACGGATTCAGATGGCAGTGCAAAGCCAGAAAAAAATCCCATCGGGACGTAATAGACAAGAGCCGTTGATCTTCTCAACGGCTCTTGTCTATTTTAACCAATCAGTTCCCAGGCTGCGGCAACGGAGTCAACGGGAAGCTGACAGGCTCGATTGTAACAGACGTAAATCATCGTTCGTCCATCCGAGCCCCGATGCTGAAGCAAGGGTAAGTTGCTGGAAGTAATTGTCCCGGTGATGACTTTGTTAGGTACATACTTGGCTTCCAGTTTTTGACGAAAAGCTTCTATTTCGGGTCCAACAATGGCAATTTCTACCGTTGGCGTAGATCGGTAGGCCGCTAAACTGGCCCAGTGCGAAAGATAGTCTGCATTGGTTAGTAGCAGAGGCTTCACTTTTTGCAGCATCTGGCTGGAACGCTCGCCCAAATCCGGTCGATCCAGTAATAGGCTAAGGCGATATAAAACCGTCGCCATGATCGCATTCGACGAAGGAATGACGTTATCAAACAGCTCCTTTTTTCGGGCAATCAGTTCGTTGGAGTAGGAGGCGTCGGTAAAGAAATACAAGCCGTCGTTTTCATCCCAGAAATGCTCCCCGGCGTAATCTGCCAGTTGCTCGGCAAGTTGTAACCAGCTTTCGTCAAACGTAGCCTGATACAAGCTGATCAATGCCTCAGAAACGGCTGCGTAATCTTCCAGAAACCCAGCAATTTTGGCCTGACCGTCTTTGTAGGAATGGTACAACAGGCCGTCTTTGATGAGACGATCCTTAATGAAATGAGCATTAGCTAAAGCCAGCTTCAGAAAAGATTCATCGGCGAAGACGCGGTAAGCATCAACCAGCCCCTTCAGCATCAGGCCATTCCAGGAGGTTAGGATTTTATCGTCCAGACCAGGATGAATGCGTTCTTCGCGGTATTGAAGGAGTTTATCAAATTGCGGTTGAAGCTGATCGGAGAGTAACTCCTGCTCCATTTCAAAAGACTCCAGCGTTCGCTGCGGAAACAGAATGTTTTTACCCGTAGCGTGACCCGTGGCTTCTTCATGGTAATTACCTTCTTCCGTGACCTGAAAATACCCACTAACCAGGTCACCCCAAACCGGCCCCAGAATGGAATCTATTTCTGCTTTCGTCCAGGTGTAATATTTTCCTTCTTCACCCTCGCTGTCTGCGTCCAGAGCTGAATAAAAACCGCCTTCGGGGTGCGTCATTTCGCGAGTTAACCAGGTGATAGTTTGGGTAACTACGCGTTTATAAAGAGGCTCCTTCGTAACCAGCCAGGCTTCCGAGTAAAGGCTCAATAACTGGGCATTATCGTAAAGCATTTTTTCGAAGTGAGGGAGAAACCACTCGCCGTCGGTTGAATACCGGGCAAAGCCTCCCCCAATCTGGTCATAAAGGCCGCCAAGGGCCATTCCATTGAGCGTGGTTTTAATGGACTGAAGCGTATCGCTATCGTACGTTTGCTGATAGTAACGCAGAGCAAACAGCCAGATCGAGGGCATGGGGAATTTAGGTGCCCCGTTAGTGCCCCCTCGCTCGGTATCAAACGAAGCCGCCAGCTTATCGTAAACCGCTTTGAGTTCTTCGGAAGAAATAGTTACGCTAGAATCCTCGACTATGGGTAAGCCGTATTTCTCGGATTCTGTGTAATGCATATTGGTCGTAAACCCTTCGGCAGATTGCTGAAGGGCAGACCGCTGATTCTGAAAAGCTTCCGCAATCTGACTGCAAATCCCCATCCAGTTTCGGGCAGGAAAATAAGTGCCCCCGTAAAACGGTTTGGCATCGGGCATGAGGAAGACATTCAGAGGCCAACCGCCACGAACGCCCATGGCCTGAACGGCATCCATATAAATCGCATCCACGTCGGGACGTTCTTCCCGATCCACTTTTACACAAACGAAATGTTCGTTCATGAGTCGGGCAACGGTCTCGTTTTCAAATGACTCGCGTTCCATAACGTGGCACCAGTGACAAGCCGAATACCCAATGGAAACGATCAAAGGTTTATCTTCTTCGCGAGCTTTTTTCAAAGCTTCTTCTCCCCAGGGATGCCAGTCTACCGGATTATGAGCGTGTTGGCGTAAATAAGGCGAGCTTTCATGGACGAGGCGATTCATTGAATGTTCAGTTATCTGTTTGCGGTTTTCAGTTTCGCAAAAGCGTGAATGGATAAGTTATAGGAAGAAGCCTGAGCGTTGGAATAGGAACCTCAGCGGGTTTGACATACATAGCCTCCGTTATCAAGCCGAGGAATATGAATTTACTTGTTGTCAGGAATCAGGACAGAAGGGGCATCTCTACTTTCGAATTAAAACCCGTTTCGTTACGGACTTACTTCCATCCCCAACCTTCACTAAATACATGCCAGGAGCGAGGTTATGCGTGTGAAGAGAAACGGGGTTATTACCCGTCTTAGCCATTATCGTCTGCTGATGAACGATCTGTCCGGTTACGGAGAAAAGCTGAAGATTGACATCTCGATCTTCGGAAGTAAAGACATCAATGGTCAGGCTGGCCGAAGCGGGATTGGGGTAAGGCTTGATGTCGATTACATGCAAAGCGGACTCGGGTAAATCAAACGCACAAAGCATAATTTCCCGTCCCCGAAGGGTAATTTCCTGTTGCCAGTTGCCATACCGAATCGTCATCGGTGTACTGGCGTTTTCGGTGGCAAAAGGGTTATGAGCTGCTACCAGAATCTGATTTCCTTTCACTACGCCACGCCAGATAGCATCCTGGTCGGCAAAATGATCGCGGGCCGATTTGGGCACATAGATTAAACCGCCATTGAAAAAATCCTTGAACTGGGAAAGTCGGTATAAACCCTGGGTAAAGTACTCATAATTAGCCAGGGTTTCATTCGTTCCAGTGTTACCCGGACTTTCCCATAACCATAAACCTTTTGCTCCTGAAAAGAAGGGAAAAATAGCTGTAGCCTCCGCCATCCAGGTCTGAATGGGCTTATTGATATTTGTACTCGTGTAACGTAACCAGACAATAGGCACGACGTCTTTGGAACTCCAGGCTTTGTTGGCTTCTACCTGAAAAAGCAAGTAGGCCAGATAGTTACCCGCGTAAGGATTGGGGTAGTCATAGATGTAATAAGCCGAAGGAAGCAGGAAATCCTGCCGATTGTAAAACGAACCCCCAACGGTATTGGTGACTGAATCTTTCGTAAGAAAATGAACTCGTTCGGGATTGGTAAGCCAGTCCTGCCAGGAGTTGCCGTCAATATTCAGGAAGGTATTTCGAATGGGTGAATCCGAATAAGAAGTCAGGCGGGTGCTGGCGGGTAAGCCATTCTCCCGCATGTACTGGAAGGGAGCCGCGTACAGATTCTGCATATCCCGATGGTAACGAGTCAGAAAAGCTTCGTCGCTCAACTGGGTATAAACGGCAGGAACCAGATTCCGGCGTTTCAAACTCAGAATACTATCATTGGTATTGTAGTGACGTTCGATGTCGGCCATGAGAATGTCTACGTCCGGCATGGCTTTCCCGTGAGAATCACTGAATAAGTTAGCAAACGAACGCATTTCATTGGCCCATTTGCTACGGTAGGTGCTCAGATTATTACCCCAGGGCGAACGAATGACATCCCAGGGCTGGTTAATGCCGGTGGCAGTGCCATACCAGAGAATGGCCCGATTGGCCCGGGGGAGACTACCGTCGTACTCGTTAAAATTAGCCAGGTGAGAAAAGCCTTTTCTGAGTGGCGTTTGTTGGGAATCGTTCAGACGAGGGCCGCTGTAAACGATGGTGAAGGGTAAGGTAAAGTCTGGAAATTTTTGCCAGTTAATCACTCCGTTGGCCGTTGAAGCCTGAAAAGAGGGTGTCTCGCAGGTTTGTGAGAAACCCCCAAAGGGAGTCAATAGCCCAAGAATCGCTACCACTAGCGTCTGAATGCGGAGTAGGGAAGAAGGTAATACGTTCAAATCGATAGTTTTCATGTCTGGAATTCAATTGAACAAAATAAAGCCGATTTTTGCAGATCGGAAAGGCAATCCCTACTTTTGAATAGACGTTTGAAGCGATAGACATCGGTCTTTCCAACTTAATAGCATGACAAAAAAACTGATCTTCGGCCTTTTTAGCCTGATTTTATTGAGCTTTACTTCCTGCAAAAAGGACCCGGAACCAACCACGAAAGCGGATATTATTGTTAATAAGCCCTGGAAACTTACTCGGGTAACGGATACCAATGGTACCACGATCGTAGAGTCCCGTTTAGGAGTGGCTACTCAGGCCATCTTCGGCATGACCATCGAATTCCTTAGCAATAACCGTGTCCGGGCAGTCGATCTGAAAAGTGGTCAAGTCCTGAATGGCGGTACCTGGTACTTGAAAGATGACGATACGAATATGTCCATCGAAGTAGTGGGCTTTACGGGAAATTTCAAGGTCATTCAGTTAACGACCACTGCTCTAATTCTCCAGCAGTCAAACGTTCCAGTGGATGGAAAACAGCAGGCGGCTAATCTGGAGTTTGGGCATGAATAACCAGCATGAGTGAATACAGCCAGTACATTACTACTAATGAAAAGCCAGGGGTGAAGCCTTTGGCTTTTTCTTTTGCCCTGACCTTGCAACTTTTGCGGGGTTAACCATTGAAAATCTATTAATTTGCAGCAGTTCTAGTATATCTCTAAACCTAATGAAAGCATTTTATATCCCTTTACTTTTTCTGGCTTCACATGCGTTATTGGCTCAGCCCACCAAACTTCAAAGCGAATATCTAACCAATCCTTTAGGCATTGATACGCCGCAACCGCGACTAACCTGGCAGTTGCAGGATACCCGCAAAGGAGCTCGCCAGACCGCCTACCAAATTTTTGTAAGTACGGATTCCGCTCAGGTTCAGAAAGGCGAAGTCTGGAAAACGGCTAAAGTGGCGTTTGTTCGAAATCTGGTTACCTATGAAGGCTCTGCTTTAAAACCATACACTAAATATTACTGGGCCGTTCAAACCTGGGATCACGACGGAAAACCTTCGGGACTGAGTTCAATTGCAAGTTTTGAAACGGGACACATGAACCAGCAAAATTGGCAAGGCTCCTGGATTTCAGATGCTCGTGACGTAACCATCAAACCCGCTCCGTACTTTCGGAAAAGTTTTCAGACGACAAAACGGGTGCGTTCTGCCCGGGCCTATATTGCGGCGGCGGGTTTGTATGAACTGTATCTCAATGGTCAGAAGATTGGTAATCATCGGCTTGACCCCATGTATACCCGCTTTGATCGTCGAACGTTGTACGTAACGTATGATGTAACGAAGCAAATCCAGGAAGGTAAAAATGCAGTGGGCGTTTTACTTGGCAATGGCTGGTATAACCACCAGTCAACGGCTGTGTGGTATTTCCATCAGGCTCCCTGGCGAAGCCGACCTTCCGTTTGCGTTGATCTTCGGGTAACGTATGAGGATGGCACCACGGAAACGATTTCAAGTGATACTTCCTGGAAAACGGCATTGAGTCCGGTGATCTTCAACAGTATCTATACCGCTGAGCATTATGACGCTCGTAAAGAGCAAAAAGGCTGGCATACGGCTGCGTTCGATGATTCTAAATGGAAAAATGCAATCAATCGTCCGGCTCCTTCCCTTCACATTGTAGCTCAGGCCCTGCATCCGATTCGGAACGTAGAGGCCCTGCGTCCGGTAAGTATGGTTCATCTCGATGATACTACCTGGGTATATGACTTTGGGCGAAATATTTCGGGCGTAACCGAGTTGAAGCTGAAAGGAAATGCCGGAACTATGGTTCGGTTGAAACACGGCGAGCGTTTGCTGGAGAATGGTCGGGTGGATTTGTCGAACATTGATGCTCATTATCGCCCTACGGATAACACCGATCCTTTTCAGGTGGATGTCGTAACCTTGAGTGGCCGGGAAGATGAGTTCATGCCAAAATTCAATTACAAAGGGTTTCAGTACGTCGAAATAACGTCCAAAAATCGCGATCTCGACTTAACTCCCGCAAACCTGATGGCCTATTTCATGCACAGTGATGTGCCCCCAGTAGGGAAAATTAGCTCATCAAATCCGACTCTGGATAAGTTGTGGTGGGCGACGAATAACTCGTATCTGTCCAACCTGTTCGGTTACCCAACCGATTGTCCGCAACGGGAAAAAAATGGCTGGACGGGCGACGGGCAAATCGCGGTTGAAACGGGTTTATATAGTTATGATGGCATCACTATTTATGAAAAATGGCTGGCCGATCATCGAGATGAGCAACAGCCCAATGGCATCTTGCCCGCCATTATACCAACCAGCGGCTGGGGCTACGATTGGGCCAATGGTCCTGACTGGACCAGTACAATTGCCATCATTCCCTGGAATTTATACCTGTTTTACGGCGATAAAAAACCACTGGAGGATAACTACGAAAACATGAAGCGTTACGTGGATCACATCACAGACATTGCTCCCAATGGCTTGACGAGCTGGGGCTTGGGTGACTGGATACCCGTGAAGTCTCAATCACCCGTGGAATTAACTTCCAGTATCTATTATTTCGTTGATGCTACGATTGTTTCCAACGCTGCGGGATTGCTTGGTAAACCCGCTGAGCAGCAGTTGTATGCATCGCTAGCCAAAAAAATTCAGGATGCAATTAATGACAAATACCTGAACAAAGAAACGGGCTTGTACGGCTCTGGATTGCAAACGGAACAGGCCGTTCCGTTGCAATGGGGCGTTGTTCCTGAAAATCTGAAAAGCAAAGTAGCCGCTCATCTGGCGAAACGAGTAGCAGCGGACGGCAATAGTCTGGATGTGGGATTACTCGGTACCAAAGCTATTCTTAATGCTCTGAGCGAAAATGGTTATGCCGATGTGGCTTATACGTTGGCTTCCAAAGAGACGTATCCGTCCTGGGGCTGGTGGATTAAAAATGGTGCAACGACGTTATACGAAAACTGGGATATTCAGGCCAAGTCTGATATTTCACTGAATCACATTATGTTCGGGGAAATTGGAGCCTGGTTATATAAAGGGTTAGGAGGTATTAAGCCCGATCCAGAAAATCCCGGATTCAAAAATGTGTGGCTGCGACCTAATTTTGTGAAGAATCTTGATCGGTTGGAAGCTGAACACGAAGGTCCTTACGGTAAAATCGTTTCTTCCTGGAAACGTTCAGGAACGATCATTGAATATAAAGTAACCATTCCTGCCAACAGTACGGCTTCTGTATTTATTAATTCCAAAAAAGTAAAACTGGATGGAATGCCTATCGTTGGAACGGACAGTAAACAGGGATTCCGATTACTGACCGGAAACTATACGTTTCTGATTGAAGAATAGAATGTAAGAGACTTTCTAAAAATAAGAGTTAAATAAAGTAGGAATTCTCTCCCTACTTCGGGAGAACCGTTTTAGGAATAGTTTATATAGCAATAATCTATTATCCAGAGTGAAGCGAAGGAGCTCGATGTTTGTACCCCGGATTTCATCCGGGGCTATCCAGCCTGGGGCTACCCGTGTTCAACCCCTCCGGGGTTATTTGTCGTAAGACTATTTTAACAATGTTAACAACAACCCCGGAGGGGTTAAATGTAAATAGCCCCGGATGAAATCCGGGGACACTATGAGGACACGGTTGGCATCTAAGGCTATTTCATACTTTATCATCAGCGTCTGTCATCCAGAGCAAAGCGAAGGATCTTATGATCTTTTTCGAGTTTATTGGGTCATACGGTAACTTGACTAAACCCGCCCCATTCCTCAGAAGGTCTCTCACTTCGTTCCCGCAGTCGCTCGGCTCTGGCCGAGTGACTACGTAGCTATAGGCCTCTGGCCGGTAGGATGCGAAAGAGTAGGGAGTCAGGGAACCCAATCCAAACAGGCTTGCAAACATCGGCCAGAGGCCTGCCAAGCTAAATCGTCACTCGGCCAGAGCCGAGCGACTGCGAGGTCGCCATAAGGTCTTCGATTATAACTTTTAACTTAATAGTCAACGCCCCGAAAATTCAAAACTTTCGGGGCGTTGCCAGTACTAAAAGTTGCTAATTCCGATAAATTCCGTCCTCTTCCAGGCGAATAATTCGCTCCCGATACAAGGCCCCAATGGCTTTCTTGAATGCTTTCTTGCTCATTTCCAGCGTCGCATAAATCACAGCAGGATCACTGCTATCATTTAAAGCCAGAAAGCCATTCTGCTCTTCCAGTTTTTTAAGAATCTTTTCAGTGTTAATATCAACGCTTTGATAATATCCCTGAGGTTGTAGCGAGAGATCAATAGACTTGTCTACTCGAACTTGTTTGATAAATGCCTTTACTTTAGTTCCAATCGTGAGCGGCTGGAAAACCTCATTATAATAAAAAAGCCCCCGGTAATGGTTATCGATAATTGCGTTATAGCCCAGATCGCTGCGTTCGTAAATCAGACATTCTACTTCGTCGCCCGGAGCAAAGGGAATGCGGTCGTATTCCAGATACTGACCCACTTTACAAGTACCAATCAAGCGATCCGTTTCTACGTCAGGCACCAGCCCCACGACAACGGATTCACCTTCTTCCAGCGGATGATTTTGCTCACTGAACGGAACCAGCAGATCTTTCTCAAGTCCCCAGTCCAGGAAAGCCCCGAATTTACTGACAGACTTAACCGTTAATAAACCGAACTCGTACAGTTCCAACTTGGGTTGAAGCGTCGTGGCAATCAGACGATCTTCTGAGTCACGGTAAATGAATACCTCCAGAGCGTCTCCTTCTTCCAGATTTTCCGGGATGTATTTGTTAGGTAACAGAATTTCGTCTTCACCATTACCCATAAACATGCCAACGCTGGTTAGTCGGAGGGCGGTGAGTGTATTTTTTTTTCCTACAGTAATCATGCAATGTATAAAAATGGAAAGTGGCTTTCCGAGTCATGCTTCATTTTACAGACTACAAAGGTCTTAAACTTTAATGAGCTTCTTACGCGATGAACCCTTTAAAACAGGAATAATTGTAGAAACCTAATTGCGTATATATATATACGTTCGTGTTTTTAGGTATTGTACTTCATAGGACAGTATAAAAGGCAGGTATAAACGTCTAGTTATGCTAATTGATTATCAGAAAATTGCAATCGTATATTCGTATTGTGTCAAAATAACGCATTCTATGCTTAGATTTAAACAAAAAAAATAATTGAATTTAATAATTATCTATGCACATACAATCAGAGAAAAAATTACTTTTGTTCAGTTCTTAACCGAAATAATACTAAATGCCATCCTCAGAAAAATCATCATTGCATCTGGATCAAGAGCTATGGAGCCGATTCAGAGGGGGAGATGCAGGTGCTTTTTCGGATCTGATGAGGCGATATTCCCGGCTTTTGTTTAGATACGGTAGCCGACTTTCACCTAACAGTGATCTTGTTAAAGATTGTATCCAGGACATCTACTTTGACCTCTGGGAACACCGAGCCACGATCAGGGAAACGGTCTCGGTAAAACCCTACCTGTTTAAAGCCTTACGTCTTCGCATTTTCCGCGAACAGGGAAAATGGAATCGCTACGAAAATCTGGAAGATGAAATGCCTTTTTCAGTTGAGTTTTCGGTTGAAAATCAATTGATTGAGATGCAGGAGACGGAAGACATGAAGGAAAAGCTCCAGAAGCTACTAAACACTCTACCCAAACGACAAAAGGAAATTCTATACCTGAAATTCTACGAAGAACTGAATCACGACGACATAGCCAAAGTAATGAATATGAACCGGCAGTCGGTATATAACCTTATGCATGAAGCCATTCTACGGCTGCGTAAAAATTGGTATTCTTCCTGCACTTATCCTGCTTTAATACTAGCTCTCGGCGGAATCATTACTTTTATTTTACATTAAGTATTAATACATACTATGCTGATTTTCAGCAGTTAATATAACTGTCTTTAAAAATTTGTAACTTTTTTGACATTTTTTTACACTTTGACCAGTAGATTTTTGATCAAAGCGGATATTACTGACAAAGACGGGTAAATAATTCTATTCAATCAATGAAAAATTATAATCATTACGAAATAGAAGATTTCCTGATCGACGAAACTTTTGCAGATTGGGTACGCGGCGTACAAAACGAATCGTCGGAAGAATGGGAAGAATGGCTTAGACAAAATCCTTTTAAACAACCACTAGTTCATGAAGCACAAATACTCTTTCAATCTATTCAGGTAAAGCCCGGTCACGATATTGAAGATCATGAAGTGGAAAACATGATTTTTGATATGCAGCAACGCATACAACCGCCCCGGAGGATAGGCCGCTGGCCGATGATACGAGTAGCTGCCGGACTGTTTTTCATGGTAAGTGTAGGAGTGGCAGTAGGGGTTTATTTAAAAAAAAGTGATCGAGCGACAAGTGCTTACCAGTATCTGGTTTCAACTAGTAGTCAACCGTTGATCGAGCGAAAAAATACAACAGGAGCGTCCATTTTTGTTCATTTGCCTGATCACAGTTCAGTAGTATTAAAGCCAGGTGCCCGGATTAGTTTCGACCCGGCCTTCAAAGGACAGCAGCGAGTCGTGTATTTGGAAGGAGAAGCTTTCTTTGAAGTAACTAAGAATCCGGATCGGCCTTTTTATGTGTATGCTAATGACTTGGTTACTAAAGTATTAGGGACAAGTTTTGTGATAAATGCCGAACCCGGAGGAGAGAAAGCCAGCGTGGCGGTTATGACGGGGAGAGTTTCTGTATTTTCAAGAAACGGACATGAGACGAAAGTAACGAAACACGCTGAACAGTTAGCCGTTGTGTTAACTCCGAATCAGCAAGTAGAACATCACTGTGGCGACTCCCGCTTATTGAAAGGAATTGTTACTAAACCCCAGTTAATTCAAAAGAGCGATCAGGTTTCAACCTTTGATTTTTCGGATACCTCTTTAACGGAAGTTTTCGCAAAACTGGAAAAAGCCTACGGCGTGCGGATTATATATGACGAAGAAACGATGGCCAAGTGCCCACTGACGGCATCGTTCACCAATCGGCCCCTGTTTGAAATGCTAACGATTATCTGTAAAGCAGTAGAAGCTCGTTACGAAGTCCTGGATGGACAGATTATCGTGTATGGCCGAGGATGTTAAATGAATTACGATCAATTTCCTAATACGACTTTTCAAACTCTATAAAAAACCTGCATCTCTTGCCTATGAAATAAAATTTGACCGCTTTCAGTAAAAAAAATCGGCAGTGTTACCAGCACCGCCGACCCTAATTTTCTCCACTTCTCACTGCCAGGTGAACAGCAACTTCCGAAGGGTTGCCCGTGGATTCTTTTTGCCGAATCGCATTTCAACAAAACACCTCAAAGGTATGAAAAAAAATAAACGGCTAATGTTAGCATTCATGAAGATTGGTGCCGCACAACTGGCACTTGCCACATCTTTAGTGGGTGCGAGTTATGCTCATCATAGTATTGCTCAGGATGTTCTGAATAAAAAAGTAACACTGAACATTCAGGGACAATCCATGAAGGATGCCTTAAAAACCGTAGAGCGTCTTGCCAATGTAAAATTTGTATATAGTTCACAATTAATTCAGGCTAGCCGTAAGGTAACCATTTCAGTAACGAACGAGTCATTAAATCGGGTGCTGTCGCAATTATTACAGCCCTATAACCTGAATTATGAAGTATCGGGTGGTAACATTATTTTAAGCCGTAGCATCACCAATATTCCCGTACATAACTCTTCTGGAACGAGTGCTTCACGGGTCATTCCAGCAGTGGTGATTACGGGTAAAGTAACAGACGAAGCCGGAGCCGGAATTCCCGGAGCAACGGTTCGCCTGAAAAACTCTACGGCGGGTACCAGTACAGATGCCGAAGGTAAGTTTTCGTTGAACGTTCCAGATTTGACCGGTACACTTGTCGTCTCCTCGATTGGGTACACACCCAAAGAAGTTGAAATCAGTAATCAGACGAATCTAACGGTTATCCTAGCCAGTAACTCGCAGGAGTTAGGTGAAGTGGTGGTGGTTGGTTATGGTACGCAGAAGAAATCAGATTTAACGGGTGCGGTATCGGTTATCAACGTTTCTCAGTTAACGGAACAACCATCGCCGCAGGTAACCAGTCAGCTTCAGGGACGTGCTTCCGGGGTGACGGTATTAGGTTCTGGTCAGCCGGGTGAAGCCCCTCAGATTCGGATTCGGGGTATTAACAGTTTTGGCAATAACGCTCCTTTGTATGTAGTAGATGGCGTTCCCACTCAGAACATCAACGATATTAACCCTAACGACGTTGCGTCGATGCAGGTGTTGAAGGATGCGGGTTCGGCTTCCATTTACGGTTCTCGTGCTGCCAACGGCGTGGTCATCCTGACCACGAAAAAGGGTAGTGGCAAAGTAAAAATTACGTACGACGCCTATTACGGAACGCAGCGAGTGAAGAGCGGTAACGTTTGGGATATTCTGTCTCCTCAGGATATGGCTAATCTGAAATTCAGAGCTTTACGTAATTCTTCTTCTAATGCAGTAAAGGATGATATGTATGGTAATGGTCAGGATCCTGTACTTCCAAACTATATCGTTCCCACCGGGGCGAATACTGTAGACGAATCAACATATTATGTAAATCCTAATTACACTAATTCTGACGATTTTAATTCATTCAATCGAATTGTAAAAGCAAATAAAGGAGGTACTGACTGGTTCCATGAAATTTTTAAACCAGCTTCGATCCAAAGCCATAACGTAGCGGTAAGTGGTGGTGGGGCTCAGGGTAACTATCTGTTCTCGCTGAACTATTTCAATCAACAGGGCACCCTGTTAAATACTTATCTGAAACGTTACACTTTACGTTCTAATAGTACATTCAATATTAGTGATAAGGTTCGGGTAGGGGAAAATCTGGCCTTTGCTGTTACGGACAACCGTCGGGTTAACTCCTCAACAGAAGGTAGTGCAATTGGGATGGCTTTCCGGATGCAACCCATTATTCCAGTGTATGATATTCGTGGTAATTACGCAGGATCATATGGCTACCAGTTAGGTAACGCGAAAAATCCGGTAGCTATTCAGGAACGTGCTCGTAATAATAAAGGTCTGCAAACGCGTCTCTTTGGTAACATGTACATTGAAGCAGACATTTTTAAAGATCTCGTAGCACGAAGCAGTTTTGGAGGTGAGGTTTTCTCAGGAGCATTTAACTCCTTTGCTTATCCTGAATACGAGAATTCCGAGAACGTAACCGTTAACTCATATACGGAGAACACGTTCGCTGGATTTAACTGGACCTGGACTAATACCCTGACCTGGTCTCATAACTTCAATAACACGCATGATCTGAAGGTATTAGTAGGTACGGAAGCGTATGCTAACCGGGGCCGTAACGTGGGTGGAACCACGACGGGTTATTTCTCGTTCGATCCCGACTTTACCAACCTGACTTCGGGTTCAGGAACACCTACGAATTATAGTTCACGTTATGCTGATGCCTTATACTCTTGGATTGGTCGTGTAGACTATAACTTGTTAGGCCGTTACTTATTAAGTGCAACCGTTCGTCGGGATGGTTCTTCTCGATTCCTGAAAACGCAATATGGGGTATTCCCGGCTGTGAGTGCGGGCTGGAGAATTTCTCAGGAAGAATTCATGAAAGACATTAGCTGGATTACGGATCTTAAAATTCGTGGGGGCTACGGGGTCATGGGTAACCAGTTGAACGTAGATCCTGCTAATGCGTATACGACGTATGGAGGGGTCCGTGGGCAATCGTATTATGACATGACCGGAAGTGGTAATACTAACGTTTTTGGTATTCAGCGTACCAGAATTGGTAACATTGATGCGAAATGGGAGCGGAATATTAACTCTAACATCGGTATTGATGCCACGTTGTTTAATGGTGCGTTGGACGTAACGGTTGATTATTACCGTAAAGACGTTCGTGATCTGTTGTATAACCCAGAATTAGCGGGTGCCGTTGGTCAGGGTAGTGCTCCTTTCGTGAACATTGCCAACATGAAAAACTCTGGAGTTGACCTAGCTGTTACCTGGAACAAGAAGATTACGGGTGACCTGACGCTGAATCTGACAGGAACACTGACCACTTATGACAACAAGATTCTGAAAGTGTCGAATGGTAGTAACTATTTCGATCAGGAGGGACGTCGTTTTAACGGTAGTAACATCGTCCGTAATGCCGTAGGTCACTCGATTGGACAGTTTTACGGCTATAAAGTAGAAGGCTTCTGGGATTCTCAAAGTGAGATTGATGCGGCTAACGCAAAAGCTCAGGAAGCTACCGGAAACGCATCCGCAGTCTATCAGGACGCAATCAAAGTGGGTCGTTTCCGGTATGCTGATGTGAATGGAGATGGTCAGATCACGGATGCAGACCGTACGTTCATTGGTAATCCTAACCCTAAATTTAGCTACGGTCTGAATATCGCTTTAAACTACAAAAACTGGGATTTTGGAATGTTCCTTTACGGGGTTCAGGGTAATGACATCTGGAATAACGTAAGATGGTGGACGGACTTCTATCCAAGCTTTGGCGGTGCCAAAAGCCGTACGGCCTATTACGACTCTTGGACTCCTGACCACATGAACGCAAAAGCTCCCATTCAGGAAAATACTGGTTCCTTTAGTACCAACCAGGTTCCCAACTCTTACTACGTAGAAAAAGGAGCCTACCTCCGGGCGAAAAATGCTCAGATCGGCTATACATTACCAGCCGCATCGCTGAAAAAACTGGGTGTTCAGAAATTACGGGTGTATTTACAGTCAGCCAACCTTTTTACAATTACCAAGTATTCGGGCTTAGATCCTGAAATTGGAACGACGGTTAACACTAATAACAGTTCAGGCGGTAGTAACAACCAGTCATTTGCTACGACAACGTCCTTTGGTATTGACGAAGGAGTTTATCCCAACCAACGCCAATTCATTTTAGGTCTGAATTTGTCATTCTAAACAAACGTGAAGAACTCGATGAAAGCATTCAAATATATCCAGGTGACGGCTGTTTTAGCCACTTGCCTAAGTACGTTCTCCTGCAAAGATTCATTTCTTGATCAACCCGTATTAGGGGCATTGAACGATACGCAGTTGACAAATAAAGCTGGAGTTAATGCACTCCTAATTGGGGCCTACGGGGTTCTGGATGGTAATGGTGCAGGTGCTGCCAACGCCTGGGATGCGGCTCCGGGCAACTGGATTTACGGTAGCGTGGCGGGTGGCGATGCCCACAAAGGCAGTGATGGAGCGGATCAGGGAAGCATGAATGACATCATGCAATACACGCAAAACGCCAGTAATGGTTTCTTCAATAGCAAATGGAAAGCTAGTTTTGAAGGGGTTAATCGCACAAACATTACTCTTTTTTACATTAAAAAAGCACAGGATTTAACAGCGGCAGAAGCAAAAACAATAGAAGCTGAAGCTCGTTTCTTGCGGGCACATTATTACTTCGATTTGAAAAAGATGTTTAATAATGTGCCTTGGGTTGATGAAACTACCACAGATTATGTTAACCCTAATCCCGCAGATTTCAACAAAGCTAATACAACGAGTATCTGGCCTAATATCGAAGCAGATTTCAAATTTGCCTTCGATAATCTCCCAACCACTCAGTCGAATGTAGCCCGTGCTAATAAGTGGGCAGCGGGAGCATACCTGGCTAAAACGTATTTGTACCAGAAGAAATATCAGGAAGCAAAAACCATGTTTGATCAGGTAATTGCGAGTGGTGTTACTTCCAATGGTTTGAAGTATGGATTATCGGACCGATATGAAGATAACTTTGATGCGGCAACAAAAAACAACCTGGAATCGGTATTTGCAGTTCAAATGGTGGCTAAGGATGGAACAAACTCAATTGATAATTCCAATATTGGTCAGATGTTGAACTTCCCTTATAATAGTCCCTTCCGTTGCTGCGGGTTTTATCAGCCTAGTCAGGATCTGGTAAACTCTTTCCGTACGGATGCTTCAGGTTTGCCTTACGTGGATGATTATAACAGTAATCCTGTAAAAAATGATATGGGTGTGAGTTCGAAAGATTCCACCTTCACGCCTGATAAGCAGCAGTTAGATCCACGCCTAGACTGGACCGTAGGTCGTCGTGGTATTCCTTATTTGGATTGGGGCAAACATCCCGGTCAAGACTGGATTCGGAGTCAGCCTTATGCGGGGCCTTATTCTCCCAAGAAAAATGTATACTGGCAGGCTACTCAGGACAAATATGCCGACCAAAGTTCCTGGGCTCCTGGAACCGCTATCAACGTGCTGATCATCCGTTACGCTGACGTACTACTGATGGCTGCCGAAGCGGAAGCTCAGTTAGGGAACCTGTCAAAAGCTCAAGATTACGTTAATATGGTACGGGCTCGTGCGGCTAAGCCAGAAACCTTAGTGTATAGCTACGTAAACGATAAGGCTCCTCTGTCGGGCTTCTCTTCTACGCCTGCCGCTAACTACAAAGTAGCTCAGTACCCCGCCGGGGCCTTCGCAGGATACGGAAAAGACAAGGCCCTCCGTGCGATCTATTTCGAGCGTAAAATCGAATTAGCGATGGAAGGTCACCGTTTCTTTGACTTATCCCGTTGGGGTATTGCGGAACAGACGCTGAACGCCTACATCGCATACGAAAGCAAAATTACTACGGACTTAACGGGTGGACGTTTCACGGCTCCTAAAAACAACTATTTCCCTATTCCTCAGCGTCAGATCGACTTGTCAACAGTAAATGGCACTCCGACTCTCACGCAGAACCAAGGTTATTAATCATAAGGTTAATGTAATCGGACAGATAGGCAGCACCTTGCTGCCTATCTTCTTTTAGAGTAGGTTTTGGGTTTAGCGTTTTGAGTTGAGTGTTAAATAAAACTCTAAACCCAAACATTTGAACACAAAACCCTAAACTCAATCTCATGAACACACGTCGAGGTTTTTTGAAGAGTGCTGGTCTGATGCTGGCTGGTAGCTCGCTTTACCCATTGCTGAGCAGAGCCGAGGGGTTAGGTAGTGCATTCGTAGCAAAGCCCATCGGAATTCAGTTGTTTACGGTGTTTGAACCCATGAATCAGGACCCGAAAGGAACGCTGAAACAGATCGCAGCTATTGGATATAAGGAAATAGAATCTGCGTTTAGCAGTCGGGGAGGGTATTACGGCTTTAAGCCCAAGGAATTCAAAGCAATCGTAGAGGACTTAGGCATGAAATGGCGTTCGCACCATGCCCTTGGAGCCCCATTTAAACCCCGCCCCGGTATGAAAATGCCGGTGGGTAAGGATGGCAAGCCAATGACGTTTCCACCTTCGTTAAACCTAAAAGAGAACTATCAGCAACTGGCCGACGAAGCGGCTGAGGCAGGATTAAATTACCTGGTGTGTGCCAGTACGCCCGTGGCTACGATGGAGGAAATCAAGAGTTCGATTGAGGTTTTCCAGAAAGCAGCCGAAGCAAGTAAAAAAGCGGGAGTTCAGTTTGCGTACCATAACCACGCCACAGAATTCGATCCCGTAGAAGGAGGGAAGACGCCTTATGAAGTAATCCTTTCGCAAACGAGTCCTGATTTAGTGAAAATGGAACTGGATTTAGCCTGGGCCACCAAAGCGGGCAAAGACCCGGTAGCGATTTTTAAAGAACATCCCGGACGCTTTCCAATCTGGCACATTAAGGACATAAAATCCGATTTGAAGACCATTACGGAAGTAGGTAATGGCGTGGTTGACTTCAAAAAAGCGTTTAGTGCTGCAAAGATTGCCGGGTTAAAGTACTTTTTTGTTGAACAGGATTTGGCTCCTTCGATGGATAACGTAAAAATCAGTTTTGACCATTTGTCGAAGATTCTGGCTTAAGAAGAATTGAATGTAGAAAATCCCGTCTAACTTCCCCACTAGACGGGATTTTTCGATGGTATACATACGAGTTATGAATAGAACGAATCGTTTTTTGGTCATAGGCCTAAGTCTGTTGATGGGCTGTGGACAATCGCCTGAGTCGAAGAAGGAAAAAGATGGAGCTGAATTGGTCGAAACCTATTGTTCGAGTTGCCATTTATCCGTCAAGCCTGAACTGCTGGATAAGGAAACC
Source organism: Siphonobacter sp. SORGH_AS_1065 (assembly GCF_030818595.1). NCBI lineage: Bacteria > Pseudomonadati > Bacteroidota > Cytophagia > Cytophagales > Cytophagaceae > Siphonobacter > Siphonobacter sp. SORGH_AS_1065. The sequence continues at coordinate 3,752,581 of NZ_JAUTAM010000004.1, forward strand.
TGGCTCAAGCATGTCTTACCCGCGATGGCTCCCAAATTGGGCATCCCTACGACGGCAAGCGGCGAATATTACATCGTAGCCAACAGTCAGGAGAAGTCAGCTTTGTCTTTTCAGGAGTGGACAAAACTCGTGGCTTATTTTGAAAAGATGGCCCCTGATAGCCTGAAAGCAGCCAGCCGTGAACCTCTTAAGAAAGACTGGTCGATTTTTGAACTACAAAAACCTAAAGAATTTTCGGAACATGCGTTAACCACGATGGTGCAATTCCAAGGCGATAAAATTTATTCTGGTCATAATGGTCAGACTGCGATGTATGCCTGGGATAAAAACCTGAATCGTTCGGAAGTAATCAGTCTCCAATCGCCCGTAGTGAATGCGGAATTTATCAGCCCAACTGAAGCAGCCGTTACCACCATCGGAACCTTGCTGGCCGTAGATCAGCCCATCGGAGAGGTGGTGAAAGTAGATCTAGCCACCAAAAAAACGACTCTCATTGCAAGCCAGTTGCCACGCCCCATTCAATCCGTTGCGGGGGATTTTGATAAAGATGGACGGATGGACTGGGTCATTTGCGGTTTTGGACATGATAAAGGTGGACTATACCTATCAACGCAACAGGCCGATGGCAGTTATCAGACCCGTCCCATTCGGGCGGAGGCCGGAGCTACTCAGGTGGTAGTTGATGATTTTAACAAAGACGGCTGGCCCGATTGCATGGCTTTGTTTGCTCACGGGGACGAAGGGCTCTGGCTGTTCACGAATAATAAAAAGGGTGGATTTGAAGAAAAACGCATTCAGCGATTTCTGCCATTGGCGGGGTCAACCAGTTTTCAATTAGTCGATTTAAACAAAGATGGGCAGTTGGATTTAATCTGCACTAGTGGAGACAACAGCGACTATTCCAAAATTCTGAAGCCTTATCACGGCGTTTATACGTTTATCAATCAGGGTAATTTTACTTTTAAGCAAAACTGGTTTTATCCCGTCAATGGTTGCACAAAAGTAATGGCCGCTGACTTTGATCAGGATGGAGATATCGACTTAGCAACGATTGCTTTCTTCGCCGATTTTAAAAATAACCCGGACGAAAGTTTCATCTATTTCGAGCAGGATGCCCGTAAACAATGGGTCCCTCATGCCGTGCCCGTTCACGCAAATGGCCGCTGGATTTGCATGGATGCCAAAGACTGGGACGGCGACGGCGATCTCGATATTGTGCTGGGTAATTATTCCCGAGGCTTTAATAATCAGGAGGATTATAAACCAAACTGGAATTTGAACCTGCCCTTAATTGTACTGAAAAACCGGACGAAGTAAGAGCCAAATTTTGCCAACATCCCGAAAGCTTCAAGCTTTCGGGATGTTGAGTTTTTGTGATTATTTAACGATAGGTTTATTGGCTATAAAACGTTGAATATCAATTTGATAACTAATATCTAACAACTAACAACTACTTATATGGCCAATTAGCTATTATTTTTGCGGGAAATCTGCGTCATGGCAAAATGCCACCGCGACTTTCCCCTGCATGAAGTCACTTACCATTGTCAATCGCCACTATCCTCCCAATCCCGGTATTACCGGCGAGTCAGCGTGGGATCTTGCTCAGGTACTCATTGAAAATCATGGCGTTGATGTACATATTGTTCACATTGACCGCACCTACGATGGCGGCGGAGCCATTCGGCAACCCGTAGGTCAGACGCATGCAGTATCGACTATTTACGAAGGGAAAAATCCATTACTACGCTTCATTGCTGGTCCATTAGACGGTTTTTTGTTAATTCGAAAGGCTCTTAGAATTCGTAAAGGTCCTTTGTTAGTCATGACCAGCCCGCCCTTACTACCCTTCTGGGCTTCTCTGTTTTTGAAACGGAAAAACTGGATACTCTGGAGCATGGATTTGTTTCCTGAAGGCTTCGCGGCGGATGGAAAAATTAAAGAAACGAATTCGATTTACCGCTGGATTATTAAGAAAACGTATCAGAATGCTCCGAAGGCATTGGTTGCTTTGGGGCCCAATCAGGCGGAGCTTTTACGCTGGAAATACCAGCATTCCATCCCTACCATTTTATTACCCTGCGGCGTACTGGTCGATCAGCCCCAGGACGAAACTCGCCCTGAATGGCGAATGGATGACTCCAAAATCTATCTGGGTTATGCAGGCAACGTGGGAGAGGCTCATTCGGCTGAATTTCTGGAACGTATCATCCATCACATAAATCCCGATCATCAGCGACTGATTTTGGCTTTGTACGGAACGAAGGCTGAGAATCTGATCAGACTGGCAGAAGGGAAGCCGGGCATTCTGGTACTAAAAAATATTCCCCGGGCACAGTTGCACTGGCTTGATGTTCAGTTGGTAAGCCTGTTGCCGAAGTGGACACACATTGCCGTACCGTCTAAAGCCGTAAGTGCGATCTGTTCGGGATCTCCCATTATTTTTTGCGGTAGTAAAGAAGCCGATACCTGGGAACTTCTTCGGGATGCCGCCTGGTTAATTAATACAGACGAATCGCTGGATGAGCAGGTAAAGACCCTACTAAATTCATTGACGCTGGCAGAAATCGAAGACAAAAAACGATCCGCCCGATTAGTTGCCAGAAGATTAAACGAAATGGTAACCCAGGCCTATCAGCAAATTGAGAAATTAATATAAGAGTGTGGTTTTAATTGAAATACTGGACTCTATCAACCACAGAGTTTCACTAAGTATTGCTCAGATTTGCACAGAGTAGAGGGGCAGTTAATATAATTGAAAACTGCAAACAGTAAACTGAAAACTTTTAAGGTTAACTACCTTACAAACCCATGAAAAAAACAGTAACGTACGTTCTCGAGCCCGAGATCGCTCTGGATGCTGACCGCTTTCGTCAGCACATTTCCGAAGAATTAGCTTTACCACTGGATTCCGCCGACTGGCAGGTCCGCAAAACCCGTCAATCGGTTGATGCCCGGGGGCGGCAGGTAAAGGTTAATATCGAAGCGGAGGTCTTTATCAATGAAATTCCCCAACCCCAGCGTCAGTATCAGTTTCAATACGGAAATGTGAGTGCCGCTCCTGCAGCAGTGATCGTTGGAGCGGGGCCAGCCGGTTTATTTGCGGCACTTCGACTGATTGAATTGGGTATTAAACCCATCGTGCTGGAACGCGGAAAAGACGTGCGGGCTCGTCGTCGCGATCTGGCCGCTATTAATAAAGAACACATCGTTAATCCTGACTCAAACTATTGTTTTGGTGAAGGTGGAGCGGGGACTTACTCCGATGGTAAATTATACACCCGGTCTAAAAAGCGGGGTGACATTCGGCGGATTCTGGAAATTCTGGTAAATCATGGAGCGGTGGAGGATATTCTTATCGACGCCCATCCGCACATCGGGACGAACAAATTGCCCTACGTAGTTGCGGCCCTGCGGGAACAGATTCTGGCTTCGGGTGGAGAAGTGAAATTCGATGCCAAGGTAACCGACTTTATCATCGAACAGGGGCACATGCGAGGGGTAGTTACGGCAGATGGGCAGGAACATACCGGACTTGGCGTGATTTTGGCGACGGGTCACTCGGCTCGGGATATTTTTGATTTATGCCAGAAGCGTAACGTTTTCATGGAAGCTAAAGCTTTTGCCATGGGTGTTCGTATTGAACATCCACAGGCTTTAATCGACCAACTTCAGTACCATCGCCCCGAGCGTGGGTTATTGCCTGCAGCGGCGTACAGTCTGGTGGCTCAGACGAAGTACAAAGGAGTGGATCGCGGCGTGTTTTCTTTCTGCATGTGTCCCGGTGGCTTTATCGTACCAGCGGCTACGGCTCCGGGCGAGTTAGTCGTAAATGGCATGTCGCCTTCCCGTCGCGACTCGTACTTTGCCAATTCTGGCATGGTTGTGGCGGTGAATGAACCCGACTGGAAGAAATATTCTAAATACGGTGCTTTAGCGGGCTTACATTACCAGCAGGAAATCGAGCAGAAAGCCTGTCAGGCGGCGGCTCAAACCCAAAAAGCTCCGACGCAGCGTGTGCAGGATTTTATTCAGGGAAAAGTTTCATCTGAACTCAATGAGACCTCCTATCAGCCCGGATTAGTTTCACTGGATTTATCGAACATCTTACCTGAAACTATTGCCGAGCCTTTAAAACTGGGCTTACAGGAATTTGGTAAACGCATGAAAGGGTATACGTCGAACGAAGGCCAGTTGATCGGTATCGAAAGCCGGACATCTTCTCCCGTCAGAATCCCTCGGGACAAAGAGACCTACGAGCACGTAGAAATTAAGCGGTTATATCCATGCGGCGAAGGAGCCGGTTATGCCGGAGGAATTGTTTCGGCTGCCGTAGATGGTGAACGCTGTGCGGAGGCTTTAGCGGCGAATTATCGTTAGATAAACGCATAAATGGGCTTGAAAATCGCTATTTCCGATAAAAAAATGCTACTTGAGAATGAATACATTTTCAGTGACTTAAGTTAATCTTACGGGAAAGACTTCCCGAATGGATAACCTATTTCCGCTCAGGAAGCCTTAACTTGCAGGCAATACCCCGTAATTTCTACCAATATGAATTTAGCAACCGCAACCTTTTCTGAATTCTCTGCTTCACTAAGTCAACGTCTACAAGAGCCGTTGCCGGGAGAGCTGGCTCATCAGAAAATGGCAGCCGGGGGCAAAGCTCGTATTAAAATGCAGCCTAATGAACGCACGCGTCAAAGTGCGGTTCTGATTCTGTTTTACGAATATTTAGGTAATTTATACCTGCCGCTGATTTTGCGTCCGAAGTATGAAGGCGTGCACGGTGGGCAAATGGCTTTTCCGGGTGGTCGGATGGAGCGGACAGATAAAAGTCTGATTCATACCGCATTACGGGAAGCTCAGGAAGAAATAGGAATCAAAGCCAGCGATGTGAAGATCCTGGGCTCACTGACAAAATTATATATTCCACCCAGTAATTTTTGGGTATTACCCGTTATTGGAACGCTTTCCTACCGTCCCGACTTCTATCCTGATCCAGTGGAAGTCGATATGATTCTGGAAATTGAGCTGGAAGAAATGATGAACGAAGGAGTGTTAGGCACTGAAAAACGGGAGTCTAAAGGCCTGATATTTGATGCTCCTTATTACCTCTTGCAGGATCAGAAAGTATGGGGAGCAACGGCCATGATGATTGCCGAACTGTTAGTCGTATTAAACGAAGCCAAGTAATAATGGTGGTTGGTTTTTTTACGCAAAAATCCAGATTGAATGCATTTATTGGCTGGTATTGATCAATAAAATTCATTATCTTTACTCAGTTAAGTAAGTTAGTCGATCCATAAGTATGAATTGATGAAGGAAGTGAAGATGAAATCTTTGTTGAAACAGGAAATAATCACTCATTTTCAAGCTTTAGTACCCGTGTTTTACTAACGAAACTGGTCTTCCCTTTTCGTTTGAACCCCTTTTTACCCATGTCCGAACCATTCGAACAGGAAGAATCCCTGCACGATCAGATTGCCGTTGACGGTATGTATCAGCAGTGGTTTCTGGAATATGCCTCTTATGTGATTCTGGAGCGGGCCGTGCCCGCTATTGAAGACGGACTAAAACCCGTGCAACGCCGAATTCTGCACGCCTTAAATGAGTTAGATGACGGTCGTTTTAACAAGGTTGCGAATGTCGTAGGGGCTGCTATGCAGTATCACCCCCACGGCGATGCTTCCATCTATGATGCCATTGTTAATGTTGGTCAGAAAGGTCTTTTGTTTGACTGCCAGGGAAACTGGGGCGACATTAATACCGGCGACAGTGCCGCCGCTGCCCGTTACATCGAAGTTCGTCTGTCTGCCTTTGGTAGAGAGGTCGTATTTAATGATGACACGACCGAATGGCAATTGAGTTACGATGGTCGTAAACGAGAACCCGTTACTCTGCCCGTTAAGTTTCCTTTGTTGCTGGCTCAGGGCGTAGAAGGGATTGCGGTGGGTCTGTCCACTAAAATTCTCCCTCATAATTTCATTGAACTCTGCGAAGCTTCGATTGATATTCTGAAGGGTAACCCTATTTCCTTATTACCCGATTTCCCGACCGGAGGAATGGTTGATACCACGAACTACAACGACGGTCAGCGGGGAGGTAAAGTTCGGGTGCGGGCCAAAATCAAAGAGCTGGATAAGAAAACACTGGTCATTACCGAAATTCCTTACGGAGCGACGACAACTTCCGTGAAGGATTCGATTATAAAGGCTAATGACGAAGGAAAAATCAAGATTCGGAAGGTTGAAGACCTGACTTCGAAGAACGTAGAAATTCACGTTCATCTGGCCCCTGGCGTTTCTCCAGACATTACTATTGATGCTCTGTACGCCTTTACCGAATGCGAAGTAAGTATCTCGCCGAATGCCTGCGTCATCACGGCTGATAAACCCATTTTCTCGAATGTAAGCGACATCCTGCGGATTAATACCGAGCAAACGAAGGAATTATTACGTCGGGAGCTGGAGATTCGTCGGCTGGAATTACAGGAAAAAATTCTGTTTTCTTCGCTCGAAAAAATCTTCATCGAAAACCGGATCTACCGTCAGATTGAAGAATGCGAAACGTTCGAAGCCGTCGTTCAGACCGTTGACAAAGGGCTGGACCCCTATAAGAAGGATTTCTACCGTGAAATAACGGAAGAAGATATTCTGCGACTGCTCGAAATTCGGATTAAACGGATTTCTAAATACGATGCTTTCAAGGCCGATGAAGCCATGAAACGGCTGGAAAAAGAACTGGCCGAAGTCATGGAGCACCTGGCTCATATGACGCGTTTCGCGATTGATTACTTCAAAAACTTACTAAAGAAATTTGGTAAAGGCCGCGAACGTAAAACGGAAATCAAGAGCTTTAACACGGTCTCTGTGGCGGTGGTTGCGGCAACGAATGCCAAGTTATACGTAAACCGCGAAGATGGGTTTATCGGTTTCGGCCTCAAGAAAGACGAATACGTATGCGACTGCTCGGATATTGACGACATTATCGTCTTCCGTAGAGACGGCAAGTGTCTGGTTACCAAAATTCAGGACAAAGTCTTCGTTGGGAAGGACATTATGTATTGCGGCGTGTTCCGAAAAGGAGACGATCGCCGGGTGTATAACCTGATGTACAGCGATTCAAAATCGGGGGTGAGTTATGCGAAACGCTTCTGCGTAACGGCTGTTACCCGCGACCGGGAATATGACCTGACGGCAGGTAATCCAAAATCGAAAGTATTGTGGTTTACGGTAAATGATAACGGGGAAGCAGAAACCGTTGAAGTAAAACTAACGGCTTCATCCACGGCCAAGGTAAAGCAATTTGAATGGGATTTCGCGAAATTATCCATCAAAAACCGCGAAGCCTTGGGTAATCAGGTAACCAAGTATCCGATTCGGAAAGTAGAGCTGAAGCGGACGGGTGTTTCTACTTTGGGAGGGGTGGACATCTGGTATGATCCTACGATCAGTCGCCTGAACCGTGATAATCGGGGACAATACCTGGGTAACTTCGAAGCAAAAGATTCAATTCTGGTTATTTATAAAGATGGTAACTATGAGTTAACCAGTTTCGAGTTAACCAACCGTTACGAGCAGGATCAGATTTTGAGTATTTCGAAATTTACTCCAGAAACCGTTATTTCAGCGATTCACTTCGACGGAGGACAAAAGAATTACTTTGTCAAACGTTTCCACATCGAAACAACGACTGTCGATAAGAAATTCTACTTCATCGGTGAAGCGAAAGGCTCTAAACTGCTGGTGGCAAGTGTGGCTGATTTCCCTCGGATCGAATTGAGTACGAAAGAAACCGACAAAGGCCCAATCACGAAAGAAGAGTTGGCCGTGGATGAACTGGTGGAAGTGCGGGGGTGGAAAGCTCTGGGTAATAAACTGACCTCTAATAAAGTGGTGGAAGTGAAAGCCTTAGCTCCTAAAATCGTGGAAAAGCCAGTAGAGCAAGAGACGAAGCCCGTGAAGAGCGTTGCAGAAAATTTGGAGGAAAAGGAGATTGAAAATCAGGAAGATCCTGCCTCGCTCAACCAGCTTGATTTGTTTGGATAAAGAAGTCTTGCGAGATTTAGGTAACGAACCCCTAGGGCCGTAATCACAGAATGGATGGATATGACCGAAAAAACCCTACTTTTTAGTGCTACACGCCAGGTGAGTCACCGGACTAGCCTCTTGGTAAAAATTATCAAGTGGATAGCCAAGGTAGGGTTTGCTGTGTTCATAATTATTCTGCTTTGTAATGTTTGGGTAGTGCTAAGTACGAGTAACCAGAATTATTATTTTCTGAAGCAACTTCCGGCTAATGATGTCGGGTTGGTGCTGGGAACGAGTAAATACAGTGCCAGCGGTCGTCAGAATTTATTTTTCAAATACCGTATGGAAGCAGCCGCCTTATTATACCATGAAGGAAAAGTGAAAGTGCTGATTCTGAGTGGCAATAATGATTCGGAATACTACAATGAACCCCGAGACATGGAAGATGCTCTCGTGGCTTTAGGCGTTCCGGCCAATGTGATCCAGCATGACTTTGCGGGCCGCCGGACGTACGACAGTATTGTTCGCTGCCGGGAAGTTTTCAAGCATAAGCAGGTAACCGTCATTTCACAACCTTTTCATAACGCCAGAGCTTTATTTCTGGCTAATCAACTGGATGTTGAGGCGGTGGCTTTTGCGGCTCAGGATGTACCCAACGGGTATTCGATTAAAACCCTGGTTCGGGAATACCTGGCTCGTCCGAAAGCGGTGATGGATGTTTTTTTCCTGAACCCAACCTTTACGCGACGAAACATTCCCATCGAAAACGAACGCCGGAAGCGGGCTGTGGACGATTCCATCTAATGGAACTTACTTTTCAGAAAACCCGGACGATCCGTCTGGGTTTTCTTAGTTTTGCAGGATTATTCAGGGCTTATGATTATAGAAACTCACGCTCACCTGTACGATGAGCAATACGATACCGATCGCGAAGCTATGATTCAGCGGGCGATCGACAAAGGCGTAGACCAATTCTGGTTACCCAACTGCGATTCGGAAACGATTCCGGGCATGATGGAGCTGGCTAAAAATTATCCCGGAAAATGCCGCCCTATGATAGGTCTGCATCCCACGTATGTGAAGGAGAATGTAGAGCAAGAGCTGGCCATCATGAAAGAGTGGCTTGATAAAGATCCGTCAGCATTTGTAGCCATTGGAGAAATTGGTCTTGATTTTTACTGGGACGTTACCTTTGCTGAGCAACAAAAAGCTGCTTTTTCAACGCAGTTGCAATGGGCTCAGGCCTACAAACTTCCCATTGCCATTCATTGCCGGAATGCCTTTTGGGAGACGGTAGAACTAATTGAAAAACACAACGACCCAAATTTGAGAGGGATCTTTCACTGTTTTTCGGGTGGGGTAGAAGAGGCCAAAAAAGCGATTGAGCTTAACTTTTTGTTAGGCATTGGTGGGGTAGTTACCTTTAAAAACGGAGGGCTTGATAAGGTCATTCCCGAAGTAGAATTAAAACATCTGGTGTTGGAAACGGATGCCCCCTATCTGGCTCCCGTACCATACCGGGGAAAGCGAAATGAATCCAGTTACTTACCGCTGATTGCTCAGAGAATTGCGGATTTAAAAGAGGTTTCGCTGGAAACTGTTACTAAAATCACTACTGAAAATGCCTTACAGTTGCTTCAGTAAGATTAACAAATACCCTAAAGCATACTTCATTGAAACTTATTACTGTTGATACGGCGGCTTCGGCCCATTCCCCGGTTTCAGTTCTGGTCATCTATACCGGCGGAACATTTGGCATGGTCTATGATCGTCGTCTGGAAACGCTTGTTCCCTTCAATTTCGAGCAAATTCTGGATCGCATTCCAGAATTAGCCCGCCTCCGTTTTTCGATTTCTGTCTTGGTGTTGGATGAACTACTGGATTCGTCTAACATGCAGCCGGAGCATTGGTTGCACCTGAGCCAGATTATTGCCGAGCGTTACGATCAGTACGATAGTTTTGTCATTGTTCACGGCACCGATACTATGGCCTATACGGCTTCGGCTCTGAGCTTCCTTTTTGAGAATCTGAATAAACCCGTGATCCTGACCGGAGCTCAGTTGCCTATCGGAGCCGCCCGGACGGATGCCGTCGAGAATTTTATTACCGCTCTCGAAATAGCCGCCGCCCGCGACGAGCATAACCAGCCGATGGTACCGGAAGTTGCCATTTATTTTCACTCGCTGTTGTTACGCGGAAATCGGGCACGTAAGCAGGAAAGTAGCCAGTTTAATGCGTTTCAGTCGGAGAATTATCCCTTGCTGGCCGAAGCCGGGGTTACCATTGATTACAATCGGCCCTACATCCGGCCTTACCAGCCAGAACAACCGTTTCGGGTGCACCAGAAACTGGATTCAAATGTGGTTATTCTGAAAATTTTTCCCGGAATCTCTGCCTCTGTTTTACACAGTATTTTGTCGATTGAAAACCTGAAAGGAGTGGTGCTGGAAACGTACGGTGCCGGAAATGCTCCTACAGCTCCCTGGTTTCTGGAAGCTTTACAAAAAGCAACCGAACGCGGCGTAATCCTGTTGAACGTCTCGCAATGCATGGGTGGAAAGGTAATGCAGGGACGCTATCAGACCAGTAAGTATCTGAACGACATGGGCTTAGTGAGCGGTGCAGACTTGACGTCGGAAGCCGCCGTTACGAAATTGATGTTTTTATTAGGACAATACGGCGACGACATCGAACGCATTAGAAAAGAATTATCTGAATCTTTGCGAGGAGAATTAAGCTAAACGCTTGCTTTTGGGCATTTCAAAGTTGTATCTTGCGGACCCAAAACACAGAGAGGTGTCCGAGTGGTTGAAGGAGCACGCCTGGAAAGTGTGTATACCTCTAAAGGGTATCGAGGGTTCGAATCCCTTCCTCTCTGCAAAAGCCTGATTATCAGCCGATAATCAGGCTTTTTTTGGTTTTCAGTTGTCTTATTAATCCATTCATTTAAAAGGTATCCCCATGTCAATTTGTGCATTATCTGGTTCTTCGGAGCAACTTTCTGTGTATGAAGTACAGCCCGTCCGTTCTTTTCCGAATAAAGTAATCCTTTGCCAAACGTGTCTAGATCAAATTGAGCGTAAAACGGAATTGAAACCCGATTACTGGCATTTTCTGTCGGACGCCATGTGGAGCGAAGAACCCGCCGTGCAGGTATTAGCTTGGCGAATGCTGAATCGGTTAAAGACGGAGACCTGGGCAGCGGATTTGCTGGATATGCTTTACCTGGATGAAGAGTTGCTGGATTGGGCAAAGGCTCTCGGAGAAGAGGACGAACCAATCGCGGCACTGGAGCATAAAGACAGCTTAGGAAATGTATTAAATCACGGCGATTCTGTGGTGTTAACCAAAACGCTGGATGTGAAAGGAAGTTCGATTAACGCCCGTATTGGAACCGTAGTAAAAAATATTCGATTGGTTGAAGATAATCCAGAGCAGATTGAAGGGAAAATCGATGGGCAACTGATTGTTATTCTAACAAAATACCTGAAAAAACAGAATAGTTAATAAAGAAGGACTACTCACCTGAGTAGTCCTTCCTTCCTTTTTTATTTACTCGTGTGTTTTTCCAAAAAATAGATTAAATCCTAACTTCATTGTTGCGTTTTCATCTGAGTAACGGCTAGTATTATCTATTACATTGTTATAAAAATTATAGTTAATAGCTGCATTGAGGGAAAGGTTATTAGCAATGAAATAAGCTAGTCCAATTCCTGGAGACCAGGCTTTCTTACGCTCATTCGTTTTAATTACATTCTGATTATCTAGGTGATAGAGAGTTAGGGCTTTACTGTATTTATAGGTTATTGATAAATAAGGCTTTAGCTTGCCATTACCAAAATACAACTGAGAAAAAGGAGCCACGCCCCATTCCTGCTGTCTGTTTAAGTAATTAGTACTTTTAGCACTAGAAGTGGTGATAGGCATCGAAAGGCCTAAAACTAAATTACGACTTACGAAATAGCCCGCCGAGGGAGCAACATCAACGGAAAAGAATCTAGACTCACGAGAACCTTTTCGATAGGAGAAATCCCCAATTTGCGTGCCTACTATCCACCTTCCTTTTTCAGTTTGAGCGTTAGATTTAGCGTAAAAAGCCAAGAAGATTAATAAAAATAAAGCTAGTTTTTTCATAAGATCAGCATTTAATTTTTAGCAAGTTTAAAACGCTGAAACTACCCTACCTAATTTTTAACTTACCTTAACAGGTTATCGCTCAAATACACTGAGGAAACTTTATTCGATAGGTAATCTAATTTGACTTCATTTTAGTTTTAATGGTCATCTTATACTTTTATTTTGAATAAAGTATGAGATATGTAGAAACTATTGAATCAGTTCTCATTAGATATTCAATCCCATTCATACATGGCTCCAGTAAACTCTAGTCATGTATAAATAACTTCTTGACGAAAAACGACGCTGAAACTAATGTAGATTTGAAAGGGGAAACGATGGGAAGTGTTTAGAGAGTAGTAATCATTCCGATTCCTTAGCAATAAACTATGAATTCAAATATTGAGAAATTATACCAGATCGCTAATAAGCAAACCCGCCGGATCATTGGGTTGATGTCAGGGACTTCGATGGATGGGCTGGATGTAGTGCTTTGCGAGTTCGAGGGGCAAGGGGGAGAAACGCAGGTAAGGGTGTTAAACTTTAAAACGGTTCCTTTCGACGAGTCGATTAAAGACGAAATTCGAAAAGTATTTGCTCGCCGGGAGATTGATTTTCAGCAACTTGCTTTATTAAATCCCTGGATTGGTAACCTTCACGGAAGCATCGTGCTGGATTGCTTGAAGGAATGGAATGTAAATCCCGCAGACATCGATTGCATTGCCAGCCACGGCCAGACGGTCTTTCACGCCCCTAAAATCTTACATGGCCTAGCGAAATTTCCCAATACAACCCTTCAAATTGGTGACGGCGATCACATGGCTGTAACAACGGGCATCATTACCCTGTCCGATTTTCGACAGAAGCACTGTGCTGCGGGTGGTGAAGGAGCTCCGCTAGCCGTGTATGGCGATTACCTGATTTTCTCAAAACCCGGAGAAAATCGCATTCTTCTTAACATGGGCGGCATCGCCAATTTCACTTACTTACCGGCCAACCTGAATGCAGATGAAGTTTTTGCGACGGATACAGGCACGGGTAATACGTTAATTGATGCAGTAACCCGCAAGTATTTTGACTTGCCTTATGACGAAAATGCTGAAATAGCCCAACGTGGCGTGATTAATGAAGCATTAATAGCAGAACTTAAAAACGATCCTTTCTTTCAGAAAACATTCCCAAAAACGACGGGTCCTGAGTTATTTAACCTAGATTACTTGCAAAGAGCACAACAGCGAAGCCAGACGGAAGAGCTGTCTCCCGAAGACGTGCTGGCGACTCTGACTCGCTTTTCGGCTGAAACCATCGCTGAAGCAGTGAAGCAATCGCTGGACTGGCACGAAAGTTCTACCCAATGGGTAATTTATGCAAGTGGGGGTGGGGTGCATAATCCTTTGTTACTGGCTTATATTCAGGAGTTATTACCCAAGTTTAGCCTTAGAAAGACCGACGAATTAGGGATTTTGGGGGATGCCAAGGAAGCTGTTCTGTTTGCTACGCTTGCTAATGAAGCCCTGGCGGGTGGTAAAACTAATTTTGGGCAGCGACAGGGAGTGCCTAGTGTGTCAATGGGAAAAATATCCTTTCCGCATTAATTGAAGTACTTAATAGTTATTAGGGTCCGTGGTTGTTAGTTGATCGATTACGATTCAACCTAATTACAACAAAGAATATAGTATTAGACAATCAATGTTTAGGCGTTTACCAACACCAATGCAATCTTATGAGTAGGGTAACTCGGCGGCAAGGACCAGAACCGTTATCGTTTTGGATTTGTTACCTTAAATCTTAACTAAAACGGCTATAATCTCTTTCATTTGCAGCATTATTAATCATTCAGACCGATGCGACTTAAAACTTCTCTAAACCTTCTGCTAGGAATTGCCTTATCCACTTCAGTTTTTGCTCAGGAAAAAAACTTGATTGCTCCGGGGGCGAGCCTACAAAAAATCTCCAGTCAATTCATTTTTACGGAAGGCCCCGCGGCTGATAAAAACGGTACTATCTATTTTACCGATCAGCCAAACGATAAAATCTGGAAGTATGACACCGATGGAAAGCTGACCTTATGGATGGATAAAACGGGCCGATCGAATGGACTTTATTTTGACAAGAAAGGTAACCTGATTTCCTGTGCAGATGAGAAAAATGAGTTATGGTCCATTTCACCCGACAAAAAAGTAACAGTATTGATGAGCGATGTTGCGGGTAAAAAACTGAATGGCCCTAACGATTTATGGATCGATGCAAAAGGGGGGATATACTTCACAGATCCTTACTATCAACGTAATTACTGGCAACGTCAGAAACCTGAAATTGAAGAGCAGAAAGTATATTATTTGCCCAAAGGAAAAAAACAGCCGACGGTAGTTGACGATCAGTTAGTAAAACCGAATGGAATTATTGGGTCAGCTGATGGCAACTATTTATTTGTGGCCGATATTCAGGCTAATAAAACGTATAAATACCAGATTAATAAAGACGGAAGTCTAAGTAATCGTCAGCTTTTTGTCAATCAGGGTTCCGATGGAATGACGCTGGACGCGGAAGGGAATTTATACATTACCGGAAAAGGCGTTTTCATTTATAACGCTAAAGGCGAGAAAATTCAGCATATTCCCGTACCAGCCGGATGGGTAGGTAATGTTTGTTTTGGAGGGAAAGATCGAAAAATGCTCTTTATTACAGCTTCCGAATCCGTATATACTTTACAAATGATTAATAAAGGAAATTAATAAGGTTTTTAACTAACCAAAAAAGACACGTCTAGGCGTGTCTTTTTTTTGAACAGACTTATGGTATTGATGGAATCCTGCTCTTGGTCAGCTGTTCATTAATGGCTCTTAACCATAGATCACGGCTTTGGCAAGTCCAGTGACTATCCCCCTTTTGGTAACCTTCCGCACCTAAAGGTTTTACCAGAGAATACGCATCAATTATTTTCACTTTAAGACGCGTATCCGACTGAATGCGTTCAATTAAGTGATTATAAGGGCCCATTTCGGGAGTAGTTACTGTGGTTTTATTAGGAATAATACTGAGGTATATTTCATCAAATCCTAATGAACGATACTTGTCAAAACTTTCATTCAAATGAGTAATCAACTTCGTGATTTCTTCTTCTGATACTGAATTAAAATTGGAGTTAATTAAAGTAGAATCCGTATCTAAATTTAAAAAAACATGCTTACGATCGGGAGATAGTGAAGTCATGGCATGCGTCCGATCGAAGAGGTGGAGATTCAACCAGGCTTTAAATTCTTTTAACCGAAGAAATACAGGCCAGTTAAATAATACGTTGTCGTAGCGTTCTTCAGGCACCTTAAGCCGGGAATCATGCGTGCCTTCTAAGAAAGCAACCAAATCATTGGTAGGCATCGATGCAGGGGTATTGGGTATCGAAGACTGTACAATGGAAAGGTTGGTAATTAAAGTAGCTAAATGTTCGCGAAAATGCCGCTCAACGGATTCAATCAATAACACATTGTGTAAGGAAGTATCTAGCCGTATGGTTTTCTGATCATTCCAGTGAGTATAAGAATAACGCTGAGCAATGAAATCTGAACTATCAACCGAACCAGGTTCCATAAAACTGTCCCCAATGGCATACAGTGCAATCGATGCTTTGGGAGCACCGGTGGGATATAGCTTTGGACAAGTTACATGAGCTTGTTTGAACTGAACAAGATTAGTAAAACGATATAAGTCGCCGTATTTGTAATCATCCGGTAAATAACCTGCTAATCCAAGCGTATGATAAAAGGATTTAGATAATCCGATCAGGAATATTGCGACTAAAATAAAGATGAGTATTAATCGAGCTAATTGACGCATTATACTTGATTTTTCGGAGCAGGAGCATGGACACGGATCCAGTTATTAACTTGATTCAACCAGATTAATTTTCCTTTATTATTCCAGTGCCCGTCGCCCTTATGATACAATTCTGGTTTGCCTTTTAACAAACGGTGCATATCAATGTAAGGCATTTGAAGATCCTCGTGTTGCTGAATTCGTTCAATAATTCGATTGTAAGGCAGGCGGTTAGGTTCAAAGATTAGGCTTTTGTTGGGGATAATTGTTAATACGACTTCATCAAAGCCCATTTTTAAATAATGGTTACGAATACTATTCAGCGTAAGCACTACTGAATCAATTTGAGTGTCTCTAACAGGGTAATAGGTTGAAAATAAATTGGTAGTATCTGTTTCGAAGTCATAATACATATTCTTTTTATCTTCTGTCAATACAGCTTTCCCTACCACACGATCAAATAAAGTAGCGTGTAATTCAGCTTTGAATTCTTTCCATTTTAAAGCCCATTTCTGGTTAAAAACCAGGAACTCAATTCGCTGATTAACGGATTCCGCTGATAAAAAATCTAATCCTAAGCTATTAAAAGAAAAGGAGTGATCGTTTGCCGGGCTGACATTTTTAATTTCTGGTTCTGTCGTTTTAATTCCCCGATCTATGTAGATATACTCCGTTTCTGGATTTAATCGTTCGATGATACTCCGCTGGACAATTTCAAATAAAAGTACGTTGTAGTGACTGGTATCTAGTTTTACGGTCAAATAGGAGTCGTCATTGAGCCAACGACGATAGTTTTTTTCCCCCGCCAATAAAGAAGTATCAATTCCCATTCCGGTAAAACTATCGCCTAGAATAGCAACCGTAGTGTTTTTGATTTTGGTGGGTTTTTCATTCAGTGGAACCTGATCATTTTCGTAAAAATTTTCTTCTTTAACTCGAGTTAAATTACTGGTATTGTATAAATCACCGAATCGATATTGATTCGGAATAAATCCTTTTTCTGATAATTTACGTTGCCATTTAGGCGAATAAATGAAAATAGCAAAAATGACCAAAGCCCCTAAAATGCCTAATTTGATTATCGTATTCATTAAAACTGGAAGTAGATAAATTGGTTGGCAGTAAAGACTCCAAATAAATAACAACTAACGACAAGGGCACTGAAAATGGCCCAGAACTTCACGTTACTTCTGGTAGGAATCTGGAAGTAACGGTTTTCTTTCCAAAGCAAGAATCCAATCAGAAGCAAACAGAAAATCATTTCGTTTGCATTGAGCGGCGTTTGGAGTTTGTCATGAACGGATATAGACGCGATTCCTTTGAAGTAGAGCAACGCATCGCGGAGGGTAATGGCCCGGAAGAAAACCCAGGTTAGCGTAATCAATCCGAAGGTAAGAACTATTTGTAACCCCCGATACCATGATGCACTAGGGACGGTAATGCCCTGGCGATCCATAAAACGATCCCGAAGCTGGCCCATGGTTTGATAAAAGCCGTGCAGAACGCCCCAAATGACGAAATTCCAGCTTGCTCCGTGCCAGATTCCACTGACCAGGAACACGATGAAGCGGTTGATATACTGACGAACGGGGGAAACCCGGCTACCGCCTAAAGGAATGTAAATGTAATCGCGGAACCAGGTAGACAGCGAAATGTGCCAACGCCGCCAGAACTCAGCAATGGAAGCCGCTTCGTAGGGGGACTTGAAGTTTTCCATAAGCGTAAAGCCCATTACTTTGGAAGCTCCAATGGCTACATCCGAGTAACCCGAAAAATCACAGTAAATCTGGAAAGAATAGAAACAGGCAGCTACTAACAAACTGGTTCCGTTATGGTCGGTGATATGACCAAAAGCAGGGTCTACGACCATTGCAAGCCGATCGGCAATTACCACTTTTTTGAATAAGCCCCAGGCCATGCGGATGAGGCCTTCTTTCACGTTTTCCCAATCGTAGCGGAAGTATTTGTGGTACTGCCAGAGCACGTTTTGAGGGCGTTCGATGGGCCCTGCTACCAATTGCGGATAAAACATTACATAAAGGGCATAGATCCCGAAATGGCGTTCAGCTTTCTGATTACCCCGGTAGACTTCGATGGTATAACTCATGGCCTGGAAAGTGTGAAAAGAAAGGCCAATGGGTAATAAGATACCGGGAAGAATGTCGGTACCTAGTCGCGGAACATGCGTGTCAGAACCCAATAGGTGTACGACATGCTCAATATTCTCAGAAATGAAGTTGAAATACTTAAAGAAAGCCAGAATACCGACGTTGGCAACCAGACTAAGGGTAAGTAACCATTTTCGCTTGACTGGATTTTTTTGATTTTCAATCCAGATTCCGGCGAGATAATCGATGATAATCGTAGCAAAAAGAATGATGATGTACTCGGGTACAAACACCATGTAAAAGTAACAACTCGCCAGCAGAAGCAGAATCCAGCGTCCATTCCACTTCAGACTGAAATAACTTAACGTAACAATTCCGAAGAAAAGAAGAAATTGAAGAGAATTAAAAATCATTCGACTTTTGGTAAATGGGGCTCAAAATTATCAATATCGGTCTAAACCAGCAGAAAGTGATTCCAAAGGTATTAACGAATCTTCGAGGTTAGGATTTGAACGCCTTTATCACTGGTAGCGTAAATAAAGAGTTTCTGATAGGATTCAGCAAATTCAATGGTAACCTTGTAAAGGCTTGGAATGGGAGCCTGAATCAAAGCTTCGCCCTGTAAATTATAAAGCATAGTTCCACGAGAATCGGTGACTGCAATGATTTTCGTTTCGGCTCCGAAGTCATAATATCGAAGCTGACTTTCTGAGGTAATCGGGAAAATATTAAAAAGGGAGTTGGCCTGTTTATCAAACAAGGTAACATTCTGATTTGTTTGCTGAATAATGAGCCAATCCTTAGCCGACTCTTCTACCAGCATTCGGAATCGCGTTTCTTTCGAAGGTTTGATCAACTGACGGCGATTAACCACCTTTCCTTCCTGGGACATTTTCAAAATTTCACCATTGGCACTAACCAGTTGAAGGGCAAAATCAGCATCGCGATCAGTGGTTTCCACGAAGGCGGGGCCATCGAACGGCTGGTTTAGTTGCACGGGAAAATTAGGCAGACTGAGTCCTTTCGCATTCGACAAAGCAACGCTTCCGTTGGGTTGCAGCAACACGGCATACGAATCGCCCTGGGTGTAGGCCATGCTGATGGGAAGGTTGGCATGGCGAATGTCGGAACGCAAACCCGAAGGCACAAGAGATAAGGTCGCTTTTGTGATCGTATATAAATGTCCGTCTGCATCGAGAGCAGAAAACTGCTTTTTGCGTTCGGGCGTTTGATCAAAAAGAGTTAATTCATAATCAAGCAATTTACTAAATGGCTTGGATGCGTAAAGCTGATAGCCCTTGGAGGTAGGATTCAGGATGTACAAGTGGTTTTCGGTAAATAATACCAGTTGATCCCGCCCTTTACCGAAATAATCCATAAGCTGAACCGGAGCTACCAGTGGCCCCGACAGGCGAAACTTGACTGTAGGCGTGGCTCCAACGGTCACCGGAATCAGGTAATTATCTTTAGTGGTAAGAATTAAGTCTGTCGTTCCGGTGACTGCGTTTCGGTAGACATACGGTTCTCGCTGAAGCGGTCTGCCGAGCGGATTAGGAATTAACTTTTGCAGGAAAACTTTTCTCAGCAAACTAGGATCGGCGGTAACCCGGCCCTTCGTCCAGACAAACTGATGATCCACTTTACCGGGCAAAACCGTCACCTGCCAGGTCAGGAAATTCAAACGTTTGATGGGTTCTTCAAGATTGGTAATGGGTCCTTTCCATTCACTTCTGAGGTTTTTCAGGATTGAAAACCAAGATTTTCCAGCGTTGAAAACCAGACTGAAAGGACGGGGCTGTAAAATGCGAAGCACTTCCTGTCCCTGAGCGGAGTTCATCCACACATTACCGCGTTTGTAATCAGTAATGTAATTCCGCATGGCCTGCATGTTGCTCGCCACAACGGCATAGCCATCAATGACCGTGTAATACGTTTTAGGAAAACCTTGAAAAATAGATCCAAACCAGAGGGAAGGTAACTCCGGTAACAAAATCTGACGTACGGTATAGCCCGAGATGATTTCCTCAAATTTCTTTGCTTTTTCTTCCTGCCGAATACTGCCTGATTCGTAGTGCATCCAATTCTGGAAGGCCCGGGCATTATTCAGTTTCATCAGCAAGATATTGCCTCCTTCGTTCAATTCATCGCTTTCCATTCGGCAGAGAATCAGCTCCCGATTGATGTGGTAATAAACCGAATCCGGACTGATGATGTACTTGTCTTGCCACTCAGACTTTAAATTCGCTTTCGAGGGCTCGTGTTTTTTCTGATAACGCAGAAAACGATTCGCCCAGCCAATGGGGTCGGAGAGGCTAAACTGGTAAAAAGCGGCGGTAGAATTAGGAATAAAGCGTTGACTAATCAGGGCAGCGGCTTGCTGGGAATCAAAGGTTTGCCAATAGGCGTGAGCATCCTTGGTTGCGGTGGTCGTCTCCACCAGCAGGCCTTTCCGAACTTTATTAACCGTAGTTTTATAAGCAGTATTTACGGGAAGTAAGGCCAGTAATGATCCCGCGGCGGATTGCTGACTCATCATGCGTCCGGCAAGAACGCTCAGATTCGCCCAGTTAAGCCAGAATTTAGTCTTAGCCGTGGCGTATTCGGCAGGAGTAGGGGGAGCATTATCCGGTACATCAAGTAATTTACTGATTTTCATCGCCACGTTCTCAACCAATAAGGAGGAGGGACTCAGTATGAGATAGTTATCATACTGCATGAAAGAAAATCGTTTCCGGCTTTTAGAGAGGGTAACGTCGGTAATGCTCTGCTTCGCGGTTTGATGTTTCAGACCTCTGACTTCATTCGAATTTAATCCATTGAGATACGAAAGAAAAGATTGATCTCCCGGCTGGTAAGGTATGTAAATCAGGTAGTTAACCACACTATTTGTCTCGGCGTGGAGCGAATAGGTTATGGTTTTATTATGCAGAAATGAGTGTAGTAAAGAGGTATCAGGAACAGCCTGACGTAGCAATTGAAGAGCATCCTGGGCTTCTTCCAGAATGGGTAAATCAGTTAATTTGATCTGGTAAGAACGCAGCGGTTCCGGCGGATTTTGTAATTCAGTACTCTCAACGGCTAAGAGGTAATTTTCGGGAATATAAGCCCACACCGAACGTTCGTTGGTACTCCAGCGATAGTAGGCCCAGCAGGCCAGGCCAGCCAAACACACAATTCCCAGAAACCAGTAAAGACGCTTCACCTGGTAATAAATTTTTTATCCGATAAATGGGTTGTTTTAAGACGCAACACTTGCGTACCATTCAGTTACCGAAAATACGGAACATCTGATATAAAATTGCCAGTTGGGTTCCCAACTGGCAATTTTATGGTACTTACTTATTTTTTAGCTACGTTATTTTCCCCACATGGCATTAGCCGTATCTGGGAAGAAGAGCGAAAGTTCAGGTACATTCATGGCTACCCGGTTGGCCCATTCTACGCCCTGCATCAGGGAGTGGTCCTGATTAGAAACTTCGTATTTCCAGGCTCCGAAACGACCACGGGAATAAATATCCAGGGGTTCGAGGGCAGGAAGTACCGTTTTTAGAATGCCATCGCGTTCCACGCTTGGTGTTGGGTAACCATATTCAAAGCGAATGTGGAATTTCGAGATGATATCCTCTTCCGATTCAATCAGTTGATCTTCCTTGAGGGCTTTGATCACTTCCGCCATCAGGGTTTCCTGATCGACGGGTTTTTTCGGAGATTCACTTACTTCTACCATCAATGACCATTGCTCCTCAATGTTGGGAACGTTGTTTGGCGAATAATTCGAGAAGACCGTGATTCGGTAGTAAGGACTATTGGATTCAGGAAAATACATCCAGCACTTGGTAGCGAGTTCAGCTTTCGGCTTTCCTTTCAGACCGATCCCAATTACGTTCGTGGAAGAATGTTTCAGTCCCTGAGCTTTTTCAGTAATAGCCGAATCCAGACCTTTTACTTTTTGGGTAAACAAGTCCAGTGGCATCGTGTTCAGCAGCGTTTCGTAACCAATGGTACGACCGTCGGCCAGCGTAATTTGTTTGCTAGCGGCATCGACACTTTCGACGTTGGCGTTCAGGATAATATTCTCCCGACCTACCAGATCACCTACGGCTTCCCAGATACCGCCCGTACCGCCATGTTTGGGGAATTGGAAAGTAGCATTGGGGCCCCAGGAATAATCGTCGTTGTTGAATAAAATATTCTTAGTAATGCGATGAAGATCAACGACCGAAACGCGTTCGCCTACCCAGACAGCGTTCATGTCTTCGGTAGGGTATGCCCAGACTTTGAAGTTGTAAGGGAACATGAAAACTTCACCTAACCCTTTGCCCTGCGTGGCCAGAATCCATTCCCGGAAGTTTGCGGGTTTGCCCTGAAAAGGTTTCTTATAGAGATCAATCAGACCATCCAGACATTTCCACATCGTTTCCTGAGAAAGGTACTTGATGTTATTCTGGAAAGGATAGGGAACGAAACGGTTTTCGATCCATACCCAGCTTTCGCGTTGGTGCGTAAGCCAGCCGTCTGCTCCCAGAGCTTTCAGCATTAACTCGTCAAAATACTTGTAATGCGAAAATTGTACGTGCCCACCAACGTCCCAGGTAAAACCTTGTTCATCGACGAAACTGGTTGCTAATCCACCAATGTGATCTTCTTTTTCAAGGACGATAAAATCAGTGATACCCAGTTCTTTCAGACGATAAGCTGCCCCAAGACCCGTCGGACCAGAACCAATAATGACGTATTTATAATTCATAAGGATTAATGTAAGTGCAATTTCAGAAATGAGGTATTACTAAGCCTTGATCGCTCTGACTTTGGAATTCAATTCCTGACGGAACTGGAATAATTCCTTGAAGCTTTGCCAGCAAACTTTAAGCAGCTTCATTTTCTGAATAGATACCTCGCCAGTGGCCCGTTCTTTATGGGTAATGGGGATATCAAATGTTTTATTACCAGCTTTCCGGGCCATAATGGCGAGGAAAATGTTGGGAGCAAAAGGTAGCGGCGTGGGGAGCTGAGCTAATAATCGTTTCAGTAAACTACCCTTAATCAGACGGAAAGGAATATTACTGTCATTGATGAACGTTCCATATACTGCAAACAAAGAGTATTTGAGAACGCGGGTAACAAAAAGGCGGAAGGTAGCATCATGGCGGACCTGACGGAAACCCATGATAAACTCGGATTCATTCCGTTTTTCCCAAAGCTTGAGGACATCTTCAGCCACGAACTGATCATCGGAATCGGTTTGAAAAACCCATTCTGAATCAATTTCTACTGCTTTGCGATACGCGTGAACAACGGCGTTTCCGTGGCCACCATTCTTCTGATGAACCACCATTAAAAGAGGATACTTGGGTGCTATCTGGTCAAGTTTGGCTCCGGTTGAGTCTTTGGAACCATCATTTACAACGATAAGACGGGTTTCACCGAGGGGCTGGAAATATTTTTCAAGAAATGCTGACCAATTTTTAACGACGGTTTCAATGATTTCCTCCTCGTTATAGGCAGGCATTACAATAGATAGCAGGACAGACATGAAATAACTATTGGTTCTTACTGAAAAGGCAACAATTAAGGTTGATTCAGCAAAGGTAGTGCATTATTTTGATGAAACAGGTTTCCGAATACGAGCTGTTAGACTCTGGGACTAAGCGTTTGTCTTTTACCTTAAGATAATCACTAGACAAATACTTACTTACCAGTTGCATAATCGCTGTAATTGGATAACCTACAGCTGGACCTTTTGTTTTGCTAACTCATATAAGATTGTATCGTTTGATTAAATATAATATTTTGATAATCTACTACCAGTTCTGTTTTAAAGCTGGTGTCTGATCCTGATCCGGGATATGGATCGTTTGTCCCGTTTTATAGAGAGTAGACTTCCTATGGTCATGGGTAACCACTAAAAGCGAATAATCACCGGGTAAATATTGGTTCGGATTATGGTCAATCGTTGTCGATGAATACGGATGAATATAGTTCCGGCTAGCAGGGGCCACTCCGGGACGATCAATAGCTGTAAACATGAACGGAACCAGGTAAGATTTACCAGGTTTGTGGAGCAGGTAATAGGAACGGGTAAAATCTTTCGCTGCTTCGCCAGCTTTCTCCATTTCGAGAACACTAACCTGCTTCGTCTGGGTAATTTTCAGGCCGGGGTAGGCCGTAAGCTGATTCGTGTCGGGTTGGAGTAACGTGTTCAGCGAGGCATCATACCAGGCAGCCGCTGCTTTATTAATAGGTTTACTTTTGACAGGTTCAGCCGGATACGAATAGTTAAACTGATCACTCATCAATTGGTTTCTGAGCCGTAAGCTATCGTCATAAAAATAGGAATAGCTAGTCCAGGCAATGAGGAGGCTGAACAGTAACGTTACTAATCCAATCGTTTTTCGAACGAAGCCATTGGTTTGCAGGATGAGCCAGGTATAAACCAGCAGGCTTATGACTATCGTATAGACTTTATACCGACTGGTGGTAAAGGTATTTTCATCAAAACCCAACCGACCGAATGCGACAATGGCAGTAGTACCCAGAACAAAAGCTAAAGCAGACCCTAGGAAATACTCGACTTTAGTTAAGGATTGTTTTTGAAAAACTTTTAAAGCTAATCGCAGGAGAATGCCACCAGAAAGAACAAATAGTATCAAGCCAGTCCCCAAAACCAGTAAGGTTGATTTTCGGGGATAGAGCGGTTCGGCGATGGACCCCAGAATCAATAAAACAGCCCGGACGTAGGCAACGATTTTATTCGGAACGGGGTGGGTGGGTTGTTCCGTCTTTTCGTAGTGAAGGAAGTAAAGAACCCAGACCAGAACGCCGACCCCCAGCCAGATAAACACTTTCTTCTTAGGTGATTGAAGCCACAACATAATGACACCAAGGGGCCAGATTAATAACCCATTAGTGCTGGTGATACTGGTTAAAATAGCCAATGAAATGCAGATCCCTAAAGGTAGCTGATAGGCTAGGGCGTATAGACAGCAAATGACCCAGGCAATGACGCCAAAGTTTTGCAGGGCGGCCATGCCCCAATACATATTCTCCCACTGGGAGAGATTGAAAATCAGAAAAGGAATGGGTAATACATAAAGTAAGCCTACGGATTGCTTCAATACTTTATACCAGACCAGTACAATGAAGAGCAGAGACAGATTACCCACCCACATCAAGTGCACAAAATTCAGGTGACCCGTAAGAACATAGTCCAGAAGGGAAACGATTCGGTCGTAAACAATGCGGTGTTCATTATGCTGTCTCCAGAACGCGTCAATATACTGGGGAAGTGACTGAGCTTCCTGAAATCGCATGATAAAAGCCCGCAAGCCGTGATCATCCCACTTAGGAATGTTAATGGCCAGTGAATCAAGCAAGTAAAAGTACAGAAGTATAGGTACTAAGCCCATACCAAAGACCAGTAAAGAGATAGATCGATTGTTGGACATGGGGAGAAATTTGAGTTTGGGGTTTAGCGTTATCACTGTAGAAACAACAATAATAACGCTAAACCCCAAACTCAAAACATTAGACAGGTAATGCTTCCAGTATGGATGCTGAATCAAGATGGGATTGCTGCTGATGATAGGATTGATCGCCGTATAATCCGTCGGGATACCCTTCGGCTCGCAGGCTTTTGAATGACTTTAAGGAAACTCCTCTTTCGAGCAATTGCACCGAAAGTTGCTGAGCCAGACCACCAATGCTGACGTGTTCTTCAGTAACAATGACATGTCCTGCGTCAGTCAGTAGCCGGACGATTTCATCCGTTACTTGAAGCGGTAGCGTTAGGGCTGTCAATAGGTTAATCTTACGGTCATCACCGTCTAAAGCTGTCAGGACATTCTGCGTAACTGGGCCTAGTGAAATCACACTGGCTTCTGCATCGGGGTAACTCTTTAGCACTTTGAAAGAGCCAGAAGTCTGCTCCAGCGAAGGTGTATTTTTTCCATAGCCTAAACGTAGGTAAGCCGGACGTCCAGTCTGTACCATGGTTCTTACACAATCACCAACTTCGTCAGCAAAAGCTGGAACGTAGCAGGTTACGTTTTGCAGGGGACTCAGAGCAGCTAAATCTTCGATGGCATGGTGTGAACTTCCCATAATTCCGTAGCCATAACCACCTCCATTACCCACCAGAAAAACGGGCAGATTGTGCAGGCAAACGTCGTTACGGAATTGCTCCAAACAGCGATACACTACGAAGGGAGCGATGGAATAACAAATCACTTTATAGCCTCGTGAAGCCATTCCTGCGGCCATGCCGACCATGTTCTGCTCAGCCACCCCTGCGTTAATAAACCTGGGACCCATGGCTTTCTGAACATTTTCCAGGGCACTATACCCCAAGTCGCCCGTGATGAAAATAAGCTTTTCATCCTCCAAAGCTAACTTCTCAATGGCTTCACTAAATTCCTTTCTCATGACAGGTGGGTTTAGGGTTTTGAGTTTGGTGTTTAGAGTTATTGCTGTAGTTATAACTCTAAACACCAAACTCAAAACTCGCAACTCTCTTATTTTTTCTGCTGAGTAACCAGCGTTTTGATCTCTTCGGAGGTCTGGTATTTTTTGCCGCCTTTTCTGACCATGGTGCGGATAAACTTGGGACGTTTCTTCGTCTCTTCGAAAATCTTACTGATGTATTCGCCGAGGAAGGAAAGGCCCAGCAGGGTCAATCCGCCAAACAAAGTAATCAGAATAATAACTGTCGTTATGCCCTGCGGCGTATCTGGGTCGATGACGTATTTGGCCAGAATCTGGTAGAAAATGCCAAGAACGGACAGACCCGTCAGGATGAAACCAGCGTAACTCATCAACTCCAAAGGAACAAAGCTGAATGAGAAAATTGCTTTGCGGGCCCAGGCAATGTTTTTTCGCCAGTTGTTAGTAGAAACACCAAACATCCGCTCGGGACGAACGTAGGGTACTCCCGTTTGCTTAAAGCCGACCCAGGCTCGTAAGCCCCGAAGGAATTGTTCGGTTTCGGGTAGGGCTACCAGTTCTTTCACCACTTTCCGGTCAATCATGGAGAAATCACCGGCGTCGCGGGGAATGGGGATGTAACTCAGGTTCTGGAAAATACGATAGAAGCCTTTGTAGAAAATGTGCATGTGCGGCTTCATCTCCCGCTGTACTCGCGTGCCATACACTACTTCAAACCCTTCCTGCCATTTTTCGTAAAAGTCAGGAATGATTTCTGGGGGATCCTGTAAGTCCCCATCCATTAATACCACGGCGTCGCCCGTAGAAATTTCCATCCCACTGAGAAAGGCCGATTGACTTCCAAAATTGCGGGAGTGGGTGATCCCAATGACGTTCGGATCTTTCGCACAGAGCTGTTCCAGAACGGCTTCGGTATCATCGGGGGAGCGGTCATTTACAAAGATGATTTCGTAACGAACCTTCATGGAATTGAACGTCTTTACGAGTCGCTCGTACATGTAAGGCATGGCCTGAGCGTCTTTGTAACAGGCAATAATAGCCGAGATAACCGGGTTTAAGTATGGATTTTCGAAGGCCGGAACAATCCGCTCTTCATACTGATGCTTCTGCTGCCAGTCGTAGGTGCGTTGCAGCCCTTCGGCCAATGAAAATTTAGTCCCCCAGTTCAAGTCCCGACGGGCGGCAGTCGGATCACCGTACCATTCGGCCAGATCCCACTTCCGGTTTTGCATGGTTCCGTAGACGGCTTCCTGCTTAATTCCAAATTGTTGCTGAACGGTTCTGACCAAATCAGCAATGGTGGTTTTAACGCCAGAAGCAATGTTATAGGACTTTCCTCCGATCACGCTGTAATCTGCCAGAGCGGCTTTCACGAAGGCAGAAATGCAGTCGTCTACGTACACAAAATCCCGGGAAATTTCAGGCGAGACCAGCGGAGGAAGTTGTCCTTTCCGAACGTTTTCGATCAGTCTTGGAATGAGGCGGTCGGGTTCTTCCCAATCTCCGTAAATGGAATACAGACGAAGGTTAACCGCTTTTTTCTGCTGAACCTGATGATAAAACTGAACGAGGTAGGCCGAAGAAACTTTTGAAACCGCATAGTGGCTATTCGGCTCCACGGGATCCGTTTCGGAGGGGGCTGTGCAGTTAAAGCCATATTCCGAGCTACTTCCGGCGTGGATGTATACCGTTTCGGACGTACAGTTTTCCAGAATATTAACCGTTCCGATTACGTTCGTTTCATAGGTCAGCGTAATGTTCTGTTGCTTGGAATAAGCCCCATACGCTGCGAGATTAAAGACCGTTTTGGGCTTTAACTCGTCAAAAACACCTTTAACGGAAGTCGGAGAAACGATGTCGCAGTGGATGACATTTTCGGCTGGAACGTCCAGTAACTTCAAACGCCAGGCCTTGCGGGCATCATGAGTAAGGGTATATACATCTTTGCGGATGGCAAAGAGTTTTTCAAACAATGCAGCTCCAATAAACCCACTGGCACCAAATACAAAAATGGGTCCACGCAGCTGCAATATATCGTCACGTAATGATTCGGTCATCAGGGCAGGAGTTTAGAGTTTTGGGTTTGGGGTTTTGAGTTATTTCGCATAAACTCCAAACTCCAAACTCGAAACCCAAAACTTTAAACATGTTCTACAGATAGTTGATAAGTCTCGGTAACGTCTTTTTGGGCTTGCTCGTAGAGGTCGGCAGACATGGGCAGGTAGTGCCATTCCATGCGATTTTCCATGTAAGAAATGCCTTTGCCTTTTACCGTATTGGCCACAATGACTTTGGGTTTGCCATTCCGCTGTGAGCGAAGATGTTCAACGGTTTGGATAATCGCTGGAATATCGTGACCATCGATTTCGTGTACTTCAGCTCCAATGGCCTCGTATTTTCGGGGATCGGCTGAATCACCCAGAATGTCCTGCGTCTGTCCGAATCCCTGCAAACGGTTCCGGTCAATCAACACAATGAGCTGATCCAGTTGATTATTCACCGCAAAATGCAGAGCTTCCCAGGTAGTGCCTTCGTTGGTTTCTCCGTCAGACATTAACACAAAGGTCAGTAAATCAGCATCCAGTAATTGATTGGCTTTGGCAATACCGGTGGCAATGGGCAGACCATGCCCTAACGAACCCGTCGCAAAAGGAATGCCGGCGTGTTTGTTGGGAGCCGGGTGAGCGGGAAGCGTAGTATGGTTCTTATAAAACGTTTGTAAAGTATCGTCAGAGATTTCGCCGAGGTAGTTCAGGCAGATATACAGTGCCGCTGCCGCGTGACCCTTCGAAAGAATGAAGGTTTCGGACTCGCGTTTTTGCTTCACTAATGTTCCGATCATCAGGTCGAGGCAACTCATGGAGCAACCAATATGACCAGCATTGGCCATTTTGTAGAGCCCCAGCGTTTTAAGTCGCAACTCTCCGGCTAATTGTTTTAATTCAGTTTCCAACATGGAAAAATAAGGCTGGCAGTTGAAATTGGTTACTGGTAATCGCAATGGTAGGATTCGTAGATTCAAACCTTTTTAAAGGCTGAATGTTCGGAGAATCCAGTTATTTGTCGATGAAATTAATTCTGACGTGGTCACTTCAAAGGAGGCTACTGCACTATTAATAGCGATACTTGGCTCCTTCGAAATCAAAAATCAGCCGTTTTTTTCCGGTTGACTTTTGCCAAAGATACAATTTATCTGGCTCGGCGGGGTCGATTCGCTGCCAATAGGTTGCGTCTTTGGGGAGATAGACATTGATAAGCTGAGCATCCACAACGGATACTTTGATGCCATAAGTGTATTCATCAGCCGCTCCAAAAACATCCTTTACCCCGCTCGGATAAAGAATGGTATCGCCGGGCATGTATAGTTTCTTCAGCAGTTCGGCGGACTTGATATAAGGATTAGGAATCCGGGCTTCCGACCGATAGGTGTACTTGGGAGAACGATCCTGGTAAATTTCTCTCAGCATTTTAGCAATTGCCCCGAACTGAGTCACGCAGGCCACTACGATAATGACCTTCGCCCACAAGGCAAGCTTTGAGCTTTCCCGTAGGGCTATGGCAATCAGAATGATAGCATAAGGGAATGAAAAGCCGCCGTATCGTTGGGTAATGCCAAACGTATGCCCGTTTTTCAGAGTCATGACCACCAGAAAAGCCGTAGGGACGAAGGTTAATAAGGCGAAAAGTACAAGTAACGAACGCTCGGAAGCCGCCTTTCTCCGAGTACCGTAATAGATCAGAACCCCTAACAGGATAAAGCCACTTTGTAGAGCCAGAAATCCCCAGGGCTGAGTTTTGTATAAAAATAATGAAGCGAGGGTGGCGATAATAGCCAGAATCGACCATTTGAACCGCTGAAACCTTTGATATTGCCAGAGTGCAAAGAGTGAAAGCAGCGTGGTAATGCCCCAGATGATAAAATTGGTTTTTCCCGTTAAACGGCTGGCCAGCCCATTGGTAATCCAGAACTGATCGGTCAGCACGGGAGCCAGTTTACTCCAAACATTTTTAGGAGTAGCGAGCATTTCCGGTGATTGCGTATGGGCTACTTTATTATACAGTTCGCCCTGGTATTTCAGCGTGTGCAAGGTGTATTCTCCGCCTTTTCCGGGCGACATCCACCAGACCATGCCTGCAATGGGTAATAACAGGGATAAGCCCAGCCCGATCCAGGTGCGAAGATTCCGAACGTATAACAGCACGTATAAGCCGTGAATAGCGATGACAATAATGGCCAGTAAATGACAGAACCAGACGAGCCACGCCAGTACGCCATACCAGAGGAACTTCGTCCAGTGAACCGGATTCGGGGAACGAACAATATCGAGAAAGACGTCGGTCAGTAATAAGGTAAAGAAAAAGGTCATCGAGTAGTTACGGGCCTGATGACTGTAGGCGATGAAAAAGGGTTCAATGGCCAGTACCAGGGCCACACTCAGAGCCAGCTTATCACTTTTGAGGTGTTTTTGCGTAAATCTAAAACCCAGAGCAACGATCAAAACGCTAAAGATGACCGACAGAAAACGAACGCTGAAATCACTCATCCCAAACAGGGCTACCCAGGCGTGGAACAAGACGTAATAAGCCGGGGAGTTGCCAATGTCACTGCGGTTGATGGCTTCGTAATAATCAGCCATGTGTTTGGGTCGCCAGAAATCCTGGGGCGTGAAATATTTCTGATGAAGTTCGGGCTGATTGGCTCCTTCCAGCGGAACGCCCTGCGAAACGAGCAAGGTCGATTTTTCATCAAAAAATAAACTATAATCTCCTAGTGTATACACCCGAAGCCCAAAGGCCAGGAGCAGAATTCCAGACAGGAAAAGGATAAGTTGGTTTCGTGACATGGCACTAATTCGGACCAAAGAAGGCTGATTGAGTCGCGAAAATGGTCAAAAAGGCTGGGGGATGCAAATCTTAACGGGAATGTATCATGGAAACGGTGCACGGGTAATAGAAGCTTCCTATGGATGGGTATAGCATAAATATAGGATGTGAAAACGATCCACAACCTGAACGTAATTCCCATACTCACGCGGTAACCCTGATGCTTAAAAGGGTAGGTTACTTGGTTAATATCGTAAACTCAACCCGCCGATTTTTTCGCCGGTTTTCTTCACTGTAATTACTAACCAGCGGTCGGCTGGAACCATATCCTTTGCAGACAATTCGATTCGCTGAGATGCCTTTGAAGACCAGATAACTTTTGACATGATCGACCCGTTGCTGAGATAAAACCAGATTGGCATCGAAATCTCCCTGATTGTCAGTGTGCCCTTCCATGAGAATCGTCATCGTAGGATGTTCCTTCATGATTTGAACCAGGCGACGTAACTCGGCAAAAGAAGAAGAGTCAACCTCGGGCTGGCTTTGTTCGAAATAGACGGTATTCATCGTAATTTTTGCTCCTGCTTCGATGGGGATCAGTAACAGGTTTTTACGAAGTTCCCGATACCGTTTTTCCTCTCTCAAATCCAGTTCTTCGGCAATGGGATAAAACCCTTCTTTGGCGGCGTTTAGCCCATAAAGCTTTTTGCTGGGCAGAATGAATTTATACTCGCCCGTGGCCGGGTTATATTCCGTTTGAATACTGTCTTTCTCGCCCTGTAGGACCTGAGCAAAAATTTTGGCGTTTACTGGTTTTCTGGTAACCGAATGGAGCACACTTCCCGAAACGATCACCACCGGTTCGGGTTTGATGGCTTCCGTGGTGCGAATGCGGAAGATATCTTCCTTTCCGTAAGAATTCTCGGTAGAAGATAAATAGGCATAATCTCCCGAAGCAGGGATAGAGAAAAAAACATCATCACTGGGTGTGTTGATCATCGGTCCCAGGTTTTCTGGCTCTGACCAGTTCTGCCAGGTATTATCCAGGCGGCGGGTCACAAAAATGTCGTGCTCACCGTAACCCGGATGTCCCTTACTGGAAAAATAGAGGGTTTTGCCATCCGCTGCTAAAAATGGGGAGCCATCTTCTTCGGGGGTATTAATGATTTTTCCTAGATTTTTGGGGGTAGACCAAAGATTGGGAGCTTTCAGAAAAGAAACGTACAAATCCCGACCTCCGAAAGAGTCGGCCCGGTATACGCTCATCAATAAGATACGTTCATCCGCCGAAAGAGCATATTCAGTAGAGTAACGACCGTGCTGACGAAGAATATCAAAATTCTCGATTTTCATGGGAGTGGGAAACGTCCAGCCCGTTGGTGTTTTACGAGAAGAGGAGATGCCGAGAGACATTTTTCCTGACTTATCGTATTCATTCACTAAGTAAGCGGTACGCAAGTCCGTCGAAATGGCAAAAAGGCAGTTATGATCCTCATTATTCAAAGGAGGTCCCATATTCTGAGCTTTCTGCCAGACTCCGTTAATCTGATGCGAAACCCAGATGTCCTGCTTTTTTCTTTCGATCTCATCATCTCCTTCTTTTACGGGTTTCCCCAGGTTTTCTGGATGATTCCATCGGGTAAAGTAGAGGGTTTTACCATCTGAGGCAATCAGCGGTGTTAATTCATTCACTTTTGAATTAATGGATTCTCCCAGATTCTCCTTACTAATTTTCTGATCCGTATACTTTTTAGAAAGATGGATCGTCGGTTTAAACGGGACGGTGTCCTGTGAAATGCCAATCGCGTCGATTTGCGTGTACCCCGGACGTCTGGTTGTGTTAAGCACAACGGTTAGAGCTGCCACCGGATAACGGGTAAGCGATTCTAACGGAATAGACCAGACTTTACCCTGATGGGATGGAAAAGCGGCGGAGTTAGAATACACCAGTTTTTCGTCTCCTTTCGGATCGCTCAGCCAAACCTGATTAATGCACCCGGCCCCGTAATTCTCAACGATGGTAATCTGACGGACGGGCATTAAGGTGTCAAAAGATACTTTCAGAAATTCTTCGCCAGAATCCGGCTGGGCGGGTTGCCAGGCGGCTTGGCTATCGCCCATGCCCGGCCCGGAGTTGGGTTTTCCCAAAGCTTGTTTAGCCGCGTAGGAAAAGTCTTCGGTCTTCGTTTCCGAGGAAACCTGCACTACTTTGGTGGCCCAATGAATGCGTTGAGCAAAAGCCCCTGCTACACTTCCAAGAACATAAATAAAGATCAGGCCAATGGCTCTTTTCATAAATAATAATAAAGATACTAGGAGGCAAGCAGGAAAGTAACTTGCCTGTTACTGAATTAAAGAAACGGAAAGCCGTCCGATCATCCTTTGTGATTTACTAGTCCAAGATAAGTAAAAGCTTCTTATCTCATGAATTAGTTTTTTAGTCGAAATTTAAAACAAAACTAAAGTTAACTGGAGCCTAAACTTCTATTTTTGTAAGTAACGGACCAAACTACTTTTATTTTTTTCTGCTTGATTCCTCTTTTGCAGAATTTAACGTTTGAGTATCAGCCGGAAAATACTTCAAAAAATCAACTATCCCCTATGAGAAAACGCTTCATCAGCACGCTTGGGCTTGCTCTCTTGCTGGGTGGACGCTTGTGGGCTCAGTCGGTCTATCCCGATCAGGCCGCTTTGACCAAACGTCTCCAGCAAATCAATGCCCAGCATAAAAATCTAACCAGCCTTCAGTCGATTGGTAAAACGTCTACCGGAAAAGACCTTTGGGTTCTGAGTGTCGGGCAGGGCGATGCAAAGAAAAAACCCGCAGTGGTAATCATTGCTAACGTAGAAGGCTGGCATCTGGCCGGAACGGAACTAAGCCTGCAAACCGCCGAAAAATTATTAGCCCAGGCTTCAACGGATAGTGTATCGAAGCTGTTAGCCAGCAAGACGTTCTACTTCATTCCTAGTCTAAACCCAGACGCAGCGTCTCAGTTTTTCGCTAAATTAAAATACGAACGCAGCGGTAATGCCCGAACAACAGATGACGATCGGGATGGCCGGATAAACGAAGACGGCCCGGACGATCTTAACGGCGATGGCCTCATTACCCAGATTCGCATCGAAGATCCCGAAGGTAACTACCGGGTGGCAAAAGGCGACAGTCGCGTTCTGGTGAAAGCGGACCCCTCGAAAGGTGAACTCGGACGTTACCTGGTGTACACGGAAGGTATTGATAATGACAAGGATGGGGAATTCAACGAAGACGGCGAAGGCGGGATTCAACTGAACAAAAACTTTACCTTCGAATACGAACCCTTCAAGCCCGGAGCGGGTGATTACCCCATTTCTGAAAACGAAAATCGGGCCTTAGTAGACTGGCTTTATGAGAATAAAAACGTCTACGCGATTATTACGTTCGGAATGTCGAATAACCTGACTGAACCGAACAAGTTTGATGCGATGAAAGCCAATCAGCGGATTATTAAAGGTTGGCAAGCCAAAGACGTGGCGATTAATGAGTATGTCAGCAAATTATACACAGGAGCAGGCCTGACCGATGCTCCGACACTTTCTCCCAGCAAAGGTGACGTATCCACCTGGGCTTATTGCCATTTCGGTAAATTCAGTTTCTCGACGCCCGGTTGGTGGATGCCTAAAGACACCACAAAAGCGGCGGCTCGCCCCGCAGGAGCAACGCCTGCTCCGCGTCCCGGTGCAATGCCCGGTCGTGGCATGACATCCGTAGGGGGAGGTTCAGAAGACGAGGTAAATGTGCTGAAATGGGCGGCCACGAATAACATTCCGGCTTTTGTGGAGTGGACAGAAATCAAACACCCCGATTTCCCCAACCAGAAAGTAGAAGTAGGAGGCATGATGCCTTTTGTGAAATGGAATCCTCCGGTAGCCTTATTGACACCAGCCGCCGACAAACACGCCAGCTTCCTGCTAGCCTTCGCCAAGGCCATGCCTGAGATTGAAATCGTGCATGTGAAAACGGAAAATCTGTCAGGAGGTCTGAACCGAATCACGGTTGATGTGCATAATAAAGGGTTATTACCTACGCATTCAGAGATCGGTAATCGCGTGAAATACGAAGACCGTTTGAAGGTAATTGCAACTCCGTCTAAAAACCAGAAAATCATTTCGGGTCGTACGCATCAATTGGTTCGTACCGCTATTGCCGGTAATGGTGTTGAGCAAATGACCTGGCTGGTTTCCGGTACTGGTACCTTCGAAATTGAGGCATCTGCGGGCCCTACGGGTTCGGCGAAAGTGAATGTTACCCTGAAATAATGACTCTGTCGTCTTCAGCCTGAACTGATGACGCTCAACATATTCATCGCATGAAAAAATTAGTAACGCTGGCCTTACTGCTCTCTGGAGCTTCAGTAATGGCCCAGCAGAAAGACCCGGTGGGGATTCGGGCCATTGGCACCCCACCCAACCCGAAGGTACAGGTTTCCTGGAACCGCTATTACGACTACAAAGGTTTGCTGGACATTATGCAGCGAATCGTGAAAGCTTACCCTAACCTGGCTAAGCTCGAAACCATCGGTAAGTCCCAGCAGGGCCGGGACCTGTACGTGCTTACCATTACGGATATGAAATCAGGGAAGCCTGATACGCAAAAACCGGCTTTCTGGACGGATGGGAACATTCACTCCAACGAGTTGCAGGGTTCGGAAATGGCTTTGTATGCCGCCTGGTATCTAACGGAAAACCATGCTTCCAATGCTTTTATTAAAGAACTTTTGCGGGACAAAGCCTTTTACTTCGCTCCAACGATTAACCCCGATGCCCGCGAGGACTTTATTTACAATGCCAATACCGCCAACACGCCACGCTCGGGCATGTTACCCATTGATGACGACGGCGATGGTTTGGTAGATGAAGATAACTTCGACGATCTGGACGGAGATGGTGAAATCACGATGATGCGTCGGAAGTCGCCTTATGGTCGCCTGAAAACGAATCCTGAAGACCCCCGGATGCTGATTCCCGTGAAACCCGGCGAGCAGGGAGAATACGAAATGCTGGGTTACGAAGGGCTGGATAATGACGGCGATGGTCAGATCAACGAAGATCGTCCGGGAAGTTATGACCCGAACCGTGACTGGGCCTGGAACTGGCAGCCCGATTATATTCAGGGTGGAGCGTACAAATACCCTTTCAGTCTTCCCGAACCTCGGGCCATTATGGAATGGGTCATGAAACATCCCAATATTGCGGGTGCCCAGAGTTATCACAATTTCAGCGGGATGTTCTTACGCGGCCCCGGTGCGGCGGAGGACGATATTCATTACGACCGCGAGGACGTGCAGGTATACGATTACCTCGGACAAACGGGCGAAAAAATGATTCCGTCCTATAAATACGGAGCGATTCACAAAATCCTTTATACGGTTTACGGCGGCGAAATCGATTGGTTTGCTTTGGGTCGGGGCATTTTTATGTTCTCAAACGAGCTGTGGACGTCTTACCTGTATTTCAACAAAAAAGGAGAGTCGAACGAACTCAGAAATGCTCCCAATACCGAGCCTTATGATTTTGATCGTCTGTTACTGCACGGGGATGCGTTTGTCGAATGGAAACCTTTCAAACATCCGCAATACGGTGATATCGAAATTGGTGGATTCAAGAAAAACTACATCCGAAATCACCCCGGTTTTATTCTGGAAACCGACGGCCACCGGAATGCGGCTTTCACGATTTTCCACGCGAACCAGATGCCAAAAATTGAGGTGAAGGAAGTGGAAAAGCAGGATTTGGGTAACGGATTAACGCAAATCACGGCAACCATTACCAATAGCCGCGTCATCCCTACGCACTCATCTTTTGACGTAAAAAACAAAATCAACCTGCCGGACTACGTAACACTGAAAGGAGCACAGGTGGTGAGTGGCTTGCAGATGAGTAACCCCGACGGTGGCGGTATGGGTTATGGTGGTCCATCTCCTGCTTTTGAGAGTTACAGAGAGCAGAAACTAAATCCCGATAAACTCGAAGTAGCGAATATTCCTGGTTTGGGTTATGTACGTCTACGTTGGATTGTAAAGGGTAATCCCAGTAACTGGAATATCGAAGTAAACAGCCAGAAAGGTGGGGTAGTAACTGCCAGCGGCAATTTCGAGAAGAAAAAATAGCCCAAACGCGATGCCATCGCGTTTGGCCGGGGAACGAAATGGTGCCCCCAAATGACAGACGGCAGGTTTTCCTGCCGTCTGTTTTGTTACTATGCTTTTTCGGATTGACAATCATCCGCCGTGGTTGGTGTCCTCACCAACCACTTTAATGGCTGGAGAAGATATCAGCCAGGGTGGGAACGTAGGGGTGTTAAAATCGCCCCTTACTCAGGAGTATCCGCCGTGGTTGGTGTCCTCACCAACCACTGTTAATGGCTGGTGAAGACACCAGCCAGGGGGGAACGTAAGCATAACAAAAACAGCCTCTTAACCAGACGCAAGAAATTCTTTGGTAGAACCACCGTTCCTGTTCAGGAGTTAATACAAAAACCTTTCAACTGCTCGAATTGGATACGCTCACTCACATCACCATCGGGGCCTGCGTCGGAGAAGCATTCCTTGCCAAACGCATCGGCAAGAAAGCTTTACTCATCGGTGCCGTTGCTCAGAATCTCCCCGATATCGACGCACTGGATGCTCTATTCCTGTCGCCCGCCCAAAATCTATTGGTACATCGGGGGATTACTCATTCCCTGGTACTCGCCTTTTTGGCTCCTTTGGGTTTTTCATGGGTATTAAGAAAGAAATTCCCGCAGGTAAACTTTCTTCATTTTTATTTATTCTTTCTGATTCAGTTGTTACTCCATGATTTCCTGGACGTTTGTAACTCGTACGGCACGGGCATCTTCGAACCCTTTAGTCATCAGCGGATTACTTTCAATTTACTGTACGTAATCGACCCTTTATTTACCTTACCGCTGGTTCTTTCCTGCCTCGCGTTGCTTTATCTGAAAAACCAGCATTCCGCCCGAAAAACCTGGGTTAGTCTGGGGCTGATCTCCTGCTTCTTGTACCTCTCCGTTACCCTTTTTCATAAACGAAAAATCAACCACTCGATTGAAGAATCCTTGCGTACTCAATCCATTACCAGTACGGATTATTTCACTACGCCGACGCCGTTCAATAGTTTGTTATGGTATGCGGTAGCGGCAGTGCCGGGTGGGTACCAGATCGGGTATCGCTCGGTTTTTGACCACGGATGGACCCCATTTCATTTCGTGCCGCAGCGGGAAGAGTTATTGAGGAATATTCAAAAAGAAAAAGAAGTGCAGGATCTGAAATATTTTGCCCGGGGCTTTTATACCATCAGCGATCAGGACCATGCGTTGCAGTTTAATGTACTTCGCTTCGGACAGGTATTAGGCTGGGAAAATCCTGACGCAGCCTTTGCTTTCCACTTCTATTTAAATGCGGACTACGATAATCGCTTGGTGATGCAGCGGGGGCGTTTTTCGGGCTGGAACCGGGGAAGTATTCAACGAATGATACAGCGAATCGGTGGTCAGCAGGTTGAGGCTCCTAAAACTTTAGAGTAATCATGCATTTTTTAGAAGAAATCGACTGGCTATTAATCTGGGAAGTCGTCTATGGGTTTATTGTTTTTCTAGTATGCGTTCGCATCATTTATGATACCCGAGCCAGTACTAAAACGCTGGCTTATCTGTTGTTAACGGTTTTTCTTCCCGTTGCCGGAATCTTCATCTATTTGTCCTTCGGAATCAATTATCGAAAACGAAGTTTGTATTCCAAGAAATTGATTGACAACGATCAATTACTCAAACAGCTCCATACGCAGGTTACCCAGATTACTGAAAATAACCTGAAGGCCGACGCTCCGGCCGTTCAGCAAAATCGCGAGTTAGCGTATCTACTGCTGAATGATAACCTGAGTCCACTAACGTCTCGAAATCAGGTGAAGTTATTGCTAAATGGTGAAGAGGCGTTTCCCGAGATTATCAAGGCATTAAAGAATGCCAAACATCATATCCACATTGAATATTACATCTACGAAAACGACGCCATTGGGAATGAAATCAAGGATATTCTGATTCAAAAAGCTCAAGAAGGCGTTCAGGTGCGGTTTATTTACGATGATTTTGGCAGCAGATCCATTCGCCGTTCCATTGCTCCCGAGCTTCGGAAGGCTGGGGTAGAGGCGTATCCCTTTTACGAAGTTATTTTCATTGCTTTGGCCAACCGACTGAATTACCGCAATCACCGCAAGATTATTGTCATTGATGGATGTACCTCTTTCACGGGTGGAATCAACATTTCCGACCGTTATCGAAATCCCAATAATAACGATTTGTACTGGCGGGACACGCACATCCGCATCGACGGGCCAGGTTCGTATTACCTTCAGTACATTTTCATGTGCGACTGGAATTTTTGTGCCCAAGATACGCTGGAACCGAGCCGGCACTATTACTGCGAACCCGATGCTTTTCCAGCGGACGCTCTGGTTCAGATTGCGGCCAGCGGGCCTGATTCGGTGCAGCCTACGATTTTATTCGCTCTATTACAGGTGATTAATCTTTCTCGAAAAGAGATTCTCATTACCACTCCCTATTTTATTCCCGGTGATAGTTTACAGGATGCCCTGATTGTAGCGGCCCTGAGTGGGATTAAGGTTAAACTGCTCGTGCCCGGAATTTCGGACTCCTGGATTGTAAACACGGCGGCGAGTTCATATTATGATGATCTGTTGCGGGTAGGCGTGGAGATTTATCGGTATCAAAAGGGTTTCATTCATGCTAAAACCATTGTGTCCGATGGGCATCTTTCCGCTGTAGGAACGGCCAATATGGATCACCGAAGTTTTGAGTTAAATTTTGAGGTAAATGCCTTTATCTACGATGCAGATTTCTCCGAAAAACTTCGAAAAGCCTTCTATGAAGACCTTCAGCACGCCGAACGCATCGATCCTCAACAATGGATTAATCGTCCCAAATGGAAACGAATGCTAGAAAAACTGACCCGCATGATCTCGCCTTTATTGTAAGGCGACCCGCATTCAACTAAGCTAGCAAACCTTCTTTCTGAAATTTTAGAAAAAGCGATAGGTAAATCGATTAGTATGTACTAAAGATTATTAAAACGTTTTAGTAACGTTAATTTTAATTTTTATATGAATTAAAACCTGGACAATTGGATGGAAAAAGCAACCAAGAACCGAAAACTGCCAACGGAAAAACTGAGAAAATTCAATCTTTTTGGAAAACGATACGTATATGTATTTTTAAACCACAGCTTGTTATGAAATACATCATTTGTAGCCTGCTACTGGCATTAGGTGGATGGCATGAAGAGCCACCGAAAGGATGGACCAGTACGCAAAATGGCACGAACACCGATATGAGGCCGAAAAACCTGCCTGCGAAACGGCTTTTCGTATATACGCTTTTTCCCGTTCAGGAGACGAAACACAGGTCTTTAACGGATTGGTTGAAGATAGAATCCCGAAAGGATGCGATCCAGTATGGGTTTTTAACGCAAAATTTTACGCCCGAAACGGTCGACCAAATCGAAACCTTAACCGGAAAAGTAGAACAAAACGGCAAGCAAAAGATCTTGATGTACATGGCTTTTGCGGCTAATAATCAATACTATCTGGCTCGAATTGTGACCGAACCCGACCAGAAAATGTATTCGCCTTATTTGTCTCAAGTGGCGGCCCACTTTCTCAGGCTGGCGAATTCAGAAGGCGTAAACGTTCCGGCTTTACCGCAAGATCAGGCTAAAGACACGCAGGAGTTGAAAGAGGTGTTGCAAAACTATTAAACGATGGCATCGGGCGTTTGCTCAGGAATGCGGGCTTTTGTGCGGGGTAACTTTCGAGCGACCAGCACACCAATCATGACCAGTACACCCGAAATCATAAATACATATTGAATGGCATAATGTTCGGCCAGCATGTCAGAAGCGTGCTGGCCGACGTAGTATTGGTAGATGAGTTGCTGTAATAAGGCACTAACCGCAATGCCAATAGAGCCGCTTAACTGCTGAACCAGCGTATATACCGAAGAGGCCGGGGTTACCTGATTGGGTAATACGGCATTCATGGCAGTAGCCGTAAGCGGGGAAACCAGCAAGCCTAATCCAATGCCCCTCACCGTCATGGCGGCTATGACGAAGGGTACACTCGGCGTGTTGATCTGCGAAAATAGGAACATGGAAATGCCAACCAGAGCCAGGCCCGCCATCACAAAACGTCTGGGACCGTATTTATCTGATAGCTTTCCGGCGAGTGGCGTGAAAATGGCCATCATTGCCGAGTTAGGCAGGATCATTAATCCCGAATCCAGTTCTGAAAACTTAAGATACCCCTGCAATAAAAAAGGTAACAGGAAAAGACCACTAAAGAGAGCGATGGATCGGAGCGTAGTAATGAAAATGCAAACTACGTAAAGCGGACGTTCAAAAATACTCAGATCAAATAAGGCTTCGGGGCGTTTGTAACTGCGTTTGATGAAAATAATAAAGGCCGCCAGGGAAACGACGAGAGGAATCAAGACCTGAAGTGAGCCAAGCCCCTTGCTTGATAATAAAGCGATACCGTACTGAAAAAGGACGATGAAAGCAGTAAAATAGATAAAACCCACACGGTCAAAGTGGATGTTTTTATTACTCGAACGATCCAGGAATTTCAGGGATCGGGCGGCGATGCCGATGGCTAGCAAGCCGATGGGCAGGTTAATGTAAAAGATGGACGGCCAGCCAAAGGCTTCTGTTAAAATTCCTCCCAGGGTTGGACCAATAGCGGGGCCGGTTATGCCTCCCAACGACCACCAACCCATGACTTTTCCTCGTTCGTTCGCCGGAAAAACGGTAGTCAGAATAGCCATAGCAGTAGGAGACAAAGCTCCGCCGCCAAAAGCCTGCAAGGCACGGGCGGCAATGAGTTGTTCCAGATTTCCGGCTAAGGCACACCCAAGCGACCCCAGAATAAAAACGCTGAGACTTCCGATATACAATTTATAAAAGCCAAGTCTGAGACGCAGCCAGTTGGTCAGCGGCATGAAGATGCAAAAGCCCAGCATATAAATGGTAATGACCCATTCGATGGCATCGACTTTCACACCAAATTCGCGGCTCATGGTGGGTAAGGATACGTTAACAATACTACTGTCGATCCCGGCCATGAGCGTGCCAAGCATTAAGGGA
The DNA here is from genome assembly GCF_030818595.1 of Siphonobacter sp. SORGH_AS_1065. Taxonomy (NCBI): domain Bacteria; kingdom Pseudomonadati; phylum Bacteroidota; class Cytophagia; order Cytophagales; family Cytophagaceae; genus Siphonobacter; species Siphonobacter sp. SORGH_AS_1065. The sequence continues at coordinate 3,795,103 of NZ_JAUTAM010000004.1, forward strand.
ATGAGTACGGAAGCGGGACTTTTCATCAAATAAAACAAGCTAACAATTACCTAAGACCCCGAAACAAGTCCTCTGTATAAGTCATTTGGTCTGCAAATTGTTATTTCTGGAAGCCATTTAAGGGGACGAAAAGGGCAGGAAATGAAACAATGTCAAAACCTTTGTTATTTTTGTAGTAAACCGATTTGAACCTTCCTCGTGACGCTGTCATCCAAACCTTCCTGGCGGAGCTTATACCGGCAACCAGCAGCTAGATCTTTTCTAGTGCTGTTTACGGTGATGTTCGTCAATGGGGTAGTGTTTCGGCACGGGCACCGGCTGGCGGATGGGCGGATTATCTCTCACGCTCACCCCTTCAAATCCCAGAATAAAGGGCCCATTCAGCCTAACTCCCATACCTCACTGGAGTTACTTCTGCTGGATGCGGTGTCAAACCCCGTTCTGGAGTTAATGGATTTTGAATCCATTGATTTTCAGCTAGTCGTATTAGCTGAAGTCTCCATTTTAGTAATCGCTTACCAGGGCATTCGCCTGCGGCGACCCTTCCTGTATTACTCCCATCGCGGGCCTCCGGCTCTGAGTTAATTTTTCGGGTAAAGAAGTACGTTTTCGTGGCTGCGGAGAATAGCTCCGCAGAGCTCGTCTGTACTTGTTATTCGACTCATTTCTGCTGTCTTTCTTTTTTCTCTTCATACCCTAAACGGGCTTTCTGCCTGCGTAGGCGGTGGTTTATTCATGTACCGTCTGCTCAGCGTAAGTTCGTGTGTGGTCCATTTTTTCCCGCATAAACTTCATGAAAAATTTATTTTTACTTTTCTGCTTCCTGATTTCGGGAAGCTTGCTGGCTCAAAATTCACTTTCCGGAAAAATTATTCACAAAGAAGACAACGAAACCGTTGTCGGAGCCACCATTTACATTCCCGATCTCCGCATTGGAGCAAGTTCAGATGTAAACGGGGCGTATCGGATTTCTAACTTACCCAAAGGCACGTTCACGGTTCAGGTAAGTTATGTTTCGCACCGTACGGTTATCGAAAAAGTGACGATTGACGGAGCCACCACGAAAGATTTTACGATGGAAAATGCGGCACAGTCGCTCGAAGAAGTGATTGTGTCAGGCTCGTCTACAAAAACGGTGATCAAGGAAAGCCCCATTCCGATTGCGGCGATTACTCAGCTTCGTTTGTTACAACAATCATCTACCAACCTGATCGATGCGGTGGCTAAGCTGCCGGGGATGTCGCAGGTATCAACGGGAGCGGGCTTGAGCAAGCCCATTATTCGCGGGTTAGGTTTTAACCGGGTGATTACCATGCACGACGGCGTTCGTCAGGAGGATAACCAGTGGGGCGAAGAGCACAGCATTCAGATTGATGAGTATTCGATTGATCGGTACGAAATCATTCGCGGAGCGGGTTCGCTCATGTACGGCTCGGATGGCTTGGGGGGCGTGATGTCCGTGTTATCGCCTCGCCCCGTGGAAGAGGGCAAAATGGTAGGTCGTGTGTTGAGTAACTACCAGACCAACAATAATCTCTACGGGATCTCTGCTCAATTGGCCGGTAATAAAAACGGGTTCGTCTGGCTGGCTCAGGCTTCCACTAAGTCCACCAAAAATTACCGCAATGCCTACGATGGCCGGGTGTTTGCCTCCAATTTCACGGAGCCCATTAACTTCAATGGTTATTTTGGTTTAAATAAGAAGTGGGGGTATTCCCGCATTCACTTCCTGCGGACGTATCAGAAGTATAACATCATCAACGGAACGCGTGACGCATCGGGCCGATTTACAACGGCGAGTCTGGACAATAGCGGAGAAGTAGTAGATCGCCCCGTAACGGATGCGGAATTGAACAGCCGGGATTTTATTCCGTATAACTCGCAGCGACTGATTAATGAGAAAGTTTCCTGGAATAACCTGCTGAATTTCTCGAATGGTTCGTCGTTGTCAGGAGTATTCAGCGTAGCCCGTAACCGCCGGAGTGAATATGGCGACGTAACCCGTCCCTGGGAGTCACAACTGGATTTGTATCTCTATACGAATTATTACGACGTTCGTTACAACTTTGCCGCCAAGAATAACTGGGAGGTGAACGTGGGTACGAATGGGATGTTCCAGCGACTGGATAACCAGGGCTTTCAGGTGCTGTATCCAAACTACAATCTCTTCGATAACGGGGTTTTCATGTTTGCCAAGAAGAGTTATGAGCGGCTGAAAATATCGGGGGGTGTTCGTTATGACATTCGTTTGCTGGATATTGGCAAGTTATACATTGACCCCGATGGTAATTTTCAGGTAACACCTCAGGGCTCAGGTAGCGAACGTTTCGCTGGTTTTGACAAAAATTACCAGAATGTTTCGGCGAGTATCGGAGGGGTGTATAACCTGACGGACAAGCTAGCGGTTCGGATTAATGGCTCTCGTGGTTTCCGGGCACCCACCGTTCCTGAGTTATCCTCGAACGGCATTCACGCCGGAACCTTCCGTTATGAAATTGGGAAACTGGATGCGGTGCCTGAAGTAGCGTATCAGGGTGATTTGGGCTTAACCTACGAAGACAAAAACTGGTACGTAGATCTGAGCGTTTTCCAGAATTCGATTAAAAACTATACGTATTCCGAACGAGTGCAGGGAGCTAATGGGCAGGATACATGGTATAACGGAAATGTGCCTATTTATCGTTATGCTCAGGGAAATGCCCGTTTACGTGGAGTAGAGGGAACGGTAACGTTCAACCCACAGGCCGCTCGCTGGTTTAGCATCACCCAAAGTTATTCAGCCGTATTTGGGGACAATTTATCCGCTCAGGAAACGGCTGCCCGATACTTGCCCTTCATGCCCGCTCCCCGCTGGATTTCCCAAGTGAAGTTAACCAAAGATCGATATAAGGATTTTCTGCGTAATCTTTATCTAACGGTTGACCTGGAAGTAACGCAGAAGCAGAATCGTTTCCTGGAAGCGTATGGCACTGAAACGGCTACGCCGGGTTACCAGTTAGTGAACATTGGGCTAGGAACGGATCTGGTCAGCAAGAACAAGCGGACGCTGGCTTCCTTCTATTTTTCGGCTAATAACGTATTTGACGTAGCGTATCAGTCGCACCAGAGTCGTTTGAAGTACCTGGATGTAAACCAGCGGACGGGTCGGGTTGGCGTCTTTAATATGGGGCGTAACCTGAGCTTCAAACTGGTAATACCTTTTGAAGTTAAACTTTAAGTTGAATCATTATCCAAAAGAAAACCCGAACGGAATTTTCGTTCGGGTTTTCTTTTACCACCATACTCAACAAAGGTTGAAGGCACTGAAAAAGATCAATGTACGTGAGACTTCATCCATTGATCGACGGAAAATCTTCCCGAGCCAACGATTAAAAATAAAATCAGCAGAGCTAGGGTCAGGATTGACAGCCACAACTCCGAATTGATGTAAGAGAAACCCCGGGAAATATTAACAAAAAACACAGCAACTACTAGAATTGGAATCTGAAAGGCAACGGCAATACGGGTAATGCAACCGAAAGCAATCAATAAACCTCCGAACAAATGAGCAAAGGCCACGTAATGAATTCCGGCCATGGACCAAATGAAATTCGACTGCGTTAAAAGCGGCCCAATGCCATTGGTATCCATTAAGAAGGAAATACCCCGGGTAAAAAGAAAGATACCCAAAGCGACTCGCAAGGCGTCGAGCCAGACGGGGTGATGTGTATCGCCCCAATGTTCTATACGTTCAATCGTACTCATAACTTTCTTGGTTTGATTAGATGAAAGTTAAGAATAATATTGGATAATAAAAAGTTTTTTATGGATTATTTTATAGGATATTTATGATATAGGGTAAGTAACAGCTAGGAACACGATTGCCTGCGTAGCCCTTGGTTAAAATGGGAAAATATAACGGCTCTCTGCCGTCGCTTGGCTCTGGCGATTTTTGTTTAGAAAGCGTTTTCAATGAGTATCCGCTGGTTCGCATCCTATTGGCCAGCGGCCTATAGTTAGGTGAGGAGCCGAACAACTGCGAGAGCTACCACACGACCAAACAGGTTCGCAAAGTAGGGAAGGTCCTTCGTTTTACTCTGGATGACAGCGGGAAGAAGATAGGCAGAGGAGTAGGAGATTCGTCCGCGACGGCTCAGGATGCATCGGAGGAAGGAAGTTACTTTTTACTGTCGCTTGCTTAAACTGGTCCGAGATTGGGTCAAAAAAAGCTGCCAGCTTTTCCGCTGGCAGCGATGTACGTAACGCTGTTGTCTTTGGGGTGGTTACAGGAGGGAATACGACAATTATTTCTTCAGTTCAGCAATTGTCTGCTCTGGGTTTTCAGAAGAGAAAACAAAATTCCCGGCTACTAATACATTGACTCCGTGTTCCAGTAATTTTTTCGCGTTGGAGGCATTTACGCCGCCATCTACTTCAATTAACAGGTCTTTATTCAGCGTCTCCCGCATTTCACTCAGCTGGTTGAGCTTTTGAAAGGTGCGGTTAATGAATTTTTGTCCCCCAAAACCGGGATTAACAGACATGATTAATACCATATCCAAATCTTCCAGCACATTTTCCAGTAACTCTACTGGCGTATGAGGATTGAGGGCCACTCCGGCCTTACACCCCGTATCTTTAATTTGCTGGATGGTTCGGTGTAAGTGCGTGCAGGCTTCGTAATGAACCGTGATGACATCGGCTCCCGCTTTCTGGAAGGTCTCGATGTAACGCTCGGGTTGCGTGATCATCAAATGCACGTCAATGGGTTTCTGAGCGTACTTCTTAACGGCTTCGAGGACGGGAATACCGAAGGAAATATTCGGTACAAAGACACCATCCATTACATCAAAATGAATCCAGTCGGCTTCCGAACGGTTCAGCATTTCGATTTCCCGCTGCAAGTTCGCGAAGTCAGAGGCAAGGACTGAAGGAGCAATTAAAGGCGTTTTCATAGCACAAAGGTAAATTTTTCCGTCAGAAAAGTACCTTTGTAAAAAATCAGTTCTCGGCGGGTGATTTTGGAGGGAATCTATGTGAAGTTTCTTCTTTCGCCTGAATGATTTTCGGTGAGGCCACTACTTCACCATTCAAATTTCGAGACCTGTAAACCAGTAAAGAATGAATCCCCAGCAACGCATTGACGAGCTGACACAACGGCTACACTACCTCAATCAACGATATTATCAGGACGCCATCTCGGAAGTTTCTGATTATGATTTCGACCAGCTACTCCAGGAACTCACGCAACTGGAGTTACAATACCCCGAGTTCAAGCACAAAGGTTCGCCCACGCAACACGTAGGCGGGACGGTTTCGAAAGAATTCAAGACCGTTCAGCACCGCTACCCAATGCTTTCACTTTCAAACACGTATAACGAAGAGGAAGTACTGGAATGGGAAGAACGGATTCGGAAAATCATTCCTGATGAACCCGTTGAATTTATCTGTGAACAGAAATTCGACGGAATTTCGCTGTCGATCCGTTACGAGAATGGACTTCTGACCGCCGGGGTAACCCGAGGCGATGGAACCCGGGGGGACGATATTACCAACAATGTCAAGACACTGCGGACTTTACCTCATCATATCGAAGCCGAAGATGTACCACCCATTTTTGAAGTACGGGGCGAAGGCTATATGCCTCTGATTTCGTTTAATAAGCTGAATCAGGAACGCGTGGATATTGGTGAAGAAGCCCTGATGAATCCAAGGAATGCCGCCGCCGGAACGTTTAAATTGCAGGATTCAGGTGAGGTGGCCCGCCGTCGACTGGATTGCTATCTATATTCCTTTCTGGCTGATACCGAGATTTTTAATACCCACGAAGAAAGCCTGTTGGCCTTGCAGCGGTGGGGGTTTAATGTTTCACCGACCTGGCGGAAATGTTCGAGCATCCAGGAAGTCATGGCCTACATTCACGAATGGGAAACCAAACGTTTTGATCTGCCCCTGAATACCGACGGGATTGTGGTGAAGGTAAACTCGTTTGCCCAGCAACGCGAATTGGGTTATACGTCGAAATCACCACGTTGGGCTATTGCTTATAAGTTCAAGGCCGAATCGGTGGAAACGACGCTTCGTTCCATCAGTTATCAGGTTGGACGGACGGGTGCAGTTACGCCAGTCGCTAACCTGACGCCCGTGTTGCTGGCCGGAACCGTTGTGAAACGAGCCAGTCTGCACAATGCCAACGAAATCGAGCGGTTAGGCTTACGTCTAGGCGATCACGTGTTTGTCGAAAAAGGTGGGGAGATTATTCCGAAAATTACCGGAGTAAACCTGGAGAAGCGTCCCGAAGCTTCCGAAGTAATTCATTATCCCACGACCTGTCCCGTTTGTGGCACGCCACTGATTCAGCGTGAGGGCGAAGTCGCTCGCTTATGCCCTAATGAAAAAGGTTGTCCGCCGCAGATTCGGGCTCGACTGGAACACTTCATTCAGCGAAAAGCCATGAATATGGATAGTCTGGGGGAAGGGAAAATAGAATTATTATACGAAAAAGGACTGGTACGAACGGTTGCCGATTTTTATACGTTATCTTACGAAACACTTTTTGGTTTAGAAAAGGTAATCACCGATCCTGAAACGGGAAAGAGTAAAAAGATTGGTTTTCGGGAAAAAACAACGCAATCCATCCTGAATGCGATTGAGGCCTCGAAATCCGTTCCTTTTGAACGGGTGCTTTTTGCCATTGGTATTCGCTACGTCGGAGAAACGGGTGCTCAGAAACTGGCTCGTTATTTCAAAACCATCGAAGCCATTGAAAATGCCACGGCTGAAGCACTGGCCGCCGTTCCCGAAATCGGAGGAAGGATTGCCCAGAGTGTGGTAGAGTTTTTCCAGGATGCCGACAACCGGGCGTTGGTGGATCAACTAAAGGCTGCCGGCTTGCAGATGACGGTAGGTCAGGAAGCCATTGTTGAGCAATTAAGTGATAAACTTTTAGGAAAAACGTTTCTCTACACCGGAACTTTCCAGAACTTTGAACGGGAAGATCTCGAACGATTAATAGAAGCCCACGCCGGGAAAGTATTGAGCGGGGTTTCGGGTAAATTGAATTACCTGATTGTCGGCGAAAAACCCGGAGCTTCGAAGGTCGATAAAGCTAAGAAGTTGAATGTACAGTTAATTACGATAGAAGAATTTTTAGATTTACTAGTTTAGCGGAGTATAGTTGTTCGTGACTGGTTGTTCGTTGTTGGCATATTTTAAAACTAACAACAAATAACTAGCCACGATCAACGATCTTCCAGCGGCAACACTTTTTATGAACAAATTTCACGGCGTTGGAGTCGCCTTAGTTACTCCCTTTAATGAAGACGGCTCCATCGACTGGGCGGGTCTTGAACGAATGATCCAGCACGTGACTGACGGAGGGGTAGATTACCTCGTGATTCAGGGCACGACGGGCGAATCAGCGACGACGACGGACGCTGAAAAAGCCGAAATTTTACAGTTTGTAAAGGAACACAACTCAGGTAAGCTTCCTATCGTTTATGGGGTGGGTGGTAACGTAACAGCCAAGGTGGTTGATCAGATCCAGAAGATTGATTTCTCGGGAGTTGATGCCATTCTGTCGGTTTGTCCGTATTATAACAAGCCCGGTAAACAGGGAGTTATTGCTCATTATAAGGCTGTGGCGGATGCCTCTCCGGTACCTGTCATCATGTATAACATCCCGGGCCGGACGGGTATTAACATGACCAGTGCAACAGTAGTAGAGCTGGCTCAACACCCCAATATTATCGGCATGAAAGAAGCTTCCTGCATCATCGAACAATGCATGGAAATCTATCGTGATATGCCCGAAGGCTTCCTGCTGATCTCCGGTGATGACGTACAGGCTGTTCCCATTATCAGCATTGGTGGCGTAGGAGTAATGTCGGTGATTGCCAATGCATTCCCTAAAGAATTCGGCAACGTCATTCACTCGGCATTGGCCGGAGATTTTGCTACTGCTCGTAAAGGATTAGGTTCATTTTTGGATATCGATCCTTTATTATACGAAGAAGGCAACCCGGTAGGGGTTAAAGGCATCTTGGAGTCATTGGGTATTATTTCCTCCGACGTTCGTCTGCCTTTGATGAAGACATCCGAAGATTTAAAGGAGCGTCAAATGAAGGTTCTTCAGAGAGATCTTTTGAAATAATATTCTGGTAACTAAATCTTTAAAGAAATCTAGTAATGTTTGTACACGTAGTTAATTTCTGGTTGAAAGAAGGCCTCTCGGCGGAAGATCGTGCGAAGTTTGAAGAGGGGGTTTCTTCATTGAAAAATGTGGAAGGGATTGAAGTGTTTAATGTAGGAAAGCCTGCGGCAACGGATCGCCCCGTGATTGATCGTTCGTATGATTATTGCCTGCTAACCGTTTTCAAAGACGAAGCCGCTCACGATGTGTATCAGGTTGCACCCATTCACCTGAAGTTTGTTGAAACTTGCAAACAATACTGGGATCGTGTACTGATTTATGATTCAGAAAGCATTTAATCGTCCGTTGAGAAAACGTAGCTTACAGGCTCTGGGAATGATTCTGATTTCCTGGAGTGTCGTAAGTTGCTTTAGCCCCTCCGTTCCCATCAGAAGAAATCCGAAGTACGATCTGGATGTTTTCTGGGAGAACGATAAAAAGCCCGATCGTCCTTTTCAGGTAATTGATCAGGTGAGCATTCAGGAAGAAATGTTACTGACGGAAGAGCAGCGAAAAACCCGTGGCCCTATGGTAGGTCGGGGGAATGACGCCCGCCAGAAAAACCGGCTGACTGAAATGTTAGTAAAGAAAGCCGAAGCTATGGGTGCCAATGCCGTTATGGACGTAAAGTACAAGTATTACACCACGGCCACTTCGAATGGGTACATCATGGAAGGTACGGCGGTGCTATACCGAGGCGACTAATACTTGTCGGCTGGATGCCCTAAAAAAGCTGGCGTCTGACTAAAAAAAGCTAATCAAGCCTATCGATGCCGGCTTTTTTGCTGGCATTACTACTATAGTAAATGGATAAAAGATCACAGACAGGACGGCTCATAACCGTCCTGTTCGTATTTAGAAGAAGGAGAGACAGGTTTATACCATTGAGGATAATAGCTACAGTTGGATAACAGCAAGCAAAGCAAACAGCTACGTATAAAACAGCTAACTGAATCTGCCGATGCCAGCTTTTCCGCTGGCATCATTGACTTTAGTAAACTGCGAAGAATATAGAAACGGGAGGTTTATCAGCCGTTCTATTTTATAAAAGAAAGCACAACAGTGTAGCTAATACCTTACGAGGCGGATGCCAGCAAAAAAAGCTGGCATCGGCAGGTCCTAGTTAAACGGAGGGAGATAGATAAAGAGGGTGGTTATCAGTCGTCCTGTTTATTAAGAAAAGCACGAGAGCACTATATAGGTAGATAAAAAAAGCCAACATTTAATTATAAAACAGCTAGCTGGACTTGCCGATGCCAGCTTTTCTGCTGGCATCATTGACTATAATACACTGAGGAGAATAAAGAAAGTAAAGTGGTTATTAACCATCCTGTTTTAAAAAGGAAAATACAACAACGTGGTTTATACCTTACGAGGTGGATGCCAGCGGAAAAGCTGGCATCGGCAGGGCCAAGTTAAGGGAGGGAGATAGATAAACAAGGGGATCATCAGTCGTCCTCTTTATTAAGGATGGTACGATAGCATGATAGTGGGAGCCAACATCGCCAGCGAAAGAAGCCAACATCTAATTATAAAACAGCTAGCTTGACTTGCCGATGCCAGCTTTTCCGCTGGCATCATTGGCTATAATACACCGAGGAGAATAAAGAAAGTAAAGTGGTTAATACCTTACTGTAGGTGGATGCCAGCGGAAAAGCTGGTATCGGCAGGGTCGATTAAATGGAGGAAGAGATACAAACAGGACGGGCATTACTTGCCCAAGTTGACATTATAGAGTTTCAAAACATTAATTAAGGATAAATTCCGTGTAACCAGTGATAAACCGTTTCCAAAAATGCAGGATCAATGTCGCCTTTGATGGTAGCGTATTCCTGCGGTAATCCTGTTTTTGCGGCCAGCATCAGGTGGTTTAATCCTTCCAGTTTTACGATTTTATAATTTTTATTACCCGCCTTTTTCAACGATTTTTCGATTCCCCGAAGGTTTAAATCTGCATTAACCTGTACGTCTTTGGTGCCATTGACTGCCAGGGTAGGAACCGTTAATTGCTCTAAGTAAACAGAGGGATCGAAATTGATGAATTGTTGGAACCATTTCCCATGCGAAGTCTGATACACCTGACGAATGTAGGGGGCTTCTTTATCCTTCGCTGGAATCATGAAATTAAATAACTGCTTCTCTGATAATTTTTCTCGTAGAAGATCCAGTTTGGCACTGATTAACTGAGATTGCTGGGTACTATCCAGACCTTTTCCGAAACCAGAGAAAACGTCTTCGTAATAGTCATTCACGTATGTTTCAATCGCTGTCGAATCCAGCTTCATTCCCCGGAATAAATCGCGGTTTTGCTGCTTCATTAACTCCATGTGTTTCACCCCGGGAGCGGCCATTAATACCACAAACGCAATGTCTTTTCGCTGGGTTGCTACGGCAGGAGCTACGCTGCCGCCTTCACTGTGGCCCAATAAACCAATCCTTTTAGGATTAATTTCTGTTCTGGTTTTCAGGAAATCTACGCCAGCCGAGGCATCTTTAATGAAGTTATCAATCGTTGCATTCGCGAAAACTTTATTCATTTTTCCACCCCCGCGATCATCGTAACGCAATACAGCAAATCCGCGATCTCCCAAATACTCGGCAATGGCTTTGAAAGGTTTATGGCCTAAAATAGTCTCATTGCGATCCTGTGGGCCGGAGCCGGTGATTAGTAACACTACGGGAAATTTTTTACCGATCGTAGGAATAGTTAACGTACCGTGTAGTTGAACAGAATCCGTTTTATTCCAGAAACTTACGTCCTCTTCGTGATACTTACTGGTTTCCTGACCGGAACTAATTCCTGAAATGCATAATAAACTCAAAAGAAGAAATAATTTCATTCGATTAGGTTGATTTAGGCGAATAGAACTATTGATAATGAGTTTAAGATACGTTTGTAACTTTATAAAACATAGGGCTTATCCATAAAAAAAGCTCGACTCCAGGAGCCGAGCTTTTTTAGAAATTAGTATTCGTGACTAATTAACCATAAATACAGCGTTAGCAAATACCAGTTTACCCTGATACCAGAAACCACGGAATAGAGGGTTATTTACCAGATACACTACCTGCCCGCGACCCATATCCTGCGTACCGAACATTAAGGTGTTTTCCAGTCGTTTCTTAGCTTCGTTACCTACAAAACCCGCCACGGCTGGACCTTTTTTCAGGTAACCTACATTCCAGCCATCTTTCAGGAATTCGTATTCGGTGGTAGATAAAACCAGACCGTGGTAATACGAAGGTAACCCGTAAGCGAGTGGATGCGTAGGATCAATCGTAAATTTGTAAATCGCACCGGGCGTATCCGTTGAAACTGATTCGCGTTCGCGGTTACCAAATTGTTTCAGATTATCTTCTGCCGATTCTTTCCCTTCTTTCTTGCTTTCTTTTTTCGTAATGCTAAAACCATCTTTACCCGCCAGGGCCGAAACCGCCCCTTCGAGAGCAATCAGCTTACCGCCCGCCTGAATCCAGGTACGAACTTTAGTAACAGCCGCTTCATTCAATACGCGACCGTAGTTACCGTTTGCCAGAATCAGTACATCGAAATCAGCCAGATTCACACCCATGAAATCGTTGGTGCCAATCATTGTGGCGGGGTAATGCAGTTGTTGATCGAAGTAGTGCCAAACCTCGCCCACGGCGTAAGGAGAGGTTCCTTCGCCCGTCAGGATAGCCACTTTGGGTGCTTTTAGCTGAGAAACGTAGTTAGAGCCAAAGTCAGGGCCGTTGGTTACGTAACCCGTCGCTACCGGGATCAGGCTGATTTTCTGGTGTTCTGCTTCTTCTTTGATGATCGAATCAAAGGCATCTCCCAGCTTTGTATTTTCGCCACGTGTAATAATGACCGTGCCGATTCCGTATTTCTGACCGTCTACTTCAAAAGGCTTCGTAGCCACCCGAGCCCGGACTTTCTTACGGAACAAATGAGCTAATACGTGAGCATCTTCGTGCGAACTCCAGCGTAATAAATAAGCGTAGGGTTTAGCAACGTCAGCCGTTGGTTTATCCGTTGCCGCCGGCTTGGTCGTTGTAAAAGCCAGCTTGTCTTTCGTTGCGAACGCCTTCAGACCATAGGCGTAAGGCAAAGCCCAGGAAGTAATATCGTAGGTAACAGAATCTTCCAGCGAAGTTTTAGGCTCCATCAGGATTTTCAGGAATGTGGAGCGAGGCTGAGAGGTGCTGATGATGATATCTCCGGCTTCCACACCCGCATTCGCTGATTTATCATCCACAAAAGAATAAGCACCAGACAGGTTTAGCGATTTCTCGGCGTACCCGTACTGAAAGCCCATTTTCGTCAGGTAGTTCGTAAAAGCTTTTACTTTACCTTCGTCGCCTTTCGTCTTGATTACGTAGCTCTTATACGTACCCGTGGGGTTATTTTTAGCGTTTGTAAAGAACTTAATGAACTCAGAAGAAGCTTTGTCCGCATTGGCTGAAAGGGCTTCCATGGTGGCTTTACTCGCCGCAACGTGGTGACTAATCCGCTCTTTCAGGGTCAGGGTATCGCCGTCGGCTTTGATGATGGCTAAACCTGCCCGGCCATTACCTGCCTGCTCGAAGGTCATACCGATGGCACCGTTGAAGGTAGGGTAGGTATCGCCGTAGCTGGGGTAGAATAAATCGAAGTTTTCACGCGTGAAGTACAACCAGCCATTCTTATCAAAGGTCTTACGATTATAGTCACCGATGATAGTCTGGAACTCCCGTTGCCAGCTCGTTACGTCCTGATGAACGGGTTTGGCGGGAGGCGTAAAGAAATAAGGTGAGTTAATGCCCTGCTCATGAAAATCCGCAAAAACGTGCGGCATCCACTGCTGATACAGGTTGTTACGAGCCTGACTTTCTTTCTGCACCATCCAGGCCCAGTCGCGGTTCAGGTCGAACATATAGTGGTTCATACGTCCACCGGGCCAGGGCTCGGTGTGTTCCCAGGCATTGGCATAGGCGTTAGCCATGCTGCCTAAACGCTGGTTGTACCCATTCACGTAGCGGTCATAGCCATCGGGGTTCACACAAGGGTCAATCACAACGATTGTGTTTTTTAGCACCTCTTTACTATCCCCTTTCAGCAGATTATACGCTACGATCATAGCGGCCTCGGAAGACACGTTTTCGTTACCGTGAATGTTATAACTCATCCAGGAGATGGGAACCGACTTGCCCGAAGCAGAGCCTTCCATCAACCCAATCGATTTTAAGTGATTGGTACGGATGGTTTCCAGTTGGGGAAAGTTTTCTTCCGAAGCCAGCACGGCTACCATCAAAGGACGGTTTTCGTAACTGGTGCCGTAATTCTGGAGCTTAATTTGTTTAGGAAACTGCTGAGCGAGATACTCGAAGTAAGCTAAAACGCGGTAATGGGGGGTACAACGGGTGGTACCGGGTTCGTAACCTAAAAATTCTTTGGGAGAAAGCTGTGCAAAACTTTGTAACGCAAAGAAGGTTAAAAGTAAGGAAAGGGAAATCTTCTTCATGCCGATGAATAAATTGTTCGGAAAATTCAAAATTAAAAGAATTTTCTTCCCTAATTGTCGAATCCTTCCAAAAGATCATTGGCAAAGCGACTAAATTGAATTAATCCGTGATGAAGTGGTAACCAACGCCCTTGATTGTCACCAGTTGAAGCTGTTGATCTTCCCGTAAATATTCCCGCAAACGGGTAATGTACACGTCAAGGTTTCTTGAATTAAAGAAAGAGTCATCGCCCCAAACCCGCATCAGAATTTCTTTGCGGGCAATGGTTTGGTGACGATTTTCGGAGAGAATTTTCAGTAATTCATTTTCGCGATGAGATAACTTTCGAATGTGCTCATGTAAACGAAGCTCGAATTTCTGCGGCCAGAATTCATAGTTTCCAAGCGGAATCGCCTGAGTACTTTTAGGGGTCGAAAAAGGGGAGTTGAGCTTCATCCGCAGAAGGTTATCAATCCGAACGATCAGTTCTTCCATGCTAAAGGGCTTGCGGAGGTAATCATTTCCACCCACCCCAAAGCCCTGAACGACATCTTCCACCTGCGTTTTAGCGGTTAGAAAAAGAATGGGTAAGTGGGGGTGACGCTGCCGAATTTCCCGGGCAACGGAAAATCCGTCCAGGTTGGGTAACATCACATCCAGTACACAGAGGTCGGGAAGGAACTGTTCAAGTTCAGGAAGTACGGCCAATCCATCGGTTACCATGTTGACTTCCAGCTCACGACTTTCCAGACTTTCCTTGACAATTCGGCCCAGAAAAGGCTCGTCTTCTACGTATAATATTTTAGTTTTCATCGCTTAAAATACAGAACAAAAGTACTACCCTGACCTGGTTCGCTGTGAAGAGTAACCGTCCCGCCGTGAGCTCCCATCACCTGATGGACGTAATTCAGGCCCAAACCGTGTCCTTTCACATTATGAATATTTCCGGTAGGTACGCGGAAAAATTTCTCAAAAACCTGTTGCTGATACTGAGGGGGAATACCAATGCCTTCGTCCTGAATCCGTACTACTAATTGCTCGCCCTGATCTTCCAGATGAAGGGTAACCCTAGGTTGATTATTGCTGTATTTCAGGGCATTGTCGATCAGATTATAAATCACATTGGTCAGGTGAATGCGGTCGGCAGTAACCCTAAAGTTAGAGCCAGATGGATGAAAATCGACTTGTGCCTGGTGTTTCTCAAACTGAAATTTTAGTGAATGCAGAATTTCTTCGATCAGACTGGAAAGATTAATCTCCTCAAATTGATAGATCTGCTGTTTCTGATCGAATAAAGCGGTTCGGAGCACATGATCAACCAGTAAATTCAGTCGGTTGAGTTCCATTTGAGAAATGGCTAAATACTCTTTGGTGCGATGAGGGTCTTTCAAAGCATCAAAACTACTCAGAGCTTCAATGGCGACGCTAACCGTCGAAATCGGCGTTTTTAATTCGTGACTAACATTACTAATAAAGTCGTTCTTTAGTTGGGTTAATTGTTGCTGTTGTTCTAAACTTTTAAAAACCAGCAAAAAGGCCCCGGATGTTAACCCTAATAGAAAAACTGAAAACAGGATTTGTGGGAGTAATCGCTTGAAAATTACTCCCTGGTAATCCGTTAGATAAGCTACATAAAAATCTCTGGGGGGCAAACCTGCCTGATAGGAGGCCGTATGCAAGGAATCCAGTGAACGATGAGCCGGTGCCTGGAGACGTACAATACGGGTGCCTACGTTGATCTTGGAAGAATCCAGCTCCCGCCGAAATTGCTGCTGGAGATCACGGATCTTGATGGAATCCCGAATCGAGTCTTGGCTGGCTCTGCCCATTAACGATGGTAATATGCGGGAAAACAAATGGGAACGCATCGGACGATGCAATTCGCCAGTTTCTTCATCAGGTTGATAATCAGGCGGGAAAGGTCTACGGAAACGAGGCTCGCGTGAAGCAATGAACACCCGACCCCTGCTACCCAGACTAATAATTGTATCCGGTCCTTTGGAGTCCTCCCGCGGGAAAAAATGAATCCGTAATTTTTTATGAGCAGTCTTTTCTCGCATGGATTCTTCCAGCGGACGAATGAGTCGCTTCATGACCAGAGAGTCCTGGAGCATATTAACCGAACGAAAAAAAGGCTGACTGGTTTCCGCCGCTAGCAGTCGTTTTTGTTCGTTGTAACTACGACTCAACCACCAGCCAAGAAAGGTAGTTAATACGAGCAGACAGCTAGTAATCAACGTAATAAGCGTACTATTGGAAGGGAGTGACTTTAAATTCCACATGGATTCAAAGATAGAAGCTTTCAAACGGTAAAACCGATTTATTAACGTTGATTAACCTTATTGTAAGAATCGTTAACGAGCCCGTAGCCTAGCTTTGTCAGGTACATTAAATCCCCTTTGATTATGAAGAAAACCGCTTGGGTTGTCCTGAGTCTGATCAGTTTATCGACCTACGCCCAGAAAACGGAGGGCGTTCTGACCTATACTCAAAAAACTGATTTGAAAAGCCGGTTCCAGAATATGGACCCGGCCATGCAGGCTCGTATGCCGGAGAATATTACCCGGCAATATCAGTTAGCGTTTACGCCTCAGGAAGCTTTATATGAACCCGCCGCCGTAATCGAAGAAGGGAATGGTTTTGGAGGGGGTGGCCCCATGGGCGGTCCGATGCGGTTCGGAGGTAGCTCCAGCATAGTGTATACGCAGATAGCCGAAAAGAAGAGAACCGAAGCTCGGGATATTTTTGGTGAAAAGTACCGCGTGCTGGACACCCTCGTGAACCAACGGTGGAAGTTGGGTAAGGAAACCAGAACAATCAAAGGTTTTGTCTGTCAGAAAGCCTCTTTTACGGACACTATGCGGGTTCAACGAATCATGATGGGGCCGGGAGGCCCTCCGGCTGGAGAAAATCAGCAACCCATGCTTCGAACCGTCGTGGCCTGGTACGCCCCCGAAATTCCGGTTTCAATTGGTCCGGAAAAATACAGTGGCTTACCCGGATTGATTCTGGAAGTAGACGTGAATAATGGTGAAAGCCTGTATACCGTTAGCGAAATGGAGTGGCGGAAACCAAAGTCTTCTGAGTTAAAAGCTCCGAAAGGAGGAAAGGTGGTTACCGAAAAAGAAGTGCGGGAAATTATGATGAAGCGAATGGAAGAAATGCGGAAAAACGGGGGTGGTATGCGAATGCGTCCGGGTAACTAACTCTCTTAGCTTTGGTAACCTAACAAAGAAGGGGTTGAAAGCATGATGATTTTCAACCCCTTCTTTGTTTTTTCTATGGTTGGTGTCTCCACCAACCATGGCTAAGAGGATTGTATATTCCATGGCTGGTGTCTTCACCAGCCATTAAAGACGTTAGAACTAATTAAAACGAATCATCTGTGGCCCGCTGCGGCAGTTATTGCCTCCCATGTCCGCCTTATTTCTCTATGGTTGGTGGAGACACCAACCATGGCTAAGAGGATTGTATATTCCATGGCTGGTGTCTTCACCAGCCATTAAAGACGTTAGAACTAATTAAAACGAATCGTCTGTGGCCCGCCGCGGCAGTTATTGCCTCCCATGTCCGCCTTATTTCTCTATGGTTGGTGGAGACACCAACCATGGCTAAGAGGATTGTATATTCCATGGCTGGTGTCTTCACCAGCCATTAAAGACGTTAGAACTAATTAAAACGAATCATCTGTGGCCCATTGCGACGGTTATTACCTCCCATGCCTGCCTTATTTCTCAGGGAATAGGTAAAGGTAAGGAGGAAGTAACGAGCCAGCGAGGTAACCCGCTCTTCCTGATAGTAATTCACCTGAGCCGAGCGGTTAATTACTACGTTTCGATTGAGTAAATCGATAGCACTCAGCTTAATTTCACCCACATTATTTTTGAGTATATACTTGGTAATCGAGGCATTCCAGATCGGGATTTTCTGGTTATAGTTATTGCCCGTCAAGACCTGATAGTTTACGGAACTGCCAATCGACCAGGTTTGCGTTAGATTCCAGTTCGCATCCAGGGTGTAGCGTTGTGTCAGGTAATTCTGATTCATGGCTGATTGCAGCGAGTATTGCGTTTGGTTCAGCGATAAATTAGCCCCGGCATTCACATCAAATTTGGTATCATTGCGGTAATCCAATCGTGTTCCGAGCGTAGTGGCCACCGTATTTGTACGATTTTCTGCATTATTAATGATGCTGATTCCCCGATTATAAGTTACGCCCAGATTCGCATTTACCCGCATGCCCTTGATTCGCTGAATGGGGGAGCCAAAGCCAATGAATGTATTTCCCTGAATGGCGTTGGGTACGTTAACCGATTGGGTGGTGGTCACTAACTGCTCGTTTACTGACTGCGAACTGGAAATTTTGTTAGTCGTATACGTCAGGAAGGCATTACCAAAAAAGTTACGGAACCGAGTTGTATTGAAAGAGAAGTAATTCAGCGAAAACGAATGGTTATACTCGGGTCGCAGGTTAGGGTTACCAATGGTAATATTCAGCGGGTCCGTGTTATTAATAATGGGTTGTAATTGCGTCAGGCTGGGCTGATTAACGCTGGTTTCGTAGTTGAAATTCAGGTTTCGACTATTGGCCAGATCATAACGTATCCGAAGGTTAGGCAGAAGGTTACCAAACGAATGGTTCAGACTCGTTTCCGTTCTCGGAAATCTACCGACCAGCGTAGCCTCCTGTACATTCAATCCCGTCGAAATATTAATTTGATTGCCCACATATCGGTAACTCAAACCGCCACGATGGTAATAATATTGATTATCATACGTATTACTCAACTGATTATTAAGCGTTGAACGTTCGCCCTTGATATCGTATACTTCACGATTGGTGTTATTCAAATTTTTCTGGTAAGAATAATTCGCTTCCAGAAAGCTTCGTTTGCTCAGGGGTTCGGTATAAAAAGTGGTTAGTCCGTAATTGATTTTACCATTTTTCTGCGAATCGTTCTGAAGCGTCGTATCAGCAGTGTTCGTATCGAAATATTGATTCAGAGCATTAATAACACCGCTCCGCTGATCATTATTTAATCCGAAAATGAGGTTGGCCGTCAGGGTGCGACCCTTTTTAGCAAATCGGTGGCGAAGGGCAAAATTGGAATTTAAGGAATAGGCATCGCCAGCATATTGATTGATCCGGTTCCCTTCGTTTCGCAGGTTACCCCCCGTGCCATAGGTTTGAGTAAGACTGGAGGTCTGGAAATTACTGTTGGTGAGGGAAGCCGTATTCGTCCAGCGAATGGTATTCACTGAATCCAGTTGGTGTTCAAGATTAAAGCTGAGCCGATGATTCAGATTTTTGTTCGTGGTGTTGCTGTTTTGCAGACTTTTATAGTTACCACTTTCCAGGTAATTTTCCTTATCTAAATCTTTATCAACGGTACTATTGGTGTTATTAATGAGATAGTTACCGTCAATTTTTGTTTTCTTACTTAGTTGCTGATAGAAATTCAATCCCCCAGAACCAGAATTCACGAAACCCGACGACGTTTGTCCGCCCATATTGACAGGAACGCCATTAATCGAACCGCTGCCCACCTGAACGCTCGTCGTTCGGGTCCCACCGCCTGACATTCCACCACCACCGGAGCTATTGATCGATGAAAAGTTGAAGTAATCATTCATCGTAAAACCCTGCTGGTTGATGTTATTCAACGTACCCACCAGCGAAAATTGCTGATCTTTTGCAAAGCGGTTCAGGTTCAGACGACCGGCGTATCGATGTTGAGAACCATACCCTGCCGAGCCCGTACCAAAAATCCCCTTCTTGAAATCTTCCTTCAACTCCAGGTTAATCGTTTTTTCCCGCGTGCCATCATCCACCCCCGAAAAACGCGATTGTTCTGATTTGCGGTCGAATAACTGAACGGCCTTGATGGCTTCGGCTGCCAGGTTTTTAGTAGCCATTTTGGGGTCCGTTCCGAAGAATTCCTTCCCATCCACCAGAATTCGCTGGACTTCTTTCCCATGAGCCTTGACGGTTCCATCGCTTTCTACCTCAACGCCCGGCAATCGTTTCAGTAACTCTTCAACCGTTGCGTTGGGGCGGGTCTTAAAACTGTCGGCGTTGAACTCTACGGTATCGTGACGCATCGTTACCGGAGCCTTTTCGCCTTTCACAATGACCTCATTCAAATCTTTGCCTTTGGCTTTTAGTCGAATCGTACCCAGATCGGGTTTGTTGACCAGGGCTTCATACTCCGAAAAACTCAGGTGAGTTATGCGAAGAATATAAGCGTGAAGTGGTAACTTTTTAAAGGAAAATTCACCGTTGGTACCACTAGTGGAAAATTCAATCAGGGTTGAATCTTTCGTGTCCAGCAGCATTACGGAAGCATTAGGGATGGCAATGCCCGAAGAGTCGGCAAGTTTGCCTTTCAGATTCCAGGGCGTTTGAGCAGCAGCCCAGCCCGAGATCATCGTCAGTAAGAAGAGGAGTAGGTATCGGTTTTTCATGGGGAAAATCATTTCTTTGGACGAAAGTACCCGACCCTAGAAAAGGAAAGGGTTAACGAACCTTTCTTTAAAGTTAAATAAGGTTAATGAGAAGATAGAGGGGGAGCAATGAATACTTTCACTCAAAACTCTAAACGCAAAACGTCAAACTTTCCCCGAAACCGACTAATTTTGCGGCGTTTTAAGTTGTAGAAATGATTCATTTCGGGAAAGTTGTAGGGTTTCTGGTCGTTCTGAGTTGGGTATTGATGGGCTGTTCTTCGGAAGAACAGGAGGGCGTGCGTATTCCACCTTTACCGAATATGAACGAAGGATTCTCAACGCCTAAAGCCCTGGAATTCCTGAGTCGGGCCATTCAGCAGTATCCTGATCTGGCGGAAAATTATCAGAAAAGAGCTGAGATTTACCTGCAACGGTCGGAGTTGGACGCCGCTCTGGAAGATATTAATACGGCTATTAACCTGAAACGAAATACGGGTCGGTATTACGTGACCAAAGCCCGGATTCTACGTGAAAAAAAGCAGATTAACGAGGCTTTACAGGCCGCTCAGCGAGCCGAAATTCTCAACGAACGGAATCCTGATGTCTATGTTTTGCTGGCCGACTTATACCAGCGGGTCAATCAGCTAGGGAAATCCAGACAATACCTGGCCCGCACTTTGCAGATTAATCCTTATTACGGAGAGGCGTATTTCTACCGGGGGATGATTGCGGCCAAGCTTGGAGACACGACGGCAGCTTTGGTATTATTCATGCGAACCCGAACGCTGGTTCCCGGATTTTTGGGAGCGTATCAGCAGCTTTCTTCCATTTATTACCAGCAAAAGGACTATCCGAAAGCCTTATGGTTCGCCCGGGAAGGGCTGAATTATTACCCCAAAGATGCGGACTTGCACTACCGGCGAGGATTGGCTTTTACGCATACCGCTCAGGTAGACAGTGCCTATGCGGAATTTAACAAAACCTTAAAGGTAGAACCTGAGCATCCGGGAGCGAATATGTACGCAGCATCTATTTTATTTGGCGTGCAAAAGGTGGTCCCAGCTCTCAAGCATTTGCGAATTGTTGAGAAAACAAGCCCAAATTACCCCGGATTGAACTTTCTCATGGCTCAGTGCCTTGAATATACAGGGGACGATGACAAAGCCATGGATTATTACCTGGAGGAAGCCAGAGAAAATCCAGCCAATCGCAAAGCCGTAGGAGGGTATTGGCGAACCCGGCGGAGACAATTGACGAATTACCCGTATTTACGTCAGGAAGAAAGATACCGCCCCGGACTAGCCGTCCCCGACAAAACCAACGGCACCGCCGAAGGCGATACCATATAGTTTAGTTGTTAGGAGTTTTGGGTTTCGAGTTGTTGAAAAAGAGTAATCATAATTAACTCAAAACCCCAAACGCTAAACTAACAAAGCACTCACGGACTTTGTATCTCCGTGATTTTTTAATCGTTCTATTTACTAAATACAAATGGAAAACCAAATCCAAATTACCCTGCCGGACGGAAGCATCCGTACGTTTCCGAAGGGTGTCTCCGGCATGGACATCGCCCGTAGCATCAGCGAAGGCCTTGCCCGTAATGTATTAGCCGCCGTTGTAGACGGTCAGGTGTGGGACTCTAGTCGCCCTATCGACTCCGATGCCCACGTGAAATTGCTGACCTGGAATGACACGGAAGGCAAATCAACCTTCTGGCATTCGTCCGCTCACTTGCTGGCCGAAGCCCTGGAAGCTTTATATCCTGGTGTGAAATTCGGTATTGGCCCCGCCATCGAAACCGGATTTTATTACGATGTAGACCTCGGCGATCACAAATTCTCGCAGGAAGACTTCAAGAAAGTAGAAGACAAAATGCTGGAGCTGGCCCGTACGAAAGAGGTATTCACCCGTACGTCCATTTCGAAAGCGGATGCCATTGCTTACTTCGAAGAAAAAGGAGATGAGTACAAACTGGATCTGCTGAAAGATCTGGAAGATGGAAAAATCACGTTTTACAACCAGGGAAATTTCACGGACTTATGTCGTGGCCCTCACATTCCAGATACAGGATTCATCAAAGCTGCGAAAATTCTGAACGTAGCGGGTGCGTACTGGAGAGGCAACGAAAACAATAAAATGCTGACCCGTATTTACGCGGTGACCTTCCCTAAACAGAAAGAACTCGAAGAGTATCTGCACGTGTTGGAAGAAGCCAAGAAACGGGATCACCGCAAGCTGGGGAAAGAACTCGAACTCTTCACCTTCTCCGAGCGGGTAGGACAGGGTTTACCTCTGTGGTTACCCAAAGGTGCGGCTCTGCGGGAGCGTCTGGAAAACTTCCTGCGTCGGGCTCAGGTTCGGGCGGGTTATTTACCCGTGGTTACTCCTCACATTGGCTCGAAGCAATTATACGTAACTTCCGGTCACTATGAAAAATATGGCAAGGATTCATTCCAGCCGATTCATACGCCAGATGAAGACGAAGAGTTCCTGCTCAAGCCCATGAACTGTCCTCACCACTGTGAGATTTATCGTTCGAAACCACGCAGTTACCGGGATTTACCGGTTCGTTTTGCGGAATTCGGAACGGTATATCGGTACGAGCAGTCGGGTGAGTTACACGGTCTGACTCGCGTGCGGGGCTTTACGCAGGATGATGCTCACATTTTCTGCCGTCCCGATCAGGTAGAAGAGGAGTTCATGAAAGTAATCGATCTGGTTCAGTATGTATTCAAAGCCTTAGGTTTCAGTGAGTACAGTGCTCAGGTTTCCCTGCGTGATCAGGAAGATCGGGCGAAGTACATCGGAACCGACGAAAACTGGGATCGTGCGGAACAGGCTATTATTCGCTCCGCTGAAGCCAAAGGGTTAAATACGGTTATTGAATACGGAGAAGCGGCATTCTACGGTCCCAAACTGGACTTCATGGTAAAAGATGCCCTGGGACGGAAGTGGCAGTTAGGTACTATTCAGGTAGACTATAACCTTCCCGAGCGTTTTGATCTGGAATATACCGGTTCAGATAATAAGAAATACCGCCCCGTTATGATTCACCGGGCACCTTTTGGCTCGCTCGAACGTTTCGTTGCTATCCTGATTGAAAGTACGGCAGGTAACTTCCCGCTGTGGCTTTCTCCCGATCAGCTGGCCGTATTACCGATCTCGGAAAAATATACCGACTACGCCAATGAAATTTTCCTGCTGTTACAGGAAGAAGACCTGCGTGGGTATGTAGATCACCGGGATGAAAAAATCGGTAAGAAAATTCGCGATGCTGAAGTTTCTAAAACGCCGTTTATGCTCATCGTTGGGGAGAAGGAACAGGCTGAAGGAACGGTTTCTATCCGTAAAAAAGGCGAAGGTGACTTAGGCAGTATGCCAATCGGTCAGTTTATTGCCCTTGCTAAGGAGGAAATCAATAAAAATTTGCTTAAATTTCAGAAATAGCTGATCTTAGGCACATAATTTTTGAAGCCGTTAAATAAGGAAGCTTATTTAACGGCTTCTTCTCAGTTTTCAGTCAGGATAAAGAGGTTTCGGTAAGATCTGTATCCCACTGAAAACTCGCTAACTGAAAAACTCAAAAAACACCAAATTAAGAAGTATGGCATTACGCCCTGGCGGTATGAACCGCAGACCTCCTGTAAGGAAAGAAGAACCCTACCGCATTAATCAATTGATTCGCGGAGTACAACAAGTACGATTGGTTGGAGAAAACGTAGACCAGGGTATTGTGGATATCCGTCAGGCCCTCGAAATGGCTCAACAACAAGAGCTGGATCTGGTTGAAATTTCTCCCAATGCTGAACCTCCGGTTTGTCGGATCGTTGACTATTCTAAGTTCAAGTACGAGCAGAAGAAAAAGCAAAAGGAACTTAAGTCCAAGCAAATTAAAGTTGTTATCAAGGAAATTCGTTTCAGTCCTACAACGGATGACCACGATTACGATTTTAAATTGAAACACGCGATCAACTTCCTGAAAGAAGGTTCGAAAGTAAAAGCTTACGTACAATTCTCAGGACGTGAAATCGTGTTCAAAGATCAGGGTTTCAACCTGCTGAAAAGATTTATGTCAGATCTGGAAGAGCACGGAAAACTGGAATCAGAAGCTCGCTTGGAAGGTCGCCGGATGAACATCATCATTGCACCCAAAGTGAAAAAATAAGCTTTATCTAATAGATCAAAACCCTCCGCAGTTTTCTGTGGAGGGTTTTTAGTTATAGGTATTTATCTTTTGTAGAGACGCGATTGATCGCGTTTGGGTGAGAGGCGGTTTTGATTACTACAATTCAGAATGTTCCCTCCCTGGCTGGTGCCTTCACTAGCCATTACTAAGAGCCAAATGGTTGGTGAGGACACCAACCAGGGCGGATATTATAGGTATTTATCTTTTGTAGAGACGCGATTGATCGCGTCTGGGTAAGAGGCAGTTTTAATTACTACAGTTTAGAATATTCCCGCCCTGGCTGGTGTCTTCACCAGCCATTACTAAGAGCCAAGTGGTTGGTGAGGACACCAACCAGGGAAAATAAGCATTTTATTTTTGGCAAAGGCTCATGCCTTTTTCAAAGGGGCATGCGGTAAAAAGAATTTCAATTGCCTCTACAAAAGAATAAATTACAGTTTCCCTAAAATTGAATCCGCCTTCCTATTAAAATCTTATCATTTTTCCTTACCTTTGCGGTTCATTTCACAAATAGTACCTTTTTTATAACGTTAACAGGTTCAGTTTTATGCCTAAGCAAAAATCAAACTCGGGCTCCAAAAAGCGTTTTAAGCTGACTGGAACCGGACAAATCAAGCGGAAGCATGCCTTCCACAGCCACATTTTAACGAAAAAGTCTAACAAGCGTAAGGCTAACCTCGTTAAAACCACGCTGGTGCATGAGTCAGATCACGCTCGCGTAATCGCTCTGCTCGCTAAGTAATTCATTCTTCGGACTGATTACAGGTTTTCCTTGTTTAACCCGACTAATGGCCTTCAAGAGAAATGAGTTTAGCGTTTAGCGTTGTTTGTTTAGAGTTTAACTCAAAACCCTCAACCCCAAACTCAAAACCCTTTCCGCCAACGTCAAAAAACTAACACATTATGCCACGTAGTGTCAATCACGTAGCGTCTCGGGCACGTCGCAAAAAAGTGCTCAAATTGGCCAAAGGTTATTATGGCCGTCGTAAAAACGTTTGGACGGTAGCTAAAAATGCCGTTGAACGTGGTTTAAATTATGCTTACCGTGACCGTAAGCAGAAAAAACGGAATTTCCGTGCTTTATGGATTGCTCGTATCAACGCCGGTGTTCGTCAACACGGTCTGAGCTACTCTCAATTCATTGGCAAACTGCATAACTCAGGTATCGAACTGAATCGTAAAGTACTTGCCGACTTAGCCATGAACCATCCTGATGCGTTCAAAGCTGTAGTTGATCATGTGAAATGATTTGTAGACTAAGCTATTAGTATCTACCTATAAAAAGACCTCCGAAAACTCGGAGGTCTTTTTCATTTATAACCGTCAGATTGACATTCTTTTCGGTTACAGAACTCATCATAACTGACGAAAAGACATTCGGAACCTTACTCCGTTTCAGTGGCTTCGGTCTTCAGAGCTACCCATTGCTGATCGATCGTTTCACCCACGATGTATACTTTGATTTCTACTTCGCCTACCCGATACACCTGGGTGTGCGTCAGTTGAGTAGTAACGTATTCTTTCAGTTTCTGATACCGTTCGAGCGTAGCGGTTTCTTCTTCTCCAAACCAGTCGTAACTTTTTAGTAAAGGTTTAAAGAAAGTATCCAGCCGCTGGGTTTGGATGGGCGTTCCTTCTTCCAACTCTAAAAGCCTGATAAAATCCTCTTTTTCAGGGGATGCTTCGCCCGTCCAACTTAAAGGAGTAACCTCAAAGGGAGCGTCTGATTCACTTGTATACAATAAGCCCTCTACCTCTTTTTTTAAATCTTCAATTAACTGATTAGATGCCAGTCGGGTTGTCATAAAACGTCGAAGGTTATGTTTGGGAATGAGTTATCGGTATTGTTTTTTGGTAAATTTCTGATTAGTTATGCAGAAGTCAAATTTATTTTTCTAAATCAAAAAGCCCCTCACTCTTGTTATTCGTTTAATCAACGTATGACTAAAATTCAGAAATTATGTTAGACCAATTGTTAGATATTATCAAAAATAACTCACAGGAAGCAGTAGTGAATAATCCTGCCGTTCCAAATCAGGATAATGAAGCGGTGCAAAGCACGCTTTTAACTTCTATTGTACAAGGTTTTCAGGGCGAGGCGGCCAAAGGAAATATTGGTGGAATCATGGAATTGTTATCTGGACAACAGGACGTTAATCAAAGTCCCGTTGTGTCTGGAATTTCCCAGAATGCCATAGGAAGTCTGATGGATAAATTTGGAATCAGTGGCAGTACTGCTCAAAGCATTGTTAGCTCAGTATTACCACTCGTACTCAGCACCTTTATTAGTAAATTAAATAACTCAGGAGATAAATCCTTAGATATGAGTTCAGTATTAGGCTCGCTATTAGCGGGCTCAGGAGCTAATACGGGAGGTTTCGATTTTAGCAAAGTAGCCGGGGCCTTAGCCGATGGCAAGTTAGATATGAACGACCTGAAAAATATCGGAGGAAGTTTGTTCGGAGGTAACAATACAGCAAAGAAAGAGGAAAATGAAGGAGGCCTCGGCGGATTACTGGGCGGGCTTTTCGGCGGCAAATAATTCGTATCGCATTCATTAACGATAGATAAGTATTGAGAAAGTCCGTGGAATTTATTTCTGCGGACTTTTCCTTTTTTACTGTCAATCTGTCATAAAAGCCATAAAAAACATTTCCGGGCACGGGGATTTAGATAATAGAGGCATATCTACCGATAACCGAGAAAATTAAAACAATATATTAATCATGGGAAAAATCATTGGCATTGACTTAGGTACAACGAACTCCTGCGTTGCAGTAATGGAAGGCAACGAGCCCGTTGTAATTCCAAACAGCGAAGGTCGTCGGACTACTCCTTCGGTCGTAGCCTTTATGGATAATGGTAATGGCGAACGTAAAGTAGGAGATCCTGCCAAACGTCAGGCTATTACGAACCCAACGAATACGATTCAGTCAATCAAGCGTTTTATGGGTAAGAGTTTCTCTGAAGTACAAAATGAAATGAAAACCATTTCGTACAAAGTAGAACAAGGCCCTAACAATACTCCACGCGTTCGCATTGGCGATCGTTTATATACGCCACAGGAAATTTCAGCTCAGATTCTAACGAAAATGAAGCAGACGGCTGAAGATTACCTGGGACAAACCGTTACTGAAGCCGTTA
Organism: Siphonobacter sp. SORGH_AS_1065; assembly: GCF_030818595.1. NCBI lineage: Bacteria > Pseudomonadati > Bacteroidota > Cytophagia > Cytophagales > Cytophagaceae > Siphonobacter > Siphonobacter sp. SORGH_AS_1065. Next base: position 3,822,513 of record NZ_JAUTAM010000004.1, read on the forward strand.
TTACGGTACCTGCTTACTTCAACGATGCAGAACGTCAGGCTACGAAAGAAGCGGGACAAATTGCAGGTCTGGATGTGAAGCGTATCATTAACGAGCCTACGGCTGCTGCTCTGGCCTTTGGTCTGGACAAAAAACATGACATGAAAATTGCCGTGTTTGACTTAGGTGGTGGTACGTTTGATATTTCGATTCTTGAATTGGGTGATGGCGTTTTCGAAGTAAAATCAACCGATGGTGATACGCACCTGGGCGGTGATGACTTCGATCAGGTAATCATCGATTGGTTAGCGAATGAGTTCAAAGCTGACGAAGGCGTTGATTTACGTCAGGATCCTATGGCTCTTCAGCGTTTGAAAGAAGCCGCTGAAAAAGCTAAAGTTGAACTTTCTTCTTCAAGCCAAACCGAAATTAACCTTCCTTACATCTTCCCCGTGAACGGCATGCCTAAGCACTTGGTGCGTACGCTGACCCGGGCGAAATTCGAACAATTGGCTGACAGCCTGTTCGTACGGATGATGGAACCAGTTCGGAAGGCTATGAAGAACGCCAACATCAGCACTTCACAAATTGATGAAGTAATTCTGGTAGGTGGTTCGACGCGTATTCCTAAAGTACAGGAAGAAGTAGAAAAATTCTTTGGTAAGAAGCCTTCAAGAAACGTTAACCCTGATGAAGCGGTTGCCATTGGTGCAGCAGTACAAGGTGGGGTATTAACGGGTGAAGTGAAAGACGTTCTTCTGTTAGACGTTATTCCTTTATCATTAGGTATTGAAACGATGGGTGGTGTCTTCACGAAACTGATCGACGCCAACACTACGATTCCTACCAAGAAATCAGAAACGTTCTCTACGGCATCCGATAACCAACCTTCGGTTGAAATCCACGTATTGCAAGGTGAGCGTCCAATGGCGGGTCAAAACCGTACACTGGGTCGTTTCCACCTGAGTGATATTCCACCCGCACCTCGTGGTATTCCTCAAATCGAAGTAACCTTTGACGTAGATGCTAACGGTATCCTGAACGTATCGGCGAAAGATAAAGCAACGGGTAAAGAGCAGAAGATTCGTATCGAAGCTTCCAGCGGTCTGAGCGATGCTGAAATCCAACGCATGCGTGATGAAGCCAAAGCAAATGAAGCTTCGGATAAAGCAGAACGCGAGAAAATTGAAAAACTGAATGCAGCCGATTCATTGATTTTCCAAACGGAACGTCAGTTGAAAGAATACGGTGAGAAGCTTTCGGAAGGTAATAAATCAGCCATTGAAACGGCTTTAACGGGCTTACGTACTGCTCACCAAAGCCAGGATGTTGCTGCCATTGATGCCGCTACCGAGCAATTAAACAACGCTTGGTCTGCTGCTTCTACTGAAATGTACAATGCGGCAAATGCCGGCGGTGCAGAAGGTCAACCTACGGGTTACCCCGGAGGCGAAGCCGGTAACGGTCAGGCTGATGGTTCTGCCAATGACAAAGACGTTCAGGATGTAAACTTCGAAGAAGTGAAGTAAGGCAAGCTGAATTGAATTAATAAAAAACCGATGTTCGAGAGAGCATCGGTTTTTTTATTGACTAGTTTTAATAATGCAGGGGATAGTTTGTCACTTTTCATTTTTTTCTGCTTTAGTAATTAATTCTTCAATCATATAAGTATCTGTGTCAAATTCTTTAGCGTTTTTAAATAAGTTAAGTGCCTTTGTGTAATCACCTTTATCGAGGTGATGAATACCTAAACTGCGAAAAGCATAAGAATCCTTCTCGTTAAGTTCTAAAGCATAATTTATGTCTTCAAGTCCTTCCATCTCATTTCCAGACTTAATTTTTGCAAGCCCTCTGTTCGAATAAGAATAGGAAAATGATGGCTCCATTTCAATTGCTCTATTAAACACTAAAATGGATTCTTCAAATTTTTCAAGCACGATTAATGTAAAGCCTTTGTTGACTAAAGAGTATTCGTGGTTAGGGTCTAACTCTAAAGCTTTATCGTAATACTTGATTGCTTCATAATGTTGGCCAAGTTTTGAATACGAAAAGCCTACGTTAATAAAATCATCTGAGCACATGTTGCCTTGTGCAGCAAGTTCTTTATATAGCTCTATTACCTGGGAATAATCTTTGACCTGCAAAAAAGAACTAATAGCTGATTTGTAAATATTTTCGTTATTTAAACCGCTCTTCAATAATTGATTAAAAATATTTGCTGCTTCTAAAAAATTTTCTTTATAGTATAATTCTATAGCATATTCATATTTTTTTGCTAGTTTTTTATAGAAAAATAGTTGCTTTAATTGATAACCATCATTATATATTAATTTGCCATTATATAATTTTATAAGCTTTTTTCTTGGGCTAAGATTTGAAAATAAATCAGTTACAGAGGAGAAAAGAAAAGCTACTATAATTATTTTAATTGAATCATGAAGGTCAAATAAAAAAGTAAAATAACAAGCAATAGTAGCAATGAAGAATGACGTTAAAGGTCCTGTTAGTGTATAAATAATTTGTTTTTTTATTGAAATATCTTTTGCAGAGGGAACACAAAGTCCAGCCTGCCACGAAAAGGGATTATATTTAAACCAAACGTCTAGAAGTCCGATAGAGAAACGAACGCTATTTTGCGGGTCTCCATAGGAGCCTAAATAAATAGACACGTACTGTTTGGTCATAACAATTGCAGGAATAGCATGCCCAAGTTCGTGAAACAGGATTGTAAAAGGTCTTGTGATAAGAAATAACAGTGGAAGTATTACAAAAATAAGCGGGAAATATTGCATTGTCTAGTAATGATACGTTTAGGGCTGTTTTATTTATTTAATTTTTAGTAGTTCAAGCGTTATCGCTAACTAATTCTATTGCATAGATGACACCATTTGTTTAAAGCTATAAATAGTCAGAATTACTTTTCCTCATAATAGGGAGGACGAAGAGGATCGATGAGGCGGATAAATATACAGATTCAGTAATAGATAACTACTTCATTTGAGTTATTTTTAATAATATACTATAAAAGAGACTTTCTATTGGCTTTGTTTGATGACTCACAGAAGCTTTAACGTAAGCCTGATTTTTACAGCCCTTACCATGAGAAATCTAAAAAAATGTGTTTTATAACTTAATTAAATTGGTATGGCCTGTCTTAGCATTGTCTCAGGATTAGATGTTGGGTAACTTAGATTTGTAAAACCGATATTTAAGAGAATGTCAATTTTTATTAATTAGTTTTAAAACCACTCTGTCGCATCATTACTATGAAAGTTGAAAACTGTACACTTGAGGATTATTTTAGTATTGTGGAGGATATCGTTGAGTTCTGGGGAAGCAATCGGACGTTAAAATATCATCATCCTATTTACATTCATGAATTTGGACAAACAGCTTTCGTCATTAGGGATGAGGGAAAGCCCATCGCCTACCTTTTCGGGTTTATTTCTGATCAATCCGCTGGGTATGTCCATTTGATAGGTATTCGGGAGAGTTATCAGAAAAAAGGGTTTAGGAAGTTTACTCTATCAGCATTTTATAGCGTACTTAAAGGCAAAAGGATACCATAAACTGAAGGCGATCACTACGCCACAAAACGAAAAATCCATTGCTTTTCATCATCACAAAATGGGAATGGAAATGATAGGAGAACTGGGTAAATATACGGTTCCGGTAGTAACGGACTACGCCGGGAAAGGGGAAGATCGGGTCGTGTTTATAAAAGATATTTAGGTATAAAAAAAGGCTTTCGATGATCCATCGAAAGCCTTTTGATGCATGAAAATGTACCGGATTATTTAGGCATTAACACGGCGGAAACAACATGGACAATTCCATTTTTTTGCTCCTGGTCGGGTAATACTACGACAGCCTGATGGCCTTGTTCATCCGAAATAACAAACTGATTATCTTTCTTAGAAACGGTCAGATTTTGAGCAGTCATGGTTCTTAAAACAGTTCTGCCGTTACCTTTATTAATAGCATCCTGCAAATTAGCGGATGTCCATTTACCGGTTACTACGTGGTGAAATAGCGTCTTACGCAGGGCATTGGTATTATCTGCTGATAAAAACTTAGCAGCATCAGGAACAGCTTCAAAAGCGGTGTTTGTAGGAGCAAAAACCGTAAATGGGCCAGCCGTTGAAAGCGTATTTTTTACGTTCGTCTGAGCAAGTGCTTTGGTGAAGTCGCTCAAATCAGGTGAAGTAATTGCATTATCTGAAATGCTTTTCTGAGCAGTCATGACTACCGCTAATTTCTTTGGTTCACCCTGCGTAACAGAATCAGCCTTTTGAAAATTAGGCGTAGCTTTTACATTTCGTGCGGCTTTCGCAAAAGCTCCCGTCTGAGCCTGAGCTACTGAAACCGAAGCAAGTAGAACCGCTGAAAGAATGATTTTTTTCATGACAAATTGATTTGGCGATAAAGAAATTGGGTTGATTTTTGATTGTAATTAAAAATATATACGCAAAAGTAAGCGGCAAAGTCGAGCTAATTAAGTTAAGTAATGTTAAAGAAGAGCCTATTATTTAGGCTCCAGCAAAGCATTAATACTGTGCACCACGCCATTGCTTCGTTTTAAATTAGCATCAATGATGGAAGCTCGGTTGCCATTTGCATCCGTAATAATCCAGAGGGTATCCTGTTTCGTAACGGTTAATAATTGAGCGGTCATTGTCTTTAGTTCCACACGTTTAATACCCTTGTCATCCATCATTTGCTGGAAATTCTGCGTATACCACATTCCGGGAACAATGTGATAAGCCAGAATTTTTCTAAGCTTAGGCACTTCCTGGGGTTGCGTTAAGGCGGGCATTTCATCCGATTTGTAAAAAGCGGAGTCCGTAGGAGCAAAGAAAGTAAATGGACCCGCTCCTTTTAATGTATTGGCAAATCCTGACTCTTTTAACGCTTTTGCCAGAATGGTATGCGTATTAGATTGATTGGTCTGATCGCTGATGTTCGTTCGTCCACCCGAGGCTACCGCCGGCGTGTCCGTTGATGCTGGAGTAGTAGAAGGGGTAGATTTGCTGGGGCTTTGGGTAGGAGCACAGCTGTAGAGGAATAAGGCTAGAATTCCAATCTTTTTCATCATGTTGAGGGGTAAATAGGTAAATGCTTGAGATTTAGAACGAACTAAACTATTAAAAGTTTAAACTTCGTACCCGTCGGCAACTAAATTTACGGCTCATCCATGAAAAAACCTGTTCACCTCTACGCATTACAGACATAATGGTTTGATGAACAGGCTTTTAATGAACTACTGAACGCGTGCTTATTCCGCACTAGGCTCTGCCTTTTCGAAAGCAGTAATGGATTCTTCGGCAGCTTCTTCCGTTTTTGGAGCTTTGGGTTCACTCTCAAAAGCGGAAACCGCCTCCTGCAAAGGTCTGAACTGGTCCATTCGCTGGTTATCGGCCTCGTAAGGAACAACTTCCAGAATTGGCGTTAACGAAACATCCGTAATTTCATAATCATCCACGCGACCCAGAGCTTCTTCTACGCGATCATACGCCTGTTTAATTGAATCGGCATTGACCAGAAAAGTAGCGGATGATTTTTTCTCTTTCTTCGCTTTTTCGTCAAAAGTAGTAATCACAATTTTGGCCTTAAACCACTTTAACTCAGGTCCATCTACATGAAAAACTTCCTGAACTTTCATTGGAGAAAGACTCGATACCCGAAAATCAGGAGCATTGTCACCTAACAAATCGTATAAACGAGCTTCTGCATCTGTAAATGAAACAGCATCCAGTAAATAGGCTTCTGTTACCGTTTGAAACTTCCCTGCATCAATCTCCTTCGTGAATCGAATCTTACCTAAAAACCACGTAGCCATGTAAAAATATTAAACTGTTGGATAATAACGGGAGGCAAGTTACTAGATAGCAGACACAGAAAAAGGCCCGGCGAAAGAAAAAATCTCACCGGGTCTTTGGTTATAGCATGCATCAATTATTTAGCCATTCCAGCGGTATCAATGATGTGGATGATGCCATTTTCCGAGTTCTGATCGGGCATGGTTACCCGGGAGGTGTTACCCGCTTCATCGGTCAATAAGATTGCATTGTCTGATAGCGAGGCCACAACCGTTCCCCCGGAAAGAGTCTTGAACTCTGCCTTACCTTTCCCTTGCTCAATCGCTTCTTTGATTGATTTAGAGGTGTATTTTCCCGTCAGAATATGATTAGAGAGCAGTTTGGTAAGCTTCTCTTTGTTTTCAGTTTTCATCAGATCCTCCGAAGAATTCATTTTTTCAAAAGCTTTATCCGTAGGAGCGAAGAGCGTAAATGGGCCGTTACTTTTGATAGTCTGAGACAAGCCACTGACATTCAATGCATTGGTGAACATGGAATAATCACTTGTGCTGCTCAGGTTGCTCACCAAATCCTTTCGCGAATCGTCTACAGAAGATTGAGCGAAAGAAACAGTGGCACTAAAGAGGAAAAGAACTACCAGCTTTTTCATGATTTCGAAGATTGGTTGATGATTACTTGTTAAAAAATGAGACCAGCCTGGCCAATGAACAATTCAGAAGGCTGCACGTTTGACTAGAAAACTCTGAGGATTTTATTTACGCGTTTTGGTATGCTAAAGATTGCCTATGCCCCGGAATACTGTTACCCTTTACCCGAAGGACACCGCTTTCCGATGGAAAAATATGAGTTAATCCCTCAACAGTTATTGCGGGAAGGAACCGTAGCCGAGGACTCGTTTTTTGTTCCTCAACCCATTGAGGAACAATGGATTTTGACTACCCACACGGAGCAGTACTGGCATGATCTGCGGACGCTTCAGTTATCAGATAAGATGGTGCGGCGAATTGGTTTTCCTTTGACGGAACAACTGGTTCAGCGGGAGATTATTATTGCTCAAGGTACCATCGACTGCTGTCATTATGCCCGGAAATATGGCGTAGCTATGAACGTAGCTGGTGGTACGCATCACGCTTATGCGGATAAGGGAGAGGGATTCTGCTTATTGAATGATGTAGGAATTGCCGCGAACTATTTATTGAAAACCGAACTAAGTAAGAAGATTCTGGTCATTGATCTGGACGTTCATCAGGGTAATGGGACGGCCTGTATTTTTGAAAAGGAACCCCGAGTGTTTACTTTTTCGATGCATGGAAAAGATAACTATCCATTGCACAAAGAAAAGTCAGACTTAGACATAGAACTGGCAACGCATACGCAGGACGAGACATATCTAGCTTTGTTGGCAGCACATTTACCTGCATTAATTGAAGAGCAAAAACCAGATTTTCTGTTTTTTATTTCCGGCGTAGACGTACTGGGTACGGACAAATTAGGTAAACTAAGTCTGACAAAAGAAGGCTGTAAAAAACGTGATGAAATGGTGTTTCATTATGCCAGGCAATCCCAGTTACCAATAGTTGTAGTGATGGGAGGAGGATATTCCAAACGTCTGGCGGCTATTGTAGAAGCTCACTGCAATACGTTTCGATTAGCCGAAACAATGTATTTTCAGTAAGTTACCGCAGTTGTTGAATTTCTTTAGTGATCTCTAATTCTTCCGTTAATTTATTGATTTTTCGCTCAGCTTCATGACGGGCAGCTAGGGTAGAGTCACTGCTGATAATGGCATTGTTTAATCGTACTTGCATCGATTTTTGAGTAGTCCATTGCAGTACATTTCCAGCTACAGAAATAACTAGTAAACTAACAATAATCCAGGGAAATGTACGTTTGGCCGGGCGTGGGCGATACCGTAATCCGTTTAAATAGAAAGGCATATACAAAAACGTAAATGATCTGACAAATAACAAACAGGATACTGGCGGAGGAGTGGGGCAGGAGAAATTAAATCACTTGATTTAAGAATATGTATTTCGATTTTTTACTTAAGAATAATCGAAATACATCTTAAGTAAATGGACTCGCTAGTGTGAATTATTAGCAGGATAAACTAAGTAAATTGTCCTATCATTAATCATACTCCTCAAGGGTTTAAAAAGACTACGCTGGGGCCGACGTTATGGACCCCAGCGTGTCTGCATTTCCCCCATTACAAACCATCTAACCGGATGAGAAAACTGGTTTGCTTTGCAATAGCAAATGAACGGGTGAATACTTAATGTAAGGTGAAGCAATCCTTAAAATCTACTGAAAATTTGATTTTTCCTGCGGTAATGAGACTACAAATTGAACATTTCCGTTCTGAGAGTCTACCTCAATCGTTCCATTGTGAAGTTTGATGATTCGATCGACGAGCGACAACCCGATGCCATATCCCGAAGTTCGTACGGATTTCTGGCTTCGGTAAAAGGGCTGAAAGATCAGGCCAATTTCTTCTTCAGCGATATTGGACCGATTATTGAAGATCAATTTCAATTCGCTTTCAGAAGGTTGAACTGCCACATTAACAATATGATCTACCGAGAATTTACAGCCATTTTCCATTAAATTAATAACGGCTACTTTTAGCAAATACGCGTTGCCATTTAAGGTCAAAATGGTTTCATCTTCAATATCAGCCGGAAATTCTACTTTAATGGTGTAGGTTTCGTGCGTGGTCCGTAATAAATCACGGGCATCCCAGACGATTTCATCCATCCGAACCGGAGCCGTCAGAAAGGGTTGATTCTGATCGGAAACTTTAGCTAATTCCAATAAGGTGTTTGAAAGCTGGCTTAAATCACGACTATCCGCAAGTACGGATGCAATGGTATTGCGGTACTCCTCCGAAGAACGTTCCCGAAGGAGGGTTACTTCAAGCTGGGAAATAATCTTGGTAAGTGGATTTTTTAATTCGTGTGAAACGTTCGAAATGAACATATTCTGTAAGCGGAAAGCCTGTTCAACCCGATCTAAAAGAGCATTGAAAGTAAAGGTTAATCGCCCGATTTCATCTTTTTCATTCTGGGTATTAACCCGCTTACTTAAATTCTGCGGATAAATTCGCTGTACTTCATTAATAACCGTCGAAATAGGTACTAAAGCCCTCCCTGCAAAAAACCAGCCTACAACAGCAACCAGTAAGATAGAAGAGATGTAAGCGTACACTAAAATGCGGAGTAAAGCCCGCATGCTAATCTGATCGGCTACGTCAACGGCTCCGGCTACGCTGACCATGCGTTCACCTTCGTTGGTGTAATACAACCCGTAAATTTTATATTCCCCTTTTTCAATTTTTAACTCTTTATTTAATCGAATCTGGTTCAGTATATTCCGATCTAAATTGAAGTTAATCGTGTCATTGGAAAGGTGATAGATATTGTTTCTGTAGGTATATAGAATGACGTTTTCTTTGTATAATAAGTCCCGATTAGACTGATCAATGAGCTTTAATGTTTCAGAATTTACTTCATTCTGATTAACCAATAATTCAACGGTACTTAACGCCTTCTGGCGAAGCCGGTAATAAAATTGTTCTTCTAAATTGTATTTTCTGAAATAATAAATGGCCGTAAACGCTAACAAGACAATCACTGAAACCAGCAATGTAAATTGAATGGTTAGGCGAGTACGAATCTGCATAAGTGGATACTGAATGAAGCGATCAGGAATGGGTAATCAGGAGCGTTTTTCTTAGGGAAAGTGCCAGAACACTTTCCCTAAGAACGGTTAATTAATCTTCTACTTTTAATACATAACCCATGCCGTATTGCGTGTGAATGAGGCGAGTCGTGAAATCTTTATCTACCTTTTTACGTAAAAGATTAATGTATACTTCAATGACATTCGTACCGGTATCGAAGTTAACGTCCCAGACTTTTTCAGCGATTTCAGCCTTCGAAAGCACCTTTCCCTGATTGCGAAGCATAAATTCCAGCAGAGCAAATTCACGGGCGGTGAGTTCAATCTTTTTCTCTCCACGGGTAACCGTCTTTGAATCCAGATTCATTTCCAGATCGGTGTATCGGAGAATGTTGGAAGCAATAGGCATTGAGCCATTCCAGCGACGGGCCAATACGCGAATACGGGCCAGTAACTCGGCGAACTCGAAAGGTTTCGTCAGATAATCATCCGCTCCAGCATCAAAACCCATCAGTTTTTCGTCGATGCCGCCCAGAGCAGTTAGTAATAAGATGGGCGTTTCAACACCTTCGCTACGAAGTTCCCGCGTGAGTTCTACGCCGTTCAGGCCGGGCATGATGATGTCTGAAACTATTAAATCATACGGATTTTTTTTCGCCAGATGTTTACCAATCAGGCCGTCGTAAGCAATGTCTACTTCAAATCCGTTTTCTTCCAAACCCTGCCGTACGGACTGAACCGTTTTGGGTTCATCTTCAATGATTAATAGCTTCATCATTTGATATATTTTAAGCAGCCGAACGGATCGATCCTGCTACGCTAAATCAACTAAAAAATAGGCTTATTCAACGGTTGAGAACCGATAAAATATACCCAAAGGTAATTTCTTGTTGAAGGAATCAGGGAGGTATAACTCGCCAAATTCGGGGTTACTGGTTGGGCCAAAAATACGGAGAATCAGACTTTCTGCGATCAAAGCCGAGAAACTTAACGAATACAGATTGATCAAAAAGAAGTGATGCTCGGGCTCTAATAATTCTTTACAAAGCTTGAGCAGTTCATTAATCTGTTCTTCCAAAACCCACTTCTCGCCATCGGGTCCGCGACCGTAAGCGGGGGGATCAAGAATAATTCCGTGGTATTTATTACCCCGGCGAACTTCACGCTTCACAAACTTCATGGCATCTTCCACCACCCAGCGAATATTAGTTAACTCGCTGAGTTCCATGTTTTCCCGAGACCAGCTAATGACTTGCTTTACGGAATCCACGTGAGTAACATCAGCACCCGCCGCTTTGGCTGCCAGCGAAGCAACGCCAGTATACGCAAATAGATTCAAAACTTTAGGATTCGGAACGCCTAACGCTTTGGTTTTCTGGTAAATAAACTCCCAGTTAGCCGCCTGTTCTGGAAATAAGCCGACGTGTTTAAAGGAAGATAACGCCAGCTTATAAGTTAGTTTCTGGTTCGTTAACTGGTACGTTCCGGTCCAGCGTTCGGGCATGCCTTTCTTGGTCAGCCATTCCCCTTTTTCCGTATTCCCCTTTTCCCGTTTGAAATAGGCCTGAGCTTTTTGTTCCCATTCCGCATCCGAAAGGGTTTTGTCCCAGATGGCCTGCGGTTCTGGTCGTGCCAGCGTGTAGGCACCAAAGCGTTCGAGTTTCTCAAAATTGCCGCAATCAATCAGCTCGTAATCCGGCCAGGGGGTAGGGGTAAGTAATTTCATGGTTCAATATAAAAGCTAAAAAAGGACAGATGATTCGCCATCACCTGTCCTTTTTTTCAAAAACTTAAATTAGTAAGCTACTTTATTCAGGTAAAATACATTCCGGCGACCTTCGGCATCGTTCGTGATGCGTTGAAAACCCCAGGCCAGGAAATAGTTATCGTACCAATAATCAACGTTTTCGGTAGAATTCCGACGCACCCGATCTCCCGAATTGCCCGTAGCAAGGGCCTGAGCGGTTCCGTCTTCAACCACCATATTATTTTTAATCGATTTCGAACGCAGGCTGCCATTGTCACTGTACACCAGTGTTACCTGATTGTTCTGAACATTGGCTTTCACCTTTTCTTTCAGAGACATGGTTTTCACTTTGTCAATTTCAAAGCTGTTATCCCAGATCAGAGTCGCTTTTTCAGGATCAATTCCAGCGACTACAGCGTGGGTATATTGCCAGCCGTCAAACATCTGAGCACCATTGTTGTAGAAGCCGCGATTACCAAAATAGAAAGGATTCAGGCTGTACATACCCCAACCCCAACCCGGATAAAATCCACCCATGGGGCTACCCCAGGGACTACCGTAGCCCCAGGCATTGCTGTTGTTACGGAACGTAGCCTGAAAAGCTTCCGCTACCAGAATGAGCTGACCGTCTTTCTGAATCAGATCATGAAGTAATAACTGCGTGTTCAGCTTCAAATCACTGCCTTTTTCTTTTTTCCGTTGAACCTGACGCTCGCGACGTTCCTGATCGCGGGGGCTCAGGTACGAGAAGAAATTCTTGAAGTCGGTGAAGCTATAGTATTTTAAGGGCAGAATTTCCTTGTCCGTTACTTTGCACAGATAAATGCCCTGTACCATGTGACCTTTCGTTTGGGACTGCATGCTACGGTACCCATACGTTCCGATCATCAGTTGGGTGCCATCCGGTAGAGGGCTGAGCCGACCGTCAAGTAGGGCGTAATCTTCGTCGGGAGTTACCACGATTTCAGAAAGCTGTTTTCCTTCATCATCAAATGATTTAACGACGATGGAAAACTCCCGGTTTTTCTGCTGCACGGCGTAGGTGACGTTCACGCGATTCGTTACGGAATCGACTTCAATAGCCTGTACCTCAGCTTTTCCTTTGAAAGAAGCATTCAGCAGACGATTCTGACGGGTTTGGAGGTTTGTGTAGGACAAAATGGGCTGTTCGCGAACCACGCCAGCGATGTAAATGCCATCGTGGAAGGCCTTGAACTGCGAGATTTCCATTTTATCCACCGAGTGAATTTCAAATTTTTCGGTGAAACCGGGGCCTACATAAACCTTGATGATTTCGTAGACATTACTCTTGTTCCGGCTAAAAAGCAGGTAAATGTTCTTACCGTCGTACGAATACGTCACGTATTCCAGTCCATCGGTAATGGTTCCATCCACCGACCAGCTTCGCTCCAGATTGGTATCAAAACGGTCAATGTGGTAGGAATTTCGTCCGGTTTGGGTTAATAACATGACACCTTCCTGACCCACGGGGATCGTGAAGATGTTAGCGTTTGAGCTTGGAATGGGAATTTCCAAACGCTTTTGCTGTGCAAATACATTCAAACTACCCAGTAGCAACAGGGTAATGACAAAGAGGGGGTTACGAATGTTCATGGCCTAATCCAATGATGATATCAAATTCTTCGGGCCGGACGGGGGAAACCGAAAGCCGAGACTGGCGAATCAGGGCAATGTTTTGCAGACGTTCATCGGCTTTAATCGTTTCAAGCGTAACTGATTTGGGTAGTTTTTCTACGGGTTCCAGATCAACCACCACCCAGCGTTCATCGTCGGTAGTAGGGTCGGGGTAAGCGTCCCGAACTACCTTTGCAATGCCTACGATCTCTTTACCTTCGTTAGAATGATAAAATAAAACCAAATCTCCGACCGCCATCGCTTTCAGGTTATTACGAGCCTGAAAGTTTCTCACACCGTCCCAGGTGCCTCGCTTTTCTTTAACGAAATCATCCCAGGAATATTTAAAAGGTTCGGATTTGACGAGCCAAAAATTCATCGGTTTTTTATAACTGTTTTAAAATGAGGGCATCATTAGCCAGAATTAGTACCTCATACCGCAAAACGGTAGGGATCTTCTGACCCGTTTCGGTGTAATTGATGGTGATTTCCTTGACGGAATTTCCATTCATAACCACCGTATAACTTCCTTTATAGGTCGTTAATTTAGCATTAGTAATGACTGAAACCTGCACATCGCTTTCCGTAAATGTAAATGTTTGACGAAGATTCGAGTTGGGGTAGCCATAACTGGCGTTGCGATAAACGATCCGCTCATTGGCTACGTCTTCCTCCGTCGAATGCTTCCAGGTCTGATAGAGGTAACTTAGCTCATCGGTGTCCTGTGGGGTATCTTTAGTACAGCTTGAAAACAGACCGACAAGAGCCACAAATATGACGAGTGATTTGATGTAATTCATAACTAATACAGGAATGGTTGGCTTATGTATACGAGGTTTCAGGAGCAGCGGTTTTCAATAATTTCTGAAAAGACTGCTCCTGAAACAAAAATTCTGTCCCAAGCAAAAGCCCGGGACAGAACAAGTGACTTAGGGGAACTGAGGGAATTTACGGAAATCAGGCTTCCGTTTTTCCAGAAAGGAACGTTGTCCTTCTTTGGCCTCGTCGCTGAGGTAATACAGTAAGGTTGCATTTCCGGCCAGCTCCTGAATACCCGCTTGCCCATCCAGATCAGCATTGAAGGAGGACTTCAGCATGCGAAGAGCTATGGGACTGTTCGCCAGGATTTTACGGCACCAGCTTACCGTGGTTTCTTCCAGTTCTTCCAGAGGAACTACTTTATTCACCAGGCCCATCGACAGAGCATCCTGTGCGTCGTACTGATCGCAGAGATACCAGATTTCACGAGCTTTTTTCTGACCTACTACCCGGGCTAGATAACTGGCTCCAAAGCCTCCGTCGAAGCTACCCACCTTAGGGCCCGTCTGACCGAAACGAGCATTTTCGGCCGCGATGCTTAAATCGCAGATGACGTGTAAAACGTGACCGCCCCCAATGGACCAGCCCGCTACCATAGCGATTACGGGTTTAGGAATCGAGCGAATCTGACGTTGCAGATCCAGCACGTTCAGGCGAGGAACGGCATCTTCGCCTACGTACCCCCCGTGTCCGCGAACGGACTGATCGCCGCCGGAGCAGAAGGCCCGTCCGCCTTCACCCGTCAGAATGATAACCCCTACGCGGGTATCCTGACGAGCCAGTTCCATGGCTTCGATCATTTCAGATACCGTCAGAGGCGTAAATGCATTGTGCACTTCAGGACGGTTAATGGAAATCATCGCGATCCCTTCATAATAGAGGTAACGGATTTCACGGTATTCTTTAATCGGTTCCCAGGGTAATTTCCAGGAAAGGATAGGGGCAGTTTTTGGATTAACACTCATTACTTTCGGATTTTCAGTTTTCAACGATCCGTCATCCGGCAGACCGTTATAGTTTGATTCGATCTTCTTCGCCTTCTTCATTGTAGAAGAGCACATCCCAGGTATGGTCATACAACATGGTTACCTGAGCTACGAAGCGATTGTATTTAAACGAGCGGCCCCATTCGTGCGGGGCCACCAGAGAAAGCAGATCACTGCCGTCGGCCTTTTCGTAGAGATACATCGTCTGACCGATAAAAGGTTCAAAATTAACCGTTGCGGTGTATACCCGTTCGGATACTTCCACTCTTCGCTGGATTTCTTTCGCCTGTTCGAGTAAGGTCTTCATCTGGCCCGCGAGCTGATCGTATTGCTTACCCGTTTGCTGACGCATGGCGGTCAGAGCTTTGGCTTTGATTTTTCCCTCATCTTCAGGGCGTACTACCGCACTGCCTGCATTGTGAGCGTAGGGAAGGAGGCCGGGATTTTCAGCCACCTGATCTGGTCTTATGGGGTTTTCGAACGCCCCTGCTTCCGTGTTTTCCGGCATGGTACCGAGGTTTTTTTGTATGAAAAACGCCCAAAAATAGGGATTGTTTAGCAGGAAACCGGAAAGAAAAGCAAGGAATCAATGAAGTAAAGGTTGAGTAATGCGGGATGAGTAAAGAATACGGATAAAAATAAAATCAAACGAAAGGGGGATAAAATAACTGATTCCCGGTTATGAAGAAGAGGAGCGTTTGTTTCGGGAGGTATGCCGAGTTCTGGCAATGCCGTTCTGTAGCTGTCGGTTGTGATCGTAAAATTCCAGAGCCCGCTGCATATTTCGGCGATTCACAGCCACCAAGTACGGTTGTTTGCCGGGTAACTGAACCAGTTTGGCATCCAGTTTATAAATGGTTCCTTCGGGAAAACGATTGAGTAAACGAGCGGGGCAACTTACCGCAAGATCGCCCGGAACCCTTTGACTACAAATGGTTTTCAGTCTGGGACGATTCCGACGGGTATCAAACACCACCTGAGCGAAGAGGTCAAGAAAATAACGTTGTTCGTCGCTGGGGAGTAAAGAGAGTTGCATGAAGTAAAGGGGGGTAATACAAGCACGAAATTAATGGATAACTAGCCAGAAATCAAGCCTTTGCCTACAGTATGTCATGAGAAGCGGAAAGTTATCCCCTGAATTTTCCAGTGGGAATATTGGAAAGACAGGTCAACCAGACCTTAGGAATACGTATCTTTGAAGCTGATTTTTGTTTTATCATTTTAGAGCAAGAGAGTATGCAATTAATTGACGGCAAGGCCGTTGCTGCCCGTTATAAGGATCAGATCGCCGCAGAAGTACAACAACTGAAGGCCAGCAATGGTAAAACGCCTCACCTGGTGGCTATTTTGGTTGGTACGAATGGAGCTTCGGAAACCTATGTAGCCCATAAAGTAAAAGCCTGTGCAGAGCTGGGCTTTGAATCCACGCTGTTTCGTTTTGACGAAACCGTAACGGAAGCAGAACTACTGGACAAAGTCCGGGAAATCAATGAAAACCCAGACATGGACGGCCTGATCGTTCAGTTGCCCTTACCTGCCCATATCAACCCTGACCGTGTGATGGAAACCATTCATCCCGCGAAGGACGTGGACGGCTTTCACCCAATCAACATTGGTCGCATGGCGAAAGGGCTGCCTGCCTACATTTCTGCCACGCCTCAGGGCTGCCTGATGTTGCTGGAGCATTACGGCATTGAAACCGCAGGTAAGCACTGCGTGGTAGTGGGCCGTAGTCAGATTGTGGGCTTACCCATGAGCATCCTGATGCAACGGAATTCCTATCCCGGTAACTGTACGGTAACCATTACGCACTCCAAAACTAAAAATCTGGCTGAAATCTGCCGTCAGGCGGATATTCTGGTAGGAGCTTTGGGCCGCCCGGAATTTATTACGGCAGACATGGTCAAAGAAGGAGCTGTGGTATTGGACGTAGGACTGGAACGCGTAGCTGATGCAACCAAAAAATCGGGTTTCTCGCTGAAAGGTGACGTGAAATTTGACGAAGTGGCTCCTAAGGCCAGCTTCATTACGCCCGTTCCCGGTGGCGTTGGACAAATGACCATTATTTCCTTGATGCAGAATACACTTTTGGCTGCTAAAGGCGAAATTTATAAAAAGTAATACGTTATCAATGGCCGGGTTACCCTTTCGGGAGTAATCCGGCCATTAGTCTATTTCCAACCGACATAGTATCAATTTCTGATTTAGAGAATGGCCTCCAATTCTGTTCGGCAGGTGCCTTTACTGACACTGTTGCTGGTGGCTTGTTTAGTAGGTTTTTCATTTATTCCCGAACAATTCTGGAGTGAATACGAGCTAAAGCCCATTCGATTATTTTCTTCTATTGAGAAAAACTCGAAGCCAGTTTTACCCGAAAACCCTGCTTTAATTGCTGATGTGAGCGAAGAAAAAGAACCAGATTCGGTAACCGTTGCCCCCAAGGTCATTACCAAAGATTCTGGTCTGGTTGCTTCAGTGCCTTGTCCGAAAGGGCAAACCTGCATTGAAGATTATGATTCAACGGGGCAGGGCCTGAAGCAAATCATGAAAGCACTTGCGGAAGAAGCCCAGCACAAACCCGTTCGGATTGCTTTTTTCGGTGATTCTTTCATTGAAGGAGATATGCTTTGCGGCGATTTCCGCGATACCTTACAGGCTTTGTTCGGCGGGAAAGGGGTGGGTTACGTGCCTGTTACGTCGCCCGTAGCTAATTTCCGCGTGACCATTCGTCACCAGTTTAAAAATTTTAAAACGTATTCCGTTCAGGAAAAAACGCCCGGAGGGCCTCCCCTGGGAGTTTCGGGTTACAGCTTTGTACCGGAAGGCAATAACGTAGTAAATTTTAAAACGGCGGCTCCTTACGGTCCCAGCCATTTTGAGAGGGTAAGATTGTTCTACCGGGCTAATCAGAACAGCCGGGTTACCTACACGCTTGGTAAAAATGCTGAGCAATCGGACTCACTGGCGGGGCAGGGGTATTTAACCGAACACGATTTACATACTTCGGGCGATCAGATTCGTATGTCGTTCGGGGGAAGTCTGGCTCTGTACGGGCTGAGTTTTGAATCCGATCATGGCGTTTACGTGGATAATTTCAGCATGCGGGGTAACTCCGGTTGGGGATTGTTAGGCGTTTCCGAATCCATGTATCAGCAGTTTAATAAGCTTCAGCATTACAAGCTGGTGATTTTGCAGTATGGCTTAAATGTGATTCAGCCCAATACGACGCAACTCGGATGGTACGTTCCTAAAATGATGGCTGCCATTGAACGCATTAAACGGGGATTTCCTGAGGCCAGCATTCTCATCATTGGGGTTTCTGACCGGAGCATGAAGCAAGAGGATAATTATGTTTCCTTCCCCAGTATTCCGTATTTGATCGCTGCTCAACGGAAAATGTCCCAAAAAACCGGGGTTACCTTCTGGAATCTGTGGGAAGCGATGGGGGGCGAAGGTTCCATGGTGAAATACGTCAATGCCGGGCTGGCCAACAAAGATTACACCCACATGAAATATGCCGGTGGCCGCAAAATTGCCCGCCTCCTAACCAGAGCATTTTTATTTGAAAAGAAAAAATATGATCAGAATCGCACTGCTGGGACTACTCCTGGGGCTTTACACAAACGTCCAGGCACAGAAAACGCTAGTCACAGCGACGCTAGCCTTACCGTACGAAACACAGCAACCAAACGCGATCTCTCAGGTCGAAAGCCTGAATCCGTTTTTCGATAAACTGGCTGAACTTAAAACCAGACAGACCGGAGTTATTAATATCCTGCACATTGGCGATTCGCATTTGCAGGCTGATCTTATGACTCATATCGTTCGCAAGCGATTTCAATATGAGTTTGGGAATGCAGGCCGGGGCTTTATTGTGCCCTTTCACGTAGCCCGAACCAACGAACCCTATACGTATAAAACCAATAGCGATGTCATCTGGGAGTCGCGTCGGTGTGTAATGCCAAACGATCTGATTCCCAACGGAATTGGAGGCGTGACGGTTCGAAACACTGTAGCTGGAAAACGGATCAACGTAGAAATTCGCTCGGATTCTGCTCTGGGGTATCAGTTTGATCGGCTGAAATTGTTTTGCTTAAGGGATAGTAACAGTTATGATTATAATATTCTGGATGCGAGCGGAGCCATCATGGCTTCGGCTGAATACGCGGATAGTGTCGCCGGACAACAGCCTTACCAGATTGATCTGCACGAACTGAACGATTCGTTTACCCTTGAGTCTGTTCAGAGTCGTCCCGGACAAACCCATGCTACCATCTTTGGCTTTAGTCTGGAAAACGGTCAACCCGGCGTTTTGTATCATACCGTGGGTGTAAACGGAGCTCAGTATTCGCATTACAACGAATCGCAATATTTTGCTGAACAAACCAGGGGGTTAGCTCCTCACTTGGTGATTGTTTCTCTGGGAACTAATGAATCCCACAGCAGTAAACTGACCATGCCGGAGTTGACGATGCAGATTGATTCAATGGTGCAGGCCATTCAGCGAAATAATCCCGAAGCCATCGTTTTATTAACTACGCCGGCAGACTCCTACAAAAGACGCACACAGCCCAATGCCAAAATGGGCGAGGTACGGCAGACCATCCTCGACTACGCCAATCAGCACCACCTGCCTTGCTGGGACCTGTATGGCATTACGGGAGCGGCCTCTTTCTGGCGAAAGAATCATCTCATTGGCAGCGACGGCGTTCACTACACCCGCAAAGGCTACGAGTTTCAGGGGAATTTGTTATACCAGGCTTTGATGAATGCCTTCAATGAATATGTTACAGATCGACTTTAATAAGTTAGCCGATTTATTCCAGTACCATGCCAATGCACCAATGTTGTTCAACAGCGGTTTATTCCTGTGGTTATTTCTGGGTTTTTCCTGCCTTTACGTAATTCTTCGGCCTCATCATCGGGCTAAAGTTATTTTTGTTACGCTCTTTTCGCTGTACTTCTATTATAAGTCTTCGGGCTGGTATTTTCTGTTGCTAGTGCTGGCTACAGTCGTTGATTACGTGCTGGGATGGTTCATTTACGATGCCGAACAGCGATTTTACAAAAGAGTATGGATGATTATAAACCTAGTGCTCAATCTGGGCTTACTGGCGTATTTTAAGTACACCAATTTCTTTTACGAAGCCTGGACGCAATGGACGCACGAACCCTTTAATCCGCTACCGATTTTTCTTCCGGTGGGTGTTTCGTTCTATACGTTTCAGTCGCTGAGTTATACCATTGATATTTACCGGGGCGAAATCAAACCCGTGAAGAGTATTCTGGATTACGCCTTTTTTGTGTCCTTTTTCCCGCAATTGGTGGCAGGTCCCATCGTTCGGGCCAAGGATTTCATTCCGCAGTTATATCGTCCGGTTGTCGTGACTCCCGAGCAGTTCGGACGGGCCATTTTCCTGATTGGTAGTGGGATGTTCAAAAAAGTAATCATTTCCGATTACATCAGTATCAATTTCGTTGACCGTATTTTCGATAACCCCACGCTCTATTCAGGACTCGAAAACCTGTTTGGCGTGTATGGGTATGCCTTACAGATTTATTGTGATTTCTCGGGGTATTCAGACATGGCGATTGGAATTGCTTTGTTACTGGGTTTTCAGTATCCTATCAATTTTGATTCCCCTTACCAATCCCGAAACGTAACTGAATTCTGGCGTCGCTGGCATATTTCGCTTTCCAGTTGGTTACGCGACTACCTCTACATTTCATTGGGAGGGAATCGGAAAGGTACGTTTCGCACCTATTTCAATCTATTTATGACGATGGTGCTGGGTGGATTATGGCACGGAGCAGCCTGGCGATTTATTCTCTGGGGAATGCTTCACGGCGGAGCTCTGGTGGTGCATCGCTTCTTTCGCTCGTATTTTTCAGTGGGAAATTTTCCGCTGCCCCGGTTGCTGGCTCAGGTGTTAACCTTTCATTTTGTCTGTTTCTGCTGGATATTTTTCCGGGCCGACTCCATGGAAATTGCCCGTGAGGTACTCACCCAGATTGCCACGCAATTCAAACCTGAAATCTTCACAGAATTTGTGCTGGGCTACCAGAATGTATTACTGGTCATGGTTTTAGGGTACTTCCTGCATTTCATTCCACGTTCGGTGGAGTTACAGGCAGAAGGCTTGGTTACCCGCTTACCGCTGGTTGGAAAACTGGCCTGGTTATTGGGAGTGATTATCTTGATGACTCAGGTACAATCCGCCGAAGTCCAGCCTTTTATCTATTTTCAGTTTTAAAGAGTACCATTGCATAAAGCAGCAAGAGAGGCTCATAGTAACGGGCCTCTCTTGCTGCTTTATGCAATGATAAGTGATGGATTAATATCTGGTACGGCTGATAATAATCGAAGAAATACGATCATTCCAGCCAATATTTCTCAGACGATCTGAGCTGCTGGTTAAGGTATAGGAAGGACCAGAGAAGCTGTCATTTTCAAAAACCTGAATGCTATACCCCTCTGGAATCTGAATGGAAGAAGCCTGACGATTTAACTGACCTAGAGCCGACGAACGGTGACGACCTACGTTCAGGGTAGCAGAGCCCCCACGGTAGTTATCATCCATGTATAAAACGACAGCACCATTGCGGTCATTGGAACCGGGACGTCTGGAGTTATCGGGGCGGCCTGGACGACCCGGGCGGCCACCATTATCGTAATCAGGGCGATCGTTGGTATAATCCCGGCTAATGCGAAGCGAACGGATCTGGTTACCCGACTGAGCAACGTTACCCATCAGTTTTACGGACTCACCCCGGAAGTTAGGCTGTGAGAAAGCTTCTACGACATACCCCTGAGGAACCTGAATGGAATTGATGGTCCAGTCAATGGTTCGGTAAGTACCTATGCCTTGTCGAATGACATCGCCTTTATAGTTGGAACGGGAATAAAACTGAACCGTCTGATTGTTGGCATTACCGTTTCGGTTGGGACGAAACTGGGCGAATGATAGGGTAGTGCTCCACAACAGAGCAAAGGCTAAAAGGGATGATTTCATGGCTGAAAAGTGAATGGCTTAACAAAATTTGAGGGAGGCAATGTATGGCATCAAAGCTGACATTAGCAATACCCACCTTTCTTTTCAGCGACAAAATCGACGTTCCAGGCGTTAAAAAATGTGAAAGGGCTGGCCTGATACCCCATAGAGACACCATTAATCGAGAACAAGCGTAGCATTAAAAGCCAATATCCACTACTAAAAGCTGAGCAGAATATCTCCTTTCCTGCGTGATAACTTGCCGGAATCCTAGTTCCAGCGGCTGCCGGAAACGGAGCAGATTAAAATCAAAAATGATGTCCAAACCCGCAGATCCGTAATAACGATCCCGCAGACCATTATTCCGCACCGGAATCAACGCATGGCCGCCATCCACAAAGGCATTGAGTTTCACTCGCTGAATGTATAACAAGGGCCCGATGGCCAGATCGGGGTAAAGTAGGGGTAATTGATATTGAATCGATCCGGTCGTCAGGCGTTGAGCGTTTTCGTAAGCATAACCTCTTGGGAAAAATAGCGGGCTACTGAAAACATAGGTATCCGAAGATCCCTGAAACTGAATACCCCCAAAGACGCGGAGCGAATGGTGTTTGGCAAAACCCGGAAAGTACAACCGCGTTTGTAAAGCTAGTAGGTTACCCTGCAAAGTACCGCCAAAGGGCGTATTGCGGGCGTAGGCTAAAAAGGTTTGTCCCCAGCGAGGTTGAACATCGCGTTTGGATTGCCGTAACAAGCGGTTATACGCGAAAGATACCGTCGTTGCAGCCAGGTTATTAGAGCCCGGTTCGTTCCGGTTTCGAACCCAAAGGTCATACCCTTTTGTTTGAATGAAATTGCCATAAACGGCCATTGATAGCCCTTCCCGATACTTGGAATGCGTGAAGGTAAGGGGTAAACGAAGGCCCACATTCAGGCCGTTCTGACGCCAGCGATCCACACCCGTGCTGTCGAGCGGAGCTTGCCGGTCTAAGGCATATCGGGTGGCTCGGGAGCCGCTGCTCACACTCACATCCAGCACGGGGTACCAGCCGTAATAACTGAAGTTGCCATACCATTGGCCCTGCCTTTCGGCTGCGTTGTAAGTGTAGCCAGCAGAGGTAAAAGCGGTTGAAATCAGATTCTGGGATTCAATACCCACATTCAAGTCCGTAATGCTGGAACTAAACGTAGGTCCCCAATGATAAATATTGAATAGATTGGCTTTGGAATAAGAGCGAGTAGGGTATTCCTGACCAGGGACTTTTGAGAGTATAGAGGCATTGTTTTCCTGCTGAACCAAAGGCCCAAAAGAGCGATCAGGAGCGGCCGGGATTTCCTGTATTTCCGGCCAGTGGGAAGGATCAAAAGGCATGGTACTGATCCGAAATCCTTTTTCACCAAAATCCTGAAAAGCCAGCGTTTTTCGATCAGGAGAAAGGGCCGCGTGGTAAGCCCCAAATGATCTACGGGTGACCTGATACGTCTTTTTAGTGGTAAGATGATAGGCGTAAATCTGGTCAATGCCCGTATACGGAGCGTTGTAAATCAACCAGTTCTGGTGAAGTAAAGGTTGAGCAATGTTCTGAATAAGGGGTGTAAAGACTTCCTGGGTACTGCCGTTGGCAAGCGTTACTATCTCGAACGTCTTTTTACGGCCCATTTGCTTGGTAACCACTACCTGCTGTCCGTCGGTTGAAAAACGGGGCTGTTGATAAAATGCCTGATCTGGATTGGGGAATACCTGCAAAACTTGTCCAGTGGAAGCATCAAGTAATACCAGTTGACTTTTGCCCTGCGTATCCACTTCAACGGTAATAATGCGAGAATCGTCGGGCGAAATGCTCGGGGCGAAGTAACGGCTAAGGGAGCTTAATTTATTCAGTTTTCCCGTTTGCGTGTGCAGGGTTTTTAGTACGGTATAATCCCGCATTCCCCACCGGGGATCAAAATGCTGTTCCGCCCAAACGAGCGTATGGGTACCGAAAGAAAGGGTAGCAGAATTATTGAGGTAACCCGTTTCAAAAAGCGTTTCTTCCTTTAATGTATCCAGTCTAACAAACGCTGGAATATTTGCTAAACCTGATTTCAGAGCGATCAAGCGGCCATCGGGTAAATACTGGGGAAATTGATAATCTGTATACACGTTCGGAAGGGCCGATTGGTAATCCACAGGGGTTAAGTTCCTGGGTTGTTGTTCCGACCATTGCTTTTTAAAGTCCTCATTGGCCAATCCATACAATCCCTCTACGCCAACTTTTGTCGTTTTTCGTAATTTATCCGAGAATGAAAAAGGGTAGAAGGGGAAACGGTAATACTTGTTCAACGCCTGGTCCCAAACCTCCGGGCCGAAAGTTCGGCGGGTATAATTGGTCAGTTGATACCCCAGCACATACCAGTCCGGCACATTATCCTTATACGATCCCGCGACGGCTTTAAAGTAAGAGAAAGGTTTAGGCCGACTTAATAACTGCGTCCGTTGCAGCAGGTTGAATTCAGGAATTCGACCGCGACCTCCCGCCGTTAGAGCGGTCTCCGTACAAACGGCATCCCCTTCACTGAACCAGTCTGGAACGCCCAGGTTGATAAAAGAAGTGGCATTATAGCCAAAGGCGTAAAACAAAGCTTTACTAAGGCCCGTCATGGCCTTCTCATACTGCACCACATGCCGAAATTCATGGACGGCCAGTAAATCCAGCCAGCGGTTATTCCCCAGAAAATTAGCGTCCTGAGGTGGTGTGATGTAAAACTCTGTATGTCGGGGCATGAGGGTTACAAACCCATTGGAAACAGTAGTTTGGGTTTGTAATACTAAAGAAATAGGTCGGGGTCTTCGTCCCAGGGTTTTCGCGACAGGATCATAAACCGTTTCGAGGGTATTCGCTAAATGATTACTCAGGGAATCATAGCCCTTTGGGTAGATTAACCGGAAGTGAGGCGTGCGTTTTTGTGACCATTGCAGCGAAGACTGATTTTGGGAAGTATTGCCAAGTTGAGCCCAGGATGGGATTGCTAAAAAGCTGATCGTTAGTAGGATAACTAATAATCGTAAACAAGTCGACATACCTAAGGTGGGGTATTAACTGAACGCGTCAGGGATTTGCAATAAATAAGTGTGGAAAGCTACTCACAAACTGCGAAAGTAACACCTTTGAGAATTGTAGAATATAGTGGTAAGTCGAGTAAAAATGGGCAAGAAAATCGAATACCTCAATTAATGCTTGCCTGATTTTCAATTTTAAATAGTTTTGCTAAAAATTTTGTCAAAACGCGAGGAGGTATGAGCATCATTAGTGAAAATATTCGATATTTACGGAATCGTAACGATCTGACTCAGGAGCAGTTAGCTCGTCGGTTGGGTACCAAACGACCCAATATTGGAGCCTATGAAGAAGCTCGGGCCAATCCGCCGCGTGAGACGCTAATCAAGCTTTCCCAGTTATTTGGGGTTACGCTGGATCAATTACTAACGGCTGATTTACGCCGCATCCGGGACACGCCCAGTTTGAACCTGGGGACTTCGGCTCCGCCCCCTCCGGTTTACCGGGCAGAGCCTTCGAGGCCCCCTCAGCCTATTCAGAAAGTGGTTGATACCTACTTTCGGCAAAAATCTCAGGTTAATCTGGTTGCTCAGCGGGTGACACTGCGAAAATTAAATCGTCTGGATTATCCGGCTGCGACTCTACCTGTTGAAAAGCCAAAGTCCTTCGATACGCCAAATCAAACGCCCACCCTAACACCTTCGGTCAATGCACCGAGTACCAATGTGAGTCAGGATTCAGGTATTCGGTTGGTTAAGAAGGAGCAGACAAGTGAGTATCTTACTAAATCAAGACAGGGCGAATACATTCAGCAATTGCCGCCCTTCCAGGGCCCGCGAACGCAATCGGGCGTTATCCGGGCTTTTGAGGTAGGTGAAGACTTTTCCATTCCCGGCTCAATCATCATTGCTGAGCAGGTAAATGACTGGTATAAACTGGAAGACTCTAAGCATTACGTCATTGTGGCCCGTCCGCAGGGTATTATGTATCGACGGGTGTATAATCAGTTGAAGATCAAAAGTACGCTGTTATTAAGTTCCGATAACCCAGCCATTCAAACGCTGGAAGTGTCTTCTAAAGATATTATTGAAGTCTGGGCAGTAAAGGGATTTTACAGCACCCAGCTACCCGAGCCGCCCTTGTCGCTGGACCGAATGAAAGCTTTGGTTGAAGAACTGAAAATGGAACTGGATCGGGTGAAGTAAATGGAAGGTTTCGCTTCACTTTGGATGACCCAGGGTATACAATAAGTACCTCTACCTGTCCCCTCTCAAACCTGGAGAGAGAACTTCTGTAGGAATGGGTTAGTAAAGTTTGTTTATGACCTAATACGTTCGCAAAGGTCAGTAAGGTCCTTCGCTCTGCTCTGGATGACAGGGTGAAAGGGAGTACATACACTCCCGGTCTGTCATCTCGACCGTATGGAGAAAACTTCTGTGAGAATGTGACGAGCGTAGAGCAAGGCTAATGAACTCTCCATTAGAAACTATACCCCATCATCATAAGGTTCTTCGCTTCGCTCTGAATGACAGCCTGTGAAAATAAAAAGGAGAGTAAAGTAATCCCGCTTGTGCTTTTGAAAGTAATAAGAAATGAGAGGCCTATAAAGACACTCGGAAGAGCATGACCCTGAAAAACAAAAGCCGGATTCTAAGTCCGGCTTTTGTCTTTGTTAAGAAAGTCCTGAAATTTCGTCCAGTGACTTTTCAATATCGTTTAAAAAGCGATTATTACCACTGGGGTTAACCAATGAAGTTCCGAATTCATACCAGAGGCCATCGCCCACATTAATGTAATTGCCGGGGCGTTCCGGGGTTTTTTGCGTGGCTTTTTCTGCGAGAAATTCGCCCGCGTAAATGAGCTTTAAAACCGGATTTAACGTATCCCAACGAACCTCATTAGACTTTTCGGTATTATCAATCTGAAGATTCATCTTTACCGTTCGCTTCGAGAAAAAGACATTCATTTCAACCTGAATGGATTTGTCTTTTAGCTTTTTCAGGTAAATCAGTTTAAGTGGAGCTTCGAGTTTAGCGGTTTCATAAATCGCCTGAATTAACTCCTGCGACAAATACTCCCAGGCTTCCCGGTTTTTAGGCTTCCCCAGCACCGGCTCCTGATCTTTATATTCCAGACTAAGCCAGAACTGATTTTCTGCTTCGTTGGCTAGGCGATTACTTTTATAGAACTCTGTTTTTGCTCCAAGCGAGCGAATTTCATTGGTCCAGACGGGCAGAAGGGTGCCTTCCCAGGCGAAATCGTCGCTTCCGGTAAATCCTTCTCCCCAGATTTCATCTTCTGTCAAATCTTCCCGATCGATATACTCAATCTGAAAGTTGACTTGCAATTCATCAGCCCGATTGATAGTCGCCCGGATGGAGTATTTGTGGGAATAAGGAGCCGGAATGAGTTCGGCTGTCTGGTAATTAATCTCGATGGATCGTAAAGGAGTTTCCATAAACGCATTTCTAAAGGGGAAAAATAATGAATAGTTTTCAGTTTATACCCTTTATGGTGTGCTTTTAGCTAATAAGAGCCGAATCAAATACAAGTAGTTGATCGTTTCTAATGGATAGCTGGTTAATTGATAGTCAACGTTTTAGGGTCGAACGATCTATTATTAAATCATTATAAGAACTTACTTGCTTTTCATGGACACTTAGCAAAGCAAGTATAAGGTTTCTCCCTTCGTTTGAGAGGGTAAACTAAAGGATTGTTAATATAGAGGGCTGCCAGCTTTTTTGCTGGCAGCGGTAATGGCGTCCGTTGTTAGTCGCCTTTGCCACGCTTAGCGTCGCAGACGCTTTTCTCAGTCGCGAACGAACAGTGGCTGAACAATTACGATCTCATCTCCTCTGTCATCCAGAGCAAAGGAACTTGCTTACGTTTCCTTCTACTCTCCATCAGGAAATTTATCCTAAATAAGGTCTCTCGCTTCCTTTGAGAGGACAGGTGGATACTAGTAAAAAGAAAAGCCGGACTAGCGTGGATGCACAGGCCTGCCACAATACCCCATCTGTCATTCAGGGTGAAGCGAAGAACCTTACTGGAATGACAGGTGACTTCATTACTGGCAAATGCGTTTGTCAGGGCCGTTAGTCTTAGTAACGCTAAACATCGCTTCGTCCGAGATGATGGAAACGAAGGCTTTAAACACTCCGGTTCAGTTGAGCGACGCTGGTTTTTTTATCAATTTTATTGCTGGGCGTATGCATAAACTGAGAAATAAAATGAATGCTGCGAGGATTTTTATAAGTAGGCAAGACGCTTTTCAGGTGTTCTAAAAAACTATTGATCTGATCAGAAACCTGGGTTTCGCCTTCAATGACTAACGCTAACTGCTGGCCTAGTGTCTCATTGGGAAATCCCCAGGTAAAATACCGCTTACCTGTAAAGTGTTCGTGCATGATCGGTTCCAGCAAACGATCTACTTCTTCCAGTTGAATCTTGACGCCCCCAGAGTTAATAATATTATCGGCTCGGCCCAGAATTCGGAAACGGCTTTCTCCCAGCATCTCCGCCACGTCGTTCGTTTGGATGCGTTCGTGATTGGATGCGGCTGCGGTAATGTGCAGACAGCCCCGCTCGTCCAGCCCTAATTCCACGCCGGGGAGAGCCTGAAAATAATCCGTTTTTTCTGGTCCGTTTAATCGTTGAACCGCAATGTGCGAAACCGTCTCGGTCATGCCATAGGTCGCATATACGGGTGAGGATAACGCGTTCAGTTTTTCCTGTAAGCTTGATGATACGGCGGCTCCACCCAAAATAATCGCTTTCATTTTCTGCAAAGCGGGCAAATGCTGTTCGGGATTTTCGAGCAGCTTCTGTAGCTGAAGCGGAACGAGTGCCACGAAATCAATGCCGTTCAGATACGGCGATAACGCAGACGTAGGCTCGATTACCTCCAATTCCAGACCAATCTCGAGGGCACGAACCAACATCATCATTCCGGCGATGTACTCCACATTTAGGCAACACAAAGCCCGGTCGCCTTTTTGAAGCTGAAACGTATCGGCGGTCAGTTGGGCCGACGCTTGCATCTGGCTTCGCGTTAATTCGATGGCTTTGGGAATACCCGTCGAACCGGACGTATGAATGGTAAACGTGGATTGTCCGGCAAGCCATTGTTCACAAAAACCAATGACTTTTTCTTCGTATGACGTGTGAGGAACGGGCAGCGGCTGATCCCGATGAATGACTATCATTCCTGATTCGTAGTTTTGAGAAATGCAGAGCGGAATAACGTCCAGTTAATTTGACTAATGAATTTTCCATTGAAAAAACGATTCTCCCGGAAATAACCTTCCTGCTGAAATCCGTATTGCGTAAGCACTGCGGCGGAGGCTATGTTTTCAGGATCAGTAATGGCCTCAATCGTGTGTAGATGCATCGTTTCAAATCCGTATCGAATTACTTGGTTTAATGCTTCCCGAATGATGCCTTTTCGATGGAAATTGCCGTGAAGCATATAGCCCACTTCAGCCCTGAAATGCTCAGGATACAGATTCACGAATCCGATGAATCCAAGCAGAGCCGGGTCCTCCCGAAGAGAAATTCCCCAAATGATGGATTTCTGCTCTTGTGTACGCTGATTCATTTGTTCAATCAGAACAAGAGCATCGTTGCTCGATTGAGCAAGGGGCCGTGGAATGTATTTCATCAACTCAGGATTAGACCGGAGCGAAAACATATCTTCCGTATCGGCAGGCGTGAGCTGTCGTAAGACTAATCGGTCAGTGGTTAATACGGGGAAAGGATCGAATGAGTAGGGCATAGGATTAAAAAGAAGAACGACTCAAAGATACCTCTGAGCCGTTCCTTATGACGTTAATAGGAGTGAATTTACTGGGAAAAAGAACCAATTAAGCCTTTTCAACTGCCGCAATAGCCCGTTCTTCGCCATTGACCCAGACGTTTAGAGCGTCGCCTTCACGGTTTTCAACGGTAACTCCTCCATCGGCACTTACCTTAATATCCAGTAAGTTATCCCGGAAGCGAATGTTGAAGGAATATCCCTGCCATTGCTGCGGACACGTGGGCGACAAATGCAACTGCCCGTCTTTGATCCGTAGACCACCAAAACCTTTCACAATACTCATCCAGGTTCCGGCCATAGAGGTAATGTGCAGCCCGTCTTCGGTATCGTTATTGTAATCGTCCAGATCGAGACGGCTGGTGCGGAGATACATCTCGTACGCTTTCTCGGGTCTGTTTAAACCCGAAGCCAGAATGCCGTGAACGCAGGGGGATAACGATGATTCGTGAACGGTGCGGGGTTCGTAATAATCGTAATTCCGGCGAATCACCTCTTCTGAAAATTCTTCCTCGAAAAAGTAAAGCCCCTGTAAGACATCCGCCTGCTTAATGAAAGGCGAACGCAAAATCCGGTCCCAGGACCATTTCTGGTTCAGCGGTCGATCTTCTGGACGTAAATCACTGACGAGAATGTTTTCCTTGTCCAGGTAATTGTCCTGCTGGAGGAAAATACCCAACTCTTCCGAGGCTGGGTAATGCATTTGATCGATAATTTGCTGGAAACGAGCGAACTCTGTTTCTTCGGCGAGGTGAAGTTGCTGAACCAGGGCTTGGTAACGTTCGCCATCGGTTGACTTCAACTCTTCCGCTACCTCCAGCACATACCGAAGACACCAGCAAGCGATGTAGTTCGTGTACCAGTTGTTATTAACGTTGTTTTCGTATTCATTTGGTCCCGTAACACCCAGCATGACAAACTTCTGCCGCTCTTCCGACCAGGTAATGCGTTGCGACCAGAAACGGGCAATGCCCAGTAGGACTTCAAAGCCATACTCGCCCAGATAAGCCCGATCACCCGTGTAACGCACGTAATCGTGGATAGCGTAGGCGATGGCTCCGTTCCGGTGAATTTCCTCGAACGTAATTTCCCATTCGTTATGGCACTCTTCCCCATTCATGGTAACCATCGGGTAAAGAGCAGCTCCGTCCTTAAATCCAAGTTTCTCGGCATTCTCAATTGCTTTGCCCAGTTGCTTCCAACGGTAAATCAACAAGTTACGAGCTACTTTGGGCTCAGCCGTAGAAAGATAAAAAGGAATGCAATAGGCTTCGGTATCCCAATAGGTTACTCCGCCGTATTTTTCGCCAGTAAAGCCTTTCGGACCGATGTTTAAACGGTCGTCTTCGCCCGTATACGTCTGACTTAACTGGAAGAGATTGAAACGGATGGCCTGCTGGGCTGCTACATCGCCTTCAATCACAATATCCATGTGCTGCCATTTCTGATCCCAGGCCTGAATTTGCTCTTTCAGCAAAGCTTCATACCCTTTATCAGACATTTTCTGCAGGTAATTCTTGGCTACGGATAATAACTCTTCGCGACTATGATTCTGGTCGCTGATGTTACAAGCGTATTTTACCAGGGCAATTTCTTCGCCAGCAATCACGTCTAACTGAATGCGGCTACTCACGTAACGATCCTGCTTGACGGGTAATGCCTTGAAATGGAAAGGAGCTCCGTCGCGGTATAGATCAAATTTCTGACCCGTAACGACTTCAAACTGAGGAACGTTATAAGGGTTAGGAATCGTGGTTAAATGCAGATACCCTTCCGCAAAACCCGTTTCGCGATGAATTTCCTGCCAGAATTTCTGATCATAATTCGAATCCCGGTTGGCAATTGTACCGTCGATGTAAGGAATGATCGTAAGTTTTCCATCGAAGTTAAGCGGCTTGATGCAGTAGCGAATAACGGCCCCCTCGTCATACGTAAGCGAGCAGAAGCGTTTTGCCGTAACCCCAACCTGTTTGCCGGAAGGTAACATGGCCACAAAAGAACGACTGAGCCAGCCTTCTTTCATGTTCAGGGTTCGCTGAAAATGATGCACCTGGCAGTTCGCCAAATCCAGCTTTTCGTCTTCCAGTTCAATCTGAACGCCGAGCCAGTTGGCGGCATTGATTACCTTGGCGAAGTAATTAGGGTACCCGTTTTTCCACCAGCCTACGCGAGTTTTATCGGGAAAATAAACGCCGGCAACGTAGTTACCCTGGAGCGTTTTTCCCGAGTATCCTTCTTCGAAATTACCCCGTTGGCCCATTCGCCCATTGCCAAGCGACATGATGGATTCGGTGATTTCATTGTATTCGGGATGAAAGCCCTCTTCAATGATGCACCATTCGTCGTGTGTTAGATAATTTTTCATCCGAGTTTTTTCATAAATCAGCCTTAAGCGACTGATTTTGTATGTTTAATGGTCATAAAGTCAATCTAGCAAGAGAGGCGAGCTTATTGCCAGCCTAATAGTTCATCGCTGAGTTTGGATAAACTAGTTTCCGTAAAGGACGAAATCACAATATCGGCTTCGGTAAGTACCTCCGCTGAACCCACCCCCACGGCTTTCATGCCTCCGCGATGGGCCGCTTCAATGCCCGCTACTGCGTCTTCAAAGACGACACAGTCGGCAGGAGGCAGGTTGAAAGCTTTGGCTCCCAGCAAGAACACTTCGGGATCAGGCTTGCTTTTGGTGATGTGCGTACCGTCGATAATGACGTCGAAGGAGTCAATCATACCGATTTGTTCCAGAATGAGTCGGGCGTTTTTACTGGCCGAACCCAAACCAATGCCAATGTCGGCCTTGCGAAGTGATTCCAGAAAGTCTTTCACTCCGGGTAATATTTCGTCGGGAGTCATTTGATGAATGTATTCGAGATACCATTCATTCTTTTGAGTCGCCCATTTATTTTTTTCTTCGTCCGATAAGGTAACGCCGCCCCAACCCAAAATTAATTCCAGCGATTCCATGCGGGAAACGCCTTTGAGTTGTTCGTTTTGATGTTCAGTAAAATCAAAACCCAGTTCATTGGCCATGCGTCTCCAGGCTTTGTAATGGTAAATGGCCGT
The DNA here is from genome assembly GCF_030818595.1 of Siphonobacter sp. SORGH_AS_1065. Classification (NCBI taxonomy): domain Bacteria; kingdom Pseudomonadati; phylum Bacteroidota; class Cytophagia; order Cytophagales; family Cytophagaceae; genus Siphonobacter; species Siphonobacter sp. SORGH_AS_1065. Next base: position 3,855,085 of record NZ_JAUTAM010000004.1, read on the forward strand.
ATCGACAATCACTCCGTCCAGATCAAAAAGGCAAGCTTTCAAAGTAGTCAAAATTTTGGTTTTCAGATTAGTGTAATTCCAGCACCAGCGAAGACCAGGGTGATAATTGTATTTGTTTGAATGAAGGAAGCGAGGCTCCTGTCATTACATTTCTAGCAGAGGTTACCCCGTTTAGCAGTTCGCTGAAACGATCCGTTTGAACGGTTCTGGCATCTTTGGTAGGGTTCAGTAAAACCATTACTTTCCCTTGAGAATCGTGCCTAAAATAAGCATAGATTCCGTCCTGTGGCAAAAAGTGAGTCAATTTTCCGGTTTGCAGGGCTGTGGATTGCTGCCGGTAACGGGCAAGGGTTCGAACGAAGGAATACGCTTCATTCTCAGTTGACGTTCGACCTTCAGCCGTGAATTTACTCGAGGGGTCATTGGGAAAGCCCCCCGGAAAATCCTTACGAACTTCCGCGTCAGATGGATTTTTGAAATTCTTCATAAGAATCTCGGTGCCGTAGTAAAGTTGTGGGATGCCTCGCGTGGTGAGCAAAAAAGTTATGCCCATTTTATACTTGTTCAAATCTTCCCCAATCACCGAAAAATACCGATCTAAATCGTGGTTATCCAGAAAGATAAGGTTACGAAAAGCGTCGTCATAGAGGATATCCTGCCCCAGAATCTCGTACCAACGGTTATTCGACTGATTGAGGGATTCATTGGTGGCAAAATACAACTGAAAATCAATGGCTCCGGGCAGATTACTCTTCCAGGGAACGTTCAGTTTATTTTTTGCAAAATAAGCCTGATTGGGCACATTATTCACCCAGCTTTCTCCACAGATGTACAAATTGGGATGCTCGTCCAGCAGACGCTGGTTGAGCGTATTCATGAATTCCAGGTTATTGTAGAAATAGGTATCCACCCGCCAGGCGTCAATGCCAAAATATTCAACCGTCCACAACGCATGCTGAATCAGAAAATTAGCAACGAATGGATTTTTATGATTCCAGTCGGGCAGGAAGGAGGTAAACCAGCCATCCTGACTGATTTTTCGATCCTGTTCAGAGGCATAGGGATCAACAACGGGCTGATCTTTGTACGTCGTATTCTGATACTGGGGCCATTGATTAAGCCAGTCTTTAGCGGGTAAATCCCGAACAATCCAGTGCCGATTCCCAACGTGATTATACACCGCATCCTGCATGATTTTCAAGCCTTTGGCATGAGCGGACTGAATTAGTTTCAGGTAAGCTTCATTCCCGCCCAGGCGTTTGTCCACGTTATAATGATCGGTAAATGCATAGCCGTGGTACGCGGAACGCTTCGTGCCGCCTTCATCCGTTAACGCCTGATCGTTTTCAATAACGGGATTGAGCCAAAGCGTGGTTACGCCTAAGTCCCTGAAGTAATCGAGGTGTTTGGTAATGCCCTGTAAATCCCCGCCGTGCCTCAGAAAAGGACTAGTGCGGTCGGATTGCGTATCTGCCATATCCGAAAAACGATCATTCGTCGGATCGCCGTTTGCGAAGCGGTCGGGGAGCAGAAGATAGACAAAGTCTTGGGAACTTACCGTCTGCGGTTTCGCGGTTCGGGCTTTCAGTTCGTAAGGAATGGTAATGGTTATTTCCCGACCGCCATTGATTACCGTTGCGTTTTGTCTTTTTTCGGTAAGGGGAAAAATTTTAGTGCATTGTAACTGAACCGTGCCGGGTTTGGCAGCGGCAGCAATGGTCAAATCAACCAGTATATAATTGGGATTATCAACGGTTTGTACCCGCTCGACAAAGACACCGGGATAATTAACCTTTACCTTCGTTCCTTTCAGATTAGGACCGTGCATCAGCAATTGTAACTGCTGATTTTTCATCCCCACAAACCAGTTAGTAGGGTTAATATGATCTACTTTAAGTCCCTGAGCTTCTGCAAAATAAGCCAGGCAGAAGAGAAGGCAGGTCAGTACGATCCATCGATGGGCAAGTCGGTGCATGTAAGATAGTGCTAAGCTTGGGGGTAAATGTAAGGTATACGTAAGGTAATTCTTTAGTGAATAAATATTAATTTAATTAGATATAATATATTTTTAAGGCGAAAATCAGTGTTAAAGATTGATATTTTCAAGAATGCTACCGAAATATAAGTCTAAAGCCGCATTTAATTACAGGATTTTAAAACACAGTAGATTCTGCATTGTTAATGAATTTTACGATACTTAACGAATCAATCGGAAAAACACGGACTGTTCAGAAGTTTGCGTTAGTTTTTCCTGCCAGTACCCTTTAAACTTCCCTGACAACCACATGTCTAGCACCTCACCCAATCATAAGTTACTTATTTACCAATTGACCATTCGTTTATTCGGTAATAAAAATAAGCAGGTAAAGCCCTGGGGCTCCCTGAAGGAAAACGGCACCGGAACCTTTAGTGACGTAAACGAAACGGCTTTAAAAAGCCTCAAGAAATTTGGCATTACCCACGTCTGGACTATGGGCGTTATTGAACACGCTACCATGGAGGATTTCTCAGAGCTGGGCATTCCGAAAGATCATCCAGCGGTTATCAAGGGTCGGGCTGGTTCGCCTTATGCCATTAAAGATTATTACGACGTAAACCCTTTTTTAGCTGAGAACCCAACCCATCGCATGGCCGAATTTGAGGCAATGGTCGAACGGGTTCATAAGCAGAAGCTGAAATTAATCATTGATTTCGTGCCCAATCACGTTGCTCGTCAGTATCATTCTGACGTGAAACCTACGGGCGTTCTGGATTTGGGCGAAGGCGATTTATCGGGCGTAGCTTTTTCTCCCGAAAACAATTTTTATTACCTGCCCGGCGAGGAATTTATCATTCCCGAAGGCGTACACGTACCCGTCGAATCAGTACAGCCTTACCATGAGTACCCCGCCAAAGCGACGGGTGATGACGTATTTTCTTCCCGTCCGAACATTAATCACTGGTATGAAACCACGAAGCTGAATTATGGCGTGGATTACCTGAAAAACCGGGCTACGCATTTTGATCCTATTCCCAACACCTGGTTCAAGATGCGGGATATTCTGCTGTTTTGGGCCAGCAAGGGCGTCGATGGCTTCCGTTGCGATATGGCCGAAATGGTTCCGGTGGAGTTCTGGGGCTGGTGTATTCCGCAAGTGAAGGCCAAATATACCGTTGATTTCATCGCCGAAATCTATAATCCGGCTCAGTATCATAACTACATCTTCAACGGAAAATTTGATTACCTCTACGACAAAGTAGGACTTTACGATACCTTGAGAGCGTTGATGGAAGGCCGGGGAAATGTGGCGGATATTACCAGAATCTGGCAACAGGAATCGGGGGATATCGATCAGCACATGTTACGGTTTCTGGAAAACCACGACGAACAACGTATTGCCAGTGAGTTTTTTGCTCGAAACCCCAACTACGCGATTCCGGCCTGGGTGGTAAGTGCTACGATGGGACGGGGGCCACTGATGTTGTTCTTCGGCCAGGAGGTAGGCGAGCCCGCGGCGGACGCGGAGGGCTTTCAGACGAAAGACGGCAGAACGACGATTTTTGACTGGTGGGCCGTTCCTCAATGGCAAAAGTTGATGAACGAAGGCAAGTTTGATGGAGGTCAGTTAAACGCCGAGGAAAAGCAGTTGTATGATTTCTACGCGGCCGTTAATAAGCTCTGTCAAAAATCGGAAGCCGTTCAGACGGGTCATTTTTATGATTTACAATACGTCAATAACTGGGGGCAATCGCCGGGTTATGATGACGTGCATATGTACAGTTACCTCCGTTACACGGAAAATCAGATTCTCTTGTTCGTAACCAACTTCCATCGGGAAGAATCCCGGACGGCGGAAGTTCGCATTCCCCAACACTTCTGGATATTAGTCGGGCTGAACCCGGAAGGGAATTATCAATACAAAGACCTACTGCTGGCGAAAAAAGTAAAGGGATCATTCCGGGCTACGGAAAGCATTTCAATACAAATTCCGGCCAATGGTGTGTTCGTTTTCGAAATTACCCCCCAATAAAAACCTGTGGTATGACCCATACTTCCGTTGTGAACCGACCCCGATTATCGTTCTGGCAAATCTGGAACATGAGCTTTGGATTTATGGGCATACAGTTTGGCCTGGGGTTGCAGAATGCCAATACCAGCCGTATTTTTTCCACGCTGGGAGCGAATGCCGATGAAATTCCCATCCTCTGGATTGCGGCACCAATCACGGGAATGCTCGTGCAACCCGTGATTGGTTACCTGAGTGATCGTACCTGGCATACGACCTGGGGCCGTCGGCGACCTTTTTTCTTTCTGGGTTCGGTATTGGCTTCGCTTGCTCTGATTCTGATGCCCAATTCCTCGGAGTTGTGGATGGCAGGAACCGTGCTATGGCTCATGGACGCCTCCATTAATATTTCTATGGAACCCTTTCGGGCCTTTGTGGGCGACTTGTTACCTTCCGAACAACGCACGGCGGGGTTTGCCATGCAAAGCTTTTTTATTGGGGTTGGAGCCGTCATAGCCTCGGCTTTACCAGCCATTCTCTCGGCCTTTGGTGTCAGTAATACCGCCGATGTTGGCAAAATCCCGGATGCCGTGCGATGGTCTTACTACATCGGGGCGGCGGTCTTTTTTGTCTGCGTTTTATATACGGTATTAACTTCCAGAGAATATCCGCCGGAAGATTTGGAAGCCTTTCGTCGGGAACACGCCCGCGTTCGATTATCCGACGTTTTTAGAGAAGCGTATTCGGGTTTATTTGAAATGCCGAAGGTGATGAAACAACTGGCAGCCGTGCAGTTTTTTACCTGGTTCGGCCTGTTCTGCATGTGGATTTTCATGACGAACGCGGTTACTCAGCACCTATACGGAACAACCGATACCCAATCCAAACTCTATAATGAAGGGGCTGATTTTGTGGGTATTGCAATGGCCATGTATAACGGTGTTGCGGCTTTATTTGCCTTATTCTTACCCTACATGGCGAGTAAGCTGGGCCGAAAAGTCACGCACCTGCTGTGTTTGTCGGCAGGAGGCTTAGGCTTGATTTCGATTTACTTTATAGAAGACCCTAATCTGGTTCTGCTGTCTATGACGGGCGTTGGCATTGCCTGGACGAGTATTCTCTCCATTCCTTACGCGATGCTGGCGGGAAGCTTACCCGCCGATCGGATGGGGTTCTTTATGGGAGTCTTCAATTTTTTCATTGTATTACCACAGGTGGTCGCCAGTTTAGGTTTAGCCGCTCTGGCCCGTTTTCTGGGTTTACAACCCATTCAGGTAATCGTTATGGGCGGCGTTTTACTGATGATAGCGGGTTTGTTATCGCTGAGAATTAGCGATGAAGAAAATCTGAAACCAAAACTTCCGTCGTAAGTTCTTTAAGAACGGAACTTTCAGAAAGCTTTCTGGCTTCTTGAACCTGCTTACATCTAAATCATCACATGATTACATTCTGGAAAACTGCTGTCCTGGGCTTACTGGTGCTGACGTTGAATTCTTTTTCGAAAGATGAAGAACTTATTACCCAGAAACTCCATATTCCTAAAGGAGTAACGGCAGGAGAAACCGCTGGCCGCATCGCTCTGAGTTTTCAGAATACTCCTTACGTAGCTCGAACGCTGGAACAGCCGGGAGAGGAGAAGCTGGTTATCAATCTTCATGAACTGGATTGCACTACTTTCGTAGAAAACGTGCTGGCTTTCACGCGTTCGGTTCAAACGGATAGTCTAACTACAGAACAGTTCCAGAAAAACCTGGCCCACTATCGGTATTACCAGGGGCAGGTGAATGGGTACGGAAGTCGGTTACACTATTTTTCTTCGTTTCTACAACAACTCCAAACCTACGGTGAAGCGAAGTTGATGGCCGAAGAATGGGGCGGAGAAGCGTATCATAAACCCATTCATTTCATGACCCAGCATCGCAATTTGTACGTGCAGTTGGCGGATGAAAAGGCATTTAAACTCGTAGAAAAAATTGAAAATGAGTTAAATGCAGTGAACAACTATTATATTCCGAAAAATAAGATCGCTGTCCTTGAGTCCAAAATGCAGACGGGTGATGTCATTGGCATTACTACGGCTAAAGCTGGACTGGATGTGTCTCACGAAGGTTTTGCTTACCGGAGAAATGGACGCATTCATTTATTACATGCTTCGACGGATCAAAAGAAAGTGGTTGTTTCTTCGGAACCACTGGCGGATTATCTCGCTCGCCATCGAGACCAGACGGGTATTATTGTAGCCCGATTAAATTACTGATTGACAGAACCTCATCCTCCGGGTAGACCTATACACTCAAGCTTACATGATGAATAAACAGTCAGGAAGACCGCAGGACAAGCGAACGGCGATTCTGGAAGCCACGCTGGATCTGATTTCTAAAAACGGATTTCATGCCACGCCCATGAGTATGGTGGCAAAACACGCCAATGTAGCCGCCGGAACGATTTACCATTATTTTGAGAGTAAAGAACAGCTCATCGACGAACTTTTTGCGATGTACCGGGAGAAAATTGCTCTGGTCATTGCGGAGTCGGATGATGCTCAGAAGCCGTATAAAGATCGTTTCCGAGGCGTTTTTCTAGGCTTGTATGAATATTACGTCACTAATCCCGATCAATTTTTATTCATTGAGCATTACGCCAATTCTCCCATCATGACTAAAGATTCCAAGGAGGATGTATTCAACTTTTATACACCCCTTTGGGAGTTTTTAAGAAGAGGAATCCATACGGGCCAACTCAAAGATATCTCTTCAAAACTGATGGCCTGGATGGTGTACGGTAACATAACCGCCGTAGTGAAAATGAAACTCTCTGGCGATTTATCGGTGAACATCATGCTTCTTAATACGGCGGTGAACACGGTTTGGGATGGGTTGAAGAAGTAATTTGTTTTTAGTTGTTAGTTAGGGGTTGTTGGGAAGGTTAAGAGTATTAAGCTAGGAACAAGATGGAATCTCGCACCAGCGTTATCCTTAAGAAACATCATTTGCCAGTAATGAAGTCACCAGTCAGTCCAGTAAGGTTCTTCGCTTCGCTCTGAATGACAGGTGAGCCCACAACTACTATATATTAACACGCATAAAAGACTGCGGGCCTCACCAATTAGTGAGGCCCGCAGTCTTTTATGCTAACACAATAAGATTACTTGATCTTACCTGCTTTTTCCCATTCCAAAGCCAGTTTGACTGCGTTATAGGCATTTACTTCGCCACCAGAGTTAGACAAATCTCCGAAAGGTACCTGACCTTCACCGCCGGGTAAGTTTACCTGTTGAGTAGGAAATTTAGTCGCTGATTCCACCAATAATTGCTTTAACTGAGCCGCCGAAATTTTAGGGAAATAAGATTTCACTAAAGCTGCCACGCCTGCTGCTACGGGAGAGGCCATCGAGGTACCGTCCAGTTCTTCGTATTTTGAACCGGGGACTGTCGAGTAAATCGCAACACCGGGAGAGAAGAGGTCCACGCCTTTTTTGCCGTAGTTCGAGAAGCTGGCTACCTTATTAGCTTCGTGGCTGATGGCACCTACTTCCAGCCAGTTCGCTGGTTCACCGCCTGCTTTCAGCTTACGGTTGGGGTAGTTGGGCTCTACGTCTGTATTCAGCGATTCGTTACCTGCTGCGTGAACTAACAGAACATTCTTCGATTCTGCATACTTAACCGCCTCATCAACGGCCTCTTTTTGAGGAGAATACGCTTTTCCGAAAGACATATTGATAATCTGAGCACCGTTGTCTACGGCGTAGCGAATGGCATTAGCTACGTCTTTGTCACGTTCGTCTCCATCAGGAACCGCCCGCACGACCATGATTTTTACGTTATCAGCTACCCCTTTCATACCCAGGTTATTGGAACGGTCGGCTCCAATGATACCCGCTACGTGCGTACCGTGGCGAGCGTCAGGTCCGATTACGTCGTTATTACCGTAGTTATGATCTTTGGTATCTTCGGGGTTATCGCCAATGATCGTCTGCCGTTCGTTGAAATCGGGGTTTAACTGAACCTCGGCTTCTGTTTTGTAATGGTCATACGCTTCCTGAAGATCTTTTTCGCTATAACCCATCTGATAGCCGCGTTCATAAGCCGCAATGGCTTTCTTCACTGCACTGTCTACCGTTGATTTATCGATCTTGGCAATGTCATCAGCCGTAAAGTTATCCTTCTTCAAATAGCCTTTCAGAACGTTACTCGCATCTTTGTAAGTCTTCAGCAGGTTGTCGATCATCGGAAGCATCATCCGTGATTCCTGAGCTTTTTCGTTATAGGCAATTTTTAATTCCTGATAATACGTAAAAGCCTCCTTCTGGTCAGCCGGAATGTCGGCTTCGGTTTTATCGCCAAATAGCTTTTTATACTTTCCGTATTCCCGGGTTAATTCCAGACTTTCCTTATCAATGTTTTGTCCGTTTTTATTACCCAAAAAGCTCCAGCCATTTACATCATCCACGTAGCCGTTATGATCGTCATCTTTTCCGTTCCCCGCAACTTCCTTGGGATTGGTCCAGATTTTAGACTTTAAGTCTTCATGATTGACATCAATACCCGAGTCAATAACTCCGACAATCACGGGGCTAGACTTCCGTTTTTTCAGTAACTCATAGGCTTTCTCCGTACTAACTCCACGAACTTTATCCGCGTCATAATCTAAATTAAACCAGTTGGCGGGAGCTTTCAGTTGTACGGGTTCCGTAACGGGGGCCTGAGATTGAGCCGTTGCCAGGTGAGCAGCCAGAATGGCTACCGGAATGAACCATTTACGCATATGTATTCGTGTTGATAAAATGTTCGATCAATAGAACCCCATTCAGATCCAGAAAAATCCAGGGGATACTTCCTAAATAGTGTTAAAAGTAAAAGGTTAAGCTATTGGATTAATTGGCTTCTAAGCATCTGCATTCCTAAGCTTGCGGTTTCCTGAATGTAAGTAACGTTTTTTCGGCGAGAAACTTTTGGTGATTGCGGATCAATTACGAAAACAGGTACACTTGAGAAAACATAATCCACTAAACCAGCCGCCGGGTACACTTGCAGAGAGGTTCCTACGACCACAAATACATCCGCTTCTTCGCACATGGGAATCGCTTCCATCATCGCTGGAACCTCCTCCCCAAACCAGACAATGTGCGGACGTAACTGACTGCCTGCTTCGCACAAATCTCCCGTCTTCAGTTCCCAACCATCCAGCTCATAAATTAACTCAGGATTGTGGGTGGACCGAACTTTGAAAAGCTCTCCGTGCAGATGCAACACCTTTTTACTACCCGCTCGTTCATGCAGGTTATCAACGTTTTGGGTAATGATTTGTACGTCAAAATGTTCCTGTAGATCCGCCAGAATCCGGTGGGCTTCGTTGGGCTCTGCCGTGAGGGCCTGTTTTCTTCGCTGGTTATAAAAATCCAGTACAAGTTCAGGATTTCGAAGCCAGGCCTCTGGTGTGGCGACGTCTTCAATCCGGTAATTTTCCCAAAGTCCGTCCGAATCCCGGAAGGTTTTGATACCGCTTTCCGCTGAAATTCCGGCACCACTTAAAACGACCAGCTTCTTCATAGGATCAGAGCTTATTGCTTATAACCACTGCTGCCAGCACATAGGAGCTGGCAGCAGGAATGGTAAATCATAAAGTTACTTCTTAGCCGTAGACACCTTCTTACGCGTAGTAGGCTTTTTCTCGGCTGCCGGAGCGGCGGTTTCGCCACCCAATTCCAGGCATTGCTCAAGGGTTAACGTAGCCGGGTCAGTACCTTTTGGAATTTTAACGTTCCGTTTTCCAATCTGAATGTAAGGGCCATACTGACCATTCAGTACCTTCACCGTTGCGTTTTCAGGGAATTCCTTAATAACCTTATTCGCTTCCGCCGTTCGCTTATTCTGGATAATTGTAATGGCTTCTTCCAGCGTTACGGTCTCCAAACTGATGCCACGGGTGAGTGAATAGAATTTACCACTGTGCTTTACGTAAGGACCAAAACGACCTTTGCCTTTGGTAACGGGCTGACCCTCAAATTCACCAATGGCATCGGAAGCTTCCGCCGCCCGGCGTTCCTGAATGACTGCGATGGCTCGTTCTTCGTCAATGGTATAAGGATCATCGCCTTCGCTGAGGTTATAGTACTTCTCATCAAATTTGATGTAAGGACCAAGTTTCCCAATGTTAACAAGTAGCTCTTTCCCTTCCAATTCACCCACTACGCGAGGTAACTTGAATAACTCGATGGCTTCTTCCAGGGTAATACTTTCGAGTAACTTATCCTTGGGAAGAGGAGCGTATTGAGGTTTCTGATCTTCTTTGGAATCGCCCAACTGAGCAAAAGGACCGTATTTACCCAGCCGAACTGAGACGGTTTTTCCAGATTTAGGGTCAACGCCTAACTCACGGGCCGATTTTACGGAACTGCGTTCAGCACTTGAACTTTGCTCAATGGTTTGATGGAAAGATTTATAGAAGTTGTCAATCATGCTTTGCCACTGAATCTGGCCGTCGGCAATCTTGTCAAATTCTTCTTCAACCTCTGCCGTGAATTTAAAGTCAACGACATTATCGAAATTATCCACCAGAAAGTCATTCACAATCATACCGATGGTCGTTGGGAATAACTTGGCTTTTTCCGTGCCGTAATTTTCTTTATTGGTCTTGACGGTAATCTTCTGGTCTTTTAGCGTCAGCTCCTGAAAATTACGCTCCTTACCGGGACGATCTTCCTTAACGACGTATTCGCGTTTGATAATCGTGGAAATGGTCGGAGCGTAGGTAGAAGGACGACCAATGCCGCGTTCCTCCAGTTCCTTCACCAAACTTGCTTCCGTGAACCGAGCCGGTGGCCGCGTAAAGCGTTCGGTGGCTTTCAGCGTATCCAGATTCAGCATTTGACCGATGGTTAAAGGAGGAAGCATTCCTTTGCTTTCTTCATCCTCATCATCCTTCGACTCTAGATAAACCTTTAGGAAACCGTCAAATTTAATGACCTCGCCCTGAGCGACTAATTCTTCTGAAGTAGTAGAAATGCCAATAGTTGCAGTGGTACGCTCTAGTTGGGCATCGGCCATTTGTGAGGCGATTCCCCGTTTCCAGATTAATTCATAAAGACGTTGTTCCTGACGGGTTTCGCCAGCAGATGGAACTGAAAAATCAGTCGGACGGATGGCTTCGTGAGCTTCCTGGGCCGAGTCGTTTTTGGTTTTGTAGCGTCGCTGTTGCGAGTATTTTTCACCAAATTGATCGGTAATAGAGGTTTTGGATTTCGCCAGAGCTTCCTCACTCAGGTTGGTCGAATCCGTACGCATATAACTGATTTTCCCTGCTTCGTACAGTTTCTGGGCGATCTGCATGGTTGAGGCCACCGAATAACCCAGCTTGCGGCTGGCTTCCTGCTGAAGAGTAGAAGTCGTAAACGGAGGAGCCGGCGATTTTTTAGCCGGTTTGGTTTCCATATTCCGAATGGTGAACGTAGCTCCGTTACATTTTTCGAGAAATGCCCGGGCCTGATCTTCCGTTTCGAAATTCTTGGGTAACTCCGCGTTCAGTACTTTTCCGCCTTCGAGTAAAAATTGGGCGGTTACTTTGAAGCTGGACTTGGTTTGGAACTGATCGATGCTACGCTCACGCTCAACAACGAGGCGAACCGCCACCGATTGTACACGACCGGCTGAAAGGCCACGCTTTACTTTTTCCCAGAGAACCGGCGATAACTCAAAACCAATCAGACGGTCTAGCACCCGGCGAGCCTGTTGGGCATTCACCAGATCAATATTGATCATTCTGGGACTTTGAATCGCTTTTTGTATGGCAGTTTTAGTAATTTCCCGAAACACAATTCGCTTCGTAGTGTCGGGTAATCCTAAGGTTTCTTTCAGGTGCCAGGAAATGGCTTCTCCTTCGCGGTCATCGTCAGTTGCCAGCCAAACTTCTTGCGAAGATTTTGCCAGTTGACGCAGTTCGTTGACCACTTTTATTTTTTCGGGAGAGACTTCGTACGTCGGTAAAAAGCCATTTTTGATGTCAATTGCAAGGCCTTTATCAGGTAAATCGCGGACGTGTCCAAAGCTCGATTTTACCTGAAAATCAGCCCCCAAGTAACCCTCAATGGTCTTTGCCTTCGCCGGAGACTCTACGATGACGAGGTTCTTCTTAGCCATATGTTTCGGTTATAGGTGTATGGGAAGCGTGTGCCAAAGTAAAGGACAAAATTTTAAACAGATGCAATTAGATCTTAAGGAATAATAAACTTATTGTCCGTTATAATAGTTGAAAATATATAAAACTCATGCCAGTGAACGAGTTTTTAATAGCAAGAAAATCGTGAAAAGTATAATATTTGACCACGATTTTTAAGCTATTAGCCAAGAATCAGCCCCGCTTGGCCCGTATTTTTGGGGCTGAAACTGTTCCTTAATTTATTTTAACGCTTACTATATAAAACGATGGCTTTTGATATTGAAATGATTAAGGCCGTGTACGCCCGGATGCCAGAACGAGTGGCCGCCGCTCGGCAAGTACTAGGTCGTCCGCTAACTCTTTCAGAGAAAATTTTATATACCCACTTGTGGGAAAATCCTCTGGAAAGAGAATATCTGCGTGGCAAAGACTACGTTGATTTCGCTCCTGACCGCGTAGCTATGCAGGATGCGACGGCTCAGATGGCTTTATTGCAGTTTATGCAAGCCGGACGTCCTCAGGTTGCGGTTCCTTCAACGGTGCATTGTGACCACCTGATTCAGGCAAAAGTAGGAGCAAAAGAAGACCTTTCAAATGCAGTGCAACAATCGAAGGAAGTATTTGATTTCCTTTCTTCGGTATCAAATAAATATGGAGTAGGTTTCTGGAAACCCGGAGCTGGTATTATTCACCAGGTAGTTTTGGAAAACTACGCATTCCCGGGTGGTATGATGATCGGGACGGATTCTCACACTCCAAATGCTGGTGGTCTGGGTATGGTTGCGATTGGGGTAGGTGGTGCAGATGCCTGTGACGTAATGGCAGGTTTGGCCTGGGAATTGAAACAACCTAAATTGATTGGGGTAAAACTGACAGGTAAGCTGAGTGGCTGGGCCTCTGCTAAGGACGTGATCCTCTGGGTAGCGGGTCAGTTAACAGTAAAAGGGGGTACGGGTGCCATCGTTGAATACTTCGGTGAAGGGGCAGAAAGCCTTTCCGCTACGGGTAAAGCAACGATTTGTAACATGGGTGCTGAAATCGGAGCAACGACTTCCATCTTCGCTTATGACCCTAAAATGTCGGAATACCTGAGAGGTACCAGCCGGGCGGACGTAGCTGAACTGGCTGACGACGTGGCTGAATACCTCCGTTCGGATGATGAAGTATACGCTGATCCTGCAAAATACTATGATCAGCTACTGGAACTGAATCTGGATACGCTGGAACCACACATCAACGGTCCATTCACGCCGGATTTAGCTTGGCCCCTTTCTAAATTTGCTCAGGCAGTGAAAGAAAACAACTGGCCTGCTGAATTAGAAGTAGGTTTGATCGGTTCCTGTACCAACTCGTCTTACGAAGACATCAGCCGTGCGGCTAGCGTGGCTCAACAGGCAGTTGACAAGAAGCTGAAGGCAAAAGCTGAATATACGATTACTCCCGGTTCAGAACTAGTTCGTTTTACCATCGAACGGGACGGCTTCATCAGCATTTTTGACACGATGGGTGCTGTAGTAATGGCCAATGCCTGCGGACCTTGTATCGGTCAGTGGGCTCGTCACACGCAGGACCCTACCAGAAAAAATTCGATCATTACGTCGTTTAATCGGAACTTCAAATCACGTAATGATGGTAACCCCAACACGCACGCTTTCGTAGCCTCTCCAGAGATCGTAACGGCCTTCGCCATCGCAGGTGACCTTACGTTTAATCCCATGACGGATACGTTAGTAAACGAGGAAGGCCAGGCAGTGAAATTCGATGAACCGCAGGGACTACAATTACCTCCCCGTGGTTTTGCGGTAGAAGACGCAGGTTACCAGGCTCCGGCTGAAGATGGATCTACGGTTCAGGTTATTGTTTCTCCTACTTCAGATCGTCTGCAATTACTGGAGCCTTTCACGCCTTGGGAAGGAACGGACATTACGGGCCTGAAGCTGTTAATCAAAGCTAAAGGGAAATGTACAACGGATCATATCTCCATGGCGGGTCCCTGGTTGAAATTCCGTGGTCACCTGGATAATATTTCCAACAACCTCTTGATTGGTGCTACCAACTTCTTCAACGATAAGGCGAACGAAGTGAAGAGCCAGCTCACGGGCGAAGTAGGAACGGTTCCCGGTGTTCAGCGTGGGTACAAAGCAGCCGGTATTGGATCGATCGTGGTAGGAGATGAGAACTACGGTGAAGGTTCTTCCCGCGAGCACGCGGCCATGGAGCCTCGTCACTTAGGCGTTCGTGCGATTCTGGTGAAATCTTTCGCCCGTATCCATGAAACTAACCTGAAGAAACAAGGCATGTTAGCCCTGACTTTCGCAGATCCTGCCGATTATGATAAAATCCTTGAAGACGACACCATCGACATCGTAGGATTGACGGAATTTGCTCCCGACAAGCAATTAACAATCGTGCTGAATCACGCCGATGGTTCTACGGAGACATTCCCAGTGAATCACACTTATAACGCGGCTCAAATCGAGTGGTTTAAGGCTGGTGGGGCTCTGAATATCATCCGTCGTGGCGTAGGAGCTTAATTGTACTTGACGTATGAATAGTAAAAAGACCCCGGCCAAGGCCGGGGTCTTTTCATGGTAACCCTGTGAATTTGCTGGCAGCAATACTTTGATATCTGCTTACTTTCTTGGTCCTAAGGTGGTTGCTACCAGCATAAAAGCTGGTAGCGGTAGGCGGGTTAGTGATGCTAGATACTCTGGCTGATCCGCTGCCAGCATTGTATGTGTCCCTATTGTATTCCTTATGTTTAACTATTAGGAAGGGAAACATTTTAGAAATCATTCTACCTTTATTACGAATAGAATAATTTAAATAATACTCACTCAACTGTATATTTCGGTGTAAATAATCGGGTGGGCCGCGTTTGTGCGACTATGTACGATGAAAACAAAAATTGATTTTAAATGCTGTCAGAAAAGCTTCACCTAGTAGTGGATATAGCGTAAACACCAGAAGCGTGTTAGCAGAGGTAGTTGTTAGATTCGTTACTTGAACTATAGCTGGAAATGTAGTGGGATTTGCGGGTGGAGTAATATCTGGTATTGTCTCTAAGTTATTAACTAGTTGCTTTAGATAAATTACACGTGTATGAATCGGCAAACAATAATTACTAGAATCATTACCGGATCCGTACTGTTTTCCATGGCAATGATGTTCCTAACTCCATCCGGTAATTGGAACCCATTATCTATAGGATTTTGGTGTTCTATTCTAGGAGGTGTTATCTGGGGAACAAGTATGTTTTTTTTCTTTAGAAAATATCACAGTTCCTCTTTTAGAGAAAAGCAGTAGTAATTTTAGCAAAATACAATTTAAACGTCTGCTAGGCTTAATAGATTACATAAGGGTATCACTATTAATGAAGTGCCCCCCAAAAGTTGGACAAAAACTTTTGGGGGGCACTTCATATTCTGATCGTCATGTATTAGGGAATGGCCCTAAATGCTAGATGTTTTAAGTTCTACGGGCCAAAGACGATAATGCAGCATCACTTTTAAATCTACTTACTTTCTTGGTCCTGAGGTGGTTGCTACCAGCAGAAAAGCTGGTAGCGGAAGGGGAGTTAGTGGGGTTAAGTACGCTGCTGACTGATTTGCTGCCAGTGCCAGCGGTAAGGCTTTGGTAGGTGTATAATCTACAAAAAACATCAACTAAAAAATGACATTTATTACCTGCCGAAGGTAGTAAATCGCATTCGCATAATCAGGCTGATCTTGTTGTTTTGAAGTAGATATAAACGCCTGATGAAATGAAAACGATATTGGTTCCTACTGATTTTAGTCCCCTTTCCCTGAAAGCCCTTGATCGGGCTGTTGAACTGGCTATTCCCGCTCAGGCTTCCATTTTATTGTTGGGAGTTGTGAAATACCCCGAACCTATATTAATGGACGCTCATGCTGAAGGAAGCTGGGATCAGGACATGGATGATGCCTTTGAGGAACGCGTAGAATCTATCGAAAACCGAATGCGTTGCTTGTTAGACCAGCCCAAGTATCATCAGGTTCCCATATCAGCCATTGTGAACCGGCAAATGAGCACTATCGGTGAAACCATTGCTTCCAGTAAAGCCGATTTGATTGTAATGGCCTCGGAAGGAGCTACGGGCTGGAAGGAGAAAACCACAGGTTCCAATGCCGAGCGGGTAGTAAGGTATGCCAAATGCCCGGTTTTGATTATCAAGAATGCTGAACCGATTGCCTATCAGAAAGTACTGTTTCCAACGGATTTTACGAATACCAAAGCCTTGCATGCTTTCTTTGCCTTTGCAGATGTTCGAAAAGCCCATCCACACTTCCTGACGGTAAATACGGGTTACCTGGATCGTAGTTTTGATGACCTCGAAGAAGACATGACCGAGCTGGCCGTTGATTTGAAATTGGAATCGTATTCCTACGCGATTATTGACGCCGTAAGTGAAGAAGCCGGAATTATCCGTTATGCCGAAGAAATCAATGCCGATTTAATCGCTTTGTACACGCATGGCCGCACGGGACTGAGTCACTGGTTTCATGGCAGCATTGCCGAAAAGGTGGTTAACCATTCCGAAGTGCCCGTATTAACACTGGTGCAGCAGTAGTTCAATGGCTCGTGTATAATCAAAAAAGACGTGACTGTTCGGTCACGTCTTTTTCATTAACGGGGATCTGATCTATCTACAAGGATTACTTCCCTAAAGAAATCAGGTTAGCAAACAATCGGTACGCCCCGGGAACACCGGCGGGTAACTGCCGGAAAAAAGCATAACCTGTAAAAACATACCAGCCTTTGCCATACTGTGTGGCCAGCATCCCACCGTTCAGAGGCTGTTCATTGGGATCGTTACTACTGAAAATGGTTTGATACTCTGGAGCCCACTGATCGGCGAAGTACAAGCCACGTTCCTGAACCCAGCCTTTAAAGTCGGCATCAGTTATTTTATTAGGTGTATTGACAATCGGATGGTTGGGTTGAAGCAAACGCATCTCCGCTTCTTCTACCGTTACCCGATCTCTGGATAAATGGAAAGAATAGGGGCCCATGCCTTTTTCCAGGGGCTGAATGCCTGAGTTAACCTGATACTGAACGATCATGGTACCGCCATTCTTTACGTATTCCATCAAACGCGGCTGGTAATAGTTCATGCGAGGGTTCACGTTGTAGGCCCGAACCCCCACCACAATGGCGTCGTATGCTGCTAATGATCCGGTTAATTCTTTTTCACCTAGGAGGGTTACGGAACAGCCCATCTGACGTAAAGCTGCCGGAATTTCATCACCTGCTCCGGGAATATACCCAATGGTTTTAGCCTTATTCTGAATGGCTAACCGCACCAGTTTGGTTTCGGCGGCGGGAAAAACCGCCAGCGGAGGAATGTGCTCATAGCCAATTTCGTAAAGCCCCCGCGAAGAAACTTCATCCTTTGTTTTCACGACCACTTTTACGCTAGCGTCTGAAGCTTCTTTCGGAGGAATTAGCTGGAAGGTAACCGTCTGTTCCTGAAACTTGGTAGTAAAATCAACGGGAATCTGAGTCGGTTCAGACCTCCATCCTTTCGGTAACTCCAGACTAACCTGACCCGATACATTCGCCTTGGAAGCCTTCAGCATCACACTATAACTTTTGGGCTGACCGTCCGGGAAAACCAGCACTTTATCAGAAGGGGTTGCCGTAATGACCGGACGAACCTCAAAGGGACGGTATAACTCACCGCGAACGGCGTCGGTGTATTTGTAGGTAACAGGAACCTGAAGCGTCAGGGGAAGACCATTAATGTCCACCGAAAACTCCGTCTGGAAATCAGCAGGTTTTTCGGGTAAGCCATTGATGGCTAATTCATCCACCCGATACATACCTTTGCTCATTTTGGGCTGTAGTAGCCAATACGGCTGTGTAATGGGCTGATTGAGAGGAATGGTAAAGCTATTACTGAAGCGTTGTAACTCATTATCAGGCAGCGAAAGATGAAGCGTTGTATCTTTCTGAAAACCTTTGAAACGCACCGATTTTAAAGTGACGGGTATGTCTGAGCGTTTGATAATCGTTGTGGTGAGGGTAATGCCTTCTCCTCCGGCTACAGCAAATTTCGAAGGATTACTTTCGTAGTAAAGTCCGGCACAAGCCACGATGAGCTGTGATAACTCTTTCTTCTTTTGCTCTTTCCAGTAGGCATCATCTAGCTTATTAACCAATTGATAGACCTGAACCAGCAGGGGGACAATAGCCGAAGGCTGTTCGGGCTTGAATTCCTGCATTGCCTGGGTAATAACGCGTTGCACAGCTTCGCCGCCCTTCACGCGTTTCCAGCTTGTCTCCACCCCTTCAAACAGATCTTTCGTTGCTTTATCTCCGTTTTTATGAACGAGGTACTCAATTTTCAGTCCACGCGATTTGGCAACGCCGAATCCCTGGGATTTATGTTGGGAACGACTTTCTGCCGCCAGTTCGGGATAAGAGATACCCAGCAATGGATTATACCCACCAATTTCAACCGAAATCCAACTACCTTCGCTGGGTCGCTGGGCCGGGTTTATACCGAACGCAAACGTATTCCATAGGATCCGTTTCGGCTGCCAGGGCTTTACAAACTTGAGTTGTTCGGGGAATTGGGTAGGATCACCTGCCATTTTGAAGGCTTCCTCGGCCAGATAAGCCGAAGCCGAGTGATTCCCATGGCCTGCTCTCGGATCGGGGGGGAAGCGGCAGATCATGACATCGGGACGGAAGTTACGAATTCGCCAGACGATGTCGGCCAGCACGGTATTCTTTCCCCAGACGTCCAATGTTTCTTCGGTATTCTTGGAAAAACCAAAGTCGTTGGCCCGACTGAAGTATTGCTCAGGACCATCAATAGCACGGGCTCCCAATAACTCATACGTACGAATCAAACCCATTAAGTCGGCCTGTTCGCTGCCAATCAGGTTTTGGCCCCCATCGCCGCGAGTGAGCGACAGGTAACCCGTTCGGGCCAGCCGTTCTTTAGCCAGCCAGGACAGCATAATGGTGTTCTCGTCGTCTGGGTGAGCGGCTACGTAGAGCACAGACCCCAGTACATTGAGTTTTTTGAGATTGAGAAGAATTTCCCCCGGAGGGAGCGGTTTGGGTACTTGAGCATACCCGACAGTATAAACAAACAGGATTAGAGCGAAGAGTGAAAAACGAAGCCTCATTGAAAATTGCTCAGGTTATTAGTAGATAAGGGAGCTTAAATGTACCAAAGTATGGGCAAACTAAGCCCGTTGTTGCGACGAAAGCCGATTACAAATTAATAACTGTTAATTAATATGTATTTAACTAACAATAAATTGAATTATATCTTTGGATTGTCGGAAATCTGTTTAACTTTGAAAATACCAAAACACTAACCGTCAAATTGTATGATCTTCGTCTGTATTGCCATCCTGGGATTGCTCATTTACGCAGTATTTCATCAATCCACTACGAATGAAAAAGTAACCCCAATCAGAATGGCGGCGTCGATCATGATTGCATTAAGTATTCTAGCTGCTGTACACGTGTTTATTCGTGAACGCAAAATTGCCCGCTCAACGGCTTCTAAAATTATGCACCACCAGACTGGCGTTCAGCAACGTGTAGCCGTGGCCTTACGTAATCGGAGGTAAGTGAATTGATAAGTATAGAAGAATCAGAAGATACCTACTTAATCTCAATAGCAGAGGAAGCGATACAAATCGCTTCCTCTTTTTTTATTTTATCAGGAGATTATATAACGTGTAATGGCAGGTAGAGTAGGAATGGAGTAGAATCTCGCTCCAGAAATTGTTAGGGATTGAAATAAGAAAGAAAAATCTCATTTCTAGTCAATTTCCATGTATTGCACTTTTTAATACAAGATTAGTTAAGCTAAATAAACGCGATAGTAAAATAAGCTATAAATGGATTTTTGAAATTAAATCATTGTATATATAGATACAATGTACTGTATGACAGATAGTTAAATGGTAATTTTATTGAAAATATACAATAATAAAACTTTTTATTAAATCGAAATAAATCTATTAATACGTAACTGGAATAATTTTTTTAAGATGAAATAAGCCTTTAAAAATCTGTCTAAGTACTAGTATCATTTTCTTTCGAGTAACGATAATATTTAGAATTTCTGAATATTAATCAAAGCCCTACACCGAATTCAATTCTCTTTGAACAAGTACACATCAGCCTTTTATAAAGACTGAAATAATGCCGTTGTGTCAGTATACAGACCACAACAGGTTCGCTTAATAAAAGGATCAGGGAATATTCAGTCTCTATTATTAACGTATGAAAAAGCGTCAACCTTTATGGCTTACTCTGCACGCTACCGGAGTGAGTTATTACTGTAAACGAATGAGTATACTGGCCTTTTGTGTGATGAGTTATACGGAAAGCCAGGCTCAGCAGACACCGCCAGACACCCTTAGCAGACCTAGGGTTGATACTACTTCCGTTCCGATTATTACGTCAGATACCATTCCGGTTCCGACCCGACCTGCGGTAAAACCAGACACGCTAGTCAAACCTAAAACAAAGCCCGATACAACGTCGGTTCCCATGAGCAAGCCTGACTCCGTTAATCGGCCTCCCGTCAGACCAGCCGCGAAACCGGACACTACCGCTCCCCGAAGGAGTGTACTTCAGCAAGATTCGGTACCCATCCCGGCGGTCAAGCAGGATACGGTTCCCAAACCTACTCAAACACCGGCCAAAGCAGATTCATTGTCTACACCACCACCGCTTCAAAATGCTGCTACGGATAGCCTACCGGGTGGGAAAGTCGTCAGAGGAAAAGTTTCGGATGAAAAAGCGGGAGGCTTACCCGGTGTTGGAATTACCGTAAAAAACACGAAGATTCAGACCATTACGGCGGTTGATGGAACGTATCAGATTAAAGTGCCGAACGCTCAATCCATTTTAGTCTTCAGTTTTACCGGGTATCAAGCCCAGGAACAGCCCGTTCGGAATCTAAGTACGATTAATGTTTCGATGAGGCCGGATGTAAAAGCGTTGAAAGAAGTCGTGGTGGTAGGGTACGGTACGCAAAACAAACGGGATCTTGCCAGTGCCACTTCCCGGGTATCTGCAACGGAGATAAAAACGGCGGTGGTTAATACCATTGATCAGGCCTTGCAGGGACGGACGACGGGCGTGCAGGTAACGGAATCGTCGGGGGAACCGGGTGCTTCTACCGTCGTTCGGATTCGGGGTAATAACTCCCTGAGCGGTAATAATGAGCCGCTTTATGTCGTCGATGGATTTCCAATGCCGCCTTACCGCGAAGCTTCCGCCAATTTTACGGGAGCTTACGCTCAGAACGGGTTGTACGGCATTAACCCGAACGATATTGAAAGCATGGAAGTATTGAAAGATGCTTCGGCGACGGCGATTTATGGTTCACGGGGGGCTAACGGGGTGATTCTGATTACAACCAAAAGTGGCAAGCGGGGCGAAGGACGGGTAGAATTAGTCAATCGAACGTCGTTTGGACAAATCGCCAATCCGATTCAGATGATGAACAGTCGGCAGTATGCGGAAGTCATTAACGAATCTTACGCCTTGACGAACCGACCTCCGGCTTTCACGGACATCAACGCTACTATGCCCAGCACCGATTGGGTAAAGGCGATTACCCAGCCTAGTTTTCGGCAGGATATTACGGTAGGCGTTTCGGGTGGAGGACCTAAAACATCCTTTTACCTTTCCACCAATTACCTCCACGAACGCGGAACGATCATTAATTCCAATAACAATCGGGGTAGTTTTCGGGCTAATATTAACAGCGATATTACCGATTGGTACACCGTGAAAGCTCAGCTTTCGCTGGTCCGTCAGCAATCCAACCGGGCCATTACGTCTTCTAAAGCCTGGCCGAGTTCGGGTGGGTTACTGGATGGATTGAAAGCACCACCGACGCTTGGTCTAGATTACCTGGGCTTCAACAGTGCCGGAATTCCCAATTATTCGGGTTATTACTTCGCCAATCCTTACAATGAGTTGATGTCCAAAACGGATGTTTCGCTCAATGATTACTCCATTCTGAACCTGGAAAACTGGTTCAAAATTGTGAAAGGGCTGCAATTGGTGGTAAGCGTAGGTACAAATCAGAACCTGACGCGTCGGA
Source organism: Siphonobacter sp. SORGH_AS_1065 (assembly GCF_030818595.1). NCBI lineage: Bacteria > Pseudomonadati > Bacteroidota > Cytophagia > Cytophagales > Cytophagaceae > Siphonobacter > Siphonobacter sp. SORGH_AS_1065. Next base: position 3,877,336 of record NZ_JAUTAM010000004.1, read on the forward strand.
AAGTTTTTCTGCCCCCCACCACGGCGGAGGGATATGCCTCGAACGGGAGCGGCAGCAATACCCTGGCGAATACGTATAGCTATAACCTGAATTCCTATTTCCTGTATGAAAACAATTTTGCTAATAAACATTACCTCAACACAACGCTTGGGGTAGAATATAACCAGCAGATTGTGGAGTTACTCAACACCAATTCTACGGGTTACGCAATTCCTGAGTTCGGGGTAGATAACATTAGCAGTGCTCAGAATCAGAATATTGGATCATTCAAGGAAAACCGAACCATCCAATCGGCTTTCGCCCGGGTTAACTATACGTTCAACGGTAAGTATGTGCTGAATACTTCGTTACGTCTGGATGGAGCTTCGCCCTTTGCAGCTAACAAAAAGTATGGATTTTTTCCTTCGGTAGGGGTGGCCTGGAATCTCAATGAAGAGAACTTCATGAAAAACGTTCGCTTTGTTTCGAACGCCAAACTTCGGGGTTCGTTCGGGGAAACGGGTAGCCAGGCTATTGGGGCGTATTCTTCACTAACGCAGTTCTACAGCGGGTTTTACCAGATGGGGCAGGAAGGTAACATTGCGACCAGTTTGTATTCCACAACCATTGGTAACCCGAATCTTTCCTGGGAACGGACGCGACAGTTAAACGCGGGGATTGACTTTAGTTCAGCTAATGAGCGACTGAATTTCAGCGTTGACTATTACGAAAAACGAACACTGGGATTATTACAACCCCGTACCCTGCCTTCACAATCGGGTGTAAGTTCTATTCTGGATAATTACGGTTCCATGCGAAACCGGGGTGTAGAGGTTAGCATTCAGGCAACTATTATTCAAAAGAAAAGCTTGACTCTATCGACTCGACTGAACGTTTCCCATAACGTAACGACGCTGCTGGATCTGGGCGAACGAACCACGCCAGATTACGTGAACATCAGTGGAAACCTGCTGGGCGGAACCTCGGGTATTCTGATTCCGGGTCGGGAAGTGGGCTTGTTTTTTGGAAACCGAATTGTGGGTCTGGCCCAGCCCGGCGATTTTGATTCAGAAGGAACGCCCAATTATCCTTATGGAATCTTAAGCGATCAGATTCCGGGAACCTGGAAGTATCAGGATTTGAACGGAGACGGAAAAATTACGGCTGATGACCGGCAGGTTCTGGGCAAATCTAATCCTGATTTTACATTTGGCTGGAACACTGACTTTACCTGGAAAAACTTCGGATTAACCGCGTTTTTCACCGGGTCCGTGGGGAATGACGTACTAAATCTCACTCGTTTTTACCTCAATAATGGGCTGGTAGATTACGCGGGAGTTATTTTCAACCAGACTCAGGATTGGTATACTAACCGCTGGACCCCTTCCAATCCTCATAACAACCCTCGTTACCCAAGTACCCAACGAGGCATTGGATCGAGCGATATTAACTCGGTCATGCTGGAAGATGGTAGCTTCGCCCGATTGAAAATGCTGACGCTTTCCTACGGTTTTCCTACGTTGGGACCCGTTAAAAACCTCCGCCTTTTTGTAACGGGAACCAACTTGTTGACCATTACCAACTATACAGGATTCGATCCTGAAGTAAGTTCATTCAATCAGTCCTTATTACAGCAGGGAATTGACTACGGAGCTTATCCGGCCCAGCGTTCGTATACGTTTGGTCTTTCCTGCAACTTTTAATGAGCCAATCCATGAAAAATAGACTGCTTTTAGGATTTACCTTACTAATCGGACTTTCTTCCTGTCGAAATGCCCTGGATGAAGAACCGTTCTCGTCCATTTCTAAAGAACAGGTTTTCAGTAATGAAGACGGATTAAATAAGGCAACGTTAGGGGTGTACCAGATCTGGTCGGCACCGAATTTTAGTGATGTCTGGAGCCGTTTTCTATTAAGTGAATCAGGACATCGCTATTCCACGGGGGGCATCCTCGGTCCCGGAGCTGACCCTTACTATCGGTTCGGGCACTTACCTTCGGCGGGAGCTTTCGATGCCGTCTGGACGCGAATGTATAGGGTGATTTATCGGGCGAATATTGTCATTGATAACGCTCGGTCGGCAGTTGATCAGGACTCGACAGCAGCTCCTTACATCGCCGAAGCTCGTTTTCTGCGTGGATACGCTTACTTCAATCTCGTGCGGGATTTTGGCGGCGTTCCTCTGATTTTGCGTGAAATTACTTCTCTGAATGATCGGGACTTGATTTATGCTCCCCGGGCATCGGTGGAAGAAGTGTATGCCGCTATTATTGAAGATTTAACGTTTGCCGAAGCGAATCTACCCAATCAGTGGACGGGAGAAAATCTCGGTCGGGTTTCGGCAGGAACGGTGAAGGCCATGTTAGGGAAAGTATATATGCAGATGGCCGGTCAGCCCTTAAATCAATCGGAATACTACCAGCGGGCGGCGGCCAAATTGCAGGAAGTGGTCGGAACGGCTAATGAGGCCAAGTATAACTTTGGACTTATGGATGATTTTGAATCGATCTTTTCGCTGGATAATGAACGGAATAAAGAGCTGGTGTTATCCTTTGGCTACTTCATTAACTCTTCGAATCCAAACGGTAATATCTTTCCCTTTAATCTTTTCCCGCGTGGGTTAGTGAATGGAGATGAACAGACGAGTTACGGATTAACCTACGATTTGTACCGCCTTTACGAACGCACCGATACGCGTCGGGATTTCACCCTCGTAGATCGGTATGTATTCAAGGGTGTGGCAAACGGCGGGGCTGAACCGGGAGACAGCATTGTGTATAACCCCACAACGCGGCATTATTACGTGAAACGAACGGGAGAAATCTTTCTGCAAAGTAATTTTGAATGTGGACTGGCCTACGGAAAACTGGCTCGCGTAGCCCGGCCTTCGGGAGCAGCGGCTCAGGGGTATAGCTCCGATTTGATCGAGTTACGATTTTCGGATGTGTTACTCTTATTAGCCGAGGCTTTAAATGAAACGAATCAGACGGCTCAGGCCTTGCCCTTGCTGAACCGTGTACGAACCAGGGCGAAAGCTTCGACAGTGCGGGCTAGCTCGGTAGCTGATTTACGACAGGCCATTCGTCGGGAGCGGCGTCTGGAGTTAACCGGAGAGTTAACCACCGTTTACGACATTCGTCGCTGGGGCACTTTGAAAGAGGAAATGGCGGCCATTAAACCCGAGCAGATCATTAATAGCACCTTACCACCTTACGATGCTAAATTTGAAATATACCCCGTGCCTCAGTCTCAGCGGGACGCAAATCCGAATTTGACGCAGAATAGTGGTTGGTAGTGAGGGAACTTTGATTTGGGCAGTAAAACATATGAAACTCCGCTCTTTCGGATTTGCAATTCGAAAGCCATCTGTAAGGGATTTGTAATCTGAGCTGACTTAAATCAATCATAGTTAAAAGGAGAAGGCAGACCATCGGATCTGCCTTCTCCTTTTAGATACAATCACTTTCTTCGACTGACATGAAAAATACATGTCAGTTTATTTTAATGCATAAGTAAGATAACCACCATCCGCTACAATCTCAGCTCCGGTGATAAAGCTGGCTGCATCAGATGCCAGGAACAGGACTGTTTTAGCAATTTCATCGGGGTCTCCAAGCCTTTGCAAGGCGGTAGCACCCGCCAGCATACCTTGTGCTTCCGAAGGGATGACAGTAGCCAGACCTGGTGTGGTAATGGGCCCCGGGCTGATGATGTTAACGCGTATTTTTCTATCAGCCAGCTCATTAGCTGCGATTTGAGCAATTTTATTCAGTGCTCCCTTCGTTGCGGAATAGATGCTGGTTCCGAGGTTGGCAGCAGTAGCAGCAGTTGATGAAGTGAATAGTACGGACGCACCATCCGCCAAGTGAGGAATGAATTGTTGCAATGTGAAAAAATGCCCTTTCACATTTGTGTTAAACTGAGAGTCAAAATTTGCTTCGGTAACTTCTATAATGGGTTCAAAAACTCCGATTCCTGCATTCAGAAAGAGAACATCCAGCTTGTTTCCGGTCTTTGCGAACGCTTGTTCCAACGCCGCAATACCTGCAAGTTGGGAAGTGTCCGACACGACAGTGGTCAGTTTTGGGCTTTGTATTTGGTTACTCGCTTTTTGGAGATTTTCAGCATTTCTCCCAGTGATCCACACGTTGGCCCCTGATTCGATGAATGCTTTTGCCGTGGCGAATCCAATACCCGTAGTACCACCAGTAATAATGACGTTCTTACCTGTAAAGTCCATAGTTAATTTTAGCTATATTAGCAGTTTGTTTTCCGAACTACAAATCTAGCTAAAGTAGTTTGAAAAATAAACTACTTTTAATGAAAATAGAATGAAAACTAGCGAGAGAAGATCAACTTGTCCCATCAATTATTCGGTTGAAATTTTTGGTGATAAATGGATGTTTCTGATCTTGAGGGACATTATGTTCAACGGGAAGAATTCGTTTCTGGAGTTTCGGGCTTCGGACGAGAAAATATCTTCAGCTGTCCTTACCGAGAAGTTGAACCTATTATTGGAAGAAGGGATTGTTTCCAAAGTAACGTCGCCCAAAAATGCGTCCAAATTCCTGTATCTGATCACGGAAAAAGGCATTGAGCTGGTGCCAGCCATGGTAGAGTTTCTAGATTGGGGTTCCAGATATAACCCCGACGGAGGCCCCAAGACTTGGCTTGAACGGATCAGGCAAAATAAAAAAAAGGCGATTATGGAGCTTCAGGATAAATTAAGAGAGGACCGGCGTTCGCATGAGTTAACGTGAAATGAAGCACCTTATCAAGTAAAGGTCGGTAAGAGTAATAAGGTAATGTTTCACTTGAGTCTCAGGAATGGACAGGTAAGGGTATGGTATTGAAAATACAGGCCTCTAGCAATGTCCAAACATTAGCTGTAACAATATGACTGATCAGCAAGTAATAGAATTAATAGAAAAAGAATTTAAAGAGAAGACGCTCGGAGTAACGGAGCAATATCTTGAAATTCATATCCCTATTTATATTGACGGTAATCTAAAAATTGATCGAATTGACCGTGAGAAAAAAGGGGAACTAATTATTGCTTATTTACCTGTATTTAACGAAAGATTTTACTTTGCCATTTATATCGACATTGTAACGAATGACATAATCAGCATCGGGACCGAAGCTCACAATTGCGTATCTTTTAGGGCAGACTCTGCTAAATTCAACTTAGAAGAACTTGCTACAATGACGTTTCTCGACTCTACGGATGGAAGAAATAAAGGAGATAAAAAGGGAACTGGATTTTGGGAAGAAAGTACAATTTTTTTCGAACCTAACCCTGAACCAGATGAGTTTGAAGACAAACTGAAAAAGCTTTTAGACTTTTTAGAAAGCGATAGGGAAGGGACAAAGCATCTTGTAAGAGATGCTGGTGGATATATTCAAGTCACAATGGAGATGCATAATGGTAATAGTATGCTTGGAGGTCCGCATATTGATACCAAAGCATTAAAAAGAATGAGTGATTTAGGTTTAGAAATAAATTTCGACCTTTGCGTTGGAGGTAAAAGTTTTAAAGATTAAAATTACTACTATTGACAGTTTAACTTAAATTTTAGGCGAACCACAAGCATATAATTTGAATTCATTTACTGTGAATTAGTACTTTGTTTTTTGTGGAACATAATAAACAAAAATCATAGTTTATAAGCTGTTTCTTATTTCAAGCGAAGTAGAAAATTAATAATAAACTACATCATAGTGAGTGATTATAATAATCCTACTTTTCATAGGAAAGAACAGGCCGATGGCTTCATCGGAAACACTAAACCAAATGTCTTCCCAGTATTGTAACAGATAAGTTAAAGCAAATTTATCTATTTCGTTGGGGTAATTCCAGATAACAAATACCTCTGTATCTTTTAGTAACGCTAAATCTTTTAAAACAGCTTCTAATTCAACAGAAGTATTAATGCCACCATATTCTCTATTGTTGAATAATCTATCTACTAGATCTTTAAAAAGACTATTGTTTGAATTTATACCGTATTGCTTTCTAAAAAAATACTCTAAAAATAATTTTTCATGGGTAGATATGGGCTGAAGAGATATATGGTAGCCATATTCTTTAAAAAACAAATCCTTTTTAAATTGTTCCATTGCTATAATAATTTATCTTAGGTCTCCGCTCTTTCGAATTTGCTACAAAAAATAATGTAAATTAATTATTTTTAAGACACTGCTCAAGTTGAAAAGTTGCATTCTCTTTTATAATTGGATCATCAGATTCTTCTAGCAGCTTTAATTTCTGTATTGCTTCAGGGGTATTAACTGCCCCTAAAGCGTAAATACATTTTTTAGCTAATGCACGCATTTCATCATAATCAGGAACATCAACTGCAACTTCATATAATTTATCTACACTTTTAGGATCTTTAATAAACTCAAGTACACTAACAATGTCTTCTTCAGAAATATGCCATTTCTCATCCAAAAGATGAAGTAAAATATCTGTATAGTCTTCATCTGCACCACCCCAAAAAAGCACAGCAACTGTACAAGCTAAACCCTTTTTATCTTTATTTGCTAGATTTTCTTTTAATAAAGAGAGTGTTTGTTCTTTAAATTGGACTAACTTCCCTTCTGGAAATTGTCGCCAATAATTATTATCAAAGGGATCTTTATTTAATAATCCTTTATAAAATTTGTTAAAATCAAACATTACAGTATTTTTTTAAAACTTTGAATCCAAGGATTAAACATATGGGTATTTTGTTGTATCCCTAAATTCAGACTACCCTTTTCAAATTTCCACATTAAATTACTCCGCTCTTTCTGATTTGCAATCCGAAAGCCACATCTGTAAGGGATTTGTAATCTCTGTACTGTTTCAAGTATCGTTATCAGGAACAGTTTAATGGCGAATCGATTTCAAGCTTATACCCCCTTCCGTGTATATTAACGATTCGTACCAAAGGTGCGGGTTGCAGCTTTTTCCGCAGTCGGGAAACAAACACATCCAGGCTTCGGCCCACAAAAATGCCTTCATCTTCCCATACTTGCTTCATGAGTTGATCCCGATCAATAATCTCATTGGGAGCACTAGCGAATACCTTCATTAATTTGGCCTCTTTGGCCGATAGCTCAATGCGTTCTTCTCCCAATCTTAGAATCTGTTTTTCCAGGCAAAAAGTAAACGGACCCAGATTAATTAAAGTAAGGGGTACCCGATTTTCGATAATAGTAGGCGTTTTGCGGTTAAATACATGCCAACCAATTCCGATCAATAGAGCAGGTACAAGAAGCCAAGTCCATAGCACTGCACTGCTGGTTGAGGTTGTCTGAACGGGCGGTTGAGCAAATTGGATTTTGATGCTGTAAGCCCCCTGGGGCGGAGTTCTGGTTAAACAGGCAATCGTGCTCCGATTTAACGGTTGCCGGACCTCATAACTGTAAGCTACTGAGTTCAACTTTCCCTGCCCAACTTCCACCCGATAATCCAGAGACCCGTGATTTTCCTGCAAATGATGGTGAATAATCTCCACTAGTGAGGCTGGTTTAAAAGCAAAAGGACGCTGAAACCGGATTAGAAAGGTGCGGGCATCCACCTGTTCAATCGGCATTACCCAGGAAGTGGAATCGCCTGAGGCCAGCAATACCTCATGACCGATTTTTCGCAGGGTCACCAATAGCTTTCCTTCATCGCAATAGCCAGGCAGGTTAGGAAATAGCAGGAGCAGTGCGGTAAGGATTACATTTCTCATTGATCAAAAATAGGCTTCGAAAAAGGATAAATTTTACGTTTTACATTTCGTTAACACTTTTTTACAAGTGATTAACCCTCTTAACATAGTCAGGAGATAGGTTTGAGTCGGCTTTGCGATGAATGAACTTCTTTGCTACTAAAAAAGAAAATGATGAACGGTGTACCTGTATTTGCTTTGTTCTTAATGCTTGTTTTTTGCACGTCCTGTAGACAAGATCAAAAAGATACTATAAAGTCTGAGGACTCCATCACCTCCCAAGTACCTAACAGTATGGTTCGGAACGTGAAGCAAGATAGAAATGGGAACATCCTGATTGCTTCCTATAAGGGAGTATTTAGATACGATGGAAAATCGTTTGTTAATCTTACAAGTACTATAAGTTCTCCTAGTTTCTGGGATGTGCTCGAAGATCGAAAAGGAAATCTTTGGTTCGCTACCAGAGATTCTGGCGTCTATTATTACAATGGCAATTTGTTGCAACATTTTATAGTCAGCGAGGGGCTGGCTAGCAATCAGGTTTCGTCTATTTATGAGGATAAAACCGGTATGATCTGGTTCGCTACTGGCGGAGGACTCAGCCGTTTAGATGGGAAATCGTTTCGAAATTTTACAACCAAAGATGGACTTCCTGCCAACGCTGTTACGACGATCATGGAAGACAGAAGCGGGAAATTATGGATTGGTACCACTGGTGAGGCTTGCTTTTATGACGGGAAAACGTTTACCATTTTTAGAAATAAAGAGGGGAAAGCCTTTAGCAACGTCAGAGGTTTCGCCGAAGATAAAAGGGGGAATATCTGGTTCGGGGCAACGACAATCATGGACAGAAAAGGCGATAGCCTAATGGTTAGAGCAGGGCTGTGGTGTTATGACGGCAGCATTTTTACTCAAATGAATCAGAGAGGAACTTCTTCAATACTCGAGGATAAAAAAGGAAACATCTGGACGACCAGTTCCGTCAACCCTAATGGAGTCGGGGCCTGGAAACTTCTTCGTTATGATCAAAAGTCATTATCCGGTAAAAAGCCTGTTGCAACGGAGATCATATCAATCGATAAAATGCTTTGTGCGGTTTTGGAAGCCCATGAGGGCAGTATCTGGTTCGGGTCAATCAACGGAGTGTATCGTTATGACGGAAAGAATATCATAGACTTTAAAAGCAAAAAGGGTCAGTAATAAAATGTGCTACTGATTTTAAAACCATTGTCAATCCATATTATTTCATGTACCATGAACAACAAAACATTACTCACGTACTTCATTTTAATTATCGCTCCTTTATTCTTCAATTGCCGTGGGCCTGTAAAAGGAGAAAACAAGACTAATGCAACCACAAGCTCCGTATCCTTGCATACGGACAATGAAAAATATGTCAGGATAGATACGAAACAGAGTGTGATAACCTGGAAAGGTTCTAGCTTAAATGGTTTGAATAGCCAAACAGGGTATGTCTATCCATCAAAAGGAGAATTGATGATTGAAAACGGTCAACTTATGGGTGGTACCGTTGAAATCGACATGAATACAATTGAAGATAAACGCCATGAGAGTGATAATAAACTTGTTAATCACTTGAAAGATCCTGATTTCTTTGAAGTTGAAAAATTCCCATTTTCTATTATGTCCATTACTAAGATAAAATCAATGACTAGTGAGGATAAGCAAATAACAGGGAACCTGACGATCAAAGGTATCACACACCCCGTTACTTTTCCAGCTAAACTGGAAATGAAGGATGGAATTGTCAAAGCAAACGGCAAACTCATGATTGATCGAACTAAATGGGATGTTCGTTATAAATCAGCAAAGTTCTATACTCTTCTAGCTAATCAAACCATGTCGGATTCCATTGAATTTCATATTAATATCGTAGCAAAAACAAATAACTAAATCTATGGAAGATGATTGTTAACGAAATTCAACCATTTCCCGGTTTGTCGTCTGAGCCGTCCAGATCAGGACTATTCGTATTAAACCACGGTGGGATGACGGAGTAATAAAAAGTGCAGGCAGCCCTTTTGGACTGCCTGCACTTTTTATTACTCCACTTTTTCGGATTTGCAATCCGAAAGTAACTTCCAGGAAACACAAGACCAATAATTGTTTTAGTATTAAGTCATGAAATACTCATTCTGGGTCTTAATCTAAAAAAAGTTACACAAACTAAATTATATCATTTTTATTAAAAGTATTTTTTAGAAGTGTAATAAAGAATTATTTAATCATTTACTAGTAATAAACTATGTAACTTAATCAGTTATTTATAGTAAAAATCAGTTTTATTTTAATTAATTTTTCGAAGATAGAATTTGGTTGATTTTCAAAATCATTTCCTCCGCATTGTGATTGGTAGGGTCTAACTCTAATGATTTTTGATAATCGTTTATTGATAATTGATATTCTTTTTTATTGAAATAAGCTTCGCCACGACTGTCATAAGTGTTAGCTGACCCAGGAAACTCAGAAACATTAAGACTGAAAATTTTAATAGCTGAATCTATATTTCCGCTTCTTAATAGTTCATATCCTAATTTATTAAGTTCGCTTGAATTGTCAAAGCTATATTCTTTTTCGGAAATTTTCTTCAGCGAATAGTAAGCCCCTATGGCTTTATTTATGTCGATAAAAGATTCTTTTCTAATAGCTTGATAAATAGATTTTTTAGGGATTTTGTAATCTTTTCCTAACATCAAATCATGAATAATATGCCCTAAATCCCAAACTCTATTTAGATTATTAGACAATATTATTATCGTAATATTATTTTTAAAATCGTTTATAAAGATGGATTCAAATTTATATGATACCCCATTGTGTCTTTGTAGTTCTTCTTTTTCAAAATATCTACCCAGGGATCCACCTTCGTCAACTGCATAGGGGTTTTTTAATAAAGTTTGAAAAGAAGCCTTGGATATCAAACGATTAGAGTTCATAGCTTCAATCCATTTATAGAGATCATTGATATCTACCCAAAGCCATCCGCTAATAAATTTCAATTCTGGGCATTGGACATAATCCATATCATAACAAGAGGTTCGATTCTTATAACCCAATTTTGGTTCAAATACCGAATTGGTCATTTTCAATGGTTTAACGATATTTTGAATAACAAACTCCTCAAATGTTATTCCGGTTACCTTTTCAATTATTCTTCTTTGTAAAAACACATTGCTATTATCATACCTGTAATTAGTGCCTGGTTCGAAGAGTAGACTATCATTACTTCTCAAAATATTCCAAGCCTCTGCATCATTTTCGGGTTTTAATCGTTCAATAGGAGGAATACCACTAGCATAATTAATTAGATGACGTATAGAAACTTTATCTGACCATTTTGGTAATCCTAAATTAAATTTGGATACCTTGTCGTCAAGAGTAATAAGACCACGTTCAACTAAAATCATTATGGAAACAGCATTGAATTCCTTTGCTATAGAGCCAATGTTAAATATTGATTTATCTTGTAAAGCGGTTTGTTTCGTCTGATCTGTAAAACCAAATGATTTTTGATATATAATTTTATCATTTTTAGAGATAAGAACATTACCATTGAATAAACCTCTTTCATAGGACGTCGCCATTAAAGAATCTATTTGATTAATATTAAATAGAATAATTTTATCACTTTTTTGAGAAAATGCATTTATTGAAAAAAGAAAAAGAAATAATATAATTGTATTTTTCATTTTGACTTAGTTTTAATAGATAGGAGTTGATTAATTTTAAGAAGCATTTCTTTGGCATTATCATTTTTGCGGATTTAATTCCAAAGATTTTAAATAATGTTTCTTTGAGATTTCGAATTTCCCAGCGATGAAATAACATTTACCCATGCTATCGAAAGAATTTGCGGAATTTGGATTTCTTTCACATTGAGTTCAAATCCTTTTATTGACTTATTTAATCTGCCATTCCTAATTAAAATATAGCCAATAGAATTAAGTGTATTCCAAAACTCCAATGCGGGTTTTAAAAAAATAAACATAAAATTTCTCATAACCGATTCTGAATTTTTGACGCAAAAATGCCTCAAAAAAGCTCAGAATGCGACCGACTAAAAAAAATCGAACTCATTTTTGGGAAAATAGGTTTTTATAAAGCGTGTTTTCTGTAATCCGTTGGTGTTTTTCCTGTATATTTTTTGAAAGAAGTATTAAACGAAGATTTGGAATTGAAACCAACTTGGTATAGGATTTCCAAAACAGTCAGTTCTTTTTGAGAAGGATCTTTAAGGATTTGCATGGCTTTTTCAATTCTGTATTCATTTACGAAATCGAAAAAGTGTTTATCCATGTATAAGTTAATCAGGGTAGATAAATCTTTAACGGGTATTTTAACTTGCTCAGATAAATCCTGAATGGTCAATGAAGAATCCAAGTAAGGTTCTTTTTCCATCATAAAATCTTTTAAGAATTGGATTTCCTTATTTTTTTCTTCAGTTATCAGAAGACTAGTTTTTTGTTTGGGAATACTTTCTGTAATAGGTTTCAGATAGGAATTCACGCCTCTAAAAAAATCAGGATTGTTTAATGCAGTCAATAGATACCAGCAAGTGCAAAATAAAAAGGCACACCCATCAAGGGTTACAATCCAGGATCTGACCTCTCCCCAACCAAAGATAAAAGTAGCCAGCCATCTTAGAAGTACTAAAAAATGTAAGATATAATAGAGAATTGTTATTTTGTAAAGTGCATTAATTACAGAGATAGTTGGGTTCGTGTAATTCTCGAGGTAGACAGTTTTAGACTTTCTGATAACCAGAAATGAAGCGATAAAATACACTTGAAATAAAAATTCGAATAGAAATTGAAAAAATTGCATAAGAGGCATTTCATTCATGCCTTTAATAAAATGTATTTTAGAGGATCTATCTACAAAATAGATTCCCCACATTAAATACAAATTATATGCAATAAACGGAATTGTATGTAATAAATGCTTCTGTCTTAAACGAAAATTGGAGTAACAAATGGACAGTACATAAAGATAAAAAGATGCAGGAACCAAATAGACAATACTCCAACGAAATGCCTCGAGATTGATATGATTAATTGGAAACTCTCGCATTAAAAATTTTAATGCATCTACGGCATTTCCAACAAGAAAAAAAGCAAAAAGACGATTGCCTAATTTATATTTTGTTTTAACAGTTAACAAAAACAGGGCAAGAAAAAGTACTATAAAAATTCCAATAGAGGAAACTAGATGCAAAAAATTGTACTTGTTCATTTTGTTTTATATTGGAAAATAGCAATTAAATCAAACGGTAATATTTTAAAACGAGTTTTAGTGATAAATTTTCTTAAATGAAATACGTGGTTTTTCAGATACTCTGAAAACGTTAAATAGATTAGTGCATTGCTCATCAGGTTAATGAAAACGAATAAATAAATACAGTATTTGCTTTTAGCTCTAGATAAAGAAGTTGCATTTTTTTAAATGCTTTTGTAAAAGGTTACAAGTATAAAAGAAAGGTATTAGAATATGCCTTGAATACTCTGTTGCTTGAGAAAACCAATCATGTCTGACTGCATCCAAAGAAAGTAAATGCTCCGCTTTTTCGGATTTGCAATCCGAAAGCTATCTGTAAGGGATTTATAATCCCAGATTGCTGTTCATCTTAACTGATTATAAATTGCACCCAAATAAAAAGGCAGACCATTAGGGCTGCCTTTTTATTTGTCATAGCCGAGCGTAAATTACTTCTTCAACACGGGTAAAAGAATTTTACTGGCGGCTGAAGCATTATGGAATACTTTGATATTCGCTTTTTGGAAATCAGAGTCTTTTGCCTGATAAATATCTACAAATTTCTGAGGATTACGATCCGCTAAGGGGAACCAGCTACTTTGAATCTGTACCATAATTTTGTGGCCTTTTTTGAAGGTATGAGCCACATCAGGCAGATCGTACTTCACCTGCGTTACCTGGTTCGGAACGAAAGCTTCTGGCTTTTCGAAACTCTTGCGGAAACGGCCTCGCATGATCTCACCCCGAACCAGCATCTGATAGCCGTTCATAATGTATGAATCCGACTCGCTGTATTCAAAGTCATCAGGGAAGACGTCAATCAATTTTACTACAAAATCGGCGTCAGTAGAGCTGAGACTTACCTGCAAATCAGCCGTTAAGGTTCCTGAGAGCGTCACATCGTCGGTGAGAACTTCCGTTTCAAAAACTAGCACATCGGGACGAATGGCCGCAAAACGCTGATCGTCAGTCATGTACTCACGTGTACGGGCCGTTTTTACCCCTTCGGCGTAAGGAACGGGTTTTGCGGGATCACTCACATACTCTGTAAATTCTTTCGTGCTCTGAGGTTTGCTAAAGCTTAAGCCGCCATTCGCCTGTAAGTAAAGGGGCGTTTCAGTAACGGCTTTAGGAGGCCAGGTTTCGAAAGTCTTCCACTGATTTTCACCCGTAAAGAAGATCGTTGCTTCGTTCAGTTTGTCAACCGAACCCTTGCCTTTAAGGTAATAGTTAAAGAAAGGAATCTCTACGTTTTCAGCGTAATACGTACTTGTGGGGCTGCCGAACTGTACATTACCCAGCGAAGAGCCATCGCTACCACGACCCGCCCATTGACCGTGGAACCAGGGACCCATGATGATTTTATTATTATTTTTTGCCTTGCTTTCAATAGCACTGTACGTGGTCCAGGCACCGAAGCAGTCTTCCGCATCAAATAGACCACCCACTACCAGCGTCGCGATGTTTGGCGAGATGTTACCCACAAAATTCCGTACGTTACGATCTGTCCACCACTTCGTCATGTTAGGATGTGTCATCAGGTCATTCCAGAAACGAACGCTGTCACCCGCCATTTTTGTGAAGTTGGGCAGAGCTCCTGTTCTCAGAAAAAAGTCGTAGCTGTCTCTGGTTGGTAAGGCAAATCCTCTAGGGCCAACCGTAGTAGGTTTCGGACGCGGAGCACCAAATCCGCGAGCCACGTAGAAATTGAAGGCATCCATCAGCATGAATGCCCCGTTGTGGTGAAAATCATCACCCAGAAACCAATCCGTTACCGGAGCTTGCGGACTAGCCGCTTTCAAAGCAGGGTGGTTACTAAGAGCTGCCATGGTCGAATAAAAGCCGGGGTAGGAGATACCAAATACGCCAACCTTGCCATTGTTATCCGGCAGATTTTTCACCATCCAGTCAATGGTATCGTAGGTGTCACTGGCTTCGTCAACGTCTGATTTCCCCTTTTTTGCGGGGTTATACGGACGAATATCTTCAAATACACCTTCACTCATCCAGCGACCGCGAACGTCCTGAATCACCATGATGTAACCTTCCTTCAGATAGGTCTTATAATGATTAACGTAAAAAGGACGGTACACATCTGATCCGTACGGAGCACAGGAGTACGGCGTGCGGGTCATCAGAATGGGGTGTTTCTCTGTTTTGTCTTTGGGTAGGTAAATGGAAGTGAAGAGCTTCGTGCCATCCCGCATCGGAATGTATTGTTCTAGCTTGGTGTAATTGTTTCGAAACCAGGTGGAGTCAGCGTTTTGTGCCTGGGTAAAAAGCGGTACCAAAAAAAGCAGTAAGTAACGAATCTCTTTCATTATTGATGGAGGTTTACGGGAAAAACAGAAGATTCGTAAAGGTACACCTAAATCCGACATAGAAATATAGCCACAAAAAAAGCCTGACCGGAAGGCCAGGCTTTCTATCGTAATAGCAAGAACTATTTGCCACGAAGTGAACGTGGGATATCGATCGTACCAACAGGTAAGCTCAGAGCGTTTAAGATTTCAACGTTCTCAACTTTGATGTCGCTTACACGAACAGATTTACCCAGATCCAGACCTTCGATGCTAACTTCTACGAAATCAGGAATGTTGTCAGCTAAACCACGTAAAGTTACTTTACGTAATTTCTGAACCAGTTTACCCCCTTTGATAACCCCAGGAGAGTTACCTACGAATTTCACGGGAACGTTCACTTTAATAGGCTTATCTGTGATTTCCAGAAAGTCAGCGTGTAATAATGAATCGTTTACAGGGTGAAATTGAGTATCCTGAAGAATAGCTTTACGGATCTCACCTTCGATGTTTAACGTTACTTCGTAAGCTTCTGGAGTGAACAGAAGATCACGGAATAAAATGGTAGGAGCATAGAAGTGTAATTGCTCGCCACCGCCGTAAACTACCGATGGAGTGTAACCCTCGGCACGAAGATCTTTAGATCCTTTCTTGCCGAGATTCGCTCTTTTAAACCCTACAATCTCGAGTTTTTTCATTTGATTTGGTAATAAGCGTTTCAAGTCAGAGACTTAAAACATGATTAGTAATTAATAAAAAGGGAACTGATTGATTCGTAATCACGAATGCGACCAATAGCTTTTGCAAATAGCTCGGCTACGGACAATACCGTTACTTTTGGATTTTCCTGTTTCTGAGGAATGGTATCAGAAACGATCAACTCTTCCAGTGCGGAATTGAGAATATTTTCGTGAGCTTTTCCGGACATCACGGGGTGAGAACAGATCGCTCGAACTGATTTTGCTCCTTTATCAAGCAACAACTGGGCTGCTTTGCAAATGGTACCACCCGTATCCAGCAAGTCATCGACCAGAATAACGTTGGCATCGGTTACGTCTCCAATCAATTGCATGGAGGCGATTTCATTTGCTTTCTTGCGGAATTTATCCACGATTACCAGGTTGGAACCGGGGAAGAAACTCGCGAATTTCCGCGTCCGGGCTACGCCTCCAACGTCAGGAGAAGCAAAGACCAGGTTATCCAGATTTTTCGAGCGGATGTAAGGAACGAAAATTGAAGCTCCTTCCAGATGGTCCACTGGAAAATCAAAGAAACCCTGAATCTGACCTGCGTGTAAATCCATCGTAATTAAGCGGTCAGCACCTGCTGCCGTTAACAGATTGGCTACCAGTTTGGAACCGATAGAAACGCGAGGTTTATCTTTACGATCCTGGCGGGAATACCCGAAATAAGGAATCACAACCGTCACATAGTGAGCCGAAGCCCGACGAGCGGCGTCAATCATCAATAATAATTCCATCAGGTTTTCAGCTGGAGTAAACGTGCTTTGGATAAGAAACACGTCACAGCCGCGGATGGACTCATCAAAGCTGGGTGACATTTCACCGTCGGCAAAACGCTGAACGGTAACGGTTCCCAAATCTTTGCCGTAAAAACGAGCAATTTTTTGGGCTAAATACTGACTAGAACTGCCTGAGAAAATTTTTACCGGATTGGAAGCCATCGGTCTCCTTGTAAATTGAGCCGCAAAGGTATGAAAAAATACCTACAAAAACGCTCAAGGTTTTGAAAAAAGCTTGGAAATAATGGTTGATCTTCGGATAATCAGAAGCTTACTTAATCAGCTTTGGTAAATTTGGAAGTGCGGCCCAGCAGGGGAGTGCCAATGTACCCCCGAATGGCCAGTTCCTGATCGGAAACTTTCGTGATTTTGCAGGAATAGGTCTTCCCATTCCGGGGATCATAAATTTTGCCGTCTTCCCATACTTTATCGTCGCTTTGCTTGAAGTTAGAAAGGATGACTAAACCCATCAGCGGCTTATTTCTGAGTTTTTCATCGGGATTATTCACGTCTGTTTTGGGTTGATTGGCTTTTACCTCCTTTACCCAGACGATCTTGCCATAATAACGATCTCCCTGTTTATAGATCTGAATTTTGGATGTTTTTTCTTCGTTAAACCAGGTGCCCTGAATATCAGAAGCCCAAGAAGAAATAGCAGTGGTGAATAAAAAAACGAAGCTTAATAGGAATCTCATATCTGATAGTTTAATGGTAGTTTTCGGTATAAAAACGATACCAGAACAGCTCCCAGTATACCTACCGTCCCTCCCACAAGCACATCACCGGGATAATGAGCTCCTACGTAAATGCGACTGTAAGAAACCAAAGCTGCCCAGACGTATAACCATTTCAGCCAGGGATACTCTTTACCGATTAATAATACCAGCACCGTAACAAAGCCAAACGTATTGGCCGCGTGGCTGGAAGCAAAGCCGTACATCCCGCCGCATTCCCAAACGACGTGTACCATGTTTTCAATAGATGGCTCGTGGCAGGGGCGGGGGCGAGCAGCCCAGGGCTTCAGTATACTGCTGGTGATCTGGTCGCCTACGAGAATAGCCAGGACGCAGGTAAGGATGATACCTACGGCTTTAATCCGGTAACGCCAGATTAAGAACAACAGAATCAGAGCGTAAAAGGGAAACCAGAAATTTCGGTCGGAAATCCAGAACATGGCCTGATCCAGCCAGCTGGCGTGGGCTCCGTTGAGGGCCAGAAATAGCTCCGTATCTAATTCGTTAAGCATACAGGGGATGAAAAAACTTCCCGAAAGTGGTTAACGTTCGGGAAGCTAAAAAAGATACTAACTAAATCCGAGTACATCGCGAACGCGTTTGATCGTCTGTTGGGCCACGACCTTCGCTTTTTCCTCGCCAATGCTTAACGTTTTTTCCAGTTCCTGCGGATTTTCCATGTAATAATTGAAACGCTCGCGTTCGGTGGCGAAACGTTCCAAAATCAATTCGTACAAAGCCTGTTTGGCATGACCATAGCCGTAGTTACCTCCTTCATAATTGGCCTTCATTTGAGCCGTTTGCTCGGGCGATGCCAGTAAGGAGTAAAGCGTGAAGGTAATGTCACCTTCGGTTTTCTTCGGTTCTTCCAGCGGAGTCGAGTCCGTCAGAATGCTCATTACCGCTTTTCGTAACTGCTTTTCGGGTAGGAAAATGTTGATGTAGTTATTATACGACTTCGACATTTTACGACCATCCGTTCCCGGAATTGTCATGACACTTTCGCTGATACGGGCTTCGGGTAATACCAGCGTTTCTGGGTATTTATTATTGAACGCCGAGGCGATATCACGTGAGATTTCGAGGTGCTGTTTCTGATCTTTCCCCACCGGAACCAGCTCAGCGTCGTATAGTACGATATCTGCCGTTTGTAAAACCGGATACACGAATAATCCAGAGTTAACGTCCTTCAGGTTCTCTGATTTATCTTTGAATGAGTGAGCATTTGCCAGCATAGGGTAGGGAGTAAAGCACTCCAGATACCACGCTAATTCCGTGTGTTCAACAATGCGGGATTGACGGAAAAACACATTTTTCTCGGTATCAAAGCCGCAGGCAAGCCAGGCGGCTGCAATGGCATAAGTATATTGGCGACGAGCTTCGCCGTCTTTCAGTGACGTCAGGGAGTGGAGATCGGCAATGAAAAAGAATGAGTCATTGGCGGGATCTTTTGATAACTCAATGGAGGGGAGAATCGCCCCCAGAATATTTCCCAGGTGAGGAAGGCCGGAACTTTGAATGCCGGTAAGAATACGAGCCATCGGAACTTAAATAGTTAATTGGTTTTTTCGCTCTTGTAGGCGAGCGATCTAATTTTACTGCAAAACTGCAATCTGCAAACCGTAATCAAAAATATACTGACGAGACTATGCCTCAAATTCCAGCATCAACCTTAAAGTTTTTAAAAGACCTGTCTCAAAATAATACCCGCGAATGGTTTCAGGGCCACAAAAAAGAATGGGAATCGGTAAAGTCGAATTTTGAAGAAACCGTACAGGATTTAATTAATCGAATCGGGAAGTTCGAAAATCTGGCCGGAATTCGGGTGCAGGACTGTAACTACCGCATTGCCCGTGACGTGCGTTTTTCGCCGGATAAGTCGCCTTACAAAACCTGGCTGGCGGCTAGTTTCGGTGAAGGGGGCCGTAAATCGCCCAAAATGGATTACTATTTGCATATTTTGCCGGGCGGCTCGTTTCTGGGCGGAGGAATGTGGGATGCTAATCCGGTTCAACTGGCCAAATTTCGTCAGGAAGTGGATTACAATCCCCAGGAGATCAAGGCTATTATCTATGCCCCGCAATTCAAGGAGCACTTTGGTAACCCCGAAGGTTCTTCACTGAAAACTGCTCCCAAAGGATATCCCAAAGACCATCCCGATATTGAGCTGATTCGTCGGACGCAGTTATTTTTCTCGCATTCCTTTACGGATAAAGAGGTAACTTCGCCGGATTTTACCGAGAAAGTAGAGCAAAGCTGCCTGCTTTTGAAGCCTTACCTGGATTTTTTAAATATGATTTTTGAGGAATCTGCCGAGGAAGAAAACTAGTAATCGAAATGAATTAATTACTTTCTGCTGCTGTTATTACTACAGATAAGACGAAAGTAAGATTCTGAAGCTAGTTTGAACTTTCATGAAGCGAATCCGTTTTACCTTCGAAATACCTACTCATTACAAATAGAACAAGACAATGGCACACAAAGCAATTGAAGCAACTGATTCCAATTTTGAAGAACTGATTAATTCCGATAAACCTGTACTCGTAGATTTCTGGGCTGAATGGTGTGGACCCTGTAAGATGATCGGACCACTGGTTGAAGAACTGGCTGGCGAATACGAGGGTAAAGCCGTAGTAGCTAAAATGGACGTTGATGCGAACAGCACAACTCCTTCTAAATTTGGAATTCGCAGTATTCCTACGTTAATGATCTTCAAAAACGGGGAATTGGTTGATAAAGTAGTTGGTGCAGTACCTAAGCCTGTATTAGCTCAGAAACTGGCTGCTCAGTTATAATTTAAGTTGGAGTGTTTGATGAAAAGAGGTTTGAGCGTTTGAGCTCAAGCCTCTTTTTTTTGAGTTGTCGGGAAAAATTAAATGTAATCTAAGTTCTTGTAATGATTTATTGGGAGATAAAAGGTAGAATAGTAATCGATTAACAGACCACAAAAACGATCAACTAGTTACATTTAGTCAACGACCGCCTTAACCGCGTTCAAAATCACTTCACAAGCCTGACGAATTTCTGCTTCGGTGATGGTTAACGGCGGTGCAATTCGCATGGAGTTATCGCAAAACAGGAACCAATCGGTAATGACCCCATTTTCAATGCCGTGATCGATAATGGCTTTTAGCTGAGTAAAATTGGCAAATTCAACGGACATGAATAAACCATGACCCCTGACTTCCCGAATGGCTGGATGGACCAGCAACTCCCGGAATAATTCAGCTTTGGCTTGTACGGATTCACAAAGTTTTTCTTCCAGAATCGTTTGGACTGTTGCCAGCGAAGCCGCGGCACTCACGGGATGACCGCCGAAAGTAGTGATGTGACCCAGAATGGGGTTATTCTTGAAAACTTTCATCAATTCCTGCGGAGCTATAAACGCACCAATGGGCATACCGCCACCCATGCCTTTGGCCGAAAGGAGAACGTCAGGCACAATACCAAACTGCTCGAATGCCCAGAAGGAACCCGTCCGGCCAAACCCCGTCTGTATTTCATCAAAAATGAGTAAGGTACCGGTTGCGGTGCAGCGGTTTCGTAACGCCTGTAGGTACTCCCGCGAGGGAACCCGAATGCCCGATTCTGCGGAGATAACTTCGATGACAACAGCAGCCGTTCGGGTAGTAATGTATTCTAAATCAGTAATGAATCCGTGATGGATATGGCGGATGTCAGGTAACAAAGGGCGAAAGGGTTGCTTAAAAAAATCAGCCCCCGCCAGACTTAAAGCTCCCTGCGTGGAACCGTGATAGGCATTGATGCAGGAGATAAGTTCCGTTCGTCCCGTAAATCGTTTGGCCAGTTTCATGGCTCCTTCCACGGCTTCTGCTCCCGAGTTGGTCAGATACACATTGTTGAGGGCAAAGCCCATCGGTGTGCGGTAGTTACCTAACGTTTGCACCAGAGCTTCGGCTAACTGAACCTGTGGAGCCTGCACGTACTCGCCGTAAACCAGCGTATGCAGGTAATGATCCACCTGATTTTTAATGGCGTTAACCACATTCGGGTGGCGGTGTCCCACGTTGGATACGCCAATGCCCGCAATTAAATCCATATAAGCCTTACCATCAGGACTGTAAAGCCAAACCCCTTCGGCTTTTTCAATCTCCAGGGCTAGTGGGAAATCAGAAGTTTGAGCAAGATAATTTAAAAAAAGCTGTCGTTGATGCATGGCAAAACGCAAGCCTGAATGAGGCTTGCCATTAATAAAACGTCCGGCAAAGGTACAGCTTGTCTCGGGTTGGCGAGACAGGATTTGGGTAATAAGCGTAAGAGTCTTAGTTAAGATTCGAAGAAACAGGCCGTTCCGCCAACCCAGGTAAAGTCCTTATTAAAGCGAACGCCAATCATCTCGCCCCGGCTCAGACGACTCAAACTGGTAAGTAACTCAGGTCTTGTCGCGTGATCGGGCCAGACATAGAGCATCCGAATTTCGCATTTGACCAGGCCGTCTGGAGCCTGAATGACGGGTTGATAGCTTACTTTTTTCTGTAAAATATAGTTTTCGGGGTCTGTGATTTCCGCTAGTAACTCCCGGGTCGGGTAAAGGTTAACACCCGTTCCGGCAAAACTGAAGAGCGGTTTCAAAACATAGGCCTCCAGATTTTCGGGAAAATTACCCTGATACTCACTCAAGTAATGCGTTTCGGGAACGTAAGGAGACTGAAGTAGGGGTAAGGTATACTTGGAAATTCGGAAAAACCAGTTGGGGTGTCCCACCCAGGTAACATCCAGGTCGTCCATGAAACTAAACTCGGCCTGCAAGTCGGGATAACTCGTTAAATCGTCAAAAATCAGGCGGTTGTAGATGCGTTTGATCGGTGTTTTAACGCCATCCAAGTCATAATACAGCGTTCGACCTTCTTTTTTGATTTGGGTATAGCAAACCGAACGAATGCCGAGAAAGGCTTCGGTAACCGCAAAATCCACCCGGGTTTTCTGCTTTTCAGGAAAGATTTCCAGCAGAATGCAATGAGCAGGCTCTTCGTCCGCCAGGATTACTTCTTTAAGCTTTTGCTTGTATTCTTCCAGCGAATAATTGCCAAAATTCCAGATAAAAGATTCTGGAATTGGGAACTGACTTTTGAATAACTCCGGTAAATAGCCCTGAAAAGCAAACAAGGAAGGAAAGCCCTGTAACTCAATGAGCTGAGGGTCATATTCGCCCGCTTCGTTCTGGCAAATGGCAAAATCAATGGCCAGAAAATGCGTATGTGCATTTTCGTTGGGCACTCGCTGATGCGGAGGTATAGCGGCATCCGTTTTAGATTTAAAATCGGGTGCCGCTATCGTATCGATGAATGATTCGCAAGCCGTAGTTAATTTTTCACGCAGGGATACCGGAATGAAAACCGGCGATTCGGCAATTCGGAATTCCAGTTGATCAGGCCAGTCCCGGTGGATGGTATCGATCAATTGCTGGTATTTTTCTTCGGAAAAAGCTGCGTTATAACTCGCTCGGACTGACGGAATCATACGTTCCTTTTTACTTTAGTTGGAAGACAATTTGTGATAAGCATCCCGCAGGAAGGTCGGAATAATAACCGATTCCGTCAAGAGTATTTTGTCGGGATCATTCAAATGACTAACCATGCTCTGATACTTGTCGAAGCCATGTTCGTCAATGATCTGCTTCTGCTTTTCGGGCTGCTCAAAGTAACGCAGCATCCCTTCGGCATCGGCTTCGGGGTGAAATTGCGTTCCAAATACTTCCTTCGAGAAACGGATGGCCATGATGGCCCGCTCCAGCGGTACATGCGGACGAATCTTTTCGCGGCTCAATACCTTTGCACCCATCGCATCAATCTGAGCCAGATTGGCATTAATAATCTGATAATCCCGCGAATCAACCGCCCAGAAAGGATCTGGTAATAACTCGAAATAAGGTTCGTCGTAGCCATTGGCCGTTTTATGAATGGGGAAGGTTCCAAAGCTGGTAGACTTCCGGCGATTCACTGTGGCAAGGCCCAAATGATGACAAACCATCTGGAAGGAATGACAAATCAGTAAGAGGTATTTCTTAGGTGACTGCGTTTTATTATGTTCAAAAATTTCATCGATGAGGGCAAAGTAATCAGCCCCCCAGCCATCCGTTTCGAGTGGATTACCGGGACCACCCGTTGAGATGAAAATATCAAAATCGGCAATCTTCGGAAATTCAAATTTCTGACGAACATCAAAATGACTCACTTCACAACCTCCAATTTCGTCCGAAAACTCGCGGATCAACTGGTTAATGCAACGCATTCCTTCGTTGGGCACTCCATTATATAAATCAAGAATGGCAATCCGAATTCTATTCATTCTGCTCAATTTAATTAAGTAAATGTCTTGGCGGGGCAATCCTTCGCACCAATATAAATAGTAAAGATCGGTATCTTTATTGATAAAATCGGTATTATCGGATGCCGTAGCTAGTTTCTGCGACGATATAATCTACTACTTTCTTCAGATCCTGCGTTTCTTCCCATACCGCTAATTGCCGATCTGCTCCGGTTCCCATTTGTAGAATTTGGTGGATATACTCTACTTCTTTCCGGCTCCCTAATTCATCCAGAACATCATCTACAAAGTCGAGTAACTCCTGAGCTAAAACGTTATATTCCACTTCTTCCTGACGACCAAAATCAATCAATTTACCCGAAATTCCGTAACGGGCCGCCCGCCATTTGTTTTCACTAATGAGGGCTTTACGGTACAGGCGGAAGTTGAGATTCTGCTTCATCAGCTTGTAAATCTTCACCACCAAAGCCTGCATTAAAGCCGCCAGAGCGATGGTTTCATCTACCCGCATGGGAATGTCACAAATGCGAAATTCGACGGTATCAAAATGCGGATGTAGCCGAATGTCCCACCAGATTTTCTTGCCGTCGTCAATACAGTTGGTTTTAACGAGCAGCTTTATGTACTCGTCATATTCATTAGCCGTATTGAAATACTCAGGAATGCCGGTTCGGGGGAATTTATCGAAAACCTTCGAACGGTAACTCTTGAAACCCGTATCCCGACCGCACCAGAAGGGCGAATTGGTACTTAAAGCATAAATATGGGGCAGAAAATAACGCACGGCGTTCATGATCTCCAGCCCTTCGTTCCGACTTGGAATGCCCACGTGTACGTGCAAACCAAAGATGAGATTGGAACGAGCCACGTCTCGCATTTCGCTAATGAGCTGATCATAGCGGGGATTAGGCGTAATGAGCTGATCTACCCAGTCGGAAATGGGGTGAGTTCCGGCAGCGGCAATTCGCAGGTTTTGCTTATCGGCCAGCTCCATGATTTCGCGGCGGAGGAAGGTAACCTCCTCGCGAGCTTCATGAATATTCGTGCAAATGTTAGTGCCGATTTCCACCACGGCCTGGTGCATTTCGGCTTTTACACGTTCCTGTAAAATGATTTTACCGCCATCCACAATTTTACTCATGTGGGAGCGGAGTTCCCGGGTTTCGGGATCTATCGTCTGAAATTCTTCTTCGATTCCAAGGGTGAATACGGGCATAGATCGTACGTTCAGTTATTTCTTCCGGGATTTTTTAACTGGCTTGGCCGGAGCGTACTGCTCTAACAATTCGCTGATGTTACCGTTTGCAGTGGCCGTTTTAGCGAAATCGCCCCAGGTCAGGTTGAGTTTGCCGGGTTCAAATTCGCGGGCCTTTTCAATGGCGAAATTCGCCGCCGTTTCTACAACCCATTCAAAATTTTCAGCACCAACGGAGTTATAATCAGCGTCAGGAGCGGGGTTACCAAAGTCGATGGCGAGAGGAATGCCATCCCGAACGGCGAACTCTACCGTATTAAAGTCATAACCCAGAGCTTTATTCAGCCGCAGTACGTAATCTTCCATGAGCTTGATTAACTCAGGGCTATCGTTAAAACTTGCTACGTAACGTAAATGATGCGGATTCCGAGGTTCATAAGGCATCACCCGAACGTGCTTGCCGCCGATGCAGTAACAACGGTAATACGATTGAAAATCAACGGCTTCCTGAAGTAACATGACCAATTGACCCGTTTCATCGTAAGCTTTGAAAAGCTCTTCTTTGGTATCCACTTTGTAGACACTTTTCCAGCCCCCTCCTGAATGTGGTTTCATGAACGCGGGAAAGCCAATGTACTCATAGATTTCATCCCACGGCATCATGGCCAGGTTACGGAAAGACGTTTCCTGTGTATCGTCGGGACGAGCTTTAGAAGGTAACAGAACCGTATTAGGAACCGGAACGCCTACTTTTGTGGCTACGGCATTGTTAAAAAATTTCTCATCCGCACTCCACCAGAAGGGGTTATTAATGACGATTGTCCCGTTGATAGCGGCGTTCTTCAGATAAGCCCGGTAAAAAGGAACGTCCTGAGAAATGCGGTCAATGATAACGGCGTAATCGGTTGCTTCGCCCTGTACTACTTTGCTGATGCTTACCGGCTCGGCAATGATTCCCTCGGGGGCTTTTTGATTGATACGTTCGACAAAAGCGGCTGGGAAGGTGTTTTCCATGCCGTGAAGAATGCCAATTTTTTTCATCGTATAGAAGTAGTTGCAGATGATTAGATTCTGGATAAATACTGTGGAAACATGTCTCGCCAAACGGGCCAGTCGTGCGTGCCGTACCCGCGAATATCGAGCCAGTGACGAATGTTTTTATGAGACAGGATACTGGATAACCGCTCATTGGCAGGTCGGCAGAAATCAACCTGACACGTGCCTAATACAATATCCATATTCCACAAATTCGAATCGTTGGATTGGGGTAGATAATCGGGTGGGTTATTGAAATACACGTTGTTGTCGTAATAGCCATCCATGAACATGCGAATGTCAAAGGCGGCCCCCATCGTAAACAAATGAGACACTTTATAGGGATACCTAAACGCAAAATTAGCCGCGTGATATCCCCCGAAACTACAGCCTGAAACAGCTACCCGGGGGGCATTACACTGTCGCTGCACCCAGGGGACTAATTCATCGTGCAGAAAGAGGTAATATTGATTGGCATTGTGCACGCGGGCCGAAGGGTGCAGGTGTTTGCCGTACCAGGAGTCAGCATCAATGGAATCAACACAATAGAGTTTGATTTTTCCCTGTTCAATCAAAGGTCGGGCAGCCGCTACAAGCTGGTGATCTTTAGCCTGGTAATAGCGTCCCAGAGTGGTTGGGAAAACCAGAACAGGGTAACCCCAATGACCGAAAATTAACATTTCGACATTACGGTTCAGGTGATGGGAGTAATAAGTTAGGTACTGTTCGTTCACGTGATGAAGGGATTTCTTTACCCAAGATTCATTTCATTTTTAAATTATCCAAAATAAATTATTGATTTTTTATTGAAAATAAATATTTATTATCCATTTATTAACTTTAAGAAAAATTTAATTTGGTTTTGTGGGGATATGCCATTTGCTGAGAATATCATGCTTATTTTGCAGGTTTATTTTACCCTTCTGATTAGGGTTATTGTGGTGATCACCTAATTGAATACATTATGCAGAACCGGACGGTGTCCCTTCATTCGCGGTTTCTGGAACGTCAGGTTTCGTTAACTTTTTTGTTACCACCGAATTACGACGAATCAACTGAGGCTTATCCGCTGTTGATTTTGAATGATGGACAGGACTTTGAACGCCTTCGCCTCTCCGAAAGAGTCGAAGCATTGTATCAGCAGGAAGCCATTTCATCGCTGATGATCGTGGGTGTTCACGCCAACGAGTTACGTTTATCCGAATACGGTACCGCCCATCAACCGGATTATAAAGGCCGGGGGAATCGGGCAGAGGCCCATACGAAATTCATTTTACAGGAGTTAATACCTTATCTGGAAGAACGTTTTCGCTTAGTAACTGATGCGAAAGCAAGAGCCATAGCGGGCTTCTCGCTGGGGGGCTTATCTGCCTTGGACATTGCCTGGAATCATTCGGAAGTGTTTTCGAAAGTGGGAGTCTTTTCGGGATCGCTCTGGTGGCGAAGTCGGGCGTATGAAGAAGGATATGATGATGAAAATGACCGGATTATGCACGTTCAAATCCGTAAATCGGCTCATAGACCGGAGCTGAAATTCTGGTTACAGGCGGGTACGGACGATGAAAAAGATGACCGTAATCACAACGGAATTATCGACGCTATTGACGATACCCTCGACTTAATGAAAGAACTCAAAGCCAAAGGGTATCAACCCGATGTTGATTTTACCTATGAGGAAGTCGCCGGGGGGCAACATAATCCCGAAACCTGGGGAGCCATCATGCCCGTATTTTTGAAATGGGCTTTTGCCTCATCCTTTTAAAAAAGGTTAAAAACAAAGTCCGGTGCAACTTCGCCGGACTTTTCTGCATATACTAGGGAAACTAATCGCTGTAACTGTGAACGCACGTTTCCTTTTCCTTCTTTTCCTACTAACTCAACCGGTTTTCTCTTTCGCTCAGGGCGTAAAAGGAATCGTCAAAAATAAAAGCGGCGAGGTGTTGCCCTTTGCCTCCATTCAGGTAAAAGGAACGCAGACCGGAACGATAACCAATGAAGAGGGTCGTTATGAAATTAAATTACAACCCGGAACATACGAGCTTCAGTTTCAATACCTGAATCACCAGACCGAAGTTCGCCAGGTTGAAGTAAAGGAAGGCTTTCTGACGCTGGACGTAGCTCTGGAGCAGGTAGCCGTTCGACTCGCTGAAATTCGGGTTGGCAAAAGTAAGGAAGACCCTGCTTATACTATTATGCGGAAGGCCATCGCCACGGCTCGTTATCATCAGTTGGAAGTAGATACCTGGTCGGCCCGGACTTATGTAAAGGGAAATTTCAGAATTGAAAAAGTCCCGTTTCTTTTCGAAGACGCTCTGAAAAAGTCAAACCTACAGGTCGGTACGATGTACGTACTGGAATCCATTAACGACATCGAATTTCGACAGCCCAATCAGGTAACAGAAAAGGTAAGATCGATTCGTTCGAATCTGCCGCCGGGGGCCAATCCTTCCATCAACTTCGCCCGGCTAAGTTTTTACAACCCCAACCTCGGGGACATTGTCTCGCCTTTATCGCCCCGATCTTTTGGTTACTACAAATTCGAATACCTCGGATTTTTCACGGATCGCGGTCTGACGGTGAATCGCATCAAGGTAACTCCTCGCAGTAAGGGTATTAACGTTCTGGATGGTACCATCAACCTCATTGAAGGAAGCTGGAGTATCCACAGCTTGTCCTTTACATTTCAGGATGAAAACGGAATACAATACAGTATACGCCAGTTGTTTTCACCTTTCGAGAATGTCTGGATGCCCGTACAACTGGAGACGAATGCTAAAATCAGCATCTTCGGAGCCAAAGGCGAAACCCGTTACGTGACCTCCGTTCGCAATTACCAGCTTAAGGTGAATCCGAAATATCATCAGGTGCCGGAAGTAGTGGATGAAAAAATAGATAAGGAACTGGCGGCATCCCTCCGTAAACCTGCGGACATCAAAACCGTTCCCGCTCAGGCCACCCGGAAGCAATTGCGGAAAATGGTGGATCAAATGGAGAAAGAGGAACGGAAAGAACGTAAAAAACAGGGAGAAGATGTGACCATTACTCGTAACTGGAGTTTTCAGGTGGATTCGCTGGCTCGAAAACAGCCCAGTACTTTCTGGGAAGGCGAGCGTCAGGTGCCTTTAACCGCCCTGGAAACGCAGGGTTACCAGCGAGCCGATAGCTTGTATA
Organism: Siphonobacter sp. SORGH_AS_1065; assembly: GCF_030818595.1. Lineage (NCBI taxonomy): Bacteria > Pseudomonadati > Bacteroidota > Cytophagia > Cytophagales > Cytophagaceae > Siphonobacter > Siphonobacter sp. SORGH_AS_1065. Next base: position 3,906,537 of record NZ_JAUTAM010000004.1, read on the forward strand.
AAGCCAATGAGGCCAAAATTCGGAAAGACTCGATCCGAAACTTACCGGCGTTTAAACTGGGGCATCTGATTGCCGGACATACTTATAATTACGGCCAACGGAAGGAAGGGGAGTGGTATCGTCAATCGTTGACGTTTGAATCACCGATTATGAACCTTACCAAGTTTGATTTCTTTAATTCCGTGGAAGGTTATGTATTAAAAACCCGATTGGCTTACACCGAGCGATTATCGAGAACAGCTCGCTGGCACATAGCTCTGGATGGACGCTATTCGTTTGCCCGCAACCGCCTGAATGGTGGGTTAACTACCGGATTTTCCAAGGAACGAACCATCGTGACCCTTCAGGCCGGACGGAATGTTTTTCAGTTCAATCCTGCCAATCCGATCCCTGAAAACTTAAATACCTATTATACCCTATTTAGAGAACGAAACCTGATTAAATTATACGAAAAAGCATACGTTGAAGGGCATGTAACGCAGCAACTGGGAAACCGTCTGCGAGCATCGTTTAGTATGGCGTTAGAGGATCGCTATTTGCTGCAAAATAGGGTGAGCAAAGGCTGGATTAACCGCCCGGAGGTTGAGTTTACTCCCAACAATCCTGATGATGTTAAATTCCCTAATCAGGCCAATTTCGGCTCAAACCGTGCCGCTATTGTTAGGGCTGGGCTATCGTATCGGCCTTTTGCCAAAGCTGCCATAGTGAATGGCCGCCGGTATGTAATCAATAATCGTTCGCCGGAATTTACCGGAAATTATACCTTGGGAGTTGCGGGCAGCCGGGTTTTTAGTTCGGTAGAATTAGGGGCTCGGGATGAAGTAACGCTCTTTCGGAATTCCTTCAGTTACGCAGTCCAAGCGGGAGGTTTTATCAAGGGTCCCACGTATTTCATGGATTTCAAGCACTTTAATGGCAATGAAACGATCTTCCAAAGTCCGGGGCTGATGAATTTCAGAATGCTTCCTTATTACTCATACAGTACTGCATCGGGGTACTTGCAGGCCCACGGAAGTTATAACTTCCGTAAGTTTTTGTTAACTCAGATTACTCCCGTCAGACTTTACGGAATTCGGGAAAATGTGTTCGTTAATTATCTTAAAACGAACAATGTAGGGCATCTGGAAGTAGGGTACGGCTTTGAAGGCATCCTGAAAGTATTAGGAGCGGAGGTCATCAGCAATTTCCAGAGTAATCGATTTCAAGGGATGGGCTTCCGAATCCGATCCGCATTTTAAGAAATTTATCTTTATTGATTATCAAAGGCTTATCGTACTGATAAGCCTTTTTTTATGAATTAATTTTTGAAAAACTATTTAATAAGTAAACGTTTATTTACTTTTGAAGTATCTATAACGATCTAGACGATGAGACCTAAGAATATTGAGAAGGAGGAAGCGATTCGTACAACGGCCATGCGAATCATTGCGGAGGAAGGACTGGAAAATCTTAGCATGCAGAAATTAGCGAAAGAAGCCAATATTTCGCCGCGAACGATTTACCTCAAGTACGAGAACAAAGAAGATTTACTGGTAAAACTCTTCATTGATGAAGTAATAGGATCTTACGAAGCTGCGGTATTACAGGACTTTAACGAAGCGATGGGCTTTGCCGAAGGCGTACAGAAGATATGGCTTAATGTCTTTCACTACTTCGTGGCCAATCGTTCAGCTTTTGTGTTGATGCAATACGGTAAATCGTCGCCCTTATTGAATCAATCCTTTCAGGAAAAGAATATTAAAGAAGGCCAGTTTTTCGCTCCGGTGCATCGCTTTCTCAAGCGTCATACCCAGGAAGGAATGATCGTTAATCTACCTTTTGAAGTGCAGCGAGCCTTGCTGTTTGCTCCAGTCTTGGAGCTTGTTAATGAATACTTTGAACACCTGAACCGTCCTCAACAGATTATTAATGAGGAGAGGATCATTCAAAGTTGCCAGTCGGTTATCAAAGGCATGAGGATACCTAACGATTAACGCATACCTAATAAAAAGCCATGAATTCAATACAAAACAAAACTATTGCCATTATCGGTGGCGGTCCCGGTGGGTTAACGCTAGCCCGACTTTTACAAATGAAGGGGGTAAGGGTTAACGTCTATGAACGAGACGAAAATGAGCACGTTCGGGTGCAGGGAGCTACCCTGGATTTACACCAGGAGTCGGGATTGAAGGCATTGGAAGAAGCCGGATTAACCGCAGCCTTTAAAGCTAACTATCGTCCTGGTGCCGATCACATGCGGATCATCGATAAAAATGCAACCATTCTCATGGACGAAGCTGTCAATGACCGTGAAGAGCTCTTCCGCCCTGAAATTGACCGGGGACCGCTGCGTAAAATTTTGCTGGATTCGTTAATACCCGGAACCGTCAGTTGGGATAGTCATTTCAAAGCCATGAGTCCCGAAGGGAATGGCTGGAATTTGCAGTTTCATAACGGTGCTACGGCCTATACCGATCTTGTGATTGCGGCCGATGGTGCGAATTCAAAAATCCGTCCGCTCATTACCCCCATTCGTCCATTTTATGCTGGAATAACGATTGTTGAAGGAGTTGTTCATCAGTCAGAAACGACGATTCCGGTCCTTCACGAGTTACTTCAGGGCGGTAAAATCTTTGCGTTGGGTGATTCCAAAACATTGATTGTTAGCTCTAAAGGTGACGGGAGTGTAGTATTTTATACCGGCTATAAGACCGATGAATTCTGGTATAAAACTAGCGGAATTGATTTCACGAATAAACGGGAAGTACTCAACTGGTTTAATACTGCATTTGCAGACTGGAATCCACTGTGGACGGAGCTATTTGAAAAGGCTGAATCTACGTTCATCCCTAGACCCCAATACTGCATGCCGCCTGACCAGCAATGGGAAGCGTTATCCAATGTAACCATGCTGGGTGATGCCGCTCACCTCATGCCGCCGTATGCGGGCGAAGGCGTGAATATGGCCATGCTTGACGCTCTGGAATTAGCCCATGCCCTAACTAACGAAAATTTTCAGGATACGCAGTCGGCCCTTGCGTTTTATGAAAAGAATATGTGTCGAAGGGCCGGAGAAATGGCACAGACCACCTTGGAGCAAACCGAATCCATGCACGCTCCAGATGGGTTGAGTCGAATGCTGGAAATGTTTAGTCAGGCATGATTACGAAAGGCCGGAATTTGATTCCGGCCTTTCATATTACTGAAGTTCAGTTAAGAATTGAAGGGTATCCACTCCGTCGGCGTAATCCCAGAGCTGAGGTGACTGGGTAGTGCCAAACGGAATGCTTCCCGGAAAATCCTTACTCACCATGCATTGAATTTTTTCTTGCTGAGCCTGAATCTTGGATTTTAACGCGTCCAAATTATCGTAACGTTCATAGAAAAGAACCGAAAGTGGAGATACCAGCGATTCGTTTTCAGTAACCGAAAGAAAGCCATTATCAAGAAACGGCGTACGATTGACGAGGTAAATCGAGCGGTTGTAATCGTAATTATGAACGTATTTATGATTGTTACTTACCGCTTCTAGCGAAGCAATTGCTTCAAAAAATGGCGTAAAGTCGTAATCATTCGGAACGTAAGCTTTTGAAATATTACGGCAGCCCAGTCCATAATAAGTCAGAATATCCTGACCCAGCTTGAAGAGTTCTTCAGTCGTTTCCGTTCCAGTGAGAATGGCTACCGAAGTACGGTTTTTGCGAATGATGTGTGGTTTTTTAGCGAAGTAATAATGGAAATAACGAGCCGAGTTGTCCGAACCCGTAGCAATCATCGCATCCACTTCCTTCATTAACTCGGTAAACGTAATCTGTTCTGCAAAGGCAGGCTCTAAGTCAACCAGCTTTTTCAACAAAGCCCGAATCAATACTTCGTCTTGCGAACTAGGCTTAATAAAGGCATGATGCCCCGAAATCAGAACGCATAAAATGTCGTGAAAACCAACGGCGGGGAGGTTACCAGCCAGTACTAGTCCGATTTTTTTAGGCGAAACCCTTGCGTTCAATGCGGGATAACGCTGGGCCCATTCCTGTAAAGCATCGGTCGTAAGAAAATTACGAGCGATTTCTTTCAGGCTTAGCTGAACTAATTCTGGGGTAAACCAGCCGTTTTTACGGTTTGCAAATTCAGCCCATTCCTGTATTTCCTCCGCATTTAATTCATCTGTAAGCCAGTTTCCTAATTGGGAAAGAGCTTGTATTCTATGGTTTACTAACATGAGTTTCCTTTATAAATAATATGCTGGGGTGATTATTCAGATTTTTTTGAGCCCCGAACTTTATTTAGTTACATTTGTTATCCGATTGGATAAATAGGCTACGAAATTACTAAACACGACTGACATGGCCATCATGATTACCGACGAGTGCATCAATTGCGGTGCCTGCGAACCTGAATGTCCCAATACTGCTATTTATGAAGGCGGGGTGTCCTGGAACTTTGCAGGAGGTACGGCATTGGTCGACGTCGAATTAGGCGACGGGACCGTGGTGAGTGCTAAAGAAGCTCAAACGCCCTTTTCTGAAGAATTCTATTATATTGTTACCGATAAGTGTACCGAATGCATTGGCTTCCATGAAGAACCCCAGTGTGCAGCGGTTTGCCCAGTAGATTGCTGTGTACCTGATCCGGAAAACGAGGAAGATGAAGACACCCTGATGGCCAAAAAGGCCTGGTTGCACGACGAATAGAGTTTTAATAGGTGGTGTAGATAACCAAAAGCACCATCAGAGTTAAGACCTCATATACAGTCTTGGAAGATTTAAAGGACGAGCAATGCTCGTCCTTTTTTTTGTACTTATCTGGGATGTGATAACACAGGTCAATTTTTAAAATATTTTGTAAATTGGCTTAAATACAGAATAATATGCAAACATACTATTTTTAAAATTTTGTTATACTTAAATTATAAAAAATATGTATATAATAAGAATGTGAGATTTTTATTCTGTTTTTATGAGAAATAAAAACCTAAAATTTGCATTTTTTACATTTTGACATAATATTTGATCCATATTTAAACCTCCATTATTATTCATGTAAACAAAATTATATAATGAAAAAGGCCGTACTTTCAATCTTTTCTTTGTTTTCACTGTATCCAGCATTTGCTGAAGTTTCCCCAGAAACGAAAAAGTTATTAAAGCCCAAAAAATCCGCTCAAACCGTCACTACGGATACTACGAAGAAAGCCCCGTTAGCAGAAGAGGGAAAAGAAACGAAGGAAGAAGGAAAGCTGACCTTTTCAGGATACATTGATACGTATTACATGGCTAACCTGAACAATCCGGCTTCTCGTAGTAACCTCGGAACATCCGGTTTGGATGAAAATGGAACACCTAAACCTGGTAACGCCCGGGCGTTCGATCAGAAATCAGGTCAGTTTTCCCTGGGTTTGATTCAGACGAAAGTTGCGTATACCAGCGACAAGCTCGATGCCGTAGCCGATATTACGTTTGGTCCTAACTCGGACATTGCTAACTATGGAAATTTTTTCAGTCCGCTTGGCTCAAACGGTTCTACTGCATTAGCTATTAAGCAGGCGTATTTGACTTATAAATTTTCGGGTAAGTTTTCGGTAACAGCGGGTCAATTCGGTACCCACATTGGCTATGAAGTTATTGATGCCCCGGTAAACTATAACTATTCGTTGTCTAACCTTTTCAATAATGGTCCTTTTTACCACGTAGGTGCAAAAGCCCAGTACTCTTTCAGTGATAAAGCCTATTTGATGGCTGGCGTGGTTAATAATATTGATAATATCAACGATAATAATAAAGCTAAGGGAATTATATCTCAATTTTTCTTCTCACCTGCAACCAATTTTAATGTATATTTGAACTGGATTGGCAGTAATGAATATTCGAATGTTGGGGCTCCGGCCAAAGGAAATTTTTATTCTTTGTTCGATTTGGCAACAACCTACCAAATTACTGAGCGTTTCTTTTTAGGGTTAAATGCAGCCTATGGTACTAATAAAACCACAATTCCAGTTACAAAAGCAACTTCAACTCCCAAATGGGGTGGTGTAGCCGTGTATAGTAACTATGCATTTAGTGATAAATTTGGCTTAGGTGTTCGTTATGAGCACTTTGACAATACCAAAGGTGATCGTGCATTGGTTAATGGGGATGGGTTAGGTACGTCGGTAAATTCATTCACCGTAACCGGTAACTTCACTTTAGCTGATGGACACTTATTACTGAAACCAGAGTTCCGCATGGATGCGTATCCTAAAGCTCCCGGATCGGTTCAAAAATTTGAAGATAGTGACGGCAATTATACCAAAAGCAGTCAATCAACCATTGCCGTGCATGCCATTGTTAAATTTTAAACCCTTTCTCTCATCGTTTACTAATACTCATCAAACATTTATTTCCTAACTTCTATGCAAAAACCATCGTACGTTCCATTGATTATACTGGCCGCAGTCAGTTTATTGGGAGCTTTTATGCCGAATTTGCCTACGCAGATTCACACGGAAGGACTTGATACTGGCGACATTGCCTGGATGATCGTTGCTTCGGCATTTGTATTGCTGATGACTCCTGGTCTGGCGTATTTTTACGGCGGAATGGTAAATGCCAAAAACGTAATCTCTACCATGTTCCAGAGTTTCATTGGCATGGGCGTAATTTCGGTACTCTGGGTGGTCGTTGGCTTTAGTATTGCCTTTGGAGACTCAGTAAAAATTGGCGATTACGGTTTTTTTGGTAACCCCGCTACCTTCTTTATGTGGAAGGGTGTTCTGGACGGCAAGCCCTGGTCACTGGCACCAACCATTCCGCTGGCTTTGTTTGCATTATTCCAGTTGAAGTTTGCCGTTATTGCTCCGGCACTGGTAACAGGCTCCATGGCTGAGCGGATTAACTTCCGTAGCTACGTGCTGTTCATGATTTTGTTTAGCGTTTTCGTGTACAGCCCTCTGGCACACATGACCTGGCACCCCGAAGGCTTCCTGGCTAAATTAGGTGTTCTGGATTTCGCCGGCGGTACTGTTGTACACATGTCGGCAGGTTGGGCTGCTTTAGCAGGAGCCATCTACCTGAAACGCCGGAAGTCACACATGGAAGCTAATTTCCTTCCTCCCGCAAACATCCCATTCGTACTGTTAGGTACGGCTCTGTTATGGGTAGGTTGGTTTGGTTTCAACGCTGGTTCAGCGGTAGCCGCTTCACCTTTAGCCGTTTCAGCTTTCGCTACTACTAACTTTGCTGCTGCAACTGCTGGTTTAGCCTGGGTATTATTCGATGCAGCGAAAGGTAAGAAAGTATCTTCTTTAGGTTTCTGTATTGGTGCGGTAGTAGGTCTGGTAGCTATTACGCCTGCGGCTGGTTTCGTGACGGTTCCTGTAGCTTTGTTCATTGGTACTGTAGCAGGTATTGTTTCTAACTACTTCGCTCACCTGAAAGCTAAAGGTGCTCTGGATGATACACTTGACGTATTCCCTTGCCACGGTATTGGTGGTATGGTTGGTATGATCATGACGGGTATCTTCGCTACGAAATCGGTGAACTCCGCAGTAGCAGTAGATGGTCTGGCGTATGGTCCTTTCGACACGTTCAAAGCTCACATGATTGCACTGGTGATCGTATCAGTATTTGCTTTTGTAGTTTCTTACTTCCTGTTATGGGTAACGGATAAAATCCTTCCTCTGCGTGTAACGGAAGAAGATGAGAAAACAGGTCTGGACGTAAGCCAACACGATGAATTTTTAATCGAGGCTTAGTCCTCATACCCCCAGCAAATCCACCGGTTTTCCGGTGGTTTTGTTGCATAGAATACGAAGGGAGCCCTGCATTGCGGGGCTCCCTTTTTATATAATTGCCAGAAAATCAGTATTAATAGTGAGCTTCAATCATCTGCGGCTCTTCCACTTCCACCAGGCCATTTTCAGCAATGGTAGTTAATTGAACGGTTTTGATCTCATTAATCAGCAAGGGATCGTATTGAGCGGTGATGCGGACGTAATTCTCGGTCCAGCCCTGCATCTGACCGTTTTCAATTTCCTCTTCGAAAAGAACCTGTAACGTATTCCCTAATTGGGTTTCGTAGAAGGCCCGACGTTTTTTATCGGATAGAATATGAAGCATTTTCGAACGCTCCGCTCGTTGAGAACCGGGCACGGCGGGCTTAATCGTTAATGCAGCCGTATTGGGACGTTCGGAGTACGTAAATACGTGTAAGTAAGAAATGGGTAAATCCTGTAAGAACTGATACGTTTCCAGAAATAACTCCTGGGTTTCGCCGGGATGCCCCACAATTACATCAACGCCAATACAGGCTTGGGGCATTAATTCTTTAATTTTTGCCACCCGATCAGCATATAGTTCACGTTTGTAGCGACGTTTCATGTAGCCGAGCACTTTGTTACTGCCCGACTGAAGAGGAACGTGAAAGTGCGGAACAAAACGTTTGGAGGTACTGATGAACTCCAGAATTTCGTCGGTCAATAAATTGGGTTCGATGGATGAAATACGAAAACGGTCAATCCCTTCTACGTCATCCAGAGCTTTTACCAAATCAGCAAATCGCTCATGGCGAATACCGTTCTGAATACCAAAGTCACCAATATTAACACCCGTTAGTACGATTTCTTTCACGCCACGTTCGGCAATTTCGTGGGCTGCCTTCAATACATTTTCAATGGTATCACTACGGCTAGCCCCGCGAGCCAGGGGAATGGTGCAATAGGAGCAAGGGTAATCGCAACCGTCCTGTACTTTGAGGAACGTACGGGTACGATCGTTCAGACTATAGCTGGCGTGATAATCCACCACCTCTTCGATATTCGAGTTATAAATCCGAGCCTCACCCGTAGGTTCTTTCTGAAATTCGTCGAGTAATTCTACCAGCCGAAATTTTTCGGCAGCACCCAAAACGGCATCTACACCAGGAATGGTAGCAATTTCCTGCGGTTTCAACTGGGCATAACAACCCACAATCGCCACGTAACCGTCGGGATTAATCCGTTGAGCTTCGCGAACGATTTTCTTACACTTCTTGTCCGCGTTATCGGTAACGGAACAAGTATTAATAATGAAGATATCTGGATTCTGATTGAACTCGACGCGTTGATACCCTTTCTCTTCGAAATTCCGGGCAATGGTCGACGTTTCAGAAAAGTTAAGTTTACAACCTAAGGTATAAAATGCTACTTTTTTCATGGAATCATCCCGCTTATGGGAAGAATAAAAGGCGTAAAACTCCTGACGAGTTCCGCTGGTTGCTCATATAAGTTGCAAAAATACCTAATTTGTTCAGTTTGAGCTAATAAAAAAGCCTCCGATGTGAGTCGGAGGCTTTCGGTAATCTATATCAAAGCAGATTATTCTGCACTTTTAACCGTTTTGATGATACGGGCAGCTACTTTGTAAGGATCTGCTGCTGAGTTTGGACGACGATCTTCTAACCAGCCTTTCCAACCACGTTCAACCGTAGCGATGGGGACACGGATCGAAGAACCGCGGTCAGAGATACCCCAAGAGAATTTGTTGATGGCAGCTGTTTCGTGCTTACCAGTCAAACGCAGGTGGTTATCAGGACCGTATACTGCTACGTGCTCTTTCACTACAGGACGGAAAGCTTCGAGTACTGTTTCGTAAGCTTCGCGGCTACCTGCGGTACGAAGTAACGTGTTAGAGAAGTTAGCGTGCATACCTGAACCGTTCCAATCCAGAGCTCCCAGGGGTTTGCAATGCCAGTTGATCACTACGTTATATTTTTCACCTACGCGTTCCAGCAGGTAACGAGCCACCCACGTTTCATCTCCAGCTTGTTTAGCACCTTTGGCGAATACCTGGAATTCCCACTGACCTAAAGCTACTTCTGCGTTGATACCTTCTACGTTCAGACCAGCCTCAAGGCAAAGCTCAAGGTGTTCTTCGATAATCTCGCGACCTACGGCCTTACCAGCACCTACGCTGCAATAGTATGGGCCTTGAGGAGCTGGGTATCCACCTGCTGGGAAGCCCAGAGGTTTGTTAGTTTCGGGATCCCACAGGAAGTATTCCTGCTCGAAACCGAACCAGAAATCATTATCATCGTCATCGATCGTAGCACGACCGTTAGACTCGTGTGCAGTACCATTTGCATTCAAGACTTCGCACATTACCAACCAACCATTGCCACCTAAACGGGCAGGATCCTTGCAAACAAATACTGGCTTAAGCAAACAATCAGAAGAGCGACCTGGAGCCTGTTCGGTAGAGCTGCCATCGAAAGACCACATATCGAGGTCTTCTAGTTTGCCTGAAAAATCATCAACAATTTTAGTCTTGCTGCGGAGGCTTTGCATGGGCTTGTATCCGTCGAGCCAGATATACTCCAATTTAGCTTTTGCCATGGTTTTGTTATATAAATAGTATGAAACGATTCGTTCGATTGACGGGTCAAATCTAAGTCGATAATAAGTACTTTTCCAAATCATTATTTGGCATATTCTTACTTTTTATGTTAAAATGTTTTGAATTATTTGAAATGTACAATAATATCTTTATTTTGTTAATATATATTTTTCATTACACCTCATTTTTCTAGAAAAAATCATCAAATGGATGAATTTTCGGGTAAATCCATTAAATTTTAACCTGTTTTTAACAAAATACCCCACTTTTTAAGGGTTAGACCTTAAAATGGCACTCTCCATTTTTTAATAGATGAATTTAGTAACTATGCTCTTAGTGCAAGAGTGAAATTGTATTTTACCAAGAGGATAGGTAAGGAAGAATTAATTTTTTGCAGATTTGCATTTCAGCCACCGTTCCTAATTTATTTAGAGCCAGGTTGAAACCTCTTTATAATGTAATACCCCGACTCTAATTACCATTCTATGGCATTAGCACGTTTTAAAGCATTAAGCCTTGCTCAGTCCCGACAGTTGCCCACGGTAAAGGTACCCTCTGAAAAAGTTACGGAGTATTTTGGCAGCTTAACCTTCAATGAAGAAGCCATGCGGTCTCTGTTGAGTCCGGAAACTTTTCAACGAATCACGAAGTCGATTAAAGAAGGACACAAAATAGACCGCGATACCGCCGATGAAGTGGCCGCCGCCATGAAGTCATGGGCCTTGTCGAAAGGAGCTTCTCACTATACCCATTGGTTTCAGCCTCTGACCGGAACTACTGCCGAAAAGCACGATGCTTTCTTTGATATTGTTCCCGGAACGGGTAAAGCCATTGAGAAATTCAAAGGCTCCGCTCTGGTTCAGCAGGAACCGGATGCCAGTTCATTCCCGAACGGTGGTATTCGCAGTACATTTGAAGCCCGTGGGTATTCAGCCTGGGACTCTTCGTCGCCTGCTTTCATTCTGGAAAACTCCGCAGGTACGTCTACACTTTGTATCCCCAGTGTATTTGTAGCCTATACGGGCGAAGCTCTGGATTACAAAACACCACTACTGAAGTCGATTGAACTCATTGACAAAGCGGCCACGAAAGTCATGAGTGAGTATTTCGACCGTAACACCGAAAAAACAATCCCAACGCTGGGAGCAGAGCAGGAATACTTCTTGGTAGATGAAGCTCTGTTTAATGCTCGGCCTGACTTATTAATGGCTGGACGTACCGTTTTCGGGCATTCTCCCGCCAAAGGTCAGCAACTGGAAGATCATTACTTCGGTTCGATACCTCCTCGCGTGAACGCCTTTATGGTTGATTTCGAGGTGGAAGCTCAGCGTTTAGGTATTCCCGTTCGCACGCGTCATAACGAAGTGGCTCCCGCTCAGTTTGAGGTGGCTCCCACGTTTGAGGAAGTAAATCTGGCTTGTGACCATAACGCCTTATTGATGGACCTGATGCAGAAAATTGCGTCCCGTCACAAATTCAAGGTGTTATTCCACGAAAAGCCATTCGCCGGAATTAACGGTTCAGGGAAACATAATAACTGGTCACTGGCGACAGATACGGGTATTAACGTATTGGGTCCCAGCACAAAACCCAAAGAAAGCCTGCGTTTTGTTAGTTTTCTGGTCTGCGTAGTAAAGGCCGTACACGACCACGCCGATCTTTTACGGGCAACCATTGCTACGGCGGGTAACGAACACCGTCTGGGAGCCAATGAAGCACCTCCGGCCATCATGTCGGTATTCCTGGGTTCTGAATTGAGCCGAGTGATTGATACCATCGAGAACATGCCTCTAATGACCGAGTTCAAGCTCGAAAAAGGAGATAACGTGTATCTGAAACTGGGTATTAACAAAGTTCCTTCGCTATTACTCGATAACACCGACCGTAATCGTACGTCGCCCTTCGCTTTCACGGGTAACAAATTTGAATTCAGAGCCGTAGGTTCTTCGGCAAACTCGGCGTCTGCCATGACGATTCTGAATACGATCGTTGCTGATCAGTTAATTCAGTTCCGTAAGGATGTCGATGAATTAATTAATACCGACCTGAAGAAAGAGCTGGCGATTGTTGAAGTATTGAAAAAATACATTACCTCTTCTAAACGCATCATTTTCGAAGGGAACGGTTATTCGGATGACTGGGTAGTAGAAGCCGAACGTCGTGGACTCTCAAACATTCGTTCAGCTCCAGAAGCTCTGGCGGTTTATACTCGAAAAGAAGTAGTTGACCTCTTTGAAAAATACGGAATCTTTACGGAGAAAGAACTGCACGCCCGTTACGAAATCGAGCTGGAGAATTACATCAAGAAAATTCAGATTGAATCCCGCGTCATTGGTGATCTGGCCATTAACCACATTATCTCCACGGCTCTGAAGTATCAGACCAAACTGGTGGAAAACGTGAAAGGTCAGAAAGACATCGGTATTGAAGAGAAGTATTATGCTCCAACGGTAGAAACGATCAAACGTATTGCAGAACATACGGCTCAGATTCAGATTCTGGTGGATGAAATGACTGAAGCCCGTAAAAAGGCAAATGCCATTACCGATAGCGAAGAACAGGCCAGACTTTACGGAACTGAAGTGAAGGATTACTTCGAAAAAATACGTTACAACGTCGATAAGCTGGAACTAATCGTGGATGACGACGAATGGCCACTGGTGAAATACCGTGAGCTTTTAATGCTTCGTTAATTCGCTTTTTAGTTAAAAAATAGGAAAAAGCCCGCAGACATTGCGGGCTTTTTTTTCGTACTTTGGCTTTCAAACCAATGCATAACTAATATGCCGACTGCAGAAAACTCCGGCTACGACTCATCAGCTATTCAGCAATTGAAAGAAGAAATCCGCCAGGGCGGCCATTCTTTTGTTTACACCGAAGACCCTGATCTGGACGAACCCATGGGAGATGAATATGCTCACTTTCAATTTGTTGGCAACCATGAAGGGAAGGAAGTGATTTTTGACGCGGTGTTATACACGCTTCGCCTGCACCACAGTAGTCTGGTGTACGAAGAAGCGGAACGCCGGGCCACGCAGGAACACCCACTCTACGTACCTATCGATCAGCGTGATGAAACCTATCAGGCCAATGACGAGATTGATGAAGAAGTGGAATTACTGATTACGGAAATTATTGAAGAGATTGAGGAAAACGAGGAAATCAAAGTAACCGAGCACTTGGAAACGGAAGTAAACCCCGAAGAAGGTACGGTTGAGCTGGACGTTTGCCTGAATGTAGAGGTATTGAACGACCAGGTGATTGAGCAATTCGTTTCAGAATTCACGTCAGGGCAGTTAGAGCTGGACCCTACGTTGTATTCCTTCCACAGTCTGGACGAAGAGGAATAATCCTTATTAGTATGGATCAGTGAATGGTGACACTGATCATCATTCACTGATTACTAGAGCATGCATTTATTTTTTGAATCAGAAATTCAGGAACACCTGTATCTATCGGAAGAAGAGTCACGTCACGCCGTGAAAGTATTGCGATTGGGTACGGGCGATATTATAAAAATTGTTGATGGCAAAGGGAATTTTTACGAGGCAGCAATCGTAAACCCTAATCCCAAACGCTGCTCTGTACAGATTCGGTCCGAACAACGGGAAGAGACACGTCCGTATTCGATCCATCTGGCGATTACGCCGACTAAAGATTTGGATCGAATTGAATGGATGCTGGAAAAATGCGTAGAAGTAGGCGTTAGCCGCGTAAGCTTTATCTTAACCAAACGTACGGACGAACGTTACTGGAAGGGCAAATCTATTAATCTGGAACGCTTGCAGAAAATTGCCGTTTCTGCCCTGAAACAATCTCTGAACTTGACTTTACCAGCGGTAGAAGGGCTTGTTCCCTGGAAAGATTTTCTGAATCAGGTAAGGCTAGGTAGTCAGAAGTTCATAGCTCACCTGGAAGATGATGACCGGAAATTGCTGAAAACGGAAATCATTCCGGGTAAAGATTACGTTATATTGATCGGACCGGAGGGAGACTTTACCGCTTCGGAAATTGAAGAGGCAAAAAGGGCTGGGTTTCTGTCGGTGAGCTTAGGAAACAGTCGCTTACGAACCGAAACGGCGGGCCTTATAGCCGTACACACGCTTGATTTGATGAATCAGTAAAGCCTATGAATCTGAAACGGATTGCTGGAAATGTGTTGATTATCATCTGCTTGATGAGTCTGAATACCTGGGCTCAGCAGGCTTCGCTACGAATTGCCCGCTTGAAATACGGGGGTGGGGGTGATTGGTATGGTAATAAAACTTCATTACCCAATCTGATCAAATTCTGCAATCAGAACTTGAAAACCAATCTGGCGGCGGAGGAAGATATTGTAGAGCCGGGGAGTCCTGAACTCTTCAATTATCCCTTTGTGCACATGACTGGGCATGGGAATGTAGTGTTCACTGAATCCGAAGCTCAAAATATACGTAAGTATCTGATAGCGGGTGGATTCCTGCATATTGACGATAACTACGGACTGGAAAAGTTCGTCCGTAGAGAAATGAAAAAAGTTTTTCCTGAGCTAAATTTTGTCGAGTTACCTTTTAATCATCCCCTTTACAAAGCAAAGTTTCCTTTTCCCGCGGGCTTACCCAAAGTGCACGAACACGATGGCAAGTCGCCGCAGGGCTGGGGATTAATCTGGCAGGGAAAACTGGTCTGTTTCTTTAGTTACGAATGTGATTTAGGAAATGGCTGGGAAGATCAAAGTGTGTATAACGACCCCGAAGCCGTGCGGCAGCAAGCCTTGCGAATGGGAGCCAATTTGGTTTATTACTCCATGACCACTTTATAATTCTGGAAATGTATAGTATGAAAAATTTTTTGAATATTTTATAAACATTTGCAACTATCCTGCTAAAGCTGGAGTTTGATTCTTAACTTTGTCACTGGTACAATTTTAATTCTGCCGAAATGCAACTAATTATTCCAACATTTATTATTCACTGGTACCTGTCGCTGTTCAGCCAGACCTTCTTTTTGCATCGTTACTCTGCTCACAAGATGTTTACGATGAATAAGTTTTGGGAACGCTTCTTCTACTTGCTTACGTACATCTCGCAAGGTTCGAGTTACCTGAGTCCTAAAGGGTATGCGATCCTTCACCGGATGCACCACGCGTTTAGCGATGGTCCAAGAGATCCTCACTCACCTCACAACTCAAGCAACGCTTTCACGATGATGTGGAAGACGAAAGACATTTATAACGCGATTCTTTTTGGTAAAACCAAAATTGAACCACAATTTGATCGTAACTATCCTTACTGGAACACCATTGAGAAAATCGGTGATTCATGGATTTCCCGCATCGGCTGGGGTACGGCTTATTCTTTGGTTTACATTGCTGCTTTCATCTGGTTTGATATGCACTGGGCGTTTTTCTTCCTGTTGCCTATTCACTTCCTGATGGGCCCCGTTCACGGTGCAATCGTAAACTGGAGTGGTCACAAATACGGTTACCAGAACTACGATAACAACGATAAGTCTCGTAACTCACTGATTCTGGATTTCCTGATGATGGGTGAATTATTCCAGAACAACCACCACAAGTTACCTAACCAGGTAAACTTTGCTTCAAAATGGTTTGAATTTGATCCTACCTATCCCGTAATCAAGACACTCCACTGGATGCGTATCATCCGCTTGAAGCCTGTCAAAGCTAAAGAATTACAGGAAGTGGAAGCTTAATTAAAAAGTTACCAATAACCAAAAAAGGACGATTCGTATGAGTCGTCCTTTTTTATTGGAATAATCGAGAGGTTATAAGTGAACTCTTCTATTTGCCTTACGCAGTCGCTCGGCTCTAGCCGAGTGACGCTATAACTGGTAGGCCTCTGGCCGATGTTCACCAGCCTGTTTCTGTTGGAGAAAGATGTTATCTGGCCCATTATGGGTTCGCATCCTACCGGCCAGAGGCCTAGAGCTAGGGGGTCACTCGGCTTTAGCCGAGCGACTGCGGGGGATTTCCAAGTAGAGACGCGACTTTATCGCGTCTGGGTAAGAGGCGATTTTTACCTTACGCCGAGCTTGGTGTTTCACTAGCCTCGGTTTGCGTACAAACGACTAGTGGACTGGTGGGACACCAGCCATGGTGGGGAGAGCCAGACGCGATTTAACCTTTATGCAAACGGTGGTTGGTGAGACACCAACCAGGGCAGGGAAGCCAAACACGACTTTTTAACCTTTACGCCGAGGTTGGTGTCTCACCAACCACTATTTGCATACAAATGATTGGGGACTGATGAGACACCAGCTATGGATAAGCTATTTCTTCTACAAAACCTCCTAGTAGTAATAGCTTAATTTAGATCAGCTTGCGGTTTGGATCGAAGTTTTCCAGATAATCTGACACTCGTTTGACAAACTGGCCTCCCAGTGAGCCATCAACAATGCGGTGATCATAAGAGTGAGAGATAAACATCTTTTGACGGATCGCAATTACATCACCTTCGGGCGTTTCGATAACTGCTGGTTTTTTCTGAATAACGCCGAAAGCCATGATTGCTACCTGAGGTTGCAGAATGATAGGTGTCCCCATGATGTTTCCAAAAGAACCAATGTTTGAAACGGTATAGGTTCCATCTACCAGATCTTCCGCCTTGAGTTTGTTCTCACGAGCCCGCTTCGTCAAATCGTTGATCTTCTTGGTTAAGCCAACCAGATTGTATTGATCCGCGTTATGAATCACAGGAACGATCAGATTACCATTGGGAAGAGCAACGGCCATACCTACGTTAACCGCTTTCTTGACCAGAATTTTATCTCCTTCGACGGAGCTGTTAATCATCGGAAAATCTTTAATCGCCTTCACTACGGCTTCAATTAATAAAGGCGTGTAGGTCAGATTCTCACCGTATTCTTTCTGAAACTGACCCTTCATCCGATCTCTCCAGCGAGAAAGCGTGGTCATGTCCGTTTCAACGAAGCTGCTTACGTGAGGAGCGATGCGTTTGGAATCCACCATTCGTTCGGCGATGATCTTCCGCATCCGATCCATTTCAATAATCTCTACAGTACCGCTACTAACGCTTACGGGTTTAGGAGCATTGGTGGGGGCTGGCGTTGGTGCCGCAACGGGTTGGGGTGTTTCAGGAGTAGGCTTCTGGGCAGGTCTATTGGCCACGTAATCCAGAATATCATTCTTGGTTACCCGACCGTCAGCTCCTGTTCCAGGAATCGCATTGAGCTCTTCCATAGAAATGCCTTCCTTCTCGCAAATAGTGAGAACTAAAGGGGAGTAGTAACGACCCTGGGTAGCGGGTGTTTCGAAACGCGGGCCGAGTGAAGCTGCTGCCGAGTGAACAGAACTTTCCAGGAAACTGGCTACTTCCTCTGGACTGCTGTTTTCATCGGGAGTAGGGGGCTCCGGTTTCGCTTCAGGAGTAGCCACTTCCGTACTTTCCATGCGGCAAATGGGTTTGCCAATAACGGCAACCTGACCTTCCTGAATCAAAATCTCCTTCAAAATACCTGTATGCGTAGAAGGAATTTCGGTATCTACTTTGTCCGTTGCTACTTCCAGCAGAGGCTCATCTATTTCCACGTGATCGCCGGGCTTTTTTAACCAGGTTAATACGGTTGCTTCGTGGATACTTTCGCCCATGGCAGGCATGAGAATCTCAGTCATAAGAAAACTGTGTTTATAAAACGACGATGAATTCTTGATTCAAAGTCATTTCAGCAATTAATCCAGAGGAATATTGAGCAGAACCTTTCTTAATACATTCAGCAGCGAAATAGCCGACTGATGAATGTTCTGTTCACGGGTTCCTCCGAGGGTGAGCTTTTTGGTAATCGTTTGTTGAGGCGTAGCCAGAGCAATCCAGACGGTACCCACGGGTTTTTCGGCAGTGCCGCCATCAGGGCCAGCTATTCCACTGGTTGCGAGTCCAAAGGTAGTCTGAAAACGTTTACGAACGCCTTCGGCCATTTCACGAATGGTTTCTTCGGAGACTGCTCCGTGGGCAAGCAGCGTTTGTTCCTGAACGCCCAGCGTGTGCATTTTGGCTTCGTTGGAGTAACTTACCACGCCACCCTCAAAATACGCTGAACATCCTGGAATCTTGGTAATCAGGTGAGAAAGGTACCCTCCAGTGCAGCTTTCCGCCGCTGAGAGGCTCTGTCCTGATTTTTTCAGTAACTCAGCAACGACGTCTTCAAACTCATCCGAATCGTAACCAAAAACGTAGGGCGAAATTAAAGGTAAAACTTTTATTACCTGTTCCTGGACCTCTTTTTCCAGAACATCCACGTTTGTTCCCGTAGCGGTGAGTCGCAGCTTTACCATGCCCATGGAAGGCAGATAGGCCAGCTTGATGTGCGAAGGGAGGGCATCTTCCCAGGCTTCAATTCGCTCCGCCAGAAAGGACTCCCCAATCCCAATCGTTTTGATCATTTTATGATAAATGACGGGTAATTCGAATGATTGCTTCAGGCGGGGAATGATTTCGTCCGTCATTAAGCCAATCATTTCATGCGGAACGCCAGGTAAGGAAACGAAAATGGTATTACGCTCCTGAAACCACATGCCCGGAGCAGTGCCGCGGGTATTAGGGATGTACGTCGCATTTAAGGGCAGGGCGGCCTGGCCCTTATTAATGTCGGTTATCTCGCGACCTCTTTTCCGGAAAAATTCGGTAACAAATACCAGAGCCTCTTCATGGATAGCCAGACTGGTTCCAAAATATTCGCAAAGGGTTGTTTTCGTGATGTCGTCTTTGGTGGGACCGAGTCCGCCCGTGATAATAACGATGTCCGCTCGTTGTTCGGCCTCGGCCAGAATGCGTAAGATTTCAGACTTATGATCGCCCACGGAGCTTTTTCGAATGGTTCGAACGCCAATGGCTGATAACTCAGCTCCGATCCATTGGGTGTTGGTATCCGTGATTTGTCCAAACAAAATCTCGTCTCCAATCGTAATAATTTCAGCAGTAATGGTATTCATTTTTTCTACGTAAGGAGTCTGTACCAGAAACTAGGAGAGAGGATGACAACATCGTTGATCATCTTCGCTTCATAAAGCTAATCGTAATATCTGGCGGTATGTTTCGATTTTGCTCTAATTTTGCAGCTCAAAACTACATAAAAAGTCTTGACCCAATTTAAAACATCAACCACACGAATCTTTATGAAATCAGTAAAAACATGGGTTGGTAGTCTGTTAGTACTAGGATTGACTACACAAATAGTTCAGGCTCAGACGGATACTACCCAGGCAGCTCCTAAAAAAAGTGGCTGGGGCGGCATTCTTCAAAAGGCTGGAACGATTCTGAATCAAAGTTCCTCGGCAACGGGTTTAGGTTCGGATGAAATTGCCAAAGGTCTTAAGGAAGCTTTAACCGTCGGTATTCGCAATGGTTCCGATCAGGCTTCAAAGACGGATGGTTTCTTTAAAAATTCCTTGATTAAAATTTTATTACCCCCTGAGATTCAGAAGGCTGAAAGTACGTTACGAAGAATTGGTTTAGGAAAACAAGTCGATCAGTTTGTATTAACCCTGAACCGGGGAGCTGAAGACGCGTCGAAGAAAGCATTCCCTATTTTCGTGGATGCGATTACCAAAATGACGATTCCCGATGCCATTAATATATTGAAAGGGGAGAAAAACGCAGCGACGGAATATCTAAAACGTACATCCTTTGATGCTCTTTACAAAGAATTCTCGCCAGTGATTCAGACTTCGATTGAAAAGACTCAGGCCACTAAATATTACGGTACAATCGTAACGAGTTATAATAAATTGCCATTGGTACCTCAGAAATTGAACCCTGATTTGAATGACTACGCCACTCGTAAAGCGATTGATGGGTTATTTAAACTGGTCGAGCAGGAGGAAGCGAAAATCCGCGAGAATCCACAGGCTCGGGTGACTGATTTGCTGAAAAAAGTTTTTGGACAGCAGTAGTTGGGTGCTTAGTTAGATGGATCCGCTGCCAGCTTTTTGCTGGCAGCACCTTCCCTGATACTTGACTGGTTGCTGCCGGCGAAAAAGCTGGCGGCGGGAGAGAAATAGTAACTAATCTCTACAAACAGAACCAACTAAACTCTTAACAACTAACAAACAGCGATTCCTGATACTTGACTGGTTGTTGCCAGCAAAAAAGCTGACAGCGATAGAGAAATAGTAATTAATCTCTACAAACAAAACCAACCAACAACTTTCAACAACTAACAAACAACGATAAGGAAGGAACTTATCGAAGGCTTTTGCCCTTTACTAACCTGATTAAATTTTTTGAAACGGGCACGCATGCCATTCATTTATGAAAAAAGCAGAAATCCATTTTGACGTTGAATTAGACGAGAATAACGTTCCCAACAAAATTTACTGGGATGCTTCAGACAACCCAAACGAAGGGCTGAATGACACGCAGGCCGTTTCTATTGCCACCTGGGATCGTTACCACCGGGCAACGATGAAGCTTGATTTATGGACGAAAGACATGGAAGTAGGCGACATGAAGCAATTTTACATTGAAATCATGTCAGGCGTGGCGGATTCTATTATATCAGCCACAGGCGATAAGAAAATGGCCGAGCAAATCCATGACGTTTGCAAAATTCTGAGCCGTAACCTAAAGGCTGAACTCGAAGAGTTACAGAGAAATGGCGGTAAATAATTTATAATAGGTAGTTTGATCGTTTGATAAATTTCGCTTTAGCGACGGAAGCGTTAACTTCATTTCTCAAACTTCAAACGATCAAATTTTCCAATCTTTATGCGGAAACTCCGTTGGGTTTTAGCCTTTCTTATTACCAGTACTTATGCCTTCGGGCAAGGCGTTAACTTTATTCCGGGTAATCTTCGGACGCCTTTCACCCAGGCGAAGACAAAGGGGAAATTAGTTTTCCTGGAAGTGTATTCGCCTACGTGTCACATCTGCGAGAGTTTCATTCCGACCTTCAAAAATGCTTCCGTAGGGAAAGCATTTAATGATCGGTTTGTGAGTTATAAGCTGGACGTTAATACGCCCGAGGCTCAGGCTTTTCTGGCGAAGCAAAACCTGTTTGTTCCGTCCTTACCTTTATTTCTGTTTTTTGATTCGAACGTGAAGCTCATTCACGCTCAAAGTACTGAAAATGCAGTACAACCCTTAGTCGCTCTGGCTAGTAAGGTGGCAGACCCCAAACAACGGGCTCAAAATTATCAGAATCGTTTTCGGCAGGGAGAACGTAATCCCAGTTTTCTGGCAGACTACGGGTATTTTAGCCGTATTATGAAAGATACGGTGAGTAACATTCAGGCCATGCAGGCTTATACGAAAGCACTCAAGCCTGCTGAGTATACGTCGAAAGCCGCGTTTACGGTTATCCAGAAGGTATTACTCGATGCTGAAAATCCCTTGTTTGATTACTTCATGACCCATTTGGCCTTGTATAAGTCGAAATTTCCCGCCGAAGATTTAAAGAAGATCGGTGAGTATATTGTCATGACGACGCTATACTCCAGCCGGGCGGCTACTATGAGTCCCGCACGAATTCAGAAATTGGGGTCTTACTTAAATACGCTGGGATTTGACAGAAAATCAATCGAAAATCGAACACTGATTCCTGAACTGAATGCCTTGATCAAAACCCAGCAATGGGCTCAGGTCATTGACCGGGTCAATCAGTACGAGAAGTTAGGAAGTCCGGGACCCGATGAGTTTACGTATTTGGGAAATTACTTAAAAGGTAAGTCACAGAACCCACAGGTAGTACAGAAAGCAACTATGCTGTTAAGCCGGGGTAGAAGATAACACAAACGGCCCGTCACTGCGGGCCGTTTGTTATGTACTCTCTTTCTCAATTAAAACTTGAAGTACTCTTTCGCATTGTTGTAACAAATGTTCTGAACCATCTGGCCGAGCCATTCGGTGTCGGCGGGTAACTCCCCGTTTTCAACGTCATTTCCAATCATATTACAAAGAATACGACGGAAATATTCGTGACGAGGGTAGGACAGGAAACTGCGTGAGTCCGTTAGCATTCCTAAGAAGCGGCTCAGCAAACCCATGTTAGACAGAGCGTTGATCTGCTTCTCCATGCCGTCCTTCTGATCCAGAAACCACCAGCCCGAACCCCACTGAATCTTGCCGGGTGTGCTGCCATCGTTGAAATTACCGATCATCGTCGCAAACACTTCGTTATCGGCTGGATTGAGGTTATAAAGAATGGTCTTGGCCAGTTTATCGTCGTTATCCAGCATGCCGAGGAAGGTGCTTAACGGACGAGCCTGCCCAAAGTCTCCGATGGAATCCCAACCCGTATCAGGACCCAACTGACGAAGCAGCCGGGCATTGTTATTCCGCAAAGCACCGAGGTGATACTGTTGCGTCCAGCCCTTTTCCCAGTCCATGATGGCAAATTCGAGCAACATGGCAGATTTGAACTTCAGACGTTCTTCTACGGAGGGTAACTGTCCGCTGCGGGCTTTAGCAAAAATCGTACGAATTTCGGATTCTGTATACTCAGCGGTGTACATGTGCTCCAGGCCGTGGTCAGACAAGCGACCGCCCAAAGAAGCGAAAAAGTCGTGACGCTGGCGGAGAGCCGCTACGTAATCGTCATACGTACTGATTGAACTATTGGAAACGCCTTCGATTTTGTCGACGTAAGCATTAAAATCCGACGGATCATCAATCGAAAGCATAGCCTTATCGGGACGGAAGGTCGGTAACACTTTGATGTCAAAACCTTCATTCACCAATTGCTGGTGAAATTTCAGATCGTCCGATGGATCATCCGTTGTACAAACCGTCTCGACGTTCATCCGGCGAAGCAGGTTCCGCACCGTGTAATCCGGCGTATTCAACAAAGCCGTAGCTTCCTCATAAATCTCTTTAGCCGATTGGCCATTCAGAACGCGATCAATGCCAAAATATCGCTGTAACTCCAGGTGAGTCCAGTGATATAAAGGATTTCTCATGGTATAAGGAACCGTTTCAGCCCATTTCTGGAACTTTTCGAAATCGGTCGCGTCCCCGGTGCAATAGCGTTCCGCCACCCCATTCGTCCGCATGGCACGCCACTTATAATGATCGCCATAAAGCCAGATCTGGGTCAAATTTGCAAAGCTTTTATCCGCAGCAATCTGATCGGGAGGAAGATGGCAATGGTAATCGATTATGGGCATTTCTCGTGCATAATCATGATACAGTACACGAGCGGTTTCAGTTTGGAGGAGGAAATCTTCGCTCAGGAACGGCTTAACAGAGAGTAATGTGGCGTTCATACGAATAGCGTTCTTTTCTGTCAAGACCTGACAAATTCACTCTATCCCTCAAAAAAGTTTCAAAATAAATGAAGATCGGCCCGATCCGGGTTATTTCTTCAGTCGCGTAGGAGAACCGAAATGCAATTGCAGGTAATGGGCGGCGTTTTCATCTCCCAATTGAGCGGCCTGCTCCCAGTCGCGACGAGCGGCGTCCATTTGCTGGAGGCGGTAACGGGCTTCACCCCGAAAACGGAGCACATTTGGATTTTCTGAACGCGAGTGCCAAACGGCTTTATCCAGTTCCAGAAAGGCCTGATCTGATTCGCCGAGTTCTAAATGCGAAAGTCCTTTGTAAAGGAAACATTCCCATTGGGTATTATCGAAAGAAGCGGAATGAGTGAAGTCGTACAGGGCTGAGTAATAGTTGCCGAGGTAATAATTACAAATGCCCCGGTAGAGGTAAGCAATGGCTGATTTAGGATAACGATCTACCAGCAAAAAGAAGTAGGCGTGAGCTTCTTCGTATTGCTTGTTCTTTACCAGATCAATACCCTCGCTGAAACGCTTCCGGTCCTTATCGGCGGGCGTGTCATGATCTTCCGTGAAATACCGAATAATCACGTAGGGAATGAATAACAGGATCAGGGCAATCGTTTCCATAGTTTCAATTGGGAAGCTGAGCTAGTTCAGCCTGTAATTTTCTGGGTAAACTGGATTTCACCAAGTCGTAGGAATGGTTGGTTAATTCCTTAATGAGCGTATCTGAACTTCCCACAGGACTCGTAACGGTATTCCAGTGTTTTTTATTCATGTGATACCCCGGCTGAATCCAGTCATATTGCTCCCGTAACTCCAATGCCCTTTCGGGATCGCATTTGAGGTTACAGGAGAAGGATTCGGTATCCAGTGGGGTTAGGGCAAAAACCTTTCCCATTACCTTATAAACCAAGGTATCAGGCCCGAAAGGGGTTTCTTCAGTAACGCCCTGCATACGCAGGCAATGCTCACGGAACAATTCTAAATTCACGGGGATGAATTTTTATTAACGAGTAAAAGCCCGTACAATCATCACAATCAAACAAAACAGGAACATCACAATGCTGATCTTGTTGATGCCGTGCATGAGTCTTAAATTGAAGCTATCGGGGCGAGAGGGGTCTTTTTTTCCGAAAACGCGAAAAAAATAACGAAAGGCTTCGCCCAGTTGAAATTGTTTTTTAATGCGATTTTCCATGAAATTCGTTTGGTGTTTTGAGTTTGTAGTTTTGAGTTAGAATTCTGAATGATAGAATACTATCTACCTCAAACCACTTTAATTTACTCTAAAACGGCTTCGGGTTCTTTCCAGACGCCGTCTTCACGCATAAGTTCAATAAGTTCATCGAGTGCCCGGTCGGCAGGGACGGAGCGTTTGACCACTTCCTGACCGCGATAAAGAGCAATCTTGTTTACGCCCATACCTACATAACCGTAATCTGCGTCAGCCATTTCACCGGGGCCGTTAACTATACAACCCATAATCCCGATTTTAATTCCCTTGAGGTGGTCTGTTCTTTGTCGAATTCGGGCCGTAGTGTCCTGTAAATCGAATAGCGTACGTCCACAGGAAGGGCAGGAGATATACTCCGTTTTGCTCATCCGGGTACGGGCCGCCTGCAAAATCCCAAACGCCAGTGAGTTTAGAAATTTAGCGTTGTTTTTCTGGTGACCAGCGGAATCAGTCTGTTTTAATAACAAGCCATCGCCTAAGCCATCTACCAGTAAACCCCCACAATCCGTGGCCGCGTAAAGCGTAGTTTGATCTACGGAATCACTGTGTTGCGTCCACTGGGTTACTACGGGCAAATGAATGCGATGTTGGGCTAATTTGAAGAACAAACGACGAAGCTCGGCCATCGCGTGCGTGTTCTTCGTTTCAATAACGAGAATGGCGTAAGGATCTTCCTGTAAGTAATTCAGAATATCTCCTTCGCAATCGCTGATTTGTAGTTTTATAAAATGAGTAGCCTGTAAAACGCTGCCACTCAGGATAGTAATGAGGTATTCCTCTTTAGTTAGTAGAGGATAAGTCCGACTCTGATCCTTGAGGGTATTCCAGGTTGTATAATCAATAATTTCTTTCAGGCCATTGGGTAACATGAAAGGAACGGGCCGGGCACCGGAATAGATATAATCAGCTCCGAGGTCGTTCATCGCCCATTTATCGGTAGCAGGTAAATAGAAATGCCCGATGGGTTGTAAATCAGCGGGTTCGCTGATGTCGATTTGAGAAAAATCGGCAATTACCCGGGGTACATTTTTCCCGCCAAAGTTTTCAACTTCTGCCGTTATCCGACGCGAGTAACTATAAGGATCGATGGGTATTACGTCAATCGGTTCGATGAAGGAGGCGGTTTCGCTGCGGTTGTTATAACGATCGACCAGCGTACGAGCCACGGGAATTTCAAATTCAGGATCTTCCGTTAAGCTTACCCGAACGGTATCTCCCAGACCATCTTCGAGAAGCGTACCGATGCCCATGGCCGATTTGGTACGCCCGTCTTCGCCTTCCCCAGCTTCAGTTACCCCTAAGTGTAGCGGGTAAGGGTTGAGTTTTTCCTCCTGTAACTTTTTGGATAACAAGCGATACGCCTCGACCATTACTTGAGGATTGGAAGACTTCATGGAGATAACGATATTCGTAAAATTCTCATCTTCACAAATCCGTAAGAATTCCAGAGCCGACTCTACCATTCCTACCGGGGTGTCGCCGTAACGACTCATAATCCGGTCGGATAAAGAACCATGGTTGGTTCCAATTCGCATGGCGGTGCCGTATTCCTTACAAATCCGAACCAGGGGAATGAATTTATCGCGAATCCGCTGAATTTCATCCTGATACGCCTGTTCGGTATAATCAATGATTTCGAAACGCTTTTTATCGGCGTAGTTACCGGGGTTAATCCGCACTTTTTCAACGAGACGAGCAGCTAACTCGGCAGCATTGGGGGTAAAGTGAATATCCGCACAAATCGGAGTATGGTAACCCCGACGATTCAGTTCTTTTCGAATATTATCTAAATTCTGAGCTTCTTTCACACTCGGAGCGGTAATACGCACGAGTTCACACCCGGCTTCAATCATGCGGATGGATTGTTCCACCGAACCCAGGGTATCCATCGTGTCTACAGTAGTCATGGACTGAACACGAATGGGGTAATCAGAGCCCATCCAGAGATCTCCCACGCGAACCTGTGTGGTGGGTCGGCGGGTATAGGAAGTTAATGATTGACTATAGGATGGGCCAGCTGCCATGGAATCAGGCATTTGAAATTCCGATTTTACTTGCATGTACTTAGATAAAAGCTCGTCCTGCAAAGGTAGTGGGGGGCAGGCGTATCCGCGAGTTATTTACTAAAAATATACCTGAATCTTAACGATCAAAACAGAAGAAATGTTCGATAGACACTTTGCAAATATTACCTCTGATTCATCAATTTCTTGTAGTAATGCTATAGAATGAATATTCGACCTTACGTAATAAATTACGCATTAATGAAAAAAGGCTATTTGAGATTCCTCAAATAGCCTTTTCTATAATTACTCTAGCCGTAGCTTACCAGGACTGTTTTTTGTGACCAATCAGGGCATAGAACAGGATGTACGCATACAAAGGGATAAGAAGTCCGTAGGCTAATTGAGGACTTACGGTATCAGTGAGGTAGCCATGAATAAGAGGAAGTAAAGCTCCACCCGTAATACCCATAATTAATAGTGCTGAAGCCAGCTTAGTAAATTTACCTAGTTTATTTAGGGCCAGAGGCCAGATGGCAGGCCAGATAGGGGCGTTGGCGAAACCAATTAAAGCAACACATAACACAGAGGTAAAGCCCGTAGTTAGCAATGCGGCAATAGAGAGTATAATGCCTAGGATCGCTCCAATTCGCATGGCAAGTTGCTGAGAAAGAACTTTAGGGATTAAGACAATACCTAGAATATATCCTGCCAGCATGCCATACAGGGTGTAGGCCGTAAAATACTTTGCTTCGTCGCTTGAAAACCCAATTGATAAGCCATAGTTAATGATGGTATCTCCTGAGATTACTTCTGCTCCCACGTAACAGAACAAAGCCAGAATGCCTAAGACAAGATTAGGAAATTGCCAGACGCTGGTACGAGTTGTGGTTACGTGTTCAGTAATATCATCATCTTCTTCAGACACTTCAGGAAGATTAGAGAAACGAATCCAGATAGCCAGAACGATCAATACACCCGTTAAAATCATATATGGTGTTACTACTTTTTCAAGTGTGGCCGAACTATCCGTAGTAGCATTCGATAACAAAAGACTACCGAAAATAAGCTGGCTAGTAATACCCGCCAGTTTATTAGCTACCCCCATAAAACTAATACGCTGAGCCGCACTTTCACGAGGGCCCAGGATGGTTACATAGGGATTTGAAGCAGTTTGTAGAATAGTTAACCCAATTCCAATCAGAAATAAACCAACGAGAAACAAAGGATAGGAAAGGGTTTTAGCCGCCGGAACAAAAATTAAGGTACCAACGGCCATGGTAACTAGGCCAAAAGACATGCCCATTTTAAAGCCCGTTTTCTTCAGTAACCAAGAAGAAGGAATGGCCATCAGAGCATAGGAGATAAAAAAGGAAGTGGCAACGAGGTTAGACGAGAACGTACTGAGTTGAAAAGCATTTTTGAAAAAGACAATCAACACGCTGTTTACCCACGTCACGAAGCCGAAAATGAAAAACAGTACACCAATAATAATCAATGGGCCCAGGTACGACTGCTGCGGTTTAGCTGTTTGAGACATAGAAAGTTAGATATAGAATAGGGAGTGTAAGTGCGTTAAGCAGTTGATAAAAGTTCGTGAATTTATAAATAATTTTAATAATTACCTGCATCCAAATGATTGATCTACCAAATATGGTTTGGATTTTATTACAAAAAAGAGGGTAAGCAATTAGTTTTTAAGGGATATGGGCAAATTTTACTGAAAAATGATTCGCAAAACTTTGTGGTTGGAACAATTCACCTAACTCATCTTCACGAAAGACTTTTTTGCTTTTTATCGAAAGAAAGGAACATTTGTTCAAAGAGTTCAGTTTCTTTGACACAAGAATTGCTCTTTCCTCGAATGGCCGGGCGTTGCTGACAAACTTTCAGACGGCCTCCCATTCAAAGAAACACTAGTAGACAGAAGCCTGTACCTTATGGAAGAAAAGAGAGTTGCCGTGTTCCGAAAGGAACATTTTAATGCTGCTCATCGACTGCATAATCCCAATTGGTCGGATGAAAAAAATAAAGCAGTATTTGGCCTCTGCAATAATCCGAATTATCACGGGCACAACTATGAACTTATTGTGCAGGTGACGGGCTCTGTTGACCCGGAAACCGGATATGTTGTCGATTTAAAATATTTGTCCGATTTAATCAAAACGCACGTGAGTGATCGTTTTGACCATCAGAACTTAAATCTGGACACTGAAGAATTCGCTCAACTCAACCCAACGGCTGAGAATATAGCCATTGTTATCTACGACAAGCTTCGGGCCGAGCTCGATTCAAAGCTTGACTTAAAAATTCGTCTGTATGAAACCGAACGAAATTTCGTTGAATACCCTGTTGTCGGATACTAAGATTACGTTTTCTGATGAAGAACTGGGGGAAGACCACATTGCTACCTCCGTTGATACCCCCCTTCGGGCCGACGCCTTTGAATTGTCCGATGATGAAAAAATCGAAAAGATTCAGGAGCATTTTCGCGAAATCATGTTGACGTTAGGTCTTGATTTGAATGATGATAGCCTGAAAGGCACGCCCAAGCGAGTAGCCAAAATGTACGTAAAGGAAATTTTTAGTGGTTTAGACCCTAAAAATTACCCTTCTACGACGCTTTTTGATAACAAGTATCGCTATCAGGAGATGCTGGTGGAGCGGGACATCCAGTTTTATTCTAACTGTGAGCACCACTTTGTGCCTATTATGGGAAAAGCTCACGTGGCCTATATCTCGAACGGTAAGGTCATTGGTCTTTCGAAACTGAACCGCCTGGTGCAGCACTTCGCCAAACGTCCACAGGTTCAGGAGCGGATGACGATGCAGATTGCTCGTGAATTACAACGTGTATTAGGTACAGAAGACGTAGCGGTAGTCGTTGACGCCAAACACCTTTGCGTTTCGATGCGGGGTATTGAAGATCCTACTTCTTCCACCGTTACCTCTTTCTACGGAGGTAAGTTTGAGGAAGAAAGCAAAAAGCAGGAATTCCTGAAGTACTTACAGCTTTAATGCTTATATAGCTAACCATAGGTTCAAACCTATCGGGATGTTCGTGTGCTCGTTAGCTGTGGCCTAAGAAGTTCATATACAAAAAACGCCTCCCAAAAGTACCTAACTTTCTAGAGGCGTTTTTTGTTAATTGACAGAGGCTTAATCCCTGACCTACTGCTGGTTATCGGCTTTGTTCTCATCCAGTGCCAGAAGGAAATGCTTCTGATTTAACACCAGATTTTCCCGATTCCACTTAATCTCTTTCATGCAGGGATACTGACGTACGGGACAGTTTTTCAACTGACAATGATGACAACAGGCGGGCAAACAGGGGTCTACGTGAATGAACACTTCAACTCTGGAGTTAAATTCCAGGTCAACAATAGCTTCTACTTCATGCACGGCTGTATGTACCTTTTCCAGATCCCAGTAATACGGTAAGGTCAGGTGACAGTCAATGTGTAAATCGGCTCCGTAATGCTGGATTCTGAGATTATGGATGTCAATCCAGTATTCTTTCCGGTGCTCTTTCAGAATTTCTACGACTCGCTTCACGGTGGCATCGTCTGCTTCGTCCATTAAACCCGCTGCCGATTTTCGGGCAATTTGGAATCCATTGAAAATCAGAATTACGCCAAACACAATCGATATCAGGCGGTCGAGCCAGAGGAAGCCGGATAACAAAACCAGGCCGATTCCGAAAAGCAGGATTAAAGTTGAAAACGCGTCGAGCTGTAAGTGCTTTCCGTCGGCAATAAGCGAAGGAGAGGACTGCTTTTCGCCTTCTTTCTGAACGTAATAACCCACGGCATAGTTAACCACCATCGTGATGGCGACGAGTAACATCCCCGTGTCGAGTTCCTGAAGGGGTTCAGGGTAAATCCACTGACGAATGGCCTGAATAATGATGAAAATTCCCGCAAGCAGAATCAGAACGCCTTCGAGTCCTGCCGAGAAGAATTCAATTTTACCGTGACCGTAAGGGTGATTTAAATCGCTGGGCTGGGAGGCCAGATAGACGCTGTAGGTAGCAAATCCGCTGGCAAGTACGTTGACAATAGATTCCAGAGCATCCGATAAAATGGCACTGGAACCCGTCAGCCACCAGGCTACAAACTTGAGTAGCATCAAAACGACACTTACCCCAAAAGATAACCAGATGAGCTGCTGTTTTTTACTTAATGACATGGCTTTAATAAAAAAATGCCCCCGTTCGTAAACTTGGGCGTGCAAAATTAAGGATTTAAATGCCGGAACCGCAGTCATGCCCTATTTTTGCAAGATGCAAAATGAACTATCCCCTTGGAAAACCGTCTCTTCGAAGGAGGTCTACGATAATCCCTGGATTACTCTTCGCCATGAAGAGGTTATTACTCCCGCCGGAACCCCCGGCATTTATGGCGTGGCTCATTTTAAAAATAAAGCCATCGGTATTATTCCTATTGACAACGAAGGCAACACCTGGCTAGTGGGCCAGTACCGTTACCCGCTGGAAGAATACTCCTGGGAAATTCCCATGGGGGGCGGAAGCATCGATGTGGACGTCTTACTTTCCGCTCAACGTGAATTGAAGGAAGAAACCGGACTCATGGCTCAGAAATGGGAAATGATTGGTCGCATCCATACCTCTAACTCCGTAACGGACGAAGAAGGTTTCATTTTTGTGGCAGAAAATCTGGAACAGGGCGAAACCGAATTTGATGAAACGGAAGTATTACAAATCTGGAAGTTACCTCTCACGGAAGCCGTTGAAATGGTCATGAATAATAAAATCACCGATTCTCTCAGTGTATACGGCTTGTTAAAAGTAGCTCGTTTGAGAGGCGTTTGATTAGGTTTGGAAAGTTAGAATGTTTGAACACGTTTGATGATCTAAGTTTGAAGAGGTTTGAAAGTTAGATTTCGTTGGAGTGATTACTATCAAACTCACTTCAGACGTTCAAACCTCTTCAAACAACCTCAAACTTTATCAAACCATTTATAAGCTTACGATTTATAGAAATTATCCTCTACTAAATGACTTTACAGTTCTGGGAAGCTCTTTTTTTCGGATTCTCGTCCGGCTTTGTGATGTGCATCACTTTAGGAGCAGTGTTCTTTTCATTAATCCGTAATAGCCTGGACTACGGCTGGAAAAGCGGATTACGGATTTCTACGGGAGTCATCGTTTGTGATTCGATTTTCATTTTTGTTGCCTTAACGGGGACTTCGTTTATTCCAAACTTTCCTCATTTCGATACGTTTTTACGAATAGCCGGTTCCATCTTCCTGATTGCGATGGGAGCCAGTACCATTCGCAAAGCCAGTGCTCAAATTCCCGCTACGCAACCCAAGAGACGATTTTTTCAGTTTCTGAAATTCTTCGGCATTGGTTTTACCCTTAACGCAACGAACCCGGCGAACTTCATTATTTGGGTATCTGTATCTGCCTATGTAAAGGGAGTGCTCAAATACGAATTGGACTTGCGAATCGCCTATTTCGGAGCCT
The DNA here is from genome assembly GCF_030818595.1 of Siphonobacter sp. SORGH_AS_1065. NCBI lineage: Bacteria > Pseudomonadati > Bacteroidota > Cytophagia > Cytophagales > Cytophagaceae > Siphonobacter > Siphonobacter sp. SORGH_AS_1065. The sequence goes on from NZ_JAUTAM010000004.1 coordinate 3,938,824, forward strand.
GTCTGCTAGCCATTTTTATGACGCAGGTAGCCATTGCCTTCTTTGCCCAGCGGATCAAGCGTTTTCTGAATAATACGGTCATTACCTGGGTAAATCGCGTAAGCGGGGCCGTTTTTGTGGGTACTGGCCTTTATTTATTCTATCGTCAGGTAGAAATCTGGATTAGTGCAAGCTAATAAACTGTGTTGATTCCTCGTTACCCTTTTATTAGTGTACCCCATGAAAGCTACTAATCCAGACGCTCAATCGTTTCCGGTGATGCCCTACACCCAAAAGGGCGAACGATTACTACGAAACCTTATTCGTGCCTATAAGCCTTTGTACTGGCTGAAAAAAAACACCTGGCGGAAACCCTTGCCTAATTTTGAAGAAAACCCGCGTTTATCGCCCTACAAGGGAGCGGCTTATCTGGGGTACAAATATTACATCGCTCCACCGGTAGAAGCTCAGGGAAATCTGGAAGAACATTTTCGTTCGCAAACGCTGGACTTTACGCCTTCCCCTGCTTTTATACCAGAGTCCCGTATTACGCTTACGGCTGGGGGTGATTTAATGCCTTATGAGCGAGTAAACCCATCCGCTACTCAACATTTGTGGGATGAAGTAGGCGAATGGTTCTTTGGGGCTGACCTGGTTGTAGCCAATCTGGAAACACCGATTGACACCGATAAACCCGCCTCCGCCGTACCAGAGGTAATGCTGAACGACATGCATTTCAACGGTTCCGACGAAATGTTTTCCATTTTTTCTGGAAATGGTGCGTATAAAGGGTATGATTTGCTTTGTACCGCAAACAACCACAGCCTGGATCAGGGAGAAGAGGGGGTTTTTAAAACCATTGAATTCTTAAAGAAGAAAAAGGTAGCCCACGTAGGAACGGCTACTGATGCTAAAAAGGCCGAAGAACCGCCAATTTTGGAGCGAAACGGTATTCGGATAGCCTTTCTTTCCTGGACTTCCAATCTGAATAAATTCGAAACGGAGCCCGGTAAAGAATGGCTTGCAAATTACGAACGCCTGAATCGGCCAGAAGCTGATCTCTCGTTCATACGTACTCAGGTCAAAAACGTACGTCAGCGGGGAGCCGATCTGGTGGTGTTTTTATTTCATACGGGGAATGCCTATCAGGCTTATCCTTCGGCTCATACGGTAGAAATCTATCATCGGGTTTTTCGGGAATGTGGCGTAGATATTATTCTCGGCAGTCATCCGCATAATCCTCAACCGATGGAGCGAGTGGATTTTACCGATCCATTTTCGGGTGAAAAGAAAGCGGGTTTTGCTATCTACTCGCTAGCCGATTTTGTGGCGTATGATATTTTCGTCTGGGATCGTCTGGTGCCCTTACTGAAGTTAACTATCGAAAAAGGGTCTGAGCAGGGCGTTCCTAAAACGCTTCTGACGAATGTGCAGGTATTACCCGTGTATAACTGGGGAGCCAAACCTGGGCAGCCGGATGAAATGCGTTTTCTGGACCTAAAAAAAACAGCCCGCCTGGTGCAAGACGGACTGGTTCCTGAATTCATGAGTCCTTTATGCGTGAAAGAACTCCGACATTTAAACTGGTTTTGTGACCGGCATTTTCTGCCTCGGCAAGCCGATCATTTATTAGCAGTGACGGAAGCTTCGTATCCTTTTTTGGATAAAAACTCTTCCCATTCCTGAATCATCATTTTGCGTAATACCCGGGGGAATTTGTGCTGACCGCCCATTTTCCCCTTCGACGCCATCCAGTCATAAAAGGTTTGGGTGGGTAAAACCGTTACCAGTACCTCTTTTAGGGCGTGTCGACGTTCAACGGCGTAATCGTCGTTGAGGTCCTTCAGTTTTTCGTCAATCAATACCTGCAGTTTTTCAACATCCACCGCATCGTCGGTACCGATGTACCAGTGGTGAGCAAACAGCGAATGGTAAGGAACACCAGCCACGGTAAACTCGGGTACCGAAATCTTCAGCTCATGGCAGGCTAATTCCAAAGCCCGGTTCATATTGTCTACCGAAAGGTGTTCTCCGCACATACTCAGGTAATGCTTGGTCCGTCCGGTGATGGTAATTTCGTAACGTTTTTTATCCGTAAAGCGAACGGTATCGCCAATGAGGTAACGCCAGGCTCCCGAGCAGGTGGAGATCAGCAGAGCATATTCAACGCCTTCTTCCACATCGGAAATCATCAAACTCTTGGCATTGGCCTTTACTTCACCCTCGCCGTTGAAATTTTCGTCATTAAAAGGAATGAATTCAAAGAAAATGCCCTGATTCAGAGCTAATTGCATGCCTTTGGCATCGGGACGAGCCTGATAAGCCATGAAACCTTCCGAAGCCAGATACGTCTCAATATACGTGATGGGTTTTCCCAATAGCTTCTCAAAGCCAACCCGGTAAGGCTCAAACGAAACGCCACCCCAACCAAATACTTCCAGATTCGGCCAGATTTCGTGAATGTGCTTGAGATTATAATGCTTAATGATCCGCTCCAGAAGTAATTGAATCCAGGCCGGAACGCCCACTACATACCCAATATCCCAGTCTTTTGCCTGTTTGGTAATCTCTTCGAGTTTGTGCTCCCAATCGCGAATGCGGGCGATTTCTTTGCCGGGCTTATAAAAACGCTCGAACCAGAAAGGAATCTGTGAAGCATTAATTCCACTCAAATCACCTTCAAAATACCGACCGCTGAACTTGAGGTCGGTACTTCCACCCAGCATGAGGTATCCTTTTTCAAATAGCTCATTCGAAAGGTTTTTGAATTCCGACAATGCCAGAATCTGACGAATACTGGTACGTTGCATGGCCTTTACCATGTCTTTGGTTACCGGAATGTATTTGGAAGCCGATTCGGAAGTTCCAGAACTCAACGCAAAAAACTTCACCCGACCGGGCCAGGAAACGTTCTTTTCGCCTTCCTTGGTCAGATGCCACCATTCACTGTACATTTTATTATAGTCGTGAATGGGAACGATCTTTCTGTATTCCTCATAAAACTGCTCATCCTTGCGGAAGAGAGCCCAGGAGAGGATTCGCTCAAACTGATATTTTTCACCAAAAGCAGTGTAACGAGCCTTATTTAATAGCTTAATGAAGGCTTTACGCTGCGATTTCAATCCATTGACCCGGCGACGGCGTATGACAGTTCCTGTCAACCCAATTCCTCTTTTCAATAGACTCCCAAGTACGGCCATAACTTAACTGGATAGAATTCTATAAACTTTTACGGATTAATCTTATGATTAGATGGTTTGATAAAGCGTAGTTAGAGCGTTGATAGAACCTTTCGGTTAGGTTTGAAAGTTTGAAACGAGTGCGGCAATAGCCTGCAAAACTTTTTCTAACTTTTAAACAACGTCAAAAGCCATCAAGCAGACGCTAACTTTCTCAAACGCTTATAAATCCCAGGATTTCAAGGCTTCCATGGTTGAATAAGCCGTTAAATCGCATTTGCAGGGAACGACGGAGGCATAGTTATTAGCCAAAGCCCACTCGTCGGTATCGGTTCCTTCATCAAAATTAACGAAATCCCCATCCAGCCAGTAATAAGGACGACCGTAAGGGTCTTCGCGTTGCTGGAAACTTTCCATGTAGCGAGCATCTGCCTGACGGCACACTTTAATACCCTTTAGGGGCTCTTCAGATTTCGCGGGAAAGTTCACATTCAGGGCTACATGCTTGGGTAAGCCTTTTTCCAGCACCTGACGAGCAATCGTTTGGATGGCTTCCACGGTGTGAGAAAAGTCGGCTTCGGGATGGTAATTCGCCAGAGAAAATCCAATCGCTGGAATTCCTTCAATCGCGGCTTCCATCGCCGCCGACATGGTTCCCGAATATAAAATGCTAATGGCAGTATTACTTCCGTGATTAATACCACTCACAACCAAATCGGGCTTGCGATCTTTCAGAACGAGGTGTTTTCCCATTTTGACGCAGTCCGCCGGGGTGCCAGTAGTTTCATAGGCTACCGCAGCATTTTCAAAAAAACGGGCTTTTTTAATACGAATCGGATGGTTAATCGTAATCGCATGGCCCTGACCCGATTGGGGACGATCGGGAGCAATGACGATAACTTCTCCTAATTCCTGCATGGCCTCAGCCAGTACACTAATGCCTTTGGCGGTAATATCGTCGTCGTTGGTGACGAGAATAATTGGTTTTTTGTCGGACATAAAACTAGTTAAGCGGGTCATTTCCAAGTTAGGATAACCCATTTCAATATGTAATTTAGAGGCAGAAATAAGTATTAATCAGCCCCTAGTCATGCTTCAAATCTCCCTTGCCCAGCCTTCGGATATTCCTGTTATTCAGGACATTGCCTTTACTGCCTGGAAGCCCACCTACGGGCATATTCTTTCAGAAGAACAATCCCGCTTTATGCTGGACTGGATGTATAGCTCTGAAACCTTACATCAAACTATGGAGGGTCATACGGTATTTCTACTGGCAAAAGAAGAAAACATCGCGATGGGTTTTGCTGCTTTTGAGCCCAAAGAAGGGGGTATTGTGAAACTCCATAAAATCTACTTTTTACCGATCAGCCAGGGCCGGGGGTATGGGCGGCAGTTACTGGATGAGGTTTCAAAACAAGCCGTTCAGGCCGGAGGCAGATACCTGGAATTAAACGTCAATCGAAGCAATTCGGCCCGTCAGTTTTACGAAAAACTGGGTTTTGAAATGGTTCGGGAGGAGGATAATTACATTGGAAATGGCTACTGGATGAACGATTACGTTATGCGTAAAAACCTGTGGTAATGAAATGATCCGGGAAAATTATTTCCCCGGATCTATCACTTATATTTTTTCCGGCTTAAAGCTACCCAGGGCACTTTTAAAGCCCATGGTTGGGGTATACTCTTCCGTCTTTTTAGGATAATAGCCAACGCCATTGTAGGGGCGTTTGCGAGGGTGTGCCTTACAGGCCTCCGAACAGGCCCCGTCCATTTCCCATCCGCAATTTTCGCAAATGGGCAGGTGTTCATTACACTCTGGGTTTGCACAATTCACCATTCGGCTCGTGGTCGTTCCGCAGAGGTGACAAGTCGAAATCACATTCGGGTTTACGTTATTCACGCTGGTGGTTACCCGACCGTCAAAGACGTAACATTCGCCGTCAAAGTTCTCGCCTCCTTCTTCCAGTCCATACCGGATAATGCCGCCATGAAGCTGATACACATTTTCGAAACCCTGATGTAATAAATACGCCGAAGCTTTTTCGCATTTAATACCACCCGTACAGTACGTGATGATCTTCTTACCGGAACCTTTCAGATGCTCAATTTCAGCCACGTGATCGGGGAGTTCGCGGAGGTTTTCCATGTCAAACGTAATGGCCCCTTTGAACTTGCCGACGTTGTGCTCGTAGTTCGAACGCATATCGACCAGCACTACGTCAGGATCGTTCAGTAACTCCTTGAATTCATTCGGCTCCAGATGAATTCCGGTTTCCTTCAAAGGGTCTACGGGTAAATCAGAATTTACAATTTCCTCTTTAACCCGTACATGAAGCTTGTGAAAAGCGTGCTGATCGTGACTCTCAATTTTAAACTGAATTGCCTGAAAACGAGGATCGGCATGCAGCCAGTCCATGTACTTCTGACAATCTTCAACGAGGCCGGAAACGGTTCCGTTCAGTCCTTCGGGAGCGACGATAACGCGGCCTAACAGATTATTCTCCAGACAAAAACGATGGTGTTCTTCCCGATACGCCAGGGTATCCTCGATGGGCGTATAGAGGTAATAAAGCAGGATTTGGTACGGTTTCATAAAGTAATTTGAAGCCACCTGTAACGTGGATCATTCAACTGCAAAGGTAAGGTATTTTGAGATAGACAAGATTAGAAGGTCCTTAAAGACGCGGTTCAAAACTAAAAAATCCACTTTTTTTTGCTGAATTTTGAACTACTCGATACCCCGGATGGTTGCTTCCTACCTTCGTCAGAAGTTCACCACATGAATTTAATTTTTTACTTCTTTCCCAGATGCACATTGCTGTAACCGGAAATATTGGAGCCGGAAAAACCACACTTGCCCGAATGTTGGCCGAACATTTTGGTTGGGAAGTTTTTTATGAAGCCGTAGAGAATAACCCATATCTCGCTGATTTTTACGGAGATATGGGACGTTGGGCTTTCCATTTACAAATCTATTTTTTGCGAAGCCGTTTTGATCAGGCCCGGCGAATCATGGAATCTACCAAACGTATCATTCAGGATCGTACGATTTATGAGGATGCTCACATTTTTGCCCGCAATCTGTATCATTCAGGATACATGAGTCAGGTGGATTATGAGACGTATTTCTCGCTTTTTCAAACGATGATGGATGTGGTAAAACCGCCCGATCTGATGATTTACCTGAAAGCTGATTTACCCAAATTATTGGGACAAATTCAGAAAAGGGGACGCGATTTCGAATTAAATATGAGTGTCGATTACCTCACAGATTTGAACAATCATTACGAAGATTTTATTCGTAATTATACGGATGGAAAGCTTTTGATCCTGGATGTCAATAACTTAGATTACCTGAATAGAACAGAAGATTTTGAATTTATTATCAAAGAAGTAGATCGGGCTCTGCTGTACGGGTAATGCACTTAAATGTGCTGGACTTGCTTTTTAGAATAGGGAGATAATTCTACAGGAATGGATTGAATCATTACCAACTATTTTCCACTAACTAAACCTGAAATGCCATGAGCGAGCATGTTGAAAACATCGATGAATTAGCTCGTATTAATCAAAAAATACTAGCTCAAGGAGAAAGCCTGCCAACGGTTCAATTGAAAGATGGAACCACCGTCCAGACGGGAACGATTGCCACGTTACTGCATAACATCAATCTGTACAATCTTTCAAAAAGTGAGAAAATACAGCATGAGTTAAAAGCTGCTATTCCTACCTTATTTAAAGTAGGTTTATTTGACTTATTTCCACCCGCTGAGTGGTTGAATACCAACAATGAGGGTCGGAAATTTGTGGGTAATGCAGCTATAGAGTATCTCCAGAAATTAGAGAATTAGACTTCATTATTACGAAACAATACCCGCTCCTGAGAAGGGGCGGGTATTGTTTTTTACGCATGTTCCCTAAATTATCGACCTATTTTATGATTGTATTACCGGCTCCTTATGGTTGGGAAGTAATTCATCAGCAGGCTCATGGCATGCTGGCGTTACAATTGGCTATGCAGTGGAAAGTAAACAAGCGTCCCGTTCGCTGGATTGAAACTTTGGTGGCTTTAACCGAACATGATGATGGCCAGGAACCCTGGGAGGACCGAAATCACCTCACGGATGCAGGAGCACCGCTCAACTTTGAGATGATTCAGTATTCAGTTCCGCAATGCATTAATGTCATTCAGATTGGTCTGGAGAAAAGCCGCTGGAATGCTCTGATGACTTCCATGCACATTTCGTTCCTCTACGAACCCAAACGAACCCAATCGTCTGAACTGGACCAGTTACTCAACGAACAAACCCGATTACAGGAAAAATGGCGTAACCATTACCACGTAGGTAAGGATGAGGTTACGTATGCGTACGCATTTTTGCAGTGGTGCGATGCATTATCCTTGATTCTATGTCAGAATCAGTTACCCGTGGATGAACGTCGGCTGGAAATAAGCAAAAGTCCCGATGGAGAATGTTCTTACGTTTTTCAACGCAAGAATGGTACCATTGGCGTAGAACCCTGGCCTTTTCAGAAACAGAAATTTACGGTTGAAATCGAGAGTTATCAGGTAGAAAAACTGACTTTTACGGATGATAAAGATTTGTTTAATACCATGCAGCATTCAACCGTAATAGACAAAAGCTGGGAATTCAGAAAATAGATTTACTGAATCAAGGTTAAGAACTCTTCTTCGGTTAATACAACCAGCGGAAACCCTCGATTGATAAATTCTTCTGCTCGACGCATTTTTGTGGATTTCAGGTCTTCTCCGACCAATAAGGCATTTTGTTTCCCTACTACCACATAATGCGTTTGAGGTGAAATGTTTTTCGCCGCAACGCCTCCCTTCTGAATCACTAGATGCTGGGCTTCTTCGCGACTAAACGTTTCAAGATCTCCCGTGAAAACTACCAGCTTTCCAAACAGATGATGGTCAGGACTGGGGATTTGGTACAAATTCGGAATGACCGTGGCCGGTTTAGCTTTGCGACGGGGCCGGGGCGTGAGTCGGGCAAAACTGCCGTCCAGATTACGCTTGCTGATTTTGGTTTTATAAATCAGATCATCCAGATCTTCTGCCTGATGAAGTTCTGCCATACGAAGGGCTAGCATAGCACATACGCGGGCATCATCATCGGCCCGGTGATGCACAAACTTGATTTGATTATAATAGGCGAGATACCCCAGTGAGTGTTTAGGCTCGTTGGGCCAGGTAACCTTAGCCATGTCAACGGTGCAGGCGTATTGCAGGTTTCCAATAGTCAGCCCGTAATGATCGACAAGGCCACGCAACAGGTTCAAATCGTAAGAAGCATTATGGGCAAGAATGGTCTGATTTTCAAGATATGGGCGTATCTCGGACCATAACTCATCGAAGGTAAGTTCGTTTTCGAGCGTAGCTAATTCAATTTTATGAACACGTTGCTGGAAAAACCCCATTTCGAAGGGATAAGGCTTAATTAACCAGTATTTCGTTTCCTGTATTTTTCCGTCTTTCACAATGGTAATGCCTAAAGAACAAGCACTGGATCTGGCATTATTGGCATTCTCAAAATCTATAGCAACAAAATCTAACATAAGAAACTAAGCAATTGGGCCTAATCGCGAGATATAAATAAGTACCTTATCTATACATCACTCTAATAAATGTAAGGTTTAAAAGTAAAAAATGGTTGAAGAGGTAACGAATTTATTAAAAGGTAAATTCAGGTTGTGCTTGTTATTTATGAAAAAACCTCATCAGCAAGGCCGATGAGGTTTATACTAATCCTTTTTCAATTTAAGTTACAAAAATACGAATGATTAGTTTAGTCTCCCTAAAATCTAGTAATAATTACACGATATGATTAATTAGTTATAAGGTAAATTCAGCTATTGAACCATAAGCATAGAGGGCCAATGGTTTTGAAACCAATTGAAAATCAGGACTAATGGGATGAACATTGATTAAGTACGTCGATAGAGATAACCAATGAAAAACCCTACCCGGAAACCAGATAGGGTTTAAAAAATACAAGTGTTTACAAAGCATAAATATACGTATAGTCTATGTATATTCATTGGCGGAGTTACTTTTAATGGAATAGGTATGCCGTTGGTTGTTATGCCTGTTGCTTATCAACAGGGGAAAAGATGGCGGAATCTGATGAAGTAGAGGCATGTTAGACGAAGCGATAGGGCATAAAAAAACCTTCCATTTTTATGGAAGGTTTTTTTACTAGAGCAGACACTAGTCGTTAATGACGGGCTTTTTGTGTTTGTTTTTCCAGTTAGCCAGGTCTCGTTTTAATCGAGCTCTTAAGCTCTGGTTATAGGCTTCAATCTGAAAATTGATGTGAAGTATATTTTTAAAGGCATCCATAAAATACTCATCAATCTGAGACTTCGCCAAGGATTCGTCTTCCGTTTCCAGTGGGATAACAAAACCCAGGTGACGATTCTTCGTATTTAGAAAAACGGCATCAGGGTTCAAGCTGGTGTCGGAAGGGATAGAAACCAATAACTCAGGATCACCGGAGCAAGAGTAAGTAACTTTATAATGAGGTACCTCAAATTCCTGAACGGTTCCATACGTACTCCGTACCTTCATAGTGGTAGTGTGAGCGGGCTCAATTTTGGGAGTTTGGGTAATATTTACCGGATGGAGTGAATGCAAAGAAATGGTTTCATCCAGGTGAGAATCCAATTCAGACGACAGCGATTGACGATTCAATAAATCCTTGAATGCCTGATTATATTTTTGTTCAAAGTAAGTAGGCAGGGCGGTTTGAGTAGTAGGCGATGTAGTCATAATTGAACAGGTTGATCATGCTGATAAATTCGTTACTCGAATTGTAAAAAAACCGTGCCAGTGTTGCGTTTCCCTGATTCTATTACGTTTAAATCCATAGCCTGTTCTTATAAATCGCTAATTTATAAGAAGTTATCGTAAACGTTGGAGATATAATTTAACGCCTTGCGTTCCTTCAGCAATGTGAATAGTATTGGGAAGTGAGAGGGGAGGGGTAAGCTTTAATTCTACGATAGCTCCAGCAGGTATATAAGCAATAGAAGTAGAATTTACCGTATAATTGGGTTTAACAGAATATACTCCAGACTCGGCAAGAGGATTGTTATCGATGTATATCAGGGCAAAATACAGCCCCAGGGGTGTTTGATCGGGAGTAATAGAAAACGTAAGTTGGTAATAGCCTGCATTATTGACCTGAAATGAATAATAAGCATGACTAACAGAACTATAATTAGCTTTGATATCAGGCGAAGAAGTGTAGGTAGGAAAGAGCACAGCGACGGGATACGCCGAACCTTTATTCTGAGCTACGGCTAAATTCAAACGATTGGTATTGGAAGTTTTGTAGTTGTTATAGTCTAAAACGTATCCTTGCCGATTGTCCCAGGCATACAAATACGAGTTGTTAGGCACTTCACTGGAACGAACCATACGATCCCAATTCTTTCCATCATATACATAGAAGCCCGAATCCTGATCTATTTGGTAGATCATCAAACCAGCCACTGCGGTGTCTTTTCCAGGGCTTCCGGGTCTGTTTTGCTTTGTAATCCGTGGGATTAACAAACCTTTGTTAGGGGAAGAAATCTCCAGTTGAGCACTCGAATGAGGGGTGGAAGTACCGATGCCAACCTGAGCAAAAGTAGTTAGTGAGAAAATACTAAGAAGGAAAATAGAAAAATACTTCATAGGTGAAAAATCTTATAATTTAAAACCGCCGAATTTAAGGTATATGACTTAATTAATTAGGTTTCTATTCATATAAAGTATCTAAATAATTTTAGAATAATCGGCCCTCTAATGAGTCTTATTTATATAAGTAAAAGATATAGTAATATCCTTGCCGTCTTCTATTAAGATTACTGGTAAGGACACAAATTAATGTATCAACAAAAGCCTGTGATTGAATAAATTCCAATTTTATAATGAATAGGAATTAATATTTATTAAATGAATAATACAGATTTTCGGGAAAATTAAGCATTGATCAATAAGCTGAGTCTGGCTTGTTAATGGATAAAGTTTGAAGAAATTAATGATTGAATAGATGGATAATAGTTAGGAAAGATTACCTGTATTTTAATTTTTGTCTTCATGAATTGATCTTTTCTTTGCAGCACTAACCAAAGAATAATCATGAAGAAGATTGGAGTTATTCTGCACGGATCGGGTGTATACGATGGAACGGAAATCCACGAAGCGACCTTAGCTTTACTTGCCATTAAAGAATTGGGAGCTGATTATCAGTGTTATGCTCCAAATATGGTACAACATCATGTAATCAATCATCTCACGGGAGAAGAAATGTCCGAGCAGCGGAATGTACTGGTCGAATCGGCTCGTATTGCACGGGGGGCGGTGAAGGATTTGAAAGAGCTAAACCTGGAAGAGCTGGATGGCCTTCTGATTCCGGGAGGATTTGGGGCAGCAAAAAATTTGTCTAACTGGGCTTTCAATGGTCCGGCTGCTGAGGTATTGCCGGAGGTAAAAGAGCTTATTTTAAAAGCGGTACAGAATAAAGTTGCTATTGCTTCCCTCTGCGTGAGTCCAGTTGTCATTGCGAAAGCACTGGAAGGTTCGGAATATCATCCACTCCTGACGTTAGGTACAACCGAGGAAGCTTCCCCCTATGATATTTCTGGTTTTGCGGGGGGGATTGAAAGTGTAGGTTCGCAGCACGCATTAGCTGGCATCGACGAAGTCATTGTTGATGAGAAACTGAAAATAGTCACGGCTCCGTGTTACATGATGGAAACCGACATCGTAGGAATTCGAAAAAATACCCAACGAGCAGTGCAGAAATTGCTGGAAATCATCTAAACAAAAAGCGGTAGAGTAAGGCTCTACCGCTTTGGTTACTTAGAATGGTAAATCGTCCGTGCCGTTATCGGAAGGCAGGAGAGGAGACGCGGGAATAGAAGGAATATCTGAAGATTGATTTCCAACTCCGCCGACGAATCCGTTATTATCAACCAGGTCCACTTTCCAGGCTCTGGCTTCAGTGTACCAACGACCGTTATACTCACGCGATTCGAGGTTAAAAGAAACCTTGATTTTATCGCCGGTTGTGTACTGTTTGAAATCTGCTACTTTGTCTCCCCAAAGAGAGAAGTTTACTTTTTTCGGATATTGATCTTCCGTGGTTTCAATTACGAAATCCTGTTTTACCCAGGGATTACCTGTTTTGCTGGTTCCATTTACTTCGGGCAACACTTGTTGCAGGATACCTTCGATTTCTAATGCCATTTATTTTTCAATAAGAGGATTTGATTATCAGCACCTAGCAGGGTACTGGTGCTAATGCTGCTGCAAAAATACGATACACTACTTGCATTCGCTTCTAAAAATCTATACTTTTGCACCACATTAAACAAAGGGCGTTGTGGTGGAATTGGTAGACACGCTACTTTGAGGGGGTAGTGCCGGTTCCGGCATGGGAGTTCGAGTCTCCCCAACGTCACAGTCAAAAACCCGTTTTGGAGCAATCTGAACGGGTTTTTTCTTTACTCCCCCCTCATAATGTCTACCAAAAGTCTAAATAATGTCTCGATCCTGTCTCCATTAGCGAAACATTACGTACTATCCATGTCAGATATAGTTCGCCCGTACAAGCTTGCCAGCCTCTATAAAGTGTCTGGCGACACCGAGAAAGAACGCTTGGCCAAACAATGGGTAGTCGCCTATCAATGCTGGTCTGATATAAAAAACAAGCTAGTAAGAAAGCGGGTCGTTATTGGCGGGGATACCATTGCCGAACGGGAAAAAGAAGCAAAACGGGTAATTGGCGAAATCAATAAACTGTTAAAGGCTGGGGCTTATGAAGGCGAAGGAACTCAGCCCGTACCAAAAGTTGAATCTGAAAGCCTTTTCCCTTACTCCAAGCTCAAAGAAGCGTCAGACTATTACCTGAGAATTAAAAAGTACGAACTCAAAGAGCGATCTTATAATACTTATAAACAGTCTCAGACGATCCTGAGTAAGTTTTTAGAAGAAAAAGGGTTACAGCGAATCAAAATATCTGAGTTTCACGGCGGCTTGGCCTCGAGCTTTTCAGAATGGTCTAAAATTGACGCTGGCCATTCCAATCGAACCCATAACAAACACCGGGATAATATTTCTTCATTCTTCAATTTCTTGAAGACTAAGAAGCTGATTAGTGAAAACCCGTTTGTCGACATACGTACCCTGCCGACGAAATCAAGTCAGCATCGACCCTTTACAGCTCTACAGGTTCAGGAATTCAAACAAATATGTATTGAGAAAAGACAGGATGACCAGCTATGGTTCTTTGTCAATTTGCTCTATTTTACTTTCATGCGACCGCATGAGGAAGCCCGCCTTTTGAAGGTAAGCGACATTAAGAAAAATATCATAACAGTGTGGGCCGACCGGGCGAAAACGTCAAATACGCGTCACGTTAAAATACCGCCGGGGCTTGAAGCTATTTTTCAAGAATTGAGGATCCGGTCTTATTCCCCCCATTACTACGTTTTTACCGTCGATGGCGTACCTGGCCCTAAACCAGTCAGTACTGACTACTTTTATAAACGCCACGTAGCCATATTAAAAGAACTGGATTTATTCGGGTTTAACTACGATTTGTACGGCTGGAAGCATACGGGCGTAATTGCATTGTATAGGGCGACGAAAGACATAAAACTCATTCAGAACCAGGCTGGTCATTCAAATATCTCACAAACAGATGAATACCTTCGAGATCTGGGATTGTACGCTGAAGACTTTGATTTGTCTGGATTCCCCCCGCCTGATTTAGCCATATAGTAAAAATGGGAGGTGTAACTACACCCCCCATTTTTTTATTCCCCCTTAATCTTTAACGTTTAAATCGAAAGATTTTAGGGCAAAGCAAGAGTAAACATCCGGTCTATCCAAACTTATACTTCTTAAACTGACCCACCAGGCGAATTTATATCAATAAGTAACCCTTCGTCTATAATTGCATAATTGAGCGGATAACCATTTAATAGCGGAGTTTTTCGATACTTAAGATGGTATGCTTTTCGCCCGTTTAGTTTAATATAAGCTTTCTTTAGCTTTCGGGGCAGTTTACGCTGGTAACTTCCTTGCGAAAAATCTGCACGATAACGACCTAATCGCCGCAGAACATTGCTTAAATCCCGCATAGACTTTGCGGCCAAAGTAGCCGCCTCTCCAAACTGCACAATTGCTTTAGATTGCTTGAAAGATCTTTCGGCCTGCTTCATTTTTGCTAAGGCCATTTGTACGTCTGACATCGAAGGTTCTTTAAAATTTGATCATTTTTTCTACCATTAAAATACGAATATTATTCTGAATTTGAACCTGGCTGCAGCTGATATCGCAGAATATTATTTCCCCCTTAATGTCGTAGAATTTTATTTGGTTTACACCTTCCAAAGTTCTACTTCGACGGGTACGATTTTCTGATCGGCCGTCAGCGTTGCTTTCATGCTTCCAACCAGGTAATTGACGCCTTTGATGTGAACCTTATTTTTGAACGAAAACGTGGCCAGATCCGCCGGCGACAAATACAATACTTTGCGAAGTAGAAAAGTATTCGCTTTGAAGCGTTCGAACTGGGACCACCGCCTAGCGGGAAGGCTATTCGGTCCATGCCAAAAAAGCGAATTATCACTACTTACGGCCGTTGCCTTGTCTCCATCCCACAGTAAAAGTTTAGGCGTTCCCTTTGCCTGGCTGTCTTTGTTACGGGGCGAAATACCTGCCTGACTCGTTAACGCCAGCCCTGATTCGGGGTCCACCAGGCACGTCGAAAAACGTGACTTAATGGGCAAGGTGGATCCGCCTTCGTTTACGGCTGTTTCGGCCGTTATATACTTATCCATCGCCATGGGAATCGGCTTTAGTAAGGCGTCGTTTGAATCGATTTCATAAGATAGCTCCAGACGATTCACGGATTCGGGTATTTTGGTATGTACCAGATTTGCTTTCGCCGTCCAGTCCAAAAGCGTCGGTGCTTTCAGAATGTCATCGGCGAAACTAATCCCGCAGATCTGGCGGCGGACGTCGAAGTCGAGATACAAATTCAAAAGCTTGCGTAATTCGATGAGTAGTCCGCCCATGGTCATTTCCGGCAAGTGGTTTTGTACCTTGATTTCGCTCAGTTCATCGAGGGAAAACAGGTTAGCCAGGATCAACTGAGCCGCGATAGGATCCTGAAAATATTCGCCGTCGAATCGCCAGCCGACCAACTGGCCGAACTGATCGAGTAACCAGTTCAGAAAGACCATCGGCACCCTGGCCACTGAAGAATCGACCTGGTTAACTACCCCCGAAAATCCTTCGACGGCCTGGTTCCCGTAAAAGCCAGCGTTATGGATTGCGGGAAAACAAACGGCTTCTGTAAGACGCGTTGCTGGAATGGGTAGCGTACCAAAATCGATTTCCGAAAGGTTGATCGTTTGAAGGTCGCCAAAGATTTCACCCAAATTTTGAATAAAGTAAAGCGACCACCCCGCCGACGTCGTTTCGTAAATTTTCACGGAACCGCGTTCGATTAGCTGGCTGTCGACATATTTTTCGCAGGTGTAGCGACGGTTTTTATAGCCCGTTTGGGGGTTATAAAAGTGACCCATGATCCGGCGATTCTTCGGCGTGTCAGGTAGATTAAACCCGTACACCCGTGCCCCCTGAATCGTGGTAAAGTCAAGCAGGGGATTGAATTTTTCGAGGGTAAGGGCCATTCCGGGCGTTAGTTCAACGGAATGGCCCTCGATGCGTATATCGAGCATTATTTCAGGTTTGCATCGTTGGCAACGACTTGAATATGATTCATTACGTTCACAACATTCTGAACCGAAACTGACAAGTCTTTGGACGCGATACGACTCAGTAAGCCCGTATGCCCTTTGCTTTCATCCAGACCGGCCGTCAGCAGATCCGTAATAGCGACCAGCTGGTCGACGGTTGCGGCGGTATTGTCAGCAATGGCCGACATCATTTCTTGCGAAGCCGCAATCTGATCGTTTGTCGTACCTACATACGCACTAGGGTCGCCATCTGAACCCGGCACGTATACCCCATCGGCCGGAACTCCCCCCGAATAGGACGACGCGACGGCGGCGGCATCAGCTTCCGCCTGGCGTTGCATCTCTTCGGCGTCGGCCTGAGCCTGGGCGGCTTGGGCTTCGGCTTCCCTGGCGGCTTTCTTGGCTTTTTTGGATCCAAACAAATACATTCCCTGTTGTGAATAGGGCGTTTCCTGAATGGTACCCACGCCACCATTTGCGAAGATCTTCGCCCCGTTCCTATGCAAGCTCGAGTGCAAAAGCATATCTATTATGCTCCCGTTGTTTTTGTAAGTGTCTCGAGACAAAATCATGAATGGTTCGTCGCCTTCCATTTCCCCAACCTCTTGCCCAGACACCCGGTCGACCATGCTGATTCCGGCTTTCCCGTATTCGGATCCGTGACGACTCCCTTTTACGACGCCGGCATTCTTTACGTATGAGGTTCCACCTTTGGCAAAACTGGGCGGTTTCTGGCTTTTGATGATCCCGATCTGAATCGCGGCCATCGCGGCCGATACGCCAACCCCAATTAAGCCCAGGGGAAAACCCATAATGGCCATGGATTTCAACGCGGCTTGAGCGGCGTTAACCAGGGCCGCCGCAATTTGCAGGGATTGTTCGCGTTTGAACGCTTTGAGTTTTTCCTGTTTTACCCGCTCGTCGGCATCGGCGTCGATGTCAGCGATTCCTTTTTCGTACTCCTCCTTTGAAATGGTACCGGCCTTATACTGGGCATCCCACGACTTAATTTGTGCCGCTTTTTCCTTCTCGATTTTAGCTAACTGGCTTTCCAGGTATTTCTGATTAGCCTGTTGCAACGCACCGATGACCTGGCTGGCAACTGCCAATGTTTCCTGACCTTTTTTAGCGAAGTCCTGAAGCATTTTCTGATTGGCCGCCCCGTCGTTTTTGAGCTTTTCGCCCAGAAAACCCATAAACGCATTCAAATCCCCTTTTCCCAAAGCTTCGAGGGCGTTGAAATAACCCTCCATGTTCTCTTTTCGCTTCTGGATATGGTCTTTCCCTAGTTGGGTTTTGTCAGCTTCAAACTTTTCGTCGACTGCCTTCAGCTGGGTTTTCAGATTCGAGTCAATAGCCTTTTCAGCATCGGCCCGTTCCTGTTTGTCTTGAATGGCGGTTTTGTTGCGTTCCTTCTCTTCTTCGGCTTCCTTCTGAAGCTTCTGGGTGTGATATTCTTTTTCGGCCTTCAACTTGTCGAGTTTGGCCTGATAGATTGCATCCGCATTGTTTTTGGCCAGCTTCAGGTTCATATCCGCGTTGGCACTGGCTTCCTGAAACTGAGTATCGAAGAGATCCTTTTCGGCCTTGATTTTCCGAAGCCGCTGGGCCGATTCTTCCTTTTCGGTTTTGGCCCGACTATCGGCATCTTTTTCGTCTTTATCCTTACGGATCGCGTCGATTTCGTCGCTTAACCACTTGTTAATTTTGGCTTCAACTTGAGCCAGCTTTTCTTTGTCAGTGATCGTTTCGCGGGCGATGCGTATTTCGTCATTGGCGAATTGCTGGGCCTTTTTAACCTTCTTGACGAACTCATCTTCCAGCCAGCGTTCGGTCATCTGGTCTTGTTTAGCCTGAGCGTCGGCCTTGAGTTTGGCCACCGTAGCCAGTTGTTCTGCCTCGAGTAGTTCGATCTGCTGCTTTTTATTCTTCGCACTGGCGACTGATTTGCGGACTTCTTCGATTTCGCGTTCGTACTTTAGATTAGCCTGGGCGATTTCGCGTTCAAGGTCGTTTTTGATCGCTCTGACCTTCATATCCTCGATGGCCTTCAGGGCTGATTCGTTCGCTTTTTTATGCTCGTCAGCAACTTTTTTGGCATGGTCGGCCGCTTTCTTTTCCTCCTTCGACTGGAAAGTAGAATTATCGCCCGACATGGCATCGAGTGCCCCTTTATTGGCGGTTTTCTGGTGGCCGGCGGCATCATCAGCCCCTTTTTTCGAAGCGTTTACTTTTTTATCGACGTGGGCTTTGTGGTCGCCTTCGATAGCGGCTTGTTCGCTCTTGATTTTGTTTTTGTAACCATCCCCGAATGCCTGAGCGACTTTCGTTCCACCAGAAGCCCAGATGTTCGCGGCTTCGGCAAAATTCATGTTCTTCAGGGCATTCCAAAAGTCCTTGAGTACCCCTAAACCCACCTGAAGGGCATTCCATAACCCCGATACTGAAGCCCGTACCGTCTGCGAATGATCGTAGAGATACATCAGCCCGGCGGCCAGGGCGGCAATGGCCGAAATTACTAGCCCTATTGGGTTAGCTTTCATTGCCACATTCAAGGCATTTTGTGCAACTGTCATTGCACTAGTGGCGATAGCCCGTCCTTTTTCGGCGGCGGCAACGGCCAGCGAAGCGGCGGCGGCGGCGATAGCCTGAGCGTTGAACGTAACTAGGCCCACGGTCAAAAGAGCAAGGGAGGCTTTGTTGTCGTTTAAGAATTTTGGAATACTGGCGATTGTATTCACGAAGGCGATTAACGCCTGGCCAACTTTGAGAACTACGGGTAAGAGAAGTTGACCGAAAGACGTACTGGCGTCCTTCAATTGCTTGCCCATCTTAGCCAATTCGGCCGCCGCGTTCGTGTTTTTTTTGTTGAACTCGTCGGTCAAACTGGTGCCTTTCTTCATTTCTTCAGCGGCCAGTTTTTGGTACTTAGTAACCTGGTCGGTTTGATCCTTCAGCAGTGACATTACCTTCCTAGCTTCGTCACTTCTAATTCCTAAGCCTGCCATACGTTGGGTTACTTCTTCGACGGGCATTCCTTTAAGTGAGGCGGCCAATTTCAGAATAACATCGTTAGGCGATGAGTTAATCATCTTTTTAAATTCGACTTCAGTAATACCGATCTGCTTAGCAAATCCAGCCGTATCCTTTGCCGCGTTACCTAAAATATTAGAAAGACCACTTGCCGCAATTTCAGCCGTCAATCCCATTTCTTGGAAAGCGGCCCCCAGACCTAGTGTTTGGCTTATTTGGGGCGACAAATCTCCCAGCTGACCCATTCGAGTTGCGAAGTCGGCGACGACTGGGGCCGTAGCTGATCCGGCCGCCCCCAGGGCGTTCAGGGCCGACCCAATGTCGTTAATTGCCTTGCCGGCTTCCAGGTCTTTCGTTTCCTTGAAAAGCTTCTGTAAAGCCCCAATTTTGCTGGCCACTTCTTCAGCCCCGCCGCTGAACTCATCTCCCAGGGCGACGACCGCCCGGTCAACCGATTCCACGAAACCCAGAACCTCGTTCTTTGCAATACCTAACTGACCTGCCACGACGGCGATGTCGTTCAGATCTTCGACGGCCGTACGGGTATCGATCTTGCGAATATTTTCGACCAGTCCTTCGACTTCCTGGCTGGTCATATCAGTCGCTTTCTCGATGTCCGACATCGCGTCCGACATTTCGGCGGCCGACGTCACTGCCTCTTTTCCGAAACTGATTACCTCTTGAATGATGTCTTCCAGGCTGAAGGCGGCAAACGTGCCGATAGCGGCTTCTTTTACGCGTTTCCAGGACAAAGCATTGTCGTCGTTTTTATCGCGTAGCTCGTCCATCTCTTCGCCCACTTCATCAATCCGGCGTTCGACCTGATCGATCTCTTTCATCTTATCGATCCAGGCATCAGAGCCGACTTTCAGATCCTTTAGTTCGTCATTGAGTAGCTTAGATTTGGCCTGAAGCTGATTCATCGACGCGTCATTGAGATCGATGTTTCTAACCATGGCCGTCATCTGCTCGTTGACTTCCGCCTGGCGGCGTTGCAATTCCTGATACGCCTCAGATCCTTCCAGCGTCTCTTTTTTGACGCGGGCCATCTCTTCGCCCACGTCCGCGATTTTCGCGTCGACGGTGGCGATCTCGTTCATCTTGGCGATCCAGGCATCAGAGCCGACCGTTAAGTCCTTCAGTTCGTCATTGAGTAGCTTGGATTTGGCCTGAAGCTGGTTCATCGACGCGTCATTGAGATCGATATTCCGAACCATGGCCGTCATCTGCTCGTTGACTTCCGCCTGGCGGCGTTGCAATTCCTGATATGCTTCGGAATTCTCCTGGGCTTCTTTCTTCAGGCGGGTCATTTCTTCCCGTACTTCTACCATTTTGGCATCGACCTTGGCGATTTCGTCCATCTTGGCGATCCATTCTTCCGATCCAGTCTTCAGGTTCTTGAGCTCGCCCTGAAGTTGCCGACTACGGGCCGTTAGTTCGGCCATCGACGCGTCATTGATGTCGATGTTCTGTTTGAAGGATTTGAGTTCAGCGTTGACGTCTGCCTGGCGGTTCTTCAGATCCTTCCAGGCTTCCGACCCGACTTCGCCGGCGTCTTTCATCCGGCGTAATTCAGCGTTAATTTCCTTGGCTTCCGCCTGTAGTGATTTCAGGGTTTGTTCACCTTCTTCACCATCGACAACCACCTTTACCCGGCTGGTTTCTGTAGTATTCATGGCTAAAAAAAAATTGGCTTCCCTGCAAATTCAGGGAAGCCAAAAGCCTATCATAGGACGCCTTTTAATCAGGATTTTCAAGTATTCCAGCCATGAAATGCGTTAATAATTCTGAATAGCGAGCGGCAATTTTTCGCCGGGCGATGTTAATCATATTCACCTTACTCGAGTTGTACCAGGTGCCACGGTAGCCCCGCTTTACGCTGGGCACCTGGCGGCGACTTCGAGCCAGTGCCCAGGCGATTCGAAGGGTTGATCTGTCAGTCGTAGGTATCTTGGCTTTGCCTCGATACCCCGGCACGTAGGCAAATTTGTCGACGCCGATTTTTTCGACGTATTCTTCCATGGCTTCAATGGGCGGGGCATGAAGCAAATACGAGACTTTTGCCATGTCTTTAAAACGGCCATAGCCCTGAAATGAAATCGTTCCGGCCAGTTCTGTTGCTGATTCAGTCAGTTGATAGCTGAAGTTACGCTTCAGTTCTTCGGTAAGTACTAGCCCTTTCGCTTCCAAAGCCCGTTTAAACTCTTCGATCCCGTCCTGAATAACTTCTTCCAGGACGGGGCGAAGGTCTTTCATAATCTGTTCCGATACGCCCATTTTACAACTCGATTACCTGAATGAATAATTTGTCGCCTGATTTGAAGCCACCGGCCGCTAGAATTTCCGGAAAGTCGTTATGAGTGTAGCCATCCTGATTTAACTGGGAATTTGCCCGCTCGAACTTTAGCTGGCCATTCACGTACACGCGGTACGTTTGGCGACTGCCTGGGGTGCCATACGTGCGGAATCGCCACCAGAATTGATTTCCAGCAATGGGGAAATTTAGATCGTTCGAATTCTGGGGGAAAATGTAGGATCCGCCGGCCCCTTGAATGTCCCAGCTGTTGCCCATGGTTTGACCTTCTCCGATGAAAAACAAAGCGACTTTGCTAGGGTCTGAAGCTCGATAGTGGAAATGTCCAGCCGGAACGTCCCATTCGTAAAGTTCTGGCTGAAGAATACACACCCCGCGTAAGTTTGCGTATTCCTGGGTATTGATCCGGGCGAATTCTGCTTCGGCTTTCGCCTGAGCGTCGGCCTTGCTGATTTCACTTCCGAAAACGCCGGCCGTAATGCTGATAACAGCCGGGCCGCCAGTCATACCGTTCGTACAATTTTTACGGACGTAGGTTCCCGTCCGGTTGATGGCGTCGTTTACGAATGGAGTGACCAAACACTGGTCCGATTCCACAGGCGGGATGTAGCCAGGCTGACCCGGTACATTTTGCCGAATAGGTGTTCCGGGAACTTTCGTATTGTCGTCTAGGTAGTACTGCTCGAGTAGAGTAGCCGCCATTTTTCCAATCCGCTTGCCATTGCCATCAAGTAGGCAGGCCATAGCCTTCGGCCGCCAGCCCGTCGACCTGCTGGGAAGGTTTGCAGGGTTGGGCAATGCTGAAAAATTGCGTTCAGGAATACCATAGCGGAAAGTCAGCGTCCGCCCGATTAGATCTTCGTCGTCAACCTTACTTCGTAGGCTGTCAAACACCGGTACAAGCGGAACGAAAGCCCGATCCGTAACCAAATAGGCTTCTTTTGTCAGAATTACTTCTTCCAGATACCGAAGACTTTCTTTGGTTAGCCATCCGGTCGATATGGTCAGTTCCCGTTCGCCTCGGGTGGAATTGATGACTTTTTCCGAATAGCTGGGAAGATATTCCCAGCCCGTAAAACGATCCGATAGGTTACGCGTGACCTTCAGGTTTTCTTCGCCCCTACCAACTAAATACAAGGTATCATAACCGCCCAGACTATTCGCAACGATCACAAATCTCACGTTACGCCGGTATTCCTGCTCGATGCGATACTCTCGGTATTCACTCAGGCGTTCATCGGCCTGATTGGATAGCCAGACCCGGTACGAAACGACGATCTTTTCTTTTTTGTCCAATCCTAAAGCCTTCGGTCCGACGGGTACGCAGTGAACCGAAAACGGATACACATTCGCAAGGGATTCGCTACAACCTTCTTCCGTGGTTAAATCCTCGTAACGAGCCAAAAAGCAAACTTTTAAACTGGTCGGGTTCGGGGATCCATTCGTAAACCAGTACAGAAACTCAGGCTGGTCAGGGTGAATCTTTTTTGTAATGGGCGACCAAGTTAAAAAACGCCGATTCTTACCCATGAATTCGGTAAAGAATAGATCCTTATAGGCCGCGTAGTCCTGTTCGTTAATACCTGCCTTGATGGCGTACTGAACGGGCTGGGTGTAACGATAGATTTCTTCGTCGTTATTCTCGATAGTTAGAACGCAGTAATAAGGCGTAACCAGGCCCGCACAAACGTCGATTTTGACCTGGTTAAAACTGGGGGCTTTTCGCTCGAGCAAAGATTCTAACTGTTCCTGAATTTCAAAGAATGCCCCCTGGTAAAGTAAGCCCGTTACGGCCGCTTCTGGGGGCACTTCCGCCCCCTCGAGGGTGATAAGTTCGGTATACTGGTTCGATAGGTACGAGGCCGGAACCATCACGCGGCAATAGTAGCGAAGGCCCGTCCGGTCCTGATAAATTATAGGGTCGGCTGCCTCGATGTTGATGACGATAGGATTCAACGCCAACCGGGCCGGCGAATAGGAAAGAATGGCTAGTTTATTTTTCATACAAGCAGGGAATTAATGTTGAATTCCAACGGTACTTCCAGCCGCCAGCCATAATGATTGTCGGCCCATAATTGGTTGACGGTTTCCTTTTTCATTCCATTCCATTCGAAATTGACCAGGCCATTCTTACGGTCTTTCTTGAGTTTGGTCTGAAGGTCGTAAACGATGCGTAAAGCTTTGGCGTAAGCTTCGACCTGCTTATCGGGCTTGTCGCCTGGGGCTTTGAAAAGTACCGTTATGCCGGTAATGAATGCTTCGCTGAAGTTAGCCCCGCCATTATCGAGCGACTCGATGACCGGTTGCTCAAGCCAAACGAATGGATAGTCGAAGGATGGCAACGAACGGGCGTAAGCGATACCGAGTTCGGCGGATCCAAAACAGAAAAAGCGAACGTCAGGATGATCGTTCGCCCAGTCTTTAAAGTAATTAATGTAGGAAATTAAATCGCCTGGGATCATAAGAAAAAGCGTTTTTTTGGGGAATTTGGAACGCTTTTTCGATGCCTGGTAGGACGCTTTTATTCTGCACTGGCGGCCGCCTCATTTGCCCGGCGTACCTTCAGATTGCTATCGCGAAGAAAGATCCAGACCGTGTGACCGTTTTGGCGACAAACCTTGTCAAAATCTCCGAAAGTGCCGGTCTTTGCCACTTCCATCAACATTGTTACCAACCCTTCGCCGTTTTTATAGATGGGCGGGGTATCGTCGTCATCCGCTGAATAGACATCTTGGTACTGTTTCAAAAAGCCGCTGTTCATCCATTCGAAGTAGTGCAAGAGGCACATAACGACCCCCGTTGATAGATTGCCTTTTTCGAATAGCTTCGCCCGTTCCTGGGCTATTACCGTGTTATACTCTTCCCGGTGATCTCCGTTCCAATCCGCTGACGCTTTGAAGGTGGCCAGGTCTTTCCGCTCGGGCCGACAAAGCGTTGCTATGATCTGGTAAATGGCTTTTGTACTTGGGTTTTCTTTCCTCGAGAAAGCCATGTACTGAATGTTGGCCATGGCGATTTCGATAGCTGAAGTATTGGCGAAATGTGGCTCAGGGAGTAGATACGTAACCCCCTCGAACGTAAAGCTGGCGAAGGGCTTCTTTTCAATTTTCGTTTGCTTCCAGATCCAGTTCGTCAGCCGAACCAAACGAAGCCGGTCTTCTACATCGATGCCCGTAGTTACTGACAGCGGGGCGGCCAGGATCGTCAAAATGGCTTGCCATTTGAGTTGTGCCCTGGTGCCAGCTCCTAACGTCTCCACGTCAATCAGCCGAAGCGGTAAAAGCGATTGCAACTGTTCCGGTGTACATTCTTCCCAGCGTTCGGGCACCTGGTAGGCCGTCCCGTCTAATCGTATCGTTTTCATTTGAACAAACTTGTGATAGATAAAATAACGGCGACCGTTCCTATACCCCGCCAGATCCAATTTTCCCGAACTACGACCTTCTTTTCGGCTTCAACTTTTTGAGTGGTGCCCTTCTGGTTTTCTAGTTCCGAATTCAAATACGCTTCCCGATTTTGGCTACTCTGAAGCGAAGTTTCGAGGGTAGTATTTTCGACTTGGCAGGTTTGAAGCCGGCCGCGTAAGTCGATGACTTCCTGACGGGCAAAGTCGCCCCTGATTAGATCCTGGTGAATGGCTTTAACGTTTTTAACCAGATCTGCCACGGCGGCCGTACTATCGCTTCTGGTACCGTTCGTTGATTGCCCGAATAGACTCGAGAATGGACAAATTGCGAGCAGAATCCAGAGCGTTTTTTTCGCGTAAACGGAAAATTTCGGCATCTTTTTCGCTGATTATAAGGTCTTTTTTTGCCAGATCTTTGGCATGTTCGGCTCTAACCTGGTCTTCGGCCGCTTTCTTGGCAATTGCCGTTAGCGTAGTGCGTTCAGCCTGGCATCCTTTCAATTCCTGACCCTGTTTATAGTGCAGATAAAGTATAGGAATGACGGGCAATAGGTAGGGTAAAATTTGGGCGAAAAGAGGCCATGCCCTTTTCGCCCAGGTGATCCAGTTCATTAGACCTATTTTTGGCCTTCTAAGGCTTCAAAATCAACCGTCAGGCCCGATACGGCACTGACGGCGGCCGCGATCCAGCCGATGACGGTACTGATCTGAAGAACGGCCGCCGGTACGGGTAAACCCGAACTGACGATTTGATCCTGAAAGATGGAAAGACCACCCGCCACGGCGGCAACGATGGCACCGCCGTACATGAGCGGTTTGAAAAACTTAGACGTTGGGGCGACTAATCGCTGTTGAAACGTCAGCTGGTTTGTTTTCATGGTGAATTGTTAAAAGGGTAAAAGAAAAGGTACTGTCTTTATCTACCGCGTGTCGGCTTTTCGGTCGGCGGCTGGCTGGGCGGCTGAATTTGATGGGCCGACTGTCGGGGCGGTGGTGGCGGTGGTAGCCGGTCTAAATTATAAGGGATCCCACTAGGATAATAACCGATTCGCGTTCGATCATGGGCTGGCCATGGTTCGCGTTTTGACGTGGCCGAATAGCGATCGTTTTGCTTAGGCTTCCATTTAGCCAGGGCCAGAATAGCCGAAAAGATAAGATGCCAGATAAAGGCTCCCACAAGCATAAAGGCAATCCCATCTTTCCAATTCATCGCCTCGATAACTTCTTTACTTGGCATTTTTTAAAGCCTTTATAGATTCGAAATAGGGCGTAATGTGGTTGACCATCAGTTTGACGTCGCGTAACCGGCGGCGTACCAGGTAGACCCCGCCGACCGTGCCTTTCCCGCCCGTAGTATTGAACCCGATGGTCTGAATATATTCGGCGTCAGGATCCCAATTTTTACTTGCGTAGCCTTCGACATGGCTGGTAAACAGGCTTACCCCATCCATTAATTGAGGCTTTCGGCCGATTCGCTGGTTTCCCCTGGTGGACCTTCGATAAATGATTTTTTGAGGATCCGAAAACCAGCTAAAAACCGCCCCTGGGGCCGCAATGGGAAGGCGAACGCCGTTCGCCAGGTGACACCAGTACAAGCCACTGGCACAGTAAAAAGCGTTTTTGGGAAGTAGAATCGCCTGGTTGTACTTAGCGATGTCGCGATGATCGTTTCGGTTGGTCTTTTCCCGAACGTGCAGCTGACTTTTTGCGGTGTCGAATACCGCTTGCCGAAGGGCGTCTTCGGTCTTGAAAGGAATGGCGGCCCCGATCCAAAGTTTGGGTTTCGGGGCCGCCGGCTTTTGGGCTAGGGCTTGACTAAATGCGATAACGCCAAATAGAATAAAAAGCCAAGAATAATTGAGACGGTAATTTTGGTACGTTGCCATGCGGTCAGTTCTTCTTTGAATTCAGTGTAAATATTCCGCCCGAATCCGAAGAATGGTAGGACATAAAAACCGACAAAAGGCACTACTAAAAACACCATCAAAAGGGCCGTTGGCAAGTCCGAAAACTGAACCAGCTTCTCGAAGAAAAATTTCTGAATACTGGTTTCGTCGTAGGGTTGCAACTGCTTATCGAAGGGAAGCGATTTGTTCATCTCGACGATTCGTTCCTGATAACCGACAAACATCTGGTAGCAGAAAATCAAGAGACCCAGAATGCCAACCACTTGAAAAATGGCCATCTTACTATGCGTAAATTGCCACCAGGGCGTTTTTTCGCCAGCGTCGACTACTGGCATATTCAGGCCCAATTCGGCGGCGATTTCGCGGGCTTTGTCTTCATCCTGACTGGCCAGCAATAACAGACGCCGCTTTTCTTCCATATCGTCCGTTTTACGAGCATCTTCCCGGAAAAATTTTGCATCCTTTAACCGACCGTCGTACTCTTTTAAAAGTTGACTTTCGTGTTCCTGACGTTCGCGTTCGCGTTGCTGGTTGATCTGCTCGAGCATGGCGTTTGCCTGGGCGATCTGAGCCTGGGCGGTGGCTTCGGCTTGAGCGGTGTCACTGAAGCGATTTAGTGGAATAACAGGTGATTCAGTTTCGATCATGTTTGCGGTATTCATGGCTAATTAGGATTTGAAAGAGGTTATCCAAATGCCCTTTAGGACGGACCAGGCTAACCCAGTTAAAAAGAAAAGAACGACTAATAAAGCGACGATGCAGACGCCCACGGCTGGCCACCAAACCGGGGCGAAAATCACGTCCCAGGGTATCAAGCCAAACGGCCCGGCATCGAGTAGTTTTAAAGCGGAAAAGAAAAGAGAAACAAGGAGTAGAATAGTAAAAACTATCCCTACCGGAATCAGATGCTTTTTCATGGCTATAGGACGAAATAAGGGTTTTTAGGATCGTTTTTCGGCCGTTTGATAAACCGACCTGCCGGCGGCATATACAGGCTCGATGAATAGTAGCTGGCTAGTTGATCGGCTGAAGCGTTTTCGTTGAGATACCGCTTGAGTTCGGCCGCCTTTTCCTGAGCTTCGCCCATGGCTTTCTGACTGATTGCATTGAGCCGCGTAATGCCTAAAGCATCTTCGTTCAGGATCCCGTCCGTTTCGCTCACCAGTCGAAAATCGACGTTCATGTTCAGATAGGGCACGGCCTGGGCAAAGCCATACTGGGCAATGGCCTTTCGGGAAAGATCCAGTACTTCGGCTTCGTGAATCGTCAGCGAAAAACCGAATCCATCCTTTAGCTTTTCGATTAGTTCTTCGTACAGCGGACCCAGTATTGGACGAACGAATTCTTTTTCGGCAATCTGGAAGTAATCCCGCAGGCACAGGAATAAACGGCGACTGTAGCGAATGGCAGGAAACGCCCTGGTCGCTTCGGTCGCGGAAGAAATCAACCGCCCACGGTTTACGCTATACGCGGTCGAATTCTTCCAGGCTGGGAACTCATTAGCGAAGGTTTCCAAATACTGAATGGCACCTTCCAGGTTCTCGTCTGCTTTGCTGGCCGACTCTTTGGTCAGGGCTACGTACTGCCATTTAGCCATCGCCTGGCTGTTGGTGGGCGTCTGTACCGAAATGCCGGCGTCACCTACACCAACCGTCAAATGCGGGAAAGCTTCGACGTAAGTAAACCAGGCCAACGCCGCTTTAATCAAATCCAGAAACTCAGTCTGGTATTGATTTGGATTATCAAGGGCGACCAGCTGACGGTACTGATCCCAGCCGATGGCGGGGATGATGTATTTCTGTTCGGAGGACCGAACAAAGGGCTTCCAGGTCGCAAAGTCCATTACTTTTTGAATGCCGCCCAGGTACTCTTTTAAGGTGTCTTGGTCGTTAATCAGCATTGTCGTCTTTGCCCTCGGTTTTCTGGTTTTGTCCGTTCTGTTTGGCCGCCCCTGGCGTTACATCATAAGTGTATAGGGCAATGTTCCGAATGTCAAACTGTAGTTTGGAATCCCAGCCATTGACCCGTTTGGCCACTTTGAGAACGTAGAGTAGAATTAGCCGGTCTACGTAAGTAAGAAACCCCTGCTGATAGTTGGCGGCCGCCTCTAATTCCTTGCCGGATCCGCCCAGTTTACCGCCGGTATCGATACCAGCCAGGGCGGGTAAAACGCCGTGGCCGCTGGCCTGGGCGACGTTGGCCGTATTAAAAAGCGTCGTATAGGCATCGTCCGACATTTTATTCTCAAGTGGCTTGATCTGAACGCCCGGCATGGCCTTGCCATCGAGTAGGCCCGTCGAATGGAACGTCACCAGCACTTTGTCGACGTTTTCAACGCCAGCAAACGTTTCGGCCATTCCCTGAAGCGTATCTTCTTTCAGATCCTCTTTTTCTTCGTCGGAAAGTCCTTCTTTGTCGAAGTAGTTGTCTGGAATGCTAATGTGGTATTTCACATTATAGCCATTGTCCAGCCCCGAATCGTGAAATTTCGGGATCTTGTTAGCCACCTTCGACCATTCTTCCGTTGACCACCAGTCGGCGAACGCGTAGTAATCCTGACCAGGCAGCCGGTCTTTTAAATGCAGGATACATACGCCGTATTTAGCAGGATCTTTTGGGTCGAAAGCGGGGATCGGTTCCGTGTCGGCGGGCTTGTAGTTTTTAGTGCCGAAGTTAGGGTTCACCAGATACGCCGACACTTTCTTTTCGCCTGGCTTTAGGCCACGAATGCGGACTTTGAACGCATCAATAACCTCAATTCCTACCAGTTTTTTAGAGGTGTCGAAGGTGAACTTCAAAAAGACATTCCCTGAGAAAGCATACTGAAGGCACATCGATACGAATTCCAGATCGAATTCGACTTCCTCTTTCCAGGCTTCGAACTCTTCCGAAAAGACTTCTACGAAACGGGTACCCGCTTCTTTGCTCTTTTCGCCCATGTGAGCGTAAACCCCCAGCCCGGCAACAAAATCCCGACGGGTTTTGATAAGCCGCCACTTGTTGGGCGACTCGCTGGCCAGGGCGTGCATTTTCGCCAGCTGATCGTTCTTCGCCCCCCAGGGCACAAAGTCGCCCCGCGTATTTCCACCGCCCGACGGTGCCGAATATGCCGCGTCCGCCGCCCCGAACGTAACCAGGGCCGCCGATTTCTTGGAGTACTGAAGCGTATACGCGTTGGCGGTAATCTGACGAATCTTTGGTTTCATGGCTAGTAATTATGAAAAATCGGGTGTCCGTTGTACTCGATGAGCAGTTCGATTTTGACTTCGAAGGTGTGTTTCGCTTTCTCATCGTAAAGCAGTAAAGCCCCCGCCTTCTTCATATTCCTTTGGATAGTGTTGAGATCCTTTTTGTTCTCGCTACCCTTCGGGTTTTTAAGCTTGGTTGGGTTCTTTTTTACTTCCTCTTTGAAGCTGATTTCGCCATCGAGTTTGCGAAAC
Organism: Siphonobacter sp. SORGH_AS_1065; assembly: GCF_030818595.1. Taxonomy (NCBI): domain Bacteria; kingdom Pseudomonadati; phylum Bacteroidota; class Cytophagia; order Cytophagales; family Cytophagaceae; genus Siphonobacter; species Siphonobacter sp. SORGH_AS_1065. The sequence goes on from NZ_JAUTAM010000004.1 coordinate 3,968,865, forward strand.
TTCAGGGAAAAGGTGGTCCCTGCTTCCTGAATTTCATGGAGTACGGTTTTAAGGGTGATCCTTTCCTTTTGCATGACTTCGTTTTCTAAGACGATGCAAGGATAAACCGCCTTTTTTTCGTGCTATAGGACACGTTTTCGCAAAGAATCAGTATAAAAAAAAACGGCGAGTGCAGTCTGATTTGAGGGTAAGCCTTTTACTATGAACTACTTAGCTTTTGAAATTCAATTTTTCGCGTGACTCTGTCACAACTGCCTCTCCCGCCCTTTGACAAAAGCGGCAATTGCCATCCTTCATTCCCGAATATAAAATCAAAATCCACCCCCTGGCTTTGGGAGTGGATCTGTAAGAATCTGTCTAAATAAAGTACCGATGCCTTTCTTTTTTTATCGACCACGTGGCCGCCAGATCTGGTTCTGCATTCCCGTCGGCTGGCTGGTGGGTAGTAGCTTCTTGAACTTACCCCAGACGATGTAGTCCATGGCGTCCGTCCCATCCGTGGCGTACTCGCGGTTACGCTGGTCGCCTCCTTCACTGGTCTTGTCCTTCTCGAAGTCCCCCTTCATGGGTGCCATCTGTATCGCTATGGCAAGGGCTTTGTTCTTGTACTGATTCAATCGTAAGCGTGGGGTAGTCTCTAGCGTCTCCCTGAGCAGGTGATCGGTTAGTATGTACTTGTTCTTGTGCGATGGGTATGTAAACTTCTCATACTCCCTTCGTACAGTCCAACCATTCTTAACCAACACTGCACAGTATTGGTCAAACAGGGGCTTATTATCCTTACTATCCCTGGCCGAACGCTGCTTGCCAGAGGGGTCGCCCCACACGGCCACTATCTTGGTAGGGTGGTCTTTGTAGGTTTCACAGAAGTGTTCGGCCTGTTGAACAACCAGGTTCTTGTCGTTCTTCAAGGGGTCAGGCTTCTTGAATACGCTTTCAATGATCCTAAATTCCTTGCCTACTTCCTGACAGATCAACTGCCAGCAGATGTCTGCGTTAAAGTCCAAGGACGTTTCGAGTAGGATGTCTTCACGATAATCTTTCGATTTGTGTAAATGCAGCTTCGTTTTGTCATCAAACTCATAATCAAACATCTTAGTATAGACGTGCTTTTCCGTAGAGAACGCCGAATAGAACCCATTAGGTCTTTGCAGGATACGTTCGTTATCGACTTCAACGGCTACCGTAAGCGGCGGTAAGGTGGCCACCAGATCATCGTAGTACGTCACCGGCAATACGTCCCGATTATCCTTCCAGCTACTTTGTAGGAAAAGGGTTTTGGGTGGGGTGCTGGCCAGTTGCTCATTAGTCCAGGTAGAGCGGGTGGCCACTTCATCCATCCAGGCGTTTTCTGTCTCGTAGATCCACATTCCCTTATTGGTCCATGCCGCCGACGAAAAGTCGTAAAAGCATAAGTGCATATGGTGGTGGGCGAAATTGGAATGCCGGTTCGCCCGTTTGGCGGGCAAAATAATCGTATTAAGAAAGTCAGGATCCACGGTCGCCGATTCATCGACCAAGACGCCATCGGAGTTGATCCCCCGTTGTGAATCTGGCCGATCCTGGCTTACCATTTGGATCGTAAACCCATTAATGAACACGATACAATACTGCCAGCCCCGTTTCCCAGGGCTGGAAAAAGGCTTGTACCAGCCATCCGGCGGCTGTTGGCCAATAACGTAAACGCCGTGCGGGTTTGCCTTCGAATACTCGACGTATCCCATCCGCTCGAGTGCGTTTTTTACCTCGGGAAGAACAATCAGATCTAATTGAACGTAGGTAAGCCCGACGAGTACAACTTTCGCCCTGGGCATATTTTCAAACATGAGTCCGATCACGTTTCCCAGGGTGGTCGTTTTACCGGATCCACGTCCGCCCTGGTACGTCTTTCGTTTTGCCCGCGAACGTAGAAACTTTTGCTGTTTGTCGTTGGCGTAGATTTTAATTGTCTTACTCATCTTCCGCCATCCGTTTTTGCTGACCTTGAATCAGCACGTTTACGTTATTGGTAAAGACGATTTTCGCCGCTTTCAAGAAGTCGTCAGGATCCCGACCCAGCGTTTCAGCGTCCAATAAGCCTTCCAGCCGGTCCGCCTTTTCCCAGGCTTTGGTCGCCGCGTCAATATCCCCATTTTGTTGGGCCAGGTTAGCCAGCAAGCGGTAATAGTTTGCCGATGCGATCTTTTTACCCTGGCGGTCGGCTACCTGCACGCGGCCGTAGATGAATGAAGCCTCTGAAATGATGTACCGGGCCTGGCGTTCCTGAATGTCGTAGTCCTTCATCAACGCATTGATGACCATTTGATCGGTACGACCCAAACTCATCAGCGAAAACGCCATTCGGTATTTGGCCAGCATCTCTTTGCCGGCATCGTCGAGTTCCTTGTTTTCGTAGTAGTAGGAAAGGTATTTATCGAGCTTGCCTTCGTCGATTTTAAGGGCCTTTTTGACCCTGTCTAGTGCTGTCGGTCTTGCCATGTCGTAGAAAAATTTCTGTAATCGGTAAGCGAGATTACAGAAACCCAGACGGGCAAAACAGGACAAAAAAAAGCCCTGAATCAGGGCTTTTTAACTCATTGCCTCGAGCTGTCGCCGGGCGATGTCTACTTGTGCCTCGAGCTGGGCGGCCTTGATTTCATACTTCTGTCGGGTCACGTCATTTTTGGCCCTGATCGCGTTTTTTCGTGCTTTGGAAAGATTGGGCATTAATGAATTATTCAGAAGCTTATGCACTTCGTAACGGTCGGCGGGCAAGTTGGCCAGATAGGCCGTTTTTGCTTGTTCTGAGATGAGATCGGCCGGCCGCTGGGGTTCCGCTTCAGGCAGTCGCCCGTTTGCCTTCAGATAGTCGATTCGTTCGCCCAGGGTGTTCCGCTGTAGCTTAAACGCCTCGATTTCGTCGACCAGGTCTTTCAGGTTTTGCGAATCCGGGTAATTCCCCAGCGTGTTCGAAAGTAAACACATTTGCTTATGAGCCTGGTGACGTTCGGCCGTCAGTTTCTCGAGCGTTTGCATAAAATCCGTTTCGGACATTCTCGGTAGAATAATTTCCGGTTTAGGACTTTCGCTTTCTGGGTTTTCGAGTTGCTGTTGGCCCGCTTCCGGGATCTGATAAGCCCTCAGAGCTTCGTGAATTCGCCGGGCTTCGTCGACTTCGTCGGCCGTTGCTTTGCCGGACCTGGCTAACATCTGCTTCAGCTGATAGTTCGCCTTCGCCTTCGTCCTCTGATTCTTGAGTTCTTCGGGTGTCATGGGATAGTCTTTTTACGGTTTGAATAAAATCATCGATGGTGGCTTCGAGCCGTTTACATTCCAGGTATTCCAGCGGCGAATCATACGGGGAATGATCGATAAGAATAGTCCCCTGAATGTCGCCGATGTACTTTCCAAGTACTTCAACTAGTTTAACAGGGCTAATTTCTGCTTCGTTGAGATAGTCAGAAAGCAAGGGTAAGTCGAGTTGCATAGCCTGGTTACATAAAAGCCGACTTTCGTGCAGAAAGTCGGCTTTTTCAAAATATTATTTGGTTTATGGTCAGCTGCAGCGGATCCTGAACGAAATTTTATTTCGAATCTTTCCGTCGATCTTCCAGGGCTTCGCCAGTGGCGTTTTCGGCCGCTCGTTGTCGAGCCACGGAAGCCAGCCGTAGGGCGGCTAGTTTGATGGTAGCCTTAAACCGTAGCTTTTGTTCGCGGGTCATCGGCCCTTTGGATTCCGGGGTTCCCGTTTCAGATTCCGGCGTAGTTTCGTCCGAATCGGACTTGTTGGCTGACTCTTGCCCATTTTTTTCGGGCACATCGCCAGTGCTGGGTTCATCCAGGCCAGGTTCTTTATCGGCTGATAAACTTTCCCCTGCCTGGGCTGGTACTGTAACGTTGTCTTTTCCCAATCCTTCGACGCCAGTTCCAGTTTCATCAGTTCTTCCCACAGGTTGAATTCCTCCTGAATTATCTGGGCTTCCAACTCCCTGTGAAGATCCAGAAAGGTCAGATCCTCCGTCGTCAGCGGCTCCTGTTGGCTGACTTCCGGGTCGATCAAGATCACCGCTGGCGGGGCCATCATGGCCAGTAGTGCCGTTACTTCCGCTATCGGGTAGCCCACTATTAAGATCCCGTACTTCATCTGGCTGGTTAGTTGGCGTTGGTGACTGGCTTTCTGGATTTGGTCCGACGGCCACTTGGGGTGTTTCCTGGTTTGGGGCTGTCTTGGCCGGCGACTTCTTGGCTGTCTTCGAGGCCGCTTTCGACGGGGTTGTCGGGGATGGGTTGGTCGATTGGGTTTCCATCGAGTTCTAAGGGTTTGGGTGGCTTGATCGGCTCAAAATAACCGAGTCCCGCCGCGATCAAAGCTTCCGCCTGGGCGTCGGTCATTTGCTCATTTACCGAGACTCGAGTTCCATCGATCAAGTGGTCGACGCCCCCTTCAGGAACGCCGACCAGCTTGTATTTGTGAAGCATTGGTTTACTGGCCGGGTACTACGGGAACCGACCCTGAAGAAAGCAAAGGCAGGGCCGTCGCTACGGAAGGCTTCAGCGGAACAATGCCCCACATGAACCCATCCTGTTCACCTTTTACGGTGTATCCCCGTTTATCATTGCCTTTGCCGCCTGACGTAAAATCAGACTTCACGTAAAGGCCGTTGTCGCTGGCACCTGCAACGCCAAATACACCGTCGTTTAGCTCTCCAATTACTACCGAGGGCGTATTCAGGTGTTTACGCATTTCGTTAACGATCTTCTTATTGAAGCCCGCCAACATAAATTCGATGGTGTGTTTGTAGCTCATAAAGCCAGGGTCGCCCGATGCTGAATCGCCCAACTTGAAAGTACCATCCGGGAATTCGTATTCGGCAAACTTCTTGCCGTCTACCAGTACGGGCGGATTGACGATTTCGCCATCGACGATGTCGCCTTCCTTCGGCCATACGCCGACAATATCTTTTCGGGCAATGATGAGTAGGTTACGGGTTCCGCCGGGGTTGGGAGAACCTTCGCTTGACCCGTCTAGGTCAACTAATGAAACAAAAGCCATAATCGTATAGAGAATTAACCGTGAAAGAAAAAGAGTAGAAAAAACCAGGTGTCAGACCGAACTGACACCTGGCAAAAACTAGTTAACGTCGCCCGTCCAGATCAATTCCGTGGCGGCAATTCCGCAAGCGGCTTGGAAGTCCATGATGTAGGCCAAATTCCGTTCACGTTTGTCGTAATCGAAATCAAGTTTGTTTTGCTTGCTCTCATCGTCATAGAGATAGCAAAGGTTCTTACGGGGCGTAATAAGCGGTACGTCGTGATTAAAGCCAGGCTCCACCACGAAAGGAATATTGGTTCCGTCGATAAAGCCTTTGTCCGTCGAAACGTTGTAGGGCAACGCCGTAAACTGCTTGCGATAATCGTTTTCGTAGAACGTTTTGATGGTCCGAGGCAGGATACAAATCAGATCGCTGTAGAAATAGCGGTCAGGAATAGCGGCTACAATCTTTTCGAATTGAGCCACCGCGTTAGTCGAGCTAAAAGCCTGAAGTTCGACGATGTTGCTCGCTGGCACCTGGCTTTCAGTGATCGCCTCGAGCAGCTGAGTAAGGATTCCATCAAATACGTCGAGCGGACCATTTCCGGCGGCGTTGTAGACTCCATTGTAAAGCGAAATCAAACGCATATCCTGTTGAGCCTGGGCGATTACTTCCGCAATCACATACGCTTCAAACGGAAACGTCGTCGGGTCAATATCCCCACCAGCCACTTCGCCCAGGTACGATTTGTACATCATTTCGATTTTAGGTTCATCGAACTCTAAATCGACTTTACAGGGGCGAACTTTGGCTACGCGGTTTTGAAACTTGACAGCGTCAGCCGTGGGGGTAAACTTGCCTTTACGGCCAGGCTGAAGAACGCTTTTGGTAATCAGGTTCGTCAGCACTACTTCGTCATTGCCTGGGATTAAGGTCATATAATCCTTGATGGCATGAATCGGAGTTCCCGCGATGCCTTCCATTCCAGGAATCAGCAGACGGGTAAAGATGTGTGCCCGATTATCCCGTGCAAAATCGGTCAGGGACGCGGCAAAGGATGTAAGGTCTAAAGAAGACGCCATTTGAAAAAACTATTTAAAATGAGTGAATGAGTGAAAAAGCAAGTCTGGCTGGCGGCCGGTTATTTGCTGTTATTGTACCGCTCGATTGCCTTTTTATTCCAAGGCTTTTCCTGTACAGACGTTTTGGTCGTTTCGCGTTGCTTGCGAGTGTTTTCGTCCTCTTTAGCTGACCCAGTACCTGATTCTTTGGCGTTCTTATGCCAATCCCTGAGAACCGCGAACTCCTTTTTATTCTTGGTCCAGGCTGAAGCATCGGCCTTGAGTTTTTCGTACTCGCTGGCTTTAATGCTGACCATCGCGGCTTCTTTTTTGCCTTTGGAGTCTTTGCCCAGCGACGCTTTTTTCTTCTTATCGTCGCTTTCTTCGACCTCCTGGTCCTGGTCTTCGTCGTCGTCATCCTGGTCTTCGTCGTCACCTTCGTCGTCCAGATCTTCGTCGTCGCCTTCGTCGTCTTTGTCCGACTCAGGTTTGTTTTTTACTTCCTGTTTTTCGGAAGTATCGGTCGATGCTTTTGCGGTTTTCTTCCGCCAAAAGCTGGCAAGTGGTTTAATCATGGCTATATGAAAAGATTAAAAAATTGCAGATTATGCCGCCGCCTGGGCCAGTTCCAAAACCTTATTGACGGCGTCGCCCAGGTAGCCAAAGCCGTCAGCCATTCCCAATTTGATGGCATCGCGGCCCACGTACATTTTGCCGGAAAACACTTCTCCGATGCCAGGGCGGCCCGCCTTGACAATTTCAATGAAGGTTCCGCGAATGGTGTTCAGGATCTCTTTTGTTTCGGCCAGAACGGCTTCAGAAAGTTTCTCGACGCTGTTAAAGAGGGCTTTGTCTTCCGAGCCATCAGCCCGTACAATAGTGATCTTGTAACCCTCTTTTTCAAGGAATCCGGTATAGTCGTAGTGGGTGGCCAGAACGCCGATAGATCCTACTTCGCTAGTCGTTTCCGACTCGAGCATGATGTAGTCGGCCTGACTGGCGATCCAGTAACCCGCAGAAGCCGCCATGCCGGTCACGTAAGCGACCACAGGCTTTTCAGATTGCCGGATCACTTCGCCCAGCATTTCGGTACCGTCCACCTGGCCGCCTGGGGTGTTTAATTCGAGGACGATTCCAGCGATCGCAGGGTCGGCGTTGGCTTCCATGATCCAGCTGGCGTAGGATTCTGAACCATAGCTACAAAGACCGCCGTAGCGAGTCATCGTACCCACGACCGGAATGATGACGACCTGGCCCTGATCGGTTGAAGCTTTGGCTAGGAAATCATATCCGGTGCCGGTTTCGATTTCCATTTCGTCGTCATCGTCATCAAACGCCAGGTACGGGCCTGCGATCTCTCCACCAGTAGCGAAGGGAGTTTTTCCATTGGCCATACGACGCAAGGCAAGGGCGGCCATCTGGTTGTGAAAGTCGGCGTTAAGTGCCCATTTAGCCGACAAATACTGTTCGATCATGTTGCTTGAGAAAAAAATCTTGACACAACATTACCCGACCGGCGGCCGATGACATAGGACGGCATTTTGGGCAAAAACAAAGCCCAGCTGAAGGCCAGCTGGGCTTTGTTTGATTGAATTTACAGGTTCATTAGGTCCATAGCGAATACGTATAGGCTACCCACCCATAAATCTGGGGGTTTCGATTCGCCCGCCATCCCGTGTGATTATAATCATCGATACCTACTTCAATCACTCCACCAGGCCTTGTGTCATCTACTTGTTCGGATACTGTACTATGTGAGGCCGGCGTACTGGTGTGGAACGTTGGCACTAAAAACGTTTTAGCGGAAACCTGATTAGCTAGGGTAGAAAAACGCCCAGACAGTTCTTTGTAAAAATCGTATTTCCGATTGTGTTGTGCCTGGTAAAACTTCCCAAAATAGTAGGGATACCGCTCAGGGAACATTGGGCCGGGCATTTGAGTCGAACAAACGCCCACGTAAACGGTGGGCACCTGGGATCTACATTCTGTGACCAGTTCCAAAATATCGTCGGCAATTGCCGCGTAACTACTCGAGAAAAGCGAATCGTTTTCTCCCGTGGCAATCACAAAATGCGTAGGTGTACAAACATCGTAAGCCATGTTGTTCGTAACCTTGGTTCCCGCTCCGTTACCTACGGCCAGCCGCGTCACCCCGTCATCGGAAAGCGTCCGATACCGCTCTAACGCCTTACTTACACTAAAACGATTGGAGCCAGTTTTCGTATAGTCAAAAAACGGGTTCTGAGGGGTAAGGGTACCGTTTGCGATTCCATCGATGTACGCTTGTACAAGGTTGATCTGATCGGCCGATCCTGACCAGGCTCCTAGGGCATTTACAATTTGACCTTCTCCCACCAAAAGATTATAAGAAAGTGCGGAAATGACCGGGGCGTTCACGCCATAACAGGTTTTCATAATGAGAAGCTTATCGGCTTCCGTTGCCGCGTAGGCCCGTCCCTGAGTCGTCGAAAGTCCTAGCAAGTCCCATGCACCCTTTGCCCCTTCGTAGGTAATTCCATTCTGCGTCGTAGAAACCCAAAATCGGAAGGGATGCCGTAAGTATCCGTGAGTTGTCCAACCGCCGAAACCAGTGGCGTACCCGCGTACGCTCATATTCTGCCCTTTGTACGTAAAGGCTGAATTAATCCCGTTGTTATTCCCTACACACAGATAATCATACCCCGTATTGCCATTGTCGTAGCGGTTTTTTAGGGCAATTTCTTTGGCATAACTCCAAAGTGAACCGCCGCCTACATAAGCCCCATTCAGCTGTCTGTCAGCCGTAATACTATCCCCGATATACCAAACCTTCGGAAATTTATTAGCCAGTACTGCCGCCCGCGTAGAAATGCGGTTTAGCGTTAGGTTTTTGGATTCGTAGCCGGCGGCGGTGATCGAAAGACTAACGTTCTCCATTAGAACATCTTGATAAGAGTCCGAATTCACTATTTTCGGGTTTGGGCTGTCTTTGCTAATCACCAGCTGATCTTTCCCATTAAGCAGTACAGGTACCTTATCGCGAATAAACCGCTGGGCAAATAAAGAAACTGGCTCCATCCGACTGGTAAAAGAATCCTTATTCGTAAAATACACATAAGCCGGGGCCAGCACTTCAAAGGTTTCCAGCTTTGGAGTTGTGACCGTTTGACCGCCTGAAAGTTCCTTGTCGTTGATTTTATTGACGACAACTTTTTCCGTATAAGCTTCATACGCTGTTCCGGCACTACCTAACTCGACTTGCACCAGGTCAGCGTTCTGACTGGCTGACGAAAGAATCTGAAACGAAATTCGAACGCATCCGGCGGGCGTGGTGAAGGCCGTGCCGCTGTTGATCGTGCCAATGTAGCTAGTCGAATTAACCAGCGAACCGTCCGCTTTTTCGAAACGCAATCCGCGAAGGGAAGGGCATCCCGTTATAGTATACGTAGTGCTTTCTGCTACCGGCACCCCGATTGCTGCACCAAAATCCGCAGCCGGGAAAACTACCGCATCGCTTCCGATTCCTTTCCCGGACTGGTAGTGCAAAGCCTTATTAAACTTGTTTTTACCTACCAAAATGACCGTTCCCAGGGTGATTTTGTTGGCAAGGATCGCCGTTTCTGCCGCCGTGGTTCGAACTGCTAACGCCGCCAAACTGGCTGTATCAGCAATGCCTTTTCCATCTGAAAAGGTGCCTCCCGCTTTGATTTTCGCCGCCTGAAGCTCTTTCCCGTTATTCTGACTAACGTAGGAAACAAAGGTTTCAAAAGGAGTAACGACGCTACCAAGTTGTAACTGCACCGTATCCGCGTTGCTTCCATTGCTGTATACTTGGAAGGAAATTCGAACGCATCCGGCGGGCGTTACGAAGGGCGTACCGTTGGCTATAGTACCTATGTAACTGTTAGAAGTCACCAGCGAACCGTCTGACTTTTCAAAGCGAAGGCCGCGAAGGGATTGACAGCCCGAAATAACGTACTGGGTGCTTTCGCTTACGGGTACACCAATCGCTGAAGCATACCCAGCCAAGGCGAAAACAATAGAGTCGTTGCCAATTCCTTTCCCATTTTGAAGCATGGTCGCCTTATCGAACCAGTTCGTTCCCTGAGAAGTCGCCAACGTCACTTTCGCCGCCTCCAAAACACTCATTCGCGTTTCGGCGGACGTCATGCGTAAAAATTCCGGTACGCGTTCGTAAAAGTGGGCCGGCGTGTAATTGATTTCAGCGGCCGGCTGATTAGGTATCGACGCGTAGGTTTGATTGGCGTTATTGTTCCAACCGCGATAAAATTTACCAGCAGAATCATTCCATTCGCCCGTCGTATCCGTCAGGTTGACATTCGAATAAATCGGGGTAAGTTTTGAGGCACAATACAGGGACGTAAACAGTACGTCATTAGCCTTAAAATCAATCGTTTGATTTAAGCTTGATAAGAATTCGTAGGGGCTATAACTACCCGCAAAGGCATTATTATATACGGCCATTTCCCCGACCGTCAGTGTTCGATCCAATAAAACCGTAGTCACGTTGTCCGATGCCCGTTTCCAAAGTACTTGCAACCGGCCCGGTTCGGTAATCGAACCACCCGCAATGTCTTTGAAAATAAACTGGCCTACCTGATTCATTTTCTTGGTAGACTTCCCAAAATACCAGGTACGCTGCTCGGCATAATCGACATTATGGCGGGCATAGTTATACGTTGATGAAGGTATAATCCGGTTTTTCGACACATAGACCGGAAGCATGGTATTTATTTGGTTTTCAAGCACCAAAGACTTTTGAAGACCAGTATTCGCCGCCGGCTTCCGATACCATTGGGTTCCTAGCTTGACGAACTGATCTCCCACAAAAAGTTTGCTGCCAACCGTAAAATTAATACCAGCAAATGCCGCCGGGGTACCGTCCGTGGCGGCCTCTGTAATTTCATAAAAAAGGCCGTCTGGCCCCGCCGGGGCTATGGCTGATAGTGCTGGGGTATTGGTAGCGGCATTATACGGACCTAGCGGTTTTCCCTGTTGAATTGAATTCAGGTAGTCGAGCATTGATCCAGTATTCCCCGCCTGAAGCCAAAGTTCGTAGGCACTGAATCCCTGAACGCCTTGTACCCCTTGTATCCCTTGCGGGCCTAGCAAATCAATCCAGGGACCAGGTACACCATCAGCCCGAACGAAACGAATCTTCGTACCGTCCCATTCATGTTCCGGCGTGTAATCGTTTTCCGTCACCCATTGCACCAGGGCGGAAAGGATGCCACGAATACTGGCGGCCGTATTGGAACGCTTAGGGGCCGGTGGCGACGAAAGAATTTGACCTTCAATCTGTTGAAGGATTTCTTCAGGGTTAATCATGGCTAAAATATTAAGTGTTAAAGTCGTAGCTGAATGAGAAGTCGAATTCGTAGACGCCGAATAAATCCTGGCTTTCGATGGAGTCGAGATATAAAGCTGGCATGAGCGTCGACGCTGAAAAGGCCATCGTTCGCCCGTTTCGGCCCGTTTTATTGCCCAGGGTATTTTTGACGTCGAGCGTCAGCGGTTGTTCGTCGGTGCCAACCATTCGCACAAAGCCGTTTCGGTCCCGTATCAAAGCGACCCAGCGTTTTTCCCGGTTGCGGTGGATCCATGCGGTCACGTCGGGGCGATCCTTTGGAATTACGATCTGAATACTACAGTTGTATAGGCCACCATTATCATTGCTACCTACATCCTCGGAATACGAAGCATAATCCGGGATCAATTCCATATCGACAAAGTCGACATCGTCATTTAAGTAGATCGACCTCGAGTCGATAAATAGATCGTCCAGCCCGAATTCGTGAATCGGGTCAGGCAGTTCGACCGTAAGAAGTTCGGCCGGGATCAATCGAAGCCGATTCAGTCCCCCAGCATTGCTTTCGCCTTCGGCCACGGTCAGGCCGGTCAGTACGGGTAGGGTCTTTATAAACATACCCTAAAGGTGGTCGCCCGACTGATCTAAAAGTAGGACTCGAATTCGCTTGGTTTCCGGCTTGAAAACCCACAAAAAAAGGCTACAAAACCGCCGCTATATGGGGGTTTTGTAGCCTCAAAAACCGTTGGACAATTATGTCGAACTTTGGACAGGTTTTCTTCGAAATTGGACGCGTTATGCCAAAAGTTGGACACTATTTTTTTTCGAGTCCCTTTCGAATTGATCGCTCAGGGCGTCGACTTGTCTCTTTTCGCTAACGCTCAGTTTTTCGCGTACCGTGCTAGTTTTCGGCGTACTTCTTGAAACTAATTTCCGAACCGCGTCTGGCGTGTAGTTCTCTTGTGGTGTGATCTTGTGGATCTGACAGAACCGTTCGGCCGCTCCATTGGCTGACGCGAAGACATCCATTCGGCCTTTACAAAAGGCGATGGCAGCCGTTTCGAACATCACTTCCAAGACGTGACCAAACTGGGCGAGACGGGTATCGGTAATGAGTTGCGGGTTAACGTCAAATGTTAGGTAAAAATACAGTTTTCGAGGGTCTAAGATTTCAATTGGTTCTAACGCCCCCATGTCAACGTCGTGTAAAGGGAATACAGCAAAGACGGCCGTAAAGATTTGGCCAATCCGACTGTTCCGCCGTACCTCGATGGGTTCGCTTCCGTGTGATTGCTCAGATTGAAAATACTGTTTGATGTGGGGCTTAACTGGGACACTGACTAGCATGGAAGGGGCGATTAAGAAAAAGTTTCTTATTTTTGTTAAGCCCGATCACTATACGCGAAAACTGGTGAAGGATTTGGCCTCGATGCTGGTAACATCGAGGCTTTTTTCATGGCTTTATTGGGTCTGTGACTCGTTCGTGGATTCAAACGTACTGCATGGATCCTTCGATTCATTGGACGTTTGCCATTCACTACGTGGCAGGTGATACTGGGCAGTGATCGCTGGGCATTGGCGACTAGCTATCAGAATATAAAACTCCCAGGAGATTTCTTTTCCTGATCCCATCAACGTTCCATTACACCGGATTTCTGACACTTCCACTTTGCCGTGGCTGGGGTTTTGCTCCATATACCAATTGCATTCTTGGATCGCAACCTGGCGAAATCCTTCAAAGGTGCCATTAAAGAATTTGGCGTTATCCCGGATCCATTCTTTCATGTGAAGTTCTGTACGATTCCGGTGGGGGTAATGATACCAATGGTATCCGAACTTGGGTTCCTGTTTAGTTTCCATTCGCTATTAAAGTTTCAAAGCTTCTGTGTAAATACCATACACACATGAGACGATTACGAATAGACAGCAGGCACCCCGAAAGAGTAAAGAATTTACCTCCTTTTATCCAGGCTTTAGAATCTTCCTCAGTGAAAAGAAAAGGGTTTGCAAGAGTAGTGCCAACCTCTATGCCAAGCCATACAGCCATAACTATCAAACCAACCACCCCACCAGTGAGCATTAAAGAAAGAAATATAATCATTTTACGTGTCAAATAGTGATAAAGTAGAATCGTCTTTCCCGTAATTTTTAAGCCTTATATTTTCGGGTCTATCGTAATTCAGATGACAGTATTGACACAATGATTTTAGATTATTAAATCGATTGTTCTCGATGTTTCTATCTAAGTGTGCAACGGTCAAAATAATTCGCGTTAACCCTACTTTTTTTAAAGCTTGCCAGTATTTAATTCCAGCCGTTCGATAGTCCAGAAAAATAGCTGTTTCGTCGTCCGTAGCGTATCGATAGTTTGAACCATTACGAACTATTAAAGCCTCGTTTTTTACCCCGCAGAATTCACAACAATTGCCAGCCCTGTTAAAGCGAATCAGTCGGGATATTAACGACCATTTGGGGTGATACTTTTTGTAGTCAACTGGCATTTCGTTTTAAAGTATCGCCGTCGTCCTGAACGATTAAAACTTCCCCGCGAAGCAAGCCTTCAGCATAAGAAACCGATTGCTCGAGCGTAGCGACATCTTTGCATCGTACCAGGTGAAGGGCTAAGTTTTGGATCACATCAGTCGATAAGATAATCGGCTTCAGTTCTTCCTGGGAAAGACCTGCAAAGGCTTTTTGTTTGAAGTCTTCGACCTGCTTGCCGACCGCCCCTTTCAAGTTTGAGTCAGCAAGTAATCGAAGGGCGACCAACCCCGTCAGGTATTTGACCAGGGCTTTTTCTTTGGCGGCCGCCTGGGCTAGTTCTTTAGTCATTTAATAAAATGTTTAAAGGTGTCGCGGGGTGCAAAAATCAGGCAGAATAGCAGAACGATAGCCTGGCCAAATAAAACGGGCACCCAAACGCATAAAGACAGGAATAAACCGAGTAAGCGAAGCATGGGCGTTAGGGTTTAACTTGATTTACAAAAACATTGCATTTCAGAATCTATGTCCAGATGTAAAGGGGTTATTTCATGTTTATCGTAAACCCTATCAAATGGTTTCTGAGTCATCGAGATAATGTCCGCCGTACTAATATTTTTCTGGTGGAAGTAAAAAGGCGGCTCAAAAAGCGAGTTCTTAAAATTGATTTGAGAATATTTCACTTCCATTTCCTGCCACCAAACGGCCTTATCTGGGTTTATTACCGCGATAGTCATTTTCTTACGAATTGACTTTTTCCAGCAGAAGTCACAATTACCCTCGTAGTCTCTAAGTTGCAAATCAAAAGGCTGAATACTCCACCAGTTACGAATAAAGGCTTCGTCTACTTTAATATCAGTTGCTAATGGGTATATAAGATTTTCTGAATCGCTATTTTTAGATATTCGATGCCTTTCATCCCATCGTATACCAATAGCGGTTTCATAATCATTATTTTTCAAACCTAAATACCTTAAATAGCGACGAATTGGATTATTCTTTAATTCGCGTGTGCAGTGTGGAAAAGCTTTATTAGGAATTCCATAACGTTGAATCATTGCTTCAAATGGCTCACCATTTCTTGAAGCTGTTTCGAACGTCACTCTTTTAAATCCTAAGTATTCATATTCAAGCCAGACAACGTTTAAATCAAAATCTTTATCACAGCGATTTACAAATTTTAATGTTGCCTCGTTTTCTTTACCCGTATTGGCGAAAACCACTATTATTTGCCGCTCTGGGTATCGCTCTTTTAAAAATTTAGCCATAAACGCTGAAGTCCTACCACCCGAAAAAGAGATTATTAAAGTCTTCATTTGCTTTATATAAAGTTGCTTTAAAATGGTTCAGCTATTATCCCAAAGTCACGAACTTCAACCTGGTTTATTTCGGCAAAAACGGTCTTTACTCCATTCTCTTCAACCCACAAACCCAGACGAATTGGGTATCGGATCCAGCCGAAATTCATGGATCCACGTTTCGGCCGCCGAACGTCCAGACAGAACGTCTCATAAAATTGATTGTAGAAATCACTGGCAGTTGTTAATTGCTTTTTGTTCTGGTGGATTACAGCCAGGTTGTAAGCTCTTTCACACTCCCGACAAGGGAAGGCATTCGCTTTTTTGACAATTACTGTTGTTGCTTCTTTCATGGTAGATTAAGCGGTTACGGGTTTATTGTTATAGACTTGTTTTAGTGTGCCTTTGACGATATGCCGAACGATGGTTTCGTAATCGAATTCGTGAATGGTTTCACTTTCCACCCAAAGCATCCTGATCGTTTCATGGGGGCCGCCGGTGGTTCTTCGCCAGGCTGATAAGACCAGCCAATTTTGGCCATTCAATTCTTGCCACCTGGTCAGTTCTGGGATTTCTAGCTGAAGTTTCATCCTTTAGGGGTCTGGGTTAAAATGGATCTTTCGGAATAGGCTTAGGTAGATACCTAGTTAATTTTCCAATGGCTACGTAGTGAACAAATCGGTCAAAGGGCATAGGATCTTCCGGTTTTAGCTGGTGATAGTTGAATAGTGTTATCGTAGCCCAGCCTTTTGATTTCTGCCGTTTTTCGTCCCACTCAGTCGTTTGTCCCATCACTATGAAGATTCGACCTTTCTTATCCTTCCAGCGGCTATATGGGCGAATGTGTAAGCCTGAATCCCAGCTGTCGACACTTTGCACTTTTTCGGGTTCCTGTTTTTCGCCCATGGTATCGTTTTTTCAAAAAAATACTGTTGGAATCTGACCACATGACCACACAGACAAAAAGTATTGATAATCAATATTTTATCTGTTTTTTCGTGTGGTTCAGGTGTGGTTCACCCAAACCACAAAAACCACATTGACCACAGAAAACCACACGAAAACCACACATATATTTATATATTATATTGATTATTAAGTAGTTACACTCTTATGTGGTTTGTGGTCAGGATTTTGCAAGTTTTTTCGCTGGAAAAACAGTTAGCTAATCGTTTTTTTTGCCGTCAGGTCTAGCCCGAATCTTTCAACTAATTTGTCGTAAGTCATTACACATGAATGATTTACCTTGTCTTTCAATTTTTGCTCTTCCGGGTTATCAGGATCCCGAAACCGAATACCTTTGAAAATTTCCTCTTTCGACCGTGGGGTTTCGAACTGAATGATTTCTTCCTCGATAGCGTCCTTTGTTGGGGCTGGTTGTTGGTATTGGAAGTAGTACTGCTGTTTGAAAGTTGTATAAATCGAAGAAAACCGGAACATGACAAAGTAGCCATCGAAGCGAAAATGGATCCCGTCGAAAATCTTATTATTGTCATAGAGCCACTGTACCATTTCCATGAACTCAGACAGGGCCGATTTCTCGCTTAAGATTCGATGCTGGAAGATGATTTGCTGATAGGCGATCCCTGCGAACTCCTCGAGTACATCGGTTTCGCTGACAGACTCCATCCCCAAATCAATTTTGCCGTTCACCTTCAGGATGTAAGCAACCGTTAGTAGCTGGGTGACGTTGTTAAAGTTCCGTTCGTAGATCTCCCCGCCAGGGAACAGGCTTTTAAACTTCCTGAGTAGTTTGTTATAGGCGGTCGGATATTCTTTTTTAATCAAGTCGCGATGGTGAAGTAATTCGACCGATAAGCCAGCCAGCCCGTTACGTCCCAAATCCTTCAGCTGTTCCCAGTTCCGTCGCTGATCCTCTGTTTTCTTTTTATTATTATTAATCATAAAAAGGCAACGCTCGAGAAAGGGCTGATACTTGGGCATATGGTTAGCCGTCAGCATGATTAGCGATTTCACTTCGATACTTTCAAAGTCCAGTTTGCCCCGTGCATTATCGGGTGTACGCATCCGGCCAATGTTGTCGTAGGATGCTTGGAACATCCCCTGAAACTTGGAATCGTCCGTCATTTCGTCGAACTGTACCAGGCCGTTTGACACCAGGGAGATCATTTTCGGAACAACCGCGTCCGTATTATCTGCCTTCAGGTTGATTTCGGGTTGCTCTTTACCGAAAAGATTAGTTAATGATCTGAGAACCGACGACTTCCCCGTCCCAGCTACCCCGTATACGTACAGAAGCGGGGCAATTTTATTGTGACTCAAAGCGATGTCACGAAACAGGCTAGTCAGGTAAAAGCATACGGGTAAAAAAGCATTGTCCCACAGATACGCTTTTACATAGATTTCAAACCATTGGTTAAATGATATAGGTGGCGGCGTAAGGATGAAGCGATCATCGATGTCGTCGTTTAGGCTTGGTAAAACGACGTGCATATCGTTCGTATGAATGATATTATTTTCGTCTGGTTCGATCACCTGGCCATTGAAAGCCTTATTCGAGAAAAAGTAGGTATTGCTCGATTCGTGATAACCGAAACGAATAACCTTGACGGCCTTTTTAACTCCGAACTTTTGAAAATTATACGTTCGTATCAGCTTCAGTTCTGACTTTCCCCCATTCAAGGCTAACCCACGGCTGGCGATGGCTTCATCGAAGGAATCCGGCGAAAGAAATTCCTTATTCGTGAGTTCTAAGGTGAATTTCTCCTTCTCATTGATGGGCAAAAATTCAATGATCCAGCTGACGTTTTCTTGCTCATCTTCCGTAACATACCGCAGATAAAACAAGTATCCATCGCAACACGTCACCCAATTTTTACTCGATTGCACCTGAATGATTTTGTCCTTAGTGTCGTAGATCACCGAGGTTTCGGCCGTGGAGATCCGACGAGCTTTTTCAGGCTTAGGGGTTTCCTGCTTTGGTTTTTCTTCAACTTCCAGACGTACCCATTCAGCCGAATTCATTGCCTCTTTGAGATCTGGGCGAAGCCCGGCGACAATCCCGTCGGCTATATCCCAGCCATCATTTCGTTCTGGGAAAAGATCGACGATCTTGTGCTTTACTTTAAACTTAACTAAGTTCTTGAGCGAACTAGCTTCCTGACGGCCGGCCTTGTCTGCATCGGCTAACCAATACACCTTCCGGCCAATCAATGCAGTGATTTTAGCGGCCGTCAAGCCATTTGCAGAACCGCAAGCAAGCCAGGTGTAAGACGGGTAAAAGAAACTCGCTAGAACGGCCGTTTTTTCGCTTTCTACCAGGCAAACAGGAATAGCTTTATCCTGGGTCAAAAGATGTTCGCCATAGAGACAAATTCCATACTTGCGGCCCGAATCTGGGGGAAGCTGCTTCAGACTATATTCGTCGAACTCATCATGGCCACGCTTCCCGTTTTCATTGTAACGGATCCACTTTACATTCATCACCTGGCCATCGCGATTTTTCATCACAAAAGACGTCATGCCTTTAGGATTAGTACCGACCAGCCACTTTTCTAAATGCTCATTAGGGATAGTTAATTTTCGAGCGAAGGCGTGAAAATTGGAAGTCGCTTTGCCCAGGTCGTCAGTGATCTTTTTTAGGGTTTCTCCTTCCGGGAAAACGATTTCTGGTTCGGGTTCTGGTACGTAATCGGGATTGCTTTCGAAGACCTGGCCAGACGGTGGTGCGAAGTATCCGCATTTGGCCGTTCGGTCACATTTCCCAAAATCTTCAGATAGGCGGTTTCCGTTTAGATCCTCATAGAATCGAAACATTCCCTTTCCCCCACAGCCAGGGCAAGTACCCTTTTTCTTGGGGTGGCGTTCAAAACGAAATGGTATGGTATCGGACATAAGTAAACAGGGCAATCAGTGCCAAGTCTGGATAAAAACATTACGATCAATCAGCAAATCTTTAACCGCTTCTTTGATTCGTAACTGGACGTCGCGTTCGATGGCTTCAGCATCAACCAGGGTACGGTTCAGGCTTTCAAAGTGAGCCAGGCAGACCGTGACCAATTGGTCAGCCTCGTACAGATCTAGCGTTGGCAATTTTTCTAAATCGCCGGTTGCATAGTAGCGTTTAAGCTCGTCTAAAGTCATAGCTAATTGTCGAAAGAATCAGGGCGTGTAGCGACTCTAATACAAGTACTTGAATGGTCAGTAGATCGAATAGTGAATCGCCAATCTGTCTGTTCTTCAATCGCTGGGCGACCAAATACTGAGCGTCTAAGGCTTGTCGATAGCTTAATTCGAACGGGGCGGCTGAATGATACTTTACGATCAATTCATCAAGCGTAATTGACAGATCCTCGCTAACCATTGACTAAAGCGTTGTCGATTTGCGATTCTTCCACTTCCAAATCATGGCCGTAGATGGTCACTACATAGCGTTTCTTTGGCTCTGAGCCAGTGATTCCGCCGCCGGTGGCATACTTCACCGTACCGGGGTAATTTCCTTTTTTGGAACGAACGATTACTGCATCGCCTGGGAAGGCGACAAAGGTGGGAAAGCTCATTTGAGTAGTACGTTAAAGAGTAAGGGGTAAAATAGATTATGGAGCGGGGAAGAAATTAGCGGCGGTTACGGCCTTTGTATCCTCGATAACGAGATCGAACAACGGGCTTCGGCTTTTTATTCTTGAATAGTGCAGACAAAAAAACCGTTAAGACAGCCATTAATAAATACATGATAATCAGTAATTTAAGACAAGTTGATTGACTTTAATTCAGAATGAAATAGCTTATGTAGAAAGACTATTTCTTCAGGGTTAACAGGGGTTCTTCTACCGTTAAGCGTGTTATCTGCCGTTGCTTTGCTCAAACAGAATTTTGCCATGTATGCCCTGATAATCCGCGATTTAAATTTCCGATGGTTGGAAAGTGTTTTACTTCGCCATAGTACCACAAGCTCTTGAATAGTAGCCATGTGACGGTTATTTATATACGTAAGGGTTTTTAGCCAGGTAAGCTTCTAGTTTTTTAGGGTTGATAAAATCCCGGATAACTAGGTTTTTTAACAGTATGCTTATGAATTCCTCAGAGCTATCAAAGCTTTGCAGGTAGAGCAGGTTGATCTTACTGTTATAGGTGGCTTGTACTTCTGGTTGTTCGTCAAATTTTACTAATAAATGAATAGTGTCCCAGGCTGCCGTAGGGGGTACTAACTTAGCGTAGCTTGAGGCAATTTGCTCTTTGTTCGGAGTCTCTAGGCCAGTCTTATCATAGATTGAAGCGGAAAGGACTTTATACGAACTATAGGTCGAAAATCCCAAAAGCTTCAAGGCTTTAATTACCTGTTCCTGAAGGATTTCATTATCAATGGTAACGGGCGTTCTAGTTGATTGTAAGGCTTCCATACGATTGAGCTTAATTATTAGGTTTCAAAAGTTTTTGACGACTCGAAATCGGTCTTTTTCTCTTCACTTTCTCAGGGGTCAATTTTTGAAGGGCTAAAACGA
Organism: Siphonobacter sp. SORGH_AS_1065; assembly: GCF_030818595.1. Classification (NCBI taxonomy): domain Bacteria; kingdom Pseudomonadati; phylum Bacteroidota; class Cytophagia; order Cytophagales; family Cytophagaceae; genus Siphonobacter; species Siphonobacter sp. SORGH_AS_1065. The sequence continues at coordinate 3,989,487 of NZ_JAUTAM010000004.1, forward strand.
CCCGCCTGGTTTTATCTAATCCACCCCGGTCGGCTTTCACATAACAGAGTATGTCGGTAGTAATTCCGGGATCTATGGATCTGACTTCTTTTCGCCAGTCTCGGCCCAGTCTATGGACTAAGGAATGAAATTCAGTTCGCCAGTAATCGACAGAAAAATATTCATCCCTTATATGAACCGTTGTATTGCTCATACAGCTACTCATGGGAAAATGGTTTGATTTTGGATTGTATTGTGTAATATTTACAGTGTAATTAGTACACTGTAATCGTTACACATTTCAAAAGTATAATCTGTATTTATACAAAGCAACAATTTTTATAAAAAAAATAATTTTAAATGTACAATCTGGCTAGCCGCATCAAGGACAAGCGGAAACAAAAAGGCTTAAATCAGGATGAACTGGCAAGTTTTTTAGGAAAAAAAGGAAAGCAAGTCATATCAAATTGGGAGTCTGGCAGAGCAGAGCCAAGTTTATCAGACATTTACAGATTAGCCGAAATTTTAGACACTACGCCGGGGTACTTAGTTGACGGTATAATCATAAATGATACTCCCATTCCTTCAGATGATACCGCAATCGCTTACTGGGCCAATGTTGATGTAACTGGCGGGATGGTGCAAATCGAAAATAGCTCAGAGTCAAGACCTACGGGCTATATCCATATACCAGGCTTCGAGGACTGCGAACACGCAGTACCCCACTTTGGGGATTCGATGAGTCCGTTTATTAATGGGGGTGATATAGTGCTTCTAAAGAAGTTCGAAAATTGGATGGACTATGTACCCTACGGAGAAACTTTCCTAGTAATAACCAATAGCTACAGAACAGTAAAGTATGTAAGAAAAGCGACTAGTCCAGACAAGTTTCTATTAGTTCCCCACAATGCGGCTTTCGATGCTTTTGAAATTCCAAAATCTGAAATTCTTCATATGTACCTGGTCAAAGGATCGGTACAGCGTAAACTACTCTAAATGGTCGAAAAACTACAAAAGCTAATTTAATATAGCTAAAAACGCTGACAGCTGCATTTTCGAAATGTCTCAAAAATGTCAGTGAAAAAGTGCCCATATTCAATGAATTCTAGGTTTAGGGCTTAAAACTTAAGAGTTCGAGTCTCCCCAACGTCACTCTCGTGAGGGGTAAAACCCGAGATAAACCCGATAAATCGGCTGTAAAAGCTGGGTTATCGGGTTTTCTGCGTTTAGGCCCCCTGCTGAATTTCGGATATAAACCCGGTATTATCCATGCATAGACCACACCCGCCGCCACACCCCGAAACCCTTCGCTGGTCGCTCCCGACCACACCCGAATTCAACCTCAAATTCTTACCTAATGAATATTCAATTTAAACTCCGCACGGACAAAGCTGAAAACGCTGATGGATGCCTTATTTACCTCATGTTTTATTATGCCAGTAATCGCTATACGTACTCGACTCAGTGCCGTTCAAAAGTGGGCGACTGGGATCCTGCCAAAAACCTTCCCAAAAAGAAACATCCATATTATGAGCAGGTAAAATCCCGGATTGAAACCATACAGGAACGCACGAAGCGATTGTTCTTTTTGCGAAGTCCTTTTGGTGTGCCCACCCCTGAGCAGCTACGTAAGCACCTTGATACTATAGACGTCTATGAGCTGGCTCAGCTTCGCTCCCAGTTTGTCGAGTATCCCGGCATGTTAGCTATTTGCGGGAATTTATTACGCTTCATTTATTGGATGTTACCCAGCTTACCTCTGAGCAATACCAGGCTTTTGAAAAATCGCTACGCTTAACCCATGAACATGATCATGTCGAATCATTGCTGGCTAATACCCAAACTTTACTCGAAGGGGTAGAAGAGCTGTTGGCCATTCAGGTGCCCTGTCTGCATGATAAGCCGGGACTTGATTTCTTTGCTGAGTATAAGCTGAGTATAACCGGGTTCATGGCTGACGGCATTCAGATGGGAAAGAAGGAAGGAACCATGAGGCCGTACCGGGCTTTGCTACTTCACCTGACTAACTTTGAAAACTTTGAACCGGGTAGACTCAAGATAGAAGCATATACAGCTCCGATGCATCAGGAGTTTCTTCGATACCTGATAAGCATGCGGGATTACCATCCCAATTATATTTCTGGTATCTGTAAAAACCTGACGGCTTATTTTAACTGGTGCATTCGACAAGGCTATAAGCTTCATAAAGAACATGCGAAGATTTCTCAGAAATACATCGAGCCGCCCCGCTGCGTGTTAACCATGGATGAGGTGATTCAGATCATGTCCGTCAACGTGTCCAAATACAATGAATACATTCGTTCATTAAGTGTGGAAAATAGGCTAGGGGTGCCTTCCTGGAAAACGGTGGAGCGAAGCCGGGATAGTTTCGCGTTTGCTTGCTTTACGAGATTACGCTACTGTGATCTTTTTCGCCTGGCCGAAAATCACATTTTGGCAGGCAAGGAGTACGACATTATTATTCTGCACCCAACGAAAGCAGTCACGACCCGCTCGATCAAAATTAAAAAGGTAGTCATTCCGATTACTGAGATTCCTCAAACTATACGAGAGAAGTACAAGGGCAAACACTCAACCATTCTACCCGTGCCAGCGGCTACTTACAGGTACCTTTGAGACCATTGAGTACGAGCGAAATGTGCCTAGCATTGTAGAGGTACCCAAAGCAGAAGCGATCAGCTCACACGTGGCTCGACATACCTTTGCAACTCTGCTTTCGGGACTGAATATTCCGCAAAAATTCATTCAGGATACGCTGGGGCATTCAGACCAAAGGCAGACAGCTATTTATACGCACTACGTAGAGAGTGAAGCTTCTAGACAAATTGTCCAGGCAATTAAAAAGATTGCTTCGAGTGATTTGAAAGATTTAATTCCTGGAGAAGCCTCGTAATTCTATATTGCTTTAATATCTGAAGGATTGACAATCGTTTCAGTAGTTGATACCTCTTGCTCTACTACATAATAGGTAATATTCATATTAATGATTTGGCTATACGGTATGGAAAGGAGTTTTCCTGGTATTTCATGATATTCTGATTCTAACTCTTCTGCTAAATAATCATCCTTCTCATCTTCGTCAGTAGTACTTATTTCATTCTCTAAAAGTACTCGAGAAGGCTTAGGTACCACCGTAGCGATTTTAACAAATTTTCTCTGAGCTGCCCTTAGATGTAAAGTCTTTAGGCCGCCATCCTGCTCTAGGTCAAAATCATATAAGGCCCCTGTATAGATAACATTGCCACCTTCTACTTTTGTCAATATATCTACGATTACAAATCGAATAAGTTCAGCATTAGAAATTCCGAATATGTCCTCACCGTCTTTAAATTCAACAACTTCTCCTTTTAATAGATAAAACCATTTATTGTCATATCGAAACCACTTCCATTTTCTATCTAATTTAAGCCATCTAACCAACTCGCGTGATCCCCAGCCTAAAAGAGCTCCTGTCAGAATCATAGATAAATGGTAGATGAGTATCCGCCAGAGTGATTCTTCAATTACTTTGAAGCATTCTTTAACAACATTGTCGTCTTTAGGGCCAATAAGAAGCAATCCAATAGTATTTAAATCTACAGGATGTGTATCTGAGCAGAGATTATTTATAAGAATAGCAATAGCCTGAGCTGTTATCCCAGGAACAATAGAGCGGAAAATTTGATCAGAGATTGTCAGTCTACTGTATCGATGAGAAAAAGCACCTGAGTGGTATGCTCTAAAAAAAGTAAGTCCTGGTGCTACAATAAGCAGAACCAGGACAGTTGCAAACAAGAAATTCATTAATGAAAGTTATTTCTTGAATGCTTTTGATGAACTATAGCTACCAGATGATCTATATACTTGAGTTTTGCCGTCCACTGTAACAGCAACACCTTTATTGGCTTCTCTTGCACGAATCACGGTACTAATCAATTTGTTTGCAGATGCATCATTCCTAAGGACTTTTGCAATCTCTTTAGAAAGGGGAGCTTTCATACCTTTCAACATTTTAAAGGTGGAGTACCCTCAGCCCCTCTATCTCTCTTCACTTGGTACATTGTTACTAAAGTAACACTCATCTATGTCACTTTAGTAACAACATAAAAAAATATTTTTTGTTTATATAGCGTGTTAAATTATTAAAATACTGATCTTCAATATATTGATAATTTACGTATGCTTATCTCCGTTCATTTAGGTACTTAGCTTCTGCAAGGTCAATTCGAGCTTTTTGGCCATGTTTTTCTAAAAGAAAAAGAAGATTACTACCACTGATGAGAGTAATAGGTTTATTCTTGGCAAACTCAATGGAATCGGGCCCGTAGTCAGCTGTAGTGACTAGAATACCCTTATTTGCCCCTTCGTTCAAAACGGTACCGTATAAATCTCTTACTGCCGAAACGCCAACAGTATTGGTATAACGCTTTGCCTGGATAACAATCTTGCCGCCTCTAATAGGGTCAGGGTCAAAAGCGACAGCATCTACACCACCATCTTTACTGGCCCTGGTAACTTTCACCTCTCCACCGTCTGAGCTAAATTCTTTCTCGAATAGTTCACGAATGAGATGTTCAAAGTCTTCCCACTTCATGGCCGCTAGATTAAAACCCTCATCTAACTGAGAGGAAACCTCATAAGAAGCGACAAATCGTTTGTCTTCCTTATTAAGTTGAAGAAGAGGCTTGATAGCAGGAATGCCCGCTAATTTACTGCCACTTACGCCCTTAAGATTTTTAAAGCATAGTTTCGGATCAACACGGCTTAAGTCAATGGCCATGAACTCGTCCTTATGAGTCTGTAAAGACACAATGCAACTGTTTACATTATTACCAGTAGCCTTATTAATGGCATTTACCCAGCCATTAAAGACAATAGTGTAAAGGGCGTCTGCTTTATCGGCTTCGAAAAGTTCGTGAATTGTTCGAAGAGTGATGTTATAAACTGTTGTATCATAGAGCTTTTCATATTGACTATCCGGCATAAAGGATTCTTTGAATTCGCTTTTCGTTGTAATGTACTTTAATTCAGTTAGTCGTGGTAAAGCGTCTGGGGCTGGAAGGACATATTCTACAATCAGAAGCTTCGTCTCAGGATTGTATTCTAAGTCAAAGTCTTTGGAAAACAGATCAAAGTATTCAGAATTATTAAGTACAAGTTCACAGTACTCAATAACAGATACCGGGTCCTTACTAAGATAAAGCTTCTCCAGATGGTCAATGTTATCATTATAAGCGTTCTGCTTTTCATAGAACGCATCCATTTCATTATTCCACTCGTCTTCAGCTTTTTGAGCTTTCTTTTCAATAGATTGAATCTTTTTTTCGTAGGATTCTATCGAACGTTGATGAGCCTGTTCGATTACTTGATTATTATCTTCTACTTCCTTGACCTTAACTTTCCATTGCTTTACAGCTGCATTAAAGAAATATTCAGCCTGCTGCTGTTTTTTTTCTCTGGAAGATTTAATAAGCTTATCAAAAAAGGAAAGAGTAGGCTGGTAATTAGCGGAACTGGGCATTTCAGGTAAAGATGAAAGCTCAGGTTTCACAGGATGTTGTATTTTGCCTTTCTGGATTAAAATTGAAGCTTTAGGATTGGTTACACTAAAAACTTTTCGGTCTTTTAATGCATTCCAATCCACTGTATCATCTACATCTAAGGTATATTTTAGGATATTTTCTGTTCTATATAGATTAAGCTTAGCTTCTTTCGTGACTTCATCCGCATGCTGAGAACCGAAATACTTCTCAGTTGCCTTTTTAATTTTGGCATCGGTTCTAGCCCATTGCTGATCCCATTTTTCGAATTGAGCTTCAATCTTATTATCAAGAATCATATCGTCTTTATCTTTTAAAACCCGATAGGTTCTCAAGCCTAAGTGTTGAATTTCAGCTATATAGATGGTATCATAGCTGCGATTGTAATCTTCAGAATAATTGATCTCGTGAAGGTGTGAGTAGTCTTCTTCTTCCATTACATGAATTTATTAAGGTGTGTTATATGAGAATTACTGAATTATATCACTAAAAAATACTTCAAATTTTTGAAGTAAAAACATAGACAAAGTGTAAAAATATTAAACAATTTATTGACATAGATCATAGTAATGGTTAAGTTTACAGTCATACTAGTAAAGAGAGCATTGACCTATACCACTTAATAACTCCGTAACGTCCGCTATGAATAACATTGACACCGCTTGCCAGGAGCAACTCACCCAATTACTTGACATTCAGAAGCCAGAAGACTGGCACAATGATATCCGATCTGCCCTTACGCGTGCTTTAGCCATGCCTGATACTAGTCTTTCTATGGAAGAGCGAAAGAATCAGAACGACCGCCTTATCTCATTGATGTGCTCAGGCTGTAAGTACAAGCAGTTGCATTCATAGTGAGATTTGGGAGCCGCCACTCCTTTTCAACTTAATTTAGCCTAATAACACTTAATGAAACACCTTGGCTATAGCTATTAAATGATATCGTAGATACATTGGCAGAAATGCAAAACATGGCTAGGTCAATAAGTGAGTTAGCTTGTAAGGACACAATGAGTTCCCCACTTAAACGAGGTATTTTAGATATATCATCAGATGTTCCAGATCTAGTGATAGCATTGTAATTAACCCTAACGGCTACGTATACGCCTGGATAATCTATTGATGTAGGATTGAAATGATATTTAATTAAGTAAGTACCCGCCTTAGTAACCTTTAGTTGATTCATTGCAGGTGTAATAGTAATATCTGGCGATAACGCTAGTGTATCATACGTTATTACTAGCGTTTTACTAACTAGCCTGCCTTGTAAGGGATATAATACATAAGAAGCGGGTGATCTTCTGATGACTTGAGCATATGAGCTACTTGGCAAATCAGACTTCTTTATCATCTTTTCCCAGCTCGTACCATCGAACGTATAAAAGCCAGGATCGTTATCGGTTTGATAGATCATCAGACCTGGTTTCGCCGCTGGCTTGCCGGGACTGCCAGGGCGGTTGGCCTGCGTTACTCTGGGAATGAGTAGTCCTTTGTCAGGCGAGCTGATATCTAGTTGAGCACTGGGATCAGGTGTTTCGGTACCGATGCCTACCTGAGCATAGGTGTAAAAGGTGCAGAGGAAGAGTAGAAGGGTGTAGAGTTGTTTCATACGGTAAGTAGATGGATGAATGTATGTGCAACGCAATACAGGAACATATCTAACATTAGTTGAGGTACCGGTTCGTTAATAGCAGTTAGAACCTCACTTCAACATTTTATCAATCTTCAAACGATTTCTGGGCCAGGACAATTGGTAAGACTCATTGGCTATGTTGATTTCGATAGGATTGTTTCCTTGCAATTCCGCTCTCATCTCTTTTTCCTTTTTAGGGATCATGGAGGCCAACTCTAAAGCAAACTCAGGATGGCTGTTAGCGAATTTTAAAATATGCTCTTGGATAAATAGGTACTGAACCAGGTAACATTCAATACGGGTCATAATTATTATTTGTGTGGGTTGTGTGTACTGAACTTTGGAGGGCTTACGATTATCCTGGCAGGCGGTTTGATTCCTCAATCATGCTGTTGTGGCTAAGATACCTAGGTTTCTAGGGTGATTAGCCCAGTAACTCATATAATAATAAGCCCTTTAGCAAAAAAGTAATTTATAATTAAACATAGGTTCATTTCTAGATCGATAGTTACCTAACCATAACTGTAAAAACTGCAAAGGTTACTTTCAATAACCTTAAGCTTCTTCAATTTCATTGAGCCTGGGTGGTTCTATATTACTCGAATTTGAGAAAGTAGATTTTAATTCATCAATACCGCCCTTAGCAAATTTGATAAATGACTCTTTGAGGCCAGGAATTTGATTTAATGCAGCTTGGAAAGAATTTGATGAAAAGAATTCATGCCATGGACTTCCATAAGTATCATACTCAACTAATCTAAGAGGAGCTTCTTCTAAACGGGTTAATGCAGAATTGAATAGCCTTGCTTCAAAAGCAGGGTCAAGACGAGCTGCTTCTGCCTTATATCCTTCATATGCACGGGCAACTGAAGCTTTAAAAGCATAATCTTCTGAAAGCCTAAATCTATGATTAATTTGTTTTGTAGCAATCCATGCAAACCATAATGGAGCTCCTACACTTAAAACTGATAATATTATATGCATTGTAATTATGCTCCATTGAGGATTCGGATTTTTTAATGATTCAGATAATAATGTGATTCTATTGCTTCCTAACACAGATCCAGTTCCTAAAGCAATTATTAACATTAAAACCCATCCCCACATTGAGTAATTTGAAGACTTTGCTCTTTCTGTAAATGCCGCTGCTAATCCTTTGGTGGTAGTTATTTTATAGGCTTCTTCACACTGATCAACAATTTTGCTTGCAGCATCTCTGCTTTTTTCTACTGAATCTTTGGCCAAATTGGTAGCCTCCAAAGACTCTTTAAGCTTTACTTGATTACCAATGGCATCAGTAAGTATTGAAGAAATTTGTAGCCTAGCTTCTTTTAAAGCTTCTAGGTCTATAGGTAGAGATTCAGCGGCAGTATGGGCTTCATTTATAATTTGAATTTGACTTTCTAATACTTCTTTTCTAAGAATAACTTGATCTAGGTCAGCTTCAATCGATCTTAATCTTCGAGCAATATCTTTTGGAAGAGCTTTTGATTCTCTTATAACATCCCATGAAATGGAAGGATTTATTTTTTGTGTTAGCCGCTCAATGGTATTTAAAATAGCTGGGACAGAATCGTGGGCATATCCATTAAATAAATATTGAACAGTACTATCTATAAGGTTACTGATAAGAAAAGTGAATCTTTCTATTTCTGAATCAGTAAAATTTTTAAGCAGATCAGGATTGTCTACAATCGTAGTTCTTAATATTAATGGAACCTCAATCAAATCAATGACACATATTGCAGGGCAGTTCCATCCGTACAAAGTATTAAAAGAAGTATTTTCACTAATCCTATTATTTATCGCTGCTTCCCTTATGCTTTGAGCTAATAAACTAAGTTGTTCGATAAATTTAGTATGAAAGTCTGTCATTTTTGCTATTAGGAGATTTGATACAAAAGCTTCAATTTGATACTTTACAAGAAATCACAGTTCCTGTGGTTAAACTTAAATTTCCTTCAGCATAGCCAATCTCTAATGCCCCAAAGCTATTCTTGCCTCTAAACTTTGTTGTAACGTAGATGTATCCATTCTTAATTTCGTACACGGTATTTTCGTGATCGAAACTATCAGGATCCTTTAATTGTGATTTGATAGCTCTTTCCCAGTCTCTATTTCTGCCTGTTTTGAAATACTTACTAGCTAAAGCTCTGTCCATTGCTTTGCCTAAAATCTCTTCACGTTTTGCCTGTAGCTCGATATACTCTTTTTTATTGCCAAGGTTCTTGATTACCTGTTTGATAAAATAGGCATTGATATGGCTGTTTTTGAAGAACTTAGGTTTCTGACCTCTCTTGAGAGAATCGATGGTAGGCTTCCGAAGACTAATGATAGTTTTCTGAAGATGTTCTTCTCCTGTAGCCCTTAGAAGGGTATCTCTAACTAGTCCTAATCGGCCTAACTTATCTTTATGTTCACTATTTTTTATTATTGAATCTGCGTATAGCTTAGCTTTAAGAATTTCATCTTTGTTTACTAATTCAGCAACGTAACTTACATGTCCAGGCTCTGACTGCTTTACTTCATTTCGTTTATTATCCTCCTTAGAAGCTGTGTATATGATATACGATACTATCCCTATAGATAGAGAGAAGAATATAATCGTTGCTACCGTACCTGAACTACTACCAGAATCTTTTGAAGGTAATGGATGCTGTTGAACAGGAGGTATAGGTGTTACTGGGGGCAGAGTCTCAGTTGACGGTGTATTCCCAAGAATTAACTCCTTCTGCTTCTGAAACTCTTGATCGGTAAGCATACCCTGCTCTTTGAGCCGGGCAAGACGCTCTAATGCATCTAGCTGTTCACTAGACATGGGGACGGACAGTTATAAGGTTCGTTAAGGTGGTACTGGGTGTATATAATCTTCAATACTATAAGGTTATCAAAATATTCCAAAACGGTTCATCTAATTTTAAAGAAATAGCGTATTTGTACGTGGGTAAGAATACTTAGTTTGTGCTTTTATTACTTGCCTTACAGTAGAAGCCCTCAAAATAATTAATTTTTTCGTAGCTGGTAAATCAGGTAACCTATTTACTTTAATTAATAACGGGTTTAAAGTCTTTGGTAAAAATGTAGTTTACGGTATCAAGCTTGTTATGATCGCCGAGGGTGGCTTTTAGGAAAGTTTTGGTTTTAAAATACTTTCTTTCCGTATGTTTTCTCAAAGCTATTCGTGCTTTTATGACGGAATCTCTTTTAATAATGGCTACTAGCGAATCTTTATATTGCGTAGCTTCATTTATATGTTTCTGGGCGTCTTCTCTGGAAATATCTGATAAAGAACCCTTACCAAACGTTTCTAAGTATAGGTTGGCTTGGGATGATTCTGTTTGGGCAAGTTCAATGGTTGATTCAAGCAGACTTTTGTAATCTTCATAATCCTGATAGTTGGTAGTCAGCCGCATAGAGTCAAGGTAGTTATCGCTAACTTCTTCAAAGTCTACGGTTTTGAGTTCATAGATCGTACATGGGTAGTTACCTTTAAAAGCAAGATCTTCGAGATGTTTTCTTAAGGATAAATCAAGTTTTTCACAAGTTTCCTCTTTGGTGAGCTCATGGTTACATGAGAAAATAGAGAGCAGGAATACTGCAAACAATACATGTTTGAGCATAAGAATTCAAATAGTTAAATGTACGTAGGCGGTACATGGGTATATGCGTCTTCAATACTAAAAGCTTATCAACTAAATACAAAACCCTTTATCTAAATCCCCTTATTTTGGGTGTTTATACGTGAGAAATAATACTTAGATTCATGCTTTTAATAGAGTAAGTCTGTAGGTTTTAAACCTATTTTTTTAGAAAACTTTAGGTGTCTGAATGGAGCCATCTTTTGAGATGGTTTTACATTCCTTCATAACCGTATACAAAAGCCCCTGAGGTTCGAATATCATAACAGGGAATACGTAATCTTCTGCAAGTTTCTATCCATCGTTTGGTAACGCTTTTGCTGTTCGTTACGTCCAGTACCACTTGTTTCATCGAAGTCTGTTTTAACCAGTCGCCTGGGTAACGAATTGCATTATTGGTGAGGAGTAAAATATCGAACGATTGGTTGATGGAAAACGAAGTATAGGTAGGAATTTCTTTATGCAGCCAAACGATACTTCTGGATTGCCACTCAATGTAATTCCCGTAAGGAATGGGACGGACATGAGTCGGCGTTATGCCTGCTTCTTTGGAGCGTATATCATGATTAATCCAGAAAGGCACCAGATGTAAGGATTGAGTTCTGGTATCGCCATATAAAGCTGAATCAGCCAGTAGGTGTAGCTTTCTGCCTTTGATCAGACTAATAGCGGTATGCTTTTTAAGGTGGTGAATGCAGATAATCTGCTGTTGTCGATGTTGCGTAAAGGCATATACCTTGCTAAACGAAAATAGAATGACGAGCCCCAATCCGCCCCATAAATAGGCTTTTTGCCTTTTTAGAAAAAGCAGCAAAATCATCAGGATAACTCCGTAAATGATTACCAATTGCATAGGGGTGATCAGCAGATTATTCCATAAAGCTCCGGGTAGATGCTCGGTTGCTTTCACTACTACGTTTAAGCCACCGAAGGATAATTTTAATACATACAACAGAAAGTCACTGAGAACCGGAACGCTGGCGAAAATCAGATAGGCCATACCTACGATTAACCCCAGACTGGAAAAGGCCATTACCAACGGATTGACCACTAGAAAATACGTAGGAAACTGATGAAAGTAATAAACCGCCAGCGGATAAGTCACCACCTGTGCGGCCACGGCTCCGCAGGATAAACTCCAAAGTTCGGCCTCCAAGGGGTTATCAAATTTCCAGAGCCAATGCAGCTTGGGATAGAGGTACATGATTCCTGCTACGGAAAGGTATGAAAGCTGAAAGCCCATTTGAAACAAGCTGTAAGGGCTGAAAAGCAGAATGAGAAAAGCGGAAAAGGCCAGGGTATTAAACGCATTTCGGCTGAGTCGAAAGGTATCACTCCAGACAAAGACACTCAGCATAATGGCCGATCGTAGCACTGGGCCAGATAAACCCGTTACCAAAGCGTATCCCCAGAGGAACGAAGTAACTATACTGGCAAAGAGCCACTTTTGGTGACTAGATCCTTTTCGCAGGGGTGTTAGTAACCAACTTAACACCAGAAAAAGGATACCTACGTGCATCCCGGAAACGGAAAGCGTATGAATGGCACCGGCAGCGGAATAAGCCCGGAGCAACTCATGGTCAAGTTCTTCCCGAACGCCCAATAACATGGCAGCCGCTACGGCGTATTCCTGTCTTGAGGGCAGTTTCTCTGCCAGTAGGGATGATGCTTTATCATTGATCGTGTAGGCTAAATTGAGTAACACCGAAGGGGGATGGTTACCAAGCTGGGCAAAATCAAAGGCGTGTACATATTGCTGATGGTAAATGCCCTGGTAACCCAGATAAGCCTGATAATTAAATTAATCGGGATTAGAAGGTGGTTCGACTAACTCCGGTCTTTTGCGAATGACCCATACGTCGCCATACCGGGGCTTACGCGTAACGGTCCGGTCGATAAACAGAAGTATTTTTCCCTGAGTTTCCCGCCATTCATGCCGAACCTTTACGGCATTGATTTCCGCAATAACTCGGTAGGTGCTGGGCTTTTTCTCAACGGCAGAGGACAAAACCGCCCGGTAGGCTATAACAGAATCCTGAAGAGGTGTAAAATGGTTGATCGCAAGTTTTTCATCGGAGGTGTGAGTAATCAATCCTCCTAAACCCATGAAGAATACCGTTCCCGCCAGGCCGCCAAGCCATTTGATTCCGACGGGAGTAAACTGAAGCCCCAGGAATGCGATCAACGCCGTTCCTGAAATGATCAGAAAAGTTTGAAAGGAAAAGTGCCCCCAATGGTAGAGTAGAATACCCGCAGAGAGGGCTATTACATACCTTAAAAAAGGAAATAGATTCCAACGCATGAAGTCATTTTTTAGGCTTCAAAGTTGAAATCTATTTTCACGAATCCTTGCTAAAACTGAGTATAATTAGCTAATGGTTAAGGGACCGCAATGCGATGGCTCGCTTTCTCGGATTCCGTCGCAAAGGTTAAAATGTAGGTACCTGGGGTTAATTGCCCGACCGGGATTGAGTAACTACTGCTGGGCTGATTGTTTGCTTCTGAATGAAACAAAGTATATCCCTGCGTATTAGTGAGTTGATACTTGACCGAATGTAATCCCTGAAAAGTAGCGTCAAAATAAAGTATCTTATTCTGAATTGGGTTCGAGTAAACCTTCAGTTGTAGCGTTGAGGTTTCTTCGAGCGAATTATTGGCATTAACCAACTGTTTTCGGCGGGGACTTAACTCTAAAACGGCCCGCACCCGATCTTTCTGATCCTGTGTAAAAACATTCATACAAGCATCGGGCGAATAATCAAGGTAATTCTCAATCATATTTCGCGTAGTCTGTCCTGAAACGCAGTTAGAGTAGCGGTCGTTACAAAAGCGGGTACTGTTAGCAGATTCCGTGGGGGGAGTGTCATCGCAGTAATCAGTACCGCAATATTCATCGCCCCAGGTGTGAATCAACCCCAGCCAGTGGCCTATTTCGTGGGTAACCGTTCGACCCAACGCGTAAGATTGATCAGCCAAATCTCCAGTGGAACCAAAGTATTGGTGAGCCACGAAAATGCCATCCGTGTGAGCATAATCCTGAAAGTAAGAACTTAAGCCGGGAACCGAGGTGGAAGCTGGAAATTGTCCATAACCCAGGTACGAATAAATGTCGGGTAAGACCCAGATATTCAGGTAACGGTCAGAAGGCCAGTAGCTTGTGGCACTAACTGTTTCCAAATCCGTATCAATCGAATAAATGGATTTGTTTCGATACCGACGAGTGATTCCCGTGGTTGCATTGCCGTTAGGGTCCCGATTGGCAAGGTAGAATTCGATCTCCATGTCAGCACCTACGGCATTGGTATTATAGCCATTCGTACCTTCTTTCCGGCGATAATCTTCATTCAGCACCCGGATTTGCGACTCAATTTGCTCCACCGAAATATTCGCGTTTCCGCGTCCGCCAATGGTTAATGAATCAGGATTGTTATGGATCACATGAACGACCACGGGAATGCGAATAATTTTCTCAGCGGTACGGCCACCCCGGTTTTTTTTATTCTGGATGTAATGCCGAATCGAATCTTCGAAAATCTGCCGGGAGATGGTTGCGTTTTTTACCTTTAAAACCTGCTGTTGATACACCGGAGAAAACGCACAATCCCGGATGCGTTGAGCCCAGCTGGTACTCATGCATAAAAGTCCAAGCAAAAAGCCGCTGAGGAGCGGCTTTTTGCAAAGAATACTGGAGTGACTATCTTTTTGATTCATGAGGAGCTTCGGCCTTTTCGTAGGCTTCAATGATCAATCGCACCAATTTGTGACGTAACACATCACGTCCGTCTAACTGAACAAAACCAATTTCGGGAACATCCTTTAAAATGGTTAAAGCCTCACTCAAACCAGATTTCATCTTGGTTGGTAAATCCACCTGAGTGCGGTCCCCGGTAATAATGGTCTTGGAGTTTGGACCCATCCGCGTCAGAAACATCTTTAGCTGCATGGTCGTCGTGTTCTGAGCTTCGTCCAGCAGAATAAAGGCATTATTGAGCGTTCGTCCCCGCATATACGCCAGCGGGGCGATTTCGATGGTTCGGTTTTCGATGTATAATTTCAGCTTTTCGGCTGGAATCATGTCGTCCAGAGCATCGTAAATCGGGCGTAAGTAAGGATCAATTTTCTCTTTCAGATCGCCGGGCAGGAAGCCAAGATTTTCGCCAGCTTCCACGGCGGGGCGAGTAATGATGATTTTTCTTACTTCCTTATTTTTCAGAGCTTTAACTGCAATGGCAACGGCCGTATAGGTTTTCCCGGTACCCGCCGGACCCACCGCAAATACAATGTCGTGTTTAGCAACTGCATCAACCATGGCCAGTTGGTTGGCCGTTTTCATACGGATCACAATGCCTTTGTTCCCGTACAGAAAAACGTCATCATCGGTTGGCGTCTGTGGAACAGAGCCTTCCTCTTCGGTATGGCCGAGGTAATTCTTTACGTTATCAGAAGTGATTTTACCGAACCGTAAATAATGCTGTTGTAGAGATTCTAAAATTTCTGTAATTCGACTGATTTCAGCGGAGGTACCCCGAATGGTAATTTCATTACCTCTTGAAATAATCTTACTCATCGGGAAAGCCGCAGAAAGCTCCCGGATATTCGTATTCTCGACGCCTAAAAAGTCAACTAGTGAAACCTCGTCGAGGGTAATGGTCTTTTCTATCAAACTATACAGAGGTTTTGTGAAAATTTCTTTGACTAAAGTAATGATTTGCTACTGGTTTTCCGAAAGCTTGTCTATTTTTTTTTCAGGTTTGAGCCCTGGGATTCGGGTTTATTTTCAGTATCAGCCATTTAGCAAATTTCTGAAAAAAATGAGCTTATTCCCTGTGAAATGAGCGTCATTTTTGCGTAACATTGTACCTATGGATGACAAACGACGAAACATAACTGCAAGAAAACCAACAACTTCGGTAGGAGGGCTCGCCACTAGTAATCGTTGGCTCGATACGGGACTTGGAAAGATCCCCCCCCAGTCGGTTGATCTGGAAGAAGCGGTTTTGGGGGCGGTAATGCTGGAAAGAGACGCATTAACCAATGTGGTGGATATCCTGAAACCAGAGAGTTTCTATCGCGAAGCTCATCAAAAAATATTTTCGGCGGTTCTAACGCTTTTCAATAATTCGGAACCTGTTGACTTATTAACCGTTACGCAACGCCTGCGAAATGATGGCACGCTGGAATTTACGGGTGGTTCGGCTTATCTGGCCGAGTTAACCAGCCGAATCAGTTCCGCCGCTAACGTAGAGTCGTATGCTCGTAAAATTGCTGAAAATTCAATCAAACGCGATTTGATTACTTCTTCCAATGAAGTACTGAAGATGGCGTATGAAGATACCACGGACGTTTTTAACCTTCTGGATAAGGCCGAGCAGGATTTATTCCGAATTTCAGAATCGAATATTCGTAAGAATTTTTCGGATATGAATGCGGTGGTGAAACAAGCTCTGGAAGAACTCGAAGCAAAGAAACACTTACGCGATGGTCTGACGGGCGTGGCTTCGGGCTTTACGGCTCTGGATCGGGTAACGGGGGGCTGGCAAAAGTCCGAATTGGTGATTATTGCGGCTCGTCCTGCCATGGGTAAGACCGCCTTTATTCTTTCCGCGTGTCGAAATGCGGCGGTGGACTGGAATCAGGCCGTAGCCGTATTCTCGCTGGAGATGTCTTCGGTTCAATTAGTAAACCGTCTGATTTCGGCGGAGGCAGAAATTGAAAGTGAGAAAATCAAAAAGGGAAGTCTGGCCAACCACGAGTGGGCTCAGTTACACGCCCGAATTGGGAAGCTCAACTCGGCTCCAATTTTCATTGATGACACCCCGGCCTTATCCATTCTAGAACTTCGGGCAAAGTGTCGTCGATTAAAGCAGCAGCACGATATTCAGTTGGTGGTTATTGACTACCTGCAACTAATGCAGGGCGATAGCTCGAAAGGCGGCGGAAACCGGGAGCAGGAAATTGCCTCGATTTCGCGAGCTTTAAAAAACCTGGCGAAAGAATTGAACGTACCCGTGATTGCCCTGTCCCAGTTGAGCCGGGCCGTAGAAACGCGGGGTGGAGAGAAAAAACCACAGCTTTCGGATTTACGGGAATCGGGTTCGATTGAGCAGGATGCGGATATGGTAATGTTCCTGTATCGCCCTGAATACTACGGTATTACCCAAGACGAAAACGGACAGCCAACGACGGGCGTAGGGGAAGTAATCATTGCGAAAAACCGTTCGGGTTCTACCGAGACGGTGCCGCTTCGCTTTATTAATAAATTTACCAAATTCGCTGATTTAGGTGGAGGAGATTTCTCCATGATGGATGCTCCGCGTTTCAGTCCAGCGGATAACAGCGAGACGATTGGGTCCTTCGAAAATCAGGCTCCTGCCAGGACCTTTGGTAGTAAAGTAAATCAGCAAAGTCAAACCCCACCTCCGGGTGAGTTTGGCAGCTTCAGTACGGGGATGGGTGACGTACCATTCTAGGTATGGCTGAAACAATGCATAATAAAAAAGGAACTCGAATCAATCGGGTTCCTTTTTTATTAAACCTCCCAGCGGACATTTTCTTTTAAGATCCGTACAGGACTTCCCCCAAAAATAGCTTTGGTTCCTTCCAACGGCTTCGTGACAAGGCTTCCTGCCGCTATGATAGAGTCATTCGATACTGTGCTTCCTTTGAGAATGGTAGAGCGGCAGCCAATCCATACGTTATCTCCCACACGAATGGGTTTAGGATAGTTAATGACTTCGCCTTGACTATTTTTTATGGTGTGCAAATCCGTATCCATCATTAGGATCTCCCAGGAAAGTACACAATTCGCACCGAATTCAATTTTACGATAACAGATGAGGGACGTCTCTGCCGTGATCGTAAAATTATCCCCAAAGATCAGAGTGCCGTCGTCGCCAACCGAAATTTTAGAACCATGGCCAATATTGCACGCTCCCTTAAAAACAACATTCCCGGAAACTTGCCAGATTGAACGTGATTTTTGTTTATCAAATATGCCAATTTCACCATAACCAATCTTAATCTTACCCGGCCAAAGATGGCCTTCAATGGAAACTTGCCCGGCTAAGTGATTGAAATGTACTTGAGGAGCCACGTAAATGGGAAAACGTATGGCTTGTTTAAACGGGAAATACTTAAAGTTGAACCGAATGGTTTGTAGGTTGATGTTAGATAGAATGTTAAGATACCTCTTCATAAATGATACTTAATCTTTCAAGGTCAGCATTGACTTACAAGTATACTTTACGAATTTTAAATGTTGATTTATTTTAACAAATGTTTATCAACCAAAAGTAATAATTCTTTAGACTTGACTTCATCAAATTTCCTTCCAAACAAGGCATGAACATGACTTTCCTTTAAGGCCGTAAAGTCCTCTTCTACCAGGGTTTTGGGTAAGATGACATTAGGAGTGTGCCAGTCGGTGTAGAATAACCCTAACCAGTTTAACCCATCGGTATTTTTTTCATAGTCAAAATATAAATCATTTGCATAAGGAGAGGTTTTTACCAAAGTCGGTAAGAACATTTCATCGGGGCAATACATGAATTTATAGAAACGAATCAGCTTCTGAATAGCAACCTCGGTGAATAAGTACTTAACGAATGCATGAGTTAATCCAACCCAGGTTGGGCCCTGGTATAAGTGAATGTTTTCAGGGATTCTTCTGCGTAGGGGATGCTTGTTTAAATACTTCCTTACCTGATAAAAGAAAAATTGATTACTGTGCTTGCCCCGAGGGTTTAAGAAGTCGTTATTAATGAAATGATAATGGTTAAATCGGTCACTAAACCGACGATCAGTAGTCGGATAAATGCAACCCTGTACAGGAATAAAAATGCGTTTTTCCTGTACTAAAAAAGATCTAATGTATTCAGGAGGTTTGATGGGATAGTCTGAACCACTAAGTAAAATGTACTGGTCAAATGCTCCATACTGATACGCCGCCCGGAGTAATTCAACCTCCGCTAATACAGTTCCTATGCCTACCCAGAAAATGGACTTACGATCGCTTATCCAGTGAATATTTTCGGTAGTCATTACTTCGTTCTGAAACAGTTCTATCGATTGTTTGCGATCTACATGAATAAAAAAATGATCATCGCTATGTTCCAATTGCTTAATGAGCCGGGCCAGGTGAGAAGGCTGATGATGAGCAATAATCAAGTAGGCTATTCGAGGTAGAGACTGCTTGCGTTCCATCGAAAGAGAGTTTAGAAAGCTGGGCTGGCGGCATAAAAAAAAGGCTCAAAAAATTGAGCCTTCTCTAAACTATCGGGTAACCTTCTCTGATCTATTGTGCTTTCTTCTCCAGCCACATCACATTCTCTACGTGATGGGTATGCGGGAACATGTCAACGGGTTGAACTGCTTTCACCTCGTATAATTCCGATAACATCGCTACGTCGCGGGCCTGGGTGGCAGGGTTACAGCTCACATAGACAATCCGCTGGGGAGCGGCGGCAATGATTGCTTCAACCACATCTGCGTCCATACCGGCCCGTGGAGGATCAGTAATGATGACGTCGGGTTTGCCATGTTCAAAGAAAAACTCAGCCCGAAGGAGTTTTTTCATGTCTCCGGCGAAGAAACTGGTATTCGAAATACCATTGATTTCTGAATTAACCTTAGCGTCTTCTACGGCTGAGGGAACGTATTCAATGCCAACTACATGAGCAGCCTGACGAGCTACGAAGTTGGCAATCGTGCCCGTTCCGGTGTATAAATCGTACACTAGCTCATCGCCTTTCAGTTGAGCATAGTCACGGGTAATCTTGTATAGCGTATAAGCCTGATCGGAATTGGTCTGATAGAAAGATTTCGGACCCACCCGGTAAATCAGGCCTTCCATTTGTTCTTCGATGTAAGGCGTTCCTGATACGTGAATCACGTCCTGATCCTGAAACGTATCGTTTACCTTTTCGTTTACCACCACATGAAGCGAAGAAATCATCGGAAACGTTTCCTGTAGGTAACGGGTCAGTTCGTTAATCGCTTCCCACTGAGGTTCGCCAAACTGAACAATCACCATAACCTGACCCGTACTGGCCGTACGAATAACGACGTTCCGAATAAAGCCCTGGTGCTTAATAAGATCATAGAACGTCCAGTCCCGCTCTTCAGCGTAAGCCTTAATCGCCAGTCGAATGGCGTTAGAAGGCTCTGGTTGTAGATGACATTTTTCAATGTCGAGGATACGGTCGAAACGCTTGGGAATATGAAAACCAGCGGCCCGCCGTTCCAGCGTATCGCCCGAAGCTATTTCGGCGTCGGTATACCAGCGGTTTGACGAAAAAGTAAACTCCAGTTTATTACGGTAACCATACTCCTGAGCAGAGCCAATAATGGGAAGAATGCCCGGATGAGGAACTTTAGCCAGCCGATCCAGCGAATCCCGTACCTGACGGGTTTTAAAATCAAGCTGAGTTTCGTATTGAATGTGCTGCCATTTACAGCCTCCACAAGTGCCAAAATGCTGACAACGAGGCTCCTGTCTTACGTTCGAAAACTCATGTACAGCAATGGCCCGGCCTTCTCTAAAGCTATTTTTGGTTTTGAAAATGCGGACATCTACCAGATCACCGGGGGCCACTTCACCCTCAATAAAAATCACCTGACCATCATTCCGGGCCAGACACTTACCTTCTGCGGCAAAATCTTCAACCCGTAAATTTTCCAGAATTACGGGTGTTTTCTGTTTGTTCTTTCTCATTGACTTTACAAAATTAGATAATTTCTACAGGTCAATCGCTATTTAATGCGTACTCGTCGGGGATTCTTTGTTAAATCGTTCATAAAGAGTAATTTCAGAGCGGAACCGAATCTTCTATGGCAAAACTTTACCTGACTTTATTACTACTTTTCAGTACCCTTGCCGCCTGGGCGACGCACATCGTTGGTGGAGAGCTTCAGGTCGAATCATTGCGAGCCAGTTTATACGGGGGGACGCACCGCATTTACCTGAATCTTTACTTTGATGACATTAATGGAAATCGCGGAGCGGATGATCCCAGTGTCACGATCTCCATTTTTCGAAAAAAGGACAACGCCCGGATGTCGGACCTGGTCATGCCGAGGTTAACGGATGAAATTATTCCGTACAGCAACCCGCTGTGTAGCACTTCAGCCGCCTCTTTGCGAACCCGTTTGATTCGATACGGGTCAGAAGTGATTTTTCGTCAGGAAGTGTTCAATGACCCCGATGGGTATTACCTGGTTTGGGAAAGATGTTGCCGCAATAACATTATTAATAATATCGTCAGCCCTAGTAGTGCCGGAACCGCATTTTATCTGGAAATGCCTGCTCTTTACCAGAATAACCGGGTTTTTGTAAATTCTTCTCCTCGTTTCGAAACCGTTAAGGGGGATTTTATTTGCATTAATAAACCTTTCACTTTCGACTTTAGTGCTACCGATGCCGACGGTGATAGCTTATCCTATTCGCTGGTAACACCCCTGAACGGGTATAGCACCGCGGCTCAGCCTGCACCTTTGGCCAGAGGCAGTTCGGCCTATCCGGCTGTAAGTTGGGGGGCGGGTTACTCGGCAACGAATGCCATTCCCGGCAATCCTCCTTTAGCCATTGATCGTCGAACGGGTCGGCTTTCGGTAACGGCTACGCAACTGGGGTTGTATGTGTTTTCAGTGATGGTGGAAGAGTTTCGGGCTGGCAAACGAATTGGTCTGGTGCGACGGGATTTTCAGCTCAAAGTCATTGACTGCCCGATGAGTGCCCCGCCACAGGTGATGGCTCGAGAAGCAGGAAAACGTAACTTTTACCGAGCCGGAGAGACCATCGAAATGGCCGTGGGTCAGGAGCGTTGCCTTGACTTATTTTTTACGGATCAGGACGCGAATTCTCGTCTGAATCTGAAAGTCAATCCTTTGTATCCAACGCCACTGGATTTTAAGCTCGACCTTTCTCAGGTAACGATTACCCATGCAGGGGACACGGCCAAAGCACGGATTTGTCTGGCAGAGTGTGCCGAAAGTTTTGAAGGTCGGCCGCTGCGGTTTCAGGTGATTGCCAGTGATGAAAGTTGTCCATTACCGCAGCATGATACTTTAACCATCAGCGTTTTTGTCCGACCAAGACCGAATCTGCCACCTCAAATTTCTACGACACTGGCTAACAATCGGGCGACGATTGCGATGGGTACGCCCTTACAATTCAATATTGATGGTCTTGATCTGGATCCCGATAGCATTCGTCTTGAAGCCCGAGGCAGAGGGTTTACTCTGGCCAGTGTAGGGATGACTTTTACTCCTTCCAGCGGCTTGGGAAAAGCCCGATCTCCTTTTCAGTGGACTCCCGTTTGTAGTGCCGTTCGAAATGAACCCTATATCGTGGACTTTTACGTCATTGACCTCCGTTGTGGTCGGAATCGCCGGGATTCGGTCAGTGTGGAACTGAAAGCCACGGGCAGACCCAGTCAAAGGCCACGGGTTGAAACTACACTTGCCGGTAATACCGCTACTGTCTTGCTGGAAGGAACCACCGGGCAACCCGTTCGTTTTATGGTTAATGCCGAGGATCCTGATAATGATCCGATTACACTGACGGGGAACGGGCGGGGCTTTACGCTGGCTTCTGCCGGCATGAGCTGGCAAAATCGATCGGGTACGGGTAACGCCAGCGGTCCTTTCGAGTGGATACCTACGTGTGCGTTAATGGAAGGGTTACCCGAAAAAACGTTTGTGATTGACTTTGTAACGGAAGATAACTCCTGTAACCCCAATCGATTCGATACCATAAAAGTGGAGTTAACCATTCGCGACCGTATGGTGGACTATACGTTTACTCCGCCAAACGTGTTTACGCCGAACGATGATGGGAAAAATGATTACTTCTCCATTGACGATTTACCGTTGGATAACTGCCTTGAACAATTTGAATTCGTGGAAATTTATAACCGCTGGGGAAAGCAGATCTTTCGGGATACCAAACCAACCTTTCGGTGGACCGGAGAAAATACCTCAACGGGACAGTTTTATTACCTGATTAAGTACAGCAAACGGCAATTCAAAGGGGTTGTGAACCTCCTTCGATGACTCGATGGAAAAAATCACGTACTTTGAGTGCTTTAATGAATAACCATTACAATGAAAGATAAGGTAGTATTAATCACGGGCGGTTCGTCGGGGATTGGCAAGGCGTTGGCTCTGGAATTTGGCCGGCAGGGTAGTAAAGTCGTGATTACGGGACGGGACGAGAAGAAACTGGCTGAGGTTAATCAGGAATTAAGTCGGGCAGGTATTGATTATCTAAGTCTGGTGGCGGATGTGAGTATTGCCGAAGATAATGACCGTATGATTCAGGAAATTATCAGCAAATACGGTCGACTGGATGTACTTATTAATAACGCGGGAATTTCCATGCGGGCCATGTTTGAAGACATGGACCCGGAAGTAATTCGGAAGGTAATGGATATTAACTTCTTCGGAAGTGTATACGCAACCAAAGCCTCACTGCCCTACATCAAGGTAGCCAAAGGCAGCATTGTCGGAATTTCCTCTATTGCAGGTTACCGGGGTTTACCCGTTCGTTGTGGCTATTCGGCGTCTAAATTTGCTTTAAATGGCTTTTTAGAAGCCTTACGCACGGAACTTTTACACACGGGCGTGCATGTACTAACGGCTTCGCCTGGATTTACGGCGTCCAATATTCGGGTAGCTTCACTCGGCAAGGATGGAAAAAGCATGGGCGAAACCATGCGAGATGAGGAAAAAATGATGTCAGCGGAAGAGGTAGCCGTCCATATTTACAAAGCCGTTGTGAATCGTAAACGCGAATTGATTCTGACCTCTCAGGGAAAGCTCACCGTCTTTCTTAATAAGCTATTCCCCAAGTTTATGGACAAAATGGTGTATAATACACTGGCCAAAGAAGATAACTCGCCCTTACGAAATCGATCTTAGAGAATTACCGGACAATCCACACATCCGCAGATTTCACGTAAACGAGCTGATTCTCCCACAAGACCTGATACCAGATATCAGACTTTCCTACGACTTTCAATCGGTGGCCTTCTTTTACCATCTCAGTAGGAGGGGCCGCCGCCGAAGGATCTGAACGAAGAATAGAATTCTGTTTTCGGATGATAACCTGTCGGTAACGTCCGGGAAGATTGACGAGTAGGGTAATGGCTAACCAGTACAGAAAAAACAGAGCTTTATACCTAAAAGCAATGTACTGATGCTTGATCCTTTTAATCAGCAGGATAATAAAAACATATAAGCCCACGCTAAGCAAAAGGCCGATGAGGTAACCGGAATACTGTTTGAATAACAAAACCAGCAGATTAAAATCGTCGAGTTCGTACCCTTTCCAGCCCTGATCACGGGCAATTTCATTCATTTTTCTTAGTACCCTTTCGTCAGGAATCTGTTCGTAGTACAAATTCAGATAATACTGAACGTGCAACCAGTCTTTTTTTTGCTCGTAGAGGTACGCAAGTTTGAGAAAAATAGCGGGAGAAATGCGGTTGGAAACTTTCAGGACATCCTCGTAAGCGAGGGTAGCTTTCGAAAAATTGTGAATTTTAAACAAAGAATCGGCCTGCTGAATCTTGGCCGTGACGTTCTGAGCAACAGCGTTTCCGAGGCTCAAAACGAAAAAAAGATAAAGAAATTGTAAAAATTTAACTCTTAACACTTGCGTTCGGCTTCTGATAACACTACTTTTGCACTCGCAAAAACGGAAAGGCTTTCTGTCAAGCAAAGATAATGATTCTGTAGCTCAGCTGGTAGAGCAATACACTTTTAATGTATGGGTCCTGGGTTCGAATCCCAGCGGAATCACAAGTAAAGAAAAGTACGAATCAGAGTTTTTTAAGTTCCCATCAGACTTGCCTTAACTCATTATTTCAACTTAGATTTACCGCATCATCAGCAAATTAGTACGATTCTGTAGCTCAGCTGGTAGAGCAATACACTTTTAATGTATGGGTCCTGGGTTCGAATCCCAGCGGAATCACAAAATAAGTTTAGCGATCCTGTCGCTTCAGTACACCAGAAATTACGAGTATCGATTCTGTAGCTCAGCTGGTAGAGCAATACACTTTTAATGTATGGGTCCTGGGTTCGAATCCCAGCGGAATCACAAATAAGTTTAGCGATTCTATCGCTTCAGTACACCAGAAATTTACGAGTATCGATTCTGTAGCTCAGCTGGTAGAGCAATACACTTTTAATGTATGGGTCCTGGGTTCGAATCCCAGCGGAATCACTTCAAGAAACATCCTAAACCAGGATGTTTTTTTTATGGCTTCAGGTTAAATCAGTGATACTCTTGCCTGTATAACGAGATTTCAATAACCTCGGTAAAACCGGAGCCAAGCATCTTTCCTAATACAAAGTCCCTCAAATCATTAAAGAATACCTGAAATTTCGTGCAAATAGGTAATTATTTGTGCGAAGTATAGTTTTTCATACGAAACTCTAAACCTGAAATTTATCAATGATTACTAGTAGTGAACGTTCGGCAAAGCCGCATTATCCTATATTGGATGGATTACGCGGCGTGGCAGCCCTTATCGTCGTTACCTTTCACCTGACGGAGCCCTTAGGGACCGGGCATTTGGATATCCTTGTGAACCACGGCTACTTAGCCGTTGATTTTTTCTTTCTGTTGTCAGGCTTTGTTATGGGTTACGCGTACGATGACCGATGGCATACCATGACCGTCGGTTCGTTTTTTAAGCGTCGCCTCATACGGCTTCAACCCATGGTCATATTGGGAATGACGCTTGGAGCTATCGGATTCTACTATACAGATTCAACGATCTGGCCATTGATTCACACCGTTCCTTGGTGGAAAATGTTGCTGGTCATGCTCATGGGGTACACGATTCTACCCGTTCCGTTATCCCTTGACATACGGGGCTGGCAGGAAATGCATCCGCTCAACAGTGTAGGCTGGTCGCTGTTCTTTGAATACATTGCCAACATCCTCTACGCGGTCGGCATACGGAAATTCTCGACTGTTGCCCTCAGTATACTGGTAGGTATCGCAGCCCTGGCCCTGGCTCATTTGGCTATTACTAGTCCCAGCGGAGACGTCAGCGGTGGCTGGACCCTGAATGCGGAGCAGGTACGGATAGGAATTACCCGGACGATGTATCCGTTTTTTGCCGGATTACTGCTGTCACGCATCGCCAGGCCCACTCGCGTAAAACGTGCCTTTTTATGGTGCAGCCTCTTGGTCGCTCTTGTATTATACATGCCACGCATAGGCGGTGCTGAGCATCTGTGGCTAAATGGCATGTATGAATCAGTCTGTATAATCTTCATTTTTCCCCTCATCGTTTATTTGGGAGCCAGCGGTGTGGTGCATACGAAGATGGAGTATCGACTGTGTAAATTCCTGGGGGATATATCCTATCCGCTTTATCTGGTTCATTACCCACTCGTTTATTTTTACGTAGCCTGGATCAGTAATCATAAAGGCGTAACGCTCGCCCAAGCCTGGCCTTATGCTTTATTAATACTGATCGGTAGTGTTGCCTTGGCCTACGTAAGCTTGAAATGGTATGATGAGCCGGTTCGTGCATGGTTAAGAAAAAAACTGGGGTGAGAGAACGTATAGTAAAATTAGAAGAGGCACGCGAAAGCGTGCCTCTTTGTTGGGTTCCCTTACCGTTCATCCTTCTCCTGTATTACTCTTTCGCATTCATTTGTTATTTGCCGGAAAAATATCTAGTAAATCCTGCAACGATTCTCTAAAATTTGAGAACTACCGTAAGTCGTTTTACGTTTTATCAATCAGATATCTTTCCCGCAACATATGGCAGCTTCGTTAACCAAGATTAAAGATTCGTATATCGACTATCTCTTAGAACACGGTCAACAACCACCGACCGTTTTTGCTTTTGCCAAGAAACTCAAAATCAAGGAAGCGGATTTTTACGAGTATTATAATTCCTTCGAACAAATTGAAAGCAGTATCTGGCTGGGCTTTTTCGAAGATACATTGGCTCGCCTCCGTAATGATGAGGTATATGAAACGTATTCCGTTCGGGAG
This sequence comes from Siphonobacter sp. SORGH_AS_1065, assembly GCF_030818595.1. Taxonomy (NCBI): domain Bacteria; kingdom Pseudomonadati; phylum Bacteroidota; class Cytophagia; order Cytophagales; family Cytophagaceae; genus Siphonobacter; species Siphonobacter sp. SORGH_AS_1065. The sequence goes on from NZ_JAUTAM010000004.1 coordinate 4,016,298, forward strand.
AAGTTACTGGCCTTTTATTATACCTGGATCGAAACGCTGACGAACAATCGGAGTTTCGTCATTCGTAGTGTGCAGGAAGCCCGCAAGCACCGTTCGCTTCGCACGCCTTCGACATTGGCAGAATTCAAGTATCAGTTTGAAAAGTTCGTCAAAGATCTGATGGCTGAGGGGCGGGAGAGTCGTGAAGTACAGTCTCGTCGCATCATTGAAAATAAATACCCGGATGCGTTCTGGCTCCAGACGCTCTGGTTACTGGATTTTTGGAGCAAGGACACATCCAAAGGTTTCGAGAAAACGGATACGGCTATTGAAAAAGCCGTTAATATGGCCTTCGATCTGCTGGGAGCTTCCGCTCTGGACTCGGCACTGGATCTGGCCAAGTTCGTGTATCAAAATCGCTAAGTATCCTCTATTAGTATGAAATCACAGCAATCCATCCCCACATCTAAAGTAGCCCGGGCCACGCAGTTTGTTAAAACGGGCGTTAAAATTGGCGGGAACTATTTAAAGCATAATGTCAAGAAACTGGTGAATCCTGATCTGAGTCGGGATGAACTGCACGAAGATAACGCCGTTGACATCTACGAATCCCTGAGTCAGTTGAAGGGCTCTGCCTTAAAGGTAGCTCAAATGCTGTCCATGGATCGGAATCTACTACCGAAGCAGTATTCCCAGCGTTTCCAGTTATCGCAATATTCGGCACCTCCGTTGTCGGCTCCGCTGGTGACGAAGACCTTTCAGAAGCTTTTCGGAAAGTCACCTAAGCAACTATACGATACCTTTGAAATGGAAGCTACCGCGGCGGCCTCGATTGGTCAAGTACATAAAGCCACGAAAGATGGCAAAAATCTGGCCGTAAAAGTGCAGTATCCCGGGGTGGCGGATAGCATCAGTTCAGATTTAAAAATGGTAAAACCAATGGCGAAAACGCTTTTTGGTTTGAACGAGAAAGACGTAGATCGCTACACGGCTGAAGTAGAACTTCGCTTGCTGGAAGAAACGGATTACGAGCTGGAATTACGCCGGGGAAAGGAAATTACTCAAGCCTGTGCTCACATTGAAGGATTAATTTTCCCGCAATATTATCCAGAGCTTTCGGCTCGACGGATTCTGACGATGGATTGGCTGGAAGGAAAACACCTGAGTGAATTTCTGGAGACCAACCCCAGTCAGGAAGTGCGGAACCGCATCGGACAGACGCTTTGGGATTTTTATGATTACCAGATTCACACCCTCAAACAGGTTCATGCCGATCCGCACCCCGGTAACTTCCTGCTTCGTCCCGACGGCACTACGGGAGTGATTGACTTTGGTTGTATCAAGGACATTCCGCAGTATTATTACGAAAATTACTTCGCCCTGATTAACCCCGATACCGTGGCAGATCAGAAAAAGACGGAGACGATTTTCTATAACCTAGAATTCTTATATCCGGGTGATTCCGACCATGAGAAAGAATTGTTCTCAGGACTTTTCGTTCAGATGATTCATCTGCTGGGTCGTCCCTTTAAAGAGGAAACGTTTGATTTTGGGGATGATGCCTACTTCGAAGAGGTATACGCCTTTGCCGATAAGCTGCAACGCATTGAGGAAATCCGTAATTCCAAGGTAGCTCGGGGTAGTCAGCATGGATTATATGTGAACCGAACGTATTTCGGTTTGTATTCCATTCTGAATGAATTAAAAGCCCAGGTCAAGACAAACCGACCGGATTGGTTACGTCCTCAAGCTAAAGCCTAATCATAAAAAAGACCTTTCTTTAGAAAGGTCTTTTTTATGGGGATTACTTGGCAAAAGCCATCGGAATCTGAACTTTTACATCATCCCACATTAACTGGAGCGTCGCTCCTTCGCTGGTTTCTTCAAACTTGAAGGTGAGGGCTTCGTAAATCTGATTATTCTTAATCGCGGGAACATCTACACGAACGTAATCATGTTCAGGCTTGTAATTAAAAGCTCCCCATTGCCCCAGGTCGGTGTTCAGGATAATGGTCCATGAATTCTGATTAGGAATGCTGAATAAAGTATAAGTGCCTGAGCGAACGGGAACACCCGCAATTTTAAGGTCTTTCGTAAGGGTCAGTTCGGTCGCTTCGTTGGCTCCTGTTCGCCACAGTTTACCATAAGGTTCAAGCTTCCCAAAAATCTCCCGACCTTTTCGCATGGGTTGGCCATAGGTTAGTTTCAGGTAACAATTTTCGGTTTTATACTGAGCCATAGCCACGGGGCTGGGGCGTAATTGGGGTTGTACTAATTCAACGGTAGGTGTTGACTGGGTGGAGTCGGCCTGAGCCTGAACTTTACCCGCAAACAGACTAAGCAGAACGAGCAAATGAAATAATTTCATAGTTTAAGTAAGCGTACGTCGTTTTAATGTCGGAACTTTCGGCAAAAGTTAACGAACAAAAACAACGAAATAAGATACCTTTCGAGAGATTATCTCCCATTTCCGCTTATTTGATCTGATTGTCAGCGTAATTCATGAAACCCCATTTCGACGATATTTTTATGGAACTGGCCATTAATCTGGCCAAACGATCCCACTGCATCAAAGCTCAGGTTGGTGCCGTATTAACGAAAGACACCCGTATTATTTCCATTGGTTATAACGGCCCCCCTGCTGGAACTCACAACTGCGACGAAGAATTTCCCGAAGTAGGCTGTCCCAGGGATTCCAAAGGAAGTTGTTCGCTGGCTCTGCACGCCGAACAGAATGCCATTCTTTACGCGGCCAAACTGGGAGCCAGTATTGAGGGAGCCACGATTTACGTAACCCTTTCGCCCTGCATCGCCTGTGCCCGTATTATTTATTCCATGGGCATTACCCGCGTGGTTTTTAAGGACTCTTATGCGAAGTATAAAGGCATTGGCGTTGACGAAGGCGTCGAGTTTCTGCGAAAGTTTGGGGTTACCGTAGAAGAATATGTACCAACGATGGCCTGATCAATAAAAAACAGCAACGAATCAATTCGTTGCTGTTTTTTATAATGGGAAGCTTAAGTAGAGCTCATCTTAGTGATGAACGCCGCCTTCACCGTGTACGTGACCGTGGCTTAATTCCGTAGGAGTAGCTTCACGAACGTCAAGGATTTTACCTTTGAAATGTAATTGCATTTCAGCCAGCGGGTGATTGAAATCCATCCAAACGGCATCGTTCGTAATTTCTACGATACGGCCATTCATTTGTTGACCTTCTTCGTTGGTCATGGGTAACACGTTACCAACCTGAAGTAAGTCCTGGTCGATTTCGCCGTTAACGCTAAATACATCAAGTGGTAAATCAACCACCGCTTCGGGATCACGCTGACCGTAGCCTTCGTCGGGAGAGATGGAGAAGTCAAAAGTGTCACCTGGTTTCAAACCTTCCAGGCTGGTTTCAAATCGTTCGGGATATCCACTCAGACCATGGATGTAACCCATTGGTTCTTCTTCGCCAATGGCTTCTACCAATTCAAAGTCTGCTTCATCCGGGCCTTTGATTGATAAGTCGTACGTTAAAAGAACTACTTTGTTTTTTGTAATTTCCATGAGCTTTGTTTTTTGCAAACGTACCAATCATACGCCGGCTTGAGAAATAAGACAGTTGAAAAGATTAAAAGGTCGAATGGATTTAAACTGAACCTTGTTGGTTAAATAACCATTCCAATATAAAGTGGATCGGACTAAATTTCTATTTACCCATGAATTTTCTGGCACATACTGTACTTTCGGGGCGTAATCAAGACGTGCAGGTCGGTAATTTGCTGGGTGAATTCGTGAAGGGCCGCCTGGAAAATTATCATCCCGAAGGCATTTCTCAGGATATGCTGGTAGGGGTAAGGCTTCATCGAATCATCGATGATTTTACGGACCATCATCCGGTTACTCGCCGCAGCAAAGACCGTCTCGTGGAGGAATACGGGTTATTATCAGGCATTTTGGTGGATATGTTCTATGATTATGTATTAGCCCGGGAATGGAAGACATACGGGACCGGACCTCTGACCGCCTACGCTCAGGACTTCTACCAGGCCGTTTTACGACACCAGGCCGTATTACCCGAGGTCATGCAAAGCACCGTTCGTTCGCTGACCAGCCGGGACTGGTTTACCGGGTATGCCACTTTGGCGGGGATTGAATGGTCCCTGAAAGGAATTGGTGTACGCTTTCCGCCAGCGGCGGGTATCGAACGCAGCATCGGACAACTGGCCGATGAATACGAATTTTTTAAAACCGATTTTGAAGAGTTCTGGCCCGATCTACAGCAGCGGTGCCAGCAGTTCTTACAGGAATCGAATCATTTATAATTGAGTAATCCTATGCCCCAGACGTTTGACGCGATTTGGAAAGACGTAAAGAAAAATCAGTTTGCACCCATTTATCTTCTGGCCGGGGACGAACCCTTCTACATTGATCAGCTTGCTAGTTACCTGGAAGAAAATGCCCTTTCTCCTTCAGCCCGCGATTTCAATCAGTTTGTTCTGTATGGAAAAGATACGAGCATTGCGACTTTATTAGGTCATGCCAAACGTTACCCCATGCTTTCCGACCGACAGCTAGTGATAGTCAAGGAAGCTCAGGACATGCAGGGGCTTGATTCCAAAGATACCGTACGTTTTCTGGAAGATTACATTGTTAATCCGCTGGATTCTACCATCCTGGTGCTATGCTTCAAAAGTACCGTGGACGAACGCAAGGCCTGGGTAAAGGCAGCCGATAAAAAAGGCGTCTACTTTTCTTCTAAAAAGCTGTATGACAATAAGATACCGGATTGGATTGCCGCGTATTGTCACGACAAAGGAGTGAAGATTAGCCCAAAGGCGTTACAAATGTTAACGGAGTTTATCGGTAATGATCTTAAACGAATTGCCAATGAACTGGAGAAGATTATCCTGAACTTGAAAGCGGACGAATCCATCCAGGCCGAGACCGTAGAACGCTTTGTAGGCGTAAGTCGGGAGTATAACAATTTCGAATTACAGAAAGCCCTTATTCAGCGAAATACCGAACGAGCCAATCGCATTGCGTATCACTTCGCAAAGAACCCGAAGGATAACCCCATTCAGCCCACCTTAATCATCCTTTATAATTTTTTTAGCAAGCTGTTACTCGTACATTCCATTGCTGACAAAAGCGAACGGAATCTGGCTTCTGAGCTGGGAGTTAACCCCTTTTTTGTGAAAGATTACCTGGCGGGTGTACGCAACTACAGCCTGGACAAAACAGCTCAGGTGATTAAATATCTGAGACAGGCGGATGCGTATGCCAAAGGGGTAGACGGAGGTACAATTACCGATGAAATTATCCTTAAAGAATTAATTTTCAAGATTTTGCACTAGAGATTCTAAATTTCTGCTTAAAAGTACATAAAAGTAACATCCTCCCAGTTGGGGAGGTATTTGTGACAGACAGTCAATATGGCAGAATACGTTTCTTGTTTTTTGTCCTGATTTGTGAATCAGTCATTTTCAGCTATTTAGGTGAATAGATGGACAAAAATGGAACCATATAGGTTCAAAAATCCATGCCGAACGAAGTTGAGGATTATTGAGTAGCAGAGGGAACAAAACTGGCTCATTCCGACACGGAAAGGAGTCGTTTAGCAAATACTTAGCAAGACTAGCAGTAGCAGGAAAGCACGAATCGAAAGGGTATAAATGCAAAAACGCAGGCCGAAAGCCTGCGTTTTATTTTGTAGCGGGGACGAGAATCGAACTCGTGACCTCCGGGTTATGAATCCGACGCTCTAACCATCTGAGCTACCCCGCCGTTATTTTGTGGTGCAAAAGTATGTGATTTTTCAGCGAAAAGCTATACCTTGTGAAAAAAAAATCGAGAATTCTTTCAATGACCCGTTTGAGTAATTGAATATTTTATTGATTTTGAGTAATTTAACTGGAGGCGTCATTGACGAAAAAAATTATGACTAAGTACAAATTTGTTACCGAATACGAACTCCGGGCTTCTCCCAAGATGCTCTTTTCTTATATCAGCACTGCTTCTGGCCTTCAGCAATGGTTTGCTAATAAAGTAAACGTGGGCTCCAATCAGTCTATGATTTTTGAGTGGGATGGCGAAAACCACCCTGCCAAGATCACTTCGATACGCCAGAATAAAAGTATCAAGTATGATTTCTTACCTGAGCCCGGTGAAACCGAAGGCAACTATATGGAATTTCGTCTCGAACAAAGTGACCTTACCAATTCTACATTCCTGAAAATTACGGATTACTCGGATAACAACGATGAGGAAGACCTCCAGGCTCTTTGGGATGGATTAATTGATAGTTTGCGGGAAGTAGTAGGGGGATAAATGTTAGGAGTTGTTAAATCTGGCTACTGCAAGAGATGATTCCTTCATTTCTTGGTTATACTTGAGCCCGATTGACAGAATCTGCCATGAGAAAATTAGATAAATTAGTGTTAAAGGCTTTTTGGGGGCCTTTCATTGTAACTTTTGCCGTTACTGAATTTATTTTTTTAACCCGTTTCATTCTTCTTTATTTCGACGAAATCGCCGGTCGCGACGTAGGCTTGGATGTCTATGGGCGTCTGTTTTTCTTTTTCAGCTTAATGGTCGTTCCGGTTTCCATGCCGCTGGCGGTGCTCTTGTCTTCGCTGATGTGTTTTGGTAACCTGGGCGAATTCTCAGAGTTAACGGCTGTAAAAAGTGCGGGCATTTCTCTGGGCCGGGTTATTCGGCCCGTGGCGGTGGTTATGGTGTTTATTACCGGATTCATACTCTGGTTTAATAACACGGTTCAACCCTGGGCAAATTTGAAGGGCTATAGTCTGCTTTGGGACATTAAGACAACGAAAGCAACGCTAAGTTTCAAAGAAGGTGTTTTTAATAATGACCTGCCCGGCTATAGTATTAAAGTTTCCAAGAACTACGAAAATGGTTCGCTGAAAAATGTATTGATCTATGATCATGCGGAGAGTAATGGCAACCGGCACGTGACGATAGCTGATTCTGCCCGAACGTACACGATTCTGGATGGAGGGTATCTGGTTTTTGAGTTATTTAATGCCACCGACTATGTAGAAGATGTGGATAAGTCTTCTGGCGATGGAAATACCACTGACTTTGCCAAAAACGCTTTCAAGCATACCAAAAAATACATCAATATGCGTTCGTTTCAAATGACGAAAACGGACGAGGACCAATTTAAAAACCACGCCATCATGAAGTCCATAGGTCAGCTTTCGATGGACGGGGATTCGCTGAAAAATAATTACGAGCTGGCGATTAAAGGTCTGGTCTCCATGGCAAGGCAGTATTATTCTTACCACCTGCAACCGCTTAGTGAAACAGCCCAAAAAATGCCTAACCGCTGGGTTGATTCTCTGATTACGGCGAGAGAAAAGTTACCGCTGGTCAAAAGCACGGATATTACAGCCAGTGCGTTAAGCTCGGCCAAGTCCCGGTTGACTTCCATTGAAACGGATGATTTGCTGATGTATGACCGCCGTAAGAATATTTACAAAAACGAGCTGGAGTGGAATCACAAATTCACAACCGCGATATCCTGTCTGGTTATGTTTTTGATTGGGGCTCCGCTGGGTTCCATTATCAAAAAGGGTGGATTCGGTTTACCCGTTCTGGTGGCCATAGTCTTTTTCATTCTGATGTATGTATTAACAATTCAGGGTGATAAATACGCCAAGGAAGGAACCATGTGGGTGCCTTTGGCCGCCTGGATGTCCAATCTGGTGCTGTTTGGTTTTGGTATTTATTTCCTGATGAAGGCCTTGAATGATTCCCGGTTGTTTGAAGCTGACGTATATAGCATTGCTTTCAACCGTTTGAAAGAAAAAGTGATGAACTGGAAGTCGCAGACCACATTATTTAAGAAAAAAAGCAGAGCAGTATAGTGTTTTTTCGTTTAAATCGTTGTATTTTTGCGATTCACCATTAATATTAGCTGCATCACATGTATCTGACTGCCGACAAGAAAAAAGAAATTTTTGAATCGCAGGGGCATGCCAAGTCAGCAACCGACACAGGTTCGGCTGAATCGCAAATTGCTCTGTTTACGTACCGGATTAGCTCTTTAACGAGCCACTTGAAAGTACACAAAAAAGATTACGCTACTCAAGCAGGTCTTTTGAAATTAGTAGGTAAACGCCGTCGTCTACTCGACTATCTGCACAAAAAAGATATCAATCGTTACCGTGCAATTATTGCAGAATTAGGTCTCCGTAAATAATCGGATGATTGTCAAGTCAGGGAATTCCTTTTGTGGATTCCCTGACTTGTTTTGCGTTTGTCCTGAAATTTATTTTCGACAAACAGATTACTTCCCGTGCTTTTTTTACTCTAATAGAATAAAGACTGCACAGGAGTAAAAATACAGTAAACCAGAAACGCATTTTCTGGTTAACCTCTTGAAAGCGGTTCCTCCTCTAGGATGAGCTACACAGCGGTCCCTCGCTTAGTGGAGAGCGGTCTCAAAAGCGGTCTAAACGAAAAAATATGAACGTTGTAACTAAAAAAATTACCCTTCCCGATGGTCGTTTTATTACCATTGAGACAGGGAAACTGGCTAAACAAGCCGACGGCTCAGTCGTAGTTCGCATGGGCGATACGATGTTACTGGCCACGGCAGTAGCCGCTGCAGATGCACGTCCGGGCACCGATTTCTTACCTTTATCGGTTGACTATCAGGAAAAATTTGCATCTGCTGGTAAAATCCCAGGAAGTTTTCAGCGTCGGGAAGGTCGCCTTTCTGATTACGAAATTCTGGTAAGCCGTCTGGTAGACCGAGCTTTACGTCCCACCTTTCCCGGAGATTTTCACGCAGATGTTCAGGTGAACATCATGATGATCTCCGCAGATCCAGAAGTATTGCCTGATGCCCTGGCCGGTTTAGCCGCATCAGCTGCTTTAATGGTATCTGACATTCCTTTCAATGGTCCCATTTCAGAAGTACGGGTAGCAAAAATTGACGGATTGTATTTGATCAATCCGCCTACCTCTATGCTGGATCGTGCTGAACTGGATCTGATCGTTGCTGGAAATAGCAATGATATTTTGATGGTAGAAGGAGAGTGCAACGAAGTATCGGAAGAAGATATGTTAACGGCACTCAAAACAGCTCATGAAGCGATCAAAGCTCAGTGTGCGATTCAGAAAGAATTAGAAGCAGAAGTAGGGAAAACAGTGAAACGTACGTACAGTCACGAAACGCACGATCCCGAACTGAAGAAGTCATTATATAATGCTTATTACGATAAGGTTTATGCCGTTGCCGCTCAAGGTAATGCGAACAAAACCATTCGTAAAGAAGGATTCAAGGCGGTTCGTCAGGAATATCTGGATAGCTTACCCGAAGATCATACCATTGACCTTTCGCTGGTAGGAACGTATTTCCACGATATTGAGAAAGATGCCGCCCGTAATCTGGTCTTAAACGAGCGTCGCCGTTTGGATGGTCGTCAGTTAGACGAGATTCGTCCGATCTGGTGTGAAGTGGATTACCTGCCCCGTGCCCATGGTTCGGCTGTGTTCACCCGCGGAGAAACGCAGTCGATCACGACGGCAACGCTGGGAACCAAGATGGACGAACAGATTGTGGACCAGGCTTTATTTTCCGGTTACAATAAATTCATGTTGCACTATAACTTCCCTGGATTTTCTACCGGAGAAGTGAAGCCCAACCGTGGACCTGGACGCCGTGAAGTAGGGCATGGTAACCTGGCCATGCGTGCCATTAAGAAAGTAATGCCAGCAGATGCTGAAAATCCATATACGATTCGTGTCGTTTCGGATATTCTGGAATCTAATGGTTCTTCTTCTATGGCAACGGTTTGTGCCGGTACGCTGGCACTGATGGATGCCGGCGTAAAAATTAAAGCACCAGTTTCAGGAATTGCGATGGGATTAATCTCTGACCCTGAGACGGGTAAGTACGCCGTGTTATCCGACATCCTGGGTGATGAAGATCACTTAGGTGATATGGACTTTAAGGTAACGGGTACCGAAAAAGGAATCACGGCCTGCCAGATGGATATGAAAATTGATGGCTTAGCGTATGAAGTGGTGGCAGAAGCATTACTTCAGGCAAAAGCGGGTCGTCTGCATATCCTGAACGAAATGAAAAAGGCTATTGCCGAAGTTCGTCCGGATCTTAAACCTCATGCTCCACGTGCCTTCATCATTGAGATTCCTCAGGAATTCATTGGTGCAGTGATTGGACCTGGTGGTAAAGTTGTCCAGGGGAAATTCAGAAAACTACGGGAGCTACCATCGCCATCGAAGAAAAAGACAGTAAAGGTTTCGTTAGCATTTTTGCTACCAATAAAGAAGCCATGGATGCTGCGGTTGGTCGCGTGAAAGGAATCGTAACTGTTCCTGAAGTAGGTGAAGTGTATACGGGTAAAGTAAAAACGGTTACTGATTTTGGAGCTTTCGTAGAATTTTTACCAGGACGTGATGGCCTGTTACATATTTCTGAAATCTCATGGGATCGTTTGCCCGCCATGAAAGGTGTTCTGGAAGTAGGTGAAGAAGTTCAGGTGAAACTGATTGAAGTAGATCAGAAAACCGGAAAATTCCGTTTATCTCGTCGGGTGTTGTTACCCAAACCCGAAGGTTATCAGGAACGTCCCGAAAGACCCGAACGTAGCGACCGCCCCGAACGCAGTGACCGGGGAAATTCTGAGAATCGTCGCCCCCGCAATTAATTTTTGTAGGACAAGCTTCCATTCCTGAATTTTTTTTCTACGATTTCATGTTACATAATCATCAGCAACCCATAGCAAATTCTGATGCCAGATGAGACAGCTAAAAATTTCTAAGCAGATCACTAACCGGGAAAGCCAATCTCTTGATAAATACCTTCAGGAAATTGGTAAAGTGGATTTGCTCACCCCGGACGAGGAGGTAGAACTGGCTCGAAGAATTCGTGAAGGTGACCAATTAGCGTTAGAGCGACTGACTAAAGCAAACTTACGTTTCGTAGTGTCAGTAGCTAAACAATATCAGAACCAGGGTCTTTCTCTGGGTGACTTAATCAACGAAGGTAACTTAGGTTTGATCAAAGCCGCTCAGCGTTTCGATGAGACTCGCGGTTTTAAATTCATCTCATACGCTGTATGGTGGATTCGTCAGTCTATTCTTCAGGCTTTGGCCGAACAGTCTCGTATTGTTCGTCTGCCCCTGAACCGGGTAGGTTCCCTGAACAAAATTTCTAAAACGTTCTCTGAACTGGAGCAACGTTTTGAGCGGGAACCTTCTCCCGAAGAGCTAGCCGAAGTACTGGAAATTTCCGCCGGCGAAGTAGTAGACACCCTGAAAATCTCAGGTCGTCACGTTTCAATGGATGCTCCTTTCGTACAGGGAGAAGAAAACTCCTTACTTGACGTTCTTGAAAATGACGGTGAAGACAAACCTGATTCAGGATTAGTGAATGAGTCTCTTCGTAAAGAGGTACAACGGGCCTTGTCTACGTTAACTCAACGCGAAGCAGATGTCATCACCCTTTATTTCGGTCTGGATGGTAACCATGCCATGACACTGGAAGAGATTGGTGAGAAATTTAACCTGACTCGTGAACGTGTTCGCCAGATTAAAGAAAAAGCCATTCGCCGTTTACGCCATACTTCACGGAGTAAAGCGTTAAAAACGTATTTAGGATAATTTTTCAAGTCCAGAAAAATAAAAAAAGCCTCCACTTCGGGGGCTTTTTTTATAGAATTTATTTTTAAGTACTTCGGACCTCCGTCCGCTTACGATATAATCTATTATGATTTTGCAACCGCTATTGGATCTGGCAGAATTATGCGTACGTCGCGGCATAACCCAGGCAGTCATTTCGCCCGGCTCTCGGTCTGCTGCTTTGACGTTAGCTTTTGCCCGGCATCCTTCTATTGAAACAAAAGTGATTCCCGACGAACGAGCGGCGGCCTATATAGCCCTGGGTATGGCACAACAATTGAATAAACCCGTTGTACTTATCTGTACTTCTGGAACCGCAGCTCTGAATTTTGCTCCGGCTGTCGCCGAAGCCTACTTTCTGGGAGTGCCCTTGCTAGTACTCACTGCCGACCGCCCCCCCGAATGGATTTATCAGCAGGATGGACAAATGATTCATCAGGATTCGGTGTATGGAAAACACGTCAAGGAGTCTATTTCATTACCAGCAGATTATACCCATTCGGATAGTTTGTGGTTTATCGAACGAAGTGTAAATCAGGCCATTCACACGGCGGAAGAAGATCCGAAGGGACCGGTTCATTTGAATGTGCCCATCCGCGAACCCTTCTATCCGAAAGCGGATGAATCGTACACCTATGGTTCACCTAAGGTGATTCTGCATTCAAGGGGTAAAACTCAGTTACCAGTAGAAACCTGGGAAGAGTTACTTCAAAAAATTGAATCCACTGATCGGGTTTTGATTTTAGCGGGTCAGCAGGTGATTTCCCGCGAGTTACTGGAAACACTTCGCCAAATCAAAGAGGAGTTAGGTATACCCGTAGTAGGGGAGGTGCTCTCCAATCTTCACGGAAATTTCATTACCCATCCCGATTTTTTTCTGGCTTCTACCCATACGGATTTACTGGAAGAGCTACAGCCGGACCTGGTCATTTCTTTTGGAGATGCATTCGTTTCCAAAAATCTGAAGTTATATCTCCGAAAACATAAACCGAAAAATCATTACCACATTACTTCCCGACGGGAACTGATTGATCCCTTCCAGACTTTAACGCATCAGCTTGCAGTTGATAAAGAGCTATTTTTTAAAGAGTTACTGGAAACGCTGGACTTACGGGCATTCCGAAATGGTGACGATGAAATCGAAACAGAATACCTGGCTCACTGGGAAAAGGCCGAACAAAAATCACTTCAGGCTATTCGTTCAAATTTTCGGTTGACGGAAGCTTTCGTAGAATTCAAAGCTATCGATGAAGTGATGGCGGTAATGCCAGCTCATTCCCAGTTACATCTGGCCAATAGCATGTCGGTTCGATACGCCAATTTTATTGGGCATGAGAAAAACATTACCGTTTTTTCAAACCGTGGAACCAGTGGCATTGATGGATGTTTAAGTACGGCTGTCGGAGCCGCGTTGACAACCGATCAGTTGGTTTTTGTACTAATTGGAGACGTAGCCTTTTTCTATGATCGAAATGCTTTATGGCATCCCCATGTACCGGCTAACCTTCGGATTGTCTTAATCAATAATTCAGGTGGTAGTATTTTCCGAATGATTGAAGGACCTCGTCAGCAACCTGAACTGGAGACCTTCTTTGAAACGCGTCATCAGACTTCCGCCCAAAACACCGCTCAGGATGCTGGACTGAATTACGAGTACGTGACTAGCTACGAAGAACTCGAAAAAGCTCTTCCTTCGTTCATTTTAGAGGATGAAAATGCTAAACTCCTGGAAATCAGTAGTAATGTTGAGATGAATCAAAATTACTTTGACCATTTTAAGACCCTTATGAAAGCACTTTAGGTCTCTTGTAAGTCCTTTGAAATGAGTAGTTTATGGTGAGTATTACGTCAGTCTTTTGATCAATAATGCCTTCTGAGAATTGGATAGAGGAACAAAGCTCGATATAGTGCCCGTTCCGTTCAATTCTCAGAACGTATTATCGGCAGGTTTTAGCCGCTTCCAATGCTTTTTTCTCATGCAAAGCAGCCCCTTTTTGCCAGGATTTACACTTTTCAGCCGATTGACCCAGTAACTCGTACGTTTTTCCAAAGTAATAATTGATTTCATCTACCGAAGGGTCCAACTTTTCGGCTTTTTGTAATTCTTGCAGGGCTTTTGCAGCATCGGATTTCTTCAGGTAATAGATACCCAGGTTACGATAAGCCCAGGCATTATTTTCCTCAAGCCGGAGAGAGCGATCTAGTTCAGCCTTGCCCTCTTCCAGTCGATTAAGTTCCAGCAAAGCAAAAGCCCGGTTGTTAACGGAGTAGGCGAGAAGTTTGCCTTCCGTAATTTTTACGGCCAGATCGGCCCATTTCAAACCTTCCTGCGGATTTCCGAGCATGGTACTAACCATAGCCAGGTTATTAACCGAACTAGGCTCATTGGGTTTATACTGCAATACTTTTTTGAAATCTTCCTGAGCCTTGGCGTATTCTTTCCGAAGTACATAGATCCACCCTCGGAAGGCGTAGGTAGTGTAATCGGATGGGCGTAATTGAGCGGCTTTATCAAAAGATGAAAAAGCTAAATCTTCCTGACCCGTCATGTATTGGGCGTTACCTAATAAAGCCCAGGCCGAAGACGAATCGGGTATCAGTTTTACGGCTTCTTCCAGGTCTTTTCGAGCAGGGGCATATTGGCCTTCCAGCGAAAAAAGATTACCCCGATTTTGATACGTGCTTCCAAGTTTAGGATTGATTTTCAGGGAGTTGTTTAAATCCCTCAGGGCTTTTTCCGTATCACCCTGTTGCAAGTAGGAGAGGCCCCGGTTGGTCAATGCTTCTGAAAAATCTTCTTTTTTCTTGATGGCTTCTGTATAAAAACGAATGGCTTGCGGGTAATCCTGTTTCAGTAACTGGTCGTTGCCGCGAAGGAAAAATTGGTATGCTTCCTGTTCACGCTGGTTTCCACAACTGACAAAAAAAACTAGGAAAAGTAGGGATAGTAATCGCATATTCGTACTGGAAATGGCTCGTTGCCATGTATTCACATTATTCGCATTCATTATGAAAGTCATTGGAGAAGTACCGCATCCTTCCTGTAAAATCACCCTGTATGCCTGGAACAATCGCTACATTGTTAAAGTTGAAGCCGGTTATTTTGAGCAGACGTATAAAATTAATGAGTATGATATTACAAGTGAGGATGATTTAAAAGAAATGTTGAATGGTCCTTTTTTGGACAAAGTGATGCGTCGTTTCGAAGAAATGGCCAAAGATTGGGGCGAAGCCGTGGACGAATTAGATGATTAAAAAACGTAGACAAATACCGTAACGCCTTGAAAATCAGATTTAGTATTTACTAACTAAATAATACTAAATGTATTTTGGACTTAGTCAGGTTTTTTAATCAGCATAGATCCAGCAGATTTTATGATCCTTTTGGCGAATAATCGCTTACGCCCAAACCCAGGTTTCAAATAGATTTTGCTGTTCCTTACTCGGGTTAGCATCCCTGACAATGACGTATTTTTTCAAGGGAGAAGTGCTTAGTTTGACATCAAACGTTCGAATCAAACCACTTCTCCTTACTTCGAAAAGTAATTCATCATTGGGCTTCTGAGTTAGAATAAACCGATTCAAATCAGTGAGTGGTTGGCCGTTTACACTGACCAGTTCATCGCCTGCATTCAGACCAGCCCGATAGGCCGGAGAGTCTTTGATGATGGATGATACCACATTTTTGCCGGGAGCTACGTTTGCTCCGAGAAAAGCTGTTGTGAAGGGCTGAATCTCGTTCGCAAGGGAACAACCTACGTACGCCAGGTATTTGTTAAAATTCAAAGCTTTCGTTCCCCAGATGTAATCGCTGAAAAAGGAGTCAAAACTTACTCCGGCTATGTGCTCGATGGCAGACTGAATTTCTTCTTCACTGAAGCCTCGGTTTTGTTCCAGGTAATACGTCGTATACAAGTAACGCATCACATCGTCAAGGGAGCGGCTCCCCTGGGTGGCGTGAAGAATTTCAAGGTTCAACAACGTGGCCACAGCGGCCCCCTTCACGTAGTAAGAACTCTGGCTATTGATCGCATTCTCGTTAGGACGGTAGTACTTGATCCAGGCATCCCAACTGGCATCCGTCAGTGACTGGATTCGGGTGCCGGGTGTGTTAGCCACGTAACTGAAATCGCTCGCCACATCAGCCAGGTATTTTTCGACACTACTCAGTTTCGCCCGACGGAGGATGTGATTATCGTACATGCTGGTGAAGCCTTCCGCAACCCACAGCAGATGCGTATAATTTTCATTCTCGTAATCGAAAGGTCCCAGCTCAATGGGACGGATTCGTTTTACATTCCACAGGTGAAAATACTCGTGAGCGACCAGCCCCAGAAAGTTTGCGTATGAAACATCCTGGCTATACGTATTTCGGTTAGCCTGCAAAGTCGTGCAATGTAAATGCTCAAGCCCGCCCAGTCCACCATTGGTGTGTTGAACGATAAACAGATAGTGCGAGCAGGGATGTTGCCCAACGACAGTTAAGGCCGCCTCACAAATGCGTTTGTAATCGCTTAAGAGTTGCTCTTCATCTACGGGAGCGTGAGAGCCAACCATGGCAATCTGATGGGGAATTCCACAGGCTTCAAAATGCAGAGTACGGTGCGTACCAATCTGGAAAGGCGAATCAACCAGCAAATCGAAATGATCTGCCCGATAGGTATGAGGATCCCATTCGACGGCGGGGAGGGCCGTCGATACTGATTTCCAGTCAGAAAAGGGCTTTATGGTAACGTAATGCGGTAAATGAACGAAGGGTTCGGCGTATAAAAAGGTAGCCGCCCCGGTTAGGTAGGCTTGTTGATCGTCGAGAAAATTAGTGCGAACGGTTAACTCGTTGGCGTATAACTGGTAATGGACTTTTAAGTGTTTGGTACAAGAACTGAGCGGAATCCGCCAGACATTTTTTCTAATCTTTCGGGCCACCGTTGGCTGGTGATCCGTCCATGCTTCTAAGCGGTCAACGTTTTTGGAATACTCACGAATCAGATAGGAACCGGGTGTCCAGACGGGCATTTTTAAATCAATATAACCCTGGTGCTGGAGGTCCGGCTGGTTTACATCTGAAATTTGCATTTCGACCTCAACACAGTGCGTAGCTGGCTCAGGCATCGAAATGGTGTACTGTATATGGGTTTGACTCATGGAATCAGGCACAAAAACGAAACCGCAAAGGAAGAACACGATAAAAACGAAAACAACGAGTCGTTGAATCATATCGGTTTTGTATTTCTTTGCGTTTAAACCGTGAAAATAGTCTATGGAAATGAAGACACCGCCCTTTATTTGTCTTTTTTTGTAGCATTTTGTAATAAACCCTCACAAAACCCTCTGGTTTGTGGTTATTGCAGTGGTTGTTCTATGCCATTGGCCTCTTTTTTCATAGATTTTTATAAGTATTAAGTTCTGAATGATCCTAAATCAGCCTCTCTCTATGCGTACACGCCGCTTGTCCCTCTTGGGGTCGTGCTTACTTTCGATGTATTCCGGGCAAGCTTTGTTAGCTCAGAATACATTAAATTATACCTCGCCGGATACGTATTATCGTTCAGGAATTGAGTTTATTGAAAAGAAAAATTACGCATCTGCCCGTCAGGAATTCCAGCGATTTCTGGATACGAATAAGGGCTTACTGGCCAGTAATGATTTGAATGCCGTCAATGCGGAGTATTACATCGCTATGTCGGCTTTGTATCTGAATCAGCCTGAAGCCGAAATTCTTTCGGAGCGGTTTGTGAAAAACCATGGCGATCACCCGGCAGCCAAGCAGTTGTATGCGGATCTGGGTAACTATTATTATAACAATGGTGATTACGCCCGGGCCATTCCTTACCTGGAGAAAGCCAGTGGGATGGAAGCGACCTTCAAGCTGGGGATGGCTCAGTATTACACCCAGAATTATCCGGCAGCCCTGACTTCGCTGGATGTCGTGAAGCAAAGCAGTACGGAGTTTGCTACCGCAGCTAGCTATTATGCCGGAGTGATTCGTTTCAAGAATGAAGATTATGCCGGTGCCGTCCTCGACTTTCGCCGGATTGAAAACTCCAAGGAGTTTGGGAATGAAGCCCCCGGCTGGATTGCTCATTCCTATTATCGCCAGCGGCAATACGATTCCCTGATTTCTTACGCAGAGCCCATTTTACGGAAGGGAAATAAATCGGGTAAGAAATTGGACGACCTGTCGTTGCTAACGGCTGATGTGTACTTCCAGAAAGGCAATTACGCCAAAGCCTCCGAATATTATAAGATGCATACTAATTTCCGGGGTGGGAAGTTACCCGCACCGGCGGCCTATCGGTATGGGTATTCCCTGTATCGCCAGAACGATTTTAACGGAGCCATTAACACCTTCAAGCCGCTGGCGGCCAATAGAGATACCCTCGGACAGTATTCCTCTTATTACATGGGGATTAGTTATCTGAATACGGATAATCTACAGTATTCCTTGGCTGCGTTGGATCAGGCCCGTCGCCTGAACTTTAATAAATCGGTTCAGGAAGACGCCGCGTTCAATCACGCAAAAGTTCAACTGGATTTGGGAAATGGGAATGAATCCGTGAAGGAGTTCGATCAGTTCATCCAGACGTATCCCAACAGTGCGTACCTGAATGAAAGCAAAGAATTACGGGGTGAAGGCTTATTACTTTCCAATAACTACGCTCTGATTCTGGATTATCTCGATAAAGAACGCAACCTGAGCCCGAAACAACGGAATCAATACCAGCAGGCAGCCTATAACATTGGCATAAACGCCTATAATGCCGAGCAGTTTGACCGGGCCATCGCAGCTTTTGACAAATCCCTAAAATACAATGATAACCGCGATCTGGCGGTAGCGGCTCGTTTCTGGAAAGCAGAAGCAACTTCAGCCCAGCAGAAATACGCCGAAGTCATTCCTCAGTATACCCAGCTTATTGCCAGCAGTGAGCAGTCCCGAATAGTGCCGGATTATAAAATTCGGAGTCGTTACGGCTTGGGTTATGCCTATTACAACACCCGGGAATACGATAAAGCATCCACGCAATTCAAGGCTTATACTGATGCGGTGCGTGGACTACCTTCGGCGGATCGCAGTAACTACGAGGATGCCATGATCCGATTGGCCGATACGTATCTGGTGGCGAAACGTTATGATGAGGCTACCAAGATTTACGATCAGGTTGCAGTTACGGGGAAATCAGATAAGGATAATGCCCTTTATAATAAAGGAATTTCCCTGCTCTATACCGATAAATACGCCGAAGCCCGGACTACGCTGAATCAGTTACTGAATCAGTATCCTAATTCGCCCTATGTAGATGATGCCATTTTTCAGTTAGGTATGGTGGAACTGAATCAGCAGAATTACCAGGGAGCCGTAGCCCAGTTTACAAAACTGATTAAACAGCAGCCTCAAAGTCCTATCCTGCACGCAGCTTATCTGCAACGAGCCATTGCCTACAGTAACATGAAGCGTTACGACGAGGCCATTGCCGATTATCAGGTAATCCTGAGTAAATACGCAGCGTCCAAAAGTGCAGAATCAGCCCTGATTGGTGTACAAGATGCCCTGAATTCCGCAGGTCGTCCCGAAGAATTCTCTACTATTATTAAGGGATACGAGCAAAGTAACCCGAATGGCGAATCGCTGGAGAAAGTGAAATACGAAGCCGCCAAGAACTTATACTTCGGTGAGAAATACGCTCAAGCGATTGAAGCATTCCAGAGTTACATTCAACAATATCCGAAGAGTGCTTCTACCCCCGAAGGCGTGTATTACCTGGCTGATTCCTATTTCCGGACGGAAGACCGCACGAATGCGTTACGGTATTACTATCAGGTAATTCGCGAAAACAAAACCCAGTTTGTCAATCGGGCAGCTCAGCGGGCTGCGGAACTGGAGTACCAAAACGAAAACTACCGGGCCGCCGCTAATAACTACCAGACTTTACTTCGCACGTCCAGTAACAAGAAAGATCAGGTAGCGGGTCAGCTGGGGTTGATGGAAACGTACTTCAAGGGTAATAAACTGGATTCTTCGCTGGTGTATGCAAAAGAAGTCATCAATGGTGGTAATGCAGTATTAGGAGCCCAAAACCGGGCCCAGCTGTTCGCCGGAAAAATTGCTCTGGCGAAAGGCGATTCCAAAAAAGCCATCGAAGAATTTGAGAAGACTGCTAAACTCGCCAAGGATTCCTACGGAGCGGAGGCAATTTATAACGTCGCTCAGATCCTGTATAAAGAGAAGAAATGCAAAGAATCACGCGATAAGATTATCAATGAACTCAAGGAGCAATATACCGATCAGTTGTGGATTGACCGGGGCTTCCTGCTACTGTCCGATGTCTATGTGTGTCTGAATGAAGCATTTCAGGCGAAGGCTCTGCTCAATACCATTATCGAGGGAGCTGAGAATAAAGAAGTAGTAGAAGAAGCTCGTAAAAAATTAGCTGCTCTGGGAAATAAGTAATCCATTCAACTGAAGATCTGTCCAAACATGAGTCATAATCGCACCATTCGAACCTTCCTTCAATCCCTGGGTTTTGTGGGTTTATTGGGAAGTAGTGTCACCAGCTTTGCCCAAAACCGAAATCCAGGTGAAGGAGAAATCCAGACCGGGGAAATTGATATCGTTCGTGAACGTAAAATCAACCTGACTACCCAAAACCGCAATTTCGAGAAAATACCGGCCAGTCAATCGGCCCGGCCTGATCGACAGCCACTCAAGTATCAGTTCACCGATCAGAAGCTACTCATTGCTCCGCCTCAGTTTAATCCAGCAGTAACCGAAATGCCCAAATCGCAGAATGATGGTTCGCTGTTTAATTCCGAAGTCAAGGTTGGAGCTGGTAACTATGGTCGCTTCTTACTAGAGGCTAATGTCAATTCCCGCAATGACCTGCCTTACGGACTGAGCATAAAGGGATTACACAATTCCACGGCTACGGGTCCGGTGGATGGTCGTAACTCCGGTACCAGTCACCAGTTGATTCAGGTCGATGGACGTTACAGTGGAGGTAGCATGAAGCTGACGGGTAGTCTCGGGTATGACCGTAATCAGTATTACTTCTACGGATACAGCCGGGCTATTGAAATGCCCAAACGAGAAGATATCAAGCAGGTACTCAATAACTTCAACGTCGGCATTGGCATTGAAAATACGAAGAAAGATGCGGTCATTGATTACTCCATTAAAACAAAACTGCGTTCCTTAAGTACGTTCACGCAGGCGAATGAATACGATTGGGGTACGAACCTGAAAGCGACTTTTCCGATTACGAAAAACTTTTTTGCTCACCTGGCCGGAGATGCTTACCTAACCCAGCGGAATGATTCGCTGACCAACAGCCGGAACCTGTTCCGCATCAAGCCGACCTTCCAGTATCGGACCGATCGGTTTAGCGTGCTGGCGGGTATTAACGTTGTTAATGAAACGGATAATCTCAACGCCCTGTCGAAACCCACACATGCTTATCCGGTAGTCGAACTGGATTTGATGCCTGTAGAGGATATTCACGTGTTTGCGGGGTATCAGGGAGACATTCACCGGAATACGCTGGCCAGCCTGACTGATGAGAATCCTTACCTGGCTCCAAACGTACGCTTGTTGAATACGGAAAAAGTGCACGATTTCTACATTGGAACGAAAGGGCTGATTCAGGGAGGCTTTAGTTATGAAGCTAAAGTATCTTTTGGCCGGTACCGCAATCTGTATCTGTTTAATAATTCCGGTAGTGACTCCACTCGTTTCTCCGTGTTGTACGATCAGCCGCAGGATAATGGTTTCTCGAATGTCATTAACGTGTCGGGCCAACTAAACTACCAGCATGAAGACATCTGGCGTTCGTTCCTGAAATTTGATGTGTATGGGTATGACCTCAAGCAGATTGATTTTGCCTACCATCGTCCGACGTTCACGGCTACCTGGAGTAACACAGTAACCTTCAGCAAGAAATTAATCGTCGGAACGGATTTCTACGTTATTACCGGTTTGAAAGGCCGAAATCTGAATTCAGGAGTCGTAAGAACGCTGGCTCCCATCATTGACCTGAACCTGCGAACCACCTACCTGATTACCGACCGCATTTCTGCTTTTGTAAGTGTCAATAACATTGTAGGAAAGAACTTTGAACGCTTTCAGTATTATAAACAACAGGGCGTTAACTTCCTGGCAGGCGTATCCTACCAATTCTAAATCATTGCTGTTGCTTTAAATTAGGCCCGCTGTTTCAGCGGGCTTTTTTTATGTATAGAGAATGTTAGGAAGATAATCGGGAATTTCTCTCTATTTGTTCATCCTTACCGTCTTAACGTAATCTGTCATTCAGAGCGAAGCGAAGAACCTTACTTAGGATAACGACTTATTTCTAACAGGCAAACTAATAATGTACAATCGTTGGATCTGATCTTTGATGACGAATAATCAAAGTATAAATGAATTTTTCTCGCGGCGTTGAGGTGGAGGTACGTTTGTTCTCTCATGATCTAGTAGGCTCGCAAAAGTGATAAGGTCCTTCGCTTTGCTCTGGATGACAGAGAGGGATACTCCAGCGAAAAGAGAGAAATTTTTTATGAAGAATGCCATGTGTAGCCCAGTCTCCAATGTCCTGTAAATAACAAGAGTTAATGAGCCCTGACTGAATAAAAACTGCATGCAGGTGAGGGCAATCTGCTAAAAACCGAAAACTCATTTGACTTTTCGTAGTTGTTATTCTACCTTTAAACTTTAAAATGATCTGAACTTCCTCAGATCTTTCATGCTCAGGTAATAACGGTTTCAACCTCACTGGATCTCATGGCTACCATTCCCGAACACGTAAGAAACTTGCTTTTTGAACAGGATTGTGTGGTAATTCCCGAATTTGGGGGATTTATCGGCAATTTTGATTCAGCAACTTTTTTATCCGATGGATCTGTTCTGCCTCCTCGTACCCGGCTGGTATTTAATGAGATGTTACAGTTTGATGATGGCTTGTTGTCCAATCATGTGTCGAAATCGGAGAATATTTCCAGGGAAGAGACCAGAAACCGTCTGAAGCAATTTGTTGAGCAGGTTAAACTGGACATTCGTAGTCAGCAACAGTATCGATTTGAGCATCTGGGAACCTTCACTCAAAACGGAGAAGGTAAACTGGTGTTTGCACCTCAGGAAAAGGTTAACTATTATGGAGAAGGGTATGGTTTAGCCTCCTTCGTTCCTGCCTACCACCGTCATTATGCGGTGAACCAAGCCACAGAAACTGCTTCGGTTGTAGAAACACTGGCGGAAGAACCGATGGAGTCGAATCTAACCGTAGTTCATTCTTCCAAACGGCTGGGCCGCTGGGTGGCCGCTGCGGTGCTCGTCGTGGTAACGGTAGTGGGAGCCTGGTATACCGGACAGAAAACAAACCTGAGTAGCATGAACCCCATGACTGCTCTGGATTTCTCCTGGTTGAATTCAAAGAAGGTTTCTCAGCCCGTAAGCGTAGTAAACGACCCAATTCATGCGAAAGTAGCTATTACTCCCAAACCTGCTCCTAAAGTTGAAGTAGTTGACGTACGCGAAACTCCTAAAGTAGAAGTTGAGGCAGCGGAAGAGAAAGTAGTAAAGAATAAGGTTAAGTTTTTAGTGACTCCATCCCGGGTGAAAACCATTGAAGGAGAAGCCGTTCCGAGTGGCTATTATGTAGTAGCTGGTAGTTTCGGAAGCGTCAAGAGTGCTCAGGTCATGAAAAAGCAATTGCTTTCAAAAGGATATAAAGTAGAATTATTACGTCCCCGGAAAGGTTTGGTTAAAGTAACGGTTAGTGACCGTCTCAACACGGCCAATGCCGCTCAGGCCATGGCTCAGAAACTGGGACCTGATTTTAATAATAATCTCTGGATTCTGAAATCCATCACTGATTAAGGAATTATTTATTCGTATGTTTGAAACCAAACCTCAGCCGGGTTTGGTTTTTTGTTACCACACTTTACGTAACAATTTACCCATTTGGTCGTTTTACAATCAATCGTTTGAATCATAAGTAACGTATATGAATAGCAGTGTGCAACTAGAACAGGAAGAACGCAGAAACCGATCGGTGGCTTTGATGGTCACGACCGGCATTTATGTTCTTTTGTTTTTGCTGTTATGGCTGGTCGGTATGTGGAAATTAACGCCACCGCCAGAACCTATGGTGGGCATTGAACTGGCCAATATCGGTTCTGGGGCCCTGGGTAGTGGAGACATTCAGACTCGTAACAAGCCCAGTAAACTGACGAATCGGGAAGAATCCAAGCCTGCCAAGGAAGAGGTAAAGGAAGAACGGGTACGCAAACCTGAGGTGAAAGAGGTAGTTCCGGTAAAAAAGGTAACTACTCCCAAGGTAGTGGAGGCTCCTTTGAAAACATCCAAAGTAGAAAGTCCGGTTAAAGTGCCCCCCAGGCCGGAGCCGAAAGAAGTAAAACCCGTAGAGACGAAAACGCCAGCTACGCCAGCGAAGACGGTTTCAAAGCCCGTTGAGCAGCCCAAAGTGGACACAAAAGGTTTGTATGGTAAAGCGAAATCCAATGGAACCAACGGCACCAGTGATAATCCCGGAGGTAACAACAACGGTCCTGCCGGAAATAAAGGGGTAGGAGATTACGGTGCTCCAGATGGAAAAGTGGATGGCCGGGGCTTGTATGGAAAAGGCTCAGGCGGCGGTGGAGGTACGGGTAACGGTTCTTCGTTAAGTATGACGGGCTGGACCTGGAGTCGCAAACCCAGTCCGCAGGGATTGAATTCGGATGGAAAGGTGGTATTCCGGATCAAGATTGACGAGAACGGTAACCTGATTTCGAAATCTGTGGTGGAAAGCACACTAAGTCCGGCTGATGTTCGTAAATGCGAGCGGGAGATTGAACGACTCGAATTCGTTCCTACCAATTCCGCTGGAAGCCGGGCGGCTCAATCCTCCGGTACGATCACTTTCGTAGTCCGCTCTCAATAGAAAACGTACTTACAATACATACGAATGCGTACTTTTGAAGTACGCATTTTTTTATGACCATGACTTATCAGGAAACCATCGAATACCTTTATCAACAGTTACCCGTGTTTCACCTCTCCGGCAAGAAAGCCTATAAACCGGGTTTCGCTAATACGGATGCATTGCTGGAGCATTTGGGAAATCCTCATCGACAATTCAAAAGCATTCATGTCGCTGGAACGAATGGGAAGGGAAGCTCTTCGCACATGCTCGCGGCTATTTTTCAGCAGGCAGGGTACAAAACGGGTCTCTACACTTCCCCGCATCTAAAAGATTACCGTGAACGTATCAAAATCAATGGACAACCTATTCAGGAACAGAAGGTTATCGATTTCGTTGAACATAACCGAATGTTTATTCAATCGGTAAACCCCTCCTTCTTTGAGCTCACCGTTGCTTTGGCGTTTCACGTATTTGCGGAAGAGCAGGTAGATATTGCCGTCATTGAAGTGGGAATGGGGGGACGATTGGATTCAACAAATGTAATCCTGCCCGAACTGTCCCTGATTACGAATATTGGCTGGGATCACGCTGATGTATTAGGCGATACCCTGCCCAAAATTGCGGCTGAAAAAGCGGGTATTATTAAGCCTCAGGTTCCGGTGGTCATCAGCGAGCGTCAGGTAGAAATTGATGAAGTGTTTATCACTAAAGCAGCATCAACCACAAGTCCTATTCTGTTTGCTTCTGATGAATTGCAGGTTGTTTCCGAACAGCTAATCAAAGGAAAAAGGCAGCTAAGTATTCAGGGTAGAGATGGGTTGATTGATCTGGAATTAGATTTAACGGGCACGTATCAATCTAAAAACGTTCTGGGTGTGCTCCAGGCTGTTGAAGTATTACGTGAGCAGGGATACGATTTGCCAGAGCAGGTAGTAAAAGAAGCATTACAAAATGTGATAGGGCTGACCGGACTGAAAGGACGATGGCAGTTAATTCAGGAAAAACCCCGGGTGTATGGGGACACCGGGCATAATGAAGCCGGCATTAAAGAAGTTTTAAAAACGGTTGCATCCTACACCTACCATCAGTTATGGTTTATCCTGGGGTTTGTAGCGGATAAAGATTTGTCGAAAATTCTTCCCCTCTATCCTAAAGAAGCAAAGTATGTATTCTGCCAATCTTCTACGCCACGAGCGTTGGCTGCAGAAAAATTAACAGAACTGGCTCAGGCTTATGGATTAGAAGGAACGTGGTTTGTAAATGTCAATGAAGCATTGGATGAGGTATTATCCCAGGCAAATGAAGACGATTTGGTGGTAATAGGAGGCAGTACGTTTGTCGTGGCGGAGGTAGACCAGCTATAAAAAGTAAAAAGCTCCTGAATATCCATTCAGGAGCTTTTTAGTGCTAGGGTAATCTGTAATTACAGATTAGCTACTTTAGCTACCAGGTCAGCAACGCGGCTTGAGTAGCCGGCTTCGTTATCATACCAACCTACGATTTTCACTAAGTTACCTTGGCTAGAAGTTAATTCTGAGTCGAAGATACAAGAGTGAGTATCGCCTACGATATCGGCAGAAACGATAGGATCAGTAGCATAGAATAAGTAACCTTTCATCGGTCCATCAGCAGCAGCTTTGATTGCAGCGTTGATTTCTTCAGCAGTGGCTTCTTTCTTCAATACCAAAGTAAGATCCGTTACAGAACCTGTAGGTGTAGGAACGCGTAAAGCAGAACCATCTAATTTACCTTTTAGGCTAGGTAATACCAGACCGATGGCCTTCGCAGCACCCGTAGTACTAGGAATGATCGACAGAGCCGCCGCACGAGCACGACGTAAATCGCTGTGAGGAGCATCTTGCAGATTCTGATCAGCAGTATATGCGTGAACAGTAGTCATGTATCCTTTCTCAATACCGAATGTATCTTCAATTACTTTAGCCATAGGAGCCAAGCAGTTGGTAGTACAAGAGGCATTAGAGATGATTTTGTCATCAGCAGTTAAGATGTCATCGTTAACACCTAATACTACTGTTTTAACATTACCCTTGGCAGGAGCGGAGATGATTACCTTCTTAGCTCCGGCAGTTAAGTGTTGTCCAGCACCAGCTTCATCAACAAAACGGCCAGTAGACTCAATAACTACGTCAATATTTAAATCACCCCAGGGAAGTAACTTAGGATCACGCTCAGCATAAGCGTGGATTTTGCTGCCATTTACAGTGATGCTTTCTGAATCAGACTCTACTGTACCAGCAAATTTACCGTGAATTGAATCGTATTTAAGGAGGTGAGCTAAGGTTGCATTATCTGTTAAATCATTGATAGCAACAATCTCAACGTTTTCTTTCTCTAATAGACGACGGAAGGAGAGCCGTCCAATGCGACCGAACCCGTTGATTGCGACACGAACTTTTGCCATGTGAAAATAGATTAATGGTTTTCGATGCAATATTAATTAATATAATACGAATTCCCTATCACCTATAGAGAGTAATAATTTAGCAATTAACTAGCTACTAAAATTAGTAACACTGATCAATTAGTATTTTAGTAAATTAGTTTTAGTATTTAAACATTGCTAAATATATTATTAATCATGCTGTTTGTTACTAAAGAGTATTGTCATTATTTAATTGCCTAGAAAATAGGGGAATCCCTAATATATAAGTATAAGCCAAAACAGTATTCATAGATTATCCTACAATAGATTAATCATGGAATGGCATATATGATATGAGTAAAGGAATAAGTAGAAAACAATGTGGAATAACCAAAATAGAAAGGCATATCATATCGATAAACTAATCACAGCACTATATCCTTCATTTATCTATCAGATTCTTTGCTAAGGACCAACACCATAGTATAATAGAAATTGCTGGCATTACATTTTTTACAGTTATCTATAAATCAATAAATACTCCAATAGAATACACAATAGTAGACCTGTAGCTACATTTTATTATTATCTATTGAAGTCCATATAATATTCTGAATTGTATTATAAGGAACGTATAAGATTTAACTATAATACTAATATATATCTGTAAATCAATTAAATAACATCTATAATCTTAATGATATTTGAGGAGATATAATTTTATATATTGTACTTTTTAAAGTGACAAACTGTCGTATCTATTAAAGAGAGTTTCTATTTACATTTGCAGAAACCATTTTAATATATGACTGAATTACAATCAACGATTGAAAAGATCTGGGAAGATCGTCAACTGCTAAATACGGACTCTGCTAAAGAAGCTATTCGTTCTGTAGTAGAAGCCGTAGACAAAGGCACGCTTCGTGTAGCAGAACCTCTTGCTAATGGAGAATGGAAAGTTAATGAATGGGTAAAAAAAGCAATCGTTCTTTATTTCCCTTTACAGAGCATGCAAGTACAGGAAGTAGGCATCTTCGAGTACCATGATAAAATGAAATTGAAGACGGGTTACGAACAGTTAGGTGTTCGGGTCGTTCCTCCAGCCGTGGCTCGCTATGGAGCTTACCTTTCTAAAGGCGTTATTTTAATGCCATCTTACGTGAACATCGGAGCCTATATTGATAGCGGTACTATGGTTGACACCTGGGCAACCGTTGGAAGTTGTGCTCAAATTGGTAAAGACGTTCACTTAAGTGGTGGCGTCGGAATTGGGGGTGTTCTTGAACCACCTCAGGCAGCACCCGTTATTATAGAAGACGGTGCTTTCATTGGCTCTCGTTGTATTGTCGTAGAAGGGGCCAGAATTGGCAAAAAAGCCGTTTTGGGTGCTGGAGTAGTAATTACGGGCAGTTCAAAAGTGATTGATGTTACTGGGGAGACACCTGTTGAATACACCGGATTTGTGCCTGAAAACTGCGTAGTTATCCCAGGCAGCTATACCAAACATTTCCCTGCTGGCGACTATCAGGTTCCTTGTGCTTTAATTATTGGCAAGCGTAAAGAGAGTACGGATCTGAAGACTTCATTGAATCAGGCTCTGCGTGAAAACAACGTAGCTGTGTAGTGATTTCTATAACATTAACTCAGTAAAAAGGGTAGGGGAACAATCTCCTATCCTTTTTTATACCCTTCTAATGAATATCTGATCTGTTAACTTCCATAAACTTTTAAAGCACAATTGTAATTTACATTCGTAAATAATACTGATGATCAACAGATTATGCACAATAAACCTGTTCACAATAATAAATTTACAAAAGTATTTTATTATTTACATTGATGAATTTATAAATGTTTCTATCCGTCATTGGTTAATTCACAAAAGTAAAATACATTTGTAACATGCTAGTGTTTACAATACGATATAGCCACTATGACTGATAAAGAAAAAGTAATTTACCTGCTAGAATCCAACGACTTAACTGCTGCACAATTTGCAGACTCTATTGGCATTCCAAGATCCAGCATTTCTCATATACTTTCAGGCCGAAATCGGCTCAGCATGGATATTGCTCGCAAAATCGTGAAGCAATTCCCTGAAATCACCTATGAATGGCTTTGTGATGAAAATCCGACAGTCATTAAATCAAATGGCTTTTCGCACCCTAAAGCCGCTTATAGTCAGCCCGTTGTTAACGAAATGCAGCCTCAGGTTAAGTCCTCAGATTTCGCTAGAAAAAATGGAGTAGGACAAAGACCCGATCTGGCGTATTCTCAGGCTCATGAAAAAGCCTCTTTTGAGAATAAACACGTCGTTAAAATGATTGTCTTCTATTCCGATCAAACCTGGCAGGAGGTTTTTTAATAAGTAAGCATAATGATTCTTTTTACACATTTATATTCCCCCATATATGAATGAATAATCATTCAAAAACGTACTTGAGTGCATACTAGGTTGGGTCATGAGGCTACGCTTCAACGATCATTTTGAGAATAGTTTGATCGGACTCGGTGGCAGGAT
This sequence comes from Siphonobacter sp. SORGH_AS_1065, assembly GCF_030818595.1. NCBI lineage: Bacteria > Pseudomonadati > Bacteroidota > Cytophagia > Cytophagales > Cytophagaceae > Siphonobacter > Siphonobacter sp. SORGH_AS_1065. The sequence continues at coordinate 4,045,756 of NZ_JAUTAM010000004.1, forward strand.
TTAGATACCCTGATTCGATCCTTCCTACTAACCGTCTCTTTACAGTTACTATTTTTCATACCATTAAGATGTTCCCCAATCACTTTGCCGATGGCCGATTCACAAGATTCATAGGGCAACGAAAAAGCATATAGGCAATTCTTACGAAAGACCATTGCATCGCTTACGTTTCAAATATAGGGCAAGACGGCTACATCTTTAATTGCTATCGGGATTCCTCCGGGACACACATCCATTCAAAGGAAGATAAAGCCTTAGAGAAAAGAATATATGGTTAACTCGGACAGCAAGGATTTCAAAAACGAAAAGGCCAACTGCGGCGTTCCTTCATAAACCATTTCAGTCTCAGCATTCTACTAATCCGAATAACAATCCCTGGTATAACGCTGGCAATCGTTGAGGCTTCACTACCAACTAATTATTGAGAAGGAGACCTATAAGGACCTATTTTTCAACTATTTATTAATATTCTAAAAGTTAATGTTTCACGTGGATATTAATTTGTTCATTGTGAAAGAGTTAGCTACCAGTCGGGCGTGAAACAAAACTCTGTGGTAGAATTAACCTTTAAAAGGGCGGGAGTGAGGCTTATATTTGCTTAGATTTTGTATCCTGAGCTGGGATTCTTCTACGTGTTTTTTCTTTCTATTAAACATAAAGTACGTTATTATACACTATGGATCAACTTAATTCTCTTCAACAAGTAGCTGAATTTCATCATACTTTTCATGCTCCAGTCTTATCTGATCCACAAATACCCAGTGAGAACAGATCGAAATTACGGTATGCTTTACTGGCGGAAGAACTGAAGGAATTTCAGGAAGCGGTGGAAGCAAATGATTTGATTGGCGTAGCGGACGCTCTCTGTGACCTTCAATATGTTCTGTCTGGAGCGGTGCTTGAATTTGGTCTGGGAGAGAAGTTTGTTGACCTATTCAACGAGGTGCATCGTTCTAATATGAGCAAAGCCTGCTCTACTGAGGCCGAAGCACAGGCCACGGTTGCCTTCTATCTGGCGAAAGATGGCACGGAGGCGTCCTATCATGAAGACAACGGTAAATGGCTCGTATATCGCAAATCTGACCATAAAACGCTCAAATCGGTCAACTATTCACCGGCGGATTTGGCATCTATTTTACAATCGTAGTCCAGAGCAGGCTTCGGAGCTCTTCACGAAGCCTGCTCTCCAAAAATTAACTTGTATAAATAGGCTGGTATTTTAAAAAGACCAACCCAGACTTAAAAGATTGCGTTTCCAGTAGCTCTAATTCCAGATGCTTCATTTCTTCGGAAAAGAGCCGTTTGCCTTTGCCCAGAATAACGGGACATACCCGCAACTGAATTTCATCGATCAATTCTGCTCGTAACAGCGATTGTGCCAGTGAAAGGCTTCCCCAAAGCACCATGTCCAGTCCAGGCTTATTTTTAAGCCGTGTGACTTCTTCAACAGCATTTCTGTTGACAATTCTGGCATCGTTCCATTTTCCCCAGGGAACATGATCTACCATGCGTGAGAATACAATCTTCGGTGTTTCATTTAATTTGTCAGCTATGGTTTCAACCTCAGTGGTTACCGTTGGCCAATACTCCACGAACATGCGATACGTTCGGGAGCCCAACAGGATGGCATCGATGGTGCCCATGAAATCCAGCACATCATCCTCGGATTCTTCGTTGTACTCAGGCTTATTAAAGAAATCCGTCTGACCGTTTTCATCAGCCGCAAAACCGTCCAGTGAAATCCATTCCTGTAGAATTAATTTTCTCATTTTGATTTGATGGTTGATTCATTGTAATCTGCTAAATTATTGATCCATCTATAATCAGTATAGGGATGAAATACATTTCATAGCTTCGTAAATCCGTACTATTACCCCTGTAAATCAGACATTTATATATGTTATATAATTTATATTATGTTAAGTAATTAAATCCAATATCCACCCTACATGAAGTTTTTGAGAATTCTATGGCTGTAGCTAAATCCACAAAAAAAGTCTCTGCGAGAATCTCGCAGAGACTTTTTTATACTAAACTAACTCAAATTTGCTACTGTAACGCTGCAAGTTTTGAATCGTAAGCGTCTGTTTTCTCTAACGTCTTAAGAATGGTATACGTTTGAGACAAGTTGTTTTTCAAAGCTTCTTCCTGCTTCAATGACCATGCTTTTTCAAAGTATGGTAATGACTGCTTGAATTTAGCTACCGTTTCCTGTTCAACCGCTTTACCTTCTTTGTTATAGGTGTTCATGTCCATCGCGTCTACTTTGCTTTTCACCATAACACCTTCGTTGAAATAATAAACGCCCATGTTATAGTTGGCATCGTAGTTGTTAGGCTCGATCTGAAGAACTTTCTCGTAGCCAGCCTTAGCCGCACTTTTTTCCTCTTCCAGTTTTTTCGTCAGTTCAGCAACTTTCGCCTGAGCTTCGGCTGCTTTACCAGAATTCTGCTGATCAGAAGCAGCCTTTGCCTGAGTCGCTGAAGCTAAAGCAGTCTTCGCTGATTCGAATTTAGATTTTACTTCACCCAACTGACGCTTTAATTCTTTGTCCGTTGGTTTTTTCTTCAGAGCAGCCGTCAAACGAGTTACCTCATCCTGATACAGTTTCACATCCGCTTCAGCCGTTTTTACTGCTTTGTCAGCGTCTCCGCCTTTTCTGGCTTCTGATGCATACTTTTTCAGTTCTTCCTGCGTATTCTGTGCGGCATTGTCATACAGAATGGCCAGGTTAACGATGTTCTGCGTGTTGTTGGGATCTTTCTCAACTAACGCCTTCAAATCATCGATCGCTTTGTGCGTATTACCTGATTGCAGATAAATGTTGATCTTTTCGTTTTTAAGATCCTTGCTGTCGGGGTTAACCGCAATCCCTTTATCTAAGACTTTGACCGCCTCATCATCGTTCTTTTCAGTACGATAGATGTTAGACAAAGTGTAAAAAATAACGGGATCTTTACCACCCAATTCCAGGTACTTGCCAAAGCCTTCCTTAGCCGTGGCATTATCGCCCGTTTGTTGAGCCACAATACCCGTAAACATAGCGGCCGTGGTATCCTTAGGATCTACGACCATCGCTGTCTTGAGAAGTTTCAGAGCGTCAGGAAAATTCTTGTTTTGATATTTTGCATTTCCCTGTCCAATCAAGCCATAGTAAAGACGAACTTTATCCTTCGAATCCGGTGCCTGAGTGATTGCTTTCTGGGCATCTTTCGCAGTACTACCCTGTTTTCCATCTTTCGTGTCCAGCTCCACTGCTTTTTTGTAAGCATCGTAAGCAGCCAGCGAAGACATGGAATCAAGACCCGCTAATTTCTGATCTGTTGAGAGAGCTTCATAAACCTGGCCTTTCACTAACCACGTCTTTGGTTTTGCTCCTGACTTGGCATCCTGAACTGCTTTATCGATCTCCTCCTTTGCCTTGTCGAGCTTTCCGCTTTCTAACGCTGCCAAAGCACTGTTCTGGCCATAAGCGGATGCTGATAACAGGCCTAATAAGGCCGGAAGAATGAGTTTATTCATTGTACTACTATTTTGGTTTAGTTACTATGCGAAGTAAGTACTTTTCCTGATATACGGAAAACGTACTTTTAATTGATTTGTTTGACAAGACTTTATTTCTGTAGTCTTTTAATCGTAAACAAAAAAGAAAGCCTTGAAGACTTTAAAAATCTTCAAGGCTTAAAAAATCATGCCTCAGCGGGTGCTTCAGGCGGCGTAGTAGGCTGTTCCCCCTCCTGCCCTGTCACCTCCAGCAGCTCTTCATTCTCAATCTTGGTAATGGATGAAATCTCATCCCCATTACGTAAACTGATCAGTCGAACACCCTGCGTATTTCGTCCCATTACCCGTAGATCGGCTACGGCAAAACGAATCGCAATTCCTGAGCGATTAATGATCATTAAATCATCATTATCAGTCACTTGCTTAATAGCCACCAGCTTACCGGTTTTATCGGTTACTTTCAGCGTAGTAACGCCTTTGGCACCCCGGTTCGTCAGGCGATAATCTTCAATGTCGGAACGTTTTCCGTAGCCCTGTTCCGATACAACGAGTAACTGAGCCGTCGCGGGATCCACCACACAAACCATTCCAATCACTTTTTCATCATCTGCCAATTCGACACCCTTGACACCCGTGGCAGTCCGGCCCATCGGACGAACTTTACCTTCGTTGAAACGAACCGCACGACCCGCATCTACTGCAATGATAATTTCGTTGTTACCATTCGTCAGAGCTACGTCCAGCAGGCGATCACCTTCATTAATATTTACAGCAATGATCCCATTCTGACGTGGACGCGAGTAAGCTTCCAGCGAAGTTTTCTTCACCGTTCCCTGTTCCGTACACATCACAATGAAGTTATTGTTTACGTAATCAGGGTCCGTCAGCGTCTTCACGTTAATCACGGCACGAATGTGATCGCCGGATTCGATGTTTAGCAAGTTTTGAATCGGACGACCTTTTGCCGTCTTATTTCCTTCAGGAACGTTGAATACCCGTAACCAGAAGCATTTGCCCGTATCCGTAAAGAACAACAGGTAATTGTGCATAGTGGCCGTGAAGAGGTGTTCGGTGAAATCGTCATCTTTTGTTTTCACTCCCCTCGCTCCTACGCCGCCGCGGCTTTGGGTGCGGTATTCAGCCAATGGCGTCCGTTTGATGTATCCTTGTGAAGAAACGGTAATCAGCATTTCTTCATCGGCAATCATATCTTCAATCGATAACTCGTCGTCCGCGTGAGAAATCTGCGTCCGCCGATCGTCACCGTAACGGGCTTTTAATTCCGCTAAATCATCCTTAATGATTTGATACTGACGTTCGGTACGAGCCAGGATATCTTCCAGATCAGCAATGAGTTTCATTAACTCATTGTATTCTTCCATGATTTTATCCCGCTCCAGACCCGTCAGACGTTGCAGACGCATTTCCAGAATCGCTTTCGCCTGAGCTTCACTCAGAATCAGTTCGGAACCTTCTTCGTTTTTGAAGGTATCGACGATCTGTAACGAACGATTCGGGTTTTCCAGAAACTTCTTGCGTTGATCTGGCGTCATGAACGAACCATTCATCAAACCAGCCTTCGCCACTTCCGGGTCACGTGAGCCACGAATCAGAGCAATCACGGCATCGAGGTGATCCAGAGCGACCAGCAAGCCTTCCAGAATGTGAGCCCGTTTGCGGGCTTCGCGTAAGTCATACCGCGTCCGACGCACAATTACATCCAGACGGTGCTCAACGTAATAGCGAATCATGTCCTTCAGATTCAGCGTCATCGGGCGACCTTTAACCAGAGCCACGTTGTTTACGCTGAATGCCGTTTGAAGGGGCGTATGTTTATACAAGTTATTCAGGACCACATTAGGAACGGCATCGCGTTTGAGTTCGATAACCAAACGAATACCTTCCCGGTTGGAGCTTTCATCCCGAATAGCGGAGATGCCTTCGAGTTTCTTGTCTTCAACCAGTTCAGCAATTTTCTCCTGAAGTGTCGCCTTATTCACCTGATAAGGCATGTCGGTAATAACGATCTGGTCCTTACCCGTTTTAGTCTGCTCGAATGTAGCATTCGCCCGTACCACCACGCGACCACGACCCGTTTCAAAGGCATTCTTGATACCCGTCAAACCGTAGATCGTCCCGCCCGTGGGGAAATCAGGACCTTTGATATGCTGCATTAACTCAGGAATCGTAATGTCCGCATTATCCAGATACGCGGCAATACCATCCACTACCTCCGTCAGGTTATGAGGAGCCATGTTGGTGGCCATACCCACCGCAATACCCGCCGAACCGTTCAGCAACAAGTTGGGTAATTTTGCGGGCATAACCGTTGGCTCCTTCAGCGAATCATCAAAGTTGTTCTGAAAGTCAACGGTTTCTTTACCTAAATCGGCCAGTAATTCTTCAGCAATACGCTTCAGACGAGCCTCCGTGTAACGCATGGCTGCGGGAGAATCGCCGTCAATCGAACCAAAGTTACCCTGACCGTCCACTAAGGGGTAACGCAGGGACCAGTCCTGGGCCATACGTACCATGGTATCATAAACGGAAGAATCACCGTGGGGGTGATACTTACCTAACACTTCTCCAACGATACGGGCTGACTTCTTATATCCGCGGTTGTAGTTAACGCCCAACTCGTCCATTCCAAACAAAACCCGACGGTGAACGGGCTTCAGACCGTCACGCACATCAGGCAAGGCACGCGATACGATAACCGACATCGAATAGTCGATGTAGGCTCCACGCATTTCGTCCTCGATGTTAATGGGAATGATATTTCCAGAGTTACTATTGTCTTCGGGCAGATGGTCTTCTGTAGTTTCAGCCATTTTAAATCAATTGCAGAATTTCCCGATTTACGAGGGAATCATTATTATTAGAAGTACCAAAAATACTGATTTTTTACCGTTTTTTCAAAGATTTTCCCAAGAAAAGGACACCTAACTTTGCCAACGGATTATTGGATTTTGCGGTTACTCCCTACGAACGGAACAGAAAAGCACTCATACTCAGTCAGCCAGAAATTCATTCGGCTTTTGACGTGAATAGGAGTGCTTTAACGGGGCTTTAGACCTTACCCGTACGGCTTTATACTTTTTCCCAGGGTAATAGCTTTTTGAATTTTTTCCTGGTCTTCGGATCTTTGTTATCCCGGTAGAGCGATTTTTCTTCGGCCTCTCCCCTACGATTTTTCATTTTCCAGGCAAACCCATGCGTAGGACTGGAAAAGATAGAGCTTCCCCGATAAATTCTTCCTTCGTGACGATGTTCCATTTTGACGTGACAGCTTTTCATGGGACACTTCGGAGCCCAGCAGGAACTCATCAGTACGGTAAGAATCAGGCTAAAAGCCAGCGTAAGTATTGATTTCATAAAGTAAACAGACTGTTTTATGGAAACGATCATTCGGACTTTATCAGTGCATGAACGATTATTTATCAATGAATTGGTTATTGATTCCCTGTTGCATGACTTGCCGGGCTACTTTTGAGCCCAGCTTATACGCCCGTTGAAAACGTTTATTCCTATGGCTCACTCCCACGCTCACGATCATTCCCATGCTCCTGCCGAAGTAAATCGTGCTTTTGTCATTGGCATCATTCTCAATACCACCTTTGTTATCGTTGAAGCCGCCGCTGGTTTTTATACCGATTCGCTGGCCTTACTCACCGACGCCGGACATAACCTAAGTGATGTAGCCAGCTTATTGCTGGCCATGCTTGCGTTTCGTCTCGCCAAATCCAAACCGACCGAACGTTTTACCTATGGCTATCAGAAAAGCACCGTTCTGGTTTCTCTGGCCAATGCTGTGTTATTACTCGTAGTCATGGGTGGCATTGGGTATGAGGCCTTCAACCGATTATGGTCCACTCACGTTGTGGCAGGAGACACCATAGCCTTGATCGCTGGTATCGGTATTGGAATTAACGCATTTACAGCGTTATTATTCTTTCGACAGAAAGAGCACGATCTCAATGTCAAAGGGGCTTATCTCCACCTGCTGGCCGATGCCTTGGTATCCGCAGCGGTAGTGGCAGCAGGCATCGCTATGCCGCTAACGGGCTGGTACTGGCTTGATCCTGTTCTCGGGATCATCGTCGCCCTGGTAGTGGTCTGGAGCACCTGGTCTTTGCTTCAGGATAGTCTAATTCTGTCGCTCGACGGCGTTCCGGCCACTTTATCTACGCAATCCATCAAAGAGCAGATTCTTCAATACCCTTCCGTCCTTGACGTGCATCACATTCACATTTGGGCGATGAGTACCACAGAAAACGCATTAACCGCCCATTTGGTTATTCCTTCGCATTTGAGTTCTGCCGAAATCTTTAAGCTAAAGCATGAGATCCGCCATACCCTCGAACACCTCTCCATACAGCATGCCACCCTGGAAACGGAAACGCCAGACGACCCCTGCCTGGATACACACCATCATTAATACAGCAAAAAGTCGATGGCAAATCTGAAGCAAGTGCCCTTACCCGGACTGCTTTCCACCTGTATTTGGCTTTTGTATTGCAACAGAATCAAGCGTACAATGGATAAGCCCAGGCCCGAACCCTGGTACAGTCGGCTGGTTTCAGGGGTGGCCTGGGTAAATTCTTCGAAAAGATGGTCCAGAAACTCGGAGGGCATACCGATGCCGGTATCGGCTACTTCAAACTGAGTCGTTACCCATTTTTCCGTAATCTGCGTAGCAAAGACACGTAAGGATACCTGACCTTTCTCCGTGAATTTTATGGCATTTGAAATCAGGTTGTTCAATACCTGCACCAGTCGTCCCGGATCTCCGTAGATGGTTTGAGGAATACTGCCGTCCACCTTCAGATTCAACTCAATGGCTTTACCCCGGGCTGAAGGCTGATAGGCATCAATCACCCGATGCACCACTTTCTTTAAATCGAAAGGAATTTTTTCCAGCACGACTTTTCCGGCTTCCAGTTTACTATAAGCCAAAATATCGTCGAGTAGCGTATGAAGCGTCTGAGATGAAAACTGTAGAATATCGACCAGTTCTTTCGATTCTTCATTCAAATCTTCCATCAATAACAGATCACAGGCACCAATGATGGGATTCAAAGAGTTTCGGATTTCGTGACTCATGGTCGATAAAAAACGGGCTTTGTCTTCCCTGGCCAACTCCGCCTGGCTTTTGGCCAGTTGCAGGCTTTTATTAAGTTCGGCCAACTCATTTCTGGCTTTGATATTTTCCAGACTGGAACGCCGAAGTTCGAACAGCCACACCACCTGAGCCGCCAGATCCTGTAGAGCTTCCACTTGAAACTGGCTCAATTGTTTGGGTCTCTGATCGAACACACATAAGGTTCCGATGGCCTGACCTCTGGGGGAAACCAGCGGCACGCCGGCGTAGAACCGCACGTGAGGGTCTCCCGTAACAAAAGGGCTATTCGAAAAGCGGACATCCAATACCGAATCTTCCACAATCAACGGGTGCGAAGGTTCCTGTATGGTATAATTACAGAATGCTATTTCTCTGGGAATTTCGTCGATATCAACGCCTATTTTAGACTTTAACCATTGCCGATTTTGATCAATCAAGGTTACTAAACTGATAGGCGTATCGCAAATAGCAGAAGCCAGTCGGGTAATGGCATCATAAGCAATCTCGGGTGGAGTGTCTAAAATCTGATACTCATTTAAATCCTTCAAACGCGATTGTTCACTCAAAATCATAGCTTTATAACGTATTTCAACGAGCGTAAATACTTATTTAATTAAATACTCATTTACTGAATAACTGCAATCGTTATACTCCATTACTTATTTACGTAAATAGGTATTTAATGAAAAGCCACCCCTATTTAAACATTTAAGTAATTACTCATGCAAGTAAACTAAATCTATAGTTCCCGGTTTGGTTTAAACCGCTCGATAACTCTGCTACTTTTCTACACTGAGTCCACACTTGAGCCTGAAAAGTTCTGGTTATCGCATGAACGCTGGAGCATTTGAAAAATACGATCCAGCTCTTTTCTTCAAACCTAATTTATTTTCATAGGGTTTAACTCACATGGTTGTTTTGGGGAGTATTTACCAAAACCTCCTGTTGACTGATTCGGGCCAGTAACCTTTTTCTCCTTTCAGAAACTTGATAGCGGTGTGAAGGCCGATTTCTCATTACGGCACACCTATCAAACAAAACGCCTAAAGATAATCAGATTTTAACACTACGTGATTCTTAAAAAAATCGATCACCATGAACGAAGTGCTACAAAATTATAAACGTATAGTATAAATAGTTATCTAAATAGTGATATAAAATAAATCTTTAAAAATAATCTTTTCGCTGATTTGCATCTTCTCTAATATTTATGAACTTTTGGTAAGATCTTTTTATAGTCCCCAGCATGCTATTTTATCCACTTCGGTGATGATAAGATAAATAAAACCTTGTTCTTTAGCACCGGTCTCCGTGTTTACAAATGAAGATACTTTTTTATGAAACTTTCCGCCAGAAAGGTTGCCTCGGTGTTGCTTGTCACCGCCGTTTCACATTATACGTTTGCCCAAAATGACACACGTACATTTTTTAATCATTCCGTCGCCTTCACGGTAGAACGTAGCATCAAGAGCGGCTACAAAGTCAACCAAGATTATAGTTACGTAGTTACTACACATCAGGTAGAACTCGAAAGGGCGGTCACACGTAATTCAGACGAGCAGGTTTCTTTGCATTTTCTGGTCATCCCTCAATACAATACAACTGATTTTCACGACTGGAAGTTCAAGGAAAACCGTTCGAGCTGGGAAGCAGGAATTAACGCCGGACTTAAGATTCGCGTATACCCTGGTAAGGACCATCAACGCGTGTTTTTATTTGCTTCCATCAGTAGCGGACCCCATTACATTGATCGGGCCCCTGTTCGACAAAACAATGGCTTTATCTTTAATAATAACTTTCGTTTCGGCTTTCACTTCCCCATTGCAGGGGCCTTAGGAATGGAAATAAAAGCCGGACTAAGGCATATGTCTAATTTAGGCCTTTTCCCGCCCAACCACGGCCTGGATAATGTGATGATAGGCGGTAACCTCAACTATGCCTTTTAGGCAAAGAATGGATTACGATCTTATATCCTTTTTTGGGGGAGTTATACTAAAAAATGCCCCAAACAAAAAAGCACTTAACTAGGTAGTTAAGTGCTTTTAAGAGCCCCCTATCGGGATCGAACCAATGACCTACTGATTACAAGTCAGTTGCTCTACCAGCTGAGCTAAGGAGGCTTATGTTGCTTGCGGGTATTTCATTTCCCTCAAACGTTCCGCAAAACTAGTATTTTTACGACCCTTTGTCAAGACCGTCTTTTATTTTTTTTGAAGATATTTTCTAATAATCTGGTTATCAAAACGGATTTTAACAAAAATACCCATCTGAGTAAGATGGGTATTTTTGTTACTAATGAAAGTCAATCTTCTATTAATCTTCGGCTTCCCGAACGACACGCAGCTGATGTTGCAGTTGTTCCAGATCTTTACGAGAACGTTCGATCCGTTTTTCGAAGTCAAGACGGATTTTCTCCGCGTTTTTAGAATTCGCGAAGAATGCCAGGTTGTTTTCCATTTGAGCAATTTCGTCTTCCAGCGTGCGAATCTTGCGACGAATGTCGTTTTCCTTTCCACGCAGATCTACCTGACCGCCACGACCGCGTTCCTGCTTCACTAATTCTACCTCGCTTTCCAGCACTAATTGCTCTTTTTCGTGAGCACTTAGTTTACCCATCGCTGCTACGTAGCTATTAATAGCCTTGATGTAGCGTTGCTGAATGGGCTGAATTTCTTTGCGTGGCACAAATCCGATGGCTGCCCACTGGGTTTTGAATGCGTTCAGTCGATCCACATCGGTATCTCCCGACTTCGCCTCCTGTTCAATCTGATCGCAAAGGGCTTTTTTCTGAGCCAGGTTTGCTTCAAATTCTTTCTCGATACCGGCGTTTTTATCTCGCTTGCGTTCAAAGAAGGCATCACAGGCTTTCTTGAAACGATCAAAGATCTTATCCCGCATTTTCTCGGGAACGTGACCAATGGATTTCCAGCGGCGTTGCAGTTCGATAACCGTTTGCGTAGTCTCTGCCGAGTCCTGTCCGCTTTCCAGCAAAGCCTCCACCTGTTCGCAAAGGGCCGTTTTCTGACGGAGATTCTCATCCCGCTTGGCTTCCAGCTGACGGAAGAATTCGCCTTTGTTACGGAAAAACGTTTTAATGTCTCCCCAGAACTTCTGGCTCATTTCCCGACCTTTATCACGAGGCATGGGACCTTTTACCGCATTCCATTGATCCTGAATCGCCAGAATAGCCTTCGTTTTATCATTCCACTCATTAATGGAATTCGACTGGAAGGTCGTGAATGTGGCTACCAGTGAAGCAATGTCTTCTTTTAATTTATAGATTTCCTCCGACTGCGTTTTCAAAGCTTCGTTTTGTTCCCGCTTTTTGCTGTAAAGCGTGTCCAGGGTAGCTTTGAATCTCCGCCAGAGTTCTTCGTTTACTTCTTTGGGAGCTGGGCCAATGTGTTTGAATTCTTCAAACAACTCGTTGGCATCATCAAGCATTTTTCCGCTCACTTCTTCTCCAGCCTGAACCGCCGCCGCAGTTTTCTCCACTCGCTCGATCAGTTCAATTTTAGCCTGCATATTCCGCTTGCGATCCAGCTCTTTCAATTCGAAATAAATATTCCGATTGTTGAAATAACGGTCTACCAGAGCGTGATACGTCTGCCAAAGCGTGTTGTTATGAGCCGAAGATACATTGCCTGCTGATTTCCAGTCAGTCTGAATTTGCTTGAACGTATCCCAGCTTTTCTCGCCAGCTCCGCTTTTTTCTTCGTTTTCTACGAGCTCACGAAGTTTATTCAGCAATTCCGTCTTTTTCGTGAAGTTATCTTCACGGGCTTTCTCCGCCTGTTGGAAATGACGAACACGTTCCCCGCGAATCTGACCGTATAACTGGTCGAATTTTTGAGTCAGTGCATCGGCTTTGTACGCAAACCCCTCTTCATCGCCACCTTCCTCAATAAAACGTTGCAGAGCTTCCTGACGTTCACCCGCTTTGATATGCTCGAAAACGGGCTTGGTTTCTTTCAGAATTGCGTCGGTAGCTTTCAGATCGGCAGTTCCTTCTTTTACAGCAATGAACGTGGTCTCCAGTAACGTTACCAGATCCTGTTTCGACCATTGCGTATAATCAGTGTGCGTGTGGTCACTGGCCTCGACTTCATCCGCCGACGAATCAACCACTGATTCATCAGATTCGGAAGTGGGCAGTGAAGGATCCGCCACTTCAGGTGCAGCCTCAGCGACTACTTCTGGCGTGGATTCCCATTCGGTCGTCACCGATGGTTGTGCCGGTGCTACCTCTTCCGACACGGGAGTTCCCTCAGCAGAAGTCTCTGCTGATTCAGCCGGTGTCGTTGGTTGATCTTCAGTGCCAGCGTGTGATGTCGTTTCCTGTGTAGGCAGCCCTTGCGGTGCGTTCTGTCCTGCTGTCGAATCCGTCGATTGCTCTTCAGGGGTCAGTTGGTTGTCGTCAATCATTTTGAAATCCTTTACCCATTGAATTGGAATGGCAAAAATAGAATAAATTCGGCACGCACTGTACCACTTCGTAGATTCCGCTGCAATTGAATCCGTTTTTTAGATGAAATTTAGAAAAACATGCTCGTAATCACGACTTAGTCCTTTCTTTTGTCCATGTTAAATTTGTATGAAAGCCATGCCATCATCACCTATGCTTGATTTATCCGCTCTCCGGGAAAACTATACCAAAGGCAATCTGGATGTCTCTTCGGTCTTGTCGAACCCCATAGATCAGTTTCGCATCTGGTTTCAGGAAGCAACCGTTTCTCAAGTGCCCGAACCCAACGCCATGCACTTGGCAACGGTCTCGGCCTCAGGCCAGCCTTCCGGTCGTATTGTGTTATTAAAAACCGTGGACGAACAGGGATTTGTGTGGTATACGAACTACGAAAGCAAAAAAGGCCATGAGTTAGCCGACCATCCACAGGCAGCCCTGACATTTTTCTGGGTGGAACTGGAACGCCAGGTTAGAATTGAAGGAAAAGTGGAAAAAGTTACCGAGGAAGACTCGGACGCCTACTTCGCCGTCAGACCCAGAAGCAGCCAGATTGGAGCTTGGTCATCCCCCCAAAGTCAGGTTATTACGAACCGTGAAACGCTGGAAGAAAACGAAAAGCGTTTTCAGGAGCAATTCATGAATCAGCCTGTCCCTCGACCCGCTCACTGGGGTGGGTATAGACTCATTCCTCAACGCATGGAGTTCTGGCAGGGCCGCCCTTCCCGTTTACACGATCGGCTGTTGTACACATTTACGGATAACCAATGGCAAATTGAGCGATTAGCTCCTTAATAAGTTGAGAAGAGCTGAAGGTTTCAGGGGTGATTTATAGATAGTCAATCAATCCTGAAACCTTCTATTTAAAGGATTCGTAAATCTGAATCATTTGTCGGGCGGTTCGCTCCCAGGTAAAATCCTGAGCAATCTGTTTCGCTTCTTCCACTAATCGGCTACTCCGGGCCTGATCCGTATAAAGCGTAAGAATCGATTCTGCTAATAGAGATACATCCGTTGGCTCAATACACGTGACGGACTGCCCGGCAATTTCGTGCATAACGGGTAAGTCAGAGGTGATTACGGGTACGCCCACGGCCATGGCTTCCAGCAGCGGATTTATAAAACTTTCCCGGGTAGAAGGATAAATAAAAACCTTTGCTCCCAGATATAGTCCGGGTAAATCGCTCTGCTTCACCGTTTCCAGAATACGAATACGGTTCCGCAACTCAGATTTATGTATGTGAGCCAGGCTATTTTCTACAAAAGCATTTGAAACGTTGGTAATCACCAGGCATAGTTGATCCGCTCGCTCTGCTACTCTGGCGAAAGCCTCAATTACCCGCTGGGTATTTTTCCGGGCCTCGGAGCTTCCGAAATGCAATACGTACTGATCTGGCAGGGAATAACGCTTCTGTACCGCAACCTGATTCGCTTCATGGGCCTGATGATACGCCTCGCTTACACCGTTATACACTACCTGCACCCGATTTGCCTGCACTTTCGGAAAACGATTCAGAATTCGCTGTTTTTCTTCCTCGGAAACGGTAATCACTAACTCTGCCTGATCGACCACCCGGGGAACAATCCAGCGACGGTATCGATTACTCAATTGCTGATACCGCGTTTCCGCTTTTGTCCGGTCGTGCGTATCCATGAAGTTAATGTGGTGCAGATTTAGCACCAGAGGCACCTCACGGCGTACCGGGGCCGTATTAGCCGTACTGTGCAAGACGTGAATTTTAAAGCGACGCATGTACCGGGGTAACTGCACCTGTTCCCAGTGAAGGTAATTATAACCCGGAATTTCGATGACGTGAAAATTGGAGGCTTCCTGCATACTGCTCCGATCTTCGCCGGGACGGGCAAAAATAAAGTATTCATTTCGCTGATCGAGCTTTTGCAAGGCTTGGATCAGGTTAATGGCTACGTAATCAGAGCTGTGTCTTTGGGGATCAAAAATGCGTTGAGCTTCAATTCCAATTTTCATAGATTCGTTACTGAATCGTCAGTAACCTCATTAAATGCTTCCGGCTGAATGATCTTCAAAACTAATGATTCTTAACAGGAATTAATTATTATTTTTGTATGTTAGTACATATAATGTATTAACATTATAATTCAATAGTGTGAAATCAGAAGATCATCCTTCGTTTATCATCTATTAACATGGATTTACAGGCACTAAAAAAAATAACAGATACCTACAAACAGACGCACGAAATGCCCGTCCTGTTTGTGGGACATGGTTCGCCCATGAACGGCATTGAAGATAACACCTTCAGCCAATCCTGGCGGGAACTGGGTAAACAGTTACCTCAACCCGTTGCCGTGCTGGTTGTATCGGCTCACTGGCTTACGCGGGGTACCCACGTAACCGCCATGGATCACCCCAAGACCATCCACGATTTTCGCGGTTTTCCTCAGGAGTTGCATGAAGTTGAATATCCCGTTCCCGGAAGTTTGTCCGTTGCTTTAGAAACCAGACAGCTTATTACCAGTACCGACGTTGGTTTAGATCACGACTGGGGGCTGGATCACGGTTCCTGGACGGTGGTTCGCCATATGTATCCCGAAGCGAATATTCCGGTTTTACAGTTGAGCATTGACTATAATAAACCCGCATCCTATCATTATGCCTTAGCCAAAGAACTGGCGGCTCTTCGTAAAAAGGGGGTATTAATTATGGGAAGTGGCAACATGGTTCATAACCTGCGGATGATTGCCTGGGAACACATGCATAAACCCGAATATGGGTATGACTGGACACTGTCCATGAACGAGGCGTTCAAGAAGAACATTCTGGAGCACACACACCAGAACCTCATTCATTACGAGAAGCTGGGACCAGCGGCTTCTCTCGCCATTCCAACGCCCGATCATTATTACCCGCTGCTGTATACCCTGGGTTTACAAAGCGAGAAAGATCAGGTACAGTTTTTCAATGATAAGGCCGTAGGTGGCTCCTTAACCATGACTTCGGTTGTATTTTCAAGATAAGTAAATACGTAAAACAGTAGTTACGTATTCTAGCAATTACTGTTTTACGTATTTACTCAAATAAAAAGTCCTCATTTTCAGAATCATAGAAAATGAGGACTTTTTATTTACAGTAATGCGAAGAGATCTTTCGTTCCGATTTGTCGGTAATTGGTGAATCCTTCTCCGAATTCAGCACCGATCTGATGGCCCGCTTCCCGCCAGCGTGATACCAGAAAATCGAAGAACTCTTTACTGGAAATATACGAGGCCGGTTCGGTGTTCTCGGGGTCGTAGAACTGACTGCGATAGGCTTTCACACTTTCGAGTTTCTTCTCCCAAAACTCTGAAATGTCAACAACCACATCGGGCTTGATGTAACGATCCTGGATGTAATGAAACACCTGTTTGGGTCGCCAGGGTAACTGCGGGGTGCCATCTGGCTCGAAGGTTTCAATGCGACGGAGGCCACTCAGGAAGTTAGCCGATTCCGCCAGAGCAGCCCCTTTTCCGTGATCCGGGTGACGATCATCAATGGCATTGGCAATTAATAAATCCGGCTGGTAGCGACGAATCACTTCTACGACCTTCAACTGATGGGCTTCATCGTTTACAAAAAAGCCATCCCGGAAGCCCAGGTTTTCGCGAGCCGAGAGACCCAGAATTTCGGCAGCGTTGGCAGCTTCCTGAAGACGTAACTCCGGCGTTCCTCTGGTTCCTAATTCTCCACGGGTAAAATCTACAATTCCTACTTTCTTCCCCTGAGCAACTGCGGCAGCCATGGTACCTCCGCAGGACATCTCCGCGTCATCGGGATGAGCAGCCAGAACCAGTATGTCTAATTTCATTAGCGTATGCGTAATTTTTGTCCAATTTGTAATCGGCTTGTGCGTAATCCATTTAACTCTTTAATCCGGCCAATGGATATACCCGAACGACGTGATATTTCATCCAGAGTATCCCCTTTCCGTACGGTATACCAATCGGTTTCCCGGTATTCTACTTCTTCTTCCGCTTCGTCAGCATCTCCTTCCGGCTCGTTCTTGGTTTCTTCAAACTTACGCCCGGTCACGTAAGCAAACACTTTAGGCGTGAGGATGTACTGGCTAAAGCGTATCACATTCTCAGGAAAGGCAAAAATCTCCAGTGGGTTAAAGGGATGACCTTCGTACCGCAACTCGAAATGAAGGTGTGGCCCACTACTTCGACCCGTGCTTCCACCTAACCCAATCAGTTCGCCCGCTTTTACCTGCTGTTTGGGCTTCACCAATTGTTTGGATAAATGCCCATAAACCGTTTCCAGCCCATTGTAATGCCGGACGACGATGTAACGACCAAATCCCCGGCCTTCGAAGCTTACCACCCGAACCTGGCCATCAAAAGCGGCCCGAACCTGATCGCCCGTATTTAGATTCAAATCCACGCCTTTGTGCCAGCGAATTTTCCGCCAGCCGAAAATCGACGTAGGTTGTCCTTTCTCAAGCGGTGCCGACCAATACTGCTGACGAGTGGTGTCATAGAGTTGAATGTTAATTGACTCGTCAAAGTTCCGTATGTCGTAGCCATAGGGATTTACATGGTGCTCGTCCCACACTCTAAAGTGCTCACTTACTTTTGCCCAGGTGTCAGAATTATAAGGACGAATTTCCTGAAAAGTTTCTACAATAAACTGATCCGTTTCCAGCTGAGACGCATGCATGGTATCAACTGCACTGCGTACGAACGGATTAGGTAACTTCAATGGCTCAAATTGCTCGTAGGACCGTAAGAGTAATACGGGATCTTCTTCCAGCGTCGATTTTTTCGTTACCGGCTTGGGAGGAATCTTACTTTTGATGGTGGGGGTATTCTTAAAAACACCCCGTTCCTGAGCCTGGACGGGCGTTGTAGCGAAGTAAGTAGCTAGAAAGAAAACGGCGGTACATAAATAGTGGGAATAAGACATGAATACCAGGTAACAAATAAGGAGGCAGGCTGTGCCTGTCTCTTACTAATAATTGAGCCAATAAGAACGGATTTACGAAGGCTGGGTTTAATGAGGAAGCAAATAAAACGAGTAACCACCGCAGACGATGCAGCCTGCGGTGGTTAGCGTATACTCATTCCTTATTTTACCCGGAGTTTTTTACCAATACTCAGGTTACTGTTACGCAACCCATTCAGACGTTTCAGTTGGGTAATGGTGATGCCGGAACGGTGAGCGATTTCGGATAAGGTGTCTCCTTTCCGAACGCGATACCATCGAATCTGACGGTGTTGTTTCGATTTCTCCCCCGTGTTATATTCATACTGAACGCGGTTGCTTCCGCCGCCCCGCAGGTGGTCCCACACCTTGGAAGTGAGCAGGTAATGATCGGATTTGATTACATTTTCGGGGAATTTATAAATCTCCAGCGGATTAAAGGGATTACCCTCGTAGCGTACTTCGTAGTGCAAGTGCGGTCCCGTACTCCGGCCCGTGCTTCCCCCCAGACCAATTTTTTCCCCGGCCTTAACGAACTGCCCTGATTGAACCAATTGAGCTGATAAGTGGCCATATAACGTTTCTAAACCGTTATAATGTCGGATAACGATATAACGACCGTACCCGCCTCCATCAAAACTGACTACCCTAACCTGCCCATCGAAAGCGGCAAACACATCCTCTCCGGTATCCAGATCAAGATCAGCTCCCGTATGCCAGCGGCCCCAACGACGGCCAAACTGGGAGGTTAACACGCCTTTTTGGAGCGGTGCCGACCAGAGTTGGCTTTTGGCCTCATCATATAGGAGTAGATCGATAGGTTCGTCGAAATCCAGTGGATTGATGTTATAGGGATCAATGGTATTGGGATCCCAGATGGAGAAGTAGCGGTGGGTCGTTACCCAAACCCCGGAAGAATCATCATAGACCTGATCTTCGGTTTCCGTCGGAATTTTCTCCGTTTTATCGTCTACCCGCGTGGTGTCCATATTACTGGTCACGGGGTTTACGGCTTTCTTGGGTTCAAACTGTTCCGAAAAGCGAAGACTCGGCGTAGCTTCCTGCTGAAGCTCAAACTCATTCACTTTTTTCTTATCTGTCGACTTAGGCTTAATACTGGGGGCCTTTTTAAACAGACCTTTTTCCTGTTGAGCAAAGCTTTCCGTGGTGGCGAACACGCAGATGCTACAGAAAAAAAGAGCGGTTACTAATTTCATCATGTGTTTCAGTACACCTAAAAAGTATCCATTCAGACGTATTGAATGGATCGATATGTCCATCCCAAAAAGAAGCGGAGCTTTTCAGGAGGGTTTGGCTCCGAAAGCCCCGCTTCTATTCCGTTAGAGTACGGTAAGGGAGTTATGTTCAATTAATTTTCCAAAATTTCTGGAGTAATGACCACTGGGGCTTCCATTTCAGCCAGCCAGCGTTCAGCGTCCAGAGCAGCCATACATCCCGTACCTGCTGCCGTGATCGCCTGACGGTATACATTATCCTGAGCATCACCACAGGCAAATACGCCTGCTACATTCGTTCTGCTACTACCGGGAACGGTTTTAATGTATCCTGTAGTATCCATGGTGATATAATCCTTGAAAATATCGGTGTTAGGCTTGTGTCCAATCGCTACGAAGAAGCCCGTTACGCATAAATCCTGCGTTTCTCCCGTAATTACGTTTTTCACCCGAGCCCCTGTTAATCCCGTTTCATCACCTAATAACTCTTCCGTTTCGGTGTTCCACAGGATTTCGAGGTTAGGTAATGATTTTACGCGGGTCTGCATGATCTGCGAAGCACGTAACTCATCCCGACGCACCAGCAGGTATACCTTCTTGCATAATTTGGCGA
Source organism: Siphonobacter sp. SORGH_AS_1065 (assembly GCF_030818595.1). Classification (NCBI taxonomy): domain Bacteria; kingdom Pseudomonadati; phylum Bacteroidota; class Cytophagia; order Cytophagales; family Cytophagaceae; genus Siphonobacter; species Siphonobacter sp. SORGH_AS_1065. The sequence continues at coordinate 4,065,631 of NZ_JAUTAM010000004.1, forward strand.
GATAGCTTGCCTCTTCAGCAGCGGTATCACCCCCACCGACAACCACTACTTCCTGACCCCGATAGAAGAACCCATCACAAACAGCACAGGCCGAAACGCCGCGACCATTGTAGATATCTTCACCGGCTAAACCCAGCCATTTGGCAGACGCTCCCGTAGAGATGATGATGGCATCAGCACAGATTTCGTGCGTTTCATCAATCCATACTTTCTTGGAGGTTGGGTCCGAGAAATCAACTTTGGTAGCTAAGCCGTAACGGATTTCCGTGCCGAAACGACGAGCCTGTTTCTCCAGATCCTGCATCATTTCAGGACCCGTTACACCTTCGGGGTAGCCAGGAAAGTTATCGACTTCCGTAGTAGTAGTCAACTGACCACCGGGTTGAGGACCTGTATATAAAACGGGATTAAGTCCCGCACGTGAGGCGTAGATAGCGGCTGTGTACCCCGCAGGGCCTGAGCCGATAATTAGGCAATGGATATGTTCTGCTGACATAAAAAATGGGAAATGATACTTCCTTTGCAACAACGTTGCTAACACAAAAATTGCCAATTCATGCCGGAAAGGCAAGATTTTTTTGAGACTTACTGAAAATCAGAGTGTAGCATTGGGAGTTTTGCGTTTGGGATTTAGAGTTTTGTCAGAAATCTCCCCTACTTAAATGCCTTTATCTGAGTATCGGCCCTAAACTACATCTCGGAATAATTCCCTAGTTATTGACAGCCCGAGGAAAATTTTGAACCAGTATTAACTCAAAACACTAAACCCTCCACTCCCAACGCTAAAGTATTTTCACCTCAATCCGCCGATTGAGTGCCCGGCTTTCTTCGTCGGTGTTGGAGACTACGGGTTGCGTTTCTCCGTAGCCTACGGCTTTGATACGGTGGGCGGAGATCCCCTGACTGGTCAGGTAATCCGTTACGGAACGGGCCCGTTTCAGGGATAACTCTTTGTTATTTTTGTCTTCTCCTATGTCATCGGTATGGCCTGAGATTTCGATAGAGACGGACGGATTTTCGTTCAGCAGTTTTACGAGCTTCTCCAGCTCTGCCTGTGACTTTTCCTTGATTTCCCATTTACCCGAATCGAAAAAGACATTTTTGAGGATTTCGTGCTGATCTTTTCGGATGGCTTCCAGAGCGATATTCAACACTTTATCCGCACTGGTTCCCGAAAAATCAAAGGAAAGACTCTTATACAAGTACCCCGGACGATTCACAAAGACGGCGTATTCGTTTCCTGAGGTTAAAACCACGGCATATTCCCCCGTGCGGTTATCGCTACGGAGAACGGCTTCTTTTTCTTTGGTTTTCAGATTTATCACTTCCAGAGCCGCTACCAAAGGTTTCTTGGTAGTTGCATCGACGATGGATCCCTTGAGCACATGAGCCCGCTTGAAACGGGAGGCCAACGTTTCAGGGACATCTAGCTCCCATAAACGCGACTGCCGATGATCCGTCTCGATGCGATCCTCCTGGGAATAATAGCCCTTCCGACCATCGGCTGTGATGTAAAGAGCCACCTGATCTTCATGATTGTTCAGCGGATACCCCAGATTTTCGGGTTTTGAAAAAGTTTTCCCGTCAAATTCGGTTAACCAGAGATCAAATCCCCCCAGGCCCGTGTATCCATCGGAAGCAAAAAACAGCGATGTACCATTGGCATGCAGGAAGGGAGACACTTCATCTTCGGTGGTATTAATAGCCGGCCCGGCATTAACCGAAGGCATCCAGCGACCGAGTGAATCCTTTTTACTCATCCAGATATCTCGCTTGCCTAGGCCCCCGGGACGATCGGAAACGAAGAAGATGACCCGTCCATCGGGCGATAAGGTAGGTTGAGACTCCCAGGCAGCGGAGTTAATCTGCGGCCCCAGGTTTTCGGGTTCCGTCCATTGATCGCCATTTCGATAGGTAATGTATAAATCACAATTCCCATATCCCCGACGCAGGCGACTCTGGCAAACGGTAAAGACTAGCGTCCGGCCATCCGCTGAAATGCTGGAAGTTCCTTCGTTTTCATCGGTATTAATCATCCCGGAAACCGCCCTAGGCTTCGTCCAGCCGAGTTCTTCGGTATACGAAGAAATGTAGAGATTTTCATCCCCATTGGGTTGTTCAATTCCGGTAAAGAAAAGGTGTTGCCGATCGGCAGTTAAGACTGGGAAATACTGAGAATCAAAAGCATTAATAACGTCGGGGAGCTTTTTGACCTGTACGGTAAGCGGGTGTTTGACTGCCTCCTGAGAGAAGCGGCAGACATCCAGCATTCGCTGAGCACGCTTCAGACTTATTTTCAGAATCGGACTCGGCTTGGTAATGGATTTCTGCACCTCCAGGTATTTCTCCAGCAATGGAGCTGCCTGAGCGTAGTTCCCGGTTTTCAGGTAATAAGCCCCTAGCCATAAAAAGGCAGGCTGCACTTCCGGCGAGTCAGGCTTGAGCGTAACGGCTTTCTGGTAATACTTCGCCGATTCTTCCAGATTCCGGTCATATTCGAAAAGCTGAGCCAGTCTGAAATAAGCCTCGCCATAATTTTCGTCCCGCTCGACGGCCTTCTGAAATTCCTTGCGAGCCGCCCCCATATCCCGATTAGACAAGGCCTTTTGCCCTTTCTCGTAAGCATCCCGGGCTCTTTTGTCCTGAGCAAATGAAGTTTGGTACCCCAGCGTGAACAGGGCCAGCACTGCGGCTGCTTTGAAACATCTTCGGGCCTGCATGGGCTCCGTAAAAAAATTCCGAACTAAGGTACCTTTTTCAAACATACGGCTTAGGGTATATTCATGTATTTATGCGTTTGTAACGAAACCCGCCACTTCGGATTGTCTTTTACGTACGCAATGATTTGGGGAAGCATCATTTCATGCCTGCTCCATTCCGGCTGTAACAGAAGCTGACAGTCAGTCTGTAACTTCGCTGCGTGTTCTTCCGCAAACTCAAAATCGGACTTATTATAGATAATTACCTTCAATTCATTCGCTTTCGAATAAATGTCTGGATGCGGCTCCTTGAATTTCTTGGGTGAAAAACAAATCCAGTCCCAACTTCCCGACACCGCATATACGCCGGAGGTTTCAATATTGGTCTGAAAACCGACTTGCTGTAAGGCCGCTGTCAAATCCGTTAAATCGTGCATTAAGGGCTCTCCACCCGTAATTACTGCCAATCGTCCTGGATGCTGAAGGGCTCCTTTCACAATGGCTTCAATCGTAAATTGAGGATGCAGGCTGGCATCCCAGCTTTCCTTCACATCACACCAGTGGCAGCCTACCTCACAGCCACCTAGGCGGATGAAGTAAGCGGCTTTTCCGTTATGATATCCCTCGCCCTGAAGCGTATAAAAGGATTCCATCACAGGTAATTGAACAGGCTGGGGAGCAATAAGCACTTCTGACATATCTCGTTATAATCTTTTCACAAAGATAATTCAACGGCAATTGCATCCGGTAAAGTTCCAGAGCTTTAGCTGACACTTTGTTGTTTTTTGCGTTGCCAGAACAACACATACGAGCTTAAAAATACCAGTAACCCGCCCGCTAATGTAAACAGCGTTCGCTCCACGCCAACCTGAAACGTGTTCGTCGATTGTCGGCCAATCAACAGAATAATATAAATCGTCAGGAAAATACAGGCTATTGGATAATTATGCTTGACAATCAGCAGAAAGGTAAACATACAGAGGATGAGTAAAGGCATCCCTAGTAGCGGATCTGGGTGAAGGGCCAATAGGAAGCTCCCGATGATGCTCCCGATAAAGGTGCCCAGCACTCTCCCACCTACTCGCTTGAGCGTATCCAGATGGTTATCCTGTAACACGATTACCACCGTTAACGGAATCCAGTACGCGTGCAGTGAATGCGTATAATTCACAATCCAGACACTTAATATCAACAGAAACATCAGCCGAAAGGTGTAACGCCAGAGATCAGGCTTTACTGAAGAAATCAGCGTCAGATCGACCGGGTTGGCCCGAGGGCGTTTCCGGGCCCGGCGACTTTTCAGTCGCATGACGGGAGACTTTTTATCAAAAGCCTGGGGGTATACAAACCAGAGAAACGCTTGCAGGCCGATGCCCAGAATTCCACTGAATAAGACCGCCAATAATGCTTTTTCATCCGCTTTCGTCGCCAGGGTTACGAAATACAAGGCCGATGCGGGGGCATTGATACTCCTCCAGTCCTCTGGAAAGAAATGTCGCCAGTACGTCAAAGCTACGGATAATAAGAGCACGCCGAAGACGACATTGATGGTATGAAAAGAGCTGAAGATTCCCCAGGCCGTCGTCCCGATCAGGATGAGCAAAACGTAAGCCAGCATTTGCAGACGCTCCCTGTACGAACCCTTAGCCCGGACGCTCATGAGGCATTGCATCACCATTACCATGAATCCGGCGAAGGGACCAAAGTAAGAAATCTGAGCTAATACCAGCCCTACAAATACCCCAAGGGTGGGTAAGGCAGCTCCTTCCAGATCGCTTCGGGTAAAGTTTTTCAATAACTTAATTTGAGGTCTATGTAGTAAATTCATTCTTTCCATATGCGATTAATGCACTAACAATCAGACACTAGTAAATACTCAATTACTTAAATGATCTTTATAGTAAATCAGTATTTGATTATTTCAGTAATTACTCATCACCTATTTTTATTGAAAACCGATAACTTGTCGAGTCTAATTTTTTTTCCTTCTTTTCATGCGTAAATTCTTATTCCCAGTCTTTTTTCTGGCGAGCCTGATTTGTTCGGCTCAGAAACAGGTGTATCTGTTTTCTTACTTCACGGATAACGGTCAGGACGGTTTACATTATGCCTCCAGTACCGATGGTCTTCACTGGTCGGCCTTGCGTCAGGGAGCTTCTTACCTCAGCCCTGAAGTAGGCAAAGACAAGCTCATGCGGGACCCTTGTATCATTCGGGGAGCTGATGGGCAATTTCACATGGTCTGGACGTCCGGCTGGCACGATCAGATTATTGGCTATAGTTCTTCCAAAGATTTAAAAAACTGGTCACCTCAACAAGCTATTCCGGTCATGGAGCATGAACCCACCGCTAAGAACAGTTGGGCCCCCGAAGTCTTCTACGACGATCAGCAAAAGCAGTACCTCATCTTCTGGGCTACAACCATTCCGGGAAGACATGCGGACATAGCCGATTCTGAACACGAAAAAGGACTAAACCACCGCATCTATTACGTCACGACCAAAGACTTCAAAAAATTCAGCAAAACGAAGCTATTCTTTAATCCCAGCTTCAGTGCCATTGACGCAAGCTTGCTGAAAAAAGGAAAATGGTATTACATGTTCGTGAAAAACGAGAATCCGAAACCAGCGGAAAAAAACATACGGATTACCAAGTCAAGGAAAGCGGAAGGGCCTTATCCCGTTGAGGTTTCGGCTCCGATTACGGGTAAGTACTGGGCAGAAGGCCCAACGGCGGTAGAAATTGGCGATTACGTCTACGTGTATTTCGACAAATACATCGACCATACGTACGGTGCCCTCCGTTCGAAGGACATGGAACACTGGGAAGATGTGTCTGACCAGGTGAAATTTCCCAAAGGCATTCGTCACGGAACAGTCTTAACGATTACTGAAGCTGAATTTAATGCGATCAAGTAATTAAAGATTGCCTAAAGTCACTACTTGCCTGCCGCTTTTTGCTAGTAGTAATGAATTGACCGATTTCCAGCTTATGCTGCCAGCGAAAAAGCTGGCCGGGCCACGCTGGAAGCGACGAAGAAATAAGTACTGCCTCTCGTGGGAGATACTTTTGGACTGCCGCTGTCAGCTTTTTTGCTGGCAGCGGTGGAGAAATGACCGATGGTGTATGCTTCGTAATTTCTCGCTTCTTAAAAATGTATTAGCCTTTCCATTCTTAATCGGTGAAAGCTTCAGAAGCTATGTTTTTTTAAGATCAAGTAATATTACCGCCGCTGGCAGCATTGATTTAGTGCTAATTCAAACTTACTTCCTGACATGAGTCCCGTCATTAGCAATAGTTCTAACTGATTATTCATACAAAAAGCAATTGAAGATTGTCTAAAATCACTCCATCCCTACCGCTACCAGCTTTTTTCGCTGGAAGGGAAGCGAGTCATTGCTGCCAGCGAAAAAGCGGGCCGGGCCACGCTGGCAGCGGTAGATAAATAACTCAAGCAGGCTCTTAGAAAAATACAAAATCCCCGAAGCAATTTCGGGGATTTTTTGTTGGGTTGTGTATGATTCTGACCGAAGAACTATTGAACCATCAGGCTATAGATTATTAATCCCAATCCGCAGAAAAACCGGGAAGATTACCTCTTGTCGCGTATCCACATCCCAAAGCGGACTGATTTGCTTGATTAACTCCGGCACGGGGTCTTCGCCTTCGTTGGCTTCCTTGTATCCCTGCACACTCGACCAGGAGCTGAAATAGCCCGCCAGATCTTCTAGCGTCCAGTCTTTTACCATTTCAAAATCCGGAGCCTGAATTTCGCGGTAAGGAAAGGAAATCCGGCTATACTTCTCTTTTATATGATGCCGCTCGGGTGCCCAATAAGGGCCGACAACATTTTCATAAAATTCCAGAATCAGGGGATCAATGTCTGGGGAGATTTCTAAGAGCTCGTACCCCCACACCGCAATGACACCTTCAGGTTTCAGTACCCGTTTGGCTTCCTGGTGAAATGCTTCAAAATCGAACCAGTGAAAAGCCTGAGCCACGGTTATTAAATCAAAGTAATCATTCGGGAAGGGCGTCTCTTCTGCACGACTGATTTCATAGTGAACCTTCTGAGCCGGGGTTGCCTGACTCAGTTGTCTTTCACTAATATCTGTCGCATTGACCTGCTCGAAATATTCGGCCAGTTTAACGGCCACTTGTCCGTTACCCGTAGCACAATCCCATGCCTTTTCCTTCGTGGGAACCTGCTGTAAAATGAAGTCATATAACTCCTGTGGATACGTAGGCCGATACTTGGCGTAGGCTTCTGATTGCTGGGAAAACAAATCTTTCATAACATCAAGGTGGTTTAAGGCACTGATTAACTGTTCTTTACAAATGTGTATTTACTTAAATAATGCTTTATTAAAATAAGTAATTGATAATTTACGTAAATCATTACTTAATCATATCCCCTTATACTTAAATAATCATTTGCTTATTTAATAAAATACACACTTAAACAAATACTCATTTCATTACAAGTTCTTGCTCGCGAAATAGACTTACTTTTATGTATAAAAAATTCCCGCCACGGAAAAACCGGACGGGAACTTTCAACGAGATTCCTAATGTATTTTACCGGATTTCCTGAGCCTGCGTAACTGCAATGGCCACCATATTTACGATCTCCCGAACGGAACTACCCAACTGCAATACGTGCACGGGTTTCTTCAATCCTAAAAGAACAGGGCCGATGTATTCCAGATCCCCTACTTCTTTCAGTAAGTTATAGGCAATGTTAGCGGCGGACAGGTTAGGGAAAATTAACACATTGGCTCCCTCTTCCGCTAAATCAGAGAAAGGATACTGTTGCTTCACCAGATCGGTATTAAAGGCCAGGTGAGCCTGCATTTCGCCTTCTACTACCCAATCGGGATGCTTTCCACGGAGGATGGCTGTAGCTTTCCGCATTTTTTCAGCGTCTTCACCGTCAGCCGTACCGAAGTTAGAGTAGGTTAACAGAGCGATTCTGGGTTTAACACCCATGCTTTCTACTGAATTCGCCGTTAATTCCGTGATCTCAACGAGTTCCTCAACCGTCGGATTGAAGTTAACCGTCGTATCAGAAAGGAATAAGGGTCCTTTTTTCGTTAACAGGATGTACATACCGCACACCTTACTGATGCCTTCCCGGCGACCAATGATCTGCAAGGAAGGACGAATGGTATCGGGGTAGTTACGCGTCAGACCCGAGATCAGACAGTCGGCCTTGCCCGTCTCTACCATCATCGCACCGAAATACGTCCGACGAAGCATAAATTGCTGGGCATCAGCGGGACTAATTCCCCGGCGTTTGCGTTTTTCGTAGAAAGCCGAAGCAAATTCATCCGCCAGCGATTTGGCCTCCTCCGAACGAGGATCAATAATCTGAATGCCTTCCAGTTCCAGACGGTCTTCCTTGATGAGCTGGCGAATTTTAGTCTGGTTACCCAATAAAATAGGCTCGCAAATGCCTTCGTCCCATACTTGCTGAACAGCTTTCAATACCGCCTGACTTTCGGCATCGGCAAAAACTACTTTCTTAGGATCTTTTTTCGCCTTGTTGACGATGGCACGGGTCAATTGGTTATCCTGACCTAAGCGTTTCGCTAATACCTGCTCGTAAGCTTCCCAGTCTTCAATGGGCTGGGTTGCTAAGCCTGACTCCATCGCTGCTTTCGCTACTGCGGGAGCTACTTTGGTTAATAAACGAGGATCCATCGGCTTGGGAATGATATAATTCCGGCCAAAAGACAGGTTTTTCTCGTTGTAAGCAATCGTTACAATATCGGGGACGGGTTCTTTAGTTAATTCGGCAAGAGCATACGTAGCGGCCATTTTCATGGCTTCATTAATGCCCGTAGCCCGCACGTCGAGAGCTCCCCGGAAGATATAGGGGAAACCTAATACGTTATTAACCTGATTGGGGTAATCACTACGTCCCGTCGCCATAATAATGTCAGGACGAGCCGCAGTGGCGTCTTCGTAAGAGATTTCAGGCGAAGGGTTAGCCATGGCAAAAACGATGGGGTTATCCCCCATGCTCCGCACCATATCCTGCGAAAGGACATTGGCCGCACTTAATCCAATGAAAACGTCGGCACCTTTGACCGCATCTACCATAGAAATGGATTTCTCTACGGCAAATTCACGCTGAATATCAAAGATGTTATCGCGTTCCAGACAGATCGTACCGTCTTTATCGAACATCGTGATGTTTTCCTTACGGGCTCCCAGATTCACGTACATTTTTGTACAGGAAATGGCCGCCGCTCCGGCTCCACTAATCACGAATCTTACCTCGCTGATTTTCTTTCCAACGATTTCCAGAGCATTTAACAGAGCAGCACCGGAGATAATCGCCGTTCCGTGCTGGTCATCGTGCATGACGGGAATCTTCAGTTCCTTCCGCAGACGATCTTCAATTTCGAAACACTCGGGAGCCTTAATATCTTCGAGGTTCACACCGCCGAAGGTCGGCTCAAGGATTTTTACCGTCCGAACAAATTCATCGACGTTTTTTGTATTCAGCTCAATATCAAAGACGTCGATGTCTGAATAAATCTTGAAAAGTACACCTTTGCCTTCCATAACGGGCTTACCCGCCTCTGGACCAATATCTCCCAGTCCCAGTACAGCCGTACCGTTGGAAATGACCGCTACTAGGTTACCCTTGGCGGTGTATGTATATACGTCTTCAGGATTTTGAGCAATAGCGAGACAGGGTTCTGCAACACCGGGCGAATAAGCTAGTGAGAGGTCGCGTTGAGTGGCTGTTTCTTTCGTAGTAACCACTTCGATCTTTCCAGGACGGCCTTTGGAGTGGTAATCCAAAGCATCCTGACGGCGAAGATTTTTTTTCTCTTCCATGCATGCATTAGTTTTTAGAAGCACGTCTTCCAATCCCTGGAAAACGCTTCAGAAGTACGATAGGCCACTAAGGTAGTGCATTTAGGCCGAGGCTGGTGTCAAAATTTAGCATTCTTTATTGCCTCCAGAAGCCCCTAATGAATCGTTTCATTCTCCTCTTCCAAAAGATTCTGATCTTTCAATTTACCATTTCACAACAAATCCAAACATCCTTCGGTCAGGTTTGAAAGAAACGTTCTAATATTTTGAGTACGGTACATTCATCTTTTCCGCTCACTACCTAACAAAGAAGGCCTCCCCGAACCGAGGAAGCCTTTCCCATAAAAGCCATGAAAAAGTAAAGGCAAAAAAAATGTGGGAACAAGCCCACATTTTTGAATAGCAGTTCGGTGACTATCGGTTTTCGATAGGAACGAATTCGCGAAGCGTAGCACCCGTATAAATCTGACGAGGACGACCAATAGGTTCTTTCGCCGCACGCATTTCTTTCCACTGAGCAATCCAGCCGGGCAGACGTCCGATGGCGAACATAACGGTAAACATGTTCGTTGGGATGCCTAAAGCACGATAGATGATACCTGAATAGAAATCTACGTTGGGGTATAACTTGCGAGCAACGAAGTATTCGTCGTTCAAAGCAGCTTCTTCCAGTCCTTTTGCGATTTCCAGAACGGGATCATTCACGCCCAGTTTCGCCAGTACTTCGTCGGCTGCTTTCTTAATGATTTTCGCCCGGGGATCGAAGTTTTTGTACACACGGTGACCAAAACCGAACAAACGGAAGCCCGTTGTTTTCGCGTTTTTAGCCATATCAATGTATTTGCTAACGTCTCCGCCGTCGGCTTTGATCGCTTCGAGCATTTCGATTACTTCCTGGTTAGCACCGCCGTGCAGAGGCCCCCAGAGAGCACTGATACCCGCCGAAATCGAAGAGTACAGGTTGGCTTGAGAAGAACCGACCAGACGTACCGTCGAAGTCGAACAGTTTTGTTCGTGATCGGCGTGGAGGATCAACAGCGTGTTCAGGGCTGAAGCAACCACGGGATCGACTTCGTATTTCTCAACGGGCAGCGAGAACATCATGTGTAAAAAGTTTGAACAGTAGTCCAAATCATTTTTAGGATAGTTCATCGGGTGGCCCATCGCCCGTTTATAGCTCCAGCTGGCAATTGTAGGCAACTTCGCCAGTAAGCGAATGATATGACGGTCAGAATTGTCTTTTCCTTCGTACGAGTCTGGATAGAAGGCACTCAGGGAGCTTACCAGCGAGGAAAGCGTCGCCATAGGGTGCGAATTCACGGGAAATCCTTCAAAGATCGTACGTACGCCTTCGTTTACGATCGTGTGGCGACGAATCGCTCCTTCGAATTCAGCGTATTGCTCAGTAGTGGGAAGCTCTCCATAAATAAGCAAATAAGCGACTTCAAGGAAAGTCGCTTTCGCTGCTAAATCTTCGATACTATAGCCACGGTAGTTCAGAATACCCTTCTCACCGTCCAGAAAAGTGATTGCACTTTTCGTAGCACCAGTGTTTTTGTACCCAGAATCAATCGTGATGTATCCCGATTCATCGCGAAGTTTGTTAATATCGAGGGCTTTTTCAGCCTCCGTCCCTACTACGATGGGAAGTTGATACTTTTTACCTTCAACGGACAGTTCTGCAAAATCAGACATAAAGCAAAAATTTATTTGGCAATGGCCATGCTAAGGAGAGGCATCGTTTTGATGACAGCGAAAATACACAAAAACCCTTCACACGGCACAAAAATAAATTTGAATGACGTAAAAAAGCGGCCTCCATTCCGCAAAAAAACTTGCTAATTTGCTATATAATTTTGTACAAATCCCTTATTCTATTGACTATCAATGATTTCAGCGAATTATAATTTTACCGTCACCGATCGCTTTTTACGTTATGTTCAGGTCGATACGCAATCCGATCCGCATTCAAAAACCTCTCCTTCTACTGAAAAACAGAAAGATTTAAGCCGAATACTCGTTCAGGAGCTTCTGGAAATGGGTATTACGGATGCTGAACTGGATGCATTCGGGTACGTCTATGCGACGTTACCAGCTACCTCCGGCAAAACGAATATTCCGGTGATCTGCTTCTGTTCGCACGTGGATACCTCGCCCGACTGCTCCGGGGCCGGTGTCAAACCCCTGGTTCACAAAAATTACGATGGCTCCGATGTGATTCTGCCCGATGACCCCACGCAGGTGATTCGCCAGAAAGATCACCCCGACCTGGCCGCTCAGATTGGGAATGATTTGATTACTGCCTCTGGAACTACTTTGTTGGGAGCTGATAACAAAGCCGGTGTGGCTGAAATTATGGATGCGGTTCATTACCTCATTACGCATCCCGAAATTGAACACGGCGTTATTAAGATCCTCTTCACGCCTGATGAAGAAGTAGGACGTGGTACAGAACACGTAAATCTGGAGAAACTCGGTGCTCACTTCGGCTATACCATTGACGGCGAAACGCTGGGTTCGCTGGAAGACGAGACCTTCTCTGCCGACGCCGTTCACCTTCGCATTCAGGGAGTTAGTCAGCACCCCGGTTTTGCCAAAGGACGCATGGAAAGTGCCATCAAGATTGCCGGAGACATTCTGGCTGCTTTACCTAAAGATCGCCTTTCGCCCGAAACGACGGAAGCGATGGAAGGCTTTGTTCATCCGACTTTCATGAATGGAACGGTTGAAGAAGCCGAACTGGAGTTCATCATCCGTGATTTTTCGGAAGCAGGCCTGCACGAAAAGGAAGCCTTTCTGAAAGAGATTACCAATCAGGTATTAACGCATTATCCAAATTCCAGCATTGACTTCAAGGTTATGGAGCAGTACCGGAACATGAAAGAGGTACTCGATCAGCATCCACAGGTGGCTCAATATGCTCTGGAAGCTATTGAACGCAGCGGTATTGTGGCGAAGCAAATGAGCATTCGCGGAGGTACCGACGGTTCCCGACTTTCCTTCATGGGCTTGCCTTGCCCCAATATTTTTGCAGGCGAGCACGCTTTTCACTCCCGTCAGGAATGGGTAACGCGTCAGGACATGGAAAAAGCCGTGGAAGTCATCGTGAATCTGGCTCAAATCTGGGCCGAAAAGTCATAATTATTCGTTTGAGCTGGGTAATTCGGAAGTTCTGGTTACTTTCACACCTCACCGAAGGCAAGGGTTAACCTTACTTCCGAATGTTAGCTCCAAACGTACTGAAATGGCTTTATGGCACGACCTTCTTACGGTTAACGATCCATTTACCACCATTTCTATTGAACAACAAACAGCCCCAAACGTAACTAGAGCCTTTTCTGGTCATCCTTCTGCCCATTCAAGCCGTTCTCAGTCCCATTCATGAACACTATGAAGAAAGTAACCCTCTTATTCCCCGCCTTACTTCTATTGGCGTCCTGTGAGTCCAAACAATCGGAACAGTCCTCTGCCAAAGGTTCGGACGCCCCCGCCTATGAAATCAAAGGCGATTCCGTTCAAAGTCAGTTATGCGTACGTCCCGACTCTTTGTGTGCGAAAGCCAGCTTCACGTATCCGGTTTTTGAAGGAAACAAAGCTCTGACCGACAGCATTATTCGGGCCAGTGTGGCGGCCTCGGGTTACCTGGACGGAGAGAGCAGTACGGAAGAAATGAAGAAAGCCCGCCCGAATACCGTCGTGAAGGACTTTGTGGCAGGCTTCGACGACTTTATTACCGATCAGCGGAAACGTTTTCCGAATGAACCCATTTTAGGCGGAGCCTGGGCGAGTGAAGTAAAGACTGAGGTAATCCGACAAACGCCTCAGTTGACTGTCCTTTCGATTTTCAGCTACAATTACTCCGGCGGTGCTCATCCCGTTACGTTTACGCAATACGCTAACTTCACTACGAACGGACATCGGATTAATCTTTCCGAATTATTTAAGCCGGGTTACGAGAAGACTCTTTCGACGGTAGCCGAGAAAATTTTCCGTAAACAGGAAGGATTAAAAGACGGGGATGCCTACGGAGATCGTTACTTTTTTACGGGGAATGCCTTTGCTTTAAATGATAATTTCAGCATCCAGAAAGAGGGCTTATTATTCCGCTATAATGCGATGGAAATCAAGTCATACGCTGAAGGTCCAACGGAAATTATGATTCCTTACGCAGAGCTGAAAAGCATTATTAAAAGCGATGGATTATTGAGTAATCCAGTGCAATAATTGGATACCATTACCTTTATAAAAAACGGCGAATGATTTCAGGTTCATTCGCCGTTTTCTTTGATAAGCGTTCGAGCAGTCATTAGATTTTCGTCAGGCGAACCCTCCAGCCAATGCATAGTTAAGCCATCCCGTTCCATTTTTCGGAAGAAGGTCATCTGCCGTTTAGCGTACTGATGAATGGCTACGTTCAATCGTTCAAAGAGTAACGCATACGTCCATTTTCCTTCCAGATATTCCGTTATGAACTTGTATTCCAGACCATAATACATCAGTCGGTCCGCAGGTATGCCGCGATTCAATAAAGCCTCTACTTCTTCAATCATTCCGTTTTCTAATCGTTCCCGTAAACGTTTGGTAATACGATCCCGACGGATTTCAACGGGTGGATTTAAGCCTATCACCAGAGGTTTTAACGTTAGTTCAGGGCGAGCTTCCAACGCATTATTTTGCAGGTATTCCGCAATTTCAATGGCTCGTATCGTTCGTTTCCGCGTAGAAAGATCTGCCACCGCATGAAACGCGGAATGCAGACGAGAAAAGCGACTTTGTAATTCTGCATCCGTCAGGGTATCCAATTCCGTTCTTAGCTTAAAGTCATTCGGAATGGTTGTATACTGATGGTTTTTAAGCACTGCTTCCAGGTATAAACCCGTCCCTCCACACAACACGGGTCTTTTTTGACGATCCTTGATTTCAATAAACTTTTCTCGAAAATCTCGTTGAAATTCCGCTAGATTATAAGCGGTACCGGCGTCAACCAGGTCAATTAAATGGTAGGGTACATTTTCATATTCGGACAGATCTTTCCCTGTCCCAATCGTCATATCCCGGTATACCTGCCGGGAATCGACGCTTATAATCTCTCCATTAAATTCTTTCGCTAACTGCACCGCCAGACGGGTTTTACCCGAAGCCGTCGGCCCAAGAATAACGAAGGGCTGAAGCGTTTGTAACTCGCTCATATTAACTTAAAAACTTGATGTACTTGTAATTACCGGAATTATATACTTCCCTGAATTCTCCCGAAAAATCCTTTTTAAGTCGATGTGGGTAATGCCTGATATTCGTTTTTAAATCCAGCCAGAACTCCTGTGGCAGTGTTGTTCCTACACGCTTAAAACCGAGCCGTTCATAACTTTTCCCGGTTGACCAATCCCGGTCAGCGTAGGTCATTAAATCCTGCACGGGATGTTCACGCAAAAAGGCTTTGATCAATTTATCCAGTCCGCCCACAACCGTATGATTCAGCACATTAGAAAACCGAATTAATTCTCCTGAATAGTAGTTTTCTCCCCGACCAGGCATGAAACGTACAGGGCCGAAGCCAGCCACGGCCACACAGTCATTAACGATGGCGGGGTCATTTAAAAAAGGCTCGTTTTGTGGCCCATTTTTTAAAAATAAGCCGTAGCGATAGGGACATTTAGCCGAATCCTGTAAGTGGTTCTTTTTCAAAAACTCTTTAAAGAAATCAGATTCTATCGGTTTTATAAACGTCAGCCGCCCCGGAATTCGGGCCGATTTTCCAAGTAAAGACTTCAGCCGGCTTTTCACAATGGAAGGTTGATTCTCCCACACATCCTGCCATAATTGAATCACTTGCCAACCCCGTTTTTCGTAAAAGTCTAATTCTTGTAAAAGTACAATTTTATCCGTTTCTACTTTGAGAGCTATAGCCAATTGACGGGTTTCATTTTCATACCGGCCTTCACCCGCTTTTACCCAGTCCTCTCCCTCCATTTCCTCCCAGAGGAATTGTTCAAACGTCTCGCGAAATATCGTGTCCTGTAATGAAGTCATTTGGTAAAACAAAAGGGCGGAGCCATGCCCCACCCTTTCTTTTCTCTAGGGGTAATCTTATCTTCCTATCAGAATTTTGTTGGTCACTTCCTGGTCGATGGTAATGTAACCCGGATAGTTTACCCGAGCTCCCCCTAAAGAAAGCGTAGGCTTGATCTTGATGGTTAACTTACTAGCCTTGGCTGATTTGTTACCCGCCAGATTCTGTACAAACTGAATGAACGAATCCCGCGTTTTGGCATCAGAAAGCAATTGATAGGCGTTTGTCGACACTCGGATGGGAACCTGCGTTTTAGAGCCCGGAGCGACCGAAATACGCTCATTAATGAACCCAGTGGCAATCTCCTGCCCCGTTAGCAGCACTTTATACTCCAATTGATTGATTCCGGCGGCCCTACCCGTTGGATTCTGGATATTCAGGTTTACCCGGGCATCTAAAGGCACATTTTGACGCAGCAAAGCCGCTCCTAACTGTGGAAATTTCAGCGGATTAAGGGCTTCGAAGTTTTTGAACTCCCGAATGTCTACACCAGCCAGATAAATGCTATCTGCGGAGGTTACATCGTAGCGACAATCGCCCAGAGCTTTCGCTTCCGCAATTTGTTTGTTTACACCGCAACGGCTCAGCGTACCTGCTGCCAGCAGAAGCGAACCCCATAAGATTATTTTTTTCATGGATTTGGGAAATGCCTTTTTATGCAACAAAAATATTCTAAAAAACTGAGCCCATATCTATACTTAAACTATTGACCACTTTAAAATACACAATAATTAATATATTCAATAATTACATAATACATCTATTAATAAATTATTTGTATTCAATAGTATTTATCTAATCAATCATTATTGACTACAGCCTTTTACTACATACCCAGCTACCGCAAAAATCTTTTCTATTCACTTTCCATCCCTTATTACATTCTACTGACCTGATAGATATCTGAAACACTTTATTATGTAATGCCAACAATTATTTATTATCCAACCTACCCACATACGAATAGAAAAAGTCTCTAGGTTATCCGTAATGGCTTTTAACCCTCTTCTTGAATCATTCGTTTATTTCCCTTAGAAGCGGGCCATGGCGTTTAAAAAGCAAATTATAGAGGGACCATTTCCTGCTCTCTTTTATCATTCTGGATGAAGAACCTCATCAACACATGCAGTAACGGTTGAATTGATCAGCTCTTCTTTAATTTCGTCCCATTCCCACGGAAGATCTCTCGCTTCATTCGAAATGAGAGGTAGGAATATTAAGCCTACTCTCCTGAGAGAAGCAAAGGATCGTCTTCCGGTTTTTAATTAGTAAAGACTTCAAAAGTCATGATTCGCATCAGGGCCGACGATTGTAGTTTTACACAATCTCTTCGCATAACCAGACTGCTCAGGGCAATGGCAATGAGCAGTCAATTTTCTAGTACAACCTAAAATATAATATTTTATAAGT
Source organism: Siphonobacter sp. SORGH_AS_1065 (assembly GCF_030818595.1). Taxonomy (NCBI): domain Bacteria; kingdom Pseudomonadati; phylum Bacteroidota; class Cytophagia; order Cytophagales; family Cytophagaceae; genus Siphonobacter; species Siphonobacter sp. SORGH_AS_1065. The sequence continues at coordinate 4,082,638 of NZ_JAUTAM010000004.1, forward strand.
TAATTAGCTTATAATTTTATAATATTAGAGAAATAACTTATATTCGGATGTTATCAGATAAATAGCTTATAAAATGAAAGTATTTGCTGTACTCACAGGCGACATTGTGGATTCTACGAAGCTAGTGATTCCAGAAAGAAAAGTCCTGATGAAGAATCTTGACTATCTCTTTACACGTCTGGAAGCGAAGAACGAATTACAATTGAAGATTCCATTTGAAGTATTCAGAGGAGATAGTTTTCAAGGGTTACTGGATACGCCAGCCGAGGCTTTACGAGTAGCCCTGCTTATTCGCTCCTACCTGAAAAGCGATTTTTATTCTGGACAGAATCTGGATGCCCGAATTGGCATTGGAATCGGTACAGTAGCCTATAAATCGCCTAAATTGTCTGAGTCAGATGGCGAGGCCTTTCATTACTCAGGGCGTCTTTTAGATGGGATGAAGAAGCATCCTAACCGTATAGAAATTCAGTCTTCCTGGCCCGCCCTGGATGCAGAAATCAATACGGGACTCGTATTACTCGAAACCATTACCAGTAAGTGGACCGCAGCCCAGGCTGATATTATGTATTTAAAGCTATTGGGTCACACCGAAGTGAACATTTCTGCAACGCTGGGTATAACGCAGTCGGCAGTGAACCAGCGGTCGAATGCCGCTTCCTGGAATGCCGTTGATTTGTTCGTCAAAAGATTTTATACAGTTGTTTTACAGTGCATTAATTCAAAATAAATTGAATGCAACATTTATTATACATCAATTACTGTATAATAAACATATTGACTACAATAAAATATGTACACCACCTCTCAACTGCTCATTATACTAAAACTATTGATTGCTCATATTCTGGGAGACTTCTTCCTACAGAGCCATGCATGGGTAAAAAATAAAGAACAACGTAGTTATAAATCACCTTATCTCTATGCTCATGCGGGTTTACATTTTTTATTGACCTGGCTATTTTTGAATAGCTGGAATCAGTGGATCGTTGCTTTAGTCATAGCCATTTTGCATTTGTGCATTGACATCTGGAAGCTGGAGGCCGACCGACGTTCGCAGGCCAAAGTTCGGAACTTTCTACTCGATCAGGTAGCTCATGTGGTCGTACTCATTTTGGCTTGGCTTTATCTCATCGATCGGAATCTGACCTATCTGTGGAGTAACTTACTTTCCGATGTAGATAGCTTGATCGTAATGGTAACTTTTTTACTGGGGACCTTCCCCGTTTCTATTCTTATCAACATGGCTACTCGGCGATGGCAGGATCAACTCAACCTGCATAGTACCGGTGGCCTGGATCGAGCGGGTATGTGGATTGGGCTTGTGGAACGCATCATCATCATTGTTCTGATTTTTGCCAATCACTATGATGCCATCGGCTTTTTGATTGCGGCGAAATCGTTACTACGATTCAGTGAGGAAAAACAGGCTACCCCCAAATCAGAGTACGTGTTAATCGGTACCCTATTAAGTTACGGGGCAGCAATTGCCTTGGCGTCAGCCGCTGAGGTTTTGATAGAGCGTTTCTAACTGACCCTTTACCCATTCATACGATTCTCAGAGCATTATGATTAGCTACCTGCAAAGGGTATTTTATAACTAAATGAATTTAATATATAATTATTCCAATTAAAATACTCTAAAAGGCTAAGATGTTACGCATCTTTCCGCATTTTAGAAGGAAATTTCAGACGAAATCTTGGTTTTGTACAATTTAAAACGGCAGTTTCCACTGCCGTTTTTCTGTTTCTAACGAAGCTTGGCAAGTGGATTTTGATGCTTATCCCTCAGCCTATTTGATCCTTGATAAAAGGTATACCCCATTTAACCATTCATGAATTCTGAAGAAACTTAATGATGGCTATTCCTTGGTTAGAAAGACTCCCAATCATGAACTATTTATTTAGTTAACAGATTAGTTAGAATCGTCTCAATCTTCTCGAAAAGCTTCGCTTCCTCCTCTTAATACAGAAAAGTATAAATCCAGTAATTCTCTTTGAAGATTTTCTCTATCTATCAAATCAGATCTCTTAATTAAAAAATCAATTGCCCGATTGTGCCCTACGGCTCCTTCCCTAGATTCCTTATTTATCTACCATTCAAGAGCTGATTCCTGACTAATGACTCCTGGTTAATTATTAATTTAAGTATTTAAGTATATCCTTATTATTCACTTTTTAAATCTTAGTATTTTACTTAAAGTAACCGTACTTGGTGTTTGAATAGATCCCATATATCCCTCTCAAATCTTAATGAAAGTTAAAAGTCTAACTTATTCCGAATATTTCGGAATAATCAACTATATTTCGGATGTAATCGGATTATCATTTATCTCACTTATACCTTGTCACTTATGAAAAACAGCAAAATCCTAATTCTCTCTGCTACTCTACTGTCATTATTAGGGGCGAGTAGCTGTAGTAAACGCTCTGAAGTTGTTCCTACTTCTCAAGAAAAAGTTATCAAAATCGGCGAAACCACCAGTCTTTCTTCGAAAGGAAATAGGATAAAAATTAATGGATTGGATAAAAATGTAGTTATCCTGGTCAATGACAAAGTTTGGTCTAAAGAAAAATTAGAAAAAGATTTAACTACTGATCAAATTAGTTCAGTTGAAGTTTTCAAAAAAACTCCTGATAATTTCATTCAGAAGAATTTTGGGGATGATCCCGAAATTCTCAGCAAAGCAAAAAATGGAGTTCTACATATTACAACTAAGGATCAAGTTAAAATCAAGTCCTCGGGTAAAACGCCAATCATTCTTGTCAATGGCAAAGAAGTAACCCAAGATCAAATGAATGCTATTGACCCTAATACCATTGAAAAAGTAAATGTTTTAAAGGGCGAACAAGCTTTAAGCCAATACGGTGAAAAAGCAAAAGATGGCGTTGTTGTGATTACTTTAAAAAAGTAGCCGATCAGTAAAACTTATCTTCATCCTCTGTTTTTTGAAATCGATACAGGTAAGGTGCTTTATGAGCCTTACCTGTATATTTTTTTTCAATACGTTCCAGAATTTCAAGACTCAGCATTTTTCGCTGAAAGTTGGTCCGCAGCAACGTTTTTCCTAAAATTGTTTCGTAAGCTTTTTGTAATTCAGCGATGGTAAATATTTCGGGTAATAAATTAAAAACCAGCCACTTTTGGTCTAACTGCAATCGCAAAGTTTCCAGAGCTTTTTTTACCATCAGGCTATGGTCCATCATGAGAGAAGGTAACTCGTTAATGTCAATCCAATCACAGGAATCAGAAATTTCATCTGTGGTGAGAACGACTTTTGAAAAATCAACCAAGGCATAAAAGCCAACGGAGATAAAACGTTTTTCTAACCACTCGGGAACGTCCCGTTTATTTGCTTCCGCCCACTCCCTTTGCATCTTTACCTCTCCCCTTTCCCGCTGACCAAACGTGTAAAATTGTTCGAGATATACTTCGGTCAATCCGGTTCTTTCCATTAATACCCGCTGAGCCGCCTCGTTCAAATCTTCATCCTGCCGGATAAATCCGCCCGGTAAAGCAAAAAAATCCGAGTTTTTAAAACGCAAAACCAGCACTTTTAACTGACTGGCATGAAAGCCAAAGATGACACAGTCGAGCGAAAGTTGAGGAATGTAAGGATTTTCTAAACTCATAATCTCTCTAATAAACGCCTTTTTATACAATTTTTTCAAGAATACGTCTAAAAGATTGGATAATGAAATTTCTAGACCGATTATTGTATCCTGATGATACAATAAGTGATTTTCATATTGATCTGAGAATAATTAGTATCAATAACCCGATGAAAACGCTCATTAAAATCCGATAAACCTAGTATAAAATTTCAACGAATCACGCACATGAAGCGAAAACGAACCTATCAGCGGATCGCCTTGTTAGGTCCATTGGCTATGGCCATTGGGTTAGCCTCATTTATTTCGAGGGATCAGGTCCCTCAGGAAAAACCGGATGAAAGTCGGTTCACTCCCGTAGTTGTGGCAGAGGACCTCGACGAACCCATGTCTTTTGAAGTATTGAAAGATGGCTCTGCGTATATCATAGAACGTAAGGGAGCTGTGAAGCGATACAACCCAGCAACGAAATCGGTAGATCTGCTTGGCACACTCGAAGTGAATACCAAGTATACCAGTGCAGAAGGGAAAGTTTCAGAGGCTGAAGAAGGGCTGATGGGAATGACACTGGATCCCAACTTTACGAAAAATCACTGGATCTATTTGTTCTACGCCCACCCTACCGAACACAAGCATTTGCTTACTCGCTGGATAGTCGAAGAGGATGGTTTGAAAGAGGGTTCAGAAAAAGTCATGCTGGAAATTCCAACGCAACGCGAAGTCTGCTGTCACACCGGTGGTGGCATGACCTGGGATAAAGCGGGTAACCTTTTTCTGACCGTGGGTAATAATACGGGAAATCAGAAAGCGGCCCAAACCGACGAGCGTCCGGGTCGGGCCAGTTGGGATGATCAGGGACATGCGGGTAACACGAATGACCTTCGCGGAAAAATCCTTCGCATTCACCCCGAGGCCAATGGAACATACACCATTCCCGAAGGAAACTTATTCCCAAAAGGCACGGCTAAAACACGTCCCGAAATTTACTCGATGGGGCACCGAAATCCCTGGAGAATTTCTATCGACAGTAAAACGGGTTATATCTACTGGGGTGAAGTTGGTCCAGATGCAACGGAGGATTCAGAAATTGGACCTCGCGGTTATGACGAATTGAACCAGGCCCGCAAGCCAGGTAACTTCGGCTGGCCCTGGTTTGTAGGTGATAATCAGGCCTTTCCGGTTTACGATTATGCCGCTAACAAACCTCTTGAGAAAAAAGACCCCAATCATCCAGTCAATAACTCTCCCAATAATACGGGCTTAACCGAGTTACCTCCGGTTGCTCCAAACTTCATTTACTATCCTTACGGGGTTTCGGAAAAATTCCCACTGGTGGGAACGGGTTCCCGAAGTGCAACGGGTGGACAGGTATATCGGCAGGCTGATTTCAAAGGAGCCAAACGCCCCTGGCCCGCTTACTACGAAGGTAAATGGATCGTTACTGATTTTTCCCGTGGATGGATTATGGCCATTACTATGAATGAGGCTGGAGACTATCAATCCATGGAGCGGGTGCTGCCCAGTTACCCTCCTATCGAACCCATTGATATGAAGTTTGGACCCGACGGAGATTTATACGTACTGGAATACGGTAGCAACTGGTTCCGGAAAAGCGATAACTCCAAACTGGTTCGTATCGAATATAATAGCGGAAACCGTAAACCCATTGTTCAGGCTTCGGCTAGTAAAAAAGGGGGCACCGTTCCTTTGAAGTTAACACTCTCGGCGGATGGCACTAAAGATTATGACGGTGATGCTCTCAAGTATCAGTGGAAAGTAACGGCTCCGGGTAGTACGCCTAAAGTTTTCAACACGGCCAATCCCGCCTTAACCCTTGATAAGGCCGGAGTTTATACGGCGTCATTAACCGTAACGGACTCCAAAGGAGCCGCCAACACGAAGTCGGTAAAAATTATTGCGGGTAATGAGCCCCCCGCAGTGAACATTGCACTGACCGGAAACAAAACATTCTTCTTCCCCAACAAAGCCATTGAGTATACGGTGAATGTAGAGGATAAAGAAGATGGCAATTTGGCCAGCGGCAAAATTCCTGCCGACCGGGTGGCTTTGAGTATTGACTATACTTCGGAGGGTTTTGATTACGCAGAAGTAATTCAGGGACAACGGACTGTCGATGCGAACACGCAATACGCGGTAGCTCAGACTCTTATCAGTCAGAGTGACTGCAAAGTTTGCCATCAGATTAATAGCAAGTCGGTAGGTCCAAGCTTCACCGATATTGCAACCAAGTACAAAGGTAATGGTGGAGTCAAAGCTCAGTTGGTTCAGAAAATTCGGAACGGTGGTGTTGGCGTTTGGGGCGAAGTAGCCATGCCTGGCCACCCCGCCATGTCCGTTGCGGATGCCAATTTGCTGGTTGATTATATTCTGAACGTGACGACCAAGAAATTCAGTACCTTACCCATGCAGGGAAAAATCACACCTACCATTCCCGAAGGAGATAATGAAAAGGGCTCCGTTCTGGTTCGGGTAGCGTATACTGATCGGGGTAATAATCTGAATGCCAAGGCTATTCCCTCTCAAACGTCTGAACAACTCATCGTTTTGCGTAGTCCTGAAATGAATGCTTCTTCAGCCGATGCCGTGAAAGGTGCGGAATTGAAAGCGAGAGGTATGGGCAAAGGGATCAATGTTATTCCTTACGCAAACTCAGTAGTTACGTATAAAAACATTGACCTTACGGGCGTGAAGAAAATGGATCTGGGAATCACCGTTCAGGATCGGGAAGGTAATGTGGGTGGTACCGTCGAAATTCATACAGACTCTCCTTCGGGTCCACTCATTGGTGAAGCGAAACTGAAAAAAGACGCTCCCGTTGATATTGAAAAGTACATGGCGGAACTGGAGTCTGGCGATTCTACAAAAGTGGCAGCGGCGAAAAAACGGAATCCTTTTTATCGTCCACCCGTTCGGGTAAAACTGAAAGAGACCAATGGAATCAAGGATTTGTATTTGGTCTTCAAGAACGAGGAGGCCAAAGCAATCCAGCCGTTGATGACTTTTTCAAGTCTCCGATTTTTAGACTAGTCATCTGACCATCCCCTCAGCAAAAAGCTCTGTCATGCGTGCATGGCAGAGCTTTTTGTTTAAGGAATATTTTCTAGATGGTTCTACTTTTTTATAAACTACCCAAAGAAGAAATCATGGAAATACTGGAAGCCATTACCGACTTTGCCCGAAAAGCCCACGAAGGCCAACGCCGAAAATTTGTTGATGAACCCTATCTAAATCATTTAGTTCGGGTTAGTGAAATTTGTAAAGAGGTTACATCCGAGTTACCCATCATCGCAGCCGCCCTTTTGCATGACCTGCTGGAAGATACGGAAGTTACCTCCGAAGAATTGTCTGCATTTTTGTCACAGCGGTTCAGCCCGGAGGAAACCCGCCAGACGTTAAAATGGGTACACGAACTAACGGATGTATATACGCACGCCGACTATCCCAAGTGGAATCGCGACAAACGAAAAACCAAAGAAGCCGAACGTTTAGGAAAAATAAGTGCGACGGCTCAGACTATCAAATATGCTGATATTCTGGACAATAGTCTGGATATTATGAAGTCAGGCTCAGGATTTGCTCCGAGGTATTTGATCGAAGCAAAGATGAATCTGGAAAAAATGAATCGGGGAAATAAAGAGCTCTATAAAAAAGCGAAAGAGGCGGTGTCAGAAGGGTTGCGAAAAGTTAGAGGTAGGTAATATCATTTGATTTTTCGTAACGCCCTCAAAAGAGCCCTTAAACTACTCTTTTCTTATCGCTTTGAAAAACGGTACTGAATGGCTCGCTGCTTCTTGGGTTAAGTCAAACGCATCAGTATATCTTATACCTAAGTAATTAGTTTCATTCGTTTAGGAAAGAAAACCCGAAATCGGGAATTTCCTTCCTAATAGATAATGAGTTAAGGTTGTATTTTTCCTTCGATTGAATCGTCCAGCGTTTTGCCTACCAAAGCTCCGGCGACGGTTTTAATAAAGGCAACGGCATTACCGTGTTTATTATCCCAATAATATCCTTCTGTCGGATCTACTCTAATAGCCGTAATGCGAGGATCGTCCTCACCTTCTGTAAACCAGGTTTTTAGAATGGGTTCCCAGAGTTCTTTGATGGTAGCTTTGTCTTTTGAAATGGTAGCATTTCCATACAAACTTAAAAAGTCAGAATATGAAGACCCCTGAAATAACAACTGAACTTTGTGGTCAGTCTGAATCTCCGCATTTTTATGACTGTCGTCCGCACTTAAAAACCAGAGGCTTCCATCCTCTTCTATCTTCTGCACAGACATGGGCCGAACGTGCAAAGGCTCGTTGGTTTGAATGTCCGTAATGAAGAAGCAGGTTTTATTTTTATCAACTAACTCCTTAATTTTCTCACTGGCTTCCGCTCCGATGAGGTTTTCTCTATTCTTTTCGGGTTGTTGCTGATTAATGCTGTCCATGATTTATTCTAGTTATACGTTTATTACTTCTATAAGTATAAAGATTGTTCCACCCTTACTAGAGTCTCAGATTTTAGGCATCACTGTCGCTTTCAACTATTGATCTTGAACTATCATTTATTGATAGATATTTACACTAATACTTACTTAAAAACCCTAATTAATAGCTTATCAAGTATCCATAAAATCCTTTTAAAATAGGAATCATATTAACTTTATAGTACTACAATAACTCCTATTTCTCGTTATTCTATATCCTTTTTATCTAACTATTCTTAAATACAATAATTATTCAAATCATATTATGAAGAGAGCTAATTTACTTTATGAGCTATAGGCTATCGCATTAGTTAATGAAAATTATTACTTCTTAAAAACTGTATGAAATAAAGAGGCTGCCTTTTCCTCGGGTTAAGATGACTCCGATCTGTCACCCAGAGCGAAGCGAAGGACCTTTTTGACTTTGCGAACGCATCTGGATTATCATTTAACAAATTCCCGCAGTCGCTCGGCTCTAGCCGAGTGACTAAATGGCTAGAGGCCTCAGGCCGGTAGAATGCAAACCCTTGGCTAGTCAGAAAACGATTTTCCTAAACGAAACATATTTGCTAACACTGGAGAGGCCTACCAAACTATTGTGTCACTCAACTCTAGCCAAGCGACGGTGAGGAGCTAACTTAATAACCCCAAATCCGTCCCATGGCTACCGAAGGTCTCTTCGTTCGAGATGACTGTGGGGGGTAACTACTGGTGCGAGATTTCATCTCGTTGCTAAGATGATGGCAGGTTCCACCTACCCCGCCAGTATTCAAGCCTATCCTCTCGAAATTCAGTAACACGGTATAATGATGAATCGGCACGATCCTTTATCTCGTAGATATTTAAAGCTCAACTTCTAATCATTTGACTTATGAAATACTTCGTGCTTGCTCTGGTACTGATTTGGGGAAGTTATAATCATACTGATGCTCAGCAAGTAGCCAACTATTCTACGGGTACACCTGGTCATGATACTTATGAAGAATTTTCTTTCTGGGCAAGAAATAATCAACGATCCACTATTGATTATACCTACGGAGCGAACCGGAAAAGTTTGCGATTAACGTATTTGGGGAAAGGGAAGCTTCCGCACTCCTTTCAGGTAAAATTTCCGAATCAGTTAGTTTTGACTCTTATCCCAAACGGGAATACCTTACTAGTTAAAGATTCCAAAGGAACGTACAACAAGGTATTTACCTGGAAATATGAAGGTCCGGTCGATGGCATTGGTACTTTCTGCACTCCCTGTGCCAAAGATGAAGCGGCTGCCATGAAGATTATAAATCGCTATTATATTCAGAAATAATTTACTTTAAAAGCAAGGTTTCATTCCTACTCTAATCAACGGAAGATTACCATTTTAGAGAATGAATAAATTTATAATTACTTAATTTTAAAATGAATTTTACCACCTTCTCTCTTAATACAGAGAGTAAATTTTATAGCATATAAAAATAAAACCCCATCCTTTATGAATATATGATTTGAATTAAATCCAGCAATAAGGTTAATAAAATTCAACTGAATTTTCGTGCATTATTATAACTAAACAAACCGTTATTAGAATCATATGAATTTAGTTACCTCATGGTATTCATACATTTTTAACGTTATCTATCACACCAAAAATCCCTTGTTATTATTTTTGAAGTAATAACAAGGGATTTTCACCATAAGAAAAACTACCGACCACCCGGCCCGGTACTTCCACCCACGCTAGTTACCAAACTACTCATGGTGAAGGTCGAAACCTCGGTTCCTTTTTGATAGGTTCCGCTCGTGTAAAGTCCATTCAAGTTCGTGCCACCTGTTACGCTTCCGCCGGTATATATTTTATAACTTTGAGCATTTTTGAGTTTAGGACTTGAAAACATCATCGTTGCGTACGTCCGGGGAATCTGGAAAGTCAATGCCTCTACTCCATCAGTTGATTCAATATGTATAAGTTGATTCAGAGTACCCCCGCCTACTATTACAGCAGCCTGGGTACTTACGGAAGCTGTTGGCATACTCGTGGCTCCACCAATCCCCACCAGAATACCTCCGGTGATTTTAAAAGTGTTGCGATCACAGTCAAACCCTTCCTCGGGTGAACCAGCCCCAACCGATATAATTTTACCTCCCGTCACCGTTAGCTTTCCATTTGAATCAATCCCATCGTTCGATGTACTATATACGTACAAATTTCCTCCGTTGATGTAAATGAATGTTCCTGCATTGATCCCATCATCAGACGTTTTGATGGTAAACTCCCCGTTATTAATGGTTAGTACACTTTTACTTTCAATTCCCTCGCCGGCGGAAGAGTTGATCACAAAGGTTCCTCCGTTAATGGTCAGGTAAGGGTCAATCGTGGTATCGGTATCATAGCTGGCCGCGATTCCTTTGTCGGCTACGTTAATCGTAAATGTTCCGTCATTAATAACGATATATCCTTCCTCACACTGAATGCCATCCCCAGCGGTTGTCATGGTAAGCGTTCCGCCATCAGCAATGAATGCGTCGTTGGTATGAATTCCGTCAGACGCCGCCGAAGGAATGATAATTGTGCCACTAATCACCCGAACATAGTCATCACTGCAAATGGCGTGTTTATAGTTTCCCTTGATAGTTACACTCCCATTTCCACTAAAAATTAATTGGCCTTCACTAAAAAAAGTGGCTTTCCTGTCTTCCGTATCACTGGCCGTATACGTTACTCCGTCAGTCAGGCTATTGGTGGTATTATCCGCCAGAACAATAAAAGCCCGTTTGCTCGACTGAATGTTAATGGCCGGACCATCATTATTCGTCAGATTAACCCCATTTAGGGTTAACTTGAATTTTTTGTCACTATATACTTTTAATGAGCCATTTGTCGAAGTACCACTAATGACGTAGGCAACTTCCGAAACGGTTGAGTTTACCACTACATCTCCGTTACTTTCGGTAACCGTAACTCCCTTCCCGGCCAGGGGGTTATCAACCGTAATGGTGTTGCCGTAGGTAATGGTAACCGTAGAAGTAAACGTAGCATTAGCTAGTAAATCATCAGGGTTTTCGGCCTTGCCCGTGTTTCCTTCAATGGCCGTCGAGATCGTTGAAACACTATCAATGGAAACGCTGGCCCCCTTAGAAGCATCCTCTACTGTTTCATTATCCTTCGAACAGGAGGCCAGCATTAGCAGGCTTATTAAGATCAGGATTAACTGGCCCCGAAAGGCTAAAGGTGTGTTTTCCCGGTTGGAATACTTCATTGGCTAAACTGTTTATTGGCGTTCATATTGGCAGTAATTCACCCGAAAGTCGGGGAATACTTACCTTTACGCAGCCCAAAACCATTGCGTGGCAAAACAGTCAGCGAAGAAGCCTTTTTAACTAATCCGTTTGAAAAGGAAGGTCAAAATCCGGGGGATACCCGTTCGATCATCATCATCGAAATACTCATTTAGGCTGACTATCTCAAAACCATGATTGCTGGCCGCCTGGGTAAATTCAGAAATATGGTGCGTGAAACAAGTTACCACCTGCGTCCCCTCGGCGGTTTCAAACCGGGCTTTTGATCCTGAATATTGCTTGAACGGGTGTAATTCACCTATGTATAAGTACCCGCCTTTCGTAAGAGCATGGGCTAATTTTTCAAAAATCAGATCCAGATTTTCGATGTGTTCCAGAACCAGACTAAACGTAACCAGCTCATTCGGCTGCTTAATAAAATTCCAGTCTTCCGTTAAATCGGCCTGATAAAATTCTACTTTGTCGGAAGTAACTTTGGTCTTTGCCTGAGCCAGCATTTCCTCCGAAAAATCGACTGAGGTTAAATGCTTCGTTTTTTCAACCAGCCATTCGGTGTTTTTTCCCGTACCGCAGCCGAGTTCTAAAATGGAGTTGAAAGAAAAATCGCATAACGTTTCCCGTAAAGATAACGCTTCGAGGTCACGGGTTTTATTCTCGTTGGTATCGTACTGAATCGACCAATGGTTGTAAGCTTCTTTAACATTCATGACTATTCAAATTTTAATAATTCCTGGTAAGGATTACCTTCCAAAGCTAATAGTTTTGCAAAAGCTGGTTCGGTTTTTATGCCTTGTTTTTTTAATGTAATGATTTCCTGACGAAAGTCTTCACCCCGCTCCTGGAGGATTTTGTACTCAATAATCATATGCCGATAACCCAGTTGCTGACGCGTCGGTATGTGCTGACCAAAGACTTCGAGTTCAAAGCTATCGATCCGAAAACTGGCGACAACCGCTTCACTTTCCAATCGGTTATTATCCCAGATTTTGAAGTCTTTTTCGGATTGAAAAAGCCGGGTAACGGTTTCTCTAAATTCCTGTTGTTCGGTAAAGCAACAAATCACATCCAGATCGCTATTTTCAATATCAATTGCCAGGGGAATGGTACCCACCAGCAAGGGATCATAAGCCGACAATTTCTCAAAAATCTGGTATGTACTTAAAACCTGATACGCTTTCTTTTGTCGATTATTCCCACTTTTCAGGTATTCAATCGTTTCAAAATTCATAGGCAGCCGAGCTATGCTGCAAAGCTACGGGATTCTTAAAAACAAAAACAGGTTGCCCGTTACCGAACAACCTGTTTTCATACTTTCGAAATAAATACTCCTTATTGGGGATTTTGAACAACCACTCCGTTTGAGTTATTGATTTCATCCTGAGGAATCAGGAATTGCCATCTGATATCGTTGGCAGGAACATCAAATACGCCGTTGTTATACGAAGCATTGTGGTTACCTCCGTTACGATTCAGAGGGGAAGCCGTACGCTTCAAATCGTAAAAACGGAAGCCTTCACCCCAAAGTTCAGCCCGACGTTGGGTCATGATTTCATCAATCAGATCAGCACCCGTTTTCGTTGACTTCACGTACTGAGGATCACGGTTTACAGCCAAAGTGTATAGGGCATCCGCAGCACCTGCGTTATTACCTGCCCGAGCTAATGCTTCTGCTTCAATCAGGTACATCTCAGCCGCCCGCATGTAAGGCACATCCCCAATACTTAAGGTAGGGTCTGCTACACGGAATTTTCTGGACTGATACGCGAAACGCTGGAAGTTAGACGCGGGTAAGGGGAAATCCGTGGTGTTTTTTCCGGTCGGATCCCATAACTGCTTACGGATATCGGTCGATGCAATTTTAGTATACAACGCAGAGTTGATCAACTTGGGAGTTGAGCGAATTGCTGTTGAGTTAAAATTGATGGACATGTACGCAAAGAACGAATAGAAGTAATTCGTTTGGTCCGCTACAATACGTGAACCCCACATCCACTCTGGGTTTTCGTAGTTGTTGAAACCACCCAGATACTGAGCATTGCTCATCAAGGTATAACCCGATCTGGCTTCTTTAGCAAACTGAGCTGCCGTAGCGTAATCCTGCTGAGCTAAAGCAATACGAGCTTTGATACCTTTGGCGATATTAATGTTAAAGTGAGACTTGTTAGGTCGGCTATATCCATCAAAAAGAGTGATGGCATCATTAATATCCGTATTGATCTGAGCGTACACCTGAGCAACCGTACTTCGGGGAGTAGGTTCAGTTTTTGGCTCTAATACCAAAGGAACGGCTAAGCTGCTGTTTGCTCCACCCGCTACGTAACGCTCTCCGAACAGTTGAACCATTTGGAAGTAAGCCCAGCTACGGTACGTCAAAGCTTCCGCTTTAATTGCTTTCTTATCAGCATCCGTTCCTTCCGTTTTATCCACATTCGCAATAATCATATTGGCGTTACGGATAATTACGAAATAGAACGTATAGTTATAAAAGTTGATAGAGCTGGAAGGGTTCCGGTGAGAAATCCAGCGGTATTCACTTAATAACCAGCTATTAGAAGCATTAGGGAATACCATGTCATCTCCCATGGCTTCCATGTATAACATGTTCCCGGACTGTCCACCCTGAGACTGAGTACTAAAGATTTGGGAATACATCAAACGGTGGATACCATTGACCGCAGCCCATGCATTTTTAGTAGTGGTAAAAACCCCTTCCGTAGCGATCTGATCGGTGGGAGCTGTTTCCAGAAAATCTTTATCACAAGAAGTAAGGGACCCTGCTAACATCAATCCCAGTACTCCTCTTTTCAGTATATTTTTCATTTTTAAATGCTAAATTTTAAGAACTGACTAGAAACCAAGTCTTGCACCGATTGAAAGTACACGGTTGAAGTTATAGGTGTTATCAACGGTACCGTTGAATGATCCTGTCACGTTCATACCCTTTCTAGCAGAGAATAAACCTAAATTTTCTCCTGAAGCGTACACACTTGCCGTTTTCGCTCCGATGCTGGTTAACCAGGTAGCAGGAATAGCATAGCTAAGGGTTACGTTGTTCAGTTGCAGATACGAAGCATCCGTTAAGTAACGTGTACTGGCACCAGTCAAGTTGGCAATGTTTCCATTATCAAAGCGGGGAACATTTGTTACGTCACCCGGATTCTGCCAGCGTTTCAGTGCGTCTACGTGCATGGCCGTTCCGTAAGTACCTCCGTGCATCAGTGACGCATAACCACCATCGTAAACTTTACCACCCACCTGATACGTAAATACTAAGCTCAGGGTTAAACCTTTATAAGAAAGGTTATGATTCATAGAACCGTAGAACTTAGGAATAGACGAGAAACCGGTGTAACGATAGTTCGCTTCTGAGATAACAGTAGTCAATGTATCACTTCCTACAACTTTAGCATTGGCTGTCATCATATTGGTTTTGTAACGAGACTGACCCGTTTCTGAATCTACACCAGCAAATTCACGCATGTAGAAATCATAAATCGAGTGGCCTACGCTATATCCCTTCGTTCCTGATTGAATCAGTCGCTGCGTTTCAGGCATTTTCGTGATTTGGTTTTTAAACGTAGTTACGTTCAAAGTTGCCGAATACTTGAAGTCCTGATTTCTAACGATATCACCCGTTAACTGGAACTCAAAACCACGGTTGTACAGGTTACCAATATTCCGGTTCACGGAGAAACCTCCACTGGTGGTACCACCGTTTGATAAGGGCAGAGGTACACTGAAGATCAATCCATCCGTTACACGGTTGAAGAATTCAACACTACCTGAAAGGCGGTTTTTGAATAAGCTAAAGTCAACGCCCAAATCAAAGTTCTTACCCGTTTCCCAGGTTAACTGACTGTTGGCAATCGTCGCCTGCGTAATGCCAGGTTCAGCAACGTTGTTCACAGCCAGGTTATACAGGGCCTGGTAAGGATATAAACCAAGCGTAGAACCTAAGTTGTCATTACCAACAACCCCGTAAGAAGCTCTCAGTTTTAACATTTCAACCCAGTTCACACCTTTCAGAAAATCTTCTTTCTCGATGTTGTAAGCTCCACCTACAGACCAGAAGCTAGCCCAACGTACATCACGAGCGAACTTAGAGTTACCATCCCGACGAATCGAAGCATTCAGAATGTACTTCTTATCGAAATCGTAGCTGGCACGAGCAAAGTAACTTTCAATACCGTAGTTATCTTCATAAGAAGAAGCATTCAATACCGTAGCAAAGTTAGGTAACTCCGTAATGCCGTTTACGATAATACCTGAACGAGCACTCACCAGATAGTTATACTTGTAAGAGTAACTTTCGTGACCACCCAGGATATTCAGGTTATGCTTACCAAACGATTTATCGTATTCCAGTAATTGGTTGAACGTCGTTGCAGTGGTGCGGTACATATAATGATACGCACGACCCGCAGGAGCTCCGTCACCAATAATAGGGTTATCAAACGTACGACGGTGTCTGTCCTGTAAGTCAAAGCTCAGATTAGAAGTAGCTTTGAAGCCGGGGAACAGATTAAACGTAACGTAGGTACGACCGCCCACTACTCCGACAACATCCTGACGATTATTCAGTTGGTTTTCCCAGATAGCATGACGACCGCTTGAGTAAGGACGGCTATCACCTTGGTCATAAATCCGGTTACCGTTGGCGTCCAGCGTGTAATCACCCGTGGTAGCATCGTGCTTGTATACAGGATAGATAGGACCAATGAAACGGGTAAAGTAGAACGGGTTAACGAATGAAGTTCCTCCGTCAGGAGCAGCATCAATGTTCGCACGGCTGTAGCTACCATTTAAGTTAAAGCCTGTTTTGAACCATTTCATCGGTTGAGTATTCACACTTACTCGACCCGTGAAACGCTCGAAATCAGATTTCAACAGGTAACCTTCCTCTTTCGTATACCCAATCGAACCAAAGTAATCTGACTTGTCACTACCACCATCATAAGAAAGGTTGTAGTTCCGACGACTCTTGCCACCCTGTTGAACCGCTTTTTCCCAGTTCAGATCTTCGGGATATAACAATTGTGCATTAGGGTTCAATACACCATTCGCATCTACGATTGCATTGTTTGCCACGTTGAATGGGTTGTATTTCAGCAGATCGTAAACACCCGTATAGTTACGGTTATTGTAGGTAGTCAATTGACCCGCCGCGATTTGTCCGGCAATGTCACGGGGAATGGCTAATGACCCATACTGAAGGGTATTCCGCTGTACTTCCCACATTAAAGGATAATACTGCTGAGCACTTACTCTTTCGTATTCGGGAAGACCACGAGAAATAGCACCTACCGATGCATTGAAATTCAGATTACTACGGTTGCTTTTTCCTTTTTTCGTAGTGATCATCACTACCCCGTTCGATCCTCTTGAACCGTAAATGGCTGTAGTAGAAGCATCCTTTAACACGCTGATCGACTCAATGTCATCAGGGTTGATGTTTGAAGTATTACCCGTGTAAGGTACACCATCTACTACATATAGAGGTTCGTTGGAAGCTGAAATAGAGCCAAATCCACGAATCCGAATGGACGGAGCAGAACCAGGAGCTCCACCCGACTGGATCGTTTGCAGACCAGGAGCTGCACCCACCAGCGAGTTCAGGGCGTTAGAAACGGGACGGTTTTTGATTGCATCTGCATTAATCTGAGCGGATGCACCTACGTGCGTTTCTTTACTTACCGTACCGTACCCCACAACCATTACCTCGTTCAGAATTTTTGAGTCTTCCTTAAGGATAACGTTTACGTTAGTTTTGTTGGTTACGTCAACCTCTGTTGTTAAATAACCAATGTAACTAATTACTAACGTTTTTGAACCTTGTGGAACGATTACGGAGAATTGACCATTGGAATTGGTGACCGTTCCACGAGAGGTGCCTTTCACAGAAACACTCACGCCGGGTAGTGGCGTATTGGAATCCGATGAAGTAACAACCCCCTTCACTGTAGTCTGAGCATACAGATAACTTCCCGCTAAGAAGAGCAGCAGGAAACTCAATAGAGATTTACCCATGAATGAAGTGTGTTTTGATAAAAATAATGATTAAGGATAGGAAACAACTTTTAAAAGTAATATGACCACTTAATAAAAAAAAGTTGAATACGACTTTCTAATAAATTTCTAATAATTATCCTATTTTAATATAAGGTTAAGTTAGATTAATGCAATATTAAACAGAATAAACCATGGTGTATATTCGGCCAAGTCCCTTTTGGCACCAGGAATATTTCGTCGAACGTACGCTTTCAGGAAAGATTATTATACCCTCTGGGGGCTTAGCTATTTCACTAAATTGTCCTATACCGGGTTTATTCTTCACTCTTCCTTTGATGGCCCTTTCGGCTGAAGGCTTCTAAACTTTTTAAATAGTAGTTAGTTAACTATGCTTAAATCTAAAATAAGTACATACCCTAAAACTTATGATTATTAATTAAGTATAAAACAGAATTATATTTCGTGATACATCTATTATACAAAATATAGCCAAGCAGCACTAATACCAATAAATATATTGCATACTCAGAGCCCGAATGTATGCATTGCTGAGAGTCTGAATTGGTAGGACTCCAGTCAAAGTATTACTATCTCTCTCTCCAAAGTCCTTTAGATCAATTCAGTTGTTTTCATTAAGACATACTAAACTTCCTCACCCAAACCTAACCAGCTTGAAGTACCAATCCGCTAAGAAAGTAGTCCGTCCAGAGAGGGAATAGTCAATAAAAAGAAAGGTAGAAACCAACTCCCCTACCCTTCCTAATCTATCATTAGTGCTCGGGTAGACCATTTGCGGAATAAGGCTATACGCTTTCTTGTAAACTGCTCAACCTTCTGTGATCTGCTGCCTTTTTTTATCCCGATAAGCCCAGGCGGCCATCGCATTAATCACATCCTCTAGTTCTCGCCCGGCATCTGTTAATGTATAGGTAACGACCGGTGGAACAACGGGTTGAGCTTCCCGGATCAATAGCTTGTCTGCTTCCAATTGCTTCAGGTGTTGAATGAGCATTTTTTCGGTAATGTGCGGCATCGCCTTCCGAATCTCGCTGTAACGTTTGCTTCCGCTTAATAAGTGATACAAAATGATGGGCTTCCAATGGCCGCCAATCTTTTGCATTACATACGTAACCGGACATTCCTGCAAAACAATTTCCCGATTGGCATGATAAGTCGAAGCTTCTTTGATCTGTGTCATAGGTACATACTTTAGGGTAAGTACTTGTAAAAAAGTAAGTACAAAAATACCTTTGCCTCAACAAAAAACAAAAAACAATCATGAAATACTTGATTACAGGTTCTCTGGGAAACATTAGCTCCCCGCTCACTCAAACATTAGTTCAGGCTGGTCAGGACGTAACCGTTATTAGCAGCAATGCCGACAAAAAATCAGCTATCGAGGCTCTTGGGGCCAAGGCTGCCATTGGTTCGGTAGCCGACGAAGCTTTTCTAACCCAGGCTTTCCAGCAGGCTGATGCGGTTTACCTGATGATTCCGAATGATTTTTCGAAACCTGATTACCCAACGTTCCAGCGAAAAATTGCTGATTTGTACGTGAAAGCTCTTTCCAACAGTTCCATTCAATACGTAGTATTGTTAAGCAGTATCGGTGCTCACTTGCGAAAAGGGGCAGGCCCAATTGACGGGCTGGCTTATCTCGAAGAAAAACTACAGGAACTGACGGACCTTAATATTCAGGTGCTCCGCCCTTCGTATTTCTATTATAACCTTTTCAGCCTCGCCGGCTTAATTAAAAATGCAGGTATTGCGGGTAACAACTTTGGTAATACGGAGGAAAAACTGGTATTAACCCATACTTATGATATTGCCGATGTTGCGGCTGAAGAGTTACTGAAACATGATTTCGAGGGTTATCACATTCGTTACATTGCCAGTGACGAACGCCATCCGAGTGAAATCGCGGCAGTATTGGGTCAGTCAGTTGGAAAAGAAAATACCCCCTGGGTTCCCTTTACCGATGAACAATCGCGGGAAGGCATGTTGGCTGCTGGCGTTCCGCCCGTTTTCACCGAACTATACGTAGACATGGGTAAGGCCATTCGGGAAGGAAAACTTCAGGAAGATTACTGGAAGAACCGTCCGGTATTAGGAAAAGTTAAACTGGAAGATTTCGCCCAAGAATTTGCCGGGGCTTACCAGCAGGGATAAGATTAATCAAGGTCCTTACGAGCGATACGAATGCTTGTCATTGGGAGTCCGTGAGGTCTGTAGGATATACATTACTGCAACCTTACTGACTCCTTTTATTATTTTCTAACGAAATCCCTACCTGTCATTTTGAACAAAGAGAGACTTGAGCATTTGAGATCTCCTTCCCTGGTGGAAAGTACATCGAAACACCAGCTAGTTGTTTATTTTCGCAATAACGGCATACGATATACGTAATAATAAATTAGAAGACTTTGTCAATAGGCACTGTCAACTGTTGGTATGAAGCGTAGAGCCATTACTACTCCTTTCGACTTCATTGCCTCAGCTCTCTTGCCCAAAAGTCAGGAGGTTATGATCGGGATCTAGTAATGAAAACTCTTTTTGTCCCCAGGGTTTGGTTTCCAGGGGCATGCACTTAACTTTCTTCGCTAAAAGATATTCATACCATTCCTGAATCGTGTCGGTTCGAATATATACCTGACCATAGTTTTCAGTGGGATCTAAGGCTTTGAATTCAAAAAAGTGAATTTGCACAAGATCTTTCTCCAGCATCAGGTACCCATCATAATCCATTTTTCCGACTGAAGTGAAACCTAGAAGGTCAATGTAAAACTCCTTGGTAACGGCTTTGTCACGCATGGGAAGTTTAGGGTGTACAGTCGTAAGCATAGCGTTGCATTTAGATTTTTAGAATCATAAGTATTTACTTAAATACCACCTGGCTTATCAGTAAATACTTAACTATTTTTAGTGTTCTTACTTCGTGGCTTTCATTGCCTTCACCTTTTTAATTTTTTCATCGGAAACCAGTTGTTCGTATTCGGGTGATTCCAGGCCGTATACAGCCATTTTCCCTTCCTTATTACTATGTACGCCAAAACCATAGGTTTTAGTCAAGGGAGATGCCCGAAAACAAGGCTGACCTTTTGAGAAAAACTGTTCGCGGGCGGCTGAATAGTCAGCTTCTGCAATGGCATTCCTCTCAGCATATATCTGAAAAAGTACATCGTCCGAAGTATATTGATACGGATGTCCGGCAATTAGCTCGTATTGCAGATACGCAACCGTCTTTTTACCATTTTTACAAGGCGGCACCGTTCCCTGACTGGCTTTGGTGTCTTCCGCCACTTCAATGAAGGTATCGAAATAATTAGTACTATGAGTTTTCATGCCTGATTTCTGAAAGTTTCATACACAAGTGTCAAGCTAATGTATTGATTTTTCGCCTGTACTTTCATTCATCAAAAGCATTTTCCCTCCGAATCTTTGCAGAGGCAATATCCCCTATTATGTCCAAATTAGCTCATTGATCAAAAGACTCATTCACTTATTTCAACAAATAATGCACTAATAATCAATAGTTTATCAATAAATATAAAATAAGATGGTATAATTTATAAAAAAGTTTGTATCTTTGTATCAACAAACACCGCGGGATGGAGCAGTTGGCAGCTCGTTGGGCTCATAACCCAAAGGTCACAGGTTCGAGTCCTGTTCCCGCTACTCAGTAAAAAGGCAGTTACATGAAAATGTGACTGCCTTTTTTGATGCTTCTTTTTTAACCTGACACTCGTTCAATAATCGAAGCACGAAAATCAGTATATTAGTAACTGAATCCTTCTTCCCTTTTATTAGCTCAGTCTATTCAAGGCAATCGGTTATACCTACCCATTGGATTTCTTCCAACGTATTTTGACAGCTGATATAGTTTCCAGTCTGATTTCAGGAATGACCTGAAAATTATTTTTTTGATACAATTCCAAAGGTGATTGATACAAACTTCCGTTTAATTTCCGGTCAGAATTTTGATCAATAACCCAGCCATTTAATGCGTCTTCATTTTCTTTCAGCTTATTCAGCATTTGCGTTCCTAAGCCTTTTCCATGTAGTTTTTCAGAAAGAATAATGGCAAACCATTTTTCACCTTCTCTTACAATAGCTAGACTAATCGTTTACAATAGCTAGACTAATCGTTCTCTAAATCAAGCTCTTCATCCCCAGGTTTATAGGGTGTATAAATAAGTAGAAGTGTCATCATTTCGTTTTTTGAATCCATATCGCCGAACGAAAATACGGTGGCAGGGGGTGTAATAAACCATGTTTTGTTTGAGCTTTTTTTGCTGTTGCAACAGGTTTGGCGTATTAGGATCATCAGTAGTATTGATAACTAATTGTGAAGATTGATTACTCTATCCACAATCGGATTTGGCTCAACAATTGATGAAAGATCCCTATTTGTTTGATTTTTCACCTTGGGAAAAGCCCATCAGGAAAAGGATATGAAGCATGATCGACCTGGCACTGGGCTACTCATTTGCCAGGGTAAAGACAAAATTATAGCCGAGGCTGATTTAAAAATCGGATCATAAGAAACTAGTGAAAAGGTAACCGATCCGATCCTCTTTTGAGAGAGAGTAGCGTAAAGAAATTAGGATACGGCCTTTAGTAATACACGGATAAGAATATACGTAATAAATTTGATTACTGTCTCACGGAAGTGATTTCGTAATAAATGTCGTTGATCATGTAGCGGGTTACTAAGGTATCGTTTTGTAAGAACCCAAAATTACGATCACCAATTGTGCTAAATTGGATTCTATTGGCGGATGAACTAATTAGGCTGGCTTCAACAATAACAACGCCAGACGTATGTCCATTCTCAAACGATTCAATGTAAAATTTTGCGGAAGTTGAAGTTAAGCCTCCCACACGGGTAGTAATGGTTTGACCTTGGTAGGGTAAAGTTATGGTATCTCTATTAGTTGTTTGTCGAATAGCCTGATAAATGCCATTGACCTGTTCATTGAGTGAGGTTTTATCGTGCCCCTTACTACACGATAACCCCAGCAAAGAAAGAAAGGATAAGGCCATTAGGAGTTTCATAAGGCATAGGTAGTAGCTGTTGAAGAATGCTCTAAATTACCGTTTAAATTTTTATAATTACAAATAATTTGAATGGAATATTATTTCAAATAATAAACTTTTAACAAAATAAAAATAAATCAATAAATTATTTAACAAAATATATAATAAGTCTTACTGGAAATAATCTATGTGGATGCATAGAATGCCTGATCTTATTTTACAGTATTTAAAAGAACGATGGAAAACTTTACATCCAAAGGAATTGAAAGAATATTTCAATCCCTTTGGGTGATTTTTTACCGTTTGTAATAGGCTACTATACTTGCTTTAGCTAATGTTTGATTCCACAGATTGAAACCCACTATTGCCGGACTTACATTCTCGTTTAACCCAAGCTTATCCGTTTTCAGGGCATAAACCGTAATGATATATTGATGAAATCCGTGTCCTTCGGGTGGACAAGGCCCGCCAAACCCTTTGATTCCGTAATCCGTCATACTTTGAATAGCACCTTTAGGGGCCAGATTTAAGTTAACGTTTCCGGCGTTGGTTACCATTTCATTCACACTCGCAGGAATATCGAATACTACCCAATGCCAGAATCCGCTTCCTGTTGGAGCATCAGGGTCATACATAGTGATGGCAAAACTTTTTGTTCCTTGAGGTACATTTTTCCAGGACAATTGAGGAGATTGATTGCTTCCTGAACAGCCAAATCCATTGAACTCCTGCGTTTTAGTGGCTCCTCCCCCTAAATCTTTGCTAAATAATGTAAAGGTTTCCTGTCCGAAAGCTGCTGTTGCGAACATTAAGTACCATACAAAAATTAAACTTGCTTTTTTCATTTTATCATGATTTAAAATTTTAGGCAAAGTTAATTTTAGCGATGAAGCTCAACTGGTGAGAAAAGTTCAAAAACTGTTGCGAAAAGATCAACTTTTATGCTGCTTGGGTGTAAAACCGTATTTAGATCTATATGCCTGTATGAAACTTGACAAATTCTCGTACCCTGCTTCAAAATAGACCTCAGAAGGGATTTTGTTTGCATGACGGAGTAGACGATTTGCATGTTCCAGTCTTTTATCTTGGAACCACTTGATTGGCGATTCAGAATATTGCTTTTCAAATTCTCTCTTAAAAGTGGATATACTCATATTACATAAAAAGGCTAATTCCTTTAAAGTTAATTTATTCAGTTGATTACTTTCAATGGTTTGAATGAACTTCTGGGTAACATCATCACTTTTATCTATAAATGAATACAAAAATGCAGTTCCATATATTTCCGTCAAATACACCATTATTTCTTCTAATTTAACTTCAAGTAACTTTTGCTGTATATTTTTTGAAAGCAAAGAAATATCCATTAGGCTTTTCACGAACCCTTGAATAAACCCATCATATTCAAATGCATAAACTGATTTGTACTCTTTAGAGTCTATTTTATCTATCCCCCTTTTCTGTAAAAGTTTCAGTAGCATTTCATTTGTAAAGAATAAAAGGACACTTCTGTAATTTTTTATATGAGAAAATTTTTCGGTCATCAAGCAATGTCCCGATTTCATTAGAAGAAATTTGGAGTTATCGATTGATAAAGCTGAATTATTAAAAATAACTTCTTTAGTCCCTTCGGTTAAAAAGCTAAGTGTATTTTGGTTTAAAATAATTTGTTGTCTAGAAATTTCCTTTGAGTTGGTATAGTTTATAACCTGAACCGATAGAGCGTTCTCTGAATTTAGCTCGTCAGGAATTGTAATAATGTCCATTTAGTTTTGCGTTGCTTTCCTTATTCTTCTAAACAGTGTCTCTTCTCAGTATTAAGGCAACAGATCGCCAATTGAGGCCCTTTGAAGAGATGCTATTCCGAGTGACCAGGCCGAGAAGTATCACTCAGTGCAGTAAAGATATACTCATTTATAAAAGGCAAGCAATTGGCGTTCCCATTAATCCTAGCAGAAACTGCTGTGCTATCTTCATTTTCTTTGAACACCTTTACTTTTGCAAACGTATCGGACTTCTGTGGCCTAAGGTCTGAGTTTGAATTCTTTCACTCTTCATTCCTTATTTTATCTCTAACTTCCATTAAGGCGAATCCGAGTAAGTTCAAGCCATTCCAGAGCTTGGGATTTTCAGGTTTATCATGGTCTGCTACAAGACCAATACCCCAAATTTTGTCTACTGGACTGGCTTCTACTAAAACTTTTTCATTTGTGTTCAGTAAAAACTCTTTTAAATCTTTATGCTGAGTAAATTTTTGCAAACTTCCTTCAACTACTATATCAAATCGCTTGCTATTCCAAAGGGTCTCATCGAAATTTCTTACTTGTCTCCCTAATGCTTTTGCTTCTGCTGGTGATTTTGAAACCATAATCTTATCATACGTCTCTTTATCTTCAAACAAAAGTGCCTTTTGAGCCATCATCCACTGTTCAGCAGTATTGTATTTTACTTGATTAACTGTAAAAGGCGATGGCCACCACTGACTAAAACACGACGGAGTCAGCTCTCCATTTTTACTTTTTTGATGCCCCCAGAAAAATAAATAATTTATTATTTTTCCTTTTTCGAAATTGCTTATCAACCATTCTAAATTATACGTCATTTTCTATCTTTTTCAATTCGGTTAGATCCGTCTGGCACGATTACTTTCAACTTAGTAATCGTACCAGAGACTATTCTATATTAAATCAAAGAGTTTTTTTCTGATATTTTTTTCAAAAAACATCAGTTACTTTCATTTTCCAGGGCGAAGCACTCTCCTATTTAATCTATTTTGATCAGGTTATAATCTCATTAATAACCTTTCATTAATGCATTATTTAACTTGATTGATTTAAAAACAGGTATTAATTGATGTTATAGTAATAGACGCAGTAGGTTCGCAAAGATCAAATTCAGCACGGCCGTAACCACCTTCCTTATACGTAAAATAGAATACAGAATCTTTGGGTATTTTACTAAGGGGAATACCATACCTTCCACTATTAAAAACAGTAGTATCAAAACTAGCTAACGCACAGTTTTCATAAGTAACGGATTTGTCATACATATCAGTCCAGGTTTTGCCTATGGCATTACGTTTGAAAAGCTTAATAACATAGCCACTACAATATCTTCCAATTAGTTTTCCTCTAATACATCCCGAAGGACCATCATCAGAAGTACAATTCATTAACAACAGCAGTATTGCTAAAAAACAAACAGATAAATTTTTCATAGTTTCAGGGTGTTTTCTATTTTATTCTTATACGTAAAGTTACTTAATACTCTTAATCAATTCAATTTATACCCTAACTTATTGAGAGTTGTCCATTCTATTTCAAGTGTAGCTCTGCGGGCTTATCCATATACCGAACCTGCCGGGTCAGCGGGTTTTCATTCTCTTCAATTCGATAGATGCAGGTCATCTCCAGCTGACGGGAGTTGCAAGCTAGTATTTTATGTTCGGTGGATTATCGACACGTATTAATTGAGGTTATAGTAATAAACGCAGTAGGTTCGCAACCATTAAATTCAGCACGACCATAACCGCCTTCCTTATACGTAAAATAGAATACAGAATCTTTAGGTATTTCACTAAGAGGAATACCATACCTTCCACTATTGAAAACAGTAGTATCAAAACTAGCTAACGCACAGTTTTCGTAAATAACGTTTTTATCAACTATATTAGTCCAGGTTTTGCCTATGGCATTACGTTTGAAGAGTTTAATAACATAGCCATCACAATATCTTCCAATTAGTTTTCCTCTAATACATCCCGAAGGACCATCATCAGAAGTACAATTCATTAACAACAGCAGTATTGCTAAAAAACAAACAGATAAATTTTTCATAGTTTCAGGGTGTTTTCTATTTTATTCTTATACGTAAAGTTACTTAATACTCTTAATCAATTCAATTTATACCCTAACTTATTGAGAGTTGTCCATTCTGTTTCAAGTGTAGCTCTGCGGGCTTATCCATATACCGAGCCTGCCGGGTCAGCGGGTTTTCATTCTCTTCAATTCGATAGATGCAGGTCATCTCCAGCTGACGGGAGTTGCAAGCTAGTATTTTATGTTCGATGGATTATCGACAGGTATTAATTGAGGTTATAGTAATAGATGCAGTAGGTTCGCAAATATTAAACTTAACACGACTGTAACCGCCTTCCCTATACGTAAAGTAAAATAGAGAGTCTTTGGGTATTTTACTGAGGGGAATATCATACATCCCAACACTAAAAATAGTAGTATCAAAACTAGCTAACGCACAGTTTTCATAAGTAACGGATTTGTCATACATATCAGTCCAGGTTTTGCCTATGGCATTACGTTTGAAGAGTTTAATAACATAGCCCTCACAATATTTCCCAATTAATTTTCCTCTAATACACCCCGAAGGACCATCATCAGAAGTACAGTTCATTAACAACAAAAACATTGCCAAGAAACAAACAGGTAATTTTCTCATAGTTTTGGGATTTTCGTTATTTTCAATAAGGGGTTTATTATATATTCCCTCGTTGTAAATATACTTATATAATATTAAATGAGCCAGATTAAATTATTAAATAAAAATACTACTTCTCGACTTTTAATAGTTCCATTCATGCCATGAATATAGCCTCTCTAATGTATGTAAACATATCATGTTAGCTACTTCCAATCTGCCTTAATATACCCATTTATGGCCACAAAATGAAAGTATAATAAACAAAAAGCCCCAGCTCCCAAAAGAAGCCAGGGCCATAAAAAATCCAATCAAATAACTTACTTCAACTCACCCAACAACACCTCCACAGCCTTCTCCAGCTGCTGATCTTTTCCCTTACTTACTTGCTCGTAATCGTTCCAGACTTTTACGTCGGGTTCGGTTTGCCAGTTTTCGAGGTATTTGCCGTTCATGGCTTTTACACCTAATGGTGGTACGCCCCAGCGGACGCTGTTGTCCTGTAAAGATTCCCAACCCGCGAAGGTACAGGTGCCCGGTACGGGCTGACCTACCAGCTTACCGAGCTTCATTTCCTGCACGGTAAAGGCGTAGCAGTGTCCGTCGGAGTAGTTCGCTTCGTTGGCCAGCGAAATGCTCGGCTTCGTCCAGCGGAAGTTGGGCTCGTAGCCGTTGCTGCGAGTGTCCGTAGTATAGTCCATGAACTTCTTCCCTGAGAGGAACATCGCCAGATCGGCCACGAGGTCGCCGCCGCCGTTGAAACGGGTATCTATGACGATAGCTTTTTTGTCGGCAAACTTGCCCATCACTTCTTCGTAGGTCATCCGGTACGCTCCGTCGTTCATGCCCGGAATGTGCACGTAACCCAGTTGGCCTTTGCTCAGCCGTTCCACTTCGTCCTGGTTTCGTTTCACCCAGCGACGGTACAACAGGGAACTTTCCTCTCCCGCCGAAACTGGCTTCACAATGATTTCGCGGCGTTCTTTACCGTCCAGAATCGTTAGTAACGTATTCTTACCTGCCTTGCGATTCAGGTAATACGGCAGGTCATGCTCGGGCGTAATGGTTTCACCGTCGATGGCCTCGATAATCATACCCGCTTTCACATTCAGGTTCGCCTTCGCTAATGGTCCATTCGCAATGACTTCATCAATCTTCACGCCCGTACCCGTAAAGTTCGGATCGTAGAAAATTCCCAGCGAGGCCGTCTGATCGGCGTTGGCGTTGAAGCTGCCGTAGGATGAACCGCTGTGCGACACGTTCAGCTCGCCCAGTAACTCACTCAGCATCTCTGAAAACTCGTAGTTATTGCTGATATGCGGCAGGTATTTTTCGTAATCGGGTTTGTAGCTGTCCCAGTTAATGCCGTGGTAACCACCCGTGTAGAAGGTCTCTTTGGTACGACGCCATACGTGCTCGAACATGAACAGACGCTCGGCCTTTGTATCCAATAGCATTTCTCCACCAACGTTAATACCTTCCTGCTTGGCCGATGCCGGATCAATTTTCACGATGCGGCCCTCGGTATTTAAGAAGATGTTTTTCTGATCTTTATCCCACACCATCGATCCACCGCCGGAGTTGAGCGGTAACAGCATCTTGGTTTCCTTCGTCCGCAGGTTCGTTGACCAAAGATTAAAGCCTTTCTCGAAACGAGCCAGGTAATACAGCGTTTCGCCGTCTTTACTGATCAGAGCATCAGCCAGCGAAGACGAGTGAATGGTGAGTTTCGCCTTCCGATCCGACAGCCCTTCCCACTCGATCAACACGTTTTTCACGCTGTCTTTCTTCGCTACTTTCGGATCTTTCTTCTTGTTCGTCGTATCCGACTTGGCATTTTTCTCGTCGATTTCTTTCTGTAAAGCCGCTTCCTGCTTCGACAGTTTGAATTTTTCGAAGGCATCCTGCGTGAAGAACATGGCGTATACATCAGAAGTACTGCCGCCACTCATGGCTGCTGCCCGCATGCCATCGCGGTTACTGAACCAGAGCATGGCTTTGCCGTCCATGACCCACTTGGCCCGGTAATCCTGAAAGCCACTTTCCGTGAGGTTACGTACCTTGCCTTTGCCACTGGCTTCCACCATTCCCACTTCTCCAGCAGCGATACCCGGCATGGAGTAATCAAACAAAAACCATTGGCTGTCGGGACTCCACTGAAAATATTGATCATTATCCCGCATAGAGAATAACTCCTTATCCGTCAGAATGCTACGCGTCTGCTTCGAGGCGATGTTATACACCTTCAGCGTCATCCGATTTTCGATGAAAGCGATTTCCTTTCCATCGGGCGAATATTCCGGTTCGTAGTTTTCTTTCGTATTGTCGATAATCGGCGTTTCCTTAATTAAGGTCGAAGCGTAGAAATAGGGCTCTTCTTTACGCACGATGCGGGTCTCGTAGATTTTCCAGCTATTCCCCCGTTCAGATGCATACAACAGTGCTTTACCGTCGGGCGAAAAACTTACGTCGGTTTCCTGCTCGGGTGTATTCGTGATGCGTTTGGTAATCCCACCTTCCAGCGAACTCACAAACACTTCGCCCCGGAACAGGAAGGCTACTTCTTTGCCGCTTGGAGATACCGCCATGCCGCGAATCCCCCCGCTAACTGGCATTACTTTCTCGTTATTACTGCGAGAATCTGAAGCGATACTGATGCTCAGTTTCTGAGGTTTTCCATTGGCAGCCATCGTATACAGGTCGCCGTCATAACTGAAACACAGGGTACCGTTCTGAGCCTGACTCAAAAAACGAACGGGGTGTTTCTTAAAGGAAGTGAGAGCCTGAGGATGCGAAGGGTTCTCTAACGATAACTTATATACGTTAAAAGAGCCGTTGCCTTCACTCAGGTAAACCAGACTTTTATCCCCGTCGGCGAAAATGGGATTTCGGTCTTCTCCGGCAAAGCTGGTAATCTTGGTGTGCTTACCTGCTTTTGCGTCGTAGACCCAAAGGTCACGGGCGATAGACGAGACGTGGTGCTTCCGCCAGGCATTTTCGCCGCCTTTTTTGTCGTGATACACCAGCTTACTACCGTCTTTGTTAAACTTCACGTCTTCAGCGGGTGTCGTAAGGAGCTGCTCAACCCGCCCCCCCTGCGTTGAAACCTGGTATAACTCGGGCTGCGAACCCGTGGGAAACTGGCGGTTGCTGGCCAAGTCCAGACGAGCGGAACCAAAGACTACCTTTTTTCCATCAGGTGTGAAATCGTAGGGATATTCAGCCGCCGAGTGAGAGGTAATGCGGCGAGGTTCGCCCCCCTCCAGGCTGATCACAAACACGTCGAAGTTACCGTAACGGTCGGAAGCAAAGGCGATGGACTTTCCATCACGCGACCAGACGGGCATGAAATCGTGAGCGTCGTGGGACGTTAAGGGCGTGGCTACGCCGCCCGTCGAAGCTACTTTCCAGAGGTCTCCTTTGTAGGTAAACACAATCGTTTTACCATCGGGCGAAATCGAAGGGTAACGCAGCCACGATGGCGTTTGCTGAGCTTGAGCCATGAGGGCCAGACTACTCAGCAAAAGGGTCGTAAACAGTTTTTTCACAATGGGTGTATTAGTTTGAGACGATAGGCAAGATACGCAATTTGAGCACAGCATGTGTGATTCTGTGCCACAATGCACGTTTTCTGAGATGAAAATGGTCTAAAACGAAAAATCCCCAAACGATCTTTCGTTTAGGGATTCTTGAATTATTTCTAGCTAGAAATTAAGCTCTTTCCTGATTAATCTCAGGACTTACACCGATTTCAGCGGCTTTCCGTTTTTTCTCCATATCAATAGCAATGGGGCTTCCGAAAATATAGAAGAGTTTTTTCCGTAAACCCCTGGCTTTTTTCACGTCGGCAATGATGTCGTTTACTTCGTGAAAATTGATCATTAAGGGATTTGCTTTCTGGCTAATATTAGTAGTGATGCCGTATACCGGAGGTTCGTCTTCGTGCTGGTACGTTCCGAAAATCCGGTCCCAGAAAATAAACGTTGCCCCAAAGTTTTTATCAATATACTTGGGCTGAGAACCATGATGCACCCGGTGATTAGACGGCGTTGCAAAGATGTATTCTACCCAACGCGGCATTTTGCGAATGTACTCCGTATGCACCCAAAACTGGAATAAAACGGCAATCTGGTTTGTCGTAAAGAAGATAATGGGATGGAAACCCAACAGAGCTACGGGCAAAAAGAAAATGGTTTTCAGGTTTTGAATCCAGCTCAGTCGGAAAGAAACGCTCAGGTTATAGCGTTCGCCAGAATGATGCACCACGTGCGTAGCCCACCAAAAGCGTTGTTCATGGGAGACGCGGTGAGCCCAGTAACTGCACAAATCAAAGATTACGTAACAGGGAATAAACGTCCACCAGTTGAGCGACATCCGCCAGGGTAACTGGTTGTAAATCCATACGACGGCAAACAAAAGACTGAATTTCAGCGTCGCTCCGACTACCAGCGAACCCAGCCCCGTCAGTATCGATCCGATGGTTTCGTGTTTTTCGTAGTACGGGTTCTCCTGAAAATACGAGATAACCATTTCCAGTGCCGTAAAGAAAATCATCACGGGTACCGCCCAGAGAATTAGGTTCGGAGCTGCTTTTTCCAGTTCAGCAAGATTGTCCAGTGGAATCTCAGGTGCCCCAAATAAAGATTGTTGAATAAGTAGGAGTTTTAGTGTAGCAATCATCTGATAGATTGGGTTGGTGAGCAAGAAACCTGCTGATATGTGAACTTACAATTCACCCTCAACAGCTGACCAAAATGCCAGAATATATCATTTATAACCCCTCCTGGTATGGAGTTGTTTACTACTTCACTACATTTATTGTACTTCTGTTCGAAACTGATTAATCATTTTACTCCGAATCTTAATGTTACCCATACGTTCAGAATTAAATAGCTATAATGCAGGGAGCAGGCTAAAACCATCCGCACTTCGTACCTCTTCAGAGCCTGTCAAGAATAACATTTTATATACATCGGGATACTGTAAGTAGGCTTCCCCTACGTTTAAGAAAACGGTGGTAGGCATTAGTTTACACCCCGTTTGCCACTCACAGCGAAGCGAAAGAATTCCTACTGATTTTCAATCGATGAAGGTTTCACAAGCCATAATTCGCATGAAGAGCCCATAGCTATAAATGCTACGGGTCTCAGAGAGCTAATAATATTTTTTCAAGTATTGCCTTATGCCAATATAATTAAAACCATCTATATTTAGTGCTTAATTGTTAATTATAACTAGATGAAATAGCCTACGTATCACATACCATATGTCGATTACACTATTATATATAAGTGTAAAAACTTATTTTTCATCTGCATTAGCACGCACAAAAACTTAAGTACAATTACAAAAAATCCTTATCTGATCACAGATAAGGATTTTAAGATACTGTCTCTAACTACTGAAGTAAAGAGACTTCCTTATTTATTAGCGGATTATTTAATTCCAGACGTATGTTATGTCTGGAATTTTTGTTTTTAATTACTAACTATTCAAAGTTACTTACAAATAAAAAATATTTGAATTATAAATAAAATTTATTTCAGTAGTTGTAAAAATATACTTACCTATTTCAACTAGTCATACTTAGGCACATCAATCAGACAAATACTTATAGCCCTACTCTATGTATTTTATTACCCCATAATACTTCGTAATTAACTGCATTTTTGATTACTTAAGAGTCCATTTATGTTTTCTGTTTCGTAGCTGTGAGTACTATCAAACTGTATTATGAAAAAATTTAAAATAGCGAATAGTGTTTAATAAATAGAAATACTAGTTTCGGCAGGCTTCATTCTAAAATCAGGCACCTAATTTATAATTTTTCTTAATAGTATTAGAAAAGGTCACTCAGCAATCGTTAAGAGTTAATGGAGCTGTAAATTATTCCCAGGAGCGGCAGGAATGTGTAGAAAAATAAGAAGTTTAATCTTTAAATAGATGATGGGCTGTACTCTACAACTAGTCTAAGCCCACAAGAATTGGTTGTATGGCTTCCCTCTTTTCTGTAATTTTTCGTTACTAGCTCATTGAAGCAAACCCATCAGCTACAATGCTCATCCTATTATTCCAAATGAGCCACATAGGTACCTGTTTAGATACAATTATCTAATTTTCAGAAAATTAACAACTATTTACTTACCTTCCCAACGTGGCTATTCAGGAATATATATCCAAAATTATCATCCCTAACTCTAACACTCAAGTAATAATTTTACTGATCATCTTCAAAACATTCTACTCACTAATAACAAATCTTACAGGCAACATAATTTCTGCGTATGGCCTCTGCTTTACTTACTTTCTTTATTCCATGGGAGCACCTATTTAGTCCATGACAAACCCTGTTGTGAAAAGCATAGGCTCTAGGAGATAAGCAAATATAAACCGAATCTGTTTTAGGCGGAGTAACTGATAAAAGTAAGGAAAGCCACAGCGTATACATAAGAGCGGTCAGATTTTATAGGAGCGGATAATGGCAATTTAAAATCTTTACTCCACTATTTGTAAACATTTTTCAAATAAACCAGTTAGCTATTATTACTCGCAAAAAAAGGCCTATCCCTACAACCGGAATAGGCCTTTTTTGAAAATTCAATTAAGTCATTACTTGTCTAATTGAACTTGTCTTATTTAAATGCAAGCGTCCAGTCTTTTACTGTATCAACAATCCCGTTCCATTAAATCAATGGTTATTTTCCAAACAACAGATTGTTCTAAACCGAGAATCATTAACTCAGTTTTCTAGCTGATTCTGTAGTTCGGTTGGTAATTTAGAAAAAAAGTTAAGTCCGGTTAATCCTTCTATTTCCCGCACACTTACCTTGTATTGTTTCCAGTCTGTGGAGGTGATATCCTGGTTATTGGGGATATTCACGGCGAATACTTCCACATTATCTTTTGTGATTCGCTGCAGATCGTTTTCACCAGCGGGGATTAATAACACTACTTTCCAGAATCGGCGAGGTACACTGATTTTTCCATTCGCGATGGATGTAGCTTCGCCCATCGTTCCTTTTCCGCCATCCCCAAAACTTCCGGCATACTGATACGCTTCCCAGCCCGCTTTTACTTGGCTACGGCAATAATCTTCAACCTGTTTCCATACACCCTGCTTTAATGCCGGAGCCTGAGGGATGATGTTAGTTAGTACGAACGTGGTGGAGTTATCATTTTCACTGGCACTGCGGTCCCCCACTGGGCACAACTGCCCCCGATCAAAGCCCGTATTGTTGTAGTCCGTCGGACGGATTCTGGGCGTGTTTGAGGGCAACGCATCGTCAATAATGTAGACGTTCTCGGCTGTGTAAGTCCCCAGATCGCTCGCTTGTACGTGCCAGCTAGCCCAACGGGAAATACCCCGATTGGTTTGGTAAGCTAAGGTAAACTGAAGCTTTTCAAGCAGAAACTCTGAAGCGATGCTTTCGTCTTTATCGCTCATTACTGTGGGGTACCCCAGCGTAGCCTGAGTAAACAAAACCTTGTCCAACTCATCTGGTTTAATGGGCTTGAGACGGCAACTGGTGACGAAGAAACATAGGATAAAGGCCCCTATTAGACCATATAATCTATTCATAAGCACGATTTCAATCATTGAGACCTAAAAGATACAAATCGAAATTGATAAGCTTACCCTTTCTCTATACGTATACAAAAATAGAGCCGCCCTTACAGGATCTGCCTTCTTGCGATTTACACTAAAAATGAATAAGTTAGCATATCTGGCAAGACTTTTGATAGGATTTAGTTATTACTCTCTAGTAACCTCTAAAAGATGAAGCTGACTTTCTATTACGGAATAGTACTGGTAACATTACTACTGCCAGTGGTAACGGTTTACCTGGGCATTCACCTTGCTTCGTGGATCAGCCTTTATGCTTTAGTAGCCGGGAGTTTTTGTCTGATTGTCTATGGCTTGCTCCTTTGGTTTATGAAAGTCTCTTTTCCCGGTAAACACTGGATGGCTATTTTATCGCTTCTGGCAGGGCTTGGCTGGCTCATGACTGAGCTCTATATGCTTAGTGGCTGGCGGGATAGCTAGCTTCTTTCAACATCAGTCCTTCTTGATCTAAGCTCTGGGTCTGTTTGTGTATCTCCACTGAATCAAAGGCATAAAATTTATTAACAATTATCAATAATTTGCCTTAATATCAGTTACCTACACGTACTCGAATTAGGCTATTTTTTAATAATGAGAACATCCTAGCTTTGTCTTGGTAACAGTGAAAAGGGCACTTGTTCCATTGGATTCAAGCATGCATTAGTCTCTTTATGTTCTCTAGTTAGCTGAATTTGTTTCTCATTACAATAAAGTAGTTTATTCCGATAGAAGTAAACGTCGTTTAACCTTTTAAATCTGATTAGGCTTGCTTTTGTAATCAGAGCAAGCTTTTTTATAATCCTTTCTAATCGTCTTTCTCCATTTTTACTAATGCAGCATTGAGTAAAGGAAAGGACACTGTTAGTATAATATTCTATCAGGCCATAAGAAGATTAAATAGTTCAATTTTTCGTGATTCTTTGAATAATGTTTTTCTCGAAAACTCCTGTAGATTGAACTTTGAGCTGTTTTTCAAAACCGTTATAGTTGTCCACATAGCGAGCATCTGGCTCTTTTAGACTAATTACCACTCTAGTTTCAGAATTGCTTACGGGGGTAAGTTTTGTTTCGAATACACCCATGACTATACTAGGAGGATAGACCGGATCTCTTTCTACTACTACGTAAGCAACACTACTCAATAATTTCCGCTTTTGTTCAAAAGTATATCGTCTGTAAAATGGTGTAAATCCAGTAGATATAATACCTTTTTCTTTATCAATTAAATTCGTTGGTAAACCACTTATATAATACTCTTCTAAAGTCCTCTCGAATACATTAATGAAGGGAAAGGAAACAACTGTATCTATCGGAAACTTTGGATAATTACCTTTAAACGTTCGAAGTGATACAGGTATGTCTTGCCCTTTGGTGCAGAGTGGCCAGAGAAAAAGAAGAAATAAGAGATTACGCATGATACGTAAATACTTGATTAAGGTGGAATTAATAAATTCGGGCAGAAGGACTGAATAGTGGAGATTAGACATATAAGTTAGGTTAATTCTTTTGCACAATGATAGTAAAAATCATTAAAGATAACACTAATTATTCATTCTTAACGAAAGTTTCCCTATGCTGGTAACTTGCAAAGACATGGTTAGGTACCAATCAATCTTTGGATGCTAAATACCGTTAGGCTTTCTGTTTCTCAGGCGACCTAAATAACAGAAAGTCTTTCTACTTTTCGCTGCATTACTACCGTTAGCTAAATCGTTGAAAATTAGTTAACGTATAACGAGGCGTTAGATTAAAAAGGGCTTAAATTGGGCTACCACTAATCCAACCCGCCCTAATGAATGCTTGTCACTTACCTCTAACTATTGCCTATCATCTACCCGCACTCAAAGCCGAACAACTCTCCATCATTGATGCCCTGGCCGATGAATACATCCTTATTAACTTAGAAGACCATACGACGCCCCTTCAACAGGCCGTTAGTTTTCTGGCCCCTGACTTCCTGCTGATTCAACCCCCTCAGCTTTCGCTCTACCAATGCACCTTTGGCCTGCTTCAGCAAATCCGGGCAACCCCCAAACTGGCAACGAAGTGTATCGTGTTTCTCTCCTCGGAGGGTAATCATCAGCTATTTAATTCCCTGGATTTGAGTGGTCTTTTACCCACAAGCTTTTCTCTCCAGGATTTGCGTTCCTGTTTACAGCAACTCCAGCAAGGCCTCCGCTATGTCTCGATTACCCTAACAACCCTGGATAACTGTTCGGAGACGTTAAATTACCTGGCTAAACTTACCTCCCGTGAACGGGAAGTAATAGGCCTTATTGGTTGGGGGGAATCCAATCAGGAGATAGCCAGCAAGCTCTCCATCAGTGTGAAAACAGTTGAAAACCACAAGCTTCGCATCGTTCAGAAATTATCCCTCCCATCAGCCCGTAAGCTTCGACAGATCGCTGTCAAAATTCTCGACCGCATTGGCTAGAGGATTTCCCCTACCTGGCTTACAAAATCCATGGTTTTCCCCTATTGCATTCGGAGTACGTTGCAGTCACCTTTGTTCAGCAGATTGATCTGATAAATCGCCCGTAAAGAATGGCCACTGAACGGGTATTTATAACTACTCAATGAATCCGAAACATGTACACGAATCAAACATTGCGAAAAGGACTTTATGCGATTCTGGCAGGGCTGCTCACGCTACCCATTAGCTGTAACAGAGAACAGAGTGACACGCCTACTCCCGCCATTTCTAAACCGTCTGGTGCCAGATTTAGCCAGGGTGGGCAGTGCACAAGCCTCACCTTCGGAAAAGATTTGGGGATCTGGAGCGTCGTACCTAATAGCCGTTTCCAGGTTATTGTTGCCGGAGATGGCGACCGTCAATTTGTAGGACAAATCTTACCCGAGCCTGAATTTGGTTCACGCTTTCTCATTCGAGGTGGACAGTTTATTGCAAGGGGTGATTTTAGTCCAACTTCCGTGGCACAAGGGGCTAGCGGCTGCTTTGAACCAGGGCCGGATGGAAATGGTTGGTTTGTTCCGGGCTTCAGCGTCAATGATCTGGGCTCTAGCTTTGAGCAAGTGAGTGCGAATGACGGCTCACCTGCGTACCGCGTTAAAGACCGTTTTCAAGGCGTGACCGATGTTTTCTCTACCAAAGCGTATCTGGGAGTATGGACCGTAAATAATACCCCGTTAGAAGCCCGGAGAATACCTGGCATTGGATTGGTGGTTGCCCAGAATGTTACGAATGCGGATTCTCGCTCCCAGGGTCGTGATATGTTTATGATTCGGGGTAGAAACATTCTTCAACGCGGTGATGTAAACGTATCCAATGCCCTGGACCGGGGCCGCACCGAGGCTTTTGCCGGGGCCCAAACAGGTCTGAGTGGATTACTCCCACCTTTTAGCAATCTTACCATCACTGGCTACGAGCGTCTACCCGCAGCAAATGGTGCAGATGAGGGGTATCGACGATTACCCTAACTTATTTGATTAGAATCTCAAAAGGCTCAACTGGAGATTTCTGAGTGAGTCTGTTAGGATAAACTACAATAGAAAGCCGCTCTAGATCTCCAGAGCGGCTTTCTATTGTAGTGATTTACCTCTTCAGTATTTTTTGAGGATCAATATATGAAGAATAGAAAATCTCTGTTTAGTTCCTAAACCCAAATAAGTCCGACAGTTGCAGACTTATTTGATTAGGATTCTTTCTGATGTTAAGGATATTCACTTTTTAGATAAAAATTCCAATATTCAGAATCCTACATTTTGAGAAAATACTATTTGGCTTTGAGTTCATAGAGGTATTCCTGAATGAGCAAAGTATCTCCCTTTTGCATTTTGAGGATATAGCCTTCAT
The DNA here is from genome assembly GCF_030818595.1 of Siphonobacter sp. SORGH_AS_1065. NCBI lineage: Bacteria > Pseudomonadati > Bacteroidota > Cytophagia > Cytophagales > Cytophagaceae > Siphonobacter > Siphonobacter sp. SORGH_AS_1065. Next base: position 4,120,918 of record NZ_JAUTAM010000004.1, read on the forward strand.
CAAATTCATTAAAAACACCTCTCATAGAGTTTATGTAACCAGAAGTTCCCAAACTATTCTTAACGAAGCGTTTGAAGACACTCCCCATGACAGGTAATTCCATAGAGTTATAATCACCGTAAGCTACATGAACCAGCTGAGCACTGTGAGTATATCCCGTTATGAGAGGTAAGGCAGGACCTTGCACAGGCTTGTGTTTCTGGAAACTAAACGGGTCTATTTCGCCTGTACTCATGTTGTACAATACTCTATCCCCACTGGTAAACGTAAACATGTGATCTTTTAAAAGCGATGTATAAACGCTGTTTCTGAACCGTACGGTATCTGGGTGCGTGAATGTTAAGACGGTGTCTTTAATTTGAGGTACAGGTATCGTGAGATAAACATTAAGGGCTTTGAAGCTTTCACCGAAATGCTTGGACGTATCATTCAATACTCTGTCTATTTCTACCTGATCCGTAATTTCCTTCTTATCGTAAAAAAGACGAATCTTACCTTTAGGTTTTACTCCAGTCCAAACAAAATACTTAGGGAAAACGGTAGGTTGCTCTATACCCTTTTCACAAGACCAGAAAACTAATAAGGTAAAAGCCATTAGCACAAGTGATACTTTCTTCATACAGGTTAGGTTATAAAAGGGGTTAATTCTCAATCTTATCCTGAACAGACTGTGGAAGCTCCGAAAAGAAATCCAGGCCTGTTGTTCGCTCTAGTTCATGTACCGTTACCTGCCATTTCCGCCAGCTTGTCCCGGCTACGTCCTGGGAATTAGGCATGTTCACCGCAATTACTTCCACTTTCTCAGTGCCCACTCTGGAAACATCATTATCGCCCTGCGGCATAATCAGGATCACTTTCCAACAACGGTTCGGTACACTCACTTTTCCACTAGCAATAGTATTTGCTGAGCCGTTCGATCCTTTACCTCCTTCTCCGTATCCACCGGCATAGATATACGCTTCAGAGCCCAGTTTCACTTTCGTCCGACAATAGTCCTCTAAATCGCTCCAGATGCCCCGATTCAGGCTGGGAGCCTGCGGAATCATATTGCTCATGACAAACGTAGCGGAGTTATCACTTTCCGTCGCCGTACGGTCGCCCGAGGGACACAAATGCCCCCGGTCAAACCCACTGTTGGTATAGTCTGTAGGTTTGATCATCGTAAAATTACGCGGTAAGTCCTCATCGGGCCTGAAATCATCCTGACGATCCGCAGAACCTAAATCACTGGTTTGAAGATGCCAGCCAACCCAGCGGGCAATACCCTTCAGCGGCTGATAGGAAAGCACGTATTGAGGCTTGACTAACAGATACTCCGAACCGTCGGCTGAGGCGTTGCCGGTAGTGAGTGATGGATAACCCAGAATCGCCTGCGTGGAAAGCTTGGATGAGGGCTTAGATGGGTTAACTACGGTCTTGCGTCCACAGGATGCAACAAGCAGTATAAGGGCAATAGTGGCGGTGAATGAGTAAGATTTACTCAATGTTTTTAGTGGCGGTAACATGTACTAATGATCTATCGGGCGGAACTTACGGGTACTGAATTAATCCTTACTTTTCCGATCTTCTATACTTCTGAATGAGAACGCATAGAAAACGGAGCCAGTATTATCGGCAAAACTATATCAAAATCTTCAATAGTGAAGGTTAAAAGATTGCGTGTCGAGTGGAAACAGCTTATTACCACTTTACGTGGATTTTCAAAGACACACGGAAAGAAAGCTACTTGGGGACGTAGGAATAGATCATGGGATTCCTACATGTGCATCCCGGCAGGACTTCAAGTTTTCCCGATTATATCTCAAGTAAAACCGACTACGGAATAACGGTCTACTTTGTTATTTGCCAGCAAAAAACACGCAATGCAGGTAATCGAAGAAATTCAACAGCATGAAGAGCGGCTACGGCTGGCCATGATCCAAAGCAATGCAGAGATGCTGGATGCTTTAGTCTCGGATGATGTGATTGTAACTGATCCAGCTGGCTACCTACTTACTAAAGCCGATGATCTGGCCGCCCATCAATCCGGGCAGTTACGAATAGAAAGTATCACTCCGCAGGAGGTCAAGATTAAAGTTCTGCTCGAAACGGCTATCGTTTTTGCTTTAATGAAATTGAAAGTCTGGGTGGCTGAAGTCGCTATTGAAGGTCTGTTCCGCTATACCCGGGTTTGGCATTACTCAGAAAATCGCTGGCAGATTGTTGCCGCTCATATCAGCCAGGCAGAGGAGAACTAGCTTATGATTAAAAAAGCTACGGGCTTTCTTTGCATGATGCATGCCAAATACGTAACTGAGTTCTTTTTGTCCAAGACAAGAAATTCTTAGGTTCATGACTCCACATTTGCAATTAATCCGCGTTCAAGCTACCTAATTTTCATCAGAGCTTATAAGGACAGTTTTTAGTCACAAATGCAGAAATCCCGAGATTTCAGAGAGATGCTTACTTATGAATAATAGTGACCACGTGCTTACTGAACTAAGGATTATTTAATAGAGCTAAGCTTCTGCTGAATTGGTTCTAGGCTTAGAGATCTTTCCAATACTATTCCGTTTTTATCGAGTAAGAGGTACGTAGGAAAAGCGTTGATGTTGTACCCTTCATTCACTTCTCCTTTATCGGCTTTTAACTCTGAAACCTGTACCCAGTCTAGCTTATGAGTACGAATAGTCTTTAACCATTGAGGTTTATCAGATTCATATTCAGCGGCAATTCCTATAATCACCAGCTTATTTATATATTGGCTTTGTAACTGCTTTAACTTAGGAAATGATTTAATGCAAGGCCCACACCAATGTCCCCAAAAATCTAAAAGGACATATTTACCCCGATAGTTGTTCAGATCAACTGCTCGTCCTGCCGTATCTGGAAGCGTGAAGTTTAGAGCTTCTTTTCCTACAACTGGTTGTTTCTTTAGGAGTTCTAACCGCTTAGCTACTTGCTTACCCTGATCACTATCTTGTACCGCAGCAGATAATGACTTTAAAATATTCTCATACTGATCAATCGGAGTGTCATCAGTAATGGTTTGCCAATACAGTAAATAGGCACTATGAATAGAAGAAGGGTTTTTAAGGATGAAATCCAGTATATCTTTATTTCTTTGCTGCTCCAGTTTTGCCCTTTCTGAGCCTGATGCTGTTTTAAACTTTTCGTCATAAACCCATTCTATTGATTCTTCGTAGCGACTGAGAACTGTATTGTCTGGACCACCTTTAAAAATAAGCTTGTAAGGAGTTTCAATCGATCCAGAAACCGTTACGGGTACTTCATCATAGTAAAAAGCAGTGTATCTGGGAGAAGTAATTCGAAGATGAATACGTCCATCATCACTAGGTTTAGCTAAATAGCTAAAATGATCCTGTTTAGCAAACACAGTATCCAGCTGGTATTTACCTTTTTGCTTATAACCAAAAATGACGGGTCGATTACCCAGGCCCTTGATATTACCTGTCACTTTTCCCGGCTGAGCAATTAATGAGTTGGTAAACAGAGCAAATAGCATTGTGGGGAAGAGTATATATTTAGATTTCATATGAAATGAGATACCTGGTTTAATAAGTTGTTCTGTGAATAGAATAGCCTAATCCCTTAGGAAGGCAATTTAATCATAAATCTCCTATTTAAGACGCCAGCCTCGGTATTCAGCCGACCCCGTTTTGAATTATTCAGTAATGAAGTGCACTTTCTTCGGTTACTTTTGGTGACAAAGAATCGTAGTATGAGATTTGTTTTTCTGCTAAGTTTTCTAGCCCTGTTAACTGATTATCAAAATCAGTCTGGTAACGACTTCCAAAGGCTCTTATATAGCTCAGAGTGACAAACCATTATGGAATTTAAAAAACCTAAGCGTATATAGCCCGTCCCATGATCCTTTTCTTGGATTCTCGGCAGCTAAACAGAATCATGGAATAGACCTTCTTCATCGGTCAGACTTACCAAGCATCTGAAGACAGCCTTTCAAAATAAGTTATATGATCAGCTAATCTTGCTAGAGACGTACCAACCGGAGAGCGAATAAATTATCAAAAACTGACGCTATTCAAACGCAGTCTTAAGGTTCAATCTTTCTCCTTTATACGAGTCTCTGGGACATGGAAACGATCGGATAAACCCGTGTCCTATTCAGAAAAAGATTTTAGTCAAGGGATAGATAAATCGTACATTCAACAGGCAGAAGTCAAATCGCCAGACAGATTTCAGGGATTAACCCATATCGTAGGCTCTAGCGTTCAGAAGGGTACTCTGCTTGATTGACAGTTACCTTTTTCTATAGCAAAGTCTATCATTTTAAACTGACAGACAACCTAATAGATTTAGGCGATCATTGACATCGAATTCGTTTGAAGCATAGCCTTACTAGCTTATTTCATCCACTTGGACAAGGCTCTCACTTATTCTCAAATACCCTTTTACTATACTTAGTTATTTACATCAAAGAAGATTGAATTTACTACTCCAAAGTGAGTCGGTAATCTCTGACCATTTCTCATAACCATCCAATAAAAGCAGTAACCAACTTAAGCAAGCCTATCTATGTCTTCATCTCCTCACTAACCGCCTGTCTATACTATCGGCAGAATACCTTCATTATATTACCGTAGATCAGCTTACGGTTGTGTTTCTGGATGAGCAAGACCTAACTTACGGCCGCTTAAAGGCTCAGGGGTATCAGGTTAGTTAATTCAATGCGGATGCCCTTTCAACCTTTTTCAATTTACATAACATACGCTAAACGTAGAATCTACTATGATTAGGCCCTTCAAATCACTGCTTACGTTATCTTGCTTTTGGTGTATTATTGCAAGTACATCCTGCCATAATGCCCCTAAGGAAAATCCAAAGGCTACTAATGAGGCCCCATCCAATGAAACGGAACCCAAAACAGAGTCTTCAGGTACCGGGGCTTCTCAAAGTTTCGATATTAATACCATTCCGGTATCGAATCACCCGCTCGAATCATTTCCCTTTTTTAGTCTTCCCAAGGGATTAGCGGAGCAAAACAAGCCTGTCCAGCGGTCCTTTGACAAATTGTTCTTTGCACTAAACGGTGTCATGACACCGCTGGAAGGAAAAGTCTGGAAGAGTTATATCGTTACGGAACCGGGTAGTTCTGAGGAGTGGTCACTGCCCTATTTTGAAAAAAGCTACGATGACGCAATCACCAAAGTGGGTGGCGTTAAGGTCTTCGATGGTGAAATTACGAGTGCAGAATACGAACGTTACCACAATCAGGCCTCTTACTTAGGCGAAGATGGCTCGATTGGTTATACCGGAGAAAACATAAAAGTGTACGTGATCCGCCGGGCGGATGGTGGCGACATCTATATTCAGCTCAGCGGAAACACGGCTTCCGGTAAACTCAATATCCTGCAAAAAGAAGCTTTCAAGCAAACCATCACCCTGCTTAAGTCCGATCAGATCCGAAGCCAGTTGGCTGAAAAAGGGAAAGCGGTCCTTTACATCAACTTCGATGTCGATAAGGCCACATTGAAACCGGAAGGTCAGGACGCCGTGAAGGAAATCCAGAAAGTACTTAGCAGCGATAAAGGGCTTAAGCTTAGCATTGAAGGCCATACCGATGATACCGGCAATGCGGATCACAACAAAAAATTGTCTGAAAATCGGGCTAAAACTGTGCTTAAGGAGTTAATCGCGTCCGGCATCGATCAATCCAGATTGAAAGCTATGGGGTACGGTGCTCAAAAACCTTTGGTGCCGAATGATTCAGAAGACAATAGAGCAAAGAATCGCCGGGTAGAACTGGTAAAAATAAACCAATAGTGAGCCAATAGCCCGAGCCATCCCAACGATGGTAGCTAGGATACTCCTAGCCTTTCGCTACATTTAAAAATAACTCTTGATTTTAGCATAAAGAGCTACTTCGCCCCTTGAAGTAGCTCTTTATTGTTTATTTTAACTACGTGACTCTCTACGTCAATTTTTCACCAATCGTGAGAAATTATAACCTCTCAACTTGGCTAAATCGTCCACGTACGCAGTTTGAACATATTAAGTACATTTCGAATTTTCTATCTCATTGATTTATAGAATCTTATCTGCCCCAGGGAGTTTTAAGGTCAGTTTTCCCACTATAAAAGACAAAATGATGGATAGCGGAGCGACTATCAAAAGCTTGATCAGAGGTTCAATAGACACATCGGCTAGTAACACTGATAACCCAATGACGATCAAGGGATGCAGAATATAGGTACTGTAGGTACTGCGAGCAAAAGTGTTTAAAAAAACGTTACTTACATTCCAGTGATGCCTGCTATAACTTAACAGAGCTATACTGATGGAGATACCCGTAATCTGTTCCCACAGGCATAATACGAGTGATTGCCCATTCCATCCCCCGTTGAAGCTGGACATCGGCAATGCTAATTTGGTAGTCACTACAAATAGTAAGGGGAATACCATGAAAACCATTACCAGAGCTATTCTAAAAAACTGTTTCCCCAGTTGTAATGAGAGCTGGTCCAGCCAATGGTTTTGTTGAGCGACTATTCCGATGGCAAAAAAGGCTACGTACTGCGGAAAGTAACAAAGCTGAAAACCGACCGGATGTAACACCCAGCCGACAGGAAAGATTAATCGCACCAGGAAACTAATCAAGCCAACAGCGACAGCAAACCATAGAATACTTGACCTAGAAGGCAGCTTAAGGGCATCTGGCAATGAGTAACGTGGTCGAAACACGACGTACATTACGTTAAATAACAACAAAGCGGCCACAAACCATAACACGCCCGGATCGATCCAGTTGTCGTACCCCGCTAAGAACTGAAGAAAAGTAACCTGATGATGATGTCCGTAGCGATACACCAGGAAATTCATTACCGGGGAAAGAACAAGAGAATAAAAAACCAACGGAATCCCCAGACGCTTCAGACGATCCAGAACAAATTTTTGGGCTCCTTTTCGTTGATAAGACGGCTCAATAAAGTAGGAAGACAGCAGAAAAAATAAACCCATGAAAAAGGACTGGTTTGTAGCTACTAATAGCGTTAGACCAACCTTAGCCATTGCATCGGTAGTAGGTTGCTTGTAATACCATCCGCCGGGGGCACCATAGGTGATAGATACATGGTGCAGAATGACCAGAGCCGTTAGGAGTATCTTGTCGTAATCCAGGTAATGAATTTTTGATTGTGTTCTCCATGTTAATGAAGAAGGTGCGTCGGTTGGCATAAAAAGTAGATCATGGAATGTTTTCTATAGTGAGTAAGCCATTGGTTAAGTTAATCCCATTGCTTGCCTTAGAGTTAAGGTGTCGTCTAACTAGAAGTAACCAGGCTCTCATCTAAAGACGTTTAGTTAATTGCCTTACGATTCTGCAATTCTATAAAAAGAGCCTTACGCTTCTTGCCATAGTGTAGAGGAAGAGGAATACCCGGCCACACGTTTGATTACCGATCCGGCTTCCCTGAAATTCGCCATCTGCTTTGGCCCAGCAACAGAGCACAGGACCCATTGTCTCTCGGAGCTACCAGCACCCAGCGTTTAGTCTCGCTTAGCTTCGTGTCTTCCAATAGGGTAAATTCTAATTTAGTCGTATACAGAGTTAGTCGCCTCATCGTAGTCGTGAACGACTAGTGTAAGGTGAGCAATTCGTTGATTCATGTAAAAATAATCAGAATGCTAAGCTAGTCATTTGGTAAAACATAATACCGCCAGCACCGATATGAACTACTGATAGCCATCACGGACAATATAACTTTGAGCACTCTTACCAGGGTTAAAGGTAATCTAGAGTTGCCTTTATTGCACTTAACGCGTCCACTAGCAGTAATAGATGCGAGCGGATAGTTCATTATTTAGCCCGCTACTAAAGTGTCACTTTTGCACTTTTTCTTAATAGTAGGATATGTATTACAAAGAAAAGCCCCATCCAAGATGAAGAGGCTTACATTTCCTACAAAATTTATTAGTTAAGCCTAACCAAAGTAAGAGAAGCCCCTTGAGCCATGTCATCTAGTACAAGAGTAATTGTTTGTTGGTTATATTGTGCTAAATATAACCCTACTTTATCTCCTTCTTTTAATCTTATAATAGAAGTAGACTGAACTTTATAATCTAAATCAGATGATCTCACGTAGGCATGACCCTTAGGATATGGGTCTACAAATAAAGCTGCTTGATAGGTATAGATTTTATTTAAAGATTCTGGCTTTGCACTTACATAAAAGTTAACTAAATAATTTCCTTCTTTTTTTATTGTGAAAATGGTTTTATCCGCATTAACTTCAAAGTCAGCAGAGCTATTAATATCAGGGAAATTCATCATTTTAGGTACAGTAGATTCTAAAACGACATACCTGGTATAGCCATTCACTCCATAGAAATAGGTATTACTAGGGATTTCACTTTTACTAACCATTTTGTCCCATGTAGATCCGTTGAAGGTATAAAATCCCGGCTCCACATCAGTCTGATAAATCATTAAGCCATTAACAGCTTCTGGCTGGCCAGGACTACCCGGGCGATTAGCCTGAGTAACCCGCGGAATTAAAATTCCCTTATTAAGAGCGTTAACTTCTAGCTGAGCACTTGGGTGTGGTGTTTGGGTACCAATACCAATTTGAGAAAAAGCAGCTGTAGATAATAAGGAGAAAAGAACTGAGGTAAAAACCTTCATATAGATAGATTAAACAACGAGATTTATTTAAGCAATCAAAGATAACGACCCATTACTTAAAAGAAAAGCCCCTCCACTCTGGATAGGCTACATACTTACTTTCTATACCTCGCGGAAATTGTCTAACCGTTTGTGCCACTCATAGTCATCCAGCTTAGTAATATTAGTGTACTCAGCCAGATTCCCAATGAAGCTTATTCAAGCGGCTAGCATTTCCTCAACCTCTGGATTTTTTGTACCATAGAGGCACCTCTTTATACCAGCCCCAAACCTCCTCTATGGCTTGCTCCAGGGGCGTTAACACATTTGCAACTGGGCTTTCGCGGGTGTCTTTGGCTTTTCATACATGTAAAAACCTAAGAACTCTCGCCGGGTAAGCTTCCCTGTTTTATTACTTGGTATTGGTGGATAAAAGTCAAGGTATAGACTGGTCCGGTTATCCTTTACGGGCTTTTGTCTAAGTTTTACGTTTGTCATTGCGGAAGTTCGGGGTTAAGAATTTCATCGATAGCAGATTTAGAGACGTAGACTGTCTTCCATTCTTGCCGCTTAGGTACCTTATTATGCTTAATGAGATCATATAAGGCTTTATCTGATATGCCGTATTTACTTCTCACCTCAGCCAAGGTATAGAAAGGTTCGTCAGGAAGTAATTCTTTAGGAGGCTCTTCCGCTTTAGGCTTTGGAACGGGTAAAGCAAAGAGCTTATCTATTTCTGATCGTTGGATGAGCGTACGAGCACCAGCCTTTCCCGCATGCAACTCTCCCCTTTCCAGCATTCTATAAATTGTACGCCGGCTTATGCCCAAGATTAGACAGGCTTCATTGATACTCAGGAAAGCTTTGGATTTAATATCTTCTATGGGCTTTGCAATAACTGCCTTTGTCTGCTGATCGCTTCCCTCTACTTTAGTTGCTCGTACTCCTGCTTTATAGGCTTTGCTATTACAGGCATGAGAGCAGTACTTGGTCCGAGTGGTTCGAGCCGTAAACACCTTACCGCATTGCTGACAAACCCGCTGTACCTCAATATTAGAACTCATATTTGTGCCTTCATATGCCTTGGCGTGTCATAGTGTGTCTATGTGTGCCATAATTTGACCTAAAAAATGGGCTTTGAAGATCAAAACCCATTCGAGGTACAACGAAGGTACAAACAAAAACGTAATAAACCCATAATAACTCTAAACAAAACAAAGTATATACAATACACTAATTACTAACAACCAGCCAATTATATATACTTTGCTCAAAATACTATATGGTTACTTTGGTAAGGTTACTTTCCGATACAAAACTTAGAAAATATATTCTCCAACAAATCATCCGTAGTAATTTGACCCGTAATTTCTCCTAGATGTAGTAAGGCCTGACGGATATCCATGGCTAGCCAATCTTGGGTAATGCCCGCATCCAGCCCATTTAATGCTCTTCGCAAAGAAGCATCGGTTGCGGTTAGATGTTCGAAATGGCGTAGATTCGTTACTACGGTGTCGTTCGTACGATGCTGATTAACCCGATCAAGTAACCGCTGCTTTAACTCTTCAATGCCCTGTCCGGTCTGGGCGGAGATGGCCAGATCGGCGTTACTCTCCTCAGATAAATCGGCTTTGGTATGAATCGAGATTACCCGGCTTGGGTCTCCTACCCGCTCTGCAAAGAGTTCTTCAAATTCGGTGCTGGCCACGTCTGGACTGCTTAACTTCAGAATAATCTCGGCTCGGTTAAGAGCCTCTAGGGAACGTTCTACACCGATGGCTTCCACCCGGTCATTTGTGGTGCGAATACCCGCCGTATCCAGAATGCGGAATTTGATTCCGCTGATAATTAATGTATCTTCGATGACATCGCGGGTGGTTCCGGCAATTTCAGTCACGATGGCCTTTTCCTCGTTCAGTAAAGCATTGAGCAGGGTTGATTTTCCCGCATTCGGCGGCCCGACAATGGCTACCGGAATGCCTTCTTTCAGGGCATTTCCAAGCATGAAGGAATCAATAAGCGGCTGCAAGGTTTGACGGATCGCATTAATTAAACGGCGTAGCTGATCCCGATCCGCAAACTCCACGTCTTCTTCGCCAAAATCAAGTTCTAGTTCGATGAGTGAAGCAAAGTGAATGAGTTGCTCTCGTAACTGAGCAATGTCTTTCGAAAATCCCCCGCGAATCTGGTGAATAGCAGCCCGGTGACTGGCATCATTGTCGGAAGCAATCAGATCGGCGACGGCTTCGGCCTGGGCTAAATCCAACTGACCATTCAGAAAAGCCCGTTGCGTAAACTCTCCCGGCTGAGCCATCTGACAGCCATTCTGGATTAGTAGTCGCAGGATTTTCTGAATAATATAGGCCGATCCGTGGCAGGAAATCTCGATGGTATCTTCACGAGTGTAAGAATGCGGCGTTCTGAATAAGCTGAGTAATACCTCATCCACAATGCCTCCATCTTCATCCCGAAGGGTTCCGAAAACGATCGTGTGGCTAGCCTGATCCGCCAGCTTTTTACCTCGAAATAGTTTCTGAACAATGGGGAAAGTCTCGGCACCCGACACCCGAATCACGGCAATAGCTCCAATTCCAACGGGAGTAGCCAGGGCACAGATGGTAGATTGAGCTATAATCGACATGATTAGTTTACTGTTTGGGATTTTGAGTTTAGCGTTATTTACACTCTACTTCCTAATACAAATTCTATTATTTTCTGAACATTTAAATAATTATTAGACAGACTATTATCCATCTCTTGCTCATCTAGTAGTTCATCACTATTTATTTTCTCATTCCATCCTTCACTCATTTAAAATTATAAAAAGCAAACCCTGACGAATTGGTTCATCAGGGTTGCTGGACTCTTGAGATTAAATCGCTGAGATTTAGAAAAGATCCTTCAATTTCATGGCGAGTGACATATCACCGCTGATGTTAATTTTTCCGAACATCAGAGCCGTCATGGGATTCAGATCGCCCGTCATCAACTTGCTGAGGTCTTTTGCACTGATTCCGATGGTAACGTCGCTTTCACGGTCATCGTTGTAAACGGTTCCATCACGGTCAATCACAATGTTACCTTCGTCAGTCTGAAATTTTATAACGTCACCGGTTCCGCCCTTCTGAGCAGCCAGTTGCTTGATTTTCGCGTCTACTTCTTGAAATGTCATAGATGTCTGTTAAATAAAAAGGTTCAGCGTTTCTAACTTAACCCACAAAAGGGCCGCAAGTTGCTTAGTTCTGATGAAATAATCAACCCTGACTTTTGAAAAATAGTCCAGAAGGAATCCAGGGAATAATCTTCTTCTCGAAAGGAACCGCTGGAACTGCCAACTGATCCGCCCATTCATCCCCCAATAAAAACCGCATTTGGGCGGCAGGTAAGCTTTTTAAAGCTTCTGGAATATCTTCCTGCATAACCTGCAACAAGGCCCGAGTTAATAACTGTCCCTCCGTTGAGGATCGGAATAAGTGACGGGAAAGCTGCTGACTCAGGATATACGCTTCCCTTAAATTAATGGGGAGCAATTCTTCAGCTACCCCACTTAAAAAGCCAGCTACTTTCCAGAAATGCAGGTAGAATTCTTCCTCTTTTCCATCCAAATGAACGTTCATTTTTCGGAGTCCCAATACTACTAAATAACTGAAAGACAGATTTGTTCCAACCATATCTTCCTGATTAATGGGCATTCCCCACGCAGGATTCCATTTGCCAGAATGAAGCGAAAACCAGCGAACGGCGGCATGAATTAATCGTACGTTCAGAAGGCGTTCGAGTGCTTCGGGGGAATCTCCCTTCCAGGCGGATTCATCCAGAATGCCAAAAACAAATTCACCCGTTTCTTCCAGTCTTTTACGGGTATCGTTCTGCATCCGCTGCGAAAGCATTAACACCTGAACGCCATCCGCCCCCAGGTATGTATAAGGCAAAGACATACATCCTAACAATAAGGTTACGATATCCTTGTTCTTTTGAAACAACTGACAAGCCTTGTCTATTTGTCGCTGATCCGCCCAGGCCGGTAACTGATGATGCGTTTCGTAAAAATCCTTACAGTAAGGATCGTCCTTTAGCTGAATGTGTCCTGCCGTCCGCTCCAGCAATAGCTGCCGAACCCCTTTCGCTCCTCCTTTTTCCGCCACAACGGACACTACGGCATCAGCCGCCGGATCCATTTGCTGACGATACTGATTCAGCAATTCCGTTGAGAAAAAACGAGTGGTTTTGATAATCCGGGTGCTCATAGGCTAGTTGATGCGGTGTTCTTTGTAATTAGCAGCAGAAAGTACATTACCTAGTTCCGAGAATTCTTCGGGACTTAATGTGGTCTCCCCCGCTTTCAGGGCGTCTTCCAGTTGCTTCAACGTTCGAATGCCGACTACCGCCGCAGCCACCGCTCTCGGAAACAAGGCATAACGAATCGCCGTAGCCGCTTCGTTTCGCTCTGCTGTACTTAGGGCTTTTATGGCTTCTGCCGCCTGTTGAACCTCGCTTTCATTATAATTCAGGTACGGTTCCGGCGTTTTACCCGCCAGTAAACCTTTCGCCACACTTCCGCGAGCAAGAACGCTGATGTCGTGCTCCGCGAGTAAATCCAGTACATTTTCTTCAGGCCGACGATCCAGTAAACTGTACTGCATCATAACGCTGGCAATGTTCGAACGCTTGACGTATTCATTAATGACATTGGGACGAATGGAAGAAATGCCATACGCCCGGATTTTTCCCTGATCTTTCAGTAACTCAAACGCCTCAATGGTCTCGTCTATCGGATCTTCAATCGTGCCGCCGTGTAATTGGTAGAGGTCAATGTAATCCGTTTGAAGCCGTGTCAGGCTTTTCTCAACCGATTCGAGAATATAGGCTTTGGTCGGGTTCCAGTCCCAGCCTTTTCCATCCGCTCTTTCCTGATTACCCACTTTGGTGGCCAGAATAATATCTTTCCGGTGCGAACGCAGGGCTTCTCCCATCATTCGCTCGTTTTCTCCTTTGTTATAAATATCAGCCGTATCGAAAAAGGTAATTCCTTTGTCAAAAGCCTGCTGAAGTAACTGCGTGGCAGTCTCCTTTTCCAGCGACATGCCGCCAAAGGCAATTTCGCTGACTACTAAATCGGACGATCCAAGTCGGGTATAATTCATAGCTTACTGATCAAATAATGACTGGCAGAATCTTCAAAAAAACTCCGCCAGCCAAGGCCTCACACGCCACGACCACAGATGCGGGCGTAATCGCAATATTCACAGGCTTTAAGGTTTTCCGTTTGAATGAACGGGGTTGCTTCGTTCAATAACTCATCCATAAATTGAGTCAGAATCAGCTCACTATCCTCAATAAACGTTTCAGGGGTTTCATCGGCTCGGAACCGTAACTGTTCCTGAGCCATAAAACCTTCGGCAAGATTTCGGAAGGAAATCATTCCTGGCTGAACCATCTGCGAAGCGGATAAGGCTACGTCCCCAATTTGCTTATGATTTTGTTTGATTACCAGGTATTTATACAACCATAACTGACGTAATACTTCCCAGTCTTCGTTCGTCAGGAATTGCTGATGCAACTCCTCCAAATCCTGATTGGCTTTCACATCCAGGTTTTTGGCTTCTACTTTTCCTGTCTTATAATCGACAATGCGAACCTGTTCATTCACTCGTTCCAATCGGTCAATTTTACCGGAAATCAGTACCTGGTGACCTTTATATTCGAAGCTAGCGGTGAGTTTCTGTTCGGGAGCGAGCATTTCCACCACCATCCCCGACTTTAGTTCCTCGATACGCATCTGAAAGTAATTTTTCAGATTGCGTCGGGCAATGTTATAGAGTAACAAATTCTGGCCTTCGTCCATAACCTGGCCTTTGAACTTGTCCTGAAAAACGGCTTCCAGTCGAGCCGGAATTTGTTTTATAAACTGTTCGTAATCCATTTCCTGATAGATACGAACGTCACGGTCCAGCATTTCCCGGTCAATGCGTTCCAGCACTTCGTGTACCCAAACCCCAAAATCATTCGCCTCCAGTTTTTCGGATACTTCCTCTTCTTCAGCCACGCCTGCAATGCGTTTGAAGTAATACTGGAGCGAGCATTTATAATACATATTCAGGTGCGTGGCGTACACCCCTCGCTCGGTAAGCGACTTCAAAATTTCCTGTTGAATCCGGGATGTTTTATGAATCAAGAGTTGCGTTACTTCCGCACCCTCACCCTGTGGGGCCTGAAATTCAATCGATTGCGTTTTCAGTTTGGATTGGGAGCTATTACTTTCCTCCCACTCATGCTTCAGTTGCAGTAGAAAGCGACTCTTCTCCGATTTAGGGCCTTCGCCACCGGGTTGGGTATAGAGGAATACGACTTCTTTGGCCCGCTGAATCAGTCGGAAAAAGTGGTAACTCATTACCGCATCCGCATCCATGTAAGTAGGTAAGCCAAACTCCTGGGCGGCGTCAAAAGGAATGAGCGAATTTTGCTTCTTCCCCGTTGGCAAGGTGCCTTCGTTCACGGACAGAATAATTACGCGATCAAAGTCCAGACACCGCGTTTCCAGCATCCCCATTACCTGCAATGGAGCCGCTGGCTCTCCCGAAAAAGGAATCTTGGTCTGGCGTAACAACTCCAGCAAAAAGCGGCGATACGACTTGATCGACACGGGAGCTTTGCGTTCGGCCAGCAGGCGTTCCAATCGTTTCAGAATGGTATAAAACTCATAGAGATATTCCGTTTCAATAGCATCTTTTTCATCATAAAGTGGCCGTAGAATATCAATCAGGGCGTACAGGGCATGCGTAGCCTTTTTCGAATCATTATCCCAACGGGTAAATAAAGTCCGAACCAAAGGTTCATCATTAGCTAATTCCCGCAATTCCTTTTCATCAACGAAGAGTCGGTTTTCGTTTTTCAGCGTTCGTAATAACGGTCGAAACGACTCTTCCTGCTGCATCCAGTAGTTCTGAATGAACGGATGGTGCAGGATTTTCGCAATGTGCTTATAACTGAACTTCGGCACCATAACCGTCCCAACGCCGTCCTTTTTTCGAAATTCAATTACGTTGCGTTGTAATTCAAACAAGCTTTCCACCAACGAATACAGCAAACTGCTTCGCATGGAAACGCCCATCGTTACGTTGAAATCATCGTATTTTTCGGGAATGGAAGCTAGCATCGGCATCAGCAGGTTCTCGTCGCCGAGCACCACGGCTGTATGGGGCCTGTAGACCGGATTACCTTCGATCTGCTCCCAATTCTCCATCAAATAAGCCGTTACTTTGGGCTGCATGGTGGCGTTTGGAACGCCCATTTCCGTGAATGCTTTGGGCTTGATAAGTAACTCAGCCGGAAGCTCTGGAGCCATCGGGAAGGACTTGTAGTGGCGAAAACGCTTATTCCATTCACCCCGACTTAAGTCCGCGTCAGCAAGGTATTTACGAATGAATCGTCCGGCTTCGTGATGGCCTTTGAGGTAATAGGCATCCGCATCCCAAAGCATTTCGGCCCGGTTCAGCGAGCTTAGTTTTCGTAAAATCCGCTCTTCAGAGGCACTCAGGGCATTAAATCCGAGGAAGTAATAATAGTCGTGGCTGGGATTATCAATGAAAATGGACTCGACGTTTTCGGCCACTTTACGGTAAGCCATGCCCCGATACGCCCGGTCCTGCTGTTCCAGCCTGACTTTTAATTGCTCGTAGACATGCAGCAGGTTTTCAAAAAGTCGGAAATAATTCTGGGTATACACCTGATCCGTAAATTCCCTATCCTTTGTTCCCCAGCGTTCAATGGCCTTCTCGGCCTCTACCCAGCGAAAAACTTCCCGGGCATTACAACCGTATAAATCAATCTGATCGAAATCCCGCAAAACAACCGGAGCCCAGCTCGTGAAGCGGTCAAAATCCAGATGCGGATCAATTCCTTTGAAGGTGTCGTATAACTCGAATAATAAGGCAACCGGGTCAATCTCCTGCACACCCGAACGCTCCATCACAAAATCGTCCATTGCCATGACCTCTGGGGCCAGAAAAGGACGATCCGACAGAGCCGCCAGTTCCTGTTTGAAAAAGTAAACCGCCCGACGGCTGGGTAATACCACGCTGATTTTAGAAATCGTTTCGGGCGTATATTTTTTCCAGATATAATCAGCCGATTCAGAAAGGAAAGACATAGGAAGCGTTTTCTGTTTGGGGGTTTTCAATTCTGAACGAGTAAATCTATGTGATGCATGAGTGAATGCTATACTTTACTGTCGCTTACTCATTTTACCCGTAAAGCTTTAGGGTAATAACCCCAACGTGAAGTAATAACAACAAGAACCGAATAGAATTCAACTATTCATACAATCTATTTAGTTACCAATATAATCATTTATATATCAACACTTTAGTATGCTATCTTTCTAAACGTTAGTCTCAAGTTATTATATAATTTTACCAGCCCGGTTTCCAATGCCAGCGGAAGAATGAAGGAATAAACCAGCAGAGCTAAAAAATAAACGAAGCCCTCTAGAATGACGATATCCGCTTTTCCGCTGGCATCACTAGTTACACTAGATCAAACAAGAATGTCCTTGATCATTTACCCATCGCTTCATCTAAACAACTATTCATTCTCTCATTCACTCCCTTCATTCATTCAAAATTAATCAAACAAAGGCCAGCAGACACCGAAGCCGAAGGAGCGTTTCATGCCGGGGTAGAAAGGAGTCGGCATGAAGTTTCGGGGGATTAAGCCATCGGCGGCGTTTTTCAGCTGCACAAATACCCTTACCCGATTAATCCGAACATCGGCGAAGGCATCCAGTTGGACGTAACCATTAACTTTAAACTTGTTATTGAGGTAAAACTGATTGGAAAGCGGCTGGTACAAATCCGCATAATAAGCCGAACGGTAATGGGCATCAATGCCCACCTGCACATACATCACTTTCGAGTACACAAAATCAAAGCCTACTTTCGAGAGGGTCTGAACTTTGGGCATCCGAATCAGATCCGGGCCGGAAGTGGTGGTTAGGTAGGCCAGGTGTGACGTGCTGAACTTCCCTTTTCGCCAGGAGAGATTTACTCCCGCCCGATACACGCTAATGGGACGACTTTCCTGCTGAGCCACAGAACTCGAATCAAAGTAAATATGGTTTTTAGTCAGGCTGTAATGAATATTGGGTTCAATCAATAAATCCTTGATTTTAATCGGTGCCGAGGCCTGAATCTGGTTCGTAAAGACGCTCGAAAGATTTTTGTTCCAGTTCAGAATCGGACTATAAAACTGCTCCTGTAACAAGGTTGGCGAGTTAAGCGTACTGGTAAACGTAGCCTTAAACCATTTTGCGTAATAGTTGGCGTGGAGACGATAATCCGCTCCGATCAGATACTCTCCTTCCGCTTCCAATCGCGTACTGTCTTTGAAGTAATAGGCCAGCCAGACTCCCAGAAAGTTTTCATTCTTGCGGCGACTCACGTGATCTGCCAGGGTAATATTGGAAGGTGTAAAACTCTGGGTAGTTGGGTAAGTAACCCCACCAATCACAACCGGAACTGTGGTGATATAAGTAGAATCGGCTCCCACGACGGTCGTTCTGGAACGTTGATTCACCTGATAATCCCGACGTCTGAGGTGTACCCGGTAATTGAAACCCTGATAAGCTCCTTTCAGGCCAAATTTATTTTCCAGTAACCAATAATTAGCCTCGGCTAATAAAGTATCCGCCTGTAAACGCCGATCCGTCAGGTTATTATAAAAGCCTGTATTTGTAGCAGTTAGGTATCGGTTGTCTCTAAATCGGTTGAAACGATTGGTATAGTCACCCACGTGATAGACCTGAAAACCTTTTACCGGCACGTATTCCTGATAGACGTGCACCTGATTCCGACGATCCCGGCTACTGGCTGCGGATAACATTTCAATGGCATCGCTCGGGCTTTCCAGCAAAGTATTCCAATTGGCCTTGACTGGGTCTGTACCGGGGTAAATACCACCCGTTTCCCGAATGCTGTGTTCGAAAATATTGGTATGAGCCAGAATAGCGTATTTGTTGTCTTTCGTATGGTAATTGGTATGAACTACAAAGTTCCAGAACCCCCCTAAATCCCGCTGGGCACGTGTCGTGGCTGCCCCCAGAGCAATTTGCCGCCGACTAATGTTTCGCTCCACGTGTAAACCGATGTTCCACTGCGAGTTAATGTTACGCGACAAGTCGAATTGAAGCACACTCTGGCCATTTCCTCCCTGCACATAATACGCCTGCGTGAAAGGCGATTTGGTGTCATAATACTTTACGTCGTAGGGCTTAATGGTATAAGGCGTATAGGAATCATACCCCAACTGAGCTCCAATTTGCTGGGGAGCCTCAAAGAATAAGGGCCGCAGAGCCGAATTCATCACCCCCAGATCTGTATACCATTTATTATTCTTGAATTCGTAACTGAATCGATGGAAATTGACATAATTCGTATCAATCGTATAAAGGATCTTACGATTGTTGAAGACGTCTTCTTCGAGAAAATAACGGGAAGTGGTTGGACCGTAAATCTGCTTGGTAGAATCATCCAGAATTTTACCGCGTGCAGCCGGATTGTCTCCCGGTTTAGGGGAAACTTCGCCGGGAGCGTTAGGTAAAGGAGCAGGCGTGATTTGAGCCATGGCGTTGAATGACCACACCGTCAGAACAACTGAGAACAGGTATTGATATAGTTTCACGATTTCAAAAATACGAGCAAAATTTCGTTGCACGGGGACTTAAGCTTTTTTAACGTCAAAACCCAACGTTTGAAGTAACCAGTCGTCAAAATGCAATGGGTTACTTTTTAGAAAATACACTTCAATCGGCAACACATAAATAGCTGTACTACTGTTACTTACCGATTTCAGTTTCACATAATCTTTTTCTGTAGTTAAGACCCAGGCTTCAGGACTGCCCGTTTGCCGGAGTTGGGTTTCAACCTTCTGCCAATCGCCTGCGGTATAGGCATGATGATCGCCAAAAGCCAGATGTTGGGCCAGTTTATACTTCGATTGGGCATAGGTTTCCAGCAGCTCCGGTCGGGCCAGTCCCGACACTAACACTGCCGGAGCCGCCGGAGGCGTTTGTTGCTGGCTATTGCGGGGGGTAGCATAGCGAATGCCGGAAAAGAAAACGGGAGCTTTGGAGTATTTTGCTATTTTTTTTATAATTTTTTTCTGCCCCTCTGCGTCTAAATTTTCCGGGCATTTGGTCACGATGATGGCATCCGCCCGGGCGGCTCCGTGTCTTCGTTCTCGCAGGTTTCCAGCTGGAAATGAATAATCCTGATAAAAAAGATGATAAAAATCTGTTAAAAGTAGATTGATTTGGGGTTGAATCGCCCGATGCTGATAAGCGTCATCCAGTAAAATCAGATCGGTTTCCGGGTGAAGTTTCAGTAACTTTTCGGCGGCTTCAGCCCGCTTCTCCCCAACAGTTACCCGTATTTCTTTCCCAAATTTTTGGTATACTTGCAAAGGTTCATCGCCTAGCGTTGCAGCCGTATCCTGATTAGTAGCGATCCGAAAGCCTTTTGTGTCCCGACCATACCCACGACTCAAAGTAGCCATCGAAGCGAACGGTTTCAGTAAACGAATTAAATATTCCAGATGAGGGGTTTTCCCGGTTCCACCCACCGTAAGATTTCCCACGCTAACTATTGGAATCCCAAACGTTGCAGAGGGTGACATACCCCGATCATACAGGCTGTTTCTCCAGTCGGTAATGAAGCCGTAAATCCAGGAAAAAGGAAGCAAAACTCTACGCAGGAAAAGTATCAAGTGACCCATAGATGGGTAAAAGTAAATGAACAATTTTTGACGCTCCGAACGGATTTAATGCGGCAAAGATCGACAAAACGCGGCTAAATGTGTAGTTTTGCCCCCTTTTAAACTAATCACCTCCCTTCAGTATGTCTCTTAAAGTGCTGGTTCACAAGCATATTCTTGACTTCCGGTTTGCTGCCGGCACGTCCAGGGGTACTCTTACCCAGCACACTGCCTATTACCTAAAGGTTTTCGATGAAGAAAATCCTTATGTTTTTGGCCTCGGGGAAGCTAGCCCACTGGTGGGTTTAAGTCCTGATTATGTCAATTTTGAACATACCCTGCACAAGGTATGTCAGGCATTTAATCGTTACGAACTCGAAGTTTTTCACTGGAACCTCGATCTTATTCTTAGTCAGGTTATTGATCAGCGTTATCCTGCCATTCGTTTTGGCTTTGAAACGGCCCTGCGTGACTTGTTGAACGAAGGGAAACGGCAGGTTTTTAAAAATACTTTTTCTGAGGGTGAGCGGCAAATCCCAATCAATGGGTTAATCTGGATGGGTAAGAAAGACTGGATGCTGGAGCAAATCGAGCAAAAGCTGGATGCTGGGTTCAAAACCATCAAAATGAAAGTTGGAGCGATTGATTTTGAACAGGAGCTGGAATGCCTGCAATTCATCCGTCAACGGTATTCAGCCGATGACATCACGCTGCGAATTGATGCAAACGGAGCCTGGACCTCCGATGAAGCCATTGAAAAATTGAAGCAACTGGCCGATCTCTCGATCCATTCCATTGAACAACCCATTCAGCCCCGGCAGCCCGAAGCCATGGCCGATCTTTGCGAAAATTCTCCGATTCCCATTGCCCTCGATGAAGAGCTGATTGGCGTTACTGACTACATGGATAAAATGCGGCTACTGAAGAAATTACAGCCGCCTTATATCATTCTAAAACCAACCTTGCTGGGCGGCTTTACGGCTTGTAAAGAGTGGATCGAAATTGCGAATCGTCTAAAGATTAAATGGTGGTTAACCTCCGCTCTGGAGTCCAACATCGGCCTGAATGCCATTGCCCAGTTTGCGGGTGAGTTCCAGAATTCATTACCCCAGGGACTCGGAACGGGTAGTTTATATTTCAATAATATTCCTTCCCCCCTCCAGATTCAACGGGGTACTATCATTTCTGATCCCCAGCAGCTCTGGGATTACAGCATTTTTGAAAAGTCCTTTATTACCCAATAAATAAGTCAAGACTGACGCGGCAATGATTCGTTTTTTCGTGAATTGCCTCTATTTTTGCCCCGTCACTCTGATTTTTACACAAGACCTTATGAACACTCAGGCACTAAACGATACTTTACTAAATCTGTTATCGAAACGCTTTGCTCTTCGTGAGATGGGATACGATCATCCCGGATACGATGACGCCGAAGAAACGCTGGAAGCTCTGGAAGACGATTTTGTAGATGAATACGGTGACGAATTTGAAGACATTCTTCAACGGGTGCACGCCAATTTCTGTCCAGACACCGACGTATTACTTCCAACGGCTTATTTACCCCGTACGCAATACGAAAAAGTAATCAACGAGGAAACCGGACTGGAAGAATTTGAAATTGGCCCCGGCGATGGCGTTTGGGTTACGCTGAAAGACTTCCCGAATCTGGATGCAAAAATGGTTCTGTTACCTTCACCTCCACGTCTGGAAATTCTTTCTATGGGTGGTAGTCAGGAAGTATGGCGGGCCGAATAATTTACTAATATTATCCGAAGGTACTTTTATATTAACTCTGTCAATGGTCTGATTTTGTTAGACTATTTGCAGAGTTTTTTGATTTATACAAGGAGATTCGTACAGTTTTTTTGATATAGAGCTGATCCTTAGTTCTTTTGTATAGATGAGAAAAGTACCGCCGATTAAGATGAGTACGCTCCGTGTCATTGTATTAGGGTTGATGGTAACAGGCTTGACACGTTCTCAACCAGAGCCGCCGCCCTTTATTTTTGAGTACGAGCAGTCCCATAGTATCCCTGCTGGAACTATAGACGAAGCCTCAGGCATGGCCGATAGCCGTTCGATGCCCGGGCACTTGTGGGTGCAGGAAGATGGCAATAACCCCAACCGTCTTTCATTAATCAACTACCGGGGCCAATTGAAAGGCCGGGTTGATTTACCGTTTCCCAACCGAGATTGGGAGGATATGGATCTTTTCTTCGACAAAAAGGATAGCACTAATTATATCTATCTGGCCGATACGGGCGATAATCTTCAGCAATATCCTGAATATTACATTTATCGCTTCAAAGAGCCTGAATCCGTTGATTCGAAAGTAGAGAAATACGACCGGATTGTTTTTTATTACCCGGAAGGCAGCCGTGATACGGAGGCTATTTTGATTGAGCCCAATACGCAGGACATTTACGTCATTACCAAAAGTCCAGGGCTTTCAAAATTGTATAAACTGGCTTATCCCCAGCAGTTTGAGAAGCCTATGCCGGCTATGTACATCTGCGATTTACCCATGTACATGATCACCAGCGGAGATTTCTCTGCGGACGGTAAGCAGATTATCCTGAGAAATTATACCACGATGTATCTCTGGAATCGGGATGACGTGAACGAACCTATTCAGGACGTTATCTATTCCAGTTACAAACTCATGCTACCCTATGTCTTTGAACCTCAGGGAGAAGCGGTGTGTTTTGAAAAAAATGGTAAAGGGTATTTCACCTTAAGCGAAAAATTGAAGTACCTCCCCTCCCAGCTTTTCTATTTTGCCCGAAAGAAATAATCCTGTTAACACTCCCGAAGCAATGCTTCGGGAGTGTTTGTTTTCTGCCAAGGAAATAGATTTTCCGTCTAGTAAAGACGCGACTTCATCGCGTCTCATTACTCCCGCCATGGCTGGTGTCTGCACCAGCCGTTACTGAAAGCCTAGTAGTTGGTGAGGACACCAACCACGGCGGATGTTACCATTTAAATGATTTTCATCTCCTGACCGGACGCGGCTCCATCGCGTCTCTACCTTTTAAACCTTACAATCCATAAAAAGAACGGATAAAAGCGTTCACTTTTTCCGATTCGCAGGAGGGGGCCAGGTGCCCGCAGTTACCCGTCAACTCGACTAGCGGAGCTTTCGCAAACTTTGCAAATTCCATCGCTGAAGCCGGGTTAACCATGTGATCCTGCGTAGCAACAATAATCATCATTTTTGCCTTTACTGCTTTCGCCGTTTCCTCCAGTGATTTTCCCTGCGTTACATCCTGCGTCAGCATGGCCCGAATCTGACTGGCCCAGTTGTAAGGATTAATGACATCCTGATTTTTTTCTACGCCTTCGATATAGCTTATGGCCTCTGTCAGAGGTCGTTTTTTCTGACTGTACTCAGGAGTTAATAAGTTTAGTTCGTGAATGAGGCCTGTCGTTTTCATGGCTTCGCGGCTGTAATGACCCCGTTCCAGCGTACGTAATTCCAGATTCCAGAAAAGTACATCGTAACTCGATTGCCGCGGCGTTCCAACAAGGGGTACCACGCGATCCATAAAATCCGGGTAGCTTACTGCCCATTGATACGACTGCATACCTCCCATCGAAACACCCATTACTGCGTACAGATGGGGCAGTTTCAGTTGCTTCACCACTAATTCATGCTGGCTATTCACCATGTCCCGAATCGTGAACAGCGGGAATTTATCATTCAATTGTTTCGGGGAATTAGAGGGCGAAGAGGATACACCGTTACCAATGGCATCTACGGTAATCACAAAGAAATGAGTGCTGTCGGCCATACTTCCGGGACTAGCCATGCCTTTAAGATTCTCACTAACTCCTCCAAACCAGGTGAGAATTAGAATCGCATTGCTTTTCTGAGCATTCAGCTTTCCGAAGGTTCGGTACCCCACTTTACAGTCCTGAATAACCTGACCATTTTCTAATTTGAAATCACCCAGATTAGCAAATTTCTGCTGAGCCCGACTAGTCAGTATTCCCGCACAAAATGCTAGTAATGTGAGAAGGTAGGAAGGTTTAGATAACATTAGATTGATGTCTGAGAATCCTTTAATCGAAGAAATATTAACTAGGCACGCGGCTACTACTTCATGGATAATCCGCTCAATTTCTTCAACAACTCAATTCCATCCGGCCAGGGACCGTAGCCAGAAGCCACGTTTATATGTTCGGCATCGGGTAGCCAAACCAGCTCTGAACCCCATGAATCGGCGAAAAGCTGAGCCCTTTTGGGAGTTACATAATAATCGTTAGTACTTGCTACGACAAGTGATGGAAAAGGCAACGCGGATAAGGGCATGGGTGCAAAACCCGTAGTGCCTTCGGGATAGGTAGCGGCTTCCGTATCGCTGGGAGCCACCAGTAACGCTCCTTTGATGGGACGCTTGTATTTTTCAGCCCAGTACGCAATCGTTACGCAGGCCAGGCTGTGTCCCACCAGTAGTACTTCTGAACTACCAGCTTTGAATACCATTTCATCTAATACCTCTACCCAATCCGTTCGCTCTGGCGTGTCCCAGTTTTCCTGCTCAATTCGACGAAAGCCATACTGCTTCTGCCAAAGTGTTTGCCAGTGGCCCTCCCCGGAATTACCCAAACCCGGAAGAATCATAACTTTCGATTGAAACGGCATCGTGCAATGAGTTTGAAAGTAATTTGAGATTTGATACTGTTTGAGTGAGTTAGATGAAGTTTGAGAGGGTTTGATTCTGTTTGAAAGGTTTGATCGAACGTTTATAACCCCTCAACCTATAGCATACTACTTAAATCAAACCTTCTCAAACTCAATCAAACCTATTCTATACATCAATTTCAACCTGATTTCTCAGAATATCGTCCATGGTCTCGCGTTGGCGAATGAGCTGGGCTTCTCCGTTCAGAATTAATACTTCTGCCGGACGAAAACGGCTGTTATATTGACTACTCATCGCAAAGCCGTAAGCTCCGGCATTGAGTAAGACCAGAATGTCACCCGCCGTAACTTTATTCAAGGGGCGACCTAAAGCGAAGTTGTCAGTCTCGCAGATGTAACCTACTACATCATACGTTTCCTGCACGCTGGCGTCAGGATTTGACGCATTTACAATGTGATGATACGCATCGTACATCATGGGACGAATCAGGTGATTCAGCCCAGAATCTACGCCTACAAATGTACGGCCAGGGGCTTGTTTCACGACATTGGCCCGAACTAGCAAGTAACCGCATTCGCTGACCAGGTATTTACCTGGCTCAAACCAAAGTTGGAGTTTACGACCGTATCGTTCGCAGAATTGCTGGAAAAAGCCCGATAACTCTTTGCCGAAGCTTTCCATATCCGTTGTATAATCGTCCTCTTTGTAGGCCACTTTGAAACCACCACCGAGGTCGATGCATTGCAAATCAGGAAAGGCCATGGCAAACTCAAAAATCCGGCTGGCGGCTTCAATGAATGCGGAAGCTTCTTTCACATCCGAACCCGTATGCTGGTGCAATCCCACGATTTTCAGGTCGTATTTTTCAACCAAAGCCAGAATTTCTGCCTGCTGACGAATGTCAATACCGAATTTGGAACCTTCGTGAGCCGTCATGATTTTCGCATTTCCCCCCGCCGCGACGTTGGGTTTAATGCGAATCATACAGGGTTTGGAGGAACCGTATTTTTGTCCAAATTTTTCGAGAACATCAAGATTATCGAGGTTCACAAAAGCTCCATTTTCTACGGCAAATTCGATTTCCTCAAAATCAACCCCACTGGGCGTAAAGTTAATCTGACTACCGGAATACCCAGCCCGTAAGCCAATCTGTAATTCCTGAGGCGATACCACGTCCAGCTCTACGCCGTGTTTACGCATCAGTTTGAGTATGGAAATAGAAGTTAATGCTTTACAGGCATACTTGATTTTCAGGTCAATACCTGCAAATGCCTGTTGTAATTGTTGAATCTGTTGTACGATTTTCTCGCCATCGTACACATAAAGCGGCGTGCCGAACTGAGCGGCAAGATCAGTAACTTTCTGATTCTGTATGTAATAAAAGCCTTCTCGAACTTGCATGGGGAAGTATTAAATAAAGTTGCAAATTGGCAGAAAACCACGTATTTATCAAATCTGTCTGGATGGTTTGAGAAGGTTTGATTTTAGTTGGAGTCCGTTTGAAGAGCTAAACCGCTGCCAGCGTGGCCCGGCTCGCTTTTTCGCTGGCAGCAATGCTTTGGTATGAAAATGCCGTCTGCCAATTAAAGCAATTGATTCAAACAAAACTCAAACCTCCTCAAACTTCTCCTTTGTAATCTAGCATAACCCCTAATTTTGTAGCCAGCAAGTCAACGAGCTATTCTTCATTAAAATTTAATACTTGTTCTTATGCAGAAATCGATACGATTCTGGTTGTTAAGTCTTCTTTCCTGTTTCCTCCTGCAAGCTCAGGCTCAGCTCAAAAGTGGTCCTATGCTGGGCTATTCCGATTACATGGAAGTAATGCTTTGGGCTCAGACCCAGAAGCCCGCTAAAGTGAAAATTGTCTATTGGGAAGTAGGCCAGCCCGGTCATAAACGTTCAACGGATGAAGTTACTACCGAGAAAACGACCGCATACATTGCCCGTATGTACGCCGACCAGGTAGAACCCGGCAAAAAATACGATTATGAAATCTGGGTGGATGGCAAAAAAGTAGTCCGTCCCTACGCTCTTCAGTTTCAGACACAGAAACTCTGGCAATTCCGCACCGACCCTCCGGCTTTTAGCTTTGCTTTCGGAAGTTGTGCGTATTTAGGCGAACCTGAATACGATCGACCTGGTACGCCTTACGGTCAGCAATACGAGATTTTTACTAAAATTGACAGCTTGAAACCCGACTTCATGGTTTGGGGCGGTGACAACAATTATTACCGCGAAGTAGACTGGAATACTCGCACGGGCATGCTCCGCCGCATGACACACGGTCGGGCTTTCCCTCAGTTACAGTCGCTGATGGCTCATACTCACCATTACGCCATTTGGGACGACCACGACTACGGCCCGAACGATGCTGACCGTAGTTACTGGATGAAACGGGATGCTCTGGATATTTTTAAGCTTTTTTGGGGTAACCCTAACTATACCTTTGAAAAAGAAGGCATTACCAGTACGTTTCAGTGGGGAGATTGCCAGTTTTTCATGCTGGATGATCGTTGGTGGAGAGCTCCTAATGATCTGGAAGGAAAGAATAAAGACTACCTCGGCAAGCAACAGCTAGACTGGTTAATCGACGCTCTTCGGTTCAGTCAGGCGACTTTCAAATTTATTGTTTGCGGAGGTCAGGTAATTAATCCAACGGCTCAATTTGAAAATTATTCGGTATACGCTGAAGAACGGGAAGAGTTACTGAAACGCATTACCGAGCAGAAAATTTCAGGAGTAGTATTCCTTTCGGGCGACCGCCACCACACGGCAGTACACAAACTAGAGCGTTCGAAAGCCTATCCTTTCTACGATTTCACCATTTCGCCGTTTACCTCGGGCCCAGCCCGTCAGACGAAGGAAGAAGCGGTTGCTCCTACTTTATTACCCGAAACAGTTTTACAGGAACGTAACTTTGCAGTCATGTCTCTCTCCGGCTCTCGGACTGAACGGGTATTAACCGTAAAAACCTACAACACCCGCGGCGAACTGAAATGGACCAAGGAAGTGAAGGCCAGCGAATTGAAGTAGGTTTCCGTGTAAGAGTTTTTTTTCAGTTATTGACGGCCCAAAAGTTTGATACTTTTGGGCCGTTTTTTTAAACGTAATTTTCAGCCTCAGAGGAGTTAAACACAGCTACTACAGTCTGGTGAAATTAAATAATGATTCTAAATTTTATCCAAACTCAACTAATGCAAGATTTCTCTTTTGTACTTACCACTTCGAAAGGTTCCTACCTTCCATAATACGAAAACTAAGCAAATAGAAACGGGTAGAACACCCCTTCTATTCCCAAAATCTGATTCATCACTATGCAATACCTCGACATCATTGGGCGATCTTTAGCCGTTTACCTTTTTATTATTGCGGCAATCCGGCTGTTTGGCAAGAAAGAACTGGCTCAGTTATCCATTGTCGATCTGGTATTTATCTTACTGATTTCCAATTCAGTACAAAACGCCATGGTGGGTTCGGATACGAGCTTACCCGGTGGAATCATTGCGGCGGGTGCTTTATTTCTGGGTAACCTGATTCTGAAACGGATTATCTACAATCAGGAAGCCAGAATCAGCAGTTTAGCCATTTTTTACAGGGCGAACCCATTATGCTGATTTACAAAGGCAAGGTGAAAGACAAAAACCTGACTCGGGCCGAGATTAGCGTAAACGAACTAGAGGCCGCCGTTCGCGAACATGGCGTTCTTAACCTGAAAGATGTCGATCTGGCGGTATTGGAAGTAGATGGAAACATCAGTGTCATGTCGAATGATTTTCAGAAAAAAACGTCCCGAAGACATAAGAGTCACCGTTCGTTAAATAATCCAATGTCTTAAAAACAAAGAACTTATCCCTTGCACGATAAGCTTTTCCCCGCAGTCGCTCGGCTGTGCCGAGTGACTACCTAACGGTAGGCCTCTGGCCGTCTCACTCAAAAAAATATGCATAACCTAACTACCTTACTAACCGAAATGATTTTCAATACCTACGGTCAGAGCTGATTGTCAATGTAGTTTGTGGAAACGAGGACTAAAGAAGGTCGTTATAAGTGCCTCATGATCAAATAGGTTCACAAAAGGTATCTCGAACGAAGAGAGACGATTCGGTAAAATGGGGCGGCGTTAAGGGTAGTAAAGTTGCCTCGCAGTTGCTCGGCTCTGTCCGAAATCAGTAAGCCTGTTTTTGCTGGGGAAAGGTGTTCTCTGATCATCTACTAGCTCGCATCCTACCGGCCAGAGGCCTACCGTTAGGTAGTCACTCGGCTAGAGCCGAGCGACTGCGGGGATAATACCTTCTTCACATACCTTAATTTGTGCTCTTGTTCTTTGTCATAAAAATACCCCCAACTTCTGGGGGCATTCCAGAGAAGATAAGCTCTTTATTTTTGAAAGATGTAGGCGATTAATCCCTTTTCAAAATCATGGCGGATGCCTGAGCAGTGGGGAAAATCAGAATGTCGGCCAGCACTACGTGCGGAGGACGGGTTACTACAAACGTGATCGTATCCGCAATGTCTTCGGCACTTAAAGGCGTAAAGCCCTGATACACGGAATCAGCCCGTTTTTCATCACCTTTAAAACGCACCATTGAAAATTCCGTTTCTACCGCACCGGGAGCAATATTTGTGACTTTAATTCCGTAAGGGTTCAGGTCCTGACGCATTCCCTGACTAATACTTTCCACGGCTGACTTTGAGGCACAGTATACGGCTCCATTCGGGTATGTCTGCTTACCCGCAACGGAGCTGATATTAATGATATGACCGCTCTTTCGCTCGATCATTCCAGGCATCACCAGCTTTGAAACGTACAGAATTCCCTTCACGTTACCATCAATCATTGCGTCCCAATCGTCGGGATCGTTATCCTGAATGGGTCCTAGTCCGTGAGCATTACCCGCGTTATTTAGCAGAATATCAATCGTTTTCCACTCATCGGGAATCTTCGAATAGGCCTCTTCCACATCCTCCCGGTAACGTACATCAAAGTTCGTGGTATACACCTCGACTTTCGATCCCAGTAATTCTTGCAGTTCATCCAGCCGTTCCTGACGGCGACCGTGCAGTAACAAACGATAACCCAAATCGGCAAAAGCCAGAGCCGTTGCCCGGCCAATTCCGGAAGTAGCTCCGGTAATAAAAGCAGTACGAGACATTAATTCAGTTGTCAGTTTACGGTTATTAGTTGTCAGTTATGGGTATTTCTGTGTAAGCATCAATACTAATTTTCTTGACAACTACATTAATTTTTTCGGCAATACTACCAACAACCAGTAACGAACAACCTTAATTTAAAGAATGATAAAGCAGGAAGCTTAACAGCCTTTCAAAGGTTTGTTGTTCGTCGATGCTGGCTCCTAACTTAGCTACCTGTAAGCGGTAAAGGTCAATGAGCCGCAAAAATCGCTCATTATTGGTAAATCTGGCCGCAATGATGCCTTTAAAACAACGGTGCGTCTGATTATAGAGGTATTTGCAGGGTTTAGACGGCTCTTTATTGAAAAGTTGATCGAGAGCTTTCAGGCCGTCGTATTTTTGCATAAAGGCAAAACCCGTCTGTACCAGAAATTCCTTAATCTGATCACAAACATCATCCAGGTCGTCCGTTCCGTGCAATTTGTAACGAAAATACTTATCGTCATTAAATTTACCGATTGAAATCACGAGCGTATTAGCGTCGTCCCGGTATTCTTCGGATATATCCAGAAATTGCTGAGCCAAAAACTCAATTTCCTGATGACGCAGGCCAATACTTACATCCAACCAGGTTTCCTGACCTTGGGAAGAAGTAGAAAAGACCACATTGTGAAAACCAGTTGGGGTTTGTTTTCTGAATTGCTTCCGATCCGACAGCAATTCAAATCCGTGCTGAGCGAAAAAAACGCTAAGTTTTTGATAAAGCTCGGTTTCAAAAGGAGTAATGATCATAAGCAACTAGTTTAATAATCGTCTCGTCAACTACATTTATTCTGCTCTTAATCAACCATGGGAAGAAATTTTCTCTTCTTTTGGAACGTGCCCGACCATCAACGAATAATGAACAAATGATTTCAACTGACTTTCAGTGAAATTGCTGATGAGCGGCAAGGTAAAAGGATACTTTAGAAATGAAAAAGATTTTATTATTTTCTGATACCCACGGTTGGTTCGATGAAGCCCTGGACTCCCACTGTAACTGGGCAGATGAGATCTGGCACGCAGGCGATTGGGGTACGGGTGTTTACGAACGTCTCCAAAGATATGCCAAGCCCATCCGGGGTGTTTACGGGAATATCGACGGTCCTCCCATTCGCGGGCAGTTTCCCTTACTAACCCATTTTACTTGCGAAGGCGTTCACGTAGGCATGACGCATATTGCCGGAACACCGGGACGTTACAAGCCTGATGCCCGTCAGTTACTTACCGAAGGACGACCAGATGTACTGATTTGTGGTCATTCGCACATTTTGCGGGTTGAACGCGATCCGAACTATCAGAATATGTTATTCATGAATCCCGGAGCAGCGGGAAAAGAAGGTTTTCACCGCATCATGACAGCCCTGCGTTTCAAAGTCTCTGACGGTCGAATTTTCGACGTAGAAGTGCTGGAATTGGGCAAACGAGGCAAAATTCCTGACAATTTTACCGCCTAGTTTCGTAGGGAATATTCTTTTTTGACCCGAAAGTATTACCAGAATTTTACGAAAATGAGTACGCTGGACGGCATAAATACCCTCAGAAAAATAATAATGTCGGGCGACAAAGTGCTGGTTCGCCCCACGAGTGATCAACACAAGACCCGCTCGGGTTTGTACTTACCACCTACCGTTACGGAGAAGGAAGACATTCAGCAGGGCGTGGTTGTGAAGGTAGGCCCCGGCTTTCCAATTCCGGCGGCTAATGACGAAGACGAGCCCTGGAAGGAAAAAAAGGAAGCTTTGAAGTACATTCCACTTCAGGTGCAGGAAAAAGATCAGGTTTTATTTCTTCGCAGAAATGGGTACGATGTGGAAATTGATGGCGAGAAATACCTCATTATTCCTCATTCTGCCATACTCTTAATGGTTCGGGAAGATGAATTGAGCGAACTGGGTCTCTAGGGCTTCTCCAAGAGGTGAACATTTTCTCAGAAAAAATCGTTATCTTTGTGCCCCGAAATTAATCCAAAGTTTATCGCTAGGTAGATTTTACGATTAATCAGGACGCACAATCATCCGGGGACGACGGGTATTGACAGCGGGCTGAGGTTGCGGGTGTAAGCATGTCGGAAGTTGGAAGAACCTTCCGTGTAAAATTCTTCTAAAACAATAGCTGGCAACAATAGCTACGCTATGGCTGCTTAATCCGGAGGATTAACCATTAGCCATCGTCCCGCCGAACCATCACACTACTGGGTCGGAGTTCGGGGCGTCGAAAGGTAGTGTCGGAGGGGTCGATTTCGCTGAGCCCTATCTGTACTAGCGAATACGGAATTAATTCGGTTTGTTGTCGACCTGATTAGTTCCCGACAATCCAAGGACAACTAAGCATGTAGAAGACGCGTGGCGTCCCTGTTCTGGACGAGGGTTCGAATCCCTCCGTCTCCACAGTTAAAACTGTAAATCAGATAGTTATAAGATTTACACACCATTAAAAGGGAACCTCTATTCGGGGTTCCCTTTTTTATTCTCCAGCTCTGCTATTCGCATATCAATATATTTTGCCAAAATGTACCGAAGGGGTACCGACTAAACTGACAAAAGTTTTATTGAAATGGATTCAAATGAAAAAACCCGATAATACATCGGGGTTGACTTGTAGATGATCAATAGTTTATTGAGACATCTGAGATGAGCTTTGGCGATTACGCTCAGCCATCTCGACAAAGTTAAGAGGAGGCAATAGAACCGTTGGAATTCCAGCCTTGGTAGTTATTGATGCTATTATTTCTCTAATAAATGGATAGAGAATAGCCGGACCATTTATTTGAGCAAAGTTTTCTATTGATGAGTCTTCAACCTTTCCTACAATTTCAAACATTCCAGCAGTGTTTACCGCCATTTTAATCAATGGATTCTCATCCTGGCTCTTAGTCAACTCTACCAATACGTTTACCTGATGTCATTAAGCAACCGACTCAATCTTACTTGTAATTCGAAGTCAGAAACATTATCAGGTAACTCGCCCTCACGGAAGGAAGAAGTTCAATTCTACTAATGAAATTGACTTGAGGTTAAAAGAAGCCATATGAAATATCATGATATTAGTTAAGCAGCCATTGCATGGCTATCTTTTCCGGGGTTGACTGAAATATCATTGAGATTAAAGCTGCTAGAGACCGATTCTGCTTTAATCTGATTAACATGAGGTCTTTTGTTGTTTGTTAAGCTATTAAATAAATCTTCAATGCTTAAGCTATCAGAGTTAAGATAGCTTTGCTTCCACCTTATACAAGGGAGACTCCACAGGAAACGTATCTTCAGAGTTAGTAAACAGCATAGCTTCATTTGGGGTTTTTCGATCCGACTTGTTATAAATTGAGAGTCAACATAGATTTTTAAAATAACGATATGAGGTACTTTTTGCGAGGTTTTTGAAGTCTTGTGTAGAGTTGTGTAAATGTTTCACATAACGGGCGTTTTCTGAGATGGTGCGTAAGAGCGGAGCATCTAGAAGGGCAACATGTCAGGTAGAGTGATGATCCACACCATCAAAGATTTATTCTCTTCATCAGACTTTAAATCAATTCATTACCAGCCGTTTATTGGCTATCATCTGGACAAAATGAGATAAGCTTTGGGGGCTAATGCTCCAGTTAGGGGGAGAGATATTGCCCCAAACTTTCGGATTATCCATTAAATTAAAATAACAGACACCAGCGATTTCAGGATGCTGGTTGATTGTAGTTGCGGCATCTTCAAGCCATTTTTGTTGATAAGCTTCTGGCCCTTTAACCCCAAATTCGGTTATAAAGAAAGGCTTGTTAGCAAATCGCATGCGATACGATTTACGATCGTAGATCTTCCGAAAGGTTTCCTGTTGGGCAGGGTCAGTAATATTTTTGTCAGGCAGACCATAAATAGCTATACTGATGTAATCAACGGCATCGTCTCCCGGCCACCACTCCATCGAACCCCGGTCGCCCGCTGGTCCCCACACTTTTTTCACATTAGAAGCGTGATTCTTGTCAAAAAACATAAAATAACGGAATGCCTTGATATATAATACCGGATCCTGACTTTGCCAGGAATATCGGTAAATAGGAATTTCCATTTCATGTGCAAAACGCAAATAAACCGTCTGATTAGTAGCCGAAATAAGGGTATAAAGCTTTCTAAATTCTTTATCGTAAACACCATGAAGAGTATTCAAGAGCACGTTTGTATCTTTTCTGACATAGGTATCTTTCCAAGGCTCAAACGTTACGATTATATCATGGTTTCGGCTCAGGACATCGTTAAATTCTTTTTCAAAAGAGCCATTTTGTATAGCTCCCAGATCGGTAAATAGATGTTCAACGTGCACGGATTCGTTTTGAAGCAGTAACTTCTTCGGGTCATAAACGCCGATTTTAAGAGGAGTAGTCGTTTTATCGTTGGGTTTTAACGCAAGTTGATCGTCAGAGGACGGTGAGAAGAACGTGGGTTCTTCCTTTTTTAATTGATGAATCGCTTGATGGAATGACTTGGTAATTATGGATACGCCCTTGTTCTTTATTGTTTGTGGTCCCAACACTAAGATCGGTTTATCCATAAATCTCATTCTATGGATTTTTCGCCTAATGGCAATTGCCTGATTTACCGGTCGAGGATAGGCATTGGTCAACTCTTCAGACACCCCCTCTAGTGTAACACTGATTAAATCGACTACTTCTTTCCCCGGCCAATACTCTTCAGCACCAGGGTAGCCCGCTGGCCCCCAGACAATCTTTATAGCTGGAAAAGCGGCTTTACACAGTTTTGACACATGCTGAAATGCCTCGTTGTATAGTTTGGGCGATTGGTACTGCCAGGGGTAAACATGAACCGGAACTTCCATTTCCGGGCACCATCTGAGTAAGACTTCTCTATTGGATTTGGCAAGTATACGGCAATATGCCTTTAACGTTTGATCGTAATCACCTCTTATGGTTTCGATAAGACAATTTTCGTGACAATCAGTCAGTACAAGGCTTAATAGATTCGTTTTGTCTAAGGCTATTTTCGACGAAAGAGCCTCCAGGTTATCCCTATCGGCAATCTTACTTAGCCCTAAGTAGGTATGCTGGTAACCATGCTTCCCTAAATCACTATGTTTATCAGTGCGATCAAAAATGCCAATAATACCCTCGGCTTGATCCCGGTTGATTGGCACTGCACGGTCCAATTTGGCCATAAACAGACCCCTGTTTACCTGTGGTACATGTCCGTATTCGTAGATTAAAAGTAGTAGCCCTAAAATGACGGATATGCCTACCAGGTAATAACGGACTTTTAGCTTCATTGGCTTAACTAATTTCAGAGATTAAGTTGGTGAGCGATTTCTTTTATGGAACCCAAAAGAATTTCTTATTTATTATAAGTTTACTAAATTTATAGAAACAAACTAATTATAACTAATATAAGTATTAAGTATATGATTACTTATAATATGGTTACTTATGATAACTCACATCAACAGAGCTATCGCTATACATACAACCTCCCCTTGCTCGCTCCTTACCTATATCCACTAATGTAGAGGTCGATTATTCTATTTCAAAAAGGCGTCAGTGGAACAACCTAATAGCACTGCTCTGCTAATCAAGTTCTATTTATAGAGGTAGGATCAAAAGTAGGAGAGTGTGCTAGAAATGACTTAACGACAGGTTGTTAGTCCTTAATTATGTCTAGTCTTTAGGTGTAGATCAAATCCGTCAAGCCACTATTGTGAATCACTGGTCTATTTTAATCACCAAATAGCTTGCTTTATGCTTATAAAACACCTCTTTTTTGTAAGCATATTTGGTTAAACTTGTAACTCTATCTACGGCTTTTAATGAAATCATTCCTCCTCATACTCCCGATAATTTTTATTTTTTCAACCTGTAACAGTGATAATAAAAATAGTTATTCCCCAAAAGTAAGGATTGTAAAAAGCGAAGGCAAGTACATTTTATATCGAGATGGAAAACCATTTACAATCAAAGGAGCAGCAGGTTACTCGCACTTCAGTGAGCTAAGAAAATCGGGTGGTAATGCTATCCGGATTTGGGATACCCTACATTTAGCGACTATTCTGGACAGTGCATGGGCCAATAACCTGGCCGTTATTGTAGGGCTTCCCATTCCTGACAATAAAGACTACATGATTTATTACGATAATCCGGATAAAGTTGCTTCTCAACTTAAAGCCTATAAGACCATTGTTAATACGTTCAAGGCTCACCCGGCAGTTTTAATGTGGTGCGTTGGCAATGAGTTAACGTTTCCTTATGGGCCTGCTTATAATAATTTTTATAAGGCATTTAATGAGTTAGTCGAAATGATTCATCAGGACGATCCCGATCATCCGGTTACTACGACTATTTTGAATTTTAATGAAAAATACATCTTCAACCTATCTGTTCGTTGCCGTATTGATCTTATTTCGTTCAACATTTTCAGCTTGATCAATAAATTAAGGGATGATCTAACCACTTTTTCCTGGTTTTGGGATGGCCCCTATTTATTGACGGAATGGGGCGTAGATGGCCCTTGGTCTGGTACTGAACAAACGGCCTGGGGGGCCTATATTGAAAATACAAGCACTAAAAAAGCTGAAATTGTCCTGAATCGATATCGACAATTTATACCTGTCGACGACCCACGTTTTCTAGGTGCTTTCGTATTTTTCTGGGGACAGAAGCAGGAGACGACACCCACCTGGTTTAGCCTATTTGATGAAACGGGTGCCCGCTCGGAACTGGTGAACGCTATGCACACTATATGGACCAGAAAACCTGCCCTCTACCAGGTGCCAGCCGTCAAATACATGCTAGTCGATCAAAAAGGAGCCCGGGATAATATTCTTTTAAATCCCAACCAACCCGTATCGGCCGAAGTGCTGATGGAGTCGCTGGCTGACACGATACAGGCCGTTAAATGGCAAATTTTCAAGGAAGATTGGTACGCCGAAACGTATCGGAATGCCCCAGCAAAACCAACCCCACTTTCCCTGTTTACAGCCCAAAGTCGCTTAAAAGCGACCTTTGTGGCACCTTCCAAAGAAGGGCCCTATCGCCTGTTTGCGACGATTTACAATCATAATGGAAGTTATGCAACCTGTAATACGCCATTTTATGTGGTAGGCAAACCATGAAACCAATGCTTTCGGCTAAAGCTCCTTCCCGAAAAGAACGAGTTAATTTTCGCCTGATGATTTTACTGGGCCTGGTAAGCATGTTCTTCTTTTGGGAGCGGATGCTAGCCGAGGGAGCCCAAAGCCACAGCCTTTTGTATGGATTACTTCTGGTTGCCCTTGGTTTTAGCTGCCTGAAGATTCTCCACGAATGGTATCACTATTTCAGTATAACGGTGCCGAAAGCCCCGGCTTCAACGCAGGTTTATACAGTGGATATTTTTACCACCTTCTGTGCCGGAGAACCGTATGAGATGATTGTCGAAACGTTGACGGCCATTCAGGCCATCTCGTATCCACATACAACCTATCTGTGCGACGAAGCCGACGACCCCTATTTAAAAGAAGTATGTCAACAATTAGGGGTCCATCACATAACCAGGACCGAAAAAAACGATGCCAAAGCGGGTAATATCAACAACGCCCTCAAACAATCATCGGGCGACTTATGTGTGATATTGGATCCCGACCACGTTCCTTTTTCCCATTTTCTGGACCCGATCGTTCCCCATTTTAATGATCCCCAGATCGGTTACGTTCAGATCGTTCAGGCCTATAAAAACCACGACGATAGTCTGATCGCGAAAGGTGCAGCCCAGCAAACCTACCAGTTTTATGGGCCGATGATGATGACGATGAATCGGTACGGAACGGTGCCCGCTATTGGTGCTAACTGCACCTTTCGACGTTCTGCACTGGAATCTATTGGCGGGCACGCAGCTGGATTGGCCGAAGACATGCATACTTCCATGCAATTACATGCCAAGGGCTGGAAGTCGGTTTACGTTCCGGCCGTTTTGGCTCGGGGTCTTGTGCCTTCCACCCTTTCGGCTTATTACAAGCAGCAATTGAAATGGTCGAGAGGTGTTTTCGAGTTGCTGGTCAGCACCTACCCCAAGCTTTTTAAGCAGTTTACCTGGCAACAGAAGTTGCATTACGGTGTTATTCCGCTACACTATGCTTCCGGCTTTGTTTATCTGATCAATTTTGCCATACCTATCCTGGCCCTGCTGTTTGGACTTAGCCCAGTCCATATCGACTTCGCCCATTTCGGTTTGATCGCCTTACCATTCATTTCGGCGGTTATTCTCATTCGACACTTCGCTCAGTGGTGGGTTATGGAAGATCAGGAAAGGGGATTTCACGTGGTCGGCGGCTTATTAATGATTGGCACCTGGTGGGTGTTTATAGTCGGCTTCATCTACACAATTATCCGAAAAAAAGTCCCTTACATTCCCACGCCCAAAGATAACCGGGAGGTTGATAACTGGCGGTTGAATATCCCCAACCTGGTCGTGATTGGGCTTTCGATGGTTGCCTGCACATACGGATTATACCGGGACTGGAATCCTTATAATCTGATTATGGCCTATTTTGCCGCTTTAAACGCATGTATACTGGGCTTTACCATATTGGCCAGTCGAGAGCAACAGTTCGGTAGAGTTGTCAATCATTTTCCATGGCTAGCTGAATTAACAAGCAGCCTTAAAACGCTTAAGATTAACTTTTGGCTTGTTCGACGCCGGATCTACACGGCTGTGCGGAGTACCGCTTCTTTACTTACCATCAGTCTATTGAGTTGGATTACTTATATAAGCTATCTGGGCGAAAACGAGAATTGGCTTCCCTTTACTACGAAGCAGTTTCGATTAGGTCCCGGTTTGTCCGAAAAACTAAGAACGATTTCTCGTTTGTCCGACCAGGAACAATCTACCCAACCAGTTTCTTTCACGATTGCTCCCTTGTCCATTACCTGGGGGAACATCTCGAAAAGTTTTGTGCCATTCGCGAGTCTGGACTCAATTTACCAACTGGGTTCCATTCCAATGATTACCTGGAGGCCTATCGTAAACAAATCCGATGTAGCCAATCCGCAAAGAGCTACTGCTATTGTTGAATCTGTTCTGCATGGTGATTATGATGCCGATCTACGTCGCTTTTCACAGCAAATTATTGCACTGAAACGCCCGATCTGCATTAGCCTTGTCCCTGATATAGACATGAACACGGCTTCCTTTGAGGCAAAAACATTTAGAGACTATTGGCGATACGTACACGATTATTGCACCCGACAGGGAGCATATAATGCCATCTGGGTATGGGATCTTGGGAAAGCAAACCGTTTAAATACGTATTTTCCTGGCAAATCCTACGTGGATTGGATCTCTGTGACAAACTTCTCGTCCGGATTGTCATCTAAACTACCTTACCGCCCCATCGATCAACATTCCCTTTTTCGATCCAGAATCCCTATTGTGTTTGTCAGTTCGGGAACTATTTCATCAACGAAAAATCGAAGCAAAGGCTCAGTCACCGCTTTAACTGCTTCGAAAAGCAATTATCCTGCTATGAACAGTTACCTGATTGTGCATCAACCGGTTCCTCACAAATCGGAAGCACCAAAATCAGCCGAAATACCTAAGCTCTTGCTACTAGCTCAGCCGTATACAGATTCAACGAGTACAAAGCCGAAAAACTTTGTAGGATCCCCTACAGGTGTCAGCTATAAAAAAGGACAGAATTGGACGAAAAGTCTTCAGGCTTTCACCCAAAAAGAGCTTATGGCTGATTTCGAAGCCATGAAGCAGGTTGGCCTTAACACCATACGACGGTATGGCCCTACTATCTATGACTATAACATCCTAAAGGCAGCTCAATCTTCTGGCCTGAAAATTCAATATAGTTACTGGATTCTGGAATCGGTCAACTTCCGACAGGATCAAGCTCGGTTGACTACCTTGAGTCATCAGATTCTAAGCAGCGTAAACGACCTGAAAGAAAAAGAGGCCATTGTATCCTGGCACCTGGGCAACGCTATTCTACAGAAATTAAGTCAGCAGTATGCCAAACCCGAATTGCTTTATCAACAAGACGCGTATTTGAGTTGGCTCAAAAAACTAGTTATCGCCATTAAGCAAATAGATCCGGCTCGACCGGTAACGGTTGATGTAGAAGTCAATGAAACGCTTCCCCAAACAATTAAGATACTCCATCGGGTGATTCCTGAAATCGACTCCTATGGATTACTTGTGGAAGGACAAATGACGGTAGATCAGCGTCGAATAATCAGGCAAATAAGGCTTCCTTATTTTTTTAGTTCTATTAGCGTTTCATCGTATTTGGAGTTCAGATCCCTAAAAACCCCGGTTTTTTTCTCCAACTGGCAGGATGAGCAACTGGTTGACCAAGTTAGTTTCAATGGTCTTAGGGATCATTGGGGCCGGAATAAGTTTTCCCTTTGGCAGTTGCGTCAGCTCCGAAAGGGAATACCCTTACTCGATTCACAGCCAACCGTAAAAATCCTGAGACCAGCACTAGCTACCGAACCCAATGCGGTACTATCGTACCATGTCCTGTTAAATACTGGAGGTAAATGGAGGTTGGCCAGCGATACGCCATCCACTTATTCCTTTGAATGGAAACTAGTTAAGCTTGACCGATTGGGTAAGCCGATTGCTATTCAGGCTAAAGGTAATGGTCCAATACTTGCCCTGAGTATTCCCCCCGATCCATCCTGTTACCGACTGAAGCTATACGTATTATCCGGGTCGGATGTCGTCAATGTGGTAACATCTTCACTTAATACGCCCTTGTTGTAGGTATATCCAGTTCGTCGCTTAAAAACGCTCTTTTTGAACTATACTTGTAAAAGGCTCTTTCGAGCCTTTTACTTTTTCTATTTTATACAACTACAAACGTCCATTTGCTTTTGTACATCTTAACAAAGCTGCAAGGGTCATTTGTAAAAGGTTATAACCGAATTATTACTACACACAAATTCAAGATTATAAACGTAACAACTCAAAATATGCCCGGTTATTCCCCGCCTATGACGACAAAGGATTTTGGGGCCAGTTCAATAAACCATAATTCAAATTAAGCAATTATTGCAGATGCCTTCAAAGTCCAGTCATACGTATAGGTACATTTTTTACATCCAAAGAATAATAAAGCCAGAACTGGCAGTAGTAGAGGTTCTTCATACCAGATAGATTAGGAGGTTCATTAAAAAACAAAAGATACAAATAGGTTAGGCAGTTTCTTAAGGCAATAAGCAGGTAATGCGTCAATCCTTATTTTGCTGGTCGCTGTGTTTTTGAATGAGAAAACATAAGAGAAATGGAGCAGTGAAGGCTAGCCTATGAAGACCTGTCTTCTCAAACCCAAGGAAAACCTTGGATAGAATGTGATGTTGTTAGGGGTTCGTAAGGTTTCCTCATGACGAAATAAGTTCCTTCGCTTCGCTCTGGATGACAGATTTGAAAAGATAACGGCAGGTTACCATCTGCCGTTAAGGAACGAGATAGACTCTCGCACTAGAGGGTGTTTTTATACTTGCTTTTAGGAGTGTATGTTGGTGAGACTTATTAGAACCGATCTATTAGCGAAGATTCGCCTGTAGAAAACTGTGTAAATCGTCTCCCCGAAGATTGACGGCAATGATTGTACCTTTGGGGTCCACTAATACATTGAATGGAATGGCCGTTACTGCATATTGCTTGGCTGCTTCGTTGTCCCAGAATTTCAAATCACTCACATGACTCCAGTTGAGCTGATCCTTAGCAATAGCCTTCATCCATTTCGATTTATCTCTGTCTAACGACACCGACAAAATGGTAAAGTTTTTTTTAGAAAAATCCTGATACGCTTTTACAAGAAAAGGACTTTCCTCTCTGCAGGGTTGGCACCAACTAGCCCAAAAATCAACCAAAACGTAACGTCCTCTAAATGTGGAAAGACTAATTGGTTTACCGCTCGTATCAGGCTGCACAAAATCGCTGGCGTTTCTGCCAATGGCCGACTTTTTTGCATTTAACCATAAATTTCGAAAATATTTTACCTGCTGGGAAGAAGCAATAGAAGAAGATTCATAGACGGATAGTAATGAATCGGCTATTTTTAACATAGGTAACTCATGTCCAGGGATGTAATAATTTCCGACATGATTTACGCTAGCAGCTGCTAACGGATACTTTTGCACCAATTCAAAAAGAGCCGCATTCCGACGAGACTCTACTTCTTTCATTTGTTTGTTAAGATCGCGTTGACTAACCGTATCGCCTTTACTCTTACTTTCTTCTAATTTCAGATAAAGCGGATAGTCATCGAATTTTTTATAAACTAGGTCATATTGTTGTCGAATGGTTTCTTCCGGTGAACCCGTAACCGTAGCAGTATATATGGAATCCGCACTTCCACGAATGTATATGGGCTTGTTTTCAATATAGAAACCTAATGCTTGGTCGTTAAGGCTTGTTTGGAGTACATAATAAGAGGGCTCCTTTACCGTCCCACGAAATGTAAAACGTCCATTGGGATCAGCTTTTGTCGAATCAACGCGATTATGCGTTTTATAAAACACTGTTTCGCGAAGATAAATTTGCTTCCCGGCAGCATTTGCTAATTGGCCCCTTAAAACAAAGCTACTCTTAGGCTTACTGTTCGACTGCGACAAAGAAACGTGGGGCAAAAATCCGAGTAAAAAGAAGGCGATATATTTCATGAGAGATTGGGGGGAAGTTTACTACAATTATATTCAAAATTAAGTATTATTCCCCTTTTAGGTTTAGGTTTTTCTTGCTAAAGTAACGTCTACTATAGCTGTGTCGCTATCCCATCGCAATATCCTTCTACTTAAAAACAACCGGCTGACGAACAAGGCCTTACTTCAATACCAGTGATTAATACCGAGCCAAGCGTCACTAAAAGCCTACCTTCCAATTCAGACACAACAAACCGGAATACGGATACATCTGTTACCATTCTACGCGTGACCTTTGTCAGGTCATTCAACGGCATATACCAGCATGAAAAAAGACGAGTCTCCCGTTCGAAATGTAAAGTCCATTGCTGAGCTGCACCGGCTGCTGAACCTACCCAAACCTCAGCATCCCCTCATCAGTGTAATTCACCTGGATCAGATTGAGGAGTTCCCTCGACTGAACCATGAGCGAATGATCTACCCTTTCTATCAGATTTGCATGAAGCGGAATTACGATGGGAAGCTACGCTACGGCCAGAATTATTACGATTTTGATGAAGGAGTTCTTTCATTCATCTCGCCTAATCAGTTATTAAGTAATGAAGGAGCAGCAACGGATGGCTGGGTATTAATCATTCATCCAGATTTTCTGCATGGGTATCCACTGGCTAGAGCCATCAGGAAATACGGCTTTTTCTCCTACGAATTAACGGAGGCTTTGTTTGTTTCAGATAAGGAACAACAAGTAATTGACAATCTGTTGTCGACGATTAAGTCAGAATATCAATCCAACATTGATGCTCATAGTCAGGACATCATCATTACTCAACTGGAACTTCTGCTTCATTATGCCGACCGTTTTTATCAACGGCAGTTTATTACCCGGAAAAAAGTAACGAATGATCTTCTTACCAAACTGGAATCCATTCTTGAAGCCCATTTTAACAACGGGAATGCATTGAATGAAGGCCTCCCTTCGGTTGAATTCGTAGCCAGTCAGTTGAATGTATCGCCCCATTACCTGAGCGATATGCTCCGTAACGCGACGGGCATGAATGCTCAGCAGCATATTCAATACAAGCTCATTGAAAAGGCAAAGGAAATCCTGAGTACCACCAATCATTCAGTAGCTGAAATTGCCTATCAGCTTGGGTTTAAGCATCCGCAATCTTTCAATAAATTATTCAAGAGTAAGACCCATTTATCCCCTTTACAATTTCGCCAGTCTTTCAACTAGAAGCCATGAAAAACGTGAACAAAACCTTCCTGCTGGGAGGCGACCTCGAAGTAAATCGCATTGGTTACGGTGCCATGCGTATTACCGGCCCTGCCATTTGGGGAATGCCCG
This sequence comes from Siphonobacter sp. SORGH_AS_1065, assembly GCF_030818595.1. Classification (NCBI taxonomy): domain Bacteria; kingdom Pseudomonadati; phylum Bacteroidota; class Cytophagia; order Cytophagales; family Cytophagaceae; genus Siphonobacter; species Siphonobacter sp. SORGH_AS_1065. The sequence continues at coordinate 4,165,077 of NZ_JAUTAM010000004.1, forward strand.
AGAACCCCCAGAATTCGCTGGATGTGCTACGGCGAGCCGTAGAACTGGGCGTTAACTTTATTGATACAGCCGATCAATACGGGCCGTTTACTTCGGAACAACTGATTGCCGAAGCCCTTCACCCTTACGCTTCTGATCTCGTCATCGGTACGAAGGGCGGACTTGTTCGCTTTGGCCCCTGGGCGGATATTCACAACGATGCTTCCCATCAGCACCTGCACGAAGCCATACAGGGCAGTTTGCAACGACTAAAGCTGGAACACTTTGATCTGTATCAGTTACATCGAATTGACCCGCGAATTCCCGCTGAAATTACCTTTGAATTTTTGAAAAAGACGCAGGATGAAGGAAAAATCCGGCATTTAGGCTTATCCGAAGTTTCTGTTGAAGAGATTAAAAAGGCTCAGGAATTCTTCAATGTCGTATCCGTTCAGAACCGATACAGCGTATTCAACCGCGAATGGGAGTCGGTGTTAGCGTATTGTGAGGAACAGAATATTGCCTTCATTCCGTGGTTTCCCATCGGTGGCGGCATGGATTCCAGGAAAAAAGAACTTATTCAGGACATTGCCGATGCCAAAGGCGTAACCATCCATCAGATTGCTTTGAGTTGGTTACTGCACCGCTCCAATCATATTCTGCTCATTCCGGGCACCTCCAGTGTAAAGCACCTGGAAGAAAATATGGCCGCGGGAGAGATTTCATTAACCGATCAGGAAATGGCAATGCTTAACCGCATCGCTGAATAAACTGCTCCTGGTCTGCCCTAAAACGCCAAGAGGAATCCAGACTGGATTCCTCTTTGTATTGCTTATCAAGTAGTAATCAACTATTGAATTTTCTTTACCCGCACCGCGGATGGTCCCTTGGCCGTATTTTCAATCTGAAATTCTACGCGGTCTTCCATTTCTACGGTTCCTTTCACCTGCAAAATGTGTAAGAAAATGCTTTCCTGAGTCTGGTCATCTTTGATGAATCCATAACCTTTGGCAGCATTAAAGAATGACACAACGCCAGAGTGGATTACTGGATCGTCAGTCACGGGGCCTTTTACCGTAAATTCCCGGGGGGCTTTTGTCTTACGTAACTCAGGGGGCACACTGGTAAGATTGCCGTTTTCGTCAACGTAAACGAATAACTCCTCAACGGTTTTACCCTTGCTGGAATTTTCTTTACGCTGCTCTTTGCGGAGCTCTTTCTCCTGTTTTTTCTGAATTTTTTTCTTGGTGGTTTCTTTCTTACCGAATGTCTCCTTGGCTCTACCCATTAATACGAATTTAGATTTAAGATGATATAACGTTGTAGCACCGACTGTTGAAATAACTGATAAAAGGCTTTGCGGAAGAACAAAAGAATAGCCTAAAATGAAGATCAAGAAGTGCTCTACTTCGTGTAGTAATAGCAAAACTACAATTTTTTACTGATAGTTCCTAAACAGCTCTCCGATCTCTGAAAAGCTTTCCTGACTGATTTTCAAATAAAAAGACTTAATAAGCGGGATTATCCGATTAGTAATCGTACCTTTCCGACTCAATAAAATACAATGCAAGAAGGAACCATTAAGTTTTTCAATGAAACCAAAGGATTTGGTTTTATTACTCCAAAAGATGGAGGTGAAGACGTTTTCGTACATACTACCGGTCTGCGTGATCAAGTTCGTGAAAACGACGTTGTTACTTACGAAGTAACCATGGGAAAAAAAGGATTGAACGCGATTAACGTACAGGTTATCTAAATATCCGTCCTGATTTTAACAGCAAAGAGGTTCGAATGCACGTTCGAACCTCTTTGTGTTTTACAGCCTTCCAGCTTCCAATAGTACAATTTCATCAGCCAAACTTCTGAAAAGACGTAGTTTTCATTTATTTGGTAATCGCAGCAAGTTCTCTAAAATCACTTGCTTTCGTTTTGGCTTTCCCCCCAAGTTTCTAAACAGTGATACTCTCCATACATTCGCTTGTCTGAAAAGAACAGCTCTCCTACTAGTTATTGAATTACTCCCAAACTGGCTACTGACCATTTCATAGTAGTAATTTGACAATACTGACCTTATGCCTCACACGTTAGTTTAAACTAATTCTAAGTTAACTTATTCATTGTTAATCATTTAGTAACTGAACTAGAGGAGCCAGTTTTTGTAAAAATGACACGCATAATGGTTTAACGGTTAAATCCTACCAAACAACGTATAAAGTCTACAGTTCATAGAAAAGCGAAGTCTATGTTCAGGCTTCGCTGTACTTTTGAATCATCAAACGGTTTAGACACATAGGTTTAGAGGTTAACGGGAAACTCCTTCGTGATTCATGAAGGAGTTTTTTTATGCCAGACCTCAAGGCTCAAAAGCTCAGTCAAACCGAATAATCATTGGTTATTGCGTCTTTTGAGCCTTGAGGCCTAACTTCCTTACCTCTTAGAAAGATTCAATTTTACTCTTCCCATTTTGGGAAAGGATCCCGAAAACGAACGCCTGCTTCCATTTGCCGAATTTCTGCCGCGGTGCAAAGGCAGCTTTCCAGCTCCCGGATGATTTGCTCTTTGGGTAAGTCCTGCCCAATAATCACCAGTTCGTTCATGCGATCCCCAAACTCAGGATGCCAGCGTTTACGAATGAGTAGCTCATTTTCCAGATAAGCTGGGTAATACAAACGTTCTTTTTCGGGAATGGCCGCCCACCAGGTTCCTGCGGGTTCCGCTCGCAGCGATCCCCCCGCCTGTCCCCAGCTCAGAGCCTTCGTCGGACGTGAAGCCAGCCAGAATAGGCCTTTCGACCGAATAACTCCCGCAGGCCACTCTTCGGAAATATAGTCCCAGAACCGTTGCGGATGCAGAGGCCTCGAATCCCGGAAAACGAACGAGCTAATGCCGTATTCTTCCGTTTCGGGCGTATGGTGACCCTTTTCCAGCTCTGCAATCCAGTTCTCTGATTCCGCCGACTCTTCGAAATTAAACAGTCCGGTATTCAGGATTTGTTCGGGTTCGACGTGTCCGAAGCTAGCTTCCACAATTCGGGCCTGTGGATTGAGTTTATGTAAAATAGCCTTCAATTCCCCCAGCCGTTCGGGGCTTACCAAATCCGTTTTATTCAGGACAATTACGTTCGCAAATTCAATCTGATCGGTCAACAGGTTCACAATCGTACGCGTATCTTCCGGGTCGTCCTGATTCAGCTTCCGACTCCGAACGGTATCGATTGAGCCAAAGTCATTGGCAAAATTGAAGGCATCTACTACCGTCACCAGCGTGTCCAGCTTACTGTATTGGGATAGATCGATTCCCATCTGGTCATCCACGTAGCTAAAAGTCTGAGCTACGGGTAAAGGCTCAGAAATCCCAGTGGATTCAATCAGCAAATAATCAAACCGCTCTTCACGGGCCAGCTTCTCCACTTCAATCATCAAATCTTCCCGAAGTGTACAGCAAATGCAGCCATTTGACATTTCCACCAGCTTTTCTTCGGTCCGCGAAAGGACATTTTGCGAAGCCACCGTCTGGGCATCTACGTTCACCTCGCTCATGTCATTGACAATCACGGCCACCTTTAACCCATGTTTGTGATGAAGAATGTAATTCAGCAAACTGGTTTTTCCGGCTCCTAAAAAGCCACTTAAAACGGTAACAGGAAGTTTTCTCATCGGATCAGCAATTTTTCGCTCGACTTATTAAATGCAACGTTGTTGCAAATATAAGATTAAATGCAACAATGTTTCATTTAATAAAAATCAATATTCGATCTCCTTCTACTCTTCCGTTCATTCCCGTAAACTTTGTACATTCGTTTCTTGCCCTTAGTCACTTCTAAATTCTTTCCAATGAAACGTATCGCTACCTTCCTGTTTTTCTATTGTTGTGCTAGCCTTGCTTCCGAAGCCCAGGATCGTCCGCTGGGAAAAACCTTTGCGACCCGCAGTGTCGTGATGGCTCAGCGAGGCATGGCCTGCACCTCCCATCCTCTCAGTACGCAGGCTGCCCTTGACGTGCTGAAATCTGGGGGTAATGCCATTGACGCGGCCATTGCCGCTAATGCCATGGAAGGTGTAGTCGAACCCCACGTGAACGGCATAGGCGGCGATATCTTCGTTATCGTGTGGGATGCCAAAACCCGAAAACTTTACGGACTAAACGGCTCGGGCCGCTCGCCTTATGGTTTGAGTCTGGCCGAACTTAAAAAACGGGGATTGACGCACATTCCATCCAAAGGGCCGCTGCCGGTCTCGGTGCCGGGTTGTGTGGATGGCTGGTTTGAGTTACACAAACGTTTTGGCAAAATGCCGATGGAAAAGGTGCTTTCGCATGCCATTCATTACGCAACGGTGGGTTACCCCGTGCACGACGAAGCGTCTTTTTCCTGGAGTAAGATGATCGCCAATTTTGGGGATTTGCCAAACGTCAAAGCAACCTATGCTCCCAACGGACACGCTCCAGCCCGGGGCGAAATCTTTAAAAACCCGGATCTGGCTAAGACGCTTACGCTGATTGCCAAAGGGGGTCGCGATGCTTTTTACAAGGGCGATATTGCCAGGACCATTGACGCCTTCATGAAGAAAAATGGGGGGTTCATTACTACCCGTGATCTGGCCGATCATACCTCGACGTGGATAGATCCCGTTTCGACGAATTACCGGGGGTATGATGTGTGGGAGTTACCTCCCAACGGACAAGGCATTGCAACGCTGCAAATGTTGAACATTCTGGAAGCCTATGATTTCTCAAAAATTCCCTACGACAGCCCCGAGCGGATTCACCTGTTTACGGAAGCAAAGAAGTTAGTTTATGAAGACCGGGCCAGGTATTACGCAGATATGGATTTTGCTAAGTCACCTGTCAAAGCTCTCCTTTCCAAGGAATACGCTGCCGAACGACGCAAGTTAATTGACCCTAAGAAAGCTTCCAGCCGTTTCGATGCAGGAAATCCGGCTTTGAAAGATGGCGATACGATTTACCTGACCGTTGCCGACGGCGAGGGAAATATGGTTTCTTTAATCCAGAGTAATTACCGTGGTTTTGGCTCGGGTATGGTTCCCGACGGATTAGGCTTTATGCTTCAGAATCGTGGAGAAATGTATAGCCTTACCGAAGGTGAAATGAATACCTATGCCCCGCATAAACGTCCATTTCACACCATCATTCCAGCCTTTGTTACCAAAAACGGTCAACCTTTTATGACGCTTGGGGTGATGGGTGGAAGCTTCCAGCCCCTGGGTCACGCTCAGATTTTGATGAACATGATTGATTACGGCATGAATCCGCAGGAAGCTGGAGACGCTCCCCGGATTGACCACCAGGGTTCGTCGGAACCTACGGGCGAACGCATGGTAGACAGTGGTTACATCACGATGGAGTCAGGCTACGCGTACGAAACCATTCGTGAACTCATGAAAATGGGCCACGCCATTAGGTATAGCCTCGGAGCTTACGGCGGTTACCAGGCCATTATGTACGATCCCGTTCAGAAAGTTTACCACGGAGCTACGGAATCCAGAAAAGACGGGCAGGCCGCCGGATTTTAGGCAGTTGTGCGTTTAGCGAGGTTCTCATTTTTGTTATTAATACAAAAAGCCGGCTTTCCTTTTGGATTACCAGCTTTTACACTTCCCCACTCTCATCAACTATTAGTCACAAGGTGTATTATTAAAATCTTCGAGGGTCTGTTTGCTGATACCGGAATAGTACGTAGGGCAGCTTTTCAGAATGTCATTAATGGATTTCTTATACGCCTCACAATTGGCTTTACTCTGATTAGCGACGTAAGCGTCCGCTGCGGCCTTTAATCGTTCTGCATTAGTATTGCAGGCGTCCACACTGACGCCCTGTTTTTTTGAACAGCCAACCATCAGAACTATTCCCGACAGCGTTAATACGATTATTCTACTCCATTGCTTTTTCATACCAAAGGTTGATCATAGATTTTTGAACAGATAATTCTATTGCCTTTTAGCAACATTTCGGTTACAAAATTCTATGATTGCCTGCTTTCATTCAATCCCCAATTCATGGGAAGGCACTCCATTTGAAAAAGTAACGGTTACACCCCTTTTTCTATGAAGTTCAAAGGCATTTAACTTAAAATCATTACAGTTAAACTATACCCATAAGTTTAAATTATATAGATATAAGATTAGTTTATATTAAAATAAGTCAATAAAATAACCAAATCAGGGGTTTATATACCTCTCAACCGTCTAAACAAGTCATTTAACGTATAAAGTTTACAGTTTGTAGAAATAAGTAGGTAAAGTATATACGTTAGTTGTATATTTGTATCAGATAGGTTGAAGGTTGAACAGATAATCTTTGCACAGGATTAGCCTGTTTAAAGGTTAAAAGCTCCCGTGTTTCATGGGAGCTTTTTTTTATACGACGGTGAAGACCGCTTTACGGTCTTCCATAAGTTTCTTTTCAATAAATCCGGCATCTACCAACCAGTTCAATGAAAGGTAAACTGCCCCGATACTGATGTGAAATTGATCTTCTTTCATTTGAAGCCAAACCTGTTCGGCATCCATAGCCTGCTGGGTTCGCTCCAGCACCAGTGCCACCTGATTTCGCTTCCCTGACTGTCTGACTCCGTGTTGTAAACAATACTCGTTGATTCGTTCAATAATATTCATTGGATTGTTAGGTTAGGTTTGGTTCATTACTGGCCCTTCACCCGATTCTGTACATCGTCTGCTCCGCTCTTCCGGGATGATCCCATTTTTAAATTCTGATTACCGAATCGATAGCTGAAAGACAGCGTAATCACCCGGCTATCGAAACGGATATTGGTATTCAAGTCCAGGTTTTCGTAACGAGCCGTCTGCACCCGGCGACGTCCCTGAAAAAGGTCATTCGCCATGAGCTTAACCGTGCCCTGTTTGTTAAGTACCTGCTTTTGCACACCCGCAGAAATGACGTAGTACGCCCGCGTCCGAAACACCCCGTACACGGACTTCGAGTTATACACGCCGCTAACTTCCATGGACGTACCGTTTCCCAACTGAAATGAGTTTTGAGAATTGAAGGTGAAGCTGGTAATGCTGTTATTGAGATCGCCACCTTTCTGATCGCCTTTGTATTCGTTACGGAAGACATTAAAGAAATTATTCGTCGTCCACCAGGAAGTGGGGTTTTGCGAGGCCGAGAAGCTAATGCCGTAATTAATCAGGCTTTTCAGGTTCTGAGGTCCCTGAAAGGTTGTGTTCGTGGAGTCAATCTGACCCATCATCCAGTTAATCACGTCTGATGTATAACTGTAATTAATCGTCGTTGTCAGGAAGTTTTTAAATGTATGCCCAATCTCCAGCGAGTGGGTTAACTGTGGTTTCAGGAAAGGGTTACCCTCATAGTACAGGAAAGGGTCACGGAAAAAACGGAAAGGATTTAAGTCCTCATAATCAGGCCGTTCGATGCGTCGGCTGTAGGAAAACTGAAGACGGTGTTTTTCACTGAAGGTCTGGCTCAGGAATACACTTGGAAAGAGCTGGAAGTACTTTCGTATCACGGTCGAATCCGAGGTAATCTGTTGTCCCACCGTATGCGTGTACTCCCCGCGTAAACCCGCCTGCAAACTAAATTTTCCAAACTCCCGATTGAAGTTCAGGTAACCCGCATGAATCGTTTCCTGATACTTGAAGTGATTGGAAGCCGAGAGATCCTTCACCCAACGGGTACCCGCAAGGGTATCATATTTCACTTCATTGTCAACCGTTACGTAACTACTTTTCCAGCCCGTTTCCAGCTTGGCTTTCTGGCCTAAGGGATGCGTATAATCGGCTTTGCCTACGTAGACATACGTCGAGGAAGGAATATCACCGCGACGGGTAGAACGACGGCTCGTAAACTCGCCAGCTTCATTCAAATAACGCGTATCCAGCAACTGATTGGACTGAAAAGCATTACTAGAGTAATCCAGATCGGCGGAAAACTCCTGTCCTTCTTTGCCGAAACGGTGCGTATAATTCAGGTTATAGGAAATATTCGACCATCGACTATCATCAGTATTGGTGCTGCGAGCATCCGAAAGGGTTTGATTCGTAATCGTTTGCAGCAGGTTACTGGTATTCCCATGGTTATGATACGTTCCTACATTCCCCTTAATCACTAAACCAAGCGTATTGTTCTGATTCAGGAAGTAGTCGATTCCGGCTTTGAAATTATTCGTATATAAAGGTTCGTCAGTAACCGTATGCTGATACGAAATCCGGCCAGGGCTGGTTTCGCCGGGATCGCGGAAACGGCGGGTGTAGGATAATAACTCTTTCTCACCCCGGTAGGCATGATCGTAACTTCCGAAGACATTCAATCGGGCACTCCGGTAATTCAGGTTTACGCCAGCTCCGTACCGATTTTTCCGGCTGCGGGCTGCATTGACGTACACATTCCCGTTAAAGCCCACTAACTCATTTTTCTTCAACTGAATGTTAATAATTCCTGAGTTACCCGCTGCATCATACTTCGCTGAAGGGTTGGTAATAATCTCCACTTTTGCTAAAGAACTGGAAGACGTTCCTCGTAAAAGCGTTGCTAATTCCTTCTGCGACAGATAGGTAAGTTTCCCATTAATCATGATGGTTGCCCCCTGTTTTCCTTTCAGGGTAATGTTTCCATCGTCGTCAACCGTTACGCCGGGAGCTTTTTCCAATACCTCTAAAGCAGTGTTACCTTCCGAAAGAATACTGTTTTCAATATTCATAACGGTACGATCTATACGCTGTTCAACCAGGGGCTTTTTTGCCGTTACGGTTAGCGTTTGCAGGGATTGTTCCGTGGGCACCAAAGTCAGCATAGGTAGCTGCTGTCTGGGCTGCTGTATACTTAAAGTAAAGCGTTGACTTCGCTGCGAACGGTATCCTACAAAACTGGCTTCTACGTAATATTGACCTAAGGCCACCCGCTGGAAGACAAAACGACCCAGTGAGTCGGAAACCGTTCCTTTTACAAGGGTAGAATCAGCGGACTTGTAAAGAGCAACGGTGGCGAATTCAACGGGCTTACCGGAAGATTCGGCTAGCGAACCGCTCACTTCTGTCTGAGCATAAATGCTACCGCTTAGAAAGCACAGGGAAACGCTCCAAAGTATTTTTTTTAAGTCTATAGTGGTGAAGGACATTCCAATCAGGTAGTAACAAATGGCACAAAAGCGGCTGAAGAGGCAGTGGAAAAGGCAGGGTTGCTTAGAAAAGAAGGCGAAGAAGTTCCCGGAAGGATGCCTTCCGGGAGCGGAGAACCATTATTTGGTTACTTCAAACGTCAGCGTAGCACAACGCCAAACAGATTTATAATCCTTCCCATGATGCTGACCTTCTTCTTTTTCAGACTTTGAAGCTTCGACGCGGTACGTTCCGGGCCAGAGTGGCGTAAACTCCGCTTCACCAGAGGCGTTTGTCGTTACTTCACGATTCCAGCCACTGGGTGAGAAAACAGATACATGGAGTTTGTCAGAAGCCTGATCTTTAAACCAGCCTTTCAGGTGAATGGGCTGACCTACTTTATACGTTTTACCCGATTCCAGCGAAACGTTCAGTTCGTTAGGCGTAGCGGAAGCCGCCGTTGCTTTACCAACCGTGACTACTGCCGTCGAGTTGAACTGATACTTGGTGGCACCACCCAATTCTTTCGCCGTATGGCCCACGGCCAGGGTATATACACCGTCCTGTTCAGGCGTGAACTCAGCCGTATAATGATCTTCACCGGGTTTTACCGTTAACTGCGTTTTCTTCTGATCGGGGCCGATAAGCCAGAGCGAGAATTCTTTCACATCAGAATACCAGTCAGCCAGTTTTTCGGGCGTTTCGCCGGGTTCTGAATAGATAATTTTTACGGTTTGTTTTTGTCCTTTTTTACCAACCGGACTGGTTTCAATCCACAAGGCATGAGCAAATAAACTGCTGGCTGAAAGGGTCAGGAAGAGGGAGAGTAATGCGGCTTTTAACTTCATGATTGACGTGTTTAATAATGGGAAATTGGTTTAATGAACGTTGAAGGTTTGCGTTCTTTTGAATAGATCTGAGGTTTCTTTATTGTGGTTTAATTTTTCTGACGAACGTAGGGCGAGCTGATTTACTACTAACAGTGGAGCCATATTCTGGCGTATTATCCTGTTCTTCAGCAGTAAGTGGTATTTTAATTGAACGATTAACCACGGAGTGTCTACCTTCAGTTACGTTTTTAGGGCAGGGAGCTGTCTTCTTTTTGTTCCGTCTTCCCCACCAGATCAGAAAACCCGTAATGGGTAGGCTGGCTCCGATGAGACTGGCAAAGAAGGCCATTACTTTACCGGGTAAGCCCAAAATGCTTCCTACGTGAATGTCATAGTTCATCCGGCGGAGTTTTGCTCCGAAAGAAGCCTGAGCATACGGAACGTCATAGACCGCATTCTCGGCAAACGGCTTCAGCGTGTGCTGGTCAAAACTATAACTCTGGTGGTTATAAAACTGACCCGCTGAAGGGTAAATCGTGATATAAATGGGTGATTTTAGATCTTTCTTTTCAGGAAAATTGTAGTAAAATCCATGAGCTTCAGGATGTTTTTTCTGAACAATTCCCCAAGCTTTATTCATAGCCTGCTCGCGGGTATAAAACCGGTTGGACTGCAAGGTATCCGAATGGTTACGGGCAAATTCGGGCAGTGTATCTCCGCCAGAGGTTACCCAGTATAAACCTTCGCTGTACCATTTGATCCCCCAAACCATACCCGTCAGAGCAATGGCTAACAGGAATAACAGGGAGTAAAAACCGAGCACGTTATGTAAATCCAGATTTACCCGTTTGAATGAAGCTCCCCATTTAATGGTAAAGCTCTTTTCAATGGTGCTCTTGTTCCATTTTTTAGGATACCACCACACCAAACCCGTAATCAACTCTATCACAAAGATCAGCGTTGCGTAATTCACAATTGGTCGACCTATTTCCCAGGGTAACCATAGAAATCGATGCCCGTTCAGAACGGTACGAAAGAAATCAGATTCATCTTTTTGGTGTACGTGCTGATTAATAACCTTGCCCGTATAAGGATGAACGTTTATGGTATAATGCTCGCCTTCCCAGTCTCCTACGCCCGCCTGAATCGTTCGTCCCTGCTGATAATTGGCATACGTAATTTCCTTTCCCGGATGAAGCGTCGCAATGGATTCGTGTAATTGGGAAGGCGTAATGACGGGCCTGTTTTCCTTTTCGATCTTCGTTTCCGGCTCCAGTACTGCCGTAATTTCTTCATTAAATACCCAGATGCAAGCCGTAATACACACAATAAAGACGATGATTCCAGAACCTAATCCCAGCCATAAATGAAGCCAGTTATTAATTTTGCGGAAATTCATACGGCGATAAGTTAAGTTCTTGACTTAGAGTGATAAGGCTGTCGGGCATGAGATCATGCCTCGTATGTAAGGCTATCTGACTAGAAGTTGCACAAGTCCGAGTAAACCCTAGTGGCGGAATTAAAAAAAGACAAGTCCGCTAACCTTTTGCAGGGGCGGACTTGTCTGCGTGTTCAGAAGCGATAAAACCTTATTCGTAGTATAATTTTGAAATGGTCGTTATGTCGCTAATATTCTCGAATTCCAGTCCTTTCTTAGCCGTAGCAGTCGAAGCATTGATAGTATAGACAAAGTGCTTTCCGGCATCATCTTTCAACACATACTGAACGGTATTTCCATCACTCTCTACGAAAATCTTTTGTTTGTAACTCATCTGAGCATGTTCAGGCACACCCGTTACCCAGGTAATTGTCTGAGCTACCACGTCTACAATGGCTAGCTTCGTTCGTCCGTTCCACTCTTCTACCTGAGCAGCATTGGTATAGAAAGACATCAGGAATTTACTTCCGCCGATGTATTCACCCCGTGCAACTTTCAGTCCGCCCGATTTTTGCTCCAGATTGAAAAAATAACTCTGGTCAAATGCTTCGGTTCCTTTTTTAATTCGAACAACCGCTGAAGGATTTTTTGACTTTACCGCCGTTGACCAACCATAGACGTCTCCCCCTTGAGTCTCTTTCAACCCCTGCATTCCAAACCAATTTCCTATCGGTCCGGTACGACCATCCCGAATAATTTTGTGGAAAGTCAGACTGGGGTAATTTACGGCCAACACCCAGGTACTATCTCTGAATTTTGTTTGTGTCTCGCCTGAGCCTGTAGGCGAGACATCGTAGGGAATGAATAGTTTGTCGGTACCCACCGGAAACACACCGTACCAGGTGGGCCACTCATCCTGCACTTTTAGCAGGTTCATATCCAGAGTGCTACGCCCCCCCAATATCAGATTTTTGGCATCAAAGCGAAATAGAGTGGCCATCGGATCTTTAGGGTCTCCGGTAAAGCCGCCCCCTACCCAAGCATCTGTTCCCACAGGTCCGTAAATGGCAGCAGTGACGGCATTTACGGTATTACCTGCCTGTACAATCTGTCCGTTAGCGTCCAGTTTATAGGGAGTAATGGGGCCCTGTCCACCATACACGGCTGCGAAAAGCCGGTTATTCTGTGGCACGAATGAGTAAGCATCGGTTTCTATTCCTTTGGATAACCCCAGTTTACCTCCCGTTACGGAGTCGGCAGAAATGATGTAAGGGGCTGATTCAACGCCTTCAGAACCCACGGAGTAAGCTACGAAAACGTATTTAGACTTTGCTCCCGAATTCGGTGTTGCTGGTTGGTCGGGATCTTTTGAACAGGACAAAAAGAACCAGCTCAATCCTGCTAGCATATAAAAAGAATTCTTCATACAATCAGTAGTGGTATATTTAGTAAGTAAGTTTTGCTATGGTCGTTACATCGCTGATGTTATCGAACTGAAGTCCGCGTTTTCCCTCGGCTTTTGCGGCATTGATCGTGTAGACCGCAAACTTGCCAGCGTCTTCTTTCAGGACGTAATGAACGGTATTACCGTCGCTTTCCAGATACGTTTTGTGTTTATAACTCAGGGTTGCGTGCTCGGGTACACCCGTTACCCAGGTCAGGCTCTGATTGATTACGTCCACAATAGCCAGCTTTACCCGACCACCCGCGATGCCATTTGTGGAGACGTTACCAGCCGTGTAAATCGACATGAGAAATTTACCGTTACTCAGGTGCTCGCCCCTACTGATTTTCAAACCACCCGTTTTGGCTTCAATATTGAAGAAGTAGCTTTGATCGAAAGCCTGGGTACCTTTTTTAATGCGAACGACACCCGAAGGATTCTTGGAGCCATTCGCAGTCGAATAAGCATATATATCACCATTTTCAATCGGCTGAACACCGTGCATGCCAAACCAGTTACCTATCGTTCCGGTACGTCCGTCCCGAATTACCTTTTTCAGTTGCATAGCAGGGTAACTAAGTACCGCGATGTACGTACTGTCCACAAATTTGGTCGTTTTGCCACTTTCGCCTGGGCTACAATAGAACGGCAGATATAGATCACTTTCAACCTGAAATACACCCGAAAAAATAGCCATTTCACCATTACCTGCCACTTGCATTAAGTTTACCGAACTGTTTCCAGCCAAGACATTCTGTGAAGCATCAAACCTGAAAAACTGAGCCGTTGGGTCTGATTTAGTGCGGGATACTAATGCTCCAACGAAGGCATCTTTATTAACCTTTCCATAAATACCGGCAGTCACGGCATTTACTGTATTACCAGCTTTGGCAATTTTCCCCTGTTCATTCAGCTTGTAAGGAGTAATGGGGCCCTGGCCACCGTAAACCATGGCATACAGGGTATTATTTTGCACCAGAAAGGAATAGGCGTCGGTTTCAACGCCTTCACCGGTAGTTTTGAGGGTGCCTCCGGAAATCGAATCAGCGGTAACAATATAAGGGGCCGACTCTCCATTAGACCCTACTGAGTACGCCACAAAGACGTATTTGGATTTGCTGCCGGAACCCGGTTCGGGCGTGGGATCAACGGGTTTTTCGGTTTTTGAGCAGGCCGCCAGACAGAAGAGCCCGATCAGACCCAGGAGGTATGAGCTAGTTTTCATACGAAAAAGAATAGATAGACTAGAAAGAACTATTGAACCAGAAAATAACGAAGCTTCACGCTGAAGGAGCGACTGGGCTTTTGTAGGCTGAAATTGTCGTAGAGCACTGCGTCCGTGAGGTTACGGCACTCCAGAGCAACGTTATACTTGCCATTCGCCAGTGAATACACCACATTAACATCGTGAGCTACCTGTTCGGGGATGGTTAGCTTCGTTGTGGCAGATCCCTGGCTAGGCCAACGCAGATAGTATTCATGCACATACAACAGGTTGTACCCAAGAGTTAAGGTATTTCCTACACCACCCACATTTTTCAGAAAAAAAGAGGCATTACCGTTTCCAAACAAATAAGGCATATTCGGAATACGGTCTTTATAAACCGGACTCACTTCAGTCGTTGAATTCTCATACTTAGTATTATTACGTATATTTTGATAGGTAAGGCTAACTCCAGCTGTAAATAGACGTTTAAAAGAGTAACGTATTTCGCCATCTACGCCGCTATTAGTCACATCGCGAAGGTTCACCATTTGCTGGATGGCCCGGCCAAAAGAATTATATAAACTGGGGCGTATGAAATCCTTTGCCGAACGGTAAATCAGGTTTGCATCTACGTAAAGGTGATGTTTCTTTTGTAGCGAAACGGTGTAATTTGCCCCTACATTAAAATTATGGCTACTTTCAGGACGCAACAGGGGATTAGACGCCAGGTTAATCACATCTCCGAATAATTCGTCATTCTCGGGCAAGCGGTAACTCTTTTCGTAAGAACCTTTTAATTGAAGTTTAGGCTGAAGGAAGTACGTACTGGCCAAACCATACCCCTGTTTCGAAATCAGCGTTGACTGCACATAGTAGTTACCGTCTAATACGGTATGCATTTTACTTTTCTGAATGTATTCTTTAGCGAAGAAAGCCGTATTCCAGCGTTCGTTTTTGTCAAATCGATACCCTAAACCAATGACGTGTTTATCCGTACGTCTGGGTTGCCTGATTGCCTCATCATCAGGATTTAACATATCCTCCCCTTTTCGGTTGAATGTATTATAGGTATGATTTAAAACTAGCGAATGCCGGGCGTTTAGCTGGTAACTTAATGTTGCATTTGTTAAACCATTATTATTGCGATACTTATACAGTGTCCGGCTTAATTCACCACCGGGAATATTGGGGTTACTTCCTTTATAAATAAAGTCACCCAGCCAGTTATACTGTCGATAGGCCGTATCAATGGCCTGCTCCTGACCCAAGTTAAAATTTCCGCTAAAGCTGAGGTTCAAGCCTTTGGTGAAAAGGTCTTTCTTTGAATACTTGATCGAAGGCATGATGATATTACCCTGACGACGGCGTTGACCGAAAACATCATACATTCGATTACCCGTTTGAATATCAGCTTTATTTTGCCCGAGCGTTAGCCCAAATAATAAACGATCAGCATATTTTTTATTCACTACTCCCACCTGAGCGATCAGGGTTTCATTATGGTAGGTATCGTGAAAACGACGCACTCGCATGGGAATGGAAAGTCCAGTGTTTAGATCGGGTACTACGTCCACATTTACCCAGTAATTATTAGCTGAGTAATTCTGGAAAGCATTGAGTTGAAATGTAAAGCCTGATTGGGAGGTAAAGCCGGTATTAATAGCCGTGCGGTGCGTATTGAATGAGCCATACGAATAGGAAACGTCCAGATAATTCCGGGCATTGGTATTGGTGATGATATTTACGGCACCGCCCAGAGCATCAGCCCCTAACCAGATGGGCACAACGCCTTTATACACTTCAATCCGTTCAGCAAGGTTTACCGGAATGTTATTTAACTGGAAAGAAGAGCCGAAATTATCCATTGGTATTCCGTCAATGAAAAACTTGACCTGCCGACCCGTAAACCCATTTAGGGAAAAATTAAAACTGGAACCCACGCCGCCCGTTTCCCGCACCCGAACGCCCGAAACCCGATCAAGCACGCTATTTAAGTCCAGGGTAGTATTATGCAGGGCTCTGGCATCAATGGCAGTGACGTTATAGGCCAGACGGCTGGCTTCCTTCACTTCCGTGCGGCCAATGACAGAGACCGATTCCAACTCATGAGCATTTGATTCCGTCAGCGTTACATTAAGCTGATGACGTTCACCAGCTTTTAATGTAATCGTCTTCTGAATTGTTTGATAACCCAGATAGGAGAAAGTGATAGTGTAAGTTCCGGGTTTTAGGCCATCGATCTGATAACGCCCTGATCCGTCCGTTGTGGTACCTTTTTTGAGTTCTCTAAGGACAACAGTAGTCCCGATAAGTCTTTCATTCTGACTCGACTGGACCTGACCTGCGAGCGTAGCGGTCTCCCTATTTTGAGCCAGGGAGAGCAATGACAGGGCCGCAAATAGCCCCGTCAGAAAAAATTTTCTAACTTGCATTACTTTTAATGGACGAACGTTAAAAGTCCCTCTTCTGAGGATATAGCCGAACCGCTGCAACGGTTCGGCTATTTTATTGGGATCATGAAAGGTAGTTTAAACCAAGAGTTACATACGTAGCCTATAAACTGCCCTTTGAAATCAGTAGCATAAGCCTGCCTCTTACCCTAAGCGGAAGCCCGTATATCTTCAGAAATTTCTTTATTGTTGGGCATTAATGGCCAGAATCCGCCCTTTTACCCGCAAGCCCCGGCTTAATTTTCCTGTTTTCAGGTTATATTTCCAGACGTACGATTCATTTTTACGGGTGCTGGCTCCAATGTATACCGCATCTCCATCCACAAAAACGTTCTGCTCGAAGTCCAGATGATCGAGCGGAATGTCGAGCCTGGTTTTTGTCTGAGTGTGCAGATCTAACAGGTAATAGGAAGCCAGGTGTTTATTAAGGTAATCCATGTACTGACGTACCTCCTTCTTCTCAACGATTTTGACCAGAGCTTTTCCTTTTCCCAATGCATATAACAAATACCCCTCTTGCGTCGGCTTATCAGCCAACCGAAATAGATAGGTTGAATCCAGTTTGGTTTCTCCTTTTTTGATTCGGAAAAGAGCGGTCGGGGCCGTTGGGTGTGGATGCGTACGTCCTCCGGGCTGGGTTAATAGGTACAAATCATCCTCTTCTACTAGCCAGAACGGAGCATTGATGAAATAACCGCCCGGCCAAGTGGAACGAATATCTTTACGAATGGACTGACGTTTCAGGGAAGGGAAATCAAAAACGGCCAAGTATAGGGTATCACTAGCGGCCACTTTTGAGCCATACCCCTGGTAGTCAGTATAACCAATGAATAAAGCCTGAGGGGTAACCTGAGAAAAAACACCGCCATAGTAATGATTAGGCTCGGGCTTAGGTACATCGAAATAGCCGTACGTACGCACGTTCATGTGTTCCGTATCAAAAATCATATATGAAAATTCCTTTCCGGCTCCGCTACTGCCTACTAATAACGTATGCTCATCAATCCAGTTATGCCAGCTTGAAAAATAGGTCCAGTGAATGTTTGGCAAAAGAAGTTCTATATCCTTTTCAAGACCTTTCGTACCTGGTTTATACCGAATCAGAGCCAGCGGTTCCTCCTGCATGCCGTAGTAAAAACCATTTCGATAGGTAAAGATGATTGAGGTCGTTTCTTCCGCATCCGTCGGAATCGTCAGCGTGCCTTCCGTTAATGAATGGACTTGCAAAAAGTATCTTTTCTCCGTTTCTTCCGACCAAACCTGTAAGCCATACGCCTGCGTCACGGAATCATGCGGAGGGAAAAAATCACACGCGGTCAAACCGAAGAGAAGGAAAACCAGAAGAGTCAATTTGTTCATGCGTATAAAGGCCTCTGCTCGTTACGGAAGCCCTACAAAGATAAAACAAGGCAAGTCTAGCCAAGCAAGAAGCTGCATTTGCCCCTTTAAATCGCATCGAAATCATGCATTACTTTCGCAATCAACGGAGCGGGTAAGTCGAGTAAACGATTTTTCTCAACTATAATGATCTCATTAGAAAGAAAATGATATTGCATCGCCACATACGAGCGGCCCCTTGAAATTTTTATTTCTTTCACCTCACTAGTGTTAGGCGAATGTATGATTACCTGCATTTCCTGATCCGAACGATTGGTAATAGCCACCGCTCCACTAAAATCTATTTCGGTGGGTTTTCCCCAAAACGAAGACTGCATTTGGGCCTTGCTTTGAGGGGATAGGGTCAGGGTTAGTCCATCGGTTTCCAGCGTTTTTAACTCGCTGATCGAGGCATTTGTCCATACACGCGAAGAGTGGAGCGTACCTATTGCCGTAAGGATACACCAGCCCATCGTAATCATCGCTACGCAAGCCGCAAGAGCCTTCGGGAAATAACGGTTAATGCGTTGAACCAGACGGAAGCTTGAATCATTTGAGGGAAGTTTTTCCTGAATAACATGCCAGATATGGGCTTGGTGTTCTGGTTCAAACTCGCCTTCGGGAAGTGTCAGAAGCCCCTCTTCTTCTGGATTTAATAACCATTCCACCACTGCTTCTATTTCTTCACCGGAACAAAGTCCTTGGTGATACCTGATCAGTAAGGAGGTATTAACGACAACGGACATACGTTGGATAGTTCTTTATTCTGGTAGTTGCACCAGAGCCCGGAAGACCCTAAGTGGGCCCGAAAACTATCCATTCAATACAGTTGGTAACTTCGCTTTTAAAAATTGCAAGGCTCTGGTAATGTGATATTCAACCGCTTTTTCGGAAATGGTAAGTGTGTGAGCAATTTCTTTGTTACTTAAGCCCTCTCCCCGTAATTCATATACCTTCTTACACTGACAGGGTAAATGCTCAACGAGTGATTGCAACTTCGTGTGAAGGTCTTCGTATTCTACCTCGAATTCCGTACAACGCGTACAAATTTTCTGTTCCAGACGCACCTGCTCCAGGTGTTTCTCCTGAATAGCTTTATTCCGGAAATACTCGAATACTTTCAGCTTAGCCGCCCTGACCAAGTAATGCTCCATAGATGAAGCAA
Organism: Siphonobacter sp. SORGH_AS_1065; assembly: GCF_030818595.1. NCBI lineage: Bacteria > Pseudomonadati > Bacteroidota > Cytophagia > Cytophagales > Cytophagaceae > Siphonobacter > Siphonobacter sp. SORGH_AS_1065. Next base: position 4,183,999 of record NZ_JAUTAM010000004.1, read on the forward strand.
TGACCAGCGAGGCCCTTCTCTCCCAAAGCGACAGGAAGATATCCTGCACCATTCCCTGAGCTAATTCAATGTCTTTCAGTTGGTTGTAACAAACCGCATACACTTTTTTCCAGTACATAATATAAAGCCGCTCGAAACTTTGAGCGTCAGGTACGGAAAAAGAATCAGGCTGTACTTTTGTTTCCAATGCTGAAGAATATTGCTGTGCTGACAAATATAAATATTATTTAGACTAATTAAATATAGTGAGAATGAATATTTCTCTCCCACCCCAAATCGATCATCGGGCAATCCTATTTACATTTGACTATTACTGATCTGCTTATGTCCGAAAAACTAGATAAGGCTTTTGCTCTTTTTGACGCCTACAACGCCCAATCCCCCGAGACCGTCATTTCTGAAGGCGAGACGATTCCTGCCGAGTTGTTTTATGCCCATAAACTCTACGATTGGGTCATAAAACTTGATCCTCAGGCCAGTGAGCCTTTGTTATTAGCCTCTCGTTGTCAACACATTGGTCGTTGGGTCATTCCCCGGTCGGATTATCCCGATGGTCGCGTGGGATATTTGAAATGGCGTAGTGATCTGGCTAAATTCCACGCTGAAAAATCAGCCGAGTTATTGCGGGAAGCGGGGTATGACGAAGCTACAATTGAACGGGTGCGAACCATCAATCTCAAGCAACGCATAAAGACGGACCCGGAAGTGAGTACGATTGAAAACGCTCTCTGTCTGGTTTTCCTGACTTATCAGTACGATGATTTGATTGAAAAAATGGGAGAGGAAAAAATGATCCCGATTCTCCAGAAAACCTGGAATAAAATGACCGCTCCGGGCCACGAAGCTGCGTTGAAACTTTCCTACAGCGATATGGGTAAAGCTCTGATTGAAAAAGCTTTAGCCTAAAATACAGAAGGCCGGACTTGAGTAAGTCCGGCCTTCTCTTTAGCGAATTTTATTATTACTCAGCCAAACCCGCCTCTGCTAAAACAATCAACAGCGATTGCTGGATACCCAAGTATCCTTTATCGTTCAGCCACCATTCATGAAGGGAATGTCCGTTCCCTCCAACCCCACCAATTCCAATCGTTGCCGCCGGAATTCCTTTTGAAAATGGAATATTGGCATTCGTTGAACTGCTGTGAAGCGATGGTTCCGCTTTGAAGAAATGGGTAATCGCAATCATTCGCTGAATCAGTGGGTTACGCTCTGGATTTAATCCCGAAGGGCGGTCGCCCACTTTGTTAATATTCACGGTTAAATCGGCCCCGTTTCGTTTAATAGCATTTTCTTCCTTAAGTCCTTTATCAACCGCCGCCAGAAATAATTGATTAATACCCGCCAGTTTTTCCTGATTCTCCGACCGCATATCCACCTCCATCCATGATTCATACGGAATGGCATTCACCGACGTTCCTCCACCAATCACACTAACACTATAGGTCGTTTTGGGTCCTGACTTTGTAAATTCATCCGCCTGCTGAGTAAAGTAATAAATGGCCTTTGCCAGGGCGTGATGCGGATTTACCAAACCAAAAGCCCCATACGAGTGCCCACCGGGGCCTTTAAACGTAACCCGGTAACGCACCGAACCTACGCCGCCATTCGTTATGCCGCCTAGTCCAGCCCCGTCAACCGCCAGGTATGAATCAATTTTGGGGCCTTTTGCCGAGAATAAATGTTTGACACCCCGCAGATCTCCCAGGCCTTCCTCTCCTACCGCTCCCACGAATAAAACATCTCCATCGGTTTTGATTTTATTCATTTTCATAGCCTTTAGAACGGCTAATACTACGGTCAAGCCGCGGGTGTCATCACCAATGCCGGGAGCATAAAGCGTGTCGCCTTTGAATTTTACTTTAACGTCTGTTCCTTCGGGAAACACAGTATCCAGGTGAGCTTCGAGCACAACGGTTTTCTTGCCTGTTTTTCCCTTTACTTTGCCCAAAACGTTACCTACTTCATCCATCCAGACCGAATCTGCTCCAGCAGCCTTCATTAACTCGGCGTATTTTCTAGCCCGAACCTGCTCTTTGAAAGGGGGCGAAGGAATTTCGGTGAGTAACAGATGCTCTTTACGAGTTTCGGGTTCCAAATCAAGAATAGTCTGAAATGCCTTCTTAACAATAGGCTTGTTAGCCAGCGTATTGATTTCCAGGTCGTACTTTTTCTCAGCCATTAACTTAGGAGCTGACTTCTGAGCCCAGGAAAAATGGCACGCGACTCCAGCTAGTAACGCCAGCGTTATGGTTTTCTTCATTACTTTGGTCTGTTTACAAAAGGGAATAAAGGAATATCGATTAGCATTTACAGATTCTCGCAAATTATAAATAATGCTGCCAAAAACATATAAAACCAAATATTTATAATAAAATACCCTTATAAACAAACTTTTATTTTAAATTATTCACATACCTCCCGCAGTCACTCGGCTAAAGCCGAGTGACTGCCTAGCTGTAGGCCTCTGGCCGGCAGCATGCAACCCCCTAGCGGATCGGAGAACAATTTTCCTAAATGAAACGTACTTGTTAATACTGGCCAGAAGCCTACCAGACTATAGCGTCACTCTGCTAAAGCCGAGCGACTGCGAGGGACCACTGGTGCAAGATTCCATCTCGTTCCTACCCTAAGGCAGGTTCCATCTGCCATTATCTCTCAACAATCAGTCAAGCTTGCGGAAGGTTTGATTGCTTTAAGGTCTTCAATTATCTATTTTAAACAGCTTTTCATAATTATAAATTTATCTTACCAGCGTATAACAAAAACTCCCGCTGAGTTCTTACAGCAGGAGTTTTTGTATGAAGAAACCTTAGTATTTTAAAAATCACTTACAAAATCTTAACTGAAACATCACGAAAACGAGTCAGTAATTGCTGTAACAATTGACTCTTGCAGGAGGCTTCTGTATAAATGCTGCTTACCCAGACGATAATCTTTAATTCAATAGCATCTGCTGCTAATGAATTAATATAAATCTCTGGCTGGCTGTTTTTAACGGTATCTTTAATTTTTCTAATTTCTTCTTTGATGATTTTTTTAACCTGATCGAGGTCAGCGTCGGCATTGATTTTGATGATAATTTCACTTTTCAAGTAAGGATTATCTCCCGTCCAGTTCACTAGCCGGCCTGATAATAAATCACCATTAGGAATGACTACTTCCGATCCCTGGGGAGTGAGCATAATACTGGACCGGATTCCGATGTCTTTAACTTTTCCTTTTTTATCAGCTAATTCCACATAATCACCAATAGAAAAAGGTTTTTCAAATATTAATATAATTCCAGAAACAAAGTTATTAACGATATTCTGCATCCCTAAACCAATCCCTACACTCAAGGCACCCAGCACAACCGTCAATCGGTCCAGAGGAACGCCAGAAGCAGTAATAGCCATCAGAATACCAACAATGATGATCACTAATCGCACCAGAACCAGTTTCGAACTTTTCCGCTGATTTTGCTCGTCAAACGTAATATTACTTTCTCCAAATAAGATTCCGATATGCTTCTGTAGTAAGTTTGACAAATACACAATAATCACAAAAAACAGAACATTACCCAGTGTAAAAGTAATGCTACCGAATGTTCGTGATTTGCTTAACACCATGTCTAAAAATGCAAAAGTCTGATTCGAGATGTTCAGATTAATGACCAGTACTAATAACCATAAGAGTACGGCTATAAAGGATAATACTCGCTTCGCCGTGGCACGTACTCTATTAATGTTAACTCTGGAAAATAAACCATCTGAACAGGAGCTTAGCTTAATCTGTAAATCCAGCCCTTCGGTTAGTACTTTTACAAAATAGGCTAATCCAACCATCTGAGTTAACCCAATGACGGCTGTAATACTGAAAATTTTAGACAGGCTCAATCGTCCAAAGATGTTCGTTACAACAGCCAGAATATTAAGCCCCAGGTAAAGAATGGCAACCGGACGAATAAAGTTTTCGCCAAACTGAGCTTCTTTGAGCTTTCGGTACGAAGTGAAGCCCTGATAAAGGAAGCCTATGTTTAAAGCAATCAATGTCAGTCGCAGGAATATTCCATCACGAACGAGAATATTAACGACCACTAATACAATGTAAAGACCAACAATGGTAAGCCAGTGCGTCAGGTCGGATTTTGAGATTTTCTTCCAGATATGTCCCGTTATGACTACTAATAAAAGGAATTGTGTCAGCTCAATGTATAAGGAAGGAGAATCAGATTCGAAAAACGGAACCAGATTAAGTACTACAATTAAGGTTGCAACGATGGGAATGGGTTTGATGGCTTCGTAACTGGATTTTTCCAGTTGCTGTTTTATTTCCAGTTGACGAACCTTTTTAAAAGTACGATTGATCCAGATAAAAAAGGCAATACCAACCAGAATCAAAACGGCTCGGTTATCCCAGGATGATCCTATGAAATAGCTTAAGATCTTTCGTTGACCTAAATAAGAATTCTTAAAAAATGATTGAACGCTGTCATGGTCTGAGAATGTTGGAGCCGACCAAATAAAAGGAGATTCTTTGTTAAAGATACTGCCAACAGAACTATTTAAACGTTCATCAATCAGGGCCTGTAAATCGGTAACTGCCAGGTTATATGACGAAACTTCTGCCAATAATTTACTAACTGAATCTAAATGGGCCGTAGCTGTTTTTCCGGAGTGTTGCAATCTCCTTTTTAACTCCGTTACCTGATTATTAAATAATTTACGGGCACTACTGTCTCGGTCATTAACGGTTAAAAGTGAGTCATTACTTAACGTGACCAGGTTCTCCGTACTTCGTTGCAAATCATTACTGGATTTGGTTAATGACTTTTGCCAGTTGGCTAACTTAGTTTGGGCATCTTTTAGAATCAGTCGATAATTGAGTAAATCTTTACTATCAATTATCTTATTACCTGCATTTAAATCATCCTTGATTGGATCAATACTTTCTTCTACTTCTGTTAATCCCTGTTTTATTTTGGATATACCGTATCCTTTCTTGTTTGAAGCATTTATCTCCGTCACAGCAGCCTGTGCTTTTTGTAATTTAAAGAGTAAGGTATCGGGTATGGAGTAAGCCGTATCTCCTTTAGTCAATGCACTAGTCTGGGCTGAAACCATCGGACTTTGGAATAATCCGATCAGACAGAAGATTATACCTAAGAGATAATATTTGTACTGCATCTTTCTTTGGGGTACTAACGTACGTTGATTACATACCTTCATAAGCATTGGATCATGTTGGGAACAAACTATTCTTCTATCAGGATTCATACCCAAAAAAACTGTACAAACAATGGGTAATTTCAGGAAAAATGATTGACAATATTTACTTAAATTCCTGAATTACAGTATATTATAATTAAAGTTCTAATACTATTGCTTTTAAAGGACTGCCAGCCGATCCATTGAAAGTTGGCTTTTTGCAACTACCTGCCTTCTGCCGTATATACTTAATGTTATTTAGGTTTTTTTATAAATATTAAGTAATAAATACTATTCAATCAATGTTGATTTAGCTACTACCTATTTTAATAAAAAAAGAGCCCGCAGGCTCTTCAAGTTAAGTAATACTAACTTTAAAATTTAGTGTAAGAAGTTCTTAACTTTATAATATAGATTCGAACTTCAGTTTAAAGTAATGTTCAACTCATACGAATAGTTACAAACCGTTAGAAACAAAGCTTTTGATGGTTGTTGTTCTGACTACCTCACTACAGTAGAGAAGCAAGGCCTCTTCATCTAAAATATGCCAAAGTTTGTATTCAGAATTTTGCTGAATATGGTGGGCTACCGAATAAGAAACCGCACTGGTAAGATCTCCAATCAATCTAACTCGATCAACAACTCCATCTAATCCTTTGGAAACCAATAAGGTCTTAGCCCAAAACTTCCCAGTCTCAATAATTGCAGCGTTTTCTATTCCCTTTTTTAACTGGTCGATTTTTTCACTCGTCCAGATATCCTTATGATAGGATACTGCACTTTTGGTTGCTATGTGCCGGGTATCAATGGTTGATAAGACTTCGGCTAATTTTTGTCTTTGATCTGAATTTAACATGGGCAAATCTATTTGGATATACAATCATAATAAAATAATTATATGTTAACAACCATTTCTTTACTTAATCGTAATGTTGATAAGTATTCGCGATCACTATGGTATTTTTATGAAATTATTTAGTTAGCAATAGATATTAAAAATAAGTAAAAATACTTACATTATTGATAAAAATAATTTAAATAAAATTTATATTTCCTTTCTATGTTTTCTAATTAATTGAGTTGTATCTTTTTATCCGCAACTAAGCAACCTACCTAAATAACCGTATTAATTGCAGCAAAATGAGCTTTGCCCCTCCCTCCGAAGAAGCTAATGGTTTTCTTCATTTCAAGCACTATCAGACTGCACTGGAATCCGCTAATATTGGTATTATTGACATAAATTTTTCCTCTCAAAAAATAAGAGTTAATCATACGGGGCAACGTATTCTGGGTAATAACTCAGCGTCCGTATTTAGTATTGAAGCGTTCCTGTCCATAATTTCCCAGGAAGATCTCATTGAAGTTAGTGAAGTACTTTTTTCCAAAACTAGCCCTTCCCGAAAACAGAGTATTGATCTGACTTTCAGAATCAGTCATACGAATCACTTCCAATGGATTCAGATCAAAGGTCAGCGATTTAGTCAGCCAGTAGCTTGTTTCAGTGGTATTATTCAAAACGTTACTGAACAGAAAAACGCCCTTCAAACCATCGAGGAAAAAGCTTTTCTTTTTGATGAACTGGGTAATCATTCGGCCATTGGTATCTGGATAGCCAATGCGGAACCTTCCACTACTTTCATTAGTGAAAAGTGGGTAGAGTGGACCGGTAGGCCCTATGAAGATCACTTAGGCATTGGCTGGTTAGATTGCATCATCGACGAGGATCGGGAGCCGTCTAAGGATAAATTCATCGCAGATTTTCTGGCTCAGCGTACGCACAAAAATGAGTTCACCATTCGGCATACAGACGGTACATTAAGATCCATCGATTGCAGCGGAACCCCTCAGTTTAACGCCGATGGAACGTTTAAAGGGTATCTAGGGACAGTCATTGACATTACCAAACGGGTGAATGCTCAGAAACAGCTTCACCTTCGGAATGAGCAGTTTAATGATCTGATTACCCAGGCTCCTTTCCCCATTGGACTTTATACCACCGAAGCTATCGTTATTGAGTTAGCCAATGAAGCTCTGCTGAAAATGTGGAGTAAGGATGAATCCATTATTGGGAAGACGCTTCACGAGGCCTTACCGGAGTTACACGGTCAACCCTTCGAAGCCATCCTGAAACAGGTGTACCAAACCGGAATTGCCTACGAAACCCAGGAGCAGCGAACAGACCTGCTGGATGGAAACGTGATTCGACCGTACTGGTTTAAATTTACGTACAAGCCTCTTTTCAATGCAGAAGGTAAGGTCTGGGCCATTATTCACATGGCCGCTGACATTACCTCACGGGTTTTGGCTCGCGAACAGATTGCAGATGCAGAAGCGAATCTGCGTCTGGCTATCGATACGGCTGACCTCGCCACCTGGCAGTACAGCCCCGTTACCGATAAAGTCTATGCGTCGGAACGGTTTCAGCGGTGGTTTGGCCTCAAGAATTCCGTTTCGGATCTGGTTTCTTTTCTGAATTCCGTTGCTCCTGCGGATCAATCGCGAATCTCTTACGCTATTCAGGCCGCCTTGCTTTCGTCGGCAACTTTTGACGAGGAATTCACCAGCGTAGATGCAGAAACGGGTCGGGTACGGGTTATTCATGCCCAAGCTCGTTCGCTCGCGGACGAGGAAGGGAATACGTACTTGCTTACGGGATTGGCTCAAAATATTACCAATCAGCGGGTAGTTAAAAACGAACTTGAACGGTTGGTGAAAGAGCAAACCGAAGCTCTGCGAATGAGTAACTATGAACTTCAGCAAACCAATGAAAGTCTGAAACAATTTGCTTTTATTGCGAGTCATGATTTGCAGGAACCTTTGCGTAAAATCCAGTCCTTCATTAGTTTACTTTACAACACAGACGTAGAACGGCTGACGGTAAAGGGGGCCAGTACCTTGTCTCGAATTCATGCTTCGGCGAACCGAATGTCTTCGTTGATTAATGACTTGCTGACATTTTCCGGGCTAACCATCAAGGACGTGCCGATGGCTCCGCTTCCCCTGAAAGATTTGATCAACGATATATTGGAAGACCTGGACAATGCGATAGATCCGAATGCCACAACCATTACTATTCAGTCACTTCCAGTCGTTTGGGGCAATGCGTCTCAGTTGACCCAGCTCTTTCAGAATTTACTGACCAATGCCATTAAATTTAGTCGTCCGGGTGTTATGAATCATATTACCATCGACTGCGGCAAAGTGTCGCCTGAAGAAGTGAGTTCCATTGAGGGATTGAATCCCCGACGTTCGTATAACTGGATTGATGTAAGTGATGAGGGCATTGGCTTTGATTCGGAATATGGAGACCGGATTTTTTCAAATGTTCCAGCGATTACACAGCAAAGACCAATACGAGGGTACCGGAATTGGGCTGGCCGTTTGTCGCAAAGTCGTTGAAAATCATCAGGGTATTATCACGGTCAGCAGTGTTCTGAACGAGGGTGCGACCTTTCGGGTATACCTTCCTGAAACGCCACCCATCAGGCAGGCCACAGCCCTGGTTTGATATTTTATTTAGTGATATTGACTGTAAATCCGGCAGATGCCTTTTTTTTGCATAAAATTCAATGTATCCCTTTTGATCCAATAACAATGGCTTACTCAGAAGATCCTTCTCATAACGAAAGCAGTCACCGCACCGCCGTTGGCGTAGTCGTTATTTTCCTTGTCCTGCTCGCTCTTATCATCCTGCCTGTGTTTGACTTCAGCGAAACACCCCCAACGCCACGTACGACAACGGGTGACGTAGCGATTGAAGCTAAAAACCCAGATCAGCCGACCGCAGATAAACACGATTAAGCACGTTCAATGATAGCTTATAAAAAGAGCCAGTCTTTTGGATAAGACTGGCTCTTTTTGTGCAGGTTGACAACCCCTTACATCTGTTTTTTCTTCTTCTTTTTAACCTTCGATAAGCGTTCTTCTTCTTCTTTAATCAAGCTTCGCCAGTCGGTATTTTTTTCTGCCTCAACGCTTAAATCAAGCGTTGCTTCGTAATCAGATTCCTCGATCGTCAATACCTTAATGGGTTTGGTTAAATAAGTTTCGATTTCTTTTAAAATCGGCCGTTCTTCCGTGCTACAAAATGAAACAGCGTTTCCTCGATTGGTTCCCCGACCCGTTCTTCCTACCCGGTGCACGTAGTTTTCAGCCTGTTCGGGTAAATCGTAATTAACCACGTAATCGACATTGGCAATATCAATTCCCCGGGCACTTACATCCGTAGCAATCAGGATTTTTGTTTCTCCTTTTCTAAACTGATTTAATACTTCCAGACGGTCGGTTTGTTCTTTACCACCGTGAATGGTCTGGCTGTGGATATTCACCCGTTCCAGAGCTTTACTTACCCGTTCAGCCCGAACTTTCGTACGGACGAAAACGAGCATTTTCTTTTCGGGTTGCTCGTTAATGAGACGTTCCAGAAAGAAGCGTTTGTCATCCATTTCTACGAAAGCAACGGCATGGTCAATGTTCTTGGAAACAGGATCTTTGGGAGAAATCTGAATCCGAATGGCGTTCGTTACCAGGGAATACGCTAAATCTTTAATCGTCTCATTAATCGTGGCTGAGAAAAATAAAGTTTGCCGTTTCTTGGGCAGATATTTAATCAAATCCTGAATATCCTTGATAAAACCCAAATCCAGCATATGATCCGCTTCATCCAGAATCAGGATTTCCACAGCATTCATCTTAATATAGCCCTGACTAGCCAAATCGAACATTCGTCCCGGCGTAGTTACCAGAATATCAATACCTTCCTGTAGCTTTTCAATCTGAGGCCCCTGTTCTACACCGCCGAAAGTACAGAACGATTTTACTTTGGAATGGTGACCAATTTGTTGAAAAACTTCGGTAATCTGTAAGGCCAATTCCCGGGTCGGCACCATTACAATACATTTAATACCCGTGCTTTTCTTGGTGAATTTACGCTCGTGAATTTTGCTAATCACGGGGATAGCAAAAGCCGCTGTTTTCCCCGTTCCCGTCTGAGCAATAGCCAGCACGTCCTCTCCTTTCAGAATGGGAGGAATGGATTTAAATTGAATGTCCGTAGGTCGTTTAAAGCCGAGTTTCGTCAGACTTTTCTTGATTTCGGGAGCTATGTGATAATCGTCAAATTTCATGTTTTGTCTTCAATTGTCTGTTTGCAGTTTTCAATGACCCCTCACTAGGATTACCCTGTAGCTGTTCGTTTCCAAATGGATAGTAGCTTTAAGAATCTTTCCATACTGATACCCGCTTTTTCCGCTGGCATCAACCAGCTACAATCACGCTCATTCTCTGTTTCCAGACGGTTAATAACTTTAAAAATCTTTCCTTACCGATGCCAGCTTTTTCGCTGGCATCAACCAGCCACAATCGTGCTCATTCTCTGTTTCCAGACGCTAGTTACTTTAAAAATCTTTCCATACTGATACCAGCTTTTCCGCTGGCATCAACCAGCTACAATCACGCTCATTCTCTGTTTCCAGAACGCTAGTTACTTTAAAAATCTTTCTATACCGATGCCAGCTTTTTCGCTGGCATCAACCAGCTACAATCACGTTCATTCTCTGTTTCCAGACGGTTAATAACTTTAAAAACCTTTCCTTACCGATGCCCGCTTTTCGCTGGCATCAACCAGTTACAATCGTGCTCATTCTCTGTTTCCAGACGCTAGCAACTTCAAGAATCATTACAAAAAGCATTAATCCAAGGTTTCTAAATACAATTCTTCCACCTTTTTACGAGCCCAGGGCGTTTTTCTTAAAAAGACCAGACTCGATTTAATACTAGGATTATGCGTAAAACACTTAATCCGAATTCGCAGACCCAGCTGATCCCAGCCGTAATAATCAACTAAATGAAATAAAATCATCTGCAAAGTCTTGCCATGTAAGGGATCTTGCATTGAGTTATGTGTTTGGGGTTTAGAGTTTTGGGTTTAGGGTTTGAGTAAGACTATACTCAGAATAGTATTGACATGATTCAAATCGTTCACTAAGCAAGCCTCCAGAAGCCCTCTAACGAAGCCACTCAAAACCCTAAACCCAAAACTCTAAACAATTAACAATCCATTTTCGCGGAGTTTTTCTCCGGTTGCTGAGGTTAGGAAACGGTCAAAACTGCCCATTCCTTTGCTCTCGTAATCCTGTCTTATCTTTTCCAGAGCCATGGGTTCCTGAGCTTTGACTTGCAGCAGTGGTAACACCTCTTGTAACCACTGCCCTTCTACGGCTCGGGTTTCTAGCCCCCACTCCTGCTTACGATCATAAAAAACAACTTCAGCTCGCTGAACGACCCGTTTCCGCTGCATTTCTTCGTAAAAAGTTACGGAAGGCTCCTTACCTAACCAAATCGCCCAGGCGTTCGGACGAAATTCATCGGCGGGTTCTTCCAGACTGCTTTGTATAAAATCCGGGGATATGGTGGTTTCCGGCACCTCAAAATCAAACCAGTCCTGCAAGGGAAACTCGAAACAAACCCCGTGCATGTAGTTGAACAGCGATTTGCGTAATCCCTCCGCAAATAGGTCGTGGTCAGCTCCGTTAGGGTCGGCGTGATCCAGGTCATTGTCGGCAAAACCGCCAAAATCTGGCCCAATCCGTTGTACATCAAAGGCCATGGGCTGTAAGCCTACCGGGCTATGAGCCGTCATGGCAAAGCGATGCCAGAAGCCCGACTGCACTACGCCCGACTCGAATAACTGCCGCACCATTTCCAGCGAATCAATAGTCTCCTGAGTCGTTTGCGTGGGAAAGCCGTACATCAGATACGCATGCACCATAATTCCGGCCTGCGTAAAGTGATCCGCGACACGAGCCACCTGAGCCACCGTCACTCCTTTTTTCATTCGTTCCAGCAGCCGGTCAGAAGCGACTTCCAAACCACCTGAGACAGCAATGCATCCAGAGGCTTTCAGTAACTGGCACAAGTCAGCGGTGAAGCTTTTTTCGAAACGAATATTCGTCCACCAAACTACGGTCAGCTTCCGTCGGATAATCTCCAGGGCCAGGTCACGCATTAAGGCTGGCGGAGCGGCTTCGTCCACAAAATGGAATCCGTTTTGACCCGTTTGTTCAATGATCTCCTCAATGCGATCACATAACAAAGAAGCCGTTAGCGGTTCGTAACGTTTGATATAATCGAGCGTTACATCGCAAAACGAGCATTTTCCCCAGTAACAACCATGAGCCAGCGTCAGCTTGTTCCAGCGACCGTCACTCCAGAGTCGGTGCATGGGGTTAACCACTTCAATTACCGACAAATAATCATTGAGTGGTAACTCTCGGTAATCGGGCGTTCCGGTATCTCGCTGAGCCACATCACGTTCGCGGGTGCCGTTCAGGTAATGAACCTTTCCATCCACGAGCGTAAATACCCGCTTTAACTGATCAATCGAACGATTTCCCGCCAGGTATTCCAACAAATGCAACAAGGGAGCTTCGCCGTCGTCAAGGGCTACGAAATCCAGATATTCGAAAACTCGGGTTTCTTTTAGAGAACGTAACTCCGTATTAGCATAGCCGCCACCCATCACCACTTTAATGTCCGGGTAATGGGTTTTAAGATACTTTCCACACTTCAAAGCACCGTACAAATTTCCCGGAAACGGAACCGTCAAACAAACCACCGTGGGTTGCCATTGCTGGATTTTCTCTTCCAGTAAATCCGTCAGAATCGTTGAAATCTGCGTATCGGGAGCCTGCAAGGCTTCGTGTAACTCATCAAAATGCGTGGCTGAGCGACCTAACCGTTCGGCATAACGACTAAATCCAAAATGTGGATCGACGGCTTCGGTAATCAAATCGGCCAGATCTTCGAGGTATAAAGTCGCAAAATGGCGGGCCTTATCGTGCGTTCCCATCGTCCCAAAAGCCCAGTCCAGATCATCTAGCTGGCTAAATCGGGAGGCTTCGGGTAAATAATTCCGGTCACAAATGGCATGAGCCAGCGTTGGATTCTTATTTTGAAGAAATCGGATAACCGGGTTAATCGTCTGAATATATTCGTCCCGAAGGGAGTAAATCCGGTAACTGTTATCCGAAAGCTCAATGTCATCAGAAGCCACCAGAGCATCGAACAAGGTGCGTAAACCCTGGGTCGAAAAAAGCCGGAGAATCACTTCAATGCCCAAATCGGCCTGATGTGATTCTATGTTTTTAGTATTCAAAAAGCCTTTCAGGTACGCCGTAGCTGGGTACGGGGTATTTAACTGCGTGAAAGGCGGGGTGATGAAGAGAACTCGTTGTGTCAAGGTGCTGCTACGTTGGCCATGCAAAGGTACGCTTTTCCGGGTTAACGAAACAGCGGGAAATTGATTCCAAATAAATGCTATCTTTAAGCATCCCTTTGTAAACCTACTTTCCTCTCATCCGATGCTTACGTTTTTACGCCTCCCAAAAGGGCTCTTCCTGATTCTGTTTTTTCTCCTGAAATCAGGCATTTCTTCCGCACAAAAATTTACTCTGGAAGCCATCAAATCCTACCCTTTTCCCAACGAGCTAACGGCGTCGGCTCAGGGTTCGAAAATTGCCTGGGCTCTGAACGAACAGGGTCGGCGAAATGTGTACGTGGCCGAAGGCCCTGCCTTTACGGCCCGAAAACTTACGGACTACACTAAAGATGATGGCCAGGAAATCAGCAGTTTAGCCATTTCATCGGATGGAAAATGGGTAGTTTACGTCAAAGGGGGCGATCACGGTTCTAACTGGGACTCGAACGTCGGCGTTAACGTCGATCACCTTCCCCTACCTCCCCGCGTTGAAATCTGGGCCGTACCCTTTGCAGGCGGCGTGCCGAAGCTATTAAGTGAGGGAGACATGCCCATTATTTCCTCCTAAAAGCGACGCCGTTGCTTTCATTAAGAACGGACAGGCCTGGTCGGTACCCCTTACTGGCTCGACGCCCGCTAAAAATCTTTTTAATAGCAGAGGTGGAACCTATGGACTGGAATGGTCCCCCGATGGATCAAAACTGGTGTTTGTGTCGGATCGCGGCGATCATTCGTTGATTGGTGTCTATACTAATCCAGAGTCACCGATTCAATGGATAGCTCCTTCCTTTGCAAACGACCGTACCCCCCGCTGGTCGCCCGATGGCAGTAAAATTGTTTTCGTTCGTACGCCCGGCACAGGTGGCGTTCCCGATTCCATTCTGGTTCGGAAACATCGCCCCTGGGCCATTATGGTTGCGGAGGTAGCTTCGGGTAAAGCTACTCAACTCTGGAAAGCCCCGAAAACGCTGGCGGGTTCTATTCCCACGATAAACGGTGGGTTTAACCTCCATTGGGCGGCTAAAAATCGTATTGTTTATCTGTCCTACGAAGACGGCTGGCCCCATCTGTATTCCATTCCAGCGACGGGCGGTACTCCTCTGTTATTAACGCCGGGCCACTTTATGGTGGAACACATCAGGCTCAGCCCCAACGGACAGGTATTAACCTTTAGTGCCAATACAGGCCCAGACCCACTGGATATCGATCGTCGGCACGTGGCTAAAGTGTCGGTAGATCAAGCTAATATGAGTGTATTAACTCCTGGAACGGGACTGGAATGGACGCCTGTCATTACCGGAGACCATGCTTCCATCGCTCTCATCAGTGCCACTGCTCAGCGACCTCCCCTTCCGGCTGTTATGCCTCTAACTGGCAATTCGCTCAAGTTAATAGGTTCATCCCAACTACTTCCTTCCTTTCCGCAGTCGGCTTTAGTTACCCCTAAACAGGTGGTTTTTACTACACCCGACGGTTTTAAGGTATACGGCCAGTTATTCGAGCCTGCGGGTAACTCGTCCGAGAAAAAACCAGCGATTGTCTACGTCCACGGCGGTCCGCAGCGACAGATGTTACTAGGCTGGCATTATTCCGATTATTATGCCAATGCTTACGCCACTAATCAATACTTAGCCAGCTTGGGATTTGTAGTTTTATCCGTCAATTACCGACTAGGCATTGGGTATGGCTATGAATTTCATCAGCCCGAACGAGCAAGTACCAACGGAGCTTCTGAATACATCGATATTAAGGCGGCGGGTGAATGGCTGGCAAAACAGTCATTTGTCGATCCGAGCCGGATTGGCATTTATGGCGGCTCTTACGGTGGTTACCTCACCGCCATGGCTCTGGGACGGGATTCTAAGCTCTTTGCAGCCGGAGTTGATATACACGGTGTGCATGATCGTACTGCCGATCGATCTCTGCTTAGCCGTTATGAAAAAGCTCCCGATGCTGAACGGGCCGCTCAAACCGCCTGGGAATCCTCCCCCATAGCTTACGTGAATACCTGGACCTCTCCCGTATTAATCATTCACGGCGACGATGACCGAAATGTTCGGGTAAATCAGAGTACCGATCTGATTCAGCGACTGGAAGCTAAAGGAGTGGAAATGGAGACGATGATTATAGTCAATGATACCCACCACTGGATGAAACATGCCCATTCACTACAGGCAGGGCGTGCGACGGCTGAGTACTTCCAGCGGAAACTGAAAAGCAACAAGTAATATAACTTATAAATGGATTATCAGAATCCCTTACTGGCGGCAGACCAGTAAGGGATTTTGTTTAGGAACTCTTTATTAAAATCAAATTCATGCAACATTCCTTTTAAAGCGGGGTTATTAGATTGGCCTTCAAAGAGGAGGCTGCCTCGACTACCCTTCCAAAACTATCTACATAACACTGAATTTATGTTTGTGCAACGCAATTTGAAGTGGAGCATCATCGTCCACTATACCTGGAGGAGCATGATTTACTACTTCGCTCTTTCCTTCAGTGTTTACCTGCTTCACGATTATTACGACCTTTTTCATCTTCATTTACCCTTTAGTACCATCACGGCTTTAAGCACGGCCTTATCGATCTTCTTAGGTTTCAAGAATAATAACGCTTACGATCGCTGGTGGGAAGCCCGCCAAATCTGGGGTTTACTAGTCAACTACAGCCGAGCCTGGACCCGTGAGATTTTAACCATGATTATCCCTACGGAAGAAAGTGAACGGGAAGAGGTTCGACAATTTCAACGCCGAATGGCCAATCGACACATGGCTTACGTGCATGGCTTACGGGTATTTTTGCGTAAAAAAAATAAATATATTAAAACCGACGTAGAGGAGATTTACGAAGAAAGTAACGAATATTCAGATACAGAATCATTTTTAAGTCAGAACGAATACCGAGCCTTCACTAAAACCAATAACCCTCCCAATTACCTGATTAATCTACAAGGCGATGATTTAAGAGAGGCGTATGAAAGAGGCTGGTTAACCGATTATCGATTTACGAAGCTCAGCGAAACCCTCACGGAATTTAATAACATTCAGGGACGCTCCGAACGAATCAAAAATACACCCTTCCCCCGACAGTATAGTTTCTTCTCAAGGATATTCGTTTTTATTCACGCCTCTTTATTACCTTTTGTTTTCGTGGATGAAATTGGCTGGTCCAGTATACCTATCTCCATTATTATTTCCTTCGTCTTTTTATGTCTGGATCAGTTAGGTGAACGCATTGAGGATCCTTTTGAAAATCGAGCCGAAGGCACTCCACTTACGTCCATAAGTTTAGGCATTGAAACTCTGGTAAAGGAACATTTAGGCGATACCAACTTCCCCGTTCAGAAGCAGCCCGAAGATGGCATTGTCCTGTAATAGAAGAGCCTTTTCTGAATCAGAGAAGGCTCTTCTATTATTTCTTGAGGATTTCTTTATACAAACTTAGATAATCGGCTGCTGATTTTTTCCAGGAGAATAACTCCACCCTTTCCTGTGCTAGTTTTACTTTATCGGAATGGGGAAAATCGGATAACCCCTTTTTGACTACCTCAGCCATTTCTTCAGGCTCGAAACTAGTGAAGTAATAAGCGGCCTCTCCGCCAATTTCAGGCAAAGCCGTATGATTAGACAGGAATGTGGGTTTGTGATAATAATAAGCCTCTAAAACCGGCAAGCCAAACCCTTCGGCAATGGAAGGAAAAACGAAGGCCGTACAGTGCTTGTAATACCAGTGTTTATCCAACTCAGAAACTTCCCCAATCAAATGAATGCGGTCCGGGCTAATGCCATGTTCTTGGCATTCATCCAGAATACGCTGGTAATAATCCTTACCAGATTCATCCAGCCGACCCGCAATCACCAGATCAAAATCCAGGTAATGCATCATGCCCGGTAATACATGGAAATTCTTTTTTGAAACCACAGTACCAATCGTAAATAAAAAAGGTCTTGCTGGACGGTACTTAGGCGTATGCGTATCGATTTGTTCCGTGGGAATATTAGGAATATTTACCCCATTGTAAATAACCTTAATATCCTGAATGGGATAATTAAAATGTCGGGCAATATCATGGGCTGCATACTGTGAAATGGCCGTCAGATGATCCGCAGCCTCCACCCATTTGGAAAGATTATACTCGAAATTTTTATATTCCTCCGAATTCGCTGGATACTCGTAAATGTAATTTAAATCGTGAATGGTAAGAATCTTCTTTCCTTTGATTTTAGTAGGCTTAATCAGCGTGGGATGTTGCTGAGTAAAGTGGATTAAATCAAATTCAGAGTAAAATTTCCAAAGCGTTTTATTAAAAACACTTCTGGTTCGATAAGTCGCTTTTCCAAAAACATGATCATCCTTTAAATGGCTCGGCACTAAAAAATTCAAACGGTAATGCCCCGAATTCTGAGTAATGATTTCTCTGGCTAATTCCAAAGTAAAATGATACAAGCCTGTGCTGGAAGTGGCCATTTGGTCAGCCGTTAGTAAAATCTTGCTAGCCATGAAGGGGGATAATGGGATGAGGTAAAAAATTATTAAATAAAATCTGGCTTAACAACCATACGCCCGGCGGATCATGAATGATGCAGTTGATCAGTTTCCCAATTTAATGGATTATTGACAATATAATTAGATATAGTCTGGTAAGATTGTTCGTTACGAATGATGTGTTCCCAGTAATTCCGTTGCCACAATTTACCGTTAAAAGGTCTCCAGTTTTTAGCACTGGAGGCAACCACAAGGGTCGCCCCTACGGTTTCAATTTCCAAAATGGCGTGAAAATGATTCGGCATTACAACGAATTCATGTAAAACAATATTCTTAAACCGTTCAGGCAGTGCTGACCATTGGCTAACCACCATCTGACCAGCTTCGTTTAAGAATAATTCTCCCTTCAGAATTTCCCCAAATAAACATTCCCGGTTCTGAACGCCAATGGTAATGAAATACAATCCCGCCTGCGAGTAATCGTAACCTTTTAGGCGGATAGATCTTCGATGATGAATAGCAGGATTGTATCGTATCATTCGTAGCGGCAACCCTTGTGGTTGTCCTTTATCTTCGTTAACCATTTATAAGATTATTTTTCTATCGTTATCCGTTTTGTGATCGCCGCTTCTTGTCATTATCCATTTTTGCAATTACCTTTTCTTATGGGTATCGACTCTTTCTGTTTCTCTTTTTGATCTTCCATTTCTCTATCCACTATCTTCTCCTGTGGTTACCTTCTCTGATTAATTGACCCTTTTGTTTATAATTACCTCTATCAGAATATTCACAAATACGGCAATCCCATTATAAAAAGCAACCACACGAAAAAAGAGGGGCGGCTACATGAAAAAAGGCAACCACAAAGGTTGCCTCTACATCGTTAATCATCGCTGGCGGATGATCTGCGGTACGAAAGAATATCTTTTTAGCTATAAAATGTTGTCTATGAACGAACTCCTAAAAACTATCGACTACTTATAAATTTCTATCGAGACACTGTACGTAGAGTACAATAAAAAAGCCTTACAGAAACATCTGTAAGGCTCTGGAAATCCGTGGAGAAGATCGGGCTCGAACCGACGACCTCTTGCATGCCATGCAAGCGCTCTAGCCAACTGAGCTACATCCCCGTCTGAAATGTGGGTGCAAAGATGCAGTTTCCAAATGCCTTTGTCAAGAGCTTGAGCGAAATATCTTTCAGGAAATGGTTTATAAATGGGAAAAGGCTTCACTTTTATTCTTTATGCTTCTTCAGATCCACTTCATTATTTCTGATTTTTATATTAGTCTTGTAAACTAATAGACTTTTATTCTTGTTTATCTCACTCGAACGACCAACCTTTGCGGGCGTTCCTCGTTTTAATATAACCTTAAACTGATTTCAATTATGTCCTTAAGACTTGGTGATGTTGCTCCCGATTTTGAAGCAGATACTACGCAAGGCCACATTCATTTCCACGAATGGCTTGGCAATAGCTGGGGTTTATTTTTCTCTCACCCCGCCGATTTCACTCCCGTTTGTACCACAGAATTAGGCCGCACAGCCCTTTTAAAAGGTGATTTTGAAAAACGCGGCGTGAAAGTAATCGCTATTTCAGTGGATGATCTGGATTCACACAACCGCTGGACTCCTGATATCAAGGATGTAACGGGTACGGAAGTAAACTTCCCCATCGTCGCCGATCCTGATCGCAAAGTGGCCGAGTTATACGATATGATTCACCCCAACGCCAGCGAGAAAGCTACCGTGCGTTCGGTATTTGTCATTGGGCCTGATAAAAAAATTAAGTTAACGCTTACCTACCCGGCTTCTACAGGCCGTAACTTCCAGGAACTCCTGCGTGTCATTGATTCTTTGCAATTAACGGCTCAATACCAAGTAGCTACGCCTGCGGACTGGAAAGATGGTGAAGATGTCATCGTTACGCCTGCCGTTTCTAACGACGCTCTGGCAGAGAAGTTCCCCAAAGGGGTGACGCACGTGAAGCCTTACCTTCGGGTAACGCCACAACCTAATAAATAGTAGATGGTTAAGGGGGCCTTCGTTTTAAGTTTTTCGTTACACAAATCGAAAACTATCCCCAGAAAACTGTCAACTCTAAAAATTGCCGGGTAATTTTGCCCGGCAATTTTTATTTCTGATGCCCAAACTAAAGAATTCACGCTTTTCCTCTAATTCCATTTTTCTGGTGGCCGGCAGTCTTTTGATGGTGGCCCTCATTGCTGTTTTTCTTTATTTTAAGTATCGAAATCCAACGCAACTGGAATGGGAGTTTTCCAAATCGGCACGCATTCGTGTTCCCGTGGAATACCCGGTCCATGGCATTGATGTGTCCAAGCATCAGGGTAAAATCGACTGGACGGTTATACACGAAACGCCACTGGCAGAAAACGCCCGGCTGGAGTTTGTTTTTATCAAAGCTACCGAAGGGATTACCATTCAGGATAAACGCTTCAAGGCCAATTATACCGCAGCTCATGCAACTAACCTGCGGGTCGGAGCCTATCACTTTTTCATTCCCTGGCGGGATCCAGTGCAGCAGGCGGATAATTTTGTGAATACGGTTAAGCTCAAATCGGGCGACTTGCCTCCGGTGTTGGATGTGGAGTCTTCGCACCCTCTGAAATCCGACGAACAAACCATCCGGGATATTGATACCTGGCTACAATTGGTAAAAAAGGAATACGGTGTAACTCCCATTATTTATACCAACCGCCGTTTTTACCAGCGATTTATTCGGGGCCATTTTGACGAATATCCGCTCTGGTTAGCTCATTATTCTTCCGAACAACTCTCCGGCGACATTTCCGGTAAACTCTGGTTCTGGCAATATTCCGAGCTGGGCAAACTGAATGGCATCAAAGGCAAAGTTGACTATAACGTTTTCCTGGGTGATCTAAATGAACTCGAGCAAATCTGTATTCCTTAAACTGTTTGGAGTAAACTGTTTAGGGTTTAAAGTTTGAAAGATAAAATCTATTAACGTAAGCAAGACGTTTTACATAACCCCGGAGGGGTTCAACATTAATGAACCCTTTCTGGATGATAATTTGAGAGAGACACTCACCAGTAACATCTGTTGCCAGCGAAAAAGCTGGCAACAGCAGCATAATACCGTTCAAAGAGCAATTATCGTAACCCCAGAAGGATTCAATAATTAGTAGTCCCGGGCTGGATAGCCCCGGATGTTAATCCGAGGAACTGATAACCCAAAAGCTTTTCCTGACAACAACGGTCTCCCCTTTCAGTTACTCTCATTTCTTATCCACCAGACGCGATAAATCGTGTCTCTACGGTAAGGGGTTTTCTAAAAAATTATAAACTCTCTGTCGAGTTATTGCATTTATTCCGGTCAATGCACATTTTTGGGCTCTATTTTCCTTGGATCGATGTTATGCGTTTGTGAATCCAATGTAAACAAGTTGGATTCCTGAAGTTGATTCTTATCCTATATCAGAGCCTTATCTCATGTTGAAATCTATTCCGTTTACCCAGAATCCTGCTTTTTCTAAGCTCTCTTCTCATTTCGAATCCGCTAAATCATTACAAATCAAGGATTTATTCAAACAGGATCCCGAACGTTTCAAGCGTTTTTCGACTCAGTTTGAAGAAATTCTTTTCGATTATTCGAAAAACAGAATCACGGAAGAAACCAAAGCTCTGTTACTCGATTTAGCGAATCAGGCAGAATTGAAAGATGCGATCGAGCAAATGTTTACCGGGCAGAAAATTAATGCAACCGAAGACCGGGCTGTGTTACACGTGGCTCTGCGAAACCGCTCGAATACGCCCATCGAAGTAGATGGCAAAGACGTAATGCCTGACGTAAACGAGGTTCTGGAGAAAATGAAAGCTTTCTCTGCAAAAGTAATTTCTGGCGAATGGAAAGGCTATACCGGCCAGGCCATTACAGACGTAGTGAACATCGGCATCGGGGGTTCAGACCTGGGCCCTGTCATGGTTACGGAAGCTCTCAAGTCCTATAAAAACCACCTGAATCTGCATTTTGTATCGAATGTAGACGGTACACACATTGCGGAAACGCTAAAGTCGGTTAACCCCGAAACAACGCTGTTCCTGATCGCGTCAAAGACATTCACGACGCAGGAAACCATGACGAACGCTCACTCCGCTCGTCAATGGCTACTTGATGCCGCGAAAGAAGATTCAGCCGTAGCAAAGCACTTCGTAGCCATTTCCACGAATGAAAAAGAAGTATCCAAGTTCGGAATCGATACGGCGAATATGTTCGGTTTCTGGGACTGGGTGGGTGGTCGTTACTCGCTGTGGTCGGCCATTGGCTTGTCCATCATTCTAAGCGTTGGTTACGAAAACTTCATTGAGTTACTGGAAGGTGCTCATGCCATGGATAACCACTTCCGCGAAACGGCTTTTGAAGACAACATTCCCGTAATCATGGCTTTGCTGGGTATCTGGTACAATAACTTCTTCGGAGCCGAAACGCAGGTAATCCTCCCCTACGACCAGTATCTGCATCGTTTTGCTGCCTATTTCCAGCAAGGCGATATGGAATCAAATGGTAAATACGTAGGTCGCAACGGCGAGAGCGTGGATTACCAGACAGGTCCCATCATCTGGGGCGAACCCGGTACGAATGGTCAGCACGCCTTTTACCAGCTTATTCACCAGGGAACAAAATTAATTCCTGCCGACTTCATCGCTCCCGCCATCAGCCATAACCCGCTGGGCGAGCACCATAAAATTCTGCTTTCCAACTTTTTTGCTCAAACCGAAGCCTTAATGAATGGTAAAACGGAAGAGGAAGTGATTGCTGAATTCAAGTCAAAGAACGTAAGCCCAGAGGTTTACGAATCGCTGGTTGCTTTCAAAGTTTTTGAAGGAAACCGTCCGACCAACTCCTTCCTCGTCAAACAGGTAACGCCCCGCACGCTGGGTAGTTTGATTGCGGCTTACGAACACAAAATCTTCGTTCAGGGGATCATCTGGAATATCTACAGCTTCGATCAATGGGGCGTAGAATTAGGCAAGCAATTGGCCAGCAAAATCTATCCAGAATTGCAGGACAACCAGCCCGTTGAAGCTCACGATGCTTCTACCAATGGTCTAATCAATGCGTACAAAGCCTGGAGATAAAATTTTGTTACGGATTTCGTAACGTTTCTGTGAAAACCTGCGTAAACTTAGTCAAAGCCCCTCTTTGTCTATGATACGCAGGTTTTTCTTTCTTTTATTCCTATTGAGCTCCCTCGCCGCCAGGGCTCAGGAAATCCCGACTTATTATGAACTACCCCACCGTCGGATTAACCCCGTCCAAAACCCTATGCGTCACCGCTGGTATCTGGGGCTGGAAGGATTTCTTCGCTCGGATCAAGGTGTACTCACTAGTTCGCTGGGTGGCTTAATCACGTCACAGCCTTCGGTAACCAAAGCCAGTTGGTCAGTCTTGGTGGGGTACTCTTATCGGGACCGCTGGAATGTGGAAGCGGGTTATGCCCGGGCTCCCATCCATAATCAACTCACGCTGGTGATTGCTCCGCAACCTTACGATTTTACCTTTAAAAACGAATCCCATGCGGCGGTTATTCGTCTGAAAGCCAAACTATTCTCAACGACTCAACCGAAAGAAAAAGCTGGCTTCTGGCTGACGGGTGGAGCCTGGCTCGTGCCCAATTCCGGGAAGTACGTCGATGGATTCATTATGGAAGGGTATCGCTTTTCACGATTCCACACCGATACCATATCGTTACTGAGTCAAACCCATACCGCCATGCAGGTTACTCCTCTGCTGGAATTAGGGGTAGAATACAATGTTCGGTTGTCTAATCGACTGGAGATGGGCTTTTACGGAAGAAAACTCTGGGGATTTCGACCTTCGATTTACACCGACCTGACATATTCAGAAAATAACGTTCAGACCCAAACGTCAAAACTAACCGGTAACGGAACGGGCTGGAGTTTCGGACTGGCCCTTCGCTACACGTATTCCTTTAAACGAACGATGGCTAATGTGTATGCTTTGAAGGGAAGGTATTAAGTAGTTGATAGGTTTTCGTTGCCAGTTAAAACATTAACATTCAAAGGTTTATAACCGAACAATACATTATCAAATAGTTTAAAGCGGTCTAAAATTCAGAATCGAATAGTCTCATGCGAATTGTAATGAGATGCTTCGTTAGGATTGATAGGCTTGGAATAACGGCAGGTGGGAACCTGCCTTATTTTAGGAACGAGAGGGAATCTCGCTCCAGTAGAGGTTCTTTCGTTGGCTCTGGAAGACAGACGGGATGAACTCACTTCCTTCGCAGTCGCTCGGCTCTAGCCGAGTGACACTATAGCTTGATAGGCCTCTGGCCGATGTTCGCAAGCCTGTTTGGGTTGGGGAAAAGTTGTTGGCTGATCCCCTACTATTTCGCATCCTACCGGCCAGAGGCCTACAGCTAGGTAGTCACTCGGCTAGAGCCGAGCGACTGCGGGAGGAATGAGAGATAATCTCGCACCAGTCGGTCTTAGTTAGTTAAACCAAAATCCTTGATAAAGCCGCCTACCTCACAGATTCCCAAGTAGAGACGCGACTTTATCGCGTCTGGGTAAGAGGCGGTTTTTTGTTACCTCTGTATTCTTTCCTACTCCGTGGTTGGTGTCTGACCAAACACAGTTTGCGTACCCATCACTGGTGAGACACCAGCCATAGCGGGGAAGCCAGACGCGACTTCCTCGCGTCTCGACCCTTTCAAACCCCAAATTTAGGGTTTAACTCCGTTTACTACCTCACAGATTCACCCGCAGTCGCTCGGCTCTAGCCGAGTGACTGCGGGAATTGGCACTTCAAAATCCAAATACTTTAGGTTTTCCTAACATTTAACCTGTTGCCATATTTATTATCTATATTGTCTAGGGTGAAGCTTATTTAAGTTTATAGTTGCAGATGCCTAGTATGCAAACATTCAATCATCTTAAATCTTTCAAATATCATGAAGAAGCTTACTTATATCCTTATCACATCCACCTTATCACTTGCTTCTTGTAGCAAGGATGCTGCAACGCCCGTTTTCCCTAAACAAAAAAATGAAATGGCTAAGGAGGTTTCAGTTTCCATAAAGGGTGCGTCGATGACTATAGGCGGGCCGCTTAAATTATATTAGATAGATAAACCTGCACAATCTTTCTTCTAACTCTTCGCAGTCGCTCGGCTAGAGCCGAGCGACTGCGGGTAAATAGCAACCCTCCCTCTGACCTCTCGAACGCAGGGAGAGGCCTTCTGTGGAAGGGGACGGGCTTAGGTAAGTTACCAAATGGCCCAACAAGCTTGATAAAGGTTATAAGATTCTTCGCTTCGCTCTGAATGACAGATGCTGAGGATCAAGTAATGATGCATTCTGCAGATTGTCCCCGGATGAAATCCGGGGCTATTCGCATTGAACCCCTCCGGGGTTATTTGTCGTAAACTTATTTTAACAATGTTAATCAATAACCCTAACGGGATTTAACATGAGTAGCCCAGGTCTGGATGGACCCAGGCTGGATAGACCCCGGCTGAATAGACCCTAATGAAATCCGGGGAAGCAATTTTTATTAAACTCTTATTTTTAGACAGCCTCTTACAAAAACTTCACTTATCAACCATAAAAAAGCCGGACTTTATGCAAGTCCGGCTTTTCTTAATAAATAACCTTAATAGCTTATAATAAAGTCAGGAAGCTTTTGAAAATGGCGGCCAGACGAATTGCGTCGAATACACGAGCCTGAGACGCACCATGCTGACGAACGCTGGCTTCGTGTGAAGTAACGCACATTTCACAACCATTAATGGCGGAAATCGCCAGGCTTAATAGCTCAAAATATTCTTTACCTAACACTGGATTCATCATGATGCTCATCTTGATCCCAGCGGGCATATTGTTATACGTCTCCGAATCCATGAAGTGACGGAAGCGGTAGAACACGTTATTTGCGTTCATCAGAGAAACGCAGGCGGCTACTTCCTGAATTTCTTTCTCTTCGGCACCTTCGGCTTTCGCGGCTGATTCAATCGCCTCAAGGACTGCTGGAACACTTTTCTCGTTAATCGCTACACCTAAAGCCATCAGGTAAGCTTCTTTTTTATTGATATTCTGCGATTTCAGAACGTTCTGAACGTTAATGCGAAGATCTTTCAGGTAACGGTGATCAGTTGCATTTAAACGGTCAATCCAGAAACTTTCGAATGTTTCGGGAAGTTTGATTTCGGAGAGCAGATTTTTTTTGGTTTCTGAAGCAATGCCAAACATGAGAGGATATGTTTTGGGAAGGATAAATAAATGAAATACAACTCAGGTAGTAACGCCTTTGGCGACCTGTTTAGAAAATAACCCTGACGATTCCTCATCAGGGTTATGGTATCAATGGGAGAATGAATATCTCACTTATGCATTCAGGGTTTCTTCACCTTTTACCCAGTTGCAAGGGCAAAGTTCGTCCGTCTGAAGAGCATCTAATACACGAAGAACTTCGTCAACATTACGGCCTACGCTCAGGTCGTTGGCAGCTACCCAACGAACGATACCTTGAGGATCAACGATATACGTAACACGGTAAGCTACTTTCTCATCAGCCGTTAAGATACCCAGCTCTTCAGCTAAAGATTTTGAAGTATCCGCCAGCATTGGGAATTTCAGGTCACGAAGGTCATCGTGGTTACGACGCCAAGCTGCGTGAACGAATTCGCTATCCGTAGAAGCACCGATCAGGATGGCATCACGGTCAGAGAAATCAGCAAATTTTTGGTTAAATGCAGCAATTTCCGTTGGACATACGAATGTGAAATCTTTTGGCCACCAGAACATTACCATCCATTTGCCAGCGTTTTTATGATCTTCGTTCGTGATGTCGTAGAATTCATTACCTTTTTCAAGGGAAACTACAGACGTTTTTTTGAATTCAGGGAATTGGGCACCTAAGCCCAGCATACCATTTGCCATGGGAAGAAGATTTTATTTTTTAATTGAAATTCAATAACCTTTAAAACCAAATAATTATAAAAATAATACTATTTTTGTTTTCATTTCTAGGAACTGATTACCATTGCTCTTAGAAATGTTTTATTTGGTTTGCGTTGCAAAACAAGCCAACTTTGCTTCATCGAACAAATCAATTATTCTTAAGAAAGAATAAGTTTTTCTAATGACCATCACTCAGCTTGAATATTTAGTGGCCATTACGGACTACGGTCATTTCGGAAAAGCCGCCGAAGCCTGCTCCGTTACGCAGCCTTCCTTGAGTATGCAAATTCAGAAACTGGAAGACGAACTCGAGGTACAATTATTAGATCGGAAAAAGCAGCCTACTCAGCCTACGGAGATTGGCTTACTAATCGTTCAGCAGGCCCGACAGGTTTTACAGTCCTGCGAGAAACTGAAGGCCATTGTGGATGAACGGAAGAATGAGCTTTCGGGCGAGGTACGTTTGGGTGTTATTCCAACGGTGGCTCCTTATCTGGTTCCTTTGTTTCTGAAAAATTTTCTGGATGCTTATAAAGATATACGTCTGAAAATTACGGAACAGACCACTGAAAGTATCATCGAAAAACTAAAGAATGGGCAATTAGACATTGGCCTGATGGCGACGCCTTCACAGGATGATTTACTGAAGGAGTATCCTCTTTTCTACGAAGAGTTACTCGTGTACGTTTCTCCTGCGAATGCCTTATTCAAGAAGAAATACGCCCTGCCCGAAGAGCTGGACCCGAACGAGTTATGGTTACTCGAAGAGGGCCATTGCTTACGCTCGCAAATTGAGAATCTGTGTCAGTTAACCCGGCAAGCGGCTCAATTGCATCAGTTTGAGTATAAAGCGGGTAGTTTGGAGACGCTGAAAAAAATGGTTAATACCTCGGGCGGACTCACGATCTTACCCGAATTAGCCACGCAGGATTTTGATGAAGATCAGGTAGAACTGATTCGTTATTTCAAAACGCCGGCTCCGGTACGGGAAATTGGGCTGGTTACCAATCGCAATTACCTGAAAGAAAAGATCGTAGCGGCTCTTTCCGATGAAATTCAAAAAGTAGTACCGCCCAAAATGCTGCAAATGCAGGAACGGTCCGTGGTTACGCCCTAGTTAACAGAAGAGCCCTACTGATGATCAGTAGGGCTCTCGTTTTTATTGATGATTCTTCGCTTTTTCTTCCCGAATAATATCAGCTTCTTCGTCGCTGGACGTATAAGAAACGTTGGGATCATGTGGGATTACTTCCAATCCGCCCAGCGGTTCTTTTTTCGGACGTTCCCCCTCATTTTCTACTTCTACGGGTTGAGAACGATCATACGTTGCTGAGTCATCCGACAGGGATGGATTTTGCTGATGTGGTTTCTGATCATTTTGAATATTTTCTGAATTTTCCATAGCTATACGGTTTTTATATGATACAGACTATAGTAGAAAAATCAATGCCACCAGCCTTTTTTTATTCTGAAAAGAGCCTTTTTAATGAAGCTCATAAGGCACATGGTCTGACTTAATAATCTGTTTTTCAGGAAGTATGATATGAAACACCGATCCCTTGCCCTCCTCAGATTCTGCCCATAACACCCCGCCGTGATTAATGGCGATTTTTTTACACAAGGCCAGCCCTACACCCGTTCCCGGGTACGTCTCGCGGGTGTGAAGTCGTTTGAATACTTCAAAAATCTGCTCTTTGTATTGAGCCTGAAAGCCAATCCCATTGTCACTAACCGTCACATCATAATACCGCTCCTCTTTAAAAATCAAGCCTTGCTGTTTTACCTCTTCTGCAGACATTACCCGGCAGGCAATGATTACCTGGGGCGTTTCACCGGGTCTGGTAAACTTAAGGGCATTACTGATCAGATTATAAAACAGTTGGTTCATCTGTAACGAAACGGCTTCGATCTGAGGCAGACGATCTACTTGGATGCGGGCCGATTTTTCCTGAATGGATAATTCAAAATCACTAATCACATTTCGAATTACCTCATTGAGATCGGTCATCGTATAAACCCGATCGGACTTTAGCAAGCGGGAGAATTCCAGCAGATCTTTGATTAATAAGGTCATTCGTTCGGAAGAATTAACAACCTTTGCCAGCGAAGTCCGGGCTGCTTCTGGCAGTTGGGGCATTTCCTGAATAATCCCCGAAAACATTCGGATTTTACGCAATGGCTCCTGCAAATCATGGGAAGCTACGTAAGCGTATTGCTCCAGTTCCTGATTAGAGGCCTGCAATAACTCGTTGGCTTTCTGCAATTCCATCGTTCGGATGCTCACCAACCGTTCCAGCTCTTTTGCCGTGCGTTTTTCGGCGGTGACGTCCCGAACAGTTCCACTTAGCAAATACGGTTTTCCCTGCTGATCGTAAGAAACTTTCCCCTGAGCCTGAACGCTTCTTTCTTCACCTGTTTTCAGATGAATTACCCGAAATTCAATGGAGTAATGATCTTTCATACCAGGGGTTAAGACCTGCTTGACTACGCCAGAAACCCGTTCACGATCTTCTGGATGTACGGCTGACATGAAAGCAGAAAAGCCATGGCTGGAATTTTTAAAACCAAACCAGTCTGAAACCCGATCAGAATACGTGAGGGTATCCGTGACCAAATGGCGGCTCCAGGTTCCTAACTCGGCCAGAGCAATGGCGGACCGGAGGTTTTGTTCAGCATCCTGTACCTGCTGTTTGGCATTTACCAGAGCCGTAACGTCGGTAGCCGTATTCATAACTCCATAAATTACCCCGTTCGAATTCCGAAGTGCTTTATACACAAAGCTGAAATAATGGGTCTGGAGTTTGCCGCCAATCATCAGGTCCACCCGATCTTCCGTAGCGACATACGGCACTCCCGTCTGATATACCTGATCGAGTAATTTGTAAAATTCCTGAGAATCGAGTTCTGGCAATACTTCCCGAAAGGTTTTCCCAATCACGGAAGCATCCCGGCCCCAGGTATCCAGCACGGCCTGATTAGCCATGCGAATCCTCATTTCAGTTCCCTCGTAAATGGCAATAGGCGTAGGCGAATTAACAATAAAGCTACGGAAACGCTCTTCGCTAAACTGTAACTCTTTCTTTGATTTAATCTGATCGGTAACTTCGGTAGCTACAATACTTACGCCTATGATTTGTTCATCGGAATCACGTACAGCCGCATAAACGAAGTTAAAGTAACAGGCTACTTTTTGCCCATTACGAATGACCTGCGTCAAGATTTCGTATCCGTAAAAAGGCTTACCCGTTCGATATACGTCCCGTAAAAGCTCCAGAAATCCCTGTCCTCTTAACTCAGGTAATGCGTCCATTAGGGGCATACCAATGATCTTCTCATCTCTCCCCCACAGGTTCAGAATGGATTCATTAGCGGTTTCTATGACCATATCCCAGCCTTTTAAAAGGCCAATGGCCACCGGAGCCTGTCCGACGAGGTTTCGAAAACGACTTTCGCTTTCACTTAAAGCCTGCTGGGTCAGGATTTCTTTTCGCAGGTCCCGCAGCATAAACCCTCTTGCGATGGGTTCATTGTTAGACTCATCCCGAATAAGAATACCGTTGGCGTAAACCGGAATAATTTCACCCGTTTTGAAGTGCCGAATCTGAATTTCACCTGCCCAGTGTCCTTCTATAACCATAGCGGGCAAAACAGTTTTCTCCAGAGACTGATACTGCTCGGTCGAAAAAAACTCAGAAATTCTGCGGCTCAGTATTAAATCTTCAGCTTCAATTCCGGCCAGTTTTTGCCCCGCCTGATTAATGTAGGTCAGGTCACCATGTAGCGTAAAAATCGCCATGAATTCCGAGCTATTTTCAACTAAAGCCAGTAAGCGTTTCTGTTGATCTCGGGCCGATACTTCTTCTGTAACGTCCTGGATAATCGAGAAAAATCGGCTTTCTTTGGGCTCATCCCCCAGGATCAGTGTGGTATGTAAAACAACCCAGATCACCTTGCCATCTTTCCGAATGTATCGTTTTTGTTGCGTAAACGTAGTTTCTTTCCCCGTAATCAGGCTATTAACCCAGGGCTGATGGTTAAGGTCTTCGGGATAAGTAATGAGTTTATAATTCCCCTGATACAATTCATCGGCGGCGTAACCGGTCAGCTCAGTAAAAGCTTTGTTGACCAGAAGAAAATTACCATCCGTATCTGCAATAACAATACCGAGCAGGGCATAGTCGAAGGCCGCCTGAAACTGCTTTTCCACATTTTTCAGAGCGGATTCTTTTCGTTTGTCTTCGGTAACGTCCCGCACAGCACCCGTGAAATAATCGATAATTCCCTCGGGACTATAATAAGCCTTTCCAATCAGCCGAATGTGTAACGTCTGATTGGGCAATACGTAGCGAAAATCAATGCTGGCGGCATCGGCTGTGCCGGCTTTTTGCGGGTTCTCTATTCCCGCTTTCAGTACAGGGAGGTCCTCCGGGTGCACGTGGGAAAGGAAATCATCTAATAACAACGAAGAATCAGTCGAATGAAATAATTTTTGGCATTGAGCGTCCCAGGTAATCATGCGATTTTTGAGAGACATGCTCCATATCCCAACGCCCGCAGAAAGTAGAGCCAGACTGATGTATTCTTTATACTGTTGGTACTCTTCCTTTAAACCCTTAGTCTCTGTCAAATCCTCCAGCGTACCAACCATGCGACCCACACCTCCTTCTTCTCTCACCAAATAGGCTTTGGCCCGTACATAAGCCCAGGTTTGGTTCGGCAGTAGTAAACGAAACTCTTCCGACCAGACGTCCTGGTTACTTTTAAATGCTTTTTTTAGCTCTGATCGAACATTAAAAACATCTTCAGGATGAATTCTGTTTTGAATATATTTTTTCAGCGATTGCCCTTCTTCCAGAGGTAAAGAACCAAAATTCGCTTCAAAATCATCATTATTCCACCACTGATCAGTCTTCAAATTCCAGTCCCAGTTTGCCTGGGGAGCTAGCCGGGCCAGCCATTCGGTTCGATCCTTACTCATACTATTACTCGGTTCTTTTTTCGGCTGGCATTACTCACGTAATACAGTTGAAGACAAATCTGTATATATCTTATTTTTATGGTAAACTAACAAGTTTCGATTCTGTTTGATCTCTGCGTCAATTCTGGTTTTTATCCGTAAACGACTCCCTTTTCATTCATTCGTTTGCCTCCATTTTTATTGGTTTAGATAAGTCCTTATCTGCTAATACCTTAGAAAGGTTATTGTGTAACTATGCCTGATTCCATTAGGGCTTCGGGAAAGAAGATATGTTATAAAGTTTTTTATCAATTGTGTAAAAAAATGATTTATCAAGGCTACACAAGTCCCTCACAAATCAATAACGACTTAATAATTAATCAATTTTTATTATACTATTTAGTAGTAAATTATTACCTTTGGAGCTTCATTCATCGATCGGATTGTTTCCTCATCCATTTAGATTCAGTACAAGTATTTCACTAGAATTCTTTCCACTATTTTAATAGCCATCGCATGTTCATTAAGCCCTTGTTTTTAATTGTTGAAGATGATGAGGACGATCGAGATTTATTAAAGCTGGCGTATGAAGAAGGGGACTACGATTGTGAATTAGTTTTTGCAGAAGATGGTCACCAGGCCATTGAATTATTACAACAGCTACACACCTTACCAAGCATTGCTTTGCTTGATATTAATATGCCGCGAATGGGGGGACTGGATTTACTGGAAAAAATAAAGTCTTCTTCCGACTGGAGAAAGATGCCGGTTCTTATGCTTAGCACCACCTCTCGTTCTGAAACGATTTCGCAGGCTTATTCCATGGGAGCCAATTCTTACATTGTTAAGCCCAATAGCTTTCGGGATTTACATAAAATCTGGGATGCCGTTTATCATTTCTGGACTCGCACCGTACAGTTACCACCTTCGAAAGCTAGCTAAAAACCATACACTGATCATCCGTTTTTTGACGGATTTGACAGAGCGTTACCAAAGAAAAAGTCCTCTCCGTTTGCACCGAGAGGACTTTTCTTTTTGTGGAATGTGAGGGATTCGAACCCACGACCCCTACCCTGTCAAGGTAATACTCTAAACCAACTGAGCTAACATTCCAACAGCGTTTTGAGTCGCAAAAGTAATACATTAAAGTGAAATAAAGGCTTTTTTCTGCTTCTGTAAGGTAATAATTCGCATCAATACGATTAAACCTACGACAAAAACGGCAGCGATAACCAGCACACTGTATCGCATAGAGCCGGTTAGCTGAATAACGACGCCAAAGGCGAAGGTGCCGATGACCGTAGAAATTTTATCGCAAACGTCGTAGAAACTGAAAAACGAAGCCGTATCGTTGGTATTAACCGGTAATAGCTTCGCGTAAGTGGATCGGGATAAGGCCTGAATACCTCCCATCACCAATCCTACAATAAAGGCTAATACGTAAAACTGACTGCCCGTTTGGACGAAGAAAGCCCCCAGGCAAATGCCAATCCAGATGACCACAGCGATGATTAAGGCCTTGAAGTTACCCAGTTTTGCCGAGCATTTGGCAAACAGCCAGGCCCCCAGAATAGCGACGAGCTGAATGACCAGTAATACCGCAATAAGTGACCCAGAGTCGAGATGTAACTCTTTGTCGCCGAACAAGGTAGCTAAATACATCACCGTCTGAACGCCCATGTTGTAACAAAAATAAGCCATCAGAAAACGTTTCAGAATGGGCATATTCTGAAGCTGACCCATGACATGCTTTAGCTGACGAAAGCCATTAAAAAGCCAGTTCCCTTCAGCCTTTTTCTCAGAAGCTATTTCGGGCAGATTGGCAAACGTGTACTGAGCAAAGCCTGCCCACCAGCTTCCGACGGAAAGAAAAGCAATGCGGGGAGGCAGGCTATCGTCAGTGATGCCGTACCATTCTGGTTTCAAAACCATAGTTAAGTTGAAAATTAACAGAATTACACTCCCCACATAACCCATCGAAAAACCTCGGGCACTAACCGCATCGTAGCGGTCTTCGGTTACTATTTCGGGTAAGAAAGAGTTGTAAAAGACGATGCTTCCGGCCCAGCCCACCAGCGAAAAAATAAAGTAAAATGTAGAGCTGATGTAATTCTCTTTAGTGAAGAAAAAAAGCAGGGCACAGTTGATGGCTCCCAGGTAACAGAAGAACTTCATGAAAAGCTTTTTGCGACCAGAATAGTCGGCAATCGCTGAAAATAAAGGACTTGTCAGGGCAATGATGAGAAATGCAGCCGAGACTGCATAGGAAAAGACCACCGAATTCTGCAATTCGAAACCCCAGAAATTAACCAGATCAGGATCTTTGGTAACGGCAGTAGCTCCAAAGTAAATGGGAAAAATGGCGGTTACAATGACGAGTGCATGCACGGAGTTGGCCCAGTCATAAAAGCACCAGGCCCGAATCACTTTAGGATCATTTTTAATCAGCATATAGCTTTACAATTTGGAAAAAACGCAGAAATAGGTTTAGTGTGTGAATACTCAACTATGCATGAGCAGTGACTTTGTTTACTTTCATTTTTAACTCACCAGGTTGAGTAATTGGGGTGTAAGTAGGTAAATTTCTTTAATACTCAGCATATTTCCAGGAATCCGAGATCGAATATGAACCTTTTCAAGCCTAAAAGTAGTTAAGAATTACAAACGATCCTGTCTTCATTTTTTTCAATCAATCCCTTCCTATAGTTTAGAATTTTATTTATAATTAATATATAATTAGTTTAGTCATTGTCAATTCGATACCTTTGGCTATGCTTCTTTAATGTATTGCTGATTATAGCGATATTATACGCTTCCGCCATAGTTCAGGTAAGGTTGTTGTGCATGATGTCTCAAGCTTTTTTGCTAAATCAAGTGCAAACCAGTGAATCAGACTCCTGATGCTTTTTCACAAATCTTATGCTCACTATGAATAACAAGCCTCTTTTTTTAGTAGTAGATGATGATCAGGACGATCGGGATTTACTGGGGATGGCTTATAACGAAGGGACTTATAACTGTGATCTTGTTTTTGCAGAAAGTGGTCAACAGGCTCTGGACATTCTGGATAAATCCGCTGTTCAACCCTCTTTATTACTCCTCGATATCAATATGCCCGGCATGAATGGGTTGGAGTTACTTCAAAAACTGAAAGTTTCTGAACGCTACCGGGTTATGCCGATTGTGATTCTGACTACTTCCAGTAACTCCAAGACTATTGACGCGGCCTACCACATGGGAGCTAATTCTTATCTGATAAAACCAGATAATTTTAATAAGCTTTCCAAGGTATGGGACTCGTTGTACCATTTCTGGACTAGTACCGCCAAACTACCGATCTCCAGCACTTCTTTTATTGCAAGCTAGATTTTTATGTCTATGTTTGCTCTCTTATACGAAACTAACTACGGGACATCATTCCCAACTACCAATAACTAACAATCATGAAGCCCAAACCGCTCTTTCTGGTTGTAGAAGATAACGCCGATCACCGTTTTCTTTTGGAATGGAGTTATCAAAAAAGTAACCAAAGCTGTAATATTCTTTTTGCTGAAGATGGACTCAAGGCCATGGAAATTCTTGAAAATTCGCCAGTAAAGCCTGCTTTGATGCTTCTCGATTATGAACTTCCTTACCTGACAGGTCTCGAAGTAATGTCCCGGCTAAAGGGCTCCCCGCAATGGAAGCATTTACCCATTGTGATGATGTCCGCCAATGATGATCCGAAATTAGTTAATCAGGCTTACATCGCTGGTGCCAATTCTTTCCTGGGCAAACCCCAGAATTACGACGATTTCAAAAAAATCTGGAGCCTGGTTTTTGAATTCTGGTCATTAACGGCCAAGTTACCCTAGCTCGGTTACTCTATAAATAATTGTTAGTTAATAAATAAATTGCTGTTCAGCATTTTACTGACGAACCATCTATTATTAACTAATTACAAGAACTTACATCTGATTCCTACAAATCATTCCTGATGGTCAGGAATGATTTTTTTTGCCCCTATTAAAAATGATAGAGGCCATGATGTTCATTATTCTTATCCTTACTGCTGTCGTATTGGTTTCGCTGGTGAATTCCGTGCGAATCATCAGCCGCGAAAATTCCTCAGAATTTTAGTTTCTTCTCTTTCCTGAGCTAAATTCTTCTGGTGCTGGGGTATCCATTGCCGCGTTTCCGAAAATAATTCACTGGAACATAGTTTTACCCGAAGGTAATTAATCATTATCCAACGAAACCTTAAAGCTATGTCCCTAGTCATTGATACCGAGCCCCGGACCGGGGTTTCGTCAACGAGCTCCATTACTTTAAAAATTAATGGATCAGAAAAACGCATTTCCATTGCTCCCTGGACTACTCTACTCGATGCCCTGCGGGAACATCTGGATATGACCGGAACGAAAAAAGGTTGCGACCACGGTCAGTGCGGAGCCTGTACGGTGCTGGTGAATGGGAAACGCATTAACTCCTGTCTTACCCTGGCTGTCATGCAGGAAGGCAATGAAATTCAGACGATTGAAGGCCTTTCAAAGGGAAACGAACTTCATCCGCTTCAGGAAGCTTTTATTGAACATGATGCCTTTCAGTGCGGCTATTGCACGCCCGGACAAATTTGTTCAGCCGTAGGATTAATGAATGAAGGCAAAGCTCACAACGCCAGCGAAATTCGGGAATTGATGAGCGGTAATCTCTGCCGCTGCGGTGCTTATACTAACATTGTGGACGCCATTGAGGAAGTGATTAATAAAGAAGGGAGGAATGCCTAATGAATCCATTTGCCTACACACGAGCTTATGGCGTAGATACCGCCCTGAATGAAAAAACGGAACGTGCTCACTACATTGGTGGGGGTACGAATCTGATTGATTTGATGAAGGAAAACGTCATGCATTCGCAGTTGCTCATTGATGTGAACCATCTGCCTTTTCATGAAATCGAAGAAACGGAATCCGGTGGCCTGCTACTTGGAGCCATGATGACTAACGCAGAAACGGCATATCATCCACTGATTGAAGAGCGTTACCCTCTACTGGCAAAAGCCATTCTTGCCGGAGCTTCCCCTCAGTTGCGGAACATGGCTACCAATGGAGGTAACCTCATGCAACGCACCCGCTGTTATTACTTCTACGATACGGCTACGCCCTGTAACAAACGCGAACCCGGTTCGGGCTGTTCAGCTATCAATGGATACAATCGGATTCATGCCATTCTTGGTACTAGTTCTGAATGTATCGCTACCCATCCTTCTGATATGTGCGTAGCTCTGGCAGCTCTGGACGCAACCGTTCACGTCAGTGGCCGCAATGGAGATCGAACCATTGCCTTTAACGATTTCCATCGCTTGCCGGAAATGCATCCAGAAAAAGACAATACCCTGGAGTCCGATGAATTAATTACGGGAATTGAGTTACCAGAAAAAGGATTCAAAGATCACTTTACGTATATCAAAATCCGGGATCGTCAGTCGTATGCCTTTGCCTTAGTGTCGGTAGCTGCGGCTCTGGAACTGGACGGAGATACCATTACTGATGCCCGTATAGCTCTCGGTGGCGTGGCTCATAAACCCTGGCGAGATCAGGGAGCTGAATCGTTACTGAAAGGCAAAAAAGCGACAGAAGAGAATTTTGAACAGGTTGCGGAAACAATCCTGGCAAACGCCCAGGGGTATGGTCATAACACGTTCAAGATTGAGTTGGCCAAACGAGCCATCATCCGAGCCTTATCTGAAGCCACCGAAAACGTACATCTTTCATGAGTAATAAATATATCGGCCAGGCGACGCGTCGGGTAGACGGTCGGGCCAAAGTAACGGGACAAGCCAAGTATGCCGCCGAATTTCAAACCGAAGATCTGGCGTATGGCGTGGTTGTTTCCAGCACCATTGCTAAAGGCAAAATAACGGCTATCGATACTTCTGAAGCCTTGGTTTTAGAGGGAGTGATTCAGGTTTTTACGCATAACAATGTCTCAGGTCTGGCCTGGTTTGATAAAAGTTATAAAGACCAGGACTCGCCGCCGGGCTCTCCCTTCCGTCCTCTGAACGGACCGGAAATTAAATTCAGTCAGCAACCCATTGCTTTGGTAGTGGCTGAAACGTTTGAGTTGGCTAGTTATGCCGCTACACTGGTTAAGGTAGACTACGAAACCGAAGGCCCGGTTGAGGTAGAAATTCGGGATCATCTCGATAAAGCTTTCGATCCCGGTAAGGGAAAACAGGGGTATAAGAAACCTAAAAACCGAGGCAATTTTGCGAAGGAATTTGCGAAGTCTGACGTGCGGTTCGAGACCAGTTATTACCACGGAGCGGAACACCACAATCCCATGGAAATGCATGCTTCGACGGTTATTTACGAAGCTGACGATCATCTAACGATTTACGACAAAACCCAGGGAGTATTTAACAGCCAGAATTACGTAACCGGAATTTTTGGTTTGTCGAAGAAACGGGTTCGGATCGTCTCTCCTTTTGTGGGTGGAGCTTTTGGCTCGGGCTTACGTCCCCAATATCAACTATTTATGGCAACGCTGGCTGCGTTGGAATTAAAGCGTTCGGTGCGGGTTACCCTTACCCGCCAGCAAATGTTTTCCTTCGGCCACCGCCCGGCAACGCTACAGAAATTGTCACTAGGAGCGTCTCAGGATGGCACCTTACAGGCCCTGAATCACGCGGCCTATTCTGAAACGTCCCGTTTTGAAAATTATACAGAGACCATTGTAGACTGGTCGGGAGCGATGTATAAGTGCGATAACGTTTCCTACGACTATAAGCTCATTGCAGGTGATTTGTACACGCCCCTGGATATGCGGGCTCCCGGAGCAGCAACGGGAGTGTATGCCATCGAATGTGCGATGGATGAACTGGCTTATAAACTCCGCATGGATCCGGTGGAATTACGTTTAAAAAATTACACCGAAGAAGACGCCAATCAGGGCAAACCTTATTCAAGCAAGGAACTGAAAGCCTGTTTCCAGCAGGGAGCCGAGAAGTTCGGTTGGTCGAAGCGGAACCCGGAACCCCGATCCCTGCGGGAGGGTAAAACATTGATTGGCTGGGGCATGGCCACGGGTATGTGGGATGCCATGTTCGTTCCCTCCCGAGCGAAGGCATTTTTATCGGCAGATGGAAAGCTAACGGTAAGCAGCGGAACTTCCGATATTGGAACCGGCACCTATACCATCATGACGCAGATTGCAGCCGAAACGCTTGGAATGCCCATGGAGCAAGTGACTTTCAAGTTAGGTGATTCGTCCCTGCCCCTTGCCTACCTGGAAGGCGGTTCGGCGACGGCAGCGTCCGTAGGAAATGCCGTTCGGATTACCTGCGAGAATATTCGGGAAAAGTTACTTAAGCTACTTTCCCGTACCAGTTACGCTCCTTTGGCTGACCGCCCGCAGGAAGATCTGGAATTTGCTGATGGAAAAATTCGCCTCAAAGCGGATCCTGAGATTTGTATCTCCTACTCCGATATTCTGAAGCAAGCGGGTGAAAACTACCTGGAGGATACTTCGACAGCCTTACCCAACATGCTCAAGCAAATGGATTATGCCCGGAACACGCACTCGGCCGTTTTTGTAGAAGTTCGGGTAGATGAAGATTTCGGAACGGTTCGGGTGAGTCGAATGGTCAGTGCTATCGCTGGCGGTAAAATTCTCAATCCGAAGACAGCCCGTAGCCAGATCTTGGGCGGAATGGTTTGGGGCATTAGTAAGGCTCTGGAAGAAGAAAGTCAGGTAGATTCAAACTTTGGCCGATTTATGAACCATAACTACGCCGAATATCATATTCCCGTCAATGCAGACATTCCGGCTGAGATGGAAGTGATCTTCGTGGAAGAAAACGATGATGTCGTAAATCCGATGGGCATTAAAGGCCTGGGCGAAATTGGTGTTGTTGGCGTAACTCCGGCCATCGTCAACGCTATTTT
Source organism: Siphonobacter sp. SORGH_AS_1065 (assembly GCF_030818595.1). Taxonomy (NCBI): domain Bacteria; kingdom Pseudomonadati; phylum Bacteroidota; class Cytophagia; order Cytophagales; family Cytophagaceae; genus Siphonobacter; species Siphonobacter sp. SORGH_AS_1065. The sequence continues at coordinate 4,223,773 of NZ_JAUTAM010000004.1, forward strand.
CCACGCCACGGGCAAACGCATCCACGAATTACCCGTCACCCTGGACAAGATCATTATGGAAGATCTGGTTGTAGAGTAGTCAATTCTTCGGTAATAAAAAGGCCAGCCTGAAACGTTTCAGGCTGGCCTTTTGTATATAATCTAATAATGATTTATAAAACAAAAACGAATCAAAAACTCAACACTTTAAACCCAAGACAATAAATGGTGACCCTTCGATACAGTCCTTTTTCCCCTGAAGACGTTGAAAAAATTCGATCTATTTTTAATCAGTATGCTCTGGGTTTGGGTATAGATTTATCGTTTCAGAATTTCGAGCACGAGTTACAGATATTACCTGAGTTATACGGTTCTCCTGCTGGATGCGTCATTCTGGCCGAGGACGAAAACGATCAGGTGGTGGGTTGCGTGGCCCTTAAACCTCTAAAAGAATCCGGCGTTTGCGAAATGAAACGCTTGTTCGTCCATTCTAGTCAACGCGGCACCGGATTGGGCCGAAAACTGGCCGAGGAAGTCATCCATTACGCCAGAAAAGCGGGCTACCAGACCATGAAACTCGATAGTCTGGAACGATTAACCTCCGCTATTCGTCTTTACCAATCACTGGGATTCGAGCCCACCGAACCTTATGTTTTCAATCCCCTGGCTGAGGTGGTTTACATGAAGCTTGATTTATAATGATTTAGTCGCTTCGTACAGCTTCATGAATCGCTCAAAAATTTGCTGGTATTGAGCCGCGTTCTCTGGATTAGGCTTGAACGAACGATCCACCTTCAGACCTTTCAGCTTTTCCTGATGGTCCTGAATAAATCCGGCGGCTTTCATGCCCATCAAGGCAGCCCCCCAAGCACCAGCTTCTACGCTTTCGGGCAAACAAACCGTTTTTCCGCACACATCGGCCAGCATCTGCACCCAGCGTTCGCTCTTGGCAAAACCACCCGAAGCGTAGATTTCATGCACGTCTTCCCGTTCTTCCAGAATCCGAACGATGGAATACGTATGCAGGCAAATACCTTCCAGAACGGCCCGAATGAAATGGGCTGAAGTGTGCTGAAGCGTCAGCCCGTAAAAACTACCTTTGGCGTGAACATTCCAGATCGGAGCCCGCTCACCGAGTAAGTACGGCAGGAACACTAAATCTAGTGAGCCCACGGGAATTTTCGATGCTTTCTCAGTGAGTTCATCTTCCGACTGCCCCGGGAAAAATTCATCCCGTAACCATTGAAAAACCACTCCACCGGAGTTGGTTCCTCCCCCAATGATATACGTCTCTTCATCCAGTAAATAGCAGAACGTCCGTTTCTGATTGTCCAGAATGGGCTTTTTCGAACTTACCCGCACGGCTCCGCTGGTGCCGATGGTAATGGCTACCCGACCGGGCGTTACGGCCCCTGTTCCGAGATTAGCCAGGCAACCATCCGAAGCCCCGATTACCCACTGCGTATCTTTTACTTTTTCGATGGATGATTCGTATAAATCCAGTACCCCATGATTGATTTCCGAAACGGAATAATAGGTAGAAACGGGTTTGGAAAGCTTATCAGCCGTGATGCCAGCGGTCTTCAGAGCCAGTTCGTTCCACACCAGCTTATGGATATCAAACATCGCCGTAGCCGAGGCCAGGGAATAATCAATGACCCATTCGCCCGTGAGCTTATACCAGATGTATTCTTTGATCCCAACAAATTTGAAGGCCGTTTGAATCAGGTTTGGCTCGTGTTTTTGCCACCACATTAACTTACAAAGCGGAATCATCGGATGGAGGGGCGTTCCGCAGGCTTCGTAAATCTGTTTACCTGTTTCACTATGGACTAAAGAATCTGCTTCTTCCGTAGCTCGATTATCCGCCCAGATGATCAGATTAGTGAGCGGATTTCCCTCCGCATCTACCGCCATCAGGCTATGCATGGCCGCACAAAACGTGATCGTCCGAACGGGAGCATCCAGCTCCTTGATAACCTTTTGTAAACAATTCTCTACTGCTTCCCAGATTACTCTAGCGTCCATTTCGCTAAAATCAGGTTCCGGGTGAATCATTTCATACCCCTGATTATGCTGACTTTTTACCACTCCTGAATCATCAAAAGCAACGGCTTTGGTGTTCGTGGTTCCGATATCTATTCCAATCCAGTATTCCAACGTTTTTTTCTGATTATGATATACCCATGAACCTATTCACTGGTTTTGGTATAATTCTGTTAAGTTTAGGCGGAGGAACCCATCGCGGCCTCCCTAATCGTTTCTCAAACTTAGTACTTTCATTGATTTGTAAAAGCCATGCCCTATCCAGCTTCTGAATTAATTCTCAATCCCGACGGTAGTATTTATCACTTAAAACTCTTGCCAGAAGAGGTAGCAGATACCGTAATCGTTGTTGGAGACCCCGACCGGGTCGGAATGATTTCCCAGTTTTTTGATCGAATTGAAATAAAAAAACAGCACCGCGAGTTTGTAACGCACACCGGTTCTATTGGAAAAAAGCGGTTAACCGTGGTTTCTTCAGGCATTGGTTCGGATAATGTAGAGATCGTCATGACGGAACTAGATGCCGTTCGGAACATTGATCTTAAACGTCGCGAACCGCTGCCTTCTCTTAATCCTCTGAAAATCATCCGCATTGGTACTTCAGGAAGTTTGCAATACGATATTCCGGTGGGATCGGTAGTGGCATCCAGCTCAGGGGTGGGTCTGGACGGCTTACTTGATTTTTATGATACCGACGAATCACGCTGGTATCCCGAATTTTGTCAGGAATTAAAAGATGTCCTGCAATTAAGGTTACAGCCTTACGCCGTTGATGGTTCTCAAACCTTACTCGATGGGTTCACTACCCGACTCATTCCCAACGTTTTTGCCGGGATCACGTTAACCTGCCCCGGCTTTTACGCCCCGCAGGGACGCAGCCTTCGATTGGCCCCGAAAATTCTAAATAGCATCGACACGCTGAATCAGTTCAACTGGAATGGGAATCGAATTACCAATTTCGAAATGGAAACAGCAGCTTATTATTTATTTGGAAAAATGCTCGGACACGAAATGCTTTCACTGAGTGCTATTGTAGCGAATCGGGTCAGTAACGAGTTTGCTCCTGCCCCGGAGCAAGTCGTTCAAAAACTAATCCGCGATACTCTGGACTGGTTGATTTAGCGGTTGTTAGTTGTTAGTTGTTAGTTGTTAGTTGTTAGTTGTTAGTTGTTAGTTGTTAGTTGTTAGTTGTTAGTTGTTAGTTGTTAGTTGTTTATCAAATAAATTTATTTCTCAAAAAATAGTCTCTAGTTCACCGCTGCCAGCTTTTTCGCTGGCAGCAATAACTTAGGCTATGAGGTCTATTTTGGTCAAGTAAGCTGTTGCTGCCAGCGAAAAAGCTGGTCGGGCAACGCTGGCAGCGGCATGATCAAACTACCTCTTCAGTAAAGCTGGACGTGTTTGGCTGGCAGCGGTAGAAGTCAACCATTAGTAGCAGTCCCAATAGAAGTAGGCCTTTGAAAAGTCCTTCTTCTTTAGATCATCTGGATTAATAAACACGTTAGCTACGCCTGAATCGCCAAACATGATCTTTTCATCGCTATCAATTTGTAATAACAGCAAATCATTTTTCTTATACGGGCTGTAAGATCTAACATCCTGCTGTGTGAAATAGGCATACCCTCCTACTTTACTGCCCCCCGATGTAAAAAAGGTGCCCAGTTGTTTTGCCTCTTCTTCAGCTAATGATTCTTCAAAATCCCAATAGTCCTGTTCACCAAACATATAATCAAACCGCTCATCCGCTACACCACCATATTCTACGCTTTTTTCAAACTGCAAGGCGTGTTCGCTTAAAATGGGACTGTCCAGGTAAAAATCATCAGTTAGAAAAGAAAAGTCTTTCTGAGGTTCCTGCGTCAAATTTTCATGGTATAAAACGGCGTATTCCTCCATGTCATACCAATCGTCGGGTGATACGAATAATTGCAGAATACCCTCGGAAGGGTACTCAGGTAAAGAAGGCAGTTCCGAAAAATTAATCTGAGCCAGTAGAATCATGGGGGTTCCCTTACTGTCTTCGGGATAATCCATACCGACCGGAAGAAAAGGCAGGCCTAAAAATTTGCTTTGCGTAATACTTAAGGACTCGCCATTGGCAATTGGAGTAGCATTGATCAGTACCGTCTCCATTTTATATTTCTCCAGGTCTGCCTGATAGGGACTAAGAAATTCGGGAAAGTTCATCATGACTTATAGGTGAGTAGGATCGTAAAACTTATGATCTGTAGGCTATTTTTCATTGCTGAAGTTACAGGGTAATGAATGACTGCATTCTCCGTACGTATTCTTTTTTTAAGAATTATACTCTAACTGTTTGATTACTAAATACCTATCTTACTCTCATAGGTGACTTTATAAATTTCTAAAAAATTATTACTCTACTAATTCTATAGATAATATATTTTCATATATATTTGCATCATCCAACCACAACACGGGCTGTGTGGTCGAGTGGTGAGGCAGAAGCCTGCAAAGCTTCCGACGCGGGTTCGAGTCCCGCCACAGCCACCAGATCGCATCCTCCTGACAGACTATAAACGCTTATTGCCATGTTATACGAAATTGAAGATGAAGCGGGGCAAATTAATACAGTAAAAATTAAGCCTCTGATTAATAAACGACCCGAACGCGTAAGCCCTTTCAAGGAAGGTCAGACGGTTCCTTCCTTCTCGCTAAAAGCGAGCTCTGGGGTCTGGAATGCCTCGTTGGCAGATCTGTTTCAAAGTCGGCATGAGCTAAGTCTGGCAGAACTGGTTCAGAAAAAACCGTTGGTATTGAGTTTCTATTGCCCCTGCTGGAACGCCTATGCTCCCAAGCATTTACGGGTGCTGCAAACCCTCAACCAAAGCATTAAGGGATTAGGTGGCGAGTTACTGGTACTTTCCAACGAGCCTGCTCCTATGCTGCAACAATTGGCTGATTACGAAGACCTGGATTTTAATCTGGCTTATGATCGCCACAATCAGATTGCCCGCAGTTTTGGGGTTTACTCTGATTTTCACCCCCTTTGGGAACGGGTCTCCGGCATTTCCGACGACGCCTATATACCCGCCGTTTACGTCATTAACCGTCAGCGAAAAATCGTCTATGACTTTGTTGACGAAAACCTCGAACTAGCTCCCAATGCCCGGGCCTTACTAACTGCCCTATACGTTAATCGTTAGTTAGTACGAGAGATAAGGTTTTACTTAACCAAAACCATGTTCTGTTTTTTCAGAATTTGACTATTAAGTAAGTGTGTATGCAATCAAGGAAAAAAATGCCACTGGATCTTCCGGCGGCATTTTTAGTTAGTTTATGATTCTGAAGGCATTACCACTGAATTTTTAATAGTCGTTCTGCCGCTTGTTGCAGCATGTCGTTATCCTTTGCGAAGCAGAATCGCAACAGTTTTTGATCGGTTTTTTGCTGATAAAAAACGGAGGTCGGAATGGAAGCGATGCCGTATTCTCTGGTTAATCGAATGGCTAATTCGGCATCCCCTTCTTCACTTAACCCCTGATACGAAAGGCTCTGGAAAAACGTACCCTGCGAAGGCTTCCAGCTAAAGGCCGAACCTTCGAGATTCTCAAGAAAAAAATCCCGTTTTTGCTGATAAAATTCTGCAACGGAAAGGTAATGCTCCGGTTCCTGCAAGTAGTCCGCTAAAGCGAACTGAATGGGAGTAACGGTACTGAAGGTCAGGTATTGATGAATTTTTCGAAATTCAGTGCTCAATTCTGCCGGAGCGAGACAGTAACCCACCTTCCAGCCCGTGATGTGAAACGTTTTGCCAAAAGAGCTACAGACGAACGTTCGTTCCATTAAGTCGGGATGTTGGGCTACTGAAACATGAGGAATTCCATCGAAGGTAATGTGTTCATAGACCTCATCGGCTACAAGGTAAATTTCCCGCTCTTTAATCAATCTTGCTAACTGATTCAGATCGTCCTTATGCCAAACCTGACCCGTCGGGTTATGCGGCGTATTAATGATCATCAGCCGAGTTCGATCCGTTATTTTTTCGGACACTTCCGACCAACTAACTTTAAAATCAGGGGCTTGCAAACTGATAAAAACCGGAACACCGCCGTTCAGTTCAATCGCCGGAACGTAGCTATCATACGCTGGCTCAAAGATTATAACCTCATCGCCCGGACTAACCACCGCTGAAATAGCAGCAAAAAGAGCTTCGGTTGCTCCAGAAGTAACCGTAATTTCTCGTTCAGGATGGTAAATCAGCCCCGAAATCTGTTCGGTTTTCTGAGCCAGCATTTCACGCAACGGAGCCACACCCGTCATTGGAGCATACTGATTAACTCCCTTTCGAAGGTAGGTCTCGACCCGATTGATTAACTCCGGGGCGGCATCAAAACTCGGAAAACCCTGTGACAAATTTAAAGCCCCGTGTTGCTGGGCCAGTTGCGACATCGTCGTGAAGATAGTCGTACCGACGTTCGGTAATTTCGTTTTCAAAGGGAGAAAAACTAATAAATGTGAATATCCATTAAACGGTGAATCAGGACTCGCGATTCACGGCCAGCTTAGCCGCCAGTTCGGCACTCGTGCTTTCTTCCGCATAGACCCCATAAGCCGAGATCAACACTCCTCTCTCGCCGTCGCGAGATTCAATTGCGTACACAATTACATTATCATCAGGATCGGACATACCTTCCAGTCGCACCGTTTCTACTATTTCAAACGCTTCAGGTTTCAGTCGCAGGTTTTCCTGCGAACAATGAATGGAATCTGGTTCGAGATTAAAATCCAGCGTAAATCCTTCTTTCTTCAATCGTTCCAGCACCTGGATCAGGGTTTCTTCTGTTGGTTGTGCCATCGTTGCCTATAGGTTAAAAAGTGAAGAACTACGGGCAAGGTACTGGTTTTGCTCGTAGTTCTTCACTGCTAACTGATGATTTCATCATTGATTTATTCGTACACCCAATGCACGTATTGACGACGCAGAAAACCCGAAGTAAAGACTAGTACTACGCTAATCACGTTTAGTCCCACTAATAGCCAGGCATTTTCGGTAAAAGCATAGAACATCAGAATCAGGCCACAAATGCGAGCGTACTCCAGATACAAAACCCAGGTTTTTTTTTCTAAAATCGCACCGATGTTAATCAGCGTTAGCAGAATAAAAACGCCGCCGCCGATACGAATACTTGAGGGCCAGTAATGATCCAGTAAAATCAGGAAAAAGAGCAGAACGGAAACGGCCACCAGTTGAGCAATAACGTAAATTCGCATGTGGCGACTGACCACCACTTCCGGTTGTTGAGACAGAAATATTTCCTCCAGTTCTCCCCTGACATTAGGATCGAAGTTAGCTGGCTTTCCAAAAACGACACCGAGTTTATTGAGAAAACCGGGCGTCTTTTTCACTGAAAGTGCAATCTCCATTAAAAAATGGAAATGCTGCCAGAGAAAACTATAACTCTTTAAAGGCTTCGTTAAGCCATAGACTGGCGTTTCGGTTTCTTCGACGAACGTACCAAAAATCTTATCCCAGATAATCAGCACATCGCCGTAGTTTTTATCAAGATATATTTCATTACTGGCGTGATGAACGCGGTGGTGCGAAGGAGTAACGAAAATGTATTCCAGCCAGCCCAATTTTCCTACCAATTGGGTATGCGTAAAGAAGGGATAGGCTCCGTGAATGAGTAATAACACCGTAATCATCTCCGCAGAAAATCCAATTAGCGGTAAGACGCACCAGAAAGCTCCCCGGACGATGGCCTGGAAAACCGTGATCCGTGCGGCAACGGTATAATTGAATTCCTCGCTTTGATGATGCACCACGTGAACACCCCAGAAAAGGTTAATCTCGTGGGCAAAGCGGTGGTACCAGTACCAGACCAGATCTGTCGCCAGAAAAAGCAGAATAAACGTCCAGGCGTTCTCCTTAATGTCAAAAAGGGCAAAATGCTGATGAATAAAGTCGAAGACGTAATAGAAAAGACTGCTAACGTACAAGTCGCTAAGCCGTTCGGCTATGCCTACCCCAACGTTGGTAGCGGAATCGGCAAAGTGATGGACTTTTTTTTGTTGACGTAAGGATAGATAATACTCTAAGCCAATGAAAAAAACGAATAGTGGGATGGCAAAGGCGAGAATGTTGAAGTCCAGACCTTTCATAGAATTTATGGTTATGTACGCAAAAAATTGGGTAATCTTATGCGGTAATCGGGAACACTTTAGAAACGCCGGAAACGGCCATTATTCTTCGAATTAATACTTGTTCAGGTTCATGTAGCTCCACTTTGATGATGCCGCGTTGGGTATGCTCCTGATAATCGAAATCGACCTGGCGAACGCGATTCCCTTTTCGGCGGCTAACGGCATTCAGTACTTCATATACCAGCAGGCGGCTGGAATTACCCTGAATTTTTAAGTCAATAATAGGATTGTTCATGGCTTTTCGGTTGATACAGCAAATTAAAACTATTTATCCTATAAAATAAGTAGATTAATATACTTTTATATGTTAAATATTTTAAATATTTGACAATCAGAGTTTTACTTTTTAAAAGCAGCTTTAGCTTTTTTAGTTCAAAAATCCCCCCTCTTTTTACCAATTCTGTATCAGAGCCAAACGTACCGTTTACTAATAAATATTGATATTAGTTATTATATTAGACAATAAGCTTTAATATTACCCCGATTTAAAAGCAGCCTTTACCCTTAATAGTAATCCAAAATGGATTTAGAAAACGCTAAAAACGTTGCCCTTCTGGCTATATCCCAATACGGCGGGAAAGTATTACTTGCCTTAGCTACATTTCTGATCGGTCGTTTTATCATCGGAAAATTGATCCGGTTTTTGTCCAGTCGCATGAATCAAAGTAAGATCGATCGGGACGTACAACCTTTTCTTTCTTCCATGATTAATGTCCTACTGAATGTCATGCTTCTGCTGAGCTGTGCGGGCATTCTGGGGATTGAAACGACCTCTTTTGTAGCCATTCTGGGTACGGCGAGTTTAGCCGTAGGGCTGGCCTTGCAGGGAAGTCTGGCGAACTTTGCAGGAGGCGTGTTGATTCTGATTTTTAAACCTTTTCGGGTGGGTGACTTGATAGAAGCTCAGGGATTTACAGGGGTCGTGGAAGCCATTCAGATTTTTAACACCATTTTAGTTACTCCCGATAATAAAACCATCATTATCCCCAACGGGCCCCTATCGACCAGCCCTTTAACGAATATTTCCGGCAAAGGTATAATCCGGGTGGATATGGTCTTTGGGGTGGGAAGTCAGAATACCTTGGAAGCCACCAAATCGGCCATTCAGAAAGCGGTAGACGCTTGCCCTCATGCTCTGAAAGACCGACCACACGATGTGTTACTAACCAAACTTCAGCCCGATTCGGCTACGTATGATGTTCGTGTCTGGACCACTCCTGCTCATTACTGGGATACTTATTACTTTATGCAGGAACAAATCAAACGGCAATTTGATCAGGATGGCATTCAGGCCGCACAAAAAGTGATTTACATCAAACAGTAGCGATCATTTTAATTTTCATAAAAAAGGGAGCTTTCAGGAAGCTCCCTTTTTTATGAAAATTACTATAACCATCTAAAATACAGACCATTACACATCTACCAGCATCGTCTGCAAGCTTAAGGATTTGTTAAATCGTGAATATATTATTCTACTAATTTGGTGGAGTAGTAAATACTCTACTATTTTTGTAGGTAAACAATACTGCATGGAATCCACGCCAGACCTCATTCAATCGACCCAACCTAGACCTTCCAAAGCTAAAGTGCGTCGAAAAAACCCGTTTGAAGAAGCCATCATTACGCTCTGGAAAAGAGAACGTAAACCTGCGGAGGTTTTTATTCATATAGTTAATGCCCTGGCATTAATGATTGTTGGTCATTTGATCTTCAAATTTCTGACAGTAGAGAACATCATTACCGCTTTCAATTCTATTACCGTTGATATTCTGTGGTATGTTCTCGGTGGCTTTCTGGCTCAGATGGTAGATGGAGCTCTGGGCATGGCGTATGGCGTTTCAGCCGCTACTTTTCTGGCTGGCGTAGGCGTTTCCCCTTCCGTGATTTCCATGAGTGTCCATACTTCTGAAATATTTACCAGCGGCGTTTCGGGTTATATGCACCTGAAATACGGTAACGTGAATGCCAAGCTATTTAAAGTTATTCTGATTCCCGGCGTCATTGGAGCGGTATTAGGGGCTTATTTACTTTCTTCGGTGCTGGAAGAATACATGGATTACGTAAAACCCGCCGTCTCCGTTTATACCCTCATCCTGGGGATCGTCATTATCCGCAAAGCCCTCACCAAGCGTCAGAAAAAGAACCCGATCAAAATGATTGGCCCCTTGGCCTGGTTTGGTGGATTTATGGACTCCATTGGCGGTGGCGGCTGGGGACCTATCGTTTCATCTACTCTGATTGCTTCGGGTCGGCATCCCCGGTATACGATTGGCTCGGTCAATCTGGCTGAATTTTTTATCTCCTTCTCTTCTTCCTTGACTTTCTTTTTAGTCATCGGACTTTCGCAGTGGCAGGTAATCCTGGGCTTAATTCTCGGAGGAGTGATTGCGGCTCCCATCGCGGCTCGTCTGGCCAGTAAGTTACCCCTCAAGGCCATGATGATTATGGTAGGTATTGTGGTGATCCTAGCTAGCTTGAAACGACTGATTGGGTAGAGCGTTTGGAGTTTATTTGTTTTGGGTTTTGAGTTATATGTAGATAAAAAAGAAAAGGGATCGAAATTCGATCCCTTTTTTACTGTAGAGACGCGATCAATCGCGTCTAATCCGCACAAAATCAATTATTAGTCAACCTATTATTACAGGTATGACTACCACTTCCCTACGCATTCGATTAACGAACGCGATGAATCTATTATCGCTGAGCAGCCAATAGATATAACACTGCCATCCGCGTAGCTACGCCATTTTCTACCTGATTTAAAATAATGGAATGCTCGGGAGAATCGGCGGCATCGGAGCTTAACTCCACCCCACGGTTAATGGGGCCGGGGTGCATTAATACAATGGGTTTATCCAGTTCATCCAGCATGGCTTTGGTTATGCCATAATACAACGAATATTCCCGCAGACTTGGAAAGTACTTCACCTGCAAACGTTCCAGTTGAATCCGTAGTACGTTCGCTACGTCGCACCAGCGTAAGGCTTCGCGAACGTCATGCGAAACGATGACGCCCAGATCACGAATGTACCGAGGGATCAACGTGCTCGGACCGCAAACCATTACTTCGGCACCCAGTTTTTTCAGACAGAAAATATTCGAAAGTGCTACGCGAGAGTGTAAAATATCGCCAATGATCGCCACTTTCTTACCCGCCACATCACCCAGTTTTTCACGAATGGAAAATGCATCCAGCAAGGCCTGCGTGGGGTGTTCGTGCGTACCGTCGCCCGCATTTACCACATTAGCAGGAATGCGTGTAGACAGGTAATGCGGTGCTCCGGGTGAACTGTGACGCATCACGATCAGATCTACTTTCATAGACAGGATGTTATTCACCGTATCCAGCAGGGTCTCCCCTTTTTTTACCGAACTTCCTGAAGATGAAAAATTAATTACGTCAGCAGAAAGACGTTTTTCGGCCAGCTCAAACGACAGACGGGTACGCGTAGAGTTTTCAAAAAAGACGTTTGCAATGGTAAGGTCACGCAGGGAAGGAACCTTCTTAATGGGGCGATTGAGCACTTCCTTAAACTCGTCAGCGGTTTGGAAGATGAGCTGAATATCCTCTTCAGTGAGGTCTTTAATGCCTAGTAAATGTCTTGTACTTAGCACGTTCGTATAAATTAAGTTTCCGTTGATGAGCGAAAACAAATGGTGTATTCAAAAAAAGCCCCCTCAAAAAGATCGGAGGGGGAAACATCTATTCCATTAATCACTGAGCCAAATACCGTCTTTCTCGTGGCCTTGTTCTTTCCATTCCACGATTACCCGCTGCGTATCGAGCGTGTTGACTTTCATACCTACGTAATCTGGAGCGAGAGGAATATCACGATTGTATCGACGGTCAATCAATACCGCCAGTTCAATGCGTTCCGGGCGACCAAAGAAGGTCATGGCATCCAGAGCGGCCCGTACCATCCGACCTGTCGCAATCACGTCGTCCACCAGAATTACCTTTTTCCCTTCAATGGTAAAAGGAATTTTAGTCTGGTTCGGACGAACGATTGACTCCCGGCGGCGGAAGTCGTCCCGGTGAAAAGTAGCGTCGAGCCAACCGAAAGGGATAGTCGTTTCGGTGGTCTGTTGTAGTTCCTGATGAATTCGTTGGGCCAGATGAATACCCCGGGGTTGCAGACCCAGAATAACGGTATCTGCAAATAATTGGTGATTCTCAATAAGTTGTTGGCACAATCGACTAATTGTGATTTCCAACAAGGGACTGGCAAGAAGCAATCGTCGCTGCATAGGATGGCAAAATTAGGCAAACGAAATTAGGATTTAGGAATCCTAAGGGGCGAAATTCGCTTTTCAATTGCGAAATAATTGCGGATGCGTTGATCTTCTGTACAATGTGCCAAAGAAATTTATCCGTTTAATCTAAAAATACATGAAGTATCTCATCGCGGGTCTGGGAAACATTGGCCCGGAATATGCCCTGACCCGTCATAACATCGGGTTTATGGTTCTGGATCGGCTGGCGGCTCAGGAAGGATTAAAATTTGATATAGGCCGACTGGCTTACGGAGCCGAACTCAAGTATAAAGGTCGTACGATATACCTGATCAAGCCTACTACGTACATGAACCTGAGCGGGAAGGCGATTAACTACTGGATGAAGGAATTAAAAATTCCCATTGAAAATACGTTAACTATTACGGATGACATTGCCCTTCCCTTCGGAAAACTTCGCGTTCGTTCCAAAGGATCGCACGGCGGACACAACGGGTTACGAAATATTCAGGAAATTTTTGGTACGGATCAATACGCTCGTTTACGGTTTGGTGTCGGAGGCGATTTCCCGAAAGGACGACAGGCGGATTACGTTTTGGGTGAATTTCCAAAGGCTGAATTAGAGTTAATTCCCGAGCGTCTGGATAAATGCATTGACATTCTTTTGTCTTTTTGCACTTTAGGAATTGACAAGACGATGAATAATTTTAACGAATGATTGTACTTATTAAAGAATTTTCAATTTTTGGAAAGTAATATTTTCAGGAACTTTATTCCATATTTATCCATATAATATTTTACCTAACGGTCTTTTTGTATCAAATTTTTCGTAATAGTGCTTTTAAAATAGGATATTATTCCGAATAATATTTTGAAATTGTAATTTTCCAAGTTTGGACTTTTAAATTAGTGTATCTACATTTGTAATGTCAAACGAGGACAAGTAAATTGTAAAATACCAGGAAGTATCAGAAATGATTTGTAACTTTGTGGTAGTTACCAGAAAAGAAGTTGAAGATTTGATTTTGCAGTAAAATTAAGTTTTCAAAAAATAGTTTCTTTTCGAAAGCTTTAGCGAAATTGCAGAAATTTCATTTCGCAGGATTTGTTCTCTTTGGAATGCATTTTTTGGAACTATGTTTACTAGTGAAGAGTTCCAAAACCAGACACGAAGGAAAGATAAGTGAAAGAGGCCGTGTCGTATTATTCACAAGAGGTTAGCGTTTTTTCATAGTAAAATAGGTTTAGAGGTTAAGTGGGATAAGGTTGAGCGTTTCGCTCGGCCTTATTTTGTTTTATAGCTATACTGACATTCGTAGCCTTTCTTCAGGGTTTTCCATCCTAAATTCCCCAGCCCATCTATTCTCCCATCGGAATGAGCTCAGAAGTATTACTTTGCTTCATCACTGACCAATACTTTTGAGATCGTATGTTCAAACGTTACCTGCTCCTCGGAGCTTTCTTCCTCCCATTTGTTAGTCATGCTCAGGAAATAGTGAATCGCGACCCGGAAATTGAGCGTTATGTCAAAGCTATTTCGGCAGATTCCATGAAAGCCAGTGTAGAAAAACTGGTTTCCTTTGGCTCTCGTCACACCATGAGTTCAGTCACGGATGCCACAAAAGGAATTGGAGCGGCTCGTCGATGGACGCTTTCCAAATTTCAATCTTACGCTAAAAACTCCGGTGGCCGTTTAACCGCAGAACTACAAAGCTGGACCTTAAAACCCGACGGTCGCCGGATTGATAAGGAACACGAAATTGCCAATGTCGTCGCTACCTTAAAAGGCACCGATCCTGCGGATGATCGCGTTTTTGTTATTTCTGCTCACATCGATTCCCGTGCTTTCGACATTATGAACCGGGATATTGATTCGCCCGGTGCCAATGACGATGCGTCTGGAGTAGCCACGGCTTTGGAGCTGGCTCGGGTTATGGCTCAAGCCAAATTTCCGGCTACCCTTGTCTTTTTGATTGTGAGCGGGGAAGAACAGGGTTTATACGGAGCGGATTATTATGCTCAACAGGCCGTTGATAAAAAATGGAATCTGGAAGCCATTCTCAATAACGATACCATGGGTTCCTCAGCCGGAAGTGAAACGAGTGTTATTGATAACACGAGACTTCGGGTTTTCAGTGAAGGCTTACCCGCCTACCAGACTGCCGAGCAGGCCGCTACAATTCGGTCCATTGGGGCGGAAAACGACGGAAAAACGCGTCAGTTAGCTCGTTACATGAAAGAGGTGGGCGAACGTTACGTTGAAAATCTGGAAGTGGTTTTGATTTACCGAAACGACCGTTTTCAACGCGGGGGTGATCATACGCCTTTTGTCAATCGTGGGTTTGCGGCGGTTCGTATTACCGAAATGAATGAAAACTTCGATCATCAGCACCAGGATATTCATACCGAAAAAGGTAAAGAATACGGCGATTTGATCAAGTTCATGGATTTTGAATACCTCCGTAAAAATGCCGGAGTTAACCTGGCCACCCTGGCAAACTTAGCCAAAGCTCCACAAATGCCTCAGGAGGTCAAGATTGAAGTAAAAGGATCGGCCAATTATGCTAAACTGAATTGGAAAGCTCCGAAAAGCGGAAAAGTGAAGGGCTATTATGTGTTAATGCGGGAAACCTATCAGCCTTTCTGGCAAAAGAAGTTTTTCGTGACGGATACATCAGTTACGCTCCCTTACTCGCGTGACTCTTATTTCTTCGCCGTTCAATCCATCACGGAAGGCGGAAATGAAAGCTTACCCGTGATTCCTCTGCCCACTGGGCGTTAATAGAATACGAACATCCCGAAAGTTATTGCTAGTAAGTTCTTATCGTTATTGAATAACCATTGGAGGAAAGTTCCCCCGCAGTCGCTCGGCTCTAGCCGAGTGACTACCTAGCTCTAGGCCTCTGGCCGGTAGAATGCGAACCCCTAGCGAGTTAGGGAACAACTTTTCCCCGACCAAAACAGGCTGGCAACCATCGGCCGGAGGCCTACCAGACTACAGCGTCACTCGGCTAGAGCCGAGCGACTGCGAAGGTAACTTGATTAAACCAGCCCCGCCCCATTCCACCCAAGGTCTCTCCCTGCGTTCGAGATGACAAGCGGGGAAGTGGGTTCCTACCCCCGCAGTCGCTCGGCTCTAGCCGAGTGACTACCTAGCTCTAGGCCTCTGGCCGGTAGAATGCGAACCCCTAACTAGTTACAAAACAACTTTCTCAAACAAAACAGGCTGGCAACCATCGGCCAGAGGCCTACCAGACTACAGCGTCACTCGGCTAGAGCCGAGCGACTGCGAAGGTAACTTGATTAAACCAGCCCCGCCCCATTCCACCCAAGGTCTCTCCCTGCGTTCGAGATGACAAGCGGGGAAGTGGGTTCCTACCCCCGCAGTCACTCGGCTCTAGCCGAGTGACTACCTAGCTCTAGGCCTCTGGCCGGTAGAATGCGAACCCCTAGCGAGTTAGGGAACAACTTTCCCCCGACCAAAACGGGCTGGCAACCATCGGCCAGAGGCCTACCAGACTACAGCGTCACTCGGCTAGAGCCGAGCGACTGCGAAGGAACCCCATCTGTCTTCCAGAGCCAACCGAAGTACCTCCTCTGGTGAGAGATTCCCCTCGTTCCTAAAATAAGGCAGGTGGAACCTGCCTTATCTCCGAGTCTGTCAGTCCTAGAAAGTGAAGAATTGCATTTCGATTCGCCTGAAGATATTCCATTTAAATTTTTAGAGAGTCTCTAAAAATTTCGGGATGTTCGTGCTAGTAAGTTCTTATCATTATTGAATAATCTATGACTTAACCATAAAGCCAAGAATATCAATCCAATAACTAACAACCGCGGTCGCTAAAAACTATGAACTACTCGGCTTTCACCTCGCCGCCCAAATTAGAACTGACGTTCTTCCGGGAAGGCTTTCCTTTGTAACGAACGGCTCCGCCGGTATTAGCCGAGGCATCCAGCCGTTGCGTAACGGTAATCCACGCCACTCCGCCCGTGTTCGCTTTTACGAAAGCGTCCTCACTTGTTAAGTTATAAGCGTGAATTTCTCCACCGGTATTTACACTGGTTTGTTGTTCAGAAGCCTTACCCGACAACTCCAGAACGGCCCCCTGAGCAGCTTTTGCCTTCAGATTGCGAACGTCGGCTTCGAGGGTAATCTGGCTTCCGGTAGCCGCCTGAAGATCCAGATCGCGGGTTTGCACCACCTGCAATACTTTCACATCGGCACCCACACCCGTATACAGTGATTCAAGATTGGTGTAAGCCAGACTCACGTGAATGTCACTGGCCCGGCAATCCCCTTTCTTGACAACTTCCTTTTCCCATTTCTGACGGATAATTAACTCATCGTTCTTCGTTTCAACGGTTACTTTAGAATCGTCCAGCGATTTTGGGGTGGTGATTACCAGTGATGGACTGTCATTCTTTAATAACTCGGCTGTTACGCATCCCAGAATTCTGACTTTATTAAAGGACTTAATATCAATCGTTTTGGTTTGCTGAGCGTAACCAGACAGGGAGGCTAAAAGCCCGAAGGCCACTAATTGATAAGATTTCATAAGATTCATGATCATATTTTTCATAACAAAGATGCAGTTGTTTTATCGTCCGTTGCAGGGAAAACGAGTAATTTGAGCCATTCTTATAAGATTAATAAAAACAAGATGGGCGACTACGCACAATCCACCAAGTTTAAACTCTGGTTAAAGAACCTCCAACGCAACGGCGTTATTATTCACGGCACGGAAGAGTTATTCACAAAATATCGTTCCGATGGTGACTTGCTTTTCGGGTTATTCAATCTGGATGCAACGGTTCCTGAAGGCCATAAAATTCTTCCGCTCTGCTTTATCAAGGGGGAAGTTATTTCGATCCTTACCTGTTTGATTGATAAAGAAACAAAAGAAAAATACCTACTGCTGGTGCAACAACGCCGCATTTGCGACGGAAGTTACATGTACGAACACCCCGCCGGCATGGTGGATGGTTCGGACTTACCGCTTGATGTGGCCGTGCGGGAAATTCAGGAAGAAACCGGGTTAATCGTTACTGCCGATCAGGTTCATCAACTGAATGAAAAACCCTTGTTTCCCAGCAGCGGCACGAGCGACGAAGCCATGTACTTTTTCTACGTCGAACTGGAGCTAAGCCGCGAGGAAATTTTCAGTTATGACGCCCAAACCACCGGAGCCGATCACGACGAATTCATTCTTACGAAAGTGGTCCCCCTGAAAGAAGCTATGGGCCTGATGCGTAACGCCTGTGCTTTACTGAATATTCATTTATATCTAGCAGCGAAAGTTTAATTCTTACTTTTGCCAGCTACTAATCAGACATTTACATTACATCTACGTCTTAGAATGCTAAAATGAAACCGGCCCTATTCATAGCCCTGTGGTTGGGGTTAATTAGTGTTTCTTCCAAGGCTCAGGATAATTTCGGATTAAAGTTTTTCGGTTTGTCTATTCACCCCAAAGGAGAAAGAGAAAATGCATTTTTAATGCCCCGCCGATTCGATAGCAAGGGTTATCTGGTCCTAAACATTGGAGGTGTTTTATCTTACGAGAAATTCATCGTGAAGGATATTCTTTCCGTAAAAATAGCGAGTGCTTTGTACGCGGATTGTGCTGCTCAGCTAGGTGGATTTGAACACGTGGGTATAAGAGCTAAAATTTTTAAAACCGAAAAACATAGCCTATACGGTGGGATTGGTCCAACTTTAGTTTTTCGTAAAAACTGGCTTCGGCTCAAGGGTTACAAGAACTTGAATCGATTTCGGGGAGACATTGATGACCCCTGGCAACACCTTTTCCTTTGGTATGGCGGTGAGTTCGAGTACAAATATACACTAACCCGGAAATGCGACTTTGCTCTCTCTTTTGTTCCAGGTTATCCTGATTTAATGAGTATCTCGTTTGGCTTGCATTACAAGCCAGGCTTATAAAGCCTTGATTGAGAAATGATTCAGAAAGAATATATCTATACTGAACAGGCCTAAAACGAAAAAGCCATGGCTGAATCAGTCATGGCTTTTGAATTTTCGTTGAAGTGTAACTATGAAAACCAAAAAATCTGTTAGCTGACGAGAAGTACCCATCAACTAATAATCAATACTTATTTAATAACGCCGAGTTCCTTACCCACTTTCGTAAACGCAGCCACTGCTTTTTCCAGGTGTTCACGTTCATGACCTGCGGAGATTTGCACCCGAATCCGGGCTTTTCCCTGAGGTACTACTGGATAGAAGAAACCAATGACGTAAATGCCTTCTTCCAGTAACTTCGCAGCAAATTCCTGAGCTAAGGGAGCGTCGTATAGCATTACGGGAATAATGGGGTGCTCTCCGGGCAATAAATCGAAACCAGCGGCGGTCATTTCCTGCCGGAAGTAACGGGCATTCTCTTCGAGTTTATCGCGTAAAGCCGTAGAAGACTTTAATAAATCCAGCACCTTCAGCGAAGCTCCTACAATGGCCGGAGCCAGCGTATTGGAAAACAAATACGGACGCGAACGCTGACGCAGCAGATCAACAATCTCTTTTCGAGCCGCCGTAAATCCACCCGAAGCACCGCCTAAGGCTTTTCCGTACGTTCCGGTAATAATGTCAATGCGACCAAAGACATTTTTATATTCTGGCGTTCCGCGGCCTGTTTTACCAATAAAACCGCTGGCGTGGCATTCGTCCACCATGACCATTGCGTTATACTGATCGGCCAGATCGCAGATTTTATCCAACTGGGCAATGGTGCCATCCATGGAAAACACGCCATCTGTGACAATCAGGATACGACGCGATCCAGCAGCAGCCTTCAATTGGGCTTCCAGATCGGCCATGTCGTTATTTTTGTAACGGAAACGTTTGGCCTTGCATAAACGAATCCCATCAATGATGGAAGCATGATTCAGTTCATCCGAAATAATGGCATCCTGCTCATTGAGTAAAGGCTCAAAAACGCCTCCATTGGCATCAAAAGCAGCAGCATAGAGAATACAGTCTTCGGCTCCAACAAACTCAGCCGTGGCCTTTTCCAGTTCTTTATGGATGTCTTGTGTACCGCAAATAAAACGAACCGAAGACATGCCAAAACCATGAGAATCAATGGTTTCGTGAGCGGCCTGAATGACGTCCGGGTGTGACGACAAACCCAGGTAATTATTGGCACAGAAGTTCAGTACTTCCGTTCCGTTTACAATTCCGATCACTGCCGACTGAGGCGTCACAATGATTCGTTCTTTCTTATATAAACCAGCGGCTTCAATGGCAGCCAGCTCCTGCTGAAGTTCTTCCTTAATAGATCCGTACATACATTACTAAATTTAGACCTGAGTTAAATCGGCATGGTATTGATGATCCAGATGATGAATCATGTCTTCGGTCATTCGTGTCAAATCGTAGGCTGGTTTCCAACCCCAGTCCCGACGAGCCGCGGAATCATCAATGCTTTGAGGCCACGAATTTGCAATCTGTTGACGAAAATCCGGCTTGTAAGTCGTCTGAAACGTTGGAAAAAAGTGCTGAATGGCTGCCGTAACCTCCACCGGTGTAAAACTCAACCCCGCTAAATTGTAAGAATTACGCACAGTGATCTGGTCAGCATCTGCCTCCATCAACTCCAGCGTTGCCCGAATGGCATCGTCCATATAAATCATGGGCAGACGGGTGTCTTCCGACAGGAAGCACTCATAATCCTGACCCTGAACGGCTTTATGATAGATATCTACGGCATAATCCGTCGTTCCCCCACCGGGCATAGACTGGTAGCTAATCACGCCCGGATAACGAATGGATCGAACATCCAGGTTATACTTCGTATGGTAATACTGCATCCAGTTTTCAGCGGCAACCTTACTGATTCCGTACACAGTCGTAGGATCCAGAAAGGACTGCTGAGGAGTATTAACCGGATTGGCCGATGGCCCAAATACGGCAATAGAGCTGGGAATAAAGACCTTACTGACTTTTTCTACGCGAGCTACTTCCAGTACGTTCAGTACCGTTTGCATATTCAGTTCCCAGGTACGAATAGGATTTGCCTCCCCACTCGCAGATAAGATAGCCGCCAGGTGATAAATCTGAGTTACCTCATAGCGACGTACCAAAGCCGTGATAGCTTCAGCCTTCGTGGCGTCGAGTGTTTCAAAAATTCCAGAGAACACCTGGGGTGTTTTAAGATCAGAAGCGACTACCCGATTCAGGCCGAACTTCTGTTGGAGAGCCTGCACTAGCACAGTACCAATTTGCCCCCCGGCTCCAATAACTAAAATAGTATCCATAGGTCAGAAAAGGATTAAGTGTGAACCGACCATTTAAACGGATTCCATTCTGATTCACAACAGAACTTCTTCCGATGCAAAACTATATTTAAAGTAATATTTATGGAATCATCTGTAATAAATAAGAAAATATTCTCGCATTAATCTACATTTGCCATTAAATTCACTGAAACACTATTTCTATAATAACCCATTGTAGAAAAATTTTTGGCAGCTTTTTATCCGCTTATGGAAAACCTGGACGATCTCGACCGAACCCTGCTCCGACTGCTTCAGCAAGACGCAAAAATGACTACCAAGGAACTCGCAGCCGAGCTAAACCTTACGATCTCTCCGGTGTATGAACGCATCAAACGGCTGGAGACGCTGGGCTACATTAAACAGTACGTAGCAGTTCTGGATAAAACCATGCTAGGGCAGCCCATTACGATCTTCTGCCAGGTTTCTATGCGTTATCACAATGAAGCGTTCATCGAAAAATTTGAACAGAACATTCAGGAGCTTGAAGAGGTGCAGGAATGTTACCACATGGCCGGTCAGGTTGATTTCTTATTAAAAATCAATCTCCGTTCCCTGAACGATTACCACGATTTCGTGAAGTACAAGTTGTCCAAACTGGAAAATATCGGAACGCTAAACAGCACCTTCGTCCTCAAGGAAATTAAACACACTATTGGCTATAGCATTTAACACAAAAGGGTTGGCTTCGATAGCCAACCCTTTTTACTGCTACATATTCTTCTATTAAAGAATATTTAATTTCTCTAATAACTCTGGCTTATTCGCTCGACTAATAGGAATAACTTTGTCGGCAATAACCAGATTACTTTCTTCAATATCTACAATTTTAGAAAGGTTAATAATAAAGCTTCGGTGCACCCGGAAAAAGTATTTAGGATTCAATTTTTCTTCCAGGTTTTTCATCGTGGCATACACAATATGCGAGCCATTAATGGTCCGAATCTTTACATAATCCCCTACATTTTCGATATATAAAATATTGTCATAAACAATCCGTATGTATCGTCCTTCTGTTTTGACATAAATTTCATTGACATCCGTTTCTTTTACAGCAGCAACTTTAACAGAAACTTTTTTCTCAATAACTTTATCGACGGCCTGCATAAAGCGAGGCAGTGAAATAGGTTTTTTAAGGTAATCCGTTACCTGGTATTGAAAAGCATCGAACGCATACTCTGTTTTAGAAGTAGTCAGAATAACTGATGGCATATACGAAAGCTGGTCCAGCAATTCTAATCCATTCAAACCCGGCATTTCAACATCTAAAAAAAGTAAATCAATGACTTGTTGTCTTAAAAAACTCAGGCACTCCGTAGGCTGATCAAATATTCCTAAGATTTCTAACTCTTCTCGCTTTTCACATAAGCGTTCAAGGGAGAGCCGAGCCATCAATTCGTCATCTACAATAACGCATTTTAATTTCATGGAGCAGCAGTTTTATGGGCAAGTCTGTCAACTTCTTGGGCTAAGATAACAATCATGCGGGTTAGTTCTTTCTCGAAATAGGATATTTTTTCCCAAATATCATCTACCTTGTCTTCCTGAGTAAGTTGAATCTCGATTTTTTTGAGGTATTTCTGTAAATCTGTTAATCCTACCATGGCCAGTGGAGGGTTCAATTTATGAGCTTCTCTGGCTAAACCTTTCCAGTCTTCCTGTTCAAGCAAGGGGCGAAGTTTACTATACTCGGGTAATACATCCTGCATGAATGTCTGAAACATTTCATACGCATAAGACCATTCTTCTCCGTATAACTCGTGCAGGTAATTTTGGTTTAATTCTGAATGGTAATTCCATTGAATTTCTGACATCTGGCTAATAGAATCTGAAGAAACATAGTAGGCTATTTTCTCCATGAATTGTTTTGGAGTAAAGGGTTTAGTTAAGAAATCATTCATCCCAACTTCGAGCGAATGATCGGTTTGTTCTTTCATGGCCGACGCTGTCAGGGCAATGATCGGGACATCTTTATTGACGTTGTTTGTCGACCTAATGATGATCGTAGCTTCATAGCCATCCAGAAATGGCATCTGTATATCCATCAAAACCAGATCATACTTTTGTTGATACAACATTTGTACCGCCATCTGGCCATCAATAGCAATTTCGTAGGTATAGCCCTGCTTATCCAGCAGGCCACAAACGTATCTGCGGTTCATGAGGTTGTCATCAACAACCAAAATCTTACGCTCTGAAGGGCTGGTTCCCAGACTCACTTCAGGGCCCGTAGGCTGGCCTTTTCTAAAGGGTATCTGTAACACAAAATGCGTTCCTGTTCCTTTGGCCGTTGATACAGAAATCGTTCCACCAGCCATATCCACCAGTTGCTTTACCAGAGCCAGACCTAGTCCTACCCCTTGAAATTTGTAACCTGTATCGTCAGGCAATTGCTTGAATTTATCAAAAATCAGCTCCAGTTTATCTTCCTCAATACCAAAACCAGTATCCTTAATTTCAAACTGAATTACTTCGATATCCCCTTCCTGTTTCCATTTTTTTACTATAATTTCAATAGATCCTTTTTCAGTAAACTTATAGGCATTATTAATTATTTTAGCCAATATTTGATACACAGCCCTTTCATTACCTTCTACCATTGAATCGATCGTGTGATCGTAGTTTAAAGTAATAGTTAATTCTTTTTTTGTATTTCTGATTTCAAATATTTTAAATAATGAATAAACTAATCGATGTAAATCAAAATTAGTTATTGGAAATTCCAGCGTTCTATTTTCAATGGCAGAAATATCTAAAATATCCGTTAATATATTTTGTAAAACAGTAGATGAAGATTTTAAAATATCAATGTATTCTTTTTGCTCCTCTGTAATAGTCGTATCATACAGAAGATGAGTCATCCCAACAATTGCATTCAGCGGAGTTCTTATTTCATGACTCATATTAGCCAGAAATTGCTTCTCTGCATACTGAGCGTCTTCAGCAGATTTTTTAGCTTTCGCTAAATCCTCCATGAGAATTTTTCGTTCCGTATTGTCGTAATGAATCCCGATCGATCCTGATACTTTACCTTCTGAATTATATAAAGGAGCTCCATTGACAATCGCCCATACTAACTGTCCATTCTTTTTTCGTAAAGGCAATTCATAGTTACCCGTTCTTCCTTCAACTCGATCCTTATTTTGTCCAGTAATAAACTCATGTAAATCCTCTGGAATCAAAATTTTAGATGCAATTTTTCCTAATAATTCATCCTGTGTATAGCCTACCATCTCGCAAAATTGTGGATAAGCTCTAACGATTACGTCATTATTATCTACTTCCAAAACCCCTAAATCCATCTTATCTATGATTGCCCAGTAGTTATTATTTTTCTCTTCAAGTGCCCGGTGTAAAAGGGTGCTATTGCTTTTATTTTGAAATTTCCAAATGTACCAACCTTTCTTATCTTCGTTTAATAATGGAATAAAGTCAATCACTAATATTAAATCTTCCTGCACCGGATAGATAAAATTTTCAACTATTTTTTTGTCTTCAACTATAGAAAGAAAAACCTTTCGTTCCTCTTCACTATAGGTGTAATTATATCGTAATTCCTCCACCAGTACTAAGGAAGATTGCCCAATTAATTCTTCCGGCTTTTTACTTATATTAAGTAAGTTGCAATAGCTCTCATTAACATAAGTAATAATCCTTTCTTCATTCTCAATCAGCAAAGCCATTGACCATTGCTCTACCATTTTCCATAGCTGCGGAGATAGTATAGTATTTTCAATCGATGCTAATGCGTTCGTAATCCTTTTCATATTTGGTGTCATCTGGCGGATACATGACTGATTATTAGAGGTTTCAGTGTGCTCACTTTCGCTTCCATGCGTTTTTTCAATCTATTCATTTTCTTAGTGGTGGGATTAGTAAAAAAAGCGTCTGATTAAAAGGCACAAATAGTACTATTAACGACAAATATTGAACAATTCGTTTATATTTCCACTTGTTCGCACTAACAATATTTTTATTCATATTTAGCCTTATCTTTATAAGTATTAATACGCATAAATATACATAAATCATGGATTAAAAATTCACAATAAATACCCTATTATCGTACATTATTAACTGTTTATAAACAACTGGAGTCGTATAATTATTTTTTTTAAATTAAAAATACTACTTAACTTTTACTTACCAAATAATCATAAGTTAAAACGCTTTTCGTTTCACAAAAAAAATCAATTGCAAACCTTTTAACTGGTAAATTCTGCATTTTATCGAAATAGTTTAACATTTCATTCTTTAACGATTCATTTTTGTATCAGACATTACCCCAAAGCAGATCTATTAAAAAAGAGGATTAGAATTAACCCATACCTAAAATTCTAATCATATTATTTTCCCCAGATACGTAAGTGATTATACGTTTGAGAGATAACTCTTGATTCGGCATTCCATTGCTTACCCTAAAAGGCAGCCTTCTGGTTGCTTTTTTGTTATCCCCTCATTTCTTTCCCTATATTGCAGTACTTGTCAAACTGCACGCCATGATTACTTATTTTCTTCAGCACATCAAATATGAAAAGCGTCTGAGTGAACACACGCTTACGGCCTATCGCTCAGATCTAGAACAGTTCTCTTCTTATCTACTGGAGAGCTATGAACTAGATGCTCCCGAAAAAGCTGATTTCCAGATGATTCGCTCCTGGATAGCCAGCCTGGCTGAGAAAAAACTGGACAACCGCTCCATCAATCGTAAAATTGCTACGCTACGTGCTTTATATGGCTTTCTGTTACGGAAGCGGGTTATTTTAAACGACCCTACTTTATCAATTAAAGCCCTTAAAACGGATCGTACTTTACCCACTTTTGTTCGCGAACAGGAGATGACGACTTTGCTCGATGACATTACCTTCCCGGACGATTTTGGCGGTGTTCGTGACAAACTGGTCATGGAATTACTGTACGGTACAGGTATGCGTTTATCTGAACTGGTTGGATTGAAAGATGCCGATCTTGATGCCTACGAACGTACGCTAACTGTTCTGGGTAAACGTAATAAACATCGCATCATTCCGCTGTCTGCATCTTTATATAAATTAATTCGCCAATATCAGCAATTTAAAACGGACACCTTTCAGGGGGCCTGCGAAGATGTTCTTATCGTGTCAGATACCGGTAATAAAGCCTATTCGGTAATGATTCAGCGAATTGTGAAACGTTACCTCTCCATGGTTTCTTCGCTGGAAAAACGGAGTCCTCACGTACTAAGGCACAGTTTTGCCACTCATTTACTCAACCGTGGAGCCGACCTGAACGCCATTAAAGATCTACTAGGCCACAGTTCACTGGCTGCTACGCAGGTTTATACGCACAACTCCATCGAAAAACTTAAAGAAGCCTACGCCCAGGCTCATCCTAAGGCTTGATTAACTCTTCCCGGAATGCGATCCATTCCGGGATAACTCCTCAATTTTCGCCAGACTTTGGGTCATGCGTTCTTCAATCGTGGTGTCCCCTTCAATTCGTAATACCGGACACGTTACCTCTGCCAGCCAACGTTCCTGCCCTATTTTACTTCTCCCACTGAAATTTTCCTGATCATAGCCAGCCGCCCATTCCATAAAATCCAGGTGCTGTTTATTTCTTTCGGGATTGGTGTATATGATTTCGCCATACCGCTCCAGTTCCCTTCTTCTTAATCGCTCCAATCGAATGGCGGGAGGAATGGTTAAGAAAATAATCAAGTCAAATTTTGATTTCATAGATTCCCCCCAACTCACTACCGAACCCGTCAGGATATAGCTCTTTAAGCCAGCCAAATCTCCATTCAGCATAGCCATTCGTTCATCAGGATTTCTTTTTTCCAGAAAAGGGGGCGTTGTGGGTAGCCAAAAATAATAATCAGAATCGAAATGTGGAATACCTGTTCTCTGATATAAATGCTGGCCCAGCGTAGTGGTTCCCGAGCCCGAGGCTCCTAAAATATGAATTCGCATACGAATGGATTGAATGTAGTAAGCAACCTTGCCATAGGGTTTAGTAGGCGAAGTAACGTCCTATTATTTGATATTCTTTACTACTAAATCTATGAAATTTTTATCCTTCACCGCGGGATTACTGGCGAGCTTTTTGCTTTCAAGCCCCAGTTTC
The DNA here is from genome assembly GCF_030818595.1 of Siphonobacter sp. SORGH_AS_1065. NCBI lineage: Bacteria > Pseudomonadati > Bacteroidota > Cytophagia > Cytophagales > Cytophagaceae > Siphonobacter > Siphonobacter sp. SORGH_AS_1065. Next base: position 4,250,593 of record NZ_JAUTAM010000004.1, read on the forward strand.
GCCGAACAGAAACCTCCGAAAGATGATGTGTTTTCCAAAAACTACATCAAAGAGACCATGCTCAAAGTTACGGACTGGCAATTAAGCAATCCCAAACATAAGGCTACGGACTGGACCAACGGGGCGTTTTATGCGGGCGTGATGGCCGCCTACGAAACTACTAAATCGTCGCGAATTCTGGATTCACTGATGCTGATGGGTGAACGAAATAATTGGTTACCTGGTAATCGGTATGATCACGCTGATGATATTGCAATCTGCCAAACGTACATTGATTTGTACCGGATCAAAAAAGATCGCCGTATGATTCAGGCAACCATCGACACGGTGCAGAAGATACGTAAGGTACCTGGCGTTGAAGTGAAACGCCATGGTATTACCTGGTGGTGGTGTGATGCCTTGTTCATGGCTCCGCCAGTGTTAGCAAAACTGAGCAAAACCCTGAATGATCCTTCTTACTTAACTCAAAACGACACGCTTTTCAAGCAGACCTACGATCTGCTTTATAACACCGAAGAAGATTTATACGCTCGTGATGCTTCGTATCTGGTTAATGCCAGTGGCGAGGGAAAAAAGGAAGCGAATGGCAAAAAGATTTTCTGGTCACGAGGAAATGGCTGGGTAATGGGTGGTCTGGTGCGTGTGTTGCAGGAGTTACCCAAAAACCATCCGCAACGGGATTTTTATCTGACGCAGTTTAAAGAGATGAGTAACCGACTGGCGGCCTTGCAGCAGGCCGACGGGTTATGGCGTTCGAGTTTGCTCGACCCTGAATCTTTTCCCGGTGGTGAAGGCAGCGGTTCCGGCTTTAATTACCAGAAATATAATTGGGATGGTAATCCCGCATGCTGTGGTGAAGGCAGCGGTTCCGGCTTTAATTGCTACGCAATGGCTTGGGGTATTAATCAGGGAATTTTGGATAAAGCTAAATTTAAACCCGTCGTCCAGAAAGCCTGGACGGGCTTGAATACCCTACTTACACCCGCTGGGAAAGTAGGCTGGGTCCAGCCGATTGGAGCCGATCCGCGTCGGAATTTTAACGCCGAAAGCTGGGAAGTTTACGGAGCCGGAGCGTATTTGTTAGCAGGCTCAGAAGTAATTAAAATGAAATGGTAAGCATAAAAAACCCCAGCCGCTCGGCTGGGGTTTTGCTTGTAGTCTTCGGTTACTTCGTTTGAGGAAATTTTTCAAATAACTTGGCAACGGCCCGGTCAATGTTCTCAGGCTGGCGACTTTGCTTATTCAACACCGTCGATCCGGTGGCCTGCCAGATGAGTTTATTCCCTTTTGCCTCTACCACGTCCACCGTTAGGGTTCCTTCTTTATAACGCCCAACTTCTACCGTTTCACTTTTCCAGGAATACCGACGCTGACCAATGTAACGCGGAGCTTCACGAATATCCGTCTGGCGAGTCTGGGACTTCTCCTGCACCACTAATCCGATATTAATCTTCAGGTCAGGATTGCCGTAGAGCTTATATCCCCTATTATTCATTTCCTGAGCCACTGCTCTTTTAATTTCGGTCAGGGCCGTTGAATTGGACGAATCTGCCGGGGCTCCTTCCAGCTCGATATCCATAAAATTGTAGGTTTTATAAGATTGAAAATCAGCGTCTTTGTCCCTTTTGGTCTTGACATTATTATACGAAGAGCAAGCTCCCATCCACACGGAGGCTGCTAGCAAAAAAATGATTTGTTTCATAGCTATCTGTTGATCATATCTGAGAAGGTCACCAAAGAACATAAAAATCTAAGACCAGACTAGGTAGCCCATCTAACTAGCCAGAATTACAGTACCCACTCATTCCCTTCTGGTATACTCCACGCTTGCTAAATGGAGCCACCGAGGCTGTTTTTACCCAAAATATCGACCCCTCACCACAGATAATCAGCACTTTGCCAAGAATACTCCCCTCTGGAATGGTTTCTTTCCCTTCCTAACACTCTGATAAACCAACGGATATGAAAACAACGCAACAAACTGCTCTCATCACCGGAGCTTCCAGTGGTATTGGCTACGAGCTCGCGAAAGTGTTCGCGAAAAATGGCTATAATCTGGTGCTGGTGGCCAGAAATACAGATCGACTTAACGAGATTGCCAGCGATCTCCGATCTCAGTTCAGCGTGGAAAACGTAGTGGTTATTGGCAAGGATTTATCCCAGCCCAATGCCCCGCAGGAAGTATACAGTGAGGTACAGGGATTTGGCATTGATGTAAATGTACTGGTGAATAACGCTGGTATGGGTGAATACGGAGCCTTTGCGACAGAAACCGATCTGGATCGGGAGCTTTCCATTATCCAACTCAACGTGGTATCGCTCGTACATCTGACGAAATTGTTCCTGAATGATATGGTACAGGCCAATGAAGGAAAAATTCTGAACCTGGCTTCCATCGTTTCTGTCATTCCCAATCCTTTTATGGCCGTATACGGAGCTACAAAAGCCTTTGTCCTTTCCTTCACTGAAGCTCTACGGAACGAATGCAAGGAGACCAATATAACCGTTACCGCCCTTCTGCCTGGTGCAACGAATACAGACTTTTTCCATAAGGCAGGGGCTGAAGGTACCCGTGCTCATAAACAGGCTCAGTCGGCAGATCCCGCGAAAGTGGCTCAGGATGGTTTTGACGCCTTGATGGCCGGAAAAGATAAAGTAGTGTCCGGGTTGATGAATAAATCGCAGGCCGCTGCCTCGAATTTATTACCAGATACGTTTTTATCTCAACTGATGCGAAAACTGATGGAACGTCCTTCGGAAGAAGAAAATACTGAAAGTAAAGTTCCCTCTACGGCCTCAACGCTGGTTTCTCTGGCGGTAATCGCAGGAGCTTTATTTTGGGGCTATAAAAAATACGCCCGCAAAAGCTTACCAATTTGAATATAACCCTGCATCTAGTAAAGGCAGCCTTCACAAGAGGCTGTCTTTTTTTCTGGTTTTTAGGTCATAATGGCATCATTTTTACATACTTATTAGTAACCTTAAGCCAAAAAGACACGCAGGGAGCTTTGGTAAAGAGTTTTGATTCCAAAGGGTAGCGTTCAGCGTTTTGAATTAGTTTAACGCTATGGTTGACTTATCCGTCGGACCACTCTCTAATTCAAAACGCACCAACTCTAAACTCAAAACATCCTTTTGCCATGAATTTCAACCAATATACCGTTAAAGCCCAGGAGGTTATTCAACAGGCTGTCCAGATTGCTCAGGGCAATCAGCAGCAGGCCGTTGAATCGGGGCACGTTCTTAAAGCATTACTCGAAGAAGACCCGAACACGATGGGTTTTCTGATTAAAAAATTATCAGTTAATACGACTCTTATGATGAGTCGGCTGGAAAATATTGTAAGCAGTTATCCGGTTGTTTCCGGAGGTCAGGCCTATATTGGGAACGACCTGCAAGCTGCCCTGACGAAGTCCCAATCTTACCTGAAAGAATTTGACGATGAATTTGTCAGTGTTGAGCTGATCCTGCTGGGATTGGCCAGCGGCAAAGATGCCGTTGGTACGATGCTGAAGGAAGTGGGTTTCAGGGAAAAAGAGTTGATCACTGCTATTAAAGAACTAAGAGGAAAAGGTAATTCCGTGAAAGATCAGAATGCTGAAGCCAAGTATCGTTCCCTCGAACGTTACTCCAAAAACCTGAATGAACTGGCCCGCCAGGGTAAAATTGACCCTGTGATTGGCCGGGACGAAGAAATTCGCCGGGTACTGCAAATCCTTTCCCGTCGGACGAAAAACAATCCCATTCTTTTAGGAGAACCAGGGGTTGGTAAAACGGCGATTGTGGAAGGCCTGGCTCAACGAATTGTGCAGGGCGATGTTCCTGAAAACCTGAAAGATAAAATCATCGTTTCGCTCGACATGGGTCTGCTCATTGCCGGAGCGAAGTATAAAGGTGAATTCGAAGAGCGTCTGAAATCCGTTATTAAAGAAGTTACTGATTCAGATGGCGAGCTTATTCTCTTCATCGATGAGATTCACACGTTGATTGGTGCAGGGGCCGGTGGCGAAGGAGCCATGGATGCGGCTAACTTGCTGAAACCCGCTCTGGCTCGTGGCGAGTTACACGCCATTGGTGCCACCACGCTGAAAGAATACCAGAAATACATTGAGAAAGATAAAGCTCTGGAGCGTCGTTTTCAGTCCGTTATTGTTGATGAACCTACCGAGTCAGACGCCATTTCGATTCTCCGTGGGATTAAAGATAAATACGAATTACACCACGGAGTTCGCATTCAGGATGATGCCGTTATTGCCGCAGTAGAGTTATCAAGCCGCTACATTACGGATCGTTTCTTACCCGATAAAGCCATTGACTTAATGGATGAAGCGGCGGCGAAACTGCGGCTGGAAATGGATTCGGTTCCTGAAGAACTGGATGAATTGAACCGCCGGGTAATGCAGCTCGAAATTGAGCGGGAAGCCATTCGTCGGGAAAATAATAAGGATAAAGAAACTTCATTAAGTAAGGAAATTGCCGATTTAAGTGAAGCCCGGAATGAGTTAAAGGCTCGCTGGGAGTCTGAAAAAGAAGCCGTTAATGAAGTTCGGACGCTGAACGAAGAACTTGACCAACTGAAGCTGGAAGCCGAAAAAGCCGAACGCAGCGGCGATTATGGCAAGGTTGCGGAAATTCGTTACGGAAAAATTCCCGAAGCTCAGAAACGCCTCGACGAGCTGCAACAGCAGGAAAATTCCAGTGAAGGCACGATGATGAAGGAAGAAGTATCCGCCGAAGACATCGCCGAGGTAGTAGCGAAATGGACGGGAATTCCCCTATCCAAAATGCTTCAGTCGGAACGCGAGAAATTGTTGGGCCTTGAAAAAGAGTTACACAAACGCGTAGCCGGACAGGAAGAGGCTATTGAGGCCGTAGCGGATGCCGTTCGCCGGAGTCGGGCGGGCATGCAGGACCCGAAACGTCCGATTGGTAGTTTCCTGTTCCTCGGTCCTACCGGTGTGGGTAAAACGGAGTTAGCGAAAACGCTGGCCGATTACCTCTTTAACGACGAAAATGCTCTCGTACGGATTGATATGAGTGAATACCAGGAACGCCATACGGTAAGCCGTCTGGTGGGAGCTCCTCCGGGATACGTGGGTTACGACGAAGGCGGTCAGTTAACCGAAGCTGTTCGTCGGAAACCTTACTCAGTGGTGTTACTCGACGAGATCGAAAAAGCTCACCCGGATGTCTGGAATATCATGCTTCAGGTGCTGGATGACGGTCGATTAACCGATAATAAAGGCCGGATCGCCAACTTCAAGAATACCATCATCATCATGACTTCTAACATTGGTAGTCAGATTATTATGGACAAATTCAATGAAGATGAAGGCTGGAATCACTCGCTGGTAGTAGAAGAAGCGAAGAGTTCGGTGATGGAGTTACTCAAAGCCAGTGTTCGCCCTGAGTTCCTGAATCGTATTGATGAAATCGTGCTGTTTGAGCCTCTGAATGCCAAGAATATTCGCAAGATCGTGGCCATTCAGTTCCGCCAGATTCAGCGACGGTTACTCGAACAAGGCATTATCCTGGAAGCAACGGATGAAGCCCTGGAGAAAATTGCCGAGGAAGGTTACGAACCCAACTTCGGAGCTCGTCCGCTCAAGCGGGTTCTTCAGAAACGTATTCTCAACGCCCTATCGAAGGATATTCTCGGAGGAAGGGTTGGTAAAGACTCCGTAATTCTGATGAATCTCGACGACGCAGGTGAAATCAGTTTTGAAAACGTAGACGGTACGCTGGAGGTATAAGCGAAGTACCCGTTTCTTAGAAATACAAAACCGGCAGATTATGCTCTGCCGGTTTTTGTTTATTTTTAAGAGGCTGTTTAAGGTTATAATCTCGGCTTCTACGCATAACTTCCTTCATCCTGCATGACAGAGCGATCATGCATAAACAGTAGTGTTCGTCAGCGTTTACAACGCGAACGAACGGAGCTTGGCTCCAGGTGGTAAGCTTGTACAAGCCAGGTGGGAACCCACCGCTGCCAGCGAAAAAGCTGGCAGCCTTGTAGTGAAATGGAAAAGTTTAACGGCTTCTTATACTCGCTCAGCTCTAGCAATGTTTTTGTTGGAAAAAGGGTTTTCTGTGAGTATCTACTGGTTCGAATCCTATCGGCTAGAGTCGAGCGACTGTGGACGTGATTAAAGCTACTACAGGGCCCATACATTCGCAAACCTATGCTAAGGTCCTTCGCTTCGCTCTGGATGACCGGCGGGAAGGAGATTGGGGAATAAACGTGAATGTAACCGTCAACGGTCCTCCATAACGAAAAGAGCATAACCTACGATCTCCCGATTCATCATAAGATGTCATTTTTATACAGGCCCTAAAATCTCCTTTATAATCAAGACTGTCTATTCTTGACCGTTCACGTACATTCTATGTTAATATCCAGTGAATTCTTGCCCTCTCAGGCTTACTTCTGCTGAATAAACTATGAAAAGCGAATATTTCTTTTATTTTTGTAACAACTGAATGAGATTTTCACTTTATTCTTACAGCTAGAGGTAGTATCCGATCTGGTATCTTGTTTTTATATGAGTTAATTGTTGAAACCTCAATCTGTTAACTATTAACACCTTATACTTTGCATTTCTACGAATTTAACCTCCATGACGACACCCTTGACGCCGTGGATTCCATGAATTTTTCGCAGGCCACTCCTATTCAGGAAATGGCTATTCCTAAAATACTCTCCGGTTCTGATCTTTTAGCCTGTGCTCAGACGGGTACGGGAAAGACAGCCGCTTACCTCATTCCCGTCATTGATCGTGTTCCTGGTTATCCGAAAGGTCAAACCAGTACCCTTATTCTAGTGCCTACCCGCGAACTGGCTCAGCAGATTGATGAGCAGGTTCAGGGTTTGGGTTATTACGTGGATGCCACTAGCATTGCCATTTACGGAGGCAACAAAGGCCCCGAATGGGAACAACAGAAGAAAGCATTAACGCAGGGTGCCGATATCATCATTGCGACGCCGGGCCGATTAATCGCTCACCTGCAACTAGGCTACGTTAAGTTCGACCAGTTGAAAACGTTGATTCTCGACGAAGCTGACCGAATGCTGGATATGGGTTTTATCGGGGATATTATGAACATTCTGAAGTACATTCCCAGCGAACGGCAAACGCTTCTGTTTTCGGCTACTATGCCAGCCAAGATTCGGGAGTTGTCTAAGCGTATTTTGAATAAGCCTGATGAAATCAATCTGGCCGTTTCGAAACCCGCTGAAGGGATTGACCAACAGTTTTACCTTTCTTCTGACGAGCAGAAAGTTCCTTTGCTGATTCACCTGATGAAGTCAATGGAATCGCCGAGCATGGTGCTGTTTACTTCCCGCAAATCGGAAGTTAATACCATTGTCCGGGCTTTGAAAAAGATGAAATGGGACGCTCGCGGCATTTCTTCAGACTCCGAACAAAATGATCGGGAAACCATGCTTCGGGATTTTAAAAACCGGCAGTTTCCTATCCTGGTAGCAACGGACGTTCTGTCTCGGGGTATTGACATTGACAACCTAAGCCACGTCGTTAACTTCGACGTCCCCCGCGATCCCGAAGATTACGTGCACCGGATTGGTCGCACCGCCCGTGCCGCTAACAAAGGAACAGCCATCACATTCATTAACAAGCAGGATCAGCCCCGCGTGTTACGGATTGAAAAGCTGCTGGAAAAAAAGCTGGAAAAACGAGCCATTACGGAAGAAATTGGCCTCGGCCCCGCCCCTGAATTTCAGTCCAAACCTGAACGTAATTTCAAGGGTCAGCCTGCTAAATCTTCCAACGGCAAATCCAAGAAGCCTTTTCATAAAAAGAAGGATCCCCTGACCTCAAAGCCGAATCCCAATCAGGCTTCTTAAGCAGAAGAGAGAGCCGTACGTGAGCCTGGAATCTATTTTTTAGTAAAAAACAATTCATACTCATGCACGGTTCTGATATTCATGCACTTCATTCAACGTTTGGGCAACGTTTTTAAGGCCACTTTCTGTTTTTCTAACTTTTTTGTGCTTTTCGTTTGCGGATGGCTGTCCGCTCCTATGGCACTCGCTCAGGAGCACCCTTCCTGGGTTCGGCGGACGATCAACCGCATGATCACCGACAGTACGGCTCCTGGAAAGCCGAGTTTCCGGGTTTATCCCACCATGGGTTACTCGCCTGAAACCAGTGTTGAACTTGGGCTGTCGTCCATGTTGTTATTTCAGGCAAAAAACGATACGCTGAACCGACTGAGTGAAGTAACTGCCTTTACCTTTTTTACCCTGGAATCGCAGTATGGTATCTGGTTCGATAACTTCATTTATGGAGATAAGGATAAATGGGCTTTACTAGGCCGAACGCGTTTTCAACGTTTTCCCCTGCTCTATTATGGCTCAGGACCTGCCACCAGCGGTGATAACCCCGCCGTTGTTGATGCCATGTATATTCAGGCCCGGCAGCGATTACTACGCAAACTGGTAAAGAACTTCTTCGTTGGTCCGCAGGTTGATTTTCAGAATTTATACAATACCCGCTTTAAACAACCCACGGAGGGACAACCTTTTGAGTTACCACTCGGTCACGAAGGCTCTACCAGCTTAGGTCTGGGCGTTAGTGTGGTTTATGATAATCGGCATAATGTGCTGAATGTCAGAAAAGGTCTTTTCAGCGAACTTTCGTTCTTATCCTACCGGAAAAGCTGGGCGAGTCATTATAACTTCGATGGGATTACGTTTGACAACCGCGTTTTTCGCCCCATCAATCGCCGGGATGTATTAGCCTGGCAGGTCTACGGAAGCTTCATGTGGGGAAATGTACCCTTCAATATGAAATCATTGCTAGGAGGCGACATGATTATGCGGGGCTTTTATCAGGGTCGCTACCGGGACAATAACCTGGTCTCCACCCAGCTTGAATACCGGATGTTACCCTTCGGATTCAGTAAGCGGATTGGCGGAACCGTTTTTGCCGCGGCGGGAGCCGTGGCTCCCAAGTTAGGTCAACTGAATGTGCGTCAGTTTGTCTATGCCGCCGGGGTTGGACTTCGTTACCTGATGTTTCCTAAAAAGGACATTTTCCTACGGGCCGACATGGGATTAACCTCCGAAGGACCAGGATTTTACATCATCACCGGTGAAGCATTTTAGCAGAATCCTCTTCCTAAAAACGTAGAGACGCGATAAAGTCGCGTCTCGGTAAGAGGCAGTTTTTTACCTTTACGCCGTGGTTGGTGTCTCATCAACCAAGGCAAAGGGAAGCCAGACGCAATAAAGTCGCGTCCCTACAAAGGAAAATGCAGGCATTACTTATTTAGATGGTTCTTTAATTGCTACGCCATCGGGCAGAGGTTTGCCAAAATCAGGCGTTCCATCAGTTTTCCATTTGATCTTCTGAGCCCTGGGGGCCCGTTTCCCTCCGCACCCTTCATCGGGACCGGAATTAGCGTGGTATAACAACCAATCTTCTTTCCCATTTGGCGACTTGAAGAAAGAGTTATGGCCCGTTCCATACACCTTATTTGATTGAGATTGTTCGAAAACGGGCTTATCATTCTTCTTCCAGCTTTTAGGGTCCAATAGGTTTGCTCCATTTTTCGCAGTTAACAATCCCAGAGCATAGGTATTCGTCCAGCAGCCACTGGCCGAGTAAACAATAAATACCTTATTCCCATGCTTCAGAAACTGCGGTCCTTCGTTGACATACACGGGCCGACCGGGCTTGCCCGCCGTGGTATTATCCCAATAACGTTCCCAGGGTAGCTCAGGCGTAGAAATCAATACCCGTTTGCTTTCCACCGTCCAGGGATTTTTGAGAGCAGCTATGTAAATATTTTGCGTCTCATCGGTTTTACTCGCATGATCCCAGCCCGACCAGATCATGTATAATTTCCCCTGATACTCAAATACGGACCCATCAATGGCCCATTGGTCGCTTTCATCACTCATCTTACCTTTCATGGTCCACTCCCCTTCCATGGGGTTGGGTGAGCTGTTTTCCAGCACATAAATGCGGCGGTTATCGCCACTTTTTCCATCATTACCCGTGAAATAGACATACCATTTGCCCTCCAAAAAATGAATCTCCGGTGCCCAGATATCTTTAGAATAAGGGCCGGAAACGGGGGGCTTCCAAATGGTCTTCGGGGCGGCTGATTTCAGGTCAGTGATGGATTTCGTAGTGCGTAACTGTAAGGAATTTCCGGTGGTGTGCATGTAGTAATAATTGCCTTCATGGTACACACTCCAGGGATCAGCTCCCGAGGGTAATAGCGGGTTAGTGAACGTCTGAGCCTGAGTTCCCAAAGCCATTAGGCATAGCAATACTAGTTTTTTCATAGGTTTTAGAGACTGTTTGAAATATAAGATTTAAATAAAAGTAAGAAAGCCTTTCTCCACTTCGGGGGACTATTCAAGAAAGAGTTTATGGGTGTGATCTGTGGTTGAGAGTGAAAGCGGAGGCGTTTATTACCTTTTGCGACCTTACTTGGCTGCTTCCCCGGATTTCATCCGAGTCCATCCAGACCGGGGCTATCTGTGTTTAACTCCTTTGGATTCATTTATCGTAATTTTATTGTAACAACAACCCCAGCGGGGTTTAATATGAGTAGCCCCGGATGAAATCCGGGGACTCCTTAATCCTCAGCGTCTGTCATTCAGAGCGAAGCGAAGAATCTTATAACCTTTATCAAGCTTGTTGGGCTATTCGGTAACTTAACTAAGCCCGTCCCATTGCTATAGAGGGTCTCTCACTTCGTTCGAGATGACAGAAGTGTTGCTATTTACCCGCAGTCGCTCGGCTCTGGCCGAGTGACTACCTAGCTCTAGGTCTCTGGCCGGTAGACTGCGAACTTCTAGCGGATCAGCCAACAATTTTTTCCAACCAAAACAGGCTTGCTAACATCGGCCAGAGGTCTACCAGACTATAACGTCAGGTTCGTACCTGCCTTGTCCCGAAGCTGTCCCATTCGACAGAAGGTTCTTCGCTTCGCTCTGAATGACAGACATGGGGTTATTTGGAAAATTCCTTTGTATGCTACTACCTATTACCGCTAAGAACTTTCACTGCGTTCGAGATGACCGGGAATGGGCAGAAGTTAAGTAGCTGGTTCCCTTTTCATGATCAGGCATGTCCCAGCCAGATACGATTAATCGCGTCTCTACGAAATGAAGGATGCCAGCTGTTTAGACTGGCATCCTTCATTCAAACGCTTTCTGAGTTACTTCATTTTTTCTTCCAGTAACTTCATAAAATACCCCCCTACTACACTACGGGCCTGAAAACCAACCATTTTACCATCGGTTGTTTCATGCCAGTCGCTGATGGGAACGCGTGACGACGTTTCGTGAGCGTATTTTAGTAATGGCTCGATTAATGCGTTAAAATCTTTCTGATTATCCGCTAACGTAGCGGTCCACACGATCCAGTCAGATTTGGTATAGGTCTTACGGCTATCGAGTGGTAATCCGTAAGAATTCTGCTTCGTCAGGTAATACTTAATCTCTTTGTCATACACCGATTTAGGGAATAGCTTCAAACCTAATACCTTATCCCAAACCAGATTATACTTCTGACTCCAAGTCCCTTTTTTGTCGAAAGTCAGGGCGTAATGATCGCCATCATCCGCGATTTGCATCCATTTTTGTACCATTTCCAGGGTACTCTTGTGGAACTTCTCGGCAGTTTCTTTCTCTCCCAGTTGCTCGGCTAACATGGCATAACAACCCAGACCGACAATCGCCTTTACGGAAAGGTTCGCATTCCGAGCCAGGTGACCCGCAAAATCGTCCGTACATAACTGGTTAGCGGGGTCAAAACCGTCTTTCAATAAGTACTCAGCCCAGGTGCTCAGTGTTTTCCAGTGTTTTCGGGCGTATGCTGCGTTTCCTTCGGCTTTTGCAATCGCACCCGTTAAAATCAGCATGTTACCAGATTCCTCTACGGGCATATCTTCGCCATAAACCTGATCGTTTGCCAAAGGATACGTTCCTAAATCGTGAGCGGCGAAAGGTTTTTTCCACTTTCCGCTTTCGCTATATTCAAAAATTCCATTCATCATTCCTTTTAGTAGCTCAGGCTTATATAGCAGGAATAAAGGAGCAGAAGGATACGTTACATCAACCGTGTTGATACAACCATTACTGAAATTTTCCTTCGAGAGGTACAGCGTTTCTCCCTTAGGACTTTTCACCAGTTTGTGAGCCGCTGCCGACTGACGATAGCCCAATACACAAAGTTTCGCATAGTCTTCACCACCCGCTTTTTTAGCATCGGCAAACATCTGCTTGTCAAAAGTTTCGCATTTCTCAATCACCGATTGGTATTCCAAAATGGCTTTGGATAACTCTTTTTCAATCGTCGATCCACTTTCTTTCCACCAGGGTTTAAGGTTCTGGCCGAAGTACTGAATTGACTCTACGTCATCATAAGCCACCATCAGGTATTGCTCCTTCGGCGTGGAATTTACCGAACCCAGATTTACTGTCGTATTCAGGAATAATGATTTTCCTTCGCTAATAGACGATTTTTGACCTTTCAGGGAAGGCATCGCACTAACCGTTTGCACCACCTGATTATTTTTCGGAGCCGCTACGTAGAAGTAACCCCAGTCAATGCGGAGGTCATCGCCGCGTTTTTTCAGAATTGGTTGTTCTTTCGTTCCGGTTTTCAGAGCGGTATATTCATTCGTGGAAGCCGCCGTAGCCGTTACCGCTTGTGTGGGTACGTTCGTAGCCAGATTAGTCGATGCTCCGAAGTAGAAATTCACCTGATGCGAAGCTCCGTCGTTCGCTTTTACGCGATAGGTCACGTAAGTAACTGGACGGGCATACAGATCTAAATCGTTGAGCAGCAAGGGTGAAGTGAAGGTTACGTCCAGATCTACTTTACCACAAGCGAAGGTATACTTAGTTTGCGTAGCCGAGAACTCAACGTTTTGCTGCTGAGCCGTTTGCATGATTACCTTCTCTTTCGAGACCTTTTCTTTCACTAAACCTGCATCCAAAAATGCTCCACCAGCGGTATTAGCAATGTGAATCGCCAGTACGTTTTTACCAGCTTTCAGTTTTGACTTGAGCGGGATGTAATTGAACTTATGAATCCAGCCCTTATGCGAATACACTTTCTCGCCGTTTAGATACACTTCGATGTTATCATCATGCTGGAGTTTCAGGAAAACCTGCTCTGACGGAACCTGCTTTAGATCAAAGGTCCGACGCGTCCAAAGATCTTTGCTATCCCAGTGCGTAGCCTCGTGATTTTTATCGTCGCTGAACGGAGCTTTGCCAGTCTTCCAGTCGCTATCCGAAAAATTCACGGTATTCCAGCCTGATTTGGGTTCGCTTTCACTGTATTTCACGGCATAGCCTTCCTCATCAGCCGTGGGAATAATGGCGTCGTAGCCCTTAGCTTCCTGACCCAGAAAACGATAATTCACGCCGTCAACCGTCAACACGCCGAACAAAGGCTGATCGGCCCCCGTCCAGTGCTTCGTAGGTGAAGACGTTAACTGATCCGTTGTTGACCAAACACTAAAATAAGGATCGTGCGTGATGAGGGGATACGCGGGTGCCCGGCCTACCTGAGCCTGTACCCAGCCATGCGTAGCCAAAGCAGCCAGCAGGAGAAAACGTTTTTTCATAAAAGTTTAGAGGTTTGAAATGGTTTGAGAAAGTTTGAAGGTTGATCTAATTTGATGAGGTTTGAGATAGGTTGAAAGGTTTGAAAATTGTCTGATGGGATTTGACGTCGGAAGGGATATTAACTAGCGGTTCGTTAGTCAAACCCCATCAAACACTCAAACCAGTTTTCAAATTTCATCAAACCCTATTTAACTGCCTGTTTCTGAACGCCTTCGAAGGTGATCTTCACGGGCTGAATCATGCCTTTTTCGTCAAAATACATCCGTTCGATGCAGGTTTCGCGGTGGTTCGCGTCGGTTTCGCTGAGGGGGCGACGGTGATAAATAATATACCACTCATCCGTTCCGGGCCGCTGAATAACCGAGTGGTGGCCCGCTCCCGTCGCTACTTTAGGGTCCTGCTGAAGCACCTTCCCAACGCGTTCGAAGGGTCCGAACGGAGAATCGGCCACGGCATAAGCCACGGAGTAGTTTGGCCCCGTCCAGCCACCTTCCGACCACATGAAGTAATACTTCCCGTTACGAATGAACATAAGGGGACCTTCTACGTAATTGGCAGGCGTAATTTCTTTGAACGTTTTGCCGTCTTCAAAAGGAATAAATCCCTTAAAATCCTGCGTCAGGTGAGCAATGTTACAGTGTTTCCAGCCCCCGTAAATCAGGTAATATTCACCGTCTTTATCCTTAAAAACGAATTGATCGATGGGTTGTGCTCCGTTGTGAAATTTATCCACGAGTGGCTTACCCAGATAATCCTTGAATGGCCCTTCAGGCTTGTTGGCTACGGCTACCCCAATGCCCCCCTTTTCCTGATCATTCTGAATGTCGTTTGCTCCAAAAAACAGGTAATACTTGCCTTTTTTCTCGATAATGGATGGGGCCCATAGGGCTCGCTTCGCCCACTTTACCGAGCTGGTATCAATGATATTCGGGTGCTTTTTCCAGTTCACTAAATCGGGTGAAGAGAACGCATCCATGAACACCTGCTTGTTGTAAGGAGCCGAATAGGTAGGATAAATCCAGTAATTTTTACCAAAAATGATGCCTTCGGGATCGGCATACCAGCCAGGAAAAACGGGATTACCAGAGCTGGTTTTCTGAGCTTCGGCTCCAAAGGCCGCCCCAGCCAGTGCCAGGAGGAGGAGACTTTTACGTTTGAGGGATTGAGGTAACTTCCGCATGAACGAGACTAACTAGTGTTTAAGAGGAATGTAAAACGGCTTTTATTTCTTCAGCACTGCGATGAATCAGGGTTAAGAAAAGGTAAAAGCCAGGGCTATTTGCTTTTACAAGATACTAACTCCTTCACATTCTGGCGATTTCTGAGAGGATACTAATAAAAGCACGATTGGTCTTGTTTTAACTCATTCGGAAGTAAAATGTAGGGTTTGAAAAGTGCATAAAGGGTCCTGGCAGATTGGCACTTCCCGAAAGCTTTGAACTTTCGGGAAGTGGAAAACAGTTAATAAGTTACCTTCTGAATAGCCGAGAAAATCGGGTCTTCTACCCCACTTACTTTTAACTTCACCCGGGCAAAAACGAAATTCTGAGCAGGCGTAATGGTTGGTACGGTTACCTGCATCTGAATGCCGTTCATAGTTTTTAAATCCGCTCCTTTGATTACCTGGGAAGCAATGTTGGTGCGAACATCAACAAAGGAGGTTTTGCTAATGTAAAGAGCCACTTCTTCGATGTTTTTGGCCGAGGCATCGGTAATGATTTTTTCGATGGAGAACTGCGTTGAAACCTTCTTTTCCCCACCCGTAAATGTTGCGTTGCGAATCATGTAATAAGGCAGTACTTCAATGTCCATCGTGCGACTACCCCGAAGCTGAACCGGAATGGTATCCGATTTCGTCTCCGCGTTCGGAATGGACTTGAACGGTCCCTGATACGAAGGAATGATGAGTTTGTAATTCCCATCAAATAATTGCGTGGCATAGGATCCGTCCTGATCGACGTTGACGTTAATGGAGCCTTTTTTACCCCAACCCGGCTCCCACAACTCGAAAGTTACGTTGTTGTATTCTACGCCAATGGGTTCACCTTTGTATACGATCCGACCCTTCAATTCCGACGCTGGCGGATCGTAGTTATCTAATTTGCAGGAGGTTACTAAACTTCCTATCAACAACAAAAAGAGATATTTTTTCATCCGTTCGAATGCGTTTACTGATTCGGATTCTTGACAATTTTGGGATTATTACTGCGGATTTCTTCGCTAATAAGCGAGTAATAGTTACCTAGCCGGAAGCGGTGCGGATTGGTTACATTGGAAGGAATAATCTTTCTGAAAATCCACTTGCCGTTTTGCTCGGTTCCGGGAGCGTATACCTTGTAGGGCCAGAGACCAAAAATGCGGGTGCTGGTTTCGGTTGCGACGCCGGGTTGTGTAGTCAGGTCGGTTGCGTTACCGTTCCAGACCACATGAGCCAGCCGCCAGCGTTTCATGTCCCAGAGAATGTGGTTTTCAAAAGCCAACTCTACCTTTCGTTCGTGAACGATGCGATCGAAGGTAATATCCGCCGATACGAGGTCTTTCGTAAATCCAGCCCGTTTGCGAACCTGATTCAGGTAACCCGCCGCTTTGGCATTCTGTCCGAGTTCAAAAGCGGCTTCGGCAGCGTTGAGTATTACTTCAGCATACCGATACCGAATCCACCACACCTCACTCCGGGTACCTAGCTGCCCCGAGCCCACCGTAGGGTCCTGGTATTTTCGTACGTAAAAACCCGTCTGAGCACTGAACTCCAGCCCGTCAATTGGGCCGTCGAAACCAACGACTTGTTCTTCAATCGTTTTGCCGGGTAATACTTTCCGAGCCCCAAAATTGTCTCCTGAGATAACCGTATTGTTCGTTAACAGATACCCCGCCCAGATGTCAACGGTTTTTCCTTTAAACTGACTTCCCGGCAGAATCACCGTTCCGGCCAGCCGAGCGTCGCGGCCCGCGAATAATTCGAGTGGATTGGAAAAGTAACGATTCGCTCCGCTGGCATCGGTATACCCATAGGTAGCAAACGTATTATCCAGCTTTTCAAAGGATTGCACCAGATTTAGTGAAGGATTCAGGCGTCCACCCTGCTGCTCCTCCGCTACCGAACGAGGCTGATTGATGATCGTCCAGTCGGTAGTCTTTCCGCTTTTGAGTTTAAAATCCTTCACGAAAATCGCTTCGGCATTATTCGATTTATCGGTGAATAAGCTGGCGAAATTGTCCGATAAATCCGTCGGTTTTTTCAGGTATAACGCATACTGTCCTAACGCGATCAACTCTTCCGAAGCCTTCAACGACTGCTGAAAATAAGCCGTGGCTTTACTCGCTTCAATTCCTACTTCTCCGCCGGGTAAAGCAACCTGTGGCGTGTTCACGCCGTATTTGGCAATCGAACCCGCATACAAAGCCGCCCGTGCTTCCGTAGCCAACGCCAGTCCTTTCGTAGCCCTGGATTTAATATTGGGATCGCTCGGCAAGTCGTTTTTAATGGCTTCCATTTCCGAAATCACAAAATCGTAAATCTCTGATTCTTTGGATCGGGCGTATTGCAGGTAGGTTGGATCGCCGCTGAAATCGTATTGCAAAGGCTCCAGAATTAACGGTACGCCACCCATTCGCTTTACCTCCTCGAAGTAAAATGACGCCCGCAGGTAACGGGCCTCGGCCAGAAAACGCTTTTTGCTGGCTTCGTCCAGTTGGGTGGCTGCCGTGCATTTCTGGATAAAGAGGTTCATTTCTCGCAGGTAGCCGTAATCCCAGTAATTCCACCAGTCGTAGTTATACTCTTGGTTTTTATGACGGTAATACTCCCCCGCACTCGAAGCAAAGGCCTCATCGAAGTTGGCATATTCCACCCATTTTTCGGTGCTCTGCACTTCTGGATAACGGTCGTACAAATCCACCAGAACGGTTAATACCAGATTTGGACTTTGCCAGACTTTATCGTTGGTCAGAATGTTTGTAGGGTCTTTATCCAGAAACTTCTGATCGTTGCAGGACCAGCCTACCCACATCAGCACCAGGAAACTTACGTAATGTATCTTTTTCATAGTCAGCAGATTAAAGTGAGAGATTCACTCCGACGTTGACGAATTTATTTTGAGGATAAGCCAGACCGTTTTCTTCGGTAATTTCAGGATCAATACCGATTTTTCTCAGGTTATCGATCGAGAACAGGTTATAGGTGTTCAGGTAAACCCGAGCCCGTTTCACCTTCACTTTTTCGAGGATTCGCTGAGGTACCGAGTACCCCAGTTCCATCGTACGCATTCGCAGATAGGTTACGTTGGTGAGCCAGAAATCAGAAGCCCGGTTATTACTATGACCGCCGTCGTTGAAGCGTAAAGCGGGATATTTTCCGGCCACCCAGGCACTGTTCAGATCAAAGGGATTCTCGCGGTGCCAGCGATCTTCATAGAAGTCTTTCAGTAAAGCTCCGCCGTTCTGGAAAGCCGTGCGTAACTCGTAATTACGAACCACGGAATAACCCGATCCACCCGAGAAGTCAGCCGTAAAGTCGAATCCTTTCCAGGCCAGTTGCAGGTTCAGACCGAAGTTAATCGTAGGGTTAGCTCCTACGCCATTCCCAATCGGACGCATATCGGAATCGTTAATCACGCCGTCCCCGTTGGTATCCTGATAAATCAAATCTCCGGGTAACAGGGTCTTATTTCCCTGACCATCAATATTTACCCCGTATTCGGCAATCTGGCTCAGCGACTCAAACCGACCGATCACGTGATGGCCCCAGTAAAGATCATTGAAGCGGTTCTCACTAGAGTTGCGGTAATAATCCCAGGAGTTATTCCAGCGGGGTTTATAAGAGGACAGAAATTTGCGGCGAGAGTACGACAGGTTACCGCCAATCGTAAAGTTTACTTCATTGAATTTGGTACTATAAAACAGCGAACCTTCGCCGCCAATTTGGGCATCACTGTTTACGTTTTCATCCGGCAAGCCATAACCCAATTCCGAAGGAACAAGTACGTCATATTTCCGACCGCGTAACCCCGAACGTTTCCGGTTAAAGTAGTCGAGCGAGCCGCTGAATTTTCCGTTCAGAAGCGTGTAGTCCAAACCCAAATCCAGGATTTTTGACGTAAACCAGGAGATATTAGTAATGGGAACACCCCGATCACGTGAGCCTTTAATGACCTGACCATCGATAATTACCGTTGAAGAACCATAGTTATAGCCCGATACATAATCAAAATCACCGATCCCTACATCGTCATCCCCAAGAGCCCCGTACGAACCCCGAAGCTTCAGGTTCGTTAATACCCGGTCGCCACCCGTTAAATCCTTGAAGAATGACTCTTCCGTGATTCGCCACCCACCCGAGACAGAGGGGAAGAAACCCCAGCGTTTGGAAGGAGCAAATTTGTAGGACGCATCCCGCCGTCCGGCCACTTCGAGGAAAATCTTGTTCTGGTAATTGTAGTTAATCCGACCAATGTAACCCGCCCGGGCCGTTTGAATATCGCTATCGTTATAGGTATCCATGTCGGCAAATTGCAGCAGGGGTAACTCATTGGTTTGAGGTACCGAGTGTACCCATACGTCGAGTTCGCGACGGGCAATTCGTTCCGCTACGAAGGTGGCTGCGAAATTATGTTTGCCGAAGCTGTTCTGATAGTTAATCTGTCCCTGCGTTACGTTTTCGAGGATTTTTCGGGTGCCCCGCTCCCGCCAGGGATTTGTACTTCCACCCGTTCGAACGTACTTGTCGGTGTCTTTGTAATAAGTGTAGGCATCGTACGTGTACTCGTGTCCGTTCATCAGGCGATCCGCGAAGTAATACGAATACGTGGCTTTTGCCGTCAATCCTTTGATGGGTGACCGATACTCGCCGACGAAGTTGGTTTGTAGTACCCGCCAGTCTTCCCGCCAATACCCTGATTTATTTTTATTTAACAAGCCCCAGTTGGTATCGTTATGCCCGATGTCATTCAGATATTCCGGGTTATCATTGGCAAAAGGACGCTCGGTAGGGCGATTACGGAACAAGGCAAAACGAGGAGCCCAATAATCATCAGCCCCCGGAACGCCGGGGTTATCCCGCGTTTCAATCCGACCATTGATCTGTACGCCCACTTTCAAAGAATTGGTAATCTGGGCATCAACGTTACTCTGAATATTGGTTCGTTTAAAAGTAAATTCCCGGCCTAATACTGAATTCTGGAAGAGATGCGTCGCCGAGATGTAGTAATTGATTTTATCCGAACCGCCCGTTGCGTTGATGTTGAAGTTATACTGCGGAGCGTTTCTCTTGACAATGTACTTAAACCAGTCGAAGCTTTTATACCCCGTTTCCGTGCCTTGCTGCCACTTGTTTAGTTCTTCCTGCGTGATGTCGGTACGTCCATACTGGTTCATTTCTGCATCGGCCTTTCCCAGCATCCACTGATAGGCATTCGTCGTTTTCGGAAAACGCGTCCAGTTTTGAAAACCCGTGTAGGCATCAACATTTATCGTATTAGAGCTGCCCATTTTTCCGCGTTTCGTTGTGACCACAATCACACCATTTGCCGCCCGAACCCCGTAAATGGCCGCCGACGCATCCTTCAATACGGTAATACTTTCAATGTCGTTGGGTGAAATGTTATTGAACTGCCCCGCATCTTTCTGGATTCCGTCGATTACGTACAAAGGGTTACCCATGTTCCGAATCTGGATATTGGCACTAGAGCCGGGCCGACCGTCATTCATCCGAAAGGTTACCCCCGGAATCTTCCCCGCCAGGCCGCTACTGACCGTCGAACCCCCGTGTACTTTTTCGAGATCTTTACTGGTAATGGTTGAAATGGCCCCGGTAATGGACTCTTTCTTCTGCTCACCGTATCCCACCACTACCACTTCATTCAGAGCCTGATCGCTGTTTTTCAGGGTAATGTTCAGAATCGTTTGTGATCCTACTGCTAGCTCCTGCGATTGATACCCTACCGAAGAAAAAATCAGGATTGCATTTCCATCAGGAACGTCCAGCCGGAACGCTCCGGTTGCATCGGTAGTGGCTCCCTTGGAAGTTCCTTTTACAATCACGTTTACGCCGGGTAAGCCCTCGCCCGTAGCTTCATCCCGCACGGTTCCCCGCACCGGAATATCCGCCGCAGGGTTGGTTTGCCGCAGGGATAACAGGGGCGAAACCCCATTGATTGGCGGCAGTACAAAGGACGTATTGGGAGAAGCCGACTGTACATTTTTTTCTTCCTGAATGATAATGTAGGACTTCTCCTTCATTTTCTGAAAGCTCAGCCCTACCGGAGTCAGAATGGCTTTTAATGCTTGTTCAGCCGACGCATGGCCTTTGAGCCGTTCAATGGGGATAGATACGTGATCCACCGTGCGGTTTTCAAACAGAATATCAACTTTATAATTCGTTTTGATGTCCTGTAAGGCTTTCCTTAACGACCGATACGCCGGTAATTTACTTTTCGTTTCCTGCCGCAGGGTTTCGGCTCGGGCAAAGGTCTGGGAGCTCCCTAATCCCGGAGCCATCGCCAAACCCGCCCAGAGACACAGGGGTAGTGATTTTTTCATAGATAATATATGCAAGAGGTAGTGTTAGTTTTTCTCGGTTAGGGTAATCGTTTTACCCGTACGCTCAATTTTGAGGCGTAGCATTACTTCCAGCACGTGCAGTAATTCATTGCCGTTTTTAGCAACAAAATCTCCGGTTACCAGCCGTTTTGCCAGATTTTGATCGGGAATTTTTACTTCGAAGCCGTAATTTTCCTTCATTAACTCCGCGATTTCTGACAGCGAAGTATCCGTAAACACGTACCGATGGTGAGTCCAGGCCGCCAGCGTTTCGGGTTTACTCTGCTTTTTTAGTTCGTAAGCCCCCACGGCAGTTAAGGTTACCTGATCGCCAGGTTTCATCGTTAACTTCCTCCCCTGCTCCTGAAAGTTGAGCTGTACTTTTCCCTTCATTAATACCACTCGGGTGCCCCGGTTGCGGTTAAACACTACGAACTCGGTTCCTACCACTTCCACATCCAGATTCCGGTTGGTCTTTACTACAAACTGGCGGTTGTCTTTGGTGTGTACTACCGAAAAGCGAGCTTCTCCGCTCAGGATTACGTTTCGGGGGCCGTTTCCAAAATCAAATCGTGGGTACTTGAGGGTAGAATTGGCATTGAGTATTACCTGGCTTCCATCGGGTAATACCACCGGTTTTATTTCACTGTAAGCCGTCTGGTAGCTTTTATATTGAAGCTCGTCCCGAAAAAACCAGCCGGAGCAAACCACCAGCACAGCAGCGGCGGCCAGCCAGGGTTTCCAGGACCAGAAATGATTAGGATTCTTTTCAACGATAACCGGACGAACGCCCTGCTCCATGAACTCCTGATATTTCTTAAAAGCATCTTCGGTATCAGCCTGATACTGAAGATTTCCGCTTTCCCATTCATGAAGGGTCTCGTAAAATAGATTTCGATTCTCGGGCTGCTGAAGCCATTCTTCTACCTGACGAACTTGCAGGGGCGTAGCTCGCCCGGCATGGTAGTCCATCAATTGAACGCGGGTAATCGGTTGCATAAGTTGAAACGAATGATAGAGATGGGACAAAAACCTTAAAGGGTAAGCAGGGCAAGAAGAACACACCCAATCCATTCGTCTTTGAGAACGAAACGGAGGGTAGCTAAGGCCTTGCTTATGTGCGATTCGACGGTTTTAATGCTAATCTGAAGCTCTTCCGCGATTTCCTGATATTTGCGATTTTCAAAGCGGCTTAACAGAAAAACCCGCTTACACTGCGAGGGAAGTTGCTCAATCGTTTGCTCAACTTTGCGTTGAAGCTCGTCAAACTGTACCATTTCAGCGGGCGATGGCTCGTACGCCACTACGGCTAATTCATGGGAGTCGGTGCTTTGACGAGCTTTCTGGAGTTCCCAGCGGAGGTAATTGTAGGAGCGGTTTCGAACAGCCTGATACAAATACGCTACACATGAAGTCGTTACTGTTTCATAGACCCGGTCGCTCCAGAATTTGCAGAATACTTCTGAAACAATATCCTCAGCAACTTCCTTCGAGTATACCAGCCGAACCGAATGACTGCACAAGGCCGCATAATATTGCTTAAACAGTGCCTCACAACCCTTTTTGGGATTTTCCTTAAATAATAACTGCAACGATTCTTCCGTATCTTTTCCCATCTGATTACGTGGATTGAAGTCCACCAATCGGGCGGCAGGGATGGTACGGATTCCCGGAGTAGATACAGGTAATGACATAGATTAGTCGGGCCAGAGGATAAATGGGATAACTGAGCATATTGACAAGTGGAGCGAGCGATACCCCGAGTCTGTTTTATAATTTTTTATATATTTTTTTCAACCTTTATAAGAATAAGTTTTTCAATGCAGAAATCAAAGTCTATTAATCCTGTGAATTATTCCATTAATCGCTTCAGTCACTCAGGGGGAAAGCTCGCGTACTTGTCCTTGGTCCTGCTTGCATTTATTCGAATACCTTTGCCAGGCATTCGCTACTTGTGATAGTAACCCAACCCACGTTTAGTACTTAGTACCCGCGATTTCATCTACCTTCATCTTTATTTCTTAACACCAGTTATTCATAATCCTCAAACCTCTTATGATCCGTAATTTTCTTACCCTCCTTACCTTCTCTCTGTTACTGGGCACTGCTCAGGCCCAAACCACCACGGGCGAACCCGTAAAGGTTATCCCGGGACGCTGGTCGGCTCAAAAAGCCAATGAATGGTATGCCCGACAGCCCTGGCCTGTGGGAGCCAACTTCACACCCAGCACGGCTATCAACCAGTTGGAATTCTGGCAGGAAGACACCTGGGACCCGAAAACGATTGATAAAGAACTGGGCTGGGCTCATGACATCGGGATGAACATCATGCGGGTGTTTTTGCATAACCTCTTGTGGGAGAAAGATCCCGAGGGACTAAAAAAACGCATGAACGAATTCCTCACCATCGCGGATAAACACCAGATCAAAATTCTGTTTGTGCTCTTTGATTCCTGCTGGAATGACGACCCGAAATCGGGTAAACAACCCGAACCGAAACCCGGCGTACATAACTCAGGCTGGCTGCGGGCACCGGGCACTAAACGAATGTTCGATTCCCGGACCTGGGGCAGTCTGGAAGCCTATACGAAAGGCGTAATTACCGCCTTCGGAAAAGATCAACGCGTCTGGGGCTGGGATTTATTTAACGAACCCACCAACAACGGCTATAACGATGCGGTCATGCCTCTGCTCATCAAATCATTTGAATGGGCACGGGCGGCGAAACCTACGCAACCTATCACTTCGGGCTGGTGGACGGAGCATCCGTTATCGAACGAATTCATGTTTGCCAATTCGGATATTATTTCCTTCCACAATTACAAACCTGCGGATAATCTGGAGAAGCAGATTCTGGAACTTCAGAAGTTAGGTCGCCCCATGATTTGCACCGAATACATGGCTCGTAAGCACAACAGCTTGTTCGAAACCTGTTTACCCATTTTCAAAAAGTATAAGGTCGGAGCTATCAACTGGGGTTTAGTTCAGGGAAAAACCAATACCTATTATGCCTGGGATGAACCCATTCCGAGTGGTGAAGAGCCCAAACTCTGGTTTCACGAAGTTTTCCGAAAAGACGGCAGCCCCTACAAAGCCGAAGAAGTGAAAGTGATCCGGGAGCTAACTAAGAAATAACTTAGTTTTAAGCGACTGTCTAAAAATAAGTTTATGCATCGATCTGTTATCAAGAGCGAAGCAGAGGAGATTACTTCCCCGGATTTCATCCGGGGCTATCCAGCCTGGGGCTATCCGTGTTGAACCCCTCCGGGGTTTCCTGAAGACCATTATTAACAACAACCCTAGCAGGGTTGAATATGAATAGCTCCAGTCTAAATTAAACCCAGTCTGGATGGGCTCAGGTTGGATAGCCCCGGATTTTATCCAGGGACACTGCGAGGACACGGTTAGTGTTGATATTTATCTCAGAATCATTACTTGATCATCAGCGTCTGTCATTCAGAGCGAAGCGAAGAAGCTTCTGAACTTTTCGAGCTTGTTAGGTCAGGCCGTAACTTGACTAAACCCGCCCCATTCCTCAGAAGGTCTCCCTCTTCGTTCGAGATGACAGAGGGAGGGGTGCTATTTCAGCCACTGGTGCGAGATTCCCTATTGTTTCTGTTGGTTCGCTTTTCCAACGCGGATTTGTGAAAAAAGCATTTGTAACGCTCAGCGTTGCAGACACTTTCCTCAACCATTTGCGACAAAGTCTTGGACGAACGTGGTATGCAGGAACCTGAGTAACCATAACATCGGTGAAGGTTTTAGCAACTATCATTTGCGTTAGGTCCCGAGCCCTGGACGGACGCTGCTAAAGATTATTCATCAATCACCGATAAGTCAATAATTAAATAAACTTTTCTTTTTCTACCAGTACTTGTTAGCTTCGCCGCCAAACAACAGTAGCGAGGTGCTCTCATAAAGTGCCCAATTCAGGTAAACGATTCACCTGGGTGCCGCTATAATTTTATAAATCCTCGTCCTTTGGATGGGGATTTTTTACATATACCTAGCCCCTACCAGACCGTAAATGTTCATTTACAAACCCCGCGATTAACGTTGAGAGACCTGGAACAGAAAGATGCCCTAGCCCTTTTTGAACTAGATTCGAATCCAGAAGTAATGAAATTCTTGGGAAAGCCGTCCCAGTCAATTGAAGAAAGTCAAGCAATGATTGAATACATTCGAGCTCAGTATATTCAAAACGGCATTGGTCGCTGGGCGGTAGAACACCGCGAAACGGGAGCTTTTATGGGCTAGTGTGGACTCAAATTTATGAATGATCGCGTCCTGAACGGAAAAACAAACTTCCATGATCTCGGCTATCGGCTTCTTCCGGCTTACTGGCAACAGGGCTACGCCTTTGAAGCAGCCGAAGCCTGTTGCACCTACGCCTTCGAGGTAATGAAACTCCCCTTACTCGTTGGGTTCGCAGATGTCGAAAATACAGGCTCCTGCCGGATCATGGAAAAGCTGGGGTTCCAGATCATCGAAGATTTTTACTACGAGAATCAGAGCCACCACTGGTACGAAAAAACGTTATAAATCTTTCAGCATCCAGATTGTACAACTGTAATGCCCGGAGTTACCCAGAGCCTGCGGAATGTAGTAAAAGCCCATGTGCTCATACATACCTACCGCCGAAGACATTTCCGGAAAAGTTTCCAGGTATAACTGTCGGTAACCGAGGGTAATGGCGGTTTCAAAACACCGTTGCATCAGGTACTTGCCAATGCCTTTTCCCCGAGCTTCGGGGCTTAAAAAGAAACGCACTAACTCCGCACAGCCATCAGGTAACCCCGGCGTTGGCGAAATGCCACAACCACCCAGAATCAGGCCGTCTACTTCTGCCACCCAATACACGGAACCCGATTTCCGAAAAAGCATGTACAAATCATCCGTCGTAGGATCAGTGTGAGCTGTACCTTCCAGCGGCACCCCAAATTCTTCGATGCCTGAACGAATAATTTCAGCCAGACGCTTATTATCTGACGGTTGAATGAGACGAAAAACCATAGTAGCTTTTAATGGGAAATAGAAAGGTGATTGCATTGACCGTCAGCTCGACATTGGATCAATCAACATCGGGCTGATGATCATTTCTTATTTTTTCGGGATTAACTTCAAACAAACGGGCATAGATAATGAAATTTCCTTACCTGTGGGCGTTAATTTTCCCGTCTGAGCATTGCGATTGAAAATGACAATATTATCTGTGTCACGGTTGGCTACCAACACCAGCCGACCCGAGGGATCAATGGCAAAGTTACGGGGATGTTTCCCTCCCGAGGGAGTTATTTCGACTAAAGTCAGTTTTCCCGTGCTGGAATCAATAGAATAGCAGACAATGCTGTCATGGCCCCGATTGGATCCGTACAAAAATTTACCATCGGGCGAAATATGAATATCGGCACAAATATTCGTCCCCTTGAAATCTGCCGGAACGGTTGAGATCGTCTGGATATCCGATAATGAACCATCCTTATTGTAGTTATAAGCCGTGACGGTCATGTCCAGCTCATTAATCACATAAGCGAATTTCTGACTGGGGTGAAAAGTAAAGTGGCGAGGCCCCGCTCCGGGCGAGGTGCGGGTGGGCTTGGCTTCCTTAAGGGTGCCATTTTTTGAGTCGAGCTGGTAATGCGTAACTTCGTCGATCCCCAGGTCAGGTACGTAGACATCCAGATTATTATCGGCAATATTGATGGAATGCACGTGAGCTTTCTCCTGGCGTTGCTTATTCGGCCCCGACCCTTCGTGTTGAATCGTTTTCAAGGGAGCACCAACACCGCCCGTAGGTAATACCGGAAGGATGCTTAAACTGCCGCCGCCGTAGTTACCCACCATCACCCACTTTCCGGTCTTATCAACGGCAATATGGCAGGGACCCGCTCCCCCCGACGATTCCGTACTGAGCTTTTCCAGTTTCCCGGAAGCATTGTCGAACGAAAAGGCGTATACGGCTCCCCCGTTGTCCATTTCTCCAACAGAATATACCTTTTTCTGATCGGGAGAAATAGCCAGAAAAGAGGGGTTTTTCAACCCTTTGGCCACACTTTCGCGACTAAATTCTCCGGTTTTGGTATTGAAATGATACACATAAATTCCTTCACTTTCTTTCTGAGTGTAGGTTCCTACCAGCAGATGGTAATCATCCGTTTTCTGAGCGTTTGACATATGAACTAGGCTTAAAAGGGCGGTACTTAAGGTAAGTTTTGCAAACATATAGGGATACGATTTAGAGGGCCAAGGTTACCAGAACCCGTTTGTCAATGGAAACTCAAAACTACATAATTCTTAATTCCCAAGTAATTTACGTTTTTGGTCCGCTAAATTCCTAAGCTTACGACCCGGAGGAAAGCGGCGGGTATACGTGAAACGATAGTTACCGGTTCGAACCAGATATTCAGTATCAGAAGCTCCGTTGACGCTTACGTCCGACTGCACCAGCGACAGCTTAAGCATCCATTTTTCAGAGTTATAGCCAATGGAAGCCCGGTAATTAAAGTTAGGCCGTACATGAACATTGACCTTCCCGAATGCATTTCCCGTATTCTCTGAACTCATGGATAAATTCAGATTTGCAGTCAAAGAGCCCGTCACAAAGAAATGGCGATTCATAACCCAGGTATAGGCATAACCACCCCCTGGTCCCAGCTTAAAGAATCGTATCTTACTTACCTTAAAATCATGGATATAAGCCGTTGGAGCCAGGGTACTGTCACCGCCCATAGCTCCATAAAAAATTTCGGCTCCGTAAAGCCAGGTACCAGCGGATTTTTTCTGCCATTCATTCTGAACCAATGCTGCCTGGTAGGAGAAGCGGTTACCGTTCGTCAGGCGATAATACGATACTCCACCCATGCGAAGGTATACGTCGGGGCGTTGGTAATAGGGTTCCGAGATATTATCGGCCAGGCTTTGGGAGGTAAGGTAGTATCCTTTGTAAAACTGGCCGTAGATATCAGCTACCCAGTTCCTATTGTAGAGGTGCGACTGCAAATCCAGGTATTTTGATTTCCCCTGGCCACGCTCAGGATTTAGAAACGGAAAACCTAAGGCCAGATTGAGCGTAACCGATTCATACGTAGCTCCTATCCCCAGATTAAGGCTTGAATTGGGATGGAAAGCTATTTTACTAGAGGGCGTTTTAATTAATAAGCGACTGTATTTTTGAGAAAGGTAAACCCGGGCCGCCAGTTGCCGTTCGAAGGATTTAATATAGGTAGTATCAATGGTGTGAACAGATTCCTTGGTTGGCAAGACTAACTCATCCAGTTCCTGAGTCCATCCAACGGTGGCCCAGCATAAGCAAAATAAAAAAAAACAGAAAAAACGAAACATGACGGGCCTTACATTTAATCGATAACCTCTAAAAAAATAAGGCCAGTAGGAGCTGTTTAAAATGAGATTTAAATAATAGTAAGTAGGTTTCTCCCGGCTCGAGAAGGTCGTTTTAAGGCGTTTGTTTACTCTCAAGCCTGTCATCCAGAGCGAAGCGAAGGACCTTACTTATCCTTGCGAACTTATCTGGTCATGGGAAAACGTTACTAGCCTTAACACCGTCCCATTTTACACAAGGTTTCTCCCTTCGTTCGAGATGACAGAGGGAGGGTTGCTAATTTCCACCACTGATGCGAGATTCCATCTCGTTCCTACAAAAACGGCAGGTGGGAACTTGACGTTATCCCTCAAGCTTGTCACCCTAGCGAATAAATGAACTCCGTTCGTTCGCGACTGTGTCGCGGATAGCTGAAGAAAGCGTCTGCGACGCTCGGCGTTACAAACGCTTTTCTCTTAACCCTATACGTTCGAAAAGGGGAATAAGATCCTTCGCTTCGCTCTGGATGACAGAGGATAATGATAAAGTATGGATCTATTTCTCTGTTCAAGAGAGCCGTAGATAAATTCCGTTGCTATCCCCCAAACCACTGGTGCGAGATTCCTCTCATTCCTACCCTAACAGCAGGCTCCTATTTGCCATTACCTCCGAGCCTGTCAAGTGAAATACGCCTTTCGTTCCCTGCTAGATTTCTTTGCTTGAGACGGCCAGAGGCCTACAAATATGCGGTCACTCGGCAGAGTCGAGCGACTGCGAGTGTGCCAAAGACAGCCTACCTCCGTTAGTTTGCGTTTCCAAAACGGATTTATGAAAAAGCGTTGGTAATGCTGAGCGTGGCAGACACTTTTCTCAGGCATCCGCGACACAGTTGCGGACGAACAAAGAGCCGTAGCTCCATAACAAACCGAAAAAACTCTACTACTGGTGTGAAATGGACTTAAATACCAACAGTCCCCGCAGTGTCCCCGGATTTCATCCGGGGAAGTAACGAGTTACCAACAGAAACCTGTCCGAGGTCAAGTAAGATCCTTCGCTTTCAATCACCGATGGCTGCATAAACGCTTCCTCCAACGGTCCCTAAAGTGGGCAGGGGCTTACTTCCTTATTATGTAACTCTTACCTTTTAGATAAGCTTTTAGGTTCTTGAATTTTCATTCACTCAAGCCATTACACCGTTCTGGAAAAGAGCCGTTCGGCATTGCTCTGCTCTTTAAGTTTTTTGTCATAGGCCATGCAAATATTCCGAATAAACGCTCGGCCCCTTTCAGTAATCACGACACGTTCTTTACTATACGTCACCAGCCCGTCATTCCTGAGCTCTTCAAGCATTTCCAGCGATGCAGGCATACCCTGGGATTCAAAGCGGCACATCAGGTTAAGGATCTGCTGCCGGATTGTTAAGTCCTCGTCGGTCAGAGCATGCCCTTTGATAAGCGGCAAAATGCCTTCACTGACTTTGGCAATATACGCCTCAATGTCCTTTTCATTCTGGGCAAAAGCCGTCCAGCAATCCGAAATGGAAGAAGCTCCCAGCCCAATCATCACTTCTGAACGAGTCGTGGTATACCCCATGAAATTTCGGTGTAGCGTTCCCGCTTGCATCGCCTGACAGAGCGGATCATGCGGTAAGGCAAAGTGATCCATTCCAATTTCGGTATAACCGGCTGCGAGTAATAACTCCCGGCCCCGTTCATAAAAAGCCCTCTTGACGGCTCCTTTCGGAATATTTTCATCCTGAAACCCTCGTTGTCCGGTTCCTTTGATCCAGGGAACGTGGGCGTAGGAATAATAAGAGATACGATCAGGTCGCAGAGCGATGGTTTTTCGGATGGTTTCCTCTACTCCTTCCATCGTCTGAAAGGGCAAGCCATAGACCAGATCATGGCTCACCGATGTATACCCTATGTTGCGAGCCTGCGTGGTAACTCGCTCCACATTCGCAAAAGGCTGAATTCGATGGATTGCTTTTTGTACCCGCAGGTCATAATCCTGAACGCCAAAGCTAACCCGGCGAAAGCCCAGTTGATGCAAAACCGTTAAATGCTCCGCCGTTGTATTATTGGGGTGCCCCTCAAAGCCAAAGTCAATGTGTTCTGCCAGCTCCCCTCCAATCAATAATTGCTCCAGAAACCAACGTAGGTTTTCGGCTGAAAAAAAGGTGGGTGTGCCGCCCCCCAAATGAATTTCAGCAATGCTGGGACGTTTTGGCAGCTCATCCAGATATAATTGCCATTCCTTCAATACAGCTTCCAGGTAGCTTTTTTCGACGCCGTGATTTTTAGTAATGCGTTTGTGACATCCACAGAACGTACACAGACTTTCGCAATAGGGCAAGTGAATATACAGGCTTACCTGACCACCAGTGTTTTGAAACTGCTGCCGCAATCGCTGCTTCCAGATTTCGGCAGAAAAGGTATCCACGTCCCAAAAGGGAACCGTTGGGTAACTCGTGTATCGTGGCCCGGCCACGTCATATTTCTGGATTAACTCGGACTCGTTCATCATTCTTAGGGCTTCTCGCATTACTAACCGTTACGACACAAAGCTCCCTCGCCTTCACAGGCATTCCAATGACTTTTATCATCCAAACTCCCTGCATTTATTACCCGTCGTACCCTTCTACCCCTTGGCGGGCTTTATATTTGTAGTGGATTTACGCATCCATCATTCTTCTTATTAATACATTATGCCTTTTCCATACGAATATCTCAAATCATTGCACATCATCTTTGTGGTGAGCTGGTTTGCAGGTCTGTTTTATTTACCCCGACTCCTGGTTTATCATACCGAAGCCCATGCCAAGCCCGAGCCTGCTCGCGGCATTCTTTCTGCGGAATATAAACGCAATGAGAAGTTACTCTTCAATGCCATCATGGTTCCGGCCATGTGGTTAACAATCCTTTCGGCAAGCTGGATGCTTTATTTATTCCCCTTCTGGCTTCAGCAACCGTGGATGCACCTGAAGTTAACCTTCGTTGCCGGGGTCATTGCCTATCATTTTTACTGTCGGAAATTAATTCTCGAATTGCGGAAAGACCACTTTCGGCATACCTCCATTCAGTTGCGGCTCTGGAACGAAGTAGCCACCGTTTTACTCTTCGCCATTGTTTTTCTGGTCGTTTTGAAAAATGCTCTCGACTGGATTTATGGAGTTATCGGATTAATCATTTTTGCGGTGTTAATCATGACTGCGGTACGTCTGGTGAAGCGTCGTCGTGAACAAAAGCAGCAAAAGCCTTAAAAAGTACTTGGCAGTTTAGGCCTTAGCTTTTATTTTTGTGCCATATCTAAAAAGAATTTCATCATGTCATCAAATAGCGAATCAACCTCTTCTGCAAAGGCTCCTCAATTAGGTGGTTTCTTATTAATAGCTGCGATTCTCTGGATCTTCGGAGATACGCTTACTGCAATTTTGGGCACCCTGCTGGTTGGAGCTGCTTTTGCTGCTTACAACTCCCCTCGTCACTACTAAGATTCGGCCCTTTGGGGGATTCGAATTTTATGATCATAACAGAAAAGTCTGGCTTCGGTCAGACTTTTTTTGTGCCTTTTTCATGAATGCGTAAATTATTTTTCAAGTATTCTTTGCCAAATATTATTTTACAAAATCAAATACCTACTAAAAAATCATTTGGCTCGGGTGTAAATACCTAGATCAGCTAATGCATAAACCCGACCGTAACAAAACATTATCAAAGAATAGTACAATTAATCAGGCCAAAATTATTTATTTTTTTTTCTACCCTCTTTTAAAACGTATTTTTCTACAAATCGAACAATATTTTGTTTGGCATCCTATTTAGAAAACCTGTTTTTGCTTAAAACTGCATTTTTCTATTCGAAATGCCTCTTTTTGTCACTTGCCTCACACGCATTACGCCATTGTAACTATTTGATTATCTGCTATAAATACAAGATTTTTGTCAAAAAATAAAGACACTTCTAGTATCACCCGTGTCTTTTTGCACTCGAAGCGATCATCTTGTATAAAGCCATGAATTTGTTTTTTAACAACATACTTACGATGTCCCTACCCCGCACGCCGGGCATGACTCAACCTGGTGCGGAATTTATGTTACCCTTCATCGGAATTGCTATTCTTTGCCTGGGCGTTGGATTTTATTTTACGAATCGTCGCCAGCAATGGTTACAACAGTCAGCTACGGCTGAAGGAGTCGTTGTTGAAGTATTTAAAAAATACAACCGGGATGATAAAATGGGAAATTACCCCCTGCACTTCCCTCAGGTTAAATTCAACGTAGGTAATCATCAGTTTTTAGCTCTAGGCGAAGAAGGTTTTAATAATCCTCTACAGGTAGGTTCAAGAATACCCGTTCGCTACAACGTAGGAAATCCCGAAGATGCTACCCTTGGTACCGAACACGTACCAGGCGTCCAACCCAAAGTATTTTATATTGTAAGTGGATTGTTTTTTGCCATCGGTGTTCTGTTTGCCTTATAAATAAGCAGTCGTTTCCCTCTACTTCGGCCCCGTGTTCAAAATAACACGGGGCTTTTTTGTGCTTATCCCGCAAGATTTACCTCACCTTTAATAAATTTCTTCCAGTTTTACTTATCTTCCAGCATCTGCTATTAAGTCAATTAAAGATGTAAAGATCCATTCGGGAAATGCATAGCCCTACCGTCTGGCGGGAATGGTTCTTTTGGCCCAGGTCTGTCCTTTATGGATAGACCGATAGGTATAGCCGTATTGTAAATAACCAAGTGTTCTTGTGAATTTTTTAAGATTAGCCAAATTTCATTTAGAAATTCTCAAAGAATACGGCATTTCTTTTGGCAAGTTTGCATATTTGCAGTCAAGAGGTTTTTAGTATGAAAATTCTGTGAACTGCGGTTCGCCTCCAAACGTAATAGACTTATTTTGTTTAACCTCATTACTGCATGACTCCTGAATACGTCCGTAAAATTAAACGCCTGCTGGTAGCTAACCGCGGTGAAATTGCCATTCGCATCATGCGGGCCGCTACGGAATTAGGCATACAGACCGTTGCTGTTTATACCTATGAAGACCGTTATTCCCTTCACCGATATAAGGCTGACGAAGCTTACCAGATTGGTCGTGACGAAGATCCGCTGAAACCTTACCTTGATGTAGAAGGGCTGATTGCTCTGGCTAAGCGTAAGAAGATCGACGCCATCCATCCTGGGTATGGCTTCCTGAGTGAGAATACCTATCTGGCGACTCGTTGCCGGGAAGAAAATATCATTTTCGTAGGTCCATCGCCGGAAGCTATGCAGGCTCTGGGCGATAAGGTAATTGCGAAGGAAACTGCCATTAAGGCCGGTTTGCCCGTTATTCAGGATGCGAAAATCAAAGGCGAACCCGCAGAGAAAGTACTGGCCGAAGCCGAACGCATTGGCTATCCTCTGATGCTGAAAGCCGCCGCGGGTGGTGGCGGTCGAGGCATGCGGGTGGTACGGGATGCGGAATCGCTGGAGCGTTCTTATAACGAAGCTCGTAACGAAGCTAAAAATGCTTTTGGCGATGATACCATCTTCATTGAGAAGTTCATTGAAAACCCCAAACACATTGAGGTTCAGTTACTCGGCGATCAGCACGGAAATCTGGTTCACCTCTTTGAGCGGGATTGTTCGGTTCAGCGTCGTTTCCAGAAAGTAGTAGAGATTGCTCCCTCGGTAAACCTGAAACAGGAAACCCGGGAGAAGCTCTACGAATATGCCGTTGCGATTGGTAAAGCAGTGAATTACTCCTGTGCGGGTACGGTTGAGTTCCTCGTCGATAAAGAAGAAAACATTTACTTTATTGAGGTAAACCCCCGGATTCAGGTAGAGCACACCATTACCGAAGAAATTACAGGTATTGATCTGGTTCGCAGCCAGTTACTGGTAGCGATGAATTATAAACTGTCCGACAATGGTATTTACCTGCACGGACAGGAAGATATCGAAATGGATGGCTTTGCCATTCAGTGTCGGATTACGACGGAAGATCCTGCCAACGGATTCAAACCTGATTTTGGTACGATCATCGCCTATCGTAACGCCGCTGGTTTCGGTATTCGTCTGGACGAAGGTTCGACATACCCCGGCATGAAGATTTCTCCTTACTTCGATTCAATGCTGGTGAAGGTTTCTTCCTCTGGACGAACGTTCAAGGGAGCCATTCAACGTCTGGAACGAGCTTTGGTTGAATTCCGGATTCGTGGGGTAAAAACCAACATTCCTTTCCTTCAGAATGTACTTGCCCACCCTACGTTCCAGTCGGGTGCGTGTACGGTGCAGTTCATCGACAACTCTCCTGAGCTTTTCAATTTCCGCAAATCACAGGATCGCTCGACGAAGCTGCTACGTTACCTGGGCGAAGTAATCGTGAACGGAAACCCCGATGTAAAGATTAAAAACGAGAAGACATTCCGCACTCCCATTGTGCCTCCCGTTGATCCTTTCAGCGAGTTTCCTCTGGGTAACAAGGATCGCCTGAATCGTATGGGTCCTGCAAAATTCGCCGAATGGGTAAAGGAACATAATACGATTTTATACACCGATACGACTTTCCGGGACAGTCATCAATCTCTGCTGGCTACGCGGGTTCGTACCGACGATATGCTGGAAGTGGCTTCCGGTTTTGCGAAATCATTCCCCCAATTATTCTCCATGGAAGTTTGGGGTGGAGCCACGTTTGATGTCTCCATGCGTTTCCTTCATGAAAACCCCTGGACTCGTCTGCGTCAATTCCGCGAAGCCATGCCGAATATGTTACTCCAGATGCTATTCCGGGGTAGTAACGCGGTGGGCTACTCAGCGTACCCAGACAATTTAATTGAGACTTTCGTTGAAAAATCCTGGGAATCAGGAGTGGATGTCTTCCGCATTTTTGATTCGCTCAACTGGATTGATGCGATGAAAGTATCCATCAAAGCCGTTCAGGAACGTACGGGCGGTATTGCCGAGGCAGCGATCTGTTACACCGGTGATTTCCTCCAATACAAGAATAATCCCAATTACAAATATTCACTTCAGTATTACCTGGATCTGGCTCGTCAGCTTGAAGATTTAGGGGCTCACATGCTGTGTATCAAAGACATGGCAGGCTTACTGAAGCCTCAGCAGGCTTCGATTCTGGTAAGTGAACTGAAGAAAGTTCTTAGCATTCCCGTGCACTTACACACGCATGACACTTCGTCCATTCAGCCTGCTACGTACCTAAAAGCAATTGAAGCAGGAGTAGACGTGGTTGATTGCTCCATTGCGGCGATGTCTGGTCTGACTTCTCAGCCCAACTTCAACTCGGTAGTGGCGATGATGGAAGGACACGAGCGGGAACATCCGATTGACCTTCCTTTACTGAATCAATATTCGACGTATTGGGAAGATGTACGGGAGTACTATTATCCCTTTGAAAGTGGTATGCGTTCGGGCTCGGCTGAGGTATACGAAAACGAAGTACCCGGCGGTCAGTTCTCAAACCTTCGTCAGCAAGCCATTTCACTGGGCGTTGGTGACAAATTTGAAATACTGAAGAAAAACTACATCACGGCGAACCAGTTGTTTGGGGATATTGTGAAGGTGACCCCGTCGTCTAAAGTAGTGGGCGACATGGCTATTTTCATGACCTCCAATAATCTGACGTCGGAAGACGTATTCACTCGTGGCGATTCCTTAAGTTTCCCTGAATCTGTTAAAGGATTCCTGAAAGGCGAACTCGGTCAACCCGTGGGCGGTTTCCCCGAAGAGCTTCAGAAAATCGTTTTACGGGATGAAGAACCCATCAAAGGCCGTCCGAACGATAGCTTACCTCCACTCGACCTGGAAGAAGATTTCGCGGCATTCAAGAAGAAATTCCCGAACGCCGAATTCTACATGGGTAACGACGGAGCTTTCCTGGATTACCTGAGTTACAAAATGTATCCGAAAGTTTACGAAGATTTCTACGTTGCTTCTGATCGTTATGGTGATGTAAGTAAGCTTCCCACTCCAGCGTTTTTCTACGGTCTGAAACTGGACGAGGAAATTCTGGTAACGATTCAGGAAGGAAAGACGATCATGATCAAACTGTCTTACGTATCGGAACCTGACGAAACAGGCCACCGTACGGTAACGTTTGATCTGAACGGTCAGGCCCGCCGGATTTCGATCAAGGATAATGCGTTCAAGGCTACGAAATCTCAAAATGAAAAAGTAACCAAAGCCGGACAGGTAGGTGCTCCGCTTCAGGGTCGCTTGAGCCGTATTCAGGTGAAAGAAGGTGAAGAGGTGAAGAAAAATCAACCGCTCTTTGTCATTGAAGCCATGAAAATGGAAAGTATCGTAGCCGCTCCGATTGCCGGTAAAATCACGTCCATTGCTCTAAGTGAAGGCACGGTGGTTGAACAGGACGATTGGGTAGTTACCATCGAATAATAATCTTCAAATCAATGAAGAGAAGGCCCGCATTTGGGGATCACGCATTCGATCCCTAAATTGGGCCTTCTCCTTTTTTTAGGGATAATTTCAGATTAAACATTTTAACTTAACTCTCTATTCCATGCGTACGTCACCTATTTTTATTCTTGCTTTATTTTGTCTCAGCTTCGTTGCGTCGGCTGAACGCCCATTGAAAGAAAAATGGAAGTCACTTTTTAATGGAAAAGATCTTACGGGCTGGAAGGTATACGGTACCGAAAAGTGGTACGTGAAAAACGGCGAACTCATCTGCGAAAGTGGCCCGGACAAACAATACGGCTACCTGGCTACGGAAGAGCAGTTCAAGGATTTTGAAGTAGAAGCCCAGTTTCTACAGGAAGCGGACGGCAACAGTGGCATTTTCTTTCACTCGTCCATCGAAGGAACGAAAGTATCTGGCTGGCAGGTAGAAGTGGCCCCCCCAAATCATTCGACGGGTGGTATTTATGAATCTTACGGTCGCGGCTGGCTTATTAAACCCGACCCCACTAAGGATAAAGCTCTGAAAATGGGCGAATGGAATACGATGAAAATTAAGGTACAGGGGAACACGGTAACCTCCTGGCTCAATGGTCAGGAAATGGTAACGATGACTGACGATGCGTTTGGTTCGCGTGCGGGAAGCATCGCCCTGCAAATTCACGATGGCGGAGGTATTAAAGTTCGTTGGAAAAACATCAAGGTTCGGACTTTATAAGCCCTAGATAATTAGTAATAAAAACGCTACCTGTAAACCGGGTAGCGTTTTTTGTTACTACTTTTTAGGAGTTCATCTGCGACTGTGCCCCGGATGCCTTAGTAAATCATTTAAAACGCTAAGCGTCGCAGAAGCCATTCTCAGGAAGCCGCGTTATAAACGCGGACTAGCCAATCTAAGCCCAAAACCCCAGCGGGGTTAAATATGAATAGCCCCGGATTTTCATCCGGGGAATTCAGGCGATAAGTCAGCTGCCACAGGGATGCAACCAACCCTGTGTTCGTCCACAAATCCGGGGGATTCAGACATACAGGAACAACAAATGTCACCCTGTCGCCAGAAATAACCCATTAGTCCTTTCTTCTGTGCAACGACTGCCTTCTGTTTTGTATCTTTCCGACAAACACTTCAATACCCCCTTGACATGAAGAAACTTGTATGCTCGGCGATCCTGGCCGTAGCGGGGCTTTCTCAGCTACAGGCTCAGGATGTTTACTTTACCTCCTATCCTACCATCAGTCCCGACGCTAAAACGTTAGTTTTTACGTACGAAAACGACCTCTGGAAAACCGATCTGGCTACCGGAATCAGCACCCGCTTAACCGCCATGCAGGGTAGCGAGACACGGGCTCGTTTTTCTCCCGACGGCAAATGGCTGGCTTTCTCTGGAACGCAGTATGGGAACAATGACATTTACCTCATGCCCGCCGAAGGGGGTGAAATCCGTCAATTAACTTTTCACGACGGGAACGACGTCATGGATAGTTGGGGCTGGGATTCAAAAACCATTTACTTTGAATCAACGGCCTTCAATGGTGGGACGGCTTATACCATTTCCACCAGCGGCGGCACACCCAAACGCATTTTCGGGCATTACTTCAACCGCATTCACAGCGTTTCCGAGCACCCTTCTTCGGGAGAATTATTCTTTAATGATACCTGGGAAAGCGATAACCAGGCTTATCGCAAAGGATATAAAGGGGAATTTAATCCTGACATTCAGTCGTATAACCGTAAAACAAAAGCCTACAAACGCTATACGGATTACAACGGGAAGGATATGTGGGCGACCATTGACAAAGCGGGCAACGTATATTTCGTATCGGATGAAGCTAATGGGGAGTATAACCTGTATACCTTCGTGAATGGCAAAAAAACGGCTCTGACCTCTTTCAAAGAATCAGTGAAGCGTCCGCAGGTAAGTGCAAACGGGCAGAAAATTATTTTCGAGAGAGATTACCAGCTCTGGTCCTACGATATTGCCAGTAAGAAATCTGAAAAAGTAAAACTGAATATTTCCCGAAACTTTACCTTACCCAAAGCTCAGGATTTTATCGTGCAGGGAAATATTAACTTTTTCGACGTTTCCCCCGACGGTAAAAAAATGGCTTTCTCCTCTCGCGGAAAGTTATTCGTTTCGGATCTGGAAGGAAAGTACGTCAAGCAACTCAATACCCGGGTTGACGGTCGTGTACTGGAAGTAAAGTGGCTTTCGGATAACCGCACGCTGGTTTTCAACCAGACCGTGAATGGCTACCAAAATTACTTCAGCATTCCCGCCGATGGTAATGGAGATGAAAAAGCTCTCACTAACGACCTTCGCAGCAACCGTAATCTTTCCATTAACAAAGACCGGACGAAAGCCGTTTACCTGAGCGGTCGCGACGAAGTCCGCTTGCTGGATTTAAAAACATTCACGTCTAAAACGCTGGTTTCGAAAGAAGAAATCTGGGCCTTCCAGGATTCTTCGCCCATGTTTTCACCCAACGATGAATACATCGTTTTCACTTCACACCGAAACTTCGAGCAGGACATTTTCATCTACAAATTTGCGGATAACAAGACGTATAATCTGACTAATACGGGCGTTACGGAAGCGTCGCCTTACTGGTCGCCCGACGGAAAATACATCTATTTTGCCAGCAATCGCCTCAAGCCCTCTTATCCTTTTGGCATGCAAGACGCTCACATTTATCGAATGGCTCTGAGCAAAATTGAGGCTCCTTACCGTTCTGATAAGTTTGACGAGCTTTTCAAAAAGGACGATAAAAAGGAAACGAAGACGGATTCTTCTAAAACGACGGACAAGAAAACGAAAGAAGAAACCAAGCCCAAAGAAGAGCCTAAGAAAAAAGAAGAAGCCAAAAAGACGGAGCCGATTGTTATTGATTTTGAAGGATTAATGGATCGTCTGGAGCAAATCAGCCCGAATTTCGGCACGGCTTACGACCCTATTGTCATTCAGAAAGACTCGAAAACCTTCGTTCTCTACAGTTCCAATCACGATCAGGGCCGATCAAGCTGGTGGAAAACAACCCTCGAGCCTTTCGTTCCTACTAAAACTGAGAAGATCGAAGGTACTATGCGGGCTTCCGATTTCCTGGAAGCATCCGGCAAGTATTACCTGATTGTAAGCGGCAATATTCACAAACTCAATCTGGATGCCAATAAGGTTGATAAGATTGACATTCAGTATACCTTTCGCAAAAACTTCGCCGATGAATTCAAACAGATGTTTGAAGAAACCTGGGCGAACGTAGAGGAAAACTTCTACAACGAAACCTTCCACGGGGTAGACTGGAAAAGCCTTCGCACGAAATACGAAGCCTTCGTTCCCAGAGCTAATAACCGTACTGACTTTCGGATGTTGATGAACGACATGCTTGGTGAGCTGAATTCTTCCCACACGGGCTTCAGTAGTTTTGGTCCAGAAGAAACGAACTTCTACTCGACCCGCACGCTAACATCGGGTTTGATTTTTGAAGATGAAAATCCGTATCAGGTTAAAGCCATTGTCAAAGATTCACCCCTGGATAAACAGGACAAGGATGTTAAACCCGGGGATATTCTGGTAAAAGTGAATGGTGAAAAAGTGGACGCGAAACAAAACCGTGATTTTTACTTCCAGCAGCCATCCATGGACCAGGAAATGACCTTGACTTTGGAGCGAAACGGGAAGGCCATTGAGGTAAAAGTTCACCCCGAAAGTTCTGGTGCCTTAGTAGGACAGCTTTACGATGAATGGATTGACCAGAATCAGAAGTACGTCGATGCCAAATCCAAAAATCGAATCGCTTACGTTCACATGAAGAATATGGGCATGGATGAATACGAGAAATTCGTCATTGACATGACCCGAGACTGGAATCAGAAAGATGCTCTGATTATGGATTTACGTTATAATACGGGTGGTAATGTGCATGATCTGGTTCTGAATTTCCTCAGTCAGCGTCCTTATTTACAGTGGCAATACCGGGGCGGTGCCCGCTCGCCTCAACCCAACTTTAGCCCGTCGGGTAAACCCATCGTGATGCTGATTAATGAGCAATCGCTGAGTGATGCTGAAATGACCTCCGCAGGTTTCAAGGCTCTGAAACTGGGCAAACTGATCGGAACGGAAACCTATCGCTGGATTATCTTCACCTCGGGTAAAGGTCTTGTGGATGGTTCATTCTACCGCTTACCTTCCTGGGGTTGTTATACGCTCGATGGTAAAAACCTGGAGCGTGAAGGTGTTCAGCCCGATATTACCGTGC
Source organism: Siphonobacter sp. SORGH_AS_1065 (assembly GCF_030818595.1). Taxonomy (NCBI): domain Bacteria; kingdom Pseudomonadati; phylum Bacteroidota; class Cytophagia; order Cytophagales; family Cytophagaceae; genus Siphonobacter; species Siphonobacter sp. SORGH_AS_1065. The sequence goes on from NZ_JAUTAM010000004.1 coordinate 4,291,743, forward strand.
GGCAAACCTTCACCGACCGTCTGGACGGCAAAGAACCCCAACTCGACAAAGCCATCGAGGAAATTCTGAAAGAGTTGAAATAGCGTCTTGCGTTTAGGGTTTAGAGTTTTGTGTTTAGAGTTTTGTGTTTAGAGTTATGGAACCATCTTTATTTGAGAATTATTACTTCTAAACAGGAAGTATGGTGTGTTAAATTAAAATACACTCACAACTCTAAACTCACAACCCTAAACCGCGGCGGTGGCCGCTCAAACTCAAAACAGTTGTTATGCAATCATTACAAGGAAAAAAGGCTCTGGTTACCGGAGCCGGCAAAGGAATCGGAAAAGCCATTGCATTGGCTTTAGCGGCTGAAGGCGTTGACGTAGCTCTACTGGGACGCAATACGGCTAACCTGGAAGCTGTAGCGGCACAGGTAAAAGCTCAGGGCGTTCAGGCCGCCGTAGTTTCAGCTGATATCAGCGATCGCACTTCGGTAGAAATGGCGATCCATCAAATTCAAGACAGCTTCGGTGCGATTGATATTCTGATTAATAACGCTGGTATTGCTGCGTTCGGTAAATTTCTTGAACTGGAACCCGAAACCTGGGAAAACATTATTCAGGTAAACCTGATGGGCGTTTATTACGCAACGCGAGCCGTATTACCCGGCATGATTGAGCGTAAGTCCGGTGACATTATTAACATTTCTTCTACCGCAGGTCAACGGGGAGCAGCAGCAACGAGTGCCTACAGTGCTTCAAAATTTGCCGTTCTGGGCCTAACGGAATCGTTAATGCAGGAAGTTCGCAAGCATAACATCCGTGTGACGGCTTTAACGCCAAGCACGATTGCTACTGACATGGCTATCGAATTGAATTTGACAGATGGTAATCCTGAAAAGGTAATGCAGGCCGAAGATCTGGCAGAGCTGGTCATTGCTCACCTGAAACTCAATCGACGGACGTTCGTGAAAGAAGCCGGTCTGTGGTCGACTAATCCTTAACGATGTTTCTCTAAAAATCCCTTCGTTTTTTGTAAAACGAAGGGATTTTTGTTTGTTAACCTCCCAGATGAAAAATACTGTAGCGAAGCGACTTCATCGCTTCGCTACAGTATTTTTCCTAATTGCAGTCGCTCGGCTCTAGCCGAGTGACGACCTGGCTGTAGGCATCTGGCCGTCTGACTCAAAAAAGCCCAGGTAATTAAATGCTGATCTTATCCCAATCTATTTCAATACCACCCGGCCAGAGGCCTATCGTTATTTCGTCACTCGGCAGAGCCGAGCGACTGCGGGAACACCCCAGAAATGTAGAGACGCGACTTCATCGCGTCTGGGTAAGAGGCGGTTTTTATTACCTCTACATTATTTTTCATCGCCCGACTAGACGCTCCCACCCTGGCTAGTCACCTCCCACCCTGGCTGGTGTCCTCACCAGCCCTCAATAAAACTATAGTGGTTGGTGAGGACACCAACCACGGCGAATCGGTATGAGACCGTTTTATTATTCTACATTATTTTCATCGACCGGCCAGACGCGATGAAGTCGCGTCTCTACTTGATAACCACGCCGATCCATAATCGCTCTTATTTAAACGCAAATTCCTTCAGGAACTTCCAAGGCCCCTGATGGTATTCCCACAAGATTAACCCCTGAGCAGTAATCGCAAAAGGCTCAAAGGTCTCCTCTAATTGAGCAGCCAGTTGCTTCGCTTCTTCCGGGCTTACTTTATTCTGCACGGTAATATGCGGCCATAACCCTTGCTGATCCTGTGGAATCAGAAATTCCTTCCAACTTTTCTGAAGCTGTTTATGTAAAGTTTTGAGCGTATTACTTTCCACTCGAAAGGCAACTCCTTTGCCAATCATTTTTACTTCACTCACCTGCATTTCGAAGGCTTCTCTTTGGGTGACCTTAAGTAAAGTATCCTCTATGCCAGGGTCAGCATTCGGTAACTGATGAAATAAGGATAAATGAGCATTCAGATAGTTCTTTTCTACTGGAAAATATCTTTTTCGTAGGTCATCAAAATACGTCTGTGACATTGGGTCTAGCTTGACCGTCAGGATCAATGGAATGGATTCATTCATCATTTAATAATTACTGGAATGATTTATTAGTACTTAGTTTTTAAACAAATAATAAGACCAATGAAAAAAGGAGATAAAGTAAGCTGGAAGTGGGGAAATGGGAAGGCTCACGGAACGATTGATTCCGTACATAAAGAAACGTATGAAAAGACCATCAAAGGCGAGAAAATAACCCGACACGGCACAGATGACAATCCGGCTTTGGTTATTAAACAGGAAGATGGCGATCTGGTGCTGAAACTGGCCTCAGAAGTCAGTAAAGGGGAATAATCTCTTTTCTCTTATAAACTGGAATGGATTTTTAACGTATATATTTCATTAACTTCTTGTTCACATATCCCTTTACCCTTATGAAAACATTACAAAACTCTCGCCTGTCTATCTACGTTATTCTCGCAACCTTAATGGTAAGTTTAACCAGTTGCGAAGCCATTAAAGGTATTTTTAAAGCCGGTGTTTGGAGCGGTATCATCCTGGTCGTTTTGGGCGTTGCTCTGGTGATCTGGGTTGTTTCAAAACTCTTCGGTGGTAGCCGTTAATTTCCTTTTCTGACATAAATAATAAAAGCCCTGAATCTCAACTATTCAGGGCTTTTATTATTTACTGGCTATAATTTTAGCTTGTACATCCGAAAAGGATACTCTACTTTATTCTTTCCTTCATTAAACTTTGCTAATCGCTGATACTGAGCTGCGGTAACGTATAAATAGCCATCCGGGCCAATAGCATAGCTATCGGGCCATAACAACCGATCGTCCTGAACAAGCGTTTCGAATTGCTTGCGTTTGGCATTATACCGATGCAGCGTTTTCTTTTCCGAATCACCCATGTAAACATTTCCCGCTTTGTCCGCAAACATACCATGGGAAATTCCTGCCACACCTACGGTCTCTACTTTAGCTTTCAACTGCTCCGCCGATAACGAAGCATCCGCCAGAGCCGCCGTTGGAATTCGGAATAATTTGGTTTGCGTGATGGGTCGGTAATAGAAGTATTCGCCCGCCAGAGCAATGCCATTCACGTTACTACTGAAAGGCTTTCCTGACTGATCTTTTACTTCAATGCCATCAATGTGCAAATGATAAGTAGGGTCGGCCGTGGTTGAAGCGTCTTTTTCCAGTAGCGTTCGGCTTTTGCCCGTTTTTAAATCCAGCACCACAAGGGCTGCCCGGCTAGGATCAGATAAATACGCCAGATTCCGTTTGGTATCGACATTCAAATCATTAAGTCCGGTTTTGCTACGGGGCAAATCTTCAAATCGATAAATGCGTTCAATCTGGTTCGTAGCCAGGTTAATTTTCAATAGCTTGATTCCCTCCGCAATCGACTTTCCAAAATCAGGATTGGCTGGATCTAAAGCCCATAAAGTGTTGGTATCATCAATGAAAACTGCCTGTAAGCTGACGAAACGATCCTGTACATGCGTAGTATCCCAGGTATTCCACTCCTGATTGGGATAGGGCACTTCCGAGCCGTCAGCCTTAATTTCAATCAAGGCATTTTTATAATCATTGGACCATTTGGGGAACGTTACAAAGGTTCGGCCCTCCTTTGAGATAGCCAGGCCCACGGGTTGATATTTCCCAAATTGATGAGCTTCTTCGAGCTTATTTTTAGTGGATTGAGCCAGGGCTGTACTGCTCAATAAGACCCCCGCTCCCCACCAAAGCAATTGCTTTTTCATAAGAATGATGAACTTTTAGTCGATAAATTTCAGCGGCAAACTAATTTAGATAATGATGTATCGTTGATGAGGACTGCTGGAAACGTTCTTCTATACCGTTTACTAACCAAAACACGAGTACCAACCGCCGGGGCTAACCCGTGGAATTGATTTTATGTTTGAAAGAAAACTTCAAAACCTCTCTAACCCATCTAACACATAAACTAGATTAAAATATCATGGCAGAAAAACGTGAAGTGTGGTTACGCGGTCCCCTACCCGATATGCCCATTTTATTACAGCCTGTAGCTCATGCCTTGCTTCAGGCTCGGGAAGAACTAGCTGAACTCACCCAGGATTTTCCTTCGGTTCGTCTCTGGGAGCGTCCTTCTGAACTGGCTTCACCCGGTTTTCACCTGCAACACCTGACGGGCGTTCTTGATCGCCTGTACACCTATGCTCGCGGCGAAGCCCTTACGGAAACGCAACTGGAATACCTCAGGGCTGAAGGCCTGGCAACCGATGTACGTACGGAAGAGCTGGTGCAGCGTTTTAATACTCAGGTAGAAAAAGCGTTGGAACAACTTCGCCAGACCCATCCCGATCAACTGACCCAGGTACGTGGCGTGGGCCGGGCTCAGTTGCCTTCTACCGTACTTGGTCTTTATGTTCATTCGGCAGAGCATACCATGCGACATGTAGGCCAGTTACTCGTGACCATTCGTGTGTTATCTTAAACCTCTTTACCCATGAAAGCAATCATAGTTACCCAAGCTGGTGGCCCGGAAGTATTGCAACTAGCCGAACGCCCTTCGCCACAACCCGTCGAAAATCAGGTAGTTATTAAAGTAGAAGCGGCGGGCCTCAACCGGGCCGACGTTATGATGCGGCAGGGTAAGTACGGCAAGCCAGAAGATACTCCAGAAATTCTGGGTCTGGAAGTAGCCGGAACGATCTGTGCCTGCGGGCCGAAAGTAACCCACTGGAAGAAAGGGGATCGGGCGTGTGCCCTGATTCGTGGCGGGGGTTACGCTGAGTATGCCGTAGCCGATTTCCGTCATTGCTTACCCATTCCCGAAAACGTCTCGATGATAGAAGCGGCGGGCTTACCCGAAACCGTATTAACCGTCTGGAGTAATGTTTTCCAGCGAATGCGGGTACAAACGGGAGAAACCCTGCTCATTCAGGGAGGTACCAGCGGCATTGGCTTAACGGCTATTCAATTAGCTCGGGCCTTTGGCGTTCGGGTGTTTGCCACAGCAGGGTCCGACGAAAAATGTGCCTTTGCCCAAAGCTGGGGAGCCGAGCGTTGCATCAACTATAAAACCCAGGATTTTGAAAAGGAGCTAGCTCCCATCGGTGTTGACGCAATTCTGGATTACATTGGTGGCGATTACACGGCTAAACACCTGCGAATTCTTAAACCGGAAGGTCGCCTCTGCTGGCTGGCGGGAATGGAAGGCGTCAAATCCACGATTAACATCATGGATATTATGACGAAACGGCTGAGCCTAACCGGCAGCACACTTTCGCCCCGTACCGACGATTTCAAGGCCCAGTTAACTGCCGATGTGGAAATGCGGGTCTGGCCGCTGGTGGCTCAGGGGAAGTTGAAAACGCACGTTTCCAAAACTTTTCCACTGGAACAGGCTGCTGAAGCTCATACGTATATGGAAGAGGGTGGACACATTGGAAAGATCATTCTTACGATCTAAATCGTTAATACCTTTTCAAAAATCCCGTCAGAATCATTACTGACGGGATTTTTGTCTATTATATTTGATCGAATAAATCAATAACCTCTACACATTCATGAATCGTCGGACTTTCGTCTCGTCTACACTAATGGCGGGTACTGCTGCCGTGGCAGAACCTTTTTCTACTTCCGCTGACACCACAAGTTATTTCGAATTACGGGTTTACGAACTGAAAGGGAATGCTCAGGAAAATTATCTAAAGTCGGCCCTGGTGCCAGCCCTTAACCGCCAGGGAATTAAAAATGTGGGCGTGTTTCGGGAATTAGGAAAAGGCGAACCCCCACTTTTATACGTGCTAATTCCCTACCCTTCAATCAACGCTTTTGCTGAAGTAAATAGTCGCTTATCTCAGGATTCGGAGTACCAGAAAGCCAGCGAAAGCTACCGGAATTTGTTACCTGACCGAGCCTCTTACGCTCGTTATAAATCTTCTTTCATGCAGGCTTTTTCGGGATTTCCCCAACTGGCTGTGCCTAAAAACGAAAGTCGGATTTTTGAATTAAGAACCTATGAGGGCTTTAGCCAAGACGCCGTTCGCCGCAAAATTGCAATGTTCAACGACGCTGAGATTCAGGTCTTTAATAAGGTAGGATTAACGCCCGTATTTTTTGGTGAAGTGAAAATTGGCGATTCCCTGCCTTGTCTGACGTACTTACTAACCTTTCCATCCATGGAAGTAAGGGACGCTAACTGGAAGAAATTCGGTAACGATGCCGACTGGAAACGAATCTCCGGTCTTCCCGAATACGCCAATACGGTGTCCAGAATTCAACGCGTATTTCTGGAGCCCGTCGCTTTTTCTCAAATTTAAGCGAGGATTTAAAATATATAATCGTGGCTTTTGAAACTTTGAGGGATTGGGTCCCTCCCTTCGCTGTGTGGCAGGCTTGAGGGATAACGGCAGGTAGGAACCTGCCTTATCACTGGAGCGAGATTCCATCTCGCTCCAGTGATTGCAAATAGTAATTTCTCCTAAGTGTCATATTGAACGAAGTGAGAGACCTTCTGTAGAATGGAGCGGTTCTGAGTTTGTTAACGTTCCCTTAAAACCAAGTAGGTTCGTAAATTCACATAAGTTCCTTCGCTTCGCTCTGGATAACAGGGAAAGGGAAATACGTTATGGCTGCCAGCAAAAAAGCTGGCCGGGTTACGCTGGCAGAGGAAAAGTAAAAGGGCACCTGATGATTAGGTGCCCTTTTGCTTTGATGTGGAGGCTCGGTAGATAAATGAACTATCTAACGTAGAAATAGACAAACACATGGTTTCTCTATTTTATATAGGTAGTAGAGACTACCTATATCTCATTCCAGATGATGTAATCTTTTAAGCTAGCTAATAAATCTATTATTCTCTGATTGCTAGCAGCGGAAGAATTAACGGCGAAAGGCATACAGATAGGGGTAAGTTTTCAGCTGAAAACTTACCCCTATCTGTATGCCTTTCATATTTTAAAGTTACGATCTAAACCTTGAACAGGAATTAAATATTTAAAACTACTTTTAATCTTTCGTTAAAATGCTTTATATAGTATATATTTTGATAGGTTTGTATTTCTTTCTTAATAGATTTATATTCTATAATTCGTTATCCTTCATCCTATGAATAATCTTTACCCTAGCTACTCTGCCAATAATTTTCATTTTATGAGATTTATGGCGGCATCTTCTGTCATTATAGGACATGGCTATAATTTAAACGGCCTTCCAGATATTTTAGAAACTAAAAGTCTTGGTTTATTTCCTACCGGACAAATTGCAGTCTACACATTTTTTGTTATTAGTGGATATTGCATTCTTCAAAGCAAAGTTACCAGCGATTCAGAGTGGTCTTACTTACTTAAACGAGTAATTAGAATTTTCCCTGGCTTAGCCGTATCTCTCTTTTTTACGGTATTTATTATTGGCACCATTTGCACGGAAGAATCTATTTATCAGTATCTTACCAATAGAAATACCTATCGCTATTTCAAAAATATAAAGTTATTCCCATTCGCTCCGACTGTATTACCGGGCGTCTTTACCCACAATGCTCATTTAGAAGCCAATGGTTCATTATGGACCTTGGCTTATGAGTTTACTATGTACATTTTTGTCATTATTGCTGCTTTTCTTTTCCGAAATCGATGGCGTTTATTCACAACTACCTTTGTGGTATTTTTCATTTGCTACTGTATTTTTAGTGAATACTTTTCAGAAAGTCGCTTAATTCCTTTTATTAATTTGTCTTTATATCATACTATAAATTTTGGTATCTATTTTGCTTTGGGAATGTTATTCTATATTCATAAAGACTTGATTTCATTAAATAAATGGGGAGCGGTTTTTGCTTTAGTAGTATGGTTAGGGATGTATCCCCTTGCTTCAATAAAAGGTTATTTTCCTTTAGTTGCCATTAATTGGGTTCGTTATTTTAGCTTATCTTACCTAGTTATGTACTTATCTTCCATAAAAGGTTTTTTAAATAGTTTTGGCAATAATGGGGATCTCTCTTATGGCATTTATATTTACTCATTCCCTATTCAACAGATGATTGTTGTGTTTTGGGGTTCTTCGCTAGAAGTTTACCAACAGATTTTACTGGCCTACGCCTTGGCTGTCCCTTTAGCGTGGTTATCTTGGAATTTCGTAGAAAAGCCTATTCTTAAGTATAAAACACTTCTGAAAAAGCAACCAGATTCGCTCGTAGTAGAACAAGTGCCTGCTCAATTATGATAATTTTCCTGATTCGTTCTTCTTAGCAGAAATAATGATTGCTGAGAATGCTTTGATCAAATGCCTCTAATAAATATTTACACTAATTTTTATAAGTAAAGAAGCGGGACTTTCTCAAGTCCCGCTTCTTTACTTTAGCTATAAAATAACCTTACTTCAATAACTCAATCAATGCTTCGGCGGTAACTTTCTGTTGCTCACCAGTAGTCATATTTTTTAGGGTTAACTCCCCCGTTTCCATTTCGGTTGAACCGATTAATACCACAAAAGGAATTTTCTTACGGTCGGCGTAATCAAGCTGTTTTTTAAGCTTGGCAGAATCAGGGTATAATTCGGCATTGATACCTGCCTGACGAGCTTTTTGTAATAAAGGCAATGAATACATCTCTGCCTGAGCGTCGAAATTAGTGAAAAGAACCTTCGTCGTTACACGTTGATTCTCGGGGAAGAGTTTCAGTTCTTCCATCACATCATAAATCCGGTCTACTCCCAGCGAAATACCAACGCCCGACAGATTAGGCACGCCAAAAGCAGCCGTCAGGTTATCGTAACGCCCTCCGCCTGAGATACTACCTATCTGAACGCCATTGGCTTTTACTTCGAAAATAGCTCCGGTGTAATAACTTAACCCCCGAGCCAGGGTAATATCGAGTTGAATCTGGTTTTCCGGGAGCCCCATCGTGCGAACCATCTGCCATAGCGTTTCCAGTTCCTGCACGCCTTTCATTCCTACCTCAGAGCTTTGCAACCAGCTTTTCAAACTGGCAAAAGTTTCTTCATTAGAAGTCAGGCTGCTGAATAGAGGTTGCAGTTTATCGATCGAATCGTTTGAAATTCCTCTTTCCCGCAACTCTTCCTCTACCTTTTCTTTACCTACCTTATCCAGTTTATCAATCGCCACGAACAAAGTCGTTTCCATGCCAGCTACGCCAATTACTTCCGCAATTCCACTTAGAATTTTACGGTTGTTAATCTTGATCGTGAAGTTTTCGATGGAAAGTCCCTGAAAAATTTCGTGCAACATCGCTACGATCTCGGCTTCGCAAAGCAAGGAATCCGTACCTACAATGTCAGCATCACACTGATAAAACTCCCGGTAACGTCCTTTTTGCGGACGGTCGGCCCGCCAGACGGGCTGTAATTGGTAACGTTTAAAAGGAAAGGTTAACTCACCCCGATTCATCACCACGTAACGGGCAAAGGGCACCGTCAGGTCATAACGCAGGCCTTTCTCGGCAATTTTTGGAGTTAACTTCTTATAGCCTTCTTCCAGATCGGAAGGCTGAATTTTTTCAGAAAAATTACCCGAATTCAGTACTTTAAATAACAGTTGGTCGCCTTCTTCGCCGTATTTACCCATCAGCACCGAGAGATTTTCCAGCGTGGGTGTTTCCAGCGGCTGAAAACCATATTTCTGAAACGTACGACGGATGGTATCAAAGATAAAATTCCGCTTCACCATCTGCTCTGGACCAAAATCGCGGGTCCCTCGGGGAAGGCTGGGTTTTTGTATACTCATGATGGTATGGATGCCGGAAGCAGGGGAAATCTCCCGAATAAAAGCTAAATGAATGATTTGATGCTGCAAAAATAGTAGGGAAAGCCCTTTACTTCCGTATTAATCTAAATTTCCTTGATATTTCGGAGGAATGAGATTTGACATTTGCCGAAAAACCAGTATTTTTGCGGCTCATTTTAGGTTCTGAGTATGAGAATCAGGTATTCCTGGATTACTCGAACCGGTAACCAGTAATACCAAACTTCCAAAATCATGGGTGTATCACAACTGAAACGCAAGGATCGCAGAAATAAGGCTATCGCGAATAACAAAGTAACGACGATCAAACGCCTTACACTGAAACCTACTATCAAGAAAGTAGACGTAGAAGCAATCAAAGCTTCTTTCGAAAAGAAATAAGTAGTTAACACAATGGTTAACTTAATTTTCTGGAACCCTGCTACGATTGTTTAGCAGGGTTTTCTTTTGTAGCTTCTTTAGGTTTCTCCTTATCCGGGTTTTGTTGCTTGGTCCGTTGCGTTTTCTTCTTGACGATCATCGCCTTGGGTTTGGCAAACAATCGCCGATTTTTTCGAATAAAACGACGCATCTCCCGTCGGGTGTCCATCCGGGTACGAATTCGCAACGCGTTTCCGTACATGATAAACCCGGTAATCATCAATACCAGGGCATAAATTCCCAACAGAAACCAGCGGTTAAAGACCTCCCCCGCCGCCTGAAGCCAAACCGCCCGAACCAGCACTATGATCCCATAGCTGGATAAAATCATACTAAAAACAGACAGCAAAATCCACTTGGTCCGCAAACTCATGTGCTTGACGAGTTGCCTTCCGGGTGCCTTTTTATTTTCAATAACTTTCATAACCTTAAGGACATATTTATGAGTACCAGGAGGATCGTATGATCCATCAAAACAGAACCCTAACTTTTTTAATTCCTACTAAGCTTATCGCTGCTTAAACGTTTTCTGTTTCTGAACAGGCCTATCGTATATAACCGAATTTTTATATTTTTATACCAAAAATGTACCAAAAAATCCTTTTTTTTTGAAAAATTAGCTATATACGAATCTGTTGGCGTAATTTCCAGCCACAATCTTACTTTCAAATTTTGTATTGACCAATGCAGATCGCTCAAAAGCTAACACTCTCGCTGTGTTTATCATTAACTGCCCTGGGTTATGTTTCAGCCCAGGACCAACGAGCTGTCAAGAAAAACTACCTCGTTAAACCTGAAGAAACTGAGTTCTGGGACCCCGAAATTCCAACGGTAACTCCCGGAAAAGCTTACGGTATTCCCCCATCCGACGCCATTGTTCTCTTTGATGGTAAAAATCTGGATAACTGGGTTTCTGTAAAAGATGGCAGCCCCGCCAAGTGGGAAGTAAAAGACGGTGCTTTTACGGTTGTGAAAGGTGCCGGTAATATCTCCACCAAGCAGGATTTCCAGGATTACCAACTCCACATCGAATGGCGTTCGCCTAACGAACCCGAAACACTAAAAAGTCAGGGTAAAGGAAACAGCGGTATTTTCATGCAGGGTATGTATGAAGTTCAGGTGCTGAATAGCTACCAGAACCGCTCCTATCGTAACGGTCAGGCCGGGTCGATTTACAAACAAACGGCTCCGATGATTAACCCTATTCGTCCGATGGGTGAATGGAATACCTACGATATTATTTATACGGCCCCCCGCTTTAACCAGAATGGTGGCGTGGAGACCCCTCCTTACGTAACGGTAATTTTCAACGGCATTGTTGTACAGAACCACACGAAAATTCAGGGTTCAACGGAATACATTGGAGCTCCTAAAAATGTCCCTCACGGCAAAGGCCCCATCAGTTTACAGGATCATGGCAATGCCGTAAGCTTCCGCAACATCTGGATTCGGGAGTTATAAGCCTTCCATTCGTTATAGACCTAAGGGTAGAGCGTGGCTCTACCCTTTTTTATTTGCCAGCCAGTCAAACATCCGCAGATAACGCAGATGTCTTATCTTTGCCGACTATCACTCTTAGCATTTCATTAAGTGAAGCGATTAATCTCCTTAGTTCTTCGTACAGTACCCCGCCCCGTTTTACAACGGGTTAGTTATATTCCCCTGAAAATCACTGCTTTTTTCTTACGTGGAAACGACAAGGAATGTCCCGTTTGTGGCAAAACCTTTCGTCGTTTCTTACCCTACGGACGTTTACAGTCGAGAGCCAACGCTCTGTGCCCTAATTGTCTGGCTCTGGAGCGGCACCGACTCATGTATCTGTTCCTAAAAGAAAGAACCGATTTTTTCCAGGGAAAAAAGAAAGTACTTCACGTAGCTCCGGAACATTGCTTCATGGAACGTTTCGAGAAAATACACGGAGATGGTTATATCACAGCGGATATTGAAAGTCCGCTGGCGAAGGTAAAAATGGATATTCACCAGATACCTTTCCCTGATAACACCTTCGATGTGGCCTTCTGTAACCACGTTCTCGAACACGTTGACGATTACCATCAGGCCACTCGGGAATTGCACCGGGTGCTGAAACCCGGCGGTTGGGCCATTATTCAATCGCCGCAGGACTGGTCTAAGCCTCATACCTTCGAAGATCCGACGATTACCGATCCTAAAGAACGCGAGCGTATTTTTTGGCAAAATGACCACCTCCGGCTCTTCGGACAAGATTATGGTCAGGAGTTAGCCAAAGGTGGTTTTAACGTTCGCGAGGATCGCTTTGTGCTGGAAATGCCCCGCGAAAAAGTGGAACGTTATGCCCTGCCCAGCAAGGAGATTATTTACTACTGCCAAAAATAGTGTCTAAGCCATCAGGTGGTTTTGGCAGACTGTTGATGATCGAACCGTGATTAGCAAGTAATATCTCACTGCTTCTTCATCCTGTCATTTTTTACCAGAACGCGAAAATCAATTAAACGCATGAAATATCACCCCATTCCGAACAAGCTATTTATCCGTAATCGCCATCGTTTAAGTAACCTGCTCAAACCCAAATCTATTGCTATTTTTCACTCCAACGACATTCTGCCGACCAATGCCGATGGAACGCTACGTCTGCGTCAAAATAGCGACCTCTTTTATCTCTCAGGTATTGATCAGGAAGAAAGCATTGTGGTATTATTCCCCGATGCTCCCGATGAAAAACACCGTGAAATTCTCTTCCTGAGAGAAACCAACGAGCACATTGCCGTTTGGGAAGGATATAAATACACGAAAGAACACGCTCGGGAAGTATCTGGTATTCAGACCGTTTACTGGACTCGTCAGTTTGATACGATTATTCGTACCCTAATTTTTGAAGCCGAGCATATTTATCTGAATGCCAATGAACATACTCGGGCAGACATCGTAGTGGAAACTCGTGAGGCTCGATTTGTACAAAAATATCAGTCACTGTATCCTCTTCATAAATTCGAGCGTCTGGCTCCGTTGATGCATAACCTTCGGGCCATTAAGCAGGAAGAAGAACTTCCGCTGCTTCAGGAAGCCATGCGAATTACCGAAGATGGCTTCCGTCGTTTGCTTTCCTTTGTGAAGCCCGGTGTGTGGGAATTTGAAATTGAAGCCGAATTATTACACGAATTCGTTCGTCAGCGGTCCAAAGGCTTTGCTTACGAGCCTATTATTGCTTCAGGAGCGAATGCCTGTGTACTTCACTACCTGGCTAACGATCAGCAATGTAAAGCGGGTGAGGTTATCCTACTAGACGTGGCTGCCGAATACGCGAATTACAATGCCGATTTAACGCGTTCCATTCCGGTTTCGGGTCGTTATACACCCCGCCAGCGTCAGGTATACGATGCTGTTCATCGCGTCATGAAAGAAGCCACAGCGATGCTTGTGCCCGGAAACCTCTGGGATGAATATCACTACGAAGTAGGTAAAATCATGGAAAGCGAGCTGAAAGGTCTGGGCCTGATCAGTCAGCATGACATTGACAATCAGGACCCTGATTGGCCGGCTTACAAAAAATACTTCATGCACGGCACCTCTCACTTCCTGGGCCTTGACGTACACGATGTAGGCAGTAAATACCGTCGCTTCGAACCCGGAATGGTCTTTACCTGCGAACCAGGCATTTACATTCCCGAAGAAGGACTAGGCATCCGTCTGGAAAACAACATTCTGATTACGGAAGGCGGCAACATCGACATGATGGCCTCCATCCCAGTAGATGCCGACGAAATCGAAACGCTGATGAATGCGTAGATTAGTTTTTCTGTTTACAGTTTTCCATTTTAATTCAAAAAAAGACTCTGGCTCGTTCGTGGCCAGGGTCTTTTTTTTAGATCGGTTTGTTCGCAACTGTGTTGCGGATACCGGAGAGGAAGAATTGGTTTTGAAATATACAGGCCTGCCACCTGCTGGGTCTGTTTTATTTGTTATTGCTGTCATTCAATGAATATACTGATAAATGGGTATTGTAAATGAATGAAATTTAGAATTGATTTGGCAGTATAAAATGCACCATTAGATTTTAAAGTACGATAGCGTAGTCCATCAAAATTTCAATTATAAAACTTATAAGTACATCACAGTTAAACTCTTTGCCCTTTCGGATTTACAATCCGAAAGCATTCTGTCTAGAATTTTTAATGCTACTCGGCTAGCATAATTCTGTGCATTTCAAGTACTATTCAGTGAGCTTAGCATTGAATACCATTTCTTGTTTGAATTAAGGGTAATTATCTTTTATCATTCAATAAATATTAAATTTATGATAGCCAAAAACAAAGATTTAATATCCCAAGTATTACTATTTATTTTATCAGGATTTTTCATATTCGTTGGGATTAATTTAATTTATATATCTCAGAAAATTTATGAAACTTCTTTACAAGAAGCACTTGCTTTAAATCCACCTGCATTAGATAAAGTTTGTACTGAATGCATAAAAGATGGTTATTCACAAGCACTTTTATTTTTTGCGTTGGCTTTAGGTATCTTACTGATTATAGCATTACTTCCACGCCTGCAGAGTATAGGATTTGGAGGATTTAGTATTTCATTAAATTTACTAAAATCTGACGTAGAAAACTTAAAAGCACAAACTAATTTATTACAGGAACAATCAGCTGATACAGGAGGAGGAGGAAAAGTAACTATTGAAAATATTAAAGAAGTTAAAAGTAAAGTTCTTAAAAATAAAATAGTTGATTTAAAATCTAAAACTAACCCTGATGATCCTCAGAAAGGCAAATGGGGTGGCTTACCAGAAGTAAATGGAAGAAAGCTTAGTGCTATTATTCAACCATCTTATATTCCGTCTTTCTACATTGTAGTTCTAACTGTTGAAGCTACTGACAAAAATAACCCTTTGATAGGCAATGTTCAGTTTCACCTTCACCCCAGTTTCAAGAATCAAGACCCTATCATTTCTGTAGTAAATGGGAAAGCTGAATTACGTTTAAATTGGGTTTATGGAGCTTTTACTGTTGGTGCTGAAGCAGACGATAGCAAAACAAAGCTTGAACTCGATTTAACGACAGTACCGGGTATAACTGATGAATTTAAGAATGGATAGAGTATTTAAATACTTAAAAATATCATCCTTACTAAAAAAATAACCGACTTATTATAATTGATTAATGAATTATTTTCATCTGCATATTTTTCCATACAAAATAAATTCACTAAAATTTAAACAAATATTAAACTCTAATAATCAATCTAATGGCATTAATTAAAGGAACAACTCTAGTTGACGAATGTAAAGTAGACAACTCCGATAATCCTATTATAGTTTCATTATTTATAGGATTTGGACAACCTGCTTTTATTGAAATTAAGCTTGGACAAGTAATGATAGCAGAATATAATAACCGTAATGATCCTCCAAGCACAGAAATTGGGACTAACAAGTCGGTAGTAGGACAAAAACTACGTATTACTGTACGCGTAGAAGACAAAAATGAAAATTCTGACGAATCAAGTGTAGGCTTAACTATTGAAGGAGTTCCTACAACGCTTAACCATAAACTTATTTGGCAAATTACGCCAAGTGGAGGAACAGCTCAGTACCTAATTGATATTTTCTTCGGTTTTTAAACTATTTAAACAGATGAAAAAGTTAAGAGCCTTACGTAATACACTATTTTTATGTTTTATCGCAACTATCACTAGTTTGGCTCAATTCTCTGACCCTAAATTAAATTTAAACTTACTCAGAGGGCCAGTATCTCCAGCGGCTAATCTTTTAGGTATATCACCAAGTGATGTACAACGCCCGACGGATTTACCAGCATTTATGGTGTCAGCTCAGAACTCTACAAATAATTTCAGTACAATTCCTGATAATATCGCAGTTGATATAACACCTTTTTGGCTTTTTGGTAAAAAAGGTGAAAAGGTATCATTTAGTGATTTCAACTCTAATAAAAATAGCCTTATTCAAACTCTTACCATTTCTTCTTCAATAAGAAATTGGAAGAGTAAAAGTAACATTGATTCTACTTCTCAATTAGGATTCGGATTCAGATTTTCATTATTTAGAGGTTCATTCGTTGACAATGACTTAGATGAACTATTTGAAGCCTTAAAAGGTCAACAAACTATATTTAATGATGAATTAACTAAACTAGAAACTGCTCATGCTAGGTATGCTAAAGTTCAAGTCGAAATTGCTAGATTGGATAAAATATCAGACAAGTCAGATTCTGAGAAATCTGAACGAAATTCACTTATTAACGAAGCCCAACAAATAACAAGCACACTAAAAATTGAAGCAGATAAAAAGACGCAAGAAAGAATTGAAAGAGAGAAAAAATTGATTGAAAATAAACCATTGCAAAGATCAGGGTTTAAACTTGATTTCGCGGGTGGTTTAGCTTGGGATTTTGAAGGATCTAAATTCTCAAACGGGAAAATGTTTAAATCAGGTACATGGCTGACAGGTGGCTATCAAGTGAACGACGGTCAGGCTTTTTTTGCTGTATGGCGGATATTGTTTAATCCAGACAAAACTATTGTTGAACCACAAGGAACACTATCTAAGACTGATATAACAACTTTTGATACTGGCTTTCAATATAGTTATCAGAAGCCAGGTAGTGCATTTAGTTTAAGTACGGAGTTTATATACAGGTCAATAATAAACAATAATACAGTACCAAGTACATACCGATGGACGTCTAATTTAAACTACATTTTTGCTAAAAATACAGTTATAACTTTAGCATTAGGTAAAGATTTCGACAATACTTTCAAGAATGATGGAAACTTCATTGGGTTAATAAATTTAATTAAAGGGTTTGGATCACAAAGAACTCTTGAGTAAAATACATTCCTATTGTACTTGCATGAAGAGCTAATTTACCATTTTTTTTCAATTTGTAAACCAGCTCTTTCGGATTGTAAATCCGAAAACCTTCTGTGCAGGATTAAAAATCCTGCACAGCCCATTCATATGATATACATTTTTTAGATCAACTTGAATTGCTTCAATTAACTGACTGTCAGAACATAAAAAGATGTTCTTATTATTCGGACAGCTTTTAGAAAAGATGATGTATGCTTTACTAAAATGAGTACTCCATCGTTGAAGTAAACAGGAAATTAAAAATTGTAGATTCCTTATCAGTATCAACACCATCTACATAGTATTCACCTAACCCACTCAAAAGCGTTTCTAATCCTACGTTAGTAGAATCTAAGGAAGATTCTACTAATTCTCTTGGTCGTGATATAAAAGTGTAAATGCATTATATTTGAGAATGGTATACGAATCAATTTCATGTAAGCATTGTGGAGATATTGAATTAGTTAAGCGACACGGAATAACCCCCGGAGGTAAGCCACGATACCGTTGCTATAAATGTGGCGACCGTCGCACGGGAAGACGTTTGTTAAAAGTTATGTCAATCGAGGTCATGAGCGAGCGGTTCAAGATAAAATTGTGGAAATGGCATTGAATGGTAACGGTGTACGAGAAACGGGGCGGGTACTTGGTATAAGTTCCACAGTGGAACTGCAATGACTGTTGCTAAATATTTGAAAAAAAAGTAGCGGCCGCCGCTGCGGTTACGTCGTTAGTTGTAATCCAGAATATCAATCAAAAACGATTAACCATCTCATTTTAAAGGTGGATGAGAGGTGGCCACCATGGAATGGAGTTATGCAGGCAAAAAGAAAAATCCGCGTTGGCTGTGACGGTCGGCCGCTGCCGTGGGCAGAGGATGCCTCTACCGGTAAAATTGTTGCTTTTACATCGATTCGGCGTTTCGATTGGAAGACGTACTAATGCCACATTTAAAAAACTTTTATTACTTCTAGAACAATCTCAATTGAGCGTTAGAAAATGGATAACAGATGCGTGGCGACCGTCGCTACGGTGGGCTTATCTAGATTGCCTAGATCAAAACACAAGAGTTATCGATAAAGCACAAATGCAATCCATTGAAAGAAAACACCTTACGCTTCGTTCTCGAATAAAAAGGTTAGCTCGTAAAACTATTGCATTTTCTAAATCTCAATTTATGCATGATGCGGTGATTGGCTTATTTATTAATCGATTCTTTTTTGGTTTACACTTTTAGAGCACTACCATTCTCTTATCCAGCTAACGCTACTATTTAATTCGTCCAGATTATCTCTTTTGATTAGCTTTTGATGAGCTTTTCCAGGTTGCCAAAATACGATACTATAAAATGGAGCAGCAACGCTGACTAGTAGATCAAAGTGTTCTTTTTCATGACCACATTCTGAAATGATGGTCGCTGTGTAACACCTATTTGAACCCATGGTTCCATCAAATACAAAATTTATCCGTGTACGGATTATTGCCAGTAGGTTAGACCACTTCATGAAATCTTGCATTAACTTATCTGTCACCCGTTTGTTAAACAGAAGCATTTTTTCAGACAGGTAATATTCCTCCTGAAAGCTGTATACTCCTTTCGGAATAGTTTGTTCTATAATAGAGATGATTTCTTTTTTGTGATCCATTTTAATGACAATTATAAGCATCAAATAGGCCAGCGTATTTGCCTCTGCTCTTTCGGATTTACAATCCGAAAGCCGTCTGTCCGGGATTTGCAATCCCACCCTTTCACTGCCCAAGCTTCGCCTTTAAATCTGCAATTTCATCCAGCAGAAAATTCATTTTATCGTGTAAACGCTGAATTTCGATTTCTGCTTTTAGATTAGTGGCGTAATCGTTCCTGGCCCGTTGCCGATCTTTGGCCTCCTGTCGGTTCTGACTCATCATGATAATCGGAGCCTGAATGGCCGCTACGCAGGAAAGGATGAGATTTAACAGGATAAATGGGTAAGGGTCAAAGGGTTTCTGTAGAATAAAGTAGAGGCTGTTGATCGCAATCCAGATGATGAGGAAGGCCATGAAACTGAGAATAAACTTCCAGCTTCCCCCAAATTCCGCTACCCCATCGGCCATGCGATTACCGAAACTAGGCTGCTCGTCTGCCTCCGTTTCCGAAATTTTCTGCGTGATTAAAGTCTCATCGACAATCGTTTCCCTTACCCAGGAATGTACCTGCTGCAAGGTCTGATCCGAGCTTTCGAGTTCCGTTTCCACTTTTTTTCAAGTGAGCCAGCTTTCTGAACTTATGTGAGTCATTCATCATTTTTAACGTTACTAAATCGTTATAATAATTTATTTTATAAATTGACCATCATTACCATTAACTTTTCCAGTTCACGAGTGGAACTGCCGAAGTTTAAATCATACTGCTGAATATTGAAGGCAAATGCGTAAAGCTGCCCGTTTTTTCCATTGAAGTAGCCCGCAAAAGCCCGGGTCCCTCCGATACTTCCACTCTTAGCTCTGACATTACCGGCTGCTTTTGTACCCCTACCCATGTTCTTAACCGTTCCATTTTTCCCCAACACAGCAATGGTCGAATAGAAAGCCGGAAAGTAAGATTCCCGGGCGGCTACGGCCAGGATATCTGTCATCGTGTCGAGTGTAAGCACACTTTGGGGCGACAGTCCGCTTCCATCTTTAATCCGAAACCCAGCCAGACTTACGCGTTTCGATGTCCAGATTTTTTCCAGAGCTTTTACCCCATCCTGCGTCGTATTTCCGTAATTCAACGCCACTCCAATGGTTTTCAGAAAAGCTTCGGCGTAGAGGTTAATACTTTGGAAATTACATTCGGTTGCCAGGTCTTTTAAGGTGGGTGATTGAACTTTTGCCAGCGTATCCCGAAAAGCTAAGGCCTGATTTCTTCTCAAAAAATCGAAAGACGTTTGCGAGGTATCGCCCATCGTAATGCCATTTTCCAGTAATACTTGCTGCAAAGCGGTGGCCGTGAACAAACTGGGATTAGCCAAACTTCCCTGTACCCCGAATTCCGCCGGACCCTGGGGTACGTATCCTTCCAGGAAATACTGAGACCCCAGCGGCGTTGAATAGATAGTGACCTGATCGCCCGACCGGGGACCATCGGTTTTCACGCGGTTAATCAAGGTATAACCGGGCAAGGCAGGTTCCGTACGAATCAAGCCTGCTGGATCATCAAGCTGAGTACCGGGTTTAAAAACAGCTCGGAATTTATTCTCGTTCATGTTGAGTCCACTAACTCCAGCTCCGTAATAGTTACCCAAATCCTCCCAGGGCCAGCCGCCGGGGATACTATTTTCGTCAAAAACACTACCGTCTCCGATAACGCGACCCGTCATATGACGTATTTTTTTATCTCGCAAAGCCGTCGCCCAGCTTTTTAATAAGGTGGGTAAGGTCGGTGTTGATTTAAAACGACCACTGCCCAGTGAAGGATCGCCCGAACCCCGAATCCACAGGTTACCAAACAGGGTATCATTTCGAATAACTCCGTCTGTCTCAAGCGTCGTGATATACGTAAAGTTCTGATTCAATACGGCCAGAGCTGTTGCGGTGGTAATCAGCTTCATAGTTGAGGCCGGAGGCACCGATTTCCGATGGTGGAAAGCCAATACCGTTTGCCCGGTTTTCACGGACTTGATGCAGGCCGAAACGCTTCCATGTTGCATAAAAAAGCTGTTTTGCAAAGAGTCTAATCGGCGAATCAGAGCCTCCTGGGCCAACGTGTCAATGTTTTGAGCAAACGAGGAAGAAGCAAAAAAGACGGAAATAATCAGGAAATAGATGCGGTTCATTCGGGTTTGGATATACTGAGGATGCTCAAGTTCGGGTTTCTTTTGGTAGATTTGCCTGATTTGCTAGTCACTAACCATAAGCCACTGGTGTAGCCCGACGCGAATTTACACCGCTTTTCCGCCTGATTACGGGGCTGTGCCCTTCTGAATCGAATATTCTATTCTTCAGGCAGCAAAGTGGAAATCTCTTCTCGACAAACGACCCTTCGATTTTAGGTGTACCTAATAGAACCGGCCTTTCGACTAGAGTGCTTGGGCTATAGTGGCTTTGAAGATATACAATGAAACTAACTTTTTGGGGTGCTGCCCGGCAGGTCACGGGTAGTATGTATTTGCTGGAGCTGGCGAATAATTACCGGATTCTAGTGGATTGCGGCACCAACATGAGTCGCAGCGTGGAGGAAGAAGAAGAGCCAAAAGCATTATTTCCGTTTGATGTTACGACGATTAACCTGGTTTTGCTAACGCATGCCCACATTGACCATTCCGGTAACATTCCCAACCTCTACCGCGATGGCTACGAAGGACAAGTGCTCTGCACCTCCCCTAGTTATGATCTGACCCGGCTGTTATTACTGGATGCCGCCCATCTGAACCAGAAACGATTAACCCGGGCTACCGGCGATTCCAACAAGAAAAGGAAACGCATGGCCCGGATTGAGAAGAAAGGCGACATCTATCTGGATAAGCACGTCGATGACTCGCTGGAAAACTTTGTTCCGATTGCCTTCAATCAGAAATTTCAGGTTCAGGAAGGCCTATGGATTACCTTTATTCCGGCAGGTCACTTATTAGGGGCTGCTCATATTGTGCTGGAAATTACTGAAAACGGAGAAACGAAAACCCTCTGCTTTTCGGGCGATTTGGGTCGTAAAAACTATCCGCTTCACAGCGAGCCTTTTCCCGTACCACAGGTAGATTACCTGATTTGCGAAAGTACGTATGGAGCCCGTCTGCACGAAGACACCCGCTCGCCAGAGGAAGCTTTGGCGGATGTTATTCGCAGAACCTGCATTAACATTCCCGGTCGGCTGATTATTCCAGCCTTCTCGGTGGGCCGAACGCAGGCGTTGCTGTTTACGCTCAACCGCTTATACTCAGAGCAAGGTTTCAAACCCATTCGGGTGTTCAGTGATAGTCCGCTGGCTCATTCCACGACGAAAGTCTACGAACGCAATATTAAATACCTGAATCAGGAAGCAAAGGATTTCAAGGAAAAGCATGGTCGGTTATTTGATTTCAAGAACCTTACTTTCGTTGAAAGCGAAAAAGCCAGCCGGGCCATCTCCAACCATAACGAACCCTGCATCATCATTTCGGCTTCAGGGATGGTTTCTGGCGGTCGCGTCGAACAGCACGTGGCAGCTAACATTGGAAACCCGTACTGTACCATTCTTTTAGTAGGTTATGCCGCTGAAGATACCCTGGGCTGGCGACTACTGAATGGTCAGAATACTTTGCGTGTCAAAGACGTAGAACATACGGTACAGGCAAAGATTGAAAAAATCGATGTCTTTAGTGGTCACGGCGATCAGAAGGATCTGGTGAATTTTGTTAAATACCAGTCTCCGACGCGATTAAAGCGTATCTTCCTGATTCACGGGGAAGAAAAATCCATGCAGACCTTCGCTAATTTACTGAACGACGAAGGGTATGCAAACGTGGAAATTCCGCTTAAAGGGCAGAGTTACGATTTATAATAACTTCGTAATGAGCCACCCATTCAACCGCAAATCCGTTAAAACTAGGTAGCTAAACGTCAAAAGAACTGCGATCACCCGCTTTTCTTATTACTTTTGCACCGCCCTAACCATTTTTGGTACGTAGCCCCTGGCTAACGAATAGGAACCCAGAAACTTGTTTATGCGAACTTTACTCGACTTTGAACGGCCCATAGCCGAACTGGAATCCCGGATTGAGGAAATGAAACGGCTGGCCGCCGAAAAAAATCTAGACGTTTCTTCGGCCACCACGGTATTAGAAAACCAACTAGTAGATCTTAAAAAAGAGACGTTCCGTAACCTGACTCGCTGGCAGCGGGTCCAAGTTTCACGTCACCCCGATCGCCCTTATACACAGGATTATATCCACCGCATCTGCACGGACTTCATTGAAATTCACGGAGATCGCCAGGTAGCTGACGATAAAGCCATCGTCGGTGGTTTTGCCACTCTGGATGGGCAGCCCGTCATGATCATTGGTCAGCAAAAAGGCCGTAATACCAAAGAACGTCAGTTCCGTAACTTCGGAATGCCCAACCCTGAGGGTTACCGCAAAGCCCTTCGCCTGATGAAAATGGCGGAGAAATTCAATGTTCCTATTGTTACGTTGATTGATACGCCCGGTGCATTTCCCGGCTTGGAAGCGGAAGAACGCGGTCAGGGAGAAGCCATCGCTCGTAACTTACGGGAAATGTTCATGCTGAAAGTTCCCGTGATCTGTGTCATCATCGGTGAAGGTGCGTCTGGTGGTGCTTTAGGGATTGCCATTGGCGATCAGGTATTAATGCTGGAAAACACCTGGTATTCTGTTATTTCACCCGAATCCTGCTCTTCTATTCTCTGGAGAAGCTGGGATTACAAAGAACAGGCAGCCGAAGCTCTTAAGTTAACGGCAACGGACATGAGTAATAATGGTCTGATTGATGGAATCATTCCTGAACCACTGGGAGGAGCTCACCTCGACCACGACCGAATGGCTGAAATTCTCAAGAATGAATTACTTACCCGTATTCATAACTTGTTAGCCCTGTCTCCCGAAGAACGCATCGATCAACGAATCGAGAAGTTCTCGAAAATGGGCGTTTTTTCAGAATAATACGAATGGTTTCGGGTTGCGGCTCGAAACCATTTTTCCTTCATAACCTATCTTATGATCAAGAATATTATCTTCGATATGGGGAATGTCATTATTGATATTGACGTTCCGCTGACTTACCGGGCTTTTGCTCAAATGGCTAATCTTTCGGAAGAAGAAGCTACCCGACTTTTTCACGAAAAAGCTTTCTTTCATCAATTTGAAATTGGAAAAGTAAACGAAGCCGATTTTCGTAATTCGCTCCGCAATGAATTTAACGGAAGCTGGACGGACGAAGAAATCGATAAAGCCTGGTGTGCTTTATTACTCGAAATGCCCGTAGAACGTCTGGCACGTATTCAGGAACTGGCTAAAAAATACCGCGTTTTTCTACTGAGTAACACTAATTCCATCCATGTAACGGAGATTCTGAAGCGTGCCGATTCGCTTGGGTACGATTTTATGAGTCTTTTTGAGAAACCTTTTTTGTCCTACGAAATGGGTTTCATGAAACCAGATCCCGAATTTTACCGACAGGCTCTGCGGGAAGGTGGCGGATTATTACCGGAAGAAACCCTCTTCATTGATGACAACGCCGATAATATTGAAGCGGCTGCCACCGTTGGCATACAAACGATCTGGTTGAATCCCATTGGCAGTGTTCTGGATAAATTGCTGGATTACTAGCCATTTATTCATTCAGCCCACACTTAAGAAAACGTATATCTATGAGCCGCACCCGGCGTCGACTATTCATTCAGATACTCTTATTCGTAGTAACCCTCGTTACCACCACTATCGCCGGAGCCGAGTGGATGCACGGTACTTCCTTGTTTTATGCGAATCCGCCACTCACGTTTACGCAGGTTTTAGAGGGATTATACTTTTCCGTTCCTTTTCTGCTGGTCTTAACGTTTCATGAATTTGGTCACTATTTCACGGCTCGCTACAATAAGGTAAAAGTTACCCTACCTTTTTATATTCCACTCTGGTTTGGCCCTTTTACCACCATGGGCACCATGGGGGCCTTTATTCAGCTTAGAAGCCGGGTCAAGACCAACCAGCAATACTTTGATATTGGCATTGCTGGTCCACTGGCGGGTTTTTTCGTTGCCCTGGGCCTACTTTGGTACGGGTTTACGCACTTACCGCCCGCAGATTATATCTTCACCATTCACCCCGAGTGGAAAGCCCTGGGTAATCAATATCCGCAGCACGTCTATACCGAAGAAGCTCTGGCCGGACGCGGAGCTGTCAAACTGGGCGATAACTTATTATTCTGGTTTTTCGAGAAATTTGTTGCCACCGGACCCGTTCCTTCTCCGTACGACATGGCGAATTATCCCTTTCTGTTTGCGGGGTATTTGTCACTCTTTTTCACGGCTCTCAACCTTTTCCCAATCGGTCAGTTAGACGGCGGGCACATTCTGTATGGATTAGTAGGTCGTCGCTGGCATCGTATTATTTCGCCCATCATCTTTGTGGCTTTTCTGTTTTACGCGGGCCTCGGTTGGTTTAAATATCAGGACTTTAACCAGAGTAATACTGACGAGTTTCTCATTCAGGCGGGTTATCTGGCAGCATATATTGGCCTGAATTTCATGGCCATGAGCCGCCTGCATCCCGATCGCTGGACGGTGGCTGCTCTGGCTTTGGGCATGGTACTGATGCAATTGGTGATTAGTTATTTTTTTCCAGCCGTTGAAGGTTACCGTGGATTTTTGCTTTTTGCGGTCATGCTGGGACGTTTTCTGGGGGTTTACCATCCGCCAGCGGAAATCGAAGTACCCATTGGCTGGAAACGTCAGTTACTCGGCTGGTTTTCTTTACTGGTTTTTGTACTTTGCTTTAGTCCGAAACCATTCATCATGTTTGAGTAAGTCCTGAAGCCCTGTTTTCCAAAACTGTAAACCGTACACTCTAAACTGAACACAAAAAATGTTTCGCTGGATTGCCGCTTCTCTATTTCGCTTAGCAGGCTGGAAGCTCGCAGGTCCCTATCCAACGAGTTTATCCAAATACGTGTTAATGGTAGCTCCCCACGCCACCTCTAAAGATTTTTTCGTCGGCGTTGGAGCTCGGGCCGCTATAGGTCACTGGATTTATTACCTGGGTAAGAAAGAGTTATTTAAACCTGCTCCGGTAGCCTGGTTTATGAAGGCCATGGGTGGTTATCCGGTTGATCGCGGCAAAACCAAAAACTTTGTAGATAGTGTGGTAGACCTGTTTAACAATCACCAGGAATTTCGCATTTGCGTTACTCCCGAAGGTACCCGTGGCGACGTTACGGAACTGAAAACGGGTTTTTATTATATGGCCTTAAAAGCTCAGGTTCCGATTATATTTTGTGCTTTTGATTACGCCAGAAAGCTGGTTTACTTCGGAGAACCTTTTCGCCCTACCGGCGACTGGAATCAGGATAAAGTCGAAATCGCCCGCTTCTTTAATACGGTGCAGGGAACGCGTAAATCCTGGATTCAGCATTACTTATCGGAGGCTTAGTCTACTCACTTCCCGAATGTTTAAACCCTTCGGGAAGTTCTATTCTAGCGTTACCATTACTTTTTCAAAGCCTTCACCATTAGCCCTCCGGTACGTTCGGAGGCTCCGGGTTGACCTATCAATTCCTGAAGTCGTTTGTATTCCTTGAGCATCGTTTGGCGGGATGCTCCTTCCAACGTCAGCTTTAATTCCTTCGCAATTCGTTCGGTATTAAATTCCTCCTGAATTAGCTCCTTTACTACTTCTTTATCCGCAATCAAATTCACCAAAGAGATAAATGGGACTTTGACTAATTGTTTGGCAATCAGGTAGGTTAAACTTCCTGCTTCATAACAAACCACTTCGGGAACATTGAACAAGGCCGTTTCCAGCGTAGCTGTCCCTGAGGTAACCAGAGCCGAATGAGCAACGGATAGTAGATCATATGAAGCATCCGTCACAAACGATAGGCCGGCTACATCCGTTGCGTATAACGCATCGGAAAGATTCGAAACTTTTCCGATTACGAACTGATACTGAGGAAACTGATTCCGTACGGACAACATTTTCGGTAACATCCGCTTCACTTCCTGCACCCGACTACCGGGTAGTATGGCCACGATCGGACGTTCGTCCAGTCCGTGTTTAGCTTTGAAAGCAGGATTGGGCTGAAACGAAGCAATGGCATCCAGCAAAGGATTGCCCACATAATCTACTTCATAATCAAACTTGCGGAAGAAATCGACTTCAAAGGGAAAGATGCAGAACATCCGATCCACTACCCGCTTGATTCTTAACGCTCGTTTCTGATTCCAGGCCCAGACTTTGGGCGAGATATAATAGAACGTGCGAATCTGGTGTTGTTTGGCGAAAGTCGCCATGCGAAGATTAAAGCCAGCGTAATCAATTAGAATCAGAACATCAGGACGAAACGCAAGTATATGCTGTTTGCACTCCTTCATCTGCCGTCGGATGGTTCCATAATTTTTGGCAACCTCCCAGAAACCCATGAACGCGGAGTCGCGGTAATGATGCAGTAGATGAGCTCCGGCTTCCTCCATTAACTCCCCCCCCCAACATTGAATCTCAGCCGAAGCGTCGTGCTGCAAAATGCCCTTGATGAGATTGGAACCATGTAAATCACCCGAACGCTCGCCGGCAATGAGAAAGTACTTCATGGGCTTAGTTTACTGTTTTCAGTCTGCAGTTTTCAGTTAAAATGGCATAAGCAAGTAAAAGCCCGTTACTCGAAATTGAAAACTGAAAACAGCAAACTGAAAACTAGTTTATTCTCCGTAATACTCCACAAAATTCTTGGGAGTTTCTATTAGTTTTAGACTGTGAAGCTGGCTGCGGCCTGCGGTGGATTCGGTTACTTTATCCGCCAGAATTTTCCAGATTTCCATGACGAATACCTCACAGGTCGGAATTTTATCTTTCAGAAAATCAACCTCATGATTCAGGTTGCGGTGGTCTACCTTCTCAACGATGTGTTCTTTAACCAATTTGCCTAACTGCTTCATATCCATCACAAAGCCCGTATCGGGGTGCGGAAGGCCTTTCACCGTAACGATCAGTTCGAAATTATGGCCGTGGAAGTAAGGATTGGCACAATTGCCGAAAACCTCGTAGTTCTGTTCATCGCTCCAACTCGGATTATAAACCCGGTGGGCTGCATTAAAATGCTCTACTCTTGATACATATACCATCGTTCAGTGCTTGCTAAGTTCCACATTTTCCGATTCTGATCCGGTGGGAACGACCTAGCACCGATCAAAACAGACCGCAAAGGTACGGTTTTCTATTACTATTTATTCTTTTCGATTCAAACTAAAACCACATTTTTCCTTTTCCTGAATTTGAGCAGAAATTAGCTATCAATTTTTAGTCGATTTATTAATTACGTACTATTTCACCTACGCTAAAGTCTACACTTATTAAGAATATTATTAAATAAATACAATTTTTTCACAAAATCTTGACTAGGTTTTACCTAGCGATGCCCCTACCTTTGTTCTCTATTTAAAGAATTTCTATTCGAACGAAACTCTCCATACACTGCGAGGATCTATGATTATCGTTACCGGAGCCGCTGGCTTTATAGGAAGTAATCTTATTCAACGGTTAAACGAGGATAAATTCAATTTTATCATTGCCGTTGATGATTTTTCGAATGTTGAAAAACAGAAAAATCTAGAAGATAAAAACATTCAGGAATACGTTGATCGGGAGCATTTCTTTGAGTGGCTCGATCAGAATTATCATGAAGTAGAATTCATTTTTCATATTGGAGCCCGCACCGATACCACGGAGTTTAATTACGAGATCTTAGATCATTTAAACGTTAATTATTCCAAACAAATCTGGCGGAAATGCGTAGCCTATCAGATTCCCCTGGTCTACGCTTCGTCGGCTGCAACCTATGGTTTAGGTGAGTTAGGGTATGAAGATAATGAAAGTCTCATTCCAGAACTGAAACCATTGAATCCCTACGGAGAATCAAAAAATCAGTTTGATATCTGGGCCCTACAACAGGAAGAGAAGCCTTTCTTCTGGGCGGGCCTGAAATTCTTCAACGTATACGGTCCTAATGAATACCACAAAGGCCGCATGGCTTCGGTGATTATGCACGCTCATCGTCAGATTAAATCGACGGGTGGCATGAAGTTGTTCCGTTCGCATAACCCCGATTTTAAAGACGGCGAACAGATGCGTGATTTCGTATACGTCCGCGATGTGGTTGAAGTTTGTATGTTCCTGATGTACAGTCGCAAAGACTCCGGGATTTATAACCTCGGCAGTGGCAAAGCCCGTACTTTCCTGGATCTGGTTACGAGTACATTCAAAGCCATGAACCTGGAACCTAACATTGACTTCATCGATACGCCGCTTGACATTCGCGATAAATATCAATATTTCACGGAAGCATCCATGAGCAAACTTCGCTCGATTGGTTACGACAAACCTTTCCACACGCTGGAAGAAGGCGTAACCGAATACGTAACGAAGTACCTGAACGACACCAAGTACGTTTAATAACGTAACGTTTTCGTGTCTGAAGATACCGACGCCTGAAGAAATTCTTCAGGCGTTATTTTTTTAAACCTTTCTCTCTCAAATTCAAACAAATTTTTCGTCTAGAATCGAACTCATTCGAGTAGTTAACAATTTGATTCTATAGGTTCTCAATAATTTCTGAAAGCCATAGCTATTTTTGTCAGCATGAACTATAATCTGATTCCTTCTCCGTGTTTTGTGCTCGAAGAAGCCAAATTGAAGCGTAATCTTTCTCTGCTTAAGTACGTACAGCAACAAGCGGGTGTGGAGATTATTTGTGCCCTGAAGGGTTACTCCATGTTCAGCACCTTTCCCCTTCTGCGGCAATACCTGGCAGGAGCTACTGCCAGTAGTATCAATGAAGCCCGGCTCATTAATGAAGAATGGGGTACAAAAGCTCATAGTTACGTCCCAGTCATTCGCGAAGACGAAATTGCAGAGTTAATTGAACGGTCTTCTCACCTGACTTTCAATTCCTGGCGACAGTTTGAGAAGTTTGGAAAGCAGGCTGCTGCTGCCGGCGTTTCGGTAGGGATTCGTATTAACCCTCAGTATTCTGAAGTTACCACTGATTTATATAACCCCTGCGTTCCTGGGTCTCGTTTAGGCGTTACCCGGGCTATGTTGCCTGAACAATTACCCGCTGAAATTGAAGGTCTGCACTTTCATACCCTTTGTGAGAACGATTCTCACACATTGGAGCGGACACTCGTACATGTAGAAGAACGCTTTGCGGATTTGTTACAGCAGGTGAAATGGCTCAACATGGGTGGTGGCCACCTCATTACTCGTGCCGATTATGATCCCGAACATTTAATTCAGGTGTTAAAGAATTTTAAAGCGAAATTCCCACACCTGAAAATCATCATGGAGCCGGGCTCAGCCGTCGGCTGGCAAACGGGCGTACTGGTTTCTACCGTTCTGGATGTAGTAGACGCTCAGGGTATTGATGTTGCCATGCTGGACGTTTCATTCTCCGCTCACATGCCTGATACACTGGAGATGCCTTACAAACCCCGCATTTTAGGAGCTCATCAGGACCCTGTGGCTGGTAAACCTACGTATCGCATGGGAGGAACCACCTGTCTAGCTGGCGATTACATGGGCGATTATAGTTTCGATGAAGAGCTGAAGGAAGGCGACAAGATTGTATTGGATGATATGATTCACTACACGATGGTAAAGACGACGACCTTTAATGGAGTTAACCTACCCAGCATTGGTATCTGGAAAGAAGATGATACCTTCCAGCTCGTTCGTAATTATGGATATGAAAGTTATAAAGATCGTCTTTCTTAGAAATTTTGATTGACGGAAATATTATCGATGCCAGCAAAAAAGCTGGCATCTTTCATTTTCAGCATTGCTTATTCTTTCATTACTAGAAATCCAATAACTCGTGATGCCAGCGAAAAAGCTGGCATCAACCACTTTAGCCATCACTTGTTTGTTGTTACTACAATTCCACTAACTCATGATACCAGCAAAAAAGCTGGCATCGGTATACCTCCAGCTTTTTCGCCATAAAACTTTAGCAGCCACCGATGCCAGCCTTTTT
Organism: Siphonobacter sp. SORGH_AS_1065; assembly: GCF_030818595.1. Lineage (NCBI taxonomy): Bacteria > Pseudomonadati > Bacteroidota > Cytophagia > Cytophagales > Cytophagaceae > Siphonobacter > Siphonobacter sp. SORGH_AS_1065. The sequence goes on from NZ_JAUTAM010000004.1 coordinate 4,322,444, forward strand.
ACTGGCTTCAACCACCCCAGCCATCATTTATTCATTGTTACTTTAATTCCACCAACTCATGATGCCAGCGAAAAAGCTGGCATCGGTATACCTTAGCTTTGCTTATTTCCCATGAAACTTTAGGAGCTATCGATGCCAGCTTTTATTAATAGTAGTTACCCTACTTTCTCTACAACCAGATTATGGTTCGTATAAATACAAATATCCGCAGCGATGTGAAGGCTCTCGCGAACCATTTCTTCGGCTGTCAGATTTGTCGCATGCTTCTTCAGAGCAATTGCGGCAGCCTGAGCGAAGTTTGAACCGGAACCAATAGCCGCAATGCCATTTTCGGGTTCCAAGACATCTCCCGTTCCTGAAATAATTAATATTTCTTCCGCATTAGCCACGATCAGCATGGCTTCCAATTTCCGCAAGTAGCGATCAGTACGCCAGTCTTTGGCTAATTCAATGGCCGCCCGTTTCATATTCTGACCATAGGCATTGAGTTTTTCCTCAAAACGCTCGATCAGAGTAAACGCATCGGCAGTACTTCCTGCAAAACCAGCTATGATTTTACCCCCGGCCAGCTTACGAATTTTTTTCACATTAGATTTCGCGACGGTATTACCCATCGTTGCCTGTCCATCGGCACCAACGACTACTTCGCCGTTATGCACAATTCCTAATACGGTAGTCGAATGAATTTCCACGGGTTTCATAGTATCATTTTCATGGTTATAAAAACGGCCCCGAATAACATTCCGGAGCCGCTTTTTAGTTGTTGGTTGACTGTTAATCGGTTGTTAGTTCAACTACACCTAACAATCAACCCTTTTATTTTAAGAATGAGTCAGTTTTAATTGTAATTGATTTCTAACAACCATCAACTAAAAACTAACAACAAACTATTTAAACCAGCATACGCATGGGATCTTCGATGAGTTGCTTGAACGTTTGCAGGAAGGCTGCACCCGTGGCACCATCTACGGCCCGGTGATCACACGCTAAAGTTACTTTCATGATATTGGTAACAAAGAATTCACCAGCGTCGTTAACACCTACGGTCTTCTTGATTCCGCCAACGGCCAGAATACAGGAATCAGGGGAGTTAATGATCGGATTGAATTCTTCTACGCCGAACATACCCAGGTTTGAGATACTGAAGGTAGAACCTTCCATCTCCTTAGGCTGAAGTTTCTTACTTTTCGCTTTACCTGCATAATCTTTCACTTCCGTAGAAATCGTAGAAAGTGTTTTCTGATCAGCATTACGAACCACAGGAACTACCAGACCATCTTCAACCGCTACAGCTACACCTATGTTGATGTATTTGTAACGACGAATCTTATCACCTAACCACGAAGCATTAACGGCAGGATGTTGTTTCAGAGCCAAAGCCGCAGCTTTAATCGCAAAGTCGTTGAAAGAGATTTTTGCGGGAGAAACTTCATTCACCTGACCCCGGAATTTCATCGCGTTATCCATCGTAATTTCCATCGTTAGATAGAAATGCGGAGCGGTGTACAGAGACTCCGATAAACGACGAGCGATGGTTTTACGCATCGACGTTACGGGCAGATCTTCGTACTCACCGACTGGTTCAGGAACCGCCGCTGGTTTCGGAGCTGGAGCCGCCGGTTGTGCAGCTGGAGTAGCGGCAGCCGCTGGAGCTGGAGCTTCTTTCGCTGCTGGCGTAAAGGTATCCAGATCTTTCTTAACAATACGTCCGTTTTCACCGGAACCTGTTACGTCAGACAGGTTAATACCTTTATCTTTCGCAATAGACTTAGCTAAGGGAGAAGCCTTGATACGGCCTTCTGCATCACTAGACTGGCTAGCTTCAGCGGAAGATCCATTTACAGATGCGGCAGGAGCTTCTTCTTTTGCTTCTGCAGGAGCCGACGAAGTGCCATTTTCAGCATCCAGAATAGCCTGGAAGTTGGCCCCTTCTTCACCTACGATCGCAATGATTTGGTTTACCTGAGCAGCTTTACCTGCTTCTACCCCGATGTACAGCAGAACGCCGTCGTCGTAGTTCTCCAGTTCCATCGTGGCTTTGTCGGTTTCGACTTCAGCCAGAATGTCACCACTTTTCACTTTATCACCTACGTTCACTACCCAGTTGGCAATGACACCTTCAGTCATGGTATCACTCAACAGAGGCATGCGAACAGCCGTAGCTTTAATACTGGATAAGTCAACCGCAGCTTTGGGGGCTTCTGCTTTTTTAGGCTCTTCAGTAGTTTTGGGTTGTTCAGCAGGAGCGGGTTCTGCTTTAGTTTCAGCGGCTGCACCATTAGATGATCCACCTTCACCATCCAGAAGAGATTGATAATCTTCACCTGGTTTACCTACCACAGCCAGTACACCATTTACTTCAATAGCCTGACCTTTATCGGCGGCTACGTACAGGAGGGTACCATCTGCGTAGTTTTCCAGTTCCATCGTGGCTTTGTCGGTTTCAACTTCAGCCAGGATATCCCCGGATTTAACGGTATCGCCCACTTTTTTGAGCCACTCAGCGATGACCCCTTCAGTCATCGTGTCGCTCAGGAGGGGCATACGAATTACTTCTGCCATGTGTAAACTAACGGAAAGGGTTTAGAACAGAATTGCGAGTCAAAAATACGTCTGATTCTCAGATTTCGGCATTGGAACCTGTTAAGTTTTCCAATGCTACTGATTATCAGTTCGTTTAAATCTATTTATATACAACCATTTAAGATTACCTTTTGATTCAGCTTTTGCGTCTGATTCGGAAAGAATCCTGAATAATCCCTCAAAATAAAGCAAAAAGAGAGAAACCAGCAGGGGTTTTCTCTCTTTTCTCATTTCATTATTACAATTATACAATTACAATTCCTGATAATCAAAGCCTAACGATTTTCTTCGTTCGCTCGGAATATTAGGCTCGAACGGCTACAGGCTGAAGTTCTTCTACGGATTCCAGTGTAAACTCCTCTTTCCCGTATTTTCTCAAAACCCGGTAGTGGGATTGCAGAGCCGTCCAGAAGGTTTTGTTCTCAATGTAATGAATGCCGTGATCAGCCGCAGTGGCTTTCACGATTTTAGAAATCTCGGGATAATGAATGTGACAGATCTTGGGGAACAAGTGGTGTTCAATCTGGAAATTCAGACCTCCACATAAGAACGTAGCCACAGGGCTATTACAGGAGAAATTTGCCGTGGTCTGCATTTGATGGACAGCCCAGGATTCTTCGATGTTACCGTCTTCATTAGGCTCAGGGAATTCAGCATGTTCCACAATGTGGGCCAACTGAAACACTAAACCCAGCACCAGTCCTTCAAAGTAATGCATCACCAGGAAGCCAATCAGAAACTGCCACCAGGTAATGGAAAGCACACACAAAGGCAGCACTATGAAGAGTGCGTAATAAACCGCTTTATAGAAAAAGAGGTTGAAATACTCTTTACGTGGGTGTTTGCCGCTGGCCGTTTTTCCAATATCCTTCTGAAAAAACTTTACGTAGTCCTTTCGTAATACCCAGCTCAACGAAGCCAGTCCGTACAGCAAAAAGGCATAATAATGCTGGAAACGGTAAATCTTTTTATTCGGTTCTTCGTGGTGAATACGCACCAAACCAGGAGCAATTTCCAGATCTTCATCGTGACCAGGAATGTTCGTATACGTATGATGCACCACATTGTGGGAAAGGCTCCAGACGTAAGGATTTCCACCAATCAAGTGAAAACACAAACTTAAAGCCTTATTCGTTTTTGAATCTGCGGCGAAAGAGCCGTGTACGGCATCATGGCAAATATTAAAACCAATGAAGGCACAGGTCATGCCTAAAGCAATGGCAAGCACTAACATCACCCAAACATTGAACTGATTGGAAATGATCAGTCCGTAGAGACCCCAAAAAACGACCATATAAAAGATGGTCTTGTTCCACATCGCACGGTTTCCAGTTTTAGGAATGTTGTTTTCAGTGAAGTACGCATCAACTCGGTGGCGGGCATCGGCGAAGAAAGTAGATCGCCGCTTGTCAACAAATCGGAGTTTCGACATTCAGAGTAAAAAAAGGGTTAGATGAAAGTGTAAGAAATGTAGGTTAGGCTTTATTTGGTAAAGGCAATCCCTCAAACTTACGAGAATAAAAACGAAGTAGCTTGTATAATGCATATAAAAACACGAGTCTTTTTCAAAACCCGTGTTTTTATACTTGTACAGTACGAAACGATACGGATGATATAAATGGGGTCATTCGGTTGCTTACACATGCAAACCGTATCACACCTGAACTACTTCCTAGCTCTCTAGTTTCAGAACGGCCATAAACGCTTCCTGCGGGATTTCTACGTTACCCACCTGACGCATCCGTTTTTTACCTTTCTTCTGTTTCTCTAACAGTTTTCGCTTCCGGCTGATGTCACCACCGTAACACTTCGCCAATACGTCTTTCCGAAGAGCTTTTACCGTTTCGCGAGCAATGATTTTTTGTCCGATAGCAGCCTGAATAGCAATTTCGAATTGCTGACGAGGTAATAACTCGCGGAGTTTCTCACACAGACGTTTGCCCCACTCATAGGCTTTATCCCGGTGAACAATGGCCGACAGGGCATCTACTTTCTCCCCGTTCAGCATAATATCCAGCTTCACCATGTCGCCTTCTTTGAAACCGAGGTATTGATAATCGAGCGAAGCGTACCCGCGGGAAATCGTTTTCAGACGATCAAAAAAGTCGAAAACTACCTCAGAAAGTGGCATTTCAAATTGCAGCTCAATTCGGTCTGAAGTCAGATATACCTGATTTTTCAGCACGCCGCGTTTATCCATACAAAGCTTCATGATGGCTCCGACGTATTCACTTTTGGTGATAATCTGAGCCGCAATGAAGGGTTCTTCAATGTTATCAATGTGATTAGGCTCGGGCATTTCCGAAGGAGCCGATACTTTCAGGTGTTCCCCTTTCGTCGTCTCCACGTTGAACTGTACCGAAGGAACTGTGGTGATCACCGTCATATCGAACTCACGCTCCAGCCGCTCCTGCACGATTTCCATGTGTAACATGCCCAGGAAACCGCAACGGAAACCAAAGCCCAGGGCCGCCGATGTTTCGGGTTCCCAGATCAGGGCCGCATCGTTCAGTTGCAGCTTTTCCATGGCTTCGCGAAGTTCTTCGAATTCACTGGTATCCACGGGATAAATCCCGGCGAATACCATCGGCTTCACATCCTCGAATCCTTTGATTGCTTCCGTAGCCTTATTATCCATCCGGGTGATGGTATCCCCTACTTTTACTTCTTTTGCCGTTTTGATACCCGAAATCAGATACCCTACGTCACCCGTTTTAATTACGTCACGGGGTTCCTTTTCCAGACGTAATACGCCAATTTCATCAGCAAAATATTCACGGCCCGTCGCCATGAATTTAATCTTATCGCCTTTACGAATTTCGCCGTTATATACCCGGAAGATTACTTCGATACCCCGGTAAGAGTTAAATACCGAATCAAAAATCAAACCCTGGAATCCTCCCTGGGGATCACCTTTGGGGGCGGGAATGCGGTGAATAATCGCCGCCAGAATTTCAGCAATGCCAATGCCTTCTTTCGCCGATGCGTGAATAATATCGGAACGGTCGCAGCCAATCAGATCCACAATCTGGTCGGATACTTCCTCGGGCATGGCACCCGGTAAATCAATTTTATTTAATACAGGAATAATTTCCAGATCATGTCCCAAAGCCAGATACAAGTTACTGATCGTCTGAGCTTCAATACCCTGCGAAGCATCCACTACCAATAAGGCTCCTTCGCAGGCAGCGATGGAACGGCTTACTTCATAACTAAAATCGACGTGACCCGGCGTGTCAATCAGGTTCAGCACGTACTTCTGACCCTCAAACGTATAATCCATCTGAATGGCATGCGACTTGATGGTAATGCCCCGTTCACGTTCGAGATCCATATCATCCAGCAACTGATTTTGCATTTGTCGCTGGGATACGGTCTGGGTTTGCTCAATTAGTCGGTCTGCCAATGTACTCTTGCCGTGGTCAATGTGGGCAATGATGCAGAAATTGCGAATGTTATTCACGTGTTATGTTTAGTTGAACAGCCAAGGCTGCTGGCTTTTAGCTTATAGGCTATCTGAATACCTGGAATGAATCGAAACGCCGGGACGCGTGTACTCGACTTTCCTTCCAATCTACAAAAATACACTCAATCTATTGAAAAGTCGCAATACTACTGCGAAAAGGCCTTAAATGAATACGGGAAATCGCATTCGTGTGAAAAAATCAACTCTTCGTCCGATATTGCAATGGAAGAAGTAAACCCTCTCCCATGAAGAAATTACTGATTTTAGTGCTTTTACTGGCGGGCCTTCATCCCGCCAAATCCCAAACGCTCCAGGACTTCCGCCGGGACAGCCTTCGCCGGGCTTATGACCGTGAAACCATTTTTGTTTTTGCCAATGGCACCCGCTTTGCCAAAGGAGGTCAAGCCTATTCGTCCGGTTTAGGTCAACGCAACTTGCAAAAGGAGTTTGAGTTCTCCCCTTACGGTATGGCTGAATACCGGGGGTACCGTAAGCTTAAAAATATCTCGTCGATCCTAACCGTTGCGTCCCTCGGTACTACCATTGTGGGTCTGACCCAGGTGGGTGGTAATCGAGGCCGCTCTTACTGGGCCTGGTGGGGAGCCGGTATTGCCATTGGACTCGGAAACGGCGTTGTTAGCGGCATGGCGAATAACCGCCTGCAACAAGCCGTCTGGATTCGTAATCGCGATGCTCTCACGTCCCCTGCGAACTAAAGCCTTTCTTGCATTCACATAACCATTTGATATGAAACACGTTTTCAAAACCATGGTCACGGTAGCAACCAGCATCCTACTGGCTACTACTGCGACGGATTCGTTCGCCCAAATTCCCGGGAATTTGCGGGAAGATTCTCTCTACATCCGCAAGAACTATAGTAAGCTCGAGCGTCTGATTCCGATGCGGGACGGGGTGAAACTATTTACTTCGATTTATGTACCTAAAGACGAGTCAAAGAAATATCCCATTATGCTGGATCGTACGCCGTACAGCGTTGCTCCTTACGGGGAAGATAAATATAAAATGAGTCTGGGCCCTTCGATGCTCTTTGCCAAGGAAGGCTATATTATTGTCTACCAGGATGTCAGGGGTAAATACATGTCTGAGGGCGAATTTGTGGCGGTAAAGCCCTTCATCCCTAACAAGACGAAAAAAACCGATGTTGACGAAAGCTCAGATACCTATGATACCATCGAATGGTTACTGAAAAATCTCCCCACTAATAATGGCAAAGTAGGTACCTGGGGCATCTCGGCTCCGGGTTTTTACACGACCATGACGGCCATTGAAGCCCACCCGGCTCTGAAAGCGGCCTCGCCCCAGGCTCCGGTAACGGACTGGTTCATGGGTGATGACCGCCACCATAATGGAGCTTTCTTTTTGATGGGAACTTTCTCGTTTCTGTCTTCCTACGGTGCTCCCCGCCCCGAGCCTACCACACAGACGGCTCCCCAATTCAGCAACTTCGGAACGCCTGATTCCTACGAGTTTTACAAGAATATTGGACCGATCAAGAATATTAACGAGAAGATTTTAAAGGGCGAAAACGTCATCTGGAATCAGATGATGGAGAACGAGAGTTATAACGAATTCTGGAAGTCCCGCACGCCCGTTCCGCACCTGAAAAACATTACTCCGGCAATTTTAACCGTGGGTGGCTGGTTTGATCAGGAAGATTTATATGGTCCGCTGAAGACCTTTGCCGGAATCGAAAAAAACAGCCCGAAAACTTCCAATTTTCTGGTGATGGGTCCCTGGATTCACGGCGGCTGGTCACGGGTGAAGGGCGATGTGCTGGGTAACATCCGCTTCGATTCAGATACCGGGCCTTTTTACCGGGAAAACATCGAGCTGGCCTTTTTCAATCATCACCTGAAAGGCGAAAAAGACCCACAATTACCGAAAGCCTATATTTTCGAAACGGGTTCGAACGTCTGGAAAAAGTATGACGCCTGGCCGCCGAAGCAGTCACAGGAAAAAAACTTGTACTTCCATGCAAACGGTAAGTTATCCTTCGAGGCTCCAAAAGCGACTCCCACCAGCTTTATGGAATACCTAAGCGACCCCAGCAAATCCGTGCCTTTTACCAGCGAAATTCGTAACGTCCGTGGAGCTGACTTTATGTACGAAGATCAGCGTTTTGCAGCTACCCGCCCCGACGTGCTGGTGTACGAGTCAGACGTGCTCGCGGAAGACGTAATCATTTCGGGTAACGTTATGGCCGATTTATTTGTCTCTACCACCGGAACTGACGCAGATTTTGTGGTAAAACTCATTGATGTATACCCCGGCGACGCTCCTAACAACAGCCCGATTCCGGGGACAAAAATGGGTGGTTTCCAGTTAATGGTACGCGGCGAAGTAATGCGTTCCAAATTCCGTAAAAGCTTCTCCAAACCCGAGGCTATGGTGCCTAACAAGGTAGAAGAAGTAAAATTCGACATGCAGGACGCGGCTCATTGCTTCAAGAAGGGCCATAAAATCATGGTGCAGGTCCAAAGCTCCTGGTTCCCACTGGTAGACCGCAACCCTCAGAAATTTGTAAACATCTATAAAGCCAGCGAATCCGATTTCCAGAAGGCTATGCACAAGGTATATTCTACGCCCAGCCAGCCTTCGCATGTGAAGGTGCGGGTGGTGAAGTAGGTTGTTAAGTTAGGTTATATAGAAAAAGGGCGGAGAAACTCTTCGCCCTTTTTCTATATAACTTAACTTAACATTTATAATTCTGTATACTTTGATAACCTTTACAGGAATAAGCTATACTTGTTTGTACATATTACATTCTCTTTTAATTGACCTGAATTGTCTCATGGGAAAAGACTCGCTCTCCATTAATAATCAACTTAATGATCTTTATAAATCCTATCTTCTTCAATTAAAAGAAGTGACTAGTTTAAATGGCGAGCTATTTTCTTATCCTCTGTTAATGCAGGCTTTCCCTGATTACGATCAGGTCAAGTACAAAGTCTTATACGTTGGAAAAGAAACATATGGATGGCTCGGCACAATGAATGAACAAGAAAACTTGAATGTGAATTATATAACTGAATCCTACAAAGAGTTTAAATTTGGCGAAGATTATCACGGCAGAAATAGTCCTTTCTGGCGTTTTATTAGAGCCTGTTATTTACAATTGAATGGAGAAGATTATCCATTAGGTTATTTATGGACTAACTTTTCTAAATGTGACTCCAATAAAACCACGCCAACTAAAGAGTTACAACAAGCTAATAATATAGGCTTTGATTTGCTAATTGATGAAATCAATGTCGTAAATCCAGACGCTGTTATTTTCTTAACCGGATGGGATTACGAAAAACAGTTTCAACGTGTATTTCAAGGATTACAATACCATACGATTGAGGAAAATTATTTATACCAATGCGTTCACCCAAGCTTACCTGTTCATAGTTATATGACTATGCATCCTAAAGGTCTTCAGTTAAGAAATAAATTTTATGTAATATTAGAGTCTATTGTAAATCAAATTACTCAATAATTGCCCCATTTTACGCTAACTATTATAAGTGTGAGACCGTTGTAACTATTGCAGTCAATGACACACTGACATTTATCCATCGGTCCGAGTGATGTCCAGCATAGAATGCTTCGCCAAGACAGTATATGTAGTAATACTTACAGTTCCAATATTTATCAAGAAATAATATTAAAACTAACTTCTTCACAAATAATACATAGTGTCGAGTTAATATTTTCTTCCATAGAGTCGTCATTATTAAGAATTGGATCGAAGTCACATATTATCAATTCATCATTCATTTTTAGCAAAGCGTTTTTAATTACAGTGTTCCATCCTTGCTCATCAATGAATCTAAAGCTAGATACACTAATAAAACTGAAAGATACCGTTTGATATACCCAGTTTTCCCTGATATTCTTACAATGAATTATTAATTCTACTGAAATATCAGATGCTTTTCTAGGAGAAGAATAGCGAATTTCCTTAATAACTGAGTCATGAAATAACCCGAAATATTCTTTAATTTTTTCTAACATAAAATTTTAAGTTTATACTGAACGTTGAAAAAGTGGACTCTCTCCTGAAGCTGTTGATCAATTAGCAACAATGTATGGAGTGTATTTTTATGATGGATGTATGAGTGGATGTACCAGAAGTTAAACTAAAACCTTACTTTATGAAAATCACTATCACTTTTTTTACAATTTTAAGCTTTTCCTTTTGCACAGCGGCCCAAGAGCTTCGTACAGAGAAAGCTTTAGAACTTTATAATACACTTGCAGCTCGTCAATTTAATTTGATTGCCCAAGGAGACACTTCAGAAATTGGAGATGCGAAGTGGGGCACTCATAAGCTTAAAGATATGTACCCCACTGCTAAATACGGCTATTATACAGCCATTAGTAAGGGTATTATTCATGAATTAAGAAAAGACTTAGTTAAACATCCCAAAGATCTTTCAGAAATCCTTACATTTTTAGAAGAAGCATATAGAAAGAAATTTCCCAAATTACCTGATTCATTTTATACGGATGTTAAGAAACAAGTCAAGCAACTTAAGTAAGCTACTTTATGGTTAGAGTTAGCGGAGCATCACCAACCATAAGGCCGAAAAATACTAAAGAATGAGACATTAGCCTCATTCTTTAGTTAATAACCGAAAACAACCGATTCCAGCGAATTTTATTCCAGACCTGTGCCGCTACCGGGTCGATGGACATCCAGACGAACACGGCTTTCCCTACGATGTGATCGGCGGGAACGAAGCCCCAGTATCGCGAATCGTCGGAGTTATGCCGGCTATCTCCCATCATGAAATAATAATCCTGTTTGAAGGTATACGATTGAATCTTTTTGCCGTTAACTTCAACTTGATCAGGGTTTACTTTCACGTTTTCTAAATGCTCGTAACGTTCCATAACCAGTCCGTAAAGGGCAATGGTTTTTGCATTTATGGGAATGGTCATTCCCTGTTTGGGAACGACTAAAGGACCAAAGTTATCCCGGTTCCAGTGATAAACGGAGGTGCCATAGATGCCCGATTCTTTCTCCCCCACCAAAGCCGTTAAGGGTTCCACTCCTTTTATCCAATCCAGTTGGCGTAACTGCTGGGCTGTAGCTTCTGTAGTCAGAATCTGATACCCTACAAGTTCATTTTTTTGTGTTTTTTGATTATATACCTCTATAGGGTTCCAGTTAATAAACGGCCCCTCGGCTGACTGGTAATCATTCACCAGATTATACTTTCTAAAGAAACGCTCGTCTAGCACTTCACTGGTTTTGAGCAGGTAACTTGTCTGAGCCTTCTCAGGCATGGCTTGTTTCTTTCCATTGACATACACTTGCTGTTGACGCACCTCAATCACATCTCCACCCATACCGATGCATCGCTTAATCAAATGTTTTCGCAAATCGGCCGGATGGTCCTTCTCGCCGTTCACTTTGGGAGGAAAATTAAATACGACGACATCATTATTTTTCACCTCCGTGAATCCGGGCAGCCGATACGTAGGTAACTGAATGACATCCGTATAAGAAGGCAAATCAGTACCCCAGATTTTCTGGTGCGTCAATGGTAATTGCAGGGGCGTTTGTGGCGTGCGGGCTCCGTAATGAAGCTTACTCACCAACAGAAAATCGCCTACCATCAGATTTGCTTCCATCGAAGGCGTAGGAATGGCAAAGGCTTCCATAGTGAAAAAACGAATCAGTGTAGCAGCTACGACCGCAAACACCAGTGAATTTAACCACTCTCTCCTCGCCGAAGCTGGTTTCTTTGACTTGAATTTGAACATAGGACCGATAGTTATAAAGACTTGGTCTCAAAGTAGAAAGCTTTTGAATCTGACTCTAAATCTTTTACACCAACGGTCCATGATCTGAGTAGAAAGACACTCAAATCCAATGCTTTTTTGTTACTTCACGACTTCTAAAACCTATGATACTCCAATGAAACTCGCCTTTTGTGCTTTCGCTCTCCTTTTCATTACCGCGTGTCAACCCAAAAATGAATTAAAAGGAAGCTGGGAACTGGTGGCTGCCCAGAAAATTGAAGCGGGAAAGACTACTTCGGATGACCTTTCCGGTCGGAAAATGATCAAGATCCTCAATGACACTCACTTCTCTTTTCTGAATCATGATTTGAAGGCCGGGAAAGATTCGTCTACTGCCTTTTTTGCCGGAGGCGGTGGTACCTACACTTGGCAAGGGGACCAATACACCGAACACGTAGAGTATTGCAGCTATCGGCCTTATGAAGGCAAAAGCTTTCAGTTTACGATTGAATTTCGTCAGGATACCCTTATTCAAACGGGCAAGGAGGAAATCAAAGAACTGGGTATTAATCATACCATCGTTGAAAAGTACATTCGGGTCAAGTAAATTACCTCTCGTCAGGGGTTACCTTCCTGATCACTGGCCATCTGACTTCATGGAAAGTTTGATTATTTAGAATATTTCTAAATAATTTTCTTCAAAAGCTGATATTCTTCATTTTTTGTACGAATTTGACGCGTCAAATTTGACCTTTCTTTCGACAAAAGATTACCATGAATCATTACAGCTATGTATCGCCCGCCGAGGCGGTTCGTCATATTGAAAGTCACGAACGTGTATTTATACAGGCCGCCGCCGCTACGCCCATGCCGTTGATTGAGGCCCTGGCCCAGCGAGCATCCGAACTGGAGGACGTACACACCATTCACATGCACCTGGAGGGAAAAACTTTTCCTCTGGTTGAGCCCGAAGCTCGCCACGCTTTTTTCCCCAATGCCATTTTTATTGGTTCAAGTCTGAGGAAAGCCGTTGCGGAAGGATACGCCCAATACCTGCCCATTTTTTTAAGTGAGGTACCCAATTTATTCCGAAATCGAATCTGGCCGCTGGATACCGCTATCGTTCAGGTTTCACCGCCGGATCAGCACGGGTATTGTTCGCTTGGGACTTCAGTGGATGTGAGTAGAGCTGCCGTTGAATCCGCGAAGAAAGTAATCGCTCTGGTTAACCCGCAGGTTCCCCGCTCACACGGAGACGGAATTGTTCACGTTCAGCAATTTACGGCGATGAGTTATGTGGATCGTCCGCTGTATGAGCATGAATTGAGCCAACCCACGGACGTCGAATCGGCCATTGGTCGGAATGTAGCGGGATTGGTAGAAGACGGAGCCTGCATTCAGATGGGAATTGGCGGTATTCCTAATGCCGTATTACTCTATCTGGAAAATCACCGCGATCTGGGTGTTCATACCGAAATGTTCTCCGATGGGTTATTACCTCTGGTTCATAAAGGAATCATTACGGGTAAACATAAGAAAATACACCCCGGAAAAATTGTGTCAAGCTTTGCCGTAGGTAGTCGTAAGCTTTACGATTTTATTGATGATAATCCGGGGGTGTCTATGCTGGATATTGGTTATGTTAACGACACGGCCATTATTCGTCAGAATCCTAAAGTAACGGCCATTAACAGTGCTATTGAAGTAGATCTTACCGGACAAATTTGTGCTGATTCCATCGGGACACGGATGTATTCGGGCGTAGGCGGTCAGATGGATTTCATTCGGGGAGCCACCTTGTCTCAGAATGGGAAAGCCATTATTGCCATTCCTTCGGTTACTAATCGGGGTGAATCTAAAATTGTACCTCTTCTCAAACAGGGAGCAGGCGTGGTAACGACACGTGCCCACACGCGTTACATCGTGACCGAATACGGCGTTGCTGATTTATACGGTAAAAACCTGGCTCAGCGAGCTAAAGCTCTGATTCACATTGCTCACCCTGACCATCAGGAAGCTCTGGAAGAAGCCGCTTTTGATCGATTGCAGCAAATGCGTTATTAACTTCTATCCAAACCCGTTCATAAGTCCGGCAATTGCTTGCCGGACTTATATTTTTTATTTAATTCACTATTGATTACTTCTGGTTTATCCTAAAACTGTAGTCTGTGAATCGACGTAAGAGTTTTATAACTTCCCGAAAGTTCAAACCGGGCACGTTGCCTTTCGGAAAGTTATATTGACTATAAAATCCCCCTATTCTTCAATACGTTCCAAAGGCTTGGATTCCTGTAACTGCTTGGCAAAAGCTCCAGCAACCGTTATAGCCAGCGTAGCAGCACAAAGGGCTACTTCCTTCCGCTCATTCTTCTGTTTCGCGGCAATTCCAGCCAGGGCGGCGATGAACGGAATTAAATAATAAGGATCATTCAGTTTGCGGGCAACACCTATGCCCAACGTAGCCGTCAGCGATAAAGCCCCGCAGGTTAATTGCCCTTTTAAGGATTCAGGTATTTTGATGCCCGATTGCAACAACAAATTTCCTCCACTAATTACCGAAGCTGCCGTTAACCAACCAGCATATAGACTGATCGATTTTTGAAAAGTGCGTTCCGGCTGCGGAACGTTGGTTTTACCAATTTCCAGGGCTTTATGCAGCATCAACGCATTGGGTAATAAGGCAATCGTAGTTAAAGCCGCAGCACGACGACTTAGCAAATCATCTTTAGCAAAGAAGTACGTAAAGACATTATTTAAAGCGTAACTACTTACTAACCAAGGCACCGCTTTCTGGTAACGGGGATTATCGAGCTGATCGGGTAAGGCCTGGTGAACGGCGAGAGCCGTAGTTCCGGTATAAATCGTGGGCCACATAATCCCGAAGGTTTCATTGGCCGGAGTTAACAGATTTTCGTCTACCTCTTTCCGCTGCTTGCTAAAAGAGCTTTTACGTTGGGTTCGGGAACGGGTAAAAAAATAAGTACCGACAATGCTACCTACAACAGCAATGGCGGTACCTACTCGTTGAATGGAAATGGTATTCATAAAAAATAAAGGTTTTGTTCTGTATTAACTCTTTCCGTTATTTTTTAAAAACCAGTGCCAAATAATTCGTTTCCTTGTGACGTATCGCGACACTGCCGCTGATGAAAATACGAATAAACAACGACTCAGAACTATCAACTGATCCTCATTAATACCCGTGTAAATCGATGTGGTTGCTCTCCAGAATTTCTACCCGCTTTTTCATCTTTTTCTGAATAATCTTGAAATGATGTTCATCTTCAGGTGTAATCAGCGAAATGGCTTCGCCGGAAGCATCAGCCCGACCCGTCCGGCCAATCCGATGGACATAATCTTTCGGGGAACGAGGTAGTTCGAAATTAATGACGTAGGGTAAAAACTGAATATCAATTCCACGAGAAATCAGATCGGTGGCGACTAATACCTGAATTTCACCGGATTTAAAGCGGTTCAACGCCATCATCCTCGCTCCCTGACTTTTCTGACCATGCATGGCATACGCCTGAATGCCGTTCTTGTTCAGCTTGACAACCAGATTATCAGCCGTTCTGGTGGATGAAACGAAGACCAGCACTTGCTTCATGTTTTCAGACTTAATCAGGTAGCGTAAAAACGGGCCCTTCCGCTCGGCTGTTACCGCAAAAGCGATCTGGTGAATCTGATCGAGGTCAAGTTCGGGTTCTTCTATTTCAATCTTAACGGGTTGGGTTAATATTTTTTTTTGAACCACATCTACTGAATCCGCTAGTGTCGCCGAAAACAGGAGGTTCTGACGCTTTCGGGGTAATAAGGCGAAGATTTTATTCATCTCTTCTTCAAAACCCAGATTCAGCATTTTATCGGCCTCATCCAAGATCAACGTACTCACCTGAGCCAGCGAAAGAGCATGATTATCCAGCAGGTCAAGCAAACGTCCGGGCGTGGCCACTAATACGTCCGTTCCGGGCAGATGCTGCATTTGAGGATTGATGGAAACTCCACCGTATACCGCTAGCGTTCGCACCTTTCGGGGTAATTTTTTACTAAATCCCTGAAAGACTTCGGCAATTTGAACGGCTAATTCCCGCGTGGGCACCAGAATCAGAACTTTGATAAAGCGATTGCGGGCGGGCGAGGTTTTCTGAAGTAACTCCAGAACAGGCAAGGCAAAACTGGCGGTTTTCCCCGAACCGGTTTTAGCAATTCCCAACACATCTTTTCCATTCAGAATAACCGGAATGGCCTCTTGTTGAATAGGATAAGGTGTGGTGTATGACTGCTCGGCAATGGCTTGAAGTAAAGCCTCGGATAGACCCAGAGAATGGAATGACATAAGAATTGATAACAATACCCTGCAAAGATACTAAGGCAAAAGTTTATTTTATTTTTACTTGAGTATTAGCACCCATTACGGTCAAAATTGGAATACTTCTTTACCCAGTTGAAGAAACCAATTTACCAATCCATGAACTTTCCTGCCCTTTTTATCGCCAGTCTGGCGGGTACTTCTGCCATGACTTTATTCATGTATATCCTAAGTTTTATAACGGGTTATAGAACAAAAGTTATCAATGTATTAGGCACCTTACTTACCTTCCAGACCGGACCCAACGGTGAATTATCGACAAGTCCCCTGGCGGTGATTGTTGGCACGCTGGTTCATTACGCTATAGGCTTTGCTTTTGCATTGGTCTATGGCTGGATTTGGTGGAAAGAACTTCTACAGCCCGACTGGTGGTCTGTTCTTATTCTGGGTACGGCCAGCGGAATTCTGGCTGTTGGCTTCTGGGGCACTGTGCTTAAAATTCATCCCCGACCACCCCGGGTAAAGCTTTCGGCCTATCTCATGGCCATCTTTTTCGCCCATTATGTCTTTGTGTGGGGAGTTGTTTTTGGTTTTAAATTTTTGTAAACAACGAGGAATAGTCACCCCTTTTTCACTGGAACTACTATTTTTGCGGCCGAAGAACTCAAAAGAAGCTAAAATCCAGCCTTAGGGCTCAGGTCTGAAAAGGGGTAACTTCTGTTGTTGGTTACGTTTAGAACCCTCAAAACACTCGTTCGTTCATACACAACTGAAAATGGGCAAGAAAGTCTTAATTATTGGTGCAGGTGGCGTTGGTAACGTAGTTGCCAAAAAAGTAGCCATGAACCCGGATTCCTTCAGTGAAATTCTGCTGGCTTCTCGTACAAAGTCTAAATGCGATAAAATTGCAGCGGAAGCAGCCGAACACGGTCTGCCTACGCCTATCCAAACCGCAGCCGTTGATGCGGATAATGTTCCTGCACTGGTTGCATTAATCAATGAATTCAAGCCTTACATGGTCATCAACGTGGCTCTTCCTTACCAGGATTTGACCATCATGGATGCCTGTCTGGAAACGGGAACGCATTACCTCGATACGGCCAACTACGAGCCTAAAGATGTAGCCAAGTTTGAATACTCCTGGCAATGGGCTTATCAGGAACGCTTCAAAGAAGCGGGTTTGATGGCTCTGTTGGGTTGCGGATTTGACCCCGGTGTTACGCAGGTGTTTACTTCCTACGCAAACAAACATCAGTTCTCCGAAATGCAGTACCTGGATATCGTGGACTGTAATGCGGGTGATCACGGAAAAGCGTTTGCCACGAACTTTAACCCAGAAATCAACATCCGGGAAATTACGCAACCGGGTCGTTACTGGGAAAATGGGGAATGGGTAGAAATCCCTGCGATGAGCATTCACAAGCCCATTGCGTATCCTAACGTAGGTGAAAAAGAAAGTTACGTACTTTACCACGAGGAACTCGAATCGCTGGTGAAGAACTTTCCAACCCTGAAACGGGCTCGTTTCTGGATGACTTTTGGTCAGCAGTACATTACTCACCTTCAGGTTCTTGAAAATGTCGGAATGACCAGCATTCAGCCCATCAAATTCCAGGGCCAGGACATCGTTCCACTGGAATTCCTGAAAGCCGTATTACCCGAACCCGGAACGCTGGGCGAAAATTATACGGGCGAAACCTCTATTGGTTGCCAGATTCGTGGTATCGGTAAAGACGGTGAAGAGAAGACCTATTTCGTCTGGAATAATTGTAAACACCAGGATGCCTATAAAGACACGCAAGCTCAGGGTGTAAGTTATACAACGGGTGTTCCCGCAATGATCGGTGCCAAGCTGATGTGCGACGGCGTTTGGATGCAACCCGGCGTTTGGAACTGCGAAGAACTTGATCCAGATCCATTCATGGAGTTACTGAACCAGCACGGTTTACCCTGGCACGAAGCGGTTAACCAACCGCTGTCCGTAGAAGCCTAATAAGCAAAGGAGGCCGATTCTAAATTAGAATCGGCCTCCTTTTTTGCTGAACTTCATGAAAGTTATAAAACTTTCATGAAGTTGAATTAACCAACTACTTCCGCGTTAAAACCGGCTTTCTCAACGGTTTTAATAATCTCATCCGAATCCAGTTCCTCTCCTTCGACACTGAGAATTTTATCAGGATTGTTAGTATCCACTTTCCAGTGATCAATCGAATCTTCCTGATTCAGAAAAGGAGAAACTTTAGCGACACAGTTACTACAGTTGATATTGGTTTTAAATTGAAGCGTTTCCATGAGTTAGTTTACGGTTGTTTGTTTTCAGTTGTTTTTTCCTAGGTTAATTGATGAAGGCACCAAACCATTATGGTGATGAGTCAAAGCAAAAATTCACTCATTCTATCCTTCACTCATTCAAAATTAAACCCTACGATATTTCAGTAATAAGCTATTCGTCACCACCGATACTGAGCTTAGAGCCATAGCGGCTCCGGCAATCATGGGGTTTAATAAAAATCCATTCACGGGGAATAACACACCCGCCGCAATGGGAATTCCAATCAGGTTATAAATAAAGGCCCAGAATAAATTCTGACGAATAGCCTTGACGGTTAATCGCGAGAGTCGTAGAGCTTTGGGTAACTGCTGCAAATCACTTGAAATGAGCGTCATTTTTGCGACATCCATCGCCACGTCCGAGCCTTGCCCCATGGCGACACTAACATCTGCCTGAGCCAGTGCCTGCGAGTCATTGATGCCATCGCCTACCATGGCCACTACTTTTCCCTGAGCCTGTAATGCTTTCACCACATCGGCTTTCTCGCCCGGTAACACCTCCGCCCGAAACTGATCCAGGTTTACTTCACGGGCTACGGCTGCCGCCGCTTGAGCATTGTCGCCCGTCAGCATCATGACTTCGATGCCATTTTCATGCAGTTGCGTAATGGCTTCACGAGACGTTTTTTTCACGGGATCAGTAACAGCCAATAATCCAATGACCTCCCGTTGATTAGCAAAGACAATTACCGTTTTGGCTTCTGACTGCCACTGGGACACGGGCCAGCCTTCCAGCGAAAAGCCCTGTTCCAGCATCCATTTGGGGTTACCCACTTGAAAAAGCTCACCATCGGCAATCCCCTGAATACCTTTTCCGGGAACGTTCTCCAGATTACTGAATGAAGCCGATTTGATCTTTTCAGCTTTAAGATAGGTCACTACCGCCTGAGCCAGGGGGTGTGTTGATTGACTTTCCAGTCCCATCAATGCGGCTTTGTAGCGTTCATCTTTCCAAAGCGTCTGGGTAACCGTTGGTTTTCCTTCAGTAATGGTTCCGGTTTTATCTAAAATCACCGTTGTAACCCGATGAGCTCGCTCCAGACTTTCGGCATCTTTAATCAGAATGCCTAACTCGGCTCCTTTCCCTACTCCCACCATAATCGCCGTCGGCGTAGCCAGCCCGAGAGCACAAGGACAGGCAATTACCAATACCGTAATGGCATTAAGTAAGGCATAGGTTAAAGCGTTTTCGCCCCCCAGAATCAGCCATACGATGAAAGTAATGATCGAAATACCGACCACAACGGGCACAAAGATTCCGGCGATTGTATCCACCATCCGCTGGACGGGGGCTTTGCTTCCCTGAGCTTCCTGCACCATTTGAATAATCTGAGCCAATAAGGTTTCTGAGCCTACTTTCTGAGCAATGAAGTGAAAACTTCCCTGCTGGTTGACGGTTCCCGCGAATACCTTTTTACCCTTTGATTTTTCTACAGGAACGGGTTCCCCGGAAATCATGCTTTCATCGACATACGACTGTCCTGACTTTACCTGACCATCCACTGGAATCTTATCGCCCGGCCTTACTACGAGCCGATCTCCTACACCTACTTCCGATAAGGCAACTTCTACTTCTTCCCCGTTTTCAACCCGAATAACCGTTTTGAGGCTGTAAACCCATCAGTTTTTTAATGGCGGATGACGTATTGGATTTTGCCCGCTCTTCCAGCCATTTACCTACCAGAATGAAGGTCACCACAACAGCAGCCGCCTCAAAGTAAACGTGCGGATGCAAGCCCTGGCGATGCCAGAATTCGGGATATACGGTATTAAAAACACTGAATGCATACGCAATACCCGTACTCATGGCCACGAGTGTATCCATCGACGTTTGCCCATAACGGGCCTGCTTTACTGCATTGACAAAAAACTTGCGACCAAACCAGAAGAGCACGGGTGTGCTTAAGGCCCACATGAGGTAATTGGCAGGCGGCCAGTCCATGAAGAACATGCCAAGTATAAAAACCGGAAAGGTGAAGACTGCCGACCAGATCAGGCTTTTCTGAAGATTTTTCAGACGGTTTTCTTTGTACTTGGCCTGTTTTTCCTGAGCATTTTCAGCATCCAGAATTAAGCCATATCCTATATTCTGGACGGCTTTCTGTAAAGTTTCTAATGAGGTTTCTTGAGGATTGAGCGTAATCCGAGCCGACTCATCCGCAAAATTAACCGCTACTTCAGAAACGCCGGGTTGTCTGGAAAGCACCGTCTCAACACTGCGAGCACAAGCCGCACAGCTCATACCTGTTACGGGTATACGTACTTTATTCACTGCTGCTTCTGTTGTTTCCATGTCCGTTTTCATTACTCTACAAATTTCGCCTTTTCTGGACTGGTTTCCCTTACAACTTTTAGGAAGATCGTTGCAGGATTTTGGGTGGAGGATTTTGGGTTGAATAGGAAAAGCCCCTTCCCCGTGGTTGTTGTCCTCACCAACCACTTCCTTCAGAAATTGAGACATGGCCAGAGAATTACAATTCGGGGAACGCCTTCCCTAATCGCCGTCCCCGGATTGTTACCCCGGATTGACATCCGGGGCTATTCATAATTAAACCCCTCCGGGGTTATGATTCCCATTTCCAAACGTCTTGTCTACCCTTATAGATTTGCACTTTCCGCCATGGTTGGTGTCCTCACCAACCATTATTCTTTGGCAGACTGGCTGGTGAGGACACCAGCCATGGGCAGGGTCCATCCATAGGGAACCCCGGATTAGCATCCGGGGCTATTCAGGTTCAACCCCTCCGGGGTTATGATTCTCATTTCAAAACCTCTTCCCTACCTTTATAGGTTTTCAATTTCAAACTGAAAACTGAAAACTGAAAACTGAAAACTGAAAACTGAAAACTGAAAACTGAAAACTGAAAACTCAAAACTCAAAACTCAAAACTGAAAACTCAAAACTGAAAACTCAAAACCGCAGCGGCGGCCGCTCAAAACTCATTTACCGTTTTCTAGGATAATCTTCCATTTCTACGGTTGGTAACACCGGGTTCAATAACTGTTTGGAAATCGTGACCCGGAAGAATTTTACTCCCCTCACTTCGTAATCCTGCCAGAATTTGTCCCTGATCTGTAAGTTTCTGTAGATGGTCGAGTAACTCAGTTGAGCGTCCCATCCATGAATCTGTAAAGTGGTTAATAAGAATTCTACCGTTTTAGTTAAATTAGAGAAATACACCACTGAAGGAGGGCGTCGCCGCTGTTCAGCCAAAGCTGGGTAAGGCTGAATATTTAGTTCATAAATTGGTTGCTGCTGCATTGCTGGGTTAATTTCATGAAAAACTATGGCCTTATTTTTCATAAACACAACAATAGCCCAATAAGTGCCGTTTTAACAACATATCTCGCAGAAAAAGAGCCTGGATTTGCAAATCCAGGCTCTTTTTATTTCTGTAAAGTATCTTTTCTAGTATAGCCATAAATGGGCCAATCTGCCGCAGAACCCTGATCTATGATTAAATTCTGCTCACACACCTGAATCTGGCCCGTTAGATAGTCCGTTCCTCTGTATTGATACTTACCGGATGAATCCATTAAAAACAGCGACTGATTTGAGCTTCTAATGCCGTAAACTCCTTTGTAAATGACCTGATTGTTTTTAGACACAGTTACCTGCTTGTTATCTCGAAAGTTTAGCACTACCGATGGCACATCTTCGGAATAGGTCCAGCCCCTACTATATTTTAGTTGCCAAATGCCTACCAGTAGTTTTTCTGCAGTACTGACGTCCGTTGCCCCGGCGTTCATACAAGCATCAACCTTGACTTCGGCCTCCTTTTTACAGGACATTACCAGAGATAATCCAACCAGAATTAAAAGTACATTTTTCATAGGATATAAGTTTTCAATCAGACCCCAGATTTTACTTTAAGGTTGGAAACTCTGTTATTTTTAAACATTTTTTGAGCTACACAACCCGCTGATGACCAAAATCTTACCTCCCACTTCAAAAAAAACTGTCTAGTCTATACCTTCAAATCTACTTTTTTGCTATTATCTTTGCATCCCGTACACAAACATCACGTCGTTTCATGTCCACGGTCAAACCGACGAAATATATCTTTGTTACGGGTGGGGTTGCATCTTCTCTCGGCAAAGGCATTGTCGCCTCCTCGTTAGCTAAACTTCTGCAAGCCAGGGGCCTTTCAGTTACCATTCAAAAAATTGATCCCTACATCAACGTAGATCCCGGAACGCTCAATCCTTATGAGCACGGTGAATGCTATGTTACCGATGACGGGGCCGAAACCGACTTAGATTTAGGTCACTACGAGCGTTTTCTGAACGTTCCTACGTCTCAGGACAACAACGTTACCACGGGTCGTATTTACTACAACGTCATCATGGCCGAACGCGAGGGTAAATACCTTGGCAAGACGGTTCAGGTGGTTCCTCACATTACGGACGAGATCAAACGCTGCATTACGGCTTTAGGTAATACGGGCCAGTTTGATATTGTCATTACGGAAATTGGAGGTTGCGTAGGTGATATCGAATCCTTACCGATCATTGAAGCGGCCCGTCAGCTCAAGTACGAATTGGGAGAACACAACACGCTCTTTATTCATCTGACGCTGGTACCCTACCTAAGTTCAGCGGGTGAGTTAAAAACCAAGCCCACGCAGCACTCGGTACGCACGCTTTCAGAATCCGGTATTCAAGCTGACATTCTGGTTTGCCGCACGGAGCATCCGATCCCAACTGACATGCGTCGAAAGATCGCTTTGTTCTGCAACGTACAGCCTAATGACGTAATCGAGTCCATCGATGCCGATACGATCTATGACGTTCCCTTGTTGATGAAAAAAGAGAAACTCGATCAGCGGGCTCTCTACAAACTCAACCTGTATAACGATCAGGAACCCGATCTGGACTCGTGGAAGGACTTCCTGGGTAAATTCAAAAACCCAACGGAAGAAATTACCGTGGCTCTGGTCGGTAAATACGTTGAATTGAAAGATGCGTATAAATCCATCGCGGAAGCGTTCAACCACGCAGGTGCCGAAAACGAATGCCGCGTGAAAGTAGAATGGATTTCATCCGAAACGCTGGAACAACAGGATACTATCGACTTATTACTGAGTATGGATGGCATTCTGGTCGCTCCGGGCTTCGGAGAACGCGGTCTGGAAGGTAAAATCCGGGCGGTACAACTGGCTCGCGAAAACAAGATTCCTTTCTTTGGTATTTGCTTAGGGATGCAAATGGCCGTTATCGAGTACGCTCGTAACGTGGCTGGTATCGCTAATGCTTCTTCGTCCGAACTGGAGCCTGAAACGCCAAACCCCGTTATTGATCTGATGGCCGAGCAAAAGGGCATCAAGGCCAAGGGAGGTACGATGCGTCTGGGAGCCTGGCCCTGCGATGTGAAAAAGGATTCTTTAGCTCATGCGATCTACGGAAAGACGAAAATTTCCGAGCGTCACCGTCACCGTTATGAGTTCAATAACGCGTATCTGAAACAACTGAATGCGGCGGGACTGGTTACATCCGGTATTAACCCCGAGAGCAAACTGGTTGAGATTATCGAGCTGAAATCAGAAGTACACCCCTTCTTTATCGGGGTTCAGTTCCACCCTGAGTATAAAAGTACGGTGTTAAACCCGGCTCCGCTTTTCGTGAAATTCGTGAAAGCCGCATTGACTTACTCGCTGGCAAAGCGGGAGTCTGTTAGCGTACCTGCTAACTAAGATCATGTTCTTAATGAACTAGTACATAAGTAGTTACCCAGTTGTCTCTAAAGTATTCTTTAGTTTCGACTGGGTAATTTCTACGTTTATAAGCTTGACTTCTGTTCGTGCCGACTTTACCGTTCAAACTAAATTTCCATTCATTTCTGGAAAAATTGAATCCATAGGTCGGGCTTTCGTGATTGTTTACGAACTTTGCGTGCTTATTTTTAAATTGTCTCATTTCATTACCAGCCGGAGACGAATAATCTCCCCACTTAAAACATCCTTATGGATCGTAATACCATCATTGGGTTGCTTTTGATTGTTGGCATGTTACTTGGGTATCAGCTTTTGGTGCCTGAAGAAAAGCCGCAACCCCAGAAACCCCAGCAAGCCGGAGTCCCTCAGAAAAACGTCGCCCCTACCGCCACGCTTGATACCGCCGCCTTAGGAACATTCGCATCAGCCGCCAAAGGCACTGCTTCAGATGTCATCCTTGAGAACAAAGACGTTCGCGTCAAATTCAGCACGAAGGGTGGTCAGATTAAAGAAGTATTACTGAAAAACTACAAGACCTTCGATCAGAAACCTCTATACCTGTTCGACGAAAAAGGTTCTAAACTCGGTCTTGAGTTACCCAATGGCCCCGGTAAAGTAGACGTGAGCCAATTATTTTTCGCCACGAACAGCCAAAGCCAGGTAGTAGCAGAAGCAGGTTCGGGTTCAGTAGTATTTACCCTCGCTCTGGCGGGTGGTCAAACCATCGAACAACGCTATACCTTAGGTGGTAGCGGATTCTCCATCGCCTATGACGTGGCCGCTAAAAATTTTGGTGGCAACGCTCGTCTGTTCTGGTCACACAAAGTAGATCGGACAGAAAAGGATGTGAATAAACTCCGTAACGAGAGTACCATTAACTACTTCACTGCTGACGAATCTTTCGATCATTTAAGCCCTAATAGTTCAGGAACGGAAGAAAAAACGCTCGAAGAGCCCGCTAAATGGCTTTCCTTCAAGCAAATGTACTTCGTTTCGGGTCTGATAGGTGAAGGCACCAATCTTTCAGGAGTTAAGCTGAAATCAACGGCCTTCCCTGATAACAATCAGGAAAACCTGAAAACGCTGGAAGCAGAAGTGCAAATCCCGGCGGCTGATCTGGCAGCGGGTAAGGGGAAATTCAAGTTATACTTTGGCCCTAACGATTACCAACTGACTTCGCAGGTAGCTCCCGAATTCAACGAAAACGTATACCTGGGTTATGCTTTCCTGAAACCCGTCAACCGT
Source organism: Siphonobacter sp. SORGH_AS_1065 (assembly GCF_030818595.1). Classification (NCBI taxonomy): domain Bacteria; kingdom Pseudomonadati; phylum Bacteroidota; class Cytophagia; order Cytophagales; family Cytophagaceae; genus Siphonobacter; species Siphonobacter sp. SORGH_AS_1065. The sequence continues at coordinate 4,347,849 of NZ_JAUTAM010000004.1, forward strand.
TTTGTGTTCGTTCCCCTATTCAACCTTCTGGGTGGATTTATTTCGAACTACGGTATTCTGATTCTGGTTCTGGTATTAATCATCAAGTTAATCCTGACTCCTTTAACGTACAAGAGTTATATCTCGATGGCGAAAATGCGGGTGCTGCAACCTGAGTTAAACGAACTGAAAGAAAAGATCGGTGACGATGCTCAGAAAATGCAGCAGGAACAAATGAAACTGTATCAGCAGGTAGGTGTCAACCCCCTTTCCGGTTGTATCCCACAGTTACTCACGCTGCCCATTCTGATGTCGGTGTTCTTCCTTTTCCCAAACCTGATTGAGTTACGTCAGCAGCCTTTCCTGTGGTCAAATGACCTTTCGGCGTATGACGATTTGATTCATTTCGGTTTCTCATTGCCCGTTCTTGGTAATCACATCAGCTTGTTTACCCTGATGATGACGGGTTCCAGCATTCTGTTTGCGTATTATAACAACCAGACCACTCCCGCTGCGGCTGGTCCGGTGGATTACCGTACGCTGGGTTACATCATGCCACTGGTGTTCTTCTTCATTATGAACTCCTTCCCTGCGGGTCTGGCCTGGTATTATCTGGTATCCAACCTGATTACCGTTGGACAACAGCAGATCATTAAGCGATTTGTGGACGAAGACAAAATCAAAGCTATTCTGAATGAAAACCGTCGTAAAATCGCTACAGGCGAGAAAAAACGTTCGAAATTCTCAGAAATGCTTGATAAGCAACTGAAAGCCGCAGAAGAGGCGAAAAAGCAGGCAGAAGCTCAGACTAAGAAGAAAAAATAATTTCAGCTCATGAAGCTACGAAAAGCCCCTCACTGCACTGGTCGGGGGCTTTTTGTACTTTAATGGCATCTTCTTTTTTCACGAAACCTTTTTAGAAATAGCGTCCCTCACTGATCCTGTTCCTATTTTTGCTTAAAGACTTTTTCATGTGTAGAACCATCATCCTTTTTCTGGGAATTTTCTTTACCCTCACCTCCATTGCTCAAACGATTCCTGAGGAGTATCAACAGGCGTATCAGAAAGGCGAGCGGGCCATTCGCGAAAAAAAATACGAGCAGGCCCGTGAATACTTTGCTCCGCTGACTTCCTCCCGTTACCAGAACGAACTCGTTCCGTACAGTCATTACTTCATGGCTCTGGCTTCGCTCAAGAGTAATAAACTTGCGGAAAGTCGCTCCTATCTGCGTCAGCTTGAAACTCGTTATCCCAAATGGAATAAAATTGACGAGGCCCGTTACCTCTACGCCAATATCCTCTTCGAAGAAAAACAATACATCCCGGCAGTAGACGCTCTCAAACGGCTCCCCGACTCCAGAATCACGGAAGATGCCCGCACGATGGAGAATTATTACCTGTCTCAATGCACGGATATTTCCACGTTAAAACAGTTGAATGCCAAGTACTCGACGGATCCTGTTATCGCTGAAAACCTGGTTTACCTCATTCGTAAACGCTCGTCCAGCAAGGCCGATCTGGATTTGGCAGATAAACTCATCAATCGTTTTTCTATCAAGCCCAAAGCCATTGAAAAAGCGATAACGGAGAAAAAGCCTACGGTTAACGTTCCCGCAAAAGGTAAAAAACAGTCGTATAATGTAGCCGTATTATTTCCATTCCGGCTCAATGAGTTAGGTACTTCCAACAACTCAAATCAGTTTATTATAGACTTATACGATGGCATTCAGATGGCGGTAAAGAAGCTTCAGAAAGAATCGGTTACCATCAATATTCAGGCGTATGAAGTAGATAATTCAGAAGCCAGCATGAAGCGGCTCATTGGAAACGAACCATTTCAGCAAACGGATTTATTAATCGGGCCGCTGTATCCGATTAGTTACGAAATTGCTTCTGCCTGGGCGGCGGAACGGAATATTCCCATTGTTAACCCGATTTCGACCAATAGCTCCCTGCTCAAGAATCTGACGTATTTAACCCAGCCTTCCACCGAATCACAGGCGAAAGCATTGCTCCAATTTGCCAACCGTTTTACGCCTAAAACCACGTACATCACCTATGGTAGCAGTCGTCAGGATTCGTTGCTGGCGGTTACGTATGCATCCCTGGCAAAAGAAAATGGATTTAAAATTCTGGGACTGAAACGCGGATTGAGCGAAACGATTACTACGGATTTAAAAGCACAAAAGCCCGGACATATCCTGGCACTTTACCAGAATTCCGGCCCAAGCGTGATGTCCTGGTATAATAAAAGTACGCTTCCGTCGCCTCTGCTGGTTTCTTATCAATCCTTCAACATGGCAACGGCATCCGCTTACACTTTTAAAGGTCCTCAGGTTTATTTTTTTGACTCCATGTACGCCAACGATGCCGAACCGGTTACGCTGGAATTTCGTCAGCAATACCTGAATACGTATAACCTTTTCCCCTCTACTTATGCTTATTTGGGCTATGACACTATGCTGTTTTTTGGTCGGATGCTGGGGAAATTTGGTTCGGATTTTACAAAAGGAGCCCACAGTCAGGCCTATACAAACGGGTACACGCTAGGCGGTTTCGATTATCGTCAATCCAACGACAATCAGAACTTTACGATTCTTAAATTCAGTAACTATCAATTCATTCCCGTCAAATAATAAGCGAAGTACCAGACAGGCAAATGCCTCGGTTACTCTGCTTAGCTCTATACTATGACTAATTCAGAACAACTTTTTCAGCAAGCAAAAGAAGTCATTCCGGGCGGTGTGAACTCTCCGGTTCGGGCGTTCCGGGCGGTGGGTGGTAACCCGATCTTTATTAAATCGGCGAAAGGAGCCTATCTGGTCGATGAAGACGATAACACCTACGTTGATCTGATTAATTCCTGGGGTCCGATGATTCTGGGGCATGCCAACGAAATGATTCAAAAAGCTGTTTCGGATGCTGTTCAGCATTCCTTCTCTTTCGGAGCTCCTACGCGTCGTGAGGTAGAAATGGCCGAGTTAATCATTTCGATGGTTCCCTCGATTGAGAAAGTTCGCATGGTTAACTCTGGAACGGAAGCTACCATGTCGGCCATTCGTGTGGCTCGTGGCTTCACAGGTCGCGAAAAAATGATCAAGTTTGAAGGATGTTACCACGGGCACGGCGATAGCTTTCTGATTGCTGCCGGTAGCGGTGCCGTAACCATGGGCGTTCCTGACAGCCCCGGTGTAACTAAGGGGGTGGCAAATGATACCTTAACCGCACCGTTTAACGACCTGACTGCAGTTAAAGCTCTGGTTGATGCCAACAAAAACCAAATTGCAGCAATCATCCTGGAACCCGTCGTGGGTAACATGGGGCTGGTTTTGCCGGAACCTGGTTTTCTGGAAGGTCTTCGCGAACTCTGCGATCAGGAAGGAATTTTATTAATCTTCGATGAAGTAATGACCGGATTCCGGCTTTCAGCTTCCGGTTTCCAGGGCATTACTTCCGTTCGTCCCGACCTGACTACTTTAGGGAAAATCATTGGCGGTGGTATGCCCGTAGGAGCTTACGGCGGACGAAAAGAAATCATGGATTTCGTTTCTCCGGCGGGTCCGGTTTATCAGGCAGGAACGCTTTCGGGTAACCCCATCGCCATGGCGGCGGGTAAAGCCATGTTGACGTACCTGAATGAAAACCCCAGCGTTTATGCCGAGCTGGATCGTATTGGAGCCAAGCTGGAAAATGGATTACGAGCCGGAAACAAGAAAGCTGGGAAAAACTATACGATCAACCGGATTGGTTCGATGTACACGCTTTTCTTTAACGAAGAAAAAGTAACCGATTTCAATTCAGCGAAGGCTTCTGATTTGACGCTTTTCGGAGCCTACTTCCAGGCGATGCTCAAACGTGGTATCTACCTGGCTCCTTCGCAGTTTGAAAGTCTCTTCCTCTCGCATGCCTTGACGGATGAAATCGTAGACCAGATCATCGCGGCTCACGAAGTATCCCTGATCGAAGTATTAGGCGGAGCGTAATTCGTTCAAAATTTCATATACAAAGAAGGGCAAAGCTTTATAGTTTTGTCCTTCTTTCGTTTTCTATGCGTCGTTTTTCAATCATTATTCCCGTTTATAATCGCCCGGACGAACTGGCAGAGTTACTTGAAACTTTAGCCCGGCAAACCTACCCTTATTTTGAGGTGGTCGTGGTTGAGGATGGGTCCCAGATTCGGGCGGAAGCAGTAGCCAAGCTGTTTGCCACTCAAATGGCAATTCATTATTACGAAAAACCAAACAGCGGACAGGGCTTTGCCCGTAACTACGGCATGCAACGAGCCACGGGCGACTGGTTTATTATTCTGGATTCGGACGCTCTGGTAGAGCCAAATTACCTGGAAATTGTCGATCGGGAAATTGATCGACAAAAGCTGGATTTATTTGGTGGACCTGACCGCGACCATCCCAGTTTCAGCCCCATTCAGAAGGCCATTAGTTACTCCATGACTTCCCTGTTCACAACCGGAGGCATTCGTGGCAAAGCGAAAAATGCCGGAGGAACTTTTCATCCCCGGAGCTTTAATATGGGACTGAGCCGAAACGTATGGGAAGAGACGGGCGGCTTTCGCATTACCCGCATGGGTGAAGACATCATTTTTAGTATCAAAGCCCTTTCTTTGGGCTTTAAAAGTGCCCTGATACCCGAAGCTTTCATTTACCATAAACGCCGCAGTAACTTCCCGGCCTTCTTCCGGCAGTTGAAGTTCTTTGGTCGGGCCCGAATTAACATAACCCGCTTCTTCCCAGATACGTTAAAGCTAGTTCATTTTTTCCCGGCGGCCTTTACCGTCTGGATTTTCAGTTTCCCGCTACAACTGCTTATTTTCAAACCCTTGTTTCAACTTTCAGTGCTAGTATTACTGATGTACTGTCTGATGATTTTCTTTGATTCCTGGCGACAGAATAAAAGCATTACAGTGGCAAGTCTCAGTATTCAGGCCGTTTTTGTGCAAATGATTGGCTATGGAACAGGATTTATAAGTGAAGGATGGAAGTACCTGCGTGAATCCAAAGGCACCATTCATACGGGAGAACAAGTAGATTATCCTTCCGCCTGATTCAAAAATATCCCTCACCTTTCAGCGAGGGATATTCAACGTTTTTACTTGAGCATTACCAACTTATCTCTATGGAAATCAAGAAGATAGCCCTTCACCATAACGAAGCTGATCAACAATTTGAGTTACCCCTTGAAAACGACATGGCTATTGTAGCCTACCGCTGGCTGGATGATCAGACGCTGGCACTGGACCACACCGAAGTGCCGGAGCATTACGAAGGACAAGGCGTAGGCTCAGCCATCGTTGAAAAGGTTTTTCAATACCTTGAAGAAAACCAGTTGAAAATGGTGCCGTACTGCCCTTTTATTCGGATCTATCTCCAGAGACACCCCGACTGGGAAAGACTTCGGGCTTAGTCAAGCAGCCGAGTGGCCTTGATAAATCCCCGCTGCCAGTAATCCGCGTACAGGTTATCTTCAATGACCCCGCGGCTACTGGAAGCATGGATAAACATAACTTCCTGATCTCCGTTCACGTGCGTAACTATGCCCGTGTGATTGATTTTGGAGATGGATTTTCCTTTAAAATCGGTATTGAAAAAAACGAGGTCGCCGGGGCGTAAGTCATTCACGTGAATGGTCTGCCCTACCACCGCCTGTTCGGAGGCGGTGCGGGGTAATTTCAAGCCAATCTGTTTGAAACTTACCTGAACCAGCCCCGAACAGTCTAGCCCCACACTGGTGCCTCCACCCGTACGGTAATTCGTTCCGCCGTAACTTTTCGCCGTGTTGATTAAGTCATTAACGACGTAATTGTTATAACGAACCGCCTTAGGGTTATACTCCGCTTTTTTAGTCATCGGAATATAAGGCCGGGAGGCCGTATTACTGGAAGCGGTTCCTCCCGCCGAGCGGGCTACGTGACCAGCGTTACCGGCAGCAGGCCGATGTACCGGACGACCAGCGGTTTGCCGGGTGGCCGGAGCTGATCGCGTAGTGGTACGAAATAATTCACAGGAACTAAGTAAAATACTCAGCATACAAAGGAGCGGAAATATCCGAAAACTCATAGGCCGAAGTTTAAGTAAATGATGAAAGCGAATCACAGAACAGGTCTGATTTTCAACTTATTAAAAGTGGTTGGCTCGTAAAAAACTTTGCATAGAAAAGTCTCTTATCGGCTTGAAGGTAATGTTTCAGCTTTGAAAACGACAATTTTTCAAGCATATTTTTCAGATCCCTGAATCCGATAAAAGACTTGTATAAGCTTAGAATTTCATGCTCAGGGCAATCCGTTTGCGGGCTAAATCGACCTCTACTACCTTCACCTGAACCTGTTGTTGTAACTTAACGACTTCATTCGGATCACGGACGAAACGATTGGCTAATTGAGAAACGTGAACAAGGCCATCTTGTTTTACGCCAACGTCTACAAACGCACCAAAAGCGGTAATATTCGTCACAATTCCGGGCAGAATCATGCCTTCTTTCAAGTCTTCAGGTTTGCGAACGGAAGCATCAAATTCAAATGCAGCCAGAGGCTGACGAGGGTCCCGACCGGGTTTTTCCAACTCAGAGATGATATCCTGTAGGGTGGGTAATCCTGCTTTTTCAGTAACGTATTTGGCTAACGATACCTTTTTTCGCTGTTCGGGCTGTTCAATGAGTTGTTTAACGGTAATACCCAGATCTTTCGCTATGTGCTCAACGATGCCATAACTTTCGGGGTGAACCGCCGAGTTATCCAAAGGGTTGCCCGCTTCAGGAATACGAAGGAATCCCGCACACTGCTCAAAAGCCTTACTGCCCAGCCGTGGCACCTTCATAAGTTCTTTTCGGGACTTGAATGCCCCATTCTCCTTGCGATAGGTAACAATGTTCTGAGCCAGCGAAGAACCCAGCCCTGACACATAACTCAGCAAGTGTTTGCTGGCCGTATTCAGGTTAACCCCGACGGCGTTCACACAGCTCTCGACAACGGTATCCAGACTCTTCTTCAAATCGCTCTGATCCACATCGTGCTGATACTGACCTACACCAATGGATTTGGGATCGATCTTTACTAACTCAGCCAATGGATCCATCAATCGCCGACCAATGGACACGGCTCCGCGAACGGTAATGTCTTTATCGGGAAATTCTTCGCGGGCTACCTCCGAAGCTGAGTAAATGGAAGCCCCCTGCTCCGAAACCATAAAAATGGGTAAATCCAGATTTAGGCTTTTGAGGAAATCTTCCGTTTCGCGTCCTGCCGTTCCGTTACCAACGGCTAAAGCTTCTATTCTGTGAGTAGCAATGAGTTGACGAATTTTACCTTCAGCTTCTTGTTTTTTATCAAAAGGATAAATCACAGTATCGGCAATCAGATTACCCTGAGCATCCAGACAAATGGTTTTGCAACCCGTTCGGTAACCGGGGTCAATGGCTAATACCCGTTTTTGTCCCAAAGGTGAAGATAGTAGCAATTGTCGGAGGTTACCCGTGAAAATCGTAATCGCTTCAGCATCGGCCTTTTCTTTGGAAAGCTTGGCAAATTCGTTCTCGATACTGGGCTTAATCAGACGTTTGTAACTATCAGTAATGGCATCTTCGACAAAAGGTTTTGCGGGAGATTGCCCCCGAACGAACAATCGGTCTAGCTGATTAAGAGCATTTTCCTCATCCGGTGTGATACTCACCGATAAAATTCCTTCTTCTTCTCCCCGACGCATGGCCAGCAATCGGTGCGAGGGAATTTTGCGTAATTCTTCCGAGAAATCGAAGTAATCCCGATACTTGGCTCCTTCGGTTTCCTTGTTCTTTTTTACCTTTGAATAAACGATGGCCTCCCGCTCAAAAACCCGTCGTACGGCTGTACGGGCGTCGGCATTTTCAGAAATCCATTCGGCCATAATATCACTGGCTCCCTGATAAGCCTCTTCCAGCGTCAGAACTTTATCAGTAATAAATTTCTGGGCATTTCCTTCAATGTCCCGTTCACGTTGTTCGAAGATCAGTTTTGCCAAAGGTTCCAGGCCTTTTTCAATCGCAATGCTGGCTTTGGTTTTACGCTTGGGTTTATACGGCAGGTATAAATCTTCGAGTTGAGTTAACGTTGTGGCCTGTTCCAGTTGCTTTCGCAAATCAGCCGTAAGTTTGCCCTGCTCGCTAATGGACTGGATTATACTCTCCCGACGTTTCTCAACCTCCTTAAACTTCTCGTACTGGTCTTTGATATGCTGAATCTGGACTTCATCCAGACTACCCGTAGCTTCTTTCCGATAGCGGGCAATGAAAGGCACGGTTCCGCCTTCATCTAATAATTGAATGGTTTGCTCAACCGAACGAGCCGAAAGGGATAACTGACTTGAGATAAACGCTACTGCGGTATTCATAATGAAGTATTTAGGATTGAAGGAAAGTTAGTTTGTTACTGAATAACCACAGAGTTTCACAATGTTTCACTCAGCGTTACTTAGTGCCAAACTCTGCGTAACGCTGTGGTTCATGATAACAGAAAACGAACCATTAACTAACCTGAACCAATTCGCCGGATTCCAGATAGACAATCCAGCCTTCGATGTGTTTATAACCCATTTCGCGGTAACGACGGGCGTATTTTTTGATTTGATCTTTATGACTATCCCTGGCCTGACCCGTCTTATAGTCGAGAATAGCGACGGTCTGATCGGGACGAATGACTACCCGGTCGGGGCGAATGACTTCTCCATTGGGCATGAGAATTTCCCGTTCTGATAAAAACTCTGCGGGCATTTCAAAGTAAGGTTTCATTTCTTCCTTGCTCAAAATCCGGCCAATGGCTTCCGTCATTCGCAACACCTGCGTCTCATCCAGTAAGCCCCTTTTCTGCATCCGATCAATTACGATGGGTACATCTTCAGGGGTGTTGATTTCCCGCATGACGATGTGAGCTTTGTTCCCCCAATCCTTCTGCATGGCAAAAGAATCCAGCTCACTTAACCGATCTTTCTGCCGCCGCAGACGCATACTACCCCGGCGATCTTGGGTGATAACTCCCGTAATTACCACCTTATCTTCCTGTTCTTTTTTCTCTGACTTAACTCGCTTTTCCCCCTGTTTGAGTATGTGCGTGCCTTCGCAGGCATTTACATAATCCGAAAAGAATACCCCCACGGTATCTTTTAGTCCCGTTACCTCCCCTTTTTTCGAAAGCTTGGTTTCCATCGAGATATACACCCTTTCGACGGGGCGAGTCAGGGCTACGTATAGTAAATTCAGATTGTCCAGAAAGGTCTGTTCTGTTTCTTTTTCGTAGGCTTCTTTCAAGTGGGTAGCTGCCAGGCGTTGGGAAACCGAAAACGGAGCCACTTTCAAACTACGGGATGGTTTATCATCCGCTGACACCAATGTTAACTCCTCAGCCTCCATGCTTTCCAGATCGCCCCAGATTTCATCCCAGAGGTTGTTTTTGAAGCTCCAGTTGGCGTAAGGCAGTAATACAACCGGGAATTCAAGCCCTTTGGATTTATGGATCGTTTGAATCCGTACGGCATTAGCCCCTTCCGGTGAGCTTACGCAAAGCTTGAACTTCTGCTGCTCCCAGTCGAGTAAGAAATCACTTAAATGGCCGCTTTTTCGCGTTGAAAAATCCTGTACATAATCCAGAAAACGGAATAAATAAGCCGCTTGATCAGGTTTATCAAAGAGTTTGAACCGAGCAATTAACTCCTCACAACTTTCAAACAGACTGGCTTTCTGCATGAGAAAAGCATTGAGTTGGGTGCTGGCTACTTCCTTCGGTAAATCAGCTATTTTTTCCAGCTCTTTTTCCCGTACCCAGGTCCAGAATGCACCCATATCCGGTGCTTCCACCATTTGGCGAATGCGGGTGTTTACCTGTTCTTCAGGAACCTGCCCCTGAATTTCCTTGAGGAATAAATAGGCCGCTTCATATTTGGCCAGCGGCTGATCGGGCGTATTCAGTACTCGTAAAAAAGCAATAACCAAGTTAACCACTGGTGAGGCACTGACCAATAATGAATCCGCCGAGATTACCCGAATCCCTTGGGAAGTCAGGGTATCAGCTAGTTCTCGAGCGTGTTTGTTCTTTCGACAAAGGATCGCAATGTCTTTATACTCATAACCGTCGGCAAGGCATTCCGAGATTTGGTTCAGAATAAACTCGGGCGTGGCTGGCCTCTCACTATCCAGAAAATCAATTTGCACATGGCCGCCACATTTGGGGTTATCGGGTGCTTTTTGAACGTAAGCACTGTAAATTCGAGGAGTTACCTCCCAATCTGCTGGCACCTGGTTAGCCAGGATATGTTTTAGAATGTCGTTGTTAAAATCTATAATTTCCCGACAACTCCGACGGTTAAAGTCCAGCACCTGAGGCACTAGCTTACCTTTAATCGTTAAAAGTCGGTCGCCCACGTTCCAGTTAATCTCATTGCCAGCGGGTAACATGGGCGTAAGGTCTTTACCTTCGTGCAAATACACCAGTTGCTCCATTTCTCCCCCCCGAAAACGGTAGATACTTTGCTTGGCATCGCCTACCACGAGATTGTAATAATCGGCGGATAAACTATTGTCAATCAGCGGCATAAAGTTGAGCCACTGAAGCTGGGAAGTATCCTGAAACTCATCAATCAGGATATGATGGAACTTCTCGCCGAGGCGTTCGTAGAGAAACGGAATCGGTTCTTCCAGGACAATGTTCAGAATGGACTGATTGAACCGGGAAATGTGAATTTGTCCGGAATGATCTTCAATGGCCTTTACTTCGTCGGATAACTGCTTGAGCAAGGCCAGTTTATGCAAATGTTTATCAATTTCCAGACAGAGGGTGTACTTCTGAATTTGGGATTCGTGCAGTTGTATTAGTTCTCGCCCCACCACTTCCAGCTCCGATTCAATGGTTTCAAAACTGGACAAGATGGGTAAAGCGACTTTGGCCTTCAGCCAGTTTTGCTCCCGACGAACGACGGAATAAAGACGGCTGGAAATTCCTTCGGCAAACGTTTTATGACCATCCCGAATTTTCTGGAGAAAACCCGCCGCCCCGTTGGCTCCATAACTAAAATCGGCAATGGATAAAGTTGCCTTTTCTTCAATTAACTCTACCGCTACTTTCCCCAAACGCCGATACTCGGTATCCTGACAGGCACAATAGTCCCGTATTTTCTTTCGAATTTCCCAGAAATCGGCTATGCTTAAATCTTCCAGTTTCTTTAAGGCATCGCGGTGCTTATCGTCCAGTATTTTTTTTCCAACGGATAATAACTCCGTTTGAAGCGACTTCCAGCTCTTCCCCTGATCGGCTAGTTCTGCCACTAATTCTTCCAGCACCAGCGTTAACTGATTAAACTCCGATTGGCCTACTTTGGAAAGTAACTGCTCCACACCAGCTGCCACCAGTACGTCCGATTCGAGGCTTACTTCGAAGTTATAAGGAATGCCTAATTCTTCCGTAAAAGCGGATACTACGCGTTGCGTAAAACTGTCGATGGTGGATACCGACAAGCGTCCATACTGATGTAGTAACACCTGAAAAGTCTGGGCGGCCCGTCGTTGTAATTCTGCTTCGCTAATGCCCTTACCCGTGACAGGATCCGTGATTTCGACCAATAGCAACTCCCTCAAAGCCTTTACTTTTTTCTGACGGGCGGGGTCGAGATCCTGATACTTTTTTAAATCCAGCAAGGTATCCAGAATCCGCTTCTTCATTTCGTGAGCGGCATCGTTGGTAAAGGTTACCGCCAGAATATGCTGAAAGTAATACGGACTGAATTTCCATTTTCCCTCTTCTTCAAGATCAGGATGATCGGCTAGGGCAAGCTTTAAAAATTCTTTCGTTAGCGTGAAGGTCTTTCCAGAACCAGCAGAGGCAGCATAGATGGTAAACATTACTGAAGAAAAAAGCAGGCTGAGCCTGCTTAGCTTGTATGAAATATGAATTTACAATGCTTTCCTACAATTCCTGTTACTTTCTCTTGAAAATCTTAGAGACTGTCTAAAAATGATATTTCAAATAAATAGGTATAGGAAGCTGTGATGTACACAGTTTAACCAGAAATTTTAGTTATTGAAATGGTAAAGACGCGACTTTATCGCGTCTGGCTGGGAGATGAAAAGAACCCCGTCACGGCTGGTGTCTTACCAGTCATTTATACGCAAAATGTGTTTGGTGAGACACCAAACATGGCGTCAAGGTAACAAAACCGCCTCTTACCCAGACGCGACTTTATCGCGTCTCTACTTGGGCCGTGGTTTTATCCAACTGGTTCCTACAATAAGGCAGGTTCCTACCTGTCTAACCTAATATTAGAAATTAAATCGGGTTCCGATACCGGCCTGCACGTGCATGAATGCCTCCCGCAGTCGCTCGGCTCTAGCCGAGTGACTACCTGATTCTAGGCCTCTGGCCGGTAGGATGCAAACTAGTAGCGGGTCAGAGCACTTCTTTCCCCAACAAAAACAGGCTTGCTAGCCTCGGCCAAAGTCAATCGACTGCGAGGTTAATCTTAACACCGCCCCATTCTACATAAGGTCTCTCTCTTCCTTCGAGATGACAGGTGGTGAATTCATACCCAAGACTCTCATTTCTGGTGCGAGATTCCATCTCGTTCCTACGACAAGCCAAGTTAACCTACAAAAAGCACTGCTGCCAGCGAGAAAGCTGGCAGCAGTGCTTTTATACGCTTAGAAATTAAATCGGGTTCCGATACCAGCCTGCACATGTATGAATGCCGGAACAGGAATCACTTCCAGGTACAACCCGGCATCGACGAAGATAGACAAGGGCGACTGAGGCAGGAAGTATTCTACACCAGCCAGACCACTCGCTCCAATACCCGTCCGGTTTTCGTAAGCATTATAAGGAGCTAGACGCTCGGGATAACTTCGGCGGCTGGTGATTTGTCCACCAAAGCCGTAATAAGCCTGAAAGTTTTTTCCTTCGTTGTCCGTGTGAAAGATATAATTGGCACTTAAGGCCCAGCCTGTATTCTTGAATCTGCCGTGTGGGCCATACTTACGGTTACTGCCCCAAAGCATTCCGTACGTACCAAAGCTTAGATCCAGACCACGGTTGTTTCGGGTATAAATACGGGCATTCAGGCCCAGAGGTTCTCCTACTTTAAAGCCAACCGCATACTTGCGTTGGGGAGAGGTGTTGATTTCCTGGGCTTTACTTTCAAGGGAAGAAGTAACCAAGCCTAGGGTTACTAATGTAGAGATAATGAATACTTTCATGGACCAATTAGATAGGTGATTCGGCTGGAGGAAACCTTGCATACAGTGAAGGAGACCCGAGACAGATCTCCTTCACAACACACAAGCAAAACTAACATTAACTATGGACAAGCTCCCGAGCAAATTGTTGTAATGATTGCATCAATACATCATCTTCCTCCTGAGTGCCGACCGAGATTCGGAGGCAATTGTCGCAGTGTTTGACTTTAGAACGATCTCTAACGATAATTTTGTGTTCAAGCAGGTAAGAAAAAACAGCCGCCGAATCCTGAAACTTGACTAACAGTTGGTTAGAGTCCGTCGGAAATACGTGTTCAACATTCGGCAGGGCTTCCAGACGCTCGCGTAACCGCGTACGGTTCACGGCGATTACTTCCACCATTTCGTTTTTCTTCTCGACATGATCCAGGGCTTCGAGTAACAACCGCTGGGTCATGCTACTGATATTATAAGGCGATTTGATTTTGTTCAGCAGAGCAATGATCGCTTCGCTGGCAAAACACATTCCCACGCGTAAACCAGCTAGTCCCCAAGCTTTGGAGAACGTTTGTAACACCACCAGATTAGGATATTGATTGAGTAAAGGAACCATGGTCGCATCGGCAGCGAAGTCAATATAGGCTTCATCCACCACCACGATACACGACGTTCCTTCAATAATTCGCAAAATATCCTCCCGACGCAGCAGGTTGCCCGAGGGATTATTAGGCGAACATAACCAGATAATCTTGGTATGCTCTTCTACCGCTGCCAGAACGGCATCCACATCAATCTGGAAGTCAGTAGTTAAAGGCACTTTTTTTACCGCCACATTCTGGATATTGGCCGAAACCTCATACATCCCATACGTAGGTGGCAGAATCAGAATATGATCTTCCTTTGGCTCAGCAAAAGCCCGAACCAAAAGGTCAATGGGCTCATCAGAGCCATTTCCTAATAAAATCTGACTCGTACGAACGCCTTTGATCGGAGCCAGTTTCTCCTTTACCGCCCATTGGTACGGATCAGGATAACGGTTAAAATTTTCATTAGTCGAAGAACCCAGCGGGTTTTCGTTGGCATCCAGAAACACGCCTTCTTTACCACTATACTCGTCCCGAGCGGAAGAGTAAGGCGTCAAAGCCAGCAAGTGCGGACGTATTAGTTTTTCTAGAATAAACATGGTTAGTGTTTGGGGTTTTGAGTTTGGGGTTTTGAGTTAGTAACTCATCCAAACTATTTCCCATATAATACTTTTCAACACAAAACTCAAAACCCTAAACTCCCAACTCTTTCAGTCGAATTTCTACGGCTTTTTTGTGGGCGTCGAGGGACTCGGCGGCGGCCATTTCCATGATGGTAGAACCGATATTTTTCAGTCCTTCCTGCGAAATGGATTGTACCGTAATTTTCTTCACGAAACTATCCAGCGAAACACCGGAATACGCCCGGGCGTAACCGTTCGTGGGTAAGGTATGATTCGTTCCCGAAGCGTAATCGCCCGCAGATTCTGGCGTGTAATGACCCAAAAAAATTGAACCTGCGTTGGTAATTTCCTCGGATAAAGCCTCGGCATTTTCTACGGACAGAATCAAGTGTTCTGCCGCGTAAGCATTTAATAAATCAAGGGCTTCACGTTCGTCTTTTACCAGAATGGCTTTAGAGTTTTCGAGAGCCGGCGTGGCAAAATCTTCGCGGGGTAACTCCCGAACCTGCTTGGTTACTTCCTCCATACTACGGGTTAATACTTCTTCCGAAGTAGAAACCAGTAATACCTGACTGTCTTTACCGTGTTCTGCCTGCGATAACAAATCAGCCGCGACGAAAGCCGGATTTGCGGATTCATCGGCAAATATGGCTACCTCGCTCGGGCCAGCGGGCATATCAATCGCGATGCCTTCTTTAGCCACCAGCATTTTTGCTGCCGTTACAAACTGATTCCCCGGTCCGAAAATCTTATATACCTGAGGGATACTTTCTGTGCCGTAAGCCATGGCCGCAATGGCCTGGGCTCCTCCGATGTTATATACCTTGGTGACCCCCACCAGCTTGGCCGCGTAAAGAATGGCGGGGTGCTGACTGGGTGAGCATAAGACAATCTCCTTACAACCCGCCAACTGAGCCGGAATGCCCAACATCAGCACTGTGCTAAATAAGGGAGCCGTGCCGCCGGGAATGTAAATTCCAACTTTCTCGATGCCGATTGATTTACGCCAGCAGGTCACGCCGGGCATGGTCTCAATCTTCTCGGGTAACTGCCGTTGGGCTGAGTGGAAGGTAACAATATTGGAAGCCGCCTGCTGGATGGCTTCTTTCAGTTCGGCAGAAAGCAGATGCTCGGCCGCTTCTATTACGTCCAGAGGAACATCCAGACGATCCAGTTGAACCTGATCAAATTTTAATGCGTATTCCCGCAGGGCTGCATCGCCATGATCCCGGACGTGCTGCAAAATGGGTTGAACCAACTGCTCAATCTGAGCCATTTGCTGCACCGGACGAGCTAAAACGGAGCCCCAGGTTTCCGGTTCGGGATAACGAATAAGTTGCATGAGTGTATGCGTTCGAAACTAGTAAATCATCTTTTCAATCGGCACGACCAGAATTCCTTCGGCTCCGGCCAGACGCAGGGCATCAATTTTATCCCAGAAATCTTCTTCGCTTAATACCGAATGAACAGCAGACCAGCCTTCCGTTCCCAACGGAACAATGGTTGGGGCTTTCATGCCGGGAAGCAGAGCCGTAATGGCATCCAGCTTCTCATTAGGAGCATTCAGTACTACATATTTGTTATTCTTGGCTGTCTGAACGGCCTGAATACGGAACAGCAATTTCGAAAGAATCGCCTTCTTCTCTTCACTGAGCGAAGTATTGGCAATCATTACCGCTTCCGAACGGAAGATTACTTCCACTTCCGAAAGGCCATTAGCCAGTAACGTGCTACCGGAAGAAACGATATCACAAACCGCGTGGGTCAAGCCTATACTGGGTGCGATTTCTACCGAACCACTGATTTCGTGAATTTCGGCTTCGATTTCGTTCTCTTTCAGGAAGTTACCCAAAATCACGGGGTAACTGGTGGCGATGCTTTTCCCATGCAAGTCTTTTACCCCTTGATAACTATCGCCGCGAGGGATAGCAATGGATAAACGGCATTTAGAGAAACCTAACTTCTTGGCGATGTCTACCTTACGTCCAGTTTCTACCTGTACGTTTTCGCCCACAATCCCGATATCGGCCACGCCGTCTTCTACGTAACCGGGAATGTCATCATCCCGAAGGAAGAGAAATTCAGCGGGAAAATTGCTGGCAGTGGTCTTGAGTTTTCCGGCTTTGGAATCGAACTTGATTCCACATTCTTTAAATAAGGAAAGAGAGTCTTCGCTGAGGCGACCGGACTTTTGAACGGCTATACGGAGGAAATCCTGGCTCATGAGTAAATACTAAAGCTCCGGGCATCAGCTCGGAATACGTACGATTTAGGTCCCAAAATTAGCTATTCGTACGGAATAAGACTCATCGAACGAAGATTGTTTGGCAGGATTTGTTCGATTAGGGAACCTACTGCTGCATTGAGAGCCAGAATCGGGCGGACTTTGGGTATCTAACTCTTTTCTTCTTACTTCGCAAAAGTGAAAATGTCTTTCCTTTCTTAACGCCCAGGCTTTACCAAAACCATGATTACGTTTCTGCGAACCAATTCTGAAAACTCCGATTTCCGACTGTTAATTAAAGAACTCGACGCCTATCTTGCCATTACCGATGGAGAGGAACACGCGTTTTACGATCAATACAATAAAGTTGATTCTATCAAAGAGGTTATCGTCGCTTATGATGAAAATGAACCGGTAGGTTGTGGAGCTATTAAGGCCTTTGACGAGCAATCTGCTGAAGTAAAACGAATGTTCGTGAAGCCCGAACGCCGCGGCGAACGGATTGCTCCTCAGATTTTAACGGAACTGGAAACCTGGGCAAAAGCATTGGGGTATGAATACTGCGTACTGGAAACGGGAAAACGCCAGCAACCAGCCATTGCTCTTTATACCCGCAGTGGATATCAACCCATTCCTAACTACGGTCAGTATATAGGCATGGATAATAGCGTTTGCATGAAAAAAAATCTGTAGAAATGCGATGAGATGGCGTCTAGTCAGGCAATAGGAATAATCCCCGCCATGGCTGGTGTCTCACTAGCCATTTGTACGCAAACTGTAGTTGGTGAGACACCAACCACGGCTAAAAAGCTGCCTCTTAACCAGACGCGACTTCATCGCGTCTCTACATTATAGAAAAACCACCTCTACCCGCAGTCGCTCGGCTCTGCCGAGTGACGAAATATTGATAGGCCTCTGGCCGATTGGTATTAAAATACATTTGGATCAGATCTCCCGCCATGGCTGGTGTCTCTCCAGCCATTTGTATGCAAACTGTAATTGGTGAGACACCAACCACGGCGTAAGAGCCGAGCGACTGCGAGTAGGCAACCAAACGCGATAAAAGTCACGTCACTACGTCTATAAAAGCAAAAATCCCTGGTCATTAAATTGATCAGGGATTTTCTATTACTCATTCATCTTATCTATTAATACGAATGAACCACAATCCGCTTGCTGGCGTGGAATCCGTCGGCGTCTACTACCATGATTAATAGACCTGAATTTTCATTGACTAGAATCGTTTGAGTATCCTCCAGTGAAGCCATCTTGTGTTCATACACCTGCTTTCCAGCCATAGTGAAAAGGCGGATCGTCACATTTTTCAAGCCTTTTAACGTCTCAACAGTTACCCGACCATTGATCGCAGGAATGGGGTAAACGCTAAGTTCCTGACTGTTGGGGTCCAATACGAAGCGGAAACTTGCCGTTTCTTTGGCGAAACAGGTTAAATTATTACCTGATGCCAATCGGTAGACCAGAGCGGCCTGAACCGTATATGTCCCCGAAGCGGAGGCTTTAATTACTGATTCTTCCGTAGCCAAAGCCTGATTATCTCGTTTCCAGTTGAAGACCGTTCCTGTGCCTCCAGCCTGTAATTTATACGTACCCACCTGCGTAATCGTTGGCGTCGTGGGAAGAGGATCCGCTTTCACGGTAATGGCATTAGACGCGGCTGAAGTACAACCCAGCTCATCCATTACCTGAGCCGTATAAGTACCCGATTGTGAAACCACAATACTATTCTGAGTAGCAGTATTGCTAGTCCAGCTATGTTTCAGAGCTGAGTTATCGGAGGCTAGTGTAACCGTTCCGCCTTCGCAGAATTCCAGGTTACCTAACGCCCGAATCACCGGAGCCTGAGGTAAGGCTCGAACGGTAGTGTTAACTGCATCAGAAGCTACTGACAAACAGTTATAGATGTTCATCGCCTGCACACTGTAGGTACCTGCTTTGGTGACTACGATGGAAGAGGTTTTCTCACCTGAACTCCACACAAAAGAAGTCTCCGCAGAATTCGCCTGAAGCGTTACGTTTTTGTCCGCACAGAATACCGGGGAACCCTGCACCTGAATCACAGGCTTATCTGGACGAGGATTCACCACTACCGCTATCGCGTCCGATTCAGCCGAACCGCAACCGAAGGCATCCATTACTTTCACTTTATAATTTCCAGCCGTTGAAACATTAATGGTTTGCTGGTTGGCTCCATTACTCCACACATACGAATAACCCGATCCAGAAGAGCTCGTCAGGTTAACCGATCCACCCGTACACAAGGACGTAGAACCACTGGCCACTACCTGAGGTTTGGCCGGTAATGGGTGAACAGTTACGGTTACTGTATTTGACTGGTCGGAACGACAGCCATTAGTACTCACGGCAAACAACGAGAACACGCCGGATTGATTCACAACGATATCCTTCGTAGTTTGATTTCCTGACCAATTATAAGTATCCGCCTGCGTGGACGAAAGCGTTACACTTTCCCCTTCACAAAACGAAGGATTTCTTGGCGCCGTTACTACTGGAGTCGCAGGTTTCGGGAAAGGCTTTACCTGAACCACTGCCGAAGGCAGAGAGGTACAACCGAATTCATCCGTCACTTTCACCGTAAATGATCCTTCCTGACTAACCTTAATGGACTGATCAGCAGAGCCATTATTCCAGGTGTATTTTTGAGAAGAAGTAGAAGTAAGCGTTACTGGATTTTCAGGACAGAAGTTAGTTACCGGGCCACTTGCCGCAATAGTAGGCGTAGCGGGCAACGACCGTACGATAACTTTCAACGCATCTGAGACGGGCGAAGTACAGCCATACTGATCTTTCACAAGTACCGTATAATCTCCAGCTTTGGTAGTGTTGATGCTGGGACTAGTTTCACCCGTACTCCAGCTATACGTGGCAGCCTGAACCGAAGAATTTAAGTTCACAGCCACCCCATCACATACGGTTGAAGGCCCCTGAGCCACTACCGAAGGCTTCGCCGGAAGGGCATGAACCGTAACCCGAACGGTGTTGGAAAGATCCGACTTACATCCGCTGGCATTCGTCGAATACACGTTGAACTCGCCGGATTTGCTAACGGTCAGTTCCTGCGTATTGCTATTATCCGACCAAAAATAATTATCTGCCTTGCTGGAAGAAAGCTTGATTGTCTCTCCTTCGCAAATGTCCAGTTTACCAGAAGCGGTGATAACGGGTGTGTTTGGCTTACTGGTGTACGTAACCTCAATGGCCGCCGAAACGGGCGATACACATCCGTTCGCATTGGTTACCTGAGCCGTATAACGACCGGGCTGAGTTACCACCAGGGTTTGTGCTGTTGAGTTATTACTCCATTTGTAAGAACTTCCGGCAGACGAACTAAGAGTTACCTGTGTTCCGGGACAAAGGTTGGTTACAGAACCAGAGGCCGTTAGCGTTGGTGCCGCCGGTAAGGGCGAAGTGGTTAACTTGTACTCTTTGGAAACCGACGACTCACAGCCGAAGGCATCTTTTACCTTGACGGTATAACTTCCTGCCGCATTTACCGTAATGCTTTGGGTAGTAGCTCCCGTGCTCCATTGATAACTACTATTCGCTGGAACGCTTAAAACTACTGAGCTCCCTTCACAAACTACGCTAGTAGAAGCCGTGATTTCAGGGGCCGCAAGAGCCGACGATAATTTCACTTCTACCGGAGCAGAGTTACCCGATTCGCATCCACCCGCATCCTTAATTTTCACCGTGTAACTTCCGGCTTCTTTCACCGTAATACTCTTTCCCGTTTGTCCATTACTCCAAACGAAATTAGTACCGGCTCCGTTAGCCGTCAGGGTGGTGCTACCGCCGGGGCAGAACGCAAGACTAGTGGCTGAAATGCTGGGCGTACCGATTCCGCTGGGAACCGTAAAGGGAGGAGCAAAGGACGAATTACCTACTCCATCTTTGCTACGAGCATAATAAGTTACGCCTGCTTGTCCGGTAATACTTTGTCCCGATTGAGTAGAACCGTTACTGGCATTTACCCAAAGTCCCTGACCCGTCGCACTTTGCAGCGTTAAGCTAAACTGACTGGAACCCGCACAGGCAAAAGCCGTTTGTAACATGGAGGCTGCCGTTTGTGGCTGGGATGCTCCCAAAAAGTTAGTACTGTTGATGGCATCAAACCAAGCCTGACCGTGCTTTTTATGATTCGCTGAACCATAAAAGTGACCAGGATCGGCTGGATCCCTGGGATTTTGAATATTATCCGTTTCAGGACCTTTGAAACAGTTAGAGACACGCTCAGCTACTAAATTCTGCCCCTGAATCACATTGCTACTGGTAAATGTTGCATTGTTTGCCCCTATATATAAGGAAACTCTTGCAATCATCCAGGACAGACTCTTTCCACCAAAATCAGCTCTAGATTTTTCAATAACCGTCTTTACCTGATTATAATAGGTTTCAGGATTAGTATTATTTAATCCGTCCCATTCTCCCTGAAGCCATAATACACCCCGAATCCCAGTAAGGTTACCATAGTATTGTAAAGAAAGCCTAAGGTTAGCATAAGGCATCCCCTGCGGAAGGTTATAATCAGCATAAGGATGTTTAGTAATTAATCCCTTCGAGCTTTCTTCCCAGTTATAAGCTCCCGTTGCTGAAAAAGCCGCGTTAATAAACAAAATCGGCACATTATATTGTTGAGCCAGCAGATCGCCTAAATGCCCCCAATGCCAGGCTGTATAGCCATAAGGAGCATATTTGATACTAGCCGTCATTTTATTGAATTCCGGAAAAGAATTTCCGGGTTCCTGACTGCTATTCTCATTTTCTGTAAAATTGGTAATGACGTTAATCCGGTCGTCCTGAGGTTCAGGAATGTCCGTTTGGTCTTTGCGGCCCTGAGCGTTAGACTGCCCGGCGATAACAAAAACCTCCCCTACTCCTACTCGCTCCACTTTGCTGCTGGATAATACATTTCCCCCCGCCGAAGAGCGAACCTCCACGTCATACCAGCCCCCGGAAACCTGGACGGTTCCCTGAAAAACCCCACTGCCCGCTGCTATGGGAGTCCAATTAGTGCTGGTTCCCTGACCATTGCGAGCTACGAAGCGAGCTTCAATTTTATCTGCATTATTCGCATAGTTACCCGAGACGGTTACGCTGGCATTGTTGCTCGCATTTCGCTGAAAAACGATCCGTTTTACTGGAAAGGTAATGTTTACCTGAGCAAATGCAGAAGAAGAAAATAATAAGTACAGACAACCAATGAAGAAGGTATAGTTTAATTTCATATACTCAATTTTTAATAAATTCTGATGGTGAATTGGAAGAAAAACCCTACAAAACTAAAGGCAAAAATTCTGATAACGTATTGTCAAATAGAATATTAACATTTTTTACGTTTGACTTACGCTCTCATTTAGTGCCCTGAAACCGGGGATGAACCTGACCCATTTTCGTTACTACATTCTTGCACAACAATAAAACAGCCCTTTATTCCGCTGTTTTGTTTATTACTTTTTCCTGAACAAATCCTCCCGCCGATACTCCTATTGCATAGGCCCACAAGTCTGACCATAAGAAACCCTGACCCAGAATTAGTCGGCCCGGTAACGTTCTTCTGATAGCATTTATCCACTCGGCCTGATACAGTTGACTCGCTTCGACGGCGAAACAAATCAGTAGACTAACTAACATGAGTCGAACAAGTTTTGCAGTAGGGAAACAGAAGATCATCATCCAGAAAATCATTAATGCCCATAAAGCATCACCTACACACAAAGGTATAAAAGATAGTTTTCTGGAAATGAGGCCTATAGCAATGGTAACAAGAATAAGGAAGCCGTAGCGAAGTCTGGCTTTGGAAATCATCTAAACTGCTGTTTCTTAATTCCGTCCAGTAAGTATTCCAATCCGTTGAGTTTGATCTCGTACATGGTTTGGAGCAGCACACCCAGCTTGCCCTGCGGAAAACCTTCCCGGGCAAACCATTCTAAGTAAGAAACGGGTAAGTCTGAAATCAGGGAATCTTTATGCTTCCCAAATGGCATTTTGTAAGTGGTTAACTCAAGTAATAGAGCAGTATTTCCGCTGGATTCTTCTGAATTCATTTGGCAAAGATAACGAATCAATAATGTATAGCATTCACTAGGAGTAGGTTATCATTTTTTAGATTTGAATCGCCAGAATATTGAGCTATTAACTCGTCATAGCTATTACTTTTAAGTCCTTATTCTCTTTTTCCCGTACTTATTTATGATGAGTGAAGCCTTGCCACATCGGTATTTTCTGGTTAATAAACCCTTTAACATGCTATCGCAGTTCACTGGGGCCGAGGCTATGCATATGTTAGGAAATTTGAATTTCAACTTTCCTGAAGGAACGCACTGCATTGGCCGATTAGATAATAAATCGGAAGGTTTGCTATTACTTACTACCAATAAAAAAGTTACTAAACTTCTTTTTCAGGGCGATATTCCGCACGAACGCAAGTATCTGGTCCAGGTTTATAAACAGGTAAGCCCCGAATCATTAGAAGCTTTACGAACGGGCGTCCTTATTCCACTCACCGGAGATTTATACTACAAAACCACCCCCTGCCAAGTCGATATCGTAGAAAAACCCGCGAACCTCTTTCAAAGTGGCTGGGAATATCCTGATGACCGTCCCCATACCTGGTTACTTATTTCACTAACGGAAGGAAAATTTCGGCAAATTCGGAAGATGATGAAAGCAATCCATCACCATTGCCAACGGCTCATTCGGGTATCCATTGAAGAGATTACTTTGGGAGATTTACAACCTGGCGAAGTTCGTGAAATGGAGGAGAATGAGTTTTTCAGGAAGCTTCGCATTACCAACTGGCAATAAAAAAGAGAGTGGCTTTCACCACTCTCTTTACTATCTATTCAGGGAAATCTATTCTTCCGTAATCGTTTCTGGTTTTTTAGCCGTGATCGTCAGCGTTTCGCTGGTTCCATCATGGTCGGCTAGCAGAATATCGCCTTCGGCCAGATCTCCTTTAAGGATTTCTTCCGCTACGGGATCTTCCAGGTAACGCTGGATGGCCCGGTTCAGCGGACGAGCTCCGTACTGAGGATCGTATCCTTTCTTCGCCAGGAAGTCTTTTGCGGCTTCGGTTAACTCAACGCGGTAACCCAGCGTAGTGATCCGAGCGAAAAGTTTTCCAAGCATCAGCTCAATGATCCGATGCAGGTGTTCGCGTTCGAGTGAGTTGAAGATGATTACATCATCCAGACGGTTCAGGAATTCAGGTGAGAACGCCTTACGCAGAGCATTCTGAATAGTACTTTTCACCGCTTCGTCCTGACCATCCACACGAGTTTTCGTAGCGAAACCAATACCCGTTCCGAAATCTTTCAGGTCACGAGCTCCGATGTTCGAAGTCATGATAATGATCGTGTTTCGGAAATCAACCCGACGACCTAAACCATCCGTCAAGATACCGTCATCCAGCACTTGCAACAGAATGTTAAATACATCCGGGTGAGCTTTTTCAATCTCGTCAAGCAAGACAACTGAGTAAGGCTTACGACGGATTTTTTCCGTTAACTGACCGCCTTCTTCGTAACCCACGTATCCTGGAGGAGCCCCCACGAGACGGCTTACGCTGAATTTCTCCATATATTCAGACATATCGATCCGAACCAACGAATCTTCTTTGTCGAACAAGTGAGAGGCCAGCACTTTGGCTAATTCTGTTTTACCAACTCCCGTAGGGCCCAGGAAGATGAAAGAACCAATCGGTTTTTTCGGATCTTTCAGACCTACACGCGTCCGCTGGATTGCTTTAGCCAGTTTCTCAATGGCAGATTCCTGACCAATTACTTTGCCTTTCAGATCTTCTGAAAGCGTAAGTAACTTCTTGCCTTCATCGCTGGACACGCTACGTACGGGAATACCCGTCATCATCGCTACAACCTCTGCAACGTTATCTTCCGTTACGGTATAACGACGAGTTTTCGTATCCTCTTCCCAGCGTTGTTTCGCTTTGTCAAGCTGTTCAAGTAATTTCTTTTCCCGATCCCGCAGTTGTGCCGCTTCTTCGTATTTCTGCGATTTAACGACCTGATTTTTCTGCTTTTTCACTTCTTCAACTGCTTCTTCCAGTTGAATAATGTCTTCGGGAACTGAAATATTATTGATGTGTACACGAGCACCTACTTCATCCAGCACATCGATAGCTTTGTCGGGCAGGAAGCGATCAGAAATATAACGTTCTGACAATTTCACCGCTGCTTCCAGAGCTTCGGGTGTATAGTTAACGTGGTGGTGTTCTTCGTATTTATCTTTGATGTTATTGAGAATCTCAATGGTTTCTTCAATGCTGGTAGCATCTACCATAACCATTTGGAAACGACGGGCTAAGGCACCATCTTTCTCAATATACTGCCGGTATTCATCCAGTGTGGTAGCACCAATGCATTGGATGTCCCCACGAGCTAAAGCAGGCTTGAACATGTTAGAGGCATCCAGTGAGCCAGAAGCTCCACCAGCTCCAACGATGGTATGAATTTCGTCGATGAAAAGAATCACTTCGGGTGATTTTTCCAACTCATTCATTACCGCCTTCATCCGCTCTTCAAACTGACCCCGGTATTTAGTACCTGCTACCAGCGATGCCAGATCGAGCGTAACGACGCGTTTGCCAAAGAGCACGCGGCTTACTTTCTTCTGAACAATGCGGAGAGCAAGGCCTTCAGCGATAGCTGTTTTACCAACGCCAGGTTCCCCGATCAGAATAGGGTTGTTTTTCTTACGGCGAGACAAAATCTGAGCTACCCGCTCAATTTC
This sequence comes from Siphonobacter sp. SORGH_AS_1065, assembly GCF_030818595.1. Classification (NCBI taxonomy): domain Bacteria; kingdom Pseudomonadati; phylum Bacteroidota; class Cytophagia; order Cytophagales; family Cytophagaceae; genus Siphonobacter; species Siphonobacter sp. SORGH_AS_1065. The sequence goes on from NZ_JAUTAM010000004.1 coordinate 4,373,246, forward strand.
TTTCTCACGGCCCACAATAGGGTCCAACTTGCTCAGTTCAGCTAACTTGGTGAGGTCACGGCCAAAGTTATCCAACACCGGCGTGCGGGATTTCTCTGCTCCTGGCTTACCAGATTCACTACGAGGGCTGGAACCAAACATGCGGCTGTCTTCATCGTTGTCGTCCGTATCCGGGCCGGCATTGATGTTAGGGTTTGATTGATATTCCAGCATTTCCTTAACGATTTCGTAGTTCACATTGAACTTATGAAGAATCTGAGTCGCAATGTTATCCTCGTCCCGAAGGATGGCTAACAATACGTGTTCAGTGCCAATCAACTGGGTTTTGAAGACCTTCGCCTCCAAATGAGTCATTTTAAGTACCTTCTCCGATTGACGAGTCAAAGGAATATTGGCCATGTTCCGAACGCTGTGCGTTGCTGTTCCCTTCGTAGCTTGCTCGATCGTCATTCGCAACTCATCGAGGTTGATACTTAATTTCTTTAACAGGGCAACAGCCACGCCTTCGCCTTCACGGATCATACCCAAAAGCAAATGCTCTGTCCCGATGTAGTCATGCCCTAATCGCAGAGCTTCTTCTCGGCTCAAAGAGATGACTTCTTTCACGCGGTTTGAAAATTTCGCTTCCATACTTAAGGTTTAGCGTGCTTTATTTAACCGGCTAACGCCGGACGAACAGCTATTGTTCATTTATAATCCAGAATCTATAAAATCTGCTGGTTTTATACTGTCAACGTATTTTCTGTTGATGTATTTTTAATAGAAGCCTTCAAAATTGATCGAGCCTTATTTCCCTGACAGAATAATAAATCGAGAATACTTAGATTAGGAAAAAATTGTTCCCCGAAATTTTGCCGATAAGGTATGGGCTGATAAAAACCCCGTTCCTCCGGCCCCTTCTTGGGTGAAATCAGGCCCCTGGCGTCCATAATTGGCCTTTCATAGTCCAGATTATAGGTTTCGGTGTCCTTACATTTATCCGGCACTCGCAAAAACTCTTGACAAACTGTCAGCATCTGCCTATTCAGGTCGTACAAAAAGTCAGGCTTTTGTTCGTAAACCTTCCTAAATTTCTCTTCAAAGTACTCAAAAAAGGGAGTTTTTCGATAAGCTGCTTCAATTGCCCCCCAATGTCGCTTAATCCAGGGTTGATGGTAATCAATCTTTACATCCTGAATCAGCGTTTTATGCTTACTGCGTCCATCCAGTACTGGCACTACCAGCGTATCAACCCCTTGAGCCGTTAATATCTGACACCGATTTCTGAAGGTCTGCTTTTGAAAATGCTCGTGTTTTTCAAGGAGAATGGTCTCAAAATTTTCGTAGCACGTCCAGAATTCCAAACCCGGGAGATACTGAATTTCTACAACTATGGTATTATTTTCCGACATTTGCAACTAAATCACTTTTTTAAAGGAAGTCAAAAAAACTCATGTGTCAAATTATTTTTTAACTTTTGTAGTTATATAGACAAGCCTAATGAGTTTTTGAATTTATTATGATTACATAAATGGTATTATTCCGAGTTATATCCCGCATACCCTTTAAGATACTCTATCTTTTTTCGGATGTCCTTTTCTTCTTTATCTATTACATCTTCGGCTATCGGAAACAGGTAGTTTTATCCAATCTTGCGGCTGCATTTCCCAACAAATCAGAACAGGAGCGTGAAAAAATCGCCAGGGAGTTTTTTCAGAATTTCTGTGACTTCATGGTAGAAACCGTTAAAACGCTGACGATTACCCAAGAGGAAATCCAGCGTCGAATGAAATTAGAAAATTCCGAGATTCTCCATCGGTTAGTGAATGAAGAAAAAAAGACGGTGTTCACCATGCTGGGCCACCAGATGAATTGGGAATGGGTATCCTTGAGCATCGCCAGTGATGGTATACCAGCGGATGTCATTTATAAGCCTCTGTCGAATGATTTCTTCGAAAAATTTATGCTCGCCATCCGATCGCGTTTTGGCATTAAGCCCGTTTCTATGTATAATATTCTACGAGATATGGTTAGTCGTAGGAAAGAACCCAGGGTCATTGGAACACTGGCTGATCAGGCTCCCCATCATCCGGATTCGGCCTATTGGTCCACTTTCTTCCATCAGGAAACTGATTTTTTTAACGGAACCGAAAAACTAGCCCGAAAATTTAATACCCCTATCGTCTTTGGAAAAGTTACGAAGATTCGCCGGGGTTATTATTCCTTTCATCTGGAATTAGTGGCAGAACCTTCCTATCAAGATATTTCTTCAGGTGCCTTAACCGAAGTGTACATTCGCTGGCTTGAAAACACTCTAATCGAACAACCAGCTCTCTGGCTCTGGTCACATAAACGATGGAAACATAAGCGGACCACTCACCCTTCGGAAGACGAAATGGTTCTTGCCTAAGCATTAAAAAAGCCTGATCTAGCTAGATCAGGCTTTTTTAATGCTTAGGCATTCATTACTCCTCCCATTCACCTAAACCTTCCCGGATGATTTCAATGTCGTCAGAAGTAGCATCCAGGATGGTAGAAGGAATAAGTCCTCCCGGTCCTCCATCGATAATGAGGTCAACCTTATGCTGAAACTGGTGGAAGATTTCTTCGGGGTCAGTAGGATACTCCATGAAATCATCCTCCAGTTTAATCGAAGTAGTAATGATCGGGTTACCCAACTGACTAACAATCTCCCGGGTAATGGCATGATCCGGTACCCGAATGCCAATGGTTTTCTTGCGGGGATTCAGGGATCTTGGAAGTTTGTTACTGGCCGGCAGGACAAAGGTATAAGGCCCTGGAAGTATCTTCTTCATTGTTTTGAAAGCAAGATCCGATACTTTGGCATAGTCCGTAATATGGCTCAGGTCATTACAGATAATCGAAAAATCGCTTTTTTCGGGCTTAATACCCTTCACCTGAGCGATCCGCTCAACGGTTCGGGCATTGTGGATATCCCCACCCATTCCATAGACCGTATCGGTGGGATAAATTACAATTCCGCCCTGTCTCAATACCTCTAACACCCGAGCAATCTTTCGGGGTTCGGGGTTTAGGGGATGTATACTTATTAATTCAGCTGGCATGGCTTTACAATTCTATTATCGCCGGATTTTCTGATATCCGCGATAGATTTGATAAAAAGGAACTCTTAGTTGACAGGCCCAGAGAATGGTCCGATAAGACGCACTAAGTGGTTTCAGAGATTCGTGCAAGGTCGCATATTTCCTAACAAGCGAGTAATGTTCGAGATAAAAACATTGCTTTATTCCCTGTTTTAATCGCCATAGTAACGCTGTTTCTTCCTCGGGGGTTCTAATCATAGCAGCCGCTTTCTTGCACACCATAAAGGTAGACTCCAATTGCTTGGCCCTTCGGGTCTGCTGATTACGCGATTGCGATCCTGCTACCTGACGATAATTCACCCAATACTCATCTTTGAAAGCATATTTCCAATGACGAGATGCCCTAACCAAAAAATCAAAATCCTCATATAATAACGATTCGTCATAGCCGTTTAGAGCATCATACACGACTTTTCTCGTCATAGTCGTAACCGTTAAAATGGGTGTGCCAGCTAAAACGGCAGCAAAAACATCGCCCTGAGGAACGGACTGGATCAACTGCCCCCCTTCATCTCTTTTATACCAGGTTCCTATTTTATTACCGGCTTCATTAACCAGGATGGCCTCGCCAAAAATGGCTCCGTATTCCTCAGAAAGCGTTTCAAAATAGCTTACCTGTTGCCTAATCGTTTCTGGTAATAAATAATCATCTGCTGCCAAATCAACAATATATTTTCCTTTGGCGAGCTGTAGCCCTTTATTAAAGCTCTTACAAATACCCAGGTTTTGCCTGTTCGTAATTAATTGATCCTGAGTTCGTAATAGGTTCTGAATAATAGGAACGCTGGTATCGATGCTGCAATCATCAACAATAATACATTCAATAGCAGGGTAAGACTGATTAAAAACGGACGTTAAACACTCCGCAACAAAACGTCCGTGGTTATAACAAAGGCAAATGATAGATACTAAAGGGTAATGAATCATCGTCTCTTATAAATCCTTTATTTCTTCCTCTTTCTTCTGCGTTGCATCATCCAGACTCTGGTTGATTTCAAAACCGAGAATCAGGCCCAAGGCAACTAGATATAGCCAGATCATCAGGGCTATCAAAGTACCCACAGCACCGTATAGCCGGTTATAGCTGGCAAAGTTGGAAATATAATAAGAAAAACCCTGTGTAATAAGAATGATCAGTACTGAAGCAATAATCGAACCCGTATTAAAGAACCGCCAACGACGATGCAAAGCTGGAGCAATGTAATAAATAACGGAGACCGCAACGAATAGTAGAATGAAAACGGTCAGGTAACTCAGCCCTTCGGCATACATGTAGGTAGAATCTACATTGATGATTCGCTTCTCTACCAGCTCATCTACCACCAGTCGGCCAATAATCAGTACGCCAATCGCAACCAGTAATACTAGTACCAAAAGAAACGTGAGTAAGATAGAAACGAGACGTGTTTTGATAAAGCCCCGCTCATCGTGCGTGCGTTGGGTGATGTTGAATGAACGCATGAGAGCAATCATTCCATTCGTTGCCGAGAATAAGGCGAAAATAAAACCGAATGACAATACCCCACTTCTTCTCCGGCTTACGATGTCCCGAATGGTAGGCTCTACTTCCCGGTAGATTCCCCGAGGCATGGCATCCGAAAGAATAGTCATAATCTGGTCATCCAGATTAGCAATGGGAATGTAGGGAATCAGGGTAAAAAGGAAAATGATAGCCGGAAAAATAGCCAGAGTAAAGCTATAGGCTACGGCAGTGGCCCGCTGATCAATATCAAATTGCAGGACGTTTGCCAGTAAGACCTGTAATAAGTGATACAGTGAAAAGTTTCTTTTACGAACTCTTACACCTCGAAGCCAGGTTTTTATTCGCCTCTGAAAAGTTCGGGATCTTGAGTAAGTTTTAGCCATCAGTTACCTTTATGCATCAAAACTTAAAGCCCTCATTCTGATAAAGAAGGCTGTAGTCTTACCAATAATTCAGCTGGTGCCAGTACGGGACGATTGGTTTGCATGTTTACAAAAACAAGAGTAACTTCTCCAGTATTCAAAAGCACTCCTTCCTGATTCATTAATTCGAAATAAAAAACGATACGAGCGGCTGGACGCTGCTTGATACTCGTTCGAATGGTAATTACCTCATCGTAACGGGCGGGTTTCAGATAACGGGTTTTCATTTCATAAACCGGCATCATAATCCCTGATTCCTCCAGCTTTTTATAAGGGAAACCCAGGCTTCTGAGGGCTTCTACCCTACCAATTTCGTACAAACGGGCGTAATTACCATAATACATGTACCCCATCTGGTCGGTATCGGCATAACAAACCCGGTAGGTATGTTCGTGTTGAAAAAAACGCATACTTCATTAGCAAAAAGAGCACCATTCCTTTTACCGGATCTGATGCTCTATCGTCTTTTATTTTTTAATTCCTAACTGATTTAATGCTTCCTGATAATCTTTAGCATTCTTTAAATGCTCCTGATACGTTACCGCAAAAATGTGATAGCCATTCAGTTTCGGACTTGCACAGAAGTACATGTAATCGTGCTTTTCGCGGTTCAGAACGGCATCAATGGACGATGGCTCTGGAATGTTAATAGGTCCCGGAGGCAGGCCCTTGTTAATGTATGTGTTATAGGGTGACTGGTACAGTAACTGATTGTGCAACAATCGTTTAATGCCAAAATCACCAATCGCAAAAATTACGGTTGGATCAGCTCTGAGGGGTTCATTCGCCGCCAGGTGATTCAGATAAACTCCCGCTACCCGTGGTTTTTCATCTTTCTTTTTCGTTTCAGCCTCTACAATACTAGCCAGCGTTATGACTTCATCCTGGGTTAGATTTAGGGCCTTTGCTTTTGCCTTCCGTTCGGCTGTCCAGAATTTATCGTATTCTGATTTCATACGTCCCAGTAATTTCTGGGGCGTGGTATTCCAGTATACTTCGTAGGTATTAGGTAAAAACATCCCTACGATTGTTTCGGGGGTAAAGCCGTAGAACTTGGCAACCTCTGGATCGTTTAACATTCGTTTAAACTCAGTTGAATCAAATTCAAACTTTCCGGCTACTTTTTCTACCAGCTCCTGCTTCAACCGTACGTTATTGAAAGTCAGTTTAACCGCAGTCTGATTACCCGAACGGAGGGCTTTTATTACCTCATAGTTTCCGGCGTTAGGTTTGATTTTGTAACGGCCGGGCTTCACGTGCTCAGGATACTTCAGAAGCTTGGAAAGAAATCTGAAGTACATCACATCATGCACCATTTTATTCGCTTCCAGCGAATCTACAACGGTTTCAAAATTGGCTGATTTGGTGGGAATTAACAGGTAAAAATCCCGCTTCCCTTTCACATTTAAATTAGACGTATAAAAAATCTGCCAGAAATAAAACGTAACAATAGGAATCAGAATAGAAACCAGAATAATAGCGTATTTTATATATTTATTCTGAATCATGGGGTTTGTTCAATAACGTGTTGTGGTTGATGATAACGAAAAAACAGATTTATTCGTTTGGAAACTTAACGTGAAAACGTTCGCCCAGCGTTTTTAAATCAGCAATTACCGGAGCTAATACCGGAATTCCTTCTTCTTTCCGCTTAGCTTCCATCCATCGTTCTGGATCTCCCGGAATTAATACCTGCTCTCCCTTGAATCCTTCGGCACTGCGGAAGCGGCGGATCCATTGATCCATGTGTTTTTTAAATTCATCGGCGGGCCGAAAAGCATCTACCCGCATGGCTCCCAGAAAATGCCCGGTGCCAATGCCTACGCCTTCGTCGGCAGACATAAACCCTGCCGTTGCAAAGGGCGGAACCCAGGGGCCATAATTTGCTCCCGACAATACTCCCGAAAACAAATCGACCATTGCTCCCAGTCCATATCCTTTATGACTGCCATGCTCGCGATCTCCCCCCAAAGGGAGCAGAGCTCCGCCTTTTCGAACGGCGTTGGCATCGGTAGTGGGGTTACCCTCCGCATCCTGAACCCACCCCGTGGGTGTTTCCAGATTTTTGCGTTGCAGAATTTCGAGTTTGCCATAAGCTGCCGTTGTGGTAGCCATGTCGAGTACAAAGGGTGGCTCTTCCTGAGCGGGCATAGCTACGCAAATCGGGTTTGTGCCCAATAATCTTTCTTTGGAAAAAGTCGGCGTAACCAAAGGCCCCGCGTGTGTCATGGACCAGCCAATCATGTCATTTTTCAGGGCAAGCGAAGCGTGATATCCGGCAATTCCAAAGTGGTTGGAGTTTCGAACCGCTACCCAGCCCGTACCAACTTTGTCGGCCTTTTCCATCGCTATTTCCATGGCTTTGGGGGCTACCACCAATCCTAACCCGGCATCTCCGTCGATTACCGCCGTGGAGGGCGTTTCGTGGACCATACGGATCGTAGGGTTGGGATTCAGGCGGCCCAGATCCATTAATCGGACATAACCGGACAAACGGGCAACGCCATGGGAATCAATTCCGCGTAAATCGGCTGATACCAATACGTCGGCAGCCAGCGTAGCGTCGTTCTCAGGACAACCCATGGCAAGGAAGATATCCCGAACAAACGTATAAAGATCCTGATGTACAATCATTAGTAAGTAACTCTTTCGAATAGTAGATTCACCGAAAACTCAATCTTCTATTTCAACGTTCTTTCCGAACTGCAAAACTAACAGAAGGTGGGAGAAGTAGACTTTTTTTGAATAGAATCCGTACTTACGGCCCTATTTTAGCCGCTGTACCAGTGCTTTTACCAGCGTAGCTGAGTTGCGAGCCGCAATTGGTCCGAATTTATGCATATCTACCGAAGCGGAATGATTGGCATTATCTGACAAACTTCGAATGATTAAAAAAGGCACTTTTTGCTGGTAACAAATCTGGCTAACGGCTGCCCCTTCCATTTCAATGGCATCGGCTTTCATGGTTCGGCGAATGTTCAGACTGGCTGAATCAGAAGCCATAAACACATCTCCGGTTACGACAATCCCTGTGTGGATGAGCGGCTTGTAATCGCCAATCGACTCCAGTTTTACCTTCGGAACCACGAGGCCCGTCACGAGTAATAAAGCCGAATCTGACTGAAAATAAACTGGATTTTCTTTGAAGTTATAGGGGTTCCGCGTTGGTCGCTGTTGCATTCCTTCATTCAGATAACGTCCATAATCGTGGTGAGCCACCTGAGTCGCAATGACAATATCTCCGGGATGATAATCGGGATTCAACCCTCCCGCAATTCCGGTAAACAATACCTGTTGAGGTCTGAAATGTTCCAACAATAAAGTAGTAGTCAGAGCGGCATTAACCTTACCAATTCCTCCCTGCACCAACACCACTTTCTTGCCTTCCAATTGTCCTGTATAGAAAGTTAGTCCTTCAATTTTTTTCTCTTTACGACCTTTGATCTCTTTTTTCAAAACCTCCACCTCATCTGCGAATGCTCCCATAATGGCGGTGTAATTGCTGGTTTTCCTGGGAAAGCCACTCGTTTGATCGGGCGTGGTGGAATAGGTCAATTGTGCTCTCAGTCCTGAGGTCAGGCCTAAAAGAATCCATAGAATTCCAAAAATCTTTTTCATTTTTATTACTTATTCATTCAGTAAAGCGGCCAGACACAAGCCAATAATCAGCCAGAAGGCCAAAGGTAACTGCCGAAACTTACCAGAAGCTAGTTTCAGGGCTCCATAACTTAGAAAGCCCCAAATGATTCCCTGAGTAATGCTATAGCTGAAAGGGATTAAGACCATAGCCAGAAAAGCAGGGACGGCTTCTTCCCATTCGTCCCAAGGAATGCGTATTACGGTTTTCATCATAAATACGCCTACCACGACCAGAGCTGGTGCCGTTGCAAAGGAGGGCACCATGCTTAAGAGAGGTGAGAGAAAAAGGCAGGGTAAAAAGCAAAAGGCAGCCGTAACGGCGGTAAGCCCTGTTCGTCCCCCCGCTTCAATGCCTACAGCCGATTCAATGTAAGCCGTTCCCGGACTACTCCCAACTAATCCCGCCAGGGTCGTCGCCACGGCATCGGTTAACAGCGATTCTTTGATGGCTAAAGGCTCCCCTTCTTCATCGAGTCGGCCCGTGGCTTCGGCTAATCCGATGAATGTACTGAGGCTATCAAAAAGATCCGTAAAAACGAAGGCAAAAATGACCGGAGCCATCGCCCACGTTAAAGAGCCCCAAATATCCAGCTGAAAGATCAGACTAAAATCCGGGGCAGCGAAAACACCTTTCCAGTTAATCAGTCGCTCACTTTCGTATAATCTGCCGGGAATTAATGCAATGAATGTCGTAAGAACGATCCCCCATAAAATGCCGCCGTTTACTTTTTTCTGAATGAAGACCAGGGTACTTAACAGACCAATAATGAAAATGATTACCGCCGGGTTTAACGTACCTATGCTGATAATGGTAGCCGGGTTTGCTACGACAAATTTGGCATTGATTAGTCCGATGAGGGTAATGAACAGCCCGATACCGGCGGCTATGCCATAACGCAAAGATTTGGGAATGGCCTTAATTAACACCACCCGAACGTTAAAAATAGAGATGATTAAAAAGAAAATCCCCGCCCAGAAAACGGCTCCCAGGGCCGTTGTATAGGGTACATTCATTCCCTGCACGACGGTATATGTGAAGAAGGCATTAAGCCCCATGCCCGGTGCAACCACGTAAGGACTTTTGGCATACAGTCCCATCATCAGACTACAGAAAAAACATACCAGAACGGTAGCGGTTAACACGCCGGAAAAGGGCATTCCGGAAAGAGATAATACCGAAGGATTCACTACAATGATATAGGCGGTAGCCAGAAAGCTCGTGATACCGGCTAGTATTTCGGTATAAAAAGAATTAGGGACATGGCCCTTTTGAATAGGCTTCATGTCCCTAATTTGCGTAGAAAAAGTTCGATTATGAACCTACTACTAAAGATATTTCCGCAAACGGCTTAATGATTCGGGCGTTACACCCAGATAAGAAGCCAAATGATACTGAGGAACCCGCTGAATTAACGAGGGGTGATCCTGCAATAAACGTAAATAACGATCAGCAGCATTGTCAGCAATTTGAGAATCAATACGGCCTTCCATGTCCTGAACGGTACGTTCCAGCATCATCATTGAAAAACGCTGATAGGCTTGCGATTCTTCAAAAAGGGTTGCCCGATCTTCACTCGTCATCACCAGTAAAGTAGAATCTTCCAGAGCCTGAACCGAATAAGGGCTGAGACGGTGGGTAGAATAACCGGTTACACTCGTCACAAAAGAATTTTCGTCTCGAAGGAATAGAGTTACTTCTTTTCCTTTGTCGGTGCGGTACACTCGCATTACTCCTTCAATCACAAAGGCAACCTCATCAATGTGGTCTCCCTGATGAATAAAAAAATCACCTTTTTTGAAGGGTCGAGTTTGGTACGCAGAGTTGATGGCATCTACATCTTCTTGAGACAGCTCCACATATCTGCGGATGTAGGACAAGAGTGGCTGTGTAACGTTTTCTGAAAGCATACGTTTTTCAAGGAAATTATGAAATGGCGGTTTTACTGTCAGCTAAAATAGCACATTTTTATGGTACTTACCATAACGCAAGCCAACAATTCGATATTTTTTTAAGTTACCTGCGTTTTTTAAGTCAAAATACTCATAAATATAAATACATAAAATTAGTATCTTAAATTCCATCAATTAACTAATCCATAGCCTTCTATGAGCGTTAAATCATAATTTACCGGATAAATACTACTATCCTACCCAATAAATTCTATTCAAATAAAAAAATCTATTCATTAGATTTCGAATTAACATTTATATACGTGGTTAAGAATTTATATACGAAAATACTCAATCACATGGATTTTACTGGATGATTTTATAGAAAGAAAGTGCTTCAAACGATTTGCCTTATAAACGCTCAATTGTCATATTCTTATATACTTTCACACTACTTATTGTCCCTCAGAAACAATTAAAGTCTTTTGTTTCTACTAGTGGATACGTTAACTAATGAGTCTTATACTATCGTTTTTAATTTACTTTCTTAAATAACCTAATGTATAAACGTCGACACTGCTCTTGATCGGTTAGGACCTTCCATCATCTTGTCTCTAAAAAAGACGAGACCCGATATTAATGATCGGGTCTCGTCTTCAAATTAGGAAATTTCGATAATTTTGGAGAGGTCATCCCAAAACCGAGGATAAGATTTGGCGACCACTGACGCATCATCTATAATCAGGTCTGTTCGCATGGCGATGGGAGCAAAAGCCATAGCCATCCGGTGGTCTTCATACGTATGAATAATCGTTTCGGGCTTATTCCAATCGGTACTTTCCCCTACCTGAATCTGATATTTTTCATTTGGCGTTACTTCCACCAGATCGGCTCCGAATTTTTGAAGCTCCAGCTGAATTGCTAACACCCGATCCGTTTCTTTTACTTTCAGACTTTCAATGCCGGTAAAAATCGCAGGCACTCCTTTCATGGCCGCTACCACCGAAACCGTTTGAGCCAGATCAGGACAATGCGTAAAATCCCACTCCAGATGACCACTTGCTGGAATTTGTGTCAGTTTAAACCCACGACCAGTGAAGGTGCTTTCTACCCCCAGTTGACGCATAATGTCAACAATGGCCGAGTCTCCCTGAAGTGAATTTTCTTTTAAGCCCAATAGCTCTACTTCTGAGCCTTCGGGTCCTAACGCTACCAGACTATACCAGTAACTTGCTCCCGACCAATCGGATTCAATGGCATAATCGCAAGTTGCGTAAGGTTTTGCTTCTACACGAATGGTGCGGTTTTCCCAGTCTGCCGTTACCTCTGCTCCAAACTGACGCATTTGCTGGATGGTCATTTCAATGTAAGGTATCGAACCCAGGTTACCCGTCAAATGAATGGTTAACCCTTCAGGTAAGGTGGGAGCAATCATCAGTATCGCTGAGATAAACTGGCTGCTCACGTCGCCCCGCATGGTTAAATCCTTCTTGCCGGAAAATTTGAATCCGTTCAGCTCCAGCGGTGGGTAGCCTTCATTTTTCTGATACGTAATATCAGCTCCCAATTCCCGCAGGGCATCTACCAGAATTCCAATCGGGCGTTCCTGCATCCGGGCAGTCCCCGTCATGATCTTTTTCTTGCCTAGCACGGCGTAATAAGCCGTTAGGAAACGCATGGTCGTTCCCGCATCGAGTACGTCGGCTACTGGTCCATCCAGGATCAGTAAGCGTTGCATGGTTTGTGTATCACGAGCTTCGGAAAGGTTCGTGAGCAAGCCCTTACCACCCGCTAACGCGTTCAGGATTTGAGCACGATTCGATTCGGATTTGGAAGCAGGTAATAAAATGTCAACCTGAAAAGGTTTGGTAACTTTATGGAGGAGGAGCTTTTTCAAGACAGTACAGAAGAATAATATGCACGCAATAACAACCAGCCGCAAAATTATTCTTTTTCCGGGGTTTTACTTTATAACCGTTTTGAGTTTTGGCCGAAATTTAAATTTATTGACGTACCAAAGACCCCCATTAATCCCGGTCTACATCGTTTTTAGAATTCTTAAGCGATTGCGATTACCGATTTTCAAGGCCTTATGAGTGGATTTAAAACACAAAGCTCCCAAACCGAACAAACCGCCCGAAACGATGGCGGTAGAGGTTTTCAACTGCAAAGGAGCTCCCTTGAACTCCTGATTCCAGACAGGACTGAAGAAATCCATGACAAAATAAAGAGCTCCGGCGATGGGTAATAGATAACCCGCCTGAACCGCCAGCCCGCTTCCATTCATGAAATAAACTTTACGAATCTGATCGAGCCGGTACTCTACGAATTCATTCTGATTGGTAATTTCACTAAAATCAGCGAAGACGACGGTAGAGTCGGTAACGGCAAAAATATTATCACGGATTTTTCCACTCTGCCCTTTGGCTTTGAAGACAATCTCGTCGCCCACGAAAAAACGCTTTCTCCCACCGGGATAATCAACGGCAATGTATTTCACCGATTGATGGGCCGTTAAAGCCCGACCCATACTTGGGTTCGCTTTCCGTAATAATTCTTCCGTAGAAGGACTCTGAGCCCATAAAGCCGTAGCAGAAAAGGTGGTCAGAAGGAGTATAATCCATTTCATAGCTTTCAGTAACAAAAGTAACAGGCAACCCAAAAAACGTCTGGTTTCGAGGAAAAGTATGCTTTCAGCCAGAGGGTTTGGGCTTTTCCTGAACAAAATCATTCCTACGATTGACACCAAATTTGTCGTAAAGATTAATGCAAAGTAACGCCACCCGAGACAATAAACTTCATTACTTCCGTAGCACTTACATTCACAGGCTTTACATTTTCTTTCGGAACAATAAACAAATGGCCGGAAAACGCATACGACTGGGGAAAATATACCGCGACCGAACCGGGCAATTCCCAATCTGTTAAATCTGTCTGGGTTAGAAAACCAATCCGGTATAACTCCGAATGGGCATCCATCTTTACCAACACGGGCTGATTGAATTTCTTCTTATCGCCTACAAAGGCTGAGGTTAGATCTTTCAGGGAAGAATAAATAATCCGAACCAGAGGAAGACGATCAATGATTTCCTCAAAAACATTGAAAATAGGTATAAGGATAAAGGTAGATCCCAGAAAACCAACGAGAAAGACAATAGCCAGAACGATTACCATTCCCACTCCCCAAAGCCGAATCTGCTCTTTACCCGTACCAATGCCCACTGGAATTAATCCATCCAGATACAGAAAAGCCTGATACAGGATGTAGCCCGTAAAAAACAGGGGAGCAATGAGTAAAAGGCCTCGAATGAAGTAGTTAATAAATCGATTCAGTATTCGCTTTTTCATGGGGGTAATGGAATGAAGGGGAATCTATTCTACAATCGGGATTCCTGAAGCAAAGTTCATTTCCTATGCTTATTTAGCATACTTACGCAAAAAGGTCGTAAGCGTTCCCACTTACGACCCCTATACTGTTTATTTCGTTGCCTGTGTTAGCTTAAATATCTAAAATCCTGACCGCTTTCGAGCTTTAACAGGGTTTCATACATCAGAGTAATCACGGCCTGAACGTCCTGCTTACTCACGGTTTCAACCGTAGTGTGCATGTACTTCAGCGGAAGGGAAATTAAAGCAGAAGCAGTTCCTTCGGCCGCATAAGCAAACGAGTCCGTATCCGTGCCCGTCGAGCGGCTTACCGCCTGACGCTGGAAGGCAATCTCTTTTTCTTCGGCTACACCAATGAGAAAATCCAGCAGGTTATTTTGCACCGCTGGCCCATAGCATAACACCGGACCGCCACCGCAGCGTAAATCGCCCTGCTCTTTTTTATCGTATCGCGGCGAAGTAGTATCGTGCGTTACATCCGTACAGATAGCCACATCAGCTTTCAGACGGCGGGCAATCATTTCAGCTCCACGTAAGCCAATTTCTTCCTGAACGGCATTGACTACGTACAAGGTATAGGGCAATGTCATCTGATTTTCTTTTAGCAAACGAGCTACTTCTGCAATCATAAAACCGCCCACGCGGTTATCCAGAGCACGACCAACAAAATAGCGATCATTTAATTCGGTTAACTCGTCTTCGAAGGTGATGACGCAACCCACATGAACGCCTTTTTCTTCCAATTCCTTTTTCGTAGCCCCACAATCAATCGTCAGGTCGGTTACTTTCGGGGCCGTGTCTTTTGCCAGGTCACGTACGTGAATGGCAGGCCAGCCAAAAATGCCTTTAACGATTCCTTTTTTCGTGTGAATATTCACCCGCTTGGAAGGAGCAATGACCGCATCAGAACCGCCGTTACGGCGAACGTAGATGTAACCGTCGTCTGAGATGTAATTCACAAACCAGGAAATCTCATCGGAGTGAGCTTCGATTACTACTTTGTAAGGCTGGCCTGGGTTGATTACCCCCACCACTGTACCGTAGGTATCAACGATGTATTCGTCAATGTAAGGTTTGATGTAATCCAGCCAGATGCGTTGTCCTGAGGCTTCGAAACCCGTTGGCGATGGGTTATTAAGGTATTGATAGAGAAAGGTTTTACTACTTTCAGTCATAATGATAATTGAAAAATGAAACGTTCATCCTAACTGTTTTTCAACAGTCTGCTATTCATTAACTCCGCTGCCCTTTACTTAATTCATCCTGCCATTCTTTTAATTCCACCCAGCGGCCTTCCGCAGCCAGTTGAGCCTGCTCCGGCCAGGTAGAAGGGTCCCGGTTTTCGAAACGGGGTCCTTCGGCTTTTAATAACCCTCTGATGTGGTCAACGGAGGTACTGGCCAGACTTTTAAAGCTAATAATTCCGTTGACATTCAGGATTTGTTCAATTTTAGGACCAATCCCCTCAATAACCTTCAGATCATCGGGTTCATCCAGAATAACCGGAGCTGCGATGGCGGAAGTAAGTCCTGGAATACCTTCAAAAGTAGCAATATCCAGAGGTATCTCGATGGTCGGTTCTTTGATTACTTCGGGTTCAGAAGGAATGACAGGGTCAGGTTGCGGCACCGCAAAAGGCTCTGGCATGAACGGCTTGGTCGTCTTGTCCTGTCTGAATGGTTTCGGTTTGCCCTGACGACACATTTCCAGCTCCACCTGTTTGGTAGCGATTTCCATTTGAATCGTATCAATCTGATGATTCATGGAACGGCGGCCTAAGATCCAGCCAATACCCGCCACCAAAGTCATGATGGCGACGGCTTCCAGCACAGCAATGGGTATGTTTTGACTTAACGATTGTATTAATACCATGATTTTCTAAGCTTGAATAGCATTCTTCAATGCAAGTCTTACGTCCTTATTACCCCTTCTGGGTTATCTCCTGCTGTAACGCTTTTAGCTGTTCCCATTTTCCTTCCTGAGCCAGTTTCGCCTGTTTAGCCCAGCTACTGGACTCCTGAACCTGGAAACGGGAACCGCCAGAAGCCCGCAAAATGGACATCACGTGGGAAGGTTCCGCCGCTGCTAGCTGAGCAAAAGTTTTGATACCCGCCTCATGCAATAGCTTCTCTACTTTGGGACCAATGCCTTCAATCTTTTTCAGGTCGTCTTCCTCATTCGGAATTACAGTAGTCGCCATCGGCTGAGCTGCCTCTTCAGCGGGCGGAGCTACGATGGGCTCGGCAATAGGGGTAGCCGGATGAATGGCTTTCGGCTGCGGCGGCACGTACAAACCCTGCTCGCACTGATTCAGATGAAACTCCAGATTACTTAAACTTGCCTTTAGCTTATTGAGGGTCGTCTTCCCGTTCAGATAGCCAATGATATACCCCAGAATGCCGGCTCCTCCCAGAAAAATCAGGTGTTGTAACCAGGCACTTTCCAGATGCATGGGATTAAAATGTTCGTACATATCAATACTTGTTTCCGAAAAATTCTGTTACATCTTCTGTTCGTCGATCACCATCGTTACCCGACGATTAGCCTTTCGGCCCGCAGGTAACGTATTGTCTGCCAGCGGCTGCGTCTCTCCTTTTCCAATCGTAATAATCTGATCAGGCTTTATTCCCTTTCTGACAAACTGTCGCTTTACTGCCTCTGCCCGACTTTTAGATAGTCTCAAATTCGAGTCATCTGGCCCTTCACTGTCCGTATGCCCGGTTAATATCAGGCGTTTATTAGGGTTCTGTTTCAGGTATTTCTTTACTTCATTAAAAAACGTCTCGTTATCTTTCGTTCGAATGAATTGATTACTGCTCAGCGGGAAATATAACTCCATGGGCCGGAAAATGCTTTCATACGTAGCCGCAGCGGCTAGTTCCTCTTCCGTTTGTCCTTTGGGGACTTCGAAGGAAGTAGCAGTGGAGGCTGGCTGGGTCGTTTCCGTTAGCTTTTCTTCCGTCAGCGTTTCTGCCACTTCGGCTGTTCCCGAAAAGACAAAGCCTGCTCCATAGGATGAGTCCGCCGGACTGAAGGCTAAGGCCCGTTGTTCGGCTTCGGTCAATACCTGTTTATCAGGAACTCCTAACTTCAAAAAGTATTGCTTAATCGCATCAGCCCGGGCTAATCCTAAGGATTGGAAGGCCGTATTATTCTCCTCGTCACTGGCATAATACCCAACCAATTTCACTGTTTTCCTGGGATTAGCTTTCAGATAAACCGCCAGCGATTGTAACTGAGGCTGGACCGCCTCCGTAGAAACCCCACCTCTTGAACGAGCAAAACCCAGATTGTGTATGGAAGTTACATGAAAAGAATTAGCGTCTTGGATATCAAGGGCCGGTATATCAAATTCAGTAGAAGAAACCTCTTCGCTTACCACTACTGGTTCTGGATTTCCATCACACAATTGTTTAATCTGGCAAACGTGCCAATAAGCCCCTCCTGCAATCCAGCTGATTAGCACTAACCAAGTCAGCGTTTTGACGGTTGACATAACAAATCGTTAGATAAAATGAAAAGTTCTGAGCGAACGAATGGAAGATTAGTTCGAAAACACTTAAGAATCCGTCGACATCTGCAAAGGTACTTCTGTTTGTTTACTAACGAAGCCATTTGTTAAATATGCCTATAATAATAACTCAGGCTTACCCGAAAAGGTTATAAAAAAAGAGCCTCACCTGTAGGCAAGGCTCTTTTCTACATTTGAACGTTTGGTTTCGTTTCGTAAGGTCTGAAAATGTTTTAATCACTAAAACCTCTTTAAACTTTTCTTAAACGAAATCAAACACTCAAACGCTAGTATTATCGATTCATTGAGAGTAAGAACTCTTCGTTTGAACGGGTTCCCCGCATTTTTTCCAGCAGGAATTCCATTGATTCTACGGAATTCATATCGGACATATATTTGCGTAAGATCCATACTCGTTTGAGCGTTTCGGGATCCATAAGCAGATCCTCGCGACGAGTACCGGAAGCAGGAACATCGATAGCTGGGAAAATCCGACGATTCGAGAGTTTCCGATCCAGCTGAAGTTCCATGTTACCTGTACCTTTGAATTCCTCAAAGATCACCTCATCCATCCGGCTTCCCGTTTCAATCAGAGCGGTAGCAATAATGGTTAATGAACCTCCGTTCTCCACATTACGAGCTGCACCGAAGAAGCGTTTGGGTTTATGAAGAGCATTGGCGTCTACCCCACCCGACAGGATTTTACCCGAAGATGGAACGACCGTATTATACGCACGAGCCAGACGAGTAATAGAATCCAGCAGAATAACGACATCGTGACCGCATTCTACCATACGTTTGGCTTTTTCCAATACCATGCTCGATACTTTCACGTGGCGATCGGCCTGCTCATCAAACGTAGAGGAAATAACCTCCGCCTTTACACTTCGCTGCATATCCGTTACCTCTTCCGGGCGTTCGTCAATCAGCAGGATCAACAGGAACACTTCGGGGTGGTTACGGGCAATGGCGTTGGCAATTTCTTTCAGTAATACCGTTTTACCCGTTTTAGGCTGAGCTACGATCATCCCCCGCTGACCTTTCCCAATGGGAGCAAATAGATCAAGGATACGGGTAGAGTTTTCGCGACCCGAGGTAAACAGATTTAATTTTTCCGTTGGAAATAAGGGAGTTAAGTATTCAAAAGGAATACGGTCCCGAATCTCTTCGGTGGTTTTTCCGTTAACGGATTCCACTCGTAACAGGGCAAAATACTTCTCCCCTTCTTTGGGAGGGCGAATCGCTCCCCGAACGGTGTCTCCCGTTTTCAGACCAAATAATTTAATCTGAGAAGGAGATACGTAAATATCATCGGGAGAAGCCAGGTAGTTATAATCAGCGGAACGCAAAAAGCCGTATCCTCCGTCTGACATAATTTCCAGAACTCCTTCGTTTTCAATTAATCCGTCGAACTCCCGAATGTGTTGGTTATAGTTACGCTTCACCTGCTGCTGCATTTGCTGCGAGCGAGGATTGGGCTGTAAAGGCTGTCCATTTTCATCGGTACGTCCTTCCCGGTCGCGAGGTTCACGGTTTTCCCGATTGTTCGGACGTGCACCAGTCTCAGGATTAGGAGCCTGAACGGCAGTCGTCTGAGGCTCAGGCATTACTTCCATAGTGGCCTGATACGCCTCGTCTAAAGAAAAATCATTCGCTAATTCAGCCGGAATTTCCATTTCATCAATGGGCTCAAAAGCCGAATCTTGCTGATTTTTTTGTTCTTCCGCAGCTTCCAGAGTGGAAGTAGAAGCTTCTGGGATTTTCTCGTCTGAGTTACCGCGACGAATACGGGTACGTTTGTGTCGATTATCCTGATTTTCAGTTGAAACGGGTTCAACCGGAGCCGCAGGAGTTTCAACTACGGGTGATTCAGCAACGACGGGCTGGGCTACCGGAGCGGGAGTTACCTCCTGTTCTTCGGCCACTTTCCGCGTACGCCGAGCCCGGGGTTTATCGGAGGCTGCTGGCATATGAGTGGTACTGGCAGGCTTTTTCTGTTCGACCTGTCTTTCTAGAATTTTAGCAATGAGATCAGATTTGGACAATTGGGTGGGATTAGATATACTCAACTCCCTTGCGATTGCCCTCAATTCTGACAGCAGCCGCAAACTCAGCTCTTCTGATGTATACATGAAAATAACGTATCAATCGCGGCCGTGCCGGAATAGAAAATTAATATGGTGGGGTGAAATAGAAAAAATGCTTGAGTTGTTTTTGATTCATTCACAGAAGGGTAAAAGCTACTACAACGATTGGGGAAGGAGAGCGTACCAGCGTCTGGAGATGCGTCGCATTGGTGAATGAGTTGCAAAGGTAAAACGGACGAAAGCATTTTGTCAATATCTCAACCTAAACTTTTTTGTTACAGCGAGTTATCGCCAGAGTTATTGATAAAATCGTTTTTCAAATAAACGGTACTGATAGGATTGGCAAAGCGAACTTTATGGGTTAAAACGATTTGCATAATCTTGAAATTAATTTCTTCCTTGATTCGGTTAAACGTGCGAATGTCCCGGGTTTCTACAAAATAGATAATCAGTACGTCAAAGGACTGATCGCCGAAGGCATCAAAACGTATGACACCAGGTTTGTTTTTTGTAAATTCATGAACGTCAATTGCGTCCTGAATATCAGAAATCACCGCTCTTAACCGTTCGGAAGAGGTACTTAAATCCAGCCGGATCGTATACTTGGCCCGTCGGAATTCACGCTGAGTAAGGTTTTCTAATACCTGTGAGACAATCAGACGATTGGGTACGGTTACCAGACTGCCATCTACCGTACGTATACGCGTACTGCGGAAGCCTATTTTTTCTACATCGCCTGTCATCGTCCCGATCTGTACGGCGTCTCCTACTACGAATGAGCCGTCCATAAAAATGGTAAACGACGCAAGCAGGTTTTCCAGCGTTTCGCGGGCCGCCAAAGCAATAGCGATACCGCCAATTCCCAGTCCGGTGATTAACGTGGCAACGTCAATATTAAATACCTTGCCCGTTATAATCAGCCCCGCCACAATGACGATCAATGCAATGATGATGTCTGTTAGAAAAGGCACCAGCTGATCATCCATTTTCGTGTCCGTTCGTTCTGCCCGACGGGTAAAAACAATCGCCAGAAACTTCACAAAACGAATCAGAACCCACGTTAGGGCCAGAATGAGTAAACTTTTGTATCCTCTGAGAAAAATAAGGCGAAGGCCAAATTCCGTTGGATGAGCCAGCTCCCACTGGGTAGGGATATGAATGAGATCAAAGGCAAAAAAAGCAATGACCAGCAAAAAGACATATTCCAGAGGTCGCCCCAATAAAGTAACAAACTCCTGAACCGTTACTTCATTTTCCCGGGATACCCTTCGAACGATTCCGAAGGTGATCTGACTCAGCTTTTTGCCAATAAAACGGCGAAAGAGCGTTCCAGTAGCAAGGATAACAAAGAATCCTAAAAAATTGAGCCAGTCGTTTCCTGGAAGATACTTGTTTAAAAATTCCTGAAACTGTTCCAATCGTAATCTATGGGATTGCAAACCTTAGCGGAGAATCTGAAGAGAAAGCTTAATGCTTATTCCAGTATCGGTAGGCTTCGGGGGTATCTATACTGATTAACTCTGAGGGCTTGGGCGGACTCAGGAAAGTAACGTCTGATGTCCCTAGAAATTTCTGCAAGCTTAATGCTTTTTTTTCAAATAAAGTATGAATCGATGAAAAACTAGACGGCTCATAAATGGCCAATAATGGTTCTATCTGATTATCAGAAGTTCTATAAACCGTTGCCGCACATGCAGGGTTCCGATGAGTCGACAAAAAACGTAAGGTTTCTTCGGTTACGACAGGCATATCTACCGCCATTACTAACCAGGCCACTTCAGAATTGGTTCCTATGGCGGACATTAACCCGCCCATTGGCCCCTGCTCCGCGTATTGATCGGTGATTACTAACTCGCCCGAAACGGATGGTTGAGAAGGATTCATGGAAAGATATACCCGCTCACAAACCTTTTGTAACAGCTTCTGTACGTACTGCCACTGAGGCATGTCGTGGTAACTCAACCAGGCCTTGTCCTGCCCCATGCGGGAACTTTGCCCCCCAGCCAGCACCAATCCCCAAAGCGGCGGTAATTGCTTCATTTCACTTTGACTTGGGTTAATTTGAGAAGGTTTGATCGTTTTTTAATAAACCCAGCTTTTAATAACCCCAGCGTGGTTTAATATGGGTAGCCCCGGATGTAATCCGGGGAAGAGTAACATATAGGATATTGCAAGAAACCCCGGATTACATCCGGGGCTATTCGTATTGAACCCCTCCAGGGCTATGGTTTTTCAGAAAATCAAACGATTTCAAAACCATTCAAACCTCCTCAAACAATCTATTTTGATTGAAAATCAGATTTTCCGCCTGTTTTGGTGAGTAACCGGGTTTCTTGAATAACGATATCGTGAGATAAAGCTTTGCACATGTCATAAATCGTCAGAGCAGCGATAGAGGCTCCCGTCAGGGCTTCCATTTCTACCCCGGTTTTGGCTTCCAGAGCACAGGTACAATCAATTTGCACCTGATTACCCATGACTTCAATTTTGAACTTACAGGAATCCAGTCCCAGCGGATGACAGAAGGGGATTAGTTCCGAAGTCTTCTTCGCCCCCATCGTTCCGGCAATAATGGCGGTATGAAACACAGGGCCTTTCTTGGTCTTAATTTCACCATCCTGCAAAGCTTCCAGCACGGCTGGGGGTAATAAAACCAGACTCCGGGCCGTAGCCGTCCGGCGGGTAATCAGCTTGTCCCCCACATCCACCATCGTAGGGTTCGCATTTTCGTCTATATGAGAAAGAGGCATAATAGTTTTCAGTTTTTAGTTGTTAGTTTTCAGTTATGATGGATGTCTTTATTAACACTCACTAGTATTCGAACGCTAACTGACAACTATAAACTGAAAACTAACAACTAGACTTATTTTTTCACCCCAATCATAATACCCGTGGCCCAATCTTGTTGGGTGATCCAGAGTTGGGGTTCTGAAAGGAGGCGTTCTTTTAATAAATGGGCCTTTATATCATGTCCTTCGGGCCAGTTGGGTTGCGGTAATAAGTCGTCGATGATGTATAAACCACCCGGTTTCAATAGAGCCAGTGTTTCGTCCAGTAACAGGTATTTCCCGTGCCAGGTATCCGCAAAGATATAGTCGAATGACTCCTCCGCATTCGCTTCCAGCCATTCTCCCGCATCGGCTCGTACCAGTGTAAGTCGCTCATCACTGTGAAGGTGACGTTCCGCAATCTCCAGAAATTTAGGATCATTATCAACCGAAATCAATGTCGATGCCGCATCCATTCCGGCGAGAATCCAACTGGTAGATAATCCCGTACCCGTGCCTAATTCCAGAAATTTCCCACCGGGTTTGGTGGCAGCCAGCGTCCGAAGCAAAGAACCCGTCAGCGGCTCGGAGGCCATCGTAAAGCCAGAGTCCTGGGTATCTTTCAAGATTGCTTCATAAGCAAAAGGTTCACTCGTACTCATTGCATTGCGGCTTAAGAAGGTAAGAAATAAAAATGGCAACGCCGAAGCGTTGCCAAATCTAAGCGATTCCTGGTAGAATGCAATACGCTTACTTTGCTCCCGGAGGGCAGTTCTTCAGCAAGAAGTCCGTATAGGTTTTTGACAAGTGCTGAGACGTTCCTTCACCTTCGGAGATGCTGTGACTGCGATTCGGATAAATCATCAGACTAAACAGCTTACCTGCCTTGATCAAATGGTTAATCAGCACTTCCGCGTTTTGGTAATGCACGTTATCGTCACCCGTTCCGTGGATGTACAACAGGTTTCCTTTCAGGTTTTTAACGTGACTGATCGGTGAACCCTTGGCATAGTCAGCCTGAGCTTCCGAAGGAATACCCATGTATCGCTCTTCGTAGATGTTATCATACAAGTGCAGATCCGAAATAGCCGCAATAGCAATGCCCGTCTGGTACAAATCAGGATACTGCATGAGAGCATTTAACGTAGACATGCCACCGCCGCTCCAGCCCCAGATGGCTACGCGATTTTTATCGATAAATGGCCATTTTACAATTTCTTGCGTAGCCAGTCCCTGGTCTTTGGTGTTCACGATTCCGTTGTTACGGTAAATCGCTTTCCGCCAAGCCCGACCTTTCGGAGCGGGAGTTCCGCGGTTATCCAGTGAAATATAGATGTAGCCCTGATCGGCCATATTTCCCTGGAACAGACGATTATAACCCGAGCCAAAACGATCAACTACCGTCGCCGAAGCGGGTTCGCCATACACGTAAAAGACAACGGGATATTTCTTCGTAGAATCGAAGTTGGCAGGTTTCACCATCCAGCCATCCATAACGGTTCCTTCGGATGTTTTTACCTGGAAAAATTCTACTTTCATTCGACCCGCTTTCAACTCGGGCTCGGTTTTCCCATCGGCTGGCTTATGCGTAGGCAGGGAGATAAAACCCCCAGTAGGCTGAATATTTGCCGAAGAAAACGAATGACTAGCCCATAAACCGTTCGGAGAGATCTCGTAATCGTTCGTCCCTGCGTATTTTGCTGGCGTTAAGCGTTCCGCATTTCCTTTTCCATTCAGTTTCAGACGGTATAAATATTGCTGAGTTGCATTCGTAGGGGAAGCAGCAAAGTACACATACCCATTTTTTTCATCGACTGCATAGACGTTAATAATGTCATAAGGTTCTTTTGAAAGCAACGTTTCTTTACCCTCTTTCGTCACTTTATATAACTGACGCCAGCCGCCTTTTTCGCTTAGGTATAAAAACTCTTTGTTACCCGCGAGCCAGTGCCAGTTCGTCACTTCACTTTCTGACCAGTTACTCCGAACATCTACCCAGGCATCGTCGGTTTCTTTATTAATCACTTTCGCCGCTCCAGTGGTTCCGTCCGCTACGTATAAGGTACTTTCCTGCTGACGACGATTGAGTTGCTGGATTAATAACTCCGAACTTCCAGGAATCCACTCCATGCGGGGTAACAGGTTGTTATCCGGCTCGCCGGGAATCTGGATGGGTGTAATCTTACCCGTTGCCACTTCAACCGTTTTGACAAACGTCGGAGAAGGCTTCTCTCCTGCTTTAGGATATTCTACGGGAACGTTAAAAGAATACGTAGAGTCCGTATTATTCATCATCAGGAAGTTACGAATTTTACGGGCATCTACCGTCCAGAAGGCAATTCGCTTGCTATCGGGCGACCAGCGAAATCCGTCGCGACAATCCAGTTCTTCTTCATAAACCCAGTCAAACGTCCCGTTGATTAACCGATCTGTTCCGTCAGTCGTCAAAGGCTTAATCGCTCCTGACTTTAAATCCTCTACATAAAGGTTATGCTTGGAAACATAGGCCACCTGAGAACCATCGGGCGAAACTTTCGCAAACATCAGAGAGCTTTCGGGCAGCGACTGTCCCAGCTTCTTAAGGGAGTTACCCGCCATGTCCAGCAGGTAATAATCACCACGGGTAGCATAACGCCACACCCGCTTGCCATTGGTGTAGATCAATAATTTTTTAAGCGTAGGCAAGTAATCAAAGGCCTGCACTCGCAGAGGCTCACTCGCTCCAGCAGGAGTTAATTGCTGTTTTGTTACCAGCGTAGTTTTCGCTCCGGTTTTAACGTCCGTCTGAACTAACTCGCCTCCCTGAAAATTCAGGTAAGCATTTCCATCGGGTGACCAGTGAAACTTACGGGCATCCAGAATAGTCAAAGCTTGGGGGCCATACGGTTCAGCAGAGGGCTGAGCACTGGCACAGACCGTACTTATAAAAACAAGTAATGCAATGAGGGAAAATGGTTTTCTCATAAAAACTGGTTAGTCTTAAGCTTATTGAGATGGGAGTTTGGGGCTTTTTACAGAAAGTACCTTCAAATGTAAACCTTTCCGAGGCTACCTAACTTACAAATAGAGCCAAGAAATTCAATATTTAAAAGCATTCGGGCCGGAAGCATTGCTTGAATAAGTCCACTCTGCCATCTTTGATATTCCTTTTTTTACGCCTTTGCTTATGATTTCTGTTGAAGAAGCCTCCCAGATCATCACTGCCCATCAAATCGATTGGGGTACTGAAACGATTCCTCTACCACTGGCCAACCGCCGAATTCTGGCCGAAGCGATAACGGCTGACCGTGATTTCCCTCCTTTCCATCGGGTAACAATGGATGGTATCGCCGTTTCGATTGATACGCCCATTACCGAAGGATTATTCCGAATTGAAGGAACGCAATACGCCGGAGAGTCGCCTAAAACGATCACTTCACGGGGTTCAGCCCTCGAGGTCATGACGGGAGCGGTTCTTCCATCGAATACAAATACGGTCATTCGTTACGAAGACTTAACATTTTCAGAGTACGGGGATAAACGATTTGCGGCTCTGAATACAAACGTCAATCCGCAGCAAAACGTACATCACCAGGGAAGCGACCGTCGGGCGGGTGAAGTGTTATTACAGGCTGGCATTCGCTTGGGTTCTTCTGAGATTGGCATTCTGGCTTCCGTGGGTAAGTCGCAGGTATTGGTTCAGAAAAAACCACGCGTAGCTATTATTTCAACGGGCGACGAGTTGGTTGATATTCTGGTAACTCCTCTCCCCCATCAAATTCGCAAATCCAGTGGGTATCAACTTGCGGCGGCTTTGCAGGAAATGGGTTTTGCCAGCGAGTTATTTCACCTCCCCGATCATCCTGAATCACTGGAAAAGAAGTTAACGGAATTAATACAGAACTTTGAAATTCTAATTCTGACGGGTGGCGTTTCAGCCGGTAAAAAGGATTTTGTACCCGCTACGCTGGAGAAATTAGGGATTCAGAAACAATTTCATAAAGTAGCTCAGCGGCCCGGTAAACCCGTCTGGTTTGGAGTTAGAGCAGGACAAAACGCCGTTTTCGCTTTGCCCGGTAATCCCGTTTCTACCTTTGCCTGTTTTCTGAAATACGTTCGACCGTATTTGTTGCAGGGCACGCTCGCACCAATGAAAGCCGTTCTTTCAGAAAAGATCGTTTTTAAACCCGAGCTGACGTATTTTCTAACCGTTGCCGCTTCTTTTAACGAAGAAGGTCGATTGATGGCGACCCCACTCAAAGGGTCAGGGTCAGGTGATTTCGCGAATTTATTGGCGTGTACCGGGTTTCTGGAATTACCCGCAGATCGTTCAGAATTTGAAGCTGGCGAAGTCTTTTCATACCTCTCTTTTCGTTAACTGATTTTTTAAACGTAGTTGAGTTATGCTTTCGTTACCGGCCCTGCAACAGGAAGTTTATCAGGAATTTCTACGCATTTTTCAATACTGGGAAACGCATACCGTCGATCCACGCGGAGGCTTTTATGGTCGGATAGACGCAGACAATCAACCTGATTCAAAGGCAGACAAGGCGATTGTTCTGAATGCCCGCATTCTCTGGGCATTCTCGCTAGCGTATCGCGTTACCCGAAAACCGGACTATCGAACGCTGGCTGATCGGGCGTATCAATTTATAAAAACCTACTTCTGGGATAAAAAGAATGGCGGCGTGTACTGGTCGGTGAAAGCGGACGGCAGCCCTTCTGTTACCAAGAAACAGTTATACGGTCAGGGCTTTGCTTTGTACGGACTGAGCGAATATTACCGGGCTACGAAAATGCCCCAAGTCCTGGATGATGCGAAACAGTTGTTCCAAACGCTGGTTGAAAAGGCCTACGATCCGAAACAAGGCGGTTTTATTGAAGCTTTTAATGAAGATTGGTCGCAAACGGAGGATTATATTTTAAGTAAGGGTGAAGAGCGAAAATCGATGAATACGCACCTGCATTTGATTGAACCCTTCACGAATTTATACCGCGTATGGCCCGATCCTGAATTGAAAAAACACGTTCGCTCCATGCTGGAAAATGACTTTATGGGTCATATCATTAATCCTGAAAGTTATCACATGCGGCTGTTTTTCACGGAAGACTGGCAGGTAAAGTCCACCGAAATTTCCTACGGACACGACGTTGAAGCGTCCTGGTTACTCTACGAAACAGCCGAAGTATTAAATGAAAAGGGGTTACTATCAAAAGTAAAAGAGCTAAGTCTGAAAATGGCTACCGCTACCCTGGAAGGCTTAAACCCAGACGGGGCCTTGACTTACGAATTCGATCCGGCCTCGGGACATAAAAACGAAGATCGAAGCTGGTGGGTATTAAGTGAACAAATGGTGGGTTACTTCAACGCCTATCAACTTTCGGGTAAGCAACATTTTCTGGAAAAATCGCAGCAAAGTTGGGCTTTCATCAAAGAGCATTTGATTGACTATAACGATGGCGAATGGTTCGAGAAAACGGATGCCCATCATCAGCCCTCCCGAAAGGCTGATAAGGTTAATGCCTGGAAATGCCCTTACCACAACAGCCGGGCGTGTTACGAAATCTGGCATCGCATGCAGGTTAAGAAATAACTCTACTTCTCCAATTCCTAACAGAGCTGCCAGCGAAAAAGCTGGTCGGACCACGTTGGTCGGGCTACATTGGTAGCAATAACACCCTCTTCTTCCCTCCTGTCATCCAGAGCAAAGCGAAGGACCTTACTATAGGATTGAGTAACACTTTCTGGCTACAAGTCACATTCCCGCCGTCGCTCGGCTCTAGCCGAGTGGCTGTCGGGTGGATATGAAGCGTTAGACGAATGATGCCAGCGAAAAAGCTGGCATCGGCTGGACTGAAGTAGTTGGGGTTGCCTCTTCTACTGTCATCCAGAGCGAAGCGAAGGACCTTACTTAGAATTGAGTAACACTTTCTGGCTGGAAGTTAACCCGCAGTCGCTCGGCTCCAGCCGAGTGACTACTTAGCTCCAGGCCTCTGGCCGGTAGAGTGCAAACCCCTAACTAGTTACAAAACAACTTTCTCAAACAAAACAGGCTTACTAATACCGGCCAGAGACCTACCCTACTACAGCGTCACTCGACTAGAGCCGAGCGACTGTCGGGGTGGATATGAAGCGTTAGACGAATGATGCCAGCGAAAAAGCTGGCATCGGCTGGACTGAAGTAGTTGGGGTTGTCTCTTCTCCTGTCATCCAGAGCGAAGCGAAGGACCCTACTTAGGATTTAGCAACACTTTCTGGCTGAAAGTTAATCTTCCGCAGTCGCTCGGCTCTAGCCGAGTGACTACCTAGCTCCAGGCCTCTGGCCGGTAGAGTGCAAACCCCTAGCTAGTTACAAAACAGCTTTCCCAAACAAGACCAAGCTTGCGAACATCGGACAGAAGACTACCAAACTACAGCGTCGCTCGGCTAGAGCCGAGCGGCGGGGTAACTAACTATTTTCACCAATCATAAGATATTCAAATTCAATAATTTACCCTATAAATACTTAATAAATAATTGCTACGTTACAACTTTTAATCAGTAACCAGGGTCTTAAATTCAGAAAGCTTTCTCAGACCGTTTGCGTCTGCCACTGGTTCAGTGTGAAACAGAACTCATTTGATTTAACAAACAAACCATGAAACAACTGTCAAAATGGATTTGCCTGATTCTCCTTTCCACCGGAGTTATCAGTTGTAACAAAAATTTTTCAGAACCCTTTTTTCTCACCGCCACCGACTTCAGTATGGGAGGA
This sequence comes from Siphonobacter sp. SORGH_AS_1065, assembly GCF_030818595.1. Lineage (NCBI taxonomy): Bacteria > Pseudomonadati > Bacteroidota > Cytophagia > Cytophagales > Cytophagaceae > Siphonobacter > Siphonobacter sp. SORGH_AS_1065. The sequence continues at coordinate 4,402,271 of NZ_JAUTAM010000004.1, forward strand.
AGTCCAAATTGGTCGGCTGGTTTTTCGGACTATTCAACCGCCACCGATACGGCCATTTTCAGTTTTAGAAAAGGTTTATCAAAACTTCCTGCTCCACTAGATACTACCAAACAGGGATTTCGTCTCCAATCAATTAATCGAAGCGATGACGTATTCATGTATCTGACCCAAAAAGTTTCTGGCTTAGCTCCCAACACCAAGTTTAACGTTGAGTTTGTGGTGGAACTAGCCTCAAACGCACCGGATAAAAGCGTTGGAATTGGAGGGTCGCCCGCCCATTCCGTCTATCTGAAAGCCGGAGCTTCAGGCGTGGCTCCGGCGGTAACGCTAGTGGGAGATTTTTATACGTTTAATCTGGACAAGGGCAATCAGGCCCAGGGCGGTAAGGATTTGATGGTATTAGGAGATATCTCAAACGGCACGCAGGACAGTACGTACAAGTTTATTACTCGCAGTAACGAAAATCAAAAGTTACAGGTTACCTCCAACGCCGACGGAAATATTTATGTGGTCGTTGGGACCGATTCTGGCTATGAAGGACTGACGAATTTGTATTACAAACGCATTCAAACTCGCTTCACGCCAGCTACCAACTAAACTTCCGCTTAATCCCATAAATTCTAAGCCCTGAATACTCAGGGCTTTTTTACTGGAATTTCAGATCGACGATAATGGCTTTATGGTCTGAATCTTCAATATCGGCGGTGTGAAAACCTACCGTTTTGAAGCCTTTATTCGTCAACACATGGTCAATCGGAATCATTAGTGGGCCATAGCCATTTCGGTACGTAGGGAAAAGTCCAATACCTTTTCTGGAAGCGTGTAGTCCTGATTCGTTCACCAGCGATTGATACACCGGCGAAAAAACGCTGACGTTAAAATCTCCCGCCAGAATAGCCGGAACTTTCTCCTGAGCAGCCAGGGCAAAGGCTTTGGAAATTCGCTCATTTCGCAGTTTAAACCAGAGCGAGCTCAGGGGCGTTTTCGGGTGTACCGAAATCAGAGCCACTTTTTTGCCTTTTACATTGGCGTAAACATGCATCATGCGATTGGCAGTCACGGCTGCGTGGTCTACTTCAATGGGAAAGCGACTGCCGATCACATTATAACAATGTGACTTCGTGTAAACCATGTATTGGTAGGGATATTCGGCTCCGAGGCTCTTCCTGAAATGCTGAAAAATGGGAGGCGTAGCTTCAGCGATTAACACAATATCCGCTTTTTCTTTAGCAATACCCCTGACGATGGCTTCGTAATTAGTATTCGTAAACAGCACATTAGTGTGCATGATGCGTAAATCAGCAGTTCCGCTTGTGTCCGTTCTCTGTAACCAGGGAAACACCTGCCAGGCATTCAGAATGACGCTAAACAAGGCAATTACGTACAGCCGATTTCGGAAGAGTATCCAGTAAATCAGTAGAAATACCGACACGCCTAGGCACTGTACGGCAAAGTGGCTAAATAACTCAAAGAAGAAAAAATACGTCCCGAATCGCCCGAGTATGCAAACCAGAAGTAAAGCATAGGTCATGAAAGCAACGGTCGACTGCCAGAAATTAAAGTTACGCTCAGCTTTATCGTTTTTTACAGGAGCTGAAATTTCTTCAGTTTTCACAGGGAAGGAAAGGATTATATTTCGTTCGGTACTAATTGAAACGGCAGATAAATTTACGGGATGATTTTCAAGCAAACCTAGTGGGAGCGATGAATACCAGAGACTTTGTCATAGGGTTTACATTTGAAGCATTTCTATAAATGGATTTGTTCCAAAGAAAAACAGAATAATCTAATGAATCACAAAATAAATAGCCCATTTTTCATAAAATTACACAATTTTGTTAATCGGCAGAGCTTTTTGATTTTCTTTGATTAGTGATCATTGGGTACCTCTCTTTTTTTAGGACCGTATCTGCCTTCTTCATTATTGAACCGTTTATCATTTCATCGTCTCTTGAAACTTCTCCTTCACTCCCATATTCTTCAGTTGCGGCACACGTTTACCATCACGCACGAATCTCGTAATGAACAACCTACGCTCATCGTTGAGCTTCAGGACGGCGAGTTTTCAGGGTATGGCGAAGCCACCGAAACTACTTATTACGGTGTGTATATGCACACCATGATTGCCCAGCTTGAAGCTGTTCGCTCATCCATTGAACAGTATCCGGGCGGTACTCCCGAGGAATTTTACGAATTCATTGAGCCGCACTTACGCGATGAACATCCCTTTGCCTTATGTGCTCTGGACGTAGCTTATAATGATTTATACGCCAAAAAAGCGGGTAAAAAATTGTACGAAGTCTGGGGACTGGAGCCTTCCAAAAATCCAATTACGGATTATACCATTGGCATGGACACCCTTGAAAAAATGGTCGAAAAAATGAAGGAAATGCCTTTTCCTTTATACAAGATTAAACTAGGCACGAAACAAGACATTCAAATTATCCAGGAATTACGAAAACATACCGATGCCGTTTTCCGGGTTGATGCCAACACAGCCTGGGATGTAGAAGAAACCATCCAGAATTCCATAGCTCTAAAAGAACTTGGAGTTGAATTCATCGAACAACCCATGAAAGCCACCAATTGGGAAGGCATGAAGAAAGTCTACGCGGAGTCGGCATTACCTCTCATCGCGGACGAAAGCTGCATCGTAGAAGCCGACGTGGCCCGTTGTTATGGCTTTTTTCACGGAATTAACATCAAGCTTATGAAATGCGGCGGCCTTACTCCCGCTCGTCGGATGATTGCCCACGCCCGTAAGCTGGGTCTGAAAGTTATGGTGGGCTGCATGACCGAATCCAACATTGGCTGTTCAGCCATCGCTCAGTTATTACCGCTGCTCGATTACGTGGATATGGACGGTATTTTACTGGTAGAAGACCACATTTCCAGCGGTGTTACCATCGACTACGGGAAAGTAATTTACGCCGAAGAAAACGGAACCGGAGCCAAGTTATTAAGCTAAATGTCAACGTTTTACACTTCATCTATTCCAGATCGAACCCTGGTTATTGATCAGAAAGAATACCTCTGGTGCAGTGGGACCTCGTACCTGGGCATGAGTAAAAATCCAGTATTTATTCAGCGGGTAATGGAGGGCATGCAGCAGGTGGGTATTAATTGGGGTAGTTCGCGAAGTAATACCCTCCGATTATCGATATACGAAGATGCGGAAGCTGCTCTGGCTCAATGGTTTGGTGTGGCGGATACCTTAACCGTTTCATCGGGTATGCTGGCGGGGCAATTGGCACTCAAATGGCTGGTTTTTCAAAACCCTCAGGTTCCCATTTTCTATGCCCCTAACGTTCACCCTGCCCTGAGACTGGAAGGGTTTACGCCTGCTGTCGAAGATTACGAAAACTGGTTTGCCGAGCTTCCCAGACGATTGGCGGCAACGGCTTCGGAAGAAATCGTGGTCGTTACCGATTCCGTGGGTTCTCCCCATACTGCTGCCGTTCCTTTTGACTGGCTGCATCGGTTACCCCCCTCGAAGAAAATCACCGTAGTTATTGACGACTCGCATGGACTGGGCGTTTTGGGAGCCAGCGGAAAAGGCATTCATGAGTTAATCAACGCTCCAGCGAGCCTTGAGTTACTTATCACGGCTTCGCTTAATAAAGCCATGAGTGTGCCAGCGGGACTCATTATGGGTTCTCAAGCCATCCTGAATTCCATGCGTCAGTTTTCCATGTTTAGCGGAGCTAGTCCGGCGAATCCGGCGTACTTGTGGGCCTTAACCCAGTCGTTACCCGATTATCTGTCAGCCCATCAAAAGCTCCTATTGCGGGTTGAACAATTCGTGGAAGCATTAGGGGAAGCCATTCATCTGTTTCACTGGATCGAAAAGTATCCAGCCTTTACGACAGATCGTCCGGGATTACACGAGTATTTACGGGACCAGGGAATATTAACAGCTTGTTTCCCCTACCCCGGCCCCAACGATCCGGCTATTACCCGACTGGTTATTACCCCTTTACACACGCTCGAAGACCTCAGGCACATTGCTCAGGCTTGTCGGCAGTTTGCCCAGAACTCATAGATGGCATTATCTTTAAATTTACGTCCGTTTCTAGTCTAACCGATACGAATGAAATCACTATTAACCCTGAGTTTCTGCCTGCTGGTTGGATCGGCAATGGCTCAGCATGTATCCATGAAAGAAATCATTACCCAGGTTCAGAAAACCTACGCTCCCGATAAACGCACCGTTATCTTTGAGGCTGAAGTATCAGAGGACGGTAAATTGACGGGCAAAACCAGCAGTGCAGTGGCTCACGAAGCGTTGGTAGAGAAACTAAAAGCCGTTCAACCGAGTCTGGTGGACGAAATGCAGGTGTTACCCAACGCCGCTGTGGGCGAGAAAACGCAGGCCATTGTCAATGTGTCGGTCTGCAATATCCGCTCCGCCCCCAAGCATTCGGCGGAGTTAGCCACGCAGGCATTACTCGGCACAACACTGAACGTATACGAAAAAGAAGGAAGCTGGCTACGGGTGCAAACGCCCGATGCATACATTTCCTGGGTAGATCAGGGGGCCATTTTTCTGGCTACGCCTGCAGAGGTTGAAAACTGGCAGAAAGCCCGCAAACTTATTTACCTGACGCCTTACGGTTTCAGCTACGCTGAGGCCAACGCCGATGGATCAACCATCTCCGACATCGTTGCGGGCGATTTAGTGGCTTACAAAGGGGAAAAAGGAGCTTTTTATGAGGTCGCTTACCCCGATGGTCGAAAAGCCTTTATTCGCAAAGCTGACGCCCGTTTCTACGAGGAATGGTTGTCTTCCGTTCAGATATCCGAATCCTCGCTGGTAAGTACCTCTAAAAAACTCATGGGTTTGCCCTATCTCTGGGGTGGCACGTCCTTCAAAGGCGTGGATTGCAGTGGCTTTACCAAAACCGTTTATTTCCTCAACGGTGTCCAATTACCCCGTGATGCTTCACAACAGGTAAATTCAGGAGAATTGGTGGATACGACCAAGGACTGGTCGAAGCTTCGGCCCGGAGATTTATTATTTTTTGGGAAGGTCAATGAGGACGGTACGGAGAAAGTCGTTCACGTAGCCATGTGGATCGGAAACAATCAGTTTATTCATTCCTCGAATTTCGTCATGGTGAATAGCGTCGATCCTTCGGCTGACCATTATGATGAGTTCAATGTAGGACGTTACCTGCGAACCAAGCGAATCATTAATCATTATACCAACGCCCTGAAATTCAGCAAGAAGTAAAATATTTTAAAAAACCTTTGAGCATAAACTTGACAAAGGGGGCTTCTATTACTACTTTTGCACTCCCAATCACGCCACTGGCAGAAAGGGAAATAGGTTGCGTAGCTCAATTGGATAGAGCATCTGACTACGGATCAGAAGGTTTGGGGTTCGAATCCCTACGCGACCACCACCCGAATTTCAGGGATTACAAAAGACATAAGTACCGGTTGCGTAGCTCAATTGGATAGAGCATCTGACTACGGATCAGAAGGTTTGGGGTTCGAATCCCTACGCGACCACTACCGGAAAGTTTCTTAGAAATTTGAAGGTTCTGATTACGGTCCGTTCGTCTAGGGGTTAGGACGTATCCCTTTCACGGATAAAACACGGGTTCGATTCCCGTACGGACTACTGGCAAGCCTGATACTGAAAAGTGTCAGGCTTTTTTATTTATTGTGATATAAACAAAAAATCCCCGGCGTTTAAACCAGGGATTTTTTTGTTTAGCCGCGACGACGATTTCCCTCCCAACGATCCCGATCTTTACGAGAATCGTGGCGATCCTCTTTTCGATCTTTTCGATCATCCCAGCGGTTTTTTGAATCTCTGCCATCACGAATAGCTACCTGATCGTGGCGACCTTTATAAAAGGCGTATTGCTTGCGGTATTTGGCGTGGTTTAAATAAGGTCTTGCTTCATTAATAACCACTTTATGTCCGCTGTATAAATCATAGGCACGATAACGAGCCGGAAGTGTATTTACGGTTACCCAACGATTGCCGTCCTGATACGTCCATTGCTTTTGAGGAATGTTATAATAAACGTCAATGTCAGGCAAGTAATAGCTTTGAGCGTAAGTATACCCCGTTGGTCCCCAGGCGGGCTGACTTCCCAGATTTACATTGACATTTACCTGAGCAGCACTATCCTGTACAAGAAAGGCTCCTGCCATCAGTCCGAATACTAAAATGAGTTTTTTCATGGCTTTTCAAGTTTTCGACTTCCTACCTGTAAAGGTGCTTTGCCGTTTGGTTCGTAACAAAGGTGAGGGATGAGTGAATGCCATGAAAAAAGAACTTACCCAAAACCAGCTTTTAGACGCTGAATAGGGCATTTTAGCTACTGAAGTGCCCTAATGAATCATTCCAATAACAGGCACTTCCTTACCTTTACTGCGTAAAAGCGTCTCTTAAATTCATTTCTATGAAACTGGAAAGAATCAAAATCAATCAAACCGAATTTGCTGAAATCATTTCAGATGATCTGATTATTACTACTCTGGAAGAGGCCACCGACCTACTGGGAAACATCTATTACCAGGGCTTCGATAAAGTTATTATTCATGCCCAAAATATAACTCCTGCATTTTTTGACTTAAAAACGAAACTGGCCGGAGAAATACTTCAGAAATTTTCAACCTATCGTGTTCAACTGGTTATTATCGGCGATTTCAGTGCGTATGAAAGTAAAAGTTTAAAAGACTTTATGTTCGAAAGTAACAAAGGCAAACACGTTAATTTTTTAGAATCGAAAGAAAAACTAGCCCAAGCTTTTTGACGAAAGCATAAACGATAAAGCCGCTATTGATTTCGTCAATAGCGGCTTTATCAGCTTTTCTATCAATATTACTTAATTCCTCCAGATCGAATGCGATTGGCCGCTGCTTTCAAATAGTTTGCAGGAATTCTTCCACCCGAATTAAGCGGCAAATAAACCGCTACGCGTCCTTGGTTTGAGGCATCCGTAACTCCTACTCCTACAGTACTCGTAATAGAAAAAACATTGAAAGTCAATCCTTGATCTTGTATATTACCAAGATAGTTGTAACGTTCATCATAATAGGTTTGAGCTTGCAGTAACGTAACACTTGGCATGTAGAACAAATATGCTTCGCTGTAGGCAGCATTATTAAAGTAATACCTAACCCCGTTGATTGAATTATTTTCCCCTTGATAATCTAAGGTACTGTCTGTCTCTGCTACTAACGTACGTTTTTCATAACTCTTCACCACCGTTTTACTTCCGCCTAAACTAAAAGAAGGCTCAGTCCCAAAACTATAATAAGGCACTACCGTCACTTTACTTTCAATGATTCCACCACCGTTTTTAGCCGTTGCGGTAACGGTGGTTTCTCCGATTCGACTAGCGGTAAATTCACCCGAAGCACTGACTTGGCCAATGGTTGTATTACTGGAAGCCCAGGTATAATCGTTTGCGTTCAGCGTATTACTGCCCTGGGTTAATACAAACTGATGTTGCTCATCATAATTCAGCTCCAATGTAGCTGCGTCGATATTAACCGGAGCACTTTCTTTTTTCGAGCAAGCCATTGACACCCACACCAGGGCTATAACCAGAAGTAATTGTTTCATATCAGATGATTTAAAAGTAGAGAGTACGTATATAAACCTTTGGAAAACAGTAATGTTTAAGCCGATTTTATTGAGCACCACGTTGATTGGTTAATAGCAGGATTTGAGGAAACGTTTGCTTTCCCTGCAACGTGAGCGTAGTAAAATCCAGCATATTAGATACGTGCGACCCCAGCATAATATCCAGATCGCCATCCTGATCGTAATCGGCGACTTCCATCACTAACCATTTTCCACTGGCGGCTTCGGGCGTTGTGTAGGCTTTTACCTGCATATTTCCTTCGTTTTCGAGGTAGATAAACCCTTTTTCAGGACTATTGAGCAAATCTGGGAAAAAAGAAATAGCGGCTATATCCAGATCTCCGTCACCATCAAAATCGGCTGCAATGGCCTGATTGGCTCCGTACAGAGGATAAAATAAGGCTTCCTTAAAATTATTTTTTCCGTCATTCAAATACACCCGAACGCCGTGGTAAGCTTTCAGGATATTGGTATAATCCCAGTTATCACCATTGGTTATTAATAGGTCATCAAACCCATCCTGATTATAATCAATAACCTGCATCGAACTGGTGCCATAAACGGCTGGAAAGCGTAACTTTTCCCGCTCCAGAAAGCGGCCATTCCCCTGATTTTCATACAAAAAAATTCCTTCCTGAGCCTGTTCCATCAACACCATGATATCTGGTCTACCGTCCTGATTGAAATCTTTTACTACCGCTGTTCGGGCTCCGGGTAAGGCTCGAAGCACGTGCTCCTGGGAGTGGGGTTCTCGGTAACTTTCAATCCATAACAATTTTCCCAGATTATGGCCAAAGCCACAGACCACTACGTCTTTTTTACCGTCCTGATTTAAATCACATTCTACAAAATCAACGGGTCTGGGCAGTGAATGCAATTGTACTTCGATCTTATCATCAGCATTAATTTTCAATAAGTTACCTATAGAAAGATCCGAAGGATTGAGTGTTCCAGTGGTTAATACCTGCACGTCTTCCTCCTTACTTACCCGCATGGCCGACGCCGGACTGTCCAGGCTTATTACTCGCTCTACCTCAAAATTGGATTTCAGAATCGTTACTTGCTTCTGTCGATCCGCTACATAGAAACGCGAGGAAAGCGTATCGTAATGCAAGAGTGTGGTTTGAGGCAAGTGTTCGTTTTGCCAAGAAATTTCCTTTACCTCAAAAAGCGGAAGGTTCTTTTGAGCCGTTGGTACTTTCAGGGGTTGAAGCGTACGTTCGGGAGCGGCATTCACATAATAGTTAACGATGGCTCGCCATTCCGCTTTGGTTAAAAGGGCCTTTTCGGGATAAATCCCGGCTTCCTGCAATCGCTGCTTTTCTTCGGCAAATAATCCGTGATAAGGGTTGATATGAGATTTGATTCCCAGACGCAACCCCATGTACGGCAGTACACCCTTCGCCCAAGTCTGTTTGTCGAGTAACTCTGGTTCGGGGAAAAGGTGGCAACTCTGGCAGTATTTTTCCGCTAGATACCGACCGCTCGTATCTGTCACAGCTCTTTCAGGCGAGTCTTCCGTCGTAAGAACTAAATAATTGCTCGTGAAAATAAAGGCGAAAGCGGCCACACTGGCGGACAGATGAAAAAGGGAAGGCATACATTTCAATAATTCATTAGCTCTGACAAGGTAGGTTAAATGTAGGCTAATGGTTATTGGCTCATCCCTAGAAGGGACGTTCTCCTCAATTTCGGCCACTAAAGTTGCTCTAATTTCGACTTACCGATAAACGTCATGGCTTCAGTTCAAATCTGAAGTATCCTGATGAGGTTCAGGCAGAATTAGAGAATCTGACTCGTTGTACGTAGGACTAGTAGGTTCGCCCGTGGCTCCAGTGGTAGGAGCAGCCGTTTCGGGATTTCTAATCTCGGGGAATCCCTGATTTTTTACTTCTTGTTTTTCTTGAGGAGAAAAGTCGCAGGCGTTTAATAGAAAGAATAATCCAGCAAAAGCAAGCATTCTGATTTTCATGTCTGATGAATGTATTAAAATTTGGGGTGTACCTAGCTGGATTTAACCGAAAAAAAACATTCCATAATTTACTAATTGTTTATGCTTTTTTGCATGACTTTACAATCACTGCCAGCACTAACTCAGTGCTATGAAATCCATCACCTTGAGACAAGTAATAGGTACCGGCGGAAAGCTGGTAGTGGCATAGCCTCCCTTTTTCCTTGGATTTATCTTCACGGCATAAGTAGTTGCCACCAGCGAAAAAGCTTGAAGCGGTATGACCTACTTATTACCTCAAAATAACTACATGTATTTTTGGATACCGCTGCCAACATGGCCGCTGCCAGCTTTTTCGCTGGCAGCACTAACCTAGGCCATGAACCTATCACTATGACGCGAGCAATTGCTACCAGCAAAAAGCTGGTAGCGGTATCACCTACTTACTTACCTCAACATAAACTACATGTATTTTTGGCTACCGCTGCCAATATGGCCGCTGCCAGCTTTTTCGCTGGTAGCACTAACCGAGGCCATGAACCTATCATTATGAAGCGAGCAATTGCTACCAGCGAAAAAGCTGGTCGGGCCACGTTGGTAGGGGTATGGCATCCTTATTACTTCGGCATAAACTGGATGTATTTTCCACACTATGCCCTTGTAATTATAAGCGGCCTAGCTATCGGGCTTTCCAATGGATCGCTCAACTGAGCCAGTCTGATTAATTGGGTAATACTGATTAATACATTACATCATTCAACAAAGCTATTATTCATTACCCTCCTACTGCCAAACCATGTTAGATACAGCCATATTATAGAACCATATTCATATAAAAATGGATAATAACTAGCCATTTTTATATATACGTATATAGTTCCCCGGTTGAGGCAGGTGCTTATCCACTTATACTATCTGAAAAAAGATGGCTGCGGTACGTTACTTTCTTCTACCTCTACGTCATGCAGGGTATTACTGCGGGTTTTGCTTTGTATGCATCAGCCAATTAAATTACCTGACTGCTTTGGGCTTGAACCCGGCTATCGCATCGGGGTTAATGATCTGGGCAAAGGTGGATCCAGCTTTGAATTAGTATATAGAATAGGGTTGGTAGTTTATGCCCGCTACTTAGGCTTCAAAAAGTCTGCACGTGTAGATCAGTAGCCATTGCATACATTGAATAGCAATAGTGCTTACACTCCCTTATTTCAACATTTCTGGCCAAGAAGAACAGACTATAGTTATTGTACAAATATTCAATTAATCCTATCATATATATATTTACTACCAAAAATATGTCCTATTTCTGCTACTTACCTTACTCTTCACTAGTTAATGTGAAGTAATTATTCCACATATCGAGAACGCTTCGTCTCATTAGGTAGTTGTATTACGAATGGCCCGATATTTTAAAAAATTTTATTAGTACAAGTAGAACTAAGTATTAACGAATACTTGCAAAACTTGTTACCCTCAAACATTGGCGGATGTTTGGGGGTTTCTTTTTTTATTTTCCTGACTGATTATACCTGCTCATTCCAAGTACTACGTTATACCCATGATTACATACGGTTACCAAAATCTGGTGGTCTGATATTTTATGATAATCAAAGTGGGTCAATCGTTAGTTTTTTTCTTTATATTTATCTCAATAACAACGCTATTCAGCCTACTACCCACCCTTGAGATAAAGAGAAACGTATATATTCAATCAATCAAGGTTTCCGCCAAAATCTTAAGATGAAACGAATCTACTCTTTCCCTTCCCTAATCTGCCTCGCATTACTGACGCTAATTTATGCGTGTGCCAATCCTTTTAAGGATATCGATTTTCAGTTTAAAGATCCGCGTACTGAAGCTACCGTTTTACTCCAGTACGCCAACGCCAATGCCTCCTCAGCGGAGAAAATTCCCAGCAATTTGAAAATTGCTATCGTTGGAGATGATGCCGAACGCATCAGAAACCTGACGGGTGGCAAAGTGATCAGGCCCAGCTCAGAAGGCTTGTTAGGGTTGTCTATTGACCCCAATCACCTGCCAACTACCCAGGATCCGGTAAAACTTTCTGTACTGGCCGAGGCTGAAGGCTACTTAAGTAAGCTGACCCGGATTAACATGTCCGATAATACCAACATTCGCCAAACGGTTCAACTTATTGATATCAATCAGCCTCCTTTCGGTGTATCAGCCACGCAGCAAACGTATACGGGTCGTTCGATTACCCTGCAAACGCCTGATTTAACAGGAACCGGAACGAAAGCACGATGGATATTACCGGATAATCTGGAGTTAAAGACCTTGGGAGGTAACGACCTGACGGGTGAAGTTCGTGCGGCTCTTTATTATATCAATCCCACCCAGGCCAACACGTATTTGCCTGGCCATACGCAAACCATTTATAATGCTGTTGACGAAAGTGATCGCAAACTTTCGGCTTTCCTTTTTCAAAGCCTGGCTTATTTCCAGTTAGATGCTTTTACCACGGGCGGCCAGATTATTCAGGGGTCAACGGGTAATGCCGAAGTGACCGTTGAATTAATAGGGAATCAGCGTTTGCTAAACGGTCAGTTGGTGAAAGAAGGAGATGTGGTTCCTTTCTGGCGTTATGACCTGAATCGCAACATCTGGGTTCGTCAAAATACGCTTCGCATTCAGAAAGATGCTTCCACTAATAAGCTCTTCATCAAAACTCAGGTTTCCAATTTTAGCTATTACGCACTGGCTGAAACACAGCCTGTTTGTGAAGTAGGGCCGACTTTCCAGTTTCAGACCAACCTGAAAAACGTTGATATTCTTTACTATGCGAAACTGATAGATGTAGCAACCAACCAACCCGTGCTGGAAACCTATCTGGACCTGAACAATGGTTCGAAGCGTTCGTTCTCAGGATTGGTTCAGAAAACCGTTCGTCTTCAGGTTTTCCGAGCGAATAACTACTACGGCGGCGACATGACGACACCGATCTACACCTCGGCTCCTGTGGATCTGTGTGATGGCCGGACAATTGTTGCTCCGATAAGTTTCGAAACGCCTCCAACAACTTTAAGTGTCGAATTGGTGGTGAAGTGTCCTGCTGGTAAACAAGTAGATGAATCCAAACTTCCTGCTAATCTCTACGTTCAATATCAGGTGGTAGGCACCGATACCTGGCGTGACCTGATTACTTTAACACGTACCGTTCGGCAAGTAGCCTCCAACAAACTGGAAATAGGCAAACGCTACCGGTTCCGGGCTACTCCTAACCCTGCCATCGGCTGGCCATTAACTCAGCGAGATACCTTATTAAAGGTGACATTTTACCGCTTGAATATTGAATCTGATAATTTCTGTAAGTAACCTTTCCCAAGCAAAAAGCCTCGACTCAATGATTTGAGTCGAGGCTTTTTGCTTGAATCAAGAATTTATTTTTGAATGGTTTGTCCGTCCCGAACTTCCTCTGAGGCTTTTTTAACCAAGACGTCTCCCGCCTTTACGTCTCCAAAAACTTCGATCAGACTATCCAGCGTATTACCCGTATCTACCGTTACCCACTGAGCTTTATCGCCATTTAAACGAATAACAAATACTTTTTCGGATGAAGTAACGACCGAACTTTTAGGTACGAACAAGGTCGCCTGCGAACGCTCGACGGGTAATTTCACCTGAGCATACATGCCCGCTTTGAGTTCTCCTTTGGCATTGGGAATGTCAAATTCAGCCATCATTGAGCGTTTGTCCTGTTGCAGGCTTTCGGCACTCCGGGCCAGTGAGCCTTTGAAAATCCGCTCAGGAATGGCGTTTACCATAAACTCTACTGGACTTTTCTTCGATAACTGATTCGCGTATGCTTCGGGAATGGCTACGGTTAGCCGTAGCGTTCGGGTATCCTCCAGCACGAGCAAAGGTTTTCCGGCATCGCCCGCTCCCACCAACGCTCCCGGACTGATATTCCGTTCGATAATCACGCCGTCGAACGGAGCGGTAATCGTTAGGTATTGCTTTAAATCCTGTTTGCTGCGAAGATTGGCTTTGGCGGCTTGAACGCTTTCCTGAGCCACCATCACCAGAGCACTATCGGCATCCATCTTCGACTGAGCCTGATCGATTTCATTGAGCGAAACGGCCCCTTCCACTCGATTGGTTTCAACCAGACGCCGATAGGTAAGGCGGCTGGCCCGGTATTTCGATTGCTGCTGGATGAGATTCGCCTGTTGAGCCTGCACCTGAGCCTGAGCCTGGTTGACTTCCGAGAGTACTTCGGGGGCGTCAAGCTGAACCAACACCTGTCCTTTTCGAACCCAGGTACCCCGATCTACCTTGACCTGGCTGGCAAAGCCTTTCACTTTCGCGTAAAGATTCACCCGATTCCAGGGTAATAGTTCACCCGGCAGGGTTACGTTCTTACTCGGCTGCATTTCCCGAACTTCGGTCATTTCCAGTTTTACGGGTGCCGCCGCTTTCATTTCCGTTTTTTTATTCTCGCTACCTGCGGGTGTGCAGGCATATAAGCTGGCTATGGCGGGAAGAATTAGCCAATAATTCATGCGTTTCATGCGATTTCCTCCTGAGCTTGAAGTTTATAATATTTGCTTTCGGGATCTTCAGGATCCAGTGATACCGACTGTAAAGAAGCTTTTGCCTGCACCTGCGTGAACACGCAAGGGAGAATTAAGAGAGCGGCCAGCGTCGAGGCAACCAGGCCCCCTATCACGGCCTGACCAAGTGGGGCAATCTGATCGCCGCCTTCACCCAGACCCGAGGCCATGGGTAACATACCCGCCACCATGGCAATACTGGTCATCAGGATGGGACGAATCCGGCTACCCGCTGCCAGAATAACGGCCCGGCGGGCATTACCCAGAGATATCCGCAAATTCTCCGCATTGGTTACCATCAGAATGGCGTTGGCTACGGATACGCCGACGGACATAATCAATCCCATGTACGATTGCAAATTGAGCGTGGCCCCACAGACCAGCAACATGACTAACGCACCTGCTACTACCGCCGGTACTGCTGATAGAATGACCAGGGATAACTTCAGCGACTGATAATTAGCACTGAGTAATAAGAAGATAATCACAATGGCTACCATCAAACCCGTTTGCAACCCCGACAACGTGTCGGTTAATAACTGAGTTTGGCCTTTCATTTCCACGATGACCCCACGAGGCGGCTCGCCTGCGTCTTTAATGGCTTGTTGTACCGCTTTCTGAGCCGTCCCCAAATCAATGTTCTGGAGGTTGGCGTTAATGGTTACCAGTCGGTTAGGCCCCGCCCGGTCGTATTCACCCGGAGCCGTTTCTTCGGTAAAGTGAGCCACATCTGATAAGACCGGATGCATTTCTCCTGACCGCAGCGGAATATTTCCAATCTCATTCGCCGAAGTCATCAAATACTCTGGAATCTGCACCTGCACCTGGTAAGCCAGCCCTTTCGAATCATCGAGCCAGAGGTTTTTATCGGTAAAACGGCTTGATGAAGTGGCCGCCACCATCGAACGGGCTACCTGCGAAGAGGTTACGCCCAATTGTCCGGCCCGCTCGCGATCCATCGTTACTTTCAACACCGGATATTCCAGCGGCTGGGCAATTTGCACATCCCGCAGGAAATCAATTTTCTGCATGTTGGCCTTGATCAGATTTGCGAAACGTCCGGCCTCTTTCAGGTCTTTCGCTGCCACGCTTACCTCAATTGGTGTAGCCGACCCCTGGCTCATCATTTTATCCGTCAGCTCAATGGGTTCGAAAGAGATTCGGGCGTTGGGTAACTCTTTGGCAATTCTCCGACGCAGTTCTTCCTTCAGGTTATCCATTTTTACGTGATAATCTTCTTTCAGAGAAACCTGCATTACAGCTTCGTGCGGGCCACTATTAAAGACGAAAATATTAGAAGTACCGTAACTCGAAGGCACCGTTCCTACATAAGCCGAGGAAATTTCGAGGTTCTCGGGACCGACGGCTTCCTTAATAAGGTCCAGCACTTTCAGCGTTGCCGTTTCGGTTCGCTCCACCCGTGTTCCATCGGGCACCCGCAATCGCATCTGGAACTGATGGCTATTTCCATGCGGCAGGATGTCCGTTCCTAACCATTGAAAGCACAGCACAATCAACGCAATACTTCCAATCAAGTAAATGGGAACTACCCACTTGCGGCGTTGCACCAGCTTTTCCAGAAAACGGCTATAGCGATGCTTGAAACGATCAAAGCCGCTTTCAGGAACGGGTGGATGCAGGTCTTCTTCTATAACCGAGTGCATTTCCCGACTGTCCAGGGCCATCGTTGGAGCTTCGTGTTCAGGATGGGATTTCAATAACCAATTAGAAAGCACCGGAACCAGCGTTTGTGACAATAAAAAGGAAGCGATCATTGCGAAACCCACGGAAAGCGACAGGGGCAAGAACATGGACTTCGGTACGCCCGTCATCACAAAGGCGGGGGCAAATACGGCCAGAATAGCTAACAGAATCAGGAATTCCGGGAAAACGATTTCCTTACACGCGTCCCAAATCGCTTCGGCTTTGGGTTTCCCCATTTCCAGATGCTGGTGGATATTCTCAATGGTAACGGTGGCCTGATCGACCAGAATCCCCACGGCCAAAGCTAATCCGGAAAGCGTCATGGTGTTAATGGACTGCCCGAACAGATTCAGCATCATTACCGCAATCATGACTGAGATGGGAATGGTTAATACTACAATGATTACACTTCGCCAATCCCGCAGGAAGAGTAATACCATCAAACCCGTTAGCAAAGCCCCTAGCACCCCTTCGGTAACCAGACTTTTCAAAGCATTGGTTACGTAAACGGACTGATCGAATTCATAGGAAATCTTTACGTCTTCGGGTACGGATTTCTGAATTTCGGGTAAAGCATTTTTCAGGTTGGTAACGACTTGAAGCGTCGATGCATCCGATTTTTTAACGACCGGAATGTATACCGCCCGACGACCATTGACGAGGGCATAACTCACCGTTACGTCCGCTCCGTCTTCCACCGTACCGATGTCCCGCACAAAAACCGTAGGGCCAGAACCTGTACGAATGGGAATATTCAGAAAGTCTTCGGGCTTCTTCACCAACGAGTTTACGGGCGTCATTACGGCCTTGTCTCCTACCCGGATGTTCCCTGCGGGCGAAGGCTGGTTATTACTCACAATGGATTTAATAACCTCTTCAGGCGTTAACTGATAGCTTTGGATTTTCTTAGGATCCACACGAACGACGATGGTACGCTGGTTACCTCCAAACGGCGGCGGACTTGATACGCCTTCAATCCGCGAGAACATCGGACGCACCCGTGAAGAAGCATAATCCTGAATTTCATTCAGCGAACGGGTTTCGCTTTCAAACACCAGCTGCCCCACCGGAACAGAACTGGCATCAAAACGAACGACCTGTGGCGGTACGGTGCCTTCGGGCATGTAGGCTTTCGCCCTCGACACGTTATTGGCAACCTCTGCCGCTGCCTGTGCCATGTCCGTGCCGGGATAAAACTGAAGCTTAATGAGGGATAAACCCTGAATGGTTTTCACGTCTACATCCTTAATACCGGACACGTAGAGAAAGTGATCCTGGTAACGGGTGGCAATAAAGCCGTCCATCTGGTCGGGGGCCATCCCCCCGTAGGGTTGCACCACATAGATGGTCGGCAAGTCCAGGTCAGGAAAAATGTCGACAGGAATGGTACGAAGCGAGAGTACTGAAAAAAACAGTAGCCCCACCACCGCCACCACAATTGCCACAGGCTTTCGTAAAGCAGATCTGATGAGTTGATGCATAGCTTGTTTCGCGTTTTGAGTTTGGGGTTTTGAGTTTCGAGCGGTTGCCATTAAGGTTTTGAGTTATTACTTGGCTGACTTCCAACTCAAAACCCCAAACTCAAAACATCCAAACTCATTTTACTTGATTTAGGAAGAGAGAGAGGTCTCCTTCGGCGGCGGCGATGCGTAACAGGGAACGCCAGGCGTTGCTGTTGGCTACGTACGCGTCGACTTCGGCCCGATTAAGGGTCAGGAAGCTCTGGAGAACCGTGGGTAAATCCGCAAGCCCGTTTTTGTAGCGAGCCTGTGCCTGATGATACGCCTGACGAGCAGCCTGCAACTGTACCGGAGCCTGACGGGCCTGTTCCATCGCGACGTTAAACTGCGTTTCTGATTCTCGCGTCAGTCGTTGTAGGCGGTTATTCTGTTCTTGGTATAAATGCTGAAATCGTTCCGTTTGAGCTACATCACTCCGGTATTCCCGCTTGATTCGCAAGGCATTGGTTAGATTCCAGCGGGCCGAAACGCCAAAGAGGTAGTTACCAACCTGATATTTTATCCCATTCGACACATCTGTTCGGTATACATCGCCGTTGTTCTGAACCCCCGAACCTCTGGCCCAACCTGCTCCCACCAGCGAAATAGTAGGCCATAACGAACGATGCGTCGCAATGCTGCGGGCAGTAGCCCAGTCTACCTGGCTCCTCTGAAAACGTAAGGCAGGATGATTTAAGAATAGGCTGTCACTAGCGGAAGGTGAAGCGGGTAAGCTGGTATAAAAACGAAGGCTATCGATCTGAAGATGATCTTCAACCAGACCCGTTAATTCAGAAAGCTGGAGGCGTTGAACCTGTTCCCGCTGTTGACTTTCAAGTAATAAAATCCGGGCTCGGGAAGCCTCGGCTGTGGCCAGGGAGCTATCTACGCCCGGACGCATGCCGGAACGGACCCCAGCGTCCACAATTTGCTTGAACGTGAGAGCCCGATCAAGGTTGCGTCGCTGAATGTCAACGAGTTTCTGATTAATCAACAAAGCCAGATACGCATCCGATACGCGAATCTGATGCTGGAAGATTTCGTTCTGATAATCCTCCTGAGCACGGGTCACTTCGGCATCGGCGGCCCGAATGCTGGCCTTCACGCGACCAAAGTTGATGAGCCGCCATTCGGCTACTGCCGTTGTAAAACTGCCGAAGACCCCTTCATAATTATTTTCAGGCCGAACGCCACCGGAAATAGCGACGTTGGTTCCTTCGGTATTAAAAACCGAACCGGTAATGCTGTTATTCGTGGCGTAATTATACTGATGCTGAACCGTCAGAATAGGTAACCGTTCGGTTAGAGCCGCCGATTTTCGCTGCTGAGCACTCTCCATCTCTGATTGCTTGGATTTCAGAAACGGAAACTGCTTTACACTGCGGTCTAATACCTGCGAGAGCGTTTGCACCTGAGCCGAAACGGGCAGGGTGCCCATCAATACATAAAGAATGAACCTAGGCTTTCGTTTGAAAAGAAAACTTCGGGCACGGAATAATTGGAGAGGAAGACCATTCATACGCAAACATCGACGTTTTAACTGCTCGGTCGACGTGTACAAAGCAAATGGCCAATTCTGGAAACATTTTGGAATGCATTACCTGAGGTATTCCAAATTTTTAAATTGTTATTTCTGGATTAACATTACTTAAATGCCGTATGTACTTTCCGAAAGTACTTCCTCATCTTCAGATAAGCTCCTTCGCTTCGCTCAGGATGACAGCTTGACTTCATAAAAAGAAAACCTCCCGGCAGTAACTACCGGGAGGTTTTCTTTTAGGATACTATTTATAAAAATCTAGCTGACTTTTTCCACACCCATAATCACCGCCAGTTTGTCAACAACGGTATCAATTTCTTCTTTCGTTGTGTACTTGGAGAAAAGAGAACCGGGCGGACGGACGCGAAGGATCGGCTTTCAACGCTCTTAATACATGGGAACCTACGTCTGACCCACTGCTACAGGCAGAACCGCCCGACGCAGAAATACCTTCAATGTCGAGATTGAATAACAACATCTCACTATCGGCAGTCGGTGGGAAGCTTACATTCAGCACCGTATATAAACTTTGCTCTGATGTTTCAGGGTCACCATTAAAGCCAATTTCGGGAATCGCCTCTTTCAAACGGTCCATCATATGGGTTTTCAGCCCCTGAATGTGCTGTTGGTGCTCGGCCATTTCAGCGTAAGCAATTTCCAGAGCTTTCGCCAGACCTACAATCCCATACACGTTTTCGGTACCACCCCGCATGTTACGTTCCTGAGCACCACCGTGAATGAAGGGAGGAATTTTAGTTCCTGCCTGCATATAAAGGAATCCTACCCCTTTAGGACCGTGGAATTTATGAGCCGCTCCAACAATGAAATTAGTTTTCAACTGCTGAAGATCATGCTTGTAATGGCCCATCGTCTGTACGGTATCAGAATGGAACAGAGCCTTATACTCCGTTGCCAGTTGCCCTACCCGATCCAGATCCAGTAAGTTACCAATTTCGTTATTCCCATGCATTAAGGAAATCAGACTCGGCTCGTTTGTTTTTAGTAATTCTTCCAGATGAGCATAGTCCACATATCCCTTCGAATCCAGTTCCACAAGAGATACTTTCGCCAGCCCTTCCTTTTCCAGATGTTCGGCTGTGTGCAGAACGGCGTGGTGTTCGAGGGGCGAGGTAATGATATGTCTGATGCCTTTGGAAAGTACCGTATTCCGAATCGCAGTATTATCGGCTTCGGTACCGCCAGAGGTAAAGAAAATCTCAGAAGGAGACGTATTCAGTAATTCCGCTACTTTCTTACGGGCTTTCTCAATGGCCGAACGAACCACCCGTCCATGACCGTGAATAGACGAGGGATTTCCAAACTGTTCCCGCATCAGGGGTAACATTTCTTCCAGAACCACCGGATCCAGCGGAGTGGTGGCTGCATTATCAAGATAAATTCTTTTCATAGATGGGGATGCCTGCTAAAGCATGATGTAACCTGCCGGATTAGGTTGGTTAACAGAACCACAAATATAATATGAGCAACTAGTAATGCCTTGATTTTATTACAAGTCTATGGTAAGCATCTCCTGTGGTATAAACTACCAGTAACCCTAAGAATTAATTCGTATATAAATATACGTCAGCGAATTATGGTATAAAATTTGGCATATGGATCAATTACCAAATAGTTTGTAAGTAATCTATTCCTGAATGGCTGCCAGGCTTATAGATTGTTTTACCGCATGGCTTTAATCCTTTTATAAAGTTTTCTTCTTCCTAACTTAGTATTTCCCAGTTAATTCATTAAAAATTGAAATTTAGGGTTCTAGAGGATACATCCATTATAAAAAAAATACAACAGTATATCTTATGCAAACTTAACGATTATTTAACATTCACTAAATTGTTCTTTTTCAATACCAAAGTGGCTAATTGTTACAGATCAGAACATTATTAAAAATATTTAAAGTGTACATATCAAATTAAGACTTGAAAAAAGACAAATTCCTATGTTTATTTGTGTCAAATTTTTCTTTCCACTCACTACTAAAAGTTCAATTTAAACTAAATTCCAAATTTCATGATGAGGAAGTTTTTACCTTTATCTGGAGTCTTAGGAGTTGCTCTGATGCTGATGTTCATCATCACTGGCAATCAATCCTATGCTCAGGTTACTACTTCGGCTATTAATGGCCGCGTAACGGACACCAAAGGCGAAAATTTACCTGGTGCCACCGTGATCGTTATTCACGAACCATCAGGAACCCGCTATGGTACCACCACTAACTCCGAAGGCCTTTACAACTTGCCCACTATCCGGGTAGGTGGTCCTTACAAAGTGACGGTATCATTTATCGGTTATGCTGAACAAACGGCTACCAATATTTTCGCTAACCTGGGTGCTGCGGCAACGGTCAACATTCAGTTGTCTGACGGAGGTACGCAATTAACTGAAGTAACTATCCAGGGAACCCGCGATGGCTTCACGGGTCAGCGTACGGGTGCAGCTACCTCTTTTAATGCTCGTCAAATCCTTACACTTCCTACCGTAAGCCGTGACATCTCGGACATTACCCGTCTGACTCCTCAATCTAATGGTAACAGCTTCGGTGGCCGCGATAGTCGTTATAACAACTATCAGATTGATGGAGCCAACTTCAACAACGGTTTCGGTCTGAATGGAAACCCTCTGCCCGGTGGTGGTGGGGTCTCCATCGATGCTATCGACGAAGTTCAGGTGAACATTGCTCCTTATGACGTTCGTCAGAGCGGGTTCTCAGGTGCGGGGATCAATGCCGTAACGCGTTCAGGTACCAACACGTTCTCGGGTTCTGCTTACACATTCTGGAGAACCCAAAATCAGGTAGGCTCAAAATCAGGTAATGTTACCATTGAAAAACCTGTTTCTTCGGCTCGTACAATTGGATTCCGTTTAGGTGGTCCTTTGGTAAAAAACAAGCTGTTCTTCTTCGTTAACGCCGAGCACATTGAAAACAAAGGTGCTGCTTCCGGTGCAGTTAACTTATGGAAAGCTTCTGAAAACGGAGCCTCCAACCCCGATCAGAATATTACTCGTGTGCGTCGTTCGGATTTGGAAGCTGTTCGTAACCACCTGATTAACCAATGGGGTTATGATCCAGGAGCCTACGAAAATTATGCAAACGATAACAGCGAAAAAACGACCTCTTTTTTGGCTCGTTTAGACTGGAACATTAGCGATAAACACAAACTGGCCATTCGTTACAACCAGGTTGAAAGCAGCACTCCTTCGCTTGTCAACGGTAACTCAGGCCCCTACCCTCGTTCCACTACAGCTAACCGGGTAAGTCAGTTATCGATGGCTTTCGCGAACACGATGTACACCCAGAAAAACATCGTTCGCTCCTTGACTGCTGAATTAAACAGCTCCATCACGAACAAGCTATCCAACCAGTTCCTGGCTACCTACAGCCGTATCCAGTCGGTACGTACGTCTCCAAGTTCTGAATTCCCAATGATTGACATTGGCGACGGAACGGGTTATCCTAACAACTATGTGAACTACATTACGGCTGGTTACGAACTGTTCACCTATGGCAATGACGTTCTGAACGATAACATCAACATCACGAACAACTTGACCTATGTAACGGGCAAGCACAACTTTACGGGTGGGGTTAGCTTCGAGTACCAAAGCTTCGGTAACCAATACCTGCGTTCTGGTACCTCTTATTACCGCTATGCTTCCGTTGCTGATTTCCTGACTACGGGAACTGCTAATGAAAAAGCTCCTATTCAATTTGCCCTGACGTATCCTTACGCGGGTCAGGATACTTATGCTCCGGCGAAATACGGCTTACCTTCCGCTTACATTCAGGACAAAATTCAGGTGAACAAAAAGCTGACTTTAACCGCCGGTCTGCGTGCGGAGTTACCCATGTTCCTGAATAAACTGACGCCAAACACCGTAGTGGACCAACTGGAATTACTAGGAACGGACGGACAGCCCCGCACCTACAGCACGGGTTCATGGCCTAAAGCTCGCGTTATGCTGTCTCCCCGTATCGGTTTCCGTTATGACGTGAAAGAAGACGGTGGCTTCGTTGTTCGTGGTGGAACGGGTATCTTTACCGGACGTGTGCCCTTCGTTTGGTTAACCAACATGCCCTCTAACTCGGGTGTGATCCAGAACACAATCGAACCTGGTAGCTACGCTGCTTCTTCAGGATGGATTAACAACATCCGTTTCCAACCTGACAAATATTACTGGCTGAATAATCCTCCGGCGGGTGGTGAAAATGTTTTCATCAAGAACCCCAATGCGGGTGTCCCCAGCAGCTTAGCTCTGGTAGACCGGAACTTCAAAATGCCACAAGTATGGAGAAGCAGTCTGGGTGCTGATTACGTAATTCCAGGAACTCCCTTCGTAATCACGGCTGACCTGATGTATACGAAAGACTTTCAGGGCGTGTACCAATTTGGAGCCAACCGCAAGGCGGCTACGCAGAAGATGGCTTACTCAGGCGACACGCGTGATTTCTATCCTAATGCAGCTTCTTACACGTATAACAATCGCCTAGGTGGTAACGCAGGCAGTGTACTAACGAACACTACGAAAGGTCACTCGTTTAATGCAACGATTGGGGTCACTCTTCGCCAGACGAAAGGCTTCTACGGATCTTTATTCTATTCACACACATCGGCTAAAACGATTTCGGACAACCCAGGATCTAATGCAAGCTCGGCCTGGGGAAGCAGCCCGAACATCAATAATCCGAACGACTTGACGCTCTACACGTCTAGTAATGCTCTGCCAAGCCGTATCGTGGGTAACCTTTCTTACCGTTTCGAATACCTGAAACACCTGGCTACTACAATCACCTTATATTACAATGGTGCCAATCGGGGCCGTTACTCATTCCAGTACAACGGTGACCTGAACGGTGATGGGATCTCCGCTGATCTATTATACGTCCCTAACAGTGCTTCAGAGTTAAACTTTGCTACGTTCACTTCAAACGGTGTAACTTTCACCGCAGAGCAACAACGCGAAGCTTTCGATACGTACGTGAACAATGTGCAGGTATTACGTGACAGCAAAGGCGGCTATGTAAGTCGTAACGCAGGTTTACTGCCCTGGGTTAATAACTTCGATTTCCGTTTGTTACAGGATATCTTCACGAACATTGGCAAGCAGCGTCACAGCCTCCAGTTTAGCCTGGACATCATGAACGTGGGTAACCTCCTAAACAGCAACTGGGGCATCCAACAGGAGTTAATTACCGGTTCTAACAACGTGTTAAGAAGATCAGCTGTAACTACTGCTGGTGTTCCTACATTCCAGATGAACACGGTGTCTGTAAACGGCCAGACCATGTTGCCTACCACTCCGTTCAGAAATGTTACGACGACGGCAACTACCTGGAGCATGCAATTTGGTTTACGTTACCTGTTTTAGTAGATTAGCATCATAATTTGACATTTGACCACCTCTAGAAAGACCTGACAGTTATGAATTTTTTGTTCTGTCAGGTCTTTTTATGTTTAGCAGTGAACCCACTTCAGTACCCATACATACTTCAAAACAAAACTCCTTAAAATTTAACCAAAAAAATTGTGAAAGCACTTTTAGCGAAATCAAGGCATACGCTTTCGTTTCTGGGTCTTTTTTTAGCCGTGTTCTGCGGTTTAAATTCGGCTCATGCTCAGGTAACTTCCTCTACAGTGACGGGACTTGTGGTGGATAATAAAGGTGAAGCTCTGCCCGGAGCCACCGTTATTGCCATCCACGAACCTTCCGGTAGCCGTTATGGAACTACCACCAATGCTTCCGGTCGTTATACCCTGATTGGCGTACGGGTAGGCGGTCCTTTTAAAATTACTGCTACGTTCGTAGGCTTTCAGGACCAGGTGAAAGATGGTATCTACACCAACTTGGGTACTTCAGCGGACGTAAACTTTCAATTATCAGACGCTTCTTCCCAATTGTCTGAAGTTGTGATTACGAGTAACCAGAACGGCGTATTCAGTTCGAACCGGACCGGTGCCGCTGCTTCGTATGGTCGCGAAACGATCAATACGATTCCTACCCTGGGCCGTACCATCAACGACATTACCAAATACAACGCTTACGGAAACGGCCAGTCTTTCGGTGGACAGGATGCCCGTTTCAACAACATTACCATTGACGGTTCCGTATTCAACAACGGTTTCGGTTTAGGCTCTTCAGCTTCGGCGGGTGGACGTACGGGAACTACGGCCGTATCACTCGACGCTTTGGATGAAGTTCAGTTAAACGTAGCTCCTTTCGACGTTCGCCAAACGGGATTCTCAGGAGCGAGTATCAATGCCGTGACTCGTTCCGGTACCAACGAATTCTCAGGTTCGGTTTATTACCTTTTCCGTAATTCTGATTTAGCAGGTAAAAAAGCCAATGGTAAAGAATTACCTCCGGTAACGATCAATAACAATACCGCTGGTTTCCGCATTGGTGGCCCTATCATTAAAAATAAGTTGTTCTTCTTTGCTAACGTGGAACGTTACAAGAGCAGCACGCCCGCTCTGGATTGGGTAGCCAACCGCCCTGGAGCCACAGGTAACGTTTCCAGAACAACTGCGGCTGATCTGGAAGATTTGAAACAGTTCATGAGCACCAATTTCAACTTTGACTTAGGTGCCATTGATAACTTTAATAACCAGGTTAATAGTACAAAAGGCTTACTTCGTCTGGATTACAACATTAACGATAACCATAAGCTTTCGGTACGTTACTCTCACCACGACTCTCAATCTGAGCAGGCCATCAGCAACAGTAATAGTAGTTCAACTGCCGGTTTTGGTAACCGTACGGGTTATGCTACGGGTAGCTACAACGGAGGTCTGGCTCTCTCGGCTCAGAATACAGGTTATAAAATTGCTGATAACACGCGTTCCTTAGCTGCTGAATTAAACTCTACTTTCAACGGCCAGTTTGCGAACCGTTTAATTGTTACTTATAACAAGCAGATTGAGGACCGGACCTACAGAACTGGTCTTTTCCCTACTGTTGACATCCTGAAAGATGGTTCTACTTATACTTCAGTTGGATTTGATCCTTTTACTCCTAACAACAAACTGAACTATTCGACATTTAACGTCACGAATAACTTCAGTTATTTTGCAGGTAAGCATACGCTGACTTTCGGTCTGTCATATGAGCACTTTACTTCTAACAACGTTTTCTTCCCAGCTTCGAACGGCGTATACGTCTATAACTCTATAGATGACTTCAAGACAGCAGCTTTGGCTTACTTAGCGAATCCTAATGCCACTACTTCACCCGTATCGGTAAGACGTTTCAATTACCGATATTCATTATTACCAGGTGGAGCCGAGCCTTTACAAACGCTGAAAAGAGCCACGTATAGTGCTTATGTGCAGGATGAGTTTCAGATCAATCCTAACTTCAAGCTGACGGCTGGCGTTCGTGCCGATATCTTTGCTTACGATAAGAAAACAGCCGAGTCATTCTATAACCCCGTTCTTACGGAGGATTTAGCAGGTAAGTTCCACGACGAGAACAATAACCCTTATACGGTTAATACTGGCGTATTCCCTAAACCACGTCTGTTGATTTCTCCCCGTATTGGTTTTAACTGGGACGTAAAGGGCGACAAAATGACGCAGATTCGCGGTGGTAGCGGTTTCTTCGTATCTCGTATTCCTGAAGTATTGGTATCTAACCAGTTAGGTAACAATGGTATCAACACGGCCTTGGTTACGGAGGAAAACACTACTAATATTCCTTTCACGCTAAACCCAAGCCGGTTTATCCCTAGCGAAACGGACATTAGAAAGTTAAAACCTTACACTGTAAATGCTACCGATCCTAACCTGAAGTACCCCTTGGTATGGAAAACCAACTTAGCAGTCGATCAGCGTTTACCAGGTGGATTCATCGGTACTTTGGAGGTGATCTATAACCAAACACTTCAGGGCTTACGTTACATTGATGCTAACTTGAAAACGGCTGACCGTAAGTTTACGGGTCCTGATTCTCGCGACCGTTATCCTTCGTCACGTTTCGCTAATTCGGCGGTTACGAATACATTCGTTATCAAAAACACGAACAAAGGTCAAGCGTATACCTTGACTGCTAAATTAGAAAAACCTGTATCTAAAGGTTTAGGAGGAATGTTAGCGTATACCTTCGGTCAGGCTCGGGATTTACAATCCGTAGGAAGTACGGTTCAAGCCAACATTCCAACGGTATATGGTCAGAATTATCTGGGCGTTTCCTATGCTGACAATGACCTGCGTCACCGCATCATTGGTTACGTAAATTACCGTCTTAACTATGGTGGTCAATTTGGTGGATCTACTACCTTCACCTTAGGTATGACCTCTGCCAGCGGAGGTAAAATTTCCTACACCTATAACGGTGACCTCAACGGAGATGGCCAAAATGGTAACGACTTAATTTACGTACCTAACTCTGCTTCAGACATCACGTTTGTTCCCCTGACGGTTGGTTCAGGCTCTAGTGCCCGCGTATATACCGCAGCAGAGCAGCAAGCAGCCTATGAAGCCTATATCAATGGCAACAGCTACCTGAAGACTCGTCGTGGTTCTTATGCTGAGCGTAACGGTGGACAATTCCCCTGGTTGACTCGTTTTGACTTTACCGTTATTCAGGAGTTCTACGTTAAAGTAGGCGATAAGGGTAAGAAAAATACGATTCAGTTACGGGCTGATATCCTGAACGTTGGTAACCTTTTAAATAACAAATGGGGTGTGGGTTACGTATCTACTTCAGCTAACCCGCTGTCTTACGTTTCTACCAGCTCTGAAGGTGTTCCTTCGTATCGTTTAGGCACTCAGAACATCGATGGCCAAACCGTTCTGTTGAAGGATTCTTTCGTAAAATCAATTACGCTTGACAACGTTTGGCAGGCACAGATTGGCTTACGTTATATTTTCAACTAAGAAAAAAGCTTACGTATACGAAAATCCCCCGGCTGGCTTCAGTCGGGGGATTTTTGGTTAATAGTCTGAGTAGGTTTGAAAGTTTGAGGGCTGCATTGATCGAAGAACTCGCGGTTTAGCTGAACACGTTCATACTTCAAACAGCTCAACCCTCATCTAATTATATCAAACTTCACCAAACCACTCTAACTTAGGTAAACCTGATAAGTCGTCTGGTATACTTCTTCGGGCTTAAGAATAAATAACCCTTCGCCGTTGTTAAAAGCGTCGACGTTGGCTGTTAAAGGCTCCATCGCTACCCGTTCCCGATCCGGAAAGGTATAGACTACCTGATAATTCACGTTCCCCTCCCCTCTCTGGTATTCCAGATTAAGGGTTACACCCTGTTTTGCTGAAACCAACTGCGTAAGATAACCGCCTTCGTTCAGCTCATAAATCGCATCTAAAGAGCGTCCTTTCAGCTTATAGCCTTCACTGGCCTCGAAAGGCTCCACTCCAGCGGGCATCATGAGTTCATCATCCAGCAGGATTTGGTTTTTAGCGGGGAAGTAGATCGTCCAGTCATCCACTGTACCGCCCGGTAACTGAAAGTACGGGTGCCAGCCTAAAGCAACAGGCATGGGTTCGGTTCCAGTGTTTAGGGCTTGGGGACTAATATCCAGCTTTCCTGAACTCAGTAAATCATACCGGATTTCAAATTGAAACGGAAAGGGATAGCCCGGATAAGAGCCATCGTGCTGATATCTCAAACGAATACCTGCCGAAGCAACAGTAGACCACTCCTCCACTACTTCAAAAGTTTCGTGGTGCACAATGCCGTGAATCGCCGCCTGCTTTTCAGGTTCATTAATGGGTAACTGATACGTGTTCCCCTGATAGGCATACACGCCATCCTTAATCCGGCTGGGCCAGGGAAAAAGGAATGTACTGCCATACTTAGGATTTTCTCCGAAAACAGCCGGGTCTTCAGGAGTATCAATGACCGCAAAAGATTGATTTTCTTTGCTAAGTTTTAGCTGACGGATGATCCCACCCAGGCCAGGCAAAATATGTACTTCATCACCCGTAACTGGATTTTGAAGGATGTACGACTCATACGAGCCGTACGTTGACTTGATAATTTTCATGAATCAAACGGGTCGGTTAGCCACCCTGCTCATACATAGAGAAAAGTAAGAAAACTTGCGACTTGGCTTACAAACTTAATAATTCTTTGAAGCGAATAGCCTGACGACGGGATATTTCAATTTTCTCGGGTTTATCGTTGGGGCTGCGTAACGTTGCCAGTAAGCCTCCCGAAAACCAGGGCTCAATTTTATCAATGTAATTGAGGTTAATGATATGTTTGCGGTTTGCTCGGAAATAAATTTTACTATCAAGACGGTCTTCCAAAGCATTCAGTGACTTCAGGACCAGCGGTTTCTGATCGTCAAAGTGCAGACGCACGTAGTTACCCATGCTTTCAAACAAACGCACTTTACCCAACTTCACAAACCAGCATTTTTCTCCGTCTTTAATAAAGATCTGGTCGTTTTCAGATAAGGCTTTGGTCGTTCCATCAACCTTACCCTGATGTTCCAGTTCCTGGTGATGGATCTCCTCTTCGGCCCGTTGAACGGCTTCGGTTAAACGCGAAAGCTCGACGGGTTTGAGCAAATAATCCAGAGCATTTTGCTCGAAAGCTTTGATGGCGTATTCATCGTAAGCCGTAGTGAAGATTACTTCCGGCACATCGCCTTCGAGACTTTGCAGCAACTCAAACCCGTTTTTACCCGGCATTTGAATATCCAGAAATAACAGATCAGGTTTTAATTCATCGATCAGTTGAATGGCTTCGTCGGCATTGGCCGCTTCACCTACAATATGAACCTTCGGAAAGTTTTCCAGTAATCGTTTTAATTCATTACGAGCCAGACGTTCATCATCAACAATTAAGGCTTTCATCCTTTTATGAGTTTCGGGTTTAGTGTTAGATAGGTTATAAAGACGCTATTAACCGCGTCTGATGCTTTACTTGAAAGGGTTGGTTGTATTATTTTCGCCCTTAATGCATTCCATCGCGTCTTTACTCGACGTTTACTACGACCGGAGCTTCCTTCGGTTTTGGGTTTTCCATCGGGATTAATACTTCGGCACAAACGACATCTTTCGCAGATTGGTAAATCTTGAATTCGGCATCTTCTCCGAATAATAATTTCAGCCGGCGTTCGGTGTTTTTTAGTCCGAAACCACCCGAGTCGGTATCCTGTAAAATACCCGTATTTGAAATGCGGATTTCCAGTCGGTTCTGATTCAGTTTCGATTCAATGCTGACAAAACCACCTTTGATGGGTTTGGATACCCCGTGCTTGATGGCATTTTCCACTAAGGTTTGCAACATCATGGGTGGTACCAAACAATTCGTTGTTTCAGGATACACATTCCGCCGCACTTCCAGCCGTTCCTCGTAGCGAATTTTCTCCAGAGCGAGGTAATCATCTACCGTTCGCATTTCTTCGCCCAAGGTTACCGTTTGCCGACGATCCGCTAACAGGCTACTTCTGAGGATATTAGACATTTGAGTGATGCCCTTCTGAGCCCGATCCGGATCTTCCAGAATTAAAGCCCGAATGCTGTTCAAAGCATTAAACATGAAGTGCGGGTTTAGCTGAGCCCGTAATACTTTCGCTTCGGTTTCCTTCGCTAAAGACTCCAGCTTTAACTTTTCAACGGCAATTTTTCGAGTGCTTTCCAGATACTGGAACATGTGATAAAAAATCAGCCAGATTAGCATGGGTTTGCCCCAGAAGAACAGGTAACTAAAAAAATGCCCCCCCGGGTGCTCTACTTCCGTACTAAATACGTCGAATGGGATATTTAACGCCGTCATTATACCCGCAAGAACGCAAGCAGCTACTAATACTTCTGGTACAACCTTTCGGTAATCCTGTAATTCCCTATTGTATTTTTTAACATATCTTCGATACTGATGTGTGAGAAAAATACTAAGAACCACATTAAAAATATAGTTAAGTACTATTTTCCAATTTTCGGTATCACCAAACTCAATAGAGTAAGTTAATAAATCATTGGATAACCAAAGTGGCCAGCCAATCAATTGAAATATCCAATAAACTTTTCCTTTATCATTCATAAGTACGAACAACTAGTCGTAAGCTCGAAGATTCATTCAGGGGCTGTGACGTTTAGGAAAGATAGTCCGATCCTACGTGAGGCTTCTGCTTTTTGGGACTAACGGGGAAATACGTAGATGAAACCGGAAATTTAAAGGCCGAAGTTCAAGTCTGCGTGATGAACGGAACACAGAGGAGACCAAAGGTAAATCCGTTCGAAAGCTGCCTGAGAATTCTCACCACTCGCCACCGAAAAGCCGAATTTTCCTAAGGCCATCCCTTGCCATGAAGATTCCTATTTTGATTTCAAACGTAAAGACGTTCCTGTATGGCGTCTCCCACTTCGGATGCTAAACCCTCTCAAAAAGGCGAATTTAGCCACTAAATAAAAAAGACGCCAAATCTGGCGTCTTTATAGAGAAATACTCGGATGCTACTCAAAAACTTTCAGAAACGTAACAATGAACGGAGCGGAAAGTAACAAGCCATCGAAGCGATCCAGAAAACCACCGTGACCGGGTATTACTGATCCTGAATCCTTGATCTGAATGCTGCGTTTGAAAAGCGATTCAACCAGATCGCCATACGTTCCGGCCACTACAATAACGGCGGCTATCCAGTACCATTGCCAGGGATTCAAATCCGCGTAGGTCTGTGAAAGAATATAGGCGACAACCATTGCGGTAACAGCTCCACCGAAACTCCCTTCCCAGGATTTTTTAGGAGACACCCGTTCAAAAAGCTTCGTCCGGCCAAACTTGGTTCCGGCGAAATACGCTCCCGAATCACTCGCCCATAACAGGAATAGACAACCCAAAACCCGCTCGTAACTGTACGTTCCTCCTAGCAGGGCAATAACCGTAATCAGGGCGAAAGGGATGGCTACGTAGATGATTCCCAGGAATGTATAGGCAATATTAGTAAAAGGCTTGATTTCGTTTTTCTTGTACAGCTTAATAAAGAAAATCAGCGTAAAAAGCGGCGAAAGCAGGAAGTATAACTCAAAATGCAGGTAATGCTTTTCAATCAGGAACGTCAGAATATTCATGAATACGCCCACACCTGTGCCGTAATACTTCAGCGGTGCGATGTCGTCCAAACCGACCAACCGATAGAACTCCAGTTGACTTAACCCACCGATGAGCACGAATAAAACCAGGTAAGACCACTCGCTCCAGTAAATGCCAAAAATCATCAGGGCAGCCCCGATGATGGCGGTAATAACCCGTTGACCAAGGTTTGAATAACTACTCAGTCGTGTCTGTATTTTTTTCCTCATGCTTAATGATAAATTCGGCAAAAGCCGCATCCTGTACCGGAACGTGAAGCTCGCAATGTCCCCATAAGTAGGAACTATCCTGCTTGCTCAAAACTACCCCATCGATTTGATATTCATCCAATAACCACCCCTTGACGAGCTCTACTCGCCAGGGCATAAAGGACTCATATATTTTAACCCAGCCTTCCAAATGATAAAAGATTTACAGGTAAAACGGACGAGTAATCAGCTTTGTTTATGGGATTCCATTTCCTTAATTCTGACAAAAGTAACGCAGGGCGAATGCCTTTGGTGGTTTCCGGGTGAAATACTTTCTCAGGCTTCCGGGATTTGGGGTTTCAATCGGGTATAAATGATTCGCATTAACGATAGAGCAATCACTCCCGAAACCAGTGCCGAAGTCAGCGGAATGGATTCGTTGTTTTCTACGTCAATATCTACCAGCTTTTGCCCCCGCAGGTAGATCATCAATACCACAAAACCGTTATTAACAAAATGGGCAAACACAGGAATCCAGAGGTTTCGCGACCAGAGGTACAGGTAACCAAACATGGCTCCGAGAATCATACGGGGAAAAAATCCCATGAACTGCATATGATAGGCACTAAAAATAGCCGCTGCCAGCCAAACGGCCAGGTGTGGACTTCCCCACCAGCGTTGGAAGAGTTTCTGTAACGTAGCCCGAAATAGTAATTCTTCTCCTAAAGCGGGCAATACCGCAATGACAAAAATCCCCACTATAAAGTGTAGAAAATCAGGAAACTGGGTTAAAAACTTCGTTAATGTTTCGAGCTGTTTTTCGCTATTGACCATCCATTCGGGTAAGGGAAGTTTCTGATTCCATTCGAAAATCAGGCTATTGAAAGGAATGTAACTAATGACCAGCACCAAAACTGCCGCCCAAATCAAAGGGTCCGGCGAACCTTTTTCTATAAAAACGATGTTGCGTTTCTCAATCAGATACCAATAAATAAGTGCCGTCAAAGTGAAGCTGAATAATGAATTGATGCCCTGCATAAGCATCATGGCGACCCAGCTGTGCGGGTAAGCGGTAGGATTGGTAAATAAGGACGTGCCCGCCGCAGATAAGTCTGCTCCCGTTAGCCATTTGACCAGCGGGTAAATTAGGGCGATTTGTGAAACGGCACTTAATACCACCATCAAGCCAAAAAGTATCAATAAACTGGCCACAGGTGAAAATCGTCTGGCTGGACGATCAGGGGATTCAAGCATTTCCATGTAATTTTGTAAAATCAAGACGCATCCAATAAGACGGAGCGGATACGAAATAAGGTCTTTTCTTTTATTCTTATTTCATAAACCGTAGCTCCGGTTATTTCCTCCACTCGAATGGTAAAGATCAAAGATATTGAATTAGGCGAATTTCCGATACTATTGGCTCCGATGGAAGACGTGAGTGACCCTCCATTTCGGGCCGTATGTAAGTCCGGTGGTGCCGATCTAATGTATACGGAATTCGTTTCCAGCGAAGGACTGATTCGCGACGCAGCCAAGAGCCGTCAGAAGCTCGATATTTTCGAATACGAACGCCCCATCGGGATTCAGTTGTTCGGTTCGGACGTAGATACGATGGCCGAATGTGCGAAAATTACTACCGAAGTTTCTCCCGACCTCATCGACATTAACTATGGTTGCCCTGTGAAACAGGTCGCCTGTCGCGGAGCCGGAGCAGCTTTATTACAGGATATCCCCAAAATGGTTCGCATGACGGAGGCGGTGGTAAAGGCCACGCATTTACCCGTAACGGTAAAAACCCGCCTGGGCTGGGATGACTCCACCAAGAATATTGAAGAGGTAGCGGAACGTCTGCAAGACATCGGTATTCAGGCTCTTACCATTCACGGTCGTACCCGCGTGCAAATGTACAAAGGTGATGCCGACTGGACACTGATTGGCAAGATTAAGGATAACTCCCGTATTAAAATTCCGATCTTCGGGAATGGCGATATTTCCAGTCCTGAAAAAGCATTGGAGTATAAAAACCGTTACGGCGTAGACGGAATTATGGTAGGCCGGGCCAGTATTGGTTACCCCTGGATTTTCAACGAAATCAAGCATTACCTGAAAACGGGTGAAATGCTTGCTCCACCAACCATTGCCGACCGGGTAGCAGTATGTCGTCAGCACGTAGAGTTTTCGGTTCGCTGGAAAGGCGAGCGGCTGGGCATTCTGGAAATGCGGAGACATTACGCCAGTTATTTCAAAGGCATCGAGGGGGCAAAATCATTCCGCAGCCGTCTGGTATTGGTAGAGACTTTCGCTGAAGTAGATGAGATTTTACACGAAATCTCCGCTGCTCACGCGGTTGAAGTTAGTTACTAGTTTACCATTAGCTGTTTTTCTGCTCTTTTGGATTGGTTATCCGTAAAGACTAGCTAATAACAAGATTAGTGTGGATCACCTAATTAATGCTGCCAGCGAAAAATGCTGCCAGCTTTTTCGCTGGCAGCATTAACCTAATCAGTTCGTGTATTAGACCTGTTTGAAGTGGCCAATTCAAAAGAGGTCTGTAGAGGGGCTATAATCTCCAAAGGTACTAGTTAACCGCCTTTTACCCAGACGCGATGAATTCGCGTCTCTACCTCTATGTTTTTTTTGGTAGTCATTCGACTCTGCTCAACGACTATCCCCTAAAATTTACCACTGGATTATGAATCCAGAACAAGAGTACAATTCCGTCATTAACCTAACTGAAAAATTTATGCAAAAATCTACTCCTCCTATTGCCTGGGTTATATTAATGGGACTCGCTCTGACCTGGGGCAGCTCGTTTATTTTGATGAAACAGGCCCTTCACACATTTTCAGGTATTCAAATTGCTTCGTTTCGCTTACTGGCAGCCGGAGCTTTTTTTGTGCCTATTTTGCTTACTCAGGTCAATAACCTGCCTACGGCGAAGCAATGGTTTTGGGGTTTCGTGTGCGGAATGGTCGGTAGCTTTATCCCGGCTTATCTGTTCTCATTTGCAGTTATGCACATGAATAGCTCACTCGTCGGAATTTTGAACGCCTTTACTCCCCTTTTCGTACTCATCATTGGCTTCCTGTTTTTCAAACAGAAAATGACTTCCCGGCAAGTCATTGGCTTAGCACTAGGATTAATAGGCTGTATTTTAATAACCCTAAGCGGCAACAAGGGAGCCATTACGTTCAATTATTATTCGCTACTAGTGATACTGGCGACGGTTCTTTATGGGATTAATCCGCACTTATTAAAGACGTATTTATCTGATTTAAAACCCTTTATATTAACCGGTATTACCTTCGTTACCGTTGCTCCGCTGGCGGCAGCCTTTTTATTTCAGACTGATTTTGTTCATCGTTTTCAAGAAGCCAATGCGGGCTGGTCTTTTGCGGCGGCAGTCACGTTAGGACTCGTTGGCTCGGGTATAGCGATGATTTTTTACAATCAGTTACTTCAGCTTACCGGGCCCGTTTTTGTGAGTTCAGTCACGTACTTAATGCCCATCATTGCCGTAGCCTGGGGTGTAATCGACCATGAACAGATTCAGGCTCAGCATTTTGTGGGCATGGCTATCATCTTGTTTGGGGTTTATCTGGTGAATTCCACCCCGAAAATTAAAAGCGTTTAACCCTCATTAGGAACCCGCCAATACCTAACTTAACTATCCTCACATTTTTTAGCACGTCGTAAAGAAAATTGAATAGAGCTTTGCCTTTCTGGCAGCCTACGCCTTAACTTAGCGACCCAAAAACTGCCTTTATGGAAACGCCGAAGTACAAGCGAATTTTACTCAAACTAAGTGGAGAAGCCCTCAGCGGCGAAAAGAAGTCGGACAAAATCATTGATTCATCCATTCTTGAACAATACGCCCAGGAAGTAAAACGTATCGCTGATCTCGGTGTTCAAGTAGCTATTGTCGTAGGAGGAGGAAACATCTTCCGCGGAAAAGAACTCGAAGCCACTGGTCTGGATCGTGTACAGGGTGATTACATGGGTATGCTGGCCACCGTCATCAACGGAATGGCCGTGCAGGCTGCTCTGGAGAAAGTAGGTTTGTTCACGCGTCTGATGTCAGCCGTAAAAATGGAGCAAATCTGCGAGCCTCTGATTCGCCGCCGGGCCATGCGTCACCTTGAAAAAGGTCGTATCGTCATCTTCGGTGCGGGAACGGGTAACCCCTATTTCACTACGGATTCAGCGGCCAGCCTCCGGGCCATCGAAATTAAAGCCGATGTTGTTCTGAAAGGAACTCGTGTGGATGGCGTGTATACGGCTGATCCCGAGAAAGACACTACGGCAACGCGTTACAACAGTGTAAGTTTCGACGAAGTAATCGCGAAAGATCTGAAAGTAATGGACTTAGCAGCGTTTGCTTTATGCCGCGAAAACAAACTTCCAATCGTCGTTTTTGATATGAATAAGACTGGCAACCTGCATAACCTCATCATGGGTCAGGAAGTAGGAACGCTTATTTCATAATTGATTTCAGATTTTCTGGAGGATCAATTTCTCCTGAAACGGTATTACACGTAACATCATACTATCTCCGCAATGGACGAAATAGAGTTTTATCTCGAAGCTGCGACAGAAACAATGGAAGGGGCTATGAAGCACCTGAACATTGAATTAAGTAAAATACGGGCAGGAAAGGCGTCACCAGCGATGCTCGAAGGCGTTATGGTAGAATACTACGGTGTTCCCAGCCCGCTGCAAAACGTGGCTTCCATTACTACCCCCGATGCCCGGACGATCACAGTTAAGCCCTTCGAAAAGAAGATGGTGAACGACATTGATCGGGCTATCCGCA
Organism: Siphonobacter sp. SORGH_AS_1065; assembly: GCF_030818595.1. Taxonomy (NCBI): domain Bacteria; kingdom Pseudomonadati; phylum Bacteroidota; class Cytophagia; order Cytophagales; family Cytophagaceae; genus Siphonobacter; species Siphonobacter sp. SORGH_AS_1065. The sequence continues at coordinate 4,439,220 of NZ_JAUTAM010000004.1, forward strand.
ACTCGAACCTTGGTTTTTCTCCCGCCAATGACGGAGAAGTTCTTCGCATTAGTATTCCTCCCGTAACGGAAGAACGTCGTCGTGATCTGGTTAAACGCGTAAAAGCGGAAATCGAAACGGCGAAGGTTAATATTCGTAACGCCCGTCAGGATGCCAATAACAGCATCAAAAAACTGACGAAAGATGGCGTTGCTGAAGATGCCGTGAAGGAAGGCGAAGATCGCGTGCAAAAATTAACGGATAAATACGTAGCCAAAATTGATCAGGTATTTCTGGCCAAAGAGGTGGATATTATGTCTGTCTAGATAGGAATGATTCCCTTAAAAACCGGTTTCTGCACAGAGACCGGTTTTTTTATTTTCATGCCATCAACACTAAAAAGCTGTCGAAAATTTACAATTGAAGACTCGTGGTTGCAAGCATGTTGGGGTTAGGAAAGGTTTTCTCTGACCCGATATGAATTCGCATCCTACCGGCCAGAGGCCTGGAGTCAGGTAGTCACTCGGCCAGAGCCGAGCGACTGCGGAATAACGGCAGGTGGAACCTGCCTTAGAGCAGTAACGAGATGGAATCTCGCTCCAGTCATTACCCCTTAACTGACCTCCGAACGAAGTGAGAGACCTTCTGAGTGATGGGGATGGTTTAATCAAGTTACTGCCTGACCTAACGAGCTCAAAAAAGGTCATAAGGTTCTTCGCTTCGCTCTGAATGACATACGCTGATTCATGATAAATATCCTTCAGGTATGAAATGGGCTACAATACCAATCGTGTCCTCGGATTGTCCCCGGATTTCATCCGGGGAAGCAACCCAATAAGCTCCTCCGCTTCGCTCTCTACGACAGATTTTAGCATAAATTCTTCACTCCACGGTTCTCTCGAAGTAGAGAGGCTTACTTATTTTTAGACAGTCTCCAAAAAAGTCCAAAAAAATTAGGTCAATTAAAAACTAAGTCCCACTTTTAGACCATAAAACGTTTTTAGTCGAAATGACAGTACCCCTTCTTAAAGATGAGCAGATTAAAGCCTCCATTATGGAAGCCGCTCAGAAAATCTTTCAGCAATATGGTTTGAACAAAACCACGATGGAAGACATTGCCAAGGCGATGGGTAAGGGAAAGAGTACACTGTATTATTACTTTGCCAGCAAGGAAGAAATCTTTGAAGCTGTATTATTCAAAGAAATGAGTGATGTCTTTACCCTGATGGAAAAAGCCTGCGAACAGGCCACTACCACCCGGGAAAAATTCAAAGCCGTTACGCACACCAAGATTATTGCCCTTCATAAAAAGATGAATCTTTACCGGACTCTGTCCGCGGAAGTGCAGTGCAATCGCTCGGTTATTGATTCCTGCCGGAATTTATTCAGTAGCCGGGAAATCAATTTATTCGAAGGAATCATTACTTTCGGTATTGAAAGAAAGGAGATCCATGAACGTCACCGGGCGGATTTAAGCTCATTATCCCACGTGATTTTAAGTGCCTTACGCGGGATCGAAATTGATATTCTGATGTTTGATGAGAATCCTGATTTAGATACTAAACTGGATTTAATGATCGACATCCTCGGAAAAGGGCTTGAATAGCGTTCCTTTTTTTTACCTCATTTTCGACCAAAATACAAAATCAGTCGAAAAATCTAAACCCATGTTAATGCAACCCCGATCTATACTTATGCACCTTATGAATTAGTTTTATTATCCGTAGTACCTTAATGATGCCCGAACGGGCTATGCCATGAAAACTATTATTGACCCCCTCCAGGGACAGATCATCTCTGTTCTGCGTACGCTGTTTCGCAAAAGTTTCTACGTGTACGCCCCCCGCACCATCCGTCTCCAACATTCTTTTCAGCAGGATTTTGGACTGACTGATGCCGAATTACGAGAGTTAACGAACGAAGTAGAACACGTTTTGGGCGTTGAGCTAGCGAATCCTTCTCTCCGTCACATCATTACCGTTGGTGACCTGGTAAATGAATTCCGCCAGAATCAGTCTGTTTCTAGTTTCACGTCCTCACCCTCCTCTTATTCAGCTTTAATGAGTTAATACTGAGGATTTTCGGACCTAGTGTCCCTTGCCATGAAAACCTTTACTTTATCAAAATCTCTGGTTATACTGGGGATTTTCAGCTTCCTATTGCTTTCACTGGGAACCAATAAACTCATGCTCTATTCGCTCGATGAGGCCAAAAATGCCGAATGTGCCCGCGAAATGTTTGAGCATCATAACTGGATTGTCCCGACCTTTAATGACGAACTTCGCACGGATAAGCCGCCTCTGCATTACTGGGTGATGATGAGCAGCTACCACCTCTTCGGCGTAAGCGAATTTTCTGCCCGGTTGGGGTCTATTCTTGCCGGGGTCGGTACCATTCTATTAACCTTTTTCTTCGCCTGGCGAAACCGAAACCCGCGAACGGCCTGGATTACTGCTCTGGTCCTACTGGCCTCCCTGCACATTGGCGTTCAATTTCGAATGGCCGTCCCCGATCCTTACCTGATTTTTTTCCTGACCTTAGCCTGGGTTTCTTTTTTTGAATGGTATCGAAAGCTTGATCAGTCTTTTCAATCTTCCCGCTGGATCTGGCTCATGTATCTGGCCTTGGGTTTGGGCGTGTTAACCAAAGGTCCAATTGCGTTGGTACTCGTAGGACTTTCTGGAGGCCTGTTTCTCTTCATGCGAAAAGAACTCGGCTACCTCCTGCAAATGAAGCTTTTACCGGGCATTATACTCATTTTAGTCCTTACTTTACCCTGGTATTTAAGCGTGCATCAGGCAACCGGCGGAGCCTGGACAGAAGGCTTTTTTCTGAAACATAACCTCAGCCGTTTTCAGGCACCCATGGAAGGGCACGGCGGATTTTTTCTGGTTACACCCCTGTATGTATTGATTGGATTATTACCTTTTTCCGTCTTTCTTCCACAGGCCATTTACTCGGCCTGGAAGCAGCGAAGACAGCAGGAGGTGCTGGCATTTGCCCTGAGTGTGGCTATGGTAGTGGTTGGGTTTTTCAGCTTTTCCGGTACCAAACTTTTCAATTACACGGTGCCGAGTTATCCCTTTGCTGCCTTCCTGATCGGGGCTTTTCTGGATACAGTTCTGGAGCAGGAATCACTCTGGAAATCACTTCGCCCTTCGCTGATCGTATACATCGTACTCGCGGCTTTATTACCCATTGCTTTTTATCTGGGACTTCGACTCGATCCGGTGGTATCGCATCTGGCGGGCTGGGCATTCATTTTTCTGACGTTCCCCCTGGGAGCCGCCGCCGCCTGGTATCGCTTCCGGCATCATCAGTTGAATCGAACAATCATGGCTCTAACGGGTTCATTCATTGTTACAGCCATTCTGTTTTTCCAGCTGGCTTATCCTATTATTGATCGGGAAAATCCGGTGAGTCAGACCATTCAGCTCATCGGGCCCGAGCAAAAAGTCATTGCTTATAAACAATTCAATCCGGCGTATGTGTTTTATCTCAATCGCCCGGTTGAAGTGATGCAAACGCCCGAGGCTTTGCAAAATGCGTTGCAGGTACATCCGTCCGTCATGGTTATTTCCCGAACTGAATTTCTATCCGAACTGGATGAGTTCGAACAGTTACAGGAAGTCATCCGAAAGCGTGACCTTTTCGAAACCCCCACCACGATTTTGTTAAAGAAATCTCCGGAGTACTAGTTCATAAATCGTTTAATCCAAAGTTTGAAGGGGTATTCATGCCCTTCACCATTGGGCTGAACCGATAAACGTACCCGGACCTTATTCATTCGTCCGCAGAAAAGGCTGAAAACGTCGTAAAGAATTGTAACTTACCGTTTCTTTAGCCTTCCATGCTGAGACGAAGCTAATCCGAATCGATTGGTCTCAAATCCCAGAAAACCATGAAACATTTTCTGATTACGGGAGGAGCAGGATTTATAGGTAGTCACCTTGCCGAGCGACTACTGTCTACGCCAGATACCGCCGTTACTATTATTGATAACTTCGACGATTTCTATAGCTCTTCTCAAAAGCAGGCTAACCTCCAGGCTATTAGCCAGCATCCTCATTTTCAATTAATTGAGGCTCCTGTTACGCATCAAAATTACCTTACTAAAATCCTTCAGAGTCAGCGGTTTGAAGCCATCATTCACTTGGCAGCCAAAGCGGGCGTTCGGAATAGCATTCACTCGACAAAAGAGTATTACGATACCAACGTCATGGGTACCCTTTCCATGCTGGAGATTGCTCGAACCTTGTCGGTTAAGAAATTCATATACGCCTCCTCTTCAAGCATTTATGGGGAGAATCCAAATGTACCCTGGAAAGAAACGGATACGGATTTACAACCCATTAGTCCTTATGCTTCTTCTAAAATTTCAGGAGAAATGCTGGGACGCACCTACGCTCACTTACACGGGATTCAGTTTTTAGCCTTACGGTTTTTCACCGTATATGGCTCCCGTCAGCGGCCCGATCTGGCCATTCATAAATTTACCGATCTGATTCTCAACGCTCAGCCCATTGTACTCTACGGCGACGGCAGCACCCAGCGGGATTACACCCACATCAGCGACATTATTACTGGTATTGAACGGGCTCTTCAGTACGAAGGATCTGGTTTTGAATCTTTTAATTTAGCTTCTGGAAAGCCCGTTACGCTACGAAAACTCGTTTCTTCACTGGAGATAGCCCTTGGTCGGGAAGCGATTTACGAACATAAAGAAGAACAACCCGGCGACGTTTCCCAAACCTACGCAGACTTAACCAAATCACGGCAACTCCTGGGTTATGAACCGACGGTAAGCCTCGAAGACGGTCTCCGGGAATTCGTTCAATGGAAAACGGCTTTGCCCCATTTAACAATATAAGCGTCTTGGAGTTGTGGGTTTTGAGTTTAGGGTTACGCTTCCACAGGGAAGTGCCTTTGTCCTGGTAATCATCCATTAACTCAAAACTAACCAACTCGAAACTCTATACTCTACATGTCTAGTCCTTTACTTTCGCTGGTAATCACCTTATTAAACGAAGAAGATAATGTTCAGCCCCTGCTGAGCCGCGTTCGCGAAGCCATGACGGGTCTTTCCTATGAGCTAATTCTGGTGGACGATGGATCAACCGATGCTACCGTTGCCCGGATCAAGCAATACGCGGATGAACAGGTGAAACTGGTTGTGCTTAATAAAAATTACGGACAGACCACCGCCATGGCGGCGGGTATCGCCCAGGCTCTGGGACCCTATGTGGTTACCCTCGACGGTGATTTACAGAATGATCCCGCTGACATTCCCCTCATGCTAGAAAAACTACAAAAAGAAAATCTGGACGTAGTTGCCGGACTGCGGGCCAATCGGCAGGACGGTATGGTCTTACGTAAAATTCCCAGTAAAATCGCCAATGCTCTCATTCGTCGCATGACGGGTGTCTACCTGCATGATTACGGTTGCACGTTAAAGATTTACAAACGCCAGATTGCCCAGAACCTGGGCTTATACGGTGAGTTACATCGCTTCATTCCCGTGCTGGCCGCCATGCAGGGAGCCCGGATGCAGGAAATGCCCGTTCGGCACCATGCCCGGCAATTTGGGAAATCTAAATACGGCTTAGGTCGCACCTTTAAGGTCATGTCGGATTTATTACTGATGGTCTTCTTCCAGAAATACTTCCGCAAACCCATGCACCTGTTTGGTCCGGTTGGAATCCTGACTTTCTTCGCGGGAGCTTTAATCAGCCTTTATTTAGCCGGAGTAAAAATCAGTGGCGAAAACATTGGCAATCGTCCTTTGCTAACCGTTGCCGTGGTTATGATATTAGGTGGTTTACAGATTATTACCTTTGGATTTATGGCTGAAATGATGATGCGAACCTATTACGAAACAGGTAATAAATCGACTTACCTCGTCCGCGAAATCTATTCCCGTTCTTCTGAAGTTGTTTCCCTTTGAAAAAAACTACACTTACTACCCTCCTGAAGCTCGTCCTCACAACGGCGGCTTTAGGATGGCTCGCGTACCAGATCGACTGGGACAAGACCCTGCCGCTGCTCCAGCGGGCTCACTGGGGCTGGATTCTGCTGGCTTTTCTGATTTATAATGCCTCCCAGCTTACTAGTACGCTTCGCATGGGAGAACATCTGAAAGTAGTACCCATCCAAGAACCTTTTCCCTTTCTGATTCAGCTTTATTACCGTTGCATGTTCTTTAATCTGTTTTTGCCGGGAGGGATTGGCGGTGATGGGTATAAAGTCTGGTTACTCCGCAAACGCCATCAGTCCGATTACCGATTATTACTCTCGGCTTTATTACTGGATCGGGGAAGTGGACTGGTCGCTATCACCTTTCTTGCCCTTACCCTAGCCGGATTCAGTCCCTGGGTAGCCGCAGTCTTACCCTTTCCATCGCTTTTTCTAGCGGGATTTGCGTTAGTCGTCTTTATGGGAGGCTGGATGATTTACTGGCTATTTTTCAAAAAGTTTACCCGGGTCTACTTACGGACTTTCCTGTTATCCATTTTACTTCAGTCTTTACAGATGATCGTCCTGTTATGCTTGCTTGAATCCATGGGTGTGCAGAACGCCCGGATCGAATATGGACTGATCTTTCTAGGCTCTTCGCTGGCTTCGGTGTTGCCCTTAACCGTCGGAGGCATCGGCGTTCGGGAGTTTGTTTTTCTGGAAGCAGCGAATTATTTACCCATCGCATCTGATCAGGCGGTATTAGCCAGTTTGCTCTTTTTTCTGATTAACGCCTTGAGTTCTTTAGCCGGAGCTTTGGTATCCCTGCCCAATCAACCCACTAACGCGACGCTTGACTAATGAGGTTCTAGCCCTATTTTTGAAGTTTCCTCTCTGATTGATCCTCTATGAATACCGACCGCCTGCTTTCGGGACCCATTTACGGCATTATGTGGCTGGCCATCGCAGCCGTTTATATCATCGGACTCTTCGTCCCGATCTATGATGCCGACCCCGCTCACCACGCCCTGATTGCCCTGCATATGCTCGAAACTGACGACTTTATCAGTCTAATCGACCGGGGGAAAGATTACCTGGACAAGCCGCATTTATTATTCTGGTTGTCAGCTGCTTCGTTTAAATTGTTTGGCGTCAGTACCTTTGCTTATAAATTTCCTTCATTACTCGCTTCCATTCTCGGATTTTATTCCACTTACCGCTTAGGAAAACTGCTTTACAGCGAGAACGTCGGAAAACTGGCCGCTTTGATTTACGCGACTTACTTTGCTCAGTTTCTGGCTAATCAGGATGTACGGATGGATGCCATGCTAACGGCCTACATCGTCTTTTCGATCTGGACATTGATGGCTTTTGTACGAACCCAAAGCCTGGGATTTGCCATGGCAGCGGCCTTTGGCATGGCTCTGGGCTTTTCCACCAAAGGCGGCATTGGCGTAGCGATGCCACTAATGGCCGTAGGAATGCAGTTACTCTTTGAAAAAAACTGGAAAGCCCTTTTGCAATGGAAATGGATACTAATGGGGGTTTTCTTTCTGATCTTCATCAGCCCGGTATTATACGCTTTTTACCAGCAATTTGACCTGCATCCTGAGAAAGTAATCCGGGGAATGACGGGTATTTCAGGAATCAAATTCATACTGCTGGGGCAAAGCATTGAGCGTTTTCAGGGCGAAGCCTGGGGCGGCACGGGCAGTAACGATCCTTACTTTTTTCTGCACACCTTATTATGGGCCGGACTGCCCTGGGCTTTTCTAAATTATTGGAGTCTGATTCGCAGTCTGATTGCTTATAAAAATCTCAAAGAAGTTCTGACACCGGGTATCATCATTCTGATGATGATCATCCTATCGATGGCTCAGTACAAACTTCCGCATTACCTTAACCTGCTGTTTCCTTACCTGGCTCTTCAGCTCAGCGGACAGTTGTTCGGCCTGCCCAGCAAACACATTCGCTGGGTGTTTTACTTTCAGTGTCTGGTCGTGGTGCTCATGCTCGGCATGGTCACTTACATCAACACCTATTACTTTCCCATTCCGGGCGTGATAAACCAGGTGGTAGCAGCTACGGTCGCCGGAGTGATTTTGTTTTTGAGTCTCCGGCAATCGCCTCTGTTTTTACGGCTCATCAGCGTTTGCGTTGCGGGAGCAACCATTACCTTTATGGCTCTGAATGCGAATGGCTACCCGCAGTTATTCAATTACGATGCGGGCTATCAGTTTGCCCAGTCTACTCGTAAAGAACCCGCCATTCTGGATTCGTTTGAGTTCTATAACATCTATAGTTATACCTTCGATTTTTATACGCAGAAGATTCACCCACCCCTTCCACCAGGCCAGTTACCAACCAGCCGATGGGTCATGACCGATGCTGAAGGCTTAGCTCAGCTTCGGAAAGCAGGAGTAAAAATCGCTCAGATTCGGACGAACCAACATTACCATCTATCGAAGTTCTCGGGAAAATTTCTCGATCCTAAAACAAGGTTCCAGGTTTGTGAACGCCGATATTTGATTGAACGATACTAAAAAGGTTGGAGAACGATTAATGTTTGATTAGGTTTGAGGAAAGCCTTTTTGCTTAAAAACACTAAGCCGAATCTCCAGGTTAACCTATATAATTCCTATCACTGAAAACGATTACGCATGAAAATAGCAGCCATTGATATTGGCTCGAACGCCGCTCGATTACAGATTTCAAAAGTCCTTGATAATGAAGGCGTTTTAACCTTTAAGAAAGTAGAATACGTGCGTTTCCCCCTGCGTTTGGGAATGGATGTGTTTAATACCGGCTCGATCAGTGCCGAAGGCGAAGTACGCCTCTATAAAATGCTGCATTCGTTCAAGTTGCTGATGGAACTGCACGAGTGCAAAGATTACATGATCTGTGCCACCTCAGCCATGCGGGAAGCCAGTAACTCGCTGGATATTGTTACGCGGATTGAAGGTCAGTTAGACATGAAAATCCAGATTATTGACGGTGCAAAAGAGGCCGAGCTGATTAATAATGTAGTGGTTCAGTCGCTGGCTTCGGATAAAAACTACCTCCACGTCGATGTGGGGGGTGGTTCCAGCGAGCTTAATTTATACGTTAATCGGGCGAAAGTGACCAGCCGTTCGTTCAAAATTGGGTCGGTTCGGTTGCTGGAAGGCAAAGAACAGAAATCGGATTGGGATAAAATGAAACGCTGGATTCTGGATAATATCGATCCCAACCAAAGCGAATTGATCGCCATCGGAACGGGTGGAAACATCAATAAGCTCTTTAATCTTTCTGAAACCCGGCTTTCTCCGGTAAGCATGGACATTAAAGAATTGGAGCGGATTAAAACGCACATTGCGTCGTATACGCTGGAAGACCGGATCAATAAACTGCAACTCAACCCCGACCGGGCGGACGTTATTGTCCCCGCTTCAGAGATTTACCTGTCAGCCATGCGTTGGTCAGGTGCCAAAGAAATTATGGTGCCGGATCTGGGTTTAAAGGACGGCATTATTCAGTACGTTTATGATCGTTACCTCCATCGCAAACGCAAAAAAGAAACGGATCTTTAACTGACTTCTATACGCTTCGGTAACCCCAATTGCTTGGCATAAGTTGCCGGAGCGTATGTATGGACCCGTTCGAGTAAAGCATTCGCCTCTTCCATGAACTCAAACTGAATATCTTCGTGCAGTTTGGGAATTTTCTTCAAAACGGCTTCGGTCCTTTTAGCGATGTATTCAGCAATGCCATCCGTTTTGGATGTGTATTTCTGAACGTAAGGTAGCTGTTTTTCAAAGCATTGATTCAAAAGATACAACACCAGTTCTATTTCGCCGTATTTATCCTTCGTAATCTTCACGTGATAGGTAATCATGGAATGTATTTTCCGCATATCCATCATTAACCAACCCGATGAATCGGGTTCTAATTTGTAGAGACGATCAATCATATTCTGAATGGCATCGCGACGTTCCTGCACGGTTTCTCCCCCTTCAATCAACTGAAACTGTAGCTGTTCCTGCAAGTCTTTGTGTTTGTTAATCAAACGCACCAACAGCTTGTCTTTTTCCTCCCGCGTCATACTTAACACCGCCGCTTTCAATTCTTTACTAATCGCCATTTTATCCGTTTACTGTTTTTAGTTTGCAGTTTTCAGTTCGAGAACCAAACTCATTGTTCTTCTAAGGGAAAAGCTGGCCGGGCCACGCTGGCAGCAGCCAACCGATACCTGCTTTTCATTTTTTACCCACACAAAGGGCTACTCCGATAGCGGAGACTTCAAACTTTCCTTTCTGTTTCTCTCCACAAGAAAATCATCGCCATGCCGCTGCCAGCTTTTTTCGCTGGCAGCACCTAATCCATGCCCTTTAGTTTGGCTGCCAGCAGAAAAGCTGGCAGCGGAGACTCTACTCTAAACTTTCCTTTTTGTATCTCTCCACAAAAAAACCATCGCCATGCCGCTGCCAGCTTTTTTCGCTGGCAGCACCTACTACCTACCCTTTAGTTTAGCTACCAGCAGAAAAGCTGGCAGCGGAGACTCTACTCTAAACTTTCCTTTATACAATCTCCCTAAACACAAAAATACGATTAAAAAAAGGCGGAATAACGATTCTCTTTTTCAGAACCATTATTCCGCAAACTAAAGAGTCAGGCAGCTTATGCCAGCGTAGCGTCAAGTGAGATAGAAGCGTTCAATAACTTAGAAATCGGGCAGTTAGCTTTGGCTCCAGCCGCAATTTCCTGAAACTGTTCTTCACTGATATTCGGAATTTTAGCCGTCAATACGATATTACTTTCCGTTACTTCTCCTTTAGAGGGGTCCAGCACAACGGTAGCCTTCGCGTTGATCTCGTCAGCGATGAAACCGGCTGCGTTCAGGTCGAAGCTGAGTTTCATGGCAAAACAACCCGCGTGAGCGGCTGCAATGAGTTCTTCAGGATTCGTTCCCACTCCGTCTTCAAAACGCGTATTAAATGAATATTGGGTTTCGTTTAATACCGTACTTGCAGTAGATACTACTCCTGAACCTTCTTTGCCGGTGCCTTTCCAGACGGCTGTTGCGTTACGTTTGATCATGGTTGTGATAGATAATGAAGATAGATTAGAAATCTTCGAAAGATACATTCAAAATAAGTATACCTCCTTTATAGCTCCCCGGTAATTTCTGCAACTCCTTAATCTTCGTCCCTAAAATAGGGGATTTCCAACGATCTGCCGAAGTCTGACCTTTGTACCTGTTCATTCAAAAAACCTTCAACATAAGATGAAAGCTATGATTACCATTGTAGGTCTGGTACTGGTTGTACTAGCTACAGGATGCAAAAAAGGAGAAGACGCTAAACCTAGCAAACCAGCCGAAAGGCCCATGGAAACGTTCCTGAAACGAACGGATCTCACGACTACAAATTTCACTACAGGCCGCTGGGAAGTAGGGTATGTGTTTACGGGGAATGTGCCGGGGAAAATTACTGAAATCGGGTGTAAATTGCCTCAAACGGGTACCTATGTCGTAACGGTGTGGGATGTGGCTACAAAAACATCCTTGCGTCAGAAGAGCATTGAAATTTCTACTCCGGAAAAGATGGTAATGGCCCCCATTGATCCGCTTGAAATTACGGATGCCACTAAAAAATACCTTATCAGCGTCAATACGCTAAGCGGAAACGTAAACAAACCTTACTATATCATTAAAAAAACCGGAGGAGAAAGTTTTATGCCTTTCACTACGGGTAGCGTAACCATCCTGCAAAAGCAATCCAAATCCATTACATCGACGACAACAGAATCGGTATTTCCTACGGATAATATAGCTACGGATCTATTTACTGGAGTTGCTGATTTTACCTTTATTCCCGACTAATTCTCCTTCATTAAAAAAGCTCCCGGCTAGATTGGTCCGGGAGCTTTTTTATTATTTCGTCCGCTCAATCGTGAATTGAACCAGATTTTTCAGGGATTCACTAAAAGGATTAACCGGAAATTCCTTTAAAATTTCAAGAGCTTCATCTACATAGCGTTTCATTACCTGCGTGGCGTATTCGATGCCCCCCGATTTCTTCACAAAATCAATCACTTCGGCCACTTTCTTCGGATTCTCAGAATCGTTCTTGATCATGTTTATAATCCGGCGTTTGGTAAACCAGTCGGCCTGATTCAAGGCAAAAATGAGCGGTAAGGTCATTTTCTTTTCCTTGATATCAATTCCCACGGGTTTCCCGATTTCAGCATCGCCATAATCGAATAAATCATCCTTAATCTGAAACGCAATGCCTACTTTTTCTCCGAAGAGACGCATCCGGTTCACAATGTCCATCGTCATTCCCACCGAACGGGCTCCGACGGCACAACAGGAAGCAATCAAAGTAGCCGTTTTCTGACGAATGATTTCAAAGTAAATATCTTCTGAAATGTCCAGGCGACGGGCTTTCTCTATCTGCATTAACTCCCCTTCAGCCATTTCCTTCACCGTCTGGTTAATGAGTTTTAGAAAATCAAAGTCCTCGTGATCGACCGCCAGCATCAAACTTCTGGACAGCAGGTAATCCCCCACCAGAACGGCGATTTTATTTTTCCAGAGAGCTTTCACGGAAAAGAAACCCCGACGGTAATTCGAATCGTCCACTACGTCATCGTGTACGAGCGTGGCCGTGTGAACCAGCTCAATTAAAGCGGCTCCGCGATAGCTTGAATCGTTAATAGTTCCGCAAACGCCGGCCGCCAGAAAAACGAACATGGGCCTGATCTGCTTCCCCTTCCGCCGAACGATATAATTCATGATTTGATCCAGCAACATGACGTCGCTTTTCATGAAATCACGAAATTTTCCCTCGAATGCCTTCATTTCGGCATCGATGGGGGCTTGTATTTGTTGAATGGAAAGACTCATGTGTGGTGATCAGTATTCAGAGAAGACCGTTCTTCACTCGCTAAGACCTCGAAATTTTCTCTATGAATACGGTAATCCTCGGCAAGTTTACGAAGGATTGGCTTCGCGTGGATAACTTTGTCCGCAAAAGTTGTATAGTTAACCCGGAATTTTTTCAGAAAATTCCAGAAACAGACTTCAGTACCTATGAAATTGTTCTTTCGGCAAGCGGGCGAGACTGGCCCCGCCATCGTGATATTGCATGGAGTTTTTGGCTCGGCTGATAACTGGCTGACCGTGGGCAAACAAATGGCCGACCTGGGTTTTCGGGTTTTTATGCTGGATCAGCGAAATCATGGCCGCTCGCCCTGGAGTGATGACTTCGGTTACCAAGAAATGGCCGAAGATCTACAGGAGTTTCTCAACGACCAGCAGATTACCGATCCTATCCTGATTGGGCATTCGATGGGTGGCAAAACCGTTATGCAGTACGCCATGAACTACCCCGATACCTGGCAGAAAATGGTGGTGGTGGATATTGCTCCCCGCTTCTACCCCGTTCATCACACCAGCATTCTCAAAGGCATGAATCTGATGCCGCTGGCGGCTATGAAAAGTCGGCAGGAAGCGGAGATGTTCTTTACGCAATACGAAGATCACCCCGGCACCCGGAATTTTATTCTGAAAAACCTCGCTCGTGGAGAAAATGGCGGCTTTAGCTGGCGGCTGAATCTGCCCGTATTAACCCGGGAAATTGAAACCGTGGGCGGTGAATTGAGCGGCATTCGGACGATTACCAAACCCGTTCTGTTCCTGAAAGGGGCTCTATCGTCTTACATTACCGACGAAGATGAGAAGGAAATTCGCCGCCTTTTCACGGACGTTCGCATTGAAACCATAGCCGGAGCGGGCCACTGGGTACAGGCCGAGCAACCGCAGGCGTTTATTGAAGCAGTGATGAAATTTATCCGGGGTTAATGATGGCAGAAGAAACGCACCCAACTTTGTTTTTATTACCCACCGTACTAGCTCCCGAAACGGCAGAGACGGTATTGAGTCCACAGATTCGGGAAGTGATTAGCCGCACGGATATTTTCTTCGTTGAAAACCTGCGAACAGCCCGTCGATTTATCTCTGACCTGAAAACCGGACGAAAAATAGACGAGCTTACTTTTTTTGAGTTACACAAGGACACACCGCGAACAGAAACGCAGCAACAGGTAAAAGACTTACTCAAGTTGGGGAAAGATGCGGGCATTCTCTCGGAAGCGGGCTGCCCCGGCATTGCCGATCCGGGAGCGGTAGCTGTTGGACTAGCTCACGAGAATGGCCTTCGGGTTACTTCACTGGTAGGGCCGTCGTCCATTTTATTAACGCTGATGGGTTCGGGTTTTAATGGGCAGTCGTTCACCTTTCACGGTTATTTACCGATTGATAAAGGCGAACGTTCGAAACGAATCAGGGAGCTGGAAAAGAAAGCCCAAAGCGGCCAGACCCAGCTTTTTATGGAAACGCCTTATCGAAATGGAGCCTTATTTGACGATCTGTTACGGACTTGCCAGCCCCATACGCTGTTATGTCTCGGCAGTAACCTCACGGCGGAAGATGAGTTACTCCGAACGCTAACCATTAAACAGTGGCAACAGCAAAAGCCCGATTTACATAAAAAACCAACGATGTTTGCCCTGGGCACTTACTAATCCCTTTACCCAATCATCTACTGAATCTATGCTGAATTTACAGGTTTTTACATTCAACGCCCTTCAGGAAAATACCTACGTGCTTTGGGATGATACGAAAGAGGCCGTGATTATTGATCCTGGTTGTTATACCAAAGAAGAACAGGAGGAGTTAAAGGATTTTATTGAAGATCAGGGTTTGAATGTGGTGAAGCTCCTGAACACGCACGCTCACGTGGATCACGTGCTGGGTAATGCTTTCGTGAAGCGGACCTATCACGTTCCCTATTTCCTGCACCCGCTTGACTTGCCGATTTTAAAATCCGTAGTTGTTCGGGCACCCTCCTACCGATTCTTTAACTACGAAGAGGCCGAACCCGATGCCTGGCTGGAAGAAGGTACGAATGTAACCTTTGGGAACACTACCCTTGAAATATTGCACGTGCCGGGCCATGCTCCGGGTCATGTGGCTTTTGTGAACCGGGAATACAATCTCTGCATCGGCGGGGATGTTCTGTTTCAGGGAAGCATTGGCCGCTGGGATTTTCCCGGCTGTAACTTTGATGACCTGATCAGCAGCATTAAAAACAAGCTTTTTAAATTGAACGACGAAGTACAGGTCTTTCCCGGACATGGTCCTTCGACTACCATTGGTCGCGAGAAACAATACAATCCTTATGTGGGGGCTAATGGGCAATACGCCTGATTAACAAACTTTATTTTTCTGAAATGTATGCTCAAGCACCTTCCTAATGCCATGACCTGCGGTAACCTGCTGTGCGGTTGCGTCGGCATTGTTGCGGCTTTTAATAATGATCTTTTGCTGTGTTCGTACCTGATCGTCATCGCCGGAATTCTGGATTTCTTTGATGGCTTTGTAGCCCGGTTAGTCAAAGCTCAATCGGCCATTGGTAAAGAACTTGATTCGCTGGCCGACATGGTCACTTTTGGCGTTTTACCATCCATTATCATTTATCATCTGATTCTGGAAAGTGTTCCTGATTTAGTCAGCACCTGGAAGTGTTACTTCGCCTTTGTCATTGCTGTATTCTCGGCCCTGCGACTAGCCAAGTTTAATATCGACGAACGACAAACCTCTGGATTCATCGGCCTGCCTACGCCCGCCAATGCCTTCCTTATTGCTTCCATTCCGGTTATTCTGCGTCAGCACGAAGAGTGGGGTCCTATCATTCTCAATGCCAATTACCTAATTGCGTTTAGCTTCATCATGTCCTTTTTGCTGGTGATGGAAGTCCCCCTTTTTGCTTTGAAGTTTAAAGGGTTTGGCTGGAAGGGTAATGAAATTAAATTCATTTTCCTCCTCGTCTCGGCCTTACTGGTTATCCTGCTAAACTTCACATCTGTTCCTTTAATCATTGCCTTATACATTTTGCTTTCGCTTTTTAATAATACCCGAAAGACTAGCTATTAAATTCAGCAATAAAAAGAAAAGAAGCCCCTTAGTTAAGGGGCTTCTTTTCTTTTTATTATTCAGGTAATTGAAACAATAATTGACTAACACCAACGTTTACTAGGCACTATTTAAATCAGTACACTTAACATATAAGGATCTATTAAGAAATTTCAATTATAACAAACGTAGGGCCAATTATACCCAGTTCATATTCGATAGTATTTAGGAAAAATCACTCATTAATAGAATCTAACCTGCCTTGGTTAATACTTAATACTGCCTAGTACTCAACATGACCAGCGTGCATCCCTCAATCGCTTCAACTCCTTGATCCTCTGCCATTTGCTCGAACTCAGGATTCTCTGTACCGGGGTTAAAGATGATTCTACGAGGTTTTAAACTAAGCAAATAATCGTACAATTCGGGTTGCCGTGTTGGGTTAATGTATAGAGTAATAGTATCAATGTCTTCGAGCTCGGGTTGTCCATTTAAGATCTGATTACCAGATACTTGCCCATTTTCTTTTCCAATTAATACGATTTCATGCCCATGCCCTAGCAGGCTATTCGCTGCCAGATATGAGTATCGGCCGGGATAGGTAGAGGCTCCAACAATTAAAGTTTTCATATTTTTTTTATTTAATAGGATAAATCATGTGAATCGTGAAAATTTCTTACGATATTCGGCACTGGTTTTGTCGTGATGAATAAAAAAAGTTTACCATCTGCTCTGAACAACTATATCTTCTTTCATCTCCGCCCGCCCAAAACCAATCTACATTTAAAGTAAGTTAACCCGTCAACCTGACTTGAACGGATGTTAATTAATTAATCATGAGCGAGAAGAAATCTAGTAGTTTTTGGAATGAGAAATGGATTAAGATTCCTTTTGAAGGCATCGAAAATCCCCCCCATTACGAAGTATCAAACTATGGAAGGCTTCGTAGTTTCCAGAACGATCCTGAGGGGGAAATTATTAAGGGGTCTATCATTCAGGGATATCGTTCTCTGAATATCCGTATCCGAGGAGGTAAAGTCATTAACCGCTACCTGCATCGGCTGGTTGCTGATTTTTTTGTGGAGCGTTCCGACGCCGACCGTAAATTTATCATTCACCGTGACCACGATAAGCTGAACAACCACTGGGAAAACCTGAAGTGGGTTACTCGCGATGAAATGACCGAGCACCACCGAACCAATCCCCAGGAAAAACCACGCCCAAAACGCACGAAAAACTACAAACTGACCGAAAGTAAAGTACTGATGATTAAAAAGATGCTGAAGAGCGATAAGAATCGTCTGAAGATGATTGCCAAGCAATTCGGCATTACTCATACGCAACTAAACCGCATTCGTTCCGGTGAGAACTGGGGACACGTGAAAGTTGAGGACGATACTGAAGGTATGAAATAGACCTTTGATTCCTTCACAAGAAAAGCCCGATAGCAATCTAATCTATCGGGCTTTTTTTTGGGGCGTTGATTTAAGATCTGGGCTGAAAAACAAACCCTTCGCCGTCTTCATCAAAATCAATGGTCAGACCAATCACGTACATCAAATGCCGGCGATCTACGTAAATCGTAATTCCTTCCAGAGTATACTCATCATCGTCAGGCGACTTGGTATCGAACCCTAACAGAAACGAAGCCCCACAAGCCGCCCCTTTCAGCCCTACCCGCAAGCCATAAAACTCAGGCAGGCTCTTGCTCTCGATGATCGCACGGATCTGCTCCTGGGCCTCCGAAGTTAGAGTGATGGGTATTATGTTCTGCGTAATCATTCTGTTCGTTTCGAGTTTAGTGTTTTGGGTTAGGAGTTGAATCCATTCAAACAATATCCTCTATATTTACTGGTTTAATATTTTCCTGCAAACTGCAAACTGCAAACTGCAAACTGCAAACTGCAAACTGCAAACTGCAAACTGCAAACTGCAAACTGCAAACTGCAAACTGCAAACTGCAAACTGCAAACTGCAAACTAAACTCCTATGCAAGACCTTATCAGTGATCTTATTAAAGTAGCCTTACCCGCCGGATTCGTTTTATATGCTTTTTACCTGACCATAAAAGCTTTCCTGAACAAACAGCTTATTGAACAGCAGCAGAACGCCCAGGGAGAAGCTCTGAAGCAGGTATTACCCTTACGTTTGCAGGCTTACGAACGCCTCACACTCCTACTTGAACGCATTAGTCCCAATAGTCTGCTTATTCGTAACGCTGGACAAGCCATTACCGCCGTTGAACTACAACAGCTATTACTCGCTGAAATCCGGCAGGAATTTCAGCATAACGTAGCCCAGCAGATTTACATCAGCCATGAAAATTGGGAACGCCTGCGTTTAACCGTACAGGAGGTTACTTCCTTAATCAATCGTTCGGCCTCAGAAGTTCCCGCCGAAGCCCCAGCTCTCGACCTCGCCCGCAAGATTAGCGAGTTATCCGTAGGCCGCCCCATGGAAGTATGGCAAGAAACCCTAAACGCAATCAAACAGGAAGCCCAGAAAATCTGGCAATGAGTTGATGTGTTTAGCGTTTGGGGTTTAGAGTTAAAATGTTCAGCAAATAGCTTTATCATTTATTTTATGAGATCAATAACTCAAAACACTAAACCCAAAACGCTAAACATTAACTTAAAATACGGCTTCCGCGATTCGCTTTACGGAATCGGATTTACCCATGGTGTAGAAGTGCAATACCGGCACACCGAAGTCTAGCAACTCCTTGCACTGCTTGATACCGAACTCTACACCTACTTCCCGTACCTGCTGATCATTCTTACAGTCTTCCACGGCCTTCACCAATTCCTCGGGAAAATCGAGGTGGAAAATGCGGGGTAACACCGTCAGTTGTTTCTTCGTGGAAATGGGTTTCAGTCCCGGAATGATGGGGACGTTAATGCCTTCGGCCCGGCAGCGTTTCACGAAATCAAAGTATTTCTGATTATCGAAAAACATTTGAGTCACGATATAGTCGGCTCCCAGCTCTACCTTCTTTTTGAGGTAACGCAAATCATTGGCGTGATTGGGAGCTTCAAAGTGCTTCTCTGGGTAACCCGCCACCCCAATGCAGAAATTCGTAGGCTGAGCTTCCGTTTCTTCATGCAGCAGCCGACCACTATTCATATCTACAACCTGCGAAATCAGATCCGTAGCGTACGCGTGTCCGCCTTCTTTGGGTTTGAACACACCCGCAGATTTCTCAGGGTCGCCTCGCAGAACCAGCGTATTATCAATGCCGAGGTAATGTAAATCGTAAAGAAAATCTTCGGTCTCGTCCTTCGTAAAGCCACCGCATATCACGTGCGGCACGGGATCGACCTTGAAACGTTCCATTAACTTCGCACAAATCCCAACCGTTCCGGGGCGACGACGCACGGGAACCTTCTGAATCAGGCCACTCGGATGCTTTTTTTCAATGAGTTCTTCGCGGTGATAAGTAACGTCTACGAAGGGAGGTTTAAACTCCATCAGAGGCTCAATGGAATCGAATAATTCAGTGACACTCTGTCCTTTAATCGGAGGGATGATTTCGATAGAAAAAAGCGACTTTCCGTTCGCCTGCTCTATGTGTTCGGTAACTTTCATGGGGAAACTAGGATAAGTCTGGCAAAGTACGGAAAAACTTCAGGCTTTGTGCTGATTGGGCTTCATAGTTTTACTTTTCTAAGCGTCAATTTCCGCGAACAGTTCAGTTTTTTCTGGAATTTTAATTATTTTTGCACTGATTTTGAACCGAATATCAAGGTTCTGCTGTTGCCTTATCAACCCTATTATTCGACGATTCTACCATCATGTGGATTAATTTTTTCTTCTAAGTACGTTCATGATTCATTCCTGAATCATTTTCTTCTATTATTCACAAGTAGTGGTGACGGGACCAGGCGGCCGTTCTGCGGTAAACACCTGATTTTGCAACCTGATTACCCTGTCTTGCTACCTTAAAAGACCTTATATAGTTTTGTTTAGCACCGAAAAAGATATAGAAACGGCGGTTTTAATCGCCATGATTACGCCTAAGCAATCCGAAGAACAGACCACGGAATATCTGGCCGAGCTGGAGTTTCTGGCTGAAACGGCGGGCGTAAAAACTGTTAAAACCTTCGTACAACGCCTCGAACGCCCCGATCTGAATACGTTTCTGGGCAAAGGACGTTTCGAAGACGTCGTGGCTTATGTCATCGACAACGCAGTGGATCTCATCATCTGTGATGACGACCTGAGTGGCCGACAAATCCGCAACATGGAAACGGCGTTTCAGGCTCGCAATAAGGAGGTGAAGATCATCGACCGAAGCCTGCTTATTCTCAACATATTCGCCATGCGTGCCCAGAGCGTTCAGTCCCGCACGCAGGTAGAACTGGCCCAGCAACAATACGTATTACCCCGCCTGACCCGGATGTGGACGCACTTATCGCGGCAACGCGGCGGTGTGGGGATGCGTGGACCCGGGGAGAAAGAGCTGGAAACGGATAAACGGATTGCCAACGACCGCATTTCCTTTCTAAAGGACAAACTGGCTAAGATTGACCGTCAGGCCGTAAACCAGCGGAAAAACCGCGAACAGATGGTTCGGGTGGCTCTGGTGGGCTATACCAACGTTGGAAAGTCTACCTTAATGCGGCGTTTGGCCAAAGCGGATGTATTCGCCGAAAATAAACTCTTTGCCACGGTAGATTCGACCGTGCGAAAAGTAACCATCGAAAACATTCCTTTCCTGCTGACAGACACGGTTGGGTTCATTCGTAAGCTGCCTACCATGCTGATTGAATCCTTCAAATCAACACTGGATGAGGTACGTGAAGCGGACATTCTGCTGCACGTAGTCGATGTTTCACACCCCAGTTACGAAGAGCACATTGAAGTAGTTAATCAGATTCTGTCGGAAATTGGAGCGGCGGATAAGCCCGTCATCCTGGTCTTTAACAAGATTGACCTCTATAAACCCAGCCCTGAACTGGAATTTGAGGCTCAGGAAGGGAATTTCTCGCCCATCGAGTTTCTGAAAAACAGCTACCTCGACACCGAGAAGCCCAAAGCGATTTTCATCTCGGCGGAGAAAAAAGAAAACATCGACGAGCTGCGTCAGTCGCTGTTAAATCTGGTCAAAGACAAGCACTTCCAGATTTTCCCGAACTGGCTCGACCTGCCGAATGCATATTAAATGAAAACAGAGTTGGTTTTTGTGAAGATTCCTTAGAATTTTGCAAAAACCAACGCTTCTGGCACTGTAGTTCAACGGATAGAATAGGCGTTTCCTAAACGCTAGATGCGGGTTCGATTCCCGCCGGAGCCACTTTCAACAAATAAAGCCCTGAATTTCAGGGCTTTATTTGTTTTAGGTCACGAAATAGGTCACATTACTTTCCGCTATAGATGACACTTCGCTAAATATCAACTGTGACGTAATGATGAAAGAACTTATAGTGAACCCTTGGAATTATATTCTTTATCTAGATGTAAAAGGATCCTACGTACTGTCTGTAATATGCGGTTCTATAGGGCTATATGATATTATGTTTCTTCTAAATAAAAAAGAAACGGCTCTCTTTTTGGAAAATGGTACTGAGTACTTAGACATTCTAAACTCTGAAGTAAGAAATAAACCATACGAATACATTAATCGTAAAGTCAATTAAAAACATTAAGGAAGATGATTACTTGCTACTATTATTATTTAATTTAATCGAATCATCGCTAATAATAAGCGACCGATATCTAGCTAAGTATTCATTAAATAGATAATAATTATTGAGGCAAATAGCCTACAATACCTGTACACCTCCATACTGGAATTCAAACCAAGCAATCCGTTTTCTTAATGGCTATTTGCTTCTTATAGTACATTGATCCATTCGTATAAAAACAACAATTAATGTTCAAATTGGCGTCTTTTAGGATTAACACTTGGGGCATTCAAAATGCATATTAAGCTCCTTTAGAACCAAGTAAAATGCTCATTCGAGGTCTATCTATTCCTCAAATGATGCAACGTAGTATTCATAGGTTTTTCATCGATGATAGCTATGCTAGAAGCTATCCAAAAATCAACTATTCACTTGTATTATTAAAAGCAAGCGGATACATCTACCCCCCCAGACATCCAACCCATGAGTTACATAAAACTAGGAAGCGAAAATGAGCAGCTTCTACGAGATTTAGATCAACTGATCGAAAAAAGGCTTGACAAGAAATTGAATAGCCATCTGAACAAGATTTTACAAGCTATTCAGAATATGACAACAGAGTTACCGGAAGGTATATAGGTATCTGAAGTTTGTAGGAAGCTTAATATTGAATACTCTTTGTTTAAAGATCTTAAGAAAAAGCACAATCTCAATACATTCAAAGTAGGAGTAAGGTTTTTTATTGAAATTGACAGTTTAAAAAAAACATTCCCAAATACTTTTATTTATTATTTAACATATAATTTCTACATTTTTTTTGAAAATTATCCATCTTTGTTACAAATTCAACTTGTTTAATACTCGACTTTATATTATAACCTTTAATTAAATCAATTTCTTTTTCAGTTAAATTATTATATTTACTTGTATTTGTATAGGCTCTTAATTTTTCTAAAAAACTAACAACTAGAGGCAATGCTTCATCAAATAAATACTGTTTAATTATATAGGCATCATTTCTCAAATCTTCATCAGTCACAAATAGCCTAAACCTAGATTCAAAAACAGATAATTCATTATAATTATCCTTAACTATAATCGCTACACGATTAATTTCATTGATATCCAACATATTATTAATATACGTATATATATTTAAAGTCATACTTTGAACAACATAAAGTTTTTCATTAAACTCTACTATAGATTTTCTAGCTTCTAATGCTACACCTAATTGAAGATTACTAGATATATTTAAATTAAATCTAAGTTTCTCATTTTCAATTAGAAAAACATTCCTGGTGGATTCAATTAGATGTGTTATTTCAGTTATATCTTCTTTAGTAGCTAGATTTTCTCCTTTTTTAGAGAAATAAGATGGCAGCATCTTACCAAAAACGAATCCAAGACCAATTAGGCCTAAAGTTGACAAAATTTCATTAATCATAGACCTTTCAATAAAAAATCATCACTATTTTGTGATTGAGATTTAATATCTTCAATAAATTGAAACAATTTATTGATATCGAAATAAAATTTAAAACCAATACCTTCTTCTAGAATCGCGTTTAAATTACCAACATTTTCTACCTGCTCATTTTTAACGAAAGGGCTTTTAATATGTATTGACGCTCCTTCACCTTGACTTAAACAAATGGATTTAATTATCCAGTTATATTCTTCTATAGTTTTATAAACATGGCTAGATACCCTAGTAATTCCTAACATTTCTTCTATATCATTAGTAAATAAATTAAGAATACTATAGGCACTATTATGAGATACTAACATAGCAATCCTTTTAGTAGATAATTCAGGTACTATCCATGACCTTGGAGACATTTCATTGGGCGTCCTAAATGAAGCTACTTTCCTATATACTTCATCTCTAAAATCTTTACTTTTTGTAAATTCAATCACATCTTTTTTGGGAACTAAGTAAAATCTAATTTTATAAAAAAATAGTATAATCTTCCTATTGATTACATCATTATTATTTCCAACATTATCATTGGAATAAATGCTGTTATATAGATTTTCAGCATAGCGTAACAAAAATATATTTCTAAACCCTAGCGAATCAATACTCCTATAAAGATCGAGCATATTTAAAATTTTATAGACATCATCTCTTTGACACATTTTAGTAAGAATAACTTCCTTATTCTCACCGGCATCTGTAAATACGAATTGTGCAGCAAAATATTCTTGCAATGACTTATGAGCCCATTTAAAATAAAACCCATCAATTATAAACAATGGCACAGCACTAGTCAAATCATTTAGAAAATCACTTTCTCTAAATTTCAAATCTTTATGGTATTCTTTAGCTTTTGTCAGTAAAGGGATAATTTCATCTCTAGTAAACTCAATTGTATTGTTTTTTAAACTTATAAAACCTATATATCTCAGAATTTTATGAAAATCTTCTATATCTAAGTTATGGCAGTGTTTTGTTCTTTGAAAAGCACCTTCTTTTGTCAAATCATGGTTTTCATACAAAGCATCATATACTTGTCTATAAAAAACATGTTTTTTCAAGGGTATAGTATTTTTAAATTCATAAGAAGTATAGAGTAAAGAAACTAAAAGAGGGTTAACTAAAAATTCCTTAATTGAGCCATATACTTCTTCAACTTTCTTAATTAATTGACCTGATAATTCACCATTTTGGTTATACTTTCTCAATAAAGAAAAGGCTTCATTCTTCTTCAATGGTCTTATAAAAAAATGCTCAAAACCTGAAAATGTAGCTAATGCTGGTTCATTTCTAGAACTGATTAAAAATAAATTATTAGAATATCTACTTGTAAAATTTTGAATCTGATCTGTTGTTTCACCTCTAGAGTCAAGCGGAATTTCATCATACCCATCTAACAATATGACAAATCCACCTGTAGTCAACATACTAATTACAAATTCGCGGCTAAAAAATGTATCATTTGGTGATAATTGATCTATTATTTCATCAATTATATTTTTACTTTTATTTACTCTTCTAAGTTCGATAATGATAGGTATATAATTACCCTTGTCTAAAACAGATAAAAAATCTTCTTAATTAAAGTCGATTTACCCATACCAGCAGTATCCTTTATAATAACCTTTTTATAAAAAGGTAGAAAATTATCATGAAATCCATTTATAATATACCTTCTCTTATTATTACTTTCCAACACAAGTTCTAAATCTATGTAAAGGTCAGATAGAGCTTTATGTTGATTTTTAAAAACCAGTGTACTTACTACAGAATATTTGGATTTGGATCTAGATCTTTCAATGTAATCTTGAAACTTATTAAATAATCTATGAACTGCTTCATCATACCTAAGACCTAGCTTTGAACCTACAGACTTGATAGTTGGTATAAAGTATGTTTCAAATAATAATTTCACACTTGGCACCGCTACTCCAGTAGTAACTATTGTATCCAACACATTCTTATCAGCCATTCTTGGTATGTAGTTAGAGTTTGCCTAAAGATAACTTTTTGATACTTATAGTGCTACTAAGATTTCCAAATAATATTAACACATTGATTGTAAGTAATTTACACATTCCCGCCGGAGCCACTTTCCACGAATAAAGCCCTGAATTTCAGGGCTTTATTCGTTAAATATCGCAAAATAAGTTGCATTGCTTTGTGCTATAGGGTAACTGCTAAAAAACATAATATAAGCAGTTATCAA
This sequence comes from Siphonobacter sp. SORGH_AS_1065, assembly GCF_030818595.1. Classification (NCBI taxonomy): domain Bacteria; kingdom Pseudomonadati; phylum Bacteroidota; class Cytophagia; order Cytophagales; family Cytophagaceae; genus Siphonobacter; species Siphonobacter sp. SORGH_AS_1065. The sequence goes on from NZ_JAUTAM010000004.1 coordinate 4,464,419, forward strand.
TCAGAAATAAACCGATTAAAACTGCTTATTCTAGCCATCAATATAGACAATTACTACCAAATAATAAGTATAAATATTCAACAAAACACTATCAACTAATCCAAATAATAAGAATCATTCATATCACTATTAGGCTGGAATTTACCGTAGTCAATGTTCGCTAGTCCTTCTTCCGTCAATTCATTTCCCAGTTTTTCGCTGAGGGTATTGATGATGTTACATTCTTCTTCCGTTAAGTAGAAAGAATGTTCTCGGAAATAATTCATCAGTTTATTGTAGCTATGCCTTCTGTTTCCGTGAATTGTCTCCATTTCTCTCAGTTTCTTAATGGCTTCTTCTATATCCTTGTGGTGAATTTTAGGCATTAGATTCGGAATCAAGTCAATCATGCCATCTTCTGAAACAATCACAATAACCGTGGGAATTTCTTTAGCCACGTAGTCATAATAGCGGATGGCGGAATTGAATCGGGCCCCTCTGGACGAGTCGCCGTTTTTGGTAGCCATACCATCCAGTATCACCCCAATGGCATAACAGACGGAATCTTTGTCTAATAAAACCGATCCATCAATAGAGGTGATCTGTTTCATTAAAGACGCTTCCAGTTTCCTGGGCTTGATACAGAAACATTGATTACTGAGTCTTTTCGCTTCGCTTTCGGCCTGGTCTGAAATCACCAGCATGGTGCCGTGCTTCTGTTCAGATGCCACGGTACATATCTCCCAAAGCGAATTCAGATCGCCTTCGGAAATGTCTTTAAAAATACGACTGATGCGAACATGGAAATCTTCCCGGTCTATTCTCTCTTTAGGGAGGGCAGGAATCTGATAATCGACAATCATCATGACCTTGTCGTCGTGAAGCACTTCCCAGACGTAATGGCTTTTAAAGTTGATTACAAACAGTGATTCCTGATTGGCGTTGTAGGTTCCTGTTATCTTTCCTAATCCGTATATTCGGTAGGAGTCAGAGACAATTAGCGTCTCGTCATTACATACTTCCAGAAACTTCCTTACTTTCCTGTAATCGTATATACTGATGGGCTCTTCCAGTTCTAGCACCAGACTAACATTCATGTGATGCTGCTTGGCGATAACCATCTTCCCGATGCTTTCACTTCCTTCGTATTTAAGCGAGGAAATGGAATTACAGACCTCATAAAGATCTACCAGAGCTTCGTGCATTTCGACGGACATGGCTACCGAATGCATGAAATCTTTTGCCGCGTTGATCATTAATTCTTTTTCGGCTCTGATGATTGAATGAGGGGTATTTACTTTAGAACTGTTAATGGTATGAATACACTCTTTCAAAAAAAGCGTGATCACGCTATGGATAAAGGATTTAGATTTTACTACATAGTCTAGATACGTATCCTTTTTTAAGGAATAAAACTTATCTAATGTGTTTTTATTCAGCTCCAGCACCACAAATAACTGGTAGCCTTTCAGCAAAGAAGCCCCTGAGATAAATCTTTCAATATTACTGTCGTATAGCTCTCTATTTAATATTTTATGGACCGCCTCGCCCAACGATTTACTTTTTATATAGTCTTTATGGGTTTTCGCATAGGACTTATTTGAATAATTAAGTCTGCTTTCAATATCTACTTTTTCTAAGGCAGAAGCTAATAATTTTACCTCTTCAAAAGCTTCAGGATTTACTTTTTCTCCTGAGGTAATGATGGATACGGCCTTTCCCTCTTCTTCAGGAATACAAATGATCGATACCAATGGCTCGAATTGTACATCCAGCAGTGCAAATAACCTTTTTGCATACAATTCAAATAAAACCTGGAAGGTTTGTTCAGGGGCAGGTATCATAAACGAGGGTTCTGTTTCAATGAAATGCTAGGGACTCTATTCAACTTCAATACGGCTAACACAGACCGTCTCAACGCTAATTAACTTTAGGGATTTTTCTTTAGTGGGTAAAGCCATTTTTATTACTTCTAAATCATCCGAAAGCTTTACCCGATTACTAATCCTATTTCGGCTTTAGATTATCTGAGCTACTTTTCGGATGATACGACGTTAGAATGAATCGAAAAAGGATGACGCTTTTATTCGCTACTACTGGCTTCTTCTTCGAATGAATTCTTCAATCAACGATTCCGTCAGAGGTTGCCCCTGACTCTGAATTTCTTCCAGTTCCTGGGCTGTTAACTGTTCCTGGGCCCGCTTCATCAGGGCTTCCTGATCGGTCTGCGTTGGTTTCTGATCTTCCATGCTCATGAGTATTTTAAGGTATTACTTGATTCTGGATATTCCTAAAAAAGCTCTTCCAGGCTAACGACGTAACGTCATTTTTCGTAACATTACTATTAGTCATGGCCTCTGGTATTCAATTTTAAGTTATTTCAGAACCGAAACGGTATTAACCAATTCTATTCCTATGCTTCGATCTTTTGTTACCCTGGGACTTTGTCTGAGTCTGAGTTGTGGGTACGTCGCCTGCCAGTCTACCGACGGAGCCCTCACGGAGAAGCCTCTTCCGGTTCATATTCAGTTAATTTCTGATCAACTCCTCTACCCCACTGCCTTTGCTGTGCCGGGTGATGGATCTGGACGTTTATTCGTGACCGAACAAGTCGGTCGCATTCGGATCATCGAAAAAAATAAACTCAACCCCACGCCTTTTCTCGACATTAGTTCGATGGTCATCAAACGCGATGGTTACGATGAACGCGGTTTACTGGGACTGGCCTTCCATCCCCAGTTTTCAAAAAATGGGAAGTTCTACGTCTATTACAGTGCCAAAACCAGCGGTCGGGGTAATCATAAGAGCGTCATTGAGGAATTCACCAGCCATCAGAAAACCGCTGACCCTAAAAGTGGAAAAGTGGTGCTGGAATTTGACGAACCCGAGTCCAACCATAATGGTGGCGATCTCAAATTCGGTCCTGATGGGATGCTATACATTGCCGTAGGTGACGGCGGAGGAGCCGGAGACAAGCATGGCGAACATGGTAACGGCCAGAATATGAATACCCTATTAGGAAAAATTCTGCGAATTGACGTCAACCAATCGCCTTACGGCATTCCGCAGGATAATCCTTTCAAAAATAAACCGGATGTTCGACCAGAGATTTTCGCGTATGGCCTACGTAACCCCTGGCGAATCAGTTTCGACCAGGGCACGGGCAAACTCTTTGCGGGGGACGTCGGACAGAATCAGTACGAAGAAGTGGATATTATTACCAAGGGCGGCAATTATGGCTGGCGGGTGCGGGAAGGCTATCACGCCTACAACGAAAAAGATCCAGACCCTAAAAACTACATCGACCCTATTACCGAGTACTCTCACAGCGAGGGCATTAGCATCACGGGCGGTTTTGTGTATCGGGGCAATAAAATTGCAGCCTTGAAGGGCAAATACATCTTTGCCGACTGGTCAGGCCCCACCTGGTACTTATCTGAATCTCAAGGAAAAACCTGGCCCCGCGGATCATTGCAATTACGAAATCGCCCGGCTAACTGGCAGGTCTATAGTTTTGGAGAAGATGAAGACAAGGAACTGTACATTCTCGGCGTAAACACGGAAAATAATAAAGGCTTTCTCTACAAATTAACACCCTAGCCTAGAAATATTACCCTAGAGCTTGACAAGCAACCTATTCAGGCTCTATCTTTGTGCGACCAAAAGCCTCCTTAGCTCAGTTGGTAGAGCGACGCATTCGTAATGCGTAGGTCGCAAGTTCAAGTCTTGTAGGAGGCTCAACATCTTAAAGTAGATCCTTCTTACCGCTGATTCTTCAGCGGTTTTTTTTATTTCAGGCAATTTGTTCAAGACGTGTACCCTATTTAGTTACCGTTCAATCAGCGAGTTGTTTGAAGGCACCCCACATTTCCTTCCCTTGGTCAACTTCATCATTAAATCCTTTGACCTGCTTCTTGGTTTCAGCAAGCTTTTCGTCAACTTCCTAAACTTCCTTGAGCTTGGCAATCCATTTTTCCGAGCCAATTTTAGGTTGGAAAGTTCCCGATGTAGCAGTTTGAAACTTGCCTAGAGCTCTTTCTTGGTAACGTCGTTGACATCGATGCTTTTAGCCATTTCCTTTATTTTTGGCATTGACCTTTTTCTAGACTAGTTTAAGTTGATTCCAACCCTCCGAGCCCTTTTCACCATTGAGCTCCATCAAACGAAGCTCGGAATTGATGTTTTTACTAATCTGTTGTAAATCGTCCAGGGATTCTTTGGCTGAAGCAGCTTCAATCTCCAACCGCAATTTCCCAATCTCTTCGAGTGTCATAAGCTATAAAAACAGAAGGTCACGATGCGAAAAAGCACCGTAACCTTGAGCCCTGCCAGAACAGTTTTAAATTTAATTTGAATAAGTTAAACAACTTAGTTAAAGTTGTAGTGATATATTTATATACGTCTGTTCATTATGACTAAATACACTCGAAAAAAAGTATCTATATATTCATTACACAAAAAGATCAAACAGAAGCGGAAATTTATGCCTGACCCAGTCTCATTAAAAGATGTAGCTGATCTAGTTAATCCCCTATTTTCACTGGTAGGAAGCATTTTTACTGGTTTTGCAACATTTGCTGGACCGATATTAGCAGTATGGTTAACCTACCAGTATGCCAAAGGATCAGGGCTTCTAGATGTACAGAAAGAAAAAAATGAATTAGCCAAAGAAAGAATTGAATACCAGAAAGAGAAACTTATTGACGAAAATGATGCATTAGAAAAAAGAAAACATGAGCTCAGTAAGTCTAATGAAGGTTTAATTGAGAAAAATACTACTCTTAATAAAAGCTATAATGAGTTAAATGAAAATTATAGGATTACCAAAATTGAAAATGATAAAGCAATAGCAGAAAACAATACATTAAAATTAGAAAAATCTAAATTATTGGATGATATCCATAATTTGCCATCAGCAATCTTATTTTTTAAACAGCTTGGATTCATAGGAGAAATATACATAGACCAAAAGGAATATTTTAAGTATAGTGGATTTAAAAAAACCACTGAAGATATCATTAACCTTAATCTAAATAATTTAAGTCTAGCTGAATCCTTTTAGAGATTGGGAATTTCGAAATCAGTGACAATACAAATAGCATGAATAATAGGGGAGACAAGTCCGCATGTCTTAAATTATACGATTCAGCTAATACAGCTATAAAGGGCCCTATGATTATCCTGAGCTCAAGTTATACAGGTTCACAACGGTCAATACATGAAATCTATGCAGGATTCAAAGCTTATAAGAAGCTTTCTATAGAAACTAAGCGACTATTGATTAAATCCATCAAGTCGAAATATCCATAATTAATATACTAATTTTCAATAATTTAAATATTATACATATTTGATTTGATCTTAAATTTTCGAAACAGAGAATCTTTAACACAAGGTCATGGCACTTCACACTCCATGACCTTGAATATAACAAAGACAGTTAGTATTACCGAATTTTGTTTTTCAGTAAAGCTACTTCTGTAATCTTTTGAGCTTGTGCTTCTGAAACTGAAAGAGCATCCTTTAAAAAATCCAGTACTTTAGCCTCCTCCGGGTCTACTACTCCATCTGCTAGAATAATATCTACTGCATAAAATAGTGTAGTTTCCCTCAAATCAGCACTAATTGATTTTGCAGCTACTTCTACCAGACCCTTAGCCCCTCCTAGGGTTTTAAAGTTATCGCGAGCCTTATGGATATAGGGCATGGCATTAGAGGTTCTTAAGAACTTGTCTTTAGTACTTAAAAATGAGGCCAATTCATCTATTTCATCATCGCTTAAGTACCCATCGGCACAGGCACAAGCATAGAGAATAGATACAAAAGCTTCACGCTCATCATTAATAGTAATTTGAACAGGTTGGGCTTTAAAAAGAGAATCAAAGAATCCCATAAATTTAATTATTTGCGTTTGAGCTGGAAATTTAGTAAATTCTCTAATTTTGTTAATATTTAGCAATAAATAATTTTTCTATTGAAAATTCCTATGTACTCATAATCCAGACTTCAATTATCACTATACCATATAAAAAAGAATTATAGCTTATATAGTAAGTAATATAGCTCCCGGAATAATGTAGCTATCAAAGTTATGGGTTTCCGTTTTCATTAGATAGTAGTAGGTACTTAACTCCCTACTTCTTCCAGAAAGGCAATCTAACCTTCGCTCACTCCAACTATTACAACATTAAGCCTAAAAACAACATTTGAAACATCAGATATTGCCAGTTATAGACTAGATAATGAGCAACATAAATCGCTCCTTCAAGTCCTATAGAGAACTTACCAACGGCTAGACGCCCTCCTACTTGGTCAATCTCAAAAGTCTACTTTTAGAATATATTCGAGAACATAGTTTTGAGTTAGGAATATCTAAATCCTATAACTTTTGAACTTATTGTCTATCAACAATAACTCTTGAGCATATATTTCTAACTCTTGCTGTCTTTATGATACGTATATTGCCGAATATTCAAACTATGGAATAGCCATAACCCCCTATCTATCAAACTTATTTATGAAACAGCATTACCTTAGTGGGCTATTGTTAGGTTGCCTATTAGCGGGCGGGGCTGCTCAGGCTCAGCTAGTTATAGATGGCACTAATTTCACTAATATGGGTACAGTCACCAACCGCGATGCCTATACTCTCATTACCAATGCCTCTGGTTCCGCTTACTCGGCTTCGGGTGGAGCCGTTTTCCAGCATTACGAAACCTCTGCTGATGCTTTCAGAGTGAATAGTGCCTACAATGCCAACGGAACTGGAGGAAGTACCGATGCCTTTAGTGGTCCCAACGGAACCGCTGGTACGCAGGGGGTGTCAGGGTCAGTAGCTCCTAACTTTTCTACCCTGCTGCTTCAAAATGGCAGTACCAGTCTGTTTGCCTTTACCAATACAGCTGGGGCCAACGTTTATACTGCCGTTACCTTTCAAAACGCCTTAACGACTACCCTCCGCAATTTGCATCAGGCGGGAGCCCTTCGCTTCCAAGCCGGGGCTACTTACTCAGGCGGCACTACCGATGCTCAGCACGTGGACGGCTATGTTTCCAAAATCGGCAACACGGCTTTTACTTTTCCTATAGGTTCTGCTACCGACCTGCGGACGTTGGCTCTGGCCGCTTCCACGGATGCCAGTAATCACATCAGTGCGGCTTGGTTTGCCGGTAGTCCCGCTACGGTGACGGATCCTTCCGATAATGCTACCCACTCGGTGACTTCTTTAACTGGTCCTATCACGGGTGTTTCTACTGTGGGCTTCTGGGATTATATCCGCGTAGCTGGATCAGGAGCTGTCAATGTAACCGTCTCCATCCCCGATGTTACCAGTTTTGGTACGGCTGCCTCACTACGACTGGTGGGCTGGAATGGCTCATCCTGGATTAACTTAAGCGGTTCCACCGGAGCAAGCGGCAATACTGAAAACAGTACGCTCTCAGGCACGATTCCTGCCGGCACTACCATTACGGCTCTGGCCATTGGTAAAGCCGCTGCTGCTCTGCCCGATTTGACGGTAAGTGCAGAGATTGATAACAGCGAGTTCACACAACCCGGTCAGACTAACGGCCACGGCTATCTCGTCACCCTCTACGAAATCAAAGGCGTAGCCACTTCTGACGTGATCACTTTTATCATCCAGCGGCCCGCCAACTGGAGCTTTGACTACCCCGCCAACGCGACCACCATCAATGTCAACGGCGGTACCACGGTTGATAATGCCAACTGGACCCTCTCTGCCTCAGGTCGCTTTCTCACTGTCACTTCCAAACCGGGCGTGAGCATTCCGGCCAATGGCTCCGTTAGAATCGGTATCAATTTCTTCGTACCTACTGCTCTGGCTGAAAACACCACCCAGAACGTAACCATTAACATTAACGCCGGTACTGGCGGCGGGGAAACGCCCTCCTCCAACAACCTTGCAGTCACCGCCCTGACTTTCAACTAATTATCATTCGTGAAAAAAAACTATTTTCTTACCCTGGCCCTGCTTGGCTCAGCTTTAGGGCTGCGGGCTCAGGATATGAGCGTCGAGCTCGCGGCTAACTCCCCTGCCGTGGTGCAGGGTGGAACCGATTTCATCACCCTGCGACTCTGTAACAACAGCTCCAGCATTCCCCTGGCCGCCAATCGCATTCGCCCCCGCGTCAGCTTTCCCTCGGAGATCACCACCCCCACTACCGTCACCAACGCCGACGGATCACCCCTGACGGGTTTCAGTGAAGAAACCCGCCTCTCGACCAACGTCGTTCGTCTGATCAATACTTCCCCCATCGCCGCAGGCACCTGCGTCAACCTCCGCCTTTACTACGAGGGAACCCAGGCTGGCAGCCAATCAGCTACCGCCAATACTGCCTGGCAGGGAGCTCCCCCCATCGAAAACGATGCGACCAACGATAACGCGACCCTCACCCTCAACGTCACGGCTAGTACTCCCGTCTCGCTGGCAGCCTTTACCCTGCGAGCTCAGGGGCATAACGCCGAGCTGAGCTGGAGCACGGCTCAGGAGCGAAACAATGCCTTCTTTGAGGTGCAGCACTCCACCAATGGCCGCAGCTTTGAGACCGTGGGACAGGTCGCTGGCAAGGGTACCACTGCCCAGCGGCAGCAGTACCACTTTACTCATGCGGAACTCAACCCCGCTCTGACGCATTACTACCGTCTCAAACAAGTAGATTTCAACGGTAAATCAGAGCTGAGTGTGGTGCGTTCGCTGCAACTCGAAGGCTATCAGGGCATTAGTTTGTGGGCGGCTACCCAGAGCGATCGGACCGTCAAAGCGGTGGTGAATTATGGCGATGAGGAGCTGGCCAAAGCCGCCCGGGTGAGTCTGCTGGACTTATCAGGTCGCACGCTGAGTACCCAACAACTTGAGCTGGTGAAAGGGCTCAATGCCATCGAATTCCAGACATCTTCGCTGGGTTCAGGCCTGTACCTCATCCGACTGGAAAACCCCAGCAAAAACCAGGCCGTCAAAGTAGCTCTGCCTTAAATTAAGGCTTTACGTATAGACTTGAAGAATTGTATTTCAACCGTCCATGGGCTGACCGTTCGCTCAAAAACAACCTAAACATTTGTTAATAATATCTATTTTATGATTAACATTGCTTAGCTATTTTACACAACCAAACTTCACCTGGAGTCGTAAATAGCGTGGGAGTAATCCCATGGTTGGAGACGTTGGCGGACGTCGTAGCGTTCGGGTAAAACCGGGCAGTTTATAAAAACCAACCCATCAAAAAAATCCATACTGGTAGTATGGATTTTTTTTTCAAAAGTTTCTTACCTATAAAAACAGAAAGCTAGTTTTCTATCAATGACGAAGCGTTAATAAACGTTTCTGCCAGATTGGTAAGCTTTACATCCGTTGCTTCTTCTTCCTGTAAAGTAGCATGCAACAGCCGGGCTGCTTCTTCGTAACCCAGAATTTTTGCCCATGCGGTCAAGGTACCGTACGAAGCAATTTCATAGTGCTCTACTTTCTGACAAGCAGCAATAATACCCGCGTCTCGCGTCAGCGTACCCGATTGCGTCTCAGCGACTATATCCTGACCTTCTTCTACCAGTCCAGCCATGGCTTCGCACTTGACGCCTTCGGCTTCTACGCCAATAGAAGTAAAGATTTGCTCCAGGCGGGCAATCTGTCCTTCCGTTTCTGCCAGGTGTTTGCGTATACCGTTTTTCAATTCATCCGAGGTAGCCGCCGCTTCCATTTCGGGTAGGGCTTCGGTCAGTTTGTTTTCTGCCCAGTAAATGTCTTTTAATTGAGCGATGAATAATTCGGAAAGGCCCTCAGCCTTATCTGTTTTAAATAAATCTGCAATACTTGCCATGATTGTACATAGGTTGGTTTGTATCAATCATTCCGAAAAGGATATTCCACTGCTGAAAAGGGGTGATCCAGCCACGACAGAGGCGAAGAGTTACCCCAAAGAGGGCAAAAAAAAACGGCTCCCTTTTGAAAAGGAGCCGTCGTTTGCAAATGAAGTGTTATTCATTCATTAATCGGGAAGCCGTCAACTCTTCAGGCTTTTGGGGTTGAGGTTCTTTTTTCTGGAAACGAGCCAGAATACGATCCACAACTAGGTACACCGAAGGTACCACAAACAAGGTTAAGACTAACGAACTCGTCAAGCCACCAATGATTACCCAGGCCATCCCATTTTTGGTTTCGGCCCCTGCCCCACTAGCCAGAGCGATAGGTAACATCCCGAAGATCATCGCCAGCGTAGTCATCAGGATTGGACGAAGACGTTCTTTACCTGCTTCTACCAGAGCAGCTACTACCTCTTTACCTTCAGCCTTGAGGTGGTTGGCAAAATCTACGATCAGAATGGCGTTTTTCGCTACCAGACCCATCAGCATGATCATACCTACAATGGAGAATACCGTTAAGCTTTCCATCGTCAGAGCCAGAGCTAGTAAAGCTCCAATCAGGGCCACGGGGATGGAGAAAAGTACTACGAATGGATACACTACACTTTCGTACAGGGCCACCATGATAAAGTAAACCAGCAGGATAGCCATGATTAAGGCCAGACCCAGGCTACCAAAGGCATCCGACTGTTGCTGTAGCTGACCTAAGTACTGCACAGAAACGCCTTCGCCTAAATTCACAGACTTCATCTTTTCCTTGATGTCGTCCCCTACCGTTCCTACCGGACGGCCCACTACCTGAGCGTTAACAGTAATCGAAGATAATCGATCATTACGCTCCAGCACGCTTTCTCCCACGCGTTCGTCTACCTGAGCAAACTGCGATAACTCAAAAGAACGTCCCTGGTTGTTCACAAATAAGAGGTGTCCTACGTCATTGGCACTGGATCGGTTAAATTGATCCAGGTTCACCAGAATGTCATATTCATTACCATTCTGCTTGAATTTAGCCCGGTCGTCACCACGGAAAGCCGTTTGCAGGGCCACCCCAACATCAGCGGCACTAATGCCCAACTGAGCCATTTTTTCACGATCCAGCTTGATGGAAACCTCGGGCTTCGGATCTTTTACCGAGTATTTTACGTCCTGTGTACCGGGGGTCGATTTTGTTATCTTCAGCACTTCCGCTGCTGCTTTGCGGATGGAGTTCATGTCGGTACCTTTTACGGCAATCTGAATGGGTGCTTCGGATGCCCCTACAATACCTACCGGGCTTGCCGTTACTTTCACTCCAGGAATTTTACTGATTTCTTTCTTAACCTCCATCCCGAACTCATCGGTTGAATAGGTTCGTTCTTTCTTATCCACCAGTTTCACGTTAATATCCGCGATGTTACTGTTGGAAGTCGAAGCGATAGCCGTACTGGTATACCCTACGTTTGAAAACACGTTTGTTACGCCGGGGTGCTTGAGCAGAATTTGTTCTGCTTTCTGAACGGCTTCGTTGGTTTGGTAAACCGAAGTCGTTGGAGCTAACTCCAATTGAATGGCAATCTCGCCCTGATCAGAGGCAGGCATGAAAGCACCTCCAATGAATCCAGCGGGAACCAGAGCAATGGAGCCTACAAAAAGTAGAATCACCACCAGGAACACCCAGCGTTTATGGCTCAGAGCCGTCTTCAGTACGCTACCGTAATAAGCAATGAGGCGATCAATGAACCGTTCGAACCCTATGTTAATTTTTCCCCAAAGTGATTTTGGATTCAAATGCTCCAGCTTACCGAAACGAGATACCAGCAAAGGCGTGATGGTAAAGGAAACCATCAAACTCATCAAGGTAGAGAATACTACCACGAGGGCAAATTCCCGGAGGATATTTCCAATCAAACCGCCCGTCATGGCTAGTGGCACGAATACCACAACGTCAACCAGGGTAATAGCCAGAGCGGTAAACCCAATTTCACTCCGTCCGTCGATAGCGGCCTGACGACGATCCTTACCCATTTCCATGTGGCGGGTAATATTCTCCAGAATTACAATGGAGTCATCGACGAGGATCCCTACCACCAGCGAAAGGGCCATCAGCGTCATCAGGTTTAGCGAGAAGCCTGATAAATACATCAGCATAAACGTCGGCAGAATCGACGAAGGTACCGCGACAAGAACGAATAAAGAGGATCGGAAACTGTGCAGGAATAAGAGCATTACAACCGACACAATCACCACCGCCAGAAATAAATCGTCTACTACGGCAGTGGCTGAAGCCAGGGTATAAATAGACTGATCCGCCGCAATATTGAATTTCAGTCCAATGGACGAGTACTGTTTTTCAAGCGTAGCGATCCGTTCTTTTACCAGCTTACTTACGTCAACGGCATTGGCATCACTTTGCTTTAATACCTGAAGACCCACCGAAGGAATACCATTGATGTGGTTGATGGCAGTAACCTTAGCCGTACCATCCACTACTTCTCCCAAATCTTTCAGTAATACGTCACCACCGCCGGGTTTACGAGCTACGATCAGCTCCCGCATTTTGGCAACGGATTGCACCGTCGCATCAAAGTGAATGGAATACTGGGACTGTTGCGTTTCAATTTGACCCGCCGGGTAACTAGCATTGGCATTATATACGGCCTGAGAAACCTGACCGATGGAAATACCATAGGCCCGTAATTTAGCAGGGTCAATGTTCACCTGAATTTCCCGCTCGGTTCCACCGACTAAGTTTACCTGACCTACCCCAGCTACATTCGATAACTGTGGTTTCAGTTTTTCATCGATCAAATCGTAGAGTTGCGTTGGGGCCAGTTTGGCCGTTACGCCCATCCGCAGAACGGGTAACTCATCCGTTGAGAATTTATTGAGAATCGGATCGTCTACGTCGTCGGGTAACTGCGAAAGAATCTGATCGATTTTCCGCTGAGCATCCTGCTGGGCCTGATTCACATCAACGCCGTTTTTCAGCTGAATGATAACGGAAGAAACACCTTCCTGAGATGTGGATTTCAAACGATCCAGACCTTCCAGAGACGAAAGGGCATCTTCTATTTTTTTGGTAACGTTGGTTTCCACCTCATCGGCGGCAGCCCCCCGATAAACCGTAGAAACACTGATTACGTTCGCCTCAAATTTGGGCAGCAGGTTATACGAAAGCTGCTGATAACTAATGACTCCAAACAGAATGAGTACCGTAAAAATGGTAGTCACCAGCAAGGGTCTTTTTATGGCTACTTCGGTTATCGACATATTTTTATTTAGTTTTTCGTTGATGGTTGTAAGTTGTTAGAAAGGGGTAATAACACCTCCAACAAACTGTCAATCAAACAACTAGTAACAAACAACTATCAACTACTTCGTAATTTGCACGGCAGAGCCTTCGCTTAGGTTGATCTGACCTGTGGTTACTACTTTTTCTCCGGCGTTGAGGCCCGATAATACTTCAATGTTATCGCCTAATTCACGACCTACCTGAATCTTCCGCTGCTTCACTACCTGGCCTTCTACTACATACACGTAAGGATTTTTCACACTCTCTACCAGAGCTGAACGTGGAATTTGCAGGGCTCTCTGATTTGATTTTTGTGAGAAATCAACGTTCACGAATGTTCCCGCCTTGAGTGTATTACCGTTTTGAATCGTGATCTCTACGGGATAATTGTGTTGCTCATCCCCCTGAGGAGCGATATAACTGATGGAGCCGTTGAACACGCGATCAGGAAATACGCTGGTGGTTAACTTAACGCTGTGTCCTTCTTTCAGTGCATACACATCACTTTCGTTCACTAATACCTGCACTTTCAAACGGCTGATATCCAGAACGGTACCCAGAGAAGTTCCTACGTTTACGTATTCGCCGGGTTCGATGTTTTTCTTTACGACACGACCGCTAATCGGAGCTTTGATCGTAGCATCCGAAATCTGTTTTTTGATTTGCTGAGCCTGATTAACAGCGTTATCGTAGTTATACTTGGTGTCGTTTACCTGTAATTCGGTTGTAGCGTTGCCCGCGTAAAGCGTGTTGTAACGGCTTACATCCTTTTTCAGCTTTTCGATGTTCAGTTGAGTTGCTTCAAGGGATAACTCTTTCAGTTGGTTATCTACCTGTACCATCGTAGCCCCCTGGCGAACCGACGAGCCTAACTCGAAATTAACCTTCATTACCTTACCTGCAGCCGTAGCCATAATTTCGGCTTCCCGGAACGGAATCAGGTTACCCGTTTTGATGAGTTGCTGGGACACTTCGCCTTCCTGCACCGTTGCAACGGTTACTGGAATCTGGACGTTTGTGTTGGTCGAAATTTGATTTTTCTCGTCAAGTTTTTTCTTGTTCGACGCAAGCTGGAAGCCAATTAACCCAATAATGGCAACGATTGCGATGATGACGATTATGGTTGTACGTTTCATGGTTATAGGGAAAGACGTCTAAAGTTGATTATAGAAATTCAGAAGTGTACCCTGCGACTGCTCCAGATCGAGCTGAGCCTGGTAATAGTTAATGAGTGAGTTGATATAATTCGATTGAGCCTCACGGTAAGACTTATCCGCATTCAGTAAGTCCGTCAGGTTTTTAACCCCCTGCTTGTATTGAAGCGTCGTGATGTCATACACCTGCTGAGCAAGTTTCACCGTCCGGTCGTCATTTTCCGTATTGGTTCTGGCCCGGATCAATTGAGACTCAGCGTTGTTATACTGCAACTTGTATGCCTCCGTATTCAAACGCTGCTGTTCTTCCTGCGTCATTACCGTCAACCGATTCTGCTGATACTGAGCGTCTCTTCTAAAGCCATCAAAAATGGGCAGATTCAAACGCAGGCCAACCGTACCAAAACCCAGGAAGTTTTGAAAAGCTCCCCCGAACTGATTCGAAAAAGAAAGCGTACCGTAACTCGCATTGGCCGTTAATGTGGGAAGATACCCAGCTTTTGTACGGGCCATCTGAATGCGTTGCAGGTCCAGATTCCGTTCGCCCTGTTGGAAACTAACCAGGTTTCGGGGATCAAATTCCTGCTTTTGTGCCTTAGGTAATTGTTTCAGAATACTCGAGTCCGTTAACATTAAGGGCTGATCCTGAGACAATCCCATTTGATACTTCAATTGATTGATGGCTAATTCCAGCGAATTCTCGGCTAATACCAACTGTGAGCGAGTGTTGTTGTAACTCACTTCCGTATTAGTATAATCCACGGGCTGAATCACGCCGTTGTCCCGTTGCAATTTCAGAACCCCTAGTACCTGTTCGGTACGGGTCATGTTATCTTTCAACAGAGCAATCTGTTGCTGGGAGACAAAAACCTGGTAATAGTTTTTGGTGATGTTATAAATCACATCTTCCTGCGTCTGGCGAGTATTTAGCTCGGCTAATTTCTGGTTGGGCTCATTTGCCTTGATGCCCAGAATAAGCGTTTTGTCGTAAATCGTCTGCGTAGCCTGAGCCGATACTGTATTTTGGTACTTCTGACCAAAAGCAACGGTCAGTGGTTCGGGGTTGCCGAAGGTTCCAGCGGGAATAACACTTCGCTGCAACTTGATGTTATCCGTAAACGTACCCGTACCCGTTACCTGTGGTAAATATTGAGAGATTGCTTCACGGGCCTGCTGGTTGGCCGTTTCAACTTTGTACTGGGCAAGTCTTACGCCTCCAAAGTTTTTCAGACCATATTCCAAGCACTGTTTTAAGGTCCACCCCTGCTGCGTATTTTGAGCTCCGCTGAGTGAGGGTAACACCGCCATCAACATTGCAATCAAAAAAGTGTTCGTTTTCATGGGAAACTGTTGATATATCAATAATAAATCAAATAGGAAGATTACTTTTCTGCATTTTGGGCAATGGCTTCTATTTTGCTTCGGATTCTTCGCAAGACGGCGATTTCATCCGCTTCAAAATACTTTTCAATTTCAGTATTCATGCCTTCCAAAGCCTCAGTAGCCTTCTCCACAAAGAGCTTACCTGCTGGTGTTAGAACTACTACATTCTTTCGCTTATCCTGACCATCAGTCGTACTTCTCAAGTAACCATCTCGCTGTAAGGTCTGGATAGACCGCTGAATACCAGCTTTATTCTTTTGAAGAATATTTGCAATATCCTGTTGAGAAGGTGGATTTTTCAAATAATTGATCGTCATCAAAATTCGAATCTGCTCAATTTGAAGAGCATATCCCAGCTTGTTCAGCCAACGATTGGTATCCCGTACAATCAAATGAGAAAGCCCCAAGATGTTTACGATAAAAAGCTTCTTAATTCGTTCAACGGAAGCCTCATCTTTTAATTCATAATTTTCTTTCATGGGATTCATGCTGCAAAACTAACATTCGTTTACATATCAACCAATACCGTTCAAAAAATGTTTCCACCGATCATCATTAATTTAGGGCATAAAAAATCCCGTCTGCGGTTACACACAGACGGGATTTTTTTATGTACTCAGCTATAAATAGGGCTGTTTATGCAAGAGCGGTAGTACGAATGTTTCGTAACCAGCTTAAATTTTCAGACATGTATTCCCGACGCTTGGTCAGGGTTTTGTATAACTCAGGGAAAGCGGTCAGACAACGGTGCTCCATTACTGATTCAAAAGCGTTCAGAATAGAAACGGTACCGCTCTCACAACCATCCAGTTCTTCATCCCAATCCATGGCAGGAGAAGCAGCCACCACTTCCGTTTCCTCTTCTTCCTGTATTCCATATTGACGTGTATACCGATGGAGTTCATCTGCCAGGCATTCGTTTTCAACGTTCATCCGTGATAAACGTTGTCTGAGCCGAGGCATTTTAGCTTCATGACTCAGGTGAGCATACTTGGATTGACATTCCCGGGCCGCCCGAACGAGCTGGCTTAGAGATTGGACCAATACGCGAAGTTCGTTAGGTGCAGTAGTTCCCATGATATATAGTATGTTAGTCTGACGGATTACGGATTACCTATTTAGTATCAAAACCATGCCGTGCGATTAAATTACTATCAATCAATGAATTAAGGCAATAAAATCCCCATTATCTGGATTCAGTCTCAACCGTTTCCGCATTTTTCCCCACCGCATTGTCCCGCTCCTGTAACAAGGCCTGCATCAGCTCATCCATGGGAACTGTTGCAAAGCCCGTCGAATAATCAGACATGGCATAGGGAATTAACAGCTTGTCAGCGTGAATAACCGCTCCACAGGTATAAACCACGTTAGGTACATACCCCTCCCGCTCTTCCCCCTGCGGGGTTAGAATGGGGTAAGGCAAGCGGGCTAATACTACCTCTGGATTATTAAGGTCCAGCAGGAACACACCAATGCAATACTTCCGCATTGCTCCCACCCCGTGGCTTAATACCAGCCAGCCTTCCGGCGTTTCGATGGGAGAACCACAGTTTCCTAACTGCACAAACTCCCAGGGATACTTGGGAGCTAATAATAGCTTGCTGGTTTCCCAGAAAAACAGGTTATCCGATTCCATCAGGAAGATGTTCTCACCATCCTGCCGACCCAGCATGACGTATTTCCCATTTACTTTTCGTGGAAACAAAGCCATGCCCTTGTTCTTGACGACATCCCCAGCCATGGTTTTTACCCGGAAATCAATGAAATCCCTGGTTTCGAGTAACTGCGGAAAAATAACACGTCCGTTATAAGCCGTGTAAGTGGCGTAATAGGTGGTTTTTCCATCTTCCTCCGTGAATTCTACGAAACGGGCATCTTCCATGCCATTCATTTCATTGGGAGAATAAGGGAACAGGATGCGTTCGCTCAACGCCCGATCATCACTGTAGTTAATGATGTAATTCGCCTTCATTAAAGCCAGAATTCCATCGCCTGCCACCCGATGCGTCTGGTAGGCCGGGGCTTCCTTCACGACCGGATAAACATCTGAATAACAAACTTCTTCGGGCAACTTACTGACAATGCTATTCGCAAATCCATCGTCAAGGCCCAACTCATGGAGTTTTCGCTGAAAAACGTCTCTTGAAAGATACGCTTCTTCGTAAGAGTCAGGCGGCGTTACATACCGGGAATACCCATCAAGCCAAATGCCTGCATTCTGATCGACAAAGCCGGAGCGGAAAACGATGGACGAGATGTGCCCCTCACCCGTAGCCCGCAGACTAATAATGAATCGACGGCAACCTTCGGGTAGATTGGATTGGTCGGGATGCCAGACGATGGAAGGATTAAAGAGAGCCGCAGCTTCCAGGGCGTACTCGTTAGTAAAGTAAGCCCCAATCAATAACTGGTGTAAGGGGCTCAATTCTTCCTCCAGATCAAAATAGGAAAGAATTTCTTTGGCCCGACGGTCCAGATACGTTTCAACGGCTTGGTGGCGGTGGCGAAACTCCTGAAATACCTGAGAGAGCTCTGCTTCGACTTCCTCTGCTGTCAGAGCTAGCAAACGGTTCACAATTAACACCATTCGCTCGTTGCCCAAATGAAAAGGCCGAAACAAAACCCGGCGGGGGTCTGGGTTAATAATTAGTGGGTAACGTTCTACATTCAACAGAGATTTGGTCATCTTTCAGTTCGATAGAAGTGAATTGTTCTCAATCCTAATTACCATTAGATAATGATAATCAAAATTGAGAACAACAATAAATAGTATACTAAACCTACGTTTACTTTAGTTATTCAGAGACTTGGATTCAGCCTGCTTCCGGGCTTTTTTCTGCATGATAGCAGATTGTTGCTGCGACTGGGCGGCCCGGATTTCAGCTCTGGCCATTAAAAAGGCCAGGCACGATTCAGCTCCCTGATTACAGTTCACCGAATGCGGCTGTAATCCATCATAGCAACCACCAGACGTCTCGTCATATAACGGTAAACCGGTATCATTCTTGCCTAAATACCATTCAAAAGCAGTATTAGCCGCATCGTGCCAAACATCCAGTCCCGTATAAGCGTGAGCTGCCAAGTACGCTCCAATGGACGCTGCTGCCTCCAGAGGCTGCTGATCAAACAGAGCAGGTTCACTACCCATAGGATAGAAACCTTCGGAGCCAATGGGTCTGAAGTGCCCTGCCGGAGCAGTTTGCACATCGCGTAACCATTCCAGCGTATGCAGACCTACCAACTGATGTTCAGGAACATCCGAACATAACAGAGCCTGTGATAAACGAGCGTTATCGTAACTCAGGATAGGTTCGAACCAATACCAGTGTGGACGAGCGGCCTGACGCAGAAGACCACACAAACGATCACCTAACTGTTTCCTTAACTCTCGTTTATGACGTTCACCAGGATAACGATGCAGGTATTCGCTCAGACCCAGCATGGTGAAAGCCCAGCTTCGGGGTGAGGTCATTTCCAGAACTTTATCGATAGAACGGTCGAACAAATCACGAGCCCAGTTCCGAAGATCAGGACGTCGAATTCGGGCAATCATCCCACCTAAAGCCCAGATAGCCCGGCCATGACTGTCATCCGAACCGTAGCTTTCCAGCCACTCCCTTCCGTAAGACATAAAGTTACGGAAACGTCCCTTTTCGGGATCAAAAGCATGATTTAAAAACGATGAAAATACATCGATCATCCAGGGAATACGGGCATCAACGATTTCTCCGTCGGCATCCAGATACGAAGCCAGCAATAAGGCCCGGGCGTTGTCGTCCGTACAATACCCTTCTTCGCGGTGAGGCAAGGTATAACGGGCGTGCTGAATGATTCCGGTAGAATCGGTTAATCGGTATAAATGATCCAGTTTAAGACTCGGCATTACCGTATAGTTCAGGTTAATCCGAGACGAAACACTGTATCCAAATAATTGTCGGTAATTGCCTACCACTTCCCGCCATACCATCGGACGGCTGAATTCATAAGCCCGCTCCCGCATTTCCTGACGATATTGTGGATCATCAAACATATGAATCAGAGCTTCAGCGATGGCTTCAGACGAACCAAAGGGTACCAGTATGCCGCGGTTATTAGCCAATAATTCTTCGGCATGCCAGTAAGGCGTGGACACCACGGCTTTACCACAGCCTACCGAATAGGCCAACGTTCCCGAGGTAATCTGGGCGGCATTCAGGTAAGGGGTTAAGTATACATCCGCCATTTCCAGATACTGAAGTAAATCTTCAAGCTCGGCGAAGCGGTTATGAAACTGAACGTGTTCGGCTACTCCTAAATCTTCAGCCAGTTTGATAAGGCTGTTTCTATATTCTTCACCACGCTCCCGAATCAGGTTAGGGTGCGTAGCTCCCAGCACTACGTACGTTAACTCCGGGTGTTTAGCTACTACGGCAGGTAAAGCGGCAATAGCCGTTTCGATACCTTTATTAGGAGAGATTAACCCGAAGGTTAATACTACCTTTTTATTTTCCAGCCCGAATTTGTTTTTAAAATCATCGGGATTAGAGAAGGGAACGTCGGGGATGCCATGAGGTATAACCGCAATTTTTTCAGGGCTGATTTCATAAATCGTTTCCAGAAACTGACGTCCTTTTTCGGACATTACCACCAGAAACGAAGAGCGTTCGGCAATTTGACGCAACACGCGGTCCTGTGAGGGCGAAGGGTCCTGAAGAACGGTATGCAAGGTGGTAATGACGGGCATTTTTACCCGATTGAGCAAATCAATGATGTACTCACCCGATTCCCCACCGTAAATACCGTACTCATGTTGTAAGCAAAGGGCTTCTACACCCGACTCATTTAAATATTTAGCTGTTTCCAAATAAGCTGACCTACTGTTCTGGTCGAAGGTATACTTTACTTCAGCGGGATAATCATAGGTTCCGGGATGATCCTCAACGGCCACTACAAACGTGTCCAGATCTTCGTAACGTTTTTGAAAATACGTTCTCAGATCATGCGTAAAGGTGGCGATTCCACACTGACGAGGGAAGTAATCTCCCAGAAAAGCAATTCGACGAACAGGTAGAGTATCAATCAAATCAGAAAAGAGCTTGTTACTATTCATAGTAAAGACGATTTATGACTCATTTTGGGTTGCTAGCACGTATAGGCTTTTATCTTAATAAAAGACAATATTTTCTTAGGCAGACAGGTTGCTTGATGAACTAAAAAATCGATACCAATTCATTAATAAGGCCACTATTCAGCGTTTTTTTCAAATTGTGGTAACATTTCCCCGTATGATTAGGGTACAATTCCAGATTTTCATAGAGCGATTGGGTACTGTTTTTTAGCTCTTGGCGGTTCCAACCAAAAATAAAACGCATATGGAAACGCAAACACCCGCTCAAACGCAAAGTCATCAACCGGGTCTGGAAACGGAAATGAACCCTAAGCCAATTTTCATCCGGGCTTCCTATCGAGGGTCAGAAAAATTAAAAGGGAAAGTAGCCCTGATTACGGGTGGTGATAGTGGCATTGGTCGCTCCGTGGCGGTTCATTACGCCCGCGAGGGAGCTGACGTAGCTATTGTTTACCTGGAAGAGAACGAAGACGCTTACGATACTCGCGAACTCGTGGAAGCGGAAGGTGGCCGTTGTTTATTGATTCAGGGGAATGTCCAGCAACCGGAATTTTGCAAAGCAGCCGTCCAGACGACCGTTCAGACGTTAGGGCAACTGGATATTCTGGTCAATAACGCCGCCGAACAACACCCTCATACATCTTTCCAGGAGTTGAGTCCCGAAGAAATGGAAAGTACTTTTCGGACGAACATTTTCTCTTTCTTCCACTTTAGCTGGGCCGCTTTGCCCTACTTGAAGACCGGTAGTAGCATTATTAATACCACTTCGGTAACGGCTTTTCGGGGCAGCGGAGGCTTAGTGGATTACTCTTCTACCAAAGGAGCCATTACTTCCTTTACTCGTTCGCTCTCGCAGCAACTGGCAGAGAAGGGCATTCGAGTCAATGCCGTTGCTCCCGGTCCAATCTGGACGCCTTTGATTCCGGCCACCTTTACGGCTGATAAAGTTGAAAAATTTGGAAAAGATACCGCTCTGGGCCGAGCCGGGCAACCCTGTGAAGTGGGTCCGTGTTACGTTTTTCTGGCTTCCGAAGATGCCAGTTACATGACGGGGCAAACGCTACATCCAAACGGGGGTGACGTGGTAAATGCCTAATAAAAAAGGACGATGCCTCTCTTCACTTCTAGGCATCGTCCTTTTGCTTTATCCGCAGGGAGGAAGTTTAACGGTATTAAACCAGAATTTCCCCAAATGTTCAACCATACTCAGTGTCTCAGTGTACGAGCTCGGCTTAACCAGATAAGAGTTAGTGCCTATGTCGTACGTATCCTGAATGTCTTTGGGGGCGTGCGATGTGGTTAATACCACCACCGGAATTTTCTTTAAATCAGGATCATTCTTCAGCTCTTTCAATACCTCTTTGCCGTTTTTGCGGGGCATATTCAAGTCTAGTAAAATGAAGCCCGGGCGAGGACTGTCTTCAGGATTTTCGTAACGACCCTTTCGTTTCAGGTAATCGCAACACTCCTGTCCGTCTGACACAAAACGAATGTCGTTGACCTGGTAATACTGTTCGAGAGCCTCCCGGAATAAATCCCGATCATCGGAATCGTCTTCTGCCATCAACAGGACGAAATCCAGCACCTTTTTCATCTGATAAGTTTCTAGAATAGAGCAAACACCTGAGCTAAAATAAGTGCCTAACTAACCTAAAGGTGTGAATAAATGTTTAAAATAGATTTTATTTCTACTTTTTTGATGGGTAAAAAGAAAGCCTCATCAACTGCATTGATGAGGCTACCTGACGTTTGTCTGCAAACGTAGTTTCTAATTGGTATTGGTCAGCGTGTTGTCTCCGTAATATTCCTGCGAGGGATGAGGCTTTGAGACACCCTGATCGCGGGTATCCATCTGCTCAATTTCGTCGATTTCATCATCGCCAATCACAATGTTGGAATCATCGGGGAAGTCTTCCTCAATAACGGCTTCATCGTCTGTTAGCTCTGGGTCTTCTTCGTCATCATAAACGGTTAGATCTTCTTCCTCGTATTCTTCATCATCCAGATCTTCATCTAACTCTTCGTCTACCTCATCTTCTTCTGGAGATAAGGAGGCTCTTACTAACTCGTCTTCTTGTGTTAATTCATTAGCCTGGTACATATCATTTATAAAGTTTAGTGATTAATCGATCTGTGTTAACTCGTCAACGGGTATCTCCCCCTGATCCGTTAATAATACCAAGGTGTTCTTTCCCTGTTGCAGGTTCTGACCCAGTCCCAGCACAAAGTAAGGGGCTGTACTGTAACGTTTGCCGGAGTTAAGAACCAATAAAGATTGCTCGGGATAAAACACATAGGAAACGCCATTTTGCGTGCCCTGCCAGCCCCCCATTGGTGTCTTTTCAGGCTCGGCGGTGGTTGCCTCCTGGGTACCTAGCCCAGTAGAAGACTGCTCCTGTCGGGAAATCGTCTCACCTGCGTGTAATGTCTCATAAGCCATCTCCTGTGAAACGGCTCTCGGAGCGAGCTCGTTAATCAATCCCAGCAAACGAGTTTTAAGACTATGATTATTCCAGTCAGTGATCATGAGCATTCCATTTTGCCATTGTCCCTGACCACCCAGCTCGGGCGAATTGAATTGTACTTGCCGACCTTTTGAACGTAACAAACCGTGCCAGATTTGATCTACGGCACTAGCACTGAAATCAAAACGTTGAGCGGCCTGTTCTAGAAAAACTGCTGTTCCCTCTCCCATTGTAATAGTTGTTTTTTCAATTGAAAGAAAAAGCCGTTCCAACTATTCCTTTCTGTACCCTCTAATCAACTGATTAGATAAAGCTTCTTTTATAAACTAATGACAAGAATCTGTTTTCCAATTCATTACCAATAAACGTTATTAACTGCTTAACAATCTGCTTTGTAACTTTTTCTTACGCATTCTTCGAGGAATCCATTCTTTAGGCGGTACTGGGTAGGAACTTCCCAACCAAACCGAGTATCTGTTTTGATCTGCTCGTTTGAGTAACCAGGGTTCATGTAAAAATCGGGGAGGTAATGCCACCAGCTCAGGTAACCAAATTCGCATAAAGTGAATGCTGGAAGGCATGGTATGTGATTCTTTAACGGGGTTCAAAAACGTTCTGGAACCGAGCGGCTGCGAAGCGTAATAATAAAAGAGTCGAGGTTCAAAGTCGAGTGAATGCTGAGCCAGCCAGCATAAACCCCTGGCTTCAAACTCAGGTAACCTTTGTTTTAAAACCGAGCGTAATAAGGATCGTAAACGAGGGATGAGGTAACCCGTTTCCAGCAGACATCGCATGGCGGCATCTACCAGCGGGAAACCCAACGTCCCCGTTTTCCAGCGATCGAATAACCTTTGCTGATTTTCATCGGCAGTAGTCCCCAAATCTTCACTATCACAGGCATACCCTTGATGAGTAGTGAACAGGATGTGATCTCGCTTGTATAAGTGCGTAAGGAATTCTTTTAAAGCCTTGGGGTAAAACCCTTCCTTCATGGCCTGTTGGCTCGCCTGAAACACTTGCCGAACCGAAATATTTCCCCAGGAAATGTACGGAGACAAACGGCTCGCATTATAGCGACTTAAATAAGGGTTGTTATCGGCTTCAAGGTACTGCACAGCCCTGATTTTCAGAAAGCTGTTTAACCAGTCTTCTGCCTGTTCTGGCCCTCCTCGCTGAAAATGAAAATCTGGAATGTGATAATGGTCGGGTGTATCAATAACGGCTAGTTCCTCAATAAACCCAATACTAACCGAAGCAGGCTTTAGTTTGGATAGATCAGGGATCATCACTGGCTTTTTCATTTCTTTTTGCCAGAATTTTTTCCAGTCAGCCGCTAGTGGTAACTCCTCCAGCGGTTCAGAAGCGTGCCACTGAATTTCGTTTTCATCACAGAAAGCCTCAATTGCTGCATTTCGATGCTCAAGAACGTTAAGCCCCCTTTCCCGATAAGAAAACACACAACCTACACCGTAGCGACGATGAATCTTCTTTAGAACGGCCAGAAAATCGTTTCGGAAGACGTGTAGCACAATACCCGAGTTTTTCAGTATGCTGTTCAGGTTTTGTAACGATTCCATAATGAATCGTCCATGCCGGGGGTTAAAGTGACCTTCACTTAACAAAGCGGGTTCGTAGCAGTACAACAGCAACAATGGTTGCCCCGCTTCAATGGCAGCCTGCAATGGGGCATGATCTGCTAGTCGAAGATCTCGTTGAAACCATAGAATATTCATAGCTGAAGATTAAGTCTTAAATGGGCGAAAGAATTGTACCAGTTTTGAGCGGCCGCCGTTGCGGTTTTGAGTTTTGAGTTTTGAGTTTTGAGTTTTGAGTTTTGAGTTTTGAGTTTTCTAACCCTTGCAGGGTTAGAGCCGGTGGCTACGTTCTTCCTCAACTAGTTTGCCAACGTTAGAAAGCGGTTTTTAGCTTTGAAGCAGATCATATAAAACCAGAGGGGTTCAACAAGAATGGCCACAGACTGGACAGATCTTCTGCCCTGGCTGGTGTCTTCACCAGCCATTCATAGCCTAGTGGTTGGTGTCCTCACCAACTAGAGCGGATTATTACCAATCCCCAAACGCATAGCAATCAAGCATTTCTACTAGAGACGCAACTTCATTGCGTCTGGGTACAGGCGGTTTTCGTCACTTCCGCCCTGGCTGGTGTCCTCACCAGCCATTAATTAGTAGCCTAGTGGTTGGTGGGGACACCAACCAGAGCATGAGACGCTCGTACGCTAAATCCTTCGATGGACTTTGTTCTAAAATTAGTGGTATTACTATACTTTATTGGATCAATTTTAATAAAAATAAGCCTTTAAATCTTTTAAAACATGCGGTAGCTTTTAATCCGCACAACAGGTTAAACTTATTCAAGAGTTGCTAGGGCATAACGACATAAAAACCACCCCACGATATACCCACGTAAGTAACAGAACGCTTGAGAAAATACAGAGCCCTTTTGATGAACTAAAAATAAGTTGGATTAAGGTTAGAAAAATCTTATCCTTAGGCGTACAAACTTGAATAATACAAAAGTACGACAAGAATAGGACAACAAAATATTGTTTTAACACCAAACAATACAAAAAGTACGACAAAACTTTCGTTTATTTGAGAGTTATGTGCCATTTTAGGAGCGACAGTGCAAATTTGAACGGACAATAGTAAATAAACAGAAACGACTTGCAAACAACAAAACAAAATTGACCTTATGGCGGAAGCTTTTCTCACGACAAGAAGAGGTTTTGTTGACAGCATAACCTTATCACGATATGACTATTTGGATTGGGTTATTGAAGATCAGACAAAAAAAGACAAACTAAAATATTGGCTTGAAAAGAAATCGGGCTTTCTACTTTACGATATTGAAGACACTTGCTTTTTTACATTTTCCAAACTTGCTGACGAATCCACAAAACAATATCGTATAAATGGTTCAAAAACAATTTCTGCCCCGTTCAAAAACACTCAACTTATCTCAAATCTAATTGCGACACTTCTGAAAGAAGAATTGTCCAAGCATTATAAGCAACATCTTAATCAAAATGTTTTTACGATTGAAACAGTTGATTTATATCCATTTCATTTACTCAAAGCAATTGAGTTCAACATTGAAGTATTTCCAACAGGACATTACTTAATTCATATTCTACCTGTTTCAAAAATTATTGGGAGCAAATCACCCGTTGACAAACCTTTTATTAGTCTTTTGAAAACGACCAATAAAAATAATTCCAACACAGACGAAATGGAGTTTAGTTTGGTTAATGGAGAAAAGTTTTATAGAAAAAAATTTGATTTACTTGATAAGAACCTAACCAAGAAGTTGGATGATATACTTACAGGCAACGCACACTTCATAGCAACTTTTGATTATCATTTTTTAGCAAACTATTCTCCTGATATATTCGGAAATGTAACTGAAAATACTTCAAAAAATTTGAAGAATGCAATCAAGTTTATTAATCCAGTTCTTGACAATATTAACCTTCCTGACTTCCTCAAATTATCAGAGGAAAAATATTTCAAGGTGAATGTTCTTGAATTGGAAACAAAAAACAATTTACTAGTTGGTAGCCAATCAGAGAATGTTACGATACATTCAAAAACACAAACGAAATTTGGACTCCGTTTGGAATACACACGAAACGATATTGCAGCGGATGAACTAATTGCAATATTTCTTAAAAAGGAAAGCCTAATTGAACAAATCAATCAATTCACCTTACCGTTAACTCTAAAAGCGAAAGTTGAACAACAAGAGGGTTGGAAACATCCATACATTACAAAGTTGTTTACCAACCCAAACGACATTTATTCAAAATCAAATGTTCAAAGTGCTTGTTTCTACAATGGAATTTACAAACCAGTTAGTGATTGGAATATACTTCCAATTGTTTGCGATAACTTGAACATTTCAATATTTAAAGAGCTTGTAAGCACATTCAATAAAGGTTCTTCCCATTTTAATATTCTTCCATCAATTACAATTGACAAGAATGCAGAAATTAATCGTGAGCAAGTTCAAGAAATAATTCGGACACAAACTAACAAAACAATGATTGCGGTGTTTTGCAAATACCAAATGCCGAGAGATTTTTTTGAACCACTCAAAAATTTTAAATTACAAATCTATCAAGGCGACACTTCTGACAACAGGCAAAACAGAGCAAAACTTTCAAACTTCGTTTGCAAATGTCTTGAAAAATTAGGCGGTGTAATTGCTGCAATTGCTGACACTCACACAGGTGAAAGTGGTTATTTTATTGGCATTGACTTAGGACATACAACACACGGAGAAGAAAAATTTTCAAACTTAGCAACTGTAATTTTTGACCACCGTGGACTTTTGATAGGAAATTATATCGTAAAGCAAATTCCAAGAAAGGAAAACTTAATTGAAAACCACTGCATAACTGCTTTCAAAAAACTTGCAGGCATTCTTACAAAAGGCAGGTTGCAACAACCAAAATATATTGTTATTCATCGTGACGGAAAACTTCATTCCACAGACATTACTGTATTGACAAATGCTATTCGCAATGTTTGGGGAGAAATAACAATTGATATAGTTGAAATAATCAAATCAGGCTTTCCAGTCATTGCAATGAAAGACGAGAAAGGAATTGCAATTAACCCATCATCAGGAAGTTCCTATCAAGACAATGAACACCAATATTCAATCCTTGTAACAAACATTCAAGCAGAAGAATACAGTGCAGTTATTAGTCCGATTATCATAAAACATAAATTTGGAAACACCGACTTTAATAAAATTGTTGACCAAGTTTATTGGTTTACCAAAGTTTATACGAACAACCTTTATAATTCTACACGACTTCCAGCGACAACATTAAAAGCAAACAACATTGTCGGAACTTCAACGAAACAACACAAACCAACTTACTTAGGATGAAAAGAAAAACGGCACATAAGAGCGGTTTGGCAAAAGTGGCGGTTTCGTTCTCCGCAGACACATTTGGGGTTAATCAAACATTGGTACTCCGCATCAACGATTTGTGGTAAAAATCGCCACCTTCGCCAAGCCGCAAACC
Organism: Siphonobacter sp. SORGH_AS_1065; assembly: GCF_030818595.1. Lineage (NCBI taxonomy): Bacteria > Pseudomonadati > Bacteroidota > Cytophagia > Cytophagales > Cytophagaceae > Siphonobacter > Siphonobacter sp. SORGH_AS_1065. The sequence continues at coordinate 4,492,710 of NZ_JAUTAM010000004.1, forward strand.
GTTAGATGCTATGGTAGTGCGACAACGAACAGTTACTAAAAATGGATAACGAAAACGATATATTAAAACGCTATCAACAGCAACAATTTGAAGAACGAATGGAAGAGCTGACCCAAAACTCATCTCTTATCCAGTCTTTCATTGACTATTGCGACAGTAAACAAATAAAACTAACCCAAGACAACTTTGATTATGTCCAGACTATTGGAATTGTAGCGACATATCCAAACATAGTTCATCTCCTAAATGATAAAATTTCTACAGACAAAGAAGAATTAGTAGAAGTAAGTGTTTTAGACAAAGAGTTCAAAAAAGAACGCTTTGCTTCGGGTTATTACTACTCAGACAAATATATGGTAATGGCTCACCCATATTTCAGACGAGGGCATTACGAAAACAGCAACTTTGCACCACGCTTTATAGACATTTATTGGGGCTATGACAAAGACAACATTCAAAAATATATTGCGATTGACAGTGACAGAGTAAGAATTAATGTTGACAATCGTATGTATATGGAGTTTGACACTTGGTATGGTGCTAAATTCAAAAAAACAATTTCTGACATTGAAGACGGAATTGTTAAACTTCGCCCACCGTTTGGACTTGAACAATTTGACATTGAGTTCTTCTTTGGTAATACATATTCTCTTGATATAAAATGGACATCTAAAAATGGAATTAAGGTTTTCCAAGCAGAAGAATTTAAAGCAGACAAAAGCAGAATTATTAAAAACGGAAAGGAATACTATCCAGTAAAATATTTACACGCTGAATTTGACAACCACGCAGGGACATTCAGGCATTTTGATGGTGCTATTCATTTTTATACCGAAGAAGAATATTATCAAAGACGAGACAACGACTTTAATCATAATAACAAGAACAGTTTGCAATTAAAAACTCTTTCTCAAAAGCTATTTAAGGTAAACGGACAAGTAACGATAGACGAATGGATTCAACTAGTTAGTCATTATCTACAGGGCGACCCACTTATCTTTGAGTATTTTGAAGGTAAATTACCCGACAACATATTAGAGACACTTGAAAAACTTACGACATACAGACAAAACCACAGCACCTAACAAGGGTTTTGCGTCAGGCGGGGTGACGTGCAAACTTGGAGTTTTGTTCATCTAATGAATTTTAGCAATAAATTGAAACTTTGTACTCCGAAGCCCGCCCGAACGCAAAGCCCTATTCGTTATACCCAATGGTATAAGGACAGACCATAAAATTAAAGTCTCCTGCCCTGGCTGGTGTCTTCACCAGCCATATCCATCTGGACAACAATCAGGGCAGATGGATATTCATAGTAGAGACGCGAATTCATCGCGTCTGGGTAGAAGCCGCCTTTGTTACTATCCCAATGATTCCCGTCTCCCAGCCAAACGCGATAAAGTTGCGTCTTTGAATAGAACGGCGTTTGTCTTTTCATCGGGCCATGCAACGAAAAAGGTCCCATTTGCATCTACCTTTTAATTCAAAACGCGGGGATGGTGGACAGAAAACCCGAACGGTTCAGCAGCTTTCTTATATAGAATTTGACCATCTGAGCGTTTTGCTTTTGTTTTGTGATTAAAATTTAGAATTCCATCGGCAGATGCTTCGACAACTCCCCCTCCTATTGTCCCTGATTTTCATTAGCTTAGTATCAACTAATGGCTCAGCTCAGGTGTTACATTTAAAACCCCATTTTGGTCTGAAAGCCGGTTTGAGTTCTGGTAATACCATTCGTACGCCTCAAAGTGACGTAGTCTCTCGTTTTAATTCGGGCTTGCACCTGGGTGGATTCTATCGCCAACGCTTCAACAAATTCGTGATTCAGCCGGAAGTAGTACTTACCCAGCGAGGTGGTTCTTTTAAGACAGGTACGTCCATCACGCGTAATACTTTTTATTATGCCTCGGCAGCCGCCGTTTTGGGGTATATCATCACGGAAGGATTAACCATCGAAGCAGGCCCTGAATACGCTTATGCTCTGAACGGACCCAATAGCACGCCTCGCGGTCCTGACAATCGTACAGATTATGGATTCACGGCAGGTTTACGCTACGATTTCATGGATGCTGCTGACAAAGTAAGCCTGGGGCTTCGGTATAGTCGCGGATTTAATAACCTCATCACCAGTGAACCCGGCATTACCTTTACCAACCAAACGGTTCAGGTTTCACTGATTTACAACTTCTATAAAGAATAGTAGACCATTGAGGTTGGACTGTTTACAGAACGGGCTAAAGTCGGTTTAGTAAAAAGTCATAAAAACGCCCGAAGCCATGCATCCTTCGGGCGTTTTTTTGCATCATGCCTCTGTATTGGTTTAAACAGAGCGTTAGGGCCTGGCACAGCTTTCGTACAGCAAGCTTCGTAGATTGCCTGATCTTTATGGGAATTCATTTCCTAAAATCTCATAACAGCCATGAATACTCGTCGAAAATCAATACATTTGTTTATAGATATGTTTGCCAAAGGTAATCACCTATACCGAATGACTAACCGATTATTTATAGTACTCTCAGCGTTCTTACTCGTGTTCTTATCCAACGAGTCAGGCTTTGCTCAGGGTCAAGTGAAAACCATTCAGTTCTCTGGAGTTGTTGTGGGTGGAAAGCAATCCGAAATTTTGCCCGGAGCTACCATCTGGATTCCTAAGTCTGGCGGGAGTACCGCCACCACTAACAACGGTTATTTTAGCTTACCCGTTTTTCCCGGTGATAGTATCATTTTCAGTTATACCGGTTACCGCCGCCAATACCTGATCATTCCTAAGAACTATCATGAAGCTTCTTACTCAGCCAAAATCGTGCTGCGGGAAGATGCTATTACCCTGCGGGAAGTAAAGATTTATCCGTTTCGGAACTACGAAGAGTTTAAAAAGGAGTTTCTCGCGATGAATCTTCCCGATGCTCGAGAACGTGAAGCTTTAGCTCGTAATACTGACCCTGATTACCTTCGTCGCATGGCGGTAATGCAGGGAGACGGTCCTAGTGCTTCTTTCCAGGAATCTCAGCGACAGATTACCAGTTATAATGCCAATAAAGGTTTTGCCAACACCATTCCTTTCTTTAATCCATTTGCCTGGGCAAGTATGATTAAGGACATCAAGAATGGGGCCTTGAAAGATAATTCCTGGAAATCGCTTTACAACGATGCTCCGCTTTTGAACACGAATCGTGATTCTTACATACGGCAGCAACGAGGTAACTAGTCTCCTGAAATCTACAAAACAGAACGTCCGCCCTAAAAAGCGGACGTTTTTGTTATCTAGCTCAACCTCAGCCTGTCATAATTACATTCTTTCAAAAAATACGTAGATTATATTCCCCATTCCAATGTCATTATGGCTTCTCTAGGGTTCTGGTAGGGTATTTTAACTTTACCCACTAAAATTCATTAAAGCCATGAAATCTCAAATCTCAATACCGAAAGAAATTCTTGCTAATATTGACTTTGCGAATACACTCAACGGAGGGCGGGCTGAATCATTAGTCTGGGTTAACCGTGGAGAGAGTGGTTATGAAGTATTCGTAAAGATGCCGGGAGTTGATCCCGATGATTTACAGGTTGACGTTGAAGACGGACACCTTTGGTTATATACGTTGCATCCTGTTTTGAAAATAGAAAAAGATGAAGAGGTAGAAAGCTTTTTACCCTTCACCCTAGGAGACTTGATTATTCCCAGTGACGTTGACGTGGAACATATCTCTGCTCGATACCGCAATGGTCGTTGGCGGGTGTTTCTTCCCTTTCACGAAGGCAATGATGAGGGTTACCAACGTCACATTGATTTGGACTGGGAATAACTTTTGTTGATCTATTCTTTCGGCAGGAGATTTTCTAACATATTAGCGAAGGGGCTGGCACAGGTGTCAGCCCCTTTTTTCATGATCCATTCGAGGCTCGTTTCTTGTGTAGTCGCTCGGCTCTAGCCAATACGGTGCAAACGCTTTCCTACACAAAACGCCCTGGTTAACATCGGCCAGAGGCTTACCAAATTATAGCCTCACCAGGCTAGAGCCGAGCGACTGCGGGTATTCAATTTCACTAAAGGGCTGCCAACAATAATGTAATGTACTTTTCTCCATTAATCCGCGTTTCCGACGTTTAGCGTCTCGGACGAACCGTATACCCCCCCAGACGCGATCAATCACGTCTCTATATATTTAAAGCACAAAAAAGGACTGGTAAATTACCAGTCCTCTTGATGACTTACAGTCCTTTCGTCTCTTCGTCAGTTTCGCTCTTATCAGACTGAACGGTTTCGGATTGATCGATTGGCTCCTGAACCGTTTTTTCCTGTTCCTGGGATTCTCCCTCGTTGTGAGCCATTTCGTAACTTTCTTTCAGGTTTTCTGCATCGGCTACCGGGTCCTGCGTAATTCGGTCGGTGTCTTCGTCGCGTAACGGGTAACTTACACCCGGATCTCCCTGACCCGGATCAGTGCTGTAACCCTTCTCGGGGTCGCGTTTTTCCAGGTGTTCGTAATGATGCTTATGTTGATTATCTTCCTGCCACTCCAGATCATGCTGAGGGACATGATAAGGATCCTGTTCTTTTTCTTTATCCGGATTCATGATACACAGATTTATGTTGATTCTGGTTATGAAAAAGAAAAGACTATTCCAGTGAATAAAAATCCCATTTCATAAGTCAGCTCTCATCATGTATTTTTGCAGAAAATCAGATTTGGGTAACTCCTCTAAAACCCGGATTCATCAAATCTGACAAAATCACTAACGATTCACTACTTAGTATGGGAAGAGCTTTTGAATTTCGAAAAGCCCGTAAGTTCAAACGATGGGGCCAAATGGCCAAAACCTTTACCCGAATTGGAAAGGATATTACGCTGGCAGTAAAAAGTGGTGGCTCAGATCCAACCGCTAACTCGCGTTTGCGGGCGATGATTCAGAATGCGAAAGCGGCGAACATGCCTAAAGAGAACGTAGATCGTGCCATCAAGCGGGCTACAGCTAAGGATCAGGAAGATTACAAAGAAGTAGTATACGAAGGATACGGCCCTCACGGCGTAGCAGTTCTGGTGGAATGCACCACTGATAACACCAACCGTACTGTGGCAAACGTACGCAGTTACTTCAACAAGCTGGGTGGTAGCATGGGTACTTCCGGCATGCTTGATTTTATCTTCGACCGTAAATCGGTATTTAAAATTGCCAATAAACCCGGTTTGGATATTGAAGAACTGGAGTTAGAATTAATCGATTTTGGTGCCGAAGAGTTATTCCTTGATCAGGAGACCGATCAGGTTATTATCTACGGAGAATTCACTGCTTTCGGCGGCTTACAGAAATACCTGGAAGAAAACGGTTACGAAATTCAGGGAGCAGAATTCGAAAGAATCCCGAACGACTCGAAAGAACTTTCGGAAGAAGAAGCCCTGGAAGTTGAAAAACTCATTGAGCGACTTGAAGAAGACGATGACGTTCAGAACGTGTATCACAACATGAAGTAATTCCGCTTCGTTACTAAATCATAAAGGCCTGAAAGATTTACTTTCAGGCCTTCTGTTATTCATAACTTACCAAATCTAGCAACCATTATTTAGCCGCTTGCTGCGAAGCATCGTCAGGTTCAAAATCAAGCACTACCGAGTTCATGCAATAACGTTTGTGAGTGGGAGCCGGACCATCATCAAATAAGTGTCCCAGGTGCCCGTCGCAACGTCCACATAACACTTCAATGCGGTGCATACCGTGCGAATGATCTTCTTTGTATAAAACGCTATGAGGTCGTATTGTTTCAAAGAAACTGGGCCAGCCACAGCTACTGGCGAATTTGGCGTCTGACTTGAATAAAGCGTTGCCACAAGCCCGACAGTAATAAGTACCTACACCCGTGAAGTTCCAGTACTTTCCACGGAAAGCCCATTCCGTGGCAGCCTCACGAGCCACTACATACACTTCAGGTTCCAGAACTTTCTTCCACTCCGCATTCGATACATGAAGTTTCGTAGTATCCGTCCGGGAATAATAAGGGTTTTTCGTTTTCACTTCCATATTTTTAGGCTTATCCTTTGATTGTGACTGGCAGCTTCCCATCATCACTGTGGAGATAACCAGTAGTAAACTTAGCAATGATGCTTTCATAGATGGATTTAGAAAAATGTTATGCCTTTCCAGATAAAACATGAAATCAACCCCTAACGTTCGTTAGTAAACAAAGTTTTTCTACTTACAAAAACGCCTGCTGCTTTATAAAAATGGTACATGTTTTTCTAAGTCTTTAAGCGTTAACCGACTTTCGATTTCTATCGCTCCAGAGCATTTCAATTGGCACTTATGTCCTCTCGCAAACATAAATTTGAACGTAAAAATTTAGGTACTTCTCCTGGTACACTCGAATACATTGGTCCTCCCCTGGACGATCATGTTCAAATCATACGAACGGTATTCAATAAGGCTGAACAGCAAATCGTATCGGTTAAAAGCATGGCTGATGTCGGTCCCTCGCCTAATCCCGATTTTATTACCTGGCTCAGCATTGATGGTATTCACAAACCCGATCTCATTGAACAAGTCGGACGGATTTATGACCTGCATCCGCTGATGTTGGAGGATATTCTGAATACCCTGCAAAAACCCAAATTCGACTTTTATGGAGATAATACCCTATTTCTGGTGATGAAATGGATTAAATACAATCCTGTCACTCGTGAAGTAGAACCCGAACATGTTTCCTTCGTACTTGGTCCGAATTGGGTCATTTCCTTTCAGGAAGAACGAACCCGCGATATTTTCGAAACCATTCGCCAACGAATCAAAGCCGGAGCTGGGAAAACCCGTCAAAACGGGCCCGACTACCTGCTCTATGCCCTGGCCGATGTGATAGTCGATCAGTATTTTCGGGTGCTGGACTGCGTAGAAGAGAATCTGGCGAACCTCGAAGAAGCCCTTTTTCAAAAAGCTCAGCAAAAGCACATTCAGGAAGTGTACACGGTTAAACGCGAATTAGGTGTGATGCGGAAAGTGGTGGCTCCATTGCGGGAAATTGTACTGGCCCTGACCCGGGAAGTCCCTTCAACGGATAAGTCACTTATTTCCAGCAATACCGAGTTATACCTCCGCGATTTATACGACCACATTAATCAGGTGAATGAAACCATTGAAATCTACCGAGATCAGATGACGGGCCTCATGGAATTGTATAACTCTACCATCAGTAACCGGTTGAACAACATCATGAAAGTGCTTACCATCATTTCCGTGATTTTCATGCCTTTAACGTTTATTGCGGGTATCTACGGAATGAATTTCGAGTTCATGCCTGAGTTACACTGGAAATACGGCTATCCTTTCGCCTTAGGACTAATGGCTGTTATGGTCATAGCCATGCTAGCCTGGTTCCGGGTCAAAAAGTGGATTTGAGTAGTTTTCGGTTTAGATTTTAACCACAGAGTTTCACAAAAGAAAACTCGGAGTTACTCTGTGCTAAACTCAGTGCAACTCTGTGGTTGAGACTTGGTAGCAAACCTGAAAACTGTCAACCGAAAACTGAAAACTCTATTACCTTTGCCCTTTCTTCGTACGTCTTTTGATTGCCATGAATACTTCCGCTCGTTATTTACTTACTGACAGCCGTCAGTTAACCAGTCCTTCTGAATCTGTTTTTTTTGCGATACGCGGGCCGCATCACGATGGGCACAAATTCATCGCCGAATTATACACCAAAGGCGTTCGGGAGTTTGTAGTTGAATCGCCTGATTTTCAGACTGATTTATTTCCTCAAGCTACCTTTCATCGGGTAGCTAATTCGATCCATGCCTTACAGGAATTAGTAGCCGAGCACCGAAAACAATTCGATATTCCAGTTATTGGCATTACGGGTTCTAACGGGAAAACCATTGTTAAGGAATGGCTGGCTCAGCTTCTGAGCCCCGAGTTTACCATTTGTCGTAGTCCCAAGAGTTATAATTCCCAGTTAGGAGTTCCCCTCTCGGTTTGGCCGCTTGATTCGCACGATACACTGGGTATCTTTGAAGCGGGCATTTCCCAGCCCGGCGAAATGGCCCGACTGGAGGCCGTTATTCAACCCACAATCGGGATTTTTACCAACATTGGTACGGCTCACGATGAAGCTTTTACGGATCGTAAACAGAAGATCCGGGAAAAGCTGGAGTTGTTCCGTCACGTAAAAACGTTCGTCTATTGCCGGGATTTCGAGGAAATCACTGCCGAATTAGCCGACTTTCTTCCCGCGAATTGCCAAATCATTGGCTGGTCTACTAAGGATTCTTGGCATTCCTTTACTACCCAAAGTAACATTAGTTCGGCGTGGTGGGAGAACCTGAATCACTGCATTGCCATTCTACGGTTATTCGGCGTTTCAGATGAAGAAATTCAGCGTCGAATTTATGCCCTTCGCCCGGTTTCCATGCGTCTGGAACTCAAGGAGGGGATTAACGACTGTTACCTGATTGACGACAGCTACAACAATGATTGGGCGGGGCTAAAAATGGCTCTGGACTTCCTGTCAAACCAGCACGAACGTCCGCATAAGGTTGTCATTCTGTCGGATGTATTGCAATCTGGCATGCCCGAAGCGGAATTGTACGAACAGATTGCCCGATTACTGAAAGATAAAGGCGTTAATCAGCTCATTGCCATCGGACCTGCTTTGCAACGCAACCAGATGGTTTTTGCTTTACCCGCCAAGTTTTTTGAAAGCACTGAAGACTTTCTGAGCAGATTCCGTACCACTGATTTTACCGAAAGTGTGGTGCTGGTCAAAGGAGCCAGAACCTATCATTTTGAGGATATCATCCGTAAACTTTCCCTGAAAACGCACGGTACCGTTCTGGAGGTAAACCTGGATTCCTTATCCCATAATTTGAATTATTTCCGGGAAAAAATTGGTCGCCAAACCAAGCTAATGGTGATGGTGAAGGCTTTCGCCTACGGAAGTGGCATTGAAGAAGTAGCTAATTTGCTGCAATTTCACCGGGTCAATTACTTGGCTGTTGCCTATCCTGACGAGGGGGTTCGCTTACGGCAGGCTGGTATTCAGTTACCCATCCTGGTACTAAATACTTCGCCCGATAACTTTCAGCAGGTTCTAGACTACAACCTCGAACCAGAGATTTTCAGTCCCCGCATCTGGAATGAGTTTATAGAATATTTAAGTACCCGAAAGAACCGCACGGAACCTGTTTCTATTCACCTGAAAGTCGAAACGGGCATGCATCGACTGGGATTTGAAGAATCTCATCTGGATTGGTTAGGTTCTGAATTACAGCGACATCCAGAGATCAAAGTAGCCAGTATTTTCAGCCACTTAGCGGCTGCCGACGAAGCCCAGTTTGACGATTTCACCCGAACGCAAATCGCACGGTATACGTACATGGCGGATCGGATTTCCTCTTTCATTGCCTATCAACCCATCCGGCACCTGGCTAATTCACCCGGTCTGGCCCGTTTTCCTGAAGCTCGCTTTGATATGGTTCGGTTAGGGAAAGGGCTCTACGGAACCGCCGTGAAAGAAGACGATCAGCTTAATCTGAAAACCGTCGGAACCCTGAAAACCATCATTTCTCAGATCAAAAATGTCCCCCAAACCGAAACGGTTGGGTATGGTCGTAAAGGTGTTTTATCGCGTGATTCCCGAATTGCGACGATTGCCATTGGGTATGCGGATGGGTATGACCGTAAATTTAGCCGGGGAACGGGTAAAGTACTGATTCAGGGACAACTGTGCCCCATCGTCGGAAACATTTGTATGGATATGTGTATGGTGGATGTGACGGATATTCAGTGTTCGGAAGGCGATGAAGTCATTATCTTCGGCGACTTCCCTACCATCCGCGATTTGGCTTCCTGGATCGGAACCATTCCCTATGAAATCCTGACCAGCGTGGGCGAACGAGTAAGCCGCGTGTTTTATCGGGAAGGTAATTAAACGGCTTGACCACTTATTCGGAAAATCATAACCTACAACCCATTCTAAGCGTTACCTTTAGGACTGATTAAACAGACAGTACAACCTATGAAAATGAATCTGAGTATTGTACCAACCCTTCGATTATTATCTATTACCCTACTAGCAGGATTAGCCCTCGTAAGTTGCAAAAAAAGCACGGACGAGTTAATTGATGAAGAAGCCGGCGACAACATCATGGTGGTTGCCAAAGCTGATCCTGAGTTATCAACCTTCGTTTCGGCCCTTACTAAAGCCCAGTTGGTTACTACACTGGAACACGGAAAATACACCGTGCTAGCCCCCACTAATGCGGCTTTTTCCAGCAGTGGCATTGATATTAATGCCCTTTCTTCGGACTCACTCAGAGCTATTCTTTTACCTCATATTGTGGTATCAGAATATAAAATAGAAAACTTGGATTCTTCTTCCCATGTTACGGCTATTAACCGACCCGTTTATTTTTCGAGCGTAGATGCCATTCTTTACGTCAATGGAGGTTCTAAAATCGTCAGTGGTGATCTTGAGGCTTCCAATGGTATTTTGCATAAAGTCGATCATCTTATCTCTACTTCTCAGCATAATATCATTCAGTATATCCGATATACGCCCGAATTTTCTACGCTCTATAGCTTACTGAAAAGGCCCGCGTTAAGAACCCTGACAGACTCCATTGCCAAAGGGACTTATACATTACTGGCTCCCACCAACGAGGCATTCCGCAATTTTAAAGATACGTTGAGCAGCGATTACCCAAGAAATATCGTTGCCCGTCATGTCATTAGTAACCGCGTTTTTACCAGTAACTTTAAGAGTAATACGGTAAACACTTTGTGGAGAAATCACCCAATTAACGTAAGCCGGGACGCTTCGGGTATTATTACGCTGTATGCCGGAGCAGATTCAACGGCTACTAAAGCTAAGATCCTTACTACAGGATCTAATATTTCTACTACCAATGGAGTCGTTCATCGGATTGATGCCGTAATTAAATAACATTTGAATTTTTCCATAACAGAGAGGGCCCGGTTCTAATAACCGGGCCCTCTCTGTTATGGAAAATACTTGCCGTTTACAGGCGAACTGACTTGATCTAGGAATTCTTTATTAACCCCGATACCTCCGCATTCTCCAGAAGGTCTCTCCCTGCGTTCGAGATGACAGAGGATTGGACGTTTACAGGCAAGCTTAGTGAAAAAGCGATTGTAATATGGAGTGTCACAGACGCTTTTCTCAGGCATCCGCGATACTGTCGCGGACGAACTTGCTTGAATAAATCTTAGGTAGTCATTAGGGTTTGCGGCTTTTTACCGATTCATTATTTTTCTTCTGATCTTGCAGCAAATTCGAAGCCTGTTCTACTTCACTTCTCAGCCTGACACTGTCTGCCTGTAATTGAGCTAATTCCTTCTCGTTCTCTTCCAGACGTTTGAACAACTTGGTTTTTTCGGCTCGATTATCCTTTAAATTCCGCAGATTTCGTTCTGACTTACGAACCACATCTTTCTGTTTATCCGTCGCTTCTTTCAGCGTCTTATCTGCATCACTTACCTGTGATTCGTAATCCACTTCTTTGTGAAAATCCTGAAGAATGGCCTCTACTTCACGACCGTAATTGTTAGTGCTGGAAGCATACTCGTAACTCCCCATATCTACCGAAAGAAAAAGCGTTGTGCCTTTCGATCTGGAATCGATCTGACTCACGATCAGTACGTTTTTATCGGAAAAAGGCACCTTTGCATATTCCACTTTGTAAACGCCACCCCGTTCCGATAATACCCGTCCGTATTGAGCCAGCTTTTTTTTCCAGGCCTGTTCTACAATTCGGCTATCAACGCTGGTAGTCATTAAATAACCTACTCGCTTCACTTTAGCTACGTCCTGTTGAACGGGTTTAATATCTGCCTGAGCGAACACTCCTGCACTACTCATTAACAAAAGGACAAGAGTCAAAAATTTCGTTTTCATAAAAGGATTAATTTGAAGGTAAATTTGATGTGTTGATACCTCTAACGGAATAAGTAATTTAAGGGCTAATTAATAACGAAAAATTAAATTTATAAGTACAAAGACTCACTATAACTTTTCTGGATTTACTTTTTCGGTAACCAGGATTAATTTCTTCTGATTTTCATCCGAAGTAGCAAATACATACACCTCTCCTCCATCGTTTAAACTCAGTTTTTTCCTTAAATCTGCCACTCCCATTGGAAAGTTACGCACCGTAATATGAGCTTTTCCTGAGGGTATTAATCGATGAATTTCCTTTTTATCAGCCTTAGTTACCGCATTGATTTTAAAAATCCGTCCGGGAAATTCAGGCTTGTAACTATCCGATGTATATAAATGACTACTTACCGCCAGTTTGTATAAGGAATCTCCGGCAATACTTTTGAAAGCTCCGGCTTTTAAAAGGGCTGCATTAGGCTCATATAAATAGGTTAAGGGTTGCGAAAATGGGGGGCTTGCCGACTGCTCTTCCGCTCTGGTAAAAGTAAACTTCTGTTCCTGATTGTTCTTTAAAAGATTTACTGCGACTATTTCCGTTTCGGTCCGTTGATTACTAACCTGAAAAAGTAATTCCTTCACCTCATCTTCCACTGCAATCACATATACTTTCTGCACGCATTGTAACTGTTTCACCGCCAGGTCAATATCCAGCATGGGCGAAAGTTTTATCAATACATTATTGGCCTTTTCAAGCAATAGGTCTCTAATTTCCAGCACATTAGGTTCACAGTCTGACAAGTAAACCATTTTCTGATTGCTTTGATTCCGGCGAGCGGGGTCCAAGTAAAGCCAGTCCAGTTTTTCAGTACTTTCCTTTAACCATTCCACGCCATTGCCCGGTACCCAGTTTACTTCTGCGGTAAGCCCAACCTGAGGAAGATTCCATTTCGTCAATTCAAATAAATCAGCTTGTTGCTCGCAATACGTCGCCTTTCGAAAATTAGCGGAAGCCGCCCAGAAATCTACGCCCATTCCGCCCGTCAGGTCGGCATAAGTATCGCCACGCATCAGGGAAGATTTCCAGCGTGCGGTTCGTTCGGAAGAGCACTGTTCCAGCGGAATGATTCCAGGAAAAAGTACGTCAGAAGCCGCTAGCCAGGAAGGCAGTTTTCCTTTTGCTTTCTGTCTACACTGAATTTGCAGAGCAATCTCTTTAATGGGTAACCCCGGAAAACGGTGTGCGGAGAGCAGCAACCGTTGCCAGTCTTCATCCTGATGTTGAGCAATAAACGAACGGACTTCGGGCTGGGTCAGGATTGAAATCAGGGACATATTTGACGGGTAAGCGTACGGAAAAGTTTCTTCCAATACTAGAATAAATTAACAAAATAACCTTATTTTTCGACCAAATGCTCCATCGGGCAAGCAGTCAAACCTCTACACATGCAAAGTAAAACGTCTCCCCTGATTACTTCAAAAAAACGTCTTTGGGAAGTAATATTCGCTTCTTCCGCCGGAACCGTAATTGAATGGTATGATTTCTACATTTTTGGCAGCCTGGCAGCCATTATTTCTACCAAGTTTTTCCCGCCAGAAAACCCTGCCGCAGCGTTCTTAAGTACCCTGGCCACCCACGGAGCCGGATTTGTGGCTCGTCCTTTCGGGGCCATTGTCTTTGGCAGGTTAGGTGATATGATCGGGCGAAAATATACTTTTCTGGTTACACTGATGCTGATGGGCGGCAGTACGTTCGCCATCGCATTTATCCCACAGTACGCTTCTATTGGCATTTTGGCCCCAATTATTCTTTTAGTACTGCGGGTTTTGCAGGGGTTGGCTCTTGGGGGAGAATATGGTGGTGCGGCTACTTATGTGGCTGAACATTCTCCTGATAATCAAAGAGGTAAGTTTACCAGTTATATCCAAACGACGGCTTCCATTGGCTTTTTCATCTCCATTATCGTTATTCTCGGCTGTCAGTTTACGTTAGGAAAATCAGTATTCAACGAATGGGGCTGGCGATTACCCTTTGCTTTGTCTGGTTTTCTGGTTGTCCTCTCCTATTTCATTCGCAGAAATATGGATGAATCCCCCGCGTTCGCCAAGCTTAAGAAAGAAGGTAACATTACCAAAACTCCTTTACGGGATGCTTTTAAGAGTAAAGCTAATGTTCGGCTTATGTTAATTGCAATGTTTGGAGCCATTATTGGTCAGGGAGCCATCTGGCACACCAGCCAGTTTTACGCCCAGATTTTCATCACTAAAATTCTGAATGTTGAATATAGTTCGGCCCAAACAGTAATGGCTGTTGCCGTTACCTGTGCCACGCCATTCTTCGTTATTTTCGGAACCTTATCCGATCGAATTGGCCGTAAAAAGGTAATGATGGCGGGTTTATTGGGAGCTAGTTTGTTTTTATATCCACTCTACAAAGGATTAGATCACGCAGTCAATAGCGGCACTATCCTGGAAACTAAAATCACTCCCGAAGCTCAGGTTTCTACTTACACGGATGGCAAAAAATTAACGCAAACGTATCTTAAGCTTCCTAACGGGAAAACAGAAATAAAAACTGAAATCATACTTCCTACCACTACTCTTTTTATCGTTGGGTTATTAGTCTTTATTCAGGTCTTATTTGCAACGATGGCCTATGGCCCCATTGCTGCTTTTTTAGTGGAATTATTTCCTACAAAAATTCGATATACGTCACTTTCCATCCCTTACAATGTTGCTAATGGAATATTTGGTGGTTGCTCACCATTCGTAGCTACGTGGTTGGGGAGTTTAACAGGCTCAAAATTTGCCGGTCTTTATTACCCTATTTTATTAACGTCCATTTCTTTCATCGTAGGGATGATTTTCATTAAGGAAACCGCCGGCAGTAAGCTGGAAGACGAATAAAAAAAGGCTGCCTGTGCAGCCTTTTTTTATTCATATCCTTTATACAGTCATCACTAAATCAAATCGTGTTCCATTTTCATTATTAACCTTCAGAATTGCCCCAATTTGTTCACTTAGTATAACGATCAATCGTTTTCCAAAGGAGCCCGTTGGCTGTTGCCATTTATTCATATCTATTCCGGGACCATTATCTTTAATTTCCAAATGAAAAGGTTTATTTTCATTTAGGATGATACTCAATTGCGGGTTATCAATATGTGCGAACGCATGTTTAAATGAATTAGTAATAATCTCGTTTAGTATTAATCCTAAAGGAACGGCTACTTCTACGTCAAGCTCTATTTCAGCAATATCCACTCGTAAATCGAAATCTTCAATTTTATAGCCGTAAGCGTATAACAATCCTTGGGCCAGATCACTAATATATTCTTTCATATTCACCTTCGTTATATTCTCACTTTCGTAAAGTTTCTGGTGAATCAGAGACATGGCTTCTACCCGTTGCTGGCCTTCTTTTACAGCTTTTACGGCTCCCTCGTCTTCCAGTCGGGTGGATTGCAATCGTAATAAACTGGAAATAATGGCCAGGTTATTTTTAACCCGGTGATGCAGTTCTTTCATCAGATTTTTCAACTGATCAGACTGTTCACTTATCTGTTTATTGCGACTCCATATTAGAGCATTTGTCGACTCCAACTCCTTATTCACCTGTCGAATACGTCTGTATTGCCACAAGGCTACAGTGAACATAATTAGTAAGGCACCTGCCCCGCAAAATAGCCACCAGAATTGTCTGCTTTTAGAGGTATTTTCTTCGTCCAAACGAATAATTTCCTGTTCTTTTTCCTGCGTTTTGAAGCGGGTTTCTGCCTCTGCTAATTGCTTATTTTTGTCCGTTCTATTGACCGTATCGTTGGACGCAATCCATTTTTCCTGGTACTGAAATGCACTTTTAAAATCCTCTTTTCGTTCCGATATTTTTGTTAATGTACCGTATAATTTCCTGTTCATATCGGTATCTTTCAGGCTGAATTTCGCACCATTGAAGAGCCATTTTAGCATACTTCTCAGCTTCGTCCAATCGATTCAAGGCAATCAATGTATTAGGATAATTCATGTAAATATATCCTTTTATATAATTATCATTTTTTCGATTGGCTATAGCCAAGCATTCTTTATACATAGCTTCAGACTCTTTATACATACCGGCATTTTTATAAATAATGCCCCGATTAAACCAGATCATTAAATATTCTTCTTTCTGGTTACCAGCGTATTTCATGGCTTTGCTATTGTATGTAAGAGCTTTTGCATAATTTTTACGCATATCCTCCATCGTAGCCAATTCCATGTTAAACTGGATAATCAGATCTTTATCCTGTATGGAATTAGCTAGTACCATTCCCTTTTTAAAATAAGGCTCTGCCGAGGCAAAATCATTTAGCGAAATATACGAGAACCCAATGAAGTCCAGTATTTTGGCTTGACGCTTTACCTCTTTCGTGACAGTGAAAAAATGTAATGCTTTTTCGTAATGCAATAGAGCTTCTGGCAGGTTGCTTTTATCCCTTGCCAGAAGCCCATACGAGAAATAGGTTCTCCCCAGGAGGATGGTATCCTTTAGATGCGTAGCGATTTTCAATAACTCATCAATAGCCTGTTTTGAATCAATGTATCGGGCATGGTTCGACATGTTTGCTTCATATCTGGAGATAGAATCAAACTTTGCCTTTTCCGGTAAATTTTCAATACTTTCTAGGTAGGCATTAAAAGGCTGAATTTTAGAGGTTTGAGCCTGTGTAGGTAAAAACAATCCCAGATTTAGGATAAGGGTTAATAAAATACTTCTCATTCGATTCAATATTGGAGAATACAAAACCCATCAATTAATCTGGAAAATACGCATGAACTCATCTTTATACTGCCGTCCCATGGGAATGGTGTACTGATCAGCGACAATTTCTTTTTCACTGAAACTCTTTATCTTACGAATATTAACCGCATATGAGCGATGTACCCGCATTAATTTTTCGACCCCAAGTCGCAGTAATGTCAAATTCAGGGTTAAACGAATCGAATATTTTTTATCGCTGGTTACAATCGTTGTATACGTATTATCAGCTTCCAGGTAAATGATATCCTGCATATCAATTCGCACGAACTGATAATTATGTTTGATGAAGATAGATTGTTCAATTTTCAATATGACTTCTTTAGATTGAACATCTTTATCCGTAATCTTATTCTGATCTTTCGTATAACCAGAAGCATCCCGGGCTAAAAAGTTCTGAATAGCCAATTCAATAGAAATATTCAGATTAGCATTATTAATAGGCTTGAATAAATAGGCAGCTGGATAGGTAAGTTTAGCCCGGTCTTTGGTTTCCTTGTCGGCCAATGCAGTAATATAAATAACTGGAACATTTTTAATGTTCTGCAACTGATTTATGGTTTCGATCCCATCCCATTCCCCTTTAATATTAATGTCACAAAGCACCAGGTCAACCTGGTTTTGCTGGTAGATTTCTAAAGCTCTTTTTCCATTGTTTGCAATTCCAACTACATAATAACCTTCGGTTTCAAGGGTATCACATAAATCCATTGCCAAAACGGCTTCATCTTCAATGATTAATACTCGCACACGATTTTCCTGCATTGGATTAACGTTTACCTAATTTTAACACCGATTGATTAACTTACTTTGTATTACCTAATCACTAACCATTAAATTATTATCACTTGATATTAATTCTAACTAGGATTAACTAATACCATTTATATGACCCTATAAAAATAATAAACGGAGCAATAAAGCTCCGTTTATTTATGTATTCTCCGTATTAAATGTTGTTTTTTAAAATTTAGCAAAAAATCTTCTACATCTTAGACAGATAAACCACTTCAAGGGAATAAAAAAGAGAAAGGTACGAATCGCTGCAGGACGGCGGCGGCGTTCTATCTCTGAAGCTTTGCAAAAAGGGCAACACTTCGTAGTAGCCATGTTCGTAGTAATGATTTAGGCGTGGTGGGTTGTATTGGTGAGGAGACTAGCGTTCCCTTTTGGTGTTTCTGGTGCTTTTGAAAAGTGGCACGGACAGAACAGTAATGGCGATACAAAATTACTCTCGAGAAAGAGAAGACTCCTTAGTCGTTTGCCCTCTTGTAAAAAGCCTCTCTTCCTCTTGAGTATTCATAAATTAATCCAAACCGGATTTAAGTTCTTGCAATGCATCTCTTAACAGAGCTCTGAATAAGTTTAAGAAAAGATGCAATTCCTTATGGCGGGTAATTCGGTTTCTTATAAGTACTACAAATGTAGTGTATTTAGGTACCTGAATTTTATAAATGTAGGTAAACTAAACTTGAAGGGTAGTCAATGACTTATTTTAGTGAGTAAACACGCTAAAAAGCTATTTTTTAAAATTTATTTTGATAATTATTTCTTAAAATAATCCAGTAAATGAATTTATTCACCCCACCCTTTCTTATACAGAAACTATTGACTATCAAATACTTAAATTATAATTTACATTTGTACATATATTACCAAAAGATAATATGTACAATTTTAAAATTTTATTCTATTCAGGATGAACAACTTATGAAAACATTATTCATGCAAATTTAGATACACTATCATTCTTCTTTATTACCAGATTTTAATAGCCTGTAAAGCTATTATATTTACACTTATTATATAAGTTTTTATTAAATTAGAATAGTTTTCAAATTAACTGTATCTACATTTAAATTAGAGATTTCTATTCTCCTGTAATCTTCCATTTCGCTTGTCCTTAATTTTCTCTCAGTAATAAATAATGAATGCTTTGTGGGGTTAGCACCATGGTTAAGGGTCATATCATTGGTAGTTTCGCATGGATTTAACATTACTACTCTATGACTTCTCTCTCTAAACTTCTATTATGTAGCTCAGCCTTTTTCCTCAGTGTTCAGGTAATGGGGCAAAAAATGATTGAGCTGAAATCTGACGAAAAAGCTAAAAAGGTGAATGTTCTCGTGGACGGAAAGCCCTTCACCAGTTACTTCTATCCGGGAGAGCAGGTACTGAAAAAAGCCGTGCTTTATCCCGTTTATTCACCTCAGGGTAACCTTATTACTCGCGGCTGGCCTATTGATCCACGTCCTGGCGAACGAGTAGACCACCCTCACCACGTAGGCATCTGGTTTAATTACGAGGATGTAAATGGGTATGATTACTGGAATAACTCTAACACACCACCTAATCCCAAAGCCAAATATGGTACCATTCGGCACACGGGAATCAAGGCTAAAAAGGACGGAAAACGAGCCGAGTTAACCGTTACTGCCGATTGGCTGGAAGACAACGGTAAAGGTCGAAAAGTACTGGAAGAGCGTACCACCTATTTCTTTACCGCTACAGACAAGCAACGCATCATTGATCGGATGACCGTTCTTAAAGCAACCGAAGATGCTCATTTTAAGGATGTTAAAGATGGCATGTTTGCCATTCGCGTAGCCCGTCAGTTGGAGTTACCTTCTACGAAAGCAGAAAAATATACGGATGCCAATGGCGTAGAAACGGCAGTTCCTAAGCTGGACAATACGGGCGTAACGGGTAACTATCGTTCCAGTGAGGGCATCGAAGGTGCTAAAGTGTGGAGTACGCGGGGTCGGTGGATGAATCTGACGGGAAAAATTGGGAAGGAAACGGTTTCCATTGCGATGATTGATCATCCTAAAAATGTGAACTATCCTACTTTCTGGCACGCCCGCGATTACGGATTGTTTGCCCTGAATCCATTAGGTGAGAAGGTTTTTACAGAAGGTAAAAAAGAGCTTAACTATCAATTGAAGAAGGGACAGTCTGTTGTTTTCCGGTATCGGGTTGTGATTACTTCCGGCGGAGCTACGGATGCGGAATTAAACAAACTAGCCGATGCTTTTGCTAAATAACCGTGGTTAACTAACTCCTGAAAAGTCCGCAAATGTTCTGATTTGCGGACTTTTCTATGAATAGCGTAGTGCGTTACCTAATGACTGATCCCTACTGGTAATCCTCCCCTTTCATTCCGAGCGAAGCATGTTGCTTCCCCGAATTTCACCCAAGGACTCTGAAGGTATGTATGGTCTCTCGATTCTCAATCGGTAAAGATTGCCCAGGCCATAACTCACATCAAGGCCCCGCGATTATAAATTTTAAACACTCGCGAAGCTAATGGATTTACTTTCACGGAATTTTTAGACCTTGCCAATTATGAAACAAATGGTCGTTTTGATTGGCGTTAGTGGAAGCGGAAAATCAACCTGGGCGAAAGAATTTTGTCTGAATCAGCCGAACTGGTTGCGAATCAGTCGGGATGAATTAAGGCGGAGTCTGTTGCCCGTTTCACTTGGCACCTACTGGCACTGGCCTAAGGAAGATCAGAGCCGAATTGAAAATCTGGTTGATCGGATGCATACCAAACTATTGATTGATGCCTTACGGTTAGGCTGGAACGTAATGATGGATAACACGCATCTGAAAAAGACGTATTTTGAAGAATACATTACCTTAATGCTGCGAAATTTCCCTTCTTTCCATATTCAATACCGATTGTTTGATACACCTCTTGAAATTTGTCAGGAAAGAGACCATCTTCGGGCTGATTCAGTGGGTGCTAATGCCGTAGCGTATCAGTACTCGCAATTGCAGGAATTAAAAAGCAAATTTGATTTTCAACCTTTTACATGGCCTTCTGAAACCAATTCATAAATTACCCTTATGGCAAGCAGACACTTAAACGCTCATAAACGCATCGCCCTCGTGGCTCACGATCATAAAAAAGCCGAGATTCTGGAATGGGCTTTGGCGAATCAGGAATTCTTGAGTAAGCACCAGTTATTTGCTACCGGCACAACGGGCCGATTGCTGGAAGAAGCGTTGAAACTCCCAGTTACTAAACTACTCTCAGGACCACTTGGCGGCGATCAGCAAATTGGAGCCATGATTGCCGAATCGAAGATTGATGCCATCATTTTCTTTTGGGATCCGATGGAATCTCAGCCGCACGACCCGGACGTGAAAGCTTTATTACGACTGGCAGTAGTTTGGAATATTCCGATGGCCTGTAATCGGGCCACTGCCGACTTTCTGCTTAGCTCGCCCTTCATGCATCAGGATTACGAATCACAGTTGACCGATTACAGCACCTACCTGAAACGCCAGGTAGTCGAAAACTTCGATTAATGAAAAAGGGGCCGTGCAAATGATTTGCACGGCCCCTTTGAGTAGCAATAATTAAGCTAATACCCGTTCTCTAACCGCATTTTTCTGACGATAGTAGACCACCACAGACATCAGGAAACCCGTTAACGCCAGCATGGCTCCCACCCACTGGGGCGAAGTATAACCCAAACCTGCGGCAATCGGTAAACCGCCCAGGTAAGCTCCGAGGGCGTTGCCCATATTAAAACCAGCCTGACTTACAGAAGACGCCAGCATTTCTGAACCATTGGCAGCCCGAATCATCAGGATCTGAATGGGTGCTCCAAGCGTGAAGGAAATGGCTCCGGTTACGAAAGTCATTACCAGAAGCGGTATTTTGAAAGGAGCGATGAATGATACAACCGTCAACGAAACCGCCATTAATAAGAGGAATAAAGCCGTGGCTTTGATGGGAGAGAGTCGATCAGCCGTGAAGCCCGCAATGGCATTTCCAACGGCCATACCCACACCTGCTAGCACCAAAATCCAGGTAATCTGGTCGCTTCTAAATCCTCCTACTTCGGTTAGTAAAGGAGCAATGTAACTAAACCAGGCAAACAGTCCACCCGTTCCAATGGCGGTAATTCCTAGAATCAGCCAAGGTTCTACGCGGGTAAAAATCTTCAGATCTTTGATAATATTAGAATCCCCCACCGTAGGTAAATTGGGTAATAACTGCTGGATACTAAACATCGTTATCAAGCCAACCCCTGAAATGATCAGGAAAGTAATTCGCCAGCTCATGTTATGCCCGATATACGTTCCCAGTGGAACACCAATGATATTGGCAATGGTTAAACCCGCAAACATGACCGAGATTGCCTGAGCTTCTTTACCCGGCGTTGCCAAACGGCTGGCCACTACCGCACCCACACCAAAGAATGCCCCGTGAGGTAAGCCCGACAGCAATCGGGTTAACATCATGAGTTGGTAGTTCGGAGCAAAAGAAGACAGAGCATTACAGAAGGTAAACAAGGCCATTAGGCCCAGCAGAATTTTCTTCGGAGGATAATTCCCAGCGATACCAACCAGCAGAGGTGCTCCTAAAACTACCCCCAGAGCATAAGCCGAAATCAGGTGCCCTGCTTCGGGAATGGTGATTTGCAGATCTCTGGCAATATCCGGCAAAATACCCATCATGACAAACTCCGTCATACCAATGCCGAAGCCGCCCACAGTTAAGGAAATAAGACTCTTTTTCATATAATTTTCAAAGGGAAAAACGCTGTTTGCTCAAAAGTGCTGGATCATAAATGCCTGGTGACATGCTTGGTCAGCTATTTCCGGGTCATTTTATCCAGTGAATACGAATTATGGGAATGTTCAAATACAAGTAATACAGTCAGAAAAGCTACATGAATGAGCTGTGACGGAATGGCTCCCCAGTCTTCTACCATTGACGAACCAAAAATGAGACTAATCATAATCCAGCTTCCCGCAGTCAAGGCCAATCGAGTAAACAAACCCAGCACAATCAGAACGCCTACCATTAACTCGGCAATCGGCAAAGCATAACTAAATGGCGTGACCAGGGATTCAGGCAACAAAGAATCTTTGAATTTATCTACCATCCAGGCACTAAAGCCACTTAATTTCGGCATCCGAACCAGTCCATGCCCTAACAAACTAGTGCCGACCGCTAAGCGGGCTAGAAAAAATGACATTCCATTATTCATCTGACTGCCAGGTAAAGTTCTGATCGTCTACGAGTGGCCACTAAATATGCAACCCTATGCTTGCAGACACTAGGTAAACAAAGTTCATCAAATCCTTTGAGTTAAATAAAAAAAGTACAAGAAACATTCCACAATCTATAAATATTCTAACTTATTGGTTTGGCAATCCAATTCAGTCTTCATGACAATGATTGCTCTTCACTTCATCACATTGGCGTTTTATGTTCATACGTATTCAGAACGAACATCACCCCTACTTCCCTGAGGTTTGGAATTTGTTACAATCCGCTTTCCACACAGGCGAAAGACGCGACCTGAAAACTTTAAAAAGAACGTTGGCAGACGAACAAATGCAATTACTGGTTTGGGAAGAAAACCATGAGTTTTTAGGAATGGCCGTCTGCTGGGACTTCAAAAAGTTCCATTTTCTGGAATACCTGGCCGTCCATGCCAACGCCCGGGGCAAAGGAACGGGAACGACCCTCATGCAGCAACTGCTGACGGATCAACCCCTATTACTCGAAGTGCAACCTCCTACGGATGCTATTAATGAATCCAGAATCAGGTTTTACGAACGGCTGGGTTTATGCCTCAATGACTACTCCTATTACCAGCCTCCCTATCAAAAAAGAGGCGAGACCTTTCCCTTACGGATCATGTCTTCGCCTCAGTTATTAACTTCCGAACAATTTGAAAACTATACAACTATAGTTAAGCAGGAAGTCTATGAAAAATGGTATCTATAATTACCTAACGTTTTAGCAATTTGAAAGTCAGTCCTGCTGCTAACCCACCCGCCAGGTACCAGCCAATAGTCATCAGCTTAGTAGCTGTAGTACGATTGCTCGGAGCCTCTCCCAAGCCTAGCGGTCCCGGCAACAGTACAGCTCCAATACCGGCAGCCAGTCCTAAAATAGCCCCATTTCTAAGGCCGTTTTTGGGCTTATCCATGCTTACCAATCCATAATAAGCGGCATTCGACATGATATCGCCTACCAGAGAAGCTTTGTGCAGCGTCTCTTCTGAAGGTGACAGGTAATCGGGTAGTAATTTAGAAATAGCCCGTTTACCTAACAAATCAATTCGGGGAGCATCATCAACGGTTTTACGAGCCGTTTCATGCAAGAGTGTCAGCGTAGTAGCTCCAACGACTCCACTGGCAGTTGCTGCAAAAGAATCCATACAGTATATCTATTTTTTTATCCGTAAACTTATAAATAATGTATGCCAGCCTATTTTATTTTTAATATAGCATTTCTAAACTTGTTTCAAGTATCAAAAAACAATGCTTCATTATCCTAAAATGATGCTCAATAATCATGATTATTTTTTTTCATAGCAAACAACTCCCTAACCTACCTTTTTAACGTAAGTTAATTTTAATGAGGGTATTTAGGAGCGATCTTACATTCAAAATCACTCTTTATTGCTAATAACTATTAGCATTCTTATCATTTATGTTTAAAATTTACTTTGTCATTACTTCTTCTAATTTTTATTAACCTCTACATTTTTATTGAAAAATGAAAAAACACGTAGCATTACTCATTGCTCTTACCACTTGCTCCTTGAGTTTTATTCCTCCCAAAGACCAGTGGATTTCTCTTTTTGATGGCAAGACCTTGAAAGGCTGGAAGGTCGGTAAAAACGCCGACACCTTCAGTGTTGAAGATGGCTGCATTAAGGTAGCAGGGCCCGTGGCTCACTTGTTCTACGAAGGCTCCGAACAGCCTTTCAAAAACTTTGAATTTCAGGCTAAAGTTAAAACTACACCAGGCTCTAATTCAGGGATTTACTTTCATACTGCGTATCAGGAAGACGGCTGGCCAGCGAAGGGTTATGAAGTTCAGGTAAACAATTCTCATACCGACTGGAAACGCACCGGCAGCCTTTACAATATTCAGGATGTAAAAGAGGTTTATGTTAAAGATAATGAATGGTATACTGAACAGATTACCGTGCAGGACAAACACGTGGTTATCAAGATTAATGATAAAACTGTGGTAGACTACACTGAACCCGCTAATGCAGAGCGTCCGACTGACATGAAGCAACGCCTGATTAGTTCTGGAACCTTTGCTTTACAAGGCCATGATCCCAAAAGTGTTGTGTATTTTAAAGATATTAAAGTTCGAAAGTTAGCTGATTAAATGTATAGAAATCAGCCAACAAGGGTTAGTTGTCGCAGGACGGCTCGTCGTTATCTAAAAATGGGTATTTCACATACTCATTTTTAGATATATTTAGTTAGTTTTACTTTCCCTTACCAAAAATTCACTACACTTTTCCAGCAGCTCATTGCTCAAATGAATGTATAACCCATGAAATTCTATTTAAGTATTTTTATTACCATTGGTATTGTTTTTCCAACCTTCGCTCAAACGTATGAATTCTCCAGGCTTGATACTTTACGCGGCACCATAACCCCCGAAAGGGCCTGGTGGGACCTGGCTTTTTATGATCTCAATGTTCGTTTTAATCCTAAAGACAGTACACTTAAGGGCAGCAATCAGGTTTACTACAAAGTCCTGAAATCCGCTCAGGTCTTACAGATTGATTTACAAAGACCCATGCAAATCAATCGAATCGAACAGGATGGTCGGTCACTTACCTATACTCAGGATGGCGATGCGTACTTTGTTCAGCTTCAGAAATCGCAGGTTCCCAATCACCAGGAATCATTAACGGTTTATTACGAAGGTAAACCCCACGTAGCCCGGCGGGCTCCCTGGGATGGGGGTTTTGTTTTTTCTAAGGATAAAGCCGGACAGCCCTACATTGCAACGGCCTGTCAGGGTCTGGGAGCTAGTTCCTGGTGGCCGAATAAAGACCATCCTTACGACGAGCCGGACAGCATGAATATAACCGTGACGGTTCCACAGCCGTTGATGGATGTATCCAATGGCCGGTTAATAAAAACTACCGAAAACAGCGACGGAACCCGGACTTTTCAATGGAAAGTAGTTAACCCCATTAACAACTACGGCGTTAATTTAAACATTGCCAATTATACGCATTGGTCGGAAACGTACCAAGGATTAAAAGGGCCACTGGCGTTGAATTATTACGTATTACCGGAACACCTGGAGCTTGCGAAAAAACAGTTTCAACAGGTTCCGATGATGCTGAAAGCTTTTGAATACTGGTTTGGTCCCTATCCTTTTTACGAAGACGGATATAAACTCGTAGAAGTGCCCTACCTGGGCATGGAACACCAGAGTTCTGTTACCTACGGCAATGGCTTCAGAAATGGGTATTTAGGCCGGGATTTATCGACTACTGGCTGGGGTTTAAAGTGGGATTTTATCATTGTTCATGAATCCGGCCATGAATGGTTTGCTAATAGCATTACCAATTATGACGTGGCCGATATGTGGATTCACGAAAGTTTTACGAACTACTCTGAGTCTTTATTTACTGAGTATTACTTCGGAAAAGAAGCCGGAGCAGCATATGTAATTGGGTGTCGAAAACTGATTAAGAATGATCGGCCTGTGGTTGGTATACATAATCTTAACTATTCAGGATCAGGAGATATGTATTATAAAGGTGGAAACCTGCTTCACATGATCCGTCAGATTGTTAATAATGACGAACGCTGGCACCAGATGTTATTAGGTATCAATAAAACTTTCTACCATAAAACAGTCACCGGAACGCAGGTTGAAAATTTCATAAGTCAATCTTTAAACTTAAAGCTTGCTAAAGTTTTCGAGCAATATTTACATGACATTCGTATCCCAGTATTTACCTATGAGTTTAAAAATAATGAACTCGTTTATCGCTGGGAAAACTGTGTATCTAAATTTGACATGCCCATTAAAGTCAAAATTGACGATCAAGAAATAGTTTTAAAGCCAACAGATCAGTGGCAAAAATTAAATAAAATCAAGCCCAACTCTACCGTTACTGTAGATATTAATTACTACGTTAACAGCAAAAATATTACCAAGAGTTAGTAGTTTAATTCTAGAAATCATAAAAAAGGACAGATACGAAGCGTGTCTGTCCTTTTTTATGACTGATACTCCTTAGGAACGCTCTTTGGGGAGGCGATTTTTACTTTTTAATGCTTCATGTAATAGAAATTCAATTTGTCCATTCAAACTACGGAATTCATCATCTGCCCATTTTTGCAAAGCTTCCAGTTGTTCAGGAGCCATTCGTAAAACAAAGGCTTTTTTTGCTTCTTTCTCTTTCGCCATAACTTGTAATTGGACCTTTAACAAGAGTTTCTATACTCCCTTCAATCTATTCCTGCCCATCGATCTGTTAATGATATAAAGTGCCCGTATTGACTACGGGGTTAGCCGCTTTGTCCGAACAAAGTACCACTAAGAGGTTACTCACCATAGCGGCTTTTTTCTCCTCATCCAGCTCAACTATGGCGTTCTCGGTCAATCGTTTTAAAGCCAGGTCTACCATACCCACCGCTCCTTCTACAATTTTAGTTCGGGCGGCAACCATGGCCGTTGCCTGCTGACGCTGCAACATGGCGTGTGCAATTTCTTCCGCGTAAGCTAAGTGCGTAATCCGGGCTTCAAGAATGGTTACCCCAGCCCGAGCCAGACGTTCACTTAATTCACTTTCAAGCTTTTCATTAATCAAATCTCCCCCCGAACGGAGCGTTATTTCCTGCTGATCATCGTCAAAATGATCGTAAGCGTAGGTACCCGCCATGTGACGTAGGGCGGCATCACTCTGAAGTTTCACGTACTGAACGTAATTATCTACCTCAAATTTAGCTTGGGCGGTATCATTCACCTGCCAAACGACCACCGCACCAATCACGATTGGGTTACCGAGTGAATCGTTGACCTTGATTTTATCCCCTTCCAGATTTCGAGCCCGCAGTGAAATCGTTGATTTCATGTAAAACGGATTCGACCATTTAAAACCGGAATCTTTAACTGTACCCGCGTAATTTCCAAATAACACCAGAATTTTAGCTTCGTTGGGGTTTACAATGAAAAAGCCAAACGAAGCAATGAGGGCGGCCAAAAGGACTACAACCGCCACAATCGGCGAGTAAAAGAATAACCCAATCCCGACCGGAAAAGCCAGCAAAGTCAACGCCAGCATTAAATAACCTGAAGGAGGATGAACGATTTTGTCTCTCATAGTAGTTGATATTAAAATGATATTACAATAATACTAACGTATTTAGAACTGTCTCGGTGAAACTGGATAAGTGGCTTTAAAAGAGGATCATCTGATTATTTGGTTGTCAGGTGGTTAACTAGCAGTTTTTTAATTGTAAGGTGAGTTTGCTTCTCTTGGTTCAAGAGATCCGTTGCAGGAAGAGCTTATACTCCATATTATCATCTACAGTGACGCGAAGGACGTTATTATCTTTTCGAACCCATTAACTTGGTTACCGTCAAGCTACCCGCAATCCTAAGTAAGGTCTCTCCCTGCGTTCGAGATCACAGTTGAAGGATTTAGGTTAACTCCCGCAGTCGCTCGGCTCTAGCCGAGTGACTACCTAGCTCTAGGCCTTTGGCCGGTAGACTGCGAACCAGTAGGAGATCAGCCAACAATGTTTCCCCAACCAAAACAGGCTTGCTAACACCGGCCAGAGGCCTGCCAAACCATAGCGTCACTCGGCCAGAACCGAGCGACTGTGAAGAAATTCCCTAACGAGGGATAACAGCGAAAAAGCTCCCTGCTGTCATCCAGAGCGAAACGAAGGACCTTACTTAGGATTGAGTAACACTTTCTAGCCGAGCGACTGCGTGCGGGGGTGGATATGAAGCGTTAGACGAATGATGCCAGCTTTTCCGCTGGCATCGGTTGGGCTGAAGTAGTTGGGGTTGTCTCTTCTCCTGTCATCCAGAGCGAAGCGAAGGACCCTATTTAGGATTTAGCAACACTTTCTGACTGGAAGTTAATCCCGCAGTTGCTCGGCTGTAGTAAAGCAATTGCGAGGTAATTTATACTAACCTTAACACTGCCCCATTCCTACATAAGGTCTCTTCCTCCGTTCGAGATGACAGCTCGAGGAGTTAGGTTACCTATGGAGGGAGATTCCTTACTAGCATTTTCTTACAGTCGCTCGCCTTTGGCCAGTAGGATACGAACCAGTAACTGGTGAGCCAACATCTTTCCTCAACAAAAACAGGCTTGATAATCTCGGACAGAGCCGAGCGACTGCTAGAAGGGCTTTGGAAAATAAAGGCAGATAGGAACCTGTCTCATAAAATAAGAACGAGATGGAATCTCGCACCATAGGAGGACACCTTATTTAGGATCACGGATAAGCATGATGCTCACTAACCTTGTCACTAAACGCTAGGCATTTCTAGATTGCTTAAATCACAAACGATAAAACGTTTAAGGCCTACAGGAAGCATATGATTATGCGTACAAAAGTCGTTAAACTTTATACAGCTGGAGGTTTCTAAGTGAGTAATAAGCAAATGGCTGGTATTACATTTTAGTCTTCTAGCGATGAGAACAGTCTAGTCGATTTTAATCCATTATTTTACGGATTTTATCAATAATTTTCTATTTCTGGAAGCTCTTACCGTTTGGAACTTAGGGGCTTCTTTATACATTTGCAAAACTTCACGAGTATGATGGGTTTATATCTTCTCCCGGTTACGCCGGACGCTTTGTCAGGGCTTATCCTTATGTGACCAACAATCCACAATCTCGTCCACTGAAAACAAATACATTCGATTGAAAGAATACGGAAGTAATATCCAAAAACTCGTGGATTATCTCGTTACGATTTCAGACCGCGAGAAACGCACGAAGCAGGCCTACGTACTGATTGAGCTGATGCGACAAATCCACCCATCCATGAAGGAGGGTCAGGATTACACTAATAAGCTTTGGGATGATTTATACATTATGTCGCGGTTCCGCCTCGATGTGGACAGCCCATTCCCTCCTCCATCGCCAGAGGCCATTGGGAAAAAACCTAATCCTGTTCCTTACAATACCCATCATCTACAGTTTCGTCACTACGGTCGAAATCTGGAAGTTATGGTGGAAAAAGCGATTTCATTAACTAACGAGTACGAGCGATGGGCTTTCGCCAGTTACATTGCCAAGATGATGAAGAGCTTTTACACCGCCTGGAATAAGGATAACGCCGATGATTCGACCGTTTTAGAGCACCTGAAAATTATTTCGAAAGGCGGCCTGAATACGGAAATTGACCGTATCCGTAATGAAGGGTATTTAGACATTGCTCCCCGGGACCGTTATTCCAGCAATGCAGGTGGCAGCAGTGGTCATCACCATTCGCACACGCATAGCCGTCCGAATAATAACTATCGGAACAATGATCGAAATGATCGCAGCGACCGGAGCGAACGTGGGGGTCAACCGAATAATTTCCAGCGTCGGAATAACAACAATAATAACAATCGGAATAATCCGAATAATCATTTCAATCGTAACAACCGAAAAAAATAATTTATAGGTTTTAAGGAATCAGCAAGAGCCGTACGTGGCTTTCCGCCTGATCTCGTTTTTCTATACATTATTCACTGTAAAGATGGCTTCATTCAAAGTAACAGGAGGAAGAAAACTGAAGGGCGAAATTGTCCCTCAAGGTGCTAAAAACGAAGCACTTCAAATTATCTGTGCGGTACTTTTAACGAAAGAACCCGTTACGATTCATAACATCCCCGGCATCCGTGATGTCATTGCCCTGATTGATTTATTGGGGGAAATGGGTGTAAAAGTAACCTGGCTGAGTGAATCTTCCGTTCGTTTTCAGGCGGATGACATTAACATGGGTTACCTCGAAACGGAAGCCTACAAGCATAAAGCAGCCTCTTTACGTGGGTCAGTAATGACGCTGGGCCCCCTGTTAGCCCGCTTCAAAAAAGGCCGGATTCCCCGCCCCGGTGGTGACAAAATTGGTCGCCGTCGTCTGGACACTCACTTCCTGGGTTTTGAACGCCTCGGGGCCCGTTTTGACTTTGATCCTCAAGATGGTGGTTTCTATAAAGTAGATGCTTCCAATCTGAAAGGCACCTATATGCTTCTTGATGAAGCGTCCGTAACCGGAACGGCTAACGTATTAATGGCCGCGGTTTTAGCGGAAGGAACAACCACCATTTACAACGCCGCCTGCGAACCTTACCTCCAGCAACTTTGCAAAATGTTGGTTCGGATGGGTGCCAGCATCAGCGGTATCGGCTCTAACTTACTTACAATTGATGGCGTCAGCGAACTGAAAGGGACCGATCATACCATGTTACCTGACATGATCGAAATCGGTTCGTTCATTGGCTTAGCCGCCATGACGCAGTCTGAGATCACCATCAAAAACTGCTCCATTCCTGATCTGGGTGTTATCCCAAGCGTTTTCCAGAAGTTAGGTATTAAACTGGAATTCCGGGGTGATGATATTTTCGTTCCCGCACAGGATCATTACGAGTTGGAAACTTTCATTGACGGCTCAATGCTAACCGTAGCAGATGCTCCCTGGCCCGGCTTTACGCCTGACTTGCTGAGTATCGTGTTAGTAACGGCCATTCAGGCTAAAGGAACGGTACTGATTCATCAGAAGATGTTCGAAAGCCGCCTGTTCTTCGTTGATAAACTCATCGAAATGGGTGCCCAAATCATCCTTTGCGATCCGCACCGGGCCACGGTAGTTGGGCTGAATCGCCAGTTGCAGTTACGCGGCATTCGCATGACTTCTCCTGACATTCGTGCGGGCGTTTCCTTGCTCATTGCTGCCATGTCGGCCAACGGCGTTTCCATCATTGATAATATCGAGCAGATTGACCGTGGGTACCAAAACATTGACACCCGCCTCAATGCCATTGGAGCCGAAATTATTCGTTTGTAACTGTTAGGTAATCTCCCTTATTTTAAAAGCCAGTATCTTTCAGGTACTGGCTTTTTGCATTCCCTCTTTTACTACTTTACTAGCATGAAATTAATCTTCACGATTTTTTGCCTTGCGTTAACCCCAGTGGTTTCCGCTCAGACGTACGCCGAAAAGCTGGGGTTTCCGAAGGGCAAGAAAGTCATCATTTTTCACGTCGACGATGCCGGGATGAGTTACGACTCTAACGAAGGTACCCGCAAAGCCCTGAGTAGTGGCGTGGCGACCTCGACGAGTGTGATGATGCCCTGCCCCTGGGTACCTCATTTCATGAACCTGGCTCAACAAAACCCGACCTGGGATTTAGGCGTTCATCTTACTTTAACCTCCGAATGGAAAGATTATCGCTGGCAGCCCATAACAGGTAAGGAAAAAGCTACTGGTCTTTATGATCCGCAGGGTTATTTCTGGCGAGGCGTTGCGGAGGTTGTCTCCCATGCCTCTCCCGACGAAGTAGAAAGTGAGATGAGAGCTCAGATTGCCCAATTTCGTCAATTTGGGCTAGAACCTTCACATATCGATTCACACATGGGCACGCTTTTTCAGCCTAAGTTTATAGAACGCTACGTTAAAGTAGGAATCGAAGAGAAGATTCCCGTGATGTTTCCGGGTGGACATAATACCTTGATTCAAAAGGAAAGCCCGATTGATGTGAAAGCGACTAAAATGATTGGAGAAAAACTTTGGGCGGCCCGTTTACCCGTGCTGGATGATCTTTTTACCGAAACCTATAGATGGAAGTCTCCCGCTGGACAACCCCTTACTGATCAAAATTTACGAGCTTATAAAACTCAGAAGTTTCTTGCGTTATTACAAGAATGTAAGCCCGGACTAACGATGATCATTGTGCATTGCACAGACCCTACGCCTCAGTTTTCAATCATTTCAGATTCAGGCCCTACCCGCAAGGGTGATCTATTAGCGATGCTTAATCCCGAATTAAGAAAATACATCGAACAGAATGACATTATTTTGACCAACTGGCGGGACATCAAAGAACGCCGTAAACAGGTTAAGTAAATAGTTGTTCGTTTGGGATTATTAGTTGACAGTCTACGTTTTACAACCGAATCATCTAGTTCTTATAACAGTTTAATAATATACTTTTTTGTTATAAAGTATTGATTATCAAACAATAACCAAAAAAATCAATTACTTACCATTAAATAACTGTAAAAACTTAGTAACAAAAAAGGCTTCCCATGGGAAGCCTTTTTTGCTGAACTTATTTCAGAGGAGAAAAATCCGTTGGTACTAAATAAAGATTGGTTACCCATTCCGTTAAGGAGCCATTGGCTAGTTTCTCCGAAGCCGTCCGAACCGAGATCCATTCCGGGTCTTCGCGGAAAGCTTTGAAGGCCTTTTCTCCTGCTTCTTTACTAGGCTGGGTCAATAGATACATGAGAATGTTATCTGCGTCGTCCTGCGTCCAATAAATGAAATTATTCATGCCGTGTTTTTCGAACAGCTTCGTAGTATGGTTCCGAAACCGAGCTAGTAATAAAGGCAAGTTGTAAGGAGTCGTTTTATAGGTACGAAGCTGAAACACCCGGTTCCCCTTGGGACTCATATCTAAGGCTGGAGAAAAGTCGGTGGTGTGAAAGAACTGGCTGATCACCTTAGAAACGATCCTACCATTTTTTTCAGATTCGCTGGCTACTTTTTTCCACTCCGGGTCATTACTAAACGCTTTCCAGCTCGAATCGCGAGCCGCCCGATTGGGGTACGACAGGAAATAAATCAGACAGCTATCGGGTTTGTGTTGGGGAACAAAGTAACCTACGTTAGTCATACCATGTTTGGCAAAAATACGCATGGTGTGATTTCGGAAACGGTTCATTAAATCAGGTTGCTTTCCCTCGGGTGAATAATATACCCGCATTTCGTACAAACGGGAATCTTTGGCTGGGGAAGACTGGCTGAACGCTGAGGTAAGATTCAGACAAAGTAATAGAACTAGGACAATACGCATGGAATTAGAGGTTATTTATGATCGCTGCAAAAGTCAGGTAAATTTTGAAATCCACAAAAAAAGGGAGCTGAACATTCATGTCCAGCTCCCTTTTAATCGACTATCGGTATTATTTTAGAGAAATCCAGTCTGCTAAAATCCGAATGGACTCTTTTAGCTCGGCGTCTTCCTTGAATTTAGAAATGAAATTTTCTTTCATCTTCTGACGAATATCAGCCGAAGCAACGTCCTGGCCAGGCATTCCTCCACCGGCAGTGCCAAGTTGGGTTAACTTATCGCCCAGCAGCACTACTTCATAAGGATTAGGTTTACCTTCTCCGAGTTTAGCCAGCTCGTCTTTCCGCTTTTTCGCCTCTTCCATTTCCTTCCGACGATTCGCTTCGTTCAACGAAAGCAAGGTCTTGTCTTTATTTTTCTGGAAGTCCGAAACTTCAGCCGTCAGGCGTAATAGATCGGGATCCGCCTTATAACGTTCGTTGTACTTCGTCCGCAGTTTTTCAAGGGTCTTTGGATCTACATTGGTGTATTCCGTAAACACACTTGGTTTGATCTGATCCCAGGGCAAAGCCGTTGGTTGAGAGCTTTCACCGAATTCTTCGGCACTGAAACGAGAAGGTAACTCAATATCTGGCGTAACTCCTTTATGTTGCGTACTGCTACCCGTAATCCGGTAGAACTTGGCACGCGTCATTTTCAGTAACCCTACTTTTTCCGTTTCCTTGGGCAGGAATTGGTTCAGATCAAGTAACTGCTGAACAGTCCCTTTACCGTAAGTCGTTCCTCCAATCACCAGACCACGTTTGTAATCCTGAATAGCTCCAGCAAAAATCTCGGAAGCGGAGGCACTAAAACGGTTTACGATAACCGCCAGCGGACCTGCATATACCTGTTGTGGATCTGGATCATCATCGGCATCGATACGACCCATGGCATCTTTCACCTGAACAACCGGACCGTCTTTAATGAACAAGCCCGTCAGTTTGATCGCTTCATCCAGTGAACCACCGCCATTATAGCGTAAATCCAGCACAACTCCGTCTACTTTAGCCTGCTTAAACTGTTCCAGGAAACGCTGAACATCACGGCTGGTTGAAGTATAATCCTTATCGCCTTTCCGCATTTCTTCAAAGTTTTGATAGAAACCGGGCAGGGTAATGACTCCCATGCGATATTCCTTATTACCGTAAGTCATCGGAACGATTTCTGCTTTCGCTACACCGTCCTCCAGCTTCACTTTATCGCGAACAATTTTGATTTCATGAGGCTGACTTCCGGGAAGAGCATCTGGCTTCAGAATATTCAGCCGAACCGTTGTGCCTTTAGGGCCACGAATCAGTTTCACCACATCATCCAATGCCCAGCCAACTACGTCAACCATCTGGCCATTTGTGCCCTGAGCTACCCCTACGATGCGGTCATTCTCACGAACCTGACCACTTTTCATAGCCGGACCGCCGGGTACTAATTCACGGATTTTCGTGTAATCATTTTCAGGCGTTAAAGTAGCCCCGATTCCTTCAAAAGATTGAGCCATTTCATCCTTGAAACGAGAGGCATCCGGCGGAGCCATGTAACTCGTGTGCGGATCAATCACTTCAGCAAAGGAATTCATGAAGGACTGAAAAACGTAATCGCTCTTTACCTTACTGGTTTGCTTGTCAAGGTTCACGTAACGATCCTTAATCAGTCGGTAAATAGCGGTGTCTTTCTTACCCTGAAGTTTATAATCCAGAGCCTGACTCTTCACAATTTTACGCCACAAATCATCCAGCTCGGCTGTGCTATTAGCCCACTGAGCTTTGTCACGATTGGTTTCGTAAGACTCGTCTTTGCTAAAATCAAAAGGCTTATCTGTCAGCTTACTAACGTAGGCCATACGTTCGTGAAAACGTTTCATGAACAGATTGAACAGATCATACGCCGGGGTAAGGTTACCAGCCTGAAGGTAATCATCAATCTGGTAGCGGTACTTTTCAAAGGCCTGTACGTCAGAAGCCAGCAAGTAGGCTTTACCATTATCCACTTCCTTCAGGTAATTCGTCCAAACTTTAGAGGAGAGCGAATCATCCAGTGGCATTCGGCGGTAGTGGTATGAAGAAAGAATGGTGGTGACTACTTTTTCAACTTCTTTCTGAGAAGCCGTAGGTACTAAAACAGTGGGTTGATCCGAGCTGAAGTGCTGGGATTCAGAGGGATGTTCTCGTTGAAACCCCAATAACACCAGCGGCACAAAGGCGAGCAAATAGCTTTTCATAGACATGTTATCTTGAGGCATTAATCGTCGGAAAATGTGGGTATTAATCGGCAAAGAGTATCTAAAAAAACAATACCCGACATTTACCCCGTTGCTTCTATTTAATCTTTGCTATAGGGATCGGGGGTTCAAACCAACGACTCTTTACTTTTCAATTTCTAATAATTCAACATCAAAAATCAGAGCTGAATACGGGGGAATCTGACCAGCGGCACGTTCGCCGTACGCCAACTGATAAGGGATGTAAAAACGGAATTTAGAACCCACTGGCATTAACTGTAAGCCTTCCTGCCAGCCCTGAATCACCCCGTTCAGTGGGAAGCTAATCGGTTCGCCACGTTCCACGGAGCTATCAAATACGGTTCCGTCAATTAAAGTACCGTGGTAATGCGTTTTTACTTTATCAGCCAGGGTTGGTTTTGCCCCATTACCCTGTTTCAAAATCTTGTATTCCAGTCCACTAGACGTAGTAACAACACTATCTTTCGTTTTGTTCTCTGCCAGGAATTTTTCTCCAGCCAAACGATTAGGCTCAAATTTCTTTGCGTTTTCAGCCTGAGCTTTAGCCTGCTCTGCTTCCTGCGAAGAACGCATTTTGGCACTGAAATTGGCAAGGGTGCTTTGGTATTGCTCCTGGGTCAGAGCGTATTTTTCATCCTTGGAATCCCGAACGGCTTTAGCCACCAGATCCAGGTTCAGATTAGTCAGCGAAGGGTTTTTCAGGCTACGGGCAATGTCCATACCAATGGCATAACTCACGGAATCCATCGACGTTTTCAAAGCAGACGCGGGGGACACAGCCGTCTTTGCAGCTACTGGTTTTTTAGCTACGGGTTTAGGAGCGGGTTTCTTCGTTTGTGCAAGGGCCGTTAACGAACAGGACACCAGAATAATAGCAATACTACTTTTTTTCATGAAGCAAACTTACTGATTTTGAAGTACAGGCCTTCTCAGAAAGGGATAGTTGGTAGTGAAATAAATTAAACGAACGAAGATAGAAATTACTTTTAATACCTACCTAAAACGTTAGCAATTGATGAAAATTATAGCGTAAAAAGGAAATTTGGCTTCCCTTCTTCCTAATAAATCTTAATACCGTGCCTGTATTGCCAAATTTTAACAAAAAAGCCGGAAATCCATTGCTGAATTTCCGGCTTTTGCTTTCTCGCTTAACTTTTCAGTTGGTTTGATACGTGAGTTTACCCCTGTTTACCAGTTTTTTCGCAAAGAACACGCCTTTGTATTCCAGGCAAGTGGCTTCGAAAGCCTTTCCCGACAGAGGGTATATTAACTCCTCCAACCTGGCATCTCGAACAGAAAGAGACCTTACTATAAGATTTGAGATACCCTTTTCCTGCTTGAAAGTTAATGGAAAGCAAGTAAGTTCCTTCACTCTAGATGACTGGTTCGGGGTATAAATGTAATCCTTTAACGATCTTCTCGAACAAAAGGCAAAATCACGGTTTCATCATTTTCATTTTTAGATAGCCTTTACGTTTGTTTCTCACTCTCTCCAGCAACTACTGAAAATTACGAGTTACTTATTGTTTAACTACTTTTCTGTAAGTTGTTGAATGAGCTGTACTAATCTTCAATAGGTATGAACCCGAAGCCAGCTCCGTCATTTGTATTTCGTTCGTCGAAGACTTTTTCAATAATACTCCTGACAAGCTATACAACTGAACTTCAACCAGGCCCTTGCTATCTACTCTAATGACATTAGCAGTCGGGTTCGGGCCTACCCGCAGGGCGTCTACTTCAACGGAGATTGCTCGTGAAACTTCAGCATTCCCATTCAGATCCATTTGCTTCAGGCGGTAATAATTCAGGCCACTTCCGGGGGTTTCGTCTAGGTACTGATAGCGAACTACCGAAGTACTATTTCCTTTACCTGTTACGTTTGCTAATGTTTCAAAGTTCTGTCCGTCCTTACTCCGCTGAATTTCGAAATGGCTGTTGTTCTTTTCGCTCGCCGTAGCCCAGGTTAATTCCACCTGCTCCGCTTCGTTTAACTTTCCTTTGAAGTCCAGCCAGGTTACCGGAGTTGGATTATCAGCGGTGATTGATAATTGTGTAAACGTAGGATAGTGATCTGTAGTCGTATTAGCATAGTTACTCACGCTAGGACGCAGCGAGTAAATGCCATCTACCGAAACAACACTTGCCAGCGTACGCCCCCCTGCATTTGTAGAAACGATTTCATTTGAAACGAAAGCGTGATCGATATAATCAGAATAGCTAACCGTACTGGCACAACCAGCAGTACTGAAAATCCGCGACAGACAGCTCCAGTTGGCATTAGGACGCGTATCGGCGATGTTGGTCGTAGCGGGGTTCGCATACAGGAAAGCCTTTATACTACTGATTTGGTTGCTTCCCGCGATGGACTGATCTACGTCGTCGTTGAAGTCACCAGCCATGATGATTTTTTCCGAAGCAAATTGTGCCTGCAAGGAATCATATAGCACTTTATAATCATAAACACGACGGTCATACGAAGCCACGTCTGAACCCGACTTGGCATGTAACACGATGAAGTTCATTCGGGTAGCTTCGGTTGCAGAATTCAGCTTTACGTCTGCCTGGAACAGGAACGGTAAACGACCAGAAGCCCAGAATTGTGAATTATTACCCGTAGGATAGTTCGTTACGGGAGCGTTCGTCAGTAAGGGACGAGAAGCCACTTTCGTGATCTGATCCG
This sequence comes from Siphonobacter sp. SORGH_AS_1065, assembly GCF_030818595.1. Lineage (NCBI taxonomy): Bacteria > Pseudomonadati > Bacteroidota > Cytophagia > Cytophagales > Cytophagaceae > Siphonobacter > Siphonobacter sp. SORGH_AS_1065. Next base: position 4,531,175 of record NZ_JAUTAM010000004.1, read on the forward strand.
TACGATAAATGATACAAACCCGCTGCCCCATTGGATCAGGGCTGGCAACTTCTGAATACGAATAACGTGAAGAACACTCACCCGCATACTGACGAGTAGGATACGTAGCATTCAGGCCCTGAATTAACGCTCCGAATGAAGTGGAAGGATCGGAAGGGTTAGCCGCATTATAACTACAAACCTCCTGCAACATGAATACGTCCGAGCCAATGTTACTCAGTACGGTTTTCACGTTGTTCAACTGAAGCGTTTCGTTGGTGGGGCCATACTGCGTATTTCCTAGCCATTCCACGTTCCAGTTGGTTACTTCCAGTTTAGTTTCACTCGTCGAAGCCGTAGCCGTTCCGCAGCTTCCCCCCTGTAGAGGCGTTGAGCCAGGAACGTCTTCTACCGAACGGGGTAAGATTTGACAGCCATTATTAAAGATCGTTACGACACCCGTTGGTTTGAAAGCGGCAGAGGGGCGAGTCGCTCCTGAGAGATTCGTCGAACTTAAAACTCGCATAATAAGCCCGTTACTTAACGTATAGTTCGTATTGGATCCAAGAAAGGTTGTTCCTGCGGGACTCGAAACGGTTACATCTTCATTCAGAGTAATCAATTCTCCCTGATGGTTACATAAATCAGCAGGTGCAATGACCAGCGGAGTTACTGGATTATTAGCTGCCGTCGTCTTTTGAAAACAAGTTAAAGAAGCCAGTTCTTTTTCAGTATTGTATTCGGTAAGGTTTCCGGTCACTTGAACTTCATCTCCAACCCGAAGCTCTTCAGGTTGTTTGCCTGCGTTATCGTAAATTAAAATTCCGCCCGTAGCATCCTGAATATAAATGTTAGTACTGGAAAAAATCCCTGTAATTCTACCCGTCACCGTGAAGGTAGCCCCAACTGAACCAGCCCGAGCCGAAGAAATAGGGACAGATGCGGCGGCACAAGGCTCAGTACCCGTAGGCACTTGAGATACATAACCACTTACTTTTACTACTACGTTAGCCGTTCCACCGGAAATAGTAAGATCACTTGTTCCAGAAGAAGGATAGGCACCCACGGGCAGTCCTGTCTTCAGGCGAACGTACACGGGTGTACTGGCTAAAGCATTACTACCGTAAGATACCGAGAGGGTGTTACTGAAAGTGGTATTATCTAATGAAATCTCAAAATTTTCAGGAGCAGTCAATGCAATAGAACCGCTGGCCGGATTAAGATTACGCCCCGACAAATTGAATGTTTTAGCATTCGATACGCTACTACCTTCTTCGTACGTCAGAGAAGAAACGGAAGATACGGAAGTCAATAAGGTAGGGGCAACACTATACCCTGTAAACAGGAAATCATCAATTCTGTGGTTACCACCATTAGAATTACCACTTTTTTTAATAATCCGAATTTTTACATTAGCATTATTATCATAGTCCGTAGCATTTCCCGGCGTGCTAAAAGATATTTTACCGCAGGTAGTCGTTAAACTATAAGTACCTAATTCTACAAAGTTGCTCCCCGTATTGCCTGAAGAGATTTGAACGGCTAATACGTCACTCGTTCCGGTATTAGATGTTCTTGAATTGAAGCTGATCGTGAACGGACCGGTAAAGCCCGAAGTACTAGCGGCTATTTCAATATAATCGCCTGGGTCCCAGCTTTGAGCAGAATACCCGTCACCGGTACAGCCATTTTTCCCGATACTTGATAAACCACTGGCAGTCCAGCTACCTGCTGCGGGCGACTTTGTCGTAAAATCATACGACAAAATGGAATCCTGGGCAAAGCTTTGAAAATAACAGCTAAGGAAAAAGGCTGTTACAAAGAATTGTAAAAGTTTGTTCATGAGTGATTGATTAGTGTTCCAACTTAAGCAAATTTATCAATCACTCTAGAGTACTATATACTAAGTTTAATTAAGAAAACGTTAATTAGTAATAATTATTCATAAACATCAATTAATTCATACTTAAATCCTATTAAGAGCCTTATAACTTTTAGTACGCGGCTTGTATAATGGTTTCAGATTACTTATGAAGTTCCACTATATCTCTCGCGGCTCTATTACGAATCTATCTATACGTCAAAGAGATGAACTGTACTAAATACTTTATCTGTAAATTCAAATTATAAGTTTGCCTACAAACGCATTTTCTAAGAAAAGTATAAAATAAAGACAGGAAAAAGTTTCGATTACCTACGGAAAATCAAATTTCGTCGCTAATTTTGCGGGCGATTTCAGAGTTCATACTCTTTCCACACTCTGAAAACAGATTAATAACTCTGAGTTTCATATAACTTTCCAATACTGCTGTATGGCATCAGTTAGACCCGACGAGGTATCGGCGATATTACGGGAGCAACTTTCCGGAGCAAAGTCTGCCGCCGAACTCGAAGAAGTGGGTACGGTCCTCCAGATCGGTGACGGTGTGGCCCGTATTTACGGACTTTCAAATGTACAAGCCGGTGAGCTGCTCGCCTTTGAAAATGGCGTTAAAGCTCTGGCTCTTAACCTCGAAGAAGACAATGTCGGGGCCGTGTTATTAGGTGATTCTTCTGACATTAAAGAAGGTGATACCGTAAAACGGACTCGTCAAATCGCCTCCATCCGCGTGGGTGAAGGTATGCTTGGTCGTGTGGTTAATACCCTGGGCGAGCCTATCGACGGCAATGGCCCTATCGCTGGTCAATTATACGATATGCCTATCGAGCGTAAAGCTCCCGGCGTTATCTATCGCCAGCCTGTAACCGAACCGCTGCAATCAGGTATCAAAGCAATCGACGCCATGATTCCTGTAGGCCGTGGCCAACGGGAATTGATCATCGGTGACCGTCAAACGGGTAAAACTACCGTAGCGATCGATACCATCATTAACCAGAAAGAATTCTACGAAGCAGGTCAGCCTGTGTATTGTATCTACGTGGCCTGCGGTCAGAAAGCTTCTACTATTAAACAGGTAGAACAAGCTCTTCGTAAAGCTGGTGCGATGGATTACACCGTGATCGTAGCCGCTGGTGCGTCTGACTCTGCTCCTATGCAGTTCTATGCTCCTTTTACGGGTGCTGCTATCGGTGAATTCTTCCGTGACTCAGGTCGTCCTGCTCTGGTCGTTTATGACGACTTATCGAAACAGGCCGTTGCTTACCGTACGGTTTCTCTGCTCCTTCGTCGTCCCCCCGGACGTGAAGCATACCCCGGAGACGTATTCTACCTGCACAGCCGTTTATTAGAGCGTGCCGCGAAAATCATCGCTAACGATGAGATCGCTGCTCAGATGAACGACTTACCAGAAAGCATTCGCCCCATCGTGAAAGGTGGCGGTTCGTTAACGGCCCTCCCCATCATCGAAACGCAGGCAGGTGACGTTTCTGCGTATATCCCAACGAACGTAATTTCGATTACTGACGGACAGATCTTCCTTGAGTCTAACCTCTTCAACGCTGGTATCCGCCCTGCAATCAACGTAGGTATCTCGGTAAGCCGCGTAGGTGGTAACGCTCAAATCAAGTCGATGAAGAAAGTAGCGGGTACGCTGAAACTGGATCAGGCCCAATTCCGTGAGCTCGAAGCTTTCGCGAAATTCGGTTCTGACCTCGATGCGGCTACGAAACTGACCATCGAACGCGGTCGTCGTAACCTCGAAATTCTGATTCAGAAACAAGGAGCTCCTCAACGTGTAGAAGAACAAGTGGCCATGATCCACGTTTCTACCAAGGGCTTAATCGATAAAGTTCCGGTAAATCAGGTTCGCCAATTTGAAGCTGACTTTATCAACTTACTCCGTGATCAGAACGCGGACGTATTAAAACAACTGAAAGCAGGTAAGTACGATGATGCGATCACTTCAACCCTTGAAAAAGTGGCGAAAGAAGTATCACTCAAGTACGAACTGACTGTTGCCTGATCTGATGTTCGGTAGCCCATTGTCTGATTAGACAGTGGGCTAATCTACTCTCACTATCGAACGTCTCTTCATCGAACACCATGGCTAACTTAAAAGAAGTTCGTAACCGGATTGCCTCCGTAAACTCTACCCAGCAGATCACCAAAGCCATGAAAATGGTGGCGGCGGCTAAACTGCGTAGAGCCCAGGACAGCATCATTCAGATGCGGCCTTATGCTCATAAACTGGGCGAAATGCTGCAAACCGTTTCGGCGGGGGCTGAAGGTGCTCAGGAAAATCCCTACAAACAGGAAAGACCCATCGAGCGAGTTCTCATCGTGGTCATTACCTCTGATCGCGGTCTTTGCGGTGCGTTCAATGCGAACGTAAGTAAGGCTGCCCAGACGGTTATTAATCAAAAATACGCGGCTCAGCAGCAAGCAGGCAACGTACATATTTTATCGATCGGTAAAAAAGGTGGCGAGTTCTTTACTCGTCGTGGTTACAAAGTGAACCACGCCTACGAAGATACCTTTACCCGATTGAGCTTTACCGTTGTTCGTCAGGCGGCAGAAGACATCATGGCGGCTTTCGTCAAAGGCCAGTATGATATCGTAGAAATCGTTTTCAACGAATTTAAGAACGTTGCTACGCAGGTCATTCGCGTGGAGCAATTCTTACCCATCGTTGAAAAAGAAGCAGACGATAACGCAGTAAAAGGAGATTATATTTTTGAGCCTTCGGAAGAAGAAATCATTAAAGAACTGATTCCGAAATCACTCAAAATTCAATTATACCGGGCCGTTTTAGAATCTAATGCTTCTGAACACGGTGCCCGTATGACGGCCATGGACAAGGCTACTGATAACGCAGGTGAACTTTTAAAGAACCTTCGTATTGAGTATAACCGTTCTCGCCAGGCTGCCATTACTACTGAAATCCTTGAGATTGTGGCCGGTGCGGAAGCACTTGCCGGAGCATAATCTCCCGTTCTGGTATAAGCATAGACCCTCATTCGTTTCGAGTGAGGGTTTTTTGTTACCTTTCTCTATATTGCTGATTGATCTAATCCCCTTCAGGGATTACCTAAAAAATATAGTTTTAAATAAAACGGAATATTTCAGAATATAATTTTGAAATGACTATCATTTAAACCATATTGAGCCTTATTATTATTAATTAACCGAATATTATTCCCATTCAAGCTATGCTAAGTCGCGTTGCAAATTCTATTTACTGGTTAAATCGATACGTAGAAAGAGCGGATAATTATGCCCGATTTGTAGATGTTAATTTTAATCTGATGCTGGATTTACCGCCAGATGTAGAAGAACAATGGGAGCCGCTGATCATTGCCACCGCCGACAATAAACTTTTTTATAAGCATTACGAAACCACCAGTCGGGAGAATATTATTTTCTTCATGACATTCGATCCCAAAAACCCTAATTCCATTCTAAGCTGTTTGCAAAACGCCCGCGAGAATGCCCGTACCATTCGGGAGGCCATTTCACGGGAAATGTGGGAACAGATTAATGCTTTATACTGGAAAGTTAAAGAAGCGGCCACGCAATCTAAAAATTGGGAAATGACTCATTTTCAGGATTTTTATGAGCATATCAAACTGGGCTGCCAGACGTTTTACGGGATCATTGAATCAACCATCACGCGTAACGAAGGATGGCATTTTGCCCGCCTTGGCCGAATGCTTGAAAGGGCCGATAAAACCACGCGTTTCCTGGATGTGAAATACTTTACGCTGCTGCCCGAAATAGCGGCGGTAGGCTCGCCACTCGATTTATTACTCTGGTCTTCGGTATTAAAGTCGGTTTCGGCTTATAACATGTATCGCCAGCGATTCAAGAATATGTCCCCCGCTCACATTGTAGAGTTTCTGATTCTGGAAAAAAACTTCCCCCGGTCAGTAATGCACTCGCTGAAACGAGCTGAACTTTCACTATACGAAATCTCCGGGGGATATATCGGCAACAGCTACACTAACCCAGCCGAACATTTGTTAAGTAAACTTCGCAGTGAGGTTGAATTCATGACGATCGAGGACGTTTTCAGCTCGGGCCTGCATGAATTTCTGGATAACTTCCAGTCAAAAAACAATCAGGTAGGAAAAGCGATTTTCGAAACTTATTTTGATTTAAAACCTGTCATTTAGTTTGGCAAAGGCAAGACAATCCCTTATCTATGCTCCGACAAACATTTACTTTTGTTAGGGTTTCTGTTCTCCTGTAAAAGATCAGTCATGACATTGATTACCAAAATCAAAACCTAACGCTAGAAGCACCCATTACCACTTATGACGTATTGTCTGGGCATAAAAACCAAAACTGGGCTAGTCGCTCTGGCGGATACTCGCCTCACGTCTGGTTCTGAAGTAACGACCAATAAAAAGATTTCTATTCACGAAGTAGAGCACCATTCCTTATTCATCATGACTTCCGGCCTGCGTTCCGTGCGGGATAAGGCCATTACCTATTTTCAGGAAGTTATTGCCGAAAGAGACGCGAACTTCAATAAACTATACAAGGCCGTTAATGCCTTTGGTGAGCAGGTCAGGCGAGTAGCCCGGGAGGATAAATCAGCGTTGGCCGAAGCGGGACTTTCTTTCAATTTGTACGCCATCGTGGGCGGACAATTGCAGGACGACGACGAGCATAAGTTATACATGCTTTATCCCGAAGGAAACTGGATTGAGGTGGGACCCAACACTCCTTTTTTTATCATTGGCAATACGGGCTACGGTACCCCTATCTTACGCCGGAGCCTACGCTTTGAGACTTCCCTTCAGGACGCTTTAAAAATTGGCTTTTTGTCCTTTGATTCTACGCGGGTTAGTGCGAACGATGTAGATTTTCCAATTGATGTGGCCGTTTACGAAAAAGACAGTTTTCACATGCATGAGCATCGTTTTGAAAAAGAAGACGTCGAACAAATTGCTCACCAGTGGGGAGCACTACTCCTATCGTCTGTCCAACGACTACCCAGTGACTGGATGGCTCCCATATTCGAATCTCAGAAAAACCTGGTAAGCGACCGGACTTAACTACTGAAGCTTTTGTGGCTAGAAAAAGGATAATGGACTCATTATCCTTTTTTCATTTTTACTGCAATATCCATTCAAGAGATTGCTAAAATGCGGTAGATCCATTGGATAAATAACCCATATACCATATCTTGCATGTAAGCCCTTTACCTTTCTTTCACTGCTCTCGAAGGGACTGATTGGTTTTTCTCCTTATGTTTTCCTTAAAACCTCTTAGCGTCAATGCTTTATCGTGTACGTCATCAACTGAACTATACCTATTCTTCGGCGGTAACTCTGAGTCCCCACCGGATTTATTTACAGCCTCGATCAACGGCCTTTCAGTCATTAAAGAGCACGAAAATTCAGATCTTACCGGAGCCTGACAAGACGGTTCAAATTTCTGATACCGAAGGGAATACTCAACATTTGTTATTCTTCAGCGTACCTACCAATCAACTTCAATTCATAGCTGAGTCGGAAGTAGAAACGAGCTTATCCAATCCTTTCGATTTTATTCTTTACCCCTTTGAATTTCAGAAGTTACCTATCAAGTACTCCCAAGAGGAACGGAAATTATTAACGCCGTATCTGGAAAAAGAAGGCATTACGCCCTCCGTCGAGCAGTTCACTAAACTCATTGCCACGGAATCTCGCTGGGATACCCTGCAATTCCTGATTCGACTCAATGAATTTATCAACGAAGAATTTAACTACGAAATTCGCGAAACAGGCTTCCCTCAGGAGCCGGACTATACCCTTCAGAACCGCAAAGGTTCCTGTCGCGACTATGCTAGTTTATACATGGCCTGTTGCCGGAGTCTGGGGCTGGCTTCCCGGTTTGTAAGCGGTTACTACATCGGCTCTTCAGATGCTCCGCAATACCTTCACGCCTGGGCAGAAGTATATTTACCCGGAGCAGGCTGGCGAGGTTTTGATCCTACGCAAAACTGTCTGGCAGCAGAATCACATCTAGTGCTGGCCGTTTCAGCATCCCCGGAAATGATAAGTCCGGTACACGGGAAGTATACCGGACAGGCAGAATCAAGTCTGGAGGCTACCGTAACGGTTACTCCAGCGGAAATATTATACTAATACCGTTATAAGTTCACGGCAACAATGCTTGATATTTCGGGCACCTGACGGCGGATGGCATCTTCAATGCCTCCGCGGAAGGTCATAGCTGACATAGAGCAGGACCCACAGGCTCCCAATAACTCCAGCTTAACGGTGTTATCATCCGTAATTTCGATGATACGGACATTACCACCATCGGCTTCCAAATACGGACGAATACTGTTTAAGGCCTGTTCTACTTTCCCTGATAGTGGATGTTCGAGATTCGTTTCCATTATAGTCTGATAATGCTTTTGATCTGTCTGAATTATATATTCAGAGGCAGAGTGTTCCAATAATTTATGAATACTCCTGTTTTTTGCTTCTTATACTGTCATTTCAACGGGCTTGGTCTTCTCAAGCGTTGCGTTTCGAATGGCTACCTGCTGAGCTAATTTTTCAGCCGTTTTCTGGAAAGCCACCGCCGTCAAACTATCGATTTGAGTAGCCGCAGGTTTTCCTTCGTCGCCAGCCTCACGAATACCCTGAACCAACGGAATTTCTCCTAAGAAGGGCATTTCATAATGTTCAGCCAGCCATTTACCACCGCCTTTACCAAACAGATAATACCGATTGTCAGGTAATTCAGCAGGCGTAAAATAGGCCATATTTTCGACGATTCCCAGAACCGGAACGTTAATTTGTGGCTGAAGGAACATTTGCAGTCCTTTTTTAGCATCAGCTAAAGCCACTTTCTGAGGGGTCGTAACAATGACCGCACCCGTGATTGGAGCCGACTGCACCAGCGTCAGGTGAATATCGCCCGTTCCGGGAGGTAAGTCGATTAACAAATAATCCAGTTCACCCCAGTTTACGTCCCCCATCAACTGCTTCAGAGCCTGGCTGGCCATCGGACCACGCCACACCATCGGACTGTCGGCAGGAACCAGAAATCCCATCGAAATCATTTTAATCCCATACTGAAGAATGGGATTAATCATGTTTTTACCCTCTAGTACCGTTACGGTTGGTTGCAGATCTTCCGCACCAAACATCACCGGAATCGAAGGACCATAAATGTCAGCGTCCAGAATTCCGACTTTAGCTCCTGAATTTTTCAGAGCAATCGCCAGGTTTGCCGTTACGGTCGACTTTCCTACCCCACCTTTGCCGGAAGCAATGGCGATGACGTTCTTCACCGTTGACAGTACTGTTTTATTTCCGAAAGCTGTCGTTGTTACGTCAGCCGTCATATGAATTACCACCCGTAATTCGGGGTCAACCAACTCATGAATGGCATCTTCACAACGCTGACGAATAACCTCCTTCAGGGGACAAGCCGGGGTTGTTAATACCACCGTAAAACGTACTTCACCCACGCCCAACTCCACATCCTTGATCATGTTCAAGGTAACCAAATCCTTCTTTAAGTCCGGTTCTTCAACGGTCCCTAAAGCTTTAATAATATCTTCTTTCTTAATTCGTAATTCGCCCATAAAGTAAGATTCATCAATGGAGGTTTAATCCTTTAAAACCCGCCCATTCGTAACCACAAAGGTAACCAGTAAGTTTCGTAGCACCTTGTTTATCTTCCTGTATTTCCCCTATTTAGAAGCATTTTATAGCCGGATATTGCTCAGGCGACGCTCAATCTCGCTTACTTCCATTTGCGTATTTACAGGTAATTGAAGAAAATCGGTTTTTAGTTTTTCCAGAAAGCTTTGATAAGTACCCGTGTTTGGTTGGAAAGGCCGATGGTTCAGGGCTTTAGTAAGCCGCTGCCAGTCCTTCGCAAACTGGCTCAGCTCTTTACTAAAGTACGTTTGCTGAAATTTTTCGAAGATATACTCTTCAGCCATCTCGCTGGGATGAACCAGATCGGTTTCATAAAATCGGTAATCCCGCAAATCGTCCAAGAGTAACTCATAGGCTGGGAAATAGGCAGTGTCCTGGTAATCGGTAATCAGGTAATGACAGGCCGCCCGCAGGATGGACTTACTCACTGAATTCTCCATCATGCCGTCTTTAGCATGACGTACAGGACTTACGGTTAAGAGAATACGTAAACCCGGATTTATTTGCTTCAGTAAGGTATATACGTTACCAAATTCCTTACAAATCGTTTTAACGCTTAACAAGTCTTTCGTAAAAATCCGGGCAGGCTGTTTGTGGCAGTTGGCTACGTAAGCAGGCGTATCATTGAGCTGATACACCCACGAAGAACCTAAAGTCAGAATTAATACCTGAGCTTTAGATAGACATTCTTTTAAAGACACTAACTGATTAGTAATTAGCCGATTAAGCTCTTCCTGATTAGAAGCAGATATCGAGGAATGGAAATCGTAATGCAACCACTTTCCCTCCCTTTCCAAAAATAACCGAGGATCCGCAGGCTGGTCTTTCAAGGCATTGGACAGGATTTTAAATAAGGCCACTGGGCTAAACAGCGTACCAAACGGCTGATACAAACCTGCCATTTTATACTGTTGCAAACGCGTTCCGACGACTTCAGCGAAACAGGAACCCATCGAAACGACGCTCGAATCCAGGTTGATTTTCCAATCAGAAGCAGGAATAGTGAATTCGGTTCTGAAGTTCATGGGAAAGAAAAAAAGGAAGGTCTCCAGCCTTTTTCTGAAAACCTTCCGGTTGATTATTCGGCGTATTCGCGGGCTCCAAAAATGGCACTACCTACGCGAATCAGCGTGCTTCCTTCCTGTAGGGCAGCTTCGTAATCACCGCTCATTCCCATAGAAAGTTCCTGCAACTGACAACGATCCGTCTGCGGAACCGTTGCTTTCATACGGTCAAAAAACTGCTTCAATCCCCGGAATTCCATTCGTACCTGAATGTTATCTTCGGTATTCGAAGCCATCCCCATTAACCCTACAATCCGCACATGCTGTAAACCATTCAGAGCTTCTGAATGCAGGGCCGCCTCTGCCTCCTGAAAACTGAATCCAAATTTTGTTTCTTCGGTGGCAATATGAATTTGCAATAAGCAGTCAATCACCCGTTTAGCTTTTCCAGCCTGCTTGTTAATCTCCAGCAATAATTTGAAACTATCTACGGAATGAATCAGGGATACAAAGGGAGCAATCGGCTTGACTTTATTTGTTTGCAGGTGGCCAATCATGTGCCACTGGATGTCTTCGGGAAGTTGCTTCCACTTATCTACCATCTCCTGCACTTTGTTTTCTCCAAAAATTCGGGCTCCAGCTTCGTAAGCTTCACGAAGCGTTTCTACGGGGTGAGTTTTGGTAACGGCAATCAAACGAGCTGGATACCCAGCCATGTTTTTTTTAATTGTATTCAGATTTTCAGCTACGCTCATTCTATAATTGTTTCCACAAAAGTAGTGGTAAACTCGTCAACGGCCTACCACTTTTAGGGGACAACGTTAAATTTCTAATTCGGTTTTCCTGGATAAGTTGTTGACTTGTTCCGTCTTAGCCGTAGTTTTGTCTACCCGTACCTCCATTTTATTACAAACGCATGGAACCTTACGATTATACCCGCTCAACACCACAGAAAGACTCTGACAAAAAAAATTACTTCATTGCTGCCCTTGTTGTTATGGGTGGACTTGTGGCCATTCTGGGCTTCCTGTACTTTAACGAAAGGAATGAACGGGAGACGCTTTCGTCCCGGACAGTAGCTCAACAACGCGAGATCATCAAGACCAATACCAAGCTCGACTCCATCTCGACGCAACTGGATGCTAAAATTGCTGAAATCCGTATGCTGGGTGGTAATATCGACGAGTTAATGCAACTGAAAACCAAACTCGAAATCGATAAACAAAACATCATCAACGCCACTGAAGCCGATATCAAAAAGTACGAAGCGAAGATCAAGGAATACAACGTAATTCTGGCCCAAAAGGACAAAGACATTGTTAAACTTCGGGAAGAAAACGGGCTCCTCACTACTCAAAATCAGGAACTGACGACCAATAACGAAGGACTGAAAACGGAAATCGAAAAGACCAAACAGTCTTACGGTGATTCGCTCAGCACCTTGAAGAATAACAATAAGGAACTGACTGATAAAATTAACATTGCTGCCGCTCTGAAAGCTCAGAACGTGATGGTGTATGCCATTAACTCGAACGGCAAGCAGCGGGAAAAAATCAAAGCGGATAAGATTGATCAGATTCGAATTGCTTTTGGTTTGGGCGATAATGCCCTGACCGAGAAAAACGAAAAGGAAATTTACGTACGAGTGCTGGATCCTTCGGGAGCTATTATTTCTGATATGGCGACGGGCTCCGGCACTTTTATGTATCAGAACAAGGAGATGATTTTTACCACCAAGAAAGACATTACCTATCAGGGCAATGGGCAGCAGGTGGATGTCATTTATAAACGTGGCATTCCATTCAAAAAGGGTAAACACCAGATTGAGCTGTTCTCGGAAGGCGTGAAAATTGGCGAAGGCACGTTTGAAGTGCGTAGCGGTTTGTTTTAAGGTCTTATTCAATTCAGAAATCTCAAAGCTTCAACCGGAAAGGTTGAAGCTTTTTTTGACTTAAGTTATACCGTGTATCTGCGTTAATCTTCTCTCCTACAATTAATTATAAAATATTTAAGGGGAGGGTTTTATTATTATAGATAAAGTATGTACTTTTGCGGCTCGATTTTCGATTAATATTAATTTTTTCACATTTTCCGTACTAACACATGTCACAAAAACAGTACGAGACAGTATTCATCCTTACTCCCGTTTTGTCTGACGTCCAGACGAAGGATGCTGTCGACAAATTCAAAAAAATTCTTACGGATAACGGTTCAGAACTGATCCACGAAGAGTCTTGGGGCCTGAAAAAACTGGCTTACCCTATTCAAGGAAAAGGAACTGGCTTTTATTTCCTGGTAGAATTCAAAGCGAACCCAGACGTAATCGCTACTCTCGAAACAGAATACCGTCGTGATGAGCGAGTGATGCGTTTCCTTACTATCTCTCTGGACAAACACGCGATTGCTTACAACGAACGCAAGCGTAAAGGTCTGGTAGGTAAGAAACAAGAAGCTTCCGCTGAATAATTAATCGTTAGTAGTTATTCGTTGCTGGTTGTTTGATCTAACAACTATCAACCAATAACCATCAACTAAAATCATTTCACGACCATGTCATTACAAAACGAACCTCTGGATAAAAACCAGAACCGCAAAAAATATGACCGCTTCAAGAAAGCCGGCATTAAATACATTGATTACAAGGATCCTAACTTCCTTCTCAAGTTATTGAATGAGCAAGGCAAGATTCTTCCCCGTCGTATTACTGGTACTACGCTGAAGAACCAACGCAAAGTAGCTCAGGCTGTGAAGCGTGCCCGTCACATTGGGTTATTACCATACGTTGGCGATTCTCTGAAGTAGTTGGCCGTTGTCTGTCTACAGTTTTCAGAAAAACTGACCACGGACAACCGAAAACTGGAAACTCATAAAACTCATTTAATTTAAAGAAATGGAAGTTATTCTCAAAACCGATATCGCGGGATTGGGTTATAAGAACGATTTAGTAGCGGTGAAAGCTGGCTACGGTCGTAACTACCTCATTCCCCAAGGATTCGCGGTAATGGCCAGCGAAGCCAACAAAAAAATCCTTGCTGAAAACATTAAGCAAGCTGCTCACAAAGCCGAAAAACTGAAAAAAGATGCTGAAGAATTAGCAGCTTCTATCGGTGATCTGACGCTGGAAATTCCTGCTAAAGTAGGTGAAAGCGGACGTATCTTCGGTCGTGTAACGAACACTCAAATCTCTGACGCTCTGAAAGCAAAAGGTTTTGAAGTAGATCGCAAGAAAATCACGCTTGATTCTGAAGTTAAGTCACTCGGCGATTACTCTGCTACGCTTGACCTTCACAAAGAAGTGAAGCACAAAGTAGCTTTCGTTATCGTAGGCGAATAAGCTTTAGCTCTTCATAAATGCAAGCCCCCACTGGTTTATACTGGTGGGGGCTTTCTGCGTTATATTTTTACCGACAGCATTTTTATACTTTCATTTCAGATTTTCTTGGCTTCCTATTGAATTATTGCTGCCAGCGAAAAAGCTGGCAGCGACATTTTAAGCAACGTAGTCCGACCCGATTTTAACCTACTTTCATCTTGGTTGCCGCTGCCAGCTTTTTTGCTGGCAGCATTTCTCCCCTTCCATTACCAAAGCTTCTCGGCTTCCTATTGACTTATTGGCTGCCAGCGAAAAAGCTGGCAGCGACATTTTAAGCAACGTAGTCCGGCCCGATTTAACCCACTTTCATCTCGGTTGCCGCTGCCAGCTTTTCTGCTGGCAGCATTTCTCCCCTTCCATTCCAAAGCTTCTTGGCTTCCTATTACTACCAATATAAAAACTAATCGAACCACGCTGGCAGTGGCATTGCTAAGCCCTGGACACACCTGGCCTTTTTAGTTAAAAAATTACGTTCATTCTTTGAAAGCTAATAAGTCTTTCTACCTTTGCCTCGCTGAAAAGCCAAACTTTAGGGGTGCCCGTTGAATTGGGCTGAGACATACCCTTTGAACCTGACCAGGTTAGGACCTGCGTAGGGAAAAGTGAGGATCTTACATTCTTTCTGGAAACACGTCCGTATGCACGGGTGTTTTCATTGCTCTCCTCGCAAATTTTCTGTCTCCCCTGGGCTTGTGCTTTCATGCGACATGAAACGCATTATGATCGTATTTGTCAACAACCAAGCCGTTCTTACGCCAGAGGCTACGTCTCTGCGTTCGCTGTTGACGCAACTGGCCCTCGCCGAAAAAAAAGGCATTGCCGTTGCCGTTAACAATGCCATTGTTCCCCGTCTTGCCTGGGAACATTTTATCGTATCCGAGAACGAGAAAATCACCATTCTTCAAGCCACTCAGGGAGGTTAACATGAAAAACGAAAAACTGCCATCGCCCCAAACCATTACCCGTGCTCCACTGACAGGTTCACGGAAAGTCTATGTTCCCGGTACGCTGCACAATATTCAGGTAGCCATGCGGGAAATCACCCTTTCGGATACGGTTACGAATTTCAACGGCAAAGAAAGCCGACAACCCAATGCTCCCGTTACGGTCTATGATACCAGCGGCCCATACACCGATCCCAATGCTACTATTGATTTACAAAAAGGTCTACCTCGACTTCGGGAAGCATGGATTAAGGATCGGGCCGACGTTGAACAACTGGCTTCTTTTTCTTCAGCCTACTGCAACGAACGATTAGCGAACCGTAGCCTGGATGCTCTGCGTTTTGAGCATATCCGATTACCTTTAAAGGCTAAAAGAGGGCTAAATGTCAGCCAGTTACATTATGCCAAACAGGGAATCATTACTCCCGAAATGGAATACATCGCCATTCGGGAAAACCAGCGAATTGAACAGCAGGAAGCCTCTCTGAAGCAACAGCATCCGGGCAACAGTTTCGGAGCGAATACGCCACAAAAGTTCATTACTCCCGAATTTGTCCGTCAGGAAGTTGCTGCCGGACGGGCAGTTATCCCTTCCAACATTAACCACCCGGAAAGCGAACCGATGATTATTGGCCGCAATTTTCTGGTGAAGATTAATACCAACATTGGTAACTCCGTAGTTAGCTCCAGCATTGAAGAAGAAGTAGAAAAAGCAGTCTGGAGTTGTCGGTGGGGTGGTGATACGCTGATGGACTTATCGACGGGAAAAAACATTCACGAAACCCGCGAATGGATTATTCGCAACTGCCCCGTACCCGTAGGAACGGTTCCCATTTATCAGGCTCTGGAAAAAGTAAATGGAAAGGCTGAAGACCTTACCTGGGAGATTTTCCGGGATACACTCATCGAGCAAGCCGAGCAAGGCGTGGATTACTTTACCATTCATGCGGGTGTATTACTTCGCTATATTCCCTTGACTGCCAAGCGAGTAACGGGTATTGTATCCCGTGGGGGTAGTATTCTGGCGAAATGGTGTCTGGCTCACCACAAAGAGAATTTTCTCTACACGCATTTTGAAGAAATCTGCGAGATTATGAAGGCGTATGACGTTTGCTTTTCGCTCGGCGACGGCTTACGTCCTGGTTCGATTGCCGATGCTAATGATGCAGCTCAGTTTGCTGAACTGGAAACCCTCGGGGAATTAACCAAAATTGCCTGGAAACACGACGTTCAGGTGATGATTGAAGGTCCCGGTCACGTGCCCATGCATCTCATCAAAGAGAACATGGACAAGCAATTGGAACATTGTCACGAAGCTCCTTTCTATACCCTCGGCCCGCTGACCACGGATATTGCTCCGGGTTATGACCACATTACCTCGGGTATTGGTGCTGCCATGATTGGCTGGTTTGGTACGGCCATGCTGTGTTACGTAACCCCCAAAGAACACCTGGGCTTACCCAATAAAAAGGACGTGAAAGATGGGGTGATTACCTATAAAATTGCCGCTCACGCCGCCGACTTAGCCAAGGGCCATCCGGGGGCTCAATACCGGGACAATGCCCTGAGTAAAGCTCGCTTTGAGTTCCGCTGGGAAGATCAGTTCAATCTTTCACTGGACCCCGATACTGCCCGCGAATTCCACGACGAAACGCTTCCCGCCGAAGGAGCTAAACTCGCCCACTTCTGCTCCATGTGCGGACCCCATTTCTGCTCGATGAAGATTACGCAGGAAGTACGGGCCTTCGCCGAACAGCACGAGATTGAAGGGGAAGAGGTTTTCGATAAAGCCATGAAGATCAAATCTGAAGAGTTCGTTCAGCAGGGCGGCGAAATTTACTTATGATCCAGACCGAACGACCTTACGTATTAAGCATAGCCGGGCTCGATCCCAGTGCCGGGGCCGGAATTCTGGCGGATGTCAAGGTTTTTGAAGCTCAACAAACCTATGGTCTCGCAGTTGCTACGGCTCTCACGATTCAGCACGATGCTTCGTTTCGGAAGGTTCATTGGGTTAGTCTGGAAGAAATCA
This sequence comes from Siphonobacter sp. SORGH_AS_1065, assembly GCF_030818595.1. Classification (NCBI taxonomy): domain Bacteria; kingdom Pseudomonadati; phylum Bacteroidota; class Cytophagia; order Cytophagales; family Cytophagaceae; genus Siphonobacter; species Siphonobacter sp. SORGH_AS_1065. The sequence continues at coordinate 4,548,056 of NZ_JAUTAM010000004.1, forward strand.
TTGCTCAATGTGAGCCGCTTTTTGAACGCTATCCGATTCAGGTGGTGAAGATTGGATTAATCGAATCGATGTCGGTTCTGTCGGGACTGCTGGATTGGTTAGTCCTTCAAAACCCAAAGATTATCCTCCTCTGGGATCCCATTTTGAAGGCTTCGGCGGGATTTGATTTTCATCGGTTAACACTGAATGAGCTGGTACCTATTCTGCAAAAGCTGACGGTAATTACACCCAACATTCCCGAAATACAGCAGATTACTGGAGAACAGAGCCCTCAGAAAGCGGCTCAAACCTTGAGCAATTACTGTAACGTTTACCTGAAAGGCGGGCATAGTTCTTCCGAAAATGGGCAGGTGACCGATTACCTATTTGACACCCATCAAACGGTAATCGCGTATCCCGCTCCTTTTATTCCAAACGGCGAGAAACACGGCAGCGGTTGTGTCCTGTCAGCGGTTCTGGCAACTGGTTTAGCCAAAGGGTTTTCGCAAAAAGAAGCTAGTGCCAGGGCACGATTATACATGAATCGCTACCTCGCCAGCACGCTTTATTTATTAGGTTTTCACGATCCAATCGTATGACTATAAGCCGATTACATTACATCGTCACCACTCCCGAACAGGCTTGCTCGGCCTGTTCGGCGGGGGCGAACTGGATTCAGCTTCGGCTGAAAAATAAACGTTACGAAGATTGGAAAGCAATTGCTCTGGAAACCCAGGCCGTTTGCCATTCCCATCAATCCCGGTTGATTATTAACGATAATACTCATCTGGCGGGTGAAATTGGCTCTGACGGATTGCATTTGGGCAAAGAAGATATGCCCCTTACCGAAGCCCGTCAATTACTAGGTACTGAAATCATTATCGGTGGAACAGCCAATACGCTGGAAGATATTCTGATGCATGCCGAGGCGGGAGCCAACTACATTGGTCTGGGACCTTTCCGGTTTACAAAGACCAAAGAAAAACTGAGTCCCATTCTTGGATTAGCTGGTTATGAGTCTCTTATGAAAGCGTTGCAGCAGCGTTCCATTACCATCCCCGTCATTGCCATCGGAGGGATTACCCTGGCAGACGTTCCTGCCTTGCTGGACACGGGCCTTTATGGAATTGCTGTTTCTTCGGCGATTACTCAGGCTGCCAATCCTGCTGAACAAACCCGATTATTCATCCAAAGTTGCCTATCTCATGAATCAACCCCTGATTATCGCTGATCGTACGTTTCAATCCCGGCTTTTTACCGGAACGGGAAAATTCGGTTCGGTTCAACTCATGCAGGAAGCACTGGCGGCCTCGGGTACAGAACTGGTTACCGTGGCTCTGAAACGGGTAGATGCGGGTAACGCTGAAGATGAAATGTTAACCCACCTGCCCGATGCTCATTTGTTGCCCAACACTTCCGGCGTTCGCACAGCAAGGGAAGCCGTTTTCGCGGCTCAAATGGCTCGTGAAGCTCTGGAAACGAATTGGTTAAAGCTGGAAATCCATCCCGATCCTAAATATTTATTACCCGACCCCATCGAAACGTTAAAGGCTGCCGAAGAGCTGGTAAAGCTGGGTTTTGTCGTCTTACCTTACATCCACGCCGACCCGGTTTTATGCAAACGGCTAGAAGAAGCAGGCGTCGCCGCAGTTATGCCTCTCGGTGCTCCCATCGGAACCAATAAAGGCTTACGCACGCTCGATTTTCTGGAAATCATTATCGAACAAAGCAACGTTCCGGTGGTAGTGGATGCGGGTTTGGGGGCTCCCTCCCACGCTGCTGCCGCCATGGAATTAGGTGCAGATGCTGTACTGGTAAATACAGCCATTGCCGTCTCCGAACAACCCGTGCGAATGGCTCAGGCTTTCAGAATGGCCGTAGAAGCCGGACGCACGGCTTATGAAGCCCGACTGGCCTCGACTTCTGCCTATGCTCATGCCAGCAGTCCTCTAACGGCTTTTCTGGATGAATTGTAGAACCACGCTCTAAACGATTGAAACATGATGTTTAAAACCTGGTTTGATCATTATCACTGGGATACGGTTACTCAGGAAATTCAGGATACGACACCGAAACGCGTGGAGCAGGCCTTAGCCGCTAAGAAACGTTCGGTTGAGGATTTTAAAGCCCTGATTTCTCCGGCGGCTCTGGCCTACCTGGAACCGATGGCTCAGCTCAGTCATCAGCTAACCCAGAAGCGTTTTGGCAAAACCATTCAGCTTTATGCTCCCTTGTATTTGTCCAACGAGTGTCAGAACATCTGCACCTATTGTGCCTTTAGTCTAGATAATAAAATCCGCCGCAAAACGCTGACGGACGAGGAGATTCTCCGGGAAGCCGCAGCCATCAAAGAGCTGGGCTATGAGCATGTGCTTCTGGTAACAGGCGAAGCTAATCAGACGGTTGGAGTTCCCTACCTTAAAAATGCCATCCGATTATTGCGGCCCCATTTTGCTAATATTTCGATGGAAGTTCAGCCACTTGATCTTGAAGAATATCAGGAGTTAATAGTCGAAGGGCTGCACACGGTTCTGGTTTACCAGGAAACGTATCACGAAGAAACGTATAAAACGCACCATCCTAAAGGCAAAAAGTCTAACTTTCATTATCGGCTTGCAACTCCCGACCGGTTGGGCCAGGCGGGAATTCACAAGATTGGCCTGGGAGCATTACTAGGCCTTGAAGACTGGCGGACGGATAGTTTTTTTACCGCTTTGCATTTACAATACCTCGAAAAAACGTACTGGCAGAGTAAGTATAGTATTTCTTTTCCCCGCCTCCGTCCCATCCAGTTGACAGATCATTTTCAGACGTTTAAAGCCTGCATGAGCGACAAGGAACTGGTGCAGTTAATCTGTGCCTATCGCTTATTCAATGAAGACGTCGAGTTATCGTTGTCAACCCGCGAAACACCACGTTTTCGGGATCACCTGGTCAAGCTGGGCATTACACACATGAGTGCCGGATCGAAAACGAACCCCGGTGGATACGTTGTCGAACCTGAATCGCTGGAGCAGTTTGAAATCTCCGATGAACGTACCCCCGCTCAGATTTCATCCGTCATTTTAAATCAGGGGTACGTACCCGTCTGGAAAGACTGGGACCCTTCATTCGTATGAATCAGGAAGAATTAGAACGATACAATCGCCACATCCGCCTGCCCGAGATTGGGTTACAAGGACAAAAACTACTCAAACAAGCCCGCGTCGCGGTTATAGGGGCGGGCGGTTTAGGCTGTCCTGTTTTGCAGTACTTAACAGCCGCGGGCGTGGGCACGATTGGGATTATTGATGGAGATACGGTTTCCCTGAGCAACCTGCAACGTCAGATTCTTTTCTCACCCGAACACATCGGTCAGTCAAAAGCTGAGACGGCGGCTCATGTATTACGTCAGCAGAATCCACATATTGAGGTGATTGCTCATCCGGTATTTCTAAACGCAGCGAATGCATTAACCCTCCTCGGAAACTATGACATTATCGTCGATGGTTCGGACAATTTTGCGACGCGTTACTTGGTTAATGATGCCTGTGTCCTGTTGAATAACCCGCTGGTTTTTGGCTCCATTTTTAAATTTGAAGGACAAGTCAGTGTGTTTAATTACCGGGGCGGCCCTACGTATCGCTGCCTATACCCCGAACCCAGCGAACTTGAAGCCTGTAGCGTGGTGGGTGTGCTGGGGGTATTACCAGGTATCACGGGCTGCCTAATGGCGAATGAAGTCATTAAGTTGATCACGAATATAGGCGAATCTTTAAGCGGCACGTTGCTCTGTTTTAATACCCTACAGTTCAGTTTTTCAACGTTTTCATTCGAGTTAAATCCTGAAAATCTTCGGATTACTGCTTTGCAAGACGCTTCCCAAATTTGCGAAGCAGTTATTTCAGAATTAACCGTTTCAGAATTCTGGCAATGGATGAATCAGGATGATAAACCTTTTTTACTGGATGTTCGCGAAGCAGAAGAATACGAACAAGATAATCTGGGAGGAGCGTTAATTCCACTAGCCGAACTTCCGGTTCGTTACCACGAACTTCCTGCTCACCAAACGATTATTGTGCATTGCCAGTCTGGAATACGCAGCAAAAAAGCGGTTCAGTTATTACAAGAAAAGGGCTTTACCCAAGTGCATCATCTCAGTGGAGGACTGTATGCCATTCGACAATTACAGCTTTAATTGTTGACGTAATTCTCGCAAAGCATTCGCTGGATTTTCATTGTTCCATAAACTTCCCATCAAGGCGGCTCCATCAAATCCTGACCGTTGTACGGCGGCGATATTACCTTGATGAACGCCTCCTAAAGCAACAATCTTAGGCAGGTTTTCACCTTCGGAACGAAGCTTTTTCAGTTGATACTCAATTGCTGTTAAGGAAAGAACCGGTCCATACCCGGGTTTGCTGATACTCTCGAAAACGGGACTGTAAAAAACCAGATCCACTTTATTAGTCCACAACGGCCAGTCAGATAATTGATGAATGCTGGTAGAAAAAGCCCGCTGATTTACAGGTAATACTTGTTGATCTTTTTCTTTCAAATGCCAGAGGTAACTCGTTGGCTGTAAAGAAGCCAGTAGAATTTTATTCGAGTGATGAATCGGCGGTGGCTGCGTTAGTACATCCGTTTTTCGCCAATACAGGTAATCCAGCCCCTCCGACCACAATTCTTCAATTATGTTTTGATCTGTCACTGAATCGGGAGTGATGGCTACGCATAAAAAAGAATCCATATCAGCTAAATTTCAACGTAAGTAGTATCTGTTTCGATCCTTTCGTTACCCGCCATTCGCTCGTAGTTCGTTGCTCTACGTCAAAATTTTCGTTCACCAAAAGAGCCTCATAAAAACGAACTGAAACGGATTGTAAAGGCTTTTGCAGGATTTTCTTTTCCAGAAAAGAAAGCAATAATAATCCCGGTACAATCGCCAGATTCCCCGTATGAATAGGGTTATCATCGCCCGTTTCCTCCAGATAATTTAAAACCTGTTCTTCAGAAAAGCTATACGTTCCTGCGTGCGGGATCGGGTCTTGTTCTTTCGGGACGATGGGTAATAAAACTACTTTTAATTGGTCACGAGTCAGCGATTCGGTAATAACCGCCGCTTTCATCTGGTTTGGGAAGTTACGCCATTGCAAGCCCATAGTGCCACCCTCTTTCGTACTTATTTCAAGGGTCGCCAGGGCGTAATTCCATAATGCGGGCAAACGATATTTTTTTAGTACCGCCGCTATTGCTATCGCTGTCGATTCCATGTTTTATACACAAAAGCCCGACTTGTCAAGTACACAAGCCGGGCTTTTCACGTATGGTTTGAAGCTTATTTCGCTGCTAAAGATTCCTGAAATTCTTTCCAGGTAGGCAAAATCTGATCTTTGGCTGAAACAATCGGGGCTTCGATGCCGTATTTCTCAAATTCCCAGTCAATGCCTAATTCGGGATCGTTCCATAACAAACCTGATTCGGCTGCTTTGTTATAGAGGTTGGTGCACTTGTACATGAACGTCGCCTCTTCCAAAGCGATAAACCCATGAGCAAAGCCGCCGGGAACCCAAAGCATGTTACCAAGAGCCGAATCCAGTAAAAATTTTTCGTGCTGTCCAAACGTTGGAGAATTCGGACGAATGTCAACTACAACATCCAGCACTTTTCCCTGCGTACAACGCACTAATTTCCCCTGAGCATAAGGTTCATGCTGACAGTGTAGACCACGCAAAACGCCTTTTTTAGACCAAGAATGGTTATCTTGTACAAATTGGCTGGCTGACGGAAGGCCCGCCTGTTGAAAAACTGGTTCATTGAACGACTCCCAAAAAAAGCCGCGTTCATCTTCAAAAATTCGGGGAAATAACTCAACCAATCCGGTTAGCTGGCCAGGACGAAATTCCATGCAAAGTATAAAAGGGTTGCGTGTTAAAGAATAGCGAGACAATTTTGCTGGACAAAAATAGGGATTTCCTCATGCTCCATCGGTTTTTGTTGATGAAAGTTTATTTTTTAGCTTTCATTATTCATCCGTTCCAGCTCGATATCTCTGGTTTCCTAACTGAACTTTCGATTTAACTATCCCTACTACCCGTGACTCGTTCCGAACTTTTTGCCCAGATCAAATCTAAATCTTCTTACTTGTGCGTAGGCTTAGATACCGATATTCAAAAAATCCCGGCTCACCTACGCTCGGAGTCGGATCCGATTTTTGCATTCAATCGGGCCATTATTGAAGCGACGCATCACTACGCTGTTGCGTATAAGCCCAATCTGGCTTTCTACGAAGCCATGGGACCTCGGGGCTGGGAGAGCTTGCAGAAAACGCTGGAAATTATTCCCAAAGAATGTTTTACCATTGCCGATGCCAAACGCGGAGACATTGGAAATACGTCTGGACTGTATGCCCGTGCGTTCTTCGATAAAGAAGCATCGGGGCTGGATTTCGATTCCGTAACGGTAGCTCCTTACATGGGAGAAGATTCCGTAAAGCCCTTTCTGAATTTTCCGGGCAAATGGGTCATTCTGCTGGCCTTAACTTCAAATGCTGGAAGCAGCGATTTTCAGCGTCTGGAAGTTAAAAATGCCGAAGCAATTCATTCCAGAGCATTATTTGAACAAGTTTTGATGACTTCCCAGAACTGGGGTAACCGCGATCAGTTGATGTATGTCGTAGGGGCAACGCAGGCTCATCAATTACAGCGAATTCGTGAATTAGTCCCCGAGCATTTTCTACTGGTTCCCGGCGTTGGTGCTCAGGGTGGCAGCCTGGAAGAGGTTTCCAAGTACGGCATGAATCGTCAGTGCGGACTACTCGTTAATTCCTCGCGTGCCATTATTTACGCCTCCTCAGGTACGGACTTCGCTGAACGGGCCGCCGTCGAAGCTCGTCTGGTACAGCAGGAAATGGCGAAGTATCTAAACGAATATCTTAACTAGAAAACGTTGGGGTCTTTACTCAAACAATGGAGCCAGCAAACGGAAAAACAAAAACGCCGTTTCTGGTTTCTCTTTGTTACTGGTATTGAGTTACTTACCGTTGTCATGTGGTGGGGCAAACGCCCCATCCCACCCGATTACATTACTTACGCCCGCATGGCTGACGTATTAGCCAGCGGGCAAGGGTACCTGGATCAGGGACAGGCTTTTACTTTTTTTCCTCCGGGTTACCCGATCTTTCTCATGGTAATTCACGCTCTGGCGGATGTTTTTTCGCTGGAACGTACCCTAACGGTTATTGGCATCGATTTGCTGATAGGGGCTTTCTCCTTACTTTATTTTCGAAAAATTGCCCGTCACTTTCTTCCAGAAGTATCCGCTGAAATCGCAACGTTGCTCTGGGCGACTTATCCCATTCAGCTCCTTATGTATACGCAACCTAACAGCGAAATTCCTTTTCTGCTGACCTTTCTCGCAGCCCTGAGCCACTACCTGACTTATCTAAGAAAAGGTCAGGTAACGCAAATGGCTATCGGCGGATTTTGGTTAGGGATTTCCTGCCTGCTTCGTCCGATCACCCTCTATCTGGCTGTCATTTTAGTGATTTATGTACTTTGGTACAACTACCCGCAGGTCAACAGACGTCATTCTCTCGGAACAGCCATAGCTCTTTGGCTTTCAGGATTTTGTCTAACCGTATTACCCTGGGAATTGTATGTCTATCATTACAATCACGAGTGGATCATGGTGCAGGGAAAATCCGTTCTTGCCATTTACGAAGGCTTAATTTTTGGGCATAAAGCGTATCACGGCTCGCCTATTTCGGTTCCGAAAGACTTGTATGATTTCATGGACAAAGTTGCCTCTGCCCCTCCTACCTTACCTTCTCTTTTCCAGAAAGTAACGGAAGCTCAACCGCTGGTTTTATTGCAGTTACTGGGGTATAAACTTTTGAGAAGCTGGTACGGCCTCTGGGATAACCCGAATGAAAAATCAGTGATGATTCTTCAGTTTCTGTACCTGATTCCGGCCACCGCAGGAATAATTCGAAGCTTCTCCCGTCGTTATTTTTCCTGGTTTTTCTTCATTCCCCTGCTTCTGATTTTGTATTACTGGGGCACTACCCTTATCATTATTCCTCTGCTGCGATACATGATTCCGGCCATGCCCTTCGTAATGCTTTACATCGCTTTTCTCTTCGTTAAAAAGCCTACAGCACCTGCCGAATCACGTTCTTAATATTGAGCTCTACAATATCAACCATGCTGTTACATTTCAGATACAGCTTGTTTTTGTAATGATCCGCCAGTCCCTTTTTTAGCTCCACAATATTAGCCTCTGTCGATAAGGGATGACGATTGGCCACATCGCGTAGATGAGCCAATCGATGCCTTTCGCTTCGTATCCGGTGGATTAACATGGAGCGTTCTTCCTGTTGGTACTGCCAGACGGTTTTGTCGGTAAGGTGCTCCATCGCGAGCTTTACGTAAGGATAGTTTTCCTTGAAAAACTGTGGCATATACACCCGCCGATTCCCTTCGTAAAACTGCTGGTCAAAGTCGATGCAACGAATACGAAACTGAAAATCATCAAAATCGGGCGTGATTTGCCAAACGAAATTATACGAACGCATATCGCCCAACAGCATAATCAGGCAGCGTTCGTTAAACTTCACAAACTCCTTCGCAATTCGAATCGGGTTATACTCAATTTTGAGCATGTATTTCTGTGGGAATACATCGCCGGGAATTCCCGCAATGTGCTCTTCTACGAGAGTCGTATGATCAACCAGGTAATTAACGTCATTGGGCGATAACGTATGTTCCAGTTCCAGTCCGTAAATCCGGGAGGCATCCGCCTTTTTGACGTAGAAATAATCATAAACATCATTGAGTCGATTCACAATCCGAACCCGAAACGGATGCGTATTACCGAACGTACAGTAATCAATCCGGTCGATGTACTTGTGTTCGACAATGTGAAGATTACCCGAGGTATTGAGCATCGCATAAATTTTCTTCAGTCCCTTATGGATGCGATCAATGTCATACGAAGGATAAATGGGTGTCTCCCACAGCGTATCTTTTCCGTGTTTGTCAACCAGTGGAATAGACTCCTGAAAGTTCATCAAATCCGCATAACCCAAAGGTAACTTCGCCTCCCGCTGATACGTATGCAAGTACTTATGCAACTCCTGACTAATAGGAAACAGGGGTTTCTTTTTATGAATAACAACGTCTTCCTTCATGATTTTTGTTGATCATTCGCTCACGAATAAGCCTTAGTTTTTTTAATTCACCTTTCGTTCAGGCTTATTTCAGGTATTCTTTTATCTAATTCAATAGGCTACTTAAAACAGCAATCCTATCCAAAACCACATCAATAACTACCATTCAGAAATAGTATAGCTACAAATGAATGTAATAAACGTAAGAGCATAGCTCAGGCTTTTAACCAAACCAAGCCTTTTATGCCTGGTTTGGTTGCCATTCCATACAAAGACTTTGCTAAAAAAAAATACCCGCTTACCTAGTTTAGTTTGTAAATCACGGCTTGCCAAGGGAGAAGTGCAATGGTAGTGTTTGTAATGGTCGGTTTGGTGAGTAGGTTATTGATTTCTACGGTTGAAACCCGCATCGCTTTCGGGATGGTCACTTGGGAGGTAACGTCGCTGAAGTTTAACACAACCAGGAGTTTATGATTTCCTTCGATGCGGGTATAGGCGTAGATATTAGGATTGTTTTCATCCACAACTGTATAGTCGCCATACACCAAGACTTTGTTGTCTTTCCGGAATTTTACCATTTGCCTGAAATAATTGACACAACTTTCCGGATTGTTTTCCTGGTTTTGCAAATTGATTTCCTTATAGCTGTTACCCACCCTGATCCACGGCTGGCTGGTCGAAAATCCAGCATTGTCTCCATCGTTCCACTGAAAAGGCGTGCGTGAATTGTCCCGGCTGTATTTGATGTTTTTTTGCATGAACGCCGCTAGGTCACCGCCTTGACTTTGTTGGTATTTGTATTCATTAATAGTCTGGATGTCTTTAAATTCCGAAATGTCCTTAAATCCGGCATTCGTCATACCAATTTCGTCGCCATTGTAAATGTAAGGCGTGCCCCGCATAGTGAGCAGAAATGTAGAAATCAGCTTGGCGGATGCCTCCCGATATTGCTCCGAAGGATTGCCGATGCGGTCAATAACTCTGGACTGGTCGTGGTTGCCCATAAATATGGATAGCCAGCCGTCATTTTGAAATTCTTTGTCCCATTTTGTGAAGGTTTTCTTCAGCTTCAGCATACTATAATCGGGACTGGAAGACACGTCTACCGCATCGAATGCGTAGGCCATGTTCAATTCTTTTCGTTGGGTATCCACCAGATCGTGGGCGTCCTGCATGTTTCGTCCTGCCCCCTCGGCCACGCTCATCAAGTTGTATTTGGCGTACACCTCCTTATGCATTTCTTGGAGATAATCGTGTATGGGAGGCACCATAGCGTAGAACTGGACGAAGTTGGAAGCATTCAGTCCTTCAAATACAGGAAACGAAGTGTCCTTCACACAGAACTGAAAGGCATCCATACGAAAACCGTCCACCCCCTTATCGGCCCAGAATTTCATGATGTCGTACACCTCTTTTCTTAAATCCGGGTTACTCCAATTGAGATCGGGCTGTTTGCGGGAGAAATAATGCAAGTAATAGGAACGGGTCAGCGTATCGTATTTCCAGGCATCGTGGTTTACGTCAAACAAGCTGTAACGGTAAGGGGGCGTACCTTTTTCCTCCGGCCACCAGTGGTAATAGTTACGATATTTGCTGTCTCTTGAACTTCGGGCCTGGCGAAACCACTCGTGCTCATCACTGCTATGGTTGACGACCAGGTCCATAACGAGCCGCATGCCACGCTCATGCATTCCCTCTAACATCTGATCAAAATCCTTCATGGTACCGAACTCTTTCATGATGTTACGGTAGTCGCTGATGTCATAGCCATTGTCGTCATTGGGGGAGCTGTAGATGGGATTGAGCCATACAACGTCAACGCCCAGACTTTTCAGGTAATCCAGTTTTTCGGTAATTCCCTTCAAATCACCGACCCCATCACCATCCGAATCCTTAAAACTCCTGGGGTACAATTGATAGACAACCGCTTCTTTCCACCATTTCCGTTGTTTACTATAATTTTTGTTCACTTGAGCCTGTGCATGCAGCATTCCCATCATCCAGATTATGGTAACTAGTTGAATTGTTTTCTTTATCATACAGCAAGTAATTGTATATTTAAAAGGCAAAAAAATATCACTAAAGTGAAAATATACATACAGCTTTTCAATATACAGTCATAAATCGTGTAATACCGTAAAAACACATCAGATGGGTATATTCATCCATATTTTTACCGTTCAAACCTACTAAGTAAGCCTACAATAAAAGGCAAGTTCCGTAGTAGTTAAAGCTGTTGGTTGAGGATAACTGTAATTACTCTTGTAGGACGGGTTGAAGCTCTAATGACTTTTAAGGCAGCAACAAGCGGCGGCTTGATTGCCCTGGAAAACTTAGCCACCCGCATGAGGTTACTAATGACCTGAGTATCGGTACGTTTGCTGCGTTCAGCCACCGCATTCGTGTTCATTTTTAACCCCCAATTATCCAGAAATCGGACTACCTATTGCGGTAATAAATGTCCCTGGTAAAGTCTTTAAGGCAAGTATATTTTTTGTTTAGCAATTTAGATATTACTCTGATTTTAAAGGCTTTAGCTTTTCAATTCCCTGCATAAATCAGGTTAATTGATATTTATTAAAACCAGATTCAAAATTATTAGTTATTACCCTGCTAACAGATGGTAATAATTCGTTCGAATTTATTACGCTGTCATTACTAATCCTTTTTCATTTTCACTATAAACTTATCTGTTTCATGGTACATCTGTACAGAGGCATCCGCCAGTTGGGTGCCGTAGTGACACTTGCCGCTTTGGTTTCTCTGCAATCATGCATGGACCACCGGACTCCTCCGTCACCACTTCCCAATCAGATTTTCTATGGTTTAACTACCGACAACCAGTTACAGCAAATCAGCACGTTGTCACCCAACGCTCCGCTTCGCTCCTTCAAGGTGGCAGTGCCCGACGGTGAAAAAGTATTAGCTATTGACTTCCGTCCGGCAACGGGTCAATTATATGCAGTGACCAATGCCAGCAAGCTTTATACCATTAACCTCGCTTCGGACGGTTCAGCGGGAAGAGCCACGCTGGTAAAGGCTTTATCTACAGCCATTAACGGTACTGAAGTTGCTTTTGATTTCAATCCCACAGTAGACCGAATTCGCCTGGTTACTAATACCGGCCAGAACTTACGTTTACACCCTGAGACGGGTGATGTAGCGGCCATCGACGGTACTATTAACGGTGTTTCTGGAGCCACGATTACGGCTGCTGCTTATACCAACAGCCGTGCCGGAGTTACCACGACCACGCTGTATGACATTGATCCCGTAACCGACCGTTTGTATAAGCAGGACCCTCCGAACAATGGTACGCTTGTTCCCGTGGGTTCGCTGGGCTTAAACGTTGAAGCCGTGGGTGGTTTCGATATTTCTCCCGACAACTCGTTCACCCTGGCTTCCGTAAAAGTGGAAGGGAAATGGGAAATTGCCCAGGTGGATGTGGGCAATGGCAGCCTGAAAAAGCTGGGCGATCTGGATCGTGAATTACTCGGTATTGCTTTAGTACCCCAACCCGTAGCGTATTCTATCGATGCAGTTACCAACGAATTGCTGATTTTTGATCCTGCCAACGCCAGTGCCGTGACAACTAAAGCCATCACAGGTCTTCAAACGGGCGAACGTGTGCTGGGCATTGACTTCCGTCCGGCTACGGGCCAGTTATATGCTTTGGGTAGTAACAGCCGGATTTACGTAATCAATACGTCTTCTGGAGCCGCAGCTCCCGTAGGTTCTGGTGCGTTAAGTGTTGCCTTACAGGGAACAGATTTCGGTTTTGATTTCAACCCGGTAGCCGACCGCATTCGAATCATTAGTAACACGGGTCAGAATTTACGGGTTGAACCTTCTACGCTGGTAGCAACAGTTGATGGTACGATCAATCCTGGTACGCCTTCGGTAACGGCTTCTGCTTACACTAATAACTACGCTGGAGCTACCGCAACAACGTTGTACAACTTCGATACCAACACGGATATACTCTATCGTCAGGTTCCTCCTAATGATGGAACGCTGGTTCCTGTAGGTCCTTCTGGAGTGGACGCTTTAGGTAATAATGGGTTTGACATTGGGGGCACTACGGGTATGGCTTATGCCATTCTTCAGTCAGGAGGCAGCACGCTGCTTTACAAAGTTGATCTGACGACGGGTAAAGCTACGCAGGTTTCTGCTCCGCTAAAATCTGCCCGCGGCTTTGCCTTAGGACTTGGTTTTTAAGTTTTGTGTTTTTGATAGATAAAAAGGTACGGTGCATTTGGGCCGTACCTTTTTTGTTAGGCTAAAAACATAATAACTGCCTGCTTTTGAGTGGCCGCTTCGGCGTAAAAATCTTTCAGATGATCGAATCCCCGAAGAAGGTAACTTTTCGCTTCTGGTGCTTCCCAGTTTCCAGGATAAATACCCAGATCATTCATTACTCCTGCATTATACCGATCCATCAGAATTTCATTCGTGATTAAACTTAACATCTGATGGGCCCGAATAACCTCTGTGCTCGTCAGGTAACGTGGGGCAACTGTTGCAGTCGGCAATGCTACTTCCAGGGATTTTCTACCCGTAATGACCGTAGTAAATGGCTCGGTTAAAGCTTCTTCAAAGGGCTTTCCAGTCATCAAAAACACAATTCCTTCCCAGGATTTTTTTATGCTCGTAAATTCTCCTTTTGTAAAGATGGTACTGGCATGATCCAGATCTTCTACTAATGAATTACGTTCACTGACTTTGCCATTAAGCTGATAATCTTTTAAACGTGCTTCACTAACGCGAAGCAAAAAGAGATTCATGCTCATAATAATAAGGTTACTAACCGATCAGATCAGATGAACTGATACCAGTGTTTTGGATTATTCTTTTATTAATAAATACAAACATAGCTCTATAACTTATCAATCCGTCTACCGCTTTTTCCATGAGCGGTTTGGTAAAACACGGTTTCCTTAGCAAATTCGTTATTTGTTTTACCTAACATCAATAGACTATGAAACTTAAACAACTCCCTCTGCTGTTAAGTCTGGCGGCTAGTCCCTCGCTGATTCACGCTCAGGGCCCTAACGCTACTGTTAAGTCTGTACCTATGGAAGAAAATCCTCTTTTACAGGCGTTTAAAACTCCTTTTGAAACGCCCGCTTACGATAAAATCAAAGTAGAACACTTCATCCCAGCCATCCAGGAAGGCATGAAGCAAGGTCGGAAAGACATTGATATCATCATTTCTAACGCGGCAAAGCCCACTTTTCAGAACACCATCGTGGCTCTGGAAAATGCCGGAGAATTGCTAAGCCGCGTAACCCCCATTTTATTCCACTTGAACAGTGCGGAAACGACACCCGAAATCCAGAAAACGGTTCGTGAAGCTTCGCCGCTGTTAACGGATTACAGCAATGATATTTCGCTGAATGATAAGCTTTTTGCCCGGGTAAAAGCCGTCTGGGATGAACGCGACAAGCTGAAACTCAACAAGGAAGATCAGATGTTGCTGGAGAAAACCTACAAGGGTTTTGCCCGCAGTGGTGCGAACCTTTCGGAAACCGACAAAAACAAGCTTCGCGAGATTAATAAGGAGTTATCGCAGTTATCCATCGAGTTTAACGAGCATAACCTCGCGGAAACGAATGAATACAGCCTTGTGGTAACCGACGAAAAACGTCTTTCTGGGTTGCCTGACTTCGTAAAAGAAGCCGCCAAAGCAACGGCGAAGAAGATGAATAAAGAAGGGTGGGTATTTACGCTTCAGGCTCCCAGCTACGGCCCGTTCATGCAATACGCCGACGACGCAGCTTTGCGGAAAGAACTTTGGTTAGCGTATAATAAACGCGGTTTTAAAGGCGACAAAAACGACAATCAGGAAATCATCCAGAAAATTGTAAAGCTGCGTTACGAAAAAGCCAAGCTTCTAGGCTATAAAACCTGGGCGGATTACGTACTGGAAGAACGCATGGCAGAAAATCCGGCGAAGGTGATGGAGTTTGAGAAAAACCTGCTGAACTACGCCAAACCCGCAGCCGAACGGGAAATCAAGGAATTAACTGAATTTGCCAGAAAACAGGGATATGCTGAACCCGTTCTTCAACGTTGGGATGCGGGTTACTACGCGGAAAAACTGAAGAAAGAGAAGTACTCGATTAATGACGAATTACTGAAGCCTTACTTCAAACTTGAAAACGTTCTGGAGGGTCTGTTCACGCTGACGAATAAGTTGTACGGCCTGACTTTCAAGGAACGTAAAGATATTCCAACCTGGAATGAAGAAGTAAAAACCTATGAAATTCTGGACGACAAAGGCCAGTTATTAGCCATTTGGTACGGCGATTACTTCCCCCGCCCCGGCAAACGGGCTGGAGCCTGGAATTCGGGCACGCGTTCGCAGCATTTTGCCAATGGGAAAGATGTTCGTCCGCACGTATTGAACGTGTGTAATTTCACCCGTCCTACCGAAACGACGCCTTCCTTACTGACTTTCCGGGAAGTGGAAACACTTTTCCACGAATTCGGTCATGCCCTACACGCCATGAGCTCACACGTGAAGTATGACGCCCTGAGCGGAACCAGCGTCTCCTGGGATTTCGTTGAGTTACCCAGTCAGTTCATGGAGAATTTCTGCCTTGAACCAGAAGTACTGAAACTCTTTGCCAAGCACTACCAAACGGGAGAAGTTATTCCGCAGGAATATATTGAGAAACTGAAAGCTTCTTCCAACTTCATGGCTGGCGTAGGTACCGCTCGTCAGATTAACCTCGGCCTGACCGACATGGCCTGGCACGGACAAGTTCCCAGTGGAAAAACGGTGGCACAGGTAGAAGCAGAAGTAGCTGCTCAGACGGAAGTATACCCAATTGTGGAAGGTACGGCTCTTAGTCCAGCGTTTGCTCACATTTTTGCGGGGGGGTATTCAGCCGGTTATTACTCGTACATGTGGAGTGAAGTACTGGATGCGGATGCTTTTGATCTCTTCAAACAGAAAGGTATTTTCAACAAACAAGTCGCTAAATCTTTCCGCGATAACATCTTATCGAAAGGAGGTACTGAGAAGCCCATGGAACTCTATAAACGTTTCCGGGGCCGCGAACCTCAACCCGATGCCATGTTACGCCGGGCTGGTTTAATTGCTCAATAAGATTAGTTAAGACATAAAAAAGCCGCTTTCTTGTCGCAAGAAAGCGGCTTTTTTTATGCACTTAATTAATACCACTTTTTTGTTGCCATTAGAATTGTTTTACCCATTGTACAAAACAAACTACATATAATTAATTGATAATAAGACAAATATCTTTAATATTACAGTAGCTATAAACATACAGGAAGAGTCAGTAAAATACTTTATTTTCTTTCTTAGTACATATACAATATATAGATATCCACTTTACACTCATTAGATAAATATTTAAACCTTGTCTTATAAGCTTTACAAGTTATGAAATCAATTCTAAGATAAATCTTTTTTCAATTTTTGTATTCATTTTTATAACCCTATTTAATTCATGCAAATGATAATGAGCAATGAAAGTATAAAAATCAATAATGCTCAGTAGGGTTACTAAATAATTATTAACTTGGGCCTTTACAATATATTGAATGTCCAAGTTAACAATTATTTAGTAACCATGGAATCATCCAATCAAGCTAACTTAGCATTTCTTTTATTAGAAGCTATAAGTAAATATTACCCAATCGGTCTACCCTTTTATAGAGATAGGTATATAGGCTATTCTAAACTTGAGCAGATTGTAGAGGAAAAAATCAATACACTTATAGATGGTCACAGTGGCCCCAAGGATTGGAACCTATTTAAGCACGCTATTCACAATGACTTCCCCCAATTCGAGCTTTTAGATCTATCTTATTATCAAGAGCCAAGTTTAAAAATGGCTTTAAAGTTTTATTCATCATCAAATAACAGAATATATCAAGATTCTTATATAAATATTTCTGTTTCTCTAATGTCTTCCTATTTTACTGTATTCATAACTGAAAGCTTTACTTCTGAAGCTGATTATAGATATACTGTTAATGAGGCACCTTTAGTAAATAATTATGGAAAGAAATCATTTGGGCCGTTTCATCGAGAAAATATTTCGGAGCTGGAGCACAAATGGACATCTAAAATAATTAAAGATATTACTTATTATTATCCAAATTACAGTTTCGTTGATTATCGCTTTTTACAAAAATCAATTACAGGGGTTATCCCTTTTGGTACAGGATTAGATACAGTACTTGAGCCTATTAAATTTTCTTTTTACGATATCCTATTTGGCGATAATATTTTTTAACTAGTTTTTAGTTCGCTTATGATATTTTTTATAAAAAATTAACCTAATATATATTGACTACTAATTTATATAGTTAGCTACACAATTATTAACTTATATAAATACCTTAATCGCTATAATAATCATGAATGATAAGTAAGGATAGCTCAATATTTTACTTTATTCCTGAACAACCATCTAGGCTCTTACCTAAAGATAGCCATACATCAGTTTATATTATAATTTCATGAATTTTTAAAATTAACTTGTATATCAATTAAAACAATTTGCATATTGCCACCTCAACCATTATAAACTCATCCTAACCATGAATTTTTTACGATCTTCCACCATCCTTTTATTTATTTCAATCTTCACTTTAGTTAGTTGTTCAAAAGATAACAAAGATGCCTCTAATCCCATCAAAAAATCCGATCTGGTTAACAAAAATTGGGTAGGAAACAGCGTTGATGTAAAAGTAGACGGTAACACTTACTCGGTAGATGGTGATGCTGATGCCTCTTCTACGGGTATGCTATTAAAGGAAAATGGCGAGTATGTAGGCACTGACGAAAACGGCGATAAAGAAACGGGAAAATGGACTCTTACAGATAATATTTTAAAGGTTACTGTCGATAAAGAGGATATCAGTTTCAAAATTGTTAGCCTTGATGGACAAACTTTAAAGCTATTCTTAGGAGAAAAATTGGATATTTCTAAAAGTCCAGAAACATATCTAGAACTTGATAATGAAAATTTTCTTGCTTATGTCTTAGGTTTCGCAGTCCTAGAAAAAAAGAAAGTTGATCTTACTACTGTTAAGACAAAAGAAATGGACGTTATTCTGGGCCTTAAAGCTAAGTAGCTTATGCGTTGACCCTATCCTTCAGACGACTCGCCTACCCGCGAGTCGTTTGCTTTTTATAACCTATATCATTTTGTAAACGCATACTTTTTTATAGGTTTGAGTTATGGAGGAATTGAAGGCACTTTTGCAATCGGTATCCGATCTGTCCTACGCCGAGAAGGTAATGGCTTTTCTGGATCAATATTATAGCAATACGGACGTTCGCCCGTATCATAACTGGACGCATATCCAGCATATGTTTGACCTGTTCTCAACTCACCGCGAACATTTGCACCAGCCGGATATTGTTTTGCTGAGCATCGCCTTCCATGATGTTATCTACGAACCTCTTTACACGAATAATGAACTTCAGAGTGCCGAACGAGCTCAGGAATGGCTATCAAAAACGGATTTAAGTACGGAATCCATTCGTACCATTTATGAGTACATTCTTTCGACGAAGACGCACGCCAATCATACCGAAGACAGCGATCTGGATTTTTTGCTGGACCTTGATCTGGCGATTCTGGGAGAATCTCCCGAAATCTATGATGCCTATGCCCAGAAAATAAGAACCGAATTTCAGGCTATCCCTGAGGCTATTTACGCCGATGGCCGTAAGAAAATTCTGAATGTATTTCTGGCTATGGCTAATATTTACAAGACGCATCTTTTTCAGGATCAGTACGAAACTCAGGCCAGAGCAAACATCCGTCGGGAAATTGAACGTTTGAATTAATTTTCGTTTGAACCTTTCCAACAAAATGCTCTGTTGACTTATTACATTAGTTCTTCTCTTGAAAATGGCAGATAATCAATTATACGACGTAGTCATCATCGGCGGCGGCCCCATTGGTTTGGCCTGCGGCCTGCACGCCAAACAAAAAGGCCTGCGATACGTCATTCTGGAAAAAGGCTGTCTGGTTAATTCGATTTACAATTACCCAGCCAATATGACCTTCTTCTCCACCAGTGACCGCCTTGAAATCGGTGGCGTTCCCTTCGTTTCCAACAACGCCAAACCAACCCGGGCGGAAGCTCTGGAATATTATCGCCGTGTGGCGATGTCCAACCAGCTGCATATCAGGCTATTTGAGAAAGTAGATGCGATTGAGGATCATACGCAAAGCATAGACGGCCTTGAAAATCGTCAGTACATCGTTCGAACTTCCAAAGGAACGTATCTCACTTCGAACGTAGTCATTGCGATTGGTTTTTATGACACACCTAACCTGATGCATATTCCGGGGGAAGACTTGCCCAAGGTAACGCATTACTATTCTGAGCCTCATTTTTATGCGGGAATGAAAGTACTGGTGGTCGGTGCAAACAATTCTTCGGTAGACGCCGCTCTGGAAACGTACCGCAAAGGTGCTGAAGTAACCATGGTCATTCGAGACGGTGAAATTGGTCGCCGGGTGAAGTATTGGGTAAAACCGGACATCGAAAACCGGATTGCGGAAGGTTCAATCAAAGCCTACTTCCATTCGAACCTGATGGAAATTAGAGAAACGGAAGTTGATATTCAAACACCCGATGGCCTCGTTACCATCCCCAATGATTTTGTGGTAGCAGCAACGGGTTATCAACCCAATTTCGATTTCCTCACGGGTTCTGGAATTACTTTGTCGGATGACGAAAAACGTTATCCCTCCTACGATCCCGAAAATCAGGAAAGTAATAAACCCGGCGTTTATCTGGCGGGTGTTGTTTGCGGCGGTATGGATACGCACGTCTGGTTCATCGAAAACTCCCGCATTCACGCCGAAAAGATCATCGAAAAAATCAGTGCTGATAGGCAATTATGAAGGAGAGAATCAATGTTAAAGGGTGGAAGGAGTGAATAGGAATTTGATTTATCGTCTAGGCATTGGGGTAAAACGCAACTGAACTTTTGAGATTTAAATTATTTACTCATTCATTCCTTCGCTCATTCACTCCTTCAACATTGACTCCCTCCTTCTCTCATCCAAAATTAAAATCATGTCCGTTTCTAAAATGATCGACCATGCTTTACTGCACCCTACGCTTACGGATGCGGAACTGGAAGCAGGCTGTCGATTAGCGATTCAATATGACGTAGCTTCGGTGTGTATCAAGCCGTATGCGGTTAAAAAAGCCGCCGAATGGTTATCCGGCAGCAGCGTATTGGTTTGCACAGTCATTGGCTTTCCGCATGGCAGCCCTAGCACTCAGGTAAAAGTTGCCGAAACCATTCAAGCCTGCGAAGAAGGAGCTACGGAGATTGACATGGTCGTGAATATAGGCAAAGTATTAAGTGAAGACTGGGCGTACATAAAGTCTGAAATTCAGGCCATTCAGGACGTTTGTGTCATTCACGGAGCCATTCTTAAAGTTATTTTCGAGAACGATTTCTTACCCCGCGATTCCTATAAAATTAAACTCTGCGAAATATGTACGGAAGTTGGAGTAGCCTTTGTGAAAACATCCACAGGGTTTGGATACGTTAAAAACTCAACGGGAGCGTTTGAATCACAAGGGGCTACCGAACACGATTTACGCCTCATGCTGGATCACATCGGCCCTACCGTTGCAGTTAAAGCTTCGGGTGGCATCCGTACGCTGGAGCAGGTCCTAAAACTCAAAGCAATGGGAGTCCAACGCATCGGTACCAGCTCGACGGAGTCAATTTTGAATGAGTGAAGGATAGAATGAAGGAATCATTTAAATCTCAAAAGTTCAGTTGCGTTTTACCATAATGACTGAATGATAAATCAAATTCCTACAACTATTCACTCCTTCTCTCATTCACTCCTTCAACATTGCTCTCTCACTCAAACATTCAAAATTGATTTCCTCATTAAAAATTAAATTACCATGCTTGACCTCGGCTTTGTTTCGGCTATTTTGCCAGACTATAATCTTGAAAACGTATTAAAGTTTGCTTCTCAACACGATTTTAAGTGCGTAGAACTGATGTGCTGGCCCAAGGATAACTCGGAAGCCCGCCGATACGCCGGAGTTACGCACATCGACGTGGATGAGCTGGATGCTCAGGCCGTAGCCTATATTCACAACCGGACGAAAGAGTACGGCGTATCTATTTCAGGCTTAGGTTATTACCCCAATCC
Organism: Siphonobacter sp. SORGH_AS_1065; assembly: GCF_030818595.1. Classification (NCBI taxonomy): domain Bacteria; kingdom Pseudomonadati; phylum Bacteroidota; class Cytophagia; order Cytophagales; family Cytophagaceae; genus Siphonobacter; species Siphonobacter sp. SORGH_AS_1065. Next base: position 4,569,371 of record NZ_JAUTAM010000004.1, read on the forward strand.
CCTCGATCCTGATCCGGCGAAGGCGGAGTATTACCGCGAACACATCAAGAAAATCATCCGGGCGGCAGCTCAGTTGAAAGTGCCTGTGGTTAATACGTTCATTGGGCGGAATCCGAAGCTGACGGTTACTGAAAACTTAAAACTCTACGCCGAACACTGGCCCGCGATTGTGAAAGAAGCGGAAGAGCATAACATTAAAATCGGCATTGAAAACTGTCCGATGTGGTATACGGACGACGAATGGCCCGGGGGTAAAAACCTGGCGACTACGCCCGCGATCTGGAAGCGAATGTTTGAAATTATCCCCTCTCCGACGTTAGGTCTGAACTACGATCCTAGCCATTTAATCTGGCAGATGATGGATGAAATTCGTCCGATTTATGACTTCAAGGATCGCCTGCATCATATTCACCTGAAAGACGTAAAAGTGTATCGGGATAAGCTGAATGAAGTGGGGATTATGGCAAATCCATCCCTCTATCATTCACCCAAACTTCCCGGACTGGGAGATGTCAACTGGCGGGCTTTCTTCGCTGCTCTTACCGACGTTCGTTACCGTGGCCCCGTGGTAATTGAAGTGGAAGATAAAGCCTATGAAGGCAATCTTCGCGATGTACAGGCCGCCATTCTGACTTCCAGAAATTATGTGAAGCAATTTTTGGCGTAATTTATTTCGAGAAATTTCAGTAACTAAGTACCGCTGCCAGCGTGGCCCGGCCAGCTTTTTCGCTGGCAGCACTAATGCCAAAATACTTACGTATGCCCCCAAACAATTGCTGTCAGCGGTATTTTAGCCTTCCAGGAAGCTTGTCAAAGTTTATAATTGCCGACACTCCTAATGCCAATCATAGCTTTGGAAGAACAACGAATTCATTCGCTCTGGATGACAGGTCGGGGTATTAAATTGCTGCCAACTTTTCGCTGGCAGCGGTGTTTTATAATTTATTTCTTCTATTCAACTTCCGAAAATTAAGTGTCTTGACTTAAGACTTTCGGCAGTTAGGAGATGCTACCGCTGCCAGCTTTTTCGCTGGCAGCAACTATTTGAAGTGATACGTACGCACCTTGACCTGGGTATCAGTGCTGCCAGCGAAAAAGCTGGCAGCGATATTTTAGTCTTTCGGGAAGTTACTGTTAGCATTTCTTTGCTGTTTCAAAACCAAATACTCCGCCACTAGAGCCAGCGAATGAGCGGGGCACTCCCAGTTAATATGGCTTAATTTCCAGTGGGTTAACCAGCGGGTTTGCGGGTAATAATTCAGAATAGGGGCGATAGAAAAGTAATGATGCCGGGATTGTTCCAGTAGGGTCTCAAATGTCCAGTGGGCTGGAATTACCTCACCTGGATCTTCGCCCAGCCGTAAAAGCGTTGTCGCCAGCATGAGCTGATCCATGAACGTCTCGGATTTCCAGGCTTTCATATCCCGGATTAAAAGGGGCTTACAATCACTCAACACTGGGACTTCGGCCAGTAATCGACCGACATGATACATGATCAAGGGCGTCGTCGCATAATACGCTGAAACCTCCAGGGGTCGCTCCCGATAGTCCCCCGAACGGATGCTGTACGCAATGAATTCCAGCACATTTTGATCGAATTCGTCCAGCGGTAACTGATTCCGAAAAACCCAGAGCATCACATTGGACAGGGTGCTGGCGTCAAAATCAATTGGCATTTTTTCCCCAAACCAGGTGGAGTAAATTTTTTGCTTCCGAAATGCCAAAGGACCGGTTTTGGATAAGCCTTTGATCGTATTGGCATGAGCCCTTAACTTCGCTTTTAGCCACAGATGCTCTTCCTGTGAACGCGGCGTAATCAGGTAAATCATGACGGTATCATCCACATCATCAGGCAGTTTAAAATGCTGCGTTCGATGCATGATTCGACCGTTGGGGAAGTGATGGGAAGGCTGGGTCTGGTAAAAGTTATACGTCGCTAAACCGTGCTTATTTTGATAAAGGGGATACGTAGAAGCCGCCTTATCAGTGATGTCATCAACGATTTGCTGGCTCCGCCCCGACAAAGAAGAGCGGATTTCCTGAAGTGTAAAAATGGTAATGGCGGTAAAGAAAATATTGGAATCTTCCCGAAGGTAATTCAGTTCTTTTTTGAGACGCTGCGAAGGAAAAAGACCTGCCACATAAGTAGCGTCTCCCGTCGATTGTAGAGCTGCAATTCGTTCAATAAGTGAATCAAGCATGGTTTTCATGTGAACACAAAGAACGGTTTTATGCGTTAACTTTTCAGGAGTTCATCACGAAAAGTGCCCGTAAGGCGGGTCATTTTTTACCGCTGGACTAAATCATTCTTCCAATTATGAGCGGATTAACTCCATTTTTGTAACACATTTTCAAGAACAACTATCGAAAAATTTTACATCCATCATTCTAAATCTATATCCATGACACCCACGCGAAAAGGAAGTTTTGTTAGGAAAACCAAAGACATTACCATTGGCAGTACCATCGCTCTGGCTCTTCTGACGGGCTCGGTTGCCCTTCAGGGTTGCGGCGGCTCTAATGAACAACAATACGAGGAAAAACGAGAAACCACGTTTAGTAAAGGCGTACGTACGTACATTACGGAAACGAGTCCGGGAGAATTCAAAATTACGGACGAAGTGTCCGTAGCGGCAGACAGCAGTCAGGCGATTGTCCGGTATTACGACGGGCACCGGGATACTTTAAATGCCCAGTCGGCCAAAGCTTTAATTGACCGGGAAGTAGTGGATAACCCTCAGTATCACGCCGGACATAGCGGCTTGGGTAGTGCCCTGCTTTGGGGGGGAATGGGTTATTTTCTAGCCAACTCACTCAACAACCGCCGCTATCAGCAATACTACGGCCGTCCCGATGAAGAACAGCAACGCTCGCGTTTTTACAGTAATAGCAGTGCCTTCCGCCGTTCCAACGATGTTCGTCAGGAAGTACAAAGCTCCCGCAGTACCAGAATCGTCAAAACCTCCCGTCCATCCAGTGGTCGCAGTGGTTTCTTCGGCGGAAGCCGCAGCCGGAGCTATGGAGGATAAGTTTTATGTTAGGAGTTTTGGGTTTAGTGTTTTGAGTTAGAGCATCATCGTCGCCTTCTTCTATTCTAAATCGCATCCAATGGTTTCCCTGGGTTACCACTCGGGGCTATACAAAATGTAATCCCTCTGGGGTTATCTTGAACTCACGTTAATAATTATCAGTAACTCTAAACCCCACACTCAAAACCCATTTCAACGCTATTTTTATGATCAAAATAAAAACGTTGCCAACCTCACCAGAAACGCAGCTTCGTCAGATTGGCTGGGACTGGATGCTTGGTTCCGATACCCTGCCTTACCTTACCCACGAATTAGTCAGCGTTAATCAGACCGAAGCTCAGGCTTATTATGACGCGGCGAATGATCTTTATGAAATGTTCGTCGAAGCCGGACAGGCCGTCATTGATCAGCATCGCTTTGCAGAACTCGGCATTCCCGAAAACCTGATTGATCTGGTGAAATTGTCCTGGAATGATGACCGCCATTTGCATCTGTACGGACGATTTGACCTGGCGGGTGGAATTAGTGGTTTACCCATTAAACTCATTGAATTTAACGCCGACACCGCTACCTGCATTCCTGAAACGGGCATTGTGCAGTGGGCCCATTTAAAGGCCAATGGTTTGGATGAAGCGGCTCAGTTTAATACCTTGTACGAATCGCTGGTTGAGAATTTCGAAATTCTTCGGAACCTCAACTCCGACCTTACGCCTACCCTATTGATCTCTTCCATGCGGGATACGCCCGAGGATGATGCGAACGTGCAGGTCATCGGAGAAGCCGCCCGCGAAGCCGGCTTTGACATTGAATATGCGTATGTAGACGAAGTGGAATTCTCCCCCAGCGAAGGGTTATTCCGCCAAAATCCTCAGAATGGTACGTTCGAGAAATTTGACTTCTGGTTCAAGCTCATTCCTTGGGAATACATCGCCTGGGACGAGCCCGATTTGGCCGATCTATTAACTCAGATGGTAAAGAATCGGAAAACGGTGATTATTAACCCAGCTTATACTTTACTGTTTCAGTCGAAAGCAATCCTGAAAGTGTTATGGGAGCTTTACCCGAATCACCCTTTGTTATTACCCACCACTGATCAGGCTCCCACTGGAAAACCATCCGTTCGGAAAGTATTGTTTGGCCGCGAAGGAGCAAATGTTGAAATTCTGGATACAAACGGAGCCGTCTCCGAACAGGCGGAAGGTGAATACGGCGAGCAGGCGGTTATTTATCAGGAATATACCGAATTTCCCGCCGATGCTCAGGGGAATCGCTACCAGGCTGGCGTGTTTTTTGCCGGAGAAGGCTGCGGTCTAGGATTTAGAAGAGGCGGAAAAATTCTGGATAACTCGGCCCAGTTTTCCGGCCATTTGGTCGAATAATACTTTACAGTGACCGCTCTTTCGGATTTGCAATCCGAAAGCCATCTGCCAGGGATTTGTAATCCCAATCAGCAGCCATAACCGCCTCTACCGAGACGCAATAAAAAGGTTCGTTTCTAGAGTGAAACGAACCTTTTTTGTTATATAACTGAACCCAGTAAACGGCAAACCGTAGCGACGGCCGCCGAACACTAATTACTCATGTTTCATTTTGCTGTCCTTCTTGCAGCAGGCAGGTAATTTATCGTAGCCTTTCTGATCCGCAGGAACTGCGTTTGCGTCGTAACCCGTCTTTGTAATGGTTTCGATGATCTGAGCTTCGTCGGTCTTCTTACCATCGTAGGTTACGGTTACTACTTTGTCCTTCAAATCCAGGTTGGCATCTTTCACGCCTTTCGAAAATCCCAGATTTTTCTCGATTCGAGCTTTGCACATGCCGCAAATGGCTGAAGTTTTAATTTTCACCGTTTTAGGCTCGTCCTTCGCCCAAACCATTCCGCTAAGGAGTAAACAGAAACTTAATACCAGAGATTTTACCATGATTTTTTGATTGGTTAGTAATGAAACAATAAAGGGAGTTTTAAAAGTTTAAAATGGGTTGAAAAAGTTTGAGACGTTTGAGGTTGATAGTTAGATGAGGTTTGAGAAGTTTGAGGTTTGAAAATGTTTAGTCACTCAATATTTTCAAACCTCAAACTTCTCAAACAATCAAACCCTATTTAAACCCATCAATTAAGCAGCAACTGCCATATTTTCACATACTTCGGCACAGTATTGGCAAGCTTCGGCACAACGGGCACATACTTCATCGCCGTGAGTGGCGTGTTTTTCACATTCTGCCGCACAGGCTTTGCATACTTCCGCACACATTCGACACATATCCAAAGCAAAGTCTGAGTCACGGGCACACAAGCGAGCACAGGTGGTACAGACTTCCGCACAATCCCGGCATAACTGAATACACTTCGTACGATCCATTTCGTGCCCGGATTTGGTTACGCAATTGGTAACGCAGGCTTCACAGGTTTTTACGCAGGCCAGACAGGCCTCGATACAGGCTTCCATATTCATAGCAATCAAGGATTTGGTTGGAAAATGAATCTTACATTTTTAACCGGGTCGGCATCAGTCGCAGATAAACCTGCCCGGCTAAGGGCGTTGATCCGTATAACGAATTCAATGCCTTATCCTGCAAAAAAACAGTGCCTTGCACACCCGCTACTAGCCATAATTTTCCCATCTGGGCTACTTGATGATTATATCCTAAACTCAGAGCATTGACGTTGTAAATCAGACTGGTAGGCAAAACCAACTCCTCGGCTGATTTCTGAACAAATTCATAACGTCCATAAACCGCCCAGGTCTCATGCTGCCAGTTTGATTCCACCAAAGCTGAATGTTCGTTATGATGATCTCCCGACTGGTTATACCCCCAGGAAGCCGTCGAAGCAACCCAGCTATTCTTTCCGGCTGGAATCACGTGCTGAACCGAAGCCGTGGTTCGATTGACGTTTTCTTCAGGATGCAATCCTTCGGGTGAATGAATGTAAGCCCGGGAAGCCTGCAAAGACCAATGCATAGATGGGTTCCAGGAAACACGGTAACTATACGAATCAAAACGAGGCTTATCGAAATTGTATCGATTTTCATTCGGTTCCCGACCCGTAAAACTGGATCCTTCCAGCTTTACCTGACCAATCCGAACTCCCAGCGTCGCTACGCCAAAGGTAATATGCGTAGCATCCTGCCAGTGGTGACTCAGGGTGGCATCGGGGTTATTCATGGAGGAAAAACGGTGCATGAACGCCACGGGTCCCAAAGCTGGTTCCCCTGGGTAACCCACATAACCCGAAATATCGACTTTTGCACTTAATCGCTGGGTATAACCGACGGTCAGTCCCGAAATTAAATCGTGTGGGTGTTGACGGTCAATCAGAGGACTTCCTTTCCAGCTTTCTCCGGTTTGATACAACAAGGGGTAACCTCCACCTCCTTCGGTTAAACGATCCAGCGATACCATCAAAGAAGCCGTGAATAACCCATTCTTACCTACGGGCCGCTGGGCCATCCCCATTACCCAGTTCGGAGCTGATAATCGGCTCGCCTGCCCTCGTTTGCCCGGATTGTTTATATTCTGACCCGTATACCTCAGAAAAACACTTCCGTGAACCATGTACATCCATTTCGACTGATGTTTCATCCAGGCATACAACGGCGTAGCATCCGGCTGCCAGCCCGTTCCCGATCCATTTCGATTCATTGGTAAACTCAGTGAATACGAATGTGTCATCGAAGGGTGGCCTTCGTGGTGTTCATGATTCATGCCTTCATGCGACATTTCATGGTTGGGTTTGGTCGTATCCGCCTGCATTTGATGATGCTCATGCTGAGCATACGAGGTTACGGATAAGCCAGATAGCAAAGCGGTTATTAGTAGGTTTTTCATGGCTTTTACTGTTTGTTACTCGGTTCGTTTCTCTTTAACCTTGTCTTAGTACTAGACGCGATCAATCATGTGTCTACGATTTCAGATCTGATCCAGCGACTGGCGGGTAGACTGATGGCCGTGCCGAAACTGACTGGGGGTTACCCCGGTTACTTTTTTGAATTGATTGGATAAATGAGCAACGCTACTGTACCCTAGTAAATCCGCGATTTCACTGAGGTTACGTTCATTATAGGTCAGTAACTCTTTGGTCTTTTCAATCTTTAGCCGTATCAGATAATGCTCGATAGTCAGACCTTCCAGCTCTGAGAAAAGCTTACTTAAGGCACTGTAATCCCGGTTTAGCTCTTCTGATAAATAGCTGGATATGTTTAGCCTAGCCCGTCCCGGCTGACTGATGTATTCGAGCATCAGTCGCTTCATCTGGGTTACTAACTGCTGACGCCGATCTTCCAGCAACTCAAAGCCCAAGCTTTCTAAGTGCGTTTGAAGAACCTCCCAATCAGACACGCCATTGGCAAGGTCAACTTCACCTAAATCGACCCGCTCGGGTTTCATTCCCAGCGATTCGAACGTTTGCCGCACCACCATTTTACAGCGGTCGCAAACCATATTTTTGATATATACCGTCGTCATCCTTTGCGTTTTCGTTTACTGAATCTTGTATCTAAATCCAGCATAAATCATTCGGCCAATCACCGGCCCCCATACCATCGAGGCATCGAAGTTTTTCCCGAAGGGATCATTTGCTCCGATGATTGGATTTTTCTGGGTAAAGTTGGCCAGGTTTTCACCTCCTACGTACAAGGCCCAGGTTCTGAAATTTTTGGTTACCTGAGCATTCAGATTCGAAAAGGCTGGAGCATACACGGGTGGTGAAGTAACGTCATGAATATGCCCGGCTTCGCTATTAGGCACGCGTCGGCGACCATTCCATTGCCAGGTAAAGTCAAACTTCCATTTCTCAAATCGATCGCTAGCCCAGCCGATATTGAAGAGAACCCGGTCGCGGTTCACAAACATTTTGGGTAACAAAGTCTGGTCGCCGCCCGGCGTTCGAACCGTCTGTTGCACATCAAACCAGCGATAGGCCAGCTTAATCTCCGTGCGGGGTAAGGGCTGCACGTTCCATTCCGCCTGAAAACTGTTCGCATAACTTTTGCCACGCAGGTTATACACCACAATCCGATCCGCCGATTCCATATCTACCACCAGTTGATTCTGGAAATCCGTACGATAAAAGTCGAGCGTGAAGCTGCTGTTTTTACCGCCCCAGGGTAAGGCTTTCGTCAGACTCAGGCCATAGTTCCAGCTTTGTTCGGGATTAATGCGGGAATCGAGCATGGTCCAATTCCGGGAGTTAACCAGCATCCCGTAATTTTCGGCCACTGGGTTAGGCACCCGCCAGCCTTTTCCGGCACTCACCCGGGCATCAATTTCGGCGGGCAAGTGAACTAATACGTGTAAACGAGGCGTAAAGCGGGTTCCGTACAGGTTATGAAAATCTACCCGTCCACCAGCGACCAGCGTCATTTTCTCGGGAATTGTATAGGTATACTCCCCGTAGGCTCCGGGAACTAGTTCTTTTCTTACAAAAGCAGAATCCAGGAATTTTTCGTTGAAATCATCCAGCATGAAACTGGCTCCGAGCTTATACGTATGCCGGGTATCACCGATGATATTCTGGTAAATCAGGTTTCCATAAAGCGTTTGCTCAACTCCTGAATAACGCTTGAAACCAAAGCGAGCCGAGGCATCGTGATAGACGCCGTTAAAGATTAAGGCTAACCCCTTGTAAGGCTTTTCAGGAAAAAGCTGGGCCGTTTTACTGAAGAATTCCAGTCGGCGGGTTACGTTACCAAACTCGTACACGTTGGGTCGGTCCCGCCCCGCGTCCATTTGTCCGCCTAAACGATCTTCGTATAGAGCCTTTACGCCAAACTGCGTCATCCAGCGGTCACTTTGGTATTTCCAGCGGTTAATGATATTGCCCTGCGAATACAGCGGCACATCTATAAATCCATCCTTGTTTTTGTCCAGCCGGGTTTGCAGCGTACTCCCGTGACTTAACAGCCCCACCGACCATTTATCGGTCAGTTTTTTAGCCAGATTCAGATTCAACTCCGCCCGGCCAAAACTATTCACGTAACCGTTCAGAAAAAGTTTGTCGTCACCGTCGGGTTTAGCCAGTTCGATATTAATCGCTCCGGTCATGGCTTCGTAGCCATTCACTACACTGCCTACGCCTTTGGAAACATCAATCGAACTGATCCAGGTACCCGGTGTATAATTCAGTCCGAACGTCGTATTCAAACCCCGAATGTTAGGTATGTTTTCGGTATTGATCTGTACATACGTTCCGGCCAGACCCAGTAACTGAATCTGCTTGGCTCCCGTAACGGCATCGCCGTAACTCACCGAAACCGAAGCATTGGTCTCAAAGCTTTCGGAAAGATTACAACAGGCGGCTTTCGCCAGCGATTTTGAGGTAATAATTTCCGTATGAATCGGGTTAATGCGGTCAATGGAAGAGGCCGCACTGGTGACGGTTACTTCCTGAAGCTGATTGGCATTTACCAAAGTAACCGTCAGTGAATCCAGTGAGTTAACCTGAAGGGTATCCGAGCGATACCCCACCAGCGAAAACACCAGCTTTTGCTGATCCGAATGTTTAATAATCGAAAATTTTCCCCGACCGTCGGTCTGGGTATTAATAGAAGTTCCTAACCAATAGACGGTTACTCCTACCAAAGGTTCAAGGCTCCCATTACTCTGCTTCTCGACCACACGGCCGTTTAACGTCTGAGCAAGGGAAGTATAACAGGTCCACAGAAGCAATGCTCCAGTGAATACGAATCGCTGAATACGCATAAAATTATGGCTAAATGAATACAGAATGAAGACTTAATGCACAAGCATCAAGGCCCATCCAAGGACAGTAACTTCCTCAGAATGAATCATTCAGAGCCAATCAAATCAGGAAAGATTGCACAAAAACCAGTAAACTTCGCCCGGAAAGCGGAATGGCCGCCTGTGCATCATAGGCACTCGAAAGAAGTGAGCGAAAGGCACTGAGCAGTAACTGGAAGAGGTAATAGGCCACATGAGCCGTGAATTCCACGACCATCTTAACAAACTTTGCCGCCAGCTTGGTAATCGAAGACGTGTACGAAACGTGTTCATACCGGGTTTCTTCCTGACAGCAACTCTGTTTTTTAAGACTCTGATGGCTGGATTTAGGATGTTGCTTGTGAAGGCAAGCGGGGCAAGACTTCTTTTCATCAAACGAAACCAGTGAAACTTTCTTCTTGTGACGGATATGGCAGGTGTGCTCCACGAGTCCAAAACCCGTAGATGTCGTCAGGACGACCAATACCATAAATACGTTAAACAGTCGAAAGAGTATAGACGGTTTCATATACCGTAGAAGTTTGGACACAAAGGTATTTACTATTTTTTCCCCAATCTACCTTTTTAAATTTTTTCCATATAAATGTAAGAGGCTGTCTAAAAATAAGAGTTGAATAAACGTTTCTTCCCCGGATTTCATCCCGGGCTATCCAGCCTGGGGCTATCCATGTTGAACCCCTCCGGGGTTATTGGCCGTAAACCTTTTGTAACAACAACCCCAGCGGGGTTTAATATGAGTAGTCCCGGTCTGGATGGACCCGGATTTCATCCGGGGACACTGCGAGGAAGTTAGCTCATACCCCATCGCTTAAAATTTCAGAAGCCCTGATTTGCCATAATGTCTTCGATTATAACTTTTAGGCAACTTTTAACAAAGTGTTTCTTTTATTGCATTGACCAGTTCTGAACTTATCAAGCGTAACTTTCTTACCCGGTGGGAATAATTGCGATGAAAGCCAGTGGTCTGTTGGGCTAGTATTTTCATTGCTGGAACTGAGTTATTCAAACCTTCGGCTTAGTTTTCTGGATAATAATCGAGCGATTTATGAACAGCCGAAGCATTTTATTACCTTGAGTTTTCATTTGTTATCCACCCATGCATTCATGTATAAAACCATCATTTTCGACTTTGACGGCACTTTAGTTGATTCCAAATACATTTTCGTAGAGGTCTACAACGAGATCGCCAGAAGATATGGTTACCTCTCCTTAGATTCCGAAAACATCCATGAGCTACGAAAGCTTTCCATTCGCGAACGCTTTAAAATCATGCGAATTCCACTGTATCATATTCCCTGGATATCTTTTCTTTTTTTGAGAAAATACGGACGAGCCATGCATCGGCTGGAATGTTTTGAAGGAATCAAAACCCTGTTAAGTCAGCTCCAAAATCAGGGTTTTACGCTGGCCATTATTTCTTCCAACGCTAAATCAAACATTCAGAATTTCCTTCAATCCAATCAAATAACCGCAATTCAACACATTTATACGTCTCGAAATTTGTTCGGGAAACATAAAGTAATGAATCGCTTGATGAAAGATTTACGGGTAACGCCAAAAGAGATTCTTTATGTGGGCGATGAATTAAGGGATATTACCGCCTGCCGGGCCGCTCAGATTTCCATTGCCTGGGTGAGTTGGGGGTATGATCCGATGGAATTAATCAATCAGAATCCGCCGGATTATTACGTAAATTCTACGGACGAACTACTGACCTTACTAACGCATCCCCCTTTGTAGGGATGTGAATTCATTGTGTCAGGGTATGAGTCGGTTTTTATTACCTTTTATTCTACCACTATGACTGGTGTCTTCACCAGCCATTACTAAAAGCATAGTGGTTGGTGAGGACACCAACCAGGGCGGATGTTTCTGGGTAAGAATCGGTTTTCTACTCCCCTGGCTGGTGTCTTCACCAGCCATTACTAAAAGGTAGGGGTTGGTGAGAACACCAACCAGGGCGGATGGTAAAGGCAATTTTGTTACCCATTTATTTATACTCATCTCCCGGCCAGACGTGATGAAGCCGCGTCTCTGCGTTGGAATTTCAATGCAAAATCTCCCATTTCTTTCCCAAATTGGTACTTTATCTTCGCTGACGAAATCAGTAAATGGGTGAATTATGAAAATGTTAGTGGTTGAAGATGAGCAGGGTTTAGCCGAGAGTATAACGGCTTACCTCAGCAAAGAAGGATACCGTTGCGAGATGGCGGCTACGTATCAGGAGGCTGACGAAAAACTGTATCTCTATGAATACGATTGTATCATTGTTGACTTAACCCTACCCGGAGGCGATGGACTCCAATTGATTGAAACCCTGAAAAAACGCTCGGCTTCGACGGGAATTATTATTATCTCAGCCCGTAATGCTCTGGAAGATCGGATCAAAGGACTGGAAGTGGGCTCGGACGATTACCTGACCAAGCCTTTTCATTTATCCGAACTCAACGCCCGGGTCAAATCCCTGATTCGTCGCCGAAATTTTGGAGGGCACAATGAAATTCAGTATCACGAAATCGTGGTGCAATCGCTTTCCCGGAAAGTATTCGTGAAAGAACAGGAAACACTATTATCCCGCAAAGAATACGATTTATTACTCTATTTTCTCTCTAATATTGACGTTGCATTAACCAAAGTTTCCATTGCCGAACACCTCTGGGGCGATCATATGGACTCCGCCGATTCGCTGGATATGGTGTACTCGCACATCAAAAACCTGCGTCGCAAATTGATTGAAAAGGGTAGCCGCGACTACATTCGGTCGATTTACGGCATTGGTTATAAATTCGGCGAAGTATGAGATTACTGGAAAAAACCAACCGCATTTATCTACTCTTTTCGCTAAGTCTGTACGTCATAGCGGCATTTAGCATGTATGGCATTATCAAATGGCTGATTTACGATGAAGTGGAAAGCCGATTGCTGGTTGAAAAACGCGATTTTCTAGTCTACATCCATCATTACAACTGGAAGCAGGATTCGTATTTCGTCGAGAATAAAATTGAGGTAGAACCCGCCCACGAACCCACTGACTTCAAAGAAACGTTCAAGGACACGCTCATTCAGGATCGGTATTCGCAGAAGATGATCCCTTTTCGGCAGCTTACCTTTTACGTGCCCATTCAACGCGTTGAGCATCGGGTAACGATTCGCAAATCCATGATTCAGTCGTATCGGCTCATTGAGGCCATTACTTTTACCATGGCTCTGATGCTGGGGTTATTATTGCTGGGTACCTATTGGTTTCAAAACCAGCTTTCAGGCCGCATTTGGCAGCCTTTTTATGATACCCTTTCCCGAATTAAACATTTCGATTTAACCCAGAAACAGAAACTTCAGCTCGCTCAGCCGGAGATTATCGAGTTCAATGAACTTAACGAAGTCCTTCAGAAAATGTCGGATAAGATTTTGCATGATTATCTGAATCTCAAGGAGTTTACGGAGAATGCCTCCCACGAGTTACAAACGCCGCTAGCCCTGATTAATGCCAAAGTCGAGCAGTTGATTCAAGCCGAGCAACTCACGGAAAACCAAACACACTGGATTCAAACGATTTACGAAGCCTCGCTTCGAATGTCACGTCTGAATCAGGGTTTATTATTACTGGCGAAGATTGAAAATCGGCAATTTGTGAATCAACAGACCATCGATCTGAGCGAAGAGTTGACTGAGAAACTCGCGGATATGGAGGAAATGGTGCAGTATAAAAAGATTCAGTTGAGCGTTACTATTGAATCTCCATTTATGGTTGTGTTACCCCCAGTTCTGGCGGAAAGTCTGATTACCAATTTGGTTAGTAATGCATTACGGCACAACGTAGCCGGCGGTGAAATCCGCTTGCATTCATCCTCAGATCGTTTGTGTCTCAGCAATACCGGGCACGTCCTTCTTCACGCACCGAACGAGCTTTTTTCCCGGTTCAAGAAAGAAGGCAGTTCTTCCGAATCATTAGGACTTGGCCTGGCCATCGTGAAGGAAATCTGTGATAACTACGGCTTACAAATTCAATACACCGAGGTAAACGGCCTCCACAGCTTTTGTTTGAGCTTAAAATCATAGAAGAACTTCCCGCAACGATGCAATGGCGGGAGGTTCTTCTATCAATAAGGGATTACTGACGTATCACCTTCACGGCAATGTAGCTGCGGTTGGGCTTGGTTGAGTCCGAAGAAAGGAAACTTGCGGCATCCAGTCGCATGATGTCTACACCTGCGTTGGTTAAAAAGGATTTAATGCTATTGGCTTGCTTAAAAACGTTTTTCTTATTACCCAACTGCTTGGTCACTCCAGTGAACTTCAATTGCAGGTTAGGATTCTTTTTCATAACCTCTGCCAATGCGTTCAGGGCCGGCGTCGACTGAGCCGTAGGCTGATTTGTAATCGGATCAAAGCTCACCTCATCAAACGTGAAATAGGCTCCTGGTTTACCCAACGGATCAGCCAGATGTTTGGTGAGTTTATCCGCCAGACCACCCGCCGCCGAAGTTGCCGACGTCGCTGTATTGGGAGTAACCCCTGGCTTGACTGCTGCCGAAGTATCTGGGTATAAAGCTGTTGAATCAGCCGGAACGGCTACTTCTTCCAGCGAGGTAGAATCCTGGCTGGTGCTGGCTTTAATGGAATCTCCGTAGTTCTGCCAGGCATAATAACCTCCGCCCAGAACCGCCAGAATTCCCAACCCAGCTACGACGCTTTTCCAGGGAAAAGTGGAGCTTTCCGTCAGATCCGCGTACGGATTTTCGTTTCCTCTGGAACGTGGACGCTCCTGAACTTCCACGGTTTCTTCTTCCGCGGGCGTTACGTAACCCAACCGTTCGAACTCTTCAATGGAAAGCGTAACCGCTACCCTATTAAATAACTCAGGATCAACTTCTTTAATTAAATTATCCTTCTGATTACGAAGCAATAACGCCAGTCCAACGGCATCCAGGTTTTGATCCCTAATCTGTTTACCCAGGATATCGACCCCCAAATAGGATAAGATTCCCAGCACATTGGTCGCCGAAGAATTCCGAATTTTAACCTGACCAGTAATCATCGTGATTACCACACTCCGTTTATCAGGTAACAAATGGCTAAAGAGATTACTTCCCTTCTGGGCAATCTGTGAGATCTGATCCCGGTCTTTCAGCAATTGAGGTAGCTGAGCTGATTTTTCCGGAGAAATGTTCTCACGTTCAATCGCTTTAAATAAAGCTTTAGCTCCACTTTCGCTTGATGATCGCTTCAGAAATCCAGCAACAACGGACAAAGCGGCCAGATCTGCCGCCTGCTTTACCCGATCCGAATTTTCGTTTACATACGAAGCAATGGCTTCTACGACCTCAACAGAAAGTGAATCTTTTAGATACGAAAAAATATTCATTAGTAGTTCTTTGGAGGTTAGTTCTCAATCTCACCAACCATCATCTGACTTTGGCTTAGGCTTCGCAGCAGATTTTTTCTGCGTTACAGCGGCTTTTCCTCCTCCAACTGAGGTAATGGGCTGACTTTTGTCGGCCCGCGTAAATACTCTACTTACGATTTTCCAGTCGTTTCCGATTTTCATCAACGACAAAAAGTCAACAAATTTGAAAGCATCCAGTTGCATTTCAAGCACTGCCGAACCTGCCGTTCCTAAATAACTGTAAGAAACGATACGGCCAGTCCAGTTGGCTCCTCCCTTGGGCGTTCTGCCAATAAATTCCTTTACGGGTGTACTCGTTACCCGTCCATTTGCCAAACTTCTCAGGTTAGCCGTGGGGTAAAAAGCCCGATTCAGACTAGCAGTATCACCCGTGGCTCCGCCGTCAATGTAATTCTGTAACGTTTCTTTAATGGCAGCATCTTCACTTTGAGCCTGAGCCGCAGTAAAACTGGCTACCACGAGCGAAAGAATGGGGAGTACCTTTTTCATGTGAGTAATCTTAAAACAAGCTGGATTGAATGACAAAACAATATCTTTTTAAGTAGAGTAAAAAGCTTTCACTAAACACTTCAACTATTATAATAGGCATTTGTTAAATAGGCAACAATTCGCTGGGTGCTTTCTTCTAGTGTGCGGTATTTAAAAGGTAAGGCTGATACGAGCTTCGTTCCCGGATACGTAAAGTGTGTTTGTGAGCTTTGGGCCGTCTCCTTCGTTACCAAAGGCGGTTTTTTAGTAAAAATACTCTTAAATGCCTCCCATCGCCAGGCCACTTCCGCAATTAAAGGAGTAACGCGATAGGAAGGAGCTTTCTTGCCCATTTCTTTAGCGATCAAATCAAAAAACTGACGATACGTGGTGCGTCCGGCATTCAGAATGAACCGTTCGTTTTTAATGGTACTGTAGAGCAACTGATAAATGGCTTCGGCCACATCCTGAACATCTACGTAGTTGAAAGTCCCGTCGGTATAAAAAGGTTTTTCATCATGGACATACTTGAACAAAGCCGTGCTGCTTTTGTCCCAGTCGCCTTCCCCAATCACTACCGATGGATTTACGATCACGCTGTTGAGCCCTTCTGATACCCCCCGCCAGACTTCCAGCTCGGCCTGATACTTGGAGATGGCATAATGTGAATTTAACGGCGATTCTTCCCATTTCTGATTTTCATCCACAACCGTCGGTACATCTGGGTTTTTACTTTGTTGTGAAGGTCTTCCTAAAGCCGCTACGGAACTAATGTAGGCTAATTTCTGAACGCCTTCGCTCAGGCAGATATTGACGACATTTGCCGTCCCTTCTACATTAATTTTGTATAATTTTTCCCGTTCTTTCGGTGAAAAGGAGACTACCGCTGCCGTATGTACGACATACGTACAGCCACGAATGGCCGATTCCAGAATGGCTACATCCAGCACATCCCCTTCGATCCACTCGATTCGATCTTCTAGATCTTTTACTAAACGAAGGTCGCTACTGGCTCGACGAAGAGCCCGAACCGATACTCCTTCCAGAATAAATTTCCTTGCTACCGCACTACCAATCAGGCCATTAGCCCCGGTGAGAAATACCATCTCTTTACGCTTTGCTTCCTGTTTTCTGCGGAAAGATCGCCTCTCTCCGATCTAATTCAGCCTCTTCTGCAAACAGATCTTCTGAACCTGACCAAACGATACAAAATTACGTTTCGTCGTTGACAGGCCAAAAGTAAGGATTTTTTAACGGATCGAACGATCCCGCAAACTCTTCCCTCTATCCTCCAAAAATGCTTACTTTTGCTGACCTTAATTACCGATTTTCATGTCTGAGAAGAAATTCAACCGCACTACCGTCACCGCAGCCCTCATTTATGCCAACGGTCCGATTCACATTGGTCACCTGGCAGGATGTTACGTTCCGGCAGACGTATATGTACGTTACCTCCGGGCGAAAGGAGAAGACGTCGCTTTTATTTCGGGTACCGATGAACACGGTGTCCCTATTACCATCCGGGCTCAAAAAGAAGGCATCACTCCGCAGGAGGTGGTTGACAAGTATTACACACAAATCAACCAGTCGTTTGTGGATTTTGGAATCGATTTTGACATTTATTCCCGGACGTCCAAGCCCATTCATCACGAAATGTCCCAGGAGATTTTCCTTCAGTTATATAACCAGGGAAAATTTGTAGAAGAAGTAACCGAACAGTATTACGACGAAAAAGCGGGTCAGTTTCTGGCTGATCGTTACATCGTAGGCACCTGTCCGGTATGTGGAAACGAAAATGCGTATGGCGATCAGTGCGAGCGTTGCGGCAGCACCCTGAGTCCTCGCGAGTTGATTAACCCCCGCTCGATGCTATCCGGCGGAACGCCGATTCTGAAAGAAACCAAAAACTGGAACCTGCCGCTTGATGCGATGCAGCCAGAGCTGGAAAAATACGTAGCGAGTCACCCCGAATGGAAAACCAACGTGGCTGGTCAGGTTCGTTCCTGGCTCAACGAAGGTCTGAAACCACGGGCCATGACCCGCGACCTGGATTGGGGTATCAAAGTACCTTTGCCCAACGCCGAAGGTAAAGTCATGTACGTATGGTTCGACGCTCCGATTGGCTATATCACCTTTACGAAAGAACTGAAAGGCGATGATTGGGAGAAATGGTGGAAAGCCGACGATACCCGTCTCATTCACTTCATTGGTAAGGATAACATTGTTTTTCACTGTCTGATTTTCCCCGCCATGCTGATGGCCGATGGCCGTTTCATTGCGGGTGCGGATAACGTTCCGGCCAATGAATTCATGAACCTGGAAGGAGACAAGATTTCCACGTCTCGGAACTGGGCGGTGTGGTTACATGAATATCTGGAAGACATGCCCGGCAAGCAGGACGTGCTTCGGTATACCCTGATTGCCAACGCTCCCGAAACTAAGGATTCGGAATTTACCTGGAAAGATTACCAAACACGTAACAACTCCGAGTTGGTCGGAATTCTGGGTAACTTCGTAAACCGGGCTGTTGTATTAACGGAGAAAAACTTTGGCCCGGCAGTTCCGGCTCTCGGCGAGTTAACCGAAGCCGATCAGAAAATGCTGGAAGAGCTGGCTCTGTATCCCGCCAAAATTGCTGACTCACTCGATAATTTCCGTTTCCGGGAAGGACTGAGCCTATTTATAGAAGTAGCTCGCCTGGGGAATCAGTATCTGGCCTCTACAGAACCCTGGAAGGTCATTAAGGAAAACCCCGAGCGTGCAGCTACGATCCTGAACCTGAGTTTACAAATTACCGCTTCGCTTTCTATCCTGGCGGAACCCTTCCTGCCTTTCACGGCAACCAAACTGCGTGAAATGCTGAACCTGACGGATACTAACTGGAGTAAAGCCGGATCGGCGTCTTTACTTCCTGAAGGTCATTCCATTCAGAATAAGGGTTTATTATTTGAGAAAATTGAAGACGCAGTCATCGAGGCTCAGGTACAGAAATTGCTGGATACGAAAAAGATGAACGAGCTGGCGTCTAAAACACCAGCTCCTCAGAAAGAGGCCATTACCTACGACGATTTCAGCAAACTGGATATTCGTATTGCCACCATCACGGCGGCTGAAGCCGTTCCTAAATCTAAGAAGTTATTAAAATTAACGCTGAATACAGGAATTGATACCCGGACGGTAGTTAGTGGCATCGCTGAGCATTTTTCACCCGAAGCTATTATTGGTCAACAGGTCTCCTTACTGGCGAATCTGGCCCCCCGAAAAATGATGGGCATCGAATCGCAAGGGATGATTTTGATGGCAGAAGACCGCGACGGCAAGCTGCAATTCATCCGCCCCGGCGAACCCATCTGGAACGGCGGAACCGTTTCTTAGGTATTCAATAGTACGCGGAAGAAGGCTGGTGGAAACATCAGCCTTTTTTGTCAGTTATGAGTGTACCATGTATTCACTCTTTTGATCAATCACGCATTCAATAGTAACCTCATGAACCGGGTAAAGATTGGAATTATCAATGTGTCGGATCGGGCCAGTGCGGGTATTTATGAAGATATTCCGGGCAAAGCCATTGTATCGACCCTGAACGAGTATTTAGTGAATCAGTGGGAACCCGTCTATCGGGTTATTCCCGATGAGCAGGATCTCATTTCTCAGACGTTAATTGAACTGGCGGATCAGGAAGGTTGCTGCCTGGTAGTAACCTCGGGTGGAACGGGCCCTGCTCCCCGCGATGTCACTCCCGAAGCAACCGAGGCGATTTGTCAGAAAATGATGCCGGGTTTTGGGGAATTGATGCGAAAGGTAAGTCTGGAATACGTGCCTACGGCCATTCTTTCCCGGCAAACCGCGGGTATTCGTGGGCAATGTCTGATTGTAAATCTACCCGGCAAGCCTTCGGCCATTCGCCAATGCCTGGACGCTGTATTTCCAGCTATTCCTTACTGCATTGATTTAATCGGCGGGCCTTATCTGGAAACGAACGAAGCCGTTATCAAAGCTTTTCGGCCTAAGCAGAGTTAGGGAGGGCATTACGATTAGTTATCTCAATTGCTGGCAGCAGGTTGTTAGCATCCTTTCAGTCAAAGTAGCATTACTGAAATACACTGCTGATAGCTTTTTACTAGTTTTCTTAATGCTGCCAGCTTTTTCGCTGACAGCGGGCTGTTTTAAGTTCTTTTGTCAAAACACCATAAGTCAAAGTAGCTCTGGTAAAGGTCCATTCCAAAGCCTTTCAGCCAAAGCAAACCAACCGCAGACACTGCTGCCAGCTTTTTCGCTAGCAGCAAGCCAGTTCGTTGCAAGCTAGAATGCCGAACATAAAAGAAGCCCAATCGTTAGGTTAACGATTGGGCTTCTTTTATGTATTTCTGTCAATTTTATAATCGACTGGTTCTTTCTTCTTTTACGTATTGATCCTGCTGTGGCGTTTCGTTATTCTGATCTTCGTTTTCATAACGACCCGTGCCTAACCCTTCTCCCCCGTTACCAGGACCGTTTTGGTTACCACCTCCCCGATTGGGTTCTGCTCCCTGTTGCTGGCGTTTTTGACCCGCTTGCTGAGCTTGTTGATTTCCTTGGTCTTGGTTGCGTTGATCTTGATTTTGCGTATCAGAGCCTTGCTGCTGATTTGCCTGTTGCTGGTTATTTTCCATAGATTTATCAGGTTATCATTTTATCTCGTCATCTGACGGACTTATCTAAATTATACAAAATAAAATAGTATTCCAATTATATTTTATAGAATTTTTTCTACAAAACCAGTTAAGAACTATCGTATTGAAAATGCTACTATTAATAAGTCGTTGCGTGTTGACCTTCCGCAATTTCCTCAATCATTTTCTTATTAAATGCAGGAATATCATCGGGCTTGCGGCTGGTTACCAAACCGTTGTCTGTCACTACTTCTTCATCAACCCATTCGGCTCCGGCATTTCTTAAATCCGTCTGTAAGGATGGAAAAGAAGTCAATTTCCGACCTTCCACTACATCTGCTTCAATCAGCATGATGGGTGCGTGACAAATGGCTGCTACGGGTTTTGAAGCTTCAAAGAAGTGTTCTACAAAAGCTACAGCATCTTTGTCCATCCGTAGATTATCAGGATTCATTACCCCACCGGGCAATAATAAGGCATCATAGTCTTCGGGATTTGCCTCTGATAAGGGCACGTCTACTGCGAATGAATCGCCCCAATCTGTGTGATCCCAGCCTTTTACCTGACCCTCTTTGGGAGAAATAATTTTTGTTTCAGCACCGGCGTCTATTAATGCTTGTTGTGGTTCGGTTAATTCTACTTGTTCGAATCCATCGGTAAGTAAAATTGCTACTTTTTTTCCTTGCAGTTTCTGTTCCATGACTTAAGTAAGTTTATACTTGTGTGATGCCTCTTAAGTAGAAAAACATATTCCTTCAACCTAGTTATTCTAGTGCTTTAGTAAGCCCATTATTCAACTTACACTCTCTTAAAACACTGATTAACAGAGGCTATTTATAATACCTAGATCTATTCTATCCTCGTAATCAGTCCTAACAAAAGATAGATTTTTTATAGAAAAGCCTCCGCACCCTTGCGGTAACTATGCCTCATTAAACCCGCTATCACTCATTCTTTTTCTTTACATTTGAAGTAATTCCGTGCTTAATACGTCCTCACGAATGAAACTATTTCCCCATCATCACCAGTCGGTCATGCCGTACTTTATTTTGGAAGGTGCTTTTCAGTTCATTGACTTCATTAAATATGTGTTTCAGGCCAAGGAAGTCTATCTGGCGAAACGGGACGACACTACAGTTATGCACGCTGAATATCAAATTGGTCGAAGTACCCTCATGCTTTGCGACAGCACGGAAGAATGGCGACCGCAATCCTGTAGTTTATTTGTCTACGTAGATAATGCCGACGAAGCCGTTCGCAAGGCCGTAGAACAAGGTAGTAGCATTTTGATGGAAGTGAGTGATCAGTCTTATGGCCGCAGTGGTGGAGTGATTGACCCTTTCGGTAACGTCTGGTGGATCAATAGTTTACAATCCAAGTAAAAGCATTATTTGACGAAGCAGGACTTGACTGGATACTCCAAGGAGTGTCTTGATCAGTGGTGCTGGTTTATTACTCGTTGTAACGAGCTAACCTATTTTTCCTTAATCATACCCATGGATTCTTCCCAAAAGTTTTCCAAATACGAAACCTTCGTTATTGCCATTCTGGCGATTCTTCAATTTACCATCATTCTGGATTTCATGGTGTTGTCTCCCCTCGGAGCCATCCTTATGCCTACCATGCACATTTCTCCCGCTCAATTTGGCTGGGTGGTGTCGGCCTATGCGTTTAGTGCCGGAGCATCGGGCTTATTAGCTGCGGGGTTCGCTGATAAGTTTGACCGCAAGAAGTTACTTCTGTTTTTCTACACTGGCTTTACCATCGGTACGTTCTTGTGCAGCATCGCCACTGATTTCCATTTTCTGCTTTTCGCCCGGATTTTCACAGGACTGTTTGGTGGGGTAATCGGCTCTATTTGTGCGGCGATCATTACCGACTTATTTGCTCTGGAAGTTCGCGGTCGGGTCATGGGTTTTGTGCAAATGGCCTTTGCTACGAGTCAGGTTTTGGGAATTCCCATCGGCTTATACCTGGCTAACCACTTCGGTTGGCATTCGCCCTTTACTATGATTGTCGGTTTTTGCATCATCATCGGTATTTTAATTGTGGTGTATCTAAAGCCGATTGATGCCCATTTGAAGAGTACGGAAAAACAGAATGCCTTTGTACACCTGCAGAAAACCTTATCTAAACCGAATTACCTGCTCGCTTTTGCTACCACGACGTTACTGGCCATGGGAGGTTACATGCTGATGCCCTTTGGCAGTGCGTATAGTGTGCATAACCTGCAAATTCCGTTTGCTGATTTACCTACGGTATATGTCATTACGGGTATCAGCTCTATGATTGCGGGGCCTTTAATTGGGAAATACAGCGACCGTATTGGCAAGTATCGCCTGTTCTTTGCAGGATCGGTATTGGCGATGGTTATGACGGGAATTTATGGGAACCTCGGTCCTACTCCGCTGACTACAGTCATTATTATTAATGTTATCATGTTCGTGGGAATTACTTCCCGCATTATTTCTTCTTCGGCCCTGATGACGGCCATTCCTACCTTGCAGGATCGGGGGGCGTTTATGAGTATTAACTCTTCGGTTCAACAAATAGCCGGTGGGCTCGCCGCAGTCATCGCCGGAATGATCGTTTCCGAAACGCCAACAGGATACATTGAACATTACGATATTTTGAGTTACGTCGTTATCCTGGGTATGATTGTTGGTATTGCAATGATGTATCTGGTGAACAAGATGGTACAACGAAAGGTAACCAATCCAGCCGTGCCGGTTTAATGAGGATCAGCGTTTTCTATAAAAAAGCCCCCAAACGAGGTTTTGGGGGCTTTTTTATGAATAATCATTTGAGACCATAACCCCGGAGGGGTTGAATACGGATAGCCCCGGATGTTAATCCGGGGATCTGAACGCCATTCGTAAGCTGGCATCATTCCCCGGATTTCATCCGGGGCTATTCATATTGAAGTCCGCTGGACTTCTTAGATTTATTAATGGAATTAATAATGCTGAAGAAATTGTCTCGGATGTTAATCTGGATGCCTAATAAAGCTAGTTACCTTGGTTACCACTTCTTCCTGAAGCTGGTATTTATCTTGGAAAGTCATCCAGGGTTTTGGTTAAACGGTTTCCCTTTACCAGTGGTGGTTCATCGTAGAGATGATCCCACCAGGTTCTTTTTAGGATGAGTATGCATACCCCCAGTGCCAGCAGCGTAACCGACAGTTCCAGATTCATTTTCAGTACCCAATACATGGGTGCGAGCGTTAAAGTACACTGAGCGATTATTCCAACCACGACATTTAAAGCATCTTTTCTAAAATCGGAATTAGGTTGAAAATCAGGATCTTCCTGCTGTACTAATGCCTGAATGGGTTTCCAGAAACCCCAGGGTCGAACGGTGCGGTAAAAGGTTTTCAGCGTATCTATGTTCGTTGCAGGGGTTACCAACGATCCACACACACAGCCTGCGAGTGAAATCACGAACAACAAAGGGAAATAATACAGACTCAGCGTGTGCGGGAAAACGACCGGGAAAATCAGGGCTGGAATAATGCCGGCCACCATTCCCCAGAAAAAACCACTGGCATTAAATCGCCACCAGTGCCATTTCAGCACATTAGCCGCGATGTAGCCGCCGTACAATGCCGAGACAATCCACTGTAAAATACTATTTACGTCTTTGGCAAATAGCCCCAAAAGAATGCCAATCAATGCCACCGTCAGACCCGACAGGTAATTCATTCTGGAAATGCGATGGTTGGAGGCTCCCGGATTAACGTATTTCAGATAGATGTCATTGACGATGTAGGCCTGAGCGGCATTCAGTGTTCCGGCAAAAGTGCCCATAAAGGCGGCCAGTAAGCCCGCCAGTAATAAACCCATCAGGCCTGCCGGAACAAAGTGCAAGATGGCCGCTGGAAGAATTTTCTCGAAATCAATTCCGTGCGTTCCATGCAGATTTAAGTGATCGAAATTGAGCAAGGCCAGGACTGTCAAACCCATAATCATGGCATAGCGAACGGGTAACAGGACGATTGAAACGAAGCCACTCATCCTGGCTGCTTCCTGAGGCGACTTAGTCGAAAGAATTTTCTGCATGTCGTAATTCGGGGCAGGCCCAGCCAGACTGGCCAGCACTCCCTTGAACAGCATCATCATGAAAAACACCCCAAACAAAGAAAAGCCGTCTGACTGAATTTTGTCGTTCACTTCCTCCATCATTCCCGTCCAGTCCAAATCATCGAGCCGCCAACTGAAAAAGGGGGTATACCATCCTTGCGGTACCGCCAGTGTTTTTCCCGAAAGGTTAGCCATGGCAATGACCGCGATTACCAATGCCGAGATGGTCATGATGACGTATTTCATAACATCGCCGATGACGATGCTAGTCATCCCCCCCAGAATGGCATAAAACACCGCGAAGGCTGTGAAAATGATTCCGTAAAAAGGAGCTACGTATTCCGGAGAAACCGAGAAAGGTAGATAAGGAGCGATACTCTGAAAAGGAATGAATATCTCCACAAATTTGCCCAGCCCCACAAAGCCATACGCCAAAAAACCCAGACAACTCAACAAGGCAAAAACAACCACGATGGTATGCGAAGCCTTGACCCCCTTTCCTCTTCCGAATCGCGTTCCGATCCATTCGGCCCCGGTGGTAACGTTCGAGCGTCGCAACCAGACGGACAGGTACATCATCATGAAAACCTGATTGAAGACCGGCCAGAGCCAGGGAATCCAGAGGCTTTTTAGTCCATAAACAAAGGCCAGCGAGACCATCCACATCGTCCCGGAAATGTCAAACATATCCGAAGCATTCGAGAGGCCGAGCATATACCAGGGCAAGGTTTTACCACCCAACATATACGCTTCTTTGTCTTTGGCGGCCCTTTTTTTGAGCACCAGCCCCAGCACAATAACGGCTAGCAGGTAACAAACAATAATGCAAATATCCAGTACTGATAACTTCATGAGTGCGTCGTTGCGTCAGCCTAACGTCCTGCCACCCACAAGTTTTGGGTTTTGAGTTTAGCGTTTTAAGTTGTTGGTTGTCATCAACTCAAAATAGAAGAGCAAACGCATTCATCTTCTCTTCGTCAGTTCAAGTTATCAGCTCTCATTAACTCCTAACTCTAAACTCAAAACTCCCAACTCACTTATACAGCTTCTGGGCAGCGGCTTTCTTTTGCAGGAAGACATCGGAACGCCGGGCAAACTTCTTAAAATCTTCGGCACTTGCCTGCCCGGGATACGGAGCATAAAAGTGACCGGGGTTACCATTTCGCCACACCAGTACGTAAGACAATCCCGCGTCTTTGATGATCGGGGTTAATACCTCCGACCACCAGTCAGGCATGGGGAGTTTCTCCAGTCCAGTTTCGGTAATGGCGTATACTTTCTTTTTTTCTTTACCAATCGTTCTAAGGATCTCCACCATTTTGTGGGTATCCTCCAGAAAACGATCCGGCTTGGCGGTTTGTGGTCGGTGGTAAATGTCAAACCCTACCAGATCAATCACGTCATCGCCGGGATAGCGTTCCAAGTACTCTTCACGCGAGGTAAAACGATCCGTGCTATACGCATATAACAGGTTATGAACACTTTTTTTATCCCGCAGATATTCAACGGTATAACGCCATAATTTCACGTACTCGTCCACCGTTGCGTGGTCTTTCCCCCACCAGAACCAGCTTCCGGTATGCTCATGAAAAGGCCGGAAAATGACTGGTATTAACTCTCCTTTCGGGCCTTTCAGGCTGAGGAAATAGGTGGCTACCCGGTCCAGCCAGGAATCATATCGATTTTGAATTTCCTTATCGCTGAAAATGTTGCGAATGCTAAAATCCATGGCGTCCCAACTGGTTTTAGTGGGATCAACCGGATTGTTCAGATGCCAGCTAAACGTATTCACCCCACCCTGAGCATATACCTGCTGAATCATTTTCCGCTGACTTTCGAACGGGATGCCGTCAATTTCCTTCGTGCTGTCCAGTTCAATTCGGCCCAAATCCCAACCGAAAACGGCAGGATACTCACCCGTTACGTCTTTCACATCCGAGCGACCGGCCTCGGCCCGCCAGTTTACCCCATACCCCAAATCATCCTGATGACCGAACATCGTTCCTTTTTTCGAGGCCTTCTGAAGATTGCGGTACAGGTTTCGGGTTTCTTTGGTGGCCTGACGATCAATGGGTAAGCTTTGAGCAAACAGACTTCCAGTCGTTAACCCCAGCAAAATAAGAGCAGTTCGTAGCATAAAACATTGATTAATTGCTAAAACTAAGAAGTAAAGAGACAAAAACGGGCTTCTATCCTATGATCTAGAATAGAAGCCCGATTGAGTTTTGGGTTAAGAGTTTTGAGTTTGGGGTTTTGAGTTAACAAGTTGTGTAATCAACTCTGAACCTTTAACTCAAAACCCTAAACCCTAAACTTCTCTAACTCCATTATTAATTGTATCCAGGATTTTGTTGCAGTCCCCAGGATTGTACTTCGTTCAGTGGGATAGGCAATACGGGAATCGGATTAACTGATCCCTGAATGCTGTGAGACATGGCTGAGGTACGTACGGAAGTAGGTAATGAACTCATGTACGTTCCGGTACGAACCTGATCCCAGAAGTGCAGAGATTCCATTCCCAGCTCGACCCGACGCTCATGGTAAATCGCGTTCAGCAGAGCAGTTCCCGATACCGAAGCACCGATGGCGGGTAAAGCCGAAGCAGGTGTATTCGCGGGTTCGTAAGTCATGGTATTCAACACCGAACCTTTTCCTAACGTCGATTGACGGGCCCGGGTCCGAATCTGGTTCAGAATGGTGCGGGCTTCACTTTCCATACCCAGATGAGCCGCCGCTTCTGCTTTCATCAATAACACATCCGCATAACGCATTTTACGAATATTTTGCGGCGACTGAGAAGGCGTCGTTGGCTTCACAATGGCGGCTTTCCGGTTCAGGTAACCCGTTGAGTTTTCGGAAGGATAATTAATCACCTGCAAAAGGCCCGTGACAATATCACCCGTTTTATAAACCGTTATATTCTTGCGAGGGTCGTTTGCTTCGAAGGCATCCACCAGGCTTTGCGTCGGATTATTAAAACCCCAACCCCAGGTATTCCGGTTGTTCTGGATGATGTTATTCTCCGTTCCTACGCGTTGAATTCCCCAACCTACGTTCGACTCCGCAAACTGAATTTCGAAGATCGACTCCGCGTTGTTTTCGCTTTCCTCTTCCTGAATAGCCGCGTAGTTCGTCGTTAAACTATACTGACCCGATTTTACGATGGCATCCGCGTAATCGTATACCTGCTGCCAAGTGTGGTTATTGGTATTATCCGTTCCTAACTGATACATAATGGCACGGGCCAGGTACCCACGAGCCGCACCTTTGGTAGCACGGCCAGCGTCAGCGGCATCGTATCCGTTTTTCTCGGGTAGTAAATCCAACGCCCGTTTGAAATCCGCTTCAATGAACGCATACGTTTCCCCTAAAGTCGCTCTCTTGCTGGTGCTATACTGAGACGTTTCCACGGGTTTGTCAAACAGAGGAAGCCCGCCGTACAAACGCAACATGTAGAAATAGCAATACCCCCGGATGAAGTAAGCTTCACCCAACAGACGGTTTTTCAGGGCTTCTTCAATCGGTGAATTTGCCAAGTTCTGAATAACCAGGTTAGCCCGGTACACGCCCTGAAACATGTTCTGCCAAACGGCCTGGGCGATGGTATTACTTCCATTGGCCCGCCATTCTTTCAGCTCCTGAAGTGGAGGCATGTCGCCCGGCGTACTGCCTTTCTCCGCATCTTCCGAAAGTACATCGCCAAACATCCACTCGTAGTTATGGTTGACGTAGTTCCCTAAACCGTCGTTTCCTTCGTCATAACCCAACACGTCATAAGCGGCGTTAACGGCCAGAATAGCATTGTTGGCATCCTGATAATAGGTAACGTCGGTATCCTGTCCGAGGGGATCTTTCTGAAGGAAATCGCTACAGCTCTGCATCGTGCCACTCGTAGCCAGCAACAATGCAACTATGATATATTTGAATTTCATTTTTGTTGAGTTAATCGGTTTGGAGTTTAGGGTTTGGAGTTTTGGGTTTGGAGCTTGGAGTTGGAATGACCCACTCTAAAATTACTCCCTACTCTAAACCCAAAACCTTAAACTCTAAACCCTAAACATTCTTAGAAATTAAGCGTCAATCCGGCACGCCAGGTTTGGGGTTGGGGGTAGGTTCCTACGTCAACACCAACGGCCAGCGGATTGTAACTGCGGTTGTAACCGTACTCACCAATTTCAGGATCCAGCCCTTTGTAACCCGTTACAGTCAGGAGGTTGTCTACTGACATATACGCACGAACGGTTGACATTTTCCAGCGTTCCGTTACCGTTTTAGGAATGGTATACCCCAGCGTTACGTTCCGCAGACGGAGGTAATCACCGCTTTGTACGAAACGATCACTGAAACGGTAGTTGGCATTCGCATCTTTTGCCGTCATGCGGGGCTCGTTTGTATTCGTATTTTCTGGCGTCCAGCGGTTGAGGCGATCAGGAACGGAATTCCAGATACCTTGTGAGTTTCGAGTGAAGTAATCCAGAGCATTCACTACTTCTACGCCCTGAACTCCCTGAAAGAAGATTTTCAGATCGAAGTTTTTATAGCCGAAATTAGCATTGATTCCGTAGCCGAAGTTAGGCGTGGCACTTCCCAGGTATACCCGGTCGTCACTGCTAATCACCCCATCTCCGTTCGTATCCACGAAACGAACATCGCCCGCCTGTGCTGCATTTTCAGGTTTGTACTGAGCATTATAGGCATTGGCTTCTTCCTGCGTTCTGAGGATACCATCTGTTTTCATTCCGTAGAAATAGGCAATCTCCCGACCTACTGATGTACGGGTAATGTTACCCCAGTTACCAATCACATTGGCCGATTCAATGCCCGTTCCACCGCCTAAGCTGGTTACTTCATTTTTGATTTTCGTGAAGTTCACGCCCAAGTCGTACCGGAAATCGCCTACCTCATTGCGGTAGTTCAAAGCCAACTCGATACCGTTGTTACGCATACTACCTGCGTTCACGTACGGAGGGCCAACCCCTACGAATACGGGAACGGGAACCCGCACAATCATGTCAGTAGTGGTCTTCACGAAGTAATCAGCGGTCAGACTTAAGCTATGATTGAAGAAATCCGCGTCGATACCGATGTTTGAGCTTGTCGTCGTTTCCCATTTCAGACTGGGGTTACTCGCCATTGTCGGAGCGAAGCCTTCCACAATCTGGTTTCCGAATACGTAACGGTTACCCCCTGAAATCGTCGTTACATAACCGTAGTTATTAGCCGAGTTCTGGTTACCCACCTGGCCCCAGCCTGCCCGTAATTTCAGGTTGCTGATGGCATTGAGGTTAGCCATGAAGGGTTCATCCGTGATGTTCCAGCCCGCCGCGAAAGAAGGGAACAACCCCCAGCGATTGCTCGGCAGAAAGCGGGATGAACCATCGTAACGCAAGGTTGCCGTTAACATGTAACGATCATTGTAACTGTAGTTTGCCCGACCAAAGAAAGACAGAATGGATTCGTCTGACTGCGTGCTGGTTACGTTATAGCTATTGGCGTTACGGCTCGAAGACAGGTAACGTAAGTCTGCATTCGAAGGCACGTCATACGCCGTGATTCCGAAATCAGCATACGTTAACCGTTGCGACTCCGTACCGATCATCGCTCCTACGTGGTGCTTACCGAAATCGTTATCGTAAGTCAGGTAAGTGGATGAAACCCACTGGGTTTGCTCGCCGCGTAATTCCGTCAACTGGCTATTGGCCCGTAACTCCTTAATATCCAGAAAGAATTCGGGTAAATATTGTTTGTTGTGAGTGTTCCTGTAATTCACTCCGAATTGCGAACGAAGTTTGAAGTGCTTCAGGAATGAAGCTTCTGCGTAGGCATTCGCGTTCAGCAGACTTTCGTAACCTTTGTTACCCGCCATTTCACTGGCGGCACGGGCAGGGTTATTTTCCTGCGAAACAATCGTACGGCCCCAGTTATTCGTCGTGCTATTCCAGGCAGGAGTAATAGGTTCTGCCCGCAAAGCGGTGGTTAATACCCCGGCAAACAAGTCATTGTTGGTGAACGTTTTGTTCGTGCGGGAGAAGGCTGCCGAAACGCCACCTGTCAACCAGTTCGTAAATGTGTAATCGTTGTTGAAACGCAGGAAATACTTACGCAGTGAAGAGTTTTTTACGATACCATCCTGACCAAAATACGTTCCCGTCAGGCTGTAACGTGATTTATCCGAACCACCCATGACGTTCAGCGTGTAGTTCTGGATCGAACCCGATTGCATGACTTCCTTCTGCCAATCGGTACCAACCATGTTGGACTGAACGGCGTTGGTCAGTATCTGATATTCCTGGCCCGTTGGGTCCAGCACGGTTCCATCATTGCGATACGCTTCCAGACGCAGCGTTGCGTACTGACTGGCGTTCAGCAGACTTTGTTTTCTCCAGGCATTCTGAACCCCGGCATAACCATCCAGCGTAAATTTAGCCGGACCCGAACGACCCCGTTTCGTAGTGATCAATACTACCCCGTTTGCTCCGCGAGAACCGTAAATAGCCGTTGCTGACGCATCCTTCAGAATTTCCATCGACGAAATATCCGTTGGAGCCAGGAAGCTGATATCAGCCGTCTGGAAACCATCTACTACGTACAGAGGATCGGAGTTGTTGATCGTACCCACGCCCCGAATACGAATCCGGCTGGCTCCACCCGGCTCACCCGAATTGGCCGTTACGTCCACCCCTGCTACGCGGCCCTGCAAAGCCTGGGTTACGTTAGGCGTAGCGATCTGAGTTAACTGTTCCGACTTTACCGAAGCCACTGATCCGGTCAGGTCACTCTTGCGAGCCGAACCATAACCGATTACCACTACTTCATCTAAAGCTTTGGTATCCGAGTTCAGTACAATCGCATAGGTAGATTCAGAGGTTAATGGGATTTCTTTGGATTGCATTCCGACGAAGGATACCAGCAGTGTAGTACCATTGGTGGGAACATTTAACGTAAAACGACCCTCCGCATTGGTATTGGTCCCAACCGTCGTGCCTTTCACGGAAATACTCACGCCGGGTAATAATTCGCCCTTTTCATCGGCGACGGTCCCGGAGATGCTCCTGGTTTGAGCATACAGGTTGCCCATACACCCCAGAAGCAGGCATATGGTGAAGATTAGATAAAGCTTCAATAGTTTCATAAGGTCAATTTTTTCGCAACAAAATTATGTTTCAATCTTATCAACCGAATAATACTATTTTATCATTTTTTAAAACAGATTAATATTTTTATCAGCCATATATTATCATATAATATTGATTAATTACTAAATTGACGATTATAGTGCGTATTTTTCTTTGATTATTCTAATGAAATCCACTATTAAATCTATCTTTGTTATAATACTATGTTATCATCGATTGTTGTTATTACCTAAAACTTATTTTACTTTTGCTTTATGAGTAACATTTACCGGGAGATTACGCCCCTTACTCAGCACGACTGTTTTACACTGTTTGCCCGGGTAAAGTCAGATTTTGACTTTCCACTTCATTACCATGATGAGTTTGAATTGAATTTTATCGCTCATGGTGAGGGTATTAAGCGAATCATCGGGGATCATTCCGACGTGATTGAAAACCTGGAGCTGGTGCTGGTAGGCAGTAATTTGCCGCATGGGTGGTTCAATCATCAGTGCCCTAATACCGCAATTCGGGAAATAACGATTCAGTTTCACCGGGATTTGTTTGATGAGAGATTATTACGCCGAAACCAGTTGAGTTTCATCCGGGCCTTACTCGAACGGGCCTCGAAGGGCGTGCTCTTTTCCCGCGAGACCATTGAAGCGGTTCGGCCCCGGCTGGAAGCCCTGACGCAAAAGAGCGGATTTGACTCCGTGCTGGATTTAATGTCTATTCTGCACGACCTGTCCATCTCGCGGAATATGCGTACGTTATCGAATGCATCGTTCACAAACGATACGATTCATTATAATAGTCGCCGGATTGAAAAGGCCTTTGAATACATGCAGGGAAACTACGAAAAGAAGATTACCCTGGCCGACGTAGCCAAAGTAGCCAACATGCCGGAAGTTTCCTTCAGCCGATTTATCAAAAGAAGTACTGGTAAAACGTTTATAGATAGTTTAAATGAAATCAGGCTGGGGCACGCATCCCGCATGTTGATTGATACTTCTCAAACCATTGCGGAAGTCTCTTACAAATGCGGGTTCAATAACCTCTCCTATTTCAATCGAACCTTTCTAAAGAAGAATGGGTGCACGCCACGGGAATTCAGAAGTAATTATTCCGGTTCACGAGTATTTGTATAGGCGAATTCTGCTTATGACGTTAGCTCTCACCCGGGCTCCTTTGATTATATTCGAAAGTTCAATGCTTCCTCTAAACACGATATACATTTATTAACTCCTTTACTTGTGGAACGAAGAATTGCCCTTAAAAACATGGCCGTCGCCTTCGGCGGTCTGCTGAGCCTCCCCTCCTGGGCTCAGAACTGGACGACGGAGTCTGTTGCTGCACAGACGGCAAGCCGCTCCTACCTCTCCGCTGCCGACGATGCCCTGCTGGCTGAGATTGCAGAAACGATCATTCCCGAGACCGATATTCCGGGAGCGAAAAGCCTGGGCGTTCACACCTACATTCAGAAAATCGTAAAAGATTGTATGGATACGCAGGCTCAGGATGCTCTGGAAAACGGCCTGTATACGGTTGGTGATATTTCCAAGAAAAGTAAGGGCAAAGACTTCGTGGCTATGAACCAGGCCGAACGGACTGCTTTCCTCAATGAGTTACTCACGCAGGGTGCCGACGAAGAGACGAAAACGTTTTATAATCTCGTGAAAACGCTGACGATCAAAGGTTTTACTACTTCGGAATATTACCTTACCAATGTAGCTCATTACCAGCTTGTTCCGGGCTTTTACCACGGATGTGTCCCCATTTCAACTAGCAAATAACGACAGTATGTATATTCAGGAAACAGCAGCGGGTAACCAGTTCGATGCCATCGTTATTGGTTCGGGGATCAGCGGTGGCTGGGCTGCGAAAGAGTTAACGAAACACGGGCTTAAAACCTTAGTGCTGGAACGTGGACGCGACGTCAAGCACGTCACCGATTATCCCACGGGCGTGATGAACCCCTGGGAATTTGAACACCGCAATCAGCTTCCGCTGGAAGTGAAACAGGCCAACCCGGTGGTGAGCAAGTGTTATGCTTTTTACGAAGGAACCACGCATTTTTTCGTGAAAGATGCCGAACATCCTTACGTGCAGGAAAAACCTTTTGACTGGATTCGGGGCTATCAGGTTGGTGGAAAATCCTTACTTTGGGCCCGGCAGACGCAACGCTGGAGTGACCTGGATTTTGAAGGGCCCGCCCGCGATGGTTTTGCCGTAGACTGGCCTATTCGATATGCCGATCTGGCTCCCTGGTATAGTTACGTAGAAAAATTTGCCGGAATTTCCGGGAATAAAGACGGCCTGGCCCAGTTACCGGATGGTGAGTTTCAGAAACCACACGAAATGAACTGTGCGGAAACTCACTTTCAGAAAGCCATTGCCAGCAAATATAAAGATCGTCAGGTGATTCAGGGTCGTTGTGCCCACCTGACCGAACCCAAGGACATTCACTTCCAGCAGGGTCGTGCCCAGTGCCAGCACCGCACGATTTGCGAGCGGGGTTGTCCCTTTGGAGGCTATTTCAGCAGTAATGCTTCGACTATTCCCTGGGCAATGAAAACCGGAAAAATGACCCTTCGTCCTGATTCCGTAGTTCATTCCATCATTTACGATGAGAAAAAAGGGAAAGCAACGGGCGTTCGGGTGGTGGATGCGAACACAAAGAAAATGACAGAGTATTATGCTCGTATCATTTTCGTGAACGCCGCAGCGATGAATACCAACCTGATTCTGCTGAATTCTACCTCCAATCGTTTCCCTACTGGTTTGGGTAACGACAGCGGTGTGTTGGGTAAATACGTCGCCTTCCACAATTACCGGGCTACGATCTCGGCCCAATACGATGGCGATCTGGATTCGACGACTGCCGGTCGCCGTCCGAACAGCCCTTACATTCCCCGTTTCCGGAATTTACACAAACAGGAAACCAACTTCCTTCGTGGCTACGCAGCTGGTTTCAATGCGGGCCGCAGTACCTATACCAATAACGAAGGCATCGGTGCGGACCTAAAGAAAAGCCTGCTGAATCCTTCCTGGGGCGGCTGGCACGTAGGTTCCCACATGATGGGCGAAACGATACCAAAAGAAAACAGCACGGTTAGTCTGGATGGCACCCTGAAAGATCCGTTCGGAATTCCTCAACTCAAAATCAACATGTTCTATGATGATAATGACGAGAAGATGATGAAGGATTTCTATGAGCAGTTTACGGAAATGTACGAAGCTGCTGGTTTTAAAAACATCAAAACCAGGGATTCGAAGCAGGCCCCCGGCCTGGATATTCACGAAATGGGCGGAGCACGCATGGGGAAAGACCCTAAAACGTCGATGCTGAACAAGTGGAACCAGTTGCATGCCTGTAAAAACGTCTTCGTAACGGACGGAGCCGCCATGACGTCTACGTCGACTCAAAATCCTTCCTTAACCTACATGGCTCTGACGGCTCGTGCGGTGGATTATGCAGTGAAGGAAATGAAAAAGCAAAATCTGTAATATTACAACTATAGCACTGATTTTAAGGTCTGGTACGGTTCGTGCCAGACCTTTTTTTGACTAATCCAGCCTTGGTTATGATAATAATTTCTTAATGAGAACGGCCTCAAGCTGAGAAGGGTATCGCAATATATTTACTGGAAATTCATGCGATATGCTTTCCCTCATTACCACGTTCGCTTTTGCCCAGGCTCTGATTGGTTTGTACGTACTACCCAAGCAAACCATCTTCAGTCGTCATTATTTATACCTGAAAACCTTAATTGTTCTCATCAGTATCCACCTGGGCATTAAACTGTTTTTGCTCTCGGTACTGAAAGACCCGTATCTGTTTGGCCGGCTTAATAGTTTTACGACCTTTTCCTACGGGCCGCTGCTGTACTTTCAGTATAGGCAGTTCAAGGGTCAAAAGATGTCCCGAATGCACAAGGGCCTGCACCTGATTCCTTTTCTGCTGGCCTTTCTCCTGTACGTGTCCTGTCTCATCGGACAACTTCCCAGCCAAAATCCAGCTCTGTTTCATCAAGTGTTTGAGGTATTTGTTTACCTGTTGATGCTTTCCGTAGCCAGCTATACCGCCTATCTGCTCTGGAAACTTATACCGGATACATATCTACCCTCACACGAACGCAGTCTGTTGTTGCAATGCAGTGCGTTCTTCATGATCTCGGTGTTCATGGGGTATATTACGTCATTTCTCAATAGCTGGCTGGGTACGCAGTGGGATGCTCATTTTTTCCCTTACCTCGCTTTTGGCTTCATTTGCTGGATCTGCCTGCGGTTCTTTCTAAGACAGCACACCGCTACACAGATAGGCTTCAAATCAGTAGCGTCTGTTCGTGAGACCTACGAAAAGTCAGGTCTTTCGGAGATGCAACTACAAGCCTATTTCGAAGCTCTGGAACAGTTCATGCGACGGGAAAAACCCTTTCGTAATTCTGAACTTTCTCTGGATGATTTATCCCAGGCTCTGAAAATTTCCCGCCAGCAATTATCACAGGTATTGAATCAGAAAGCCGAGAAAAATTTTTACGCATACGTGAATGATTACCGCGTACAGGAAATGATCGTTTTGTTAAAAAAGCATCCCGGAGAAAAAATTGCGGAGCTTGCTCATCAGGTCGGCTTTCAATCGAAGACTACCCTAAATACCTACTTCAAAAAAGTGACTGGGTACAGTCCCACGCAGTATCAGCAATTTCTGAGTAATCCGGTACAAGAGGCTTCCTAAATTTAACAATTCCTTAAAATTTACAAGTTCCTGATTTTCAATAATTCACAGGAACCAAAAGTCCAAGCCGAACGGGGCGAACCTGCCCGTTCGGCTTGGACTTTTTTCTTTTCGCACGTTCCTAGCTTCGCCGTCGAAACACACATACACCCCTATGAAATTGAAACAACTACTCTTGAGTCTGCTCCTATGCTTCAGCGTATCTGTCACGTTTGGGCAACATTCAGGCTCATTGACGGGACGTATTGAGGACGAAAACGGTCCCTTACCTGGAGCTGCCATTCGTATCAAAGGTACTTCCCAGGGAACCGTAACGGATCAAAGCGGGGCCTTCTGGCTAACGAATATACCTGCGGGTTCCGTTACGCTGACTGCCGGATATATCGGATACAAAACGGTAGAAGTAACCGTACAGGCCACTACGGGCGAAGTGGTGGTTCCCGTCATTAAACTGACTCCCGAAGGAAAAGCCCTGTCGGATGTCGTCGTTCGGGGGACGATGGCGGCTTCGCAAATCAAGGCGATCAGCATCAAACGAAATTCCCTTGCCATGATGGACGTGATGGCCGCCGATGCCATCGGAAAATTACCCGACCGTAACGCCGCCGAAGCCGTTCAGCGGATGCCCGGGGTGGCGGTTGCTCGCTACCACGGCGAGGCCGATCAGGCTACCGTACGGGGCGTGCCCTTTAGCTGGACATCTACCCTACTCAATGGAACCCGGATGCCGAGTGCCAGCGTGGGTGGTAGCCGAAATGCGGTACTCGATGCCGTTCCTTCCGAGATTATCCAGTACGTACAAGTTGCCAAAGCTCTTACGCCAGACATGGAAGGTGACGCCATCGGCGGTTCGATCAATTTTTTTACACGGGTGGCTCCTGAGTTTCGTAAGCTGAGTGTAAGTGCGGCGGGTGGATATAACCATTTCTCGAAAGACGGGACGTATAACGCCTCCATTACCTACGGTGACCGCTTCCTGAAAGGCAAGCTGGGCGTAATGCTGACGGCGGCCATCTGGGATCGGCAATGGGGAACGGATGAGTACGTGGTTTCTTACAATACGGCTCTATCGGTTCCGCAGCAACGGTATTCGCTCAACAGTTTATTGCTGAAACGATACATGGGCAAACGCCAGACGTATGGCCTTAATGCTGGCCTGGAATACCGTTTCAACGAAAAGCACCGCCTCTTTGGCCGGGCCTTGCATGACAAGTTCAATGATATTCGACCTGTGTACGAATCCTATCTACTTTTCAATACTAATGAGTATCAGTTGAACTATCGCTACTCGTACTATCAAACTCGAATTGACGGGGGCGAAATCGGCGGCGAACATCAACTGGCTTCGCGTTTGAAACTGGATTGGTCGGCTTCCCATTACGTCAGCGAATACTACATGGATACGCCTCCTACGTTGCCTAAAGATAAACGCGGATTACCCATTGCCACTTTCAAACAGAAACTAACCAAAGGCTTCGGCGGTCTGGCTTCGGATGGAAAACGGTATCTGTCTTTTGATTCTCCCAATGGCGTCGGCGACGATCCTATGCATATTCTTCCCCGCCTCAACGATCCAACCGAGTTAATGAATCCCAATCAACTGACCTTACGCCAGTTAGTGCTGTATCAGTTGGGAACGAAAGAAGCAGATCAGGTAGCTCAGGTTAATGCGAAATACGACCTTTCGTCACGTTTTTCGCTGAAGGTGGGTGGTAAATTCCGTCATAAGTACAAAGAATCGCAAAATGCAGCTCAGGTATACTTACCCAATGCGGCACTGGGTATCCCCGGAGCCGCTCCCCTGGTCTCACTGAGTCAGCTGGAGCGTACGGAATTTCCAGTTCGTCAGAATTTCTTCCAGAATCTGGGCAATGGTTACGATGCGTTAGCCATCAATAGCCTGACGAAAAATCAGTTATTCGATCTTTTCTCCCCTCAGTTTCAGCAGACCAATCAATTCCGGGATGTTACCCCCGTTTCCAATGCCACCGGCCGTTTCAATGGCACCGAAAATGTACTGGCTCTGTATCTGATGGGTGAATGGAACGTTATTCCCAAACTAAAACTGTTTGGCGGCGTGCGTAACGAACATACGGCAGTCGCTCTGAACGGCTCTTCGTACAAACGAGAAACAGTTACAACGAACGGGCAGTCGAAAAGTGTAGAAACGGTAACTCCCACTACGGTAAAGAACAATTACGATGCCTTTTTGCCGATGTTTCACCTCAAGTACACGCCGACGCAGAAATCGGTCATTCGGGCGGCCTTCACGCGTACTTTCATTCGTCCCAACTTCTCGGACCTGAATCCGGGTGAAAACATTAATACTACTACTAATCCGATTACTATTACGCGGGGTAATATCAACCTGAAACCCACCTTCGCCAGTAATTTCGATCTGATGGGCGAATATTACTTCGATAATATCGGCTTACTAACGGGTGGCTTGTTCTACAAAAAAATCAAGGATTATAGTTTCAGTAACCAGACGGTAGAAACCTACAACGGCGTACAGGCCTTGGTTACCCAGCCGCAAAATCTGGAAAATGCTTCTTTAAAAGGAATTGAATTGGGTATTCTCCGTCGCTTCAACTTCCTGCCGGGCTTGCTAAGTGGCCTGGGCCTTGAGCTGAACGGTACAGCTATTCAATCGTCATTACGAGTGCCCCGGCGGGTGAATAATGAAACGCAGTACGAAACAACCTCGTTACCCAATCAGTCGAAGTTCCTCTTCAATTCCATTCTGTTCTACGAACGCAAGGGCCTGACCATTCGGCTGGCCGGGAACTTCCGGGGCCGTTCCGTCGAAACGATCAACCAGCAACTAGGACCCGATTTCTATACCTGGACGGATGATAACTTCACACTCGACGGCTCAGCCGCCTACACGATCAACCCAAAACTCCGGGTATTTGTAGAAGTCAATAACCTCACCAACGAACCCGTTCGCATGTACATGGGCAAACCCGGACGAACCACCAGCACTGAGTGGTATTCGCAACGCGGGCAGGCGGGTATTCGCTGGGACATTTTCTAATCGCCTAATCCGCTTTTTTGACTCCTTTTTTCTTACGTATGAAAAAGACATTCATTCTCCTTGCTTCACTCTTGGTTTCGGGTACCGTTTCTGCTCAGCAAGATACGCTTGTGTATAACGCACGCCGGGCCGTAACTCTGGAGGGCAGCTCGAATTTTCGGGACCTGGGCGGCTATCCTACGCGGGATGGGCGTCGGGTACAATGGGGCCGGATTTATCGCTCGGCAGATATTAGCAAGCTTAGTGATAAGGATCTGAAAACGCTGGAAGCCGTGCACCTGGCCGTTGACTGCGATTTGCGGAGCCCCGAAGAAGTGCAGAAGGCTCCCGACCGTATCCCGACGGGTGTGCAATACGTTCATTTGCCCGCGGGTAGCGAACACATACAGATGGCAAAGTTTTACGAGGCGATGCAGAAAAGCACCCGGAAAGATACTTTACTGTTGCAAACGTACCGGAGTACTGAACACCTGAAAGCCAAGTATAAACCGCTGTTCGATCACCTGTTATCGCTGAAAGGGAACGAATCCTTACTCTTTCACTGCACGGCGGGTAAAGACCGTACGGGTATTGGAGCAGCTTTGATTCTTTCCGCTCTGAACGTAGATCGACAGACGATTTTAAAGGATTATCACGCAACGAATCAGTTCTGGAAAGCAGACCGGGAACGGATGCTTCAGGGCATGGCTCAGCAGGGGCTGAACCCCGAGGCTGCCCGCTCTTTGCTGGATGCGAA
Organism: Siphonobacter sp. SORGH_AS_1065; assembly: GCF_030818595.1. Classification (NCBI taxonomy): domain Bacteria; kingdom Pseudomonadati; phylum Bacteroidota; class Cytophagia; order Cytophagales; family Cytophagaceae; genus Siphonobacter; species Siphonobacter sp. SORGH_AS_1065. The sequence continues at coordinate 4,609,367 of NZ_JAUTAM010000004.1, forward strand.
TCCGGCCTATCTGGAAAGTACCTTTCAGGCCATCGACCAAAAATACGGGAGCATGGATCGGTTTCTGGAGAAAGAAATGGGGCTAACGGCCCGTAGTCGGAAGGCCTTGCAGGATCAGTTTTTGAAGTAATGGATGATCGTTGTGTAACGAAGCGGCCCGGTACCAATAGTACCGGGCCGCTTCGTTACCATGATTGTTTATTTCTTCCGAATATAAATCGCATTACTCACTGGACGTTCACCGAGGTGATCGAACATTTTATTATCCGACGGCATATTCACCACCCCTTTATACGGCTGACCGGAAATCACCATCGTTGAGGAACCGCCCCCGTCGAGGTTTACGGCCCGCTCACAACGCAGTTGTTTCAACAAAAAGGCGAGTTCATGCAAAGACAGCCCTTCTGCCTGGGCATTGCGACCGTCGGCAGTTAATAAAATCAAATGTTTTTCCCTGGTAATACAGGCTGCTGTTCGGGGGTGACGGTTATCATTAAATGCATTCTTCTGCAAGGGCACTGTTTCGCCATCCCACACTAATAAAGGTCCCGTTACCATGACGTTAGGGGCATTCAATTTTTTGTCCCAGCCATACTGCCTACCCGGCTCTGACGTAGGTGCTCTCTCGATGGTAACCTTTCGTTTCCGAATGGTAATAGCCGCCTGTTTATGTTCCATTAATGGTTTCCCGGGCGTATAAAAAGTGCTATCCAGCACTACCCCGTCCAGCTTGATCTGATCTTCTGAGCCCTTCTGTTTTACGAAAAAGAACGTCCCATTGACGGCGGCCACTGCTCCGGCTTTCGTCAGTAAATCACTCGTCGGAATCAACTTCCGCACGGAATCACCGGGCGTATCCGCGGACACGAAACCGAAACTAACTCGCCGATTTTTCAGCTTCGTATCCAGAATATTGATGTTCTGGTTGGAATGAAATAACTCTTTCTCTTTCAGATGAGCCTGTTTCCAGGTAACTCCGGGAGCCACATCCAGAAAATTCCAGGTAGCTTTGAGTAAGGCCACAGAATCAGCGGAGAAAGGATGCTGAGCCACTGCCGGCGGTAAGGTCAGCATGATCCAACATAGAATGAGAAATGAGGTAGATTTCATGGCAGTACTAGCTATTGATGTCCATAAGTAACTCAAAAAAGGACAGGATTCCTATCAAACAAACAATCTCCCGGAAGATAACTCACGGGAGATTGGTAGTAAGGGTGGTCCGTCGATCGATGGATAGTCAACGTTTTACAACCGAACCGTCTATTATTAACTACTTACAAGAACATCCTGCTTATTTGGCTCCGATGTAACGTTCGAAGAATTCATAAATCCGCAGCATTCGGTCGATGCGTTGACGAACGTTACCCGAACGGCTCAGTTCGTGCGTGGCTCCGGGCATGCGTACGTATTCAACGTCCTTACCCATGATCTTCATGGATTTATACATCATCTCAGATTGAATAACACCCGTACGTAAATCGTTTTCGCCGTGTTTAATTAACAATGGCGTGCGAATCTGATCGACGAAGGTATAAGGTGAGTTAGCCTCCAGAACTCGATCCGTTTTATCCAACCAGGGATACTGGAAATAGTTGGGAACCAACCGCCAGGCATTGCCTTCGCCCAGGAAGGTCGTTAAATCATAAACGCCCCGCTGCGAAAAAGCAGCCTTAAACCGATGATCGTGACCGACGATCCAGGCCGTTAGGTAACCAGCATAACTGCCGCCCGTAATGACCTGACGAGAGGTATCCGCCCAGGATTCTTTCGCGGCTTCGGTAGCGGCTCTTAACACGTCAGAAGCGGGACCTGTGCCCCAGTCTTTAATATTTCCCCGTTGAAAATCAATGCCGTAACCGCCCGAACCGCGAGGATTGGCGTAAACGACTCCGTATCCTTGGGAACAAAAGAACTGAAACTCATGCCACATACTGGCTTCACCGGGGCCCCACATGGCCGTCGGGCCGCCGTGCATGTTCAGTAATAAAGGATATTTTTTACCCGCCTGAAGCTGGGCTGGTTTCATAATCCAGTATTCTATAGTCTGGCCTTTTTCGTTCTGGAAGGTACGTTTTTCAGGAATACTGATGGCCTTCTTTGAAACCCAGTCATTCAGGTTCGTTAATTTCTGAGCGGATTGTACGGCTTTCTTCAACTCGGCTGTTGACCATTCCGTAGCCTTTCCTTTTTTAGCGGTTCCGGCTACTGAAGTCCAGTAGACTTCGTTAGGTGCCGTTACCTGCGTTTTAACGAAAATGAGTTTATCTCCTTTCAGGTCAAAATCCAGAATGCCTGAATCAAAATCGGATAAGGTTTCAACTTGATTCGTAGCTGCATTAATGCGGTATAAAGGTTCGCCACCGTTGGAAGCCGCCGTAAAGTAAACGTATTTCGAATCATTAGACCAAACAAAACCCGAAGCCGCCCGGTCGAAGGAAATAGGCGTAGGTTTGGCCTCACCCGTAGTATTAATAATGTTAACCTGAGCAAGGTTAACGCCTTCAGCGGGCGAAGTCAACACGATCATTTTCTTACCATCCTTAGAAATCGACGAAGCCATGGCCCGCTGATTTTGGGGTACGAAAAAATCCTTTTGTTCGCCCGTTTCTGGTGAAATCTGAATGATCTTGCTGGTTTGTTCCCGATCCGGGTGAATCGCGGCTTGCTGACCCGTTGTCGCAAACAGTACTTTCCCATCCGTACTCCAACCCGCGGGCTGAACGGATTTAAAGCCCGTTGTTAATACCTTCGGCTGGGCTCCCTCCTTCAATTCAACCAAACAAATGTGACTAAACGTTAACTCCGGTTGCGTGGTAGCTTCGCCCTGGAAGTTCAGTCGGTTGATAACCTTGGCTTTTTTATCCACTACGTCCTGATCCAGAAAAGCCCGGATTTCAGCAATGGAACCGTCGGGGTTAGGCTTCACTTTCGAATCGGGTTTCAGGAAATTATTATCCCGAAAGCCGGGTTTTTCGAAGGCCCACTGAGGCACCGTTTTAGTCGGGTTGAATAAACTGTCTTTTAGTAATTCATTCAAACCTAAACTAACCGAGAAAGCTATTTTAGAATGATCGGGCGAGAGATAAGCGGCTCCAATGCCGTACTTCCAGTTGGTTAACTGCCTGGGCTCTCCGCCATCGAGCGATAACTGAAATAACTGCAACTTCCCTTTCACGGGACGCATGAATAGCAAAGTCTTATCATCCTTCCAGATGCCGCGACCTACACTTTCTTCCCCCTGCGTTAGCTGACGGGCGGGATTTTTAAAATCCGTAATCCATAAATGAGTGCGGTAGTTATACTCCCACTTTTTCTCATCATCGGCCTGAGTGGTCTGCACCGCATAAATGGCCTTGGAACCATCGGGCGAAAGAGATACGCCGGAAGCAGCCTTCAGACGGGTCAGGTCCGTTACGGTAATTTTTTCGTTTTGGCTCCAGCTCAGGTACGGCAGAACCGTGAGGACTAATAAAAATCTAAACTTCATAGAGAGAAGAAGCGTTTTCAGGTAAGACCGACTGTTTTAGTCAGTTTCGCAATGGTTTTTCAATTGCTAAAAGTACGGAAGAAAAGCGGCTCCCTGTGCCTCAATAGATCAGATTGGGGGGGATGACTTCAAATGAGAAGATTTTGGCTACTATTCCTGATTTTTAAGTCTTACTTTTGAATTCGCTTAAAAACTAAAAAACAGCTCCGCAAGACAGAACTGTTTTTTCCCTTAACCAAAACTTTGTAAAAATTCTACGGGTCAAAATTATGTCAATTCTTCAAGCTATCGTATCCCACATTTAGGGGGATATATAGAAAAAAACGAGGGGATTTACCTGGGTAAAGCGGGTAAATCGTGCCGAAATACATGCGAAAGTTACTAGTAAGCCTGTTCTTATTATGGATCTGCGGAACCGGGTTAGCCCAGCCTAAACCAGTTTTGCTGGATCAGTATTCGGTCAATGAGGGGCTGTCCCAAAGTGAGGTAACCTGCCTGCTGAAAGATCAGCGTGGGTATGTCTGGCTGGGTACTCAAAACGGCTTGAATCGCTTCGATGGGCACCAGTTTGTGCATTACCATCATCAGCCTTTTCAGGCTCATAGTCTTTCCAATGATTATATTCTTTCTTTGGCAGAAAGCCGTCAGCAGATCTGGATTGGCACTCGTCAGGGTTTGAACCGTCTGGACCTAGCCACTGGACTTTTCACCCGTATCGGCGAAACGGATCTCTCCTATAAAATTACCGCCAAGGCATTAGCCGTAGATGCACAGGGCTTTATCTGGGTCGGCACAACCAATGGGCTTTTCCGGGTTTCTCCTAACGTGGGGCAGGATTTTGATTTCAATCATCTGCTCCACACCTCCAATTACGTATTAAAAGATCGCTCGATTCAGGCCCTGAAGGTGGACAGCGATGGTTTTTTATGGGTAGCTACGAATCGCGGACTTTATCGAATTTCCCCGGAGCTCAATCATAGAAGAGCCGTAACTCGCTGGAAATCGTGGGGTACCCATGTGTACGCCATTACACAAGATCACCGGAAACAACTCTGGGTGGGAACGGATCAAGGACTCAACCGTGTGGATCGTCAGTTGCCCCATCGCACCACCTTAGCATGGGTTTCTCAAAAACCCGTCCTGGCTTTACTAGCCAGCCATCAGAACCAGCTTTGGGTAACGGTAGCGAACGAAGGCGTGTATCGATTTGATCTGCGTAACCCGCTTGAATTACCCCTCCTCTCCCAATGGATCGTTGATGACAGGACTCGAAAGGGACTTAAGAGCAACCGGGTTACCTGCCTCTTTGAAGGTCCTGATCCGAAAGAAGATGTGGTATGGATGGGGACTCGGGATGCGGGCGTACAGGCCTTCAGTCAATCAAAAAATAATTTTCAGCACTGGGAATCCTTCATTTCTCCCGCCTCTTCCCTACAGTTATTCTTATCTGTTTATACGGATAAATACCAGCAACTGTGGATGGGCAGTTATCATGGACTTTATCGCATCAACCGAAATACGCTGGAAGCCAAGTCTTACCCCGATGCCGGATTGGGCGGGGCGATTCATGCGTTTCGGGAAGACCATCAGGGTAACCTCTGGATGGGCGGGGAAGAAGGTCTATGGCGTTACAACCGCTCGGCGGATCGTTTTGAATCCGTTTCTTTAGGGCATGAAAATGTTCAGGTCAAGTGCTTGTTTGAGGATCGGCAACGGAACCTCTGGATTGGAACGGATAAAGGAGTCTTTAAACGCAACCAGAACGGCGTACTCCATCGCTTTCATTTTCATTACGACGGACCCGTTTCAACCGTTGAAGCAATTCATGAGCAATCAGATGGCTCAATTTGGGTGGGAACGCTGGGCGGTCTTTTTAAAATGGACCCTCGTGGCACGATCAGCTCTTTTTATAACAAAACCGATGATGCTCATTCCTTGCTTAGCAATGAGATTTATGACTTGCACGCCTGCCGCAACGGGCAATTCTGGATCGCCAGTAGCAAAGGCCTGAGTCGGCTTTACTTTGAGGGAGACCGGGCTCGTTTTGAGCACTTTACCGAAGAACAGGGCTTGCCTAACAACGTGGTTTATGGGTTACTGGAAGATCCCCAGGGCCGTTTGTGGATGAGCACCAATAAAGGAATCTCCCGCTTCGATCCACGCACGAAAGCCTTTCGGAATTACGCTAGTTCGGATGGCTTACTCTCCAATGAATTCAACGTAGGAGCGTTTCATCAGAGCGATGACGGAGAGTTTTTCTTCGGAGGAATTGGTATCTTAATCAGTTTTCATCCCTGGCAGTTAAGAGAAAGTCAGTTTCTGCCACCCATTGTGCTGACGACTTTCCGAAAATTCGAAAAGTCATTTGCTTTCGACAGTCTTCTGGCTGCCGATAAAAAGCTGAATATCAATTACAACGAAAACTTTATTTCCTTCGTTTATACGGCCCTTGATTATAAAGATCCACAGAAAAATCAGTATGCCTATAAACTCGAAGGCTTTCAGGATGACTGGAATTACAGCGGTCAGCGACGTTACCTCAGCTTTTCCAACCTGAATCCCGGAGACTATGTATTAAAGGTAAAGGCCTCCAATGCCGATGGGGTCTGGAACGAACAAAAATTGCTGGAAATTCCGATTACCGTCATTCCCCCCTTCTGGCAACGCTGGTGGTTTTATATTTCCTGTGCCCTTGTAGCAGCAGTGGCTACCTGGCTGTTTTATACCTATCGTTTAAGAAATCAGGTGGCTCGGTTACTGGAACTGGAAAAGGTAAAGCTGGCTGAAAATGAACGCGTGCGAAAACTGGCGGCTCAGGACCTGCATGATGAATTTGGCAATACGATTACCCGCATTTCGATGTTGACCGAAATCATTAAAACCAAACTTCCCGAGCATTCAGATAACGTATTACCCCTTCTTACCAAGATCAGCGATAATGCGAACCGGATGTATCAGGGAACTAAAGATTTCATCTGGGCGATTAATCCTGATCACGATAACCTTTATGAAATTGCCATTCGTCTGAAAGACTTCGGAGATGACGTTCTTGACAAGACGGGCATTCGCTTTGATATTGAAGGGTTAACCGAAAGTCTGAAAGATTTTTCTTTACCCATGGGAGTTAGCCGACACGTAATCTTTCTTTTCAAGGAAGCCATTAGCAATACGCTAAAACACGCCCAGGCCACCGAAACCAGACTGATTTTTAAGCAGGAAAATAACCGGGCTACTATTCAGTGGATTGACAATGGAAAAGGCTTCGAGTCCAGTAAGCGAATGACTGGAAATGGCCTGCTGAACATGGAAAGTCGTGCCAGAAAATTTAATGGCACCCTACAGGTGATCAGTGCATCGGAGGCGGGAACAAGCATTACCCTGTCTCTTCCGGCACCCGCTAAAAAGTAAAACTCTTTCCGCTTAATAAGTCATTTCTCCGATTATACCATTAAACATGTATTACCGGAAAACTATGCTTTATCTTTAGTATCTTTTTAAAAGCCATGAATAGTACTTTATCTGCTCCTCAAACGATTAATGTATGTATTGTTGAAGACGACTCCGTCATTCGTGAAGGATTTGCTCTGTTAATCAATAGTACCTCTGGATTTCGAACTGTCCAGACCTATTCCAGCTGTGAAGATGCTCTTCTGCACTTGCAACAGGATAATCCCGATGTCGTATTAATGGACATTGAATTACCCGGCATGACCGGCATTGAAGGCATTACCAAAATCAAGAAAATCCGACCCCAGACGAATATTATTGTCATTACCGTCTACGAAAACGATGACCTGGTCTTCAAAGCTTTATGTGCGGGTGCGGGTGGTTACCTGACTAAAAACATGCCTCCAAGCCGATTACTGGATGCCATTCAGGAGATTCAGAATGGCGGTGCTCCTATGAGTACGAACGTAGCCCGAATGGTGGTGCAATCCTTCCAGAAAAATCGAAATTCGCCGCTTACTTCCCGGGAAACGGAAGTGCTGGAATTACTGGCCAAGGGCAAAAGCTATTCGACTATAGCGGATGAACTTTTTGTAGATAAAGAAACCATCCGCACGCATATCAAGAATATTTACTGGAAACTCGAAGTACATTCCAAAGCCGAGGCTATTGAGAAAGCCACAAAAGAGCGTTTGATTTGATTATAAAAAAAGCCGTATAACGATTGAGGTTATACGGCTTTTCTTTTACCCTATTCTTCGCTGAATCAGTCGATTGACGCCTTCGTAAAAAATCTTCGGCTTTAAAGTACGCCAGTTAGGAATTTCTTCCAGCGTACCGCCGTAGTTGATGTAATAATCCAGGTGATACTTGGTAAATTCTTCCTGAACGAAATCGCGAAAATTAAGAGCGACAATCCAGCCGTCCTCTACTTCTTCAAACCATTCGGCGTAATAATCGTCGTCGTTACTTCCGTGGAAATTAAAGACGTTTTCACCAATTAAGATGAATTTATTGATTCCTTCTGAAAGTAAGGGGTCAATGACGTTACGTTTGAAGAACATAATATCATTATGCAAGGTATCATTCCACTCGCCCAGTAACTCAATCACCGTGAAGTTTAATTCATAGTCAGCGAAAAGAATCTTACAATAGAGCGTCTCAGAACCGATTTCATCCCAATTAGGGTGGATGTAATAGTCATAAACCGTGTTCTCATATTGCTGATAATTGTACTCCCGGTTATGGAAAGGCGATTGTGGATCATCCGCAGCTACATAATATTTCTCCCATCCGTAAAAAGGCTCGATATCCTGCATGATCTGGTTTCTTATGGTTTGATATGAATCATTATAAACTGTCAATCAGTTCATTACAAAAATTATTATTCCGCATAAATTCATAAAAATCGGAATTTGTTATACCAAATCCTGTTGACTGATTGCTTTACTTTAGGTCAAAACTTGAAAGAATCGGAAGCCAAAGCTGAAAAGATTAAAAAATTCCATCCTAATTTGGCTCGTTTGAATAACCTCATTTCAAAGCGGAGTGGAAAGTCGAAGCCCATGATAAAATATTAAAACTCGCTTCCCAGCAAAAACTCATTTCGCATCAAGTGGCCCGCACTCACATTCGGCCCCAAAACAGGTTCTTCATTTTTAATCAAGCCGACCTCTTTATTGATCACTTGCGTAAGCAAGGTAAATATAACCGTGTCAATACAGACATCCCTCACATCCATCATTTTCGAGATTTTCTAAATATTGCGGATATCTCGTTTCAGGAAATAACTGTTCCATTGCTCGAACGATACCGAACCTATGTAAAAAGTAAACGTAAGGTGAGTGACTGCACTATTGTTAATCACCTGATTACCCTTCATACACTTCATAACAAAGCCATTGCAGCAGGGCTTGTGGATTATAAACATTATCCGTTTGGCAAAGAGAAAATCAATATGAAGTTTCCAGAGTCCTCGGGCTTACGGTCAACGAAGTGAAGATCTTAGAAGCCCTGAATGCTGTTTTAGATCTATAATAAAGGAGCCAGATAGTTATTGAGCCTATACGGCAGAGCCTCTAGCATATACATTTTCTAAAGAGTTGCTTATAAAAGGAAGTAAGATGACTATCTAGATACCAAGAAAAGCTTTTGTACAGGCTTCGCTTCCTTCATAGATATGAATATAATGTTTGTCTAGTAAGCACTCAGGAATGGTTAGAGGGAAGTGGAAGCCACTGAGTAAAGGCTTTTTCTAAAACTACCCGGGCAATCGGTTTGGTCAGATAGTCATCCATTCCGGCGGCCAGACACCTGTCTCTTTCTCCGGCTAGGGTGCCCGCCGTTAACGCTAAAATAGGAATCCGACCCTTCTTCTCTTTCGCCCGGATGGCCTGAGTAGCTTCGTACCCATTCATTTCAGGCATTTGGATATCCATTAAAATAAGATCTGGCAGGTAACGAAGGTAGGCTTCAAGTCCCTGCTTGCCGTCGTGAGCCTCATAAATGGTTAGATCAGGCCGTAGGGAAGCAATGAGCTTATGGGCCAGCAAACGATTAACGGCATTGTCTTCTACTACCAGCACCGAACGGGTTTTTTCTTCCAGGACCACGGCACTGGAAGCATGGTTTCCAGACCCGGCGGTAGTGGGCTCCGCCTCACTAGTTCTGAGATCCATGAGACTAGATAAAGCCTGATAAAGCTGCTGGATTTTAACGGGCTTAATTAATCGATGGGTTATGTCTAATTGCTGACAGGCTTTTTCTACGGCTTCATCTTCCGAGGAAGTATAGAGCAATACTACAGGCTGACGCTGACTATCGTAGGAATGGATTCTACGCAAACTACTTAAAGTCTCAATGCCGTTTAAATACGGCATGTGGTAGTCCATGATGATGATATCAAAAGTTTCTTTTGCTGCCAACTCCAAGGCTTGCATGCCATTGGAAGCAGATTGAGTAGGGATATGCTCCAAGGCTAACATCCGCTCTAGGATCAGCCGATTACTCTCATTATCATCGACAATAAGTACTTGCTTAAGGGAGCGTAGCTGCGGCCAGGATGCTTTGGGTTCAGCTTCAACGGGCAGCGTGAGCTCAAAGGAAAAAATGCTGCCTTTGTCTACATCGCTATCTAGCTTAAACTCACTTCCCATCAGATGTAATAAACGACTGGAGATGCTCAAACCTAACCCTGTTCCGCCAAATTTTTTAGTCGTCGAGAGATCCTCTTGCATAAAAGCTTCAAAGATTTTATGCTGATTCTCAAGAGCAATGCCAATGCCCGTATCACGAACCGAAAACTGCAACGTAACTTGATCTTGCTGACTACGAATGACTTCGATCTTAAGTTCAATTTCGCCTTTGAGCGTAAATTTAACCGCATTGCCTAACAAATTGACCAGGATCTGTCGCAGACGAATGCCATCCACCCATACCCAAGTGGGCACATCTACGTCCAGATTTAGCAGTACTTCCAGTCCTTTTTTGTGAGCCTGAGTCGTAATCATGGAAATTGCCTGCTCCGAGAGCTGCCAAAGGTTCGTCTTTTCGGAAGCTAGCTGAAGTTTATCCGCTTCAATTTTAGAAAAATCTAAAATATCATTGATAATATCTAAAAGCGACTGAGCCGATTGCAACACCACTTGCTGATATTGAGTCTGAGTCTCATCCAGACGCGTATTCATTAAAAGTTCAGTAAAGCCAATGACCCCGTTCAAAGGAGTACGGATTTCGTGGCTCATGTTAGCCAGAAACTCCGACTTGGCCTTACTGGCGGCTTCGGCCTGCTGACGGGCTTTGTCGGTTTCTTGCTCCGCCTTCTTACGCTCATCAATATCTTGAAAGGTACCATACATTCTGACACATTTTCCTTGGACAAATTCGGCTTCTCCTTGACTGCGTACCCACTTGAGTGTTCCTTTAGCCGTTCTAATCTGAGCTTCTAAATCCCAGGGAGTTCCGTGCTCCAGGGCCGCTTGAACTGCTTGACTAATGCGGGCCTGATCCTGAGCACTGGCGTAGAAGTTAATGCCTGCCCCAAGATTGGGATCAAAGTCTAAAGGTACCTCGTGAATTTCTTTGGTAACGGAAGACCAATAAAGCTTCTGGCTAGGGCATAATAATTCCCACCCGCCCACTTTGGCCATTCGGCCCGTATTTTCTAAAAATTCATGGGTCCGAAACAGCTCCATCTGAGCCTTCTTATCCCGAGTAATGTCCTGAGTAGACCCTACCAGTCGCTGACAAACACCATTTTCAAACTCGGCCTGCCCTTGACTCCGAATCCACTTTAGATTCCCTTGAGCCGTGCGGATTTCTCCTTCAAAATGCCAGGGCGTTCCTTTTTTAATGGACTCTCTAAGAAGGGTTAATGCATTCGCTCGCACCGCTTTGTCAGTGAACGCATCCAAAGCGGCATCCGCACTCAGGGATGTAAAAGTATCTTCCTCGTAGATGGCCCGGGCTACAGCCGAACGATTGACTTGCCCGGTAGCCACGATGTATTCCCAGCCGCCCACCCGGGCAATTTCAGCTGTTTGCTCAAGCAGTTGCTGGGTTCGAAGCAGTTCTGCTTCGGCCTTTTTACGTTCCGTAATATCACGGCTGGTAAACACCATTTCGCCCGTCAACTCGTAGCGATTAGCCCGGGTTTCCATCCACAGATAATGTCCGTCCCGGTGACGCATGCGGTGTTCCAATTTCCCGTACCCGATCTGGTTGGCTTGTGCCAGGGCTTCAAAAGCCATTGCCCACTCATCAGGATGAAGAAAGGTAGTGATGTTTTGTCCCAGACTTTCCTCTACCTCCAGGCCGTAAATCCGACTCCAAGAAGGCGATAGATAGTTGATAATTCCTTCGGCATTCACAATGGAAAGAATATCACTAGTCGCAGCGAGTAAAACGGATAAATCTGCCTGGTTTTTAAAGCTCTCGGTGATGTCGCGGCCCAAACAAAGAATCTCGTTAACCTGATTGCCCGTATCACTCAGGCCAATAAAGGTCCACTCATGCACTTTGAGCTGCCCTAGATCAGACTTTTTGCGAAGAATCACGGTAAAAGGTACTTCGGGTTGAGTAGCACAGGATTCGAAGGCTTGAAGTCCTATAGGTACATCTTCTTCTAAAACAGCTTCAGCAGCTAATGTCCCCATTAATTCTTGTGACGTTTTGCCCAGGGACTTTGCGTAATCTTCACTAACAAAGGTATAAGCTCCTGCTAAATTTGTTCGTGCTACGTAGAGCACCTGACTATTGGTTATATAGCGATAGAGTAAAGCCTCCCGGCGAGCACTTAGTTCGGCTTCCTTTTCCTTGGTAATATCCTGGTGAGAAACCAGCATACGCACGGGCTGACCCTCAGCATTTCGAACCGCAATGCCCCGGCAACGTACCCAGACAATCGACCCATCTTTGTGAAAGTAGCGAATTACAGGTTCAAAAGCATGGGAAGGGTCTGCCAGATGGGCCTCCAAATTACGGGTTACGGCCTGAACATCATCAGGATGCAATAAGGATACTATGGTTGAGGAAAGGGCTGTAATTTCTTGTGGCGTATAGCCTAGCTTGTCCCAGAAACTAGGACTCATCCACTGATTGTCTGGATTTACTAAATCCCAAGTCCAGATGCCCGCTTCCTGAAAAAAGTTAAAAAAACGTTCATCATTCGTCAGTAATTCAAGGAATTCTTTTTTTAAGTAGTGCATATGGCGGTCATCCTACGCTTAGAAATAACTAGAATATAGTCAGTAGTCTTGTCATTTAACAATTGTAAAACTTAACTAGTTTACAGGATGACACTTAAATTTTGAGTAGGAAGCAAGTACTATATAATCCTCTCTATACATCCCTATTTCTTAATAGGGATAATTTCATTTTTTCTCAGAAAACTTTGGCTTAACTATTTAAAATCAAAAGTCTGAAAATCAGAAAAGGGCTTACCCCTCGCAGTTTTGCCGCTGTGTATTTTAATCCGGTCGCAGGGGAAAGAGTAGAAGGTTCTTTCATCACCCCGGTCCTCGACACTTCATCTCCTCAACTTCCCTGTATAGCCTTCGTCTATAAGATCAGCCAATCATTGCTTTTAGTACGGTATTCAAGGGTGGCACCTCACACCTTTGCCCCATTCCCCCTACCCTTCCTTGATACTTCCAATCCCATAAAGCTTTCCTGCGAAATTCAAGCAATGACGAATGACCCTGAAGCGTTGAACTCACCGATCTGGCTTAGGCAATTGCTTGCCTGATAAACGCATCAGACCATCAACGGCTGCCCGTTTCAGCATATTAGGATCTTCGGTAATCCGACCGCCAGACGAGCCGCTTCCGTGTAAACAGACAAAGGGTATTCAGGCTTAAAGTGTGTATCGATTTCAATAGCTAGCATTCCCAAATTGGTGACGCTTTCTATTTCCGAGATAGATACATAGCCCAATTCAGGGGAACCCAACCCCAAATCATATAACCCAAATGCGGAGTCCCTGGGGTTAAGTTCTGTTAAAATCCAGGTAGCTCTTCCAAAAGGCGTAAAGAGCTGGATCATAGCTCCATTGGCCCTCCCCTATGCCCTTACCGTATCTATACCCTAGCTGTCTTTTATCGTTACCTTGTCAGTCTGGCATCCTCCCACGTTCCGTACATTACCTAACCTGTAGGGTTGGGCTTTTGAGCTTGAAGTTCCTGACTATCCCCGAGCCTTTAAATGCAATCCGCACCCCAACGATGCGGCCAATGCCTTTTGAAAACTTCCCTTTGAAGGCCAATTTCTCGTTTAGGCTGATCGTTAGCACTCCGGCGGAGGCCATGCATTTTAACTGGACAGCCTTAGTGAAATCAACGCCAAAACTTGAAAGGTTATGAGTATTCCCGGCAATCTCCTCTTCGCCCAGTCTGAGTAGCAGGTCTCCTACGCACCCTGGAGCGGATAAGGGTATCTCGATAACGCCTCCTGTTCCGAGCAGCATTACACTGGCCTGTCGGCACGGAGCACTCACCTGAGTAAACGTATTTTGCAACGCCATGGTCAGTTCAAAATTTTCCGATTCGATGCCCATGTCCTTATCCACTCGCGTGAGCACAAAAGTGGGGACTTCCTGATTGTAATCCTTGGAATCCATGATCAAGTCCGCTTCTTCGAGTCCCAGCCCACCCGCTTTGAAGTACAATTCCCGGGGCAGGTAGATCGGCATCGGGTCTTTGTCGAGCACGCCGATCCAGTCTGATTCGATAAAAAGGTCGTGTTCTTTGACGACTGAATCATTCAATACCAGCTTAGCACGGTAATATACCGGTAAGTAATAGGTGCTGGCGTACTCATGTTTGTGCTTATCGACCTTAAACCTGCGTCTTTCATCCCAGCTTTGCTGAATGAAAACGCTGTCTGCATTAGAGTCACTGGCATCATATTCAAATAAGACGGTGTTGGGTACACCTTGAGTTACGGGCTGGCTTGAAAAGCGGGTATGGCGATAGGTCAAGGTTCTGCCGAATTGCTTTTGCAGGACAAAACCAATCAGTGCTAATGCAACAACAGCAGCGACAACCAGGAGCGTAATTCTATAGCCTCTCTTTTTACGTTCCTTAGGCTTTGGATCAGTCTTTTCTTCCTGGGCAGAACAAAAGGACCTCCAATTAGGAAAATCTACAAACTGGGCCAGGGCATCCAAGGTGGCCAGGTTCGGTGTGCTGTTGTATTTGACTTTCCCCCAGATCCGCTTTAGCGTGCTTGGGCTTAGCAGTACACCCGTTTTTTTAAAGATCTCTTCACTTAAGGTTTCGAAGTCCTGCGATTGCCAGTCAGTGCTTTTCCGCCAACCGATCTTGCTTTCGACAAGTGCCCGGTATTTTAATATAAAAATCTGAATATCAGTCATTGTAGTACCCTGTTCAAACTTGAATAGATTTGAACACGCTTTGAATGTAAGCTTTGAACCTTTTCACTTTCCTTTGAACGACAATGATAATCACACCAAGTTTAACAACAAATGCTTACGATGAACCGATTTAGTAAAGGAGTAACGGGTCTGATACTGATGTGTTATGCTTTCAGTGCTTTGGGCCAAAAGGCCACTCGGGTACCTTTGGAAAAAGAGAATCTGTATCCGGTAAACCGAGAAATACAACTTGCTTTTGATAAGCATAAAGGTAGCCTAGTGCAGGTCAACGCTTTGAACAACCCAGGAGTAGTCTGGATCAATAACCTGAATTTTAAGAGTGGCAGTATTGAATTCGACGTGAAAGGAAGGGATGTTCTACAGAAAAGTTTTGTAGGCATTGCTTTTCATGGTAGGAATGACCACAGCTATGAAGCGGTTTATTTCAGGCCCTTTAATTTCAATGCGAAAGATAGTGTGAGAAAATCACACGCGGTGCAGTATATGGCCTTACCGAATAATGACTGGCCCTATTTAAGGAAAACTTTTCCCGGAAAATACGAGGCCCCGGTAAAGTCCTTTGTCGATCCTGATGCCTGGTTTCATGTGAAGGTAGAGGTAACCGACCAATTCATCCAAGTTTTCATGAACGGGGATGAGTCACCCATGCTCAAAATTTCGCCACTGGAAAAATCCTTTAACGGCAAAGTAGGCTTTTGGGTGGGCCATGAATCAAACGGGACTTTCTCAAATCTAGTAATCACTGGCGGCCAATGGGTTAAAAAATAAAAGGTTGAAGGCTTACGGCTCCGTGCTCTTTTATCGGGCTCATTATAAAGTCATCATGTGATCAAGGCTCGTGTTAACTTCATACTCTTTGTCTTTGAAAACATGCTTTTCAATTGATTTAATGTTATTTTTTTACCTACTGTAAAAAAAATTCACATCTAAAATAGCAAATGCCTCGGAGATTGATGTCCAGAAATCGTGTTCAAAATAATTAATCTGTAATCATTTTATAAATTATAAATTATGACACTCTTATCAAGTTATATAAGTCATTATATGTTTATAACAAATCATCTGCTTCGATGACGATCAAATTCTATTATAATACAACAACGTCATCGAGCACTGGTTGGGTTTTAGCGACGACAAAAACCATCAGTCCTCGCACCGATGCTTCGTATTGTCGCTTAGCCGCTAAACAGCTCAAAGCCGTTATCACTTATACACCGACCGCAGGAACCTATTCATCTTTTAATTAGCAAAAATATTCCTGCAATTAAATAATAAGCCAGCCCCATACATTAGAATCTTAGGGGCTGGTTTATGGTGACTTTCCTACTGCTAATCACAAACTTTATCAGCTCTTGGAATATTATCGATAATTTTGGCTATTAAGGCTTGCTACTCTGCATTGGCTGCATCCGTCCACATATAAAATTTTACTATAGATATTTTAAACGTGAGCGGATGCGAGAAACTGTACGTTATTATTCCTTTTCTGTTTCACCTTGCTATTGGAGTTTTTGAGTGGCCGCTTCTTTCTGTTATGCCAATTCAGCCCCCCTTCTTAGGCTTTTTTCATACGCAGTTATCATTCCTGGTATTTTTGAGCTCTCTTTTGCCGTTTCCTGTTCTGTTGCTTTTTAGGGTCCGCTATAGTTTACACAAGCACCCTTAAATTCAACACTCTGGCCTGAGCAGTACCAGGGTGTTTTTTATACCAATGGTCCAGTAAAAGTATTTTTCAATAGTTCAGCCTCTAATTAAGACTTAACTTATGTTAAAAAAATCAAGTCTTGCCTTATTTAAATACGTAGCTTATAGGGGAGTATTTAAATTTAGGGCATTATCCCATACCTAATAATAGGTAAGGATTAATCAAACGGGTTCAAACATTAAATACAATAGAACGTCACCTCAAACAGTACATAGACGGGGTTCCTTTAAAGTAGTGATCGCTTCCAATGTCCTATTGCTCTATTACTGGTACAAACCCCGACGTGGATTTTACAAAAGTTAAAAGAGCCTTTTCATCTTATTTAAAAGGCCCCTTGGAAGATTTCCAGGGGCCTTTTGCTCTACGGCGTTCCATGAACGTTCGTTTGTAAGAGGTTACCTTCAAATATTGGGCAAATCATAATCAAATCTATGTAATTTCTTGTCCTGTTTTAATGAGGCAAATGTGCTATTAACTCAACTTCCAGTTTGGCTTCACTCATGTAAAGTCTGGATACCTGAACCCAGGTCGCCGCCGGGAAATCTCCATTATAAAACGTTTTTCTTACGGAGTTGTATGCTTTCATCGTTTCAATGTCCGTAGTATATAAATTTTCCTTTACCACATTTTGAAAAGTTGCCCCGTAGCTTTTTAAAGATTTTTCCAAGGCTTTATAGACTTGTCGTATACCTTCGAGAGTAAGCTTGGTTGTTACCGCCCCAGAAATGTAGAGAACATGGTCTACTTTTAGTACTTGTGTGTAGCCGACTACCGTATCTTGCTTAGAAGGCGTATCCCAATGCCATTTATCTTTGGTGATAGTATGGCTTTGTGCGTAACCAAGGAAGGTTATAAGTGTAAAGAATAGCGATGATACAATTTTCATAATCATAGTCAGAATAACTGCTGTTTTTAGGTTTAATTCTATCAGATTTACTCATACTTCAGCCAGACTCCCATCATTTATCTGTATTCAAAATGCATGTATTTGCTTTGTAACCCATCAAGAGCTAAAGCTGCTTACTCAGCTATAGAGAAAATAACGCTTACCATTTTCCATTCGTTATCCATTTTGATCAGATGCCAGAATTCCTTTCCCCAGTTGGTCATCTTACCATCATTCCAATACTCATAATCAAACGTAACACTACCTATAACGTCATCATTGGTAATTCTTACATTTTTAAAGATTTCCTCCTGCGTTCCTTTATCTCCCAAAAACTTGTAGAAAGTATCATATCCTACGGAAAAATAGTTTTTAAGATCAGGCTTTTTAGCAATTACTTTTTTAAACTGATTCTGATTTTTCATAACCCCTATCCATACGAACGCCTGCGGTGTAAAAAGGCGAAGAAAAGTGACTGAATCTTTTTTACTAATGCTAGTTCGGAATTGATCCACAATCCCGTTGATTTCTGCTTTTTCTTTTGCAAATTTCTGTGCTTTTACCTGAGTTAAAGAGAGCAGGAAAATAAATACGGTAATCACTCTTTTCATGACTCTATATTTTGATTTAGTAATCGATTTTTCAGCCAGCTTGAGGGACGCTCTAACGTGTATCGGTAAACTAATCCAGCCGCTAGGCATCCAATCAGGCAAAGAATCATTAATTGGTTTTCGGAAAGATTCATCGGGCTAGTGGCTACTTGTATGAGATGAATGATTCCTTTATGAGATAAATAGATCGCAAAAGATAAATCAGCCAATTGACGGGTTACCCTTAATGACATCCCGCTGAGAAAACAGGAGTCGGAAACAGCGGAACTTACCAGTAATCCATACGCCAGACCTACCCAGGTAAAGCCAAAAACAGAAGCCGTTTGGGAGTATTGGTCCTTACAAACCCAAAAGGCAAAGGCCAGCATAGCTATTCCTGCAAAGAAAAATAGTACCCCCTTTGAATGGATCAGTTGCTTGAACGTTACTGAATATTCGTAAAGAAAACCGATCAGCACCCCTATGGCGAGGGAGTCCAACCGGGTATGCGTAGGATAGTAGATGTGCATATACCACAGTTTCCAAAAGTGATCAGA
Source organism: Siphonobacter sp. SORGH_AS_1065 (assembly GCF_030818595.1). NCBI lineage: Bacteria > Pseudomonadati > Bacteroidota > Cytophagia > Cytophagales > Cytophagaceae > Siphonobacter > Siphonobacter sp. SORGH_AS_1065. The sequence continues at coordinate 4,627,930 of NZ_JAUTAM010000004.1, forward strand.
CTCTAATGCGGGAACGACGAAATGAGTCCAGGCAAAGCTCCGCAGAGCAATAGAAATTAGCGGCAAAACCATGAGTATGTACTTAAGTTTACTCAGCCAGCCCGTTTTTAATAACAGAAGAAGGGAGAAAGGGAGCAGCAGGTAAAACTGTTCTTCGATACACAAAGACCAGGCATGGGAAAACGTGCCTTTATTGATTACATCAAGTCCATAGTTTTGCGTAAACGTTAGAAACCTCCATAAAGGAGGTAAGGCCTCTCGTTCCCTAAACCAAGGAAAACAGACATACAGCAGCAGCGTAAAGACAAAAGGCGGGATAATCCTGAAAAACCTTTTGGTAAAAAAGGTTTTCAGAAATACAGTACCATACTGCCGAATTTCTCTGAACAACTGACCAGAAATAAGAAACCCGCTTAGCACAAAAAAAAGATCCACTCCTGTCCAGCCATAGCTGCCGATAGTATCCAGCCAGTCAGGATGCCGGAACGCCCGGTAATGGTACATCCACACCAATATAATAGCGACGGCCCTTAAATGATCCAGTCCGTTAAATCTGTTCTCTTTCATTTTTTCTGCAAAACTTCACCTCTTGCAACCTATATCCTACGGGGTATGCCAGAAAACCTCTTTTATGGGACCGACGACATTAGAGGGTGTTTACATGAAAAATCCTGCTGTTTGTGCTCCAATCAGGTAGTCTGTCCCTGTTGTGGGCGTTTATACGGACAGAGTTTCTAGTTTTACAGCAATGAAAGAGAAAACAACCCGTAACTTACTTTCAGTCATCAGCTATCAGGCGGTATTCTGGACGGCCCTTTTTCTGTTCGGACTGGGACAGGCTCACAGCAGTACCACTTACCTAAGTTTAGAGGATATCATCATCTACAACTTGTGTCACCTGCTATTTCAGATCATCAGTGCCAACTTGATTTACTATTATCTGATTATTCATCTTTTCGACCGAAAACGTTACGTGCTGTTTTTGATCAGCCTAATCTTTTCTCTGTATCTCTTAGCCGTTATCAATCGAATTTTTATCGTTTATGCCGCAGAGCCTTTTTTTACGAATGAGGCACCGGACAGCATTACCACCATTTTAACCGATCTTGATTATCTGGTTGTGTGTTATGCCCTCCCCGTTATTACTGCATCATTTATTTTTGTCTGTTTCATGCATATTTTACGGTATAAAAACGAGAAACAAGACCGCATTCGACTGCAAAAGGAAAAAGCAGAACTTGAGCTGAAGGTGTTGAAATCCCACCTGAATCCTCATTTTCTGTTCAATACGCTTAATAACATTTATTCCCTCGCGGTTAACCACCCCGATAAAGCTCCTAAATTCATTGCCGGACTGGCTGACATCCTTGACTATGCCCTTTACAAAGGCCCTCAAAAGATGGTTCGAATCACTGACGAGATCACTACCATCGACCGCTACCTGGAACTGGAAGAATTGCGTTATGGAAACACTTTAGAAATCAACCGAATACTGAAAATTCAAGCTGAAAATCAAATTCCTCCGCTTCTGTATCTCTCACTGGTTGAAAATGCATTCAAACATGGAAGCAGGAGCCTTGACGGCAACCTCCGTATCACGCTTGAACTGCAAACCGATGAGGTCAGATCTGTATTCAAAATTGGAAATAGCAGTTTTCAGAAAACGTCTGACCGCCAAGAAGGAATCGGTCTGACCAATATTGAAGAGCAACTGAAATTGTATTACAAACATAATTTTGAACTTCGTGTCAACTCAGATGAAGACTGGTTTAGTGTAGAAATCGTCACTCCTGCCTGGTATGATTAAATGTATGATCGTCGATGACGAACCACTGGCTATTGAGCTGTTGGAAAGCCATTTAAAAAAAATAGAAGCCCTTCAGCTCGTCGGCAAAGCAAGAAATGCGATTGAGGCCCATAAGCTCCTGCAACAACTGCCGGTTGATCTTCTGTTTCTGGATATTCAGATGCCTCATCTGAGTGGTATTGAACTAATGCGGTCTCTACCCGTAAAACCGAAGGTTATCTTCACGACGGCCTTCAGGGAATTTGCTGTAGAGGGATTTGAATTGGAAGCCGTCGATTATATTCTGAAGCCGATCACTTTCGAGCGTTTTTTTAAAGCGGTTAGTCGGATATTGAGAGATACGGGTAACAAAAATCCTGAAAACACCCTAATGATCAGATCAGAAGGGTTAAACCGAAAAATCAGGATAGATGACATTATTTTTATAGAAAGTCAGGGCAATGACCTGAAGCTCTTTCTGACTAATGCGGTTTACCTCACTAAAAACACGATTGCGGATTTTGCAGAACGGCTTGCTACCCAAGGTTTTGTAAGAATCCATCGGTCCTTTCTCTTTAATCCTGACTACGTTACCGGTTATAGCAATTCTGAAATTGCATTAGGCTCCTATTCCGTTCCGGTAGGGAGATTTTACAAACAAGAGTTTAATGCGTTTGTTAAGAATTATGCTAAAACAGAGTAGCAATGGGGATTTGTATGGAAGAAGTTTTTTAAACTATTTTCTTTCCATTGCACATTATACTGGATTTCTCCTGATTGCTACATTGCTTTATTCCTGAGTAGATAAGTAAAATAGAGCCTCCATCCCCAATAAGCTATTCTATGTCTGACCGATCTTTAACCAACCGAACGAGAGATCACGAATATCTGCAAGTATTATTTCAATTCCATAATGGTACGATTAATACATTCAAGAAAACCGGGTCTATTACGGTAATGTGCAACATTTCAATTCCATAATGGTACGATTAATACGGTCTGAAGTAGCAAGTACTGAGGTGCAGGTTATTGGATTTCAATTCCATAATGGTACGATTAATACCGCTTATAATATGGTAGTCACGGCGGAATATATGATATTTCAATTCCATAATGGTACGATTAATACAACATTGCATTATGAGAGCGGAAATAGAGCTACCTATTTCAATTCCATAATGGTACGATTAATACTCTTACTTGCAATGCGTAGCAGAAAACGGTAAAATCCATTTCAATTCCATAATGGTACGATTAATACAAAGCCGCTAAATCTGTCTAATCCCCTTTTCACCGAATTTCAATTCCATAATGGTACGATTAATACGGGACGCCGTCGAGCCTTCATTAAAGTAAATGAGCAATTTCAATTCCATAATGGTACGATTAATACCTCGACAAGTTTGCTGATTACTTGGATCAGTATTATTTCAATTCCATAATGGTACGATTAATACTGTAAATGGTAAGCCAGACTGCACCTTCTATGTTTTATTTCAATTCCATAATGGTACGATTAATACGGAAATCGAAAAAGACGATGCTTTGGGTAAATCTTCATTTCAATTCCATAATGGTACGATTAATACTTGTCTGGATGATTCTGGAAAACGCTCTGGATCTCAATTTCAATTCCATAATGGTACGATTAATACAGGCGGCACAAACTAAAAGAGCAGTTGACTTAACTGATTTCAATTCCATAATGGTACGATTAATACCCCGTTTGCGGTCCTTCGTAATTCGAATGTTTTCGTATTTCAATTCCATAATGGTACGATTAATACACTACTATTAACTGTATTGTATACGTATACGGGGGAATTTCAATTCCATAATGGTACGATTAATACACTGGAGAGATAAGGTAAGAGAAGTATCTAAACGCTATTTCAATTCCATAATGGTACGATTAATACGTTTAACGGGATTTACAACGCTTCCGGCTCAACCCCATTTCAATTCCATAATGGTACGATTAATACAGGTTAGAGCATTTCTTGTCTGGCGTTGGGTTCATAATTTCAATTCCATAATGGTACGATTAATACTAAAATCGTTTTCAAAAACGGTTTGAAGCCTTACAATTTCAATTCCATAATGGTACGATTAATACAGTTTCTGTTCAGACCGATAACGTGGTCGAAATCGAATTTCAATTCCATAATGGTACGATTAATACTCGAAGTATGTACGAAGTTTCTCAGGCCGCGTTCACATTTCAATTCCATAATGGTACGATTAATACCCGTGAATTTACAAATCAAAAAGCCTTATTCTATAGCACAATCCCTATTTATGTTACTTCATAAAAGCTACCAAAATCGTCGACCACCAATCATAAGAAAACATAGGGCGATCGACGACTACTCATTACCAAACAATTAACTCACTAAACTACTTTTCAAACTTCTTATAAAATGCAATTCCAGGCATTTATAAACCGATCGACGACAAAGTGAAGTAAAATACTTCCTTTTTTTACAGCCCAAATTACTAGATACTCAATCTATTTCTAGTTGAATATTAAAACTTCTAAGCTCTTTCTGAGTATAGCTCATCTTTACAAAACTGGATAATCTGGGAAGCCTAATTCTTTTACTACGATTGACTCAATGCGTCTTAGTCATGGTTTCAGGAACCGTGATAATAAAATTAGCCAGTTCGGGTTTGGCATCTTTAGGTTCCTCAATATTTGCTTCTTCGGTAGTAGCAATGGTTACAATTTTTAAAGCGGGATTCGCTTTCTTGAGATACCAGTAAATTCCTTCAAAGTTCTGGCTGTGGTACGAGCCATTAAAGTGTAGAAAGGTCTGTCCTTTTTTCCAGTGTTTAAGAATAAAGTGACTCATCGTGGCATCCTTAATGGCCTGAGCTTTGGCCATATTTTCAGCACTAATGGAGCTACCGCTACCATGTACCCCACCCATTTTTATTAATTCGGCATACCCGGGAAGTGTCAAGTCAAACGGGATAGGTTGAGGGGCAATATGCTGCTGAGCTTCTGGACTTAACTGTTTCAATTCATCCGTACCTCGTTTGGCAACGATGCTGGCATAACGCCGGGGAATATTGGTGGCGATAAAAGGAATCTTCTTTTCCTGAGCAAAATCAACTAATGGCTTATAATCGGTTTGATAATTGTTCCAGACTTTAGCCTCGGCGGTTAATTGCTGAGAGGTAATTTTGTTCTGTAAATATTCATCCAGAACAATCTGATTATCAGATTCAAACATTTCTGCTCCTAGGACTAGTTTCTCATTTTTCTGTTTGTATAAATCCTTTGTCAATTCCAATTGTAACCAGTGATCAATCGAGTTATTGTGTAACTCGCCAAACAAAACGATGTCCGCTTCGGAAGCTTTTCTCAGTAACTCCTCATAACTCGAAGCCTTCAACTGCTGATTGTAAATAAGATAGGCTGGTTTATCCGTGAAAGCTAAACCGATCAGTGCCACCAGTGTAAGGAGGAGACTTCGCATATAGAAATTTATTTTGATGAAGGATTATCGTTTTGTTAATGGATTCTATCTTTTAGGAAACAGACCTCACTGCGTTTCATTCCAATTTTAGGATAATAATCTACCGCTTTGGGTGCAGCCAGCAAAATCAGGCTTGTTTGCAAACCCGCTACTTCATGAGTGAGTTCAAGTAACGTTCGCCCAATTCCCTGATGCTGGTAACGTTCGTCTACGGCCAGATCGGCGAGATAGGTACAGAAGCTGAAATCACTTAAGGCTCTGGAAACTCCAATGAGTACCTCTCCTTCCCAGGCGGTAACTAAAATCTGAGCGGCAGTTAACATCTGCTCCATACGTTCGCGGTCGTTGACAGGCCGCCGCTCACCCAACGTGGAACGATTTAGAACATCAATGAATTCTTCTACGGAGAGCTTTCGCCCGGTTTGATATTGAATCATAGGAATAGTAGTCGACAGATGAAAGCACCGTTTAGTAACTATCGATCAATTTTATAACATTTATGGAAACTCCATTTACCCTTTCTTCCGCACGCATCGAGTCTGCCTACTCCTATCAATCGTATCGTCAACTGATTACGGATCTGCTAGCGGCGGGGAAAACGACGGGCCCGAAACAATCGGACATACTGACGAAATATACCCAGCTCAATGTACAACGAATGCAGCGTCTGGACAAAACTACGGTTCTGATGCCGGAGTTGCTGGCTACTGTTCAGAATAACCCCTCGTCTTATTACTGGCTGATCCTTACCGAAGGCTGGTGTGGCGATGCGGCTCAAATTGTGCCCGTACTGGAACGAATAGCCGAAGCTTCGAACGGAACCATTCAGACCCGTTATTTTTTACGTGACACCAATCTGGACTTTATGGATGCCTACCTAACCAATGGTGGCCGGGCGATTCCCAAGTTAGTTATTGTTGAAAAAAATACGTTAACGGAAGTAGCCGAATGGGGTCCCCGCCCCCAACCCGCTCAGCAATTATACAAGTCTTTGCAGGAAGCAAAAACACCTTTTGAGGAACTCAGCACGCAACTTCACACCTGGTACGCCAAGGATAAAACCCTTACCCTTCAGGCTGAATTACAGAATTTACTGAAAAATTTATTCTAGTATTTTCAGCCATCCAATCAGATCATCTTTTACCTAAGCGTTAAATTTTACGTAGATAGTTGTGTTTATATCTTTAAAATTTATACAACCGGACTATACCCTTGCACTAGTAAAAAACTGCTACAAATGATGGTAATCCGGGGGTATCGTTATAATTTTGGGAAAAACGCTAGCCTGGCTAGCTACTTTAGGGCGAGGTTTTATTATGATACGTTGGAGCGGTAAGCAATTGATTATCAATATTTTATTGTTTAGTATATTTTTACTAGCAGCTTATTATCTATGGTTTCCACCTATTTGGGCCTGCCAGACGGTGCGTTTCCGTGGCTTTTCCAAAATAGCTCCTTCGGTCTACGTCAGCGATCAGACTAGCAAACCTCGTCAGGATTCACTTTTGCAGTTTATCAATCAGGCTCATAAAAGAATACGGTCCTTCTGGGGGGCTCAAAGCGGCGAAGCAACCATTATTTTCTGCTCCAATCGCGAAGAATATCAGAAATTTTGTCTTTTGTACGAAGGGGCCGGCTGTAGCCTGGGCACGCCTACCGGCTCCTGGATTATACTCAATCCAGACGGATTAAATGTAGATGTCATCGCTCATGAAATGTGTCACGATGAGTTATTTGCCCGTTTAGGCTGGATGAAAGCTAAATCTTCTTTGCCTCAATGGTTTGACGAGGGCATGGCTCTCATGGTTGACTATCGGTATTCTGACCCAGATCCTTCCCGCCGATACATTGGCTATGTTCAGGAATGGGATATTCTTACCAATCACGGTAAAACAGCCCCACATCTTCAGGATATTGTTACTTTAAACGGCTTTTTTGGCACGCAGCGTGGCCAGGCCGATCCTACCCGAACGGCCCAGTCGTACGTTACTTCTGGCAAAGAAGTTTCCCGCTGGTTAGGACTGGTCGGGCAGGATGGCTTACTTCGAATCATTCAACAAGTACGCGATGGCTACGAGTTCGACAATGCTTACCGCGAGATCGAACAATACCACCGGCCAAAACTTTAGTGCTTATATAGGGTTACTACTGAAAGGTAAAATAACCCTGCTCTTTGCTCAAAGCATGACTCCATGAAAATTGCTCTCAATGGTCGTCCCTTATCTGAACAAACGAAACCTGCCATTCAGGCTCTTCTGGGAGAACTGGCTCGTCGGGGTGCGGAGGTTCAGATACACGAACAATACCGCCAGAACATTCAGGAAAATGGCGTTAATCATCCTTTCACGTCCACGTACACCTCTCGTCAGGATTTATTCGACGCTGACTTTGTATTTAGCATTGGCGGTGACGGAACTTTGCTTGAAACCGTCACTCACGTTGGCGAACGTACGTTACCAATCGTTGGCGTTAATACCGGTCGGCTAGGGTTTCTGGCTACCATTAACCCCGATGAGATTACCCAAACGCTGGACTGGCTTGAAAACGGAAAATACTCGATTGACGAACGCGTATTACTGCACGTTGAAAATGATCGGGATGTTTTTGAAGGAACCAACTTTGGTCTGAACGATTTCGTGGTTACTAAAACCGATCGATCTTCCATGATCGTCGTACATACCTGGCTCGATGGTGAATTCCTGAATTCTTATTGGGCCGATGGTCTGGTGATTTCAACCCCAACGGGTTCTACGGGTTACTGTTTGAGCGTGGGAGGTCCAGTGGTGTTACCCCGAACCAACAATTTTATTATCGCCCCTATCAGTCCACACAACCTCAACGTACGGCCTATTGTGGTGAATGACAGCAGTCGAATTGAAGTTTCGGTAGAAAGCCGAAGTAAAAATTGTCTAATTTCTCTGGATTCAAGATCGAAAGTGGTAGAAGATTCCGTACGTTTCTGTGTTCGCCGGGAACGATTCAGTGCTCACCTGGTAAAAGTTAAAGGGGATACCTTCCTGGAAACCTTACGCCATAAGCTGAATTGGGGTTTGGATATCAGAAATTAACATTTCTGCTTTTTATTAGTTATATAGTACTAGATTTGCTTTTCGAAAGTATTCTAGTTACCTCCCATACCATATTGGAAGCTCTATCGTTAGTAACAGTACCTTAGTAATTACCGTGTAATAGAACTGAAATTTACGCTCAGATGCGAAAAAGAATTTTACTGATCAGCACTTTATATTTACTTGGAATAGGTTATTCCCAGGCCCAGCTATTTTCCAGCAAAAGAAATTATAATAAACCCTACAAAGCCAAATTTGAACCCTATTCCAGTGTAGGTTTTGGACTTGGGACATCCAGCTACTACGGGGAGCTTTCTCCCATTGCAGACCCTGTCAACGCTACTTTCAAAATGATGCGTTGGAATGTAACGGCTAATTACGTCCGCCATTTTACGCCAAGGTTCAGCGGCAGAGCTTCTCTGACCTTAGCTCGTTTATCAGGCGATGACTATACTTTTTCAAAGGGGCGTCCTCAATTTGATGGCCAATTTTTACGGAACCTGCATTTCAGAAATGATGTAAAGGAATTAGCTATCACGGGTATTTTTAATATCTTACCAGAAGGTCGAAATGCTTTTGACAGACCTTTTTTTGTACCTTATCTCTTTGCAGGTATTGCTGTCTTTGCTCATAACCCTAAAGCCAAAACTCCTGTTGATGCAGGAAATAACTGGGTAGCGTTACAGCCCTTAGGCACCGAGGGTCAGGGCCTTTCAGGCGGAGCAAAACCTTATTCTCTAGTTTCTGCGGCAATACCCGTTGGCATTGGTTTCCGCTTTCGCTTTAATCGCAATTGGGATATTTCTGCCGAAGCTGGAATGCGATTCACAGCTACAGATTATATCGATGATGTGGGTGGATTATACCCTTCTAATCCAAATGATTTAGCGAATCCGACGGCTATACTGCTTAGCAACCGCATCCTTGAGCCAACGGCTGCCCGAAAAGGCGGAGATCGTATACCTGGTTTACAGAGAATCGCCGCAGAGAATGGAGGTGATTTACCCACAACCAATGCCCGTGGGGGCGGTAATAACGACATGTACCTATTAACCGCTATTCACATTAATTACATCATTGCCCCTAAAATTAAATGTCCTCCCTTACGTTAGTTAGTCAGGACAGATATCCATTCAGGAAATAGGTTCGTGTATCTTGCACGAACCTTACTTATTTAAGCGTATGCGGAAACAGCTTTTACTGCTTTGCTTCCTTTTTGTTAGTTCGGCCCTGACCAGTCAGGCTCAAAAGATTGAATTTGGCGGAGGCCTGGGCTTTATGCATTACAAAGGGGACATCACCCCCAATCTTCAACTGAAATCAGGCCGTCCGGCTGGTAATCTATTTTTTCGATACAATGCCTCCAAAGCTCTTTCTGGTCGCTTTTCTGTAGGTGCTGGGCGAATTTATGGTAGTGACTTCCGCAGTAAGGACCCCTTCCAGCTAGGAAGAGGGTATATCTTTGGAACGCGAATGCTGGAAGCGGGTGCTGATTTAGAATATAATTTTCTGGATTTTGATTATACAAAACGAAAACCTCGCAACTGGTCTCCTTATGTTTTTGCCGGATTGGCCTTTTATAACTTTAAACCAGATCAGGAACCTGCGGAGTCCTATCGGAAATCAGGGCTGGCCATTCCCTTTGGTGTAGGTATTAAATGGCAGATCAAAGGTCCCTGGTCACTGGGTTTTGAGTTTGGAACCCGCAAAACATGGTCTGATTACCTGGATGGTCATAATGAATCCGGTCCAGCCGTGGAAAGGCGACTACAGACAGATCCCACCCGAAAAGACATGTATTATTACAGTTCTATTTCATTAAGTTATACAATCCTCCGGGTGTTCTGTCCTTAATAAAACCAATTACAACGAAAACTGCCACAAAAACCTTACTTTTGCAGCATCGTTCAGAACCGGCAGGTTTGGAACCTACCGGTTTTTTGTATTAGAGGATGAAGGAAACTATTATTCAAGGCAATCTCCCCCGTCATATTGCCGTTATAATGGACGGAAATGGTCGCTGGGCCAAACAAAAAGGTATGCTGAGCCGGATATTCGGACACCGGCATGCGATTAAAGCAGTTGAAGAAGTAGTAGAGGGTTGTGCTGAACTAGGCATTGATTACCTTACACTCTATACGTTTTCTACGGAAAACTGGAACCGCCCGAAAGAGGAAGTTGCTGCTTTAATGGAATTGTTGGTTCAGGCCATTGCTGACCAAACCCCCAAATTATTGAAAAACAATATCCGCCTGTTAACCATTGGTGATACGGAAAGTCTGCCCCCCCGCTGTCAGGCCGATCTTCGGCAGGCCATGCAGCGTACCGAACATAACACGGGTCTGTCGCTCGTGTTAGCTCTCAGTTATAGTGGGAAATGGGACATCATGCGGGGAATTAATAATCTCGTACGTGCAACCCAATCGGGAGAATTAGCATCTGGAGAATTAACGGAGCAAGATTTGTCAAATGCATTGCCTACTTCCCACATCCCTGATGTAGATCTGATGATCCGAACGGGGGGAGAACATCGCATTAGTAATTTTTTACTGTGGCAACTTGCTTACGCTGAGCTTCATTTTACAGAAACTTACTGGCCAGATTTCCGTCGAGAACACCTGTACGAAGCTATTCTCGATTTTCAGAATCGGGAACGTCGTTTCGGTAAAACAAGCGAACAATTAAAAGCCTAACTACCATTATTGAAATTTCTGATGATTTGATTATTAATTCATTAATGAACTAAATTTTCAGGCTTTCGATCTTCAGAAATGCATTCTTAACCCATGAGAAAGGTTTTCCCTCTCCTTCTAATTTTCCTGCCTTTTCTTTCATTCAGCCAGGCCCGTGTCGGTTTGGGTGGGCAACCATCTACCAGCCAGACTCCTGCGGCTTCGAATGAAATTGACTATACTCACCCCAAAGAGTATACCATCAAAGGCATTACAACCAGTGGTACCAAGTTCTATGATGCCGCCTCTCTGATTTCCATATCCGGACTTCGGGTTGGTGACAAAATCCAGATTCCGGGTATTGCCATTTCTGGAGCCATCCGTAAACTGATGGATCAGGGCATCCTGGAAGACGTAGAAGTAACCGCTACCAAAGTGGAAGGCGAAAATATCTGGCTGGATATTTTCATGCGGGAACGTTCTCGTCTCTATAAGATTACTTTCACCGGCGTTCGTAAAGGCGAAAAAGACGCTCTTAACGATAAAGTGAAACTGATCAAGGGAAAAATTATTAACGAAGCCCTCATCAAGAACACCCAGGCGACCATCAAGAAACACTACGTTGAAAAAGGTTTTCTCAACGCAGACGTGAAAGTTCGTCAGGTTTCAGATACGACTCGTGGTAATAACGCGGCTCTGACCGTTTCCATCGATAAAGGTCCTAAAATCAAAATTCATACCATTGATTTTGATGGCCGGGAACAATTGCCGGAAGCAACCGTTCGGAACAAAATGAAGGGGACTAAACAAATGCGTTTTGGTCGGGTTTTCACGCCTTCAAAATACATTCCGAAAAAATTCGAAGAAGACAAAGGCAAGCTCATTGAGTTTTACAACAAGAAAGGGTTCCGCGATGCTCGCATCGTAGCGGATTCTGTTTACTCACACGACCGCAAAACCGTTGACGTATATCTGGGGCTGGAAGAAGGTAAAAAATATTACTTCCGTAATATCAACTGGCAGGGTAATTACCTCCACTCTGACTCTGTTCTGACGGAATTATTAGGCATTAAAAAGGGAGACGTTTACAACCCTGAAGAATTACAAAAACGCTTGCAGGGCAGCCCTGGCTATGACGTTTCTTCGCTGTATATGGATGCAGGTTATCTGTACTTCAGTGCCAATCCCGAAGAGACGGCCATCGAAGGTGATTCTATTGACATTAACTTCAATATTTTCGAAGGAAAACAGTTTACCATTAACAAGATTATTCTGAATGGTAACACCAAAACTTCCGACCACGTAGTACTGCGTGAAATTCTTACCTTACCCGGTCAGAAATTCTCTAAAACGGCGGTTGTAAGTACACAGCAGGAATTAGGTCGTCTGGGTTACTTTGATGCGGAGAAAATCGGAATTAACCCGATCCCCCGTAATGATTACACCGTGGACATCGAGTACACCGTTGAAGAAAAAGCTTCGGATCAGATTGAGCTTTCTGGTGGTTGGGGTGGTTACATCGGCTTTGTCGGTACGCTCGGGGTAGTATTTAACAACTTCTCTGCTCGCAACATTACTAACCTCAAAGCCTGGCGTCCGCTTCCGGCTGGGGATGGTCAGAAACTGGCTGTTCGTTTCCAGGCCAATGGTCGTCAGTTCCAGAACTACTCGTTATCGTTTACGGAACCCTGGCTGGGAGGTAAAAAACCAAATGCCTTCTCTTTCAACATTAACCGTCAGATTTACCGCATCTTCGATTACAGCGGTAGCATGTACAGCGGCTATGGTTACGGGAGCGGTTATGGCTACGGTTACGGGAGTGGCGTACCTACTTCGCTGGGTAACGAAAGAGGTTACTTCAACACTACGGGTGCTTCGATCAGTTTAGGGAAACGTTTACGCCGCCCTGACAACCGTTTCGGTTTGAACATGGCACTTTCGTACATGCGTTATGAGTTCAAAAATTATCCGATCCTGATTCGGGACTTTAGCTCAGGTAACGCTAATAACATCTCGTTGATTACGACCCTGACGCGTTATGATCTGGATAACCCCCAGTATACCAGAAAGGGATCTTCTTTATCGATTTCGGCCACTTTGACTCCTCCCTACTCGCTGTTCCGTCCCAATAACTGGAACCCCACGGAGGCTCAGGATAAATATAAATTCCTGGAGTATCACAAGTGGATGTTCGACATGTCATGGTTCGTGCCTATTACTGGAAAACTGGTATTCCACACGCGAGCTCACATGGGTTTCCTGGGTAATTATAACAAACGCCTGGGCATCATTCCAATGGAACGCTTCGTATTAGGAGGTTCGGGTCTGTCAGGCCAGGGCCAGTTTGCCATCGCTCAGGATATCATTGGTTTACGTGGTTATGATGACCGTAACGTACGTACCGATCCTACGCGTCGTTACGAAGGAAATGGTGGGGTTGTGTACAATAAATATGTAATGGAGATTCGTTATCCCATCTCTCTGAATCCTTCAGCAACGGTCTTCGTTTTAGGATTTATGGAAGCGGGTAATAACTGGGGATAGTTACAAATATTTCAATCCCTTTGACCTGAAACGTTCGGCTGGTATTGGTGCTCGTATCTTTATGCCTGCCTTTGGTATGATCGGTATTGACTATGGATACGGATTTGACCGCAACGTAGGGCCGAACGGTACACAGCCAGCCGGTAAAGGCCAGTTCCACTTTACCATCGGTCAGCAGATCCGATAAGGTTTAATTAAGTTTTTTTAATAGCTACAACCCGAACTATAAATCGTATAAGATCCTTTAACTCGTGAGAAACAGCGTATTTTTCCTATTTTTGGCGTTCATAGGGCAGGTAAGTCCTGCAATGGCCCAGCGATTTGGATACATTGACTCCGAGTATATTGTCAGCAAGATGCCTGAATTCCAGAAAGTGAACGGTGAGATGGATCGCTGGACCCAAGCACGGACGAAGGAAATTTCTGATAAATATGCTGAAATTGAAAAGCTTGAACGGGCTTTTAAAGCAGAGGAACCTCTTTTGACTGACCCCATGAAACAACAGCGTCGTCAGGAGATTACGAAGCGGGAAAATGAAGTTAAAGAGTTAAACAATAAAATATTTGGCTACAACGGCCAGTATCACCAGCGACGGAAAGATGTCTTGAAACCCGTTATGGATGAATTACATCGGGCCGTTGAGAAAGTAGCACGCCAAAAACAGCTTCGTATGATTCTGGATAAATCCTCGGAAGGAATTGCCATGATCTATACGGATCCCCGGGACGATTACTCTGATTATGTTTTAGAAGAGCTAGGCATCGATCCTAAAGCGAACCCCAATCAAACAAACACACCAACGCAAAACACAAAGACTAAGCAGTAAATCAAATGAAAAAACAAATTTTCGCCGTTCTGACCGCCGTTGCCCTGGCCTTCGCAGGATTGAATGCAAACGCCCAGTCGGCTCCCAAAATTGGCTATACTGATATCGATGTACTATTAGCTGGACACCCTAAATCGAAAGCAGTAGAAGCTGAATTACAAACTCGTAGTACGCAATATCAAAACCAAATGCAGAGCCTTCAGAAAGATCTGCAGGACAAATACACCGCTTATCAGAAAGCAGAAGCTACGATGTCTGACGTAATCAAAGCTGACAAGCAAAAAGAATTACAAGGCATTCAGGAGCGTCTGCAAACGCTTCAACAAAATGCTCAGACTGAGTTGGGTCAGAAACAACAGCAATTATTACAACCGCTGTTAGTGGACATCGACAATGCGATTAAAGCTGTAGCCAAAGAAAATAACTACACGTTCATTTTAAGCAGCTCGATCAGCACACAATTAAACCCTGTCGTGCTTTACGCTGATCCTTCTACGGAAGTAACGGATTTGATCTTTAAGAAAATGGGTGTTGATCCAGAAGCAGTGAAAAAAGCTGCTGCCGCTGCTCAACAACCTGCCACTACGCCAGCAGCTGGTACTAAACCAGCAACAACGCCAACGAAAAAAGCTGGTAACAAATAAGCGATTAGGCAAGTAAACGAAAAAGCCGGACTCGACAGTCTGGCTTTTTTCGTTTTCCTGAGGCAAGATTCTATCTCATTCCTGCAATAACGGCATATTCCCACATGCCTGTCATTCCGAGCGAAGCGATGAAGCTTACTTAGTTTTCGCCTCTCTTTGTTGTAAATAAGTTTTCTACCATAGTCGCTCAGTTCTGTCTGAGTGACGAAGTGAAATTTAGGCCTCTGGTAGTTAAAGCATTTCCAGTTAGGCAAGCCCTTCGTTCCAGGCTAGAGTTATTTACCTCAGACGGCCAGAGGCCTACGTTAAGTAGTCACTCGGCAGAGCCAAACGACTGCGGGGATGACCTTTGCTAAACGCATTAGGTTATGAAGAACCTTGATTAACTGTTACACTCTCCCACTCTACGGAAGGGCTCTCTCTTCATTCGAGATAACAGGTCTGACCAATCGAGCGAGATTCCCTCTCGTTCCTATCTTAACGACAGGTTCCACCTGCTCTTCTACCTCAAGCTGTCATAAGCGTAAAAAGACCAGCAGGATCTGCTGGTCTTTTTACGTCTATAAATCGATTAAACTCTTATTGTTCTGATGAATCGCTGATGGGCTTGGCATCTTCTTCTGATGGCTTCTCTTCGGCTGGCTTTGAGGGTTCTTCTTTAAAGAACGATGATTGAAAAATCAGAATAAAAACCACCCCAAGAAAAATCGCTGAATCTGCAATGTTGAAAACAGGACTCGTATAATAAGAACCGCCCCAGACGGGAACCCATTCAGGAATAAATCCTTCCCAGGGATTAAACAACACCATATCAATTACCTGCCCGTGAAACCAGGGCGTTGGAGCATCGTAGGGAGCGTTTCCCAGAAATACACCATAGAAAGTTGAATCAATTACGTTGCCAATGGCCCCTCCTAAGATGGCGGCAATGCACCACAATAAACCATCAGGAGCGTTTTTCCGGGCTAAACGAGTAAGATACCAAGCGATTACCCCCATGGCCACCAGACGGAATAACGTCAGCACCAACTTCCCATAAGGATGATCCAGTTGCATGCCAAAAGCCATTCCCGGATTCAGTACATAATGAATGCTTAGCCAATCGCCGATCACCGGTATATCTTCACCCAAATACATATTTTTGAAAACCAGCAGCTTTACTACCTGATCGACAACAATAACCAAAAGGGTAAGTAAAAAAAACTTCAGAGGATTCTTCATTCAATCAATAATTATCAACCTACAAATAAATAGGTTAATCGAGTAACTCATTCAATAAAGTACAAAAATCGGTAACAACCACTCAAAAAACTAGGGTATGATCCTAATAAAAAACCCCATTCAGTTGAACGGGGTTTCGGATTATGCTTTCTGAGCAGCTTTCTTACTTTTACAAAGATCTTGCCGAACGGCTCTTTTACGTCGGCGAACTTCTTTTTTCAGCAAGGTAAACTCTCTGCTGGCTTGGCCAGCTACTGAAGTATTTTCTGCAGCCCGACGGAAGAGGTAAGGCATCACCGCCTCAATGGGGCCGTAGGGAACGTATTTCGCTACATTATAACCTGCATGAGAAAGGTTAAAGCTAATATTATCACTCATGCCTAATAACTGAGCAAACCAGAAATGCTGATCATCAGCGGCAATGCCCATTTCTTTCATTTTCTGAACCATTAACAAACAGGAGTATTCGTTATGGGTACCCAGACAGATCGAAAGAATATCATGGTTATCGAGGAAATACTGAAGAGCTTTATTATAAGCCTGGTCAGTATCTTCTTTGGTGGCATGAATAGGATCTGAATATTCCATTTCATGAGCCCGCTGGCGTTCTCTTTCCATGTAAGCTCCACGAACCAGTTTGATTCCCAGCTCATATCCCTTTTTGCGAGCCGTTTCCGTTGCTTTTACCAGATTTGAATAACTTTCTGTGCGGTACATCTGATAGGTATTCCAAACGATACATTCCTGATGATTGTATAAATCCATCATCTCATAGGTCAACGTGTCGATGGTATCCTGAATCCAGGTTTCCTCTGCATCCACAAAAATCCGTACGTGCAGGTCATGAGCCGCCTTACACAAGGTATTCATGCGTTGTTTTACCCGGGCATAAGCCGCCTGATCTTCGGCGGTTAATTCTCTCCCGGATTGTACTTTTTCCAGTAGTTCCAGCGTCGCGATTCCAGTTACCTTAAATACGGAAAAAGGCACGGCGGGCGACTCAGCAGCTTTCTTAATAGTCAGCAGAATTTCTTCTACCGTATGGTTAAAGCTTTCTTCTGACTCCTCTCCTTCTACGGAATAATCCAGAATTGTACCGATGTGAGCCGCATCCAGTTGCTTGATAGTCTCATTACAACCTTCGATGGTTTCACCACCGCAGAAATGCTCAAAAATTGTGTTTTTAATGGCTCCCTTGATAGGAAATTTGAGCATTAAAAACAATTTGATGAAAAAGGTGCCTATCTTTACAAGCCAATTTCGATTCATGGCAGCGAAGATGAAAAATGTCTTCTTGAGTTGCCAGTTAGATTGATTAGCAAAAGCAACCGAAGTGTCGTCAAATGAAATAGTTTTTTCTTGCTGTTGATGACTCGGAGCTTTCAAAATGTCCATTTTGGGCATGGGAAGTGAACCGTGTTAGTGTGAAAGTGGAATATAGCGGTCAGGTTCAGGTTGGGTGTGCTCGATCTAAAATATATCGGCGATTCGGTACTTTTTGTTTTTCCGAAAAGCGATTACAAAGGTAAGAGGAAACACACCGCATTTTTACATGTCAGTACTGATTTTTTTAATAAAATAGGTTATCTTTGAGAGGTTAACAAACTGATTTTAAGTTTATTAAGATTAGTCAAACCATAAAAGATTTGGCCTTAACGTTACACTTCATCATAATAAACTGCCCCCTGGCTTTTTGAACAAATAAACGCTTACTAATTAACGATTTACAAGATGAGTGCGACGCTGGATATTGTGCCTTTACAGGATTGGATCAACACCAACGGTAAGCCCTTGATGATTGCGGGACCCTGTAGTGCAGAAACTGAAGAACAAGTTTGGGATACGGTTACCCAAATTGCAAAAGAGGGGTATGCCCACGTGATTCGTGCGGGTGTATGGAAACCTCGTACCCGTCCCGGAAGTTTTGAAGGAATGGGCGAAGCAGCTTTACCCTGGTTAGCAGCTGCTAAAAAAGAAACAGGTCTTCCCCTTGCTATTGAAGTAGCAAGTCCTGATCATATTGAACTGGCTCTCAAATACGGCGTTGATATCTTGTGGATCGGAGCCCGTACAACGGTTAACCCTTTTAACGTTCAGGATATTGCGGACGCTTTGAAAGGTGTTGATATTCCAGTACTGGTTAAAAACCCCGTTAACCCTGATTTAGCTCTTTGGATTGGAGCTCTGGAACGTCTTCAAAATTCCGGCCTGAAGAAATTAGCGGCTATTCACCGTGGTTTCTCAAACATGCAGGAAACAAAATACCGCAACTCTCCCATGTGGCAGGTAGCTCTGGAACTGAAACGCCAGTTGCCTAACCTTCCCATCATTGGCGATCCAAGCCACATGGCCGGAAAACGTCAGTACCTGGGTGAGTTGACCCAACGTTTCTTCGATCTGAATTACGATGGTCTGATTATCGAATCACATCGTAATCCTGACGAAGCCTGGTCTGATGCCTCTCAACAATTAACTCCTGCGGCTTTGGGCGAACTGCTTCGCAGCATGCAGGTGCGTGAGTCTGATTCTTCTGACTCCGTATACCACAGCCACATGGATGAACTCCGTGCGAAAGTAGATAACATCGACCGCGAATTGCTGGAAGTGTTAGCGACGCGTATGGCCATTGTTGAGAAAATGGGTGAATACAAACGTGATAATGGAGTAACGATCTTCCAGATTGACCGCTGGAAACAAGTTCACGCTTCACGTGCAGAAATGGCAAAAAAACTGGGTCTCTACTCTGATCTCGTAGAAGATTTATACCGCCTGATTCACGAAGCATCGATCCGTAAACAGACGGAAGTAATGAATTCAGTTTCTCAGTCTTAATCTGAGATTGATTATAAAAAATGAGGTCGCTATCCAGTGACCTCATTTTTATTTTAAGCCTATTTTCATCTAAACCTAAGGGCCTTTTTTATAACCCATATTCGTTACGAGTCATTCCTGCCTATGAAAACGCCTCCCACTGATCCGTTCGCGGCCCTACGCTATAAAGAGTTTACTTTTTATGGCCTCGGGAGTTTCTTTTTTACTACTGCTATTCTGATTCAGGAAGTAGTGCTGGGTTACCAGATTTATCGCATTACGCATGATCCGCTGGCTCTGGGTTTAGTGGGATTAGCGGAGGCCATTCCTTACATATCCCTGGCTTTGTTAGGCGGTCACCTAGCCGATAAGTATGATAAGAAAACGATTATCTTATTAAGCTTGTCTGTGATTCTGGCTGGTTCTTTCATTCTTCACTGGGCCACCCTCCCTGAAACCCGGGCCATTCACGATGATCGTTTTTTATTAATGATCATCTATTCGGTTGTGGCTCTGATTGGTTTTGCCCGTGGCTTTTATAGTCCGGCTACTGCTTCTCTAAAAGCGTTCCTTACCCCTCGCGAAGTCTACGCCAATGCGGCCTCCTGGTACAGTTCATTCTGGCAAACAGGAGCCATTCTTGGGCCAGGCATTGCCGGTTTTCTGTATAGCTGGATGGGGATGTCGGGCACTATGTGGCTGGTGATTGGCAGTATCGGGGTCGTTTTTATACTTTTTTCTTTCATTAAGAAGAAGCCCATTCCCGAACCTACCCACGAAGAAACGAGTGTCTGGCAGAGCATTAGGGAAGGAATTGGCTTTGTCTTCAAAAGCAAAATTCTGCTTTACTCCATTTCGCTGGATCTAGTTGCGGTGCTTTTTGGGGGCGTGGTGGCAATATTACCCGTCTTTGCCGAAGATGTGCTGAAAGTTGGAGCGGAAGGGCTGGGCATTTTGAGAGCAGCTCCTTCTGTTGGAGCAGTGCTTACCATTATCGGTACAGCCGTTTATTCTCCCGTAAAGAAAGCATGGCTTAATATGCTCATTGCCGTGGCGGGTTTTGGATTAACCACTATCATTTTCGCTCTCTCTACTCACTTCTGGTTATCAGTATTGATGTTATTCCTTACGGGAGCGTTTGATAGCATCAGCGTCGTGATTCGGCAGGCTATTTTACAACTGGTTCCGCCCGATGAAATTCGTGGAAGGGTCCTTTCGGTTAATAGCATTTTTGTTAGTACCTCGAATGAAATCGGAGCTTTTGAATCGGGATTATTGGCGAAAGCATTCGGAACGGTTCCCTCCGTTCTCATCGGCGGAAGTTTGACGATAGTCATTGTAGGGCTAATCTGGGTAAAAACGAAAGAATTACTACACGTGAAGCTGATTTAAGAGAAGCACTGATCAGATAAAGAACTTGTATCAAACGATCTCAAACAGATTCATACTTAATACTTATTCAAACCATAAATGAAAAGGCTAACCTGCGAGGGTTAGCCTTTTTTCAGAAGTTATTATTCAAAAATCTTTAGTCCGAAATAACCGAGGGCGAGCCAGAGTAAGCCTTTAATCAGAAAGAAAAAAAAGCCAGCCCAACCTAACCGTTTAATCCAGCCTTTCCAGCCGGGAGTTGTCGCTTTTTGTTCCATAATGTTTAGAATGATTCTATAGAAATCAAAACTCGGAAAAAAGATTCGGTTCTCCCAGCGATTCAGAAAATTTATCAGGCCACCTCTCTAGCTAAAACAACGTACTTGAGCATCTCAATGTACAGTTGAATTCCTTCTTCGATCTCATGGAGGTAAATAAATTCATCGGCTTGATGCGATCGAGCGGAATCTCCCGGTCCCATTTTCAGCGAATGACAACCAATGACAGCCTGATCGGAAGTGGTAGGTGAACCGTAGGTATTACGTCCTAAAGTAATACCCGCCTGAACAATCGGGTGTTCGAGAGGAATACTCGAAGGATGCAAACGTACCGAACGGGCCTGTACTTCTGATTTTAGGTGTGACTGAATAATCTCACACGTTTCCTCCAGGGTATATTGATCGGTTACCCGAACATCCAGTGTAAAATGGCAACTAGCCGGAACGACGTTATGCTGCTTATTTTCCGTTTGAATCACCGTTGCCGACATTTTCATGTTTCCCAGCGTTGGTGACACTTTAGGGAACTGAAACGAACGAACCCAGGCAATGTCATCCAGAGCTTTATAGAGAGCATTTTCGCCCTCTTCCCGGGCAGCGTGACCAGCTTTACCCTGAGCCATGCAATCCAGCACGAGTAACCCTTTTTCTGCAATCGCCAGGTGCATTTGCGTGGGTTCACCCACGATGGCAAATTCTACTTCACCCAATTTGCCGGAATTCCACAGTAATTCCATCCCATTTTTACCGGACACTTCTTCTTCTGAAGAGGCGGCAAAAACGACGTTATACTGAAGATCGGTGCGGTGGTAGAAGTAACAGAAGGCCGCTAATAACGAAACCAGACAACCTCCTGCATCATTTGAACCCAGCCCAAAGAGTTTACCTTCCTCATTAACGAGGGGGTTAAATGGATCCAGGGTCCACTTCGGATTGGGCTTAACGGTATCATGGTGCGAATTGAGCAATACCGTCGGAAGCTCTGGGTTGTAGTATTTGTTCTTTGACCAGAGGTTATTATGCAGACGGGAAAAAGGCATATTCCTTTCCCGAAAAAATTCTTCAATCAAATACGCCGTCTGGTCTTCTTCCCTACTAAATGAAGGCGTAGCAATCAATCGCTTTAATAATTCAATAGAGTCGCTGGTTAGGCTTTCAATTAAGTTTGCAATGGCCATACATACATAGTTAAAATGGATCAAACCCAAAGATCTGATCCATTTTTATGGTGTTAAACGGAGAGCGATTGGGTAAATCGCTCCGCCAAATTTTCAATGTCTTCCCTTCGGGCAATGTCCTGAAGCCATTCGGCTGGTATCGCCTGAAGACTATAATAAACGCCCGCTAGACCGCCCGTTACCGAACCGGTAGTATCCGTGTTATCACCCAGATTAACCGCTTTTAAAACGGATTCTGAAAATGAATTCGAGGTGAGGAAGCACCACAAAGCCGCCTCCAGCGAGTGTACCACGTAACCGGAAGAGTAAATTTCAGATTCGGGGATTTGGGTAAGGTCCTCTTTCAAGATTCGGGCAAATAACTCGCACTCATCCGCCGGGCCGGTTTCTTCGAAAAACGGGCACATGGTTTGCTGAATGCTATAGTAAGCCTCCATCTTATCTTTTCCGGAAAGTAATTCCTGAATGTAACTCACCAGTAAAAAGCAGGCATGAGCCGAACGGATATGTCCATGCGTAATAGCCGACGTTTTTCGAACCAGTTCGAAACGCTCCGTCATGGAAAGACTGGGTTTACGATACTGCAAGTAAAACGCTACCGGTGAAATTCGCATGAGCGAACCATTCCCATTACAAAGCTCGCTGATCTCACCGGCCTCGGTGGGTTCTACCCCATTTTCCAGACGGTCGAGGGAGTTACGGGTGGCAAAACCAATATCAAAAACGACTCCATTAGCTGTCCATTCGCCCTGGTGATACCAGCTCAAAAAACGGTTCGCTAAATCCCGGTAATTCAGACCGTTAATTAAAGTTTCAATGGTTTGATAAGTCAGAGCACTGTCATCCGACCAAGTTCCGGCAGGTTGATAATGCGTTCCGAACGCCCTTAGGCCAGCCACTGGTTTTTCCTTTAAAAACTTACGATTCGAGAATTCCACCGGAACGCCCATTGCATCTCCAATGGCAGTGCCGAAAAGATAGCCCTTTACTCGGGAGTCGAGGTCGTTCATACGGTGTTGCTTGTAATGATAACGTTGGTTATTGAAGTCTGATCCGGGTTCCGGCGGTACCTTCGGCCACGGCCTGACGCAAGTCAGCCGCGTGGCAAATGGTTACTTGCTTTACGCCATCGGCCAGAGCCTTAAAGGCATTATCGAGCTTAGGAACCATTCCGGCGTAAATAGCACCAGAGGCTTTATGCTCGGCATAGGTTTCAGGCAATAATTCTGGAATGACACTGGAATCGTCTTCAGGATTAGTCAGTACGCCCTTTTTTTCGAAACAATATACCAAATTTACTTCAAAATGCTTTGCTAACGCTACTGATATGGCCTGAGCCTGGGTATCAGCGTTGGTATTCAGCATGGAAGCCAGCGAGGCATCTAAAGTTAAGGGAGCAAACACGGGCACTAGTCCTACTTCCAGAAAACGCTTGATTTGCTCATCGTTCACGGATTCAATATCTCCAACAAAACCGTAATCAACGCTCCAGCCCGTCCGTTTTTTAGAACGGATGATCCCTCCATCGGCCCCAGTAAGGCCAAGAGCGTTACAATCCAGTGCTTGTAACTGAGCGACGAGCTGTTTATTCACCAGTCCACCGTACACCATGGTAACTACGTCAAGCATGGCGGCATCCGTTACCCGCCGACCTTCTACCATGACCGTTTCTACATCGAGCTTTACGGCTACCTGCGTAGCAATTTTACCCCCACCGTGAACCAGAATCTTGGGTAAGGATAATTCAGCGAAATCTTTGAGGAATTGTTGTCGTAACGTTGGGTTATCAACTACGTTTCCGCCTATTTTAATGACAGTCAGCATGTTATTAATTCTTTAATCTGGAAATCTCCAGAGATTCCAAACTTACAAATTCAATAACATTTGTTTGATAACCGCCTGAGCCGCCCAAACCCGGTTACCCGCTTCGTGAATTACAATCGACGCAGGTGAATCCAGCACGGCGTCGTCTACGACAATATTCCGGCGAACAGGCAGACAGTGCATGAACTTGGCATCATTGGTCAGGGACATTTTTTCCTGTGTAATCTTCCAGGCGGGATCACTGTTCAGGATTTTGCCGTAATCTTCATAAGAAGACCAGTTTTTCGCGTAGATGAAATCCGCCCCTTCAAAGGCCTCGCGTTGATTCTGAGTTACCAAAGCATTACCTGAGAATTCAGGAGCCAGAGCATAGCCTTCAGGATGGGTAATCACAAAATCCACATCCGCTGCGTTCATCCATTCCGCAAAGGAGTTAGGAACGGCCTGAGGCAAAGCTTTTACGTGCGGAGCCCAGGTTAATACCACTTTGGGACGAGCTACTTTCTTGTATTCTTCAATGGTAATCAAATCGGTTAGTGACTGCAACGGGTGACGCGTGGCCGACTCCAGGCTCAAGATAGGCACACCTGCATATTTCACAAACTGCTTAATTACCTCCTCACCGTAATCCTTCGCCCGATCCGTTAGAGATGGAAAACTCCGAACCCCGATGATGTCGCAATACTGAGCCACTACCGCCGCTGCTTCTTTGATGTGTTCGGCTTTATTTCCGTTCATGATGGCTCCATCCTCGAACTCCAGACCCCAGGAATCTGACGTCACATTCATTACCATCACCTTCATCCCCAGGTTTTCAGCCGCTTTCTGCGTGCTGAGGCGGGTACGAAGACTGGCATTAAAGAACAGTAATCCAATGGTTTTGTGGTGTCCTAACTGTTCATCCGCAAAGGGATTCTGTTTCAGACGAAGAGCTTCCTGCACCAATCCCGGCAGGTCAGGAACATCATGTACGGAAAGAAATTGTTTCATAGGATTAGTTTACAGTTTTCAGTTTGCGGTTTTCAATTTCGCCTACTAATAACTGTTCTTTAAAAGACTAAAGCTGAGAGCATTCTGTTTACAGTTATTGTTTGAACCAACAACTGTAAACAGAAAACAATAAACTGAAAACTATTAGGCTGTTACCGCAATGACCTGCTCGAGAGCTTCGAGGAAGCGATCGCTTTCGGTTTGACCGATGGCCAGACTTGGTAATAAGCGTAAGGTATGTTTACCTGCGTAACCGCAGAAAATTTTATGGTCGAATAAAAGCGTATCGCGAATCTTGTCTACGGGTTGTTCGAACTCAATGCCAATCATGAGTCCACGGCCACGAAGTTCCTTGATACCGCCGATTCCTTTGAGTTGCTCAAACAGGTAATCGCCCTGCTTAGCTGCATTCTCAATCAGATTTTCATTTTTCATGATATCGAGAACCGCTACCGCTGCTGCACAAGCCAGGTGGTTGCCACCAAACGTCGTTCCCAGCATGCCGAATTTCGCATGAAACTTAGGGGAAATCAGAACGCTACCAATGGGGAAACCATTACCCATGCCTTTAGCCGTCGTAATCAGATCAGGTTCAACGCCTGTGAACTGGTGCGAGAAAAACTTACCGCTACGACCGTATCCACACTGAACCGAATCCAGAATTAATACCGAGCCAAACTGATCGCAAAGTTGACGAGCCGCCTGAAGAAACTCAGTCGAAGTAACTTTAATACCACCCACGCCCTGAATTCCTTCCACAATTACCGCACAGATTTCTTCGCTCATGGCCGCTTTTAAAGCTTCCACGTCGTTGAAAGGAATGAAGGTAACGTGTGAATTATCGTTAATGGGAGCAACAATAGAAGGATTATCCGTAACCGCTACGGCCCCTGAAGTACGTCCGTGAAACGCTCCTTTAAAAGCGATTACTTTTTTACGTCCATTATAAAAAGAAGCTAACTTCAGGGCGTTCTCGTTGGCTTCCGCACCCGAGTTTACCAGGAAAAGCGAGTAATCTGGATAGCCCGAAAGTTCACCGAGTTTCTGTCCTAATTCTTTTTGAATGGAAATTTGAACGGAGTTAGAGTAAAACCCGATTTGTGAAAGCTGACGATTGATTGCTTCCACATAGTAAGGGTGTGAATGGCCTACGGAAATAACCGCGTGACCACCGTATAAATCCAGGTATTGATCCCCTTTTTTATCCCAGAGGTAACTTCCCTGAGCTTTCACAGGCTCAATATCATAGAGCGGATAGACGTTGAATGGATTCATGAAATGCTGTGTTTGGGGTTTGACTCGGTTTGAGGTTTGATCTAGTTTGAGAGGTTTGAAAAGTTTGAGTTCCTTGGTATCTTCCTTAAACTCAACCAAACGGTCAAACGCCATCAAACTTTATTGAACCCAATCAAACGCTTCATTAAAAACCAACTGATTTTAATTTCAGACCGGTTTTCTCGTCCAGTCCAAATAATAAGTTCATGTTCTGAACCGCCTGACCGGAAGCTCCTTTGGTCAGGTTGTCGATAATACTGGTAATAAGCAGGTTACCTTCTGCCACTTCCAGATGAACGATGCCTTTGTTGGTATTCACCACCTGCTTGACATCAATGCTGGCATCACTTACGTGTGTGAAGGGATGCGGGGCATAATAGGATTTATAAAGCTCCTTAGCCTCTTCCAGCGTTCCGGCATAAGGCGTATAAACGTTCGCCATGATGCCCCGTGTGAAGTTACCCCGGTAGGGAATGAAGTTAATGGCCTGCGAGAAATCCGGCTGACCTTTCCTCAATACCATTCCGATTTCGGTCAGGTGCTGGTGGGTGAAGGCTTTATAAATACTGATGTTATTATTCCGCCAGCTAAAATGGCTCGTGGCACTCAGGGATTGTCCCGCTCCAGTGCTGCCCGTTACTGCCGAAATGTGAACATCATTCGTCAATAAACCCGACTGAGCCAGTGGTAACAAAGCCAGCTCAATGCTCGTAGCAAAACATCCGGGATTCGCAATTTTCTGAGCCTGACGAATGGTATCTCTTTGTAATTCAGGTAACCCGTACACAAACCCGTTGGATTCATCCCGAAAATCCGTACTTAAGTCAATGACTTTCAGATTCTCAAATGCCGGATTGGCCGCCAGAAATTTCTTCGATTCGCCGTGTCCAGAACACAGGAAAACCACATCTATATCGGTATGAAATTCCTCTGAAAAGGTAAGATCTGTATCTCCGAATAAGTCTGTATGCGTAGAAGCGACGGGTTTCCCTGCCTGACTCTTCGAATGAGCATACACGATCTCTGCTTCAGGATGATGGATTAAAATACGAAGCAACTCACCACCCGTGTAGCCCGCCGCTCCAATGATACCAACTTTCATTTTATAGTTGTTGGTTGTTGGTGGATAGTTGTTAGTAGTAAAAGAATAAATCCAACCACTAATAACCATCAACCAACAACGCAATTTTAGTCGTTCAACTCAGTGATTTTACGGTGAATCATGGTCTGATTCGAAGCAATTTTCGAGAAGCCGCGAACGTCATCACCCGACCAGGCATTGTTCATTTCACCATAACTACCAAAGACATTACTCATCAGATCAAACGGTGAGGTAATACCCGTTACGAAGAAACGGTAAGGCTGTAACTGCACCTGTACCTGACCCGTTACGTGTTGTTGGGTACTTTCGAGGAACGTTTCCACGTCCCGCATGGCTGGTTCCAGGAACTGGCCTTTGTGCAACAGGCTACCGTACTGACCCGACAGTTGTTCCTTGAAGAAAATCTGCTGCTCGGTTAATACGTGCTTTTCGAGTAAGTGGTGTGCTTTAATAATAATCAGCGGAGCGGCGGCTTCAAAACCCACCCGTCCTTTAATACCAATGATGGTGTCGCCCACGTGAATGTCACGACCTACCGCAAACGGAGCCGCTACGTCCTGTAATTTACGGATCGCATCTACTGGGTTTTCGAAGCTTTCGCCATTTACCCCTTTCAGCTCACCGGCTACGAAATCAAGCGTTACCGTTTCTGTATCCTGACGCTGTAATTGCGTAGGCCAGGCTTCTTCGGGTAAAAATCCGTCTGAGGTTAATGTTTCTTTACCTCCTACTGACGTTCCCCATAATCCTTTATTGATCGAATAGGTCGTCTTCGTCCAGTCGCGTACAACTCCTTTAGCTTTCAGGTATTCAATTTCCGCTTCACGGCTTAAGCGTAAGTCGCGAATGGGCGTAATGATCTCTACTTCAGGAACAACAATGCGGAACACCATATCAAAGCGAACCTGATCGTTACCCGCACCCGTACTTCCGTGAGCAACGGCCTTTGCTCCAATTTGCTTGGCATACTCAGCTACTGCCAGAGCCTGGAATACCCGCTCGGCACTTACCGACAGCGGATACGTATTGTTCTTCAGTACGTTCCCAAAAACGAGATACTTCAGGCAGTTTTCGTAATAGTCATTCACGACGTCGAGCGTGGCGTGGCTGGCTACCCCCAATTCATAGGCATTGCGTTCTACCTGCTGTAAATCTGCCTGGGTAAATCCGCCAGTATCTACTAATACGGAATGAACTTCATAGCCCTGATCGTCCGACAGGTATTTCACACAAAAAGAGGTGTCAAGACCACCACTGTACGCCAATACAACTTTGGGTTTACTCATGGAATTTGGTTGAGTGCGGATTCGGAAATGCGATTTCTGGAGGTTACGCCTATGATTTCCGGTCCTGGTTATGTTCAATCAATAAATACTTATAAAAAAGCGGGAAGGAATCTCTCCCACCCGCCAAAATTATACGACAACGTACAACCATTAACTATTCAACAGTTAACGATTTGTGAATAACTAATGAACGGGTTCTTCGATTTCTTCTTTCTCGTGGTGCCTTAACAAAAGCCGTTGTTTGATTTTATTCCAACGCTCATAGATTTTAGCGTTTTTCAGGAAATTCCACTTCGGCTTTTTCTCTTTTTCTTTTTCCCAGGAAGGATCGAACATCATCCCCGTGCAAAGACAATGCTTCCGACCCGTACGGCTCAGCACATCGAAGTTTACGCAGGAGGAACACCCTTTCCAGAAGGCATCATCTACGGGTAACTCACTGAACGTAGTAGGTTTATAACCCAGTTCGGAGTTAATTTTCATCACGGCCAGGCTCGTGGTAATACCAATAATTCTGGCGTTGGGGTATTTATGACGGGATAGCTCAAAAGCCTTTTCCTTAATCATCTTCGCCAGACCACTTTTCCGGTGATCAGGATGGACGATCAAACCTGAGTTTGCCACGAATTTACCGTGATCCCAGGTTTCTATGTAACAGAAACCTACCCACTCGCCGCGACGCGACATAGCCACAATAGCTTTCCCTTCTTCCATTTTACGACGAAGGTACTCAGGCGAGCGTTTGGCAATGCCTGTGCCGCGTTGCTTGGCACTTTCTTCCATGTGCCAGCAAATTTCTTCGGCAAGGTACAGATGCTCTTTCGAGGCAATCTGGACTTTATATTCGTTCATTTGATTACTTAAAACAGGAACTTGTGTTGAATGAAAGTACACTGGCTAATGGTCAGGTAGCCTTGCTTAACGACTCATACAACCCTAAAAGGAAGAAAATAGTGTGCCGGAATGGCCAGAAATCACAGGCGTACCGGCCTCCGTCGTTCAGGCCTGAAGAAGGGCCGACGCGGTGGCAGGATACTAAAGAAAGGCTCGATAATGGCCTGTGAATTCATTTTCTTTTGGAGATAATTTTGAAAACGTCGCAAAGTTTAGAAAAACGAAAGCGTTCTTGCAAACTTTGTACATTTTTTTTCTTTACATTAGTTATACTTGTCAGATCATGAAGACCTTTATATGTTTAACGGAGCCCATGAAATTTTTGTTCCGAGCTTATGACTAATCTTACCGCGGATGATCTGCTTTATGGATATATGAGTGGGATTTTTCCCATGGCGGACTCAGACGGTACACTTTACTGGTACTCGCCTGAACCCCGAGCCATTATTCCTATTGACACCTACAAACCCGCCAAATCCTTACGCCCCATTCTTAATAAAAAGACCTTTGAAATTCGTATCAACCATGACTTTGAAGGGGTAATGCGGGGTTGTGCCCGCATTCGCGTAGGCGAAGACAGTACCTGGATTTCCGAAGAGATCATTACGGCTTACACCGAATTATATGAGATGGGTTATGCCCACTCCGTCGAAGCGTATGTAGACGATGAGCTGGCCGGTGGCTTATACGGCGTAGCGATTGGTGGAGCTTTCTACGGGGAATCTATGTTCTATAATGTCCCTAATGCGTCTAAAGTAGCTTTTCATTACTTAATCGAAAGACTGCGGGAAAGGCAATATTACCTACTCGATACGCAGTTTATTAACGATAACGTGAAACGATACGGAGCCATCGAGATTCCAAGGGCAGAGTACATGTTCCGCTTACGCATTGCTCTTCAACAACGGTGCCAGTTTGCGGATGTTTCCCCCCATCCATTGCCATATCCTTTTCCGGCGATTATCAAGCACAAGAGCTAGCGTAAACCAGCGGAAAAAGCTAGTCGGGCTATGCCAAGAATACCGCTGCTAGCGAAAAAGCTGGTAGCGGTATTCTCAATCCTGCCATTCAATAACAATAAAAAGCTACCAGCAAAAAAGCTGGTAGCACGTATTAAAACAACAGAAATGCCGCTAGCAGCACCATCCTCAACCCTGCACCTCAATAACAATAAAAAGCTGGCAACACGTATTAAATTAAAACAACAAGAATGACATTGCCCGCATGCATTTGAATTCCTGAATTAATTCCGTCGGTTCACATCACTACCGCCCGATTTCCGAATACCAACTTCTTTCGCATTCCCGGAATAGTTGATATCGCTTCCTCCGCTGGCTTCCGCAGTGATCTCCTCATCTGCATGTACGTGAGCGTCGGAACCGCCAGAGGCTTTCACCCGCACAATACCTGCTTTAAACCCTGAGGCTTTAATATCCGAACCGCCACTGGCTACGGCTTCAAAAACCCCCGCACTTCCTTTCAGATAGGCATCCGAACCGCCACCCGCAGTTATTACCAGGTGTTCGGCTTTCAGCTCAACTTTTGCATCAGAGCCGCCGCTTAAATCCATCGTTAAGTCTTTGACGCTCCACTGGTTTTGAGAATAGACATCTGACCCTCCGCCAGCTCTAAGTTTCTCCAGGGTTTTAAAGGAAATATAAGCCTTCACTGAACGACCAGACCCACCCCAGCTTCCCCAAGGTCCATTGCGGTCAATTTTCAGCATGAGTGTGCCGTCCTTAATCTCTGTAATGACTTCCTTCTCTTCGTAGCCTTTCACTTCGAGTTTCAAAGAGTTACTGTTTCCCTGAGTCAGGTATAGGTCAATGCCACTATTAGCCTGAATGGCCGTAAAATTGCCTACCGAGCGAGCTTGCTGCCAGTTTTGAGCTTGTAAAGCTCCCGTTATTCCCAGTACCAGAGCAATAGATAATAAGGCTTTCTTCATAAGTTGAATGAATTATTTTTAGTAAAGATGCATACTCGGATTTTTTCGTTGCATGACCTATCTTTTCTCATAGGATAATTCCCTCCATTTCAGTCTTCTTCGGAACCATAAGTCCTGATTTTTGATATAACTGAGCCTGTAGTTCTAAAGCAGCTTTCTGAGCTTGCAATTCCCGATAAGATAAATGGTTGATAGTATCCCCAAGAAGATGATACACCTTATAGAACATTTCCCGAAGAGGCAGTTGATGATATTCTCCACCTATAAAGCTATTCATCGAACGCTTTAATTCCTCCGTTCTAATTCCATCGAAAATTCCATTTTTTTTAAACTCCTCAAATTGACTCATTAATCCAGGTTCTGCCTTTTTATATTCTTCGTGATAATAGTTAAAGTTAATGGACGTATCTTCTAAACTATTCATCAGAAAAGGCATAATAAATTCGGCATCTTTAGTAGCCTCGGCCAGAAAATCTTCTTTGATTTTCTTCACCTTAAAAAAGTTACAATAGTGCTGTTTAAAGTTTTCAGATTCGTCAGGATTGTGTTTAGAGACATACCAGTAAATCTCGGTATCCAATTGATTTAATTGAGCCGTGTCTATCTCCTGCTCTTTAGTGAGTTGATGGATCCAGCTCTCTGCTCCTTCTTTTTTGTATTTCTTTCCATCAAAATCAAAAGATATTACATCGATTTCACCCGACTGTATGGATTTCAAAACCTCTATATCTTTAGCATTAGCCAAAATTCGATCTTTTAGAAGCATCGCTTCCTGGTTCATTAGACTATTCCAGGGTCGTAAACTTTCGGGTTCGGTCTCTAAATCAAAAGTTCCGATAAGCCGTTGACTGTAGAAATCTTCGAAAATAGCTGGCAAAGCATATTCTTGCTCGTTTTCCTCTATTTTATCTAATAAGGCTTGAGAACTAACGATTTGTACTTCCGATTTAAATTCAACCTGATTATATAGTTGTTCAGTAAAATACAATTGCCAATGTTTAGAATTTGTAAACACATTCCAGGCAGAATCTTCTACATTAACAGCATCGACATTGATACTTCTTAGATTCTCCTCACGCTCTTCCTGACTTGGGTGAGAGGCCCATTGATTTTTGTAAACTACTCTACTGGTTTGATGTGACGCTAAATACTGATCTGTTATTACTGGTAAATCGTTACTGAACGTAAGGTTATGTTTGGCAACCATGTACTTAATAATTGTTGTCTGCCCCTCATATATATTATCAATTTTTTGATTATCATCCACCAACTGACTACACCAACTCAGCGTTGAATTGAATGCAATTTCTGCAAAATCAGCTCTTCGTAAGGCGTGAATAGTAATGTCACTGCCAGCTACACTTGCCGCAACCGCATCGGCATGAAATTCCATTTCACGCGATAGACTTAATTGTTTCTTATTAATAGAGACGTAAAAAAACTGCAATACACTCATAATCTGCCTGATAAGCAGTGTCGAAAGAGAAGCTGCAATACTGCCAGCCCAGTGACTGGCTGAAATAACTTCTGCCGTTTTACTCCAGGATTCATTTTCATAAAGCATATTATAAATAACCCTGTTTGACTGATACACGTAACTCCCCAGTTTCATACTACGCTGAGAGAAATGTCCAAATTCATGAGCTAGTACGGCCTTCAGTTCACTTAAAGACAATCCATTAACCAAACCTACACCGATGAGCAAATTTTTACGAATAGGAAAGAACATGCTCCAAAAACTGGAATCGTAAAAAACAGCAGCATTAACATTATGCGATAGGAATATTTTTTTGGGCTTTGGTGCTTTAGTATCTTCGGCTATTTGATAAATAAATTTGTATAGATCAGGTTCGTCTTCTTCGCTTATTTCAACAAGCTCAGATGTATCTTCTTTTTTTATGGCAAACATAAATTTGATTAGAAAGAAGATAGTTAATAAACCAAACCCTACTAATCCCAGACCTAAAATAAAGACTCCCGAATAAGAAAATTTCGAGAAAAGTAATATCCCTACAAAGCCACAAGCTATTGTCAGAGCAATAGAGGCCAGAAACAAAACTATATATACTATAATGAAGGTAATAATAGAAGTAGTTACCGTTTTTACTTGCCTCTTGTAAGCGTTTGAAGGTTCTGTTAAGGTTGGGGAAATACCCTTGGGAGACGGTGGATAAATAAATTGATTGGACATCAGAATTAGGAGTTAGGTTATAACACCTAATAAAGCAAAGACTGTATTCTTTAGCAAACTCAATGATAGTACGCCTGGTTTCTTAATAAAAAATAGCCCCCACTACGAGTAGCGGGGGCCTGTTCGAGTTTTGGTTAAGAGAAAGCCGCAATAGCTTAAAAGAGAGTAATTTAGGCAGTAATCTTACTTGACTTTTAAGTTTCGAGAAGGGGAAAACCTTACTAATACCTTCCCGAAATTTAATTTATGAAACTAGTTTGAATGTACAAAATTGGAAGTGAATTACTTCGTCATAACCACCGTTCCGTTGACTACATAGGTAGTCTTATCGGTTTTCAGATTAAATACTTTGTTAACCGAACGAACCGCAGATTGTGTCGTAAAGACATCGTATTTTTTGAGTGTGTTGGTTTCGGCATCGCGGTAATACAGGGCATCGCCTACCCGAACTTCACTCATCTTCTTTACTCCACTTTCCGTTAAAACAGGGTGATTGGCTGTAGCTTCCAGGTTAACTGTTTCCCAATTTGTCGTAGCAGATGCCGTTACTTTAGTGGCTGCATCGACCAGGGTTAATCGGGTTAAGTCAAAAGTCTGATCAGCGTGAACCGTAAGTTCCTCAACAGTAGCTATTTCTGAAGACTTGGTTACGGAGTCATAACTTTGTACCTGATCACCAGCAGTAACCTCCGAGATGGCTTTTGTTGTGCCGTTGGCTAAGGTTACCAAAGCCTCCGCGGGAAAACAATATTCAATTTTCTCCCCTTCCTGAGCCGCCGCCGGTGCACCACCCACGCCCGATTTCGTCAACACAAAAGCAATACAGGACGCCATGCCTTTCATGGCATCTTCTCCGTATTTCAACTCATCAATGTATTTTCCCCAAACGTCGCCCGCAGCATCGGGACTGGGTAAGGGAAACTGACGAAGCTTACCATCTTT
This sequence comes from Siphonobacter sp. SORGH_AS_1065, assembly GCF_030818595.1. Classification (NCBI taxonomy): domain Bacteria; kingdom Pseudomonadati; phylum Bacteroidota; class Cytophagia; order Cytophagales; family Cytophagaceae; genus Siphonobacter; species Siphonobacter sp. SORGH_AS_1065. The sequence continues at coordinate 4,662,264 of NZ_JAUTAM010000004.1, forward strand.
GGGCGTTGTATAAATGGCATACATTCCCAATTCGGCCATTTTCTCAGTTTCAAATAATTTATAGAGATATACCCGACGTTCGGTACCGTCTGAAAACTTAAATACGAAAGGATCTCCTACGCGATCCAGTATGAAATTCCCGGCCTTTACGTATGTGTCTTTTTCCAGATTCTTTACGGCAATTTTCTTGGCCGCGTCAAATTCAGCAGAGGTAATCGGACGTTTCTCAGCATCTTGAGCCCAGCTATTTAAAGAAACTAAAGCGGCAACTCCCAGCGTCAGGAAAATTTTCTTCATAAGACTACATTTGAAGCGTTATCAGTATTACGTTAGTTCGTTAATCGTCTGATTGAACGAATTATTAATTCATTATCCCGCCGAAACCCGTTTGTGTAACAAGTCAACCGCGTAACGGGCTGATTCAAACGCTCCGGCCATCCAGGCGGGCAGGTTACTGGCGTGTTCGCCAGCAAAGTAAATGTCATCGTCATTTTTCGTCATGGTGGCATATAACCGCTGACGATTGGCCTCAGAATAAATACCCCAGCCGCCCTGTGAATACGGGATTTTATGCCAGGCTAGTGAAAAGGCATTTTCAAATTCATCCTTATACTGCGGGTGAATTTTTGAACCCTGCTCAAAGGCCAGTTTCTGCCGATCCGCAATGGATAACTCTCCCACCTTTTTTGCCAGACCGTGGAAGTTATACATGCCTTTCAGTACGCCCTTCTCTCCTAACATGCCATGGGCCGGGTAGAAAATCTGGGTAATATCCATATTGGTTTTGGTAATTCCACCGAAGATTTTGTCATCTTCTTCCCAAAAGCGGCGTTTAAACTGCATTCCGATTTTGCAGGTTTCCATGTAAGGTACGAAGTCGGCTACCCGTTGTACTTCACCGGAGAGATCAGATGGAATTTTTCGAAGGATCGGTAAGGGTAAGGTGCAAATGCAATAATCGCCCTTCATTTCTTGTTTCTGCCCGCTTTTCTTATCCTGGTACACAATGCGTACGCCAGGATTGGTTTTGCGAATTTCCAGAATCTCGCAGGAACGTTTAATCTTCTCTCCCAATACTTTCTCAAAAGCCTTGGGAATCATATCCATACCACCCACGGGCTGAAGGAGAACGGGTTGCTGATTAAACGTATATTCGCCTACATTGGCAAAAGCCGGATGCGTTAACCCTGACTCTACGATGTCTTTCAGAGCATAAGGCTGGGCAATTTTGCCACTCTGCAAGCCCGCTCCCGGAGCCATTTCATAGCCATGACGCTCCGAGCCTTTGTACTTTTTGTTAATATCTAAATCTCCTTCTTCGCGTAACCAGGCTACATAGCGATCAACGTCTTCTTTAGACATCTCCAGATCCAGAGCGTTTTGATCAATGGCTTTGGCTACTAACTCGGTCAGGTAACCCCGCATATCGGCGTGAATTTCACGAGCTCTCACCCGCTTATTCGCTAAAGCTCCACGGTTACTTTCAGAATATTGATACCCCGCTTCATTGAGATTGCCAAAAATCTCCACGGGTATTTTTAGTTCTCTACAATACTGAACCGTTAACTGATGATGATGTGGAATCCGGGCAGCCCCGGCATTTAGATAGTACCCTTCATCAAATTTGCAAACCTGTTTTTCCCCTCCAATCTCCGTCTCCGTCGTTCCCTTCCGTATGGTCCAGATCCGACCACCTACCCGTTCGCGGGCTTCTAGCAAGACACACTCATACCCCAATTTGCCCAACTCATAGGCCGCCGACATACCAGCCAGGCCAGCACCGAGAATAACAACCTTTTTGCCGTTGGGTTTTTCGTTACGAGGTAAGTTAAATGCCTGGGCAGGAGCACCTGAAAGAAAGCCCAAAGCAACCATAGCCAGGTAACTGTTACCTGACTTTTCAATAAAATCTCTTCTGGTCATATGGGGAAAGAAAGCGGTTGGTCAGGTTTTTAAAATAGAACCTGCCCGGTATGATCCAACTAAACTAATCAATTGCTCATTACTAGTTTGTATCATACCGGGCAACGTGCAACCCAACAAACTTAATTAAGAAACTACCTTCGTGAACGCGTCGGTGAAGGCTTTCATTTCATCCATTGTACCGATGGACACCCGGCACCAGTGTTGTCCGTCAAAGAACCAGTTCCGTACCATTACGCCTTCCTGCATCAGTTTACCCGTAAGCTCCGTGCCCTTCATATTTACTGGGAAGAGCATAAAGTTGGCGTAAGATGGGATGACTTTATAACCTGCTTTTTTGAGGAAATCAGCCGTATATTTTCTCGATTCCGTCGTCTTTGCTAATACCATTTTAGAGTTTTCCGTATCCGCGAAGGCCGCCTGTGCTGCCATAAGCGTGGGAAGTGATACGCCAAAGCCATTCATGGTGTATTTTGAAATATCCTGTAATAATTCAGGTTTGCCAATCGCATAACCCAAACGCATCCCTGCAAAAGCGTAAAGTTTAGACATCGTGCGAAGAACGATTACGTTTTTACCTTCCTTCACTTTATCTACCATACAATCCGTTTTAGGATCATTGGCGTAGTCGATGTAGGCTTCATCCACCAATACGGGGACTTTAGGAGAAACTTCATCAATGAACTTCCGCAGTTTATCGGCAGGAAGCAGGTTACCCGTGGGGTTATTAGGATTACAGATATAGACCAGGCTGTGTTTCGCTGGATCTACCTTCTTCGCCATTGCGTCCAGATCGTATTGATAATCGGGCGTCAGCTTCACCTTGTCCATCGGAAACTTCTCGTCGTTGCCCGAAATATAGCAGGGATCTCCCACCATGATCGTTCCCTTAGAACCGAAGTGCATCAGACTGGCATTCAGCAACTCCGTGGAACCACATCCTAATTTGATGTAGCTTTTAGAAGGACCGCCCCAGCCGCCGCCACCCGAAGGATTTTGTGGCATCGGAATTCCATCTTTCTCCGAAATGACTTTATACAAATCCATAGAAGCACGACCCGCATAACGGTTGGCTTCAGTGAGTGAGTTATTGACGGCTTCTTTCGTTTTTACAGAAAGTCCCCAGGGATTTTCATTCGCACTTAAACGAGCTTTTACTGCCGCAGGAGGCATAGCATCCGCTAACATAGCTGCCCGAAACTCATGGGACAGGTCCATGTAAAGTTCCTGACGAGCCGCTGGGTCTGCATAAGCTTTTTGCAGAAGAGTAGGCAAGGCGGTCGCTCCTACTGTAAGAGCCGCTGAGTTTTTAAGCCAATTACGACGATTCATCTTTTCGTAACAGTTTGATGGTTTGTGGTATGCGTGCGACCTAAAATGGGACTTATTAGAAAGATGGAGTAGAAAATTCCAACATTAGCAGAGTTAATAAAAAAATATTTTCCTTTCCGAGCATAAAAATAGGGATTATTTGGCCATCCACCAAACATCAGTTTACATCTATTTTTTACATTTTTACAATTTAAACGTCAAATAACTCATTTTTAGAAACCTATTATTTGTCATTTATTAATTTTTCATCCACAATTAGTAATTTTTTAAACCTATAATATTCAAATATCTAATCTATACTAACTCTACATAGATTGCCGACCAATTTTTTACCTTTGTGGGCAGTATGAAGCCTATTCTTGTTATTAAATTCGGCACAGCCAGTATCACCAAAGCCAATGGTGAGATTAATGAAGCAACGATTCTTGAAATTGCCCGGCAAGCCGCTCAGTTACACGATCAGTACCGCATCGTTCTGGTATCCTCGGGTGCCGTGGGTGCAGGTAAAGCTTATCTGAAGGAATACCGAGGCGAGTTAACGCAACGCAAAGCCGCTGCGGCTATTGGCAATCCGCTTCTGTTAGGATTATACGCCAAGTATTTTGGAGCCTTCGGAATCCCGGTAGCCCAAAACCTGTGCGAACGCAGTCACTTCGCGAATCGACCGCAGTTTCTTCAATTAAAAGAGACCTACGAAACGCTCTGGGAAAACGGCGTGATTCCTATCGCTAACGAGAATGACGTGGTATCGGATCTGGAGCTAAAGTTCTCGGATAACGATGAACTAGCCACGCTCCTGGCAGCTGGCCTGGGGGCAGATACCTTGTTATTCAGCACATCCGTTGGAGGCTTACTGGATAAAGAAAACAACATCGTCCCACGCGTCGAGCGAATTGATGAAAATATTCTCGGCATGGCCGATACGTCCAAATCTGCCGTGGGTTTAGGGGGTATGGTTTCAAAGTTAAGCTTTGCCAAACGTGCCGTTCGGATGGGCATTCGGGTGGTCATCTTTGGGATTCATACGCCGGAAGGCATTTTGAATGCCTTAAAAGAAGAAACCGGAACCGTCTTTACACCCGATAAGGTTTCTCTGAAAGCCCGGCAAAAATGGCTAGGAACCGCCAGCTTAGTAAGGGGACAATTGAAAGTAGACGATGGGGCCGTCAAGGCTTTACTATCCCGACGCAGCTTATTAGCCGTGGGTATTGCGGAAGTGATGGGTGACTTTGACCGTGGCGAAGTAATCGAAATTACCGATGAAAGCGGCCAGATCATTGCCGTTGCTAAGGCCCGGGAGTCTTCCCATACGGTTTCCCAGAATCTGAAAACCCAGAACTTTGCTGTCGCTCACGCCGACGATATCGTATTACTGTAGTTTTCTATTTGCTGTTTTCAATGGGGTTAATCGGTATGAAACAAGCGGTTAAACTCTTTCTGCGGAACAAACAGTAAACGGCAAACTTGAAAACTGAAAACTTTTCACTTCCATGCAGGAAACGGAACAATTGAGCATTCTTCCCCAACTCGAAGCTACCCACGCGGCAGCTCCGGCGGTTCGGCGACTGAGTGGTTCGCAAAAAGCGGAAATTCTGAATCGTCTGGCAGCCCTTCTGCTGGAACATTCCAGTCAGATTCAGACTGAAAATCAGAAAGATCTGGAGCGAATGCCGCAGAGTGACCCGAAGTGGGATCGTTTATTACTGAATGATCAACGGATTCAGGGTTTAGCCCAGAGCGTTCGGGACATTGCTCAGTTACCCGATCCCAGTGGGCAAGTTCTACTGGAACGGACGTTACCCAACGGATTAGACCTGAAAAAAATAGCCGTCCCGCTGGGTGTAGTAGGCGTTATCTACGAATCCCGCCCTAATGTAACCATTGACGTAACTGCGATTTGTCTGCGTTCGGGAAATGCGGTGGTTTTACGCGGTGGCAGCGATGCCTGGTTTACGAATCAATACCTGGTTAATTTAATTCATCAGGTTTTGCAGGAATTCGATGTACCTCCGGCAGTGATTACGCTTCTCCCCACCAATCGGGAGTTAATGAAAGAGTTACTAACGGCCACGCGTTACGTTGATATTATTATTCCCCGAGGCTCCAGTGCTTTAATTCAGTTTGTACGTCAGCATTCGCTCATACCAACCATCGAAACCGGAGCGGGTGTGGTGCATACGTATGTTCAGGAAGAAGCGGATCTTGAAAAAGCCCGCGACATTGTCGTTAATGCTCGGGTGTCCCGTCCTTCGGTCTGTAATTCGCTCGACTGCATTCTGGTGGATCAGGGCGTAGCTTCTGCTTTCTTACCGATGCTTTGTGCGGATTTCGAAAAATGGAATGTAGAAGTTTTCGCAGACCCTGCCGCGTATTATGTTTTAGAGAAAACGGGCTACCCCTTTTTACACCATGCTCAGCCCGAAGATTTCGGCAAAGAATGGCTCGACTATAAAATTACAATTAAGGTAGTTACCGGACTTGACGAAGCTCTGGAGCACATTCGGGTCTACTCTTCCCGGCATTCGGAAGCGGTTATTTCTGAGAACCCACACGTTTGTCAACGTTTTCTGGAAGAGATTGATGCGGCGGCGGTGTATGCTAATGCTTCCACTCGGTTTACGGATGGTGGTGAATTTGGTTTAGGTGCTGAAATTGGAATCAGCACGCAAAAATTGCACGCCCGTGGGCCTTTTGCTCTGGAAAAATTGCTTACTGAGAAATGGGTAATTCAAGGAGACGGACAGGTTCGTTGGTGATCTTCTTATTTGTATCGTGGTTGGGTTTCCCCTGCATTTCATCTAGGTAACTTCTTGTATTGCAATTTACCCCCCGTTTCCCCGGGGAAACGGGGGGGTTATAGATGCATTCACTACTACTTTTTATGTACTGAAAATCCCGTAGGGGTTAAATATGAATAGCCCCGGATACAATCCGGGGAAACATCCGACAAACAGAGAAATCATAAAGGTACCAACCCTGTCAAACCTTAAATCGCTTCAGGGGTGGCTCCCTCTTCTGCTTTGAGCTTATCTTTCGTGTCTTTGTAAGCCTCCTCAATAGAGTGTGATTTTCTTAAATCGCTGGCCTTGCGGGTTAATTCGGCCAGTGTTTCGTAATGTTTGCAAAGAATATCCAGTTCATCCTGATCCAACGTTTCTACACCTACGAGTCGGTTACTGGCTCCTTTGGTAGCCGCAATCAACTCATTCAGTTTCAATTGAATCGAAACGGAATCCTTATTCTGAGCTTTCTGAATTACGAATACCATCAGAAAAGTAATGATGGTTGTTCCCGTATTAATTACGAGCTGCCAGGTTTCGGAATAATGAAAAAAGGGACCAGAGATCGCCCAGACCAGCACTACCGCCAGAGCCATCAGAAAAGCCGCCGGACTTCCCGTCGCTTTGGTTACCCAGGAAGAAAAGCTCTCAAAAAACTTATGCTTCTGGACGTGAGATTCATCCGAATGAGGGTTGTTTTTCATGATTGTATAGGTAAAGTTCATCCTACCCAATCTTCTAAAAAACCATTCTCAATTCAACAAAAAAGGTCTCACTTTGGCAAGCGAGACCTTTTTTTAAGGAAAAGTTAATCTACATATTTAGGTAACGAAGCAGTAAATCCAGCCGTTCCTGATCGGTATTGTCCAGAGCTTCCGCCGTGAAGACAGATTCAATGACATAATTGTAACGCTCAAAGGTAGCAATCACGGCCTTGATGTTCCGACGGTTCAGCTTCAGAGTTAATCGTCCGGACTGATTATTTTCGTAATTACCACTGTTAAAATAACTACTAATAATCTTCACGTCGTTCGATTCCACCAACCGGCTTACTTCACTCATAGAGTAATCCCGGTCGTCCATTTGAAGCACCACGATGGCTCCTTCCTCCTGCGTTCCTAAGTCGTCCGCGAATCTTTTCAGTAATTCGTTAACGGAGATACTGCCTACAAAAATCTGGTCTTCCGTAACTACTGGCAGAACATCCAGTTGATACAACTGCGTTGTTCGTAACAAGTCGTACATATGCTGGTAAGGCTGCACCGAAATACCGGGGTGTTCGGGCTGAACTTCCGTCAGGAAATCCTCCTCGTCTGCGTTCATTAATCGTTCTTCCGAAAGAATTCCTGCATAACGTTCTTCTTCAGCCAATACTAACTGAGTCATTCGAAATTCCTGCATCCAGTCCAGTGCCTTCCCAACCGTATCGGTAGGTCGCAAAGTCGGTAATAATGGGTCAATCAATTCTTCAGCGAGCATATGGCTTTGTATGGGTTATGTGAAAGCTTATCCGGTTTTTTCGATAGTTTCCTTGTTAAAATAAGACAGATTATTGATTAATGCAAAGTCACTTTAATTTTCCACCAAAGCAACTTCTTTGGTTCTTTTTAAAAACTTCGCCAGAATTTCATTGAATTCATCGGGATGTTCCATCATCGGAGCATGGCAACACTTATCAATAAAAAACAATTCCGAATTGGGAATAAGTCGATTAAACTCGTGTGCCACGGTGGGAGGCGTAATCGTATCGTTCAGGCCCCAGATTAATAAAGTGGGTACTTTGATTTGATCCAGATCTTTACCCACGTTATTCCGTTGGGCAGACTTTGCAATCTGCACAATGCTCATACATTTCGGAATGCTGTTCGTAATCTCAAAGCATTCTTCAATCAGTTCTGGCGTTGCTACGTTAGGATCGTAAAACGTATACGAGACCCGCTCACGGATGTACTCGTAACTACCCCGTTTAGGATAACTACCACCCATGGCATTTTCAAATAATCCAGAACTTCCCGTTAACACCAGACGTTTAACGTTAGATGGATTTTTAATCGTATAAAGTAACGCAATATGACCACCCAGAGAGTTCCCTACCAGGGTCAGGTCAGTCAGATTACGGTCGGTTACAAATTTTTCAACGAACGCGGTTAAGCCTTCGACCCCTGCTTCACGAGGAGGCATTTCATAGACCGGCATCAAAGGAATGATTACCCGATACTGATCTCTGAAAGTATTAATGACCGAGTCCCAGTTTGAAAGAGCACCGAACAAGCCATGAAGCATCATGACGATTTCGCCCTGCCCTTCGTCAATGAATTGGTACCCGTCTTCTTGTTTAATTGAATAGTTCATTTCACGGATTAAGACAATCGTTGAAGCAAAATAAAGCATTTTTTCTTTGAAAGGTTCAAAAAAGCAGTGCTCGTTTTTTCATCAAGTGATGAAAATAGATAATTCTTAATCGAAAGACAACATCTTTGAATTGTAGATTTGTTAAATTTTTGAAGAAAATACTTCAGTATTCTTTATGCAACTTCCTGATTCCCTGCTTTTATCCTTACAGAATGAAAGTAGTTTTCATAAAAACGAGTTTCTGGTAGCTCACGAGCAGCCAGCCCCCGTTTCCATCAGATTAAATCCTTTTAAGGTTATTAATCCTCCGGCAGAAGCCACGCCTATTCCCTGGTCGGAGTACGGCTACTACTTGCCCGAACGTCCAGTTTTTACTCTGGACCCTCTCTTTCATGCGGGCACCTATTACGTTCAGGAAGCCAGCTCTATGTTCCTCGAAGCCTTCTTTAAACAAGTGGCTCCCGAAGGTCCCCTACGGGTTCTGGACTTGTGTGCCGCTCCGGGTGGGAAAAGCACCTTACTTTCCAGTTTACTGGATGAAGATTCCCTGCTGGTCTCTAACGAAGTCATTCGCCCCCGTTCGGGCGTGCTGGCGGATAACATGACCAAGTGGGGACGAATAAATTCGTTCGTGACGAACAACGACCCCCGCGATTTTCAGCGAATACCGGGCTTTTTTGATGTACTGGTTATTGATGCTCCTTGTTCGGGCTCAGGTCTATTCCGTAAGGACAGCGACGCCATTGAGGAATGGTCAGAAGAGAATGTAGCTCTCTGTTCGCAACGTCAGCAACGCATTCTGGCCGACGCCTGGCCTTGTTTGAAGGAAGGGGGTGTCTTGATTTATTCGACCTGCTCCTATTCACGTTCGGAAAACGAAGATATTCTGGACTGGTTTTCGGAATCCTTTGGCTGTACTTCGCTCAATTTCACGGATTTGCCGGCGGGCATCGTAGAAGTTTGTACTGAAGAAAAAAACTACGGCTACCGTTTCTGGCCCGATCAGATACAGGGAGAAGGTTTTTTTATTGCTGCTTTTCAGAAAACTGAAGATCAGGACGAGGTTCAGTTTCGGATGAATTATGCCGGAAAAGGCAAAACCCGCAAGCAGGAATCCGCAATTTTCTCTGACTGGGTCGATCATATCCAGTCTTACGAATGGGTAGAAAAAAATGGTGATTTCTTTTTATTGAACCCTGATCACCGCGTTGATTTCGAGATTATTAGCCAACAGTTATACCTTCGAAAAGCGGGTATTCGGCTAGGGAAGCTGGCCGGTAAAGACTTAATTCCCGATCATGAATTGGCTTTAAGCACGCTGGTTTCCGAAAAGTCCGTTCCCCGGCTGGAATTAAACCGGGAAAATGCTTTACGTTACCTTAAACGCGAAGATTTTGAGTATAAAACTTCGAAAAAAGGCTGGCATTTAGTAACCCATCAGGGCCACTCTCTTGGCTGGGTGAAGGTATTACCGAATCGGGTGAACAACTACCTTCCCAAAGACTGGCGGATTCTGATGGATATTCGGGAGAATTAAAAACAGTTTTTTTACAGTAGAGACGTCCATTTATGGCGTCTTAGCCGAAAGATGAAAATCCTCTCCAATGATAACTAAAACCGCCTCTGCCCAGACGCGATGAATCGGCGTCTCTACGAAAAAGGCCGTCATCTGCCAATAGATGACGGCCTTTTGAATTATCCGCCATGGTTGGTGTCCTCACCAACCATTCATAAAGGCATAATGGTTGGTGAGGACACCAACCATGGTGGGAGAGGCCGTTTTTTTACAATTTCTCTAAATCTTCATTTACCTTACAAACACCATATGGGGTTACCTTTCATTGATCCCCATCTCCCGGCCAGACGCGATGAAGTCGCGTCTCTACAGAAAAAAGGCATTTGGTAGAACAACAGGTTTCGTAGAGACGCGACTTCATCGCGTCTGGGTAGAGGCCGTTTTTTTACAATTTCTCTAAATCTTCATTTCCGCCATGGCTGGTGTCCTCACCAGCCATGGTGGGAACCTTTCATTGATTGCCATTTCCCAGCCAGACGCGATGAAGTTGCGTCTCTACATGAAAGAGGCCGTCCTCCACGAATGGAGGACGGCCTCTTTTTTAGGTAATAACTTATTTTCTACAATACAAAGCGAGATGACGATACCGTAAGAAAAGGGTGATATTCAGGAATAATAACCCGTATAAACCTTTCCAGAATAGGAATTGTAACATCGTTCCAGCCACTACAAACACCATCGCTACGATAAAATAATACATCAGCCATTTCGGGCGACGGGACAGCATGATGAAAGCAATGACGTTGAAAGGACTGGTTACAAACATGCTGTAATTCCAGTCGGTAATCCCGTGGTTGGTACCGAACCATAACAGGGTATGAATCACGCCGAAAACGCCAGTGATGAACAGTAAGCTTCGATCAAACGTACCACCGGGTCGGATTTTGTTTTTCCTCACCATCAGAATAATCAGCGGGGAAGCCATCACGATCCAGAAGAGGCTTTTCCAGAGAAAACTGGTTTCTACGGGCGTTGCTTCAAAAAGCGTGTTGGTTTGTAATACCAACTTTTCCGACTTGCCATTCAAACGTATTATTCTGGCCCGATCTAACATCCGAAGTAAGTTGTTGGGAATATACGCCGACTGATTAGGTGTAGTAATCCGGTCAATCGGGTAACCTAAAGCCAGATTCAGTCCCAATCGCGACCAGTAGCTTTGGTGCAAATAATCGTTCATCCAGTCGCGGTACGACTTACCGATCAGAAACGTATCTCTTTCATCCAAACGAATGCTATCTCCAGCAGCCTCAAAAACCTTATCGCGGGGGCGAGTCGAGCAGTTATCATAATAAGGTCGATACTGATACGTCTTGTTCTCGGGACGGGCGTTCATCTCCATCAATTCGAAGAGACGCTGCTTTTGCTGGGGCGTAAAGTTCAGCACCTGCTCGATCACACTGCGGTTTTCACTTTTCCAGTATTCCAGCAAGCTATACTGCGGATCAGGATAATCCAGGGGAGACGTAGAAAGCTGATACGGAAGGTTCCCTCTCAGAAAATTCCAGTAAAAGCCAGAAGCCCGGAAATCAAACGTTCCGTAGTTATACACTTTGTCGATTCCCAACCCCGGATCGTAGATCCAGATGGCGGTATGGCCAAAAAAGGTATAAATCTCGTCACCCGGGCCAACGGTAATCAAACTAACCTTAGCCATCGGACTCAACTGTTGAGCCCCCAACCCAAGCGGAAATGCCAGTAAAAAGAAAAGTATAAATCGACGAAGGAACATGTGGAGGGTTTTGAGTTTGGTGTTTTGAGTTTTGAGTTTTGAGTTTGGGGACGCCTCCCTTAACTCTAAACCCAAAACGCTAAACAAGCGAACTAACTGAAAACTAAAAACAGCAAACTGAAAACTTATGCTCCGGCTACTACCAGCACAAATTCCCCTTTCACCCGGTCGGCGTGGTCGGTGTAGTGCTGAATCAGTTCGGTTAAGGTTCCACGAACGGTTTCTTCGAACATCTTCGTTAGCTCCCTCGAAACCGAAGCCTGGCGATCAGGGCCTACTACTTCTACAAGTTGCTCAAGTAACTTCACAATTCGGTGCGGTGACTCATAGAAAACCATGGTTCGTTCCTCTTCCACTAAGGCTTTCAATCGCGTCTGACGGCCTTTTTTTTGGGGTAAGAAGCCTTCAAAACAGAAACGATCGGTTGGTAAGCCCGAGTTCACCAGAGCCGGAACGAAGGCCGTTGGGCCGGGTAGACATTCCACGTCAAGGCCATTTTTGAGGCATTCACGCACCAGCAAAAATCCGGGATCCGAAATGCCGGGCGTTCCCGCATCGGACACCAAAGCCAGGGTCTTGCCTGATTGCAGCATTTTGATAACGCCCCCCGAAGACGCGTGCTCATTGTGCGAATGATGAGCCATGAGCGGTTTCTGAATGTTTAAATGCTTGAGAAGCTGACCCGTCGTACGAGTATCTTCCGCAAGAATGGCATCTACCGACTGCAATACCTTCAACGCTCGCAGCGTAATATCATCCAAATTGCCAATCGGTGTTGGCACTAAATACAATTTCATCAGTTATGATCAATGATGTCGTCATGACTCATAAAAATCATTAGAGTTAAGCCATGACGACATTCCAGTTACTTAAACGAAGGTATCAATAATTTCCGCGAGCTTGTGATCTTTTTCCGTAACCACGTGACCAGCATCGTGCGAAGTCAAAGCAATGGTTACTTTGTTATACGCATTCGACCAGTCGGGATGGTGGTTCAGTTTTTCTGCCGCCAAAGCTACCCGAGTCATAAAGGCAAACGCTTCTGAAAAATCGTTGAATTCGAATGTTCGCTGGAGTTGATTATCTTTTTCTTCCCACATGAGTGATAGACGATTTTAGAACAAACATACAGGCTGAGCCCTAGCCTTAGGCGTTCAGGTGGTCTAATTTTTTATACTCTCTACACAAGTAAAGAGGCTTGCCAACCATCAACCGCCCTACGCAAGAGCATCTGTAAACCTTTAAACGCATACAATCATGGATGAATACACCACCGAAACCGAGGCTATTAATGATTTAGCGTCTCGGGGTTATACCGAAAGTTTTAGCATTGAAAACGGTGCCCTTAATTACCAGTCTTTAGGGATGGTTTTGCACCCTGAAGATTTTGAAGTAGTAGAAGCGTATCGCTTCGAAGGGGTAACTGATCCGGGCGATATGTCTGCGGTTTATGCCATCGAGTCGAAAGACGGTCATAAAGGTGTACTCGTGATGGCTTACGGAACCTATTCAGAACCGCTATCAGCCGATCTGATTCAGAAACTGGACATGCGAAAAGGAGCTTTAGGAGCTACCAACGCCAAAGGTCAGGAATAGAATAAGGAGCCTTGCGAGGCTCCTTATTTCTAAGGTCAATAGCACTCTCCGGCAGATTGACACTCATAGGCCTCTAACTGACGATTACAAGTAGACTATTCAGGTAAGATACCTTTCTTTTCCTACGTTAGCTTTTTTCATAAGACGGCCAGAGGACTACAGCTATGCAGTCACTGGGCAGAGCCGAGCAACCGTAAGAGACTGCATTAAAAAAAGGAGCCTTGTCGGGCTCCTTTTTAATTATGAATTTGATGTAACTTATACCGTTACATCTTCCGTACCATTCATTTTTGCTATGTCCAGCTCTCCTTCCCATTTCGATACTACTGCAGTAGCTACGGCATTTCCAATTACGGACGTCGACGAGCGACCCATGTCCAGAATCTGATCGATTCCTAATAACAGAGCCAACCCTTCGATGGGTAAATCAAACATGGTCATGGTTCCGGCAATGATTACCAGCGAAGCACGGGGCACGCCTGCAATCCCTTTACTACTCAACATCAGCGTGGCCAGCATGGTAATTTGTTGCGTTGTGGAGAGGTCTTTCCCGTAAGCCTGAGCGATAAATGCCGTCGCAAAGGTCATGTACATCATGGAACCATCAAGGTTGAACGAATAACCTAGAGGTAACACGAAACTAATGATCTTTTCAGAACAACCGAATTTGCGAAGAGCCTCAATAGTCTGAGGCATAGACGCTTCTGAACTCGCTGTACTGAAGGATAGTAAAGCTGGATCTTTGATTAAACCCAATAACTTGAAGTAAGGGATTTTATTAACCAGACAGATCACCCAGAGTACAATAAAGATAAAGAAGAACAGGCCGATAAAGAAGCTGAAAATCAGATACGCATATCCTATAAAAATCCCCAGACCTTCGGTTGCTACTACGGCGGCAATTGCTCCAAAGACGCCGAAGGGAGCAAAGCCCATCACGTATGAAACGATTTTGAACATCACGTGCGAAACCGCATCCAGGGCTTTGATAACTACCTTGCCCGTTTCACCAATGGCGGCGGTTGCAATACCAAAGAAGATCGAGAAGACAACAATTTGAAGAATTTCATTCGCCGCCATCGATTCCACGATACTTTGTGGGAAAATGTGGTAGAAAAACGATTCAACCGAAAATTTCTTGGCTTCTACCCCGATATCGGTTCCCGAGGGAGGCAGGGGTAACTGCATCACCTTACCGGGTTTCAGCAGGTTGACTGTAATTAAGCCGGTTAGTAACGAAAGAACCGTAGCGAAGAGAAAGTAACCTAAGGTTTTACCGCCAATGCGACCTACTAACTTGAAATCTCCTAATTTCGCAATGCCTACCACCAGCATGGAGAAAACCAGTGGTCCGATAATCATTTTAATCATTCGAAGAAAAACCTTACTTAAAATCTGAAGGTTTTTACTCCACGTAGCCAGTGTTTCCTGGTCGGCTGGGCTGCCCGAATCATAAGCCGTGTGGACTGCCAATCCCACGATAACACCCAAAACCAATCCAATAAAAATACGCCAGGTAATAGAAAGTTTCATAGAGAAAATTCAGGTAAAAGACAATGGTTTGTTGACCCTTTCGGGTAAAGATAGTGCATCACTAACTCACATTTCACAAGCCCTCGCATCTATTTTTCGCAAAAAATACTAAAAAAACCCCCAATATAACGCCCTTTTTAGACGAATCCATTTGAAAGTTACGTCCTTTCTTGTAGAATTGAGACATGTTTGCAGCCGCTAACGCAATCCCATCAACCAAATCTCGTTATGAAATCCAAGTTACCCCTGGAAGCTGAACTGGAACCGCTTTTCCTTCGTAAGCTCCCCCCTATGCCATTCAATGTTAAAGATGGATTTGTTCAGGTAATGCCTTGGATAGCCCTTATCAATGGCATTTTAGGTATTGTCCGCCTCATTAAAGTATACAGTGATTCTTACGCTATTTCTTATGGTGTGACTACCGAGGCCACCTTTTCATTATTAGCCACGGCGGTTACTTCTATTCTATCGTTGCTGGCATTTACGTCGCTGCGTGCCAATCGTCGCCGGGGATGGAATTTCCTTTATTTTGCCGTTCTGATTAGCACCGTTTTAAATCTTCTGTCAGGTGTGCTGGACTTTGGCATCGGAGAGATTCTATTCACGCTCCTCTTCTCAACTTTTGAGTTATGGGTACTTTTTAACATCCGCGAAAGATACTGGTAAAGGAGGCATAGTTTGAAGCCGTTGGATAAAGTCTATTTGAAAGTTTGATCAAGTTTAACTACTTCCTTCCTTCTCTCATTCTGACGTTTAAAATTGATATAAAAGATCAGCCTTCCGGTGTAAAAGCTGGAGGCTGATTTGTGTTTTTAGCCGTTCATCCCTTTTTTGAGTAATTTGATGCAATAAAACAAGCCTTCTGCTTTAGATCGTTTAGCTTTGATTCATCAACAAATATCAGCCAGGTGTCCCATCCTTTACTCGAAACCCGCAATGTCTATAAACGTTATACCAGCCATACGGCTTTGGATAATGTTTCGCTAGACATCCCTCAAGGCCAGATTTTCGGTTTACTTGGTCCGAATGGAGCCGGTAAAACATCGCTCATTCGAATCATTAACCAGATCACGGCTCCCGATGAGGGCGAAGTGTTACTCAACGGCGAGCCGCTTCATCCCAAACATATCGCCGACATTGGTTATCTTCCCGAAGAACGCGGTTTGTACAAAAAAATGCAGGTTGGCGATCAATTGATTTACCTGGCCCGGCTGAAAGGTCTTTCCCAACGCGAGGCCACTGAACGCCTCAAACGCTGGTTTATTAAATTCGACATCAAAGACTGGTGGGATAAAAAAGTAGAAGATTTGTCGAAAGGGATGGCTCAAAAATGTCAGTTCATTGCAACCATCGTTCACGAGCCTAAACTGGTTATTCTGGATGAACCTTTTTCCGGTTTCGATCCGATCAATGCCAACCTGCTGAAAGACGAAATTCTGGAATTAAAGCAGAAGGGGTCTACCATTATCTTCTCGACGCACCGGATGGAATCCGTAGAAGAACTCTGCGATTCGATTGCCCTTATCAACCGATCAAAAGTAGTATTGCGGGGAGAAAAACGAGCCATCAAACGCCAGTTTATGGACAATACCTATACACTGGAATACGTCGGTTCTTTGGTTTTACCCTACTCGTACGAAATAATTTCCAAAACCGAACTGGAACCAAACGTCTACCGTACCAATGTTCGGATTGGTCCTGAAGGTAGTGTGAATGCCTTATTAGCTCAGCTAATTGACCAGGTGGAGCTGAAGTCTTTCAGCGAAAACGTGCCTTCTTTCAACGACATTTTCATTCGTGTAGTCGGCGAAACCGCTACGCAAGCCCTCATTCCTTAACCTGCTTTACCTTATGAATAAAATTCTCCTCATTCTCCAGCGGGAGTACATGACGCGGGTACGGAAGCGTTCTTTCTGGATTACTACGCTTATCACACCCCTATTAATTACTGCCATTTACGCTATCCCGGCCCTGCTGTTTTTTGCAGGCGGCGACCTGAAAACGATTGAAGTTATTGATGAAACCGGGCTTTTCAAAGATAAATTCAAGAGCGGTAAAGACTACGCTTATACCTTTAAAAAAGCTCCTGTATCGCAGGCGAAAGCTGACCTTAAAAAAAATAAGGTGACGGCCCTGGTTCATATTCCGGCTGATATTATTGACCATCCGAACGGACTGGAAATTTTTTCTGAAAAAAGCGTAGGCCTGAATTTACAGAACGACATTGAGAACATCGTTCAGGCCGAAGTTCGCAATCAGCGGCTCAAACGGGCCGGTATCGATACGCAAATCATTGAAGACAACCGGGTTAATGTCAATGCCGAAACCTACAGTTTAACCGAGGGACAGGAAAAATCGAGTAATACTGGCGTTTCAATGGGGTTAGGTTACGCCATTGCCCTGTTACTTTACTTTGTCGTTTTCTTCTCGGGATCACAGGTAATGAACGGGGTTATTGAAGAAAAAAGTAACCGCATCATTGAAGTAATCGTCTCTTCGGTTCGTCCGATAGAGTTGATGATGGGAAAAATCATCGGCGTAGGGTTGGTTGGATTAACCCAGTTTGTACTCTGGATCAGTTTAACGATTGCTATTTCCAGTGCTACGACGCATTTTCTGAAAGTCAAACTTGAATCGAAAGCCAAAACGGAATTGAGCAGTCAGGCCAGTCAAAAACAGGTGGAAGCCGCCGTGAAGCAAATGAGCGAAGCTGGCCCCGGTTCCAAAGTCATGGGTATTATGGATACCATTGGCGATTTACCCTGGGCCAAAATCCTGACCTTATTCCTCTTTTATTACCTGGGCGGTTACCTCTTCTACAGTGCCTTATTCGCCGCCGTTGGTTCGGCAGTGGAAAGTCCGCAGGAAGGACAGCAGCTAATTTTCCCGGTAACGATGCCGCTCATTATCAGTATTATGCTGATGAGTTTCATCATCAATGAGCCAGATAGTAAAATTGCCTTCTGGGCTTCGATCATTCCGTTTACCTCCCCCGTCAATATGATGGCTCGCATTCCCTTTGGGGTCGAATGGTGGGAAATTGGGTTATCCATGGCTTTACTGGTGCTAGGCTTTATCGGTACGACCTGGCTCGCTGCCCGGATTTATCGCGTCGGAATTCTGATGTACGGTAAGAAGGTTACGCTGAAAGAACTATCCAAATGGATTTTCTATAAGGTCTAGTTTTCATAGCAAAAGTTCTTTAAAAACCATCTCCTGGTAGCCAACGTTTAGATTACTTAACAGATTTTAACGCCCCTAGCCCTATTGGTCGGGGGCTTTTTGCTATTTTTGGCCAATCTATCCCTACAACCATCATCCGTAATTAGATTATTTAGCATAAAACTACTTCATGAAAAATTTTCAGCGGCTCAATAACCTTCTGGGTTGGAGTGTCTTTGCCATTGCGTTGTTCACCTATGCCTCGACCGTTGAGCAAACCGCCAGTTTCTGGGATTGTGGTGAATTCATTGCGTGTTCTTTTAAATTACAGGTACCCCACCCCCCCGGAGCACCCATCTTCCTGCTTCTGGGTAGAATGTTCGCACTGTTTGCCGGTAGTGACTTAACCCGCGTAGCATTCTGGATCAACATGATGTCCGTCATGGCTAGTGCCTTTACCATTTTGTTCATGTTCTGGACGCTCACCATGCTGGGTCGCAAGCTTTTCGACAAAAAAGCAGATGAGCTTAGTCTGGGTGAAGGCATTGGCGTCTTAGGAGCCGGGATTGTGGGTTCTTTGATCTATACCTTTAGTGATACGTTCTGGTTTTCAGCCGTTGAGGCCGAAGTATACGCCATGTCATCCTTCTTTACTGCCCTGGTTTTCTGGGCCATGTACCGCTGGGAACTCATTGAAGACGAATCTGCCGCTAACCGATGGATCATTTTAATTGCTTACCTGACGGGTCTTTCCATCGGTATTCACTTACTGAACCTGGTTACGATTCCTTCTCTAGCTCTGCTGTATTACTTCAAGAAGAAAGAAAAGCCTACGCTTTTCGGCGGGATTGCTGCCTTAGTTGTAGGTGTTGTGATTCTGGGTATTATCAATGCCGGTATCATTCCTGGCATTCCCGGTCTGGCCTTCTTCTTTGAAAAACTCTTCGCAAATTCCTTTGGATTACCTTATAACACGGGCGTTATATTCTTCGTAGTAGTCTTTTTCGGAGCCGTTATTTACGGCGTTATTTACGCTCAGAAGAAAAATAACCCTACCCTGAGCACAGCGGTTTTATCACTGGCGTTTGTACTCATTGGTTACATTTCCTACACCCAGGTACTGGTTCGGGCGAACTTTAATCCACCAATCAACGAGAACAATCCTTCGGATGCCATCAGCTACCTGAGCTACCTCAAACGTGAACAATACGGAAGCCGCTCTTTAACTTATGGACCGCTCTTCACGGCTCGTGTAACGGACATTAAACGTGGCGACCCGATGTATAAAATGGAAGGCGGTCAATATAAAATTTATGACTACAAACCGGAATACGTGTGGGAAAAAGATCAGCAAATGCTTCTTCCCCGCTTGTGGTCTCAACAACCCGGCCATGCTCAGTTATACGCTTCTATTTTAGGATTACCTAAAGACCCTACCGATCAATCGCGTTACGTAAAACCGACGTTTGGACAGAACATTAGTTACATGTTCACCCGTCAGATGGGCTTTATGTACATGCGTTATTTCATGTGGAATTTCGCTGGTCGTGAAAGTGATTACGAGTGGGCCGACTGGACGCGTCCGGGCAAATCGAACCTTCCGGAAAGTATCGCCACTAACAAAGGCCACGACAATTTCTACATGTTGCCTTTGATTCTGGGTTTGCTAGGATTTGTGCTCCAATTCTTACGTAAAGACAAAGACTGGCTCATCGTTGCCATCAGCTTTATTATGACGGGTCTGGCTCTGGTGGTATTCCTGAACTCTCCCCCAACCGAGCCTCGCGAACGGGATTACATTTACGTAGGTTCGTTCTATTTCTTTGCTCTCTGGGCAGGTTTAGGTGTTATCGCTTTACAACAGTTACTCAGTCGCGTTTCCAAAAATATGGTCACTACGGGTGGTTTAGCTTTCGTATTAACCATTGGAGTACCTATCATGATGGGTGCGAAAAGCTGGGATAACCACGATCGTTCAAACCGCTGGCATTCGGTCGATTTCGCGAAAAACCTGTTAAGCTCCTGTGCCCCAAACGCCATTCTGTTTACGGGTGGAGATAACGATACGTTCCCTTTATGGTACGTTCAGGAAGTAGAACATTTCCGTACGGACGTTCGGGTATGTAACCTTTCCTTATTAGGTACGGACTGGTATATCGAGCAGATGAAACGGAAGACGTATGAGTCTCAGCCCCTGCCGATTTCTCTGGAGATGGATAACTTCCGTACGGGTATTAACGATCAGATTCCTTTCTCTGAAAACCCGAACGTAAAAGATGGCATTGACTTACAGGAATATATTCAGTTGGTCAAACAGAATAACCCTGCTATTCAGGTACAGACTACCCTGGGCCAGATGAACGTGCTACCTTCGTCGGTATTCTCGCTGAAACTGGACTCGACGAAAATTCGTCAGATGGGAATTGTTTCTAAGGAATTCGAACCTCTGTTGAATAGCGACCGTCTTACCTGGAGTTATGGTCAGAGTGACATCACCAAGCCAGAGTTAATTCAGTTAGACATCATCGCTCACAACAACTTTGAGCGTCCGATTTACTTTGCTTCGACGTTAGGTTCACAAAGCTTCCTGGGTCTGAAAGAGTTTTTACAACTCGAAGGCTATGCGTATCGTCTGATGCCATTCAAAGTACCCGGTGCCCGTGACGGCTTCGTTAACTCGGACATTATGTACGAGAAAATGATGACGAAAATGGCTTGGCGTGAAATGAATAACCCGAAGGTTTATTACGACGAAACGTACCGGGGAGCTCCCGTAGTTTCGGCTCGTATTGCCTTTTATCGTCTAGCGAATCAACTGATTCAGGAAAACAAACTGGACAAAGCTAAAGCCGTTCTGAATCACTGTCTGGAAGTTATTCCTGACAAAGCTATTCCTTACGATCAGATTTCGGTAAGCTTCATCGGACCGCTGATTTCGGTAGGTGAAAAAGCAAAAGCTCTGCAAATGGCTCAAACGATCATGAAGCGTTGCGACGAAAACCTGAATTATTTCATTGAATCCAATGGCGATAGTCAGGACATTCGGGTTAACCTCTATGAAATGAATTTAGTGGTTCAGCAATTGCATGATGCCAAGCTGGAAAATGAAGCTAACAAATACGAACAGATGTTCAATCGCCAGTATCAACGTCTAGGCAATCGTTTAGATGATGGTAGCGGGGCGGAATAATCAAGTTTTTGTGATCTATTAAACGTAAAGACCCGCTCGTTGGCGGGTCTTTACGTTTAATAGATCATATCTAAACTCTTTTGCCAGCATAAAAACCCTGGTCTGGATGACTTTAGCTTGTTGCTGCCAGCGAAAAGCTGTCTAAAATTTGTAACCGAAGACATTAACCGAATCGGAATGCGTTTCTTCCCTTCGCTGTGAATGACAGGCTTGAGGGATAACGGCAGATGGAACCTGCCTTAGTCCCCGGATTCCATCCGGGGCTATCCATGTTTAACCCCTCCGGGGTTATTTGTTGTAAATTTATGATAACAACAATCCCAGCGGGGTTCAATATTCAAATAGCCCTGGATGGAATCCGGGGAAGCAACATTTATTAAAACCTTATTTTTAGACAGGCTCTTAAACTCCCTTCATTTTCCTTTTGCCAGCATAAACCACCCTGGTCTGGATGACTTTAGCTGTGTTGCTGCCAGCAAAAAAGCTGGCAGCGGCAGAAACCTAATTACTTATGACTAGAGAAACGCTTTCAGGAATTTAATGAATACCTGATTTGTAAACGTCAAAAGTTCACCTGATAATTACATAAGCTGGGAAGGCTGCGAACTCAAAAGGGAAAGAGAACAATGTCAAACAGTATGAAGTACCGCTGCCAGCGTGGCCCGACCAGCTTTTTCGCTGGCAACAACACGCTATTCGGAAAGCAAAGATTTTCTCCTTAATTCCATACTACCAACGAAAAGCTAATCCCTGCAGGGTTGTGTTCTCCGTTTTAAAGCCACGGTTTTCATACATACAAATCCGAAAGTCAATCGATTAAGTAAACATAGGATAAGTAATAGCCAAGCCGCTTGTAAAACCTATTTTCGATTATCTCCCCCAAAAAGTCCAAATAACTCTTCAATTCATTCTGAGTGATTTCAGGGCAGAAAGCTTCTAAAACTTGCTTTTGTTCATCCAAGTTTTTAAGCCTAACCTTAGGAAAATGGAATTTTCTATATATCTTAGAATGTTCCTTAACATGAAAACCAATAACGTGAATTAGTGTGATTGTGCTTAGTGGGTTGCTTAACAAGTAGTTAGAACCACCTTTGTTTATTCACGTTTGTCATTATACCCGTTGCCTTATGATGGAACAACCTGAATTCGACGACCGCCCGGAAACAACACAGGATTCTGTGAGACGATTTGAGAATATGTTGAATAGTCGGGAAGATTCATTCTTTGATCTGGATACTTACGAGCAAATTGTTGAACACTATCTGGAAGAAGGCAAGTTAGAGGACGCTCTTAAAGCCTGCGAATACGGGTTATCTCAATATCCCTATTCATTAGAGTTGATGCTAAATCAGGCTCAGATTATGGCCAATTTTCAACGGTACGACGAAGCTCTCGATCTACTGGAACGTGCGGCCCTTTTCAATCCCCATGATTTAGACATTTTTTATCTCCGTAGTACGGTTTATGGCCTGATCGGCGACTATGAGCATGCCATTGAAATGCTCAAAGAAGTGCTCGATTACGCCGAAGAAAAAGATGAAGTGCATTACCACATTGGTCTGGCCTACCAGCAATGGGGAAAATTTGAAGAAGCCATTGAGCATTACCGCGAAGCCATTCACGGCGACTTGAGTAATGAAAATGCTTTATACGAGCTGGCAAACTGCCTCGATCAACTCGGTAAACTGGAAGAAAGCCTTCCCTATTACCTGGAGTTTACGGATCGTGATCCTTCTTCGTACAATGCCTGGTATAACCTCGGTATCGCTTATTCGAAACTGGAACGGTACGATGACGCTGCCGAAGCCTACGAATATGCTACGTATCTGAAGAAAAATTTTGCCTCGGCATATTACAATCTGGGTAACACCTACATGAACCTGGATCGTTTTCAGGAAGCTCAGGAAGCTTACGAAAAAACGCTGGCGAATGAAGATCCAACGCCCGAAACCATTTGCTGCCTGGCCGCCAGTCTGGAAAAGCAAATGAAGTATGAAGAGGCCATCAAGCAGTATAAAGATGCCATTGCTCTGGATCAGTTGTGGGATGAAGGCTGGTACGGGGTGGGCGTTTGTCTGTATGAAATGAACAAATGGTTTCAGGCTCTGCATTACCTGCGGAAAGCCCTGAACCTAAACAAGAAAAACGCCGATTACTGGCTCGCCGTAGCCGAAACGGAACAACGCATTGGAAATGCTTTTTCTTCGGAAGAAGCCTACAAAGCTGGTGTTGAAATTGCTCCTGAAGACGTTGAAATCTGGGTAAAATGGTCGCTCTTGTACTACGAACAGGGCGATTTTGATCAGGCCATCGACGTTATTAATCAGGCTCTGGACGAATGCCCGGATGAAGGGGAATTGTATTATCAGTTAACTGTTTACCTGATTCATAACGGCAAATTTCGCGAAGCCTTTTTATACCTGGAAACGGCCCTTACGCTTAATTACGACATGCACATTATGCTGTTCGAATACTTCACCAGTTTAGAGACGCAGAAAGCTCTTTACAAGATCATCGAGCAGTATAAGAAGGAGTAATAACCTGTTAGTTATCAAAAAAAGACCCGGACTATAATCCGGGTCTTTTTTTTGTGCTCTGTAAAAAAACGGTACAAGACCCATGATTTAGAAGCCTTCTCCAATTGATGAAATAACGGCAGGTCCTCTAAACTGTCATCTCGAATGAAGTGAGAGAGCTTCAGTGGACTGGGTCAGTGTTGGGGTTGTTAACGTTTCCTCATCACTAAGCTAATCCGCAAATGCAATAAGATCCTTCGCTTCGCTCTGGATGACAGGCTTGGGGTATGAATACTTCACCCAACAAAGTGAGAGGCTAATACATGGTTTCCCTATTACATAGACCATTTGTAAACGCTGGCAGAGATTTTTAGGTAAAATATTTATTCATTAACTATTAATTATATTCATTTAAACTGTTTTTACTTATTTTAAGTTAATATATTTACACAAATATTATAAATATGAATTTAATCAGGGCCAGCGAAAAACTACAAATTCTTGCTGATGCAGCTAAGTATGACGTCTCCTGTGCATCCAGCGGAGGCAATCGCAAGAATGAGAATAAGGGTTTGGGCGACAGCAAAGCTAATGGCATTTGTCATTCGTTCACGGAAGATGGTCGCTGTGTGTCCCTGCTGAAGATTCTCTTAACCAATCACTGTATTTACGACTGTGCCTTCTGCGTTTCACGAAAAAGTAACGATGTGCAGCGGGCCGCTTTTACGGTCGAAGAAGTCGTTGATTTAACAATCAACTTCTATCGTCGGAATTACATCGAAGGATTATTTCTGAGTTCCGGCATTTTCAAGAATGCGGATTATACAATGGAGCGACTGCTCCGTATTGTCAAGAAACTTCGAATTGAGGAGCGTTTTAATGGCTATATTCACCTTAAAACCATTCCCGGAGCCAGTGAGGAACTGATTCAGGAAGCGGGCCTTTACGCTGACCGGATGAGTATTAACCTAGAAATGCCAACGGAGGCGGGTTTGAAACTGGTGGCTCCCGAGAAAAGCCACGAAGACGTAAAGAAGCCGCTGCATTTTGTTAATCAGCAAATTCAGATCTATAAGGCAGATACCAAACTGATCAAAAGTACACCTAAATTCGTTCCGGCGGGGCAAAGTACTCAAATGGTTGTGGGAGCCACACCCGAATCGGACCTGGAGGTTATGTATACCGCCGATCGCTTTTACAAAGACTATTCGCTGAAACGAGTCTATTATTCAGGTTACGTTCCCATTCGGGAAGACGACCGTTTGTTACCTTCCATTGGGAGTCAGCCTCCCTTACTGCGGGAAAATCGTTTGTATCAAACCGATTGGTTACTACGATTTTACCGGTTCCGGGTGGAAGAAATTCTCAATGAGGCTCACCCCAATCTCGAAACTGAAATTGACCCCAAACTAAGCTGGGCTTTACGGAATCTGCACGAATTTCCCATTGACATCAATAAGGCTGAGTACGACATGATTCTTCGCGTACCGGGTATTGGCGTAGGCTCTGCTCAGAAAATCATTGCCGCTCGTCGCTTTGGGCAGTTACGCACGCATCAATTGCAAAAACTAGGCATTGCTTATAATCGGGCCAAATATTTCATCCGTTGTGCGGATACGCCTTTTCTTTCAAAAGACTGGCAACCTACGCAAATCAAAAACTTCATTTTGGGCAATAGCCACGGGAAGTTTCAGAAAGCCGCTACGCAGCAGTTAAGCCTGTTTTAGATGGAAACTTATGTTTTTGACGATACGCTGGAAGGGTTGTTAACCCTGATCTTCGATTGGTATAATCGCAAGCCGGGGGCTATTTTGGTTAACTCCGAAAAGCATTACCAGCCAAGTGCGTTTAATCCGGCGTATGTTGTTAGTACTGATGCTGAAAAAGCTACCCGCGTGGCTACGGGTTTACAGAAAAAACTGACGAATGCGGGTTGGCGAAATTTTTACTGCACCTTTCTGTCTGAGTTACCCGAAGCCTTTCAGCACCTTTTTCAATTTGCCGTTTACGTCTTCAGTGACGTAGAAAATCCAGAAGATAATTATGGGAATGATTCCGTTTTATACGTAACTCAGACGGCCCGAAAAGTAGAGCGGGAAAAGCATCACCTGGAAGCCTTCATTCGTTTTCAGCAAACCAGCGATGGGATGTATTATGCCCCGGTAGAGCCAAAGTACAACGTTCTGCCACTCATTGCCAAACACTTCAAAGACCGTTACGCCGATCAGCCCTGGGTTATTTATGACCACCAGCGGCGGTACGGTCTTTATTATGACCTGCGAAATCTGGAACTTATTAACATTGATTTCCAGAAGCATAACACCAGTAATCTCCCCGCTCCCATTTCTGAGGAGACGAATGAAGAAATGTATCAGTTGCTGTGGAAGGATTACTTCAAAAGCACCAACATCGCTTCCCGACGGAATATTAAACTACAGGTTCGAAGCATGCCCCGCCGCTTCTGGCGGTATTTAACGGAGAAGCAGGTTTATTAGGTAATCATTCATCTTCATTACTTTCAGCGAGTGGGTTTTCATAATTAGCCAAAGCCGATTGCACGCATTTGATCATTCGACTACGTAACAAACAGGGTCTTATCACTTTCAGCTTTCCACCAAAGCCTAACAACTCCCGCTCCAGCTCGAAGTTAAGAACCACCTTAATTCGAAAAATGGACCCCGTTTTGTCTCTGGAAATTAGCTCTTGTGACGCATGAATCGGCTTGGTGATTACATACGGGGCATTCGTCGGATCTACCCAGAAAACCACTTCACAGCTTTTTTGTCCCGGCGTTTTGGTTACCCCGACTACATCCGAGTAAAAAGTCTTCAAATCCAGTGAGTCATTCTCGCGGTAAGTTTCTTTTTTATCCTCTTCCAGATTTTGAATACGGTCTAATGCCAAGGTTAAAATGGGTTTCTGTTTTTGATGCGATTGCCCCAGTACAAACCAACGGTTTCGGTATTCTTTCAGTAAAAAAGCACTAAAACAAAACGTAGCGGGTTGCCGGGCCCGGAAAGACTGATAGGTCATGCACAAAGTCGTCTTGTTAACAATCGCTTTCCGAATGGTTTCAATGTAATTCAAGCCGACCAAGTGGTCATTTTTCTCAAAATCAACAACGGGCGAACTACTCGTCTGCTGGGTATAAATCTTGTCTTCCAGTTTACTCACCATTTCCCGTAAATCGGCGAAGTGATTGAAGCCTTTGAATTGCTGTAATAAGCCCGCAACTTCACTCAATACCTGCATGTCCTGAGCATTCAGCGGAATGTTGGTAATGCTGAAATTCTTATCCGCATACGTGTAATACTTCCGATCAACGACGATAATGGGAGCTTCATACCCCAGCTTCGAGCTTCGCATCATCTCAAGGTCGGCCTGAACCGTCCGGCGACTCACGCCTTTTTCAATTCCCTGAAATTCGTACAAAGCTTCTGAACAAGCGTCCATTAGATTGTCCAGCGTCCATTTACGATATCGGTTTTGCAGACATTGATCAATGGTTCGGTAACGGATAAGAGCGTTGCGATTGAGGGGCATCGAAAAAAATTTTCAGAAAAATAGAAAATAATTTCTACTACGCACAAAGACTGCGTAGTCACCCAAAACCTTTGTATCACCAAAGCAAAACAATACAGGTTATGAAATTCAATACAACTACTAGAAACAACCAGGTAATCCTGAATCACGAAGGGGCTAAAGCGTACCGCATGGATTCAGCGATGGCATTGTATTCGGCTGTAGTAACCTGGTCCTTGAATGATACGTTCTACGAAAAGAATGACGAGCGGCTGATTCGAATTCGCCATCTGATTGCTCTAAACAAACCAGGTTTCGTAGCTCAGTTAGCGATTTACGCCCGCCATGAAATGCACATGCGTTCCGTTCCGCTGGTATTACTTACAGAGTTAGCCCGAATTCATTCCGGTGATAATACCGTAGCTCGGGCAACCGAAAAAGTCATTACCCGGGCTGACGAAATCACGGAATTACTAGCTTGCTATGAGACGTTAAATAAGCGAGAAGGATTTAAAAAACTGAATCGTTTATCCAAGCAGATACAGAAAGGGCTGGCTGCGGCATTTAATCGTTTCGATGAATATCAATTTGCGAAATACAATCGGGATACAACCATTAAGCTTCGGGATGCCTTGTTTCTGGTACACCCCAAAGCTAAAAACCAGCAGCAACAGGAGTTATTCAATAAGATTGCAGCCCATACGCTTGCGACACCCTACACCTGGGAAACGGAATTATCACAGCTGGGCCAGCAGAAATTTGAAACGGAGAAAGAAAAGACCATCGCGTTTCGTCAAAAATGGGAAGAGCTCATCGATAGTAATAAGCTGGGGTACATGGCTTTATTACGTAACCTGCGGAATATTCTGCAAGCTGGAGTGTCTTATGCTCACCTTAAGAAGGTAACACAAACCTTATCCAATGGCGAGCAGGTGGCTCGTTCCAAACAATTCCCCTTCCGATTCTTATCGGCCTATCGTGAATTGTTAAACCTGAAGAGTTCTTTGAATCAGAATAAAAACTGGATGGAAAGGCTCTGGAATGGACGAGGTTACCTTGAGGAAGTGCTAGACAGTCTGGAAAGTGCTGCCCAGCACAGTGCGAAAAACTTTCGTGGTTTCGATGAAAACACCCGCGTTCTGCTGGCCTGTGACGTGTCGGGCTCGATGCAGCGACCTATCTCACCGCAGTCTAAAATATTACTGTACGACATTGGGTTAATGCTGGCCATGATGTTACAATCCCGCTGTGAAAATGTACAGGTGGGTATGTTTGGAAATACCTGGAAACGCATTTCAGTTCCCACACGTAATATTTTGTCAAACGTTCAGGAGTTTTACAAACGCGAGGGTGAAGTGGGTTATGCCACGAACGGGCACCTGGTTTTGAAGGAGTTACTGGAACGGAAAGAAAAAGTGGATAAAATCATGTTCTTCACCGACTTACAACTCTGGAACACCGGTACCGGTAATGAACCCATGTCTCGACTCTGGAAACAATATAAGGCTAACGTTCATGCCGAGGCTCGCTTATATCTGTTCGATTTGAATGGCTACGGTCAGGTTCCTTTGAAGATGCTTGATCATGAGGTCTGTTTGATTGCAGGCTGGAGTGACAAAATTTTCGGGGTTCTGGCCGCACTGGAAGACTATGAATCAGTTATTGAAACTATTCGAATTTATAGTTGAGAGATCGCTGTTCATTACTTTCCATTAACCCGCAACTATCAACTCAGAAATTAAGGATGTCGTAGAGATGGGTTACTTCGTAGCACTTAGGGGGTGGGCATTATGACTTCGGTCAGGATGGAGGTTCGAGTCCTCATTACGGTCCCCCGACCCAAATCGCTTGTTACTCCTTATCTATTGCATACCATGAACTTACTAATCCAAGAACAGATTGCTAAGGTTTTCACTGTTCACAAGGGAATTCCGCTGTTCTACATTGAAAGTGGGAGTCGGCTTTGGAATATAGCCAGTCCCAATAGTGACTACGACGTGCGGGGATTTCACCTCCAATCGCAGGAGCAATATTATGATTTCAGAAAGCACCGGGATGTCATTGAAGTCATGGATGGAGATTTCGATTTTGTCTCTTATGATCTGGACAAAATGTTTGGGTTATTGGCCCAAGGGAATCCAAACACCTATGAATGGATTCGGGCCCATTTGATTTACTTCAATGCCCTACCCGACTGGTCATCTTTTAGTAAAGAGCTAACTAATCACCTGAATTTCAGCAACTTGTATTATCATTACTTCTCGCTGGCTAAGACGCATTGGAAGTTGCTCGCATCAGGTAATAAATTCACGTATAAAGTAGTTTTTTACTGCCTGCGTGGGTTATTATCCGCCGATATCGCCCGCCAAGGTATTCTGCCAGAGCTTACAGTCGAAAAGCTTTTCGATCAGTTCGACACTAACTTTCCCGTATTGAGCATGGCGAAGGAAAGCCTCGAACGTAAGCAGCAGGAACTTGAAACACAGGAAGTGGCTGAAGCAGAAAGAGGTTCTATGGTCAGAGTTATTCAGGAATATATGAGTAGTATGGAATCGAATCAACCGCGTCGGGAGGATAAGGCGGAGTCGTTGGAAAGGATGTTAAGAGAGTATAACTTCCAGCTCAAAAACCAGTTTTATCGTTAATTACCTTCAACCAGCTCTTAACGATGTCGTAGAAACGGGTTACTTCTTGGGTAGCGTTGAGACGCTGGTTTCAACGGAGGTTCGAGCCCTCAAATCCCCGTATCAAACATTACTCCTTACTGTAGGGCTGCTCAGTACTCCGCAGGTGTCGTCAGGGAGTGTTTCATCGGGTCGCCGGTTCGAACCCGGCCCTGAAAT
Source organism: Siphonobacter sp. SORGH_AS_1065 (assembly GCF_030818595.1). Taxonomy (NCBI): domain Bacteria; kingdom Pseudomonadati; phylum Bacteroidota; class Cytophagia; order Cytophagales; family Cytophagaceae; genus Siphonobacter; species Siphonobacter sp. SORGH_AS_1065. The sequence continues at coordinate 4,692,318 of NZ_JAUTAM010000004.1, forward strand.
TTATCAGGTAGCTCAGTTGGTTAGAGCAGATCATTTCCCTACTTATTACCCTGCATCCTTTGTAAAGGTGCCGTAAAGCAGTGATACTTCGGTTAGAACGTCCTGGAAACAGGAAGGTCGCCGGTTCGAGTCCGGCCTTTGTAGTTCAGTTTTAAGCACTGTTTGCCTATTGCCCTTTTATTTTAATAAATAAAAATACTTAAATTACTGTACGGAATATTTATTTTATTACCTTGTGGAACGAGTTATTTAACTACGTTAAGTGACTTACTTTGGTATTCTTCCACACTAACTTAACTTTATATCTGATTACTCGTATGACACTTAGATTCAAGAGTAAGGCTATATCCCCTAATAATAAATCAATTTATTTAATCTGCTTCATATTATTATTAAATTTTCTATTCTTCATATATTATTTCATTTCTCCAGTTCCCTTTGGAGATGATTTACCCACTATTTATGAATTCTTACTAAAGCTTCATAACTCCAGTTCTTTATCAGAAAAAATTCAGCTTATGATCAGCAATAATTTTGTCGAACATAAGCTTTTATTTTTTACTATTCTTGTATCTATTCTTTACGGCATTACGGGTAAAATATCTTTGCCACTATTCGCCTTATCGGCGGGATTAGCCTGGACGAGTATCTTTTTCTTCTACCAGCGTTGGATTAAATCCTTTCCAAGGATCTGGTTACTTAGCATTACATTCGTATTAGTTTCTCTCGCCTCCTACCAAGCCATTTTCTGGACGATGGCTGGACTGCAACATTTGGGAGTAACCTTTATGTGCTTTCTAACTATTTATCTTCTATGTAAAGTTGAAAAGCTCTCAGTATACTCGTTTCTTCCTGCGATTGTAGCGGGTATGATATGTACCTTTTCTTCGGGGAATGGAATGGCCGTCTGGCCTGCTGGTTTTCTGGCTTTATTACTTTTAAAAAACTATAAGGCTCTCATGGGGTGGGTGGTTAGTTCTGCCTTAGGAATTGGTTTATACCTTAGCCATGTCACGCTGAAAGAAACCCCTTCTGGCAGTAAAATTTCTGGCATTTTTGACAATCTACCTACTAAAATTCTGAACATCATTACAGGCTTGGCAGGAGCTACTTACTTTGATTACAGCTCTTTAGATCTTTCTGATTCTGAACCAGTTATATCATTTTTTTATCCAGCTATCTATATTGGTTTATTTATTATCATTTGTTTCATTCTTGTACTTCTTAAGGCTTATCAGAGAACGGATCGTGATGCTATCGCAGTCGTTTCCGTTTCTTTATTTATGTTCATAACATTTGCTTTTATTACCATTGGGAGATCTTCAGAAGGTATATTTGTCATTTTTAAAAGTCGATATTATCCTTATTCCATTATTGCTCTGGCTAATATGCTATTTTGCGTAGCTTACCTTACTTATAACAATCGCAATAAGCATATTTTTGCTTATGTTTTTTTAGTCTTCAGTTCATTGCTATGGGGAGTATGTCAATTCAGTAGTTATATAAACCTATTAAATCAGCGTAATTTGTTAAGTACTGGCTATATTAATTTTATGGTCAATAAAAATTGGATAATATATCAGCCTAGTGCATTTTACGAAAATTATTATAATACGTTTTTTAACCAAGAAAAGGCACCTCTCGTTACCTTACCCAAATATGATATTCTGACTGCTTTTCAAAATAAGAAGATCACAAACCAGGGTTTCCACAAATGCTTACTTGTACAAAGTAATAATTCGTTTAGTAGTCCATTTATTTCGGTACAGGTCTATAATGGAGAAGCTCCGGGTATTTTAAAAAAAGACGAAGGATACGCTATAGTAATGGCTTCTGAAATGGATACTATTTTTCTACCAACACAATTACTTAGAAATTCTCTCAAACAACTTTTACTTACTGGAAAAGTCACTCGCAAGGGGTATGTAGTCAATACTCCCTTAAGAAAAGGAAGCTTTCCTGAAGGTACTTATCAATTGCATCAGTTTTATTTTAATAAACAAGAAGGCAGGCTAAATCCTCAAAGCGAGGGAACCATCCACTTTCAATGACTACGACATAGTAGTTAAGACACCGAGTAACTGTTCTGTTCGGATGTCTTTCCCGCATTTAAAATGCCCTTCGGGGCATTCTTTGTATCCATGAATGCCGCAGGGACGACAGGTTAGTTTTTCCTCAACCTCTACAATACTGGAAACCTCCGACAGCGGCCCAAAGCCAAATGTGGGGACGGTCGAACAGAAAATGGCCGTCGTTGGAGCATTAACCGCTGAGCATAAGTGCATCGGACCCGAATCGTTCACATAATTCATTACGGCTCCTTTCATCAAAGCCGCTGATTCCAGGAGACTTAACTTCCCCGCCAACGATTCAACCTTCTCCCGATTGGCCGCTTTCTGAATTCGCTCCACTAATTGCCGATCACCGGGACCCCCTAGTAAATAAATCTGTAAATGCGAGGGCAACTGTTGAATTAGTTCCACCCATTTTTCTTCTGGATATTGTTTCGTAAACCAAACCGACGAAGGTGCCAGACAAACGTAAGGACTGGTAGGATGAAGGGATAATTCGAAAGGGTACAATCGCGGCGGAAAAACCTGAGCATCTGTAAACCAGGAAATCAGATCCGTATTTCTCTCTACTTCGTGCGGACCATCAAAGCGGTGCTGGATTTTTTTTGAAAACAGAAAACTAAGTGGGTTTTTATCAAAACCAACCGTCGTTTCTGCCCCGGAAAAGGCCGTTAACAAGCCCGTGGTACCAAATCGCTGAATATTAATGGCATACTGATACTTCCGGGAACGAATCGTCTTGAGAAGCTTCCATAGACTGGCGTACTTGCCCGACTTTTTATCCCAAATCAGCGTTTCGTGCAAGTAGGGATGGTTTTTCAGCAGACTTTCATTTCCTCGTCTGACCAAAAAATCAATCTCAGCTTCGGGGAAATGATAATGGATTTTTTCAAGCAACGAGGTCGCCAGAATTACATCCCCAATAAAAGCCGTTTGAATCACCAGAATTTTCATCCTGCAAAGTTCGTCAAGAAAAAACAATGCTCCTTGAGGATTTTATACTTCTCTGCTGATCAGTAGTACTGATCAGCCCTTCACATTTGTTTATTATTTGATTTCCAATCAGTTATTCATTCCTTCTTATATTTGCAGCTGCTTAAAAGTTTGAAATGAATGGGAGCCGCACAAATACTTCTTCCGCATAAAAACTTATTTAGGCTATACCATCCTATTTAAATACCACTATTAACTATCAACATTTTGCTTTAATGTCGGTTAACTTTGAGTAACATATACCCGCTTACTCTTCTTTACGACAATTGTATTCTCTCATCAAAGAGATAGGAGGAAGATGAAAGGATTCCTTTCACAGCGAAATGTGGCCCTGATTATCAATGGAAGAATACCAATTACATACTTTACCCAACGGGATAAGAATTGTACACAAGCAGCTTACACATACGCAGATTGCTCACGTGGGCATCATGCTCGATATTGGTTCTCGGGACGAACAGCCTCATCAGCAAGGTCTCGCTCATTTCTGGGAACACATGGCTTTCAAAGGCACCGAACGGCGTAGTAACCTTCAGATCATTAATCGCCTGGAAAACGTAGGCGGCGAATTGAACGCGTACACGACCAAGGAAAAAATCTGCTTTCATGCCTCGGTTCTAACGGAGCATTTCGATAAGGCTCTGGATCTGATCACTGATATCACGTTCCATTCTTCTTTTCCTGAGAAGCAGATCGAACGCGAACGTAATGTCATTCTGGAAGAAATTTCCATGTATTATGATTCGCCGGAAGATGCCATTCAGGACGATTTTGATGGACTGATTTTTACTCAGCATCAGCTAGGAGCCAATATTCTGGGTGATGCCGATAGCCTGAAACGTTACAAACGCGAGGATTTCCAGGAATTCATTGCTCAGAATATTGATACTGAAAAGATCATCGTTTCGTCGGTTAGTAAACTACCTTTCAAAAAAGTAGTAGCTCTGGCCGAACGACTACTGAAGGATATTCCCGCAAAGAAAACCCAGCGAATTCGTCAGGCTCCTACCCTTTACACGCCTCAAAGCCAAACCGTTCGCCGGAACATTACCCAGGCTCAGGTGGCGATAGGCCGTCAGTCGTATGCTCTGGAAGACCCTAAACGTCTCCCCTTTTTCTTTCTGGTTAACCTACTCGGCGGCCCCGGTATGAATTCCCGGCTGAACCTTTCCGTTCGTGAAAAATATGGTCTGGTTTATGGAATAGATGCTCAGTATACACCGTTTACCGATACGGGTTATTTTGGCATTTACTTTGGTACGGAAGCCAGTCAGCTCAACAAGACCCATTCCCTGATTCAGAAGGAGCTCAAAACGTTACGCGAAAAGCCTCTAACAGCCAATCAGTTACACATTACCAAGCAACAATTAATGGGGCAGCTGGCCATGTCTGAAGAGGGTAACATGAGTTATATGCTAATGATGGCCAAGAGCCTGCTCGATACCCATCGGATTGAATCGCTGGAAAATCTTTTTGGGCATATTAAGGCCATTACGGCTCAGGAATTACAGGACTTAGCGAACGAAATGTTTGACGAAAAACAATTCTGTAGCCTTACTTTTTTACCAGAACATTGACAAATGTTCTGGTAAAATTACCTAGTAAATCATGTCATTTGTGAGAAGGTTTTCCCTAGTTTTGTTTTAGAATGTATTTTATTGATCAGGAAATAGAGGCCTATTCAGAAGCTCACACCAGCCCGGAAAGTGATCTTCTCAAGAGACTCAATCGGCAGACACACGTGAAAATTCTTCACCCCCGAATGCTGTCAGGGCATTTTCAGGGACGGATGCTGTCGATGATTTCATGGATGGTTCGCCCAAAAGTTGTGCTTGAAATTGGAACATACACGGGTTACTCGGCCCTGTGTTTTGCGGAAGGTCTGGCGGAAGGCGGGAAAGTCATTACCATGGATATCAAGGCCGAGCTGGAACCTTTTGTCCGGGAATTTCTGGATCAGTCTGATTATAAAAACCAGATTGATTACCGGTTGGGGAATGCCCGCGACTTAATACCCGATCTGGACGAAGTCTTCGACATTGTCTTTATCGATGCAGATAAACCCAGTTATTCCACCTACTATGATCTGACGATTGATCGGGTACGGCCCGGCGGCTGGATCATTGCTGATAATGTACTCTGGAGTGGAAAAGTAGCCCAGGCCAATGCGAAAATTGATAAAGACACGCAGCATCTTCTGGATTTTAATGCGAAAATTCAGAAGGATGATCGCGTTGAAAATATATTATTACCTATTCGTGATGGCTTGATGGTCGTACGAAAAAAATAATTCTGCATTTTTACCTTCCGATAGTAATCTTTTGAATCGTTAGGGTTCAGGTCTTCGTTATAGAGGACAACGCTTAACCAGATCAACCATGATTAGAGGTATCCTTATTATTGCGTTTACTCTTGTCCTAAACGCATACGCTTCTGCCCAGCTTTTTCAGGCCCCCACGCGGCTTACCTTTGCAAATGTCAACGTAAAACTCGACGCCGGAGCCCAGCAAATAGTCCAAACCGACGTTTATGCCCTTTTGTCGAACCGGACCACCCTCAACACACGCCTGGATCGGGCTTCTCTTTACTTTCGCGATCGTTGAAAATATCCTTTCGGAAGAAAAAGTCCCTAATGATTTTAAATACCTGGTTTTGCAGGAAAGTGGCCTCGCTCCCGATGCTGTTTCCACTTCCAATGCCGTAGGTTTCTGGCAGTTCAAGAAAGAAACGGCTACGGATTACGGCCTGCGTGTGGACGATGAAATAGATGAACGCAAGAATATTCATGCTTCTACGCGGGCGGCGGCTAATTATTTAAAGAAAAATAACACAGCCTTAAATAACTGGATTTCAACCCTTTATTCCTATTACTTAGGCCTAGGCGGCGTTCGGTCACTGGTACCAACGGAATGGAATGGAGCAAATGAAATAACACTTACTGACAAAACGGATCGCTATATTCTGCGTTGCCTGGCTCACAAACTAGTGTATGAAAACGAGTTACGCGGATACCGCACCAGCCAAACGCCTTTCTACGAATACAAGGCCAGCGGTGGAAAAACTTTTACGCAAATTGCCGATCAGCTCGGGGTGGACGAAGTAGAATTACGTCGGTATAACCGTTGGGTGGGCGGCTCAAAAATTCCCCAAGATCGCCCTTATACCATGCTGGTGGTAGTGGACAACAACCGTCCTGCTGCTCTTGCTTCCAATCAGTCGGCTCCACCCGTAGCAGTTTCGCAGGCTAATACTCCTTCGGCTAATCGCACAGCTACGGCAGCGGCAGCCCGGAAAGCGAAAGCGAGAGAGCCTGAATTTCCGGTTCTGAAACGCATTACCCCCCCCTCCAATCGTGCTTCCAGCGGTCCTGTTTACTATCAGATTAATGGTAGAGATGGAATTCTTGCTCAGGATGGAGATACCTACGAAACTATCGCTAAACGTGCGGACATCCGGGCGGGTCGTTTTCTATCCATTAACGACATGGAAGAAGATGACAAAATTGTAGGAGGTAAAGTGTATTACATTCAGAAAAAAGCCAAAAGTGCACCCGTAGAATTCCATACTTTACAACACGGAGAAACGGCCTGGGATGTCTCTCAAATGTATGGCATTCGTTTGAGCTTCCTATTAAGGAAAAACCGCATTGCTTCTGCTACCGAACCTCTGCAACCAGGTCGAGTACTATGGTTGAAGAAACGCCGCCCCGGCAAAACAGCGATTGAAGTAGTTCCTCTGCCAGAACCCGAAAAAGCAAAGGAAGAAGTTCCTGTCTTAGCCAATACTGAAACAAAAACGCCTGAAAGAACTACGGCAACAGACGTAGTAGTAACTGTACCTACCAACACAACACCTGCTCAGTCTGGCTCAGGTCGAGTAGTATTAGTAGATGAGAATGGCCAGATTATCTCAGGTAATCCTTCTATTACTCGTCCAGTTCAGCCCTCCATTGAACAGCCTGTTCGGACAGAACCAGTTCGAACACAACCCGAAGTAGTGAGCCGTCCAGTTACAAATCCGAACCGATACCCAGTTACACCTGGAGAAGAAGCTCCTACTCGTCAACCTGCCGTTCGTACAGAGGCCGCTTCCGAAAGCTACCACACGGTCGAATCGGGAGAAACGTTCTACGCCATTGCTCGTAAATACAACATGAAGCCCGATGAGTTACTGGAATTAAACGGACTGAAAAGTTATCCTTTACTTAAAAAGGGTGAGAAAGTGCTGGTGAAGGGTACGCCCGTGAGCAATCCCATTCGCGTGGAAGAAACAGCCGTGGCTCCCGTTCGCGAAGCAACTCCTTCCTCCGAAAGTAAACCAGCTTATCACGTTGTTAAATCAGGTGAAACGTTCTTCGCTATTGCCAGAAAATACAACATGAAGCCCGAAGAATTGAGAGACCTGAATGGCTTGCAAGCATTCCCTCAGGTAAATGTTGGCGATCGTTACGTATTACGGGCCGGTACCGCTCGCCCCGCCACCAGCAGCATCCCTGCCACTACTACTACTGGAGAGTGGCGTTACCATACCGTTCAACAAGGGGAAACCATGTTTAGTATTGCCCGTAAGTATGACATAAAAGTGGATCAAATTCGCTCCTGGAATAACATGTCGGGCACAGACATGATTCGCACAGGTCAACGGTTGAAGATCAAAAACAAATAATTACCCGTCTGCGTGAACGCAGGCCCTCCGACAAGTGTTAATTTTGATAGCGGGAATCATTTCCCGCTATTCTTTTTTAGTGGACTTTCCACCCTAACGAGCATGATACTGATTGATAATACCGTCATTTCAGACGACATCGCAGACCAATATTTCGTTTGTGATCTTCTTAAATGCAAAGGAGCCTGTTGCGTAGAGGGCGACCTCGGAGCTCCGCTTTCAATGGATGAATTACCTAAGCTGGAAGAAGTATACGAACAGGTGAAACCTTACCTTTCGGAGATAGGCATCAAAACCATTGAAGAGCAGGGCGTATACGTTGAAGATTGGGAAGGCGATTATTCTACGCCCGTGATTGAAGGTCGGGAATGTGCATATGCAGTTTATGATCAGAAAGGCATTTTAAAATGTGGCATTGAACAGGCTTATCTAGACGGTAAGATCAACTGGAAAAAACCCATTTCCTGTCATTTATACCCTATTCGGGTCACAAAATATGAGCAGTATGATGCCCTGAACTACGACCGCTGGCACATTTGTTCACCCGCCTGCGAACACGGAGCAGCCCTGAAGGTGCCCGTCTATAAATTTCTGAAAGATCCCCTGATTAGTGCTTATGGCGAAGCTTGGTACGAAGAACTCTGCCGGGAAATTCAGGATCGCCTGGACGCGAAGCATGAATCTTAATGAATCATTACCCGATCAAGTGAATACTCGCCTAAAAGGTGTGATTATTCACTCTTTTATTACCTTACCACACGATGCCTTCTTCAGACGCTTTTCAGGATATTTATGAAGTAGTAAAACTTATCCCTCCCGGACGAGTGACCAGCTACGGGGCTATCGCCGAATACCTTGGTTCAAAAGGGGGAGCAAGACTGGTGGGTTGGGCGATGAATGCCTGCCATCACCTCTCCGACGTTCCGGCCCACCGCGTGGTGAATCGGAATGGCGTACTCACCGGGAAGCATCATTTTGGAGGAAATCGGATGCAGGAGTTACTAGAGGCCGAAGGAGTCGAAGTAAAAAACGACCAGATCCAGGATTTCAAAAATCGCTACTGGATACCGAAGGATGAGTTATTATAGTTAACCGTTGTTGGTTTTTAGTTATTTAGATCACTAGGGCCTCTCTAAACGAAACATCCCGAAAGTTTTAACTTTCGGGATGTTTCGTTTAGAATAACCAATAACTAAACTGCGAAGCTTTCGCCGCAACCGCAGGTGCGAGAGGCGTTAGGGTTGAAGAAGACAAAACCTTTTCCGTTCAGCCCGCCGGAGTATTGTAATTCGGTGCCCGCCAGATAAAGAATCGACTTGCGATCTACCATTACTTTCACTCCTTTATCTTCAAATACCATATCGCCCGCTTCCGGCTCAGAAGAAAAATTCAGATCGTACATCAGACCTGAGCATCCGCCGCCTTTCACGGCTACCCGTACGCTAAAGTCTTCCGTAAGACCGTCTTTCTTACGTAATTCTATGATTTTATCAGCTGCTTCCTGAGATACCGTTACCATATTTTATTGATAAATAAGAAGGTTAAAACTTCTATTGTTGATTTCTTCCTACAAATTTACTCCCGAAATCCGAACAGTCATAGACTGTAATAGGTTTCCTGAGTACGGAATTTTACCAGTTCCTATCTAAAGAATTTGACACTTTCGGTCATTGATCGATTTATTTTTCTTTCAGCCATGCACTACTATAACCATATTATTGAGACCATCGGCAATACGCCGCTTGTCAAACTCAACAAAGTTACCAAAGGAATTCCAGGGACTATTCTTGTAAAAGTAGAGTACTTCAACCCCGGTAACTCCGTGAAAGACCGCATTGCTCTTCGGATGATTGAAGACGCCGAAGCAGCGGGCATTCTGAAACCGGGCGGAACCATTATTGAGGGAACTTCGGGTAATACGGGTATGGGCCTGGCTCTGGCCGCTGTCGCGAAGGGCTATAAGTGTATTTTCACGATGGCCGATAAGCAGTCCCAGGAAAAAATCGATATTCTACGGGCCGTGGGGGCTGAAGTGGTGGTTTGCCCCACGAATGTAGAACCCGATGATCCGAGAAGTTATTACTCGGTAGCCAAGAAATTAAATCAGGATATTCCGAATTCGTTTTACCCCAATCAGTACGACAACCTTTCCAATTCGGCGGCCCATTACGATACCACGGGTCCCGAAATCTGGTCGCAAACGGGTGGCGAAATCACGCACTTTGCGGCGGGCGTAGGTACGGGCGGAACGATCTGCGGAACAGCTAAATTTCTGAAAGAAAAAAAGGCAGACGTCGTAACCGTCGGTCTGGATACTTACGGCTCAGTTTTCAAAAAGTATAAAGAGACGGGCGAATTTGATCCGCATGAAATTTACCCCTACCTCACGGAGGGCATCGGTGAAGACATTTTGCCGAAAAATGTAGATTTTAATCTTATCGACCATATCCTCAAGGTAACCGACAAAGACGCCGCCATCATGGCTCGCCGACTGGCCCGGGAAGAAGGTTTATTCGTCGGCTGGAGCTGCGGAACAGCCGTTTACGGAGCTTTGGAGTACGCTCGGGAGCATTTAAAAGAAGAAGACGTGATGGTCATTCTACTCCCCGACCACGGCACGCGTTACCTGAATAAGATTTACAATGATAACTGGATGAAAGACCACGGGTTCCTGGAAAGCCGCTCCTTTGCTACTGCCCGCGATCTCATCCGCATTCGTCACCGCAACACGCCACTCATTACCCTTCCCCAGCAGGCACGCGTAAGCGAGGCGATCCGCCTGCTCAATCGCGACGGCATCAGTCAGATTCCGGTGGTTGATGAAACGGGTAACTTCGTGGGCAGTATCTCAGAATCGACGATCCTATCATTACTAATTCAATCGCCGGACATTAAGGAATTACCCATTCAGGAAATTATGGAGAAACCTTTCCGGTTTGTGGGCTTTCACGACACCATCGACGTTTTGGCTTCGCTAATCGATAAAGACAACAAAGCCCTACTCGTTCGTGACGAAGTTGATCGCGTTCACATCATCACTCAGGCCGATTTATTACTGGCGATGACTAATTAAGTATTTACAAGAAATGATCTACTAAAGGAAGGCTTATCGGCCTTCCTTTTTTGCTGAATATCGCTTTCATTTGGGTGACGATTTTCTCACCTTATCCCCAACATGAAAAAAGTTCTATTTTTTCTTCTGCTGGCTCCCCTGGCAAGCTACGCCCAGCAAAGTATTGATCTGACTACTGAGCACGCAGCGAATTTCAATGGCTTTGAATACGGCTTTGATATTACGAACGAGCGAAAGATGGAAATCAAGAACGAGAATTACAACCGTTTTGAACTGCGGGTGTACGTTCGAAATAATAGCGGCTGTTCGAAAATCCTGTTTCCACGACCAACCGCCTTCGGCGAGCAGAACCAGAATTTACTCGCCGCCTTCCTATGCGTGAATGCCACGGGCAAACGCCTCACCTCGAAAGACGCTCAGGTTTACGCCGGGCCTTTTGTCATCCCCTACAAACAGACCGTAAAGAATGCTGAAGGCAAGATGATCACCACTACGACGAACATTCAGGTGGGACATCTATTAAAAAATGGAGAAATTTCTTCAGAAAATTTAATTGTAATAGTGCCTGAGGGTGAGGCACCTAGAATGAAAGTAGTGGTTCAAGACTTAATAGAACTATAATTTTTTCGAAACAGCACTTGACAAAGCTCCCAAATACCACTACTTTTGTGACACAAACAGAGGGTTGGCGGAGTGGTCGATCGCGGCAGTCTTGAAAACTGTTGACTGTAACAGGTCCGGGGGTTCGAATCC